>OY969813.1:0-3887500 GCA_963703355.1 uncultured Bacteroidota bacterium
TATGGGAACGACCTCTTTCATTTCAATCGCACGTGTATTTTCCCTTTCAGAATAAGTGAATACGTGGAGATAGGAAATATCGAGGGCGTGCAGGAAATGGAGCGTTTCATTAAAGTCTTCTGCTGTTTCACCGGGAAACCCAACAATTACATCTGCGCCGATGGCTGCATGAGGCATCAAGGTTTTAATAAGCGCAACGCGATCTGCATATGACTCACGTACATAACGGCGACGCATCAGCGCCAGTATTTTATTGCTTCCACTTTGTAATGGGATATGAAAATGGGGCATGAACCGGTCGCTGTTGGCAACGAGTTCAATGATCTCATTATGGAGCAGATTCGGTTCTATGGAAGAAATGCGATACCGTGGAATTTCCTTTAGCTGATCCAACGCCCTGGTGAGCTCCAGAAAGTTTTCTGCTTTTCTTTTGGATCCTGTTTCGGTATTTCCAAAATCGCCCAGGTTCACGCCAGTCAGAACAATTTCCTGAATTCCCTTTGTCGCCAGGGTCTTTACATTTTCAATAACGTGAGAGAGACTGTCACTTCTGCTTTTTCCCCGAGCCAACGGAATTGTACAGAAACTGCATTGATAATCGCAGCCATCCTGTACTTTTAAAAAGGCCCTGGTCCGGTCGTTGTGTGAATAGCTGTCGTGAAAGATATTCACCTGGTCTATATCACAACTGCAGATTTTTGCAGAATCACCTTTCACCAGCTCCCGGATATGCGCGGCCATATTGAATTTTTCTGCAGCCCCCAAAACAAGATCCACACCGGGAATTTCGCTAATCTCTTTGGGTTTTAACTGTGCGTAACAGCCTGTAATAACTACGAAACTTTCGGGCGATTTACGTTGTATCTGTCTTACAAGATAACGACATTCCTTATCCGCGTTCTCTGTTACCGAACAGGTATTAATTACATATACGTCTGCCTGCGAATCAAAAGGCTTTTTCTCAAAGCCTTCTTTTTCCATTAATCTGGAAATGGAAGAAGTCTCAGAGAAGTTGAGCTTGCAGCCCAGTGTATGAAAAGCGACGGTTTTGGGACCTGTCATAAGGCCGCAAAGATAACAGGATTCAGGAATTATGCCTGTAACTTTAGCGATGCGTTTGCAATGGGGATTTCTACTGTTTTTTTGCCTCCTGATTTCCTGTCATTCAACAGTAAATGAACCAGGAAATAACGGTCCGAAGAATGAACCTTTTGATCGTCACGGACAGGTGATTCTTACCAAACATGCGCGATGCCGCATGGACTGTCGCCATATTACCATGCGCGAAATTCATGAAATACTGGATGGCGGTGTGATTAATTACGAAAAAAGTGAACCGAACTCCCATCCAGACCCAAAATATGCATTGGAGGGATATACAGAAGAGAAGCAACACCTGCGTATTATTGTTGCACCAGAAAATACGAGATTGATTATTGTAACCTGTATTGAACTGGGGGTAGAGTGGCAGTGTGATTGTAATTAGATAACAATAATTGTCAATTGTTAATTGTCAATTGATAACTAAGGATCGGTATGAATACAGAGAGTCGGGATAACATAATAATTTTCTGTATTTTCCCCTGACAATTAACAATTAACAATTGACAATTAGAATGCGCTCTTTCACCAGCAAAATCTATACGTTATACGCTTTGTTCTGGTTCGCATTTTTTACATTGCTGGCTTTCCCGCTGGTAATTATTTTTTCATTTTTTGGAAAACGTCGCGGGGGAAATATGATATGGAGTATGGCGAAAATATGGGCGGACTGCTGGTATTTCCTGCTCGGTATACGTCATGAGAATATTTTCGAATCTCCTTATAATCCGTCTGTCAATTATATTTTTCTTGCCAATCATATTTCGTACATGGACATTCCCACTATTTTTAAAGCTATTCGCAAACAACCAGTCCGGGTACTTGGCAAAGAAGAAATAAAAAAAATCCCTGTTTTTGGATATATCTATAGTCAGGGGGCTGTGATGGTCGACAGGGGAAATACTGAGCGCAGGGCAAAAAGTGTAAGGATTTTGAAAAGTCTGCTGAAACACCATATCTCCATTTTAATTTTTCCTGAGGGAACATTCAATGAAACCGGCAAGCCACTCAAATCATTTTATGACGGAGCTTTCAGGATTTCTATTGAAACCCAGACCCCAATCAAACCGGTGTTGTTTCTCGATAACTACACTATCATGAGTTATCAGTCTGTTCTCAGTTTAGAACACGCTAAATCAAGGGCTGTTTTTCTGGAAGAAATCAGTCCGGAGGGTTATTCCATGAAGCAGATTTCACTGTATAAGAAAAAGGTATTTGACCTCATGGAAGACAAATTAAAATCTTATCATGCAGCCTGGATCAAGCAGGACTGACTTAAACTTAAGACTACATTCGGTTGTTTACTATTAGACGCATTAAAGCAAACATTTGTACGCAGAGATTATAATACCACTGGCCCTTCCAAAAAATTATACCTGGCAGATTCCTGAACATTTGATGCAGGGATTGTTGCCTGGTTGTCGCGTGGAAGTGACGCTCCGCAATAAGAAATACGCTGGTATTATCAAAAGATTTGTTACTGAAAAACCCGAAGCGTTTGATCCGAAACCTATTGAGTCGATATTAGATGCCGAACCCCTGATTTACAAGGAGCAACTGGAACTCTGGGAATGGATAGCGGATTATTATATGTGTTCGGAAGGGGAGGTGATGGCCGCTTCGCTACCAGCACATTTTAAATTGAGCAGCGAAAGCACCCTGGTATTCAATGAAAGTTTTGGGGATGATTTCTCATCACTGGACCACGATGAATTTCTATTGGCAGAAGCATTGCTGCTGAAAAAAGAATTAAAAATTCCTGAAGCCCAACAGATATTGCATAGTAGCGCGGTATATCCGGTCGTAAAACGACTTATTGAAAAAACTGTTTGTTATGTGTACGAATCTTTGAAGGAAATATATAAGCCCAAGATGGAAACGTATATCAGTCTCCATGCGGATTATGCTTCCGACGAAAATATTGAGACGCTGTTAAATCAGGACAAGAAATGGTCGCGCGCTGAGAAACAGCTGGAGCTGCTTCTTTCTTTTCTGCATCTTCAAAAAACCGAACCGGAAATATCACGTTCCGCCTTACTGAAAAAATCCGGCGCTTCGGATGCGCAGTTGAAAGCACTGATTACTAAAAATATTTTTATCTCGGAACAACGGTCAATAGACAGGCTCCGTGTGTTGCCCAGAAATATTCACATTGATTTTGAATTGTCGCCAGCTCAGGAGAAATCAAGAACAGAAATTCTGAATCAGTTTGAAACCAAAAACGTGAGCCTCCTGCATGGTTTTACATCCAGCGGTAAAACCCAGGTTTACATCAAACTAATCGAAAAGCAATTACTTGAAGGCAAGCAGGTTTTGTACCTGGTTCCGGAGATTGCGCTCACTTCGCAGATAGTCCGCCGGTTGCAAAAACATTTTGGTGGGTATCTTGGTATATATCACAGCAGATTTAGTCAGAATGAACGTTTTGAAATTTGGAATAAAGTCAGAAAGGGTGAGGTAAAAATATTACTGGGCGCTCGTTCTGCACTGTTTCTGCCTTTTTCAGATCTTTCCCTTGTCATCGTGGATGAAGAACACGACGGTTCTTACAAACAGCAGGATCCATCACCCCGTTACCACGCAAGAGACACGGCTATTTACTATGCTTCTCTTTTTAATGCTAAAACATTACTTGGCAGCGCCACGCCATCCATCGAAAGCTATTATAACGCCGTAACGGGTAAATATGGATTAACAGAATTGCTGGAAAGGTTCGGTCAGGTATCCATGCCCGTTATACGACTGATCGATACGAAAAAGTTTTACCAGAAAGACGGTTCAAAAGTTATTTGTACACCCGATCTTCAAAGAGCAATTCAGGAATGTCTGGATAATAAAAAGCAGGTCATCCTGTTCCGGAACAGGAGGGGTTATTCACCCTATCAGATATGTAAAATATGCGGATGGATTCCCCAGTGTAGAAACTGCGACGTATCTCTCACGTTTCATAAACTTTCGAATAAATTGTTGTGCCATTATTGCGGCACTTCATATCCTCCTGTAAATACCTGCGCAGCCTGTGGTAATCATGAATTTATTCACAGAAATTTTGGCACGGAAAAAATTGAGGAGGAACTGGAATCTTTATTTCCATCAGCGCACATTGCCAGGATGGATATGGACAGTGTTCGCGGCAAAACTGCCCACGACATGCTTATCAAACAATTTGAACAACAGCGGGTGGATATCCTGGTGGGAACGCAAATGGTGGCTAAGGGTCTCGACTTTGATCATGTTGATCTTGTGGGAATCCTGGACGCCGACAGTCTGCTGAATTTTTCTGAGTTCCGAGTAAATGAAAGGGCCTTTCAGTTAATGGAGCAGGTGAGTGGCAGGGCCGGAAGAAAGGACGGGAAGGGCAGGGTACTGATTCAGGTATCGAATACGCGGCATCCCGTGTTACAATGGGTTATTGATCACGATTACAGATCTTTTTATAATCAGGAAACGGCAGCCCGGCAGCAATTTTCTTATCCGCCATTTTCCCGTATCATACGCATCAGTTTCCGGCATAAGATGCAAACGGTGGTACACGACGCAGCTTCTTTATTTGCCTTGCAACTTCATAAAGAATTTGGGAAATTTCTTACCGGTCCTGGTGAGCCCATCATTGCACGCATCAGAAATCAATATATCATGGAGTTGATGTTGAAACTGCCGAAAAATGGTAGTACAATTGCATTTGCGAAGCAGGTGATTCAGCAACAACGTGCCATTCTGCAGAATGATCGTAAGTTTAAATCGGTGGTTGTTACGCCTGATATTGACCCGGTCTGATTTCAACCGACTATGACAGTAGAAAAAAATATAAACCTTCGGAGCTATAATAGCTTTCATTTTGAAGTGAATGCTTCCCGGTTTATTTCTGTTAAATCAGTCGACGAACTACCGGAAATTTTCAATACCCATTTTAAAGATCCAATACTTGTTCTGGGTGGTGGCAGTAATGTGCTGCTCGTACAGGAAGAAGTAGAACGGGTCTTGAAAATTGACATTAGAGGTGTTGAGGAAATTAAGGAAGAGACCTCGCATATTTATGTAAAAGCCGGCGCGGGAGAAAACTGGAGTGATTTTGTTCAATATACTTTATCGAGGGACTGGGGTGGCCTCGAAAATCTTTCTTTGATACCCGGACTGGTTGGCGCCGCACCGATTCAGAATATCGGAGCATATGGTGTTGAATTGAAAGACGTTTTTTTTGAACTCGAGGCTTATGACAGACTCGACGGCAAAGTATATGCATTTGGAGTGAATGATTGCAAATTTGGGTACCGCGAAAGTATTTTCAAATCAGAAAGAAAAGGTCGTTACATTATTTTGAATGTTACTTTCAGACTGAGCAAATCCCCCATATTGAAAACCAGTTACGGTGCTATTCGGGATGAATTAAATAAAATGAATGTCAAAACGCCTTCGATCCGTGACATATCCAAAGCCGTAATTGCCATTCGTCGTTCGAAACTTCCCGACCCAAAAGATATTGGCAATGCTGGCAGTTTCTTTAAGAACCCAGTGGTAGATCAGGCGTTGTTTCTGTCCCTTTCAAAAAAGTATCCCGACCTGCCCGCCTATCCTCACGAAGACCAGTCTGTCAAACTCGCCGCGGGCTGGCTCATAGAGCAATGTGGCTGGAAAGGATACAGAACGGGCGATGCTGGTGTACATGAACATCAGGCGCTTGTGCTTGTTAATTATGGAAACGCAACGGGAAAACAAATATTGGAACTTGGCGAGAGAATATCCTTATCAATACAGAAAAAATTTGGCGTTCATCTGGAGCGTGAGGTGAATATTTTCTGAAGCTTATTTTTTAAGAATAAGAAAAATAAAACCGAGAATCGTCGCTGTTTGACCGATTAAAAAGACAAACATCCATTTGATAAGGTCCGACCTTGTATTGGCTAAATCTACCTTGGTTGCCAGAATTTGCGAACGGTCGCTAAATTCATCTTTTATCTTTTCTTCAATGTATGACGTAAGCACTTCGGCAGGTTCTTTACCAATTTTAAGACTGAGAAGGTTATACAATTTTGTAATGGAAATCGAACTCATCCAATTCCTTTTCATACAAAAATAACTTTTACTACGAAAATATCGATGCAACTATAGTAGTATTTTAATCTTTTCTATAAGGTATAATTTTTTTTAACCAAACTCCTCATCTTCCGTCCCCATACTCTCCGGACTCATATTCATCATTGACCCAATCAGATCTTTAAACTCTATTTTCCCTTCCACCACTTTTTTGCTGATCATACTGTAAGCAGATAGTCCGTGCAAAACGAATTCCATGAGTAATGCCATTTCTTTTTCGTTGGCATTCTTGAAGTGTTTTTTTGTAAAAGCGTGAAGACCATCCACTCTATAGAGTAATCTTACTTTGTCATCGTCTTTCGAATTGAAAAACATATCCAGATGATTTCCTTTGTCGAACCATCCGGTAATGGGTTTATAAGGATTTTCTTCGCCACCCTTTCTCTTCTTGAATAATTCAGGGTTCGGGAAATAGTTTACAAACTGAGAGCGGAAAGCTTTTTCCAGTAGATTAAAAGCCACCTGATAAGGACCTTCCTGTTCACCTTCGTAAACAAGTTCTATTTTTCCTGTTATGGATGGAATAATTCCTACCAGATCACTCATCCAAACCTGCGTTTCTTTTTCATTATTCAATAATGATCTTCTTTCTGCAGCACTTACTGCATTCTCGAATGCAGCGATGGTAAGTCTGGCAGATACGCCGCTTTTCTTATCAACAAATTCACTGGTGCGGGCTTCGAAGGCCACCTGTTCGATAATCCTTTTGATCATATCACTGATCTTCACGCGTGACTTTTGGTCATCAGCGATATCGGCTTCCTGTTCTGTGATCAGCAATGCATGATCTATATTTTTCGGATAGTGCGTCAGGATCTGACTTTCGATTCTGTCTTTCAAAGGTGTAACGATGGATCCACGGTTGGTATAGTCTTCAGGATTTGCTGTGAATACAAATAAAATATCCAGCGGCATACGCAATTTGAATCCGCGGATCTGTATGTCACCTTCTTCGAGGATATTAAAAAGGGATACCTGTATGCGTGCCTGCAAATCCGGGATCTCATTGATTACAAAAATGCCGCGGTTACTTTTTGGAATGATACCAAAATGTATCACTTCTTCATCTGCAAAATTCAATCGCATGTTGGCGGCTTTAATCGGATCGATATCACCAATCAGATCTGCAACACTAACATCCGGTGTTGCAAGTTTTTCGCTGTAACGATCATTTCTGTTCAACCAGGAGATGGGTGTATCATCACCTTTTATGCGAATGAGTTCTCTGGAAAATTTAGAAATGGGAGCGAAAGGATCGTCATTGATTTCGCTGCCGGTTACATAGGGTATATATTCATCCAGCAGATTGATCATCTGACGCGCCATCCTTGTTTTCGCCTGTCCACGCAAACCGAGAAAAAGAATATTATGCCTGGAAAGCAACGCTCTTTCCGTATCTGGGATGACGCTGTCTTCGTAACCCACGATTCCGGGGAAACTATTTTCCTTTCTATTGAGTTTCTTTAAAAGATTTTCTCTCACTTCTTCTTTTACAGAACGGTTTTTATAACCCGACTTCTTCAGCTCACCCAGTGTTTTGATTTTTTCAATATTCATTTTGTTAATTGTCAATTGTTAATGGTTAATTGTTAATTTGATTATCAACAGTAAATTGTAAACACCAGTTAACAATTAGCAATTGACAATTAACAATTATTAATAGACCGTTTTCCTTTTCCCGTTTTCGAAATCCCTGAAGATGAAAGCACCCAGGTGATCCAGCGAAGCAAAAAAAGCCTTCCCGTTATTGGTTTCAGTGAATTCATTTACGAACCGTTGCAAATAGGGATCACTGGCTATCATAAAAGTCGTAATGGGAATCTTGAGTTTTTTACATTGCGCAGCGAGGTTAAGACACCTTGCTGTTATTTTCCGGTCAAGCCCAAAGCTATTCTTATAATATCGTTTGCCTGATTTCAGACAGGTTGGTTTCCCGTCCGTAATCATAAATATCTGTTTGTTAGGATTTCTTCTGCGTCGCAGAATATCCATTGCCAGCTCCAGTCCTGCAACCGTATTCGTATGATAGGGTCCCACCTGAAGATAGGGGAGATCTTTTATTTCTACTGTCCAGGCATCATTACCAAATACGACAATATCGAGTGTGTCTTTCGGATATTTCGTGGTGATCAGTTCACTCAAGGCCATAGCCACTTTTTTGGCCGGCGTAATCCGGTCTTCACCATAAAGAATCATGGAATGAGAAATATCAATCATCAGCACAGTGGACGTTTGTGTCTTGTAGTCTGTTTCCCTGATTTTCAGATCGTCCTCCTGCATGTTGAATGAATCAATCCCGTGATTGATCTGCGCATTGCGGATGGATTCTGTAAAATCAATATGTTCCAGCTGATCTCCAAACTGAAATGGTCTGGTTTCCGGATTGATCTCGTCACCTCCACCAGGTTTGAAACTATTGTGGTCGCCTGCTTTTGTCTTTTTTAATTTGCCGAATATTTCTTCAAGTGACCTCTTGCGGATTCCCTGCTCTGTCTTCGGACTAATAGTTATGGAGCCAGTCTGTTTGTTCTCATCGATATAACCTTTGTCCTTCAGGTCTTCGATGAAATCACCCATCCCGTATTCACCTTCGGTGAGTTTGTATTCCTTGTCAAGCTGATTCATCCACTGCAGGGCTTCCCCTACATCTCCGCTGGTATAGGTGAGCAGTTGCATAAAAACGTCCAGCAGCTGGTCGAATTTGGGCTTGCCATCTTTTTTTGGGTCATATTTTCCAAATTGAAAACCGATCATAATTTCAAGTTAGCACTTTTAAGCTTAAAGCTTAAAGCCTAAAGCTTTTTTTTAATTATAAAAACCATAACTCATAACTCATAATCCTTAGCATACCCCCTCATTACTAGTAACAATAAAACGTTAAAAAAGATCAATCACGTAAAAAATAAGCCCCCCGACGAACGATCAGGGGGCTTTTTAATCTATTAAACAAATTTACTATTTCAACAATTTATCTGCCGGCAGTTTTGGCGTGTATTGTTTTTCCATCTGATCAATCTGCATTAGCATACGGTAAGTGGTGAATATGTCCTGCTTAAACTGTTCTTGACGTCCTGACAGATTACCGCCCTTGCCTTGCAATTCCATATACGCATTGGTCGCCAGCTGATCGTCGCTGGTTTCATCGCCCAAAGATTTATAATATCGCATTTGCTGCTGAAGATCCTTTTTCAAGGATGCTTCCACTTTTCTTGCAAGTGTCAGGTCACCGGAGGCAAAACATGCCTGGAGAAAGTCAGTGGATATGGCATCCTGCTGATTTCCCCTGTTGGAAGTCATGCCATAAGGGAAATTGGGTTCATACACATTTTTATCAAAATGCTCCAGGATTTTCTGAGCGGAATCTTTTTTACCGGCGTCAATCAGACTGAATGCCAATTGAGAATGTGCCATCCGGATCGTGTTAAGGTGCCTGCGATTTTCTTCATCGTAATATACACCGGGTTTTTCTGCAGAGCCATACGCAAATTTCGTCATGATGGTATTATACGCCATGTCATTGTCTACTCCGCCTTTGTCAAATGGAACCAACTGATAAGATAATCCCGTAAGACGCACATATTTTTCCAATCCAAGATCTTTCAGTTCCTGTGTTGATGTGAAACAAATAGGGCGTTTCCAGTGATTGGCCGCGATAACCGCATAAATTGCCAGATCGTTTTTTAATAAGTATGAACGATTGATATCAATCTTTAACTCGCTTAATAAACTATCCCCTTCGCGTACCAAACCGGCAGCCTTTACAGCGGCAGAATCGACAGGCACACTAAACTTTTTCACAGGCATCAGATTAAAAACATCTTCGTCCTGTTGCTGGGTATATTTCGGATCATCACTTCCCACCACATTTTTCAGTATGTCGTAGAGATCATAGTATTTCTTCTGATCAAATCCCGGTAGCGGCGCAACATAGGCAACGTCTCTTTTATTTCCCTGAATTTGTTCTTTGGTGAAAATGATATCGAAAGGAGCGCTCTGATTTACTTTATATCGCAATTCGTTCATATACCAATCCGTGCCCAGCAAACTATTTACCACCACACGCACATCCGGACGAATACCTTCTACTTCCTGCGCATACCACAATGGATAGGTGTCGTTGTCACCAAAAGTGAAAAGCATGGCATTCGGGGGACAACTTTCCAGATAATCTTTCGCGAGATCTCTTGCCAGCGTTTTCTTACTTCTGTCGTGATCATCCCATTCCTGATTTCCCATAAGAACGGGCACCGCAAGAAAACAGAGCCCAGCAGAAACATAATTCGCCACAGGTGCTTTCATGAATTTTTCGAACATCTCTTTTACCCAGATCACACCCAGACCGATCCAGATAGCAAAAGCGTAAAAGGATCCAACATATGCATAGTCACGTTCCCTTGGCTGCTGGCCCGCCTGATTGAGGTAGATCACAATGGCCATCCCGGTAAAGAAGAACAACAGCATATTGATCAGGAAGTCCTTCCTGTTTCTGTAATATTGAAAGAACAGTCCGATCATTCCAAGAATGAAAGGCAGCGCATACATGCGGTTGTAAGACTTATTTTTAGTGTGTATGCTATCGGGCATTTTACTCTGGTCACCATAAAAATAATTGTCAATAAAAGGAATCCCTGTAATGGCATTGCCATCGCGGATATTTCCAAACCCTTCCAGGTCATTTTGCTTTCCTGAAAAATTCCAGAAGAAATACCTTAAATACATCCAGTAAGTCTGGTAAGAAACAAAATATATTATATTGTTTTTCAAAGTGGGCTGGTCGCCCTCATCGATGTTACCGAATTGTTTGTAAACGTCCACCTGTGCACGATCATTACTGTTATCCCACATGCGGGGAAAGAAATGAGAAGAAGGTGTATTGTTCCAATCCTGGGCGTAAGTTTTTCCTGTCACAATATACTTATCTGTTCCTTTTGAGTATTGATCACTTCCTTCTGGTACCCGATTTGCACGATCCGGATAATCCGGACCATAAACAATGGGCCAGTCTCCATACTGGTCGCGGCTCAGATAACCGACCAGTGTTACGGGATTATCTACGTTGAACATATCCACCGCAGGATCCGCATTGGAACGGATCATGGTGGTGAAGTAGGTGGAATATCCCAGCAGCATGAAGGAAATAGACCAGACACCTATTTTAAGCAGATAATATTTCTTTCGAATGGCATATCTGAGTGCAAAAACAAGCAGTGCTGCCAGAACAACAAAGAAAAATGCGAATCCCCAGAAAAAAGGCAGGTTTAGGTCATTGACAAATAATATATCGAACCAGGCTGCGCCTTTGATCGTGTACTGGATTACAAATTTCTGGACGAGACCCGTAATAACACACCCGATAATGAAAGCAAATACGGAACCCCAGGCAGTGGTGTTATAACGCTTATAATAATATACCATCACGATGGCGGGGATCGTGAGGAGGTTTAAAAGATGTACTCCAATGGAGAGACCCATCATATAGAATATAAAAATGAGCCATCTGTCGGCCATGGGATCATCTGCCACATCTTCCCATTTCAGAATGGCCCAGAATACGAGCGCAGTGAAAAAAGAAGAAGAACCGTATACTTCGCCTTCCACTGCACTATACCAGAAAGAATCGCAGAAAGTATAAGCCAGGGCGCCAACGGCACCGGCAGCCATGATAGTGAAAATCTGCTGGGAACTTAGCGTTAAACCTTTGGGCTGAATGATTTTACGGGCGAAATGGGTGATGGACCAAAAAAGGAATAAAATGGTGAAACCGCTGAGTATGGCACTCATGAAATTGACGGCGCGGGCTGCAGTATTCGGGTTATCTCCAAAAAGAATGATGAAAAAACGGCCCATCATAACAAAGAGCGGTGCTCCTGGTGGATGAGGGATCTGCAATTTATAGGCGCTGGAAACAAATTCACCGCAGTCCCAGAAACTGCCGGTAGCCTCCATAGTTAAAATGTATACCATACAGGCAAAAAGACAAACGACCCAGCCTGATATGTTATTCACCTTCTTATAATCCATAGTCCATTGATTTTTAGGAGTGACAAATATATAGAGACTGCGGGACTCTCAAACAAGAAGTATGGGAGTATGGGAGTATGGGAGTATGGGGTTGAACAGGTTTTGCAATAGCTTAACAACCGTATTGGGTGGACAGTGTGTGGATAGTTTAAATATTACACTCCCATACCCCCATACTCCCATACTTCCATACTTCACTCAAAGTAAACCTTCACCGTCTGGTAAAACAAATGGTGTTGAAGCGACTGGTCGGTGAAATCCTGCAGTCCGAAAAGGCCTGCTGCATTGCCCTTATTGATGGCTACTTCAAGGTAATTGGCTGAATTGAATATAGCGAGTTTTTCCCCCTGCGGCACATCTGCATAAGACTCACTGATGCGCTCAATGATTTCGTTTCTTTTGAAAACTATCCGAAAACTGCGGCCCTTGCGTTGTGTCTCAAATTCATCTCTTGTGATATTAACAACCACATTTTCGAATTTGTCGATAAAAAGAATCTGGCCTTCAATATAATTGTCTCCCAATAAGGGTCGGAGGTCATTTTTTTGAATGTAGCTTATTGATGTATTTCCCAAAGTTTCCAGGGATTCACCAGATTCGATTGACTTAATGGCGCTTCCTATTTTCCGTATACAGTAAATGGTATTTTTAATTTCGTTTTTGTCCAGAGGAATGCCTATCAGTATATCGGGTTTCACGGGCAACATCATATCCATAAGTCCGTTATCTGCGCAAAAAATATACTGACCGTTTGCAAAAGCCAGCAAGAGGTGCTCTGGTTTCTGCTCAAACAGGTTCACCAATATAATATGATATGTAAATTCCGGAAACTGCCAGATCGTATTTCGGCATATATATGCTGCCTGGGGATAATTGAATGGAGCAATCTCGTGGGAAATGTCGTGAATACTGAATGACGGATCAATTTGCAGCAATTGACCCCGGATGGCTCCCGCAATATAATCCTGAAGGCCGAAGTCTGACGTAAGGGTTATAAGAGCCATCTTGATACGTTCGTTTTATTTAAGCAGCCCCTATTTAACGAGTTCCCCATTTTTGAAATAGTGTCTGTATACGAGTTTGTCCGCCAGCGAAGGGAAAAATTTATTTAAGAAAACGGTCAGTTTGCCCGTAAAGGTAAGCACCAGTACTCTTTTCCTTTTTTCAATGGCATTCAATATATATTTTGCACAGGTTTCAGCGCTCATAAGTTTCGACTCGTCCAAAACACTTTCACCCTGACTGATTCCCTGGCTATTCAAGGCAGCATTTCGAATATTGGAAGCCGTAAAACCGGGTGAAACCCACATAACATGTACTCCGGTATACATAAGTTCTGTTCTCAAAGATTCGAGCCAGCCCTGCAGTGCAAATTTTGATGCGGAATATCCGCTCCTGCCTGGCAGTCCACGATATCCCGCAGTGGAAGAAATTCCGATAATAGCACCTTTCCTTTCAATTAAATAAGGAAGTGCTGATTTGGTGCAATAAACAGCTCCCATAAAATTCACGTCCATCAGTTGCCGGATCACAGTTGTTTCTGTTGCATCAAATAAAGATCGCATGCTGATTCCCGCATTATTGATCAAAATGTCAATGGCACCAAAGGTTTCGACAGTAGAATGGATAAACCGACTGCATTCTTCTTCTTTACTTACGTCGCATACCATCGTATGCAGCATAAACTGCGAATATTCCAGTTGAAGTGCATATAATTTATCGTATTGCCTCCCGCAGGTGGCTACCTTAGCACCAGCTTCGATAAGTAATCCAATCAGTGCTTTTCCGATCCCGTCACTACCACCTGTTACAATTACGACCTTATTGCTGAAAAACGACATAGACATTGTTAATGACGTAAAATTAGGGCAAGAAAAGAATAGACCAGCACCTTATCATGAATATCTGATTTGATTTCATAGTTTCATCAAACGAATGCTTTGATGATGAAATCCAACAACTTTCTGATTATTGTTTTTGCCTTCATTTCTTTAACTGTCCGGTCACAACAAACTACCGGTCCGTTGCCAACTGCCAAACAACTCGCCTGGCAAAATGCACCATTTTATTTATTTATGCATTTTGGACCAAATACTTTCACGGATCTCGAATGGGGAAAAGGAAGCGAAAATGAAGAAGTATTTAATCCGACGGCAATGGATTGTCGTCAGTGGTGCAGAATCGCAAAAGCTGCAGGAGCTTCCGGAATAATTATCACTGCCAAACATCATGATGGATTTTGTTTGTGGCCGAGCGCTTATTCAAAACACACCGTAGCGCAAAGCAAATGGAAAAATGGGAAAGGGGATGTATTAAAAGAATTGTCTGCTGCCTGCAAAGAATATGGCCTGTCTTTCGGCGTATATCTTTCGCCATGGGATAGAAATCATCCTGCTTACGGAACAGCCGCTTATAATGAAGTGTTCACAAACATGATGAAGGAAGTAGTTGCCAATTACGGACCCTTTTTCGAATTCTGGTGGGACGGTGCAAATGGAGAGGGCCCCAACGGAAAAAAACAACTGTACGACTGGCATTATTTCGAAACTACAATCAGACGAATCGCCCCGAATACCATGGTGTTTAGTGACATTGGTCCGGATATACGATGGGTGGGAAATGAAAATGGCATTGTTGGTGTTACCAATTGGAATTTGCTGGATACAGCAGGATTTAGAAGAGGACTTGGAGCACCTCCAAATGATACACTGAACGAGGGAAATGTTAATGGCAAAAACTGGATTCCCGCAGAATGTGATGTAAGCATCCGACCAGGCTGGTTTTATCATCAGAAAGAAGACAGTCTCGTAAAATCTCCACAGACTCTCTTTACTATTTATTTGAAATCTGTGGGGCGTGGTGCCAATTTGATTTTGAATGTGCCACCTGACACACGGGGACTGATTACATCTTTTGATTCAGCAGCACTTATGGGATTTGCAAAACTCCGCTCAGAAAGTTTTCAGAACTTACTTCTCCAAAAACAAGCAGCTACTGTTTCTTTGAATAACATATTGATTTCACTGCAAAAGAATGAGGTGATCGTTTTTGAAAAAAACTATGAGGATCAGTATCTGGAAATCCATTTCAAAAAAGAAGTTCCCGTAAATTGTATACTCCTGAAAGAAGCGCTTCAATGGGGACAGAAGGTGAAGTCATTTAAAATTGAATTGTTCAACCACGATTCACTGAAATACACCATTGTAAAAACAACCATCGGTCATCAACGAATAGTTAGCTTTCCTGTAACAAATTGTGACAGGATTCGAATTCAGGTGCTGGATGCCAAAGCAGCTCCGGTACTTAACGGGTTGGAAGTTTTTCTCATACCTGAAGAACTGGTTGAAAAATAAAAAAGATGATCTAACACAACAGAAATTCAGATGCAAATCAATAGAACGGCACTGATAGAGCAGATGGCAGATCCATCAACAATCTGGGATTTTATTATCGTCGGAGGAGGAGCGACCGGGTTGGGAATAGCAGTGGACGCGGCTTCGCGCGGATTTAAAACATTATTGCTTGAACAGTCTGATTTTGCGAAAGGTACTTCGAGTCGCAGCACAAAACTTGTGCATGGGGGTGTACGATATCTTGCACAGGGAAATATCGGATTGGTTATTGAAGCATTAAGGGAACGGGGCATGCTGCTAAAAAATGCACCGCATCTTGTAAGAAATGAAAGTTTTGTAATACCCAACTACACCTGGTGGAATGGTATTTTTTATTCAATAGGTCTTTCCGTTTATGATTTGCTGGCTGGCAGAAATAGCTTCGGCAGGTCGCGTTTGATTTCACGTAAAGACCTGATACGCAGAATTCCAAATATTCAGCAAAACGGTTTGAAGTCGGGAGTGCTCTACCATGATGGTCAGTTTGACGATGCAAGACTGGCGATCAGTCTTGCGAAAACCGCGCTCGACCAAAGGGCAACTTTATTAAATTATGTTAAGGTTTTCGGATTAACTAAAGAGGGAAATAAAATTAACGGAGTACTTGCAAGGGATCTGGAGACTAAAACTGAATATGAACTCAAGGCCAGGACGGTGATTAATGCGACCGGTGTATTTGTGGATGAACTACTCAATATGGACGAGCCGGAGTCAAGAAAGCTGGTGCAGCCCAGTCAGGGAATTCACCTTGTATTTGATTTGTCATTTCTGGGTCCGCACGATGCCCTGATGATTCCAAAAACGAAAGACGGACGGGTATTATTTGCCATTCCATGGCACGATCGCATGCTGGTCGGCACAACGGATACGCCATTGGATGCGCATCAACTCGAACCCAGGGCACTGGAGGAGGAAATCCGTTTTATTCTCGATACCGCGGCAGGTTACCTAACGTCCATACCTGGTCGAAAAGATATACTGAGTGTTTTTGCCGGATTGCGCCCACTGGCAGCACCCCAGACTGACAAGCAGAAAACCAAAGAAATTTCAAGATCACATAAATTGATTGTTTCCCCTTCCGGGTTGATTACCATTACCGGCGGTAAATGGACTACCTACCGCCAGATGGCTGAAGACACTGTGGATGCTGGCATTGCTGAAGCAAAACTTCCTTTTCGAAAAGCAGTAACAAAAAACCTGCCGTTGCATGGATTTAAAGAATCTGTTGACTGGGCTGATCATTTTTTTGTATATGGATCTGATGCGATTGCTGTAAAGGCACTCGTAAAAGAAAATATTGCGTGGAAGGAAATCCTTGATCCGAGGCTTCCTTATATTGCTGCTGAAGTTATCTGGGCTGTTCGGTATGAAATGGCGAGAACGGTAGAAGATGTGCTGGCCAGAAGGACCCGGGCACTTTTTCTGGATGCACGTGCAGCAGTAAGGATGGTGGCGGCTGTAGCGAACCTGATGGCCCGGGAATTAGACAAAGATGATCTTTGGGAAAGAGAACAAGTGTTAACTTTCAATGAAGTTGCTAAGAATTATTTGGTAGATGGTTAATGGTGGATGAAAAATTGCTTGCTATGAAAAAATATATCCTGGCGCTGGATCAGGGCACTACGAGTTCGCGTGCCATACTATTTGACCATCAGGGGCAGATCAAGTCCATCGCACAAAAAGAATTCACGCAGAAATTTCCCCAGCCGGGATGGGTGGAACATGATCCACTTGAAATTTGGTCCTCGCAGGCTGCCGTTGCAACAGAAGCATTATTAAAAGCGGGTGTCTCAGCAGCCGAGATTGCTGCTATCGGAATAACCAATCAACGAGAGACAACCATCGTTTGGGATAGGGAAACAGGAAAACCCATCTATAATGCAATTGTATGGCAGGACAGGCGAACTGCTGCGTTTTGCGAACAGTTAAAAACTTCTGGTTTCTCTGCAAAAATTCGTTCTAAAACCGGACTTGTCATCGACGCTTATTTTTCCGGATCTAAAATTCGATGGATTCTACAAAATATTCCAGGTGCAGAAAAAAAAGCATCGGAAGGTAAACTTGCCTTCGGTACCGTCGATGCGTGGTTGATTTGGAAATTCACAAACGGCGCCGTGCATGCTACTGATATTACCAATGCTTCCCGCACGATGTTATATAACATCCGTGAACAACAATGGGATAAAGAATTGCTGGAGTTGATGGGCATTCCTGAAAATATATTGCCACAGGTGAAAGAGTCGAGTGAATTGTATGGTGAAACAGATAAAAATATTTTTTCAGAGAAGATCCCGATAGCGGGAGTTGCTGGTGATCAGCACGCTGCTTTATTTGGTCAGATGTGCCTTGACAAGGGCATGGTGAAAAATACCTATGGTACGGGTTGTTTCATGTTGATGAACATAGGTGACCAGTTCACTGAATCTAAAAATAATCTGTTGACAACAGTTGCCTGGAAAATAAATGGACGAATTCAATATGCATTTGAAGGAAGTATTTTTATTGCGGGCGCAGTAGTTCAATGGTTGCGTGACGGACTGGGCATCATCAGGAGTTCAGCGGAAATAGAAGCACTGGCGATGCAGGTGGAAAATACAGATGGTGTATATTTTGTACCGGCGTTTGCAGGTCTCGGAGCACCCTATTGGAATGCAGATGCAAAAGGAACAATCGTGGGAATTACCAGAGGAACAAAATCATCACATATTGCAAGAGCTGCTGTAGAATCCATCGCATATCAAACGATGGACGTATTAAAAGCTATGGAAGCCGATTCAGGTATTTCGATTAAAGAACTTAGAGTAGATGGAGGTGCAACAGCCAATAATCTGCTCATGCAATTCCAGGCCAACCTGCTGAATTGTAAAGTGATTCGCCCAAAAATAACTGAAACCACTGCGCTCGGCGCTGCTTATTTGGCGGGGCTTGCCATCGGATTCTGGAAAGACACTGCAGAAATTTCGCAATGGTGGCAATCTGAACGTGAATTTTCATCAACAGCTGATTCTCATTTAATGCAGTCGGGTATTGATTCCTGGAAGCAGGCTATTTACACGGCACAGGCTTGGACTAAAAAATAATATACATGACACCGTTTATCGCAGAATTTATTGGCACTGGCACGCTTATCTTATTAGGAAACGGAGTGGTCGCCAACGTAGTATTAGCTGACACAAAAGGACACAATGGGGGATGGATAGTCATCACAACTGGATGGGCAATGGCAGTATATGCAGGTATTGTAATTGCAAATCCTTATAGCGGAGCCCAATTGAATCCTGCGGTAACACTGGCGATGGCGGTTGCAGGAAAAATGGAATGGTCTTCTGTGCTGCCTTTTATTGTTGCACAAATACTTGGCGCCATGGCAGGATCTTTTTTAGTGTGGATTGTATACCGGGATCATTTCAACAGAACAAAAGACCCCAACGCGCAGTTAGCTGCTTTTTCTACGGGACCTGCCATCAGAGATAATTTTTCGAATCTGATCAGTGAACTGATCGGCACATTTGTATTGGTATTTACCGTTTTCTACATTACCGGCGCTGAAATAACAGACAGCAAAGCAAAAATTGGGTTGGGATCTATCGGTGCACTTCCCGTTGCATTCCTTGTTTGGGCAATCGGATTGTCACTCGGTGGAACTACGGGTTACGCAATTAATCCTGCGCGGGATTTGGGTCCGCGAATCCTGCATACATTACTACCAATAAGAAACAAACGCGACAGTGACTGGAGTTATTCCTGGATTCCAGTTGTCGGTCCGATATTCGGCGGACTACTTGCTGCATTCATATATATGACTTTCAAATAAAAGGGTTAACCCATATCGTGGAACCTTTTAAAACGGCGTGGGGCCGCTAAGCAAGTATGCATTTATACCAGAAAGGTAAAAACCTATCTTGATCTTATTGTTTCACAAACTAAAACATTCAATATGTTTAGAACATATACCCGGTTAGGTTTTTTTCTAATTATCGTGCTGGCCGGATTTTCGGGATTTGCACAACAAACCTGGCTTCCCAGAGAACCCAGTCCCGGCGCATCCGTGTCTCAGGTGGTTGGTATATCAACCATCAGCGTGAAATATTCCAGACCTTCCATAAAGGGAAGAGTAATCTGGGGAGAACTCGTTCCGTATGGCTGGAATGTTCAGGGCTTTGGCGCAGGAAACAGTGCGCCCTGGCGCGCAGGTGCAAATGAAAATACAGTTCTTCATTTGTCGCATGATGCAAAAATTGAAGGAACTACAGTACCAGCCGGCGACTATGGATTATTCTTTGTAATCAATAAGGACAATTCCGGAGAAGTCATTCTTTCCAAAGATTCGAAATCCTGGGGAAGTTTTTTTTATGATCCGAAACAGGATCAGCTGCGTGCAAAAATCACGATAAGAGATGTTTCTTATTCAACAGAAAGACTGGATTATTCCTTCGACAGCGTAAGTAAAAACATGGCAGAACTCGATTTGAATTGGGAGAAAAAACAATTCCCCGTCAAAATTGAGTTTAATGTAGATGAAATTGTAATGGACAATGCAACAGAGTTGCTAAAAGGAGAAACGGCATTTACCCCGGGTAATCTCAACGCTGCTGCAGCCTATGCGTTACAAAATAATATCGATACGGCGCAAGCCATGAAATGGATTAACAGGTCTATTGCCAATGGACAAACATACAACAACCTTAGAATTAAAGCACTTCTTTTGAAGAAGGAAGGAGACAGCGTTGCATCAAATAATTTAATGAAGACTGCATTGCCCATTGCAACCGAAGGAGAGCTGAATGCTTATGGTTATCAGTTGTTAGCTGAAAACAAGTTTCCACAGGCCGTCGATGTATTGAGACTATCCACTCAGAAATTCCCCGAAAGTGCAAATACATGGGACAGTCTTGGTGAAGCTTATGCTCTTTCAGGCGATAAGAAAAATGCCATTACTAATTTTAAGAAATCACTGAGTCTGAATCCTCCCGGCCCTACAAAAGCCAATTCTGAAAAATATCTAAAACAACTTGGAGCCATGTAATTGAAGTGGGTATAAATAAAAAGGAAAGATCTTTATCGGATCCTTCCTTTTTATTTTTCTATAGTTGCATTCATTTTAATCATTATTTTCTTTCTTTTCTTTTTGAAATAATTGCCATCCGTTGGTGCCTTCTGATTTCAATACGGTTACCTGATCCGCATTTTCAATAGTAACATAATAAGAAGTACCGGCTTCAGTCTGAATTTCAAAAAGATCACTCACCCAATTTTTTGAAACATTTTTTCTTAATGATAATTGTAATTCAAGGGGCAGTTGATTGGGACTTAAATTACGGGTTACAGCAATTAATTCTCCATTTCTGTTGAAATAGGCTGATAATACCATTTCGTTCACACTGAATTGTGCTTTGACGTAATTTTTAGTACTTACCCATTGCACATTACTTGCATTTGAAAACTCCTTATTAAAAGAAGTAACAACATATTTACTAACAGAAGCAGGGGCAACGTCGGCGAAACTGAATGCAGTTAAACTCATCATTGCCAGACTTAAGAACAGGATTCTCTTTTTCATTTTTTTGTTTTTTATTGGTTTGTATTTGATTGATTGACGACATAAAGATAAAGACTTAAATAGTACTATGCAAAACACAGTAGTATGAATGGCATAATAATATGTATAAGCGGTTAAATAGGCTTGATGAATGTCAATTTCAAGTAATTTTAACGGTCATTATTGTGGCTGAACGGCTACATTACACACTCTAAAAAACGCGTATGATACTAAAAATCGCTAGTAACATTTTGATAATCATGATTTTACCGTTATTTACCCTTGCTCAGACCCAGGATACGACTTATGCTGAACGGCTGGGTTTCCCCAAAGGTGCCCGGGTGTTAATTCTGCACGTTGATGATGCCGGAATGAGTTTCGACTCTAATTTAGGTGCCGAGGAAGCGCTGACACAGGGTGCATCGACCTCTACCAGCGTTATGATGACCTGTCCCTGGGTGCCAGGATTCGTGGCTTTCCTGAAGTCTCATCCTGATATTGATGCTGGCCTGCATTTAACACTTACATCGGAGTGGACCTCATACCGATGGGGGCCTCTGTCGGGCAAAAAAAATGCCCCAGGCCTCGTGGACAAACAAGGAGATTTGTGGCCTTCGGTTTCAGAAGTTGTTGCACACGCCAGTCCTGATGAAGTGGAAATGGAAATGGAAGCTCAACTCGATCGTGCAAGAACCATGGGTTTTGAACCCACGCATCTCGATACGCATATGGGTACTGTGTATGGCTCCCCGGCATTTCTCATGAAGTATATAAATCTTGGTATTAAAAATCATATTCCCGTTATGCTACCCGGTGGTGCCGATGTCCTGATCCAGAATCAGATGAAGTTTCCTGACGCTGCCATAAAACAGATGCGTGAGCTTGGGAAAATGTTATGGAACGCGGGACTACCTGTTCTTGATGATCTTCATAATTACAGTTACGACTGGATAATACCTGCCGATGTCGCTTCAGATGATAAAAAACTTGATGAATACAAAACTTCAAAGTATATAGAAGCATTGAAAACACTCAAACCCGGACTCACGATGATGATCATGCATTGTACGGATACGGGTCCGGAATTTAAATACATTACTGACAGTGGCCCCACACGGAAGGGCGACCTGCTTGCGATGATGAACCCAGCATTTAAAAAAGCATTATCTGATCAGGGAATTATCCTAACCACCTGGCGTGAGGTAAAACACCGAAGAGATAAACTGAATTAGAAAGAATTTACCGGATACGAATTATAGCAAATCCCTGCTGGTTGCTTAAGTATGGAACACATACTTCGTCTGTTGAGAATCGATGCGATTGTTGAAAGTTCAACATTTTATTCATTTTCCAGAATACGAGGGCATCGCCCGTTGTTTGTCCCCGACTGTTTAGCGTAGTAGACGTTGCTGTTGGTTCGTCGGCATTTTCCATACTATTATAAACAATGAAAAGTTTGTTTTTATCTGGTATCAGAAGATAAGACAGATCCGGATTATTCGCCTCGGTATGTTGTTCCATATCCAAAAACCCATTCCAGGTACTATCTTTTGAAATGCCTGGGAAATAAAAGAGATTTAAATCACCTTTATTATGAATAGAGGAATATGGATTTAATCCACGGTTTAGTACATACGACTGTTCAGCATTGTTTTTATTATTCGATGAAGTGGAATAATCAGCCATCAGATAAACCGTTTCCCAATTCGTTATAAAGGGCGTTGCGGGCCTTTCAAAGGTATATGGTGATCCATATTCTTTAAGGTACATGTAACCTCCTCCCTGAACTGAAATAAAACTTTCATGTGTGAGATGGTGATTTTGAATATCGCCTGACTGGGAATTAAAATGATAGGCAGAATCAAAATAGAAAACTCCCTTTTCCATCGAATATTTAAATACCTGAACATTTTTGAAAGTTGTATTGGCATATGAAGATAAAATTCCTACACTCATTTCCTGCAGGTTATTGTCGATGGACATAGCGATATCTTCCATCTTGTAAAATGCCGAAAGAGGTATTTCTCTGAAATAATAATCATTGCCATCGGGGCAAATATGAAATAATGAAAAATTCCTGCTGATCATGGAAGGGGAAGCCATCAGCCACTCTCCGTTGTTGGCCAGTTTTATGGGAAGATTATCAAAACTCTCTCCTGGAAATCCAATGTCTTCATCCTGTATGCAGGGCATCGAAAACTGTTTGTGCCTGATCACTTTTTTATAGATGGGGTTCCAGTCGGCATCGAATAATAATGCATGCAGACAGGTGTAGTCGCTGTCCGTGTTCTGAAAAATAACTATCAGGTTTTTTGAATGATCCTCGGATCGGACCAGGAGAAAACTGGAAGCACTCGTAACAAAAGGCAGGCTGTCGAGGGTCCTGACTTTGTTTGCAACAATCTCATCCGGAAAGAATCGTGAGCAGATTATTCTCGTTTGGCCGCCTGTATTTGAAATAATCACCTGATCCAAACCTTTTTCAGCGGATAGCAGCCATTGCTTCTGCGCGCCGGGTACATTTACTGCGCTTATCTCATCTACTAATTCCAACTTCGCATTGAACAAGTCGAAATTTAATGATCCGGGATTATCCATATTGGCATTTCTAAACGCAGGTCTTCGCTTTTGCAATTTTTCAACCCAGTAATTATTTCCTGATTTCCCGATCACCTGAAATCTTAAAAGAGACCTTGAATAAGAAGAGTTGGAGTAAATGACATGCTGGGCATGCACATTTCCCGATAGGGACGAATAACAAATGATATAGAATAGAAACCGACGCACAGCGCAGAATTCACTACAAGGTACCAAAAATAATCAGTGGAACGCCCTATCATTTGGTTACTGTGATGCTGGTTTATTCAGTTCAATACTTCAGACGATTTGAAAGGAGTGGATCTTCCGTAAGTGTATGTTGGAGATTTGCAACTGGTATTTTTTGTATAGAGCAATTCAAATCGATGGCCATGGCCGCCGCAATGGCCGAAGATTCTGCCAGGACCATAAAAACCGGCTCCATTCGTATGGATCCATATGCGATATGGCTGGCAGATAAACAAACAGGTACCAGTAAGTTTACACACTCAGATTGTTTGGGAACGATTGAACGAAATGAAACTGGGTAGGGTGGAAATCCTCCTATTTGCACATCGCCTTCATTTTTGACCATGCCGTTTGTAATGATCCTTTCACAATTATGTGAATCCATAGTGTATGCAGCAAGACCGATCCCATCTAAAACTTTTAATTTTCCCGTGCAATTTGATTCTGTCATAACGTATTCACCCACTAGTCTTCTGGATTCCCTGATGTATAATTGCGGGGACCAGTGATCATTGTCTATGTATTCATCTTTGGGATAACCCCATTTCAGCATTTCCTTTCTAAGATATTCCGGAACCCGCTGATTATGCCCCAGAAAATATAAGAGACCCTTGTTATAGGCTTCGTGTTCGCGAAAGATTTTCTCTCTTGTTTTTAAATCTCCGTCCGGATAATTATAATTCATGCCAATCATGTCCGTTGAAAAAGGACCATTGTTATTAATATCAGTTTTTCTTCCCGGTATCAAATTGATATTTAACAATCCGTCTTCCAGGTTTACAGGCTTTTTCATTTGAATATATCTCACCAACAAATTGTAATGCGTACTATCGTAATCGTCTGGTTTCGTAATATCAATCCGATTCGGAAGGCTATCGGTTAAACATATGCGGAAATTATATGCCTGAATTTTATGATCACCGGTTCCGTTGTTTTTTAATTCCTCCGGGTTAATCCCCCATAAATAACCGCTTTGTTTGTCACCAATAATATTATAAGGATCAATGCCGTTCGGAAACTGGTGCTTGTCCAACAGCTGTACACCATTGTAAGTCTCGCCGTAAAGTTGATTGTTTTCCCGACCTACCGTAAATGAAACGGAAGCAAGTGCCATTAGATCCCCTTCGTAAGAACAATCAATAAATTCTTTAGCCAGTATAGTTATTTTATCTTTTCCGAATTTCAATTTGATTCCTTTCAATCGGGTTCCGTCTTTTAGTACATCAGTAAGTTGTTGATCAAATAAGACGGGAACGTTTTCACTTTTTATGTAATCCTTAAAAATATTTTCTGCAACATGTGGTTCGAAAACCCACTGTTCAGGTTTTCCATAATGATTACCCACTCTTTTATAAAAATCTTTTGCCAATCCGGTTATTGCTATTTTATTTCCAATATCCGTATTACCCAAGCCACCACTGCTCAAACCACCCAGATGTTTGGTTTCTGCTATTAACACAACTTTTTTACCCAGTCTGCTTGCAGCGTAAGCAGCAATTACGCCCGCTGAAGTGCCCCCATATACGCAGATGTCGACTTGTAATGTTTTTTGCGCAACAGTGATTGACGCTGAGTAATTGAGTAATATGAATATTACCCATATCTTATATGATGTCCTGTATTTAATTGTAGGTAAGTGAATTTTCATAGATTGTATTCATCTTCGTCGGTACTTTCCAATTCTTCCGTTTCTTCTTCATCCTCCAGCGTTTCAATGCCTTCAGTCGTTCTCTTTGAAAATTCGCTAAACCATCCGCCAGATGCAATCAGAGATGAGGGCAGTCCAGATTCGATAACTTTTCCCTCCTCTAAAACAATTATAAAATCAGCGTCCCTTACCATGGAAAACCTGTGGGCAATAATAATAACGGTATGCATCTTCCGGATTTCTTCGATGCTCATTTTAATTTCACCCTCAGTAGCATAATCCAGATTTGCCGTTGCTTCATCCAGCACCAGTATGCTTGGTTTGGCCACCAGAATTCTTGCAATCTGAATTCTCTGACGTTCACCAACAGAAAGGCCGATTCCATTTTCACCTACGATGGTTTCCAGTTGCAGGGGGAGTCGTTTTACCGTATGTTCCAATCCCGCAGCAGACACGGCTTCTTCAATTTCCTTAGCACTGGCATCTGGTCTTTTGTACGCGATATTCTCCCGCATCGTTCCATTAAATAAAGCGCCGTCTGCCGAAACGATGCCAATTTGCTGTCTCACGGAAGCCGGATCAAGCGTTGAAATGTCTTGTTCGTCGATGAAAATAGTTCCATTTTCAGGCTTGTATAATTTCAGTAAAAGATCAATGATGGTTGTTTTGCCGGCTCCTGAAGGCCCGACCAACGCAGTCATTTTACCAGGTTCAATGGTAAATGAAACCCGGTCCAGAATCTTCCGATCTTTGGTATAGGAAAACTGCACTTCCTTGAATTCAATCTTCCCATTTTTCAGTCGCAGCTTTTTCCCTTCCCGCGGTTCTTCCGGCCGGTCAATTAATTTAAATGCGCGGGAGATGGAAACCAGATTTTGCTGGAGTGATATCCACAATGTCGCAAGATTGTCAATCGGACTGTATAGTCTATCCAGATAAGTTACGAACATCACCACATCACCCGGTGTTAGTTTGCTTTCCAATGTGAGATAACCTCCGTAACCGAGCACAAGTGCCGTTGATAAATGCGTGAGCGCTGTTTCCCAGAATTCATATTTGTTCGCAAGACGTGAACGATGTATATAATCGGCATACGCTTCTGACGACGCTTTTTCCAACTTAATTAATGCCCTGTCCTCGGCACCTGAAAGTTTAACTGTTTTAATACCCGATAATGCATCCTGAATTTGGGTTGAGACGCCTTCCCATTTTTGATAATATTCGGTAAGACCAAATTCGAGTTTTTTTGCGGATGTCCAGGCAATCAACAGATACAGAGGAATTATTACAAGCGATATCGCTGTTAAAGTAGGATTCTCCCAGAACATGATTCCCAGTATTCCAACCAGTCCTATCAATTCCGGTAATATTTGTTGCGAAAAACCATTGACTATAGCAGACACTTCTTCTGACTGATCAATTCTTTTTGCAATTGCTGTTGCCGGCCTTCGGACAAAAAAATCAAGGGGCAGATTGAGTACATGGCGGAATGTGCTGAGAATAAATCGCTGTTCAATGCCACATGAGAATTTTACATTTTTATTTTCTCCTATTCTCCAGAGTAGGGTGGAGAAGATATTAATTACAAATAGCCAGACAACCGCCCATAACAATGTGTCGAGCGCCTGATTAGGGGTTCGCGGAGCAACTTTACTCTTGTGATGTGGTTCTTTTGTTTTACGATGCGTTTCCTTCGGAAGGCCGGATTCTTTTCTTGCCGAATCACGAGCCTGACTTACAAAAACACCCGCCACGTCGTTGATCGCTTCCCTATAAATCAATGGCTCTATCAAACTGGTGCCGGTACCCAGGAGACTGAGCACTACTACCCAGACGAACTGCTTTTTAAATGGCAGAATGAGCGCGATGATACTTTTCCAGATATTCTTTTTTACATTATTGGGTAAACTCATGATCACCGGGGGTTGTCAGGCAAAAATAGATTACCGGAACTTACCAGAAAGAGAAAGTAATTAACGCGCAACGCTTTGCGCCTTACGCCTTATGCCTTAAGCGTTACGCGTTTCTGGTACACATTTTGTCTTTTACAAGCGTCCAAATCCAACTCAATGAAAAACCTGCTTCGTATAACTACGTTTGTATTTTCACTGTCGCTCTTCAGTTGTTCCAAGAAATCAATTGAGCCTGGAAATCAAGCCCCCAAAGGATCCGATACAACCACCAATACAGGAACCCCCTGTATTACCAGTCCTGCAGACATATTACATATGACGATTTTCCCGGCTGATAATTCCTGGAATCAGGACATTTCTTCTTTGCCCGTGGATCCGAATAGTGTTCAGATACTAGATTCTTACGCATCATCGGGTGTAAAGGCAGATTTTGGCAGTGGTCTTTGGGACAATGCACCCATCGGTATTCCATTTGTTGTTGTTTGTGGCAGCCAGCCAAAAATTCCTGTGGTATATCGGGCAAATGCGTATGATGGTGATTATGGTGATGAAAGCGATCCTGGTCCTTATCCGATTCCATTAAATGCTCCGATAGAGGGCGACGGTCAGGGAGATTCTCATGTACTTGCTGTAGACAAAGACAACGGAATACTATATGAACTCTACAATGCAAATGTAAATGGCGACCATTGGGAAGCATCTTCAGGTGCCGTGTTTAATCTGTCGTCCGACGCACTGAGACCTGATGGATGGACATCTGCTGACGCGGCGGGACTTCCGATTTTCCCCGGACTGGTCAAATACGACGAAGTAGCTAGTGGCGCCATTCATCACGCGATTCGTTTTACACTTAGTTCTTCAAACGTCAAACCCGGTTATATTTCACCTGCGACTCATAAAGTAAATAGTTCGGGGGGTCAGTATTCAATTCCATTCGGTGCGAAGATCAGGTTAAAGGCAAGTTTTGATATCAGTGGTTATCCGGCAAATGATCAGGTAATATTGAATGCACTGAAAAAATACGGATTGATTCTGGCGGATATTGGTAGTAATATGTTCATCAGCGGTGCCCCTGACGAAAGGTGGAATAATGATGAACTGCAGCAATTGGGAAGGGTAAAAGCTTCCGATTTTGAAGTGGTCGTTACAAATTAAAGAATGGATTTTAAATGGTCACCCACACGCAATGCGTTTGCCATAATAGTTAACGAAGGATTGACCGCACCTATGGACGGAAAAAAACTGCCATCCACCACATAAAGATTTTCTATCTCATGTGATTTGCAATGGATGTCCAGCACGGAATTTTCAGGATCAGTTCCGAAACGCAGCGTTCCAACCTGGTGTGCAACTCCTGCAAGTGGAATATCCTTGCTCAGATAAATTGAATGAGGGATAAGACTATGCCCTGAATCGATATCTCCCAGAATATTTTTCCATGTTTGAATTAATAGTCTAAATCCTTCCGTGTTATTTTCATTGTATTCCAGATGAATCTGATCATTGACAACAGTCACACGATTATCCGAAACAGGAAGATCTTCTCCCGTGAACCACCAGTCTATGGAATGAGAAGCCATTTCGCTGAGCGCTTTATCAGGAGTAAAAAAAGGCGCGTCCGGTGAAATCTGATCTTTGTCCGATTTCCCGAGCAATTGAATATGCCCCATTGGGAATGAAAAATCTTTTGATCCAAAATAATAATCATTTACGGCCAGCGTTTTTTGAAATTTAGTCGGATTTGCTTTCGTGCTGATGCCCAGCATGGCTGCACTCAGATGTTTCATAAAATTCCTGCCCACCTGCCCGCTTTTGTTTGCCAGTCCATTCGGGTGTTTATCATTGGCACTTTTTAATAACAGCGCTGCGGAATTGATTGCACCGCAGGACACAATCACAACAGAAGCCTTAAACTGAATTTTTTCATTATTGTGGGTGACTTCAATATAATCTATTTCAGTTCCAGCGCTGTTCGTAACAAGTCGTTCAACTTTTGCTTCTGTAATAAGCGTTACATTTTCATTTGAAAGAGAAGGACGTACGCAGTTAATATCAGCATCGCTCTTAGCATGGAGCAGGCAGGGAAATCCATCGCAGGTGCTGCATCGTATACATTCACTGTGTAAGGGATCAGCTTCATTCAGCTTAATACCGACCGGCATATAAAATGGATGAAGTCCTTTGGCAACAAGATTGTCGTGCAATTCCTGAATGCGGGGTTCATGACTAACCTGAGGATAGGGATATTCTTCCGACCGGTAGGGTTCGGTGGAATCCAGTCCTTTTTTCCCATGTACGCAGTACAATTTTTCTGCTTCTGTATAGTAAGCTTCGAAGTCTTTGTACTTGAGGGGCCATTCCGGAGAAACGCCACCCGCGTGTTGCAATTTTTCGAAATCTCTTTCTCTTAAACGAAAAAGTGCGGCACCATACACTTTAGTATTGCCACCAACCCAGTAACCAGTACCAGGATGTAAATCTTTATCACCGGTAGTTTTCCAAACTTCTTTGGTATGATAACGCTCTTTCTGAAAAACTTCAATACTTTCCCAATTTTCCTTTTCACGTGGAAGAAAACCGCCTCGCTCCAATATCAGAATCTTCTTACCACTGTCTTTAAGTTTATGAAGTAATGTACCTCCTCCGGCGCCGCTTCCAATGATTATTACATCATAAAATTGCATATCGTGATATTTTCAGTTATAAGCCAGAGCAATTTGCAACTATTTTAAACAACCGGGTGGTTTAACCGTAAAACAATATAATTAATTGATTTCTACCCGAATGAATTTATCTTTAGAATACCAGATTGTGATGAAATTGTGGGGAAGAGAATCGATTTTTTTTTAATATGAAGACGCATGTTACTGCAGTGCATTTTCTTATTTCAGTCTGTTCTGCACGCTGCTTCGACACAATCGAAGGAAATAAATAAACTTTTTGGAAATTTTGCTATCGCAGCAGTACTATTATTTCTTTTTGTATCCTCATTTGTTGTTTATATCTGTGTCAAGTTCCGCGACAAACCGGGCAAACCCATTCCCGAACAGATAGGAAAAAATAATCGGATAGAATTGTTGATGTTTCTTTTTCCGCTTGTCTGCATAACAATATTGTTATTTGCGACCATCCGGACAATCAGCAAGGTGATGCAACCAGCGCACGGACGACCGGACGTTGTTATTACCGGACACCAATGGTGGTGGGAAGTTTATTACCCAGCCACGGGTGTGACTGCCGCAAATGAAATTCATTTGCAGACGAACAAGAGTTTACTGATTGAATTTCACTCAGCCGATGTAGTGCACGACTGGTGGGTTCCTGCGTTCGGAAATAAAATGGATGTTATTCCCGGCATGGCTAATCATCTCTGGGTAAATGTTACTACACCGGGAAATTATCTGGGAGCCTGCAGTGAATTCTGCGGCGCGGAACACGCGTGGATGCGCATAAAGGTTTTTGCAGAGGAAGAACCTGCTTATACTGCATGGCTCGACGCCAATAAAAGAATTGCAAATTTACCTTCAGATGATCAGGCGATGAGAGGTATGCTGATGTTTCAGTCAAGATCCTGCGGAAGCTGTCATAGAATTTCAGGTACTCCTTCTATTTCAAATGTAGGGCCCGACCTGTCGCATGTTTTTAGCAGATCCACCATGCTGAGTGGCATGATGACTATGAATGAAGAAAATCTGCACGCCTGGATTACGAATCCTCAACAGGTAAAGCCCGATGCCAAAATGCCCGATTTTATTTTTAGTAAAGATTCAGTAGATGCTATTGTTCATTACTTAACCCAATTGAAATAAGTATGAACGAAATCGTTTCTTCTTTGGGACAACAAACACTGCCGGTTAAAATATTAAACAGGGATCAGAAACTCTTACAATGGATTTCATCTGTGGACCACAAGCAGATCGGCATCATGTACCTTCTCACTGCGTTGTTATTTCTTATAGTTGGTGGAAGCGAAGCATTGCTGATGCGGACGCAACTCGCGGTTCCCAACAACCATTTTTTATCTCCGGAAGCGTACAACCAACTATTTACCATGCATGGCACTACGATGGTGTTCCTGGTTGCCATGCCTGCAATTTTTGGCTTTGGTAATTATATGGTTCCACTGATGATAGGCGCGAACGATATGGCCTTTCCACGTCTGAATGCTTTTAGTTTCTGGATGACTTTTTTCGGCGGTTGTATTCTTTATTTTAGTTTTCTGGCCGGTGGCGCACCCGATGCCGGTTGGTTCAACTATGCCCCGTTGAATGAATACAATTATTCGAGCCGGCAGGGAATCGATTATTTCGCCATTGGATTGTTGCTTTCGGGTATTGGCAGCGTAGGCGGATCGATCAATTTTATTGTTACGGTTTTAAATTATCGCGCAAAGGGAATGAGACTGAATCAGGTTCCCCTTTTTGTATGGATGGTATTCGTGAATTCATTTCTAATTCTGGCTGCATTTCCCTGTTTAAATGCAGCATTGGCGATGATAGAAATGGACAGAATATTTCACGCCCATTTTTTTAATACGTCTTCTGGTGGTTCCGCACTTTTATGGCAACACCTATTTTGGTTGTTCGGACATCCGGAAGTGTACATCGCGATGCTGCCTTCATTTGGAATATTCTCCGAAGTGTTCCAGACCTTTTCAAGGAAACCCATTTTCAGTTACGCTATCATTGCCGCTTCCTCTGTGGCCATCGCATTGCTCTCTTTTGGTGTATGGGTGCATCATATGTTCGCGGTAGGACTGGGAAATACAGTAAATAGTTTTTTTGCAGCCAGCTCCATGCTGATTGCCATACCCACAGGTATTAAAGTATTCAGTTGGATGGCGACGATGTATGGCGGCTCCATTCGGTTTTCTATTCCTATGATGTTTGCCATCGCGTTTTTAATTCAATTTACTTTCGGTGGATTGACCGGAGTCCTGTTTGCCATAGTTCCGATCGACTGGCAACTAACAGATACCTACTTTGTGGTTGCACACTTTCATTATATGTTTGTCGGAGGCGCTGTTTTCGGATTGTTTGCTGGTTTGTTTTACTGGTTTCCCAAAATGACCGGAAGAATGCTGGATGAAAAACTTGGTAAATGGTTTTTCTGGTTGTTTACCATTGGATTCAATACGACATTTTTAGCTCAGCACGTGCTTGGTCTGATGGGACTGCCCAGAAGGGTATGGACCTATCCCGATCTGCCTGGTTATGGATCCATGAATTTCATTTCAACAATAGGCGCTTTTTTAATGGGACTTGCTGCCATCATATTGGTGGTCGCAATTCTAAAGTCGCGTCACAGAGGAGTACTATCAGGAAAAGATCCATGGGACGCCGTCACACTCGAATGGTATAGCGACCCCTCTTCAGAAAGAAAAAATTTTGATAAAATACCGTTGGTCAGAAGCAGAAGACCATTATGGGATTTGAAACATCCGGAGAATCCGGATTGGAAAAATGAGAGAAGCTGAGGAAAGTATGGGAGTATGGGAGTATGGGTGTATGGGAGTGCAATGAATAAGGTTAAAATAGATCAAATATTTATTGAGTGATGAATAAGACGATGATCAAATTGCTGGTGTTTACAGAGATATTTTTCTTCATGTCTCTGATCATGGCTTATGTATACATGGTGTATTATGGAGATACCCGAAGTGCAAAAGAGTTAGGAGCTTTGCACATTTCAACAACGGGTCTTTTCACTGTCATACTGATAGGCAGCAGTTTTACATTTTATATTGCCGAACGAAATTTTCTGAAAGGGAATATAGGACTGTTAAAAATCTGGCTGTTTATTACGCTCATTTTAGGTTTTGTCTTTTTATATGGCCAGGGTAGTGAATACTACCGATTAATTAATGAACAAATTTCTTTGGGTGCCAGCGTATTCGGAACTAATTTTTTTACGCTCACCGGTTTTCATGGTTTTCATGTTTTTATTGGTTTAGTACTTATTTCAATTTTGCTGGTTATGTCTTTTCTGGGTGACTTCAATGATAAAAAATCAACAGTCATTCAGACAATTGGTATTTACTGGCATTTTGTGGACGCAGTATGGATTGTAGTATTTACCGTCGTGTACGTTCTTCCAAAGTTTATGGACCTGAAAGGATAGCATAAAGCGGAAGGCTTAACGCGAAACGTTGGGTTAAATAAAACATTATGATTCAACTTTTAACATATTGGCACTTCGATGGAATCATGATCGCATTTATGACCATGGTTGTTTTGTTTTATTTTCTGCTAACCCGTTTTAAAATCTTCGGCAGATCAGTTTATTTTTTTCTGGGAATATTATTAATTATTATTTCCGTTGCATCACCCCTGCATTTTCTGGGAGAAAATTATCTGATGAGTGCCCATATGATTTCTCATGTTATTTTATTGCTGATCGCTTCACCACTACTCGTGGCGGGACTTCCTGAAATCAAGACAAAAAAAATTACCCGGTTTTCTCAGTCCTTTGTAAAAAGACCCTGGATTCCCTGGATGGCAGGAGTTTGTATGATGTGGTTTTGGCATATTCCGATAGTCTTTAATCATTTATTTAACAGTTCCAACGTAACTGTTGGTAACGAACCGGCATTTTCACTTATCGCACTTCAGAACTTTCACCAGATCAGCTTAATCATCGCCGGAATTGTTTTTAGCTGGCCCATTATTGGACCTGTTAAAACCGCCAGATTATTTCCTTTAAATGCAGTACTCTATCTGAGCGGTGCCTGTATATTCTGTTCAATACTGGGTTTATTAATAACTTTTGCTCCTGTTGGTGTCTATTCCGTTTATGTCCATGTACAGGACAGATTCGGGCTTTTGAATTCGATCCGGAATATCAACGGAATTTCAATGTTGATCGATCAGCAGGTGGCAGGGTTAATTATGTGGGTTCCTGGTTGTCTGATTTATTTATCGGCTTCCATGTTTCTCCTGATGAAATGGTTCAAAGAAAAAAATAACGGAACAATTTTTAAAATAGAAAATAACATGACTTCATGAACGAAAAACAATTACCGGAAGATCAGCAGGAAATTTTTGACGGGTGCCCGGAGGAATTGCCTGATCCGACTTACTGGCCCTTCTATCTTGCCATGGGCATTACATTCCTCGCATGGGGATTGCTGACCATGTGGGAGTTTTCATTGCTGGGTTTAATATTAATAGTGATATCATTGGTTGGATGGATAAATATTTTGAGGCATGAAAGATGAAAAAATTAAGTCCGACGAAAGCAGGAGGAAATTTCTTCTAAAGCTGAGTCTGGGTGCCGGAGGATTGGCTACGATAGCCGTATCCATTCCGGTAGTAGGCGCATTACTGGCACCGTTGCTTGGCAAAGAAGAACAGGATTGGGTAACCGTTGGTGCAGATAAAGACTTCTTACCCGGGTCCGTTACGCTGGTAACATTCCAGAATCCTGATCCTAAAGCTTTTGCTGGCGTCACAGCAAATACAGCGTCCTGGTTAAGAAAAGATTTGAATAATAATTTTATAGCTTTTGCTGTAAACTGTTCCCATTTGGGTTGTCCGGTTCGTTGGGAAGAAAATGCAAAATTATTTATGTGCCCCTGTCATGGCGGTGTATACTATCACGATGGCTCGGTAGCATCGGGGCCCCCACCGAGGGCTCTTTCACAATATAAAGTGAGAGTATATAAAGGAAACGTGCAAATTCAAACAGGTCCCATACCCATTACTAACCTTACCGCATCCCGACAAAAATGAGTTTACTTAAGAAATCAGGACAATGGCTGGATGACCGGTTAGGGTATACAGAAAATATACTACCCTTAATAAAACATCTTGCGCCTCCCCGCGCTAAGTGGACATATGTATTTGGAAGTGCTACTTTATTTTGTCTGATCGTTCAGGTGGTAACAGGAATTGGCCTTTCCTTGTTGTATCAGCCCAGTTCAAGTCTGGCGTTTCAGTCTCTGAATTTCATCACAAACGAAGCGGCATTTGGAAGCGTGCTGAGAGGTATCCATTTTTTCGGTGCGTCGGGTATGGTGCTCATGGTTGGCATCCATATGATTCGTGTTTATATTTTTGCGGCATACAAATATCCGCGGGAGATGAGCTGGGTAAGCGGCGTAATACTTTTACTGCTCACGATTGGTATGGGTTTTACCGGCCAGTTGCTGAGATGGGACTCAAATGGTGTGTGGTCTTCAGTCGTAGCTGCGGAGCAGATGGGAAGAATGCCATTTATCGGAAAATATGTAGCCCGGTTATTACTCGGCGGCGATACGATCGGTGGACATACACTAAGCCGGTTTTATTCTTATCATGTTTTTGTTTTTCCGGCGATGATTTTTGCATTCGTTGGTTTACATCTTTATCTGGTTTTTCGAAATGGAATTTCCGAACCACCTAAAGCGGGACGACAGGTAGATCCAAAAACATACAAGGCATGGTATAAAAATATGCTGAAGGAAAAAGGTGTTCCATTCTGGCCCGACGCTGCCTGGCGCGATACACTTTTCGGCGCAATAGTTATACTCGCTATCGTAGCACTGGCTGTTTTGATCGGACCACCATCACTGAATTCACCTCCCGATCCCGCATATATTCATACCACTCCTGCACCTGATTGGTATATGATACCTTTTTTCGCGCTGTTTGCGCTGATGCCTCCTGCAATTGAATCCTGGGTAATTTTTCTGGCGCCTCCGTTAATTATTTTGCTGATGCTTGCGCTGCCTTTTCTTTCCAACAAAGGTGAAAGAAGTCCTGTAAAGCGTCCATGGGCAGTCTTCGGAGTTATTTGCGTTACAATATTTATGACCTGCCTCCTGGTAATCGGGTATAAGGCACCATGGTCACCCGTATTTGACGCAAAGCCGCTCCCCCTAACCGCCATACATGGAAATACGACGGATGCTGTTATTCAGAGAGGCGCTCAACTATTTTATATGAAGGGCTGCGAATACTGTCATCAGATAAACGGATACGGCGGGTTTAAGGGACCTAATCTTACTTATGTGGGAAATCGCCTGGATATTTCATTGATTAAAATCAGGATAGTAAACGGCGGACCCGACATGCCTTCCTTTGGTGGCACATTGACCAAAAACGATCTCGATGCTTTGTCAACATTTCTTTCACAGCAGAAATAATATATAGTTGATGTAAAATGGCAGTGCCAATTTCAGAATATCCTGACAAACAAATTATATTCACTCATTAAACACTTCGTTATGAAAAAATGTCTTTGTATTCTTTTTCTGGCTTCTATATTTTTTTCAGCCTGTACATCGAAACCCGATGCAGGTACAAACGTCACAGCTCCTTCCAAAGATTCCGTTCTTTCCATTGCAAAAGCGGCCTTTATTTACGCAATGCCGATAGCATTGATGGATATGACTCAGAAAAAAGTCACGAATACGATTAAACCCACTTCGGGAGCTGACCTGATGGCTCCGATAAATCAGTTGGCCATTGCAACTCAATTTCCAAATGCAAAATTTACGGCTGTTGTCAGACCTAATGCGGACACCTATTATCATACAGGATTTTTGGATTTGACAAACGATGCGCTGGTTTTAACTGTTCCCAACACAAACGGTCGTTATTATCTGCTGCCTATGCTGGATGCCTATGGGAATGTATTTTCATCTCCCGGAAAAAGAACCACAGGTACAATGGCAGACACTTTCTTAATTACCGGGCCCAAATGGAGCGGAACATTACCAACGGGAATGAAAGAGATTAAATCTCCTACCAATATGGTTTGGTTTCTCGGACGTATACAGGTGAACAGCGAACAGGACGGAATTAAAGTCGTTATACCGATTGAAAAGAAAATAAATATCACGCCCCTGAGTGCCTGGGGTAAAAAATATATTGCTCCCGATGGAAAAGTTGATTCTCTTCTTCCAAAAGGAGGTCCCAATGAGCAACTATATGCATTGCCGATTGATAAGTTTTTCAACTACGTAAATAATCTGATGGCAGCCAACCCGCCACCTGCAGTGGATTCTGCTGTTTTATCAACATTTGCAACCATTGGAGTAGGACCGGGATTGAAATTCGACTTAAGGTCTTTCGACACCGCAACCCAGGCGGCCCTGAGTCAATTGCCTAAATCCATTATCGACTATATGCATGACATTATGGCTACCGGGAAACTGAATCCACCAGTAAATAATTGGAATGTAATGTATAAGGGAATGGGTAACTATGGAACGAATTATGATTTGAGGGCAATCATATGTTATGCCGGCCTCGGTGCAAATATTCCCGAAGATGCTGTATATCCGGCAAGTGCAAAAGACGCAGATGGCAACCCTTACAGCGGTGCAAATAAATATATTTTACATTTTGATAAAGGCAAAACACCACCGGTACATGGTTTCTGGTCACTCACGATGTACAATAACGACGGATATTTTATAGAAAATCCTATCAATCGTTATGCAATCGGCAATAGAAATCCATTGAAATTTAATGCAGACAGTTCACTGGATTTGTATTTCCAGAATATTTCTCCCGGTAAAGACAAAGAAAGCAACTGGCTTCCGGCACCTAAAGGACCTTTTAATTTGATGCTGAGAATGTACTGGCCTGCAGAAGAATTTCTTCAGGGGAACTGGACCCCTCCTGCAGTTGTGAGACAGAAATAATAATCGGGTTATATATAAAACCCCCGCCTGATATGATGGCGGGGGTTTTTTATTTCATAAATTGTACTACGGCTAATTTATAAAATGACCGCTAAAATCTGCAGACGATACTTTTTAAATATTCAATGGGAGTACAAAATAAATTCAGCGGTTTTTTAACGATACTACTACTGATTTCTTCTTGTCATTTATTCTCCCAATCTGTCAGGGAGATCTCAACAAAAGATGGACTTCCACAGTCCTTTGTATCAGGACTTGCCCAGGACGACACTTCTTTTATATGGATCGGAACAAGAAATGGATTGGCCCGTTTCGACGGAAGTGTTTTTAAAGTATTTCAGCACAATCCTCATGATACAAATACACTCGCGTCCAACATCATCATCTGGATAAGAAAGGACAGCGAAAACAAATTGTGGATCGAACACGAAACGGGTGAGATTGACAGGATGGATCCTGTAACTGAAAAAATTACACACTATCTAAAGGGCAATCTTCCGGAAACTGAAAGCATTCAGTTTGTCCGACGCGGCTGGCTGGTTGATAAAGACGGAACATTTTGGGGAATAAGAAAGGGAACCGGGTTAAATAGTTATAACGTCCAAACAAAAAAATACCGGCGTTTCACACGTGCCAGTGCCAATCTGCCAAGCGATACGGTGAGAGGAATAGCCGAAATAAGGGATCAGGGCATCTGGGTCCTGAGTCAGTTGGGCATTAGTTTATACGATACAAAAACCAATTCATTCGTGCATTGGCAAATACCCTATAAGCAGGACTTCGGTGAATTTCCCGAATCAGACGCAATTGCTGTTGATCTTCATATCAGGTATAATGGTGAATTGATGTGGGGCGACAGAAAAAGTTTATTTTTTTTCAATCCACTGAATCACTCATTCCGAACCGTTTCCATGCCCTCTGTTTCTTATCTGGGTGTTCGCTGGATTCGAACAGGCGTTGATAGTGTGGATTATTTTGAATCTTATGGATCGGTTTACAGATATAATGAAGAGGAGGGTGTTCAATCTATAGGAAAAACAATCAGAGACTTTTTTGGTGACGTCAAATCATTTCTTGTAGATCGCTCGGGTCTTATCTGGCTTGGAACCAATGCCCAGGGAATTCATCAGATTGATATGGAAACACCCTTTTTCCAGTCATTCACTTATAAAAAAGATTTTGGTACGGATATGCTGCTCCAGGAACTGGGAATTCAGATGCAGCAGATGTTCAGCTGGACTCCCAAGGACAATCTTTTCTCTTCCGCGAGTTATCATTTCAGGTCAACTTATGATGCTAACAAAAGATTGTATCTGGCACTTAAAGAAACTATTTGCTATTATGATAGCATACAGAAAAAATTTATCAAACTACCCCTTGTTCCTTTTTCAGTGGGTCAGGATACGACGGGCATTGGTATCAAGGGCATCACGATTTTAAAAGACGGCTCACCCATGGTGGTCGGTTATAGCGGAAATATTCTGATCTATCATTTTACCACGCGAAAATGGGAACATGTGATCGCTCCCAATTTTATCAGACAAACATTCGGCGCCTCGGTACTGCCACAGGATATAATCGAAGATGACAAAAACATTTGGATAACAACAGCCAACGACGGACTGCTGAAAATTGATGAACAAACAAAACAGATTTATCAACTGAAAGAGAGCTCAACACCCGGATCCCTTCCAACCAATCAACTATTGGGTTTCAGGGCGGACCCAAGGCATTCAGACAGAATGTGGATTGGAAGTTATCAGGGACTCATCGCTTTCAATAAAAATACGGGCAAATGCGAAGTCTTCTCCATAAACGAAGGACTACCTGACAACACGATTTATTCAATACTCAGTGATAAGGCGGGAAAGCTTTGGATTAGCACGAACAGAGGGCTTTGCCGTTTTGACCCCGAAACACAGCATCTTAGAATTTTTCATACACAACATGGGTTACCGGGAGATGAATTCAATCGGTTTCATCAGCTTGAATTGCCCGATGGTCGTTTGATATTTGGAGGTACAGATGGGTGGACGATTTTCAATCCCCTGGCCATGAAAGATGATGATTTTGAAAACAGACTGGCGCTGACAGATCTGAAAATAAATAACAAAGAAGTTACGTATAAGGAAGGCAGTATTTTACCCGTTCCGTTGAATGCATTGAATAAACTGGTGCTGCCTTTTGAGAAAAACACGGTAAGTATTGGATTTGAAGGATTGGAATATAGCCAGCCTCAGGATATACAATATCGTTATCGCCTTGAAGGTTATGACAATGACTGGATTTCTGCCGGAAACTCACGCCAGGCGAATTATACCAAAATACCTCCCGGCAATTACACGCTCTTCGTGAATGCAAGCAATACATCAGGGAAATGGAGTTCCTATATTAAGCCCCTCAAAATACGGATCGAATCGCCCTGGTACGCTACCGGAATGGCATACCTCTGTTATTGTATTATTCTGGCAGGTCTAACGTGGACGCTTATTCGCTTTAGGGTCAGCAGAATGATGATGAAACAGGAAATGGATCTCAGGGAACGGGAAGCATTACAGCTGAAAGAACTGGATGACATGAAAACAAGATTCTTTTCAAATATTACCCACGAATTCCGTACACCGCTTACATTGATCATGGGGCCGGCAGAACAACTGAAATCATCACACCTTAAAAATTCATTGCAAAACAGATTGGCCGATACGATTGTTAACAATGCTAAACAGTTACTGGTATTAATAAATCGCCTGATGGACCTCTCCAAACTGGAGGCGAAGGCACTCAGGCTGAACGAACAAAGAGGATCACCGGCAGATACGATTGGAGCCGTAGTCCATTCATTCGACAGGGATGCAGAAGAAAAACAAATCCATCTTTCCTTTGAAAATAAGACAGGATATATGGACTGCTGGTTTTATGCAGATGCTGCCGAGCGTATTGTATATAATCTTATTTCCAATTCGATGAAATTCACGCCTGTCGGCGGAAATGTTGTAATTACACTTTCTAAAAATGAAAATACACTCTTCCTGCATACCGAAGATTCGGGAATAGGCATTCCGCAGGAAAAACTTCCTCATATTTTCGACAGGTATTATCAGGCGGAAGAAAATCCTGCCATTTCAAAAAATGAGTTTCATCAGGGAACCGGGATTGGACTATCGCTTGTAAAAGAATTGATCAGCCAGATGAATGGTGAAATAGAAGTGGAAAGTTATACTGAAACGAATGCCGTCCACAAATCAGGAACAATATTTCGGATAAGCATGCCCTATCGTTTGGCATCGGAAGAAGAAATACCTGCCTTTTTAAAGGCAGATAATCAGACCAGTCAGGATTTGTTGAATGAAGATCCCGGTAAAAAGCAAAACATCCTGCTGGTTGAAGACAATAAGGAACTGGCTGGATTTATCAGCAGCATTTTATCAGATCAGTATCAGGTAAATCATGTAGAAAACGGCGCACTGGGGTTGGAATTTGCACTGTCTGTCATGCCCGATTTAATCATAAGTGATGTAATGATGCCCGTAATGGATGGGTATGAAATGTGCCGGCATTTGAAGGAGGACATTCGTACCAGTCATATTCCTGTTGTTTTACTTACCGCAAAAGTTTCCCAGGAAAATATCATCGAAGGTCTTGAGCAAGGCGCCGACGACTATCTCACAAAACCATTCTATCCCACGGAATTATTACTCAGAATCCACAACCTGCTGGAAAGGCAGCAAAAGTTAAGAGATCGGATTCGCCAGGAGCTGGATGTACCCGACGAGGCGCGGGAAGAGGCCCTTCCCCAGGACATTTTTCTTACAAAACTATACGCCCTTTTGGACGAACATCTGGACGACGACAACTTTGGAGTAGACCAACTGGTCGGGCTGATGAATCTGAGCAGGAGCAGTCTGCACAGAAAATTAAAGGCGGTGACAGGACTTTCTACAACAGAGGTCGTTCGGAATTATCGTCTCAAAAAAGCCTGCCAGTTTCTGAAAGAAGGATTCGGGAGCTCCGATGCTGCCTATAAAACAGGATTTGGAAGTCCCGCTTATTTCACCAAATGTTTCAGGGAAGTTTATGGAATGACCCCGGGGGAATATGTGCAAAGGTTGAAGCCTAAAGCCTAAAGCGTGAAGCCTAAAGCCTAAAGCCTAAGGCATAAAGCCAAAAGCCCTCATTGTTCCGCGTTAAGAGTTCTGCCTTTTGCGTTAAGCGTTCCGCCTTAAGCTTTAGGCTTTAGGCTTTAAGCTTGCATGAAACAATATTTACAGTCTTTGCAACATCTGGTATAACCTCAGCCTCAGGCACTTGATAGCTTTGCTCCGCATTAGAATCAAACCAGATCAATTCATCATCTTTCAAATTTAAGTCATGAAAAAAATCATCATCTTCTCATTTATTGTAGTCAGTTTATTTGCCTGCACGTCACCTACGCAGATCACCAGCAGCTGGAAAGATCCCAATACGTCGATCAAAAACCCCGGCGCTCATAAAGTAGTCGTCGCGGCTTTGATTTATGACCAGGGAGTTCGCAGGCAGGTTGAAGATTATATGGCATCATTATATCCTGGAACTGCAACACAATCCTACTTGATCCTTGGCGGTGACTCGCTGATAAGTAACGAGGACGCATACAGTCAAAAACTTAAAAGTGAAGGTTATGATGGTATCGTTATTATGAAACAGGTAAATGAAAATATCAGCCAGCATTATGTTCCAGGACAATTTCCCTCTTATTACAGCACCTGGGGTGGTTATTGGGGCAATGGATGGGGTGGTCGTTGGGGCGGTCCGGGATGGGGAGCTACTTATTACAATCCGGGTACACCTGGACATATTCAGACAGACAGAACCTGGATCGTGCAGGTAAATGTTTATTCACTCATTACAAACAAACTGATTTGGGCTGCAAACACGCGTACTACAGATCCCGGTGGAAGAATACCATTATTCGATGACGTTTGCAAATCCGTTCGCTCCCAAATGAAGTCTGACGGTTTTCTGAACTAGTTAAATTCAACAACCATCCTATTCGGTGTTATAAAAGTTATGAAATATCGATTTAATTCATAAAGAAATGGAAAAGAACAAACAAACAGGATTACAGGGGAAACAGTTAAAAAATAATGGCATCTCCTTTTATTTAATTATGAATATGTTGTTTTTATTCATTCTTCCGATAATCTGTATAGTCGTTGAAATACTTATTGAGAAAGAATCTCCGGATTGGATGCTGATAGGCAAATGGTTTATTTTCTGGGCTGTGGGTATCAGACTATTCACTGCAGGTATCAGGCAATCATCCAATCCGGAATTTACTGCAACAAGTATATTGCATATGAAGACTGCGGAAAGTTTTGTGATCATCCGTGAACTTGGATTCGCCAATATTGCACTGGGCGTTATGGGAATACTTTCTGTAATTAATAATAACTGGAGAATATTAGCCGCAGTAATTGGTGGAATATTTTTCGGTCTTGCAGGCATTCAGCACCTGTTTAAAAAGCCCGATAGCAGAAATGAGTTCATCGCCATGTGTTATGATATGGCTGTTTTTTTGGTAATTGTCTTTTATCTTTTATTTACGCTTGTTTTTTAAGGCGTAAGGCTAAACGCTAAACGCGGAACGCATAAGGCTTTTTGCTTTAAGCGTTCAGCGTTAAGCATTAAGCTTTAAGCCTTTTTAAATATCGAACTCGCAGTATGTCCGCCGAATCCAAAAGTGTTGTTCAGGCTGTAACGAACATTTGTATGAAGCGACTTGTTCAATACGATATGGAGATCTGCAGGAATTTTTTCATCAATGGTTTTTGTATTGATGGTGGCAGGCACGATATTGTGTTTTACTGATAAAATGCTGATGATACTCTCAACTGCCCCGGCAGCGCCAAGTAAATGTCCCGTCATGGATTTTGTTGCACTGATATAAACAGGTAATTCACCGAATATGGAATGCACTCCTTTCATTTCACTGATATCACCAATACCAGTTGAAGTGGCGTGTGCATTGATATAGTTAATATCTGAAGGCAATATACCCGCATCATTTAATGCACGCGATATACAAAGCTTCGCACCCAATCCGTCGGGATGTGTTCCCGTTAAGTGATAAGCGTCGGCCGCCATACCACCTCCAACCATCTCTGCGTGTATCGTTGCATTTCTTTCTATTGCGTGATCCCATTCTTCCAGAATCAGCGCGCCTGCACCTTCACCAATTACAAAACCATCCCGATCAATGTCAAATGGTCTTGATGCCATTTCAGGAATATCATTTCTTTTCGACAACGCCTGCGATGCACTAAAACCTCCTACTGATGACGGAGTCATCGCGGCTTCTGATCCACCCGCGACCATAATAGTTGCTTTTCCCAAACGGATGGTATCAAACGCACTGATGATAGCCGTATTCGAAGAAGCACAGGCAGACACGGTGCAGTAGTTTGGTCCGTATAATCTGTGCCGGATGGAAATTGCACCGGCAGCAATGTCCACAATCATTTTTGGTATGAAATAGGGATTGAACCTCGGTGTGCCGTCACCGGCGTAGAACTCTTTTAATTGTTCTTCAAAAGTTCCGATTCCACCATTTCCAGATGCCCAGATCACCCCAATGTCAAATAATTCTTCGTCTTTCATCGTAGCAGGATCCAGTCCCGCGTCCTTCAACGCCTGATCACTCGCCGCCATGGCGTACAGTGAAAAAAGGTCATATTTCCTGATCTCCTTTTTTTCGAAAAACTGTTCAGGGTGAAAGCCCCTTACTTCACAACCAAATCTTGTTTTAAATTTAGAAGCATCAAATTTGGTAATCGGACCCGCACCACTTTTGCCGGCAATAATATGTTGCCAGAATTCATCTACAGAATTTCCCAGCGGACTGAGTACGCCCATGCCGGTGACAGCAACTCTTTTCATATTTTATGAATTTGCGGTGGCGAAGATAGTAAGGACTATTTTAACAGAACCAACTGCCCGTAATGGTAGGAAAAATGGTTCGTCCTGTTTTGTAAAACAGCCAGTTTATTTCTGGTAGGTTCCTTCTCAAAATCTGCATCAGTCATCGATTCATGCCTTCTGAACCAGGACTCCGGAGTCATTTTTGCAAATTCATTTTTTAACCTGTCATGCACCGCTGTCCAGATTTGTTTTAGTTCTGCAATACCCGGAATTTTTTCCACTGATTTATCAGGAGCATCAAGAAATATAGGTTGTAATTCGGGGAATGCCCTTTTACCAAGTCCCAGTATTTCAGGCAACACATCGTGAATGGCTGCCAGATGGCCGACAAGATAAATACCCCTGTTTTTCCCGGGTGCTATTTCTTTAAAAAGTTGATCTTCGGAAAGATGGTTGATCAGTTTCGTACAACGGTCAACATGTAACTGCCACGCGTTGAGTGCAATTCCGGTTGCAATGCTTTTGTGATCCATAGTGAGAATTTGATGTTGCATGCCATTATATGGGTTGGTATATAATGAACAATTGCAGGTGAAATAAGTTCACGATCATCGTGAATTGAACGTCATTCAGTTAATTATTGGCCTTAATAAATTTGAAAGCGTTATATGTCAGAAATACGAAAGCAGACCATATGGCTATATATAATACAAACTGGCCGGCCAGTATTTTTCCTCTGTCGCTGAATACATGTGTATACAACACAACAAAACGATCGTAGTATTGATAGTATTTAACGGGAGTCCTCAACGTGCATATGAGCACAATTCCCAGAAGATATATAATGAGAAATATCTTTTTCATATGCAGGCTCCCTGTGACTAAGATACTAATTGTTCTACAACATGCAGGTCGTAGATTTGTCGTATTTATGACGGAACCCTTATATTTGCGCACCCATGAATAAGTTTATTCATCAGGCATCATGTATCTACCTGGCTGGTATCATCCTTCTCCGGATGATGGCAATGCCGATATCCCTTCTCGACTATAATCTAAACCAGCGTTTTATTGCAGACAACCTTTGTGAAAACAGATTCAATACTGCCTTGCATTGCGGAGGTAAGTGTTACTTAGTCAAACATCTGAAAAATGCAAACGACGGTCAGCAAACAGGGGATCAAAAAGAAACAACAAGGAATATAATAATAGATTTCTGTCAGCCACTGGAAAAACCTTGCTTCGATTGTAAGAACACACTTTCTGCGAATCATAAAACGTTCATCAGCGTTCTGTTCACCTCCTGGAATACAGACAATATTTTTCATCCTCCGATTTTAACCCTTACAGCTTAAAACGCTCTGCGTAAGTTTTAAGCCTTCTCCCTGGGACGTTCTGCGTTACGTCTTATGCGTTTCGCATGAAGCATTCCGCATTTCAATTCATCTACTTTCAATAACGAACAGTATGAAATACACTTTCATATTTTACTTATGTATTCTTTCCTATAGGGGATACACTCAGGAATTACTTAGGGGTACTATTACAGACAAGAAAAACGGAGAACCACTGCAATGGGCTGTTGTCAGCCAGGGCAAAACAGGATCTACCGCAACCAGTAATCAGCAGGGGTTTTTTCAGATGACAATCAAAAACCGGGATTCAGTAATATATGTTTCCCTGATCGGCTACCACACTCAGGAAATATCTCTCAAAAACAAAACAGGACGACTGGCCATTCAAATGGAAAGAGGTCCTGTTGACCTGGAATCTGTTACCATAACTCCGCAGACAAATAATGCAACCTTTCACACGCTGAGTTCAATCGATCTGCATATCAGGCCTATCAATTCAGCGCAGGATTTAATGCGCCTCGTGCCCGGATTATTTTTAGGACAACATCATGGAGGAGGAATCGCCGAACATATTTTTCTTCGCGGTTTTGATGCCGATCACGGCACGGATGTAAACGTGTCGGTCGACGACATGCCGCTCAACCTGGTTTCGCAAATCCATGGACAGGGATTCTCAGATCTTCATTTTTTAATTCCTGAACTCGTTACCAGTTATGAGTTTGGTAAAGGTCCCTATTATGCTGAACATGGCGATTTTACAACAGCCGGATATGTTGGTTTTCATACAGCGGATCATTTAAATAATAGCATGGTCAAACTAGAGGCCGGCCAATTCCAAACAGGCAGAGCAGTAGCCATGGTCGATTTGCTAAGTGAAAAAGCAAGATTAAAAGGAGAAAGCGCTTATATCGCAGGAGAGGCCAATTATACAAACGGTCCGTTTGACTGGCCCCAGCATTTTAGCCGTATCAATCTTTTTGGCAAATACAACCTGAACCTGACTTCAAAAAATAAATTAACGGTAACCTTATCTACTTTTGGAAGTCAATGGCGCTCATCAGGAGAAATTCCTTCCAGGGCCGTGGATGAGGGACTTATTGGCCGATTTGGGTATCTGGATAGTCTGCAGGGTGGACATACCAGTCGCAGTAATATCATCGCAAGACTCAGTACTTCCTTTGCAGAAAACTGGCAAATGCTAAATCAGGTTTATTATTCCTGGTACAATTTCAGTCACCGTTATAACGATACTTTTTTTGCGGATGATAGTGTGAATGGCGATCGCCTCAGGCAACAGGAATCAAGAAATTTATTCGGGTACAATGGTAAGCTGATCAATCACAGCTATTTTAAAAACAATATGGATCTGAGCTCTGCATTCGGTGCAGGAATGCAGTTTAATATTATACATAACAGTGAACTCTCTCATATAAACGACAAATTTGAAGTGCTGAATTATCTTGAATTCGGAAATATCAATGAAAATTATGTGAATACTTATGTTGACGAGAACCTTCGGATGGGTAACTGGCTTTTTAATGCGGGACTTCGTGCCGACTGGTTTTATTTTAAGTATGACGACAACTTGAATCCATCGCTTCCTTCCAGAACCAAGTTTATCCTGAGTCCGAAATTAAACGCAGAGTATACCGTTAATCAGGAAATTCAGATTTATTTAAAAACGGGAAAAGGTTTTCATTCAAATGATGCAAGGGTTGTCGTAGCTAATCAGGGACAACAAATATTGCCCGCCGCTTATGGTATCGATTTGGGGATAAACTGGAAGCCCGCAGAACGATTGTTTATCAATGCCGCTGCCTGGTATCTCTATCTCCAGCAGGAATTTGTTTACGATGGCGATGAAGGAACTGTTGATCCGGGCGACAAGACCAGAAGAGAAGGCATCGACGTTTCTGCGCGTTATCAATTCAACAACTGGCTCTATGCATATCTGGATATTAACTTCGCAAAAGCCAGAGACATACAGGCACCTAAAGGAAATGACTATGTGCCCCTTGCCGTGCCATTGTCAAGTGCAGGAGGGCTGAATTACAAATTTGCCAATGGAATAAACGGAGGTCTCAGTTATCGTTACATGAAAGATCGCCCTGCAAATGAAGACAATTCACTCATTGCAAAAGGATATTTTGTAACTGACCTGACCGCTTTTTATACAAAGAAGAAATACGAATTCGGAATAGAAATCCAGAATCTCTTTAATACCAAATGGAGAGAAGAGCAGTTTGAAGTGGTTTCCCGTTTGAAGAACGAACAGGCTCCCGTTGATGATATTAATTATACTTCGGGAACTCCATTCTTCGCGAAACTTGTATTTGCTATTTTCTTTAAATAATAAGTTGAAAAAAATGATGATAACGTCAGGCTCGATCTGATAAAAATAACAAGATGAGAAAAGACAGGAAATCCAAAACACGCATATCCGTAAAAATAGCGGCTCTTACAATTATTGCACTGTCAGTGCTGGGCATCATATGGATTGTATCCATAACTTTTAATAAAAAAAATAATCTGCCCGTACTGGGAGAACCCGGACATGTAGCTGGCACTTTTTCTTTTTTAAATCAGGATGGCAATAATATAAGTGAACAAACGGTAAAAAATAAAGTAACACTTGTGGAATATTTTTTTACTTCGTGTCCTTCTATTTGTCCAGTGATGAACGAAAATCTGAAGGAAGTATATCAAAAATTCGGGCAGGACAGCAACTTTATGATTTTGTCGCACACGGTTGATCCTGAAAGGGATTCGGTTTCAGCTTTAAATAAATATGCTAAACGTTATGGAGCGAGTACACCCGGTTGGGAATTTCTAACAGGGAATAAAGATTCATTATATCAAACTGCCAGCAGGGATTATCTGCTGGCAGCCATTGACTCTGGCAGTTCAAATTTTATTCATACTCAATACATCGCGTTGCTCGACAAGCAACGTCGCATCAGGGGTTTTTACGACGCAACCAACAAAGAGAGTCTGCCTAAACTGGAATCTGATATTACAATGCTGTTGAACGATCGCAGAGATGAATAAATAACTCCAGCAACCAGATTATTTCGTCATCTTGAGACGCTCCACGATATGACTTCCCAATAATGTTCCCATTTTATTACTTCTTTGACAGGAATACTGATAGTGAATTCCCCCATAAAATCTGGATTGCTGTGTTTCCCATGCAGCATCTCTGAACGACTTATAAGATCTGCTCTTTATTCCGAATTCCAGTTCGGTGGAATCGGTAAATGCGAAATTGTCGCCGAACACACTCGTTAATACTTCTGACGCGGCTGCTGAAATGGTACAATGGCCACAGGTATATTCTGGAAATGGCGGAGTCTGAAGATGGGGTCTCCAGTTTGGATCAAAATATTTATCTATGGCAGTCTCGGGCCTCAGTGTATTATAAATATATTTTATGTTCCAGCATTGTATGAATGCGTCAAACAATGCAATGGAGGTTTTTGCATATGCATACACTGTTTGATTGAAATCGGAACCTGCCTTTTGGGCAGCAATGCCAACGACGCCCATCCAGTGACCCGGAGGTGAAAACTTTTTCGTGCCAAACATTAAATGTCCCGATACATTTAATTTAAATGGATTGTCGTCCCAGAAATCCGCAATCCATGCCTGTTCTTCAGTTAAACTATCACCCGTTTTTTGAATTAGTTTTACTTCTTTGTAATAATTGCTGTTCTTGTCTGTTACGTTAAAGGGATAAGGTGGCTCCGGCATAAATTGATTTACGCTGTCGATTACAAGACTTCGAATTTCCCTCCAATGGGGCTCTGCAGCAGAAGAATAAGCGGGCGGTGTGGGTACCCATCGACCTGGAGAATCTTTTACTTCATATTCTGTTGCACCTCTTGTTTGCAGATAGTTATCATGTCTGCTCCAGTCCATGATAACCGACGCAACGGTATCACTGTAAGCAATGGAATTGTCCAACACATCAGACGGCATTCCGTGATCCGCTGCAAGTTGTTTTAAACTATCTGTAAAATACTTCATACTGCCTGCAGGAAAAGTGACAGATTCTCCCAATTTGCAATAAGCCAGTAATGCGCTGAAGCCGAAATTAATTTTTTGTCCTGCAGGTGGTTTGGGTACTTCACCCAAGCCTCTTAACTGTCCTTTCAGTGAAATGTATTTATCAGGGTAACCTCCGGCTATCACCTCGTAACCGGCTATGGCCGCATACAAATAGTTTCTGGATGCAACCATGGGGGAGAAGTTGTTACCCATCACAATAGTGTTCAACTCATGAACCGTATTGCAGTAAAGATTTGGGTCGCTGAAAATTTTCTCGTAATCTTTTTTTGAGGTACAGGCAGTAAAAGTTAATCCTACAAAAAATAATACTAGTAAGCGCTTCATTATGGTGTATTTAGCAAGCAAAGGATCTTTTGGCGCAGGTTTGATACCTGCACAGTCAGTTTTGCGTTCGCAAAAATAAAGTAACTGGGGGATAAATCTTACATATTCGTGGTCACGGATTTTTCCCATCCTGATTCTTTAAGCGCGGGATCATTTTCTTTCTTTAGAAAGTCGGCATTGGCAAAGGAATCGGCTTTCCAGAACAATATAGCGTCGTCGGGTACCACTTCTACCGGCACTTTCCATGAAGTGGAAGTTTCATTGTATGCAAGATTCGATTGCGAATTGTAACATGAAATAATCGACCAGCGGGGATCCGGGGAAAGATTTGCTTCAGAGCGGTGTAACAGATTGCTGTGAAAAATAAAGGCATCCCCTGGTTCAAGTTCGCAATACACCAGCTCCATCGTATCGAGTGCATTGTTTACCATCACCATATCGGCACCCACCTGTTCACCCGAGAAACCATGATTCACCCTGCCCAATTTATGCGATCCTTTGATCACCTGAAGACAACCATTTTCTTTATTGGCTTTGGTCAGCGCTACCATCACACTGATCAGCTGATCAGGAAATAAGAATTGATTTTTATACCAGTATCCATAGTCCTGGTGCCATTCCCACGCACCCCCGACCCTGGGTTCTTTCTGCATTAATTTGGAATGAAAATGACACACAGGTGCGTCGCTATCCAATAACTCCGCAACAGCATGAATCATTTTTTCACTCCTTGTCAGATAACCAAAAACATCATTTCCTGGTGTAAACCAAAGAGAAAGCTTCGTTTTTTTACCCGACTGATCATTTAAATCCAGCGCATTTTTGGTAATGGAACTATCTTCTATGGCAGTAACATATAACTTGTCGGTTTCCTGACTGCTGCAGAATTTCCTGATGATAACATAGCCGTCTTTATGAAATGAAGTGATCTGTTCTTTGGTAAGATTTTTGAATGACATAGCAATATAATTACAAGTGAGTAATTGTCTTTTTCAGGCAACAAAAGGTAGAAAAATTTCGCCAGATAACTTCGTTAAAAAGGGACAGACTGACTATCCAAAAGAACTTTCCGACCCCACTTACAGAGACCTTACAGAGTCCTTACAGAGACCTTATAGAGACTAAAAGACTTCATGCTGTCGTCGCGCTACCGCCATGCTGTCTTCAGGCTGTCCTCTGTGTAGGGGGAAAACCTCATAAAAAAACTATTTTCTGCCATTTGTGACAATCCGGCGCCGAGGCTCAAAAGGGGTAAGACGCAGAGCCTAATGATTTGGTTTGCAATATGTTGACCAATATAATTTGGCATCAGACTTGCTTAATTGGTTTAGAACATCCAACATCATGACAAAAACACTAATCCTTTCCTTTTTTCTATTATTGTCTTTTTTCGCAAAAGCGCAGAATACTGCCTATATCGATAAGAAATCGAAAGAATTTATTCTGACCCCAAATCCAAAGGCGGAATTTGAGATTGTAGGTTATGAGTACCCGAATGTCTCCACCAAGCGGATGATCTGTTTTTCTTCCAATACCAACCTGGTAAGTGATAACCTCGCCAAATGTCCGCTGGGTGCTTATTTCGATACGGGCAGAATGAAAGAGGGTGACAAAATTTTGTATTTGGGTAAGGCCGGCAGCTTTAGTAAAATGTATTTCATTTCCGGAACGGGGAAGAAGACGATATTTTACTTTCCCAAGGGAAGTTTTATTATTAAATAGTTTCTGGAAAAACTATTTGGTGTATCTGATGAAATCGGCACTCACAAATTTTTCAGTTTGCTGACTGGTGGTGGTATTCGTCGTTACGGATGCATTCCAGCCCGTTGACTTGCTCTGTCCGTTGTCTTTATCACCCGTCGAAGTTGTTTTTGAATCTCCTGCTGCAGTTGTAGTGGAGGAGTTTGTACTGGCTACTACCTGTTCGCCACTTCTCGTGATAATGACTGCATCGGCACCTCTTTTTTTAGCTTCTTTTTCAATACTTTCCTGAATCTTGTCAAACCCGGTAAGAGGCCAGGCCTTACCATCTACTTTACCGATGGTTTCATAAGGCTTTTTAACATCGGCCGGATTGAAAAAAAGATCAACGTTTGTAGTAGGAGGATAACTTTTCCCGATGTATTGAATTGAAGGTCCACAGGATGTCAGGCAAATGCAATAAATAATCACAAACGGCGCCGCAAATATTTTAATTTTCATACTATAAGGTTAAACAAGTTTAATTGACAGTAAATATTTCGCAAAATAAAGAAATTATCCATTTGTATGGCTCTAAGCATTCCCGGATTCCGTTAAACTGAATTCAGTTAATTTTGCGTCTAATTTCTTAGATGAAAACATATTTCAGGTTACTGGCGTTTGCAAAACCTATAGAAAAATATGCCATACCTTATTGTATTTTCAGTCTGCTTTCCATCTTGTTCAGCACGTTAAACCTTGCGCTACTGGTTCCGCTGCTCACCATTTTATTTAATCAGGAAGCCATTCGTCAGATCCCGGTGAAGCCGGGTCATCTCTTTGATATTTTCAAAACTTTCAATTATTATTCTGCCCTGCTGAATTCGAAGTATGGTTTACTGCGCACGCTGGAATTTGTTTGTGCGACGATCGTGACCTCTGTGTTTTTCAGTAATATTTTCCGATACTTCGCCGAACGTGTCATTGAGAATCTTCGCATACATACGCTAAAAAATATCAGGGAAGCGGTATTTGATAATGTGATGACCCTGCATCTGGGGTATTTCAATAATGAGCGAAAGGGGAATATCATTTCCAAAGTAGCGTCAGATGTTTATGTAGTCCAATATTCAGTTACGTCAACATTGCAGGTGTTTTTCAAAGAACCACTTACACTGATCATCTATCTGCTGATGTTGTTTATTATCTCCTATAAATTAACACTGGTTACGATATTGGTCATTCCCCTTGCGGCGCTCATCATCGCGCGTATTGTAAAAAAATTAAAGAAGCAGGCAGCAGAATCCCATGTCGCACATGGCATCATGATCAGCTATCTGGATGAGGCCCTGATCGGCATCAGGGTGGTGAAAGCATTTAATGCGGTGAAATTTATTTCCGATCGTTTCAATGGAGAAAATGAACGCCTATCAAAAATCAGTCGTTCTATGGCGAAACGACAACAACTGGCTTCACCTGTTTCTGAATTTCTGGGTATACTGATGGTAGCCGCCATTGTTTTGTATGGTGGTTCTCTGGTGATCTCCGGTAAAGGGGATTTAACAGGAGCAAGTTTTATCGCATATATCGCACTGTTCTCCCAAATCATGCGCCCGGCAAAAGCGATCTCTGATTCTTTTGCCAATATTCACACGGGCGTAGCAGCAGGTGAAAGGGTATTGAGTCTTGTGGATGAAAAACCATTAATCGTTGATCCACCCAATGCAGTAAAAATAGATCAGTTCAGAGCAACAATAAGATTTGAAAATGTATTTTTTGGATACGGTGAAAATCAGGTGTTGAAGGATATCAGTTTTTCCATTCCCAAGGGACAAACCATCGCGCTCGTCGGTCCTTCGGGAGGAGGGAAATCTACATTAATGGATCTGATTCCTAAATTCATTCAACCTGATGCAGGAATTATTTCTATCGACGGAACAGATATACAACAAGTGAATGTGGTTTCCCTTCGCTCATTGATGGGCATCGTAAACCAGGATCCTATTTTATTCAACGATACGATTTATAATAATATCGCCTTTGGAAGACCCAATACCTCGCGGCTGGAAGTGGAAGCAGCGGCACGCATCGCCAATGCGCACGATTTTATTATAGCAACGGAGAAAGGATATGAAACCAATATTGGCGACAAGGGAGTACGCCTGTCGGGCGGTCAGCGTCAGCGCATCTGTATTGCACGAGCCGTATTAAATAATCCTCCCATCATGTTACTCGACGAAGCAACTTCTGCGCTGGATACAGAGTCAGAAAAACTGGTGCAGGATGCGCTGGTTAATCTGATGAAGCATCGTACATCGCTGATCATTGCCCACCGGCTAAGTACCATTCAGAATGCAGATAATATTCTCGTGCTGGACGGTGGAAAGATCGTTGAGCAGGGTTCACATGCCCGGCTGCTTCAAAATAACGGATTGTATAAACGGCTTATTGACATGCAAACATTTGTATGAGCTACCCGACTTCTTCTCTGTTGATAGGTACCTATAACTGGCCGGCAGCCCTGGATTTGTGCATCCAAAGTGCGCTCTCACAAAAAACATTACCAGGAGAAATTCTGATTGCCGATGATGGTTCAGGCGAAGAAACCAGGAGACTCATTCATTCATTTCAAAAAACTACTGCGATACCCATTCGCCATATCTGGCAGGAAGATCTGGGATTTCGTCTGGCGCATATTCGAAATAAAGCGATCGCAGCATCTACAGGTGATTATATTATTCAGGTAGACGGGGACATTATCATGCATCCCTGGTTCATAGACGACCATCTGAGGTTTGCCAAAAAGAACTCATTTGTGAGGGCCAGCCGTATCTATCTGGATGCAGCGCTGACCAGCAAAATCCTGTCTACTAAAGAGATAAAAATTAATATATTTGCCAAGGGAATTAGTAATTTTTTCAGCGCAATCAGAATACCCTGGCTCTGGCCATTGTTTGCCCATCATTACAAGGAAAAAGGCGCTGAATTGTACGAGATCCATGGTTGCAATATGGCATATTGGAAAGCCAACGCATTGGAAATCAATGGATATAATGAGGAATTTATGGGTTGGGGTCCTGAGGATAAGGAATTTGTGGCCAGATTATTGAATGCTGGTAAGGAGAAACGTTTTTTAAAAGCGGGGGCAATTGCTTTCCATTTGGACCATCCAGTGAACGCAAAACCGAACATAGAGAACAACGAACGATTGCTACGCCAAACGATTTTATCAAAATCTGCGTTTTGTGCCAAAGGAATAGATAAATATAGCAATTAGTATGTTGAAGAAGGTATCCGTAGCGCTGGTTATAGCAACGTATAACTGGCCCGAAGCTTTAAAACTTGTATTGGAAAGTGTATGCAGTCAGGTTGTACTTCCTGATGAAGTAATCATCGCTGACGATGGTTCCGAACGATCCACCAGGGACCTGATCGACTCCTTCCGCGATAAAATCAAAGTCACGCTCAAACATTTCTGGCATAAAGACGACGGCTTTCAGAAAACCATCATTCTCAACCAGGCAATAGCCGGCACACAGTGCGATTATATTATACAGGTTGACGGAGACATCGTACTGAATAAATATTTCATCAGAGATCATCTGCGCGCTGCTGAAAAAGGATTCTATGTACGGGGAAGCCGGGTAATGCTGAATGAAAATCGCAGTCAGTCTGAAATGGTCATGGAAAAACTGGGAAGAATCACCGCTTTTTCTTCCGGTATCACGAACCGTATTAACGCATTGCGTTTACCTGCGATGGCTGGGTTATTCACTAAGAAAAGTGCACGTTCCGACAATGTCAGCGGATGCAACTGGGCTTTCTGGCTGGAAGATTTCGTAGAAGTGAATGGATACAACAATGAAATTACGGGTTGGGGTCATGAGGATATCGAACTTGCCGCACGTTTTATTAATATCGGATTGTTACAGAAAAAAATAAAAGGACAGGCCGTTTGTTATCACCTTTTTCATCATTACGCCGACAGACATAAAGAAAGTATCAACTATAGTATTTACGAACACACATTAAAACAGTGCCTGCGCTTTTGTTTAAAAGGCTACAACAGCTATCAGGAAGATTACCGCTATCAGAATCATCTTGATTATTTTCCAACGGTTGGTTCGGAAAGGAGAGGGATGCATTTTTTGAAATCCCATATCAGTTCTGAGCGCAAACCCGTTCCAGAATCCCATTTGCAGTGAACGGATCAGAAATGCACCTTCATAACAATTCTTAGCCCAAAATATATGGAAGGTCACCAGCGGTGAAAATGTGTTTCCTATAAGAATTCCTTTTATCCAGCAGGTTAGCAATTCAGCAAAAATGACTGACACACTTAATGTCAGCAGCTGCAACGTGAATCCTCCAATAATGGCGAAAGGTAAAAGCAGCAACATGATGAGCAGACTTTCCGACGTATTCGTAAAATCTCTGAAGGTAAACTCGCTGATGGGTGATTTGCGTGATATCTCACTGGAACCTGCTCCATATCGCAACATTCTGTTGGTTTGAACCTTACCACCATCCCACCAGGGATGGAATACAAGGGCTTCCGGTAAAGACTTGTATTGCTCCTTCCACAATAAACTGCAACGCACCAGAAAATCGATATCCTCTCCGCTTTTTTTTAAATCTTCGTCGAACAGACCCGGTTCCAATTTATCCCTGTTCAACAAAATATTGGCTGTTGGTGCCCATCTCATCTGCAAATATTTCTCCGCTGCTGTAAAATGAGAAGTCCATCCTCCGGTTTCAAGTGCTTTCGTGACTGCATTAAAAGGAGTTGGAAATCGGGTCAGTCCAACAAACCCAATGGATGATTCATATTGCCGGATAGCTCCTGCATATTGTATCAGCAAATCTTTTGCCGGTTGAATATCATCATCCAGCAAAAGAATCCACTTGCTTTTTCCTGCACGAATGCCCGTATTGCGTGCAGCAGAAGCGCCCCGATTCTTTGGATGAACGATCAGCGAAATCTTTCCTTCTTCATTTAATGCGGCAAGTCTTTTGGAAATTACAACAGCAGGGTTGTCGGCAACGATATAGATGAAAATAGTAAAACCTTCCGGACGGATCAGCTGGTAAATTTCCAACAGCCTTTCTTCATCCAGCCGGTAGCTGGGAACAACGATATCTATTGACTGATTGTCCAGATCTTATTTTATTTTTCTTACCAGGTAGTTTGGATTGTGAACGATTACTTCATAACGACCATTCTGTTTGAGTTCATCGATCACACGACAGACTTCCCATCCGGATCCATCCCCCGAATCATCGAACAGGATAAAACCACCCGCAACCAGGTACTGGTCCACATTTTCAAAATCACGTTTTGCAAAAGCATAAGAATGGTTTCCATCGATATAGGCAAAGCTGATCGGACCGCCAAGTGTAATCGATTTTCCGAATATATCTTTCACTGCTGCTTGTTGCTTCCAGAGACGGAATAAATCATCGGAGAATTCTTCTACAGGGAATGTTTTGTCCAGCCGGTTTCTGCTGAACAGGCTGGTATTCCTGATAAAACTTTCTTTTACCAGCACTTTATAATCGGCAAAACTTACAGACGATCCACCCAACATACTGTTGGGAGCGCCTGCGTTTTCGAACTCCCATTTGTCGCTGCAGATCAGTATATTTTTTCGGCCATTGATATGCAGGTAGAAATTAATCAGGTTGGTACTCAAGCCACAAAAAGATCCGATCTCGATGGCCGGGTATTCTGATGAAAGATGCAGGGCAGCATATTCCATGGAATAAATATTTCCTTCCATGAGCATGCCCGCGTTGGCATATCGCAGCCAGTCTACAAATTCATATTGAGTAGCTTTCGGCTCTTCTGTTTGCCGGGTTTTCTTCTTCCTGAATATATTTTTTATCATGGTGTTGGCTGTAAAAATAGCATTCTGAAAGCATATATTTGGTTCTTGCAACTCACGATTATCATCGCAACCTACAATGCCGGGGCGCATCTGAAAGACTGCCTGGAATCCATCCGTTCATTTGCACCGAACGATACAGAGATTCTGATTATGGATGGAGGAAGTACCGATAACACGATGGTGATCGCACAGGAATTTGTGTATCCCAATCTGATGTGGAACAGCGAGCCGGATAAAGGAATCTATGACGCACTGAACAAAGGGGTGAAAAAAGCCAGAGGCAGGTGGATACATCATTTGGGGGCCGACGACAGGCTGCTCCCGGAATTCACAGATCTGGCTGCTTTGTTGAAAGACGAACACACGGTATATTATGCGAACAGTGAAGATTATTATGGTGACCGTGAAAACGTATGGCCTTTACTGAAGGGTGCTTTCTCCAAATACAGACTCGCTAAATTCTGTATGAATCATCAATGTATAATCTACCCGGCAACTGTATTTAAAAAATATCAGTATGATTTGAAATATATCATGCAGGCTGACTACAATTTAAATATGGCGGTTTGGGGGGATGATCTTTTTAAAAAGAAATATTATCCTTTCAAAATAGTTCGCTATGATATGACAGGACTTTCGTCTTTTACCAAAGACGAGCTATTTATAAAAGACAAACCCGCACTGGTGAAACGCCATCTGGGAGGGTGGATCTGGATTCGTTACATGATTAAAAAAACAAAAGAGAACCGAAAGAATAACTTCAATATCTGATCATGGAAAAAGGGGTTACGGTATTGATATGTTCTTACAACGGCGCCGATCGGATCACCAGGACTATAGAACATCTGGGGGCTCAAAGATTTACAAAACCAGTGGACTGGGAGATTATTTTTGTCGACAATGCGTCTACTGATGACTGTGGTAATATAGCAAAAAGAGTATGGGAAAAAACCGGTAATGAAGCATCGCGCTTCCACCTTGTAAAAGAAAAAAAACCAGGGAAAGTGTATGCTCAAAATCTGGGAGTTTCACTCGCACGTTTTGAATATTTTATTGTTTGTGACGATGATAACTGGCTCGGCCCCGACTATGTGGAAAAAGTTTTTGATCTTCTTGAAAGCAATCCGACAACAGGTGCAGTGGGAGGGAGAGGTATTGCGGTGACGGATGCTGCGTCGTTGCCAGAATGGTTTCCGCACTTTGAAACACATTATGCGGTTGGAAAACAGGGCATCGTCTCCGAAGATGTCACGTTGAGCCGCGGGTATCTCTGGGGAGCCGGACTGGGTTCCCGAACTGAACTCTATCGGAAATATTATATACAGTTCCCGTCATTGTTATGGGGGAGAAAGGAAAATGAGATCGTTGGGGGCGGAGAAGACGCCGAATATTGTTTGCGGCTGGTACTCAAAGGATGGCAATTATATTACGATAGTGCGCTGGTATTTCAACACTATATCCCGTCAAACAGATTAACTGTACCTTATCGGGACAATCTCGTGAACATACAAAACGGGATAAGAGTGTTGGATACATATCATCTCTTCGCCAAAATGCAAAGAAAGGTCCAGGGACGCCCTTGGAATCATTTTCGCCTTTTGCTGGTAACTCCCTTCAAGTGGCTCCTTACCACATCAACGCAAAAAAAAGCTCTCGAGAAAAATAAAATGCGGATACTTTATCCCGGGCTGGGCAATAAGGATCCTGAATTTCTCATGATAGGAAAATTCATACATGAGCCTTGACGGTTATATCAATGATTAACGAATGCCAGAAATCCGCCCTGTGATGACTTCCGGAATGAATTCCAAAAATTCAAGACTATGAAAAATTAAACGGAAGATGAAATTTGTACATTTAATTTTGGCCGAATTTAAGACCCAGACAAATCTGTAGTTTTTGGCTGAGATAGGTAACTTATTTTCAACAGAAATTTCTGACATAAAAAAACATCGTGATAATCAAAAAATATTTTATTGCCAGGATCATTTTTCTTCTGGCCGTAATCTATCTGGGTATTCTGGTTTCTTCCATACAGCCGGAAGTCTTTTTTCAGGGTGATGGTGGGATGAAATTTTTGGTCATCAAGCAAATTAATGCCCATCAGGGTTTTAAATATCTTGATCTTCCGCATTCCCAATGGGTTCGTGAAATATGGAACAAAGGATATTTTCCTATGAAAGAGCCTTTCGTTTATTCAACGCCGAAAGGATATCTCATATCTTTTCCGCCGGCTTTTCAGATCATCAATGCATTTTTGTATGAAAAATTTGGATACCGGGGATTATATATTATTCCGTTATTGAGTATTTTAATTCTTTGGACCTGGGTATTTAAACTCCTGGAAAAAAAGAAGTCAAGTGAATTATATATAGCGCTGGCCATATTTATATTAACGTTTTGCTCTCCGCTTACAATCTATGGAGTAATGTATTGGGAGCATGTGCCTACTGTGCTATTGCTGTTTGCAGGTACCGTTTTTATACTTTCTGACACGAAGAATATAATATCGGCGGGCCTTTTGGGATTTCTGACAGGATTGGCAATTTGGTTGCGACCAGAGGCGTTACTCCTTGATATATTGTATTCCATGATTGTGTTGTGGATACAGCTCAAACAGACGCGAAGCGTGACAAACCTGTTATTCCTTTTTTTTCTCTTTATTCCTGTTATATTATTTTTCTTATTTAACAAGATTGAATTCAATTCATTTTTTGGCGTGCACGGCTATCAGGTTTTAAATGTAACCCCCATGGCCAGGGTTATCAGAGGGCTGAAAAATCTTCTGATGATTAACTGGCTGATGGTTAAATTTTTTCCCTTTGTGTTAATGGTCATTCCGGCATTGTATGTTGCGTTCAAATCGGGCTCACAAATCGATAATCGGATAAAAGGCTTACTTATTCTGATACCCGTATTTAGTTTGGTTTGCCCATTCATTTTACCCAATTACGGAGGGGGACAATGGGGACCGCGGTACTTTTTACCGCTCATTTCTATAATAGTTATCGTAATCACACTTGTTTTAGATAAAAAAGCTGAACTCAATACACCTGTTTATTGGAGGCTGGGCTCCCCTTTGCTGGCATTGTTTATCGGGTTTAGTTTTTATCTCAATACTATCCAGGGAGGCGGGCATGAATTGTATTGGAGTTATTACCATCGCGTAAAACCGGCATTGACTTTTATAGAATCACAGAAGGACAGCATCATTGTAGTAAATTCAGAGCATATTCCGATGGAAATGGGCACCCTGTTTAAGGAAAGAGATTTTATGTTGGCAGAACGGCAAAGTAGTTTTGATAGTCTTGTGACTCTTTTAAGAAAGCCGGCAGGTACGCGTTTTATTTATATATCTGAAGTCAATGTTTCACCTGGCCTGCCAAATTTATTAAATGGCTCACGAAAAGATCTTGTAAAAAAAGGAAACTATTATTTGGGACAGTATCTTCTGAATTAATTGGACTTCCACTTATTCCTGGTCCGTGCCATACAGTTTTTCAAAGTTTTTCCGCGTCATGTAATCCCTCACCCAAAGCCTGTATAAGGTCGTTGGGTTGGGTTTTCTCGCTGTCCTGAATATGCTGTGCCCAGATTATTGACCCGTTTGAGGAAGGAATTTTCGAGGGGACAATAAAGCAGTGTTCATTGCCAAAACTTATGTAATAACGTTTATATCCCTCAAACAGATAATGGTCGGTAAGCGCGGGATGAGATTGCCCCTGATATGTGTACGTAAACGGTTTCACGACACGAATCTACAGGTTGAATATTACCATAATGTTATCTCGGGAATGCAAACAAACTATGGATTTGCCAGGGAAAATTTTTCTATTTATAACAGTTGAGAGCTTGACTTTGTATGGAAGTCAGCGTTGACAACTGATGATGATCGGATGTTATGATGATAACTTTAAAGCAACCTTCGAACGGGTTGCGGAATATTCCTTTTTTTGGGTTGCATATTTGAAAAGGAATAATAATGAAATTTAGACTTAGCAATGCAACCAGAACGTGTTCTTGAAAGTTGTAGGTGAAAGCTCAAGCCCGACCGGTACATTTTATTTCACAAGGCGAATCGCCTTTTTTCCAGTATATGCTGTTATCTTTTTGTCAGCAGCAACGATTACAAACAGAAAAGTTAATGCACCGAAAAAACAGCATATGGAGGCTATTTTAGTTTCAGTCCATAAAGCCAATCCTGTGCCCGCGAAATAAAGGACAGATAATAGCAAAAGAACTTTATCAAAAAAATATATGTCTTTGGAATGGACCGGACGGTCTTTTTGGGATGGGTTTTTCATTAGAATAATCGTTAGACTGCTAAGATAATGATATTTTCTTGATTTCCATAAGTCTGATCATGGCTTATGGTCTATCGTGATTTATACTTCACCGATCTCGGACAATAAAAAAACTAATCCGAAACACATATTGTTGAACTTACATTTAGTTTACATGAGGTCCAAAATCAAACTGGTTACTCCCAATATGATTAATCTTTAAACTACGCATGCATATGAAACAGGTAGCCGCACTTATGAAAGCCTGGGCGATAGAAAGAGAACACACTGATTCCAAGACTGCTCAGGCCTGGAACCGGCGGGCTTATTACACGACGCGGACTGGAAAAAATATCTGGAGACTCATTGCAAAATGATCATTGAGGAATTGGAAAGGCGACATATTGATCCTGCGGTTATTCATCGTATCGCTTCACATGGTCCTAAATATTTCGGTGTAGAACCTGAATCAGAGATGGATCAGATGATTTATGTCTTTGACGAACTTTCCGGATTTATTCATGATTCCACTAATCAGGCCAACGCGTTACGAAGGCATGGATGTTAAGTCTGTTCTTAAAAAATTAAAGACATTATCTTTTGCTGCGCAGATAAACAGGGAAGATATAACGGACGTGACCGGTCGTATTGATCAGAGTCTGGAAGAAATTATACAATTTAGATTAGGTCATCAGAAAGATGTGCAGTGATTAAATCGTCAGAACTTGCAGTTACAGTTTTCCATACGAACCCTCTTCTTTTGTGATAGAAAAAATAGATCGAAAATTAAGGGAGTACAATTTTCCTGATTAAATTATTTCCGGTGTCCGCGATATATAACGTATTGCCGGTAATGGCAACACCGGCTGGCTGATAAAACTGCGCTACATCGCCGGTGCCATCCACATCACCTTGTTTTCCTGCATTACCTGCAAGGGTAATAACGTTACCATCACCTGTTAATTCACGGACACTATTATTGTACGTGTCGGCAACATACACAATTCCGCTGGCAGCGCAGATTGCCATAGGCCCTCCAAAACTCGCATTGGCTGCGGGACCATCGGCATTACCAATCTGATCGCTTCCCGCAATGGTAGAAATAGAACCTCCGGATATTTTGCGGATCCGGTGTGCATCTGCGATATAAATATTCTGACTTGCGTCCTCCGTGATATAACTAATCAAACTGAAACTGGCGCTGCCTAAATCGCCATCCGACACAGCTTTACTTTGTACTCCATGTGTTCCCAGGCTTGAAAGATCATGAGTGGAATGATCGATTTCGAATAATCCATAATTATCTGCAATAATAATATTCCCCTGGTTGTCCACACAGGCACCGATCGGGTCCATGCTCACATTATTGGGATTATTATATTCAACTGCGGTGACACTTCCGGACGGATTAATTTCCTTTACGTGTCCGTCTCCATAATCACCCGTATAAATGTTATTGTTATCGTCTATCCAAAGATTACCCGGAAAAGTTACATTGGGACTGGCAGTGAGTACACTGACAGTCTGTGCTACAGGATCAATCTTTACAATATCATTGTTATTGGTTTCAGACGCATATAGAACGCCGATGTCGTCTATAGCCATTCCAGTTGGTCCGTGCAGCTTATAAATACCGTTACCGACATATGTACTGACTGTGTATTTAGATGAAGTATAGGTGCTGTCGCCGGGATTCGAACCGCTACCATTATTATTCGGACTACTGCTCTTGGAGCAGGAAATAAACCCGGTAATCACAAAAATAGCAGGCACAGCCAGATCGGTTAATCGGGATTTCATTATAAAAGGTTTAATGGTTAACGGCACACGTCAAAACTATAGGACGAATTGTTCGGGGCAACGAATAATCGTCGAACGATCATATCAAATCGACCAACGTGCTAATCAAGAAGGCGAAAGCGGGTTAAAAGAAGGGTTGCTGCGAGAAATAACAGAAGGGATATCAATAGAAATATCGTCTTGGTGTGCTTAAAATTCACTGGTGGCATGGGACTAGCTGTGAACGAATGAATGAGATGATCAAATATGAATCATTTCGTTATTACATTATTCGTCAATCGATGAAATGATTATAAAAATCGTCGAAAAATATAGTGAGTGAAAAATGTATTTTAGGCCAGCGACAACTACAGATAATATCCTGTTTTTTCCTTTTGCTGAAAGTATATTTTCACTCCTATTGCTTTGGCAAGATCCTGAGAGATCTGCAGTCCGAGCCCTGATGGTTTACTGCTCACTTCTTTATTATCGAGCATATTACAGTAGAAGGGTAATGGATGGAGATGTTTTTGTTTTCATCAGCAAACCGCGCACGGTAACTGAATAGATTATGCCTGGTGATAAATTATGGGGGCTTGGGCATAAAAAAAGCCTTCAAATTGTAATAATTGAAGGCTTTTGAAGAAAATTGAAAGCGAACTTGTGATCCCGCTGGGACTATAAAGCCCTTACTGGTAAAGGGTTTCAGAGTAAAGGGGAATAAAAGGGGTATGAACTTTAAAGGTTTTAATCCCTTTTTCTATTTAGGTATATCAAGTTTTATATTTTTAGTGGCCTCATATTCAGCCATTATCTTCTTCGACCATTCCTCTTGTTTGTCCCTTAAAAAAGCATGTTTAGTCGCTGCATCATAAACATCTTGGTCACTTTGATTTTTCTTGTCAAAATATTCCTTAAGATTATTCAATTCCTTATTGTTTTTAGGAGGATGTTGAGTTACAAATAATTTAAGTTTTCTCGCATTAATAATGCTTATGTAATAATGAAGTTTTTCATGATTTAGGATATAATCAGGCCCTTCTTTTTCCTTTGATAATTTTTGATAATCTACCCATGATAAATTTTCAGTAAATGTGGGATAAACTTTAAAAGTTACTTTACCATTCTTCGCGATAATTCCTAGTTTCATTCCCGAATATGTAAGAGCTGTGTATATGCTGTCATAATTAACATTGCCTATGTAATTTGACCACGAAAGTTTTAAAGGGTCTATGTATATGGTTTGGGAGTACAATTTTGCAGTACAAAATAGAAGAACTATTATCAGGCATTTACTCATACCTAAAGCTAAACCTTATAAATCCATCAGTTCTATCAATTGTAATCTGCTAGTTTAAATCACTCTTTGCTTAAAGCCTTCCAGAAATGGGGGGATTTTTCATGTACATTTGGTAATAATGTTGCACCGAAACTTAGCTACTTATATAATCGTTGATCTGGTAATTGTTACTGCATTGATTTTATTACTGTTTAAAGGATTTAAACCCTTTTTCAAGACAGTAATAGTATTAATATTTCAGGGAACTACTGGCTCAGATAATGAAGGATACCCCACATATCAGCAAATGTTTAAAGTATTTCTAGTAATAGCTACTATAGGATTACTGGTAATCTTTGAAACTGCAATATCTCATTAGTTAAAGATCCATCAGCTCAATCATTGATAATTTATAAACATATATCTTTTTTACTTTAAAGCTTTCCAGAAATGGAAGTTTAATTTATCATCGTTATAGAAAATTGAAACCGTTTCCAGACAAAACATTTCTTATTCCCGGTTCTGAAAAATTTCTATCCTTGATTTATGTTTTATGTCCAATTAGGTATGATAGCAGTAGTCCAAGGGAGAATAAATTCAGAAAATTCTTAAACTATTGGCTGTACTATTATTATGTAATTGTAATTGTTTCAACAATCGGAGGTTCGCGTTTAGATAAAATAGTTGAAGAAGAAACACGAGAAAGGCCAATAACCGTTGTTGATAGTAGTTCTTTTGTTAAGCCGATGTCAGACTCGGAAAAAGCGACCATAAAAGACAGTTTTAATCTGGAATTGAAAAAGCCATCTTTTTAGTATTTTCGGTTCGATCCCTACTCTAGGTCTCATCCTTCTCGTCGTAAAGTCTTCGATACCTGTTCTCTAACTCACGATTTGAAATCGAAAGTCACATTCCAGTAACAGATACATTTTTTTTGTAGTTTTAAAGATGCCGCTTCTGCAAGATCCAGACGAAACACTGTCATTACTTAGAGTAGATGAATATGGTCACTGGTTGGAAACTTTGATTCCTAAGCAAAGTGGTGGTTACGATACAATACCTCATCAAGGATGATATGAAAAAAAGACGTTATTTTTTATTTTTTCTTTTATTTTCTTGCAATCATGGAAATAGCAGCGAAGTGATTGCAGAAAGATATGCCAATGGACAACAGAAGATAGTAAATACATATTCAAATCCATCCGATACATCTACTTATCAGAGTAGGGTATACTTTGACAATGGTCATTTGGCTCAAACTGTCGAATTCAGGAATGACTCTTTTGTAAATAAAAGAGTAACATATTTTCTTAATCAGAATATTTTCGAGATTGATAGTTTTTATACGCCACAAAAAAGGGGTGATAAATCTTGGACAGGTAAAGTTTCTATGTACCATCCTAATGGGGAAATTGCACACATTTATTTCGTAAAAAACGGGAAAATGGTTGATATTATTAAGAATTATGACACTCTGGGAATCTTATATGAAGAATTTGGATTGGTTGATACTATTAAAAATGGTGTTTATACGACATATTATAAGAATGGGGAAAAGTCATATCAAACGAATTATACAATAGGAAAAAAATCCGGTATGGAATATCGTTTTAAAATTAACGGAGACACTCTAGATTATGGACTCTATCAAGATGAGAAAAATAAATTTCCCTATAAATTATGGTTAAAGAAAGGATATACTTTAGTTGGTAATTATGTTAATGAAAATGAAACCGAAGTCATGTGGACTTGGTATGACAGCACAGGAATTAAAATTAAGTCGAAAGTCGAGCATAGTATAAAAGGACATTTTGTGATACCTAATTAAACAGCAAAATGTACGACGAAAAAAGATAGTATACTTTCGGATATGGTACACCAAACATTTAAGTCGATGGTTAGTATTTTCTTTGACATGTGCTAAATGTAGGATCGAAATACAAATTTTCAATCTTCTGAATTGTCGAAAACCGAAATCAATTTTACATTATATCTCTTAGCCCAATTATTGATAAAAGTTGCACTGTCAATCGGTCCTCGGATTACATCTTCAATTTTTGCATATTCAAAATCTTTTGACATGTCCAAAATATAATATCCACTTTTATCAAATTGATCTACAGATTTTGCAAAAATTAGACTATCACGGACAACCACATATTCTGTGACCCACTCTACTCTACCTATAAAGTCACCGCTCTGAAGTTTATACGATATACTAATATTTTGCTTCGTATCTACGCCAATTAGATAATATTTTTTGTAGATATTTTTTTCTAAGGCAAAATCTGAACAGCCAATCAAGAAAATAGTCAGTATCAAACAAATAAATTTCAATGTGGAATTCTTTAATATTTAAAAATAATCATTCGCGTTTCATGTTGGACTTTTTTTATAACTGAATTGTTCCTATGTTTGCTAAATAAATTAGCAATGTGCCCAGCTATGTCATTACAATATATTATTCTACTGGTGGAAGCAGCACCGGTATCCGATATACCGAACTAACGGACGTGAAAGAAATTAAGGAGGTAATACGGGAAAAGTTAAGGGAGGTTGGAAAGTTGAATATATTGGCGGTGATAAATGTAGTACCAAGCGCGTTGCCGGGGGAGAAGGAGTTATAAACTATCGTTTCAAAGAAGCAAAAATGTCCTTAATATCCTTCCATGTCATACCCATTGGAAAAAACATTTTGACTAAAACGAGATATTTTTTCATGAGTGTATAAAGTTAAGGTAAAAGTCTTTAGTTCGTCAAAGTAGTAAAGTCAGGGTATATCAATACTTGGGCTATTTAAAATACTACCTTCGAAAACCCCTAAACCATCACACTATGAACACATTAACAACTAATAACAAAATACATCTTGTGGATTTATCACTAATTAGAGATTCCTACCGGCGATATATGGGTACTCTTTTTCAAATTAATAACGATTTACATTTCTGGCAAACATTTTTAAAAGGAAAGATTAAAGAAATAGTTGAACAAGACATTAATCCAGCACGTCGCGCTTTTGAATCAGGTTTTTATGTCTATGACATTCCCTATAATTCACAGCAAGGGTGGCTTAAGGATTTAAATTTGGCGTTTGAAAAAAGCATGAATGATTTGCCAAAATGGTTTAACGAATTTTTCGGAAGAACTACGAATTTATATATTTCGAAAGCATATAGTGAGATGGAATTGGTTTTTCTGGAAGTAATCCATAGAATATATTTCCCTGAAATAATTGATAATTCACGTGAAAGGTCTTATTACAATAAAATTGAACGAAAAATTAAAGATTATCTAAAGAACAATGGAATTGAAGTTGACACTAAAAATAACAGACATATTATTGAATTCTTAAAATCCAATAATATCGAATTTTATGTCTTTCTAAATATGCATCCAAGAATAAATTTTAATAGTAGTTGGCAAGAATTTTTTGAATTTGTTTCGATTCTTAGAAATTCATCTTCTCACATCAGATCCGTTTTTACTATAGATGGGATGAATGGCTTAAAAGGTCAGTACCAAGAGTTTTTAAATGCTTTCTTTACAATTGTAGATCTGGAAGAAGGATATTTTACATTGGTTCCATTGGACAACGATAATTTGTGGTCGTTGATAAATGATTTTACCGCAAATACGATTAAGATTCTTGTGGGGGAAAGTAATTTGAATTTTCTTAGGTGATTATTTGTTCCTATTGATGTAAATGAGTTTGCAGATTCAAACAAAAAAAAAGTGTAAATATTTACACTCTCTTTTCCACCCTTACGATGTAACTCGTTGGTAATCAGTACTATTTGTGATCCCGCTGGGACTCGAACCCAGGACCCCTACATTAAAAGTGTAATGCTCTACCAACTGAGCTACGGAATCTTGCCACTCGCAAAACAATGAGTTATACCCCTTGTTTTGAGCGTGCAAAAATAGTGGAAAATGGGCTTCGTACAAATTATTTATGCCTGAATGTTGATATGTGGAGAAAAGGGCGTTCCTGAACTGATTAGTACTATAATAGTCTTGAAACGCCTGACGTTTGCCTTTCGCCTTACGCGTTAAGCCTTACGCCTTAAGCCTTACGCCTTACGCCTTATGCCTTACGCCTTAAGCCTTACGCTTTCAGCCTAACCAATTTTGTTCTGCTCCAGATCGATCCTGTCTTCCTCGCGTCGCACGATATCTTCATCATACAATTCCTGCATTCTCAATATCGTAAGCTGTCTGGTCATAAAATCACCAATATCAATGAGCACTTTGTTAAATTCCTCCACCTGCAACTCCTCATTTTTATTCGCTTTAAGAAATTCAATATTTAATTGCGCGAAATTCATTTCATCTTCCAGGTTCAGTTTAAAGTTTTTCACCAGCTCGTTGTTCTTTAACATGTCCGCATAATTTTCCTCCAAACGCGCGATGGATAATTTTAACAGGAGTTGATGTATCTGCTGCGATTGAATTTCTGCGGGTATTTCAAGTTTATCTTCTTTTAATTTGAGCCGTTTAATGATCCATGGAAGTGTTAATCCCTGCAAAACAAGTGTAACCAGGATCACCACAAAACTTACAAACAATACAAGATCTCTTTCAGGAAATTCCTTGCCATCTGCCAGAAGCACGGGTATCGCCAGTGCTGACGCGAGCGACACAACTCCCCGCATGCCCGCCCAGCCAATCAGAAAAACTTCCTTTCCATTTGGTTTTAATACTCCCTCCCTCAGGTTTTTATTGAAAATCAACGGCAGGTAAGTAGCAGCGTATACCCATACCAGTCGTATCACAATGATAAGGCCCGTAATAATCAGTCCGTATTGTACGGCTTCCTTAAACGTATAATATTTTAATCCGTCAACAATCAACGGTAATTGCAGTCCGATCAAAATAAAAATCAGTCCGTTTAATATAAATGCCAGCGTTGTCCATACACCGGTAGCCTGTAGTCTTGCTTTGTAGTTCAATATGTCTTTGGCTCTCGAAGAAAGAAACAGTCCGCCGCTTACCACCGCTAACACGCCCGACCCGTGAAAATGTTCTGCCGTGAGGTACATTACATAAGGCGTCATCAGCGTAAGTGCTGTGGCAATGCTGCTGGTAGTTGAAAATAATTTGTGTATGTAATAAATGATCTGTGCAATTACAAGACCTGTTAAAATACCTACCAGCGTCACCACCACGAAGGAAACGGCGAATTTGTGAAATACAAAAGTTCCGGAAATGACCGCCGCCAGCGCAAATCTGAACACTGTTAAACTCGCAGCATCATTAACAAGACTTTCTCCTTCCAGTATCGTCTTAACTTTTTTCGGAATTTTAAATAATTTCAAAACAGAACTCGCCGCCACCGCATCCGGCGGAGAAATGATACCGCCCAGCAGCAGTCCGATCGACAACGTAAATCTGGGTATCAATCTTTCAGAAACAATAGCAACAATAGCAGATGTAACAATCACCAGTCCGAATCCGTGAAATCCAATCGGCCAGCGCATTTTCCTGAAATTGGGCCAGGAAGTAAACCAGGCCGCTTCATATAAGAGGGGAGGCAGAAAAATCAAAAAGATCAAATCAGGACTAATAGCAGCACGCGGAGCGCCGGGTATCAGACTTACGAGTAAACCCGCAATGACCAGAAATACGGGATATGCGATTCTTAGTTTCTGTCCGAGTACAACCAGGAGCATCACGGCAAACAGCAGGGAAATCACATAAATAAGGGCCTCTTCAACCATTATCCAAATTAAAATAAAATTGCCAGACTGACTGTTTTGCAGGAATCAAAATACTACCAGTAAAATCGTCTCCAATGTTTAACTTAGACTCGTTTTTGATCCAAATAATCGCGTGTTATATGAAAAGATTTTTCCTGTTTATCCTACTATTCTCTTGCATTTTTACTACGTCCGTATTTGCCCAGTCTACCTGGGTCAAATTATTCGACGGAACAACCCTTACGGGTTGGAAGCAATTAACCGGTAAAGCACATTTTGATGTGTTCCGTGAAAATATAATCGGAACAACCGTGCTGGATTCCAACAACAGTTTCCTGGCAACCGAAGCACAATACGGAGACTTTGTTTTGGAAATGGAAGTCTTCATGGACGATACCAGTTTTAATTCAGGGGTTCAGTTCAGAAGTCATTTTGATCAGTTGGCAAAAGGCGGAGCAGGTAAAGTTTATGGGTACCAGTTTGAACTCGACCCTTCTTCCCGTAACTGGAGCGGCGGCATATACGATGAAGGAAGAAGGGACTGGCTGTATCCATTAAATCTGAATCCAAAAGCGCAGACGCCAATCAGGATGAAAGATTATAACAAAATCAGAATTGAATGTATAGGAAATGAAACACGCACCTGGATCAACGGTACACCTGCCGCTTGTCTGGTGGACATGATCGACTACAACGGATTTATTGCGTTGCAGGTGCATGGTGTTACCAAACCCGGACTGGTTGGTCACAGAGTGTATTTCAGAAATATCCGTATCAAATCGCTATCGAAATTTACACAGGATTTACCAGCGGGATTTTATGTCGTAAATACCGTTCCGAATATGCTCACCGATTTTGAAATAAAAAGTGGCTGGAAGCTTTTGTTCGACGGTGAAACTTCCAAAGGATGGCGTGGTGCATATAAAGACAGTTTTCCTGCTAAGGGATGGGTGGTTCGGGACGGAACGATGACTGTACTCGCTTCAGAAGGAAAGGAAGGAGCTAACGGTGGTGATATCGTAACGTTGGATCAGTACAAGGCATTTGATTTGTCGTTCGATTTCAAAATGACGGACGGAGCCAACAGTGGCGTAAAGTATTTTGTAACGTTGAAAGAAAAGAATGAGGGGTCTGCGATTGGTCTTGAATACCAGATATTGGACGACAGTCTGCATCCGGATGCCAAACTTGGAAGAGACGGCGATCGAACACTGGCATCACTTTACGATCTTATTACGGCTGCAAAACAAAAACGCTTTATTCATCCTAACGGGAAATGGAATACGGGAAGAATTATCGTATATCCCAACAATCACGTAGAACACTATCTAAACGGCATCAAAGTACTGGAATATGAGCGGGGCTCCCCTGCTTTTCGTGCACTCGTGGCTGTTAGTAAGTATAAGATATGGCCCAACTTCGGTGAGGCACCAGAGGGGCATATCTTGTTGCAGGACCACGGAAATGAAGTCAGTTTCCGAAGTATCAAGATTCGGGTACTCCAATAATTTCTTTAATATCATATTATGAAAAGGAGAGATTTTCTGAAGAAAAGCTCTGTTGCTTTTGCGGGCGTACAGATCCTGCATTTTCCTGTATTTGGTAAACAGGCCCCTTCCAATAAAGTGATTCTTGCAGTCATGGGACTGAACAGCCGGGGTTCCTACCTCGCGAAATGTTATTCGCAATTACCCAATGTGGAAATCGCATATATCTGCGACGTGGAAGACGGTGCCATACAACATGGTTATGATGCGTTGAAAGACGCGTCACGAAAGCCGATCCTCGTAAAAGACGTCAGAGAGCTTGTACAGAAAAAAGATTTCGACGGACTTTTAATAGCGGCTCCTGACCATTGGCATACACCTGCTGCCATTCTGGGCGTATCACACGGAAAAAATGTGTATGTCGAAAAACCCTGCGGACAAAATCCCGCGGAAGGAGAGATGCTTGCAAAAGCAATGAAGCAATATGGCAAACTCATTCAGATGGGTAACCAGCGCAGATCGATGCCTACATTGATCGAAGCAGTAAAAGAAGTTCGTGCGGGTGCCATCGGTGATCCCTACATGGCAAAAGGTTGGTACGTGAACGATCGCAAATCCATTGGTATTGGTAAAGTGGTTCCCGTTCCGGCAACACTTAACTACGAACTCTGGCAGGGACCAGCGCCCAGAAGGGAATACAAAGACAATCTCATTCATTATAACTGGCATTGGTTCTGGCATTGGGGTACGGGAGAAGCGTGTAACAATGGAACCCATGAAATAGACTGCTGTCGCTGGTTTCTTGGAGTGGACTATCCAACCAAGGTCACTTCGGCGGGAGGCAGGTACGCATTTCAGGACGACTGGCAGACTCCCGACACACAGGTTGCATCATTCGAATTTGGAACAAAAAAATTAATTACCTGGGAGGGCAGGAGTTGTAATAAATATCCGGTAGAAGGATCGGGAAGAGGTTTTACAATATACGGTGACAAGGGTACACTGGTCAACTTGGGTGCGGGCGACTATAAAATTTTTGATGCGGCTAATAAACTGATAAAAGAAGTAAAGGGAGAAATGGGAGCGGATCCCGCCAATCCGGTAAGTGCAACCGGCAATCTCGATTTTTATCATTTCGAAAACTTTGTAAATAGTATTCGCGGTGAAGCTACATTGAATTCACCGGTAGACGAGGCGCAGAAAAGTGTATTGCTTTGTCATCTCGCCAATATCTCCCAACGTACAGGCAGCACATTATACTGTGATGATAAAAATGGTCATATCCTGAACAATCCGGATGCCATGAAACTTTGGCAAAGAGAATATCAGCCGGGTTGGGCGCCAAACCTTTAACAAGTATAAGAGTATAAGAGTATAAGAGTATAAGAGTGAAAATAATAATCCATAACTCATAATCCATAACTCATAATCCATATCTCATAATCCATAACCTGTAATAATCCATAACTCATAATCCATATCTCATATCTCATAATTCATAACCCATAACTCATTAAGATCCGCGTTGAGATCCGCCAGTAAGTTTGGTATTTCTTGAAAGTCCTTTTGTGTTGGTCTTAATCTTTTGGTTTTGCTGATTCGGTTTTGTATTCCCGATTCCACCACCACCCGGACGGGTATCTTTCTTGTTTTTCTTGTTGGGGATAAGCGACATAACTCTTTATTTGTATGTAAAGGTAATTAATTTTTAAAACATTACTTATAACAACACTTTGGTTATGGGTTATGGGTTATGGATTATGAGATATGGATTATGGGTTATGGATTATGAGATATGGATTATGGGTTATCGGTTATGGGTTATGGATTATGGATTATGGATTATGGATTATGAGTTATGGATTATGGATTATGAGTTATAGTTAGAGTGACCTACCCTTATACTCCTATACCCTTATACTTCTCTCACACTCCCATACTTGCTTTAACATTTTCTTCTGTTTGTTAACAAACTAAGACTGTACGGATACGGACAGTCATCACCGCACTAATTACTTGCTATTATTGATTTTCAGCGTATTAATGTTTTGGCACGGCATTCCATTATATGGTTTGAAACGTTGTATTTTTTCTTTGTGTTTTTTTTGAAGCAGCTGCAACATGATTGAAGAATACGCGTCTTATTAACAGACACTAATCAAAAAACATTAACCATGAAAAAGTTTATCTTATCAATAGCAGTTCTGCTGGCACTCACCTGCACATCATTTGCAAAAAGCCCAGCTGGAATCAATGACCGCGTATTTGCATCTTTCCAAAAAGAATTCAACAAAGCATCGGAAGTTAAATGGACCGTCACAGGCAATTATATTATGGCCACATTTCAACTGGACAAGCAGGTTATGTTTGCTTACTACGATTTCCAGGGAAATATGGTAGGTCTCGTTCACCACATGCTTACCAGCGATTTGCCAGCTGACCTGCAAAAGGATATCAGAAAGCATTATTCAAATTTCTGGGTGTCTTCTTTATTTCAGGTTTCAAATGACGACGGCGTTACATACTATATACAATTAAAAAATGCCGACGAATCCATTGTCTTAAGCAGCGACGGAATAAATGGATGGCACAGGTACAGCGTGCCAAAAAATAAAGCAACTAACCTTTGATATATTTTTAGCACTAGTCTTTTGGTTTAGATCCAGAATCCCACCGTTCCCGGCGGGATTCTTTATTTATATAAAAAGCACCATCTTCACAGCAGCTAAAAAGAGTTCATGAAAAAAACTTTAGTAGTTGCTGGTGGAGGAGCGGCGGGTTTTTTCTGCGCAATCAATGCAGCACGGTTAAATCTGGATTTGAAAGTAATCATCGTAGAAAAAACCGGAAAACTTTTGTCAAAAGTAAAAGTAAGTGGAGGCGGACGCTGTAATGTTACACATGCCTGTTTCTCCATTCCGGATATGATCAAAAGATATCCTCGCGGATCAAATTTCGTAAAGAAAACCTTTCATCAGTTTTTTACATCAGATACGGTACAGTGGTTCGAAGAAAGAGAGGTTAAGTTGAAAACAGAAGACGATGGTAGAATGTTTCCTGAGTCCAATTCTTCACAGACAATCATTGACTGTCTTTTGGAGGAAGCAAAAAAATATGATGTGGAGATCAGATTACACCATGAAATAAAGAATATTGAGTCTGTAAAAAATCCGGATTCTTTTATTATTCATTTTAATAATGAGCTAAAACTGGAAACGGATTTCATTTGTCTTGCTTCGGGCGGTTATCCAAAATCCTCGATGTTCGAATGGATCATCAGAACGGGGCACAGTATTGAAGAACCGGTTCCCTCTCTCTTTACTTTTAATATGCCCGGAAATTCAATTACCAGTCTAATGGGTGTTTCAGTTCCTGATGCATCCGTTAGAATTATCGGTGAAACACTCAGGGAGAGGGGCCCGCTGCTGATCACTCATTGGGGTTTGAGCGGCCCGGCTATATTAAAATTGTCAGCGTGGGGTGCACGTATCTTGAAGGAAAAAGAATATCGTTTTGGTATTCGGATAAACTGGATGGCTGAAAAAACAGATCAGCAGCTCCGGGATGAAATCCAGATGATACGTGAGTCTGCAGGTCGAAAAAAAATCAGACAAAAAAATCCATGGAATCTGCCGCAGCGACTCTGGGAATGGATGCTCGAAGATGTTGGAATAGGAGATATTCACTGGGCCGATCTACCTGCCATTCTCCAAAATAAATTGATTCAGTCTCTCACGGCGCAGGAATTTTTAGTAGAAGGTAAAACAACTTTCAAAGAAGAATTCGTAACGGCAGGAGGTATTCGCTTATCGGAAGTGCACCATCATACCATGGAAAGCAGGATAATGCCCGGTTTGTATTTCGCCGGTGAGGTATTGGACGTAGATGGCATTACCGGTGGATTCAATTTTCAACACGCCTGGACGAGTGGATTTATTGCAGGCAAATCGATTTCAATGAAACCTTAATAAGTTATGGATTATGAGTTATGGGTTATGAATTTCTTTTAACCCATAACCCCTGAATGTCCCATATCCCATAACCCATAACCGCTGAATATCCCATATCTCATAACCCATAACCCATAACTCCAGAATAACCCATAACTCCAGAATAACCCATAACCCATATCTCATAACCCATAACCGCTGAATATCCCATAACTCCAGAATAACCCATAACTCCTGAATAACCCATATCCCATATCTCATAACCCATAACCCATCAACCTCTCCACCGTCCAAAACCCTGCCGTTGCAGCAATCAAAACAGATAGGGGAATTACAATTGCCTTTCGATAATACGGTTTATCGCCGAACCATTTTGCGATAAGAAAATAGGCGAGCAGAATAATCGTTATCTGTCCCAGTTCAACACCTGCATTAAACATCACAAGCGATAACAGATAATCCTTTTTCGGTAATCCGATCTGTCCCAATGCGCCCGCAAACCCCATTCCATGTACGAGCCCAAATAAAAATACCACCGCGATCCTCGATGCTTTAAGTCGCGGTGAGAATATGTTCTCCAATGCTACATACATAATTGATATCGCGATCAGCGGTTCTATTATTTTCGTCGGTGGGGTGATGATCTGATAGATTGCCAGTCCAAGCGTTATGGAATGTGCAACGGTAAATGCCGTGGCTTGCCATAATACGGGTTTTAATTTCGGACTCAATAAAAAAAGACTCAGAATAAATAATATATGGTCGAATCCCAATGGCAGTATATGGAGATATCCCAGTTTCAGATAAAGTGTAGCCGCATCCGTTCTTGACATTTTCTCCAGCTCGCCTGGGATCACATGTGCCATGATGGGTTGCATCACACAAAACATGAGAAGAAAAATTCCTGTGATTTTTCTATAGTTTATGTCTTCGTGATGGTTCAACATGATCATTTTCACTTTTTAGAAAAAGACGGAGAATTTAAGTTTTGCAAATAATGGAACACCCGGTGTGTTGCTGACTTCATCTACGGGATACATTTCATTTTTCAATCTTGATACATATTCAAATTGTGCTTCGTTCCATTGCTGATTGAACAGATTTTCAATAGATAGCCCGATTTCAAATTTCTTTTTAGTATAATTTGCTGTGAGGTCCGTAATAAAATAACCCAGCGCAGTCAGTGAATAGTCGGCATTCGCCGCGCGGTTTTGCAGATATCTGTAGCTTATGCCGCCGTTGCATCCATTTTTAAAACGGTAATAAAGTCCTGCAGTACTTGTGAAAGTGGGCGCAAGAGGAAGATAATTCTGTCCCTTCGATGCATCTATATCTCTTGGTTTGGCGAGATCAACATTCAGATTTCCAAAAAGCCATTCGGTGATTTGATATCTCACGGAAATATCAACACCCTTTCGCACCGTCCTTCCCCCGGGTACTACACTTTCATCCCCAAAGTCCGAGCCATAAGTAAATTCCTGTTCAAGAAATAAATACCAGAAAGCAGTGTTGATAAAAAGGTTCGCCGTGGGTTTCCAGTTCATGCCGATATCTACTCCATAAGCGGCGGGCAAGATCTGGTAACCCTGATTTGCAATCACAACTCTTGCATCGTTGGAATGAAATCCCTTTCCGGCTTTCACGTAAAACTGCACTGCAGGATTTGCTGTGTATTGAATATTTATCTTCGGACTAACAATAGATTTTCCCTGAGATGTTTGTACGCCGTCATATATAGCGGCAGCTGTGTCGGATGCAGGAGCCTTGTTGAGATAATAAAAGTTAAAATAATCAAATCTAAGTCCTGCATTAAACAGCCATTTCCCGGTCTCGACAACTTCGTCATAATATCCATAGGCATTGGCTTCTTTCACAACACCATATTGAATAAAATTGAGGATACTGTCTCCGTTTAATGTATGCGATAACCAGCTGGGGTGTGTATGATCGTATCTTATGCCGATGCCGGTTGAGGAAGTTATCGTTGTATTGCCAAAATAATTACGATGTGTTAGTGAACTCTTATATCCAAAAATATCCCTCGCTTCATGCTGTCCGAATTCATCTCCGTTTACAGGATCAGCATAAAAGAAAGTAAAATTGCTGATCAGGTTAAAATAACAATAGGAATAGAATGCCTGATTTTCCCAGGTAAAATCATTTTTCAGAAGAGAAGTTATTTTGAGATTGGCATTGGTACGCGTGGTATAACCGCCCTGTGCACTGTCGATGCTTCCAAAACGATCTTTGATATAACCCTCTGCCAGCGCGCGATTGGGGATTTCACCTGCTGCCCTCCATTTCGATTCCAGTGTGCTGAAAGTAAAACTCAGGAGGTTCGCCGGACCCAGTTTGGTGTTAAATTTTCCGAACAGATTGTATCTCTTGAAATGTTCGGGAACATCGTAGGGGCCGCCATTGGTATATAAAGCTTCTCCTGCGATATAAGCAGTCTGTCCCTTTTCTTTTGCCTTGTCGCTCAGGAGATTCATCATCACCAAACCCCGCCGGGTATCAAACTGACCATATTCGATTTCAGCCGTATTTTTATTGAGTACATTGATGGTATGGTAAGAAACAAATCCTGCCGTGCAGAAATCACCTTTATCCGAGTAATAGGGACCTTTGCCAAAGTCATATCCCGCGATGGTTTCAGGAATAACGAAATGTAAATCCGCATAACCCTGACCGTGAGCCTGGGAAACCAGGTTCACCGGAATACCGTCAACTGATACATGTACATCTGTTCCATGATCCGCATCAAATCCACGAAGAAATATCTGCTCTGCTTTTCCGCCACCCTGGTGTTGGGCGATAAATAAACCGGGAACAAGCCGCAGCAGATCCTGTGCTGATCTCAGGGGTAACACATTCAGATCTATCCTGCTCAGGGTGCGGGAGGTTGTCAGATTGTCCGCATGATTGGTTATCGTTATTTCTTTCAGATCGATATGTCCCTTTGTCAGGGCAATGGTTATATTTTTTTCTGCACTACTGATTTTTAAACCCATGGATCGGTAACCGATAGAAGAAAAGGTGATCGAATCCGAAGGTTGGATATTCTTCAAAATGAATTTTCCATCGTCTCCTGTATTGGAGCTCGAAGATGATCTCGTATTGGTGACGACTGCCAGTTGAAGAGGTTCTCTCGTTTCACTGTCCACCACCTGTCCTTTCAGAATATGCTGTGAATAAACAGTGACTGCTGAAAAAAAACAACATAAGAATATGAAACAAAACAGGATTTTGCTCATGCTAAGACATACGTAGCCGCAGAAAGGATGGATTTTATATTTGAAATAAGTTTAAAGCCCTACATATATTACCTTTAATCAGGTACGAATGGAAATCATAAATATTATGTCATGAAACCCTTCATATGTTTTATATTGCTGGTGGGATGGGTCAGCAGTTCGAAATCTCAAACCTCAGAGAAATTGACACTCAAAAAGGTACTTTTAGCGCAGCTGAAAACGAGCCATAATAAGGAAGAGTGGTTTGCCCCTTTAAATATAGCCATAGCGGGATTAACACCCGAGCAGGCCAACTGGAAAGAAAAAGGTGCCGATCATTCAATTGCAGAACTTACAACTCATATCATTTTCTGGGATCAGCAGGAACTGTCAAAATTCATGAATCAGTCTGCACCCAAATATTCGGGAGACAATAACGAGACTTTTTCTCCTGTTGACAAAGACTCCTGGCCTGCAACAGTAAAAAAGGCGGACAGCCTTTTAATCAGCTGGGAGAACGCCATCGAATCGGCGGATGAGAAAAAACTGGAAGCATGGTATGAAATTATAGGGCATATCAGTATGCACAACGCATATCATACTGGTCAGATTGTTTATATACGAAAAGTGCAGGGGTCGTGGGATCCGGCGAAAGGAGTTAAATAAGTATAAGAGTATAAGAGTGTAAGAGTGTAGGAGTGTAGGAGAATGGAGCAGAAATCCATAATCCATAATCCATAACCCATAACCCATAACCCATAACCCATAACCCATAATCCATAACTCATAACCCATAACCCATAACTCATAGCCCATAGCTCATAATTCATCACCCATAACTAAATAAAGTGCAAAATAGAAGAAACTTCATCCGCAACAGCGCCGGCATGCTGGCAGGAAGTCTGATCATTCCCTCATTTTATCATACTCCCATACCCCCATACTCCCATACTCCTGCTTTCTATCCTCCGCCAGGCCTTCAGTTATTCACGTTTTTTGATGTGATCGATAAAGACGTGGACGGAACATTGAAACGGATTGCTGAAATAGGATATATAGAAATTGAATCAGCATTCAGTAAAAAGGGCGGATACTACGGACTGAAACCAAAGGAATTTGCCACTCTGCTAAAAAGTCTGGGCCTAACCTGGAAATCTCATCACGTGTTGGGGGCACCATTTAAATTACCGCCGGGTATGAAAATGCCACTGGATGCTGATGGTAAACCGATGGTGATTCCGCCAATGCGGAATCTGCGGGACAATATGCAGGCGCTTGTAGATGAAGCCGCTGAAGGTGGTGTGGAATATCTGGTATGCGCCAACACGCCCATCAATACAATGGATGATATAAAATCTTCTATCGACGTATTGAATCGCACCGACGAAGCCTGCAGGAAGGCTGGACTCCGTTTTGCATATCACAATCACGATGCTGAATTTCACGCTGTGGAAGGCAAAATTCCCTATGAATTGATACTTACACAAACAACAATGAAAATGGAACTCGATCTGGCATGGGCTACCAAAGGCGGACAGGATCCAGTTGCCTTATTCAAACAATATCCTGGAAGATTTCCATTGTGGCATGTGAAAGATTTGGATAATACTTACCAGACAATTCTACCGGTAGGCAGCGGAACGATTGACTTCAAGAGAATTTTTGCTGAATCGGAAACAGCTGGTATGAAATATTATTTTGTAGAACACGATATGCCAAAAGACCCATGGGATAGTATAGAAAAAAGTTATACGGTGCTCAAAACGCTGGCACCCGTAAAATAAAATATTTTACAATGCGTGGATGGCAAACGGTCCTGTTTCTTTTTATTTCCAATACGTTCATGACTTTCGCCTGGTATGGGCACCTCCGCTTCAAAGATTTCGCATGGGGGAAAAATATGGGTCTCTTTACGGTCATTCTCATCAGCTGGGGGCTTGCATTCTTCGAATATCTATTCCAGGTGCCGGCCAACAGAATCGGTTTTAAAGGTGATGGCGGTCCTTATTCACTTGTTCAGTTAAAAACAATTCAGGAGGCCATTACACTGACTGTATTTGTGGCTTTTACATTGATTTTTTTTAAAGAAGAAAAACTGGCTTGGAATCATCTGGTAGGATTTGGATTTCTGATAGCCGCAGTATTTTTTGTATTTAAAAAGTGGTGAACAGGTTTCAGAAAATCAGTGTATTAACGGTTCATTTACAAGCGAACTTCCGGCCATGATTCATATGGTTCATTCATAGAATAAATCGTGAATCTTAGCGCTTAATACTTAAGTTTGCGGCCTATCAACAGGGTCGTCCAATGAAATACTTTTATTTTTTTCTATTTGCATTTTCCATCTTATTTGCGTTCTCCTGCAGGCAAAAACGGACAGGCCTTCCAAAGGTTTTAGTGTATACGAATCATCTTGCTGATCCCGATGCAGCTGCCGGTATTAAAGTTGTTGAGCATTTGGGTGAGATCAATGGATTTGAAGTAACTCCCACAGATACGAGCATCCTGTTTACAGACGAAGTATTGTCCACGTATGCAGCCGTATTATTTTTAAACCGGTCAGGTGTTGATCTCAATTATATGGGAAGAATTGCGCTGGAACGTTTTGTTCAGGCGGGTGGGGGATTTGCCGCCATCCATCCAACGGCGAAAACATTTAACTGGAGATGGTATGGGCGTATGATCGGGTCTACCGGCGACTCCGGCGTGTCGTTTATGCATCAGCAATTTGATGGTGGACGGATTCAGTATAGTAACGACAGCATTACGGTAAAAAATGCAGATAACGATGGAAATTCAAAAATTGTATTGAACGCCATTGAATACGCCATTGGTCATTACGAGCCTTTGAATTATTCTCTGGCTACCACTCCTTATCCGCCTTCAGAAAATCATTTCACAAAACACACATTGGTGCAGGGTACTTTTTATGAGCCGACTGAAATGACCATACTGCCCAACATGGATATACTGGTACTTCAACGTCGCGGAGAAATCATGTTATATAAACAGGGAACAGGTACCGTGAAGCAGGCAGGATTTCTGAAAGTATATTATCAGGCGAAAGCAAAGGGAGTAAACGCGGAAGAAGGCATGCTGGGCCTTTCAAAGGATCCGGATTTTAAAAACAATCACTGGATATATATTTATTATAGCCCGATTGACAGTTCTGTAAACAGGCTGTCGCGTTTCGTTTTCGAGAACGACTCGGTGATGAACAATTCTGAAAAAGTGATCCTGGAAGTAAAATCGCAACGTGAAATCTGTTGTCATACGGGCGGTTCCATTGCATTTGGCCCTGACAGTCTTTTGTATTTTTCTGCAGGCGACAATTCCACCCCTTTTGATGAACCGGGCCAGCGTTTCGTAAGTCATAGTTTTGCCCCATTGAATGACGCACCCGGACATTTACAATATGATGCGGAGAGATCAGCAGGTAACAGTAATGATCTCCGTGGAAAGATCATGCGTATTCGGTTACACAAGGACGGTAGTTATGAAATTCCTGACGGAAATCTGTTTGCTCCGGGCACAGCAAAAACGCGGCCTGAGATTTACGTAATGGGGAATAGAAATCCATACAGGATCAGTGTAGATCAGAAAAACAGTTATCTGTATTGGGGTGAAGTGGGTCCCGATGCACCCTACGATAGTATGGCTACCCGTGGCCCAAGGGGATATGATGAAGTGAATCAGGCCAGAAAAGCCGGTTATTTTGGATGGCCATTTTTTGTTGGCAACAATTATGCTTATCACCAATATAATTATCTGACAGGTGTTCCTGGTGATGCATTTGATCCCGAAAAACCTGAAAATCATTCCATCAACAATACGGGTATATCGGATCTTCCTCCGGCGCAACCGGCATTTATCTGGTATCCTTATGCACGCTCACCTGAATTTCCTGAATTGGGTACCGGTGGTAGAAATGCCATGGCGGGGCCGGTTTATTATACCGATATGTATCCCGCTGCCACGAGGTATCCCGACTATTACAATGGTAAATTATTTATCTACGACTGGATAAGAGGATGGATCAAAGTCGTAACACTTCAGTCTGACGGGGATTTTGAGCGCATGGAATCTTTTATGCCGCATACCACATTGCACAATTGCATTGACATGGAAGCGGGTCCCGACGGACGATTATACCTGCTGGAATACGGCACTGGCTGGTTTCAGAAAAATGCTGACGCCGGACTATCCCGTATAGATTATAATGCCAATCCGGCACCAACTGTTACGGCCGCAGTTACCGCCGATACCGCTGCATCCGCAAAAGGTCCTTATGCATCGGGTTATGCGTTGACACAGGTGATGGATTGCAAAAGCTGTCACAAAGAAGACGGCGTATCCATCGGACCCTCATTTAAGAGAGTGGCCGAAAAATATGCGGGAGATAAAAAAGCCGCAGATTATCTGAGTCAGAAGATCAGGAAAGGTGGAAGCGGCGTCTGGGGCGACGTGGCCATGTCTGCTCATCCTGACATTGCGCAAAAAGATCTGAGTCAGATTGTTGCGTATATTTTGTCTCTAAAGCCTTAGGCAAGTATGGGAGTATGGGAGTATGGGAAGTATAAGAGTATAAGAATTTAGGAGTGAAAACCTAACTCATAACCCATAACTCATAACCCATAACCCCTAACCCATAATCAATCTACCGTCATCCGCCAACGAAAAATATAATGAATCGTATAATTGTACTAGTGTTATTGATCGCCTGCTCTTCTCTCTGCCATGCCCAATCGAACAATACGGGTGAGATAAAAAATGCAGAAGGCGTTGCCATTGCAGGTGCAACGATACATGTATTAAATACCGATGTATCGGTGATCACCAATAACGAGGGCAGGTTTACGATGCCTGTTCTGCCCAAGGGATTGTACGCTGTTGAAATATCATCGGTAGGTTATGCAAAAGCGCAGCAGGAAATACAAATTCCATTATCCGGCGACCAGCTCGTGATACGGCTTGCCAGATCAACTGCACAGCTGGATGCGGTAGTCGTGACGGCAGAAAAACAGGAAGCAAATATTCAAAACGTTCCCATCAGCATCACGGCACTTTCATCGCGTGACATCGATGCGTACCGACTCTGGGCCAGTAAGGACCTGAAGGGTATTGTTTCCAATCTTTATTCCGCCGACCCCGGTGACGGAAGAAATGTAACTTCCATCCGCGGAATCACTTCCACCTCATATGATCCGGCTGTGGTCACTTATATTGATGGCGTTCCTCAATTTACGCTCGATACTTATATTCCGCAGTTATTCGACGTGGATCATATTGACGTATTAAAAGGACCACAGGGAACTTTATATGGTAGAAATGCCATGGGAGGTGTGATTAATATTGTTACTAAAAAACCTGACGATCAGCTGCATGCTTCAGTAGAAATTAGTGAGGGTAATTATGGTTTACAGCGTTATTCGTTTCAATTCACTGCACCATTGGTTGCAGGAAAACTTTTTCTGGGACTGGCGGGTCTATACGAAGGATCCGAAGGATACTATATCAATGATTACAACAATACGCATTTCGACAAACAACATCGTTTCGCAGATAATATTTATCTGAAATACCTGATGAGCCCGCAGTGGTCGTTCACTTTCAATATGAAAAACCTCTGGAACCGCGATAACGGAGCATTTACTTTAAATCCTTCCATTGCCGATGCATTTGCAAATCCATATCACCTGGATCAGAATGCCATCGGTGAAATGATAGATAATACACTGAATGGATCACTGATGATCAGACATACAGGGGCCAGGGTTGATTTCAGTTCGCTCACCGCCTATCAGTCGAACTACCGGTATTATGCAACACCGGTGGATGGAGATTTTTCTCCGCTGGATGCGATCAGTATTGTAAATAATTACGGAAAGCCCTGGAATAAAGTGAATGCATGGACAGAAGAACTGCGTCTTTCTTCTGCGACGGCTTCAACATCTCCTTTTAAATGGGCTGTAGGTTCTTATCTTTTTCTCCAGAAAGCACCCAATCAGCAGGGTGTTCATTTCGGAGCGGATGCAGCGGCAGTTGGGTCGCCCGATAGTAATTACACCGTGATCAATACCACGAAACTTAAAAATGACGGCTTTGCTTTTTATGGTCAGGCATCTTATGCACTGTCTAAAACTTTTTCTTTAACCGGTGGATTACGATACGATTATCAGGAATCCAAAGAAGAAGTTTCGGGAATGTATGTACCCGATGGCATGCCGGGGTTTGTAACACAACCCGATACTTCCGGAAAAACTTCGTTCAGTGCCTGGAGCCCCATGGTTTCTTTTATTTATAGCGCCAATGAAAATGCGCATATATATATCAGCTATAACCGGGGATATCGCACGGGTGGCCTCACGCAGCTTTCAACCGATCCAACCCAGCCGCCGCTGTATCCTTATCAGCCAGAATACAGTAATAATTATGAACTGGGTTTCAAGGGTAATTATTTTGAAAACCGCCTGCATGCCAATCTGGCCGTTTTTTACAGCACCGTACAGGATGCACAGATTCCAACCCTTATTCTTCCTGATGCGATAACGATTATAAAAAATGCCGGGGGACTGACCAGCAAAGGGTTTGAAGCAGAATTACAGGCGCTGGTGGTAAAAGGACTGGATGTAACCTATCATTTCGGTTATACACACGCGTTATATACCAGTGGTGAACTTTCTTCCAATGGATCTGCGGAAGACCTGGATGGTAAATACCAGGTATTTACACCCGACGTCACATCTATGCTGGCCGTACAATACAACAAACGCTTGTCAGGATCGGAAACTGTTTTTATAAGAGGGGAGTGGTATTATTTCGGAAGGCAATATTTTGATTTGTCAAACGAACAGGAACAAACATCGTATCAGCTGTTAAATGCCAGTGTCGGGGTTGCATTCAAAGACATCGGTTTCACTTTCTGGATGCGCAATCTCACTGGTACGAAATATGTGGCGTATGCATATGATTTCGGTGCCGCGCGTCTCGGCGATCCTTCTACGCTTGGTGCGACGTTAAGATTTAGAATACATTGATCGTTATATTGGTTATGGGTTATAAGAGATGGGTTATGAGAGATGGGTTATAAGTGATGGGTTATAAGAGATGGGTTATAAGTGATGGGTTATGAGAGATGGGTTATGGGTTAACTTATTATCTCATATCTTATAACCCATCACTTATAACCCATCTCTTATAACCCATCTCTCATATCTTATAACCCATCTCCCAAAACGCATAACTCACAACCCGAAGTGATTAAGTCGAGTCATCCAAAGTCCACCCGTAAAATCCGGCATGTCGACTGTCTGATTACCGAGCTCAATACTCATTTCGCTTAGCGGTGTTATGGAACTCCATGCAGCTGCGTCATAGACATCCATGGGCGTGTTGGTTTGTTGTTTTACCGATTCAATAAAATCCTGCAGCACAAAGAAATCCATACCTCCATGTCCCGCATTTTCTGCCTCTTTACCCCATCGCTGCCAGTCGGGGTGATCGTATTTGTCGAGATAGGGTTGTGCAGGTTCCCAGGCATCAGCTTTTGTACTCACGCCTTCAATATAAAGCGATTTGTTAACGTCCATCCAGATGCCATGTGTTCCCTGAACCCTGAATCCAAGAGAATATGGACGCGGCAGACTGGTATCATGCTGCAATAAAATCGTTTCACCGTTTGCGCAACGGATCTGTGTTGTCACCACATCACCCAGTTTGAATTCTACCTTCGCGTTCGGATGATCGGCTCCGCCTTTTTTCACAATATATTCATGCAGTCCCCGTGATTTGGTTGCAAAGGAACAGAGGGACACGAAACGATTTCCATAATTTATATTCAGCATTTCTGCAATCGGGCCAACTCCGTGCGTCGGGTACAGGTCACCGTTACGATGCACACTGTGATTGGTTCGCCAGCGCGCTTCTGAGAAAGCTTTCTCTCCAAATTCCACCCCACTATCATAAGGTGTTTTACCATCATTGAATTTTACACCCCGAAGATCGTGCTGATAACCGCCCTGCATGTGAATGAGTTCACCAAATAATCCTTGTCTGACCATTTGTAAAATGGCCATAACATCCCTGCGGTAACAAACGTTCTCCATCATCATCACATGAGCGCCCTGCGATGAAGCGGCATTCACAACATTCCAGTGATCCTGTAGTGTGATGCCAAGCACCACTTCTGTTCCGATATATTTCACTCCTGCAGCAATACCGTCGAGTATCATCGGTGTGTGCCACTCCCATGGTGTTGCAATAAGGATGGCCTGCAAATCTTTTTCGTCCAGCAATTTCCGGTACGCATGCGGGTCGCCTGTAAATATTTTTGGCATAGGCTTGCCCGACTTTGTAATCAGATCACGTGCCGATTGCAAACTCCGTTCATCTATATCGCAGATGGCGATAACGTCTACATCAGGCCGCTGCAGTGCGTTCCACAAATGATTTTGCCCGCGAAGCCCTGTGCCGATAATTCCCAGCCGCACGTTATTTGTTGGAGAAATTGCCAACAGAAAAGAGGGATGTAACAGACCTATACCCGCACCGGCGAAGGAAATGTTTCTTACGAAGTCTCTGCGTTTCATGTATATTAATTATGAGTTATTCTTTTGGTTATGATTTATGAAATATGACATTTGGTTATGAGTTATGGGATATGATATTTTGGTTATGAGATATGGGATATGATATTTTGGTTATGAGTTATGGGATATGAGTTATGAGCTATGGTAAAATTAGTTAAAACTCATATCCCATCTCCCATAACTCATCTCCCATATCCCATCTCCCATATCCCATCTCCCATAACTCATCTCCCATAACTCACAAAACTCTTTCCATTCCGGCAAGAACTCCTGATTTTATCATTTTACCATATCCATCTTCCGGAAGGAAATCCAGATAGGAATATGCAAGGTTATAATTTTCTTTTGCGAGTATAAAATTATTTAAATCTTCGTAACACTTGCCGATATTTAAATAAAGAGACGGGAAGGATCCTTTAATATGTTCATCCTTTACATTAAATGCCATTTGCAAAGCGGTCTGGTCCCATTTTAATTTATCTGAAACACTTTCCTGATGACGCGCCACAAAATGTGCTGCTGTAAATTTTTCGAAATACGACTGTGCTTCTTGCCATGCCTGAAGAAATAAATTTCCGGCTTTTTCCATTTCACCCAAGCCTTCGGCATGCATACCATCTGCGCAGAGTTTGACAATTTTATTGCCAGGATCAAATATCATTCTATGAGATATTTTTTTGGTTATGAGTTATGGGATATGATATTTTGGTTATGGGATATGGGATATGAGTTATGGTAAAATTAGTTAAAACTCATAACCCATAACCCATATCCCATAACGCATATCTCATAACCCATAACCCTCCTAAAGCTGCACGAGTTGATTCCTGATCGCATAAAGTACCAGGCCCACGCGATTTGTGACGTTGAATTTTTTGAAGAGAGATTCCCTGTAGCCATCCACCGTCCGTTCACTCACGAACATTTCACTGGCTATCTGCTGGTAGTTCTTTTCGCTGCATGCGTGTTTAAGAAATTCCATTTCTCTGTCCGTAAGCCGGGGTAGTGCATTGGCAGTATCCTGACCGGCAGCATGAAACGAGTGAATTACCTTGCGGGTAAGTATTTCATTATAATAATACCCCTTCGCTAGAATTTCTTTAAAGGCAACCTGCAATTCATTGGGATCAGCATCTTTGAGAATGTACCCGCGTGCGCCCTGGTGAATCATTTTGATGATGGTAGTATCCGAATCCATCGTACTCAGCGCAAGCACGCGTATATCCGGATGATTTGCCTGCAGCCAGGCAGCGGTTGCGTAACCGTCCATCACGGGCATGTGAATATCAAGTAATACAATATCGGGGAGATGGTCTGACTGCAGTTGATCGATGAATTCCCTTCCGTTGCCTACATCCATAAATACTTTATAACCGGGAAAGAGATTGATCAGTACGGCCAGTCCTTTGCGGAACATCGTGTGATCGTCAACAAGTGCAATATATTTTACGTCAGACATACTTCATTTCAATTTGCAGTGTGGTTCCTTCGCCTGGTTTACTTATAATATCCGCATTGCCACCTACGAGAGTAGCTCTTCTTAATATATTCTGAAGTCCCAGCCCTTCGCGTTTCTTCAATTGTATTTCGGGATCGAAGCCAATGCCATTATCAAATATGGTGATATACATCAGGTTCTCCATATATCTGATAGATACCTTTACATCGGAGGCTCCCGCATGTTTAAGAATATTCTGCAGTCCCTCCTGCACGATACGGAATGCAATCAATTTATGCTGATCAGGAATATTTTTTTCTACTCCCTGAATATCGGAACTGATTTTTATTAAGCCGCTCCGGTTGATGCGCCGGATCTCCTGACCGATACTATCCTGCAAACTGAGTTGCTGAAGACGCTGGCTGCTGAGGCTTTTGGCAATGTCGCGCAGTTCGGTCATCGCGAGGCTGATACTTTCTTTTACATTTTCAAGCAACTCACTATCGGCAACGTGTTTATGCTCCATGATGCCCAGTTGTATTTTTGCAAGACTCAGAATCTGACCTACATTATCGTGGATTTCCTGACTGATCATATCGAAAGTTTGTTCCTGCATTTCCAGTTTCGATTCGAGCAGTTGTTTGTCGAATGTAGCACGCATGAGCTCACGTTCTTTACCCATCTGAACTTTTTTATTATTGTAATTAAATAACATTACCAGGAACAACACGCCCAGAAAAAGCAGTATAATAATAACTGCGATGATGGTGATGACTACCTGGTTCTTTGCGTCCTGCATAAAATAAAAGCATAACTATAACCCAGATATACGATCGCATTAACTACGGGCATGATGGCTGAGTAAAGTGACCTATGAACAATTTCAACATGATTGATAAGAATATACGATTGAAGACTCAGCACGACCAGCGTAATCAATGCGAAAAAAAGATTCAGGGAATTTATCCAGAAATAAGGTTCCTTAATAAAATTTAATTCTTTCTGATCAAGTACTGTTAGTCTTACCAGACACAATCCCGAAAACACAATGATCAAAATCTCTATCAGGCTTAATGAATACGAATCGAATTCGGTAGTTCCCTGGATAAATATAAAATTGAAGACCACCAGCAACATACACAAGATGCAAACGATATAAAATACGATGGATTCTTTCCTGGTTAAAAATAACATTTTGCCCGCTAAGTAGAACAGGAAGGGAGTGGAGACCAGCAGGTATAAATTATACATGATATAATTTGACTTCCAGCCGAATGCCTGGAAATTCATCGCTGTCAGTTCCGTAACGATTACCACGATCAGAAAGGGAATGAATGCCAGCAAGGAGCATGCTTTCAGTCCTTTCCAGCAAAAGATAGCCACTAAAAGACTCCATATCTGAAAATAACCATACCAGGTAATATGCATGGTTTAAGGTTGAAGCCCTCCAAGATCATAACCTGTGCCACCGCCAGAACCACCACTTCCATTGGGTTGGGCAACCAGTGCCCTCACCACATTTCCCGTTGAAGCATCTGCGGGAATCAGGAAGATGGCAATGCGTCCGTTGTTAGTATTTTTCTTTGCCTGATTGGGCTCATAAGTTTTCAGATAATTCATATCATAAACGCCCAGTTCCACATTGATCACCAGGGTTTTTCCGGCTGCAGCATATTGCGCTAACGTGGCCGTGAGCCAGTTCTGTAGATCCTGCCCGTTAAATGATTCGCCAGTGGTGAGCATGCTGGTTTTAGTGAGGGTAGAAGTAAATGCCTGACCACCGGGGTTAGAGAATCCATGTTTCAGCATAAAAGCCGGATAGCGGTCGATGCAGGCCTGGGCGGAATCGATATTTACCGTCCGGCCGCCGGTATCCATTAATATTTTTTGCTGCATTACAACAGACGAGTAAGAGGATGGTAAACTACCTGATTCAATGGGAGCATTTCGGAAAGAGAAGATAAAAAAGGGGAGAATTAATAATAAATAGAGGATGGAAGGTTTCTGTGACATAAATATGGTTTTGATTCTGACTTTAAAATACGTAGAATCTGAATTCCTTAAACGCTGGTGGAAAGAAACGGGTTTAATCCCATATATACCGGGAAAAATACCCGGAAGAGATTCCTGTTTTATCCCCTTGTTCAGCATAGGGCCGCTGCTGTAAGTTTGTTATTGAAACCTGAACCTTAAACCAACCAGTTTTTAACCATTACCTCATCCGATCTGTAATTCCGGTGAAAATGTTTTGAATTTTATCTCGTGGACTAGCAATCGTTTGGCCTTCCTGTTCCCAGGGGGGCCTTTTTCTTAGTTATGGGTTATGGGTTATGAGAGATGGGTTATGGGTTATGGGAGATGGGTTATGGGATATGAGAGATGAGAGATGGGTTATGAGTTATGAGTTATGAGTTTGTTTTGCTGTCAGTATGGAACTACGTAGCATTTTTAAAAGAGAAGAGGCGCTATCATGGATAGTAGAAAATTCATTAAATTCTACGTAATTCGATTCTTCTAATAATTCAAGCCAATACATAGTTTCATCACATTCTTTTTGCGCTATCGCGAGTTTATGAATGAAATCATTTCTACTTTCTGCGTTTTGTGCCTCCCTGATCATAGCACCCACGGAAGTTCCGCTTTTCAACAATTGTTTGCTTAATACAAATTCCTTTTTTGAATCGATCAAATTCTTGTACAATTTGATAATTGAAATGGCGAACTGGAAACTATACTCTTTTAATACACTCTTGCCCATACCACTCAAAGTATCCCCCAATATTCATATTTCATATCCCACCATCTGGTAATTTTAACCCATAACCCATCTCCCATAACCCATCTCCCATAACCCATCTCCCATAACCCATCTCCCATAACCCATCTCCCATAACCCATCTCCCATAACCCATCTCCCATAACCCATCTCTCATCTCTCATATCCCATAACCCCTCTCTCATAACCCATAACTCGTAACTAGAACAGCGTTAACTGCCCCTTCATCTTGGTCTTAGGCATCAGGTTCTTAAAGTGTTTCTCTTCCGCGGCGATATGATAAAGTGCAGATTCCTGGTAACGGCTCGCTATGATAATTCGCGTATCCGTTGAAATGGATGAAAATAAGGATTCAACGAGTTCGGGAGTGTTGTTTTCTTTGGAAAGATGGGACAATAACAGATGGCTCATGAAGGAAGGGCGGTGTTCGGTATATAATTGTAAAGCCTGTTTGTTCGACAAATGCCCGTTTCCTCCCCTGATCCGATTTTTCAGGAAATACGGATAACGACCTTTCTCCAGCATATCTTCATCGTAGTTGGACTCGAGAAACGCTGCGTGACATTGTTTGAAATGATAAATCAACTGGTCGCAGGTTTGTCCAATGTCGGTAAACACACCAATATTCGTTTTGCCCGCACTGATCACAAAACTGTAGGGATCAACGGCGTCGTGTTTTTTCAAAAAAGGCGTTACCCGGAGTCCACCGATCATGACGGGCAGATTCGCAGTGAAGTGAAAAACGAACTTCCTGATTTTCCAGAAACCAGCTTCCTTAAGAGTAGGCGCAGTGATATACACCGGGATCTTATATTTTGACACTAACTGGTTTACGCCCTGAATATGATCACTGTGTTCGTGGGAGATAAAGATGGCCTTTATGACACCCATATTCAGGCCAAGCCGTTTCATGCGGGATTCGATTTCCCTACAGGATATCCCGGCGTCGACAAATACTGCTTCTTCCTTATTACCAATGTAATAGCAGTTTCCGTTACTTCCGGAATTCAATGAGGCAAAAGATAAAGACATGCTGAACACGAATTTAGCAGTCTGTCGGAAATAAAAGGGAGATGTGAAGAAATAAAAGGTATCAGTTACGGTGTTTGTTTGAAACGCTCAATAACTGTCATGACTACGCTTGTCGAACAGGGATCAAGGAAATCCGGATGTTTTGATGGTCTTTTTTTGGTAGAACTATCCCAACAATATCTCAACAATATATCAACGAAGTACCAACAAATCCAGAAAAGATTGCCCTAAATTCTGTGTAAATTATCCGTTTATTGGGAATTTGAATGGATGGAAGATTTTAATTGTCGATAATATTGAAAAACTTGTAATTACGCGGAGGGTTAATTAATTTTTATGCAACCCTCTTCGAAAACCATTTATAATATTTCTATTATTTTATCCAAGTGAAGAATTCGATCTGAATTGCATCATTTTTGCATGGTTAATTGGCCTGCTTCAATTATAGGATAAGTAACCGACCGGTTGCAATGCCGTTGCTTATCTTTTGGTTTTAGCGATCAGAAACAAGCGTTAGTAAACAGTTCTTTTTTTATTTTTTAAAGCTACCAAATGGGAAAGATTTCCAATGGTATCCTTGGAGGTTTTAGTGGAACGATTGGCCCTGCAGTGGGCAGTTCCTGGAAAGGCATTCAGGTGATACGCAGCAGACCTCCCCGCAAAAGAGGTTACTCTTCCCCTGGACAGCTTGCGCAAATGGCAAAAATGTCGGTGATTTCTGGTTTTTTGCAACCACTGACAGGATTATTAAACAGAACATACAACAGTGTAACGGTTCGTATGTCGTGTTTCAACAAAGCGTTATCGTATAACATACGAAATGCGATTGCAGGCGATTATCCTTCATTTACAGTCAACTACGAACAGGTTATACTTGGCCGCGGTGATCTGTTGAATGCATTGATGCCAAAAGCAGGTTCTTTGTCTAAGGGAACAGTTACCTTAAGCTGGACTGACAACAGCGGGGTAGGAAGCGCAAGAGCAACGGATCAGGTATTCGTTGCTGTTTATTGTGAAGCCGCAGGTCACTGGAAAACGGTTGGCCCGGATTCACAGAGAAATGCCGGCAGTTATACATTAGATGTAACTGCATTCAGCGGCAAAGCGGTACACGTCTATATTGGCTTTTTGTCCGCAGATAGCAAGTTTGTTTCTACCAGCCTGTACACTGGTTCAGTTAACATTTTGTAATCACAACATATCTAATTTGACCCTTCGGGGTTTCGTGAGGGCTGCCGGAAGGCGGCCCTTTTTTTGGAGGCCTTAATAATGGTTATTCAAAAGTAATTTTCCTTATCACACTATTGCGACTGTCGGCGACATACATATTTCCCTTGGAATCGAAAGCAAGTCCCCATGGGCTATAAAATTCCGGGGTTCCCGCGTCGCTGTCCACATATGCATGAACACCATTTCCTGCAATTGTTGTTACATTACCGTCAGTACCTATTTTTCGGATTCTGGCGTTTGCGTAGTCTCCAACATAAACGTTTCCAACTGAATCAGCAACTAAAGCTTGCGGCTGCAAAAATTCGGCATTGAGAGCAGTGCTATCAAGAAATCCTCCTGTTATATTTCCTGCAAATGTACTCACGTTACCATTTGTTGTATATTTTCTAATGATACTATTGTATGTATCTGCAATAAATAAATTTCCCTGGTTATCAAATGTCAGTCCTGCAGGTGCCTTGAATTCTGAAAAAGCAGCAGGACCATCCACGTAACCCTGATTACCCGTTCCTGCCAGTGTATCTACAGCGCCTATCAGACTGATTGTTTTAATTATGTTTCCATCAGCTACATAGATAATGCCAGTCTTGTCTATTGCGAGTCCGAGCGGACTCGTAAATTGGGCGGGAGTTGCGGGTTGAGTCATAAACCCGAGGCCATTCGCAGCAAGAGTCTTTACTGTTCCGTCTGTTGTAATTTGACGGATGTAACCATTGTAAGTATCTCCGACATATATATTTCCGGCAGCATCAGAAATGATTCCATAGGGCTGATTGAATTCAGCAGCAGCTACTGGTCCATCGATAGCCCCGGCGAAACCATCTCCGGCCACAGTACTTACATTTCCGTCGGGAGTTATTTTTCTGATCCGGTTACCCTGGGTATCGGCTACATATAAATTTCCATTGCTGTCAAATGTTATACTTGTTGGGTACTTAAATTCTGCAGTTGACGCACTGCCATCGTTAAATCCATATGTACCGTTGCCGGCAAAAGTGCTCACTATGGCTGTAAATACATATTGAAAATCCGGACCAACAGTTGTTGTACCGTTGGCGGTGATTTTAATCACACCCGTTCCTCCAGCTTTGGGAATTTTAACTATTAGTGTATTTGAACTTACCGAAACAACCTGCGCTGGAACTCCATTGACCCAAACTGAATCCTTGTCGCTGAAATTGGAACCGACTATTGTATCCAAACTATTATAACTTCCACTCGTTGGTCTGATAGATGATATCGTTGGGTTTTGAGTAGTCGGACCAGTGTTCCCTGTTCCTGCCGTAGAATCTTTTTTGCAGCTGGATACAAATAAATAAACTACTGCAATAAAACAGATGATTGACTTTGAATTCATGTTATTGAAATTTCAGAGTGAGAAGGTAATCAAATATTTACATTGGCGTCAGTTTTGACACCTTTCCATATTGATAAACCGCAGTAGAGGTTTCTTTATTTAAAACATAAATGTTGCCGGCGTTGTCAGGGATTGCGATGATAGGGAAGGTCGTAAAGCCGGTCGCAAGAGTACTTGAAATGCCGTCAGTATTTATTCTGCCAACGGATTGTAGCGGTGGTTCATATAAGCCCGAATTTACTATATATAGGCCACCTTTCGCATCTGTAGAAATACCATTTCCTCCGGAAAAATCGAATCCACTGGCAAAAGTATTCGTAATTCCGGCCGGAGTTATTTTAAAGACAATACCATCCGTAGCTATCGATGCATTTGGCGTTGAAGTGACATATATGTTTCCGTCCATTCCCACAACTAAACCAAAAAGACCGGGAATCCCAGTTTTAAAAACGCTTACGGTGCCACTGTCGGCGACCTTTAAAATGTCGCCATTAGCTAAAGCAGCATAAAGATTACCTGCAAGATCGTGCGACAAACTACCAGCTTCACCATTTGCAATGGTAAAAGTGGCATAAACAGTTGGGTTTCCCCCTGGCACAATCTTGTAAAATAAATTTGTCGAAGAAGAAATATCGTAAGAAGAAATGTAAATATTCCCGGCAACATCTACAGAAATTCCCTGAGGTTCCGGAATTGTGGCAAAACTATCGGTTATGCCTGTGGGAGAAATTTTGAAAACTGTATTTCCAAAAATAGTTGTTACATACAAATTGCCATTTGCATCCGACGCCATATTTTGAACGCCGACCATATTGCCAGCAAAAAAAGTTTCCAAATAGGTTGTGTCATATGAAAATACCGGTCCGTTTCCTGCAAGTCCATTTACTTTCACCGATATATTTCCCGTGCCCGCTAACGAAGGCACCATCACTACCAATTGCGTTTCGCTGGCACTTGTAACGGTAGCCTGTTTGCCATTAAAAAAAACTTCGTCAGCAGTGGGAGAAGTACTAAACCCGGTACCAGATATAGTTACCGACGTTGAATCCGGACCATGTAAAGGAGTGACCGTATTAATTGTAAGTCCCGTCGATACATCGGAAGTAGGAGAATTTTTACTGCAACTCCACAACGAAATGGATGTTACAATTAAAGATATTAATTTGACGTGGCGGAGCATGCATTGGTTTTAAAGGTGAAATAATTACTGCCAGTAAGATCGATAAACGAATTTAAATTTTAAATCGTCTGACTTACCTAGTCTTTTTTTCGAATATTTACAGTTGTTTAGTTGACTAAAATCAATAGTTTTTATTTCAACTAAGGATTTTTATGCAGAGGAATAAAGTCGTCCGAAAGCTTAGTCTGCAAGGCATTTTTGTCGACTCATATGGATATATTTATTTTCTGACGCGGGAAACAGTTGTGTGGTAAGATGTATGTAATAGCAAAAATGAATTGTGGTTTTCATCTTGCTGATTTATTTAGAAAAATAAAAAGGCCGCCCAATACTGAGCGGCCATTACTTTCATTTTTGAATTAACATACGAAACCCTTAACCCATTACCCATAACCCATAACCCATAACCCATACGGCTATTGCTCCGAAACCGGCAACGGAAATTCCGTCCATATATCATCTCCGGGACGATCAATGGGCAGTGTGTTAAGCATATTGTAACGACGAACATCAATCCACCGGTGGCCCTCCATAAACAATGAATATCTTCTTTCATACAGCATCTCATTAATCAGCGCCGACTGCGTCATCGCGCCGGAATAAGCTGGCAGATTGTGCCCAGCGCGAATCACATTCAATGCAGTTACTGCCTGTGCGAAGTTGTTCAGCTGAATGTTTGCTTCTGCATATATCAGGATCAATTCTTCGTTGCGTATAATCGACATCGGTGCCGTTGAACTTGTAAAGATCCAAACATCCCGGTTGCTGCTTAAACCGTCGAGAGATGCTACAGGCCTGAGTGTTGCTTTGGAAATGCGATCATCACCAGGAAGAATGTCTGCCGCATAGGATGGATTGGCAACACGAACCTCACCTGTATTGTCCTGCGGAATAAATCCGGGATTCAACTGGTCACCAGACCCTGTACCAAACACACTATATACACCGAGGTTAAAACTGCTATTCAATCCATAGAAGGATTCATTTAAAGCCGTGAGTGCAGCATTCCAATTGGACAGATATACCTGAACCCTTGCAGACAATGCGCGATTGAATTGTAGCAGTCCGGGTGCATCGCTGAATCCCGCAAATCCACTCGAGAGCGGAAAGATAACCGTGCCGACAGACAAGTCCGCTTTTCCGGAATCCAAAATACTTTGAATGCCATTCAATGCAGGGATCAGTCCCACAATGGGGCCCAGTGCATTCGGATTACTTACATCCAGACGAATTCCGTTTGAATCCGTAAGATTAAGATTCATTAAAAGCTGGAATGCGATAATCGTTCTTGCAAAACCTGTATAACCAGCTCTCTCTGATGCGCTGATCAGCGTCGAATTCGTAGCTGCCTGAATCAGTGTATTGCAGTTTTTGATGACACGATATCTTGAAGCCCAGGTATTGGTAATATAGAAATTACTATTACTCAATACGGAATTGTCGGCTCCCAGCAGATCCGTTACATAACGTGGTTCTGAGGCTGAGAAACGATAGATCTCTCTTCCGATCGTTCCAACGTCATCAAGATACAATGCAGAGTTAATGCGCATACCAGATTCTGATCCGGTAACAAGATTATTCAGATCACTTGAAGAAGCATCTGATAAAAAACTCTCCACCGTCGGGCTGTTCAGATTGCCGTAATCTTTCTGGCAGGAAACAAAAAGTGTTCCTGCACTGATAACAAGCAGACTTCTTAAAATTATTTTTTTCATAATTGTTGATTCAGTTAGTTTAAAAATTCAGTGAAATGTGAAAATCAGCACGTTTGGTAGTAGGATAAGGATCCACATCCACATTACTGGAGAATCCGGTTCCGAAATTCGAAACCTCAGGATCGTACGAGATATATTTTGTCCAGACAAAAAAGTTTGTCATAGATACACCAAACTGAACTCCTTTTACAAAACCGTTAGCTGTAGTGTTATAGGAATAGTAAAGGCCTATCTCGCGAAGTTTCACATAACCTGAATTCTGAACAAATTCCTGAGCACTGGTACCGACCTGACTTATACGATATGCACCATTGGGTACACCTTTTTGAATCGTCTGTTTATCCCAATCGGAACTGGTTCCACCGAAATCATTTTCCAGATTGGTGAGGTTAACATTTTGTCCGCCGTTTTTCCAATGTAAGAGAAAGCGCAGACTCAATTTATTCTGGAAAGTAATTTCATTGTAACTGTTCATCTGGAAGATCGGTTCAGAGTCACCCCACTTTACAATACCTGTTGGTGAAAGTCCGAGGATTTGTGTCGCAGAAGCTCCCTGCTGGATCTGGTAAGACCCGAGCACATAACCAAATGAACCCTGGGGAGTGGGGGGTATGATCAGACGCGTTACAAGGGAGCGGTTAAGCCAGAAATTCAACGTGGTATTCCAGGTAATATTTCTTGTCGTGATCGGACGGGCATTCAAACTCAATTCGACTCCTTTATTTTGCAGATCACCCGCATTCAACCAATTGGTAGCAAATCCAGAGGAAGAGGGAGGGTTTGCCAACATCAGGAAATTGTAAATATTCTTCTTGTAATAAGTTAACTCGAAATTCAGCTTACCATTCAGCACACTGAAATCAATGCCTGTTTCAAATTCAGCCTGCCTTTCAGGTTCGATATGGGCGTTTCCTGCCTGCAATCCGATGAGCGAGCCGGGCAGTCCGCCAATATTAGAAACCGCCATAGAAGTAAATTTAGACCCGTAGGCAGGTGTGTTGTTGGCTTCACCGTAAGCTGCCCTTAATTTAAAGTTGCTGAAGAAACCATTGGGATCCATCATTCCACTGTGTGTCAGATTCCAGGAAAGACCTGCTTTCGGATATGCATAGAATTTTGTGGCATCGCCATTATTTGATGAACGATCGAAACGCACGCCTGCTGTAGCAGTAATGGATTCAATGATACTCGCTTCTTCCTGTATATAAATTCCCTGATTCTGGAACTGTGAACGGAATTGTTGCGCAGTTAAAGAACCGGCCTGGTCAACATTCGACTGGCCCGAAATTACCTGCGTGGCCGCATTCAGCAAATTGTTGTAGTTACCATCTTCCTGCGTAAATCCGGCGGATGTGGTAAGTGTCAGATTTCTAGAAGCAGTATAGGTATTTACTAATGATGTAATGAAATTAATATTCAGGTTATTCGTGAATCCCTGAATTGATGTTCCCTTGTTAACAGATTGAAATTGTAAAGTGCTGGGGAAAAGTACATTCGTTTCCAGACTATAAAAATCAAATCCGCCACCTCCTATGAATTTGGTGACGCTTTTCGTTGAGCGCTGAAATACCGCTTCGAGGCCGATACCTGTAATGAAGCGATTTACTCCTTCATGATTTTGCATCTGGGCAATTGTTTGCAGCGGATTGGAAGCTGCAAATGGATTGTTGGGGTAGTTGCCATACTGGTCTGGGTGCAACTGTGCAAACTCAGGCGTGGAAGAAAGCGCAATGCCGAGTGTTACTCCGGCATTATCATTTCCTGAGAGTCCCCTGTCTGCACTTGTATTCAAATAATTTGTGCTGATACCCACTCTTATATTATCAGAAATATGATGATCGATATTAAATCGAAGACTGGTATTCCGATACCCGGTATTTTTTACAATACCTGTTTCGTCTTTTACGCCGGCAGACAAATAGAAAGTTGTTCTGTCATTTCCGCCGCTAACGCTAACCAAGGTATTTCTGGCGAAACCTGTATTGCCAAATATTTCTTTTTCATAATCATACAAATGTCCTGTGGCCTGTGCGGTATCGAATTCAGCGGCATATTTCAAACCCGTTAAACTATCGCTCGATAAACTTGCTGCAGTCTGAGCAGTGAACTGGCGAACACCCAGCAGTCTGCTGACTTTAATAAATCCCAGATCCTGCGAAAAAGTGATATGTGTTTTTCCTGCCTTGCCTTTTTTTGTTGTAATAATGATAACACCTGCTGAGGCTCTTGAACCATAGATGGCCGCAGCTGATGCACCTTTGAGAATTTCGACATTTTCAATGTCTTCCGCATTGATATCTGAAATTCTTCCTGAAGGGTTGTCCTGATTGGAAGTTAGTGAACCGCCGGCCGCTGCACCGGTTACGAAATTTAAACCAGCTGAAGTGGAGGTATTGTCTACGAATACTCCGTCGATCACATACAGCGGTTGTGTATTGCCGTAAACTGAAGTTACTCCACGCAGTTTAACTGATTCGCCACCGCCGGGTGCACCAGTATTGGCATTGATGGTAGCTCCTGGTATTTTACCACTCAGTGCCTGGTCAAATGTTTGTGAGGGTGCCACGCCATTAAGTTGTGTAGCATTGATGGTAGTCACTGCGTTGGCCAGGTTTCGTCTTTTAATGGTTGTGCTCAAACCTGTAACCACCACTTCATCGAGCCGTCCGATATCTTCTGACATATCAATTTTCAATTCGGATGAACCGTTGATTTTTACAACCTGACTTTTATATCCGGTGTACGTAAAAACGAGTGTTGCATTCGGTGCTGCGTTTAATTTAAATTTTCCGGATTCATCGGTAACCGTTCCTTGTGTTTCGCCGAGAATAAGAACACTGGCGCCAAAGATGGGATGGCCTTTTGAATCAAGTACTGTTCCCGTGATAGGAGTCACCTGGGCCTTACTAAATAACGGCATCCAGGCAATTGCAAAGAGAAATGCTGTGATCAATTTGAATTTTCTCATAATCGTTTTGTTAGATTGTTTGGTTATTGAAGGCTTAAAGCTTTTTCATGCCTAAGGCTTAAAGCTCAAAGCCTAACGTTTTTTTGTTAATTGTGAATGGTGAATAGTATTTTGATTTGTCATATAGTTTTTAATTTTTAAATATTCAGCGTTCAGCGTTCAGCGTTCAGCGTTCAGCGTTCAGCGTTCAGCGTTCAGCGTTCAGCGTTCAGCTTTCTACGGTTGTTGTTTAGAAAAAATATGTGATCCGTATCCTTTTTCGACGATTTGTTTTGCCCTCGCCGGATAGGTTGACAGATCTTGCGGAGCGACGGATGCGAGGCCGTCAACATACCGGTTGAACAAACAAAATGCTGCGGCAATAAGTACTGTGTCATGAATATCACGATCGGTTGCTCCATATTTGAGCGCATTTTCTATGTCTTCAGGTAAAACCGACTTCCCACTTTTCTGCACTTTGCCTGCAATCTGCAACAGCGCTTTCAATTTTTCAGAAATCGGCGCTTCCTTATAATTACGGCGGACTGCTTCCACGAGGTTTCTGTCGCCATCCAAATAACAGACTGCTATTTCACCATGTGAATTGTGACAATAGAAACAATCGTTCAGGTAGGAAACATATGTGGCGATCAGTTCCCGTTCGGCGGGACTTAATCCCACGGTATCTCTTAGTAATACTTCCGCCAACGCACCCAGTGGTTCAGCGGTTTCCGGACGAAAAGCCATGAGTGATCGTATTCCCGGAAGATCTTTGTCGACGTTAATATGTGGCATAATTATTTTTTTTAAAATACCAATGAATATTTTATTGGTTATGAGATATGAGATATGAGAGATGGGTTATGGGTTAACTCTTATCTCATATCCCATATCCCATAACTATTTTGTCAACCCTTGCTGCGAGTAACCTTCCTTCGCCCGCATCGGCGCCCGTTCTATATACACCTGCCTGTCGGTGGGTGCCCAGGTATTCAGTCCATCAACATATCGGTTGAACATACAAAAAGCCGCAGCGATCAGCACCGTGTCGTGGATTTCACGATCTGTGGCTCCCTGTTTTTTTGCATTTTCAATTTGATCCTTTGTTACCTGTTTTCCCCCTTTCTGCACACTGCCGGCTATCGATAACAGCGATTTAAGTTTGTCTGAAATGTTGGCCGACCGAAAATCATTTTTAATGTCGTCGATGAATTGGGTGTCGCATTCAAAATAATGTTGCGCCATGGCCCCATGCACATGCTGGCAAAAAAAACAATCGTTCAGATAGGACGTATACGCGCCAATCATTTCTCTGTCGCCACGACTTAATGAATTGTCTTCGTCGTGTAATAAAATTTCTGCCAGGTCATTTAAAATAGATCCTGTTTCGGGTCGGTAAAGCATGGGCCCGCGAATACCAGGAAATTCATTCTTCAAATCGATGTGTGCCATTTTTATTTTTTACATGTGATAACCTTTTTCTCCCATCCTTTTCCCCATTTCAACATAAGCTCCTTCTCCTTCAGGAGTAAAACTGGCGAGACCGTCCACATAACGGTTGAACATAGAGAAACTGGCAGCAATCAGCACGGTGTCATGAATGTCTGCGTCAACGGCACCTGCTTTTCTCGCGACCTCGATATCATCCGGTGTCACCGATTTGCCATTGTGTTGCACTTTGGCAGCGATCAGCAACAGTGCATTCATTTTTGGAGACAGCGCGTCAGCGTGTTGATTTTTCAACAGTTCGTCTACCAGATGTTTTTTCTCATCAAATAAATGACGTGCTGCTGCCGCGTGACTCTGCATGCAGAATTGGCATCCGTTCAGATGAGAAACAAAGGCGGCTATCAATTCTCTTTCGGCACTACTTAATGGTGATGAACCTCTTAATAAAACTTCTGCCAGCTCGCATAGGGGTTTGCCTGTTTCCGGACTGAACTGAAACAAACTTCTGATACCGGGAACTCCTTCTTCTACTTCGATATATGCCATTTTTTAAGCTTAAAGCTTTAGGCAGGAGGCTGAAGGCTTAAAGCCCAAAGCCTAAAGCCCAAAGCGGGGTTAGTGAAAAACTATTTAGTAATGTATTCATCGTGTTTGGTTTGTGTATGAATCAACGTGATAAAAAATCCGATGAGAAAAACAAAGTCAAAATAGAAAATGGCATTTCCATATCCTCCCAGCATTTCGACCAGCGAACCGATGAAAAAAACGGCAATACCCGTTATAATTCGACCCAGATTAAAACATACACCCGTAGCCGTTGCACTCAGTGAAGTGGGGAACAGTTCGGGAATGTACATCGACAGTGCACCCTGACTCATACCAAAGAATATCGTGATGAATGCAATTTGCAGGTAGGCACTCAGTGACAAAGTGGTTGTCAGCCTGAATAAAATGAATGCCAGAATAAAACTGGCGCCGAAACAAATTAGCAGGGTTCTTTTCAGTCCTATGGCATTAACTACCCATCCCGAAATAAATCCACCCAATAATCCTCCGCCTCCCATCATCATAAATGCCAGGCCTCTTTCTTTTTGTCCGTTGGTGCCCGATGTAAGATTTTGGATCCAAAATGGAAGCCAGGAGAATGTAGCCCAGAGTCCTATCAGCGCAGCTCCGAATACGAGTGAACCCATAATCAGGTTCCTGCTATATTCTTTACTAAACAGCTTGTTCAGATTGTTCCTCGATTCATCGGCGTGTTGTTTTGCGCGTTCCCATTTTTCCGATTCAGTAAAAAAGAGAACAGCCATTCCTGAAAGAATCACCGGAATAACACCTACTATAAACGCATAACGCCAATGAGAAACGAAGTACGTGATTAATCCCGCGGAGAAAATTCCTACGGGAATTGAAATGGATAATATGCCTAACAGCACTTCTCTTTTCTTTTCCCGGTATCCCTCTGATATCAGCATCGTGGTTATTACAAGTACTCCTCCAATTCCAAAACCTGAAAGGAAGCGATGCAGCACAACGGTGAACCAGGTCGGCGAGAGACCAGTCATAATCGTAAATAATCCATAACAAAGCGTAGCATAAATAAATGATTTCTTTCTTCCAATCGTATCGCAGAAAATTCCCCAGATGATTCCTCCGGCTGTCCATCCGAAAATGAAAACAGCATTAATGGTTGCGCTGATATTTTCGATATGTCCTGAATCTGAGTTTTGCAGAAGATCCCTGATAGCATCAGGCAGATAAGCTGACATCAGCGTAGATACGGTCCCGCCGATCATGCTGCTGAAAAAACAAATTAGAAACAGTGCCTGTTTATATTTTTTCAACCCATTTGGTTTTACTGCCTGAATATCTTCAGAAGACCTCATGCAAATGCTATTTAAAATTTTCTTCACCCTGTCTGGCCAATACATCTTTCGGTCTGTCGTAACCGATTGTTGTGAGTCTCGATGCGAGTTTCTGATAGTAAGCGGGGTCTTCCGGACAATACGTTCCCAATCCGTCAACATATCGATTGTACAAACAAAAAAGGGCGGCAATTAATACGGTGTCGTGAATCTCTTTGTCGGTGGCACCGGCTTTTTTTGCGCGTGCGATATGTTCTGGTAATACTGCCTTGCCAATTTCCTGCACTTTGGAGCCGATCAGCAGTAATGATTTCATTTTCTCTGACAGAGGAGCAGATTCCACGTCGTAATACACTTTGTTCAATAATTCCTGACTACCTCCGAGTGCGATCACGGTGGCTGCGTGAGCATTTGTACAAAAACGACACTGATTTCTAAAAGAAACGATGGTAGCGATCAATTCTCTTTCCATTTCAGAGAGTGTATTCTCTCCGCGCAGAAGAATCTGTGTGAGTTCGCGAATTGGTGCAGCTGTGTCCACGCGATTTTCCAATAGTCCGGTAATACCCGGCAAACGATTGTTTAGTTTGATGTAAGCCATTTTACTTATAGTTGTATGCTGTTGTATTGGGATGAAATTGTTTCCATGAATGCCAGAATTCCTGATAGGATGCGAGGGTTTCCAATTTTGTATCCTTTAAGGAACCGCTAATACAAACTCCATCCGGTGTCCAAAGCGAATGCGTATTGGAGTCGGTGAGTTCGTTGGTAGCTGCGTTTGAGAGGAAGAACAATGTTTGTCCGTTCACAGTTCTGCTAAAAACGTGAAAACTGCTGGTGTCTTTTTCTAAAACAAGTAATACGGCATTATTTCCGATCGTGTCCTGAATAAAATAATGCTGAACCAGATCATTCCAGTCATATGCTTTTTCCAAGCCGCCTGTTTTGACCCCTACCACCCAGGATTTCATTTTCCAGGAGGCGGAATCCCTTTTTTCCAGATGTCCTTTGATCGTTCCCTTATCGAAATCTGCGAGGTCATCATATTCTTCTTTGAAATTGGAATCGGGCTGCAGGATGGTGGAGTTTGGATGCAAACGAAGCCAGGATGCAAGGGACGCCTGATGAGAAGGAATTTCTTCAAGGTGCGCGCCTTTTAAGGGACCAGCAACGGCAACACCGGTTGCCTGCTGCCACCAGCTTTTAGTAGTTGCGTCTTCGAACATCGCGTTGAAATGATCCATTCCAACCAGCCGGAATAATTCAGGTTTGCCGTTCACGAATGGACTGTAAACCCGTCCTGTTCTGCACACTGTACAATAGGTTACCATAATCGGCGTATTGCCCACCGTATCTTTTACCTGGTGATGATAACCAATGATCTGTATGGGATAGGCGCGCGACTGACCGTTGATTTCAACACCAATGATCAGCTTATCAGAATCCATTTTATTCTCTTTTATATCGGAAAAATTTTTAATGGACGGCTGATAAAACATTTTATCTGCTTCAAATCTGAAATTGAAGAAAAAGAAGATAACCAGATATAACACGATGATCAGTGATAATAATATTTTCAGAAATACTTTACCTCTGACGGAAAAAAACCGGTACAATGGCCCGGCAACGAGGATGATACCGATGATGCGGAGTATCCATTTGTATTTTTCAATAAAATAGGCCCACGCGATGGTATTCGAATGCTGGCTTCCCGGAAAGGGCATGATAAAATAAACGCGCAATATTTCTGTAGCTAGTAACAGAATGATGCCGATTATTAAATATAATCGTGACATAAACAATCATTAAATAAATGGAAAGATTGAACCTGGCGGAGATCAGGCTTTACATTCCGGTGGTTTCCCCGGAGCAACGATGTGGGTATCTACGACACTGTTAATATCTAATACGGTGTACTTGACATTTGCACTTCCATACCCGCACATTTCCAGACTTCCACACTGGTTGATATAGTCGCCGGGTGTTAGATTTTTTTGTAATCCTGAACGACCAGTGTTTTTACTGTTGGGTGTCAGATCGTTTGTTGCATTCTCATATTCCGATTTTGCTTTCTTCAGAACATTTTTGTGATTGTCTGCAATACACAACAGGATCAGGTTGCCGTCGGAAACCTTACGCTTCACGTATTTGAAGATTTTACCATTAACATTGATTTCTCCGTTTACCCTTTCAAAACTCTTTTGTTCGATCTGATAGGGGTTGTGCAGTGGGATCTTTATGGTAACCAGCTCTGTTTCGTCGTACTGATCGTTATCCAGTCTGGCTTCCATGGATGCATCAGCTCGTTTTTCAGCATAGTAAAAAAGAGCGCGGTACCCTATTATATTAAAAAGGAAAACCAGAAGAAGTAATATGGAAACGGACTTTCTCATGCAACAGTTAGTGGGGTAAATATAGGAATTATACCAATAAATTGCGTTTTACAAATTTGCACAAATTAACCAGATGAGCGAATATCAATTTTTTGCCTTCTGGTTCTTGATCACTTAACTTTATTTACATGAAAATAAATCCTGCTGCGGGCAAACCCGCCGATGCTGCTATTCTTGCTAACATACCACGACTCATCACTGCGTATTACTCCCTGCAACCAGATGTTTCCATACCGGCGCAAAAAGTTGCATTTGGAACTTCGGGTCACCGGGGTTCCTCACTAACGAATTCATTCAACGAATGGCATATCCTGGCCATTACGCAGGCAATTTGTATGTACAGAAAACAACATGGTATAGAAGGTCCGCTTTTTCTGGGTATTGATACCCATGCGTTGTCCGAACCTGCTTCCGTAACGGCATTGGAAGTGCTTGCAGGTAACGAAGTGGAAGTGATGATTTCTGAAAATAATGAATATACACCCACACCCGCTGTTTCGCAGGCCATTCTCACTTACAATAAAGGACGGGAAAAAGGACTTGCTGACGGTATCGTTATTACGCCTTCCCATAATCCGCCTGAGGATGGAGGCTTTAAATACAATCCAACGAATGGAGGTCCTGCGGGCACGGAGATTACTTCCTGGGTTGAAAAAAAAGCGAATGAAATACTGGAGAATAAACTCAAAGGCGTTTTAAGGATGCGCTATGAAAAAGCGCTTCGCGTTTCAACTACTCACCGGTTTGATTATCTGAATCATTATATCAGTGATCTGAAGAATGTTATAAATATGGATCTCTTAAGAGATTCGAAAATAAGTATTGGAGCCGATCCGCTCGGTGGCGCCGGCGTTCACTACTGGGATCCGATCGCGGCACTTTATGGTCTGAATTTAACCGTCGTAAATCACCGGGTAGATCCGACCTTTCGTTTTATGACGGTGGACTGGGATGGTAAAATCAGAATGGATCCTTCTTCACCCTATGCAATGGAGCGGCTGATTTGCCAGAAGGACAAATTTGATATTGCAGTTGCCTGTGACACCGATCATGACAGACATGGCATTGTTACAAAGAGTGTCGGACTGGTGCCACCGAATCATTACCTGACTACCTGTATTTTTTATTTATTACAGCACAGGCCTCTCTGGAAAAAAGATATAGCCATTGGTAAAACCCTCGTGAGCAGTCGTATGATTGACAGGGTAACGAAAAAATTAAATCATTCCTTATATGAAGTTCCTGTGGGATTCAAATGGTTCGTCGACGGACTCATAAATGGCTCGCTGGGATTCGTAGGTGAGGAAAGTGCGGGAGCCAGTTTTTGCAGATTGAACGGCGAAGTGTGGACGACAGACAAAGACGGATTTATACCTGCGCTGCTGGCGGCGGAAATGACCGCAACTTTGAAAAAGGATCCGGGAGAAATTTATAAAGAACTGGCTGATGAACTGGGGCATTCAACATACGACCGGGTTGAAGCCAAAGCGAATGCAGAGCAGAAAGCAAAGCTCGCGAAATTAAGTCCTGACCAGATCACTCAGAAAACGATGGCAGGCGAAAAGATTACAGGGATACTCACCAAGGCACCTGGCAATGGGGCTTCCATTGGTGGTTTGAAACTTGAAACAGAAAATGGATGGATCGCCGCGAGGCCTTCAGGTACTGAAGACATCTATAAAATATATGCGGAAAGTTTTCTCGGACGCGATCACCTCAACCTGATGTTGCAGGAAGCGCAGACTATCGTTGATGAGGCGTTGAAATAGTTATGGGTTATGGGTTATGAGTTATGGGTTATTCTCCAGCAGTTAAGGATTATGGGTTATCGTCGCAACTCATAATTCATAACCCATAACCCATAACTCATAACCCATAACCCATAACTCATAACCAATAACATGAAATACCTAAAGATTTTATACATACAGGTTCTTATTGGTATTGCACTCGGCATTCTCTGTGGCTGGCTGTTTCCTTCTTTTGCACCGACGGCGAAATTGATCAGCGAAACATTTATCAATATGATTCGTATGATCATCGTACCGGTGATCTTCTGCAGTATTGTAACGGGCATTGCAGGTGCGGGTAACATGAAAAAAGTGGGACGGGTGGGAGTGAAGGCCCTGATATATTTTGAAGTGGTTTCGTCTTTTGCACTGGTTATCGGACTGGTTGTGGCAAACCTGCTGAAACCCGGCACTGGTGTTTCACACGCAACAGGGAACACAGCACAGGTAACCGAGATTGCGAAACAGGCAGAATCATTTGGCTGGGGCGATTTTCTTACTCATATAGTCCCTTCGAATATCGTTGATGCATTTGCCAAAGGCGATATTCTTCAGGTATTATTTTTCAGCATACTGTTTGCCGTTGCGTTAAAACAACTGGGATCCGCCGGAAAATCCATATTGGACGGACTCAATAAAATCAACCAGGTTATCTTCAACATATTAAAGATTGTAATGAAACTCAGTCCGGTTGGTGCTTTCGGAGGTATGGCTTATACGATCGGCAAATTTGGTTTCACGAGTCTGGTTGTTCTGGGAAAGCTGATGATCTGTTTTTATGCGGCGGGCCTGCTCTTTATATTTATTGTACTCAATCTGATATGCAGGTATTTTGGATTTAGTCTCTGGAAACTTCTGCTATACATCAAAGAAGAAATCCTGATTGTGCTGGGGGCCAGCAGTAGTGAGGCTGTTCTTCCTTCCATTATGCAAAAACTGGAAGCAGCCGGCTGTGAAAAAGAAATCGTTGGTCTGCTGATTCCGACAGGATATAGTTTTAATCTCGATGGTACAACGATTTATTTAAGTATGAGTGTGATATTTCTGGCACAGGTATATCAAATTGATCTGAGTCTGGGGCAGCAATTAATGATCATCGGAATTATGCTCGTAACCAGCAAAGGCGCAGCCGGTGTTACGGGTGGTGGTTTCATTGTGCTTGCTTCGACATTAACCGCGATGAAAATTATTCCATTGGAAGGACTTGCCCTGCTGATTGGTGTGGACAGGTTTATGAGTGAGGGTAGGGCACTCATTAATTTTGTCGGAAATGCAGTTGCCACCGTAGTTGTTTCCAAATCGGAAAAATCGATCGATGAAAATATCTATCGGCGAATCGTGGAAAAAAGATATCCTGCTGAAATGGTTGCGGGGCACTGACTATGATTGCATCATACTTTTCTGTGATCCCTGTAAAATGCCCGGATAAAAAACACTGCTGGTGAATATTTGAAACCTCAGTTACTATCCGCATCATAATGTATACCTGCCGCCGCCCGTACCCTGTCCATGGTTTCCATTAATAATGTCGAGTCGGCGTGTGACATTACGGGACTTTCTATCAGTCCCTTTCGAAGACATTCCCCTACATGTCGCGCTTCATACTGATATCCCGAACCTCCTTCCTTATGGACCGGGATTATTTTTTTCGTTTCTTCCCTGCCTGAGAATATTTCTATGTTGGCGCTGGGGGCATAAAAGCGACTGGTTAAGCGCACTCTGTTTTTCGTTCCTCCAATATCAGCTTCTGTTCCCAGATTCGATGAGAGCGATGAAAATAATTGAGCCATTGCGCCATTTTTGTACTTGAATAACATGGCACATTGCTCGTCAACGCCGGTGGGGGCGGGCGTCATGGAAGCTTCAATCTCATCGGGTCTTCCTAACAATGAAAGCGCATAGAAAATGTTATAGATTCCGATATCCAGCAGACTGCCGCCCCCTAATGTGGGATCAAACAAACGGGGTGGGACAGGTGGCAGCGGAATAAATCCAAAACTGATCAGCACGCTCACAATATCTCCCAATTCTCCGGAGGAAATAAGGTCCTGCACTTTCTGGTATTGTGGCAGAAATTTCGACCAGATCGCTTCCATCAAAAAAACCTTTTTTTTCTGTGCCGTTTCCACCATCTCCTTCACCTGCTTCAGATTGAGTGCAAAAGCTTTTTCACACAAAACGGCTTTGTTATGATGGAGGCACAACAACGTGTGTTCATGATGTAATGCATGAGGCGAAGCGACATAGATGACGTCTACATCCGGATTCGAAACAAGTTCTTCATAACTGCCATGCACATGCGGAGCGGGAAATTCATTCGCAAAATCCTTAGCGGTAGAAAGCTGTCTCGCTCCCAAAGCAACGAGTTCGGCGCCTTCAACGAGCTTAAGGTCTGCCGCAAATTTTTTGGCAATACGTCCGCAACCCAATATACCCCAACGAACAACTTCCATCTTTGTTTTTTTTACAAGTTAAGAAAAGGATTTAACTAAGGGTTATGGGTTATAGGTTATGGGAGATGGGTTATGGGAGATGGGTTATGGGTTATGGGTTATGAGAGATGAGTTTTGGGTTATGGGTTATGGGAGATGAGTTATCTCGCGCGTGCGGGATGAATTTACACTGACTAACTCAACCAATTAATAATACATCAACCGTAACCCATCTCTCATAACCCATAACCCATCTCTCATAACCCATAACCCATCTCCCATAACCCATCTCTCATAACCCATAACTCATAAGTCCTCTTTGCCGGTTAACTTTGCTGCCCTAATATGACCAACTGGAAAGATCAGGAAGTTTATAAAACAATAAAACTCGCGATACCGATTATCATGGGTGAGCTGGCTCAGATGTCACTACATCTGATTGATACCGCGATGGTCGGCAATGTCAGTTACAAACACCTGGCTGCGGCTTCGCTGGTAATGACGGCTGCAAATATTCCATTTGTACTTGGTATTGGAATGACGATATCCGTTTCGCAGCTAGTTTCCATGGCCAATGGCCGAGGGGATCACCAGTTAATATCGCATTATCTTTTCAACGGCTTTGTGTTATGTACAACTTTTGCGCTGCTAATTTCCGGTGGACTGGTTTTCGGAAGAAATATATTAAGACATCTGGATCAGGACCCTGAAGTAGTGGAACTTGCAATTCCCTTTATGAAACTTGTAGGGCTTTCAGTAATTCCGATGCTGCTCTTTATGACATTGAAGCAATTTACTGACGGTCTGGAGTACACGAAAACTGCGATGATGCTATCAGTTGCATCCATGCCCATTAACATATTTTTAAACTGGCTATTGATTTATGGTAACTGGGGATTTCCAAAGCTTGAACTGGTGGGTGCGGGTTACGCGACACTGGTTACCAGAACATTAATATGTGTAGTATTGGGAATTATCGTTTTAAAACACAAAACGTTCAACCGGTTTATTGCGGTGCGCGGAAAACAATGGAAATATAACGTATCCACCATGCGTGATTTACTGCGAATCGGAATTCCGAGCAGTATACAGATGGGCGTGGAGATCGGGGCATTTGCGGTTTCTGGAATTATTATCGGTACCATCAGTGCGGTTTCTCTCGCTGCCCATCAGATTGCGCTGAGTTGCGCGGCATTTACATTTATGGTTTCCATGGGGCTGTCACAGGCGGGATCCATACGTGTTAGTAATGCGTTTGGAAGATCGGACTGGAAAACGATTCGTGTGATTGGTAAAACGACAATGATTACCGCTTTTATCTACGGCTGTTTTTGTGCTGTTGCATTTACTATATTTCGCTGGCAGCTGCCCTTGATATTTAATGGGAATATTGAAGTAATTCGTTTATCTGCGCTGCTGTTATTGTATGCCGCGGTATTTCAAATCTCCGATGCAACGCAGGCAACTGGTGCGGGTTTGTTGAGGGGCATTAAAGATGTGAAGCTGCCGACAGTATTGATCACCGTTGCTTATTGGATCATCGGTCTTCCGGTGGGCTGGTTGTTTGCGTTTCATTTTCATATGGGCGCAGCGGGCATGTGGCTGGGACTGATACTGGGTCTGACGATGGCCTCTGTTTTTCTTGGAAGCCGGTTTCTGAATATGGTCAGGAGGCTTAAAGCTTAAAGCGGAAGGCTTAACGCTTAACGCTTAACGCGTAACGCTTAACGCTGAACGCTGAACGCTGAACGCGTAACGCTGAACGCGCGGAGTGGAATAAAAGCAGAGCGTTTGATACTAAGGTCAAAAGGGTTTTTGCTTGAGCCTTGCGCCTTATGCTTTGAGCTTTAAGCCTTATGCTTTACGCTATAAGCCCTTTGCTTTTGCCTTATGCTTTACGCCTTAAGCCTTACGCTTTAAGCTTTTCAAATCCCTTCGAAAGGTCATCGATCAGATCGTCGATATATTCTACACCGATGGAAAGTCTTAATAAATTATCAGGGCTTCTTGGTGATCTGCCTTCTGCAGAACGACGGTGTTCTATCAGACTCTCCACTCCGCCCAGGCTTGTTGCGTGCTTAAATAATTTCATGCTGCCTGCAAATTGCAATGCCTGCTTCTCGCCGCCCTTCAATGTTATTGAAATCATGGATCCGAATAAACCATGCATTTGCTGTTTTGCAATTTCGTGATTTGGATGATGGGAGAGACCGGGATAATATACCTGTTCCACCGAAGATTGAGACGTTAGAAAGTCGGCTATCTGCACCGCGTTTTTCACCTGGCGTTCGAGTCTGAGAGAAAGCGTGGCCAGACTTCTATTCAGCAACCAGCAATCAAACGGAGAAGGGACTGATCCGCCTACAATCTGATATTCGCGGATCTTTTCTGCCAGTTCATTTTTCTTTTTAACGATAACAACACCACCGAGCACGTCGGAATGTCCGCCAAAGAATTTGGTTGAAGAATGAAAAACAAGGTCTGCCCCCAGTTCAATGGGTTTTTGGATTAAGGGTGTGGTCCAGGTGTTGTCACATCCAACCAGAATATTTTTTGAATGTGCGATTTTACACACCCTGCTAATGTCTGTAATTTTCAACATGGGGTTGGAAGGCGTTTCTATGATGATCAACCTGGTATTTGGCTTTATTGCATTTTCCGCAGCGGAAGCATCTGCCATGTCGACTTCAGTATAAGAAATTTTCCATTTTGGGAGCATGGATTTTACCAGGTGTGCAATACCGTGATAACAGTCGTCGGGAATAATCATGTGCGTTCCTGGTTCCATAATGGTTTGCGCAACCGCCATAGCGGCTGCCATTCCGGAAGGAAAGGCGAATGCATCTTCACCTCCTTCGAGCAGTGCCAGTTTCATTTCGAGTCCACGCCGGTTGGGGTTATCCCAGCGAGTATAAACATATCCCCGACCTCCTATAACGCCTGCATCATCCCGTTCAAAAGTTGTAGAGACATGAATGGGGCTCATCACGGAACCGATCTCGTCGTTAAGATGACCGGCATGTACAGAGAGTGTATCGAAATGCATTGATTTTTTTTAGTAAAGATAATCTTTAGAAGAGTAAGCCTAAAGTCTAGGGCCTAAAGCGTAAAGCCTAAGGCCTAAGGCTTAAAGCTTAAAGCCTAAGGCAAGTGTGAAAGTGTGAAAGTGTGAAAGTGGGAAAGTGTGATTGTGTGCTATTCAATAAGAAAAATTGTTGAATTATTGAAAATTGCTCCAAGCTTTAGGCTTTACGCTTTACGCTTTTTATCTAAATTGTGCATATAAAACTAATGTATGCCTGCCACACCTTCCGTGATGAGTCTTCATTTAAAATACAGACTATGGATCGCCGAACTGAATTTTGATATCAACGTACTGCGAATATTTGGCGATTATCTTACTGAACTTCGATCTAAACGCAAGGAGGCAGAAGTAAAATCGAAGAGCGATTATTTCGAAAAAGAATTCACGGCGCTTAGATCGGAGATTGATGAAATGCGTCACGAAATGCATATTGCCAAAATGAATATGGGAGCTTATTCGAGAGACGGTCAGCCTTTTAATTATAAACTATATTTTAAGGAGAATCACGGTCCGATCAAAAAAAGGCTTGCGGTCTATAAAGAGAATTTTAAAAAAATAAATAAAGAATTTGGTGCTTTTGAGGGTCAGTGGTTATCGTAAAAAAAATACCGGATTGTGTCCGGTATTTTTTTGGCCTGAGCCTAAAGAAATTAATAATTAATAATAGTCAGGATTATTTGATCGAAACAAACACTTTTGTTTTGTCCCAGCTGAGAGAAAAACCTTTGTCAAATTCCTTGTCAGAAATTGTGTAAATTAATTTTTCCTGTACATCTTTGAGATCCTTTGGTTTTACCGTTACCTGTAAAACAACCTTTTTGGGATCCATGTTTGTGCTGCCATCCTTTGCCTCACCCCATTGTCCGGTTTCTGAATTAAAATAAACGATCCATTCTTTGGCGTTCGGAGTCATAAAAAGGCTGTACTTGCCGGCAGGCAAATCTTTACCTTCCACTTTGATGGCTTTGTTTGTTGTAAAAATAGTTGCCTCATTCGCTCCGGCCCTCCAAAGCTTTCCATAAGGCAGCAGACCTCCGAAAATGGTTCTTCCTTTTACCGAAGGGCTACTATAATCGATGGTAATCGTGGCGTCTTTTATTTTACCTGTTGCCGTGGCGGGAGGACTGGGTCTTTTGCTTTTATCTTCCTGCGCCCAAAGATGTGTACAGAATAAAACACCCACGAAGGCAATTCCAATAACTCTGGCAAAAAATGTTTTTTTCATATGAAAGTTGTTGAGTGAAAAAATAGAACAATTTTTTTAGCGCGGTAAAGTTAGTCAATTCCGAATATCTTCCTTTCGTTTATGACAAACGGCACGCAGTTGTGTAATTTTTTTCCCTGCATTTTAGTAATAAAAAAATAATTTATACTTTAAAAAATGCGAACTTGGCATTCACGAAACGTTTTTCATAATTAAATATTAAAGTACATGAAACGATTTGCTGCTATTTTACTTCCTGTTCTGTCTGTTATTTGTATTTCTTCCTGCAATGGTTCAGGATCTTCCTCCGCTTTATCCGACAGCAATGCTGTGAAGTCGGACACAAGTTCAGTAAAAACGGATTCTGCAACCGGATCGACGGCTGGTTTCAGACTGGGCGTACAGATGTGGACTTTTATGAAATTTTCATTTACTGACGCGCTTAATAAAGTTGACAGTGCCGGCATAAAAAATATTGAAGCGTTCATTGGACAGAAACTGGGCGGTAACATGCACGGATCTTTTGGATTCGACATGAATAAAGAAACACGCGATTCGCTGAAAAGCCTGTTGCAGAAAAAAGGTATTCGGATCGTGGCCATGGGTGTTATTGTTCCAAGAAATCAGGCAGAATGGATTAAAACCTTTGAGCTGGCTAAAGATTTCGGACTGAGTTATATCACCGCAGAACCTATCAAATCACAATGGGGAATGGTGGACAGTCTGGCGGGCGTTTACGGAATTCCCGTAGCCATTCACGATCATCCAAAACCAAACATGTATTGGAGCCCTGACTCCGTGCTGGCAGCAACCGTAGGCCATCCCCATATAGGTTCCTGTGCAGATATTGGACACTGGGCAAGAAATGGTTTAAATCCGGTGGATTGTCTAAAGAAATTGGAAGGACATATCATAGGCGTACATCTCAAGGATGTTGTCAAATTTGACAATCCACAGGCTGCCGACACACTGGTAAGTAAGGGTGTCGTTAATTTGCCGGCGGTACTTGCCGAGTTGAAGAGGCAGAATTTCAAGGGTATGCTTTCCATCGAACACGAGTCCAACTGGTACAACAGTGTTCCTGATGTTATTTACACAAGGAATTATTATGATTCCCTGGTGCAGAAATTGCAGTAGGCTGGATTAACAAACCGTTTACACGCCGTATGATTCAATCGACGTTAATGAGGTTTGATAATTAAACCAATTCGTTGGTAAACAGTCTCACGTAAAACAGCATATATGAAGAAGTCATTCTTTCGGTTATTTGTATCTGTACTTTTTTTGACCGGTATTGGATTCACTGCCGGTGCGCAGTCAATTTATGTTAAAGTAAGACCCGTAGCTCCCGCAGTAGTCGTTGTCAGACCGGCTCAGCCTTCTCCTCACCATGTTTGGGTTGCAGAAGAATGGACGCCGCGTGGTGGTACTTATGTGTATACAGGAGGTTACTGGGCAGCTCCACCTCATGAAGGTTGGATTTGGGTTCCTGGCCACTGGAAAAAACATCCCCAGTATGGTGAATACTGGATTGCAGGACACTGGAGGAGACCTTAATCTAGTTATGGATTATGGGTTATGGGTTATGAGTTTAAAACCCATAACTCATATCTCACAACTCATATCTCATAACTCATATCTCATATCTCATATCTCATAACTCATATCTCATAATTCATATCTCATAATTCATATCTCATAATATTACTTATTACTCGTTTTTTACAGAGGGAAAACCCTTTGCGACCCAGTCTGTTTTGATGTTGTGTTCGAGATTGAGCAGATGGGCGTTCGTAAATTTCATATCATTCAGCAGATTAAATGCCGGCCTTATATTGGGGCAGTGTTCAAAAGGGCAGCATCCGCAATAAATGACGATGTTGGCATTTTTCGGAATGCGTTCCAGCATGTGCTTTAATTTCTCCAGATTTTCTTTTTCCTTTGCCGGACCCATATCCACCGATCCTTTTACTAACGCGCCCGGACCCACGCAAATGACGATGGGCTTTTGCGCTTTGGGATCATTCAATATGGCTGCCAGGTCGGAGGGCATCTCCAGCTGGCTGGCGTTCCATGGTTCCTGCCCGTTTTCGTGACGCTTTTGCTTCGCTAACGCCACAGCAGCAATGGAAATCAGGATCAAAATAATGCAATACTTCATACCGGAAATGTACGACTGATTCGCTTCAAAATTAGCAGATATTCCAGCGCAGTCCGTCGTTTTACGGGTTATTCCTTGGGCGGCAGGATGCTCCCGGGATGTCATCGCCGTCTGAATAGCGATAATTAATTATTGAAATACTAAATAATTTAGTAAACTTGCCATGGAATTATTCATTAAAATTTACCCACCATGGACTTGTTATACTACGAAGCGGCTATTCCGGCCGGTTTCCCTTCGCCGGCGCTGGATTACCTGGAAGAACGAATTGATCTGGATAAAGAGCTTATCCCGCATCCGCTGTCCACGTTTATCGTCGAGTGTACCGGCGATTCGATGATCGGTGCTTTTATTCCGTCCAAAGCGCGGCTGGTTGTTGATCGCTCTATGACCGCCACCAATGGAAGCATTGTGGTTGCCATTCTTAACGGCGAATTCACGGTAAAGTTTTTGAGAAAAAATGATCATGCCTGTTGGCTGGTTCCTGCAAACAGTAAATATCCGGAAATAAAAATCACGGCTGACATGGATATGCAGGTATGGGGTGTCGTAACCTATATTATTACCGACACGATGGGTTTGAGAAAATGTATGCGATGATCCCTTATTTAATTGTATGTAGCGTTTTTAACTATGTATGCGTTAGTAGATTGTAATAATTTTTATTGTTCCTGTGAACGTGTATTTAATCCCGCACTGGAGGGAAAACCGGTCATTGTTTTGTCGAACAACGACGGCTGCGCCATTTCACGCAGTGAAGAAGCGAGGGCCCTTGGTATTGCAATGGCTTCTCCTGCCTTCATGATGAAGAAATTACTTGATAAACATGATGTTGCTGTATTTAGCTCGAACTATACTTTATACGGTGATCTGAGTGCCCGTATTATGGGAACGCTGGCTGAATTTGCGCCAAAAATGGAAGTATATTCTATTGACGAAGCCTTTCTGGATTTCGGGGGAATGAATGGAACTGACCTATATGCATTGGGCGTTTCGATACGCCAGACGGTTAAGAAAAATATTGGCGTACCTGTATCCGTTGGAATTGGTCCAACCAAGACGCTTGCCAAAATGGCTAACCGTTATGCCAAGCGTTTTGGCAAAGGCGAAACGGTGTTTTGGGCTTCCGATTCCCGAAAGGTTCAGGAGATGCTGGCCGCGACGGCTGTTAACGATATCTGGGGTATCGGAGGTCAGCATGCATTGTTTTTGTCGCGGCATGGTGTGAAATCCGCGGCAGACTTTATCGCGATGCCTACCATGTGGATCAGAAAAAATCTTTCCATAGTGGGCCTTCGGCTCCTGTATGAACTGCGTGGCGTTTCGTCGATTTCATGGGAAGAGGCAAAACCCAAACGGAAGAACATCTGTACATCAAGATCCTTTGGAACGCGGCTTGCGGAGAAAAGTCGCATCGCCGAAGCGATGGCGAACTATGCTGCGGCCTGTGCCGCGAAGTTGCGAGGGGAGAAAACCTGTTGCAGGAAACTCAAAGTTTTCATTCAGACGAATCCGCATAAGACGGAGGAATCCCAATATCTGCGATCCATTGAAATTGAATTGGAGAGAGCGTCAAACCATGGTGGTGAAATTATCAAAGCCGCACTCCGCGGTTTGGATATCATTTTCAAACCGGGTTTTCTGTATATGAAATGTGGCGTCACCGTGATGGACCTGGTACCAGAAACGGCCGTTCAGGCGAGTTGTTTCGAGAGTACGGACAAAAAGCAGCATCGCCGTGTTATGGAAACGATCGACGCGATCAACCGGGCGCAGGGCAGGGAAGTAGTACGATCGGCTGTTCAGGGTTTTGAGAGAAGCTATCGGCTGAAGGCCGAATATTTGTCGCCCTGTTATACTACGAGAATGTGTGATGTTTTGAAAATCAGAAACTGATGCTGCTCCAGCCATTTGAGGAATTCCGACCAGCGTTTCTGCCGCGCCTGTTGCAGCTGCGCAGGAAGTATCTGGTTTCACAAACCTATTGTCGCGCGAAGGATATTCATGGTGAACCCTTCAGTTCCAAAGTGAATTTGCTGTTGTCTGACTATTTGGAACCCGGAGAAGCGAAATTGCATCTGAATGCAATAAAAAAAGATCGTTATGCTGCGCTCATCGATCTGGAAATCCCGAAGCATTATAATAAGATCCAAGAATTACTCATGGAGGGATCGGGATACCGGCTTTATTTCGCGGTGGTGCGCAATGCACAGAAACTGGAAGATGAGGTCAACAGGAAATACAAGGACCGGTTAAAACAATATGTGGAAAGAAAAACCAACTGGAAGATCTCGCGTGACGCGATCGTAAAACCCACATTGCAGTTGAGTTTCGGTGAATTGTTCATCATCATCAGGCACGGAAACGAACAGATCCGGATAAAATTTGAGGAAATTGAATGACGCTTAACGCTTAACGCTTAACGCTAAACGCTAAACGCGTAAGGCGTAAGGCTTAACGCGGAAGGCCTAAGGCTTAGGGTGTAAGGCGTAATGAGTTATGCGAATCATTTACACTCTTATACTCCTATACTCCTATACTTCACTCTCACACTCTCACACTCTCACACCCTCACACTCTCATACTCTCATACTTTCCTCGTTTCTTTGCAGTATAGTACGTACGCCAATGTGTTACGATATCTCCTTTACGGTAAAGCTTAAAGAACTAACATCCTATTTTCCCGATCTGGAAAATCCGCTTCAAATGGAGCTGGACTTTGGGATGCATATCATGGGTCATAGTTTCAATTTACATCCAATCATCTATCGCGAACGGGATGCAAAAAAGTTAACTGTTTTACCCATGGAATGGGGCGTTATTCCCTTTTACGTAAAAGACGAAAAAAGTTTTCTTCGTCAGCGCGCGTCGATGCTGAACACGCGCAGCGAGCGAATTCTCGGAGATGAGAAAAGTTACTGGTATAAAATTCGTAATCGTCGTTGCCTGATTCCGGTTACAGGAGTTTATGAACACCGGGCGATAAAGGGCTGGAAGAAAAAGGTTCCCTATTATATCGCACTGAAGGATCAGCCATTGCTCTTTCTTCCGGGTTTATATTCCGTAGCGGATCTGCCCGATGTCGAAACCGGAGAGATGATCAAACGATATACTTTCAGTCTCATCACCCGTGATGGAAACGATCTGATGAAAAAAATACATAACGATGGAGAGAATCGGGGTCGCATGCCGTTGTTTCTGCCGTTGGCTTTGTCAAAAGAATTCCTGGATGAAGAATTATCTTCTGAACGATATCGGGAAATTCTTCAATACGAGATGCCTGAAGAAAACATGACTGCTGTTACGGTATACACCATACGCAGTGCCAAAGAAAGGCCTGACGGAAAGATGAAAAATGAATATTGGGAATGGGAGAATCTGCCAGCGGAATCTGTTTGAGGTTAATTTCATTCAAGGGTAACATACATACAATACCTTGCGGAGAATATTATTGATATACTCTCACGTAGTCGATGTAATAGTGGCAGGGGAGTGCCTTTAAAGAAATACCTTTCGCTCCACCCCAGTCACCACCAAAAGCCAGATTCAGAATAATAAATTGTGGTTTGTCGAACGGCCAGGAATCTTCTCCTGAACGGTCGTTTATAAATGTAAATACTTTCTTCTCATCGAAAAACCAGTCAATCCGGTCGGGATACCATTCCACTGCATAAATATGAAAATCTTTGTCAGGGGAAGGAAAATAGAGTCGGCCCCCCTTATTGCTGGTTTGCGCGTGTTCATTGAAATGCAATGTGTCGGGCATGTATCCCACGTGTTCCATAATATCGATTTCTCCACAACGTGGCCAGCCAATTTTTTCTATATCGGCACCCAGTGTCCAGAACGCCGGCCATGTTCCCAATGCTGAGGGAATTTTCGCCCTGACTTCAATCCTTCCATAAGTAAATCCTTTTAATCCCTGCGTGGAAATATCACCCGAAGTGATGGGATATATTTTATCATTCACATGAAAGGAATCGTTTCTTGCAACGATGTCCAATATACCATTGCTTATTAAGGTATTCTCGGGTCGGCGGTACGTGTAGTATTGAAGTTCATGGTTCCGGATAAAACCTGTGTCATATTTCCATTTTGAAGAATCCGGAAGACCCGATACGTCAAATTCATCATGCCAGATGAGCTTTGTGTAAACAGATTTTGCAGGCCTGACAGAATTTGACTGTGCGTTGACCTGATATGGTAATACAACTGCGATATAGATAACTGAAATGAAAATATGGTATAGCGATCTTTTCATATACACTATTTACAAAATCTGCTGTTGAACATATAATTTATCAAAACTATTGATAAAAATAATTACCTGGTAGGGTAAATCGAACCCTGATGATAATATGAGATATCACTATATTATTAAAGAGAAATGAGCTGCGTTTTCTATCGCCTGTTCGATCACCCATTCCATATACAGGATTTCGAATTTCTCACTTACCTTCAATTTCAATTTTCGCTATGAAATCGAATGTTTTTGTTTTGGGTTGCTGTTTAATGTTTTTGACATTATCTGCGCAATTAACTCCTGATCATCATATGCCGACTGTTAAAACAGCCAATGGAATACTTCAGGGAACCGAATTATCTGGAATCAGTATGTTTAAAGGAGTTCCTTATGCACAACCACCGGTTGGTGATCTTAGATGGAAAGAACCGCAACAAGTAAAAAATTGGGAAGGGGTGCGTAAGGCCGATCATTTCAGTCCGAGGGCCATGCAACTTCCAATATACAGTGATATGAATTTCAGGTCGGATGGAATCAGTGAAGATTGTCTTTATCTGAATATCTGGACACCTTCCAAGACGGGAAATGAGGGCTTGCCAGTTCTGGTTTATTTTTACGGAGGCGGATTTATAGCAGGAGATGGATCTGAATTTCGATATGACGGAGAAAATATAGCGAGACATGGGATAGTGGCGGTTACAGTAAATTATCGACTGGGCGTATTTGGTTTCCTGGCGCATCCTGATCTTACCAAAGAATCGCCGCATCATGCTTCGGGAAATTACGGACTATTAGATCAAACTGAAGCATTACGCTGGGTTCATAAAAATATAGCTGCGTTTGGAGGCGATCCGGATAAAATAACCATTGCCGGCGAATCTGCAGGTTCATTTTCAGTGAATGCCCAGGTTATTTCGCCGTTAGCCAGAAATTTATTTTCAGCAGCGATTGGTGAGAGCGGATCACTGCTCGATTTAAATCCAACGACTTCTTTGTCGGATGCGGAAAAAATCGGCGTTCAGTTTAGCACCACATTGGGAGTGCATTCTATAAAAGAATTACGCGCATTGCCCGCTGAGCAAATTTTGCAGGCGACATCCAAACAAGGCGCAGGAGATTTTCCAGTAGATGTTGACGGATATTTTTTTCCGCTATCGCCCATTGCCATTTATAAAGGAGCAAATATTGCGAGGGTTCCGCTTCTTGTGGGCTGGAATTCCGGGGAGTCAGGCTGGCAGTCAATTTTAGGAAACGATGAGCCAACAAAAGAGAACTATATCAAAGCTATAAAGCGATTGTATCCAGGAGAATATGAACAGATATTGAAATTGTATGCTGTGAATGCAGATGCCGACGTTCAAGACGTGGCTTCTGCGTTGGGTGGCGATCGTTTTATTGCTTACGGAACCTGGAGATGGGCAGATCTGCATGCCAAAATGAATCTTCCCGTTTATCGCTATTATTTTACAAAAGCCCGACCCGGCCTGCGTTCTGAAATGAATAAAACTACTTCTTCGTCAACCGGTCAGATTGAAAAACCTGGTACTTTTAATGGAGCGTCGCACTCTACTGAAATAGAATATGCACTGGGAAACCTGCCTACGAACCGGGTTTATGACTGGCAACCTGAAGATTTTCTGGTGTCTTCTATTATGCAGGCATATTTCGTAAATTTTATAAAAACGAAAAATCCAAATGGCATTAGTTTGCCTGAATGGCCCCTGTATCAGTCCTGGCAAAAAGATCCCATCCAGATTATCGGAGTAGAAACACACAGAGAGCAGGAAAAAAACAGGGATCGTTATCTGTATTTTGAAAAACAGTCAGATAAACGGTAACATCTAAACTATTTGCAATATTACATTTCCGTTTTGTGGATGTCCAGTGCACGTTAGTGTAAGTCCGCCGGCGAGATCTTTGTCTGTCAGTACTTCATTATTTGAAAGCCAAACTTTGCCCGCAATACATTTGACCGCACAACTTCCGCACTTGCCCGTTTCGCAACTATATGGTAAATCAAGTTTTATTTTTTTTGCAGCCTGCAAAATGCTATCCGGATAATGGACAATAAAATGCTGTTCCTGTCCATTCTGATTAAGGGTAACCTCATACGAGGCTTTATCGGGAGGTTGTTTTGAATGTATTTTTTTACCGCCCGGATTAAAATCTTCCTTTTTGATTTGATCAGGATTAAAACCTTCTTCTACCAAATGAAAAATAATCATGCGCATATAGGATTCAGGTCCGCATGTATAAAAAAGAGTTTTTTCTTTGCTGAACCGGTTTATTTTCAGGAATTCCATTAAAAGATCCCTGTTTAATCTGGCTCTTCTGAGGTCGGATTCGGAACTGAATAGAAAATCAATGTGCAGGCGATTTGGATAATCGTTGCGTATTTGACGGAGTGTATTGTAATAAGCGGTGGTTTCTACGGATTGATTGCTATAGATCAGAAAAACATCCATAACAGGAGAAAGGTAAAGTGCTGTTTTTACCAACGATAAAATGGGGGCAATTCCGCTGCCTGCGGCAAAAAAAACAATCCTGGTAAAGGAAATTAATAGTTCCGGAAGTCTGAAAAAACCTGCTGCACCGGTTGTTTTCAGAAGATCACCTACGTGAATCTGATCAATCAGTTTTCTCGAAAAATAGCCGTTGTCTATTCTTTTAACCGCGATGGAGAGTTTCTCATGCAACACGGGAGAAGAGATAATAGAATACGATCGCCGGATTTCACCGGAGATCGTATTGTCTATCAGCGTGACGAATTGCCCTGCCTGATAGTGCAGATGATGACCATCTGCGAACGTAAAAGTTTTGAATCCTTTGGTTTCCTCCCTAATACTTTCGACGGTAAGATAAATGTAAGAGGTGTTGGAATTTAACAATTCTGTTGCAGCTTTTAAATCTGACAATAGTCTGTTAGCTAAGATAGCTTTTACTGGCACAATTTTTAAACTGATACCGTATCAATTAAATTTAAATAATGTGTTTATGAAAAAATTTGGAATGGTATTGTTTGTTTTCATGGGTGCTGTTTTTGCCGGCCAGGCCCAGGTTGACAGTACTGCGAAGAAAGTAGGGGACAAAACATCGGAACTCGCTTCAAAAGGAAAATCAGCCGTTGTGGATGAGGTTTATAAAAATAAAATGGGCGCGGATGGACAAACACCCATTTATATTGACCACAGCTCAAAATATTATTATGTGGACAAAACGGGTAAAAAAGTATACGTTGCTAAATCTTCTCTGAAGGACAAGCCGAAAAGTTAAAGTCCTGCTAACTCACTTGTTAATGAAAAGCATCTCTCGTAAGAAAGGTGCTTTTTTGTTTGTATAAGGCAATATATGGGACAAGGAAAGATTATAGGTATTTGTCGGGAGCTGATTTTTTTGTTTAAATTCATGAATCACTATCAACGATTTTATGCCACAAGATTCTGTCAGAATCAACAATCAGGCTGTTAAACAAAATACTTATGATGCAATAGTAGTTGGCTCCGGAATCAGTGGCGGCTGGGCAGCCAAAGAATTGTGTGAAAAAGGGTTGAAAACACTGGTACTGGAAAGAGGCAGGAATGTTGAACATATTAAAGATTATCCAACCGCAACCCTTGCACCCTGGCAGCTTGATCACTGGGGAGCGACTACCGAGGAGATGCGCAGGGTTCAGCATATACAGATTCGTGGATTCTGTAATGAAACAAACAAACATTTTTTTGTAAACGATCTGGAGCATCCGTATACCCAGGTAAAACCATTCGACTGGATCCGTGGATATCATGTTGGAGGAAGGAGTTTAATGTGGGGAAGACAATGTTACCGGTGGAGTGATCTGGATTTCGAAGCCAATGCCAAAGAGGGTTATGGTGTTGACTGGCCGATACGATACAGGGATATCGCGCCCTGGTACAGTTATGTTGAAAAATTCGTCGGAATCAGTGGTTCAACAGAAGGACTTCCGCAATTGCCGGATAGTGAATTTCTTCCACCTATGGAAATGAATTGTCTGGAGCGTCATGTTAGTGAAAATATACAAAATCAATTTTCTGATGGCCGGAGAATGATCATCGGCAGGGTGGCAAATCTTAGCAAAGGATTAAATGGCCGGGGTCCCTGTCAGTACCGGAACATGTGTGACCGGGGATGTCCATTTACAGGATACTTCAGTAGTAACGGTGTTACACTCCCGGCTGCAAATGCCACGGGTAATCTTACATTGAGACCATTTTCTATTGTAGTCAATGTGATGTACGATAAGGATAAAAAACGTGCGAAGGGGATACGGATCATTGACGCCAATACCATGCAAACGGAAGAATATTTTGCAAAGATTATCTTCCTCAATGCGTCAACGATTGGTACTACAGCCATACTGATGAATTCCGTTTCAGATGCGCATCCGAATGGTTTGGGCAATGCCAGTGATGCATTAGGACGTAATCTCATGGATCATCATTATCATGTGGGTGCCAGTGGGAGTTATGAAGGATTTAAGGACAGTTATTTTTATGGCAGGAGAGCCAATGGAATTTATATACCCCGGTTTCGTAATATCAACGAAAAGACCAGACAGAAGGATTACGTTCGTGGATTTGGATACCAGGGTGGTGGCTACCGGGGAAGAGTAAGCGAACTGGAGGGAATCGGAGAATCTTTGAAAGCTAAGTTGACAGAAGCGGGGGACTGGTCGATGTGGCTGGGCGGTTGGGGTGAGCATCTGCCGCATCCGGATAACCGGGTAAAACTGAGTAAGGATAAAAAAGATAAATGGGGTCTGCCCCTGATGGATTTTGATTGTATATGGCGTGAAAATGAACTGGCCATGCGTACCGACATGATGCATAGTGCTGCTGAAATGCTGGAGAAATCGGGAGTAAAAAATATCACCACGTTTAATGATCCGGAAGCTAATCCCGGACTTTGTATACATGAAATGGGAACCGCTCGCATGGGCAGAAATCCTAAAACCTCCGTATTGAATGGCAATAACCAGGTATGGGACGCAAAAAATCTTTTCGTGACAGACGGAGCTTGTATGAGTTCCAGTGCAAATCAGAATCCATCACTTACTTATATGGCGCTGACTGCCCGGGCTGTTAATTATTGCGTCAGCGAATTAAACAAAAGGAATATTTAGCAATGCGAAATTCTTTCTTCCTTATACCTATGCCAACTAAGGGTATTTACTTATTCCGATTAATTAAAATGAAAATATTGCCCTTGAAGACCCCATTTATTACAATTTGGGATCATTTATCACGTTTTGATTAAAACAAATTATGCAAAAATTGTTTAATTCTGGAACTCTTTTATGTCTCTTCATATGTTTTTTGTCTTGTAAAAAAAATAATAATAACAACACGCCCACATATGCTCTCGACGGTACTTGGAGTTTTACAAGTGTGCAAATCATGAATTCTGTCTTTACAACAAATGGTGTTGACACGACTATTTCTAGTTCAAACTATATAACTTCTGAAAATGGTGGGACGATGATAATTTCGGGGGGAACTATTAGCTGTAGTAATATTGGATTTACAGCGAATGTACCAACATTAATCGTTTCTTACCAGAATAATCAGCCTAATGATACAATCGAAAATTCCCTAACCACAAAAACAATTTCGTCTTTGAATTCTACTTCGGAATTTCAAATAACTGGAACAGATTCGATTCATTTTACAAGTACTGGATTTCCGGATTCTGTTTCTAATACTATTCCTATTGCTACAGGTGCAAAATATATTATTTCAGGGAATACCCTGAAATTAACATCGGAGATATTTGTCAACAAAATGTCTGGACCAACAATTCAAAACGAAACTGACACTGTTATTACAACCTTAAACAAACAATGAGCTACAAATCTGTAAAATTTTTATTTAATTCTTTCTCTAATTTCTCTTTTTAGCAGATATAGATTTGACAATAGTTTTGCCTTCCACTATTTGCTTTGGATCTTTTATTTTCATCATAGAGTTCACGAATGCTTCTTTCAGGAGTTTTTTCATGTACGTCTTTGGAAACTTTTCAATATCAGGTACCAGTATATACCGATATTGTTTGCCCTTGCCAATTAATTTTTTTTCGGGATCTGTTATCTGGCTTCCCCAGTAAAACCCAAAATGTACATTGTTAGTGGTTCGCCCCACTGCGATCGTGCAGAAAGTGCGACCTACTTTTTCAGTAGGAGACCATCCAAAAGCGAGCGCATTGTAATTGTCATATATCAGTTCATTCGATTTTGGATAAAGTGTCCAAACGAAATCTCTCAGCCATAAGGCCGTTTCCCTGATATTTGGCGGGAATGGTTTGAGGAACTTCAATAAATCTTTATTTTCTTCTTTAGACATTTTATTATGGTAAGTAATTTAATGAATATGCGGAAGCCGGGCCAACCGCCGCGGCCAACGGCCATCCGCTAGCGATTCAGTGTTACACCTTTACAGCCTTCCATTTCCCTATTCGGAAATAGTACCAGGCAACCAGTGCTATCATTGTTTCAGCAACAGGAATGGCAATGAAAGCACTCGTTTCTTTCAAATGAAAAACATAAGCCAGCAGATACGCGAAAGGCACCTGAAATAGCCAGAAACAGCATAAGCTGATCCAGGTAGGAGTTTTTGTATCGCCAGCTCCATTGAGTGCCTGCATCATTACCATCCCAATGCCATAAAAGATAAAACCAGACCCCACCCACCGTAATGCCAGCGCACCTATTTTAATCACGGCCTCATCCGTTGTGTAAATCCTCATTATTGAATCTGACAATAATAATAAAACAAACATAACGGCACCCATAAAGAAAACACTGTATTTCGCCGTCAGATATACACTTTGCTGAGCGCGCAGGGGACTTTTTGCACCCAGATTTTGACCGACCAGTGTTGCCGCAGCATTACTTAATCCCCAGGCGGGCAGAATAAAAAAAGCAAAATTTCTGATAGCTATCTGATATCCGGCCGATGCAATGGTGCCACCGGTTTCTGCAACAAGACGGGACAAAACAATCCAGCTTCCGCTACCAATTAAAAACTGCAATGTTGCCGGCCAGCCGATACCGACAATCGATTTTAGTAATTCAGGATCGTAATTAAAATGTACACGACGCAACCTGATTATTCCCTTGCCTTTGAACAAATGAAAACACTGATACAAAACGCCGCCCGTTCGCCCGATCACCGTAGCAATTGCAGCTCCCCGTAGCCCCAGAAAATGGATGAAAATGGGGCATAAAATGATATTCAGTATACTGGCAAGCCATAAACTTTTCATGGCCATGGCAGCGTCGCCTGCGCCGCGAAATATTCCATTGATAAGAAATATTAGCATGATAACAATACTGCTCCCAAACATGATTCGGGTAAAAACCGCACCCTCTTTTACGACCTGTGGTTCTGCGCCCATCAATGACAAAATATTTCCGGCAAATAAAACACCCAGCACGCTAACGACCGCGGTAGAAATGAAAGCGACAAGGAGCGACTGGGCTCCCGCATGAGATGCAGCATCTGGATTTTTTTCGCCAATTCGCCTGGCTACAACAGCTGTAGCAGCAGTGCTCAATCCGATGGCAATAGCATATACCAGTGAGAGAACGGATTCAGTTAACCCGACCGTTGCAATGGCATGCGGGCCGAGTTTGCTAACAAAAAATATGTCTACTACAGCAAATATGCTTTCGAGGCTCAGCTCCAGAATCATGGGGACTGCGAGCAAAAAAATTGCCTTTGATAAACTCCCTTGTGTATAGTCCCGCTGTTCGCCATTAAGAGACATGCGGATAACTGAAAAAACTTTTTTAATCGAAGGCTGGCTGCTCATGGCAAAAAAAGGTATTATCGCAAACTTAGTTTCATTCTGCCGGACGTGGAAAGATGTTCTGCTTTATGAAGTTTATTCATTCGATTAAGCAAATGGAAGCAAAGCAACCATCGGTACCATTTGCCGGTCATTGGGAAAATCAGTTATGCGAAGGAAGATATTTGTACTGTTCATGAGTTGGATCGTTATCTCCTGCAATAAGAGTTCAGTCGCTGTACCCAGTTTGTCCGGCAAGTGGCAATTATCTGCTATTTTCTTGCAGCCAACCGGTATAGGTACTTGGTATCCAGAGGATTCCATACCTCCAAATTACGTGCAATTCAATCGTGACGGAACGCTGGAAATGTCGGCCTATGTGTCTTCCTTATTTGGAGGACCAACGAATTATCAGGTTATTAGTGACAGCGAGTTCACGGTTCATTATCCGCCACCCTATGAAGCAAACAACGGCTATGGAGCTAATATTTTCTATTATAAACTAACGGATTCGGCGTTATTGATTTATCCGCCTGACATGGAACTGGCTATTGAGAAATTCGTAAGAGTTCCGGCAACAATCAGCGATCACTGAATAATGTTTTTCATAATGGTAAATCTTTCCAGCCCGCAACCGGTGCTATCCTAAGAGAATCAGGTACAGGTCGATCCCACAGTATTTCATTGGAAACAGGACTTTTAAACGGGAACTTCAAATAATATCGCCCACCCGGAAACTTTATCTGATACTGTACCAGATCCGGCGCATAACCTTTGTAGTTCACCCCACTAACGGAAAATATATATTCTATCTGAGCATTATTTCTTGGTGTCGAAATACGTTTTGTAGTAGTCGCGATGGTGTAGCGTATATCCTGGTTAATCCTGTGATACCGCCATAATGCAAACAGCATTAGGGCTAGTGCGAAAAAAAGTCGCACGGAATATATCCTTCTTACCGTTAAATTATTCATGCCTGTTCGAAGTTAGTTCAAGTGATGCTACCCATTCCGAATTTGAAGCCAGCGTGCCATTTTATGAAAGACCAGGGTTTTACGGTTAAATATCAAAGGATTTAGAATTTTGATTTTGAAACGGAATAACTTGAGCATATTAAAATAACAATGATGGATAAGAAATTACAAGGGCAGATTGCGATCATTACAGGAGCCAGTAGTGGTATTGGGGCCGGAGTGGCTAAATCACTTTCTGCGGCCGGGGCGACTGTTGTTATTAACTATCCTACAGCGCCGAACAAGGATGCTGCCGAAGCCGTACTGGCTGAAATTACTGCAGCCGGAGGTAGCGGTTCGACTGCCATGTGTGATGTGAGCAAGGAAGAAGATGTTCAGAAACTGTTTGCAGACACGATAAAGCAATATGGAACGGTAGACATTTTAATAAATAATGCAGGACTTCAAAAAGATTCACCCTTTGAAAAAATGACACTTGAACAGTGGAATTTTGTGTTGGGCGTAAATCTCACCGGTCAATTTCTTTGTGCACGGGAAGCCATTCGTGAATTCTTGAGAAGAGGTGTAGATCCAAAACGGTCCAGGGCTGCCGGTAAAATTGTCCATATGAGCAGCGTACATGAAGTAATACCATGGGCGGGCCATGCAAATTACGCCGCATCGAAAGGTGGCATTATGTTGTTAATGAAAACAATTGCACAGGAATTTGCCTGGAAGAAAATCAGAATCAACAGTATTTGTCCTGGTGCGATTCAAACACCTATCAACCGTTCTGCGTGGGATACTCCTGAGGCTTTAAAATCTTTGCTTACTTTGATACCCTATCAGCGTATTGGAATTCCGGAGGACATCGGCAACGCCGCCGTTTGGTTATGTAGTGATGACAGCGATTATGTGAATGGTACTTCTTTATTTGTAGACGGGGGAATGACTTTATATCCGGGTTTTACTGAAAACGGATGATAGCGATTCTGAATAATTTTAAACGTGGATGAATCCGGAAAAAGAGCGAATCAACGTTCCGATTTGGAAAAAATGGGGACCTTACGTAACAGATCGGCAATGGGGAACGGTCAGGGAGGATTATAGTGAAAATGGAGCTGCCTGGGAATTTGTTACTCACGATATGGCCAGAAGTAAGGCTTATCGGTGGGGTGAAGAGGGCATAGGTGGAATTTGCGATGAAAGACAGCTTTTATGTTTTGCAATAACGTTGTGGAATAAAAGAGATCCGATATTAAAGGAACGTTATTTCGGTCTTAGTGGTACCGAGGGCAACCATGGGGAAGATGTTAAGGAGTATTATTATTACCTGGACAGTACACCTTCGCATTCGTACATGAAAATGCTCTATAAATATCCGCAGCGATCATATCCTTACAATTGGTTATTAGAAGAAAATAACCGGCGGGGCAGAACGGATCCTGAATTTGAGTTGATTGATACAGGTATTTTCAATGATGATCAATATTTTGATATATTCATTGAGTATGCAAAAAATGATGCGGAAGACCTGCTCATTAAGATAAGCATCTTTAATCGTTCTTCACAAGAGGCAGCACTTAACGTTTTGCCCACCTTGTGGTTTCGTAATACCTGGGATTGGGGTTACAATGCTTACAAACCCGAAATCTCTTCTTCAATTCCAGGTTGTTTGGATATACTACATGAAAATCTCGGACAATATTATCTGTATTGTCAGGATCAGCCAGAATTGTTATTCACAGATAATAATAGCAATAATAAAAAATTATATGGGGTTGAAAATGTAGACGGATATTATAAAGATGGCATCAACAACTATATTGTATCGGGCGATTTAGCAGCAGTAAACGACGCTTTGAAGGGAACAAAAGCCGCGGCTGATTACGATTTACTTATTAAAGGGCATGACTCAAAAATTATAATACTACGTCTTTCAAGAGAAAAAAAGAAAAATCCATTTGACGACTTTGATTCGATTTTTGATTTGCGGAAAACAGAAGCGGATATATTTTACGGCAGTTTACAGGATGGAATAGAGTCTGAAGATGCCCGCAATGTACAACGTCAGGCTTATGCCGGATTGTTGTGGAGTAAACAATTTTACTATTTTAATATACACCAATGGTTAAAAGGCGATCCGGGACAGCCATCACCTCCGCAAGGAAGAATGGCAGGAAGAAATCAAACATGGACGCATTTGGAAAATACGAACATCATCAGCATGCCCGACAAATGGGAGTACCCTTGGTATGCGGCCTGGGATCTTTGCTTTCACGCCGTAGCATTCATGCCGATTGATCCCGGTTTTGCAAGATCCCAACTATTATTGCTGACGCGGGAATGGTATATGCATCCAAATGGCCAACTGCCAGCATACGAATGGTCATTCAGCGATGTGAATCCACCGGTGCATGCCTGGGCTAGTTGGCGTGTTTACAGAGGAGAACAAAGATTTCATAATGTAACAGGCAACCGGGAATTTCTGGAAGCTATTTTTCATAAACTGTTACTCAATTTTACCTGGTGGGTAAATCGTAAAGATGAAAATGGGAATAATCTTTTTGAAGGCGGTTTTCTTGGATTGGACAATATAGGCGCATTTGACAGAAATATTAAACTGCCGCCGGGTGTTAACCTGGCTCAATCAGATGGCACCAGCTGGATGGCTATGTATTCCTTGAATATGATGCGTATTGCGCTAGAACTCGCTAAAGAAAATCATATATATCAGGATCTGGCATCCAAATTTTTCGAACACTTCCTTCGTATTGCTGAAGCCATGTGGAGTGGGGGTCCTGAAAATGAAGGTCTGTGGGATCACGAAGACGATTTTTATTATGATCAGTTATATTCGGATGATGGCCGTTCACTGAAGTTAAAACTTCGGTCCATGGTGGGTCTTATCCCCATATTTGCGGTGGAAGTTCTCGAAGATGATATCTTTCTGCAACAGAAGGAATTTGTAAGCAGGCTGAATTGGTTTTTAGATAACCGTCCTGATCTTGCTTCGCTCGTTTCAAGATGGAATGAGAAGAGTGTGGGTGAAAAACATTTGCTTTCCGTATTACGTGGCACAAGACTTACAAAAATTCTGGTGCGCATGCTGGATGAATCTGAATTTCTCTCACCTTACGGAATTCGGGCTATGAGCAAATTCCATCTGGAAAATCCTTTTCGGGTTGAATTGAACACGATAACTCTTTCAGCCCACTATACTCCAGGAGAAGGAGACAGTTCAATGTTCGGAGGAAATTCTAATTGGCGAGGCCCAATCTGGATGCCTATGAACTATCTTATCCTTGAATCTCTCCGCCGGTTTTATCAATACTATGGCGATGATTTCAAAGTAGAATATCCGACACATTCCGGGAACTATTTAACATTGTATGAAGTTGTTTTTAAACTTGTAGACTGTTTAACTCATATTTTCCTGAGAGATGAGAATGGCAGGCGCCCCGTGTTTGGAGAAAATGAAAAAATGCAAACGGACCCGCATTTTAAAGACTATATATTATTTTATGAATATTTTCATGGAGATAATGGTCGTGGAGTGGGGGCCTCACATCAAACAGGGTGGACAGCACTAATCGCAAGATTACTATTTCCCACTGAGCGTGAAGAAAAATGGAAGCATACAAATTAAAAAATAAATAAGTCAAAGCATGGATAATCCGGAATCAAATACAAAAAGCAGCGTGAAGTCAAAACAGATTATTCATATCGCCCTTCAATTGCTATCGCTGGCAATTTTGCTGGGGTGGTGTTTTCAGATTCTTTCGCCGTTTATCAATCCGATCATCTGGGGAGCCATTCTGGCGGTTTCTCTTTATCCAATGCACAGGCGGTTGAAAAAAAAACTGGGCGGACGGGATGTTCTGGCTGCGGTAATTATCACTGTATTCATATTTAGTTTTTTAATTGTTGTTGGGACCTGGCTCGGTTTTAAAACAGGCGTTGAAGTAAAAACAGAAATCAGTAATTACAATGAAGGGAAAATAAAAATTCCTCCTCCACCGGTTTCCGTAAAGTCATGGCCGTTGATCGGTGATAAGGCATATCAGTTTTGGGAACAGTTGGGTTCAGGAGTAGAAAATGTTGTTCAAAAATATCCCGATGAAGTAAAAACGATTACCAGTTATGGTCTTGCATTGCTTGCAACTACAGGTAAAGCTTTTTTGATATTTGCCATTTCCATTTTGATTTGTGGTGTTTTCCTTGCGTATGCAGAAGAATCTTCCGTTTTTGCACATAATGTTTTCAATCGGCTAATTAATAGTACCAAATTCGATATGGCGGCGATTGCCGCCATTACTATAAGAAATGTAGTTCGCGGAGTATTGGGCGTTTCGTTTATTCAAAGTCTTTGTGCTGGTGTGGGTTTTCTGGTTGCCGGCGTACCTTATCCTGGTATCCTGACATTGATTTGTCTGGTTCTTGCGGTAATTCAAATAGGAATATTTCCTATTGTTATCGGGGTTTTAATATATGCCTGGACATCCGATCATACGCTGACAGCGGTATTACTTACGATATGGCTGGTTATTGTTGGTTTTCTGGATAATATTTTAAAACCAATGATGATGGGAAAAGGTGCTCCCGTGCCTATGGTTATTATTTTTCTCGGGTCTCTTGGCGGTTTTATTTATTCAGGTATTGTAGGTCTATTCACCGGCGCGGTTATACTTTCACTGGGGTATCGGTTGTTCGATGCCTGGTTAACAGAAGCTGAACTTTAAAGATCGTTGAGGCATTTAACCGATAAATGGCATCAATGGGGTAAATTTTTCACATTATAAGTATACCTTAGGTGAAACTTTCTGTTCATGTCTTCAATATTAGCCAAGGGACTATTGACAGGATATATCTTTATTTCGTTAAGTTCCTGTAAAGACGATCAAGGCAAGGCACCCCCACCGATACCAGATGTACATGTTGTTCTTGCAGGTAAAGAAAATCTTCCCATTTACAGTGAATATGTTGGACAGACGTACGGTCTTTCTGATGTAAACATTGAACCACGTATTGGAGGCTGGATAACCGGTATTTTTTTTAAAGAAGGATCACTGGTACAAAAAGGCAGTCTCCTATATAAAATCGATGATCAACCCACGCTGAATCTTTTAGATGCTTCCAAAGCTGAACTGGCGAGAGCCCAGACGCTGATGGAAAATAAAAAGTCGGAACTGGGACGAGTTAAACCTCTGGCTGAAATGAATGCACTCAGCCAACGCGATCTTGATTTTGCCAATGCTAATTATGAAGCGTCGGTGAATGAAGTGAAAATAGCTGAAGCCCGTGTTGAAAATTCAAAAATAGAATTAGGTTATACCCGGATAACTGCGCCAATTACGGGTATTATTGGAATATCCAAAGTTCAGGTAGGCGATTACGTTAGTAACGCTTCGTTGGGAAATGGGATTAATGTAGTATCCTCCCTGGGTGATGTACGGGTTCGTTTTCCCATTTCAGAAAATGATTATCTGCAATTCACAAGAGAATATAGGAAAGATCCGAAAGCGAATAATTTCGCAGAGATTCCAGTTGATTTAATTTTGGGAGACGGAAGTGTATATAACGTACAGGGACACTTACAGTTAACCAACAGACAAATTGATCCAACCACGGGATCCATACTTGTTCAGGCGATCTTCAAAAATAGTCAGGGTACGTTGCGACCTGGTCAATATGTTAAAGTCCGCTTTAAGACTTCGGAATATTTAAATGCTGTTGTGGTTCCCCAGCAGGCGGTAAACCAGCTACAGAATATTTACCAGGTTTTTCTTTTAACTGACAGTAATAAGATAAAACCTTCCATTATTAAAGTGGGTGCTCGGGTTGGAAGTAACTGGATAGTAAATAATGGATTAAAAGAAGGAGACAAAGTGGTGATCCTTGGCAGTACGTTCGTAAACACTTCAACTACTGTAAATCCGGTAACTATAAAGTGGAATTATGATTCTACTTCCAAAAATTAACTACGGTAGAGAATATCGTTTCCAATAAGATTATATGAGTGAGTTTTTTATCAGGAGGCCGATAGTTGCAATGGTAATTTCCATTTTTACCATTATCCTTGGATTGATAACACTCAGAGGGGTGCCCATAAGTCAGTATCCGGATATTACACCCCCCATGATCAAAATTACCGGAACGTATAGCGGAGCAAATGCACTGAATGTTGAACAGGCTGTTGCCACTCCCATTGAACAACAGGTGAATGGAGTTGAAAACATGTTATACATGCAATCCATCAATGCGAATGATGGGACGACGACAATCCAGGTTTCTTTTGATGTGGGTACCAATCTGGATAATGCCAATATGCTCACGCAAAACAGGGTGTCTGCTGCAAATCCTTCGCTGCCAGCTGCGGTAAAAAATCTGGGAATCAACACGAAAAAATCCTTGGCGTTTCCCATGATGATTGTTTCTTTTTATTCGCCTAACAATACCTACAATGCGGAATTTGTAAGTAATTACGCATATATCTATGCGGTAGACCAGATCAAACGATTGAAAGGCGTGGGGGATGTTACTGTGTTTGGAGGCGCTCAATATGCGATGCGGATCTGGCTCAACCCAAACAAGATGAATACGCTGGGTATTTCGGTTGATGATGTTCGCAACGCAATGGATGTTTATAATAATATTTATCCGGGTGGGTCTTTTGGAAACAATCCTGCACTACCCGGAATACAAAATACCTACACTGCCCAGCTGCAGGAAAGACTTGTTACGGTTGACGCATTCAATAAAATTATTCTCAAGGGAAGTATTAGTGGAGGCATTGTTCGGCTGAGTGATGTAGCGCGAATCGAACTTGGTACGGAAAATTATTCGCAAACCTGTCGCTTCAACGGAAAGAATGCCGCCGCTATCGCCATTTATCAGGTTCCCGGAAGTAATGCGCTCGATCTGGCGGCAAAAGTTCGTTCTACCATGGAAGAATTGAAACAAAATTTTCCGGATGATCTGGATTTTAAATATTCACTCGATACTACCCTGGCGGTAAGTGCAGGGATCGATGAGATACTGCATACATTGATTGAGGCACTGGTTTTAGTAATCATTGTAGTATTTATTTTTCTTCAGGACTGGCGGGCAACATTGATACCGTTGCTTACTGTACCCGTTTCCCTGATAGGCACATTTATATTTTTCCCGTTACTCGGTTTTTCCGTAAACGTATTGTCGTTATTAGGGATGGTACTCGCGATTGGATTGGTGGTAGACGATGCTATAGTAGTAGTGGAGGCAGTGATACACCATATTGAAAAAGGACTCAGCCCGAAAGAAGCTACCAGTCTTGCCATGAAAGAAGTAGCGGGGCCGGTAGTTGCTATTGCAGTTGTTCTTTCGGCGGTTTTTATTCCCGTAGCACTAACTGGTGGCATAACCGGAAGACTATATCAGCAATTCGCGATAACGATTGCTGTTTCTGTTTGTCTTTCCGCATTTAATGCGCTGACTCTAAGTCCGGCATTGGCTGCGCTTATACTTAAGCCAAAAAAAGAAAGCGCTAAAAAAAATGTACTGGATCGTTTTTTCGGAAGTTTCAACAGAGGTTTCGATAAATTTACCCATGGATATACACGAGTCGCAGGATTTTTCGCCAGAAAATTAATTGTGACCCTCGCTATTCTGGGTATCATTGTAATTGCCGCAGGGTCATTGTTAAAAAAAGTACCAGGCGGTTTTGTTCCGGAAGAAGACGAGGGATATTTTTTAATGGGTGTGTTGTTGCCTGACGCGGCGTCATCTGAAAGAACGGATTCCGTAACCCACAAACTCGAAAACATTCTGAAAAGTATTCCCGAGATTCAATCATATACTGTAATTAATGGTTACAGTATTCTTTCCAGTACTAATTCAACGAATTCGGGAACTGTATTTGTACAGCTAACAGGTTGGCATGACCGAAAAAAAACTGCGAAGGAAGTTATACGTGAAGTAAATCAAACGGGTGCCGTACAAATCACCGAAGGAACATCCATTGCAGTAAGCCCGCCACCGATTCCGGGACTGGGGAATGCTGCAGGATTCACTGTTGAAGTGCAGGATAGAACTGGTAAATCTCCCTTGTATCTCGCGGAACAGACTCAAAAATTTATTATTGCGGCACGCAAACATCCTGAAATTGGAAGTATATACACTTTATTTCGTGCTACAGTTCCACAAAAAAGTATTCAGGTTGACAAAGAAAAAGTTGAAAAACTAGGTCTTAGTCTGAACGCAGTAAATAGTTCCATTTCCACGTTGCTTGGAAGTGCTTTTGTAAATAATTTCAATGAATTCGGCAGGCAATACAAAACTTATATTATGGCGGATGCTGCGTTCAGAATGAACCCGAATGATATCGGACAATTTGCAATTAAGGATCTTTCGGGCAATATGATTTCGCTTTCTACACTTGCGACGGTAACAGATACTATAGGGCCATTATATACAACGAGATTTAATTTATACCGGTCAGCGGAAATTTCAGGTTCGCCGGCTGATGGTTACACATCCGCGCAGGCGTTGGCTGCGCTTGGTGATGTTGCAAAAGAATCGCTTCCAAAAGAAATGGGTTTTGCTTATAGCAATATGTCGTTCCAGGAGAAAGAGGCAGAAGGGAAGGGGGGAATTGTTTTTGTGATGGCATTAGTCTTTGTGTTCTTTATTCTCGCTGCCCAGTATGAGAGTTGGAGTTTGCCGTTCAGCGTTTTATTGGGAACGCCCTGGGCAATCATGGGAGCTATGTTAGGGCTGTATTTGTGCAGACTGTTTTCGGATAGTTATGTGAACAATGTATTTGCCCAGATTGGATTGGTGATGCTGATAGGTCTGAATGCAAAAAACGCGATATTAATTGTGGAATTTGCGAAGATGAAACTGGAGGAAGGTTCTACTGTAATGGATGCTGCCATTGAAGGTGCAAAATTAAGATTCCGTCCCATCCTGATGACATCGTTCGCATTTATACTTGGTGTGGTGCCGTTGATTAAAGCAACGGGTGCGGGATCGCAGTCCAGAAAAGTTATGGGTATGGCCGTATTCAGTGGCATGATCACCGCCACCATACTTGGAACGATTCTGATTCCTTCATTTTTTGTACTGATTGAAAGAAGAAAAAAAATAAAATCCAAACCGATCATTGCAAGTCAGGCTGATGCCAATGAACATGTTTAAGAGAATGAAAAGGGAACAATCATATGTAATTCTGACTTTCTGTATTATTATATTTTCCGGTTGTATGGTAGGCGGAAAATATTCGAGGCCTTCTGCACCCGTGAATGTCGTTTATCCGGATGCGACTAAATCAGATACGTCTGCGTTGGCGACATGGTTTAACATTTATCATGATACGGCATTACAAACACTGATAAAAGCAGCGATCGACAGCAACAGGGATCTGCTTGCAGCAGCTGCAAATATGGAAGTAGCGCGGGCATTATCAGGAGCTGTAAAAGCTAATTTGTACCCTCATTTTGGTTATCAGGCGGAAGCTGGCGGTGGCTCAGCAGGAAGCGACGCAACAAAGGTTGCAGGAGGTGTATCAGGTGGTATATTTAATGTATTTGGTGTTTTAAATTGGGAACTTGATATATGGGGAAAGCTGCGTCATCAAAGTCGCGCTGCTGTTGATAATTTTCTATCTTCTAAAGCCAACCGGGATGCGCTCCAGGTAAGTCTGGTTGCTGAAGTTGCTACTGACTATTTCATATTACGTGATCTTGACAATGAATTATCGATTTCTCAAAGTACATTGGCCGGAAGAAAGGAAAATACAAGACTTATAACAGATAAATTTCAACATGGGTATGTTTCAGAACTGGACAAACTGCAAGCGCAACAGCAGGAAGCCATAGCGGCAGCCGCCATCCCCTCGTTTCAGCGACAGATCATTCTTATCGAAAATGCCATTCGTGTATTGATAGGTATGGGTCCGGGAACTATAGTAAGAGGTGCAAGTAATTATGATCAGATCTTGTCGCCAGATATTCCCGTTGGCCTTCCATCCCAATTACTGGAACGAAGACCAGATATCATTTCTTCAGAATTCGCATTGCAGGCACAGTTTGAACAGATTGGTGTTGCTGAAGCAAACCGCTTTCCTACAATTAGCCTGACGGGAGCTTTGGGTTTTGCAAGCCCTCAATTGTCTTCTTTACTTTCGAGTAAGGGGTTTGTTGCGAATGGATTTGGGTCGCTGGTTGGTCCTTTATTTAATTTTGGTCAAAACAAACAATTGGTGGAAGTGCAGCGGAGACAAGCTGAAGTAGCATATTACCAGTATCAGCAAACAGTACTTAATGCCTTTGCAGATGTTGACAATGCTCTGGCTTCCTATAGAACACTGGATGAGGAACATTATCAAAGGAAATTGCAGGTTGATGTTGCATCAAAGGCCCTTGTTCTTTCCCAGGCGAGATATAATAATGGTTACACCTCTTATCTTGAAGTTATTATCATGCAAACCAATTTATTTGATGCACAATTACTTGAGTCTATCACACAACAACAAAAGCTGACTGCTATTGTCTCTCTTTACAAAGCATTAGGAGGCGGGTGGAATTAATTTAAAACAATATATATGGAGAAAGACACTTTTGAATTGATTCCTGCTTTTTATCTTGCTTTGCCATTGTTTTTCCTGCTTATTTTTATAAACTGGATGGGGTATCGGTTTAAAAACCGTTATATAAGAAAATTTCCGGGAATTGAGCATGTTGGAATTGGTCCTACTGAAGGATCCCTTCTCGGACTTACCGCGTTGTTGTTATCTTTTACCTTCGGTATGTCTTCAACAAAATATGAATTGAGAAGACAACATATCATTACAGAAGCCAATGAAATTGGCACAACGATATTGCGATGTGACCTTTATCCGGACAGCGTCAGAAATCTGTTAAGATCGGATCTTAAAAATTACCTGGAAACCAGAATTGCATATTATAATGTGGGAGACGATGAAGAATTAATTCATAGCAAACTCGTGCAGTCAGACTCCATATCAAAAATAATCTGGAACAGGGTTTCAGCACTGGCACATAATAAAGATTACTGGGTGGCTACAGAGCAAATGGTGCCATCGTTAAATGCCATGATCGATATCGTAACGACAAGAGAGGCGGGTCGCAGAGCCGTCGTTCCGCGACTAATTTTTCTTATATTATGTGTATTGATACTGGTATCGGCGTTTTTATCGGGATACGGTAGTAAGAGTCTGGAGAGAAACAGGGTGCTGGTTTTTGCATTTGCTTTTATCACTACACTTGCCCTTTATCTTGTGGTAGATCTTGACAGACCCAGGCAGGGATTTGTTAATCTGGGAAAAGCACAGCAGATGATCGTGGACCTGAGAGACAATTTTTCTGAAAATAAATAAAACACTTTCCGAAATCTCGACATCCAATATAATTTTAATTGTGATGAAAAATAAAGCTCTCCTTTTTGCATTCTTTTTTTCAGGCTGGTTTTATTGTTCTATTTCGATCGCTGGTACAAAAGATACACTCTGGTCGAAAGCCTTGCATCCCATTGGAAGATTTGTTCAACATACAAATGGTGGTCTCGAACTAATCAGCTCAGCAGTTCATTTCGGATTCCGGTTTTCAGGGGCTTCGTGTACACTTTATGCTTATATTTCCGACCCCACGGCACACAATTATTTACAATACACGGTAGATGATATTTATTACAGGCGGATTAAAATTACGGGAGACAAAAAACAATATAATATCGTCGGACTTGGGAAAGGCATACATACCATTTGGATTTACAAAGCTACTGAAGCGGCCACAGGTCCTATATTTATAGAGAAGATTTCGGGCCAGGACATTGTGCCTTTAAAAGTTGCGGACCTGCCATTGATAGAATTTATCGGTAATAGCATTACCTGTGGTGCCGCAGCCGATCCTTCAGAAATTCCCTGTGGTGCGGGAGCGTATCATGACCAGCACAACGCATATTATGCATACGGGCCGCGAGTTGCGCGTGATCTGAACGTAAATTATATATTAAGCAGTGTTAGTGGAATTGGTATTTATCGTAATTGGAATAGTTCCGGTCCTACGATGCCCCAGGTATACGAGAAGACTGATTTTGAGTTTAATGGTCAACGACTGTGGGATTTTAAAATATATCATCCACGAATTGTAAGTATTGCGCTCGGCACGAATGATTTCAGTGACGGCGATCACATAAATCCACGATTACCATTTGACAGCGCACTGTTTGTAAGTCATTATATCAAATTTGTTCAATTAGTGAAATCAAAATATCCGAACGCCAGGATTGCTTTATTGAGTAGTCCGATGATTAACGGTGAACGAAGATTATTGTTACAGCATTGTCTAAGTGCTGTGAAAACTAAAACAGACTCAACGTATCCGGCAGACAAACCAGTTGCCCTGTTCTTCTTTGTTCCCATGCAGGCGAGGGGATGTGGAGGGCATCCTAATGTTGAAGATCACGCAATTTTGGCAAAAGAACTGTATCCGTTTTTCAAAAAATTATTATGAGATTAAACTGAATGTCCGGGGGACCTGCGTTTTGAATTTGGGGTTAGGTCTGAAAGATTATCTTTTACTTTCCATTTTATAATTGCTGAGATCAATTTTACCGGCAATGGTTTGTTGAAAGGGAATCTTATAGTTCCCTTGGAAGTCTCGTAAGATTTTAATTTCTCGCTAAAAGCAACCACGGGACCTGCGGTAGGGTAAAAACCATAATGTGTTTTTGTTGCAGAAAAAAAAGCCAGCATACCATTTAACTTGTATGCCGGCATGTGGTAGCTGATCAATTCTTCTGCTCCAGGCGCTGCTGTTTTTATGGTTTTTCTAATTAATGCCAAACCTGCTTTTATCGGGGCCGGATGTAAATTTATATATTCATCGACGGTTGAATACTTCCCAATTGATTTCATAAGAACTGAACGATATCCTATTATCAAAAAAAAAGACTCTCTAAAATTACACATTTTAGAGAGTCCCAAAAAAATAAATATCCCAATGACATTTCTTTTAATACCTGATACAAACTACGTGACTAATGGCCGCCGAAATCAAATACAAGTCCTCCTGTAAAACCAAACTGAAGAATGGTAGCATAGGTGGTATATGCGTAAGGAGGATAGCCAAATCCCGGAGAATAAAATGCTGTTCCGGTTGCCTGCGCACTGCCCAGTAACTGGGCGCCAATTTTAATTCCGAAAGACTGACTTGCTTTGAATTTTATACCTGCTTTCAGGTCCCATGCAAATTTTGTCTCGGATGATGAACCCGGATAATCGCCTTTATAAAAAGCAGCTCCCAATCCTATTCCACCATAAGGTTGAATTTTGGGGTTATTAAGCATATACTGTTCAAAATTCAATAAAAGATAAGAAACAACAGCGCCGTCTTTACCGGCATTTTGTTGAACATTTCCAGGATAAGTATAAATGGGGATATTGGTACTTTGATATTGGTAAAGCAATTCCACGGCTGTACCCTGGGCATTTACTCCTTCCAACGAAGCCCCCCAGTACCCACCACCGTTTATATAGGCGTAGGCATTACCAAAATTAATTTTATCCCTGAATTCGTATCCGCCAAATGCATTGAAAGATAAATGTTGCGAATAACCTGCAGCTGCAATAATCAGAATTACGGAAGTAATGAGTGTTTTTTTCATAAATAGTTAATTGGAGGTAAAATTCGGTTATTTGAACCGAGAACATTCTATTTTGAACGTTTTACTGTTAAACGGCTTTTAAATCAATGCAATTACGTATGACTATTTTTCAAAAGTCTCATCATAAATAAAGATAGATATGCATTACCGATGGGAATGAGCTTGTCCTTAACCTGGATTTGTTGTTTTTCTACGCTGATTATTTTATCGACTGCCACAAAATAAGATCGATGGACCCGTACAAACCTGTGACGGGGTAATAACTCCTCCATTTGTTTCATCGTTTGAAGGCTCACAATTCTCTGGGTTTTTGTCAGGATGGAAACATAATTTTTAAGTCCCATCACATAAAAGATGTCATCTAGTTCAACACGCAGGAGCCGGGTTGATTCTTTAATAAAAATATATCCACCTTTAAGTGGCATTATTTGAGATGGAGATTTGCTAAGTGAAGGAGGAGATTTCAATTTATATGCTTTTTCAGCGGCGACACGGAACCGGTCGAAAAGTATCGGCTTCATTATAAAGTCCACAACCCCATGTTCAAATCCGTCCAAAGCAAGTTTTCTGTTTGATGAAATTAGAATGACCATCGCACGGTGCTGAAATGCAGCAATGGCATAGCTCTTCGTCTGAAGAGATTTTCCAATATCCAGAAAAACCAAATCAGTCCGATTATTTTCCAATGCGTTCAATGCTTCTTTGGAATCGGAATAAGTGCCGGCTAAAGTAAGAAATGGAATTTTTTTTATATAATTCTTCAATAGCTGGATTTCAGGCGATTGATCACCCACGACAATGCATTTCAACATAAGCAGTTCAAATTCTTATCCATTAATACCCAAATTTTAAAACCAAGGGTTCGAAACATAATTTACAAAGTACAAATTTTTATTTTCCTACTATTAATTCCAATCATCCAGTAAGAAGCTTTGCATGGAAACACAACTTACAAAAATTCCTATAAGGGTTAATTTAATAAAAGTCCTCCGGTGAGGCCGGAGGACTTTTTAATTCGATTTTCGAATCATTTACAATTTCAAAAACTGAACAGCGGTGACCTCTCCGTTTATTGTAAATTTCAAAGTATATGTCCCGGTCTGCAGGAAAGAGAAATTGTACACAATATATTGATAACCCGCCTGGCGGATACCATTAAATACTATGGCTCTCAATTTTCCATCCATACCCACTAATTCAATTTTTACTTTTTTCTCGTTACTCAACTGGAAGTAAATGTGCGCCGTATTGCGGACGGGATTCGGAGTAATCCTTATGTGATATGGGTCATCCGATGCACCTTTACTATCAAGTACAATTAAAATGAAACTTCTGTTTACCGTTCCTCCGGCACCATCGTTGGCGGTAACCGTTACCAGAATAAGACCAGGTTTCAGACCAAAGATATTCAGATTAGAACCTTCGACTTCCAAGCTGGCAGACCCAATACTGTCAAGGGCTGCTGTATAAGTAAGCTTGTCGCCATCTGCATCTGAGAAATATTTACCCAGGTCAAGTATACGCATCGTGCCTTTATCCATTACTACATCTGGAATTTCAATGGCAACCGGAGGCGTATTGTTTCTGATTTTTAAATGAAGCGTATCATATCCACTTTCTCCATAAATATCTGTTGCAATAAATGGCAGGTTGATACGGCCGGTATCCATCGGAATAACGCTAAACACTCCTGTTGGATCAACAAATACTTTTACCAGAGCATTTGGTTCTCCCGTAAAACCATAAGTTAATGAATCTCCATCGGGATCCATGAACACCTGGGAGAGTGGCATATTCAGTGCCGGACCGTTAAGTGAAATGGTGCGATCAGTAAGATGATGGACGACAACAGGCGCCCGATCGGTATTTAAAACAAGCACAATTAATGTGTCGTTGCGTTTATTGCCATTGACATCAGTCAAACTTATTGCAAATAGATGCACACCCGCGTCATTATAGTCGGGACGATAAATAAAATAGTTTGCTGTATCCGAGTTACGGATGGAAGCCTTATTATTTTTTGTAAGCAGCCTGACTACAATCTTGCCGGCAGCATCATCCATTACCGGAATCGGAGTATTCAAAGTATCTGCTTCCTGAACTTTCAGTGTATCATGGTTCGTAAGAACTGGAGCCTGATCAATATGCAGGTAGACACTCACTTTGGATTGCGGAGTTGCCGGATCGTTGGAGTTAATAATTACATCTGCAGACTGGTCAGGAGGTGTTGCCTTCGGACCATGTGCTGTAAACGTTAACTTCTGATTTTGATTTATTCCGACAGAACCTTTATCCGGACTCAATGCCAGCCATCCTCCACTGCTATCTGTTTGTGCATATGCAGCCATATATAAATCTCCTATGACCGGAATTTCCTGGAATGCGTCAGACTCATATACTTTGGTATAGAAGGTTTGAGTTTTTTGTTGATCTGTAGTAACATACTGAAAACCCTGAGGGAACCGCATGCCTGAAGCATAGTCCCACTCAATCCAGAAATCTTCATATGCATTAATCAATATATTAGAATCCAGTTTCACAATTAAGTAAGTACCGGTACCCGAAGTATCAGGCTGAATATCGACTGACTGTTCATAGATCACCGTGGAATTGTTGACATTAGAACCCAGTCTGATTCTAAATTTGATCGTAGCCGGAATCATATTGTCGGTCCGGTATAAGTCGGCTACATGAGAAAGATAAAATCCTTTCGTGCCACCGTTGAAACGACTTACAGCCATGATCGTCGGTTCATCTACACCTGTTCCCAAATAATCTACATATTGATTTCCATTCGCAGGTTCATAAGCTAAAATGGAATCTGCGAAACCACCAGGAGGAATATCCTGAGCCGAATTTCCATTTCCCATCAGTTGAATTTTCTGTCCGCTGCCGTATAAAGTATAGGCAGTCGGTTTAGTTCCGGTTTTCTTAATTGGTATTGCAGGTTTGCTACTGTTATACGAAATGCCCGGTCTGTGATATTGAATACTCAGATTATAATCAAGACCGCCCAATCCCGTGTTTCCTAATTGCACATAACGTTTGGCAGAATCGGACTGTTCAATGGTCATATGTATGGCCGTTGAATCTGTAGTCACCACTGGGGGCTGAATTACCGTTGCACTAATAGGAATGCTAATGGCTGTTGGATAGTCGGAACTTACATTCACAAATTCATTCACTGTATTCATCGAAGGAATTGGTGTAAACGTGATATGATATTTAAGTTCGTCTCCTGGTGCCAGCGTAATAGGGAACTGTATTTGATAATTGGTTATTTCATCCAGTGTAAATGCTGAATTATTTGAAAAATCTATATTTTGAATAGTAATCGTTTGAAGGCCATTGTTCTTAATCAGCACGGGTTGATGATATGTATTCTGAATATTGGCCGGTGAAGTATAGGCGACAACTTTACCGAATGCGACTACATCACTTGTTTTTACGCTACTTGGCCCGTTCATATCCAATTCAAGCGGAATATGCACTGAAGAAAGAAGTGGATCATTTGAACTTATGGTGATGTAATCTTTAAACACACCATTCGTCATACTGGTTGTCGTCCAGCTTGCAGGAATCACTACTGATTTACCAGGTTTCAATGTATATGGAATGGAAGGAACAAATTCCATTGCGCCCCGATTTTTGTACCAAAGCGTTTGATTATATGCCAACGTTCCATCGGTTCCATCTTCATTTTCAATTCCAACCAGGAAATTCTGGGTGAAATTTGCTTCCGTTTCGCCGGACTGATATAACATTTTGATACGTCCGTCCTTATAAATAATGGTTTCGAATGTGACAAAGCCGTCATCGAAATAATTACCACCATACATATTATAAAACTCTACGATCATTTTTTCATTATCGGTATAGTAGTAAATCTGTCCGATGTATTTACTATTTACATAATCATAGCTTTGTGTTAACGGATAGTTTGTGGTTGCAATTACCCCATTCGGTGCAAGTGGAGAAGGAACAGTAGGGGCTATTTGATTAACGGGCTTTTCGTAATTCAGCGTTATATTTCCAAGCCAGTCGATATACAGGGAATTGTACGTTTTGCCATAATACGGAAAAGCAAAAGGTAGTTTTATTTGTTGACTGCCTATACCCTGAGGTTGAAGTATGGAAGCGGTGCCCAAACCATTGGCCAGTTCAATCCAGTTATAGGAAGCAGTGCTGCTATCGATCGATTTATGAAGACTGTATGTATTCGCAGAATCTAATCCGTTTCCGACTCCCTGACCAGGTTGATTCATCACCAGCCACTGTGGATGCTCAATCATTATATTCAAATCGCCGTCTCCATGATTTGTTACGGTAAGTGTTGCCGGAAGTGTTTGCCCTGGATTTAGAGAATTTACCTGGCCTCCGGTTAGTTTATATGTCAATTTACCAGCTGCCTTTCCGGCCCCTGATAACACAACTGTAAATATCTTCTTTGCTGAATCATCCGTTGTGACGGTTAATACACCTGGATAATTGGTTTCTGCAGTTGGCGCAAAAGTCACCGGGATATGTAATTCCGAGAACGCAGGTACAGTTACCGGTCCCTGGTCGGTAGTATATGCCGCATTGCTGAAAGATGTAGAAATTAAATTTACCGGTTTGGTTCCTGCGTTCAGGAATACCGCATCTATTTTTGATGTTGAATTCTTGTAGATGCTGCCAAATGCAAGCGTATCGGTTTTTTGCATTAAACCCTGAATACCTGTAACGGTAAAGATTACCGGCAGATCCACTTTTTCCTGTAAAGGGTCGTTTGTGGTCAGTGCAATAGAAGAGTTATATACGCTATCTACCAAGCCAGCTGCTGAAGCGCTTACTGTGATCTTAATGCTATCTCCTACAGCAACTGCACCGCTGGTTGGGAAAATGGAAGTAATGAATTTAGGCGCAGATGGTACGAACCAGAGCGTTGTGTTATCTGCAACAACGAAAGGCGCTGGCGTAACATCATATGCTGCAACGTTGATCCCTTTCGTTTCGTCTTGACTTTCCAAGCCTATCAGCCCAAATCCTTCAGTCGCCCAGGTATTATTTACAGTTTTATAATTCATTTCGATCTTTCCATTGCTGTATAGAACGATTTGGAAAGTTGCTTTTCCGTAGCTGAATGATCCTCCACTAAACTCATTGCCTCCGAAATATTCCAGGTCATTGTACTGAACAATGAATTTACCAGGCAAAGATTTTATGAAAACGTGTTCGTTTGAATTAACTACCGGGAACATATATTCCACAAACAGTCCTGCGATCATACCATTTATCCCATCTCCCGGAATCGGCAGTGTATAACTGACCACATTCATTGCACCCGGATAATTCAGAGATACCGATCCGAAACTATTCACGTAAACCTGGTTGATCGTATCACCATAAAATTTCATTTTGAAACCCAGCGGTTCCAGTGTTGAAGTTTTGATGTCAGCCGCCAGTTTACCGGTTATGTCTGTTCCGGTTGTTGAAATATCATCCCAACTATAAATGGGACCATCAGGCTCATTGCTGTCAATCCACGCATAATCCATGGTTGCATCATTTCCTTTGGCCGTTTTTGCCTTCAATTTCATTTTATTAACTGCGGCAATTTCAGGCATGGAATAACTAAGCGGATATTTTCCTGTTTTATTGGAAATTATAAAAGTATTTTTCCCAATGGAGTCTACCTTGGCAACGATCTGTATTGGAACAGCTTTTAAAGTCATCACAGGAGGATTGACACCGACGCCTGTTCCTGAAAGGCTCAATGATCCGTCACCCGTTGTTATTGAAATTTTCGCCTGTTGAAGTCCTGTTACAGTGGGTGTGAACTTTATGGTTAGTTGGGCTGAATCTCCCGGGTTCAGACTATCCGGCATGGAGACAAGGGTAAATTTGCTGTTGTTGGAACTGAATTTAATTTTATTCAATGTTGATAGCCCGGCGTTATATAACATAATTGTAGACTCTCCGTCTTTACCAATAAATACTGTACTACAATCCAGAATACCCACTTTGGAAGTGAGGGTTCCTTTCTGGCCCGTCACGGTTACAATCATCGGAACACCTGTCATCGGATTGTTCAAGTCATTCGAAGTAATCTGGAGATTATAATTATACACTCCATTTCGAATTGTTGAAGCATTTCCCGTAACAGTAACAGGGGCAGAAGCAAGGCCAGATAAATTTCCACTATTGGGTTGCAGACTGATTAGTGAACCCGGATATCCTTCGTTGCTGAGCGCATACATAAAGAATCTTGTAGGCCCCAGAATACTCGTAAGCGTAGCCCAGGTTTTACCTTTATCGCTGCTCACATAGAAATCATTTGCGAGTGAATCTGGTGCGCCATATTCTGCTCCCTGCGTATATCCGTATAAAGGATCATATTGATAAACTATCCAGAACCAATCTCCCGGTTTAAATAAGAAACTGCCGTTCAGTTTGGTTGGTGTGAATGAATAGTCACTTATTGGACCTGTTAAAGTTTGCTTTAGAAGCAAAACACCTTGTGAAGGATCACTGCCACCTTTGTATATATAAATCGTTATCGGCGCGTTCACACCTGAGGTTTGGAAAACAGTACCTACATGGGTAAGATTAAATGGTTTTTTCGTCACATCAAACCTTGTGGCTGCGGAAAAATCAACCCGTTGGTCATCACCGATAAAATAATAAGTATAGTCCTGATCTACAAGACGCAGCGTATCATTGAAACCACCATCCTGCCTTGCCCAGGAAGAAGAAACCGGAATGGCGTCACCAGTCCAGTTCATCGGACCGGTTCCCTTATTGGTGAGTTTAAATGAAGTGGATTTCGTCGGACTGGCCACCACATTAATATTCATCAATAATGTGTCGGTTGGCAGACTAACTATTGGTCCATCAAGGGTTGTTACTCTGATTTGATTTGAAAGTGCACTTTCGTTTGCCCAGAGATCTTTTGCGCTTACACTAATATAATAACTTGTTGTTGGGATTAATCCACCGATATTGAAAGTTTCCGGAGATCCGGCCGGAAGGGCCTTTTTGATATATAATTTTGAGACATTATTTTTTTGGGTACTGTCGAATGGCGAAGTTGAATAATAAACAATATAATTATCTGCGTTACCATTGTCCTGATCCGAGGGTGCCGTCCAACTTAAATCAATACTATTTTGCGCGTTACTTTTTCCAGAAAGGTCGGTAATGGTGGCGGGGGGAATCCCTTTGTCTGTTTGTAAAGCTTTACCGGCATCCAATGCACCAACGCCCATCAAGCCATTATACTGAGGATCCATCGCAATAAATGGTCTCACGGAATGGAATAGCCTGTTTTTTAGATCATCATTTGTAAATCCCATTTTTCCGAACTGTGAAACAATCAGCGCTGCAACGCCAGATACGTGGGGTGTTGCCATGGAAGTGCCTTCCATATAACCATACCCATTATTGGCAATGGTGCTTGCAATCATTTGATGACTGCTCCCGTCAACATCATCATCGCCACCGGGGGCAGAAATATCCACCCAGTCTCCAAAATTTGAATAAGAAGATTTATTGTCGAATACGCTGGTAGCTCCCACAGCAATACAGGAAGGATAATAACCAGGATAGAAAAGATCGTTCTGGTTATCATTTCCAGCTGCAAATATCACGACACCACCGTTCATCGGGCCCGTCTGATTGCCATTCACATCGCGCCCCGCTTCCTTAGTAAAATAGTCTATTGCATCGAGAACAGCCTGATCATATACGCCAGCAACAGTGTAACCCCATGAGTTTTGTGAAATAACGGCTCCGTTATTTGCACCATATACTATGGCCGCGGCTGTACCCGCACCATCTGCACCATTCGTACCAAAGATTTCGCTCGACATGATCCGAACTCCATCTCCATTACCCGTACCGCCTGCGATCCCACTCACACCGATTCCATTATTATTTACAGCGGCAATTGTTCCTGATGTATGTGATCCGTGATCCCCGGGAGAAATGGTGCTTGAATTATCACCAAAATTGTAGCCATAAATGTCATCTACATAACCATTCCCATCATCATCGACGCCAGGCTGACCATTCAGCTCTGCTAAATTCACCCACATATTGGCAGCAAGATCCTCATGCTTGTAGTCAACACCTTCATCTACTACGTCCACAATTACGTTAGGCTTACCGGCATTTATTTTCCAGGCCGCTTCCAAATCTACGTCCGCACCAGAATAGCCACCTTCCTGCCCGGTGTTATGATAATTCCATTGCAGATAGTAATACGGATCGTTCACAGGAGAGACGTAATTCGAGGCATCCAATGGTTTTGATTTTGGAGAACCTGTAATTTTTATTATAGGGCTTTGAATCGCTTTAATTACGTAGGCCGGTTGAGCAGTTTCAATTTCAGAAACCGACTTGAAAGAATTTACGGCAGAGGAGATTTCAGTGGTATTGTCAACCTGTATGGAAAACCATCTATCCAACCCATATCTCTTCTGTTTTGCCTCCATACGACCTGCATTCGGAAATACTCGAGTCATCTTGGTTGCTTTAAACTGACGGGCGACCATATCCAGATGAGTAATGCCTGTCTGGAATGTTTCCGAATTTCTGTTTGCAGAGAGCATAGGCAGTCTCCTCTGCAAATTATCGAAGGACGTACCCGCTTTCAATTTGATCAGAATTTTTCCGGGTCGTACATCTTTTGTTCCAATCTGCGTGGTTTGCGTTTGGAATGCTGTGTGTTGCGATTGAAGGGGGGAAAAGCTTCTTGGTGTCGTCTGGATTTGTGCAACGTGTGCTTTTTGTCCCAAAATCTTTGGAGTTTGGGCATTCGATTGTTTGCCAGCCAACATGAGAATCGCACCTAAAATAATTTGCAGGAACTGTTTGTAAAAATGATTCATGACCCTTAATTAAATGATTGTATAAAATGCAGCATTGTCATCTGTAAATGGAGAAATTGCCGACTATGAAACGATTAGTTGAGAACTGTACCGGGAACTGCCAATCAGAAATTTGTGGAGTGTGACAGACAGCAGCTTGTCTGATCCACCAAAAAGTGGGAATGATTTATTCATAACTGGTTGTTTTTATAAAACAGCCAAATGTATTGATGTTAACGATGCATTAACGTGAACTTAAAATGACAGCTGCACTTTGTATATTTTCAATGGAATGCATGTAACTCGTGATAATATCTAATCAATAGGGAGATTAATACAAGAATATCTAAAAATGATTCATGTTCCTATAATCAGCCGAAGCAGCGCGTTCCCATTTTTGGACTGACGGGGATACACAACCGATTTACCTGTGACTAAATGCGTTGTAGATAGATTTGATTTCAATATAATTTTTTATGGACGCCTGGAGTTTCAACAACTTACTATCTTAATTCAGATCTGTGAGAAAATCTACATTCGTTTCAGTTGAATTGCCAACATTCCTTTAAAAGGACCAAATGACTATTATAATTGACAAAGTTGATAAAAGAGAGGATGAAAATTGATATTGCTGAATTGTAATAATTTTCAATAATGTTTTGTGGTACTCATTTACTAACGGCATTGATCAAGCGCAATAATGTAGCTTTAAAGTACTGTGAGCTTGATGTAAATCAAGTGTGGGAGTGTTAGCGTGTGGGAGTATGTTGAAGAATTCGTTTTACTCCCACACGCACATACCAGATTTAGTTCTATTTAGCGGGGGTGATGATAATATTTCTGAAATCGATAGCTCCGTGATCTCCCTGAATCATAATTGGCCCAGGTTCACCTTCATTACTATCCAGCGCTCCGCCGGTTATGCCAGGAATTACCTGGTTACATATAACTGTTTTGCCATTTACTGCCAGGCTAACGAGTCTGCCAACCAGCGTAACATCGTAAGATTGCCATTCGCCGGCATCTTTAGCCATCATATCAGTAGGAACAAGAAATCCATAAATCGCTCCCAGAAGATCTCTGGAAGGTTCCATTCCTTTGCTATCGACTATCTGTATTTCGTACCGTCCGCGCAGGTATACACCGCTGTTACTTCCTTTTGGATAGCGGAATTCTATATGTAGTTTAAAATCATTGAAAAGCTGATCTGTCATAATATTTGAGCCAGAAGCCGGGCTCCTCATAATACCATCTTCGACCTTCCATTGATTCGGGCCGTTTGTGTGCCATCCTTTAAGATCAGTACCGTCAAATAATTTGACTTCTTCTCCCCACACCGGATCGGATTGTCTCCTGAGGCCAGGCGCGCGCTTGCCAATTAAAGTAAATTTTTTACCATTGGATTCAATGACTGTTCCTGATAAGCTATCTCCCTGAAAAACTGCTTCGAATATTAGATCATTGGGTGAGCGATCCCATTGAGGCGGGATGGCGAAATTCAATTTCGTGCCATCAAAATTTACTTTTGAAATCGGTCTGGCGCTGCCACCTGCTGCTACATATTGACCAACCAGTGTGCTTAATCCAGAATGATGAACCTCCAGCCAGGCAGGCGAAGTTTTTCCATCGTTCACCAACGTAAGGTCCCACCGACCTTCAAGCGGTGATTCGAAATGGGGTGAGTGATAAATAGAATTCCCAGAAACGTTTTTGTTTATGGAAAGGCAACAAATGAAAACCAACAGGCAGCGACTCATTAAAAATAGTTTATTCATAAAATCAAAATTTGACGAAGTAAGATTCGGCTCAGACAAAACCCCGTTATACCACAAGACAATAAAATTAAGAAATCCTTTCCCACCATAAGTCAAATACTTGTTCCGTATCCAGATCGACTTTTTGTCCGATCATGGGATGCAGGAGATCTACATTTCGTTGGTCTGCTTCTTTTTTTATTCGAATGATGGGATCATTCCATGCATGGACGGATAGTGAGAACTTTGACCAATGAACGGGTAATAATTTTTTGGCCCGAAGATCCACTGAAGCCTGCACCGTTTCTTCGGGCGTCATGTGAATGTATCTCCAGTTCTTGTCATATTGTCCGTCTTCTAATATAGCCAGATCGAATGGACCGAATTTGTCCCCTGCTATTTTGAAATGTGTGTCGTATCCTGAATCACCACCAATAAAAATTCTTTTGGAGGGGGTCGACAAAATAAAAGACATCCATAAACTTCCGTTTCTTTTGAATCCCCGACCGGAAAAATGTCTGGCCGGAACGGTATTTACGGTAAAACCTTCATCCAGGAACACTTTTTCATTCCAGTCTTTTTCTTCAATGATATTGATATCGTAACCCCATGATTGAAGATGTGCAGCTACACCAAGACCGGTTATTATTTTTCTGATTTTTGACTTTAGACGCAAAACGGTTTTATAATCAAGGTGATCCCAATGATCGTGGGTGATAAATAAATAATCAATAGTTGGGAAGTCATCCGTTGTATAAATATCTGATCCCTTGAAACTTTTGGTAGTAAACCGAAGGGGAGAGGCATTCCCGCTAAAAACGGGATCAACGAGGATTGTCTTGCCATCAATCTGCATAAAATAGGAAGAATGACCAAACCATACCAAAACATTTTTATAGGGTTCCAGGTTGAGAAGGTTAGTTTTTACAGAGGGAAGTGTCAAGGAAGGTTTTTTATTTTTTGTCTTATCAAATAAAAATTCTTTAAGAACTTTGAAATAGCTACCGTCTTCACTAAGCATAGGAGTATCACTGAGGTTCTGAAACTGACCGTTCTGATAATTTAGAGAATGTCGAATTTTTCTTAGTCGCTGTCCGGCAGGTGGGGCGCCAAAACGTGCGGTGTGCATAAATAGATAAATCGCCGTTATAGAAATTAATATGATTAAAGCGAAAATGAGCATGAGTTTGTTTGATGGCAGGTAAAGATATACATCAATAGCTCATGATTGGCAAGTGGTGCTGCAACTAAAAAACAGGTCAGCACATTTCAAACATATTCAGAAAAACGGGCTAAATTCATGCGCCTTTATTCGCTCAATAAATAACCAACATTGAGAATATTGCTCATCCTTTTCGGAATGCTATTTTGTTGCGACCAAATCATGGCGCAAAATTCTGTGAACAATGTCAAGGATTCCATTCCCAATTCCAAAATAAAAAAAGACAGTTTGTCTGGGTTTGACAGATTCAACAAAAAAGCGGAACATCTTTTTAAGATTCTACCTGTACCTATTTATTCCTATTCTCCTGAAGCTGGCAATATTTACGGACTGGCGAAATTCAATGTATTTGATTTGTCGAAAAAAGACACCATTTCGAAAGCTTCGAAGTTGTCGGGTGTATTTACAGCTTCGACGTTGCACAGAATCAATGCCTCGATCGCAACCCAATTGGTATTCGATGAAAACAAATATGTGCTCATCAGTTATGTGAATTATAAAAAAGAGCCGGAGTATATCTGGGAGATCGGAAATACGATCACCAATGACCCCGAGCAGGATGTTATTAATCGATTTGTATTTGCGGGTACTGCACTGAGATTGGTAGCCAAAAATTTTTATGTAGGAATACCATTTGATGTTTCACACTATTTCGATATTCAGGCTGACAGCGGAAGTTTTTTGATAGAAGATAGTGTGTTGGGACTTAAAGGTGGTACCAGTATTGGATTCGGAATTGCGGCTGCATATGATACCCGTAATAACCGTTACAATCCATTGCATGGATCGTATATTCTTGCAACTGGATTATTTTACCCGGGAAGTCTGGGGCCTTATGCCTTTTCTAAATTTTCTATTGACGCAAGAAAATATCTAAACCCGTTTAATAAAAATGTTATTGCAGGACAAATAACGACCAGTTACGCGAACGGACAGGTGCCTTTTTATGAACTTCCACAAATGGGAGGTGCGAGCCAGATGCGAGGATATTATGAAGGTGGTTTAAGAGACAATGTGCTGTTAGATGCGCAAATTGAATTACGTATTCCAGTGTGGAATATTTTCGGCGTGGTAGGTTGGTTTGGGTAGGGCAGGTGGCCAATTCGTACAGTCAGGTCGCGATAGACGAGTTTCATTTATCTTACGGACCGGGTCTCCGCATAATGGTAGATTCAAAACATCAAACGAATTTGCGTTTTGACTTTGGCTTTGGACCGAATGGTATTAAAGGATTCAATATTAATTTTGGGGAGGCTTTTTGAAAATGGGATTTTGTCATTTTTCAAATTCTTAATGTATTACACTTTGGTACGTATTGTGTTGATTCAACCCTATATTTTCTTTTGCTTAAGTTAGTTCGATGAATAAAGCGCGGTTATTTTATTTACTCTTAGGCATAATGTTGAAATTTTCAATTGTCCGGGGTCAAAACCTCGACTCTTCCATTTTAACCCATACCTGGAAAGCCTCCTGGATCTGCGTTCCCGGAGAATCTGCGACGGCTTATGGTGCTTACCTGTTTCGGAAGTCATTGAATTTATCTTCTAAACCGGAGTCTTTTATTATTCATGTGTCTGCTGATAACAGATACAAACTTTTTATCAATGGAAACCAGGTTTTGCTTGGACCCGCGCGAGGCGACCTGGACCACTGGAATTTTGAAACCCTCGATATTTCTTCTTCTTTGCACGCTGGCGAAAATATTATATCAGCGCTTGTATGGAATGAAGGCGAATGGAGAGCTGAAGGTCAAATCTCATTGCGTACTGCTTTTATTCTGATGGGTGACGGAAGCGCCCAAATCTTAAATACAAACAATACGTGGAAATGCATTGCCGATAGCTCCATCCATCCACTGCCTTTTGTTACGAGTACTTATTACGTTGCCGGTCCTGGCGAGTTAATCAAAATGAAGTACGACCAGGGAGCATGGCAATCGCTGTCATATAACGATAGTGATTGGGAAAACGCACAACTGATTTCTCCCGGAATTCCAAAAGACATAATCGGAGGTTATGGAACAGTTAGCAGTTGGTTATTGGTTCCAACTGTTATCCCTTCAATGGAGTTAAAAACGCAATCCTTGGTAAAAGTGCGACAGTCATCTGGAATCAGCCTACCGGAAAGTTTATATTCTTCTAAAAAATCTATCACGATACCCCCAAATAAAATCGTTACTATTTTATTGGATCAGACTTTTTTAACCAATGCTTATCCGACCATAGTCTTCAGCGGGGGAACCGGCTCGGGGTTGTCATTAAGTTATGCTGAATCGCTGTTTTCAACTTATCCTTCCAAAGGCAATCGCAATGAAACAGATGGAAAAACCTTTATTGGTCGTATGGACAGTATTATTTCTAATGGCAAGAGAAATCAGACATTCACCCCATTTACTTTCAGAACTTACCGTTATTTACAATTGAGAATAACTACAAGAGACGAGCCGCTCACGATTGAAGATATTTATGGAACTGCAACCGGATATCCATTTCAGATGAAAGCAAGTCTGGAATCAGAAAACCCGGAATTGAGAAGCATATTGGAAATCGGTTGGCGAACCGCGAGGTTATGTGCCATGGAAACCTATATGGATTGCCCCTATTATGAGCAGTTACAATATATCGGTGATGCCAGGATTCAGGCTTTGATTTCATATTATAATAGTGGCGATGAAAGACTCCTGAAAAATGCCATGAATGAAATGGATAATTCACGCAGACCTGAAGGAGTTACATTGAGCCGACATCCTTCTTTCACTCCGCAATATATTCCCACCTTCTCACTTTGGTATATCGGAATGTTGCATGACTATATGATGTACGGACGAGATAGTTCATTCGTAAAAAATAAGATCGCAGGCACGCGACTCATATTGAATTATTTTAGAAATTATCAAGGCGCTGATGGTTCTGTAAAAAACGTACCGTACTGGATGTTTACAGATTGGGTGAACGCCAAAGACTGGAGTTCGGGAACCGGACCAACTGGGTACGATGGAAGCTCTTCACTGATTGATCTCCAACTGTTGTGGGCGTATGAGTTGGCAGCTGATCTGGAATCTGTTTATGGTATGGCTGACTATGCCAAACTGTACAATCATTATGCGGATGAACTAAAGCATATTATAATAATTAAATACTGGGATAATACCCGCAGGTTATTTGCTGACAGAATTGAGAAGGATTTGTTTTCCCAACATGCAAATGCCCTGGCCATTTTAACGGGAATTGTTGACAGCGTTGACGCTGATAAATTGGCCAGTCAAATTTTATCTGATACTTCTTTGGCTCCTGCTTCTATTTATTTTAAATATTATTTACACAGTGCCTACATAAAAGCCGGGAAAGGTAATGAGTATTTAAATTGGCTTGGTAAATGGCGCGAAAATATAAAAATGGGAATGACAACCTGGGCCGAGATGTCTGATATTAATAATTCCCGATCTGATTGCCATGCATGGGGGGCAAGTCCGAATATCGAGTTTTTCAGAACCATATTGGGAATCGACAGTGATGCGCCAGGATTTCGAAAAGTAAAGATTGAGCCACATTTGGGTTCCCTGAAAAATATACAAGGTGAAATTCCTCATCCACAGGGTAAAATTAAAACCGCATATGTCTTTGAAGGCGGCAAATGGAAAATCCATATTATTTTACCTGAAAAAACAACCGGACGATTTGTCTGGCAAAATAAATCCTATTCTCTGGCGCAGGGAGTAAACGATTTTAACTTTTAAATCGTTAATTGAGTGCACACCTAAATTTTCATTTTAGAAACGTTTTTTATTATCATCATATACTTAATCATAGGCAGGAAATAAAATAATGGAAAAGAAACATTCGACTTTAAAATGTATTATTTGCGGATCAACATTGTACAATACAGATCAGTGTTTAACTGAATACAGCTTCCATTGTTCTTCACCCGAAGCTAAGTTTTGGGACTACGACCGGGGAAGTTCCGATCAGGCGAAAGCCAAAAATCACTGGGATGAGTCCAGGCAGGAGATCCCTAATGATAAAAAAGATCATTAAATCGCTTTTGCAGCAGATTTTGTATCAATCCCTTTGTGAAATCAAGGCTTTACCATTTTTCAGTTCTATCAGACATGAAAATCAATTCTTCTGCATCCGGTAGTCGTTGTTTCCCTGAGTTTTTATCAAACACCATAGCAGGTAAGTCTTTTGTATTAAATACCGGCCATTCGGGCAGACCTGGCCCATTTGGATTTGAGCTGGTAATGAAATTTATCCAATAATCCGACATTTGGCTGGCTAAATGAAAATCGGCAGTTTCCCAGGGACGATAAAGAAATTTGAGGTTATCCATGATATAGGCTACTTCGCCGGTATGAAAGGCCCCATATTTGACATACTCTCCGGTAGCAGGTAGTTTTCTCGCAAAGTAATAAACGTACACGGGCGATTTTGATTCGGCAGTTTGTATTACCGCCCATTTATAACCGGAAACAGCAAAAGTCAGATCACGACTTAATTTGATTTCGGATCTCGACCATTCATCATCAGTTCCTGCAGGATAGTATTTCAAAAACAAATCGGCCTCCTTACCATATTTTTTTCTCGCATTTTCCTGAAAAGCTTCTTTGTTTTTAGCTCTATCAGGAAAACTCTCATCAGCGTTCCAGCCTGTTATAATGGGAACGTGATTTTCTATGCCTTTGGCAAAAATTTCAGACACGGATGCTGGCAGAACATAGCCATCAATAATAGGAGCATAACGGAAAACAGTTTTTATCAAATCCTCCGCAGGAACCTTGCGGAGACTATCCAGCGATCCTGCATGAACTGCCGCGCCCACCCGTAGACCCTGTTGTTCTGCCTCCCGGAGATCCATAGAATACTTAGTGAACATCGATCCGCTTTCTGAAATTCCTTTATTAAAAAGATTCCTGGCAAGCGGAGACGCGATAAGACAGTTTACGCTCATGGAACCGGCGGACTGACCGGCGATGGTAATATTATCCGGATCGCCGCCAAATGATGCAATATTGCGTTTCAGCCACTTTAAAGCGGCAATCTGATCGAGTAAGCCGTAATTGCCTGATGCCTTATCGGCTGACTCTTTAGTCAATTCGGGATGAGCCAGGAATCCAAATACGCCCACCCTATAATTGACAGATACAAATATGATTCCTTTTTTTGCCATGGCTTCACCATCATAAATGGGAACAGCCGTTCCCCCGCTCATAAAAGCACCCCCATATATCCATACTAAAACAGGTTTTTTTTCGCCTTCTTTGGCCTTTGTCCAAATATTTAAATAAAGGCAATCTTCACTGATTGGTTTTTCCGGAATAAGAAATTCTGAGGTGTAGACCATGAAAGGTACCGGTTTTGATTGCATAGGGCTTGGACCAAAGCTTTCACATTTTCTTATTCCCTTCCAGACTGCTACTGGCTGGGGAGCCTTCCATCTTAAATTTCCAATGGGTGGCGCGGCGTAAGGAATGCCCTTATAAGCAATTACGTCATTGGTTTCCGCTTTTAAACCAGATACAAGTCCGGCGTCCGTACTAACCGGTTCAATATCTTGGTGATTATTTAATGGGACCTTGAAAGAGAATCCAGCTAATAAAATAACAGCTGCAGTCAGGTAACAAAAAAATATAATTATCTTTTTCAAATGCACTGAATTGAAATATTTAAAGTTTTGAAGTTCGTACAAATTCAAGTTTTTTCAAATTTGATCTTCATCACGTGTGATATACGGCTAATGAAGAGCATTGCGTTCAAAATTCATTTATGAAACCAACTTTATTTTGTAACTTTTGAAATCAGAGATATAAAAAAGCAATGCGTTTGTGCCTGCCGGTGTCGCCTGGCTTCATCTCAACATACTTCAGACGATACGGCTTAAATTTAAAATATGAAAAACTGGTTGAAGGGAAACAAATTGCTATTGGCCGGAATTTTGCTTGGCTGTATGGGAGGTTATGGGTATTACTATTTTATTGGTTGTACAAACGGCACGTGTTTTATCAGTTCTAAACCAATGAATAGTATTCTTTATTTTGGTCTTATGGGAGCCCTGTTTTCAAGTTTATTTAAAAAGACTTCAAATGGAAACACAAAATGAACGGAGAACATTTTCTGATCTGATAAAAGGAGAAAAACCTGTTTTAGTTGATTTCTCTGCGGAATGGTGCGGACCTTGTAAAATGATGCCACCCATACTAAAAGAACTTAAACAAATGACGGGAGAAGACCTGACCATATTGAAAATGGACATCGATAAAAACCCTAAAATAGCCGCTGCTTACGGTATTCAAAGTGTTCCAACAATGATACTGTTTAAGAAAGGTGAAATAAAATGGCGCCAGAGTGGAGTGTTACCGGCAAATCAAATACGATCCGCCATTCTCCCTTCAATGTGATTTTTAAGGAAAGTTTGTACTCATAATAATTTATACCATTGAAAATAATTTCATTGCTCTTATTGCTATTTCCTTTTCGGTTCGATTTGTACGATCAGCCTAACTGGACAATAGAGAAAGAAAAAGACGGTATCAGAATAAGCAGTCGACCCGCGGCTTCTTCACAATTTAATGATATCCGGGTTGAACTGGACCTTCCGGGAACTATTGATCAGCTAAAGAAAATATTGCTTGATGTGGATCACTATAATGAATGGAGTTACGCAACGAAGAAATCGACATTAATAAAACAAATCAGCCCTGGTAAACTAATCTATTATTCCGAATTTGAAGTTCCATGGCCTGCAACAAACCGGTATTTCTACGCAAACATAGACCTAAAAGAAGATACGGTCGGGCACACGATAAATATGATCGCGGTAAATTTAAAAAATTATGCACCTGTACAAAAAGATTTGGTAGAAGTAACGTCAACCCACGGTAACTGGAAAATTACTACCCTGTCAAAAAAATCAATTCATGTAGACTATATGCTGGAATTGAATCCTGGGGGCACATTGCCGTCCTGGATCATTAATATGTTTGCAACCAAGGGCCCTTTTGAAACATTTGAAAACATAAAAAAGAAGATGACCGACCTAAATGCGGGGAAGGGAAATTAGTAGCAACACATCATCTGTTTATTTCAATAAGCAATACCCATGCGTCCAACGACGCCTTTATGAATGAACTTATTACTGACACCACCAGCCAATACAAACCTGAGGTATTTCCATTATACAAATTAAATCCGCATATCAGGTAAGGCAGGATTGCTATTTGATTGAGCCCGATATGGAACAGGTACACGTTTCGATATTGTTTCTCCTTTTTTGTAAATATGCCGTAGTCGACTTTTAAAACGGTAACCCATGAAATAAAACCGACGATGAATATTTCAATCCCTATGGATTCAGTAGATTCCGAAGGAACAAGTATCAATAATGAAATGATGAGAATGGTGAGGAGCAGAAGTAATGATATGAGGGCCCGGTTTGGCAGGGTAGGGACTGCCAGGATCTTGTTCAGGTTGATAGAAACTCCTACAAATACAAGGCCCGTCAATGCCGCAGAAGCTCCTGCTGTCGCGATAAAGAAATCATGCCATCCTATCATAAAGTAAGAATAAAAGCAGCTAAATTATATGAAATATAAATCTTTATTCTTTTACCATAATGAATTTGAACGCCATTAAATCTTAATAGTGAATTTTTACGTAAGTATATGAAAAAATGAATATCCGACTATTGCTTGGGATTTCCGTTCTAAGCATCTCTATGGGCTGTACACACAGTCCAACCCCCATCGTCAATGCCCATTTTATAGACAGTCTTATAAATAACTATCAGATTCCGGAATTTGCCAGATCCAATGATAAGACCCTGCAATTCTGGAAAAGTCGCATAAATCCCAATCTCCCGGGCATGGTCAGTGAGCTTAAATATGCGGGACTCCTGTCTATGCGCTTTCATTTATTTGGTGATATCCGTGATATAAAAACTGCTGATAGTGTGATTCGTAAAGTGGATCAGGATTATAATTATAAAGAAGCACAGCCAAACCTTACTTTGGTGGGTTATTCCATATTGCAACACCGGTTCAGTGATGCAGATGTTTATTTGGAAAAAGCAAAACAGATTGGTTTAAAAAAATATGACTTACTAACGGCTTCATTCGATGTGGATTTTGAACTGGGTCGTTATTTTGATGCTAACAACAAATTAAATGAATTAAAATCTGCCACTGACTACGGTTATTTTTTCAGACTTTCTAAAATGGACCATCTAAAGGGCTTACTGGATAGTTCAATCCACGCTATGCTAGAGGCTGCGAATCTGGAAAATGGCAGCCCCTATCTGGAGCAGGTTGCGCTGTCTAATGCTGCAGATCTCTGCATTCACGCGGGAAATCTTAAACAAGCCGCAGATCTTTACATGAAGTGTATTCATTTGAATGGGGCCGATTTTCACAGTATTACCGGTCTCGGATGGATCGCCCTCGTCAATGATAAAAATGACGCTCTTGCAGAAAAGATTTTTTCTTTCGTTCACATGCAAAACAAACTTCCGGACTCATTTTACAAATTAACCCAGATGGCAGAAGCCAGGGGAGATGCAAACCTGGAAAAAAAGTGGGCAGAAACGTTCATTTCTCATGCAACAGATTCATTATATGGTAACATGTATAACAAATATTTGATCGAATTATATACAGGCATTTTACGGGATCCCTCCATGGCCGAAGAAATTTCCGAAAGAGAATTGAAAAATCGCGCCACCCCGCAAACATACGCATGGTATGCATGGAGTTTGTATGCAAACAATAAAAAGGAAGAGGCCTATGCAGCATTCGAAAAAAATGTATCTGGTAAACCACTTGAAGGACTTGAACTTTATTGGATGGGTAAGATGATGCAGGGCCTGAAAAAAGGTTACAATGCACAGGCTTTTTTTAAAGCTGCATTATCAAATAAATATGATTTGAGTCCGGCGATTTTAGCTGATCTGGAAAAACAACTTGAGCAGATGTAATAAAACCAAAAACCCGGAACAGTTTTAAGTTGCTCCGGGTTTTTAATCCTCTTTGATTTAGTAATGTCGCTTACCAGGGACTTGCTTCATAAGGAAAACTAGTTAAGAATGGTTTGTCGTTTCCATTTACATGATCGCTTGTCAAACCGGCATTATCTCCTCCCGTAGGGCCTCCAAAAATGAGTGTGAGTTCAACATCTATTACATCATCACTCAATGTTCTTCCGGTTAATACCTGAGTACCGTTGTAAAAACTTGTTATTCCAGAGGTCGATGCATTTAGTACATCCGTTGAAACAACGCCAATGAACTGGTCGGCTGTCAATCCCAAAAGATTTGTTGTGAAATTAGGATTTAATGTTAGCAACGACGTTTTCATATCTCCGCTAAACAAACCCGGCATCATTGTCGGAATGGTCGTATTGAAACTGTCTTTTCCACTTGCGGGAATAAATACCGTATTGATGGCAGGTCTGCCAACCTGATCTGCCTGATCATAATAAACTGTCGGCGTTGGTGGTGTACCACCATTATTGTTCGATTTGCTGCAAGCCGATATTCCAACCATTAGAATCACAGCGCTTAAAAAAATTTGTATTATTCTATACTTTTTCATGTTATTAATTTCTTGATGAATGATTTAATTATTTTATAATATAAAAAGAATCTAAGGCTCTCTCTTTTTTGTGGTCATCCAAACATTAATTTTCCCGGTACTGTTCAATAATGTTTTGGGTACTTCAACAACAACACTCAGTACATTCGTACCCGCAAATGCATCCGTGCCCGGATTGTTGAAGCTGGTGGCCTTCCCGGCAAGTATGGCATGGTACTGATTTAAATCAAAGAAAAAAGGATCGTCGCGAGGTCCCGCAAAAACCTTTATTCCATTGGCGCTTGTGGAGATAGTTGGTGAGGCCCCATAGGCTGTAACGGCAACTGATGTTGTGAGGGTACCTTCCAGTTTTCCACGTAACCCGGTAAGTGAGGGTTTCACCGGGCCATAAAAGTTCATCATACCATTTCCATAAACAGCCTGAATAACCAGATCTTCAACATTATCGCCATTGTTGTCAATGTTGAACTGGATTAAGGTGTTCGAATCAAATGCGGCAGCCGCCGTAGCAGTCGGAGCAAGAAGTCCCTGTGTGTTTCCGATAAATACCAGGTTATTGGTATCCGCTCCATTAAAAACATACAAGTCGGTAATGTCTGTCGTTTGGTTTTTTACAGCCGGGGCGTCAATATGATCCGACGCGAGTAAAAAACCACCTATCGTGGTTGCCATGGCAACCAGGATGATCAACACAAGTTTTTTTTGTTTCATATCAATTTTATTATGTGATTATTTGAAAGACCTACGAGAAATTCTTTAAGTCAGATTTAATTCACTGAAATAAAACCTGTAAGGCAACTTCAAAATAATAGAACCCTGTTGTCCCTTTTGATCTCACTCACTCGTCATGGCATTATTCAATCATCTAAAAAATTAAGTCATGAAAGAGTTTTTATTGTTATTAAGAGGCGGCAAACCCGCTTCAGCCAAAACTGAATCAGAAAACAAAGCTGAATTGCAAGCCTGGGGAGCATTTATGGGGCAATTGGGTGAAAAAGGCCAGTTGATTGGTGGCTTGCCATTGGTGTCCGGAGGGATGGTAGTATCATCTCGGGGAACGCTGTCTGAACCTGTAAAATCGCCCAAAGAAGGTATTGTAGGTGGTTACCTGCTTATTAAATCTGAAAGTTTGCAGAAGGCTGCGGAGTTGGTTATGGAATGCCCCCACATTGCGAATGAAGGAAATATTGAGATAAGAGAAATTGCCCCGATGCCCACTATGTAGATTGCTGTACCCAAAGTGTGCCAGTTGTTATGGCACACTTTGTCTGAAAAGGCTCACCGTGTAATGAATATTCAACCGCGCACGTCATTCGCCAAAAATCATTTTAGTAACTTTAAGTTGTTTCCGGTCTTCACCAATCTGAAATAATTACGAGTTATGATTTATAAATTTGAAAAGCCCATACAGGGCTTCATTGGTCTCGAAAAATATCAGTGTACCATCAAATGGAGAAATGGTAAATTTATTTCTGATGAGCCCGTTTCTTCGGGAGGTAAGGATTCAGGTCCGGATCCCCACACGCTTCTTCTTTCGGCACTAGCCTCCTGTACGCTGGTCACATTAAGAATGTATATCGATCGAAAGGCCTGGAATATTCCTGAAATATCGGTAAACACCAATATGTATCAGGAGACAAAAAATGACATCACCACCCATATAATCGACCGCGATATTATATTTTCGGGAGATACTACAGAAGAACAAAAAACAAGATTGCAGGAAATAGCTTCAAATTGCCCGATTTCGAAAGTTCTGGAAGGAAACACAAAAGTTAGAACCTTCGTATTCAGGAGCGGCGAAACAAAGAAAATAAAATATGCCAATGAAGAAATCAACGTTGGCTGGAAGCCTGAGTTTTGCCAGCATTCCACCAGATGCTGGACGCAACTTCCACAGGTTTTTAAGCCCTCAGAAAGGAAATGGATTGATCCAAATGGAGCTTCACCAGAAAGGATCGATGAACAAATTATAAAATGTCCGTCGGGAGCTCTCACATTTGAACGAAATAAGTGACTTGCTATTTTATAAATTGTACACTTTTGAAATTAAAGCCACCTTTTTCGATATGCACCCTGAGTACATGAATTCCCTGCGTAAAGTAGATTTTTGCCGAAGTTACCGGGCTCCAGTTTTCATAACCATTCGTATTGGGAATTGCGATGTTTTGAGCGATCGTTTTGTTGCCATCGCTTAGAGACAACGCGCCATCTGAAGTTTTGGAAGAGACTGAAAAAACAGCATTATAGTTTCCCGTCTCCTGAACGTTTAGGGTGTATTGCAGCCATTCTCCGTTTTCTGTACTGCCCACATAATAAGTATCCTGGTGACCAGGATCGCTGTAAATATCTACACCGTCGTTGCGGAAAACATGACCTGAATTGCCCGTACTTTCTTTTCCCGTCGACAAACGATAATTCGCTGTGTCCATGTCATAGTAAGCCACACCATTTCTTCCCAAATCATAGTTAACCGCAGGAATTACCGTATTGGACGATATATTATTCAGCATAAATGGTTTCGATTCATAACTAAAAGGTTGTCTGATCATGGCATCAATGACATCCCTTTGAACGATATTCCGTTCACATTTTGTATTCAGGGCCAGTTCCATGAGCGCGCTGTATACATTATTCTTTAACGGCGGATTTTTAACCTTTCCATTCCAGTAATCAACTAATGCATCGTAGTCAGGATTCGATTTTATCTGAAGGGGATTGTTGTTGCCCAGTTTTTTTAATGGCCACCATGACCACCCAATATTGTTGGATTCAAATAATTGAATGGCTTCCGTGAACCAGACATTGGAATTTTCACCGGTTTCACCAAGCCAAACGGGTATATTGTACTGTTCCCTGAAATTGAGTATGTGCTGTATTGATTGCAGATCGTTGCTGTTCCAGTATTTGTGGAAACTTAAAACCATATTGTTATCCCAGGGTCCGAGTATTCCATTGTAATTGTTTCCCCAGCCATTTCCTTCTATGATGATGATATGCCTTTTATCAACCTCACGAATCGTTTTTGTGATATCCATGAGAAGTTGCTTTAACGCTATATTCTTCTTTTCCTGAAGCCCGTTGCGATCTTTCAGGGTATCCTCAAATCCCCAGTTCGGTTCATTTAAAATGTCATAGCCGCCAACCGTGGGTTCATTGGAATATCGTTCTGCCAATTTTCGCCATAAAGCAATTGTCTTTTGCTTATTTGCTTCACTTTGCCACAACGACGGAGTAGAGGGGTCTCTGTCGGAAATATTCAGATCATTACCCTGGCCGCCAGGTGCTGCGTGCAGGTCCAGAAAGACGTACATATTATTTGACTTGCACCAGGAAACAAGACTGTCGGTTAACGTAAAGCCTATTGTTTTCCATGTATTTTTACCGGCTACTGGTTCAGCTTCTATTGGTAACGTAAATAAATTGAAATGCATGGGCAGACGAACAGAATTAAAACCCCATGCATGCAGTGAGTCGATGTCAGATTTGGTTGTGTGATTCGAGAGCCATGCAGTATAAAATTCCTGTGTTTCCTGCTTCCCGATTATTAATTCTATGCGCTCCCTGATTTTATGTTGCTGCCCATCATTGTTGAGGTGTAACATATAACCCTCCTGCACCATCCAGCCACCAAGACCAATACCACGAAGTATCACGTTTTCGCCTTTTTCATTGACGATCCTTTGATTGTCAGCTTTCAAAAATCCCTGACTTCTTGTATTCGAAAAGAAGCAAAGAAAAACTACTAACAGCAGACCCGATGATTTCAATATTTGCATGATATGGCTCAGGATTATAATTGAATAATCCGCGTTGAAATTAAATAAAGTATTTTTATAAATGAACCAAGGCTGATGAAGAAATCGATTTTAATATCCGGGCTGTTAATATTAATGCTGGGATATACTTTTGTTTTTTGCAGACAAAGGACTGCAACGCCCGGGAGAACGATCAACCAAATTGTACTTGACCAGATCGATAGTTTTTCGAAACATATCACCGAACTTCAGAATGACCTAACACGTGACAATAGTAACCACATTGAGTTACAGCAGCATTTTCTCTCAACCCGGGAAGCCTATAAAAAGTTTGAATGGGCAGCTGAATACTTTAAACCGGAAATCGCAGGAAGGGTAAACGGTCCGCCTGTTGAAGAGGTGGAATTGCCAGATACGGTTGTTATTAGTCCGTCTGGTTTACAGGTGATTGAAACGTATTTATTCCCCCGGTATGATAGTTTGACAAAACCTGCGCTTAAAGTCCAACTTAGGCTGTTGCAGGCAACATGTGAAAATTACAGATCCTTTTTCAGGGGAAATCAATTGCAGGAATGGCAGGTATTCGAAGCCGTTAAGCTGGAAATATTTCGCATAATCACGCTCGGCATTACAGGTTTTGACAATCCACTCACACTGCACAGTTCAGAGGAGTCAGCAGCCAGCCTGGAAGGCCTGCAAGCGGTGCTTGATTTTTATGTAGAAAATAGCGAAACGGACAGTCTGAATATAAAATTGGATGAAGCGATAGAATACTTGAAGAATCATTTGAATTTTAATGACTTCGACAGAATGGCATTTATTACGACTTATTGCAACCCCATTTCCACTGAAATAGCAGACAGAGAAAAAAAATTAAAGGTTCAACATTTTAAATACAACGTTCTATTAAATCAGAATGCTGCGACCCTTTTTGATTCCAATGCTTTCAATGTAAACGCATTTGCGCCCGACCATTCATCTTTTATTACACCTGCGAAAATCGTTTTAGGAAGAAAACTTTTTTCCGACCCGATTCTTTCCGGCAATGGCAGGAGAAGTTGTCAGTCCTGCCACCAACCGGAAAGAGCATTTACAGATGGCCTGGCAAAAAACACGATTTTAGGTAAAACAGATTTGTTGGGGAGGAACACGCCAACTTTAATTAACGCAGCACTGCAGCCATTTCTTTTTTACGATATGCGGGTGAGCTCATTAGAGGATCAGTCGCATAGCGTAGTGCAAAGCGGGAAAGAAATGCACGGTTCCATGACGATGTCCGTAAAACGACTCTGGAAAGATAGTGTGTACAGGAAATTGTTTTTATCGGCGTTTCCAAATGAAGACAGAAACGGCATTGACACGTTTGAAATTATGAATGCGATTGGCTCTTATATACGCAGTCTTGTATTCTTAAACAGCCGTTTTGATGAATATATGCGGGGAAATAGAAATGCGATGACCGTTAGCGAAATGAACGGATTTAATCTTTTTATGGGAAAAGCGAAATGTGCCACCTGCCATTTCATGCCATTGTTTAGTGGCGTCTTTCCGCCTGGGTTTAGAAAAATGGAGTCAGAAGTAATTGGTGTACCCGCGTCTGTAACCGGACATCAAATTGACCCCGACCTTGGCCGCTATGAAGTTTTGAAAATTGAATCGTTCAAACACGCTTTTAAAATTCCTACCATCCGAAACGCAGCATTGACAGCACCCTATATGCACAATGGAGTTTTTACTACACTCGAACAAGTGCTGGATTTTTACAACCGGGGCGGAGGAGCCGGCCTGAGTATGCATTTGGAAAATCAAACCCTGCCTTCCGATAGTCTTTATTTGAATTCAAAGGAAAAAACGGATATCATATCTTTTATCAAAAGCCTGGATAGCCGGCAACCAGATGGAATGGCGGACGTAAAAAAATGATTATATTCACATACAAATAATAAGCAAAAACCTGCTATATGAAATTCGCTCTGTTAACCGTAACCTACGGTGGATTATTTTACAAAGGTCAGGCCCTTACACTCGAACAACAAATCAGGAAGGCCAGGGAGATTGGATTCGATGCGTTGGCTATTGAAACCAAACGTCCCGTTGCTTCTCCTCTCGATCTAAATAAGGCTGACCGCAATCGGATAAAAAAACTTGCTGCTGATGAAGGCATCACATTATGCGCGGTTGAAAGCATGTCCAATTTCGCGGGTAAACATATGGAGGAAAGGGAAAACAATTTTGCCATGATGCGTCTGGTGCTGGAAATGGCAAAAGACCTGGGTGTGAATCTGGTAAAAGTTTTTGCTGCCTGGCCGGGGATAATCGATGATGAAGAAGACATTGCACTTTATGGACAATTTGAAAGAGGTAACTATTATAAGAGATTATGGCCGGCTGAACTTCGCAGATGGAATCACTGTGTGGAAGGAATTCGGGAAGTCGCAGGCATGGCCGCTGATATGGGTATCACCCTGGCTTTGCAAAATCACGCGCCGGTATTGACCAAAGGGTATGAGGACACACTTATAATGATGCAGGAAATTGATCGTCGCAATGTGCAACTTTGTATAGATGCTCCTTTGTTTTATGAACGCCAGAGCGACGAGTATATCCGGGAAGCGGTGGAAAAATGTAAAGGACATATTGTGCATTCTCATTATGGCGCCTGGAATTTTAGTCAGAAAAAAAATGGAGAAATAGTACAGGACCCTTCGCCTAGTAGTGGTGATCTGATCAATTATCAGGCATTCGTCGAAGCACTTTATCAAACGGGATATACAGGATATCTCACTTCGGAATATTGCCTGCCCGTACTCAAAAACCATCAGTTGGGTGGGTTGGAAGAAGTGGATCATGCAACCCGAATTTCACTTCAGTATATGAAACAACTGGTACAGCAAGCCGTTCTCGCTTAGCCGAAATAACTTCCAACTGTTTATGCTTCGATATCCGAAGACGCGCCTGAGTATCATGATGTTTTTGCAGTTTTTCATCTGGGGTGCCTGGTATGCAACCGGAGGTAATTTCATGAAGAGCCACGGCATGGGTAGCGTCATCTACCTCGCATACATGACCAGCGCCATGGGGGCCATCGTTTCCCCATTTTTTCTTGGTATGATCGCAGATCGCTTTTTCCCGGTTCAAAAGCTGCTGGGTGTGATGCATATGCTGAGTGGGATTTTTGTTTTCTGCGCACCTTTTTTTGCCGAAGGTAGTTTTGCCTCTGTGCCGCTGTTTCTTGGATTTCTGCTATTACATATGTTGTGCTATATGCCGACGGTTAACCTGGCCGCAGCAACGGCTTTCCATATATTGGATAACAGGGAAAAACAATTTCCTCTAATCCGTTTGTTCGGAACGCTGGGATGGATTGTAGCAGGAATCATAGTAAGTAAAATATTACACGCAGACGATACTGCACTACCGATGCGAATTTCCGGGATAGGTGGGATACTTATGGGGATTTATAGCTTTAGTCTGCCCTTCATTCCTCCGGCCGGATCACGTAAAAGCATTTCATTTCGCGATGTTTTTGGTATAGACGCGTTTGTAAAATTAAAATCCAGATCCTTTATCATTTTTATAATAAGCCTCCTTTTAATCAGCCTTCCATTTGCTGCCTATTTTTCTTATGTGCCGGTATTCCTTCAGTCAGCCCGTGTTGCCAATCCCGCATTTAAAATGACATTCGGACAAATGTCTGAAATCTTCTTTTTGCTCCTGCTCCCGTGGTTTTTTGCACGCTTTGGACTCAAATGGGTATTGCTGACTGGTATGCTGGCCTGGGTTATTCGTTACGCTTTGTTCGCACTCGCGGCACCGGGTGCGATTGACTGGATGATTTTAACAGGAATATTATTACACGGCTGTTGTTATGATTTTGTGTATGTAGCAGGGCAAATATATATTGATAAAAAAGCGACCCCTGAAATTCGTGCCCAGGCACAGGGACTTTTTGTTTTGGTATCTTACGGAGTGGGACAGGGTCTGGGAACCCTTGCAGCAGGAGGAATCTTCAATCGTATAATGAAAGATGGCAGTTCGCCTTATCAGTGGCAGAACTTTTGGATAATACCCCTGGCTTTTTCTGCTCTGGTGACAATTTTATTCATATTCGGTTTCAGGGAGAAGGTTGTCCGTTAACTTTCCTTAATCGCAATGATTCTTATTCTCTTGTAGTCGGCGTTCCAGATCCCATCTCTGTAGTGCGTAGGTCTAAGTATACTTGCGGTTTCTTCAAGAATGCCATCAATGTCATTTAAAGGGATATTGGCAAGAAAATTTACTCCAAACATCATGAACCAGTCATGCATGCCCTGATCGCCTTTTAAAGGAGTATTTCTGTCGAAATGTTCTGCATGAATTACACGGAAATGCTGTTTTTCCAGTTCGGTGGCATATTCCGCAATAGATGGAAAATACCAGAAATCAAGATTGGATTCTTTTATGAATCCTCTTTTTTTCAATACGTTTCTGAATACCTCCTGCATTTGTTGAATGTTACCCTTACCGCCGAATTCTAAAACGATTCTTCCATTTTCTTTCAAAAGTAAATGCATTTGCCTGATCACCATTTCTTTTTCCTTTATCCAGTGAAGTACGGCATTTGAAAATATCGCATCAAACCTTTCATCGAATTGCATAATTCTGGCATCTGCCTGTCGAAAATCAATGGCTGGAAATTTTATTTTGGCGCTCCGGATCATTTCCGTTGAATTATCAACACCGATAACTTTTGCGCCGGTTTGGAATATTTCCTCCGTCAGATCTCCGGTACCACACCCAAGATCCAAAATGCTTTCTCCGGGTTTTGCCTGCAGGTAAGACAAAATTCCCTCACCAAATTTGGAAACAAAATCATGTTTATTGTCATATAGTTTCGCATCCCATTCCATGTTTAATTTATTTAGCCTGAACAAATTTACTAATTCAAACCAACAGGTTATTTTAGCATGCCGTTCAATCCCTCTCTGTCAAATAGTATCCGGCCCAGTTTTAAGTCAGACCATCCATTCTTAAGTTTGTAAGTAAATGCGGGAGTATTGCCATTTATTTCACATTCGATATAACCTGTAGTAACCTGGTTATGTTTGATTTCCTCTATTTCTTTTAACTGGTGAAGATGGGTTGAAATAATAAATAAAGAATGTTTGAATTTTATAAGTCCGCGAATAGTTACCGTACTTATTTCCAGCGCATCTTCAATATTGGTGCCCCTGAATAATTCATCAAAAACGGCAAAACACCGCTCGTCTCTGCCAGCTTCTGTAACAACATTTTTAAGCGTAATTATTTCTGACATAAAGTGACTATACCCGCTCACAATACTATCCGTCAGGTTAATGGCAACTGAAATCGTAGAAAAGAAGGGCATGATCACTTTACTCGCCGGAACTGCCAATCCCTGGTGCCCGAGGTAAACACACAAGCTGATTGATTTCAACAGTGTGGATTTGCCGGACATATTGGGACCCGTTAACAGGATTACATTTTTCGTTGCGGATATATCGTTTTTTACCGGATTTTTTATTAATGGATGGTAAATTCCTTCCATTAGGAATGTTTCGTTTTCAAAATGTGGAAAAACAAAACCATGCCTGTTTATACCGACGCTGATTGAAAGATACGCTTCAAACGAAAACCAGGCTTTCCAAAATGAAGCAGCCTGTCCGTTCGTTACTTTTTCAGTTATGATCTTCATCAACTCAACAATATGTCCGACTTTTAATTTCTTCTTTTTAACAATCTCCTCGTAATGTTCAAGGTCGAAGTCAATAAAAAAGCGGTCGAGCTTTTCAAGCTCGGCAGCGTATACATCCGGGAAAAGACTCTTATTGATTTTGCTTATATAAGTTGAATGTATTTTGTGAAAGAGTAACACCAGCATCATCAGTTTCCCTCTTTTTTGATTTCTTTCCTTTTCCGAGAACATAAGTTTTCTCCTGAGATGTAAACCCAAAAAAGACCCCGCTGAAAAAGATTCCAGGAAATCATAGATGTCCGAGAGGTTGAATCTCGAAAATGAATATTCTTTTAAAATATTTCTGTTTGCAATAAATCCTTTCAGCACCTCCTGTCTGTATAGCATTTCAGACTTTGACCCCAGTGGCTCAACCAGCATATCCCGTAGCGACCTTCCTGAATATAAATTGTAGGTGGAGTCAAACAGAGGGATGATTTCATCTTCTATATGCAGATCACTTACGTTCGTCATGTGTTGTATTACAGCTTATCGTTTGTCTCTTAGCAGGTAGTCGTCTTTTCTTCTTCTTAAAACCATTACTGTTTCAGGAGGACTGGGCCGGTCTTCCCATTCACCCGTGGCAGTGTTTAACACCTGCATTTTAAATATCTCCAAATGAATCAGGTTCTGGTCTATTTTTTTTATTTTGAAATACATCATATCCACACTATCGGCATCCATCGGTCTCATTTTCAGAATAATTGCAGTGTCCGTTTTATCTACAGAATAATGAATCAGCTTATTTTTCTCATCCTGTGAATTCATTAGCAGTATGCTGTCCTTCATAAATGTAATCTTTGCAATACTGATATCAGGGCCATATTGCCATACGCCGATCAGGTCCGCTGACTGAAAAGTTTGTGAAAACAGTTTTCCGGATAAAAAACACAATCCCCATAACAAATGAAAATTAACGGATCTCATGAAATAGAAAATTATCTGCGAAGATACCTTCTAATACAAGGGCTTGTAAAATGAAAAGTTAAAAGAAGATTTTATTCGACGGATTTTTTTTGCCGTCGCCGCTTGTAAGAATCAATCCATTGATCCTGGAATTCCTTGGCCAGCGTGAATAGTACGCCGGTGGACCAGGCAAAAGCCAACAGTCCGGAGATGGATATCATGCCTTCCAGTAAGCGCCATTGCAGAGGGAGGCTATATCGGCTTCCAACGGTTGTATATTCGTTCAGGGCGAAGTAGATCGACAAGCTACCATTTGTAAAACAACCTTTCCACAAAAAAAACAGTCCCCAGATCAATATTTCGAGAAGATGCGTTACAAGAATCATCCCGCTGGCAAAAATGATCGGAACTAACCCGGCAAAAATGCTTTTTCTTGCCCGAAGCAGATGCTTGACATTATAATTTGTACGGAGTACCGTAAGCATTCCAAATCCGTGAATGGCCATAGTGATGGCTACCAGTATGCTGCCCCAAAGAATTTCTTCAATGGAAACAACGTAAACCGGCTCAGTTTGCAGAAATATCATGAAATGGCCATGTTATCAGGGTTTAAAGAGAAGAAATATAGTAACTTTTTTTGATTTTGGGTCGTAGCCAGGGCATATATCCTTAAAATAGAATGGCTTATGTTAAATATATCACGAATTGAATAAGCTGTGTGACTGTCATTTAAAAATAAAAAAAGGCCGCCTGTGGCGGCCTTGAGGACAAAGGTTCATGGTTAATCTATTCATTAAAGGGTACGTCAGCTAAACCATTGCAGTATTTATTCAATATATATACGCAGATTCCCGCAAATCAGATTCAGCATTTTAAAAAAAACTTATAGCAGGTTAATTGACCAGAAAATTGGGCAAATAGTTGCTTTGAGAAGATTTATCCAAAAAAACCGTTTGGTCCGTTCGGGAGAATGGAGCCGATAAATTAAAGTGTAATTGTTTTTACATTTTTCACTTCCGTCCCGTTTTTGATTTCATCCGTGGGAGCAATCAGTAGCAGATCACCCTCTTTTAAATCGCCATAAATTTCGATGAAGTCATTGGCCTCTCTTCCTGTTTTTACACCAACACGTTGGGTTTGGTTATTGACAACACGGATTACGTAGACACTTTCGGTTGAGTTGATGACAGCGGACTTAGGAATTACAAAAGTGCTGTCAGATCCGGGTAGTGGCAGGTTTACTTCGGCAACCATTCCAGGTAGTAACTTTTTATCATTATTAAACACATCCATTTCTACGCGTTGCGATCCCAATCTGCTGTCGATGGATCCGGATAATCTGTTGATGACCGCTTTAAATGGCTGGTTGGGAAGAGATTTTACAGTGAAACTCACTGCATTTTTTTGATTCAGATAGGAAGTATATGCCTCAGGAACAGACAGCACAAGCCTCAGTCTTTTCTGTTCCTGCAGATTAAATAGAGGAAGTTCAGATCCTTTTCCCGAGGGACCCACGTAAGCTCCGGGATTTACATTTCTGGCTGTGATAACACCATTAAATGGTGCCCTTATTTGCAAATAGTTTTGTGTTTCTGTAATCTCTTTATGGGCAGACTGTGCAGCCTGCAATTGAGCATAGTCTGAATTTTTGCGGGCTACGGCTTGTTCCAGATCATTGGGGGAAATAGTGCCCGGAGTCTTGCTGGTCTCTACCAGTCGATCGTAATTAGCCTTGCTGGCCAGATATATTGCTTCACGCGATTTTATAGCCGATTCCGCACTTTCCAATTGAGAGCCCAGTTCCGGAGCTTCCATCACAGCTAATAATTCTCCTTCTTTAACCTCCGACCCAACATCCACATAGAGTTTTTTTACAAAACTGTTTACTTTGGCATACAGATCCACCTGCTGATAGGGTATAAGTTCACCAGGAATCTGCAAAGAAGAAGATAACCTTCCTTTTTTCAAAATAAAAACATTGGTAACAGGATCTTCTGCAACAGTTGAGTCTGATTTTTTTTGTTTGGTATTCTTTTCAGAATGACAGCCACTTATCAATATCCCTATCGAAAGAATATTGAAAAGTCTTTTTCCAAATTGTGACACAATTATTAAATGCTGATTCATTAGCTCGATTTAGTACTATTAAATTTATTTCACCGTATGTTTTAGTTCAGGAATATAATGTACGCTGTCTTTATCTTCGGGATCAAGGGATACCGAAGATGTGGATGATTTATTCTGCACCCAGGAAAATACCAGAGGCAATATAAATAAAGCTGCAAATGTGGATGCTATCAGTCCGCCAACAACGGCCCTTCCCAAAGGAGCAGCCTGATCTCCGCCATCGCCCATACCGGATGCCATGGGCAACATGCCGACTACCATCGCCACACTCGTCATCAGAATGGGTCGCATACGAAGGGCTGCTGATTCTTTTGCGCTGTTCAACGCATTGCCAGTATGAAGGCGCAGATGTTCAGCGTTCGTAATTAATAATACGGAATTGGCGATGGAAACACCAACTGACATGATAATTCCCATATAGGACTGCAGATTGAGTGTTGAACCCGTAAGCATCAATATCGTCAATGATCCCAGGAGTACTGCAGGTAGTGTCGACAACACAACAAGCGACACTTTGAAGGATTGGAAATTAGCCGCCAGCATCAGGAAAATAACGACGATGGCTGTTATCAAACCCAACTGAAGACTGGTAAGCGTATCAGTTAATACTTCGGTCATTCCCTTGGTTTCTATTTCCAGTCCACGTGGTAATTGTCCCAGTGATTCCATGGCTTCTTTCACATCTTTGGTAGCCGTACCCAGATCTTTATTGTTGATATTTGCTGTCACCGATAAAAAAGGGAGCACTCCCAAATTGTCATTTTCACCGTACGTAGTGTCTTTCCGGACGTCAGCTAAGTCTCCAATCACAGGCCGGGTTTCGTTACTTAGCACCGGAATTTCATTGATGTCATTCATGCTTGTCATTTGATTTTCGGGTATTTGTACCTGAACACCATAACTGACATTGGTTTTTGGATCTATCCATAAATTTTTCTCCGTATATCTTGAGGAAGATGTTGCGGCAACCAGCGAACGGGAGATTTCATTCAATGTAACGCCCAGTTGTGCTGCACGGGTTCTGTCGATATCAATATCAATTGTAGGGTATTTAATAGGTTGTGCCAGTTGAACATCGCGCAAATAAGAAATCTGATTCAGTTTTTCAATTACTTTATTCGCATATTCTTCATCTGTCTTTTTATTTTTCCCGGTAATTCTGACTTCTATCGGTGTAGGCGATCCCTGACTCAATACTTTGTCGGTAAGTTCGATGGGTTCAAAAGAAAGTTTTACATCGGGCATGGCCTGCCTGACTTTATTGCGAAAATTTTCTTTCAGATCGTCGAGTTTTATTTTATATGACTCTTTTAAGGCAACCTGAAGAACGGCTTCCTGCGGGCCACTCATAAACAGATAAATAGGACTGGTTGAAAATTGTCCTGGATGCTGACCAACAAAGGCCGACGTGACGGCTATATTTTCTTTGCCAACAATGCCCTCAAGAATCTGAAGGGCTTTAATTGTTTTTTCTTCCGTTCTTTCCAGCCTGGTCCCATCGGGCGCACGTAGCCTTACCTGAAACTGGCCGCTATTCACTTTGGGCAATACGTCGCGCCCAATGGTTCTGAATAAAATAATAACCAGTCCGCAGGTTATGATCACATAACATACAACAATGAATCGCTGAAAAGGAAAAAGACGGTCCATGAATCGCAGGAACCTGTTTCTGAATTTTTCAAATCTGGTGAGCCTTACATTTCCATCTCCTTCCAGTAATTTCTTTTTCTGATCCCAGGTGTCCTGTTCTTCATCCGGTGAAAGATGCATTGCTACATATTCTTCTTCATCTGTAAGTATATGGCCATCTATAGACGAAGCATGTTTATGCCCCTTCATCAGCCAGTTCGAAAGTATGGGAACGAACGTCTGTGCCAGGAAATAAGATGTAATCATGGAGAATGCGATCGCCATGGCAAGCGGTAGAAATAAAGAACCGGGAATGCCCGACATGGTAAAAGCAGGTGCGAATACGGCGAGTATGCAAAGCAGGATCAGCAATTTCGGGAAGGCAATTTCTTTACACGCGTCCCAGATAGCAAGGGCTTTTGGTTTGCCCAATGCAAGATGCTGGTGTATGTTTTCAATGGTCACCGTCGATTCATCTACAAGAATACCAATGGCAAGAGCCAGTCCGCTCAGCGTCATGATATTGATTGTTTGTCCACACAGATAAAGAAACAATACTCCGGATATGATAGAAGTGGGAATTGTTAGCACTACAATAAGAGCTCCACGTGCATCACCCAAAAACAATAATACCATGAGTCCGGTAAGTAGCGCGCCGATAGCGCCCTCACTGATCAGACTTTTCACGGCATTGATTACATATACGGACTGATCAAATTCATAGGATAGTTGAACATCTTCAGGTAATTGGCTTTGAAAACGCGGTATCGCTTTCTTCAAATTCTGTACAACTTCCCAGGTAGATGCGTCAGCAGATTTGGTAACAGGAAGATAGATGGACCGCTTGCCGTTTACCAGCGCATAACCCGTGGTGATATCAGCGCCGTCTTCCACAACAGCGATATCCTTCATGTAAATATTTTCTACACCTCCTTTGAAGATGGGTATATTCTCAAAGTCCTTTATATTTTTAATGGTGGTATTGGCAGGTGTGAAATAATTGTAATTGCCAATTCTTACGTTTCCAGACGGTGTCGCCTGATTGTTGTCTCTTAATGCTGCTACCACCTGATCCGGTGTCAGGTGATGAATTCTAAGTAATTCAGGATTGACTTTTATGACGACCGTTCTCACGTTGCCTCCGAAAGGTGCAGGAGATACCAGACCTGGAATGGATGTAAATGACGATCGCACATAAACATTCGCGAGATCCATGAGTTCATTGTTCGATCGCGTTTTACTGCTCAGCACCAATTGTCCAACGGGGAGGGTAGAAGCATCAAAACGTATTATAAAAGGTGGCTGTGCACCCGGCGGAAAAGAAGCCTGCGCGCGATTTACAAAAGTGGCAACTTCAGCTGCTGCCTGTGCCATGTTCGTCCCGGGATAAAAAGTAAGTTTGATAAGTGTAAGTCCCAGTATGTTTCTTGTTTCAATAGTTTTTACGCCGGACACATATAATAAGAGGCTCACATAAGTCTTTCCGAAGAACGCTTCCATCTGTGTAGGCGTAAATCCGCCATAAGGATTGGAAATAAAAATAACGGGGAGATTCAGTTCGGGAAAAATGTCAATCTTGATATTGCGCACTGCATTTACCCCGAAAAAAAATAGACCCACTACGATTACCAGTATGGATATCGGTCTTCTAAGCGCACTTCTGATTAATCCCATGTTTTATTTGATTTCATTTTCAAACAAACCAAAATCACCGGTTGCCGCCGCCTTAAGTAATAAAGCCTGCCACACATTGTTATTGGCAATATCTCTGTCTGTTTCCGCACGATTGAGTGTATACAAAGCCTGTGTAACATCCAAAATGGTCGCGAGGCCGTTTTTGTATAGCACGGATTTTTGTGTGTAGGCATCGGATGCCGCTTTCACCTGAATTGGTGCTTCGTGATAATTATCGACCGCAAATTTTATTTTTTGATCTGCCAGGGCGAGCTGCGTTTTTATCTGTTGACTTACCAGATCATATTCATTTTGTAATCCCTTTGAAGTCCATTCCTGCGCTGTTACACGCTGGTGTACCCTGATGGGGTTGGTCAGATTCCAGGTAACACCAACGCCGAACAGATAATTACCGTTCGAAATTTTCACTCCGTCGGAATAACTATGTGAAAAGGCATCAGGGTTAATCTGACTGTAATTACCATCAAATCCGGTTCCTCTCCCTTGCAATACACCCATCAGTGAGAATACCGGATATTTAAAGCGATCGAAATATTTTTCCTGTTGAACACTTACGTTGATGCGACTTTGATAATATTTTAATATCGGATGTTGATCACTGTTAGTTGTGACCGGGTCATATAAGGACGCCGGAATGCGCGATATAAAAACTGTGTCTAATATGAATTGCTGGTAGGGGATACTTAACAATTGCGCCAGTTCACTGGCCTGCTCGGCCTCATAGTTTATCGCATTGGTAAGTGCTATCCTGGCATTGGAAACTTCGGCATTAGCCTGCGAGGAATCCACGCCTGGATTCAATCCATTTTTTGTACGATTCATAACCACCCACCGCAAAGTATCTGCACGCTCCAGATTTTTCTGTTCTGATAGTTTGATTCGCTGGGCTGCTAACAGACTTAAATAAGCACCGGATACCCTGACTTCCAATTGAAATTTTTCCTGATCCAGATCATTGGCATCACGAACCACTTCTGCCTGTGCAACATGGACATTCTCGCGCACTCTTCCGAACGTAAAAAAATCCCAGCTAACGTTTGCCAGATACAAACCGCCAAAGGCAGCATTCCAGTTTTGCGATAAAAAAGGAGGTCCGGATGAGGCTACGCCACCACCCAGCGCGATAACCGGGCCAAATTGCCCGTTAGCTGTACCATAAGCCTGTTGGGCGACAAGATTGAGATTAGGCAAATATTCTGAAGTTGCTTCTTTAACGTTGGCCTGGGATGCTTTAAGGTAGTTCCCTTTTGCTTTTACCGTGCCATAATTGGTTAGCGCGGAACCTACGGCATCCTTTAGTGTCAGTACCTGACTGGTGACCCGTGATTCAAAGATTAAAAACAAAAAGAGAAAAAGAGAAAATTTTCTTACTGATAATTTAAACGAGCCACCGATTCGTCTGTAATAAATATGTTGAGAAATTTGGAAAAAGTTTTTTATGGAAGTCAAAATAGGTTCATCAAACATCAGTCGTATGGTTTATTTAAACTGGAATCATACCGGCAGCCTTCGTTTTTGATATGCAAAATTAAGGCTTGCCGGATTAAAACCTGCCAGTACATATTGTATAATGTTATATTAGGTTTATTAAAACTATTGAACGGCAAATTCAAACAATTATCAGGATCGTGCTGTTTATTATCCGACTGTACTCCCAAAATCTTGGGGAAGTCGGTTTTAAATGAAATGTATATGAAAATAATAGTAACAGGCTCATTGGGACATGTTGGAAAACCATTGACAAAGGATCTGCTGAAAAGAGGACATCAGGTGACCGTTATCAGCAGTAAACCTGAGAAGAAAAATGAGATTGAAGCGCTGGGAGCTTCAGCGGCTATCGGATCGTTGGAAGACGTTGCTTTTCTTTCATCCGTTTTTGCCGGTGCAGATTCTGTGTTTACCATGGTTCCGCCAAACTTTGCTGTGCCCGATTCAATGGAATATTATAAAAGGATTGGTGGCAATTATGTGAAAGCCTTTCAGCATGCGGGCATAAAACACGCGGTTCATCTTAGTAGTTACGGTGCACATTTGGACAAGGGCACAGGGTTTATTCTTGGCTCACACTATGTAGAAGAAATGTTGAGTAAGGTAGCAGACTTATCTGTTACACATCTTCGGCCAGGCTCCTTTTATACTAATTTTTACAGCTTTGTCGACATGATTAAGACCGCCGGAATTATGGGCGCAAACTATGGTGGAGATGATTTGCTCGTAATGGTCGACCCTGGAGATATTGCTTTAGTTGCTGCAGAAGAGATTGAAAAACAGGCTCCCGGAAAGCATGTAAGATATATAGTAAGTGATGAACGCACCATCAACGAAATCGTACCGGTTCTGGGAGCAGCTATCGGTAAGCCAGATTTAAAATGGCTGCTCTTCACCAGCGAACAAATGCAAAAAGGTATGGAACAAAATGGATTGCCTCCACAGATCGCTGCCAACTTTGTTGAAATGGGTGAAGCCACTCATTCCGGCATATTACGCGACGATTATGAAAAACACCGGCCCAAAGAAATAGGTAAAACGAAACTGGAAGATTTCGCAAAGGAATTTGCGAAGGCTTTTAAATAGTTAAATCGCCCAGTTGCGGAGATTTATACCGCGGACAACTGTCTTTTGCAGAAAGATAAATTTGATGAAGACTACAAACACCGTCCTGATCTCTAACCGATGCAAATCCTGAACTCATTGTTGTAAGTCCGGGATATGTTTTCTCAATATAAGATGGATCATTTTGGAAATGTGCACAGTCCCGACAAACCGGGGCCGAATTATTCAGTTGTATTCTTTCGAAAAATTTCATGCATTAATGTGTTACGATGGATGACCAGTAATGCCCGAATACAATCACTGAAAGAATATACCCTAAAATTACATTTACAATAACTCCAACGGTAAAAGCAATAAAGGGTTTTACTCCTGCATTAGCCAATTCACGAAATCGGGTTGTGAGACCGATACTCAGAAAACTAAATGTGAATGCCCAGGTCCGCAACGATGTGATGGGCGCAATGAGCGATGGTTTTACCAGCTTATTATAATCGGCCAACGTATTTCCGTGTACAATCAGGGTGGTAAGCACCGATGCAATAAGAAATCCAATAACAAATTTTGGAAACCGCCACCATATTTGTCCGACCTGAACTTTTGAATTGGTTTCATTGCGTTCCCATACAGTAATGGAAATAAATGCGAGAATAAATGCCCAGATACCAATCCAAATATCCCTTCCGATCACTTTGATCAGAGTATAAGATGCAATGGCCTGATCTGCTGTTCCGGTAATACCGAGATGCCCTCCAGCCAAACCGCCGTATGATTGGGCTGCAGCCAATCCCGCAGCATCTGCAAATTCCGAAGTGCCGATCCATGCTCCGGCTACTCCTGTTGGCAAATGTAGAGTCCTTGAAACAAGGGGTAATGCAAAGATGAAAATGATGGCCCATAATACTACCAATGTTATGGCGATGGGTGGATCTTCCTTTTTGGCTCTGACAGCACCTGCAACTGCAATGGAAGCCGAAACGCCGCAAACGGCGCCACCCGCACCCAATACAGCTGCGAGTCGTTGATCCAGTCCAAGCTTTCTTGCTACAAAAAAGATCACGAAAAATGTAACCAGGGAAACAATAGAAGCCTGCAAAATAGCTATGGGGCCCGCCCATATAATTAATGTGAATGGAAGGGTCGCACCCAATAGTACAATTCCCAGTTTAATATAAAACTCAACCCTGAATCCTGCATCGAGCCAACGTGGTAATCCAATTACATTTGAAATGAGTAGGCCGACAACAAGCGCCACCAACGGCGGTTCAAGATTATAATGACTGGCCTGATCCCAGTTACCAGCAAAATAGATAATGGTTGAAAGTATGAAGACGAAGATAAAGGCAGGAATAAAATCCTTAGGTTTTTGTCCGATGAAAGAAATGACAATGCTAAACAGTATGAGGAAAGCAATCAGCAGGGCAAGATACCTGGTTGCATTCGCCGAAAACTGTGTGGCCAGTTGCGAAAAGTTTGACCACTTGGAAGGAGACACCGCAATCCATGAAATGCTCGAACCGGTGAGATAAAAAACATATGCTATAATGACGATACCGAGTCCGAGCCAGACTGCCCACCAGTCTTCCTTTAACCAGAATTCCTGCCAGCCGGATGTTTTACTGGGTACTCCTGTTTCTACGGTATTTTTTGCCATACAGCTGTTGGTTATAATAAAAGCGGGTTTTTATAATTAACGCGTCAAATTAGGTTGATAAATTAAATCCACCAAATTAATAGACTGTTAACAAAAATGATAAGAATGAATTAATTGATTGGATGATAAAAAACCTGCGTTCTCCGTTTTCGGAATATGTTTATACTTTTGTATTCCCCCTAAGAAATATTCTCGCCGGCTCCCTCTATTAATACGTTTGAAAAATTGAAATCTCAAAAGCAAAATCAAACAAAATGAATACCACATCCATCTTCCCTCCGGGACAAAAATTGCCGAACGATGCATTTACCGGAAATGCTTTTTTATCACCCCTGGTTGCCAGAGACAAGAACAATGACTTTACAGTTGGTAGTCTGATCTATGAACCAGGAACAAGAAGTTTTTGGCACACCCATCCAAAAGGACAAATATTAATTATTATCGAAGGGGAAGGTTTGTATCAGGAAAAAGGTAAACCGGTCCGTACTTTAAAAAAAGGCGATGTAGTAGTTGCTCCGGAAAATGTGGCACATTGGCACGGAGCTTCTGCGAAAATCAGAATGGTTGACATAGCAATTACCAATTACAAAGGCGACGAACAGGCGACCTGGCTCCAGGCCGTAACGGACGAGGAATACAAAAGTGCAGGCAAATAAAATAGTATATCTATGGCACCGGAAGTTCCGGATTACTCAGTTGATCCACATCTCTCACCGGCGGTGAAAGCTTTCTTAAAACCCCTGAATGCAGAAGGGCCCGCACCAGAATCCCTGTCGGAACAGGATGCGCGAAAAGTGCTGATCAAGCTACAGGCTTCGGTAAATGTTGATGTATCCGGTATTGACGAAAATGAAAAAACGATCAGTCAGGATGGTTATACAGTAAAACTCACCATTGTACGGCCCAAGGGGAATAAAAATAAAATTCCCGTTTTTATGTTCATTCATGGTGGCGGTTGGGTACTGGGTGACTATCCCACACACAAACGTTTGGTAAGAGATCTTGTGGTGGCGTCGGGAACAGCTGCTGTTTTTGTTCATTATACACTTTCACCAGAAGCACATTATCCGCAGGCTATCCACGAGATTTACGCGGCAACAAAATGGGTATCAGAACATGGCGATGAAATCAATGTGGATGGAAATAATATGGCTGCCACGGGTAATAGTGCAGGTGGCAATATGACCATTGCACTGTGTTTGATGGCGAAAGACAAAGGTGGCCCGCTAATTAAATTGCAAATATTAATGTGGCCGGCTACAGATACCAGGTTCACCGGGGAATCTTATGAAAAATATGGCCGGCAACGATTTCTTACCATTCCACTGATGAAATGGTCCTGGGATCGGTACACGATGGATGCGGCGCAACGCAAAGAGAAATATGCTTCTCCTTTGCAGGCTTCCCTCGAAGAATTAAAAGATTTACCACCTGCCCTTATTCAGGTTGCGGAGAATGACATTTTAAGAGATGAAGGCGAAGCATTCGGAAGAAAATTGGAGCAGGCGGGTGTAAAGGTTTTATCAGTTAGATACAACGGAGTGATTCATGATTTTGGCATGTTGAATGGATTGGCCGAAACGCCGCAGGTAAAGGGCCTGATAGAACTCGCGGCCGCGGAATTGAAAAAGCACTTGCAATGAATGTTGAATTCAATAAGCAAGTGCAAAATCAGATACATGCTATTTACCAGATATGAATCCTCTTCTCTTCGGGTAAATACATGGAATCGCCCTGCTTCACATGGAATGTCTCATAAAAATGAGGATTGTTCATCAGCGGACCATTTACACGCCACATAGGAGGAGAGTGTGGATTATTGTTGATCCACAAACGCAGGAATTCATTTTTCATTTTTACGCGCCAGATACGCGCAACTGAAATAAAGAACCGCTGATCTGGTGTATAGCCGCCAATCATGGTAGTATCTTGTCCTTCTTTAGTCAGCTTAAACGCATCATACGCGATAGAAACGCCGCCAACATCTGCTGCATTTTCGCCAACGGTCATAGCGCCTTTAACGTGCACGGTATCCAGCACCACGAAACTATTGTAGAGGTCAATTACCTTTTGCGTTTTTGCTTTGAATTTGGCGTAATCATCTTTTGTCCACCAGCTTTTCACGTTGCCATCTTTATCGTACTGAGCACCCTGGTCGTCGAATGTGTGTGTAATTTCATGACCGATTACCATACCGATACCTCCGTAGTTCAGGGCATCGTCGGCATTGTTGTCAAAATAGGGAGGTTGCAAAATAGCTGCCGGAAAAACAATTTCATTGGCATTTGGATTGTTATAGGCTGTAACTGTTGAAGGCGACGTAAACCACTCGGTTCTATCCACCGGTTTATTGAGTTTCGCCAGTTGAAACAAATAATTGCTGGTAGAAGCAGATACGATGTTTTCTAAATATTTATCTTTTACGATCACCACATTGCCATAATCTCTCCACTTGTCGGGATAGCCTATTTTCTTGGTCATCGCAAACAATTTTTCTTTGGCTTTTAATTTAGTGCTGTCGCTCATCCAGTCCAGCTTATCAATTCTAATGGCCAATGCTTTCTGTAAATTATTTACAAGATCCAGCACACGATTTTTTGCATCTTCAGTAAAATATTTTTTAACGTATAATTGTCCCAACGCTCCGCCCAATAACTGATCCACAGAAGCCGCCATTTTTTCACCACGGCTTTTTTGCTTTGCCTGACCGGTAATCACTTTATTTAATTCAAATGAAGCATCCACAAAAGGCTGGCTCAATTCGTCTGCATAATTACTGATGGTATAAGCCTTCAGGTAAATTTTCCAGTCGCTGAGGGGAATGGATTTCAGGGCAGCATTCAGTTTGTCGTAGTACGCTGGTTGCGCCACATCAATAGAATCCGTTTTTGCCCCCAGATCATCTAAAACACGCTGCCACCCAATATTTGGCTGTTTTTTTATCATCGTTGAAACAGACATCTTATTGTAATTGGCATTCACATCGCGTAATTCAATATTCGTTCTGTGCGAACCAGCAAGTTGTTTGTCAATATTGTAAACAATGTCCGCATCTTTGGATGCCGTGGTGGTGTCGCTGCCGGTAAGTTGAAATAGTTTAGCAAGATATAATTGGTAAGCCTGCTGAATGGCTACGCTGGGTGCATCCGTTTTGAAATAATAATCTCTCTCCGGCAGGCCGATACCCGTCTGATAGATATGTGCGATGTTCAGGTTGCTGTTTTTATTATCAGGACCCACCCCAAAAGCCAGCAATGAAGTATTGTTTGCCCTGGCTTCTGTTGTTACAAATTTCATCAACGAAGAAAGATTATTGATACTGTCAATACTGGCAAGCAAAGGCTTAATGGGATTAAAGTTGCGTTGGTTGATCGTGGTTGTATCCATTCCTGAAGCATAAAAATCACCCAGCTTCTGTTCAATGCTGCCTGGAGTATTATTGGCTTTTGAAACGCTGTCCAGGATACCCTGCAAGCGCAACCGCTGCGGATAATTCATAAACATATAGGCTCCCACACCTGACTGTGAGGGTGGTATCTGGGCCGTATCGTACCAGATACGGTTCACATACATAAAAAAATTGTTTTCCGGTTTGACTGAAGAATCAATTCCATTAATATCTGACGTGACAACTGTTGCAGGTTTGCTTTGGCACCCCGACAGCAAAACCAATACCAAAGAAAGGAGTGATAATATTTTCATACGTAATGCCGAAGTTAGTTGATATTGATATTCCAAAAATAAGCAGACAATTCTGTCAATTATTTTTTACCTTTTTTAAAATGTAGACGGTATTATCCAGCAATTCATTTTCAGGTGGCCTGCCATCCTCATGGAAATGCATGATTTCGGTTATTTTATATTCTTCATCGCTGTTTTTAATCAAAAAAATTCCGAAAGTATCCTTGCGCCCGGAATTGGTGGATCGTAGCGTTAAAACGAAAGTGACATTCGACTTCCCGATTTTATAAATGTAATGGCCGTTCCATTCATTGTTACTGCCCAGCGAAAAATATATGCTGTCGGAATCAGAGAAATGTAATGAAATATTTTTCTCGCCCCCCAGTTGCACCAACCAGTTTCCATTAAAATCACTTTGATCAATTTCCTGGGCACAGACGGAGCCTCTAATAACCAGAATGGATAATAGTAGCAGTATTTTTTTCATGCTTCCCTGCAAGATATGAAGCTTAATCAAAGCGCGGGGTGTCTTTGCCAGCCCACCTTTGTTAAAACTCCGGTGGGCAAAGCCGACTTGATCGCCGAAGTTCATTCTGAACGAAGGCTATTTATTGGATTTGCAATGGCTGCTCTGATTGCCTGGTAGCTCACCGTTACCAATGCAATGGCCAAAGCCAAAACACCTGCAATAAAAAATATCCACCAGCCCATGTTTATTCTATAGGCAAAATCCTGGAGCCATTTATTCATGGCAAGCCACGCAACAGGGAATGCAATCAACGTCGCGATGGTTACCAACTTTAAAAACTCCTTCGATAATAGCCCGACCACCGTTTGCACAGAAGCACCCAACACTTTTCTAACACCGATTTCTTTCTTCCGGCGTTCTGCGGTGAAGATCGATAAGCCGAACAAACCGAGACAAGCGACAAAAATCGAGAGAAAGGTAAAAATACCAAATACAGTGCCCATGCGTTGTTCGGAACGATATAAGGCATCGAATTCGCTATCCAGGAAGCTAAAATCAAAGGGAGTAGCCGGCGCAAAGCCTTTCCATTTTGCTTCGATGCTGCTGATCTGTTCATTGATTTTTCCGGGCTGTAATCGGACGGAGATGAATGATGTGTGAAGATTGTAGGTCTTTGATGAAGTATTAAACAAAGCGAAAGGTTCGACCAGCTCATGAAACGAAGCGATATTGAAATCTTTAACTACTGCAATAACTTTAAAACGCTGACTGTTGCCGGGATAGCCAAGATATTTTCCCACAGGTTCCTTCCAACCTATTTTTGTCGCTGCCGTTTCATTGATTATTACAGAAGCTGAATCATTAAATTCTTTTGAAAAATTCCTTCCCTTCGAAATTTGAATTTTCAATGTGGGAATAAAATCATTATCAACCATAAATGAAGAAAGGTCTATATCATTCATCAATGGCTTGTCGGTTTCCGTTGCTTCCGGTGTATAACCATCTCCAAAATTTCCCTTGGACGGAATACTGCTGGAAATCGATGCATCGATCACTCCTGGTAGTCTCTTGATTTCATCACGAAAGGACTCTTCGGTATTTCCCAAACGTTTTGTGTTGGCGATAACCACCACATTTTCTTTATTGAGTCCTAGGTCTTTGTTCTGTTCATATTTCAGTTGCTCAAACACCACGATCGTGCAGATGATCAGTATCACGGAGACAGTAAATTGAAAAACCACCAGACCGTTTCTAATTAGAAGATTAGCGACATTCGTCCTGAAAAGTTTTATGCCTTTCAATACTTCCACAGGCTTGAATGACGTAAGGTAAAATGCAGGATATAAACCCGCAAGCAATCCCGTAAATAAACACAAACCCAATACTAAAATCCAGATGTGACTTGTAATAATCGAACTGAATGCGAGTGATTTTCCTGACACTTCGTTAAAAGGTTTTAATAGAAATAAAACCAGCAGGAGACCTATGATCGTTGCGACAAAGCTATAAAGCATTGCCTCCGTTAGAAACTGTTTGATCAATTGTGTTTTTATCGAACCCATCACTTTTCGAATACCCACTTCTTTTGCTCTCGTTGCAGACTGCGCTGTGGAAAGATTCATAAAATTTACACAGGCAAGAATGATAATGAACAGGGCTATGATCGAAAAGATGTAGACATATTTTATGTCGCTTAATGTCGTTAGCCTGGCAGGCACCTGCATGGGGATTGCGTGCAAATGCACGGACGTGAACGGCATCAGGCCATAACGAAGTATGCCGCCCTTTTTTAAGAAATCGTCATAAGACTGACCTTTATTAAATGCCCGCGCTTTCACCATTTCAGGAAACTTTGCTTCCAGCTTCGCCACCGATACTTCGTCTACGGGTACCGTATTTTTCAATTTTATCCAGGTATTTACCTGCAGCCAACCCCAGTTCCAGCTTCTCTTTTTCACTTCAGGATACGTGGAGATCGGTGCCAGCATATCGAACTGGAAAGAAGAATTGAAAGGAATATTTTTTAATACGGCAGTTACTACAAAGGGTTTTCTATCGGTATCGAACAATAAGATTTTGCCGATGGGGTTTTCATCCGCAAAATATTTTTTAGCTGTTGCTTCTGTAATGACAACTGAATTTGGCTTTTGCAGACAAGCGGCTGCACTACCCTGTGAAAGCTGATAATTGAAGACCTGTAAAAAATTGGAGTCGACAGCGAGGATATTTTTCTCCGAATAATAGTTTTCGACTTTTGTCTTTCCATCGTAACGCACTATCACGTCACCCGGGCGATAGACCCTGGCATACGATTCTACTTCGGGATACATATCCTTTAGGGCCGGTCCAACAGCAGGAGCCGTGTTGCCTCCGGTAGTGTTCTCAGGACCACCATTATCCGCAACCGTCATATTTACCTGGAACAGATGATCCGCATGGGCAAAAAATCGGTCATAGCTCAATTCATCCTTCACATACATCACGATCATGATCACGCAGGCCATGGCAATCGCCAGCCCCGAGATATTCAGAAAGCTGTTTACTTTATTGCGCCGCATATTGCGCCAGGCTGTTTTCAGATAGTTTTTAAACATGGTTATGATTTTTGTGGATAAGCTGTTATGCTTTCACCGAAATCATGCCATTCGTCTTAGCTGGTGAAATACATTTACTTACATTAGAATTTTCGGACAGAAGTGTATGCTTTTGATACAAGATGCTGTACGGTTTCGGCAGTTATATAACACGTTCTTCTGGGGCATTAGGACAGTTGCAGAATATTTGAAGCCTCCATGTCTTCAGCGTTTGGTGATTATAACAATCCGGAATTTTCTACACCCTAAATACAAGAGGGGTATTAATGTTGGAATTATATTAATTCTTATCTTCCAGTAACAGTTCATGAGAAAACTTCTTCTTTTATTTGCCCTGACTGCGACTTGCGTCAGTAACGTTCGCGCTCAGGATAAAACCACCGACAGCCTTCTGCGTGTACTGAAGGATTCAAAAGATGATACCAGCAAGGCTTTGTTGTACGGGGCTATTGCCAGAACTTTTTTGTACTCCAATTCGGATACAACATTACTACTGGCCCAGCAGGGTTTGAATCTATCACGAAAGCTCGGTTATAAACATGGCGAAGTTTTTAGCTTACTTGTCATGGGTAGCGTTTTCACAAATACAGGCAACTATCCCCGGGCTCTGCAGATCAAGTTACAGGCCCTGAAACTTTCTGAAGAGACAAATGATATACCAGGAATCATGTTGGCTTTAAGTACGCTGGCAACCATATATTTCTATGAAGGCGACATAAAACGAAGTATCGACTATTCGAATCGGGTTATCATCATTGCCCGTCAAACCCATGACAATGGCCGACTCAAGACCGAATATCTAAACATGGGCGACACTTATGAAAAAATAAACCAGCTGGACTCCGCCATGAAGTATACCACACTGGGTTATCATATGGCCGTTTTACAAAAAAATATCTTGGGCCTGGGACTCGGGCTGAGTAATCTGGGCAGTATATATTTAAAGCTGGGGAAACTGGATAGTGCTATGGGTTTTTACAAATCCTCACTTTTTTATTTCGGTGCCCAAAACAACGAAGACGGTTACTCAGAAACCTATCTGGACATGGCAAAAATATTTTTTCTGCAACACAAAGCAGATTCGAGTCTTTACTATGCGAAGCTCGCTTCACGGATTGCAAAAGAATATGGCTTTACAGACCAGTTTCTCTCTGCGAGCAATTTCCTGGCAGATTATTACAGAACATCGGGTAATGTTGACAGTGCTTACCATTTCCTGGCGGCTAGTATCGCAGTAAAAGATAGTTTGTTCAGCAAGCAGAAAGCAAACCAGATACAGGATATCACTTATGAAGAATCCATGCGCCAGCAGCAAATAGAGGAGCTTAAAGAACAGGAACGAACACGATTAAAACAGGATGCGCTGATTGGCGGACTTGCCGCTTTGTTGATCGTTGCGTTTCTGTTGTACCTTAACAATCGCCAAAAAAGAAAGGCGAATCAATTGCTTCAGCTGCAAAAAGAAGAAATTGACTTAAAAGCAAATGAACTTTCCGAACAAAAAGAAAATCTGCAGCAGTCCTACGATAATGTTGAGCAGCTCGGCGAAATCGGACGGAAGATCACTTCATCACTTTCTGTTGAAAAAATTATCGGAACCGTATATGATAACGTAAATACATTAATGGATGCCTCTGTATTTGGCATTGGAATTTACAATGATGTAACACGCAGTATTGATTTCCCTGCTACTTATGAAGATGGAGAAGCACTTCCTTTTTATTCCAATTCGATTGAAGATCTGAATCGTTTTGCTGTGATTTGTTTTAAAGAATGCACCGAAATCATTATTGGAAACCTGGATGAGGAGCATAAAACGTTTATACAACATGTTCCGACGCCGCACGAAGGAAAACAACCCGTTTCACTGATCTATCTTCCGCTGCTGGTGAAACAAAAAACAGTGGGTGTCATAACCGTTCAAAGCTTTCAATTGAATGCCTATTCAGATTATCACCTGTTTATGCTTCGCAATATTGCTATTTATACCGCCATCGCTTTAGATAATGCGGACTCCTTTGAGACGTTGAATCAAACAGTAGTCAGGCTAAAAACGACTCAGTCGCAATTAATACAAAGCGAAAAGATGGCTTCGCTTGGAGAACTGACTGCAGGGATAGCGCATGAAATTCAAAATCCGCTGAACTTTGTTAACAATTTTTCAGAAGTTAATAATGAGCTGATCGATGAGATGACCCGTGAAAACAATATGGATGAAATAAAGAATATCGCGCAAAATATAAAACAGAATAACGATAAAATTTTCTTCCATGGAAAACGCGCGGACGCAATTGTGAAAGGTATGCTGCAACATTCGAGAAAGGAGGCCGGCATCAGAGTATTAACTGATATCAATGCTTTATGCGATGAATACCTGAGGTTGAGTTATCATGGACTGCGTGCGAAGGACAAAAGTTTTAATGCAGAACTTAAAACCGATTTTGACAAAACACTTGGGCAGATCGATATCGTTCCGCAGGATATGGGAAGGGTGCTGCTGAATATTTATAACAATGCTTTTTATGCGGTACATGAAAAAGCGATGCATCAGTCGAATGGTTATCTCCCAAAGATTTTTGTAAGCACGAAAAAACAGGGTAACTGTATAGAAATTAGTATAAAGGATAATGGTAATGGTATCCCGGAAAAAAATATGGAAAAGATCTTTCAGCCATTCTTTACTACCAAACCGACCGGCCGGGGTACGGGTCTGGGCCTCAGCATGAGTTATGATGTAGTAAAAGCGCACGGCGGTGAAATTAAAGTCTATACGAAAGAGGGTGAGGGGACGGAGTTTGTTATTGAGTTGGCGATTAATCGTTAATCGTTGTCCGTTAATAGTTGATCGTTGTCCCGACTGACTAGTCGACAAGTTTCTTTTTTGTTTGGACGAGCCTTACCCAATTTTCCGCTCGGATTCGGAGAGTGATGGCAATCGATATGACGTCGCAAGTCATCGAAACTCATCTTTTGAATATCTATATGAATGTTTTTGGTAATATTCCTAAAAGCTTTAGAGGATTTAATAATTAAATTGTTTTTGGGATTGTTTTCAACAAAATATAATTATTTTATCGAATCCTTTGAAGGAGTTACGATAAATTCAAATTCTTCGGTTTTTATATTGGCTGCGTCATTTCCAATATCCATGGCTATTGCGTTAAATAGCTTAGATACTTCGGCAATTAAATTTTCATTGGGTTTTAAAGGGAGCAATATTTTTTTGAAAGACTTAGGTATGCTATCGTTTGGGGAATAAAAATATAATTTAATCATGCAAGCGTTCATCTCTAGTTCTGTAGGAGGCGTTCCGCCAATATTTCTGTTTTGCGGCATTATAGATTTACCGTTGATTTTCCAGTCTGTGGTTGCAAAAAATCTAGTAATTATATCTATAGCCTGTGAATATGTTTCTTTTTTTGAATTTATGAAATTCTGCTTCTTAAGAACACTTTCTGCTATTATGGGGGCCCACCTTCCTTCAAAATATTTTTGAATCCTGAAAACAAGTAACCCCGTCACTATAAAATTTATAGCAGTAGTAATAATCAGGCTTTTTGTATCCATAATAAGGGCTTTCCCGAATTTACCCAACTAAAGAGAATATTAGTTCGATTTTTCGGGAAGGCTTCAATTCCAATTACTCAGAACAGAGAATTCAATTCAAATCAAAATGTTTGAGGACTGATTTTTCAACCACATGAAATAATCTTCTTTACAGCGTTTTAATTTTTTCTCTCTGATCAATGCTTCTTTTTTAGTAGAGCATATTTCGACGTAAAATAATTCCCAAGGTCGTTTATTGAATGTGTAACGTGTTCTTCCTGAGTTGTGCTCATTAAATCTATCCAAATAATCCATTGTGAATCCCTTGTAGTAGGTTCCGTCTTTCAAACTCTTCAATATATAAACATAGTATATGGGCATAAAAAAGGCCCTGATTTCTCAGAGCCTCTTGCGGACCGGACGGGATAGTTCATTCCGGCGTACACTTTTGAGTTACAATCTTTTAATTTTTTCAGTCGATTTTTTAGTCGATTTCAAGGAGCAATTCATGCATTTCTTCTGGATCTTTATCCAGATTAACGATGACCCATTAAAGATACATCATATTTGAATTGATTTTACGTCTTGATACTTTCAAATAATTTGAAAATATATTTCTCAATAGTTGATCCAGACTATTGAATTTCCTTCTTTCAGCTGCTGTAAGTTTATAAAAAACTATTCGAAATGAAAGAACTTGAAATAAGCGGGCAAACGAAAACCCCAATTTTATTTCCTTATGACCCTACTGTATACTGGGAGTTGATCAGAAAAATAATTCGAGAAGAAATAAATGTGAATGAGAGGGTAGAGTCGAAAAACTCGCAATTCGAAACCCCCGGACTAACATATAAACCTCTCTACAAGATTGCAGAAGTTTGCCAGATCTTCCAGATCACCAAACCCACGATTTATGATTGGGTAAAACATGGGAAGCTAAAACCTTTTAAAATTCGATCACGAGTTTATTTTCTGTGGCAGGACATAGAGAAACTTATACATCGACAATAACAAAAAATTATATGAGAACTACTAAATTATTTTTACACAGATTTTTGATCCTCAAGCTTGGCGGCCAATATAAACTAGTTAAGTTCGATTAAATAATCCCTTGTAACGTATGGCTGAATTTGAATCATCAAAAATTCTCATTAAAAATGTGCACAAGTTGTTATTAGGCCCGGTATAAGCACGTTTAACCTAAACTATTGATTAAATATCCCAAATTGATATCCACAATTTTATACCGTATGCTTTTCCTCCGAGTCAGCTTATTATATTTGACTATCAGTAATTTATAAAGAAATTAGTAATATTATACTAAAATATTTAGTATATTTGTGGATAAAACTTTTACATAAATCCAGAAACACTTTGCCATGCTCAATTTCAGCAATCTTTCACCTATAATTCCTTTTCGTGAAATAGTTGCTTATGAAGCACTTTGGGCTGAAAAAAACACTAGCTTTAAGTCATTAGCAAATCTTTTCGCGGCAAATCCCGGGTCAAGGCCTTCAGACTTTGTAAACGATAACAAGATTTCTGAATTCTACGAAATAATAAAAAGAATAGTTTTAGATTCTCCACGTTCGATTAAACCGAATTTATTAATTAACGGCACTTTTGATTATCCAGATAGCTTAAAGGATGCAAAAGAGCCAGTTGAGTTACTATATTATACTGGAAGGCTAGATTATCTTCATACCAGAAGTATTGCAATAGTTGGTACTCGTAAACCATCAGATTTGAGTCTGGAAATAACTGGAAAACTTGTCGCTCAATTAGTTGAGGAGAATTTCACAATCGTGTCCGGCCTGGCTACCGGTATCGATACTCAAGCCCACAAATCTGCAATAGCTGCAAAGGGGAGAACAATAGCAATATTGGGTACTCCGTTGAATAAGGTGTATCCAAAAGAGAATTCTGAACTGCAGGATAAAATTGCGAGAAATCATCTATTAATAAGTCAAGTACCATTCTATAGGTACACTCAACAAGGTTCGCTATGGAATAAACTTTTTTTCCCAGAGAGAAATAAGACAATGTCGGCGTTGACAGAGGCAACGCTTATAATTGAAGCAAGCGATACATCCGGCACGCTCACGCAGGCAACTGCTGCATTATATCAAAAAAGGAAATTATTTATTTGGGATACCTGCTTTCACAATAAAGAAATTTCTTGGCCCTCACGATTTTTGGATAAAGGTGCGATAAGAGTGCGAAGTTTTGATGAAATCAAAGAGGCACTCATACAACACCATGAGCCGACTATTAAAAATTGATGAATTAGTAAAGCGAGAACATTATCATCTTACAGATCAAGATGAATGTTATTATTTCAGAGAGTTTATTTCAGATAGCGGCGGCGTGTTTGATCCGAAAAATAGTCTCATCTACAACTATAAGAAGAAAGTAGACCAAAAAGGTAAATCTGGTTGGCATTATAAAGGCAATGCAATAAAAGAAGTATCTGAAATGTACTTTGAAGCATTACCTTTTATTTTGAAACCAGGCGATACCATTTTTGTTCCGGTTCCACCTTCAAAAATCAAATCTGACCCTTTACACGATGATAGACATTTAAAAATGCTTTCAATTTTGAGAGGCATGAATTCTGATGTTGACTTTCGTGAAATACTCTCCTTTAGAAATAATATGCGAGCCTCACATGACGGACCTCCGCGGCCAACTCCGGATGAAATTATTCAGAATTTCATTGTGGAACCAGAGCTGTGTAAAAATCCTAAAAGTAAAATTGTTATTATCGACGATGTTCTAACTGCTGGTGCTCATTTTAACGCATGTAAACAAAGGCTTTTAGAGGAGTTTCCTAGTTCTGATATTATTGGGGTTTTCATAGCGCGAAGAGTATTGCCTCCAATTTCTGATTTAGAAGAAATCGATTTTGATGATTTTATTTTATGATAAACTTATAATTAAATCTTAGGGCAGAAGGAGGACTAACAGAGTGCCCGGGACTGGTAGTAACCAGTCTGTGGATATAAATTTCTTGTAATTTCAAAATGTCAAATACCTGTCTTAATTACTTACGTGTGCTTTAAAATGTGCCACCAGCGTGCTTTTCAACCACATTTATTCGTTTTCAACGTAAAGATAAAAAGAATATTGATCAGAAATATTTCAACAATAAAAATATTTGGAAATTGGAATAATGAAAATCCTTTTTATTAGATTCTGTATTATGCTTTAAAATCAATTCGTTTTAACAATGTCATCCATCTTCCAGCTTTTATCAAAATATGCCTTGGTAGGTCCGTAGAAGCGCATGTAAGTAAACCAGTGTTTGCCGGGTATTGTCTGGACCCAATTTTTTTCCTGACCTGCGGGGGGAGTTGGACCAAAATATAAATCAACAGAACCATCAGGATTTTTATTCAGATCTTTTCTGGATGAAAGATCTGCGTTTCGTTGCGGATTATCTATAAGGCAACGGCTGGCCGCATCGTAAACCGTAATAGACCAGAAATTCACCGCAGGTGGATTTGTCGGAATATGGAGTTTATAAGAAGATGCGCCATCCAACCAGTTTCCATCCTTGTCGATATAACTTCCCAAATAAGCCTGACCGACACCAGGAACTTGCGTGATCATTGCTTTTGAATAAGTCACTGCTTCGTAAAAATATGAACTGCGCCTAAAAAATTCATCATAGTTTTCTGCGCGTTGGGAAGGATCTGTGATCACCATCACATAATCCCACTTTCTATCTGTCCAATGATGAACACTATCAAAACGTTTGTCAAATGAATTTGCCATCGCCATCAGTTTGCCTCTTGCAGCGCCTGCTTTTAATATTTTTGTTTGCCGGTCATCCGGGCTAAAGGGTTTTCCTTTACTAATTCCGAGATTATTTAACCAGGATGCAAAAAACCGATCTCTTTCTTCAATTGGTTCTTCCTGTAAAATGGCATGAAGCCGCTGCCAATAAGCCATTCCATCTGGTTCACCTGCAAAATATTTTTTACCATTCGGTGATATGACATTTGAAACTGGCGGATTTGATCGCTGGGCATAAGGATAGATTTTCACTCCATGAATCAGTGCCTGTGTTTTTATCGAATCAGGATCCAGTGCCCGAAATCCAAAAAACATATTCATCGTGGCACACGGGATGATAAAATATCCGGGGGCTTTAAAATTCTTTATGGTCGGTGGAACAAGCACATACTTGCCACCTTTGCCTTTATCCGGACCGAACTCTCCAATGATTGCCTGCTCCCGTTGCCAAAAATCTCCCAGGCCGCCTGCTGTATGACCAGCAGGCATTTCGATAACCAGGGGCCCGGTTTTGGAAAGATCCATAAAGCCCATTATGTAAGGTGTCGTAGCATTTGCAGTGAGGATACCTAACCGGTCTTCGTACGAATTATAAACTACCAAATCCCCTGTTTTAGCCCCGAACACATTTTCATGTATCCATTGCCACTCTGCAAAAGTCACCAGTGGAAGGGCCCATAAATAAGACTGGGTAGCCTGTTGGTAGTCCATTTCATTAAATAACTCTGGGATTGACTTTTGTGCTGGCAATTCACCTGACATGGCAATGTGTATGGGATCCAATCCCATGGTATCGGTGGAAGCAATCTGCACGGTATCGGTTGTTAAATCCGATTTGCTTGTCTGGTGTTGATCACAGGAAGAAAGAATCAAAATAAATGCAAAAGGAAAAATAATATTTCGCATAAAAAAGATTTTGAGTTATGACGCAGCAATGGCTTGCGCGGCTTTCCATGTGCCATCTAAGATAGTCTGTTCTGGACCGTAAATTCTTATCAGGTAGTAAAATGCACCAAGTTCAATTTTTGGTTTAACGTCGTCGAGTCTTAATGTAAAAAATTGTTTATATTTTCAAAACACATCTTTCACAAAAAAAGTCATTTCCGTATCGCATTTTGTTGAGCACGAAGCATTTTAATTTGATCTTTTACACGACCGCTGATATCATCAATCGAGAAGCTCGCAGGATCCTGACTAGGCGGATAGGTAACGAATGATTCCAAAAATACTGCTCCCCTTTGAATGCCTTCGGCCACAATAAACATTTTTGTTGCCCACCATTTTTCATATACAAAAGAGGTGATGTCTGCCCGCTCGTAAGGATCCTGCGTCAGATTGAATAATTTGGGAACGCGAAGAGGAGTGAAAGGGTTTGCCCATATACCAAAGCCACCCGGCGTTTTCTGTTCCTGAAAAACGATTTTCCACTCATTCATCCTCATCGCTACCAGATCTGCATCGTCGTTAAAATAATAAAATTCAGTCCTTGCTGATTTTGGTTGCTGCCCTGTTAGATACGGCAACTGATTGAATCCATCCAAATGCACTTTGAAATTAGCGCCCTGTGATGTGTAACCGGTCATTAATTTTTCTTTTACCTGGGGTTCTCCGGCAGCTGCCAGTAATGTTGGGAACCAGTCCAGTCCGGATACTATACCATTAGAAACTTTTCCGGCGGAGATGTGGCCTGGCCAACGAATAAAAGCGGGCACTCGGTAAGCGCCTTCCCAATTGGAGTTTTTCTCACTTCTGAAGGGCGACATCGCTGCATCCGGCCAGCTGAACATGTTGGGTCCGTTATCGGTCGTGTAGACAACAATGGTGTTTTCTGTGATGCCGAGACTATCCAGCAATTTCAATAAAAGTCCAACGTCTTCGTCATGTTCCAGCATACCGTCCGCGTATTCGTCGTCGGGCATACCGCTCCTCCCGCGCATGGACGCGCGAACATGGGTAAAGGCATGCATCCTTGTAGCGTTCATCCAGCAAAAAAATGGTTTACCACTGGTGTTTGATCTTTTGATAAAATCTATTGCTGCTCCAAAAGTCTCGTCATCGATTGTTTCCATCCGTTTCTTTGTAAGCGGCCCGGAGTCTTCTATGGTTTGTTTGCCTACTCTTCCAAAGCGTGGATCGATGGTGGGGTCATCTACATTGGTAGCTTTACACTTCATTACACCGCGCACCATGTAGGATTTTACAAATGGCGTGTCCTGATAAGGATAACTGGGATCTTCCGGTTCTTCTTCTGCATTGAGATGATACAGGTTTCCTAGGAATTCATCAAACCCATGGACTGTTGGCAGGTATTTATTCAAATCTCCCAAGTGATTTTTTCCGAATTGTCCTGTGGCGTATCCGAGCGGCTTTAGAGCTTGGGCAATGGTTATATCACGGGCCTGCAGTCCAATGGGTGCCCCCGGCATTCCCACTTTAGATAGCCCGGTCCGATAACAACTTTGTCCGGTAATAAACGTAGCTCTGCCTGCCGTGCAACTGTTTTCCGCATAATAATTGTTAAACATGATTCCTTCTTTAGCCAGACGGTCGATATTGGGCGTTTCATATCCCATTAAACCGTGCGTATAGGCGCTGATATTGGATTGGCCAATATCGTCACCAAAAATCACCAGGATGTTTGGTTTTTTTTGTGCAAACAAATGACTGCCACAGAAAAAAAGAATAACTAATAATAGATTGCGATATTTTCTCCCTTTTTGTGATTGCATAACAGATTTTTAGATAGCATCCTGGCATGGGGGATTGAGGATATACTAATTTACTTAATTAACTTATTTTAATCGTTTTTTTGTAAGAACGACAATTTTTATACCTGTACGAGGATTTTCCTTTACAATTTTGCCGTTTTCTTCATAAGCTATTGAACTTCCATATTGAATAGCTCTTGAACGCACCAGTGCTTTGACAGCTTCACCTATTTTTTCAATATTAAAATTTATCGGAGTTTTCATATCTCTATATGCTCATTTTAATACTTCGGTTTTTGCCTTATCCTTTTCTTATGTACTTGTTTCTGAGATTGATTCAGGTTTAATGATTCATCTTTTTGTGATTCAATATTCCCGTGATTTTGCTTTTGCATATTGGGAGTTATATCCTGTTCCTTAGTTTGCAGAATGGCTTTATAGGATTGTCTTACTTGTTCGATATTTTCTAAATCAGAAATTTTCACTTTTTGGATTTTCCGTAGATTCAAATGTTCATTCAAATGTTGTGTGACCCATTCTGGTAGAAATTCAGATTTAAAGTTATATTTCCATTATTTACTTCCAAAACCAAAAGCAGTTCTTTTAAATTATCAAACAGCTGCAGTTTATCCGGCTGGTCAAAATAGTGGTTTAATAAATTGAGTCCCGCAAAATATCTTTCCTCAACAATTTCTGGTTTGACATAATGGTCGCCTTGCTTGACACGTTCATTTATTCTATTGTTTAATACAGTTAAACTCGTAGTAGACATGAATATGATATGAAGATCGTAACCTGTCTTTTTCATTTCCACCAGGAACTTCCAGGTATCAACATCCGCCAGATTGGTTTCAATGGCAAACGATTTCTTTTGACTTCGCTGCTCTTCCATAAGCGAAATTGCTTTTTCATTACTTATTTCCAGAACATTTAAAGGAATTTGTCTTTCTTTCCGTAACTCTTTTACTATTTCATCAGAATTGATAATTGCAATGTCCTTTGGCACGACACTATATGAAGAGGTCGTTTTGCCTATTCCGTTAGGACTATTACATAAAGTGTGGGCATGGTAAATCCTAAGATTTGACTTCTTCAACTTTTCCAGATGAATATTCAGCAAAAACCTTATTGTTTTTCCCGTAAAAAATTGGCAGACCCCTGGAAAAGGCTTTTTCTTTAGCACGTAAAAGAATTTCAAAAGAAAGTTGTTTTAATTCTTCTTTTGACATATCAAAAGTGGACTTTTTAGCCTCTCCGAAGCGTAAGAAACGAATATCATCGTTATTAGGCATGAGGTAATTATTTGCCCTATAAAGGTAACAATATCCGGCCTCAGTTTTAGCTCTTTTTTTTGGTTTTTATAGGATTTGGATTTTCTTTTTTTGACGGATGATCGTTACAATGAAGTGAATGTTGTGCAATTAAGGCCTGATTGCAGGCTATTCAACTCAGGCCGATTTTGACGTAATAAATAGGAAAAAGATATCCCTGTTGTCTACTGCTTTAAAACTCAATCTTTAAAAAGTATTATAGGTTGGTTCTTGACCATTTCCCTGGAAAGTGAGCCATTAGTACCACCGTCAATTATTTCGAAAGAATCGGGGGTCTTAGGTTGCCTTTTCCGCAACCGGCAAGATGTACGTTTGTCGTACAAACGGATCTTGCCGCTACCCTCCGGAGTCGGTCGCGGTTTCAAAAAAATCACTTTAACCTGTTTGGAAGTTGGTCATGATGAAACGGGAAAAGCATCCTAGTTTTGATATGGATGTGAATGATTTGATTAATTACAAAAGTGATGAGTGAAATGATGCGGAAAACTGAAATCGCGGTAATGAAGGCAGTTGCTATTTGTTATAAGCCTTTCCTAAAACCGGAGGAGGCCATGATTTATTGCAACTTGGGAAGGACCCAGCTTTCAAAGAAATGTGAAGAGTTCGGTGTATACAAAACAAACAACGGCTATTTTAAACGGGAAGATCTTGACATGATGATGGCAGGAGTGAATCCGCTGACCATGAAATCTGTTATCTGAAGAAGCTTGATTCTTTCTAAATTTTGAACTTAAAGCCCCGATCCAAATAAAAACTTTAAATATTTTTATTTGAATCGGGGTTAAGTTTTTGAAAATGTCAGTAATTGAACGCAAGGAAATACGGATTCTTTTCCGGCACTGGAAGGTTATTTATGGATAGTGACTGATCCTTGGGCCGATGCCTTTTGTAAGTTTGCAATACCTGTTTTGTCGTAGTATGACCCATTAAATAAGCCACAGTTGCCATATCCACATTTTTATCCTGAAGAAGAATAGAAAAGCTGAGTCTCGCGCGTGACCAGGTAATATGTTTTTTTATTCCTGCCTGATTCATCCATTTACCCAAAATTCCATTCGAACCAGGTAGTGTTGGCAGATAAAAAATCCTGCCCTTAGTTACTCCGTATTTTGGTTTTAATCGTCGTTTTTCTAAAATGGCTTTTGCTATTGGATGTAAAGTCAGACTAACAGGTTTTCCCGTTTTTGCCTGGATGATCCGCGTGACTAGTGTATTTTCTTTAATATCCTCCCATTTTAACTGGTAGGCATCCACATAACGAAGTCCGGTATAACAGCTAAAAATGAATCCCTCTTTTACTTCCTCATTGTAGCATGGCGTTTCCAGCAATTTGAGATACTCGTCGATTTCCAGATTTGCCTTTATGGTTTTACTGGGGTTTGTCTTTGCCCGGATATCTTCAGCAGGGTTATACCGATAATAGCCATCTTTGGTCGCAGCTTTGACCACCCATTTGAATCTGGCGAAATAGTTCATGGGCGTTTCTCCGGTAAACCGGTCCAACAAATATTGCCGAAAACGCTTGCATAAGGTTTCATTAATATCAACCGGCGCAATGAATTCCTTTTTGATAAAGTTCTTAAAATGCAAAAGACTGCCTTCAAGATGGCGGTTGCCGTAACGTTTATTAAGATTTACGTATTCCTGATAGTAGTCAAAGAAATTCTCCTTGAATTTATGCGTTGGAATAAATCCGGTTCCAGCTGCCTGGTGTTCGAGCGTCATTTCTGATGTTTTGATTTCAAGAATTCTCAACGCATCCTTATTGTGATTCTTTTGTTGCTGGTTTTCCGGATAGGTGTAGGTGTAGATTCCGGTTGCAATCCGGCCACCGGCACGTCGGTTAAATTCAATTGCATAGAATTCCTTCGCTCCATCCTTGGATTTTGTCTTGATGATATTCATAAAAAATTTGTTTAGTTAGTAGGTGATTGAAACAACCATGATGCCGCCAAACGCAGTCCTGACATAATGTTCAGCGCTTTAGTAGCGGAAATATTGTTGCCGAAATGAAGTGAATAAGATCGTGAATAAACGATTTCTAAATAAATGTGGGGGAGAATTAGAACGAAGAATTCGTGTCATGAAATGGCAGAAATCTGTCATTTCGAACACTATAGTGCCTGTAAAATCTAATGAAAAATCGTGATGAAAAACACTGCGAAACCCCTTTGAAATGGAGGCTTTCAAAGCAAAATATATTCGCGTTTTCGTCTGTCATTTGGCCTATCATTTATCTGTCAATAGACTGGATAAAAGCGATAAAAAGGACCAATAAATGACATTCCGTAAAAACAAAAAAACTTGTAAATCAGAGACTTACAAGTTTAATTTAGTGCCCCGGACTGGATTACCCAATTCCTGAGTCTCAATATCTTGCATTGATTGTGTGTCAAAACTGAGTCAAATAATGACTTATGTCGTTGAAAGTGTGCCGGTTATGTTCTGTTTTCAACCGGTTTTGTTCGCTTTCTTTGTAAAGATATAACATTAAGAAATCAAATTTTAATGTCATCACATTTCGGAAGAAAAATTAAAATCTCATCAACTCTATAACATGCATCCCACAGGCAAGCACTGTTGTTAAAATAGCAAGTTTTTCCGAAAGGATTGATGTAGGTAATGGTCGGAACTTTCTCATGATTCCCAAACCATGCAAATATTAATTACTAAATTCAAAGTGGAAAACAAGTTTAGATTTAAAATATGGCTGGACAGGCGATTGCAAGTATTGATTTGCCACTTTTACAGATTGAACCGATAAAGGAATCTATTGGCAAGATTTTCCATGTTATAAAAAAGGGATCGGTAAAAAACGTTAGTCGAACACAAGAAATTCAGATTAGTCCCAGAATTTTGGAGAAAGTCTATACGCTTGCGGATGGTCAACGTATTATCATCACAGAAAGATCGAATTTGATAAGACCTGTTGATGTTGATGGTATTTTAAAGCTTGATTCACAAGGAAAATATAAATGGATTTCTCACAAATTGACTGATCAGCTTGCAATTGAAATAAATACAAACGGGATAACCGCCCTATCTATCAATATCGAAAACAGTTGGAAGGATCAGTTTAAATTCAATGGTGAAATAAGATCGCCAGTAGGCGATATAACGCAATCAGGTTTGCGACCACCGCAAATAGGTGCTTTACATGCGATTGCTTCTCACTGGAGCATTTACGATAGCCCGGCTACTTTAATTATGCCTACTGGTACGGGGAAGACTGAAACTATGCTCGCAGCGATGATTGCTTTGCGGCCGGGTCCTATTTTAGTAATCATCCCTTCACTTGCTTTGAAAAGGCAAACGTTTAAGAAGTTTTTGACGCTTGGTTTGTTGCGCAAGTTAGGTGTCATTCCTCGAGACTTGAGAAATCCTGTGGTGGGGATCGTGGATAGCCGACCCCGCAGCGATGCTGATCTGGAAATTTTCGGTAAATGTAATGTTGTTATCTGTATAATGCAGATACTTGGTGTAGAATCTGTCCTAGGTTTCGCCAGATTGATTGCGCCTAAAATAAGGACGCTTATTGTAGATGAGGCGCATCATATTGCTGCTCCCGGCTGGAGCGAGTTTCGCGAATCATTTTCAAAAAAGCAGGTGCTCCAATTTACGGCTACTCCTTTTAGAAGAGATGGTAAATTAGTTGATGGTAAAATCATCTATGAGTACCCTCTACATATCGCTCAAAGAGAGGGTTATTTTAAAAAGATAAATTTCATATCGGTTTATGAGATCGATAACGCTGAGGGTGATCGGGTGATTGCAGAAAAGGCAATTGAAATACTCAATGCTGATTTGTCAAGTGGCAAAGATCATCTATTGATGGCAAGATGTGCTAATATATCAAGAGCACAAGATATCCTACAAATTTACCAAGAAATCTCTCCTGAATATATGCCTGTGCTTATTCACTCGGAAGAGGATGATGCGGAACAAAATATTCAGGGCCTCATAGAAAGAAGAAATAAAATAGTAGTCTGTGTAAATATGCTGGGCGAAGGATTTGATTTGCCGCAATTAAAAATTGCTGCAGTTCACGATCCCCATAAAAGTTTGGCGATACTCCTTCAATTTACAGGTCGATTTACACGAACTTCAGACGACAGGATAGGCGACGCGACGGTAATCGCAAATATCGCCAATGTAGAGGTGTCGAATGCATTGGAGCGATTATATAGTGAAGACGCTGATTGGAACCTTCTTTTAGAAGAATTTAGCTCGGAAGCAGCTCAAGCTCATGCTCAATTAATCGAATTTTTAAATGAATCTAATAGAGTTGACTTAGGAGACGAGACCGACAAAATTGAAATTTCTAAGTCATTGCTGCATCCATCGCTTAATACACTTTTTTATAGGGCTGATCAATTTAATCCGTTATTGTTTAATCAAGGCTTACCAAAGGGCGTAAACATCCATAGAATCTGGCATAATACGCGGACTAAAACGCTATATTTTGTTGCTCGATATGATATTCCGTTGAAATGGTCGAGATCAAAAGATATAAAAGATCGAGAATGGCATTTATTTGTGCTGCATTTTAAGGAAGAGCAGGGATTACTATTTCTTTCGTCTACTGATAAGGATTCAACCCATTTTTCGATAGCGACAGCTGTGGGTGCAACAGGAATGATTTCTGGTGAAAATATATTCCGATCTCTGGGAAAAATCAATAGGCTCACTTTTCAGCAGGTGGGTGTAAAAAAGCATGGCAGAAGAAATCTGGGATATGCTATGTATACAGGGTCGGATGTTGGACAAGCACTCAGCATGGCAGAACGAGTTGGATCTTCAAAGTCAAATTTTAATGGGACGGGATGGGAGGATGGAAGTCCGGTCACGATAGGTTGCTCTGGTAAAGGCAGAGTCTGGGCGCGGGATACGGCGACAGTTCCGGAATTGATAGCCTGGTGCGAACATGTTGGAAACAAAATTTTGGACGAAAGTATTGATACAAGGCATATTTTAGAAAACGTTCTGGTGCCGGAAGAGGTCACATCGTTACCTGATTTAATGATTTTGGGAATTGAATGGCCTATAGAGATTCTTCGTCAATCTGAGGAGCGCGTCAATATTTCAACAGAAAGGGCTGAATTATCAATCGCAATGTTTGAATTGCAATTGTTGAATCAAAATATTGAACATAGTTATATTGACTTTTCCCTGAAAGATGATACTGAGCGAGTTTGGGGCGCATTTCGATTGACGATAGGAGGTGAATTTGGATTTGGTGTCACGCTGTTAACCACATCTGATATTTCGATAAAAATTGGGAAACTGAACACCAAGTTGGTTGAATATTTTTCTAGTTATCCTCCACTCATCCGATTTATTGATATGTCGGAATTGGATGGTAATTTATATGTTAAGCCTAGAAGCCCACTTGAGCTTACATTCCCTTCCGACAATATGGAAGTCTGGGATTGGGATGGTGTTAATATTAGGCTGGAATCTATCTGGAAGAATAATCGTCAGCGTACTGATTCTATTCAAAGGAAAGTAGCCGAAATTTATATGGAGTACGGGTATGAGTTGGTATTTGATGACGATGCACCAGGTGAAGCTGCCGATCTTGTATGTCTCAGGGAACTTGAACTTGAAATAAACTTGGTTTTGATACATTGTAAATTTTCAGGCGGCGATGAAAGTGGTGAACGTATAAAAGATGTGGTTGAAGTATGTAGTCAAGCAATCAGGTCATCAAAGTGGAAATGGAAATTTAAAGATTTGTGTAGTCATTTAATTCGAAGAGAAAAGCGACTATCAAGTTCGACTAGATCTCGATTTCTTGAAGGTAGCCAACATATGCTTCAAAGATTTTCCAAATTGAGTCGGTTTAAAGAAGTCAAGGCTGAAATTATTATTGTTCAACCTGGACTATCAAAAGAAGGAGTAACTGAAGATCAAATAGGAGTGCTAGCAGCTTGTCATAGTTTTTTAAAAGAAACTATTGATGTCGATTTGCATGTCATATGCAGTCAATAGCGATTCAATATTTTCATTTTGTGACAATCAAATTATTGATTTTGTCTATCTTGGAGGTGTCTGTGATTTAGGGTTACTTACAAAAACATAATCCAATTTGGTTACTTCTCTAATACATGAAAACCATTAGAATATTTCTTTCTTAACCTTATATGGTGCCTAAAATTCATTAACGCAGCAAGGATCAGCAAGGCCAGGACAATATAGCCTGCAGTGATCTGTATAGTCCACCCTGTATAATAAGAAGAAGGATGGAATTCGAAGCGGATGGTATGGTTGCCGGCCGGCAGGGCCAGTCCACGAAGTACGAAATTAGTACGGACGATGGGAGCCTCCTGGTTGTCGATATAGGCGTGCCAGCCGCGGTTGTAATAAACCTCGCTAAACACCGCGAAACGCGGCGTGGTTGTTTTGGCGCGATATATCATCTCATCGTTATCGTTTTTTTCCAGCCATATGGAATCTGTTGAATTTGGTATGCCGGTTGCAGCCGCGGGGATAGCAGCCTGGTCGGCCGAGAAAAGAACGGCACTGTCCCGGGTTTCCAAATGGGTAAGGGCGTCCATGACTGCCTTTGGGTCTTTATAGTAGCGAAGTCCGCGGACCAGCCATACAGGTCCAAGTCTGCCTGAGTTTAGGGAAACGGAATCTCTGCCGGAATGGGAAGGCAGTAACAGATATTTGGTATTAAGCATATCCAACACAGGCTGGCAGTTGGGATATTTATAAAGTTGGTTTTCGATGAGGTCCTGGTAGATGCTCAGTTTGGCCGGGTGATAGCCGGTGATATCTAAGTGAAAGTAAGGTGTCGGAGTGTTGTTGGTTATATTATTGATTCCTTCCCTAAGATCAAAGACCCGGTAGTAAGACGTATCCGCAATGATCTGTTGATCTGCGGCGGTAGGCTGAAAAGGGGTTTGGGCTTCGTCAGCATCGATATATTTATCGTTGTTGAGGTACTGGCTGTCAATGGTAATCAGATCGATAAATGATAAAGCACCAATGATGCCGAGGGCAATCATGGATCTGATGCGACCCTTGATCCAGAAGGCGCAGATCAATGCTGCAATAACGATATAGGCGAGACTTCGCAGGATACTGTCCAAGAATATCCGTTGCCGGTCTTCACGAAGCGCATGTACAAAGCTGCGGACATATTCCTGCACCTGGCTTGGGCTGGCGGAAACCTGTTGTTGCAAGCTGCGGTCTCCCTCACCGGCGTAATCGAAGCTTATGTAAAGCAGGAAGACAACAAGCAGAACGCCGCCAGTAAGATAAAGCCCTTTTTTGTATTTTTTCCAGGCATCATCTCTTTCGGTGGTGGGAAGGCTGACCAGTTTGTTGAGGGTGAGTGCGGCTAGCATGACCAGCATGAGGGTCGGAATGACAATAATCACACTGGGCGCCCGGAATTTATTATAACCCGGAAGTATCTTTAACAGGAAACCGTTGAATTCTACGAAGTAACTGCCCCAGCTCATGAGGATGGTGAAGATGGCTGCCGCTAGAATCCACCATTTGTGTTTGCCATCGAGCAGAAAAAAACCCAGAAGTGCAAACAGACAGATCACTGCGCCGGCATAGGCGGGTCCGGCCGTAGTCCCGATACCTCCCCAATAACTCCGAATAAACTGGGAAAGCTGCTGGCCAAGTTGCGGTGGTATGCTCTGTAGCACCTCCATCGTCTTAGAATCCTCAGCGGTGATCTGGCCATCAACATCGCTGCCACCATATATCTTGGGGACAAGCAGGGTAAAGGTTTCTGTTTTAAAAGAACTATAGCTAAGGGCATAGTCCTGGCTGAGACCAGTTTTTGTGACGGATCCACCTGGTGCGGCGAGTTCGCTTCCGTTGCGAAGCGAAGCTTTTGAATAATCGAGCGTCGTAAGGATCCCTATAGCGCTGTAAGCGATTCCAACCAAACCTGCCGTGGCGCCAAGGATCGCAACAATAATGATATGACGGAAGTCTTTTTCCCTAATCCAGCGGATAAGATAGGCCAGCGTCATAAAAGCGGCAGCGATTAGGCCGTAATAGACGATTTGCGGGTGATTGGCACTCGTATACATGGCAGTGAAGAGCGCGAGGGTGGCAGTTCCCAGCCAATATTTTTTCTCATATAGCCAGATCAGGGAGGCGAGAAAAGCAGGCATCGTGGCGATGGCCGCCATTTTGGTCGCATGGCCTACCGCGAGAATAGACGGGTTATAAGTAGAATACGCATAGGCGAGACCCGTAATGATCCCGACGTAGGGGTTTATGCGAAGGGCCAGGGCCAGTAAATAGAAACAAATCGAAGCAAGGAAAAAAAGTGACGCTGGACTGGGAAGTCCAAAAGTTAGAATGGTATTTATCAGATATTGCGGTGAATAAGCCGGGCCATCTAAAGCGATCTGGTAAGCGGGCATGCCGCTAAACAGGCCTTCGGTCCACAGTGGGAAATGACCGTGCAGAGCTTTATATTGAAAAGAGTTCTGCGCCATGGCCCTCCAGCCTGCGGTATCAGCAGGAGCGAGGGTCTTGCCGTCGAAAAGCGGTTTGCAGTAGATTAGGGCTACTACTAGAAAGACCCCAACCGCAACGGCATGGGGGATCAACGGGCGATACCATGATTTTTGCATAGTTGCAATATTACCAAATACCCTTTACCCTTCAGTAAACGTATCGGATTTTTTCGGGTTGTAGCTGTAAGAAGTAAAGCCAATTTGGGATGTCCGGACCGCGCGATGAAGACGGAACGGGTTTGCCTGAGCATGATGTTCATAAGCCTGTAACAGCGCCATATAAAGATTGATATGCACCACAGAGATCCGCGGATCGTCAGAGATGGTCCTTAAAATGATGGAAATGTGCGCTGAGTTCCACGGGGAAGCAGACAATAGTAAAGACCTTCCTTATTGATGATGTGTTTCTGCGGATGATCTGAAGGAAAGGCTTTCTAAGAATTAAAATCAACAACACAGAGAACAAATAGAACGGTATAATTAGCATTGAAAAATATTGAATAAAAGTGTAAAATCGCAAATCGACACTTCCTTTCATTTTATGTCTGAAATATCAGTCTTTGGTTGTTTTCTTTAATACACGTTTCACACAATCCACCCGAACTTTCAAGTTATGTCGTTGGCCATCGATGCGCTGTTTTCTGGCTGTGTAAATACAGATAGTTTATGAATGTCGCCCTGTCGGGTTAGCCGTTCCTCCTTAGTTATAAGACGTTGGCGCTGTTTCTCCGCTATCGAATAGGCTGCTTTTAAAACTTCAGTAAGTCTTTTCTTTAGGTAAAGAAGATGATCCCGGCTACGGGCGGTGTCATAGGATCCATTTTCGGTAACTAACGCTATTTCAACTATCAGGTCAATTTCACTTTCAAACTCGACCAGTTTAATATTGAAAAAGGCATCTGCGAATACTTCTGAAGGTTTCATGGCCGTGTTTTATGGCAAGCTACATTGCTGGAATAAACTAAACTTTCAATTTCGGAATAAAAAACTATGATAAAACATCAAATGTATTGGCATTCGGAAATATATAATTGGCAATCGGATGGGTTGCACCACGATCCCAGCAAGCTACATAATCGTAGAAATAATGATGAGTGAATTCGGACAAATAAATTAGTGCAAAAAAACTTTTTACTGCACTCACCAAATATGGACACACTTTTCCAAGTCTCAGCCTTGCATTCTATTAAATAGGTTATGTGAACGCTTATGCGGTTACTTTTGCCTACCACACATTCCATGACCAGCACAGCGTCCGTGATTTCAACCCTATTGGAATGAATAAAAAATAATCACAGAATAAAAATGATTTTTTGCCATAGCTCATGAACTAAGGACTCCACTCAGTGAAATGCTTATTGTGACTCTATTTTTCCGGTAATTGCTTTACCTCCCTGCTGAGGGAATATAGTTTTTCAAAGATCATTAAATTATTATTGAGATTAGAAGCCTAGACTTCAATAATACAGTTTTTCGGTCTGTAACATTTGATTTTATCCAAACGATGGTAGACGAAATATTGTAATGATTTTTACTATTAATTTACTATTTTCTATTCACCGTAGACTCAATTAACTCATGCAAATCTATTTTGAATATATGTGAAATTTCGTATAACCTTTCTAAAGGAGGCTGATGAGTGTTTGTAACCCATTTAGATACAGTTCCTTCGGTTACCCGTAATTCATCAGCTAACCATCTATTCGTTTTATTCCGTTCCGCGAGAACAATTCTTAATCTATTTAAATTTATTTTTTCTTTTTTTGGCATTTAGATCCGAGTAATTGATTTACAATTTATTAGGTATTGTCAACTTAACCAATATTGGTTATATATTAACCATATTTGGTTAATAAATAGCTATTAATTACATTTATACTCAATGTTTGTATTTTTAAAATAAGGCATTATGAGTTCAATAAATGACGTATCGAATCTGGAAGTAAATTTCACTTTTGGCAATATCGGCCCTTCTGATCCACTTGATTCTATTATTTATTGCATTAACGAGTCAATGCATACCGATAAAATATTCTTAATAGGTACCTATCCGGCATTTCCTTCATCATTTGGGCTAGAATATGATTTGTTGGTTTTAATAGATTCAAATTACAAGAAACCAATGCACGAATTCGAAAGTTTAATTGCCAATCGTTGTCACGATTCGGCGATGGTAACTGCGTCAGTGCACAAAACCGATGTAATCACCCGCCTATTACAACAAAACAATATTTTTTTCTCAAATCTTTACGACCCGGACAAATTAATCTTTAATAGTGGTAGCGATATTGTAAGACGTGTTGGATTAGACTACAGTGCCGTCATTTTGGAACAATTTGAAAATGAATTTAATAATCAGTATTCAAGAGCGCGAAGTTTTTTATTAGGAGCTATTAGTTATCGGATAACAGGTGATAATCAGCTTGCAGCCTTCATGCTTCACCAAACAGTAGAACAAGGCTTAAATGCCTTGATAACACCATTGATCGGATACAGATTGCAGACTCATAATTTAAACAAATTACTTCTGTATGCCCGCCGTCTTTCTCAGAAGCTGTATACAATATTTCCAAGAAACACGGATTTGGAAATTCAACTATACCAGATACTTCATAAGGCATATATATATGGCAGGTATAAAAATAGTTTTCTAATAAGTAAAGAATGCCTTCAGTTACTTGTCGAGCGATCCACGGCCTTACTGGAAATGACACAAACTGTTTTCTTCGAAAAAATTGAAGAGTTACGAAAAATAAAAAGGTTACATATTTAGCAAAAAAATTCATTTATGTCAAAAAAAACACAAACAAGGAATATGGAGACTTCTGACGAAGAAGAATTTAAAACTGGTCCCTATAAAATTATTGGTGAATTCTTCTCCGCTGCGTCTTTGGAGCATTACCGAAAGTATATTTCGTCTATGCTTAAAGCTGCTTACAGTGAGGACTACTGGAGAAAACGTGCTCCAGGAAGCTTGTTATTTTTTCAGGAACAGATGCTCGAATTGATAAAAGCTGCGCATTTGCTTATATCAAAAGGTAAAAAAGGAATAAAGAAAAAAAAGAAGGCTTTAGTCGATAGTTCCACCTTTGAAAACGGTTTAGATCCTTCTTCCTATTATGGTTGGCATAGAGAAAGTGCCATTTGGGAATTTTTTCCTAGAAATTTGAGTAAGGAAGAATTTTTGAACCCCTACAAAGCGTACGAACGATTTTTTGAATACAAGGATTTTAAAACCTGGATAAAAGAATTTAAAGAACTTATTGGCTATGCTCTCGAAGCTTTTGGAAATGAAACGGCCATTGATTATGACTATCTTGAAATTCATAGGCAGCTACAAAAGCTCGTTGAAGCATCTCATCTTATCGAAGTAAGGGTTATTAAGTCAGACCGGTTGAAACCCAATACGGATCATTTAACACAAAAACCTAAGACGGAAGAAAATGAAGAACTTGAAGAAAAGGAAACTTATGAAGAGCCGGAAAGCTATTCTAACGATCCGTTTACAATTATAGATCAGTTTTTCGCAGATGGCGATGTTCAGGATGGCAGAGATGATCTAAACATATTACTGGAGGCAGCTTTCAATGATGATATATTAGAGAAGAAACATTATCCGTCCAGGTTGATTTTTGCCTATGAAAGAGTTGAGAAACTGGTAGACGCCGCTTACACTCTCATTCAGGAAAAGGCACTTGATAGTGGGAAGCAGGAAAATAATTTAAAAGATAAAATACTTGACCAGGTAAAAACGATTTATAAAAAGGTAAAAGATTGGGACCTTTTTCCTATCGGGTTAAAACCGATTGAATGGTTAAAACCCAGACTTGCGCTTAATGCTTTTTTCGATCACCAGCCTCTTTCCCATTGGAAAGGCAAACTCCATGAGCTTTTACAGGCCTGTATCAGGGATGAAAGTTTCTGCTCTACCATATCTGATCGGAGCAAATTGTACCTCGATTGTGATCATCTTCAGCGGCTGATTGAAGCCATGTGGGTAATAAGAGTGACTGAGTTTGAGAAGGAAATTGGAATTTTCTGATTCAAAATAAAATTTTAGCTAGGAGAACTATTTTCTAATGCCAGTATAGCGGCGTCAATTTCTTTAGAGGGCATCGCCGATAAATTTTGAGTGACATAACACTTATCAGTCTTACAGAGGGGTAAGGATTTCGAAAATATTAAAATAAATCAATATCCACAGATATATGCTCCGTTACTTATGTGTTTAGGAAATAATTACTGAGAAGTATATTATATTTTAGGATTGAAGTTGGTATATTTCGCTTCAAAAAATCTCACCATATACAATGTTGCTATTGCCGCAGCAATATGTTTCAGGGAATGTCCGCTAATAAAGTTTGTATAGGTATAAATACCTGAATCGAAAGTTTCTAACAACTTCGCAACTAAATACCATACAATTACCCATACCAACAAAAACAGGCCTTTGTTATTTTCGGGGTTTCTAAATAATACGAAAATTAAAGGAATAATTAGGATTGGGAAAAATTGAACAAAACCGTAAAATCTTAAATCACCATGTCCCTTTAATTCTGAATAGTTCCAAAGGATAACACTGCTGATTCCCATCAAAAGTAGTGGAATAAACAAATTTGCTCCTGCATTAATATCAATCCACGAAGCGATCACTGATGATAGAAAAGCCATAAAGACCAATGCCATTGGAATACGATCATATACCAGTGAATTATTGTCAGGCTTATAATGATAAAATGCAGATCCGAAGGCGGTTAAAAAAATACTCAGGAACAATATTAGATACATGCGTTTAATAGGTGACGGTGCAATTGAGGATTTCAATTTCGTTAATCCAAATACCCCCACAAATAAAAAAGGCAGGTTGCTTACTACATTGGAAAAGTTTGGGATGTTCAGAATTCTTCTTTGATCGGCAAATTGATGATATCCTACATCTTGGGGAATTGGCCTTAGCATCAGTGTAACGACAATTGCTGTTAAAGTGAACGACAATAATATCCAATATTTCGTCTTCTTAGTCATGCTGTATAGTTATTCTTCAGGTATTACTTCAGATATTGATGTTCCCGTATCCAGAATAACAATTTCGTTGTCGTCAGGTAGCAATTCGATTTCATTTAAATGTTTTGCTGGTATTATTTTATTTGTTTTAGCCTCTAATTTTCTAATATTTTCAAAACGACCAATAATGGTGTTTCCTCGACGGGACCCGTCTTTGAGACTATTCATTGCGTCATTGTGAGCTTTTGTAGCTGAATTTAACGCTGATTCCACCCGGTCCATATCTTCCAAAAAAGAAGCGAACTTATTATATAACTCCCCGCATTGACGAAATATCTCTTCGACATTCTTTACCTGATTTTCTTTTTGCCAAAGTATTTTTACAATTTTCAATGTAGCAACTAACGTGGTTGGCGTAATGAGAACGATTTTCCGTTTTAAGGCATTGTTGAATATTTCAGGATTTTGATTCAGCGCAAGAGTAAGTGCGGATTCTACGGGCATAAACATGAATACATAATCCGGAGTAGTCAAACCTACTAATGATTGATAGTTTTTGTCTGCAAGGTTGTTAACATGATCGGTAACGCTTCTTAAATGGAGTCTCAGTTGCTCCATTTTTTCCTCAGCAGTTGGAGCATTGAAATAATTCACATACGCGGTAAGTGATACTTTACTGTCAATGATGATATGCTTTCCATTGGGCAGCTTCAGAATAAAATCAGGTTTTCTGTTTTTTTCTTGTTCATCATCCCGATACATATCCTCCCTGGTAAAATCTATGTGTTTCTGTAGGCCTTCTACTTCTAGGATCATGTTAAGACGATCTTCACCCCAGTTGCCCTGCATTTTGACTTCAGATTTCAAAGCAGTGGATAGGTTTCTGGCGTCCTCACTCAATTGATAGTTGAGTTGCTGTAATGAACCAATTTCCTTTTTCAGGGATGTTAGATCAGCGATATCTTCTTTACGGGTATCTTCTACCTTTTGCTTGAAAGTATCAAGATCTCCCTTAAATGGGTCAAGAATATTTTTTAGTTCTTTTTTATTTTCATCAACGAAGTTTTTCTTTTTTTCCTCTAAAACGTCGTTTGCCAAATTTTTGAATTCTGTTTGCGAACGTGTGTGTAACTCTTCCAATTCTCTTTTAAATGTTGTTAACTTTTCATTAAGATGTTCTTCCTTACGCTGAAAAGACTCCAGATCTCTTGTAAGTTTTAAGATAGTTTCGTCTTTCTTTGAAATATCTTGTTTGGATTCAACCAATTTACCATTTATAATTTCGAAACTTTCTCTACCAACATAGTTCTTTTCCACTTCGTCTTTAGTAAATTTATTTTGCGATTCGCCGGTAATACGAAGAATAGTAGCCTGATGTGAATCGTTATCAGATATTTCTTTTTCCAGCGCTAATTGTGCCTTGGCCAGGTTTTCTGCTAGAGAATTATGTAAATCCCGGTTTACATAATTGAGCTTTACTTCTTCTTGGGAAAGTCTGGCTGAATTTTCCAGTTTGTGTTTTTGAATTCTGCCATTCAATATGAAGAAGAATAATAAACAGCCTGCCATAAAAGCTAAGATGATATAAATGATTTCCATTCCGTTGAGTTTTGACTTTCTTTTCTGTTATTGTATATTCGGCTTTAAAAAATTCACGTTTTTCAGGGATTCATTTCTCCAAGTGCAGGCAACTTTTCCCATTCCCAATATTCATTTTTCTCTTTTTCATCCGGTCTCAGTTTTGCACTTCGTATGGTATATACAGGTTTGAAGTCTAAGTTTTCTGAAGGCATTTCAAAATCTAAAATATTTTTATATTCGTCTTCAGATAGTTCATTAATTAGCCAAAGTTTAGAAAGATCAGCAGTTAGAAAGAGCGGCATACGGTTTTTATTGTCACCGTCGTTGTGAATGTTCGCCATGACTTCGTTTGCTCCGCGAGTAATCAAGGTAAACGTGTAGCGCTTTAAAACCTCTCCGGTTTCGATGTCTGGTAATTCGACAACAGAATATAAGCCCGGCAGAAAAAACATATCCTGGTTTTTCAGCTTTATGAAATAGGGTACTTTCTTTTTCCAACCTTTCACTGCCCGATGTTCATAAATACCATTGACAGGAATCAAGCACCTCCTATTTTTAATTTTATGCCAGTAGGATTTTGAATCATCCAGAATTCGTTCACTTCGAGCATTCAACATAGTCGCCCGTTGACGGAGAAAAGTCTTTTCGTCTTTGACATAAAACGGAATACAGCCCCATTCCATAGACCGACAAAGAAGCTTTCCTTCCGCAGTTCTATATATGATTGGGTGTTCGCCGTAGGAATGGCCCATAATATGAACGCTGCCGTTAAAATCCAGTTCCAGCTGGCCGTGAAATTCAAGGTCAGGAAAATAATCCGCCAGTTCTTTCACTTTGACTGTATAGGAAATATCGTAACACATTGTTGAAATTTTGAGCCTAGTAATTTACAAAAAATATTCAGCCTTGACGTTTACCGGATTTTGCCCCAAACACAAAGAAAGTTTTCGATTTCAAAGGGCTCAAGTTTTTGCAGCGGCTTAGGAAATATCTTAACCGCGAGTGTTCGACTAGTCATTCGTTTAGCTGGAAATATCTTTCTAACTCCTCTAATAACACCAGCCTGGACAAATACAGCTTGTGGGCTAAAAGACCTGCCTCGATTGAACGCAATTCGTAGCGCCGTATCGTAACTCCAGAGATCTCCTAAGCCCCTGTTTTCTTCTTTTATCACTTCGGTAACCACAAAAAGATCGGCGAAGGATTTGGCTCTTTTTATCTCCTGTGTATAATTTTTAATAATCTTGGCACTTTGACGCAATCGCTTTTTACCTATTCTTCTTTGATGGGGATTTATCTTGCCTTCCGGATCAGCAGCCGATGCTGCATACTCAATGGCCTGGATTAAAGACAGGCTTTGATAAAATCGCTCAATTGTCTGCAATCGGCGAAATGCATTTTCCTTATAATTTGCTATATCCCTTCGAAGATTCATGAGTTAGGTAATAACTTCTAACTAATTGTGGTTGTCAAAAGCAAGTACTTTATATTTTAAACTATTGTATTCTGTTTCGGTTAATATGCCTTTTTGTTTCAGTTCGAAGAGTTTTTCAATTTCAGTTCCGGCAGAAATATGCGTCAAGTTTTTATATTCATGAGAAAATAAGTTTGCCATGGCCAACGTCTGTTCCTTCCACCCAGATTTTCGATATTCTTCCTGCATGGTCGTAATCATTTCCTTTAATAGTTGCGGATGTTCAACGTTATAATAAATCGTAGCTCCGTGTTGAGCAGCAGTTTGAATGACAACATTTCCGAAACCAAATAATCTCCCCCAAATATTCTGGCTATAGGAGACGTTGTTGATTTTATCCAATGGGCATTCCATTGTGATCCTCGTAAATATGCCCGTTTCTTCTATCACCCGCAGGTTAGTCACAATCCAAGTATTATAATTCCGTTCCAATATTTTATAGAAAAGAAAGCAAACCGTCGATAAAGCCAGGTAACTAAAATACCTGCTCAAGAAAGGAACTTTAAGTGCGAGTACCGTCGCCACCATCATCAAACAAATGGGGTAGACCAAAATAGGCAGCCAATGCTTTTTGGTTAAAAGCATCATCTCTTCGCTATTCTTCATTTTTGTTCTCATACAAAATGCTTTACAATGTTTACAATCAACACGGAAAAGAATTTACCTGTAAGATACTAAATATATTAGTAATATTGACAGATTAATCCTCCCCATTTTGCCTTTTTATAAAATAACCATCAGCCTAAAAAAGAGCGATCTGCCCGGACAAAAACAAGCTATTTCTGTGGTCCGCGAGTATGAAGAGTCGGATCTAGATCGGGTATGGCACACGGTTCATATGAAATGCGAGGAAAAATGGGGTCGGAAACTGAATTCCTTTGACTGCGTACGGATCTCTAAAAGATCTCCTGACTATCTTAAATACGTCAAGGATAAGCAACAAAAGAAGTTCAATAACTACGACGATATCCTTTCACCGGTTTATATCCCGATGGAAACCAAAGCCAATTCCGAACCGAAAGGCCCTAAATCTGTAAATGGAAAGTACAGGAATCAAAAAGACTAATTCTTATGATTTCATAATTAATTCTTGCGGATGACCAGTAGAGATTTATCGGGATTCAGGACAATTTTGTCGAATTCGGCCGTAATCAGGTTTTCCACATCGGTTTTGATCTGGTTGTAGCAAATCTGAACCATGCGGCTGTCAACGTCCCTGACTTTTGGAAGGGGTTTATATTTTAAAGACTCCAACTTAAGCACCTTATGATCGTTCTTGATCCGGTTATGGAAAGCTTTTAACTGAATTGGGCAATCCGGGTCATCGGACACCATCCCGACGAATTCCCCGGAACTTAAGGAGGCGATTTTAGATGCCGGGATGGCCAAATCAAGCTGCAGTGAGCGATTTACGGAAGTGTCTGAGCTGTTGATAGAAAGACTCGACTTGTCCTGTAAAATCTTCCCAAAACGCTCAGAAAGCTGTTTGGCGGTTTCTCCGGAGACCTGACCTGAGATAATGTTCCCGGTAATATTCATGATGACATCTGCCATGTCCTTTCCGTAGTCTTTTTTCAACTGGCTGAAGTCCTGGATCCCCAGACAGGTAGCCACCTGGTTACTCCTGGCGGTGGCGACCAGGCTGTCAATATTGTTCAGGTAAATGGTGGGGAATTCATCGAAAATAAGGCTGCTTTTCAGCTTTCCTTTCTTGTTCACCAGCTTGATCAGGCGATTGACATACAGCGAAAGGACAGCGCCGTATATCTGAATCTTTTGGGGGTTGTTCCCTACACAAAGAAGTTTTGGGGCACCGGGGTCATTGATGTCCAGATTAAAGTCGTTGCCGGACAACACAAAATAGAGCTGGGGAGAGGAAAGCCGGGCCATGGCTATTTTGGCTGAAGCGATCTGTCCTTCCAATTGTTCCATAGCATTGTTCTGAAAGGCGGTGATAAACGGATTAATCAAAACCTCTATTTCTTTTTCACTGCGCAAAATGGAAAAGAGCTGTTCGTATCCCACCTGCATGAGTTCAATGACATGGGGAAGGGTACAGAATTCTCCGTCCTGATATTTGCGAAGAAACCAGATAATGGCTGTCAAAAAATTAATCGGCGATTCCACAAAGAAGTCACCCTGCCTTCTTATCCAATCCCGGTTAAGTCCCAGCAGGATTGTCCGGGCAGATTCAGCCGCATCTGTAATATCAAGCATATTGTCTTTGTCCAGTGGATTACAGCGATGACTATGGCTCAGGCTGTCAAAGTTGATGACATAGAATTTCGGCGGAATTTTATACCGGTTCGCGTTTTTTAGCAAATGGTTATAGACGACGATGGACAGGTCATCAAATTTGAAATCATAGACGAACATGGAAAACCCTTTCTCGATATGTTGCTTGATGACGTGTTGGATCACAAAATAGGACTTGCCAGATCCAGGTGATCCCATAACGAGTAGGGAACGGAAGGGATTAATGATATTGATCCAGCTGGAACGGAAATGCCCTTTGAGTTGGTATGAAGAAGGAAGGTTAATCGAGAAGTCGTTTTGCAACAGTCTTTCTTCCTGAGGAAAGGTTTCATTTTCGCTATTGAAAATGTCCTTATTATTGAGTTTAACCTGTATGACCCGGGAGATCAGGGTTCCTCCTTTTAGAATCAGTAAATAACCAAGTACTGTCACTAATAGATAGAGGATTGTAATGGTTTGAAAAGCCATATGCAAGTGAAACAAAAAATAGCTGAAAAAATAAAGACATATTCCAACTGATATATACTTCCAGGCAATGGACATTTTCAGGTTCTCCGTCTTTCGGCCCCGGGCACCTAGTAAGGACAGAATGAGGAATCCAAGTGCGAACCATTTTGTTTTTAAGAATTGATTAAATAAACCGGTCTTCGCCAGGTTTTTAAATACCTGATCCGTTATTTTCGATGACAGCCCCCAATCGTAAAAAGATTGATAGCAATAATAATAAAAATGAAATGCCAATACGACGATGCTTATCAGCCTTGTCATGTCCAGGATTTTTTGCAGCCCTTGTTGATTTTCTCCGGTATTCATAAAAAATAATTTTATTATAAGGAAATTCGTTTGCGTTTCTTTTTCTTCACCTCTTTTTTAAATGGATAAGGCACCCCATCGTTTGTAAATTCAGATTGCAATAAAATATCGACCAGGGTCTTCTCTGCCTTTTCTGATACATGTTCAGGGGCATTATCCTGATATGAATTCAAAGGGCGGGTTGATTTTATTTTTAAACTTAATTCGGGATCTACATGACACCTTTCTAATATTGCCTTAGCGCTATATTCTTTTCCCAAGTCACTGCCATTGAAGACAGTTTTGTTTTTATGATCGACATAAGTAATCCCGTAAACCATTTCTTCTTTATTTTTTCGAAGCACAGTAGATATTTGATCTTTCTCCAATTCCTGAACGAATAGTTGAAGGGATGCCTGTTTCATTTTTGCAAAAGCAAATTCGATGGCTACTTTTATTCTTTTGGAGTAAGGTGCTTTTAAACCCAGATTTTCCGTGAACTTTTTCTCGAGCAATGAGAGGGTTGGCTTACCATAAAAGCTGCTGGCTTTTAAAAGGGGACCGACCGGAATGCCCTTCTCATTCAGTACGCGATAGGTGAGTCCTCCGGTTTTAAAGATCTTAGAATCCTTTTCTCCCCTGTAGGCATTTACATTGTATAATCCCAAGATGGCATTGAGCTCGGGAAGTGACGAAAATTTGTAATTGATTAAAACCTCCCTTATGACGTTGGAGATGGCCTGCTTCAATGGTTGTTTTCCGTAAATGAGCTTTTGGGCATCGACTGGTTTGATATTAATAGATTCTTTTTGATTAAACCTTTCTGCTTTGACCAACCGGTATTGGATTTCAATTTCTTTGCGCACTTTTTCAGACTGGTTTCGGCCAAGGTTATGCATGGATATCCTGCTACCGTCTTTTTGAATATTTGTACTGACAATATGGATGTGGGGATGGCCTGAATCCATATGCTGATAAACCAGGTATGGCTGACTCCCAAATCCGATGGCTTCCATATATTGTTTGGAAATGGCGACCAGATTTTCTTTAGAGATAGAATCCGTCGGGTCGAAATTGAGGGACACGTGGAGTGTATTGGTAACAGTCCTTTCGTTCAGGGAAATGAAGCGCTCGAACTGACGGATTTTATCAAAAAAGTTCAATTTTGAAGCGGCCTTGATAAAGCCAGAAGCATACAGCATTTCAGCTGTTCCTTTTTTTAATTTTTGCTCATTATAATTTAGCGCCTTGGAGATGCTTTTCGAGGTATTTATTCTTGCGACCATTTGGAATCGATTTGAATGATTTTATTTTCTATTTCGTCTATTTTTTTAAGTAATAACTCCTGCGTTTTTTCATTCAAAATCACCCAGGATTTTACCTCCCATTTTTCTTCCATCATATGGAGTCTTTTGACCAGCTGATTGAAGTTGTTTCCGATGTGATTGAGTTCCTGTCGAAGCAGGATCATTTCGTTTAAAAAATCGTCGATAGACTTATTTCTAGTGTAAACGGAAATGGGTTTTCCCAGTAAAATACTTCGGACATATTCACTGCGACGACGCTTGGTTGAATTGGAAAAACCGTCGTTGATTTTTTTAAATTCGGGTTCCGTCAGCCGGATATTCAGCCATTTGTGGCGATTGGCTTTTTTACCTTTTTCGTTATCCATAAAAAACGCTTTAACAACGCAGAAATCCAGCGACTCCGGAGCGAAAGGGGTAAAAAACCCCGGTTGTGTCACAACCGTACATCTTGCGGTTTCCTGTGGGGAAACTGGGGACTTTGACTTTCTGTCGAACAATAATGGCATGGGTTTGACATTTTTGAACCTTAGCGAAGCTTCGTACGGATGGAATTAACTTGTGCTTTGCCCAATGATTGCATCCATTCATTCAGGTCCTTGTGACCTGTATATAGAGAACTCGCATCGTGGAATTTAGGATCTCTTAACACAGCTTGTTGGGTGAATTTCAATCCTGTTGGATCATGATCCAGAAATAGCTGGACGGAAGAATATTTATCCATGAAAGGATGACTTTTTTCAAAAAAAGCCGTTGAATTCAGGATTAAAAAATCCCGTGAACTAGGATCTTCTGAACGGTTGATCATCTGGTATGAGAGGAAGTCAAAAAATCCTTCAAAAACGGCTAACTCAGAATTGTTATTTTGAAACGTTGAAACGGCCTTTGGAGAGGTACTTCCTTTAAAAGAAGAATTGCGTAGTTCATAGCCTCCCTGATCGTTGACGAACCCCAGTGCTTTGACGGATCTATTTTGAACTTCAAAAACAACTTGTTTACAGTACCTGTTGGCAATTGAAAAATCGATTTTTCTTTCCTTGATATACAGCAGAAGATCCAGGGAATTAATTATCGTGACATCCAGTATTTTAATGGGACTTTCTGTTTTCTGTTCAACTTTAACAGGAGTATTGACTAGTGGCGAGTGAAAAGAAAAATTAGAGGATAGTTTTTCAAGCAGTTCCGGAATTTGACAGTTGAAATAGCGGAGACCAAAATCAATAAGAGAACCACCGACGCCTGACCCGTGATCATACCAGACGTTTTTTCTGCGATGCACTTTAAAGGAAGCAGTTTCTTCTTTTCTGAAGGGCGAGATAAACCAGTAGTCACTGCCCTTGTTTTTAGTTGGTTTGAATCCAAGTGATTCAAGATAATCGACCAGGTCGATTTGGTTTGCCTGCTGGCAAGTCATTTTGTTTTTGTTGACTGACATATGATTTCATTTTAAAATAATAAATACTTCTAAATGAAAATTACATTCAAATCAACGCTGAAAAATAACCCCTGCAAATATGGAAGAGGTTAAAATGTTCTGAACGGTTTAGTTTTGGATATTAAAATTTATAAAATTTAAAATCATTTTTTATGATTGCAAAAACAGACTTAGCCCGTTTATATGAAACCGTTCTCAGTATTCCGGGCATGAATGAAAAAATTAAGCTGGATCTGAAACTTCCACTTCGAAATGCATTACTTCTTAGTAAGGTCATTGAACGTGGATTAATGGGAAAAGACGCTGACGATTCAGTTCCTAACTTATTGGACCTTGTGTCTCCAGAGTTGACGCAGGAACTGCTGGGAATTTCCACTGAAATTCTCCAAAAAACAGGATTGATGGAAATGAATGAAAAACTTAGGAAGATGTCTGAAAAATAGCTGCAAAACGAGAATCATTCTAACACGATGAAGGCGATAAGTGCGAACTTTGATGAGATAGTAACTCCAGGTAAAGAATTAAATAATGGAAGGACAAGAGGTTCTTAATAGAGCTGGGACGAATTTACATCTTTGCAGTGCAAGCTTATCTGAAATGTTCAATATTCATCCGGAGCATCCATGGGACGAAAATCAAATGACAGTATTACGATCTAACACTATTTCGTTTTATCGTCTTTCTCTTCACTATATGTTTGTTTCTGAATATTCAAAATTGTTTGTCTCTGTTGATCCGAATAAATCATATAAAAATATTAGCTCGGTTAAACAGGCTTTAAAGGCAGCGCTGGAAAGGGACAATACTTTAACGTCTGATTTTAAAGAAAATTCTAAATTGCTTAAGCGAATAGAAAATAATTTATTTTCAAAAAAAATTATTCAATTGCGAAATAAGCAATACGCTCATTCTGATGGCGACATTTCTAGCCCCGGAACATTCATCGGTCTTACACTAGATGAGATTGAAACAGCTTTTACACTTCTCAGAGATATCGCGGGAATAATTAATGATTGTGGTAAACCAATAGGATGGAGTATGATGATGAGAATACCGGATATTACAAATAAACAAACACAGGTTTTTATTCGAAATCATTCCAAACTCTTTAGTAACCCTCAAATTTTAATTACAGATTATTTTATAACGTTTACACCGACAATCAAAAATAGCTATTGACGTCCGATATAGTTTACTTTATTTCGATTAAAAGTGTGCTTTTGTTATTATCTATTTTCCAAGATTTAAATTTATCTAAAAATGATTTACCTAAGAGTAAGGGTTGATCATCAGGAACAACACTGGCGGCAATATTGTAGATATCTCTACCGCCTATTGTTATTTTTGGGATAAGAGTCCTTTGATATTCTTTTACACTTCCATCTGCTAGCTGATATGATCCCTTGGGAAGTCTATGTTTAAATTGTATAGTTCTATCAGCAAGCAATTTATTATAGATTGTTTGATTTATTGTAACATCGGATGCACCGGAGTCAAAAACATACTTCTTGTTCGCATTGCCGATAATTACGTTAACAAAAAATATATCGCCTGATTTTATTAAAGGGATTTGCAAATAAATAGGTAGCCCCGACGATATATCTTCAGAAGAATATTTTGGAATAGTTTCATAGATTGAGACGTTGTAAAATAAACAAGAATCATTTCTTATTAAGTATCCCATTTTTTTTGAAATAATAGAAGGTTGAATTTCGGCCGAATAGGTTTGATTGAACTGTTTATTATCACTGACGTTGCTAAATGAAAATTTCTTATATGAGTCTTTAAATATTAATGGAAATTCATTGGCGACTTTATAAGTATGTTTTCCATCCCAACCATCCAGTTCATAACCGTAATCAGTATTGTAATACGGCTTAACACCTGGAATAGTTTCCGTTAAATTTTGATTTAAATCATGAGCTTTTTTGGGATTTCCAACGGAAATAAAAATCCATTTCATATTCTGTAAATAGTCGAAAGTGGTTTTAAAATCATCTCCATCAGAAAGAAAGGAGTGTCCAATCCAAAGCTCAGTAAACTCACCTTTATCAATATATGATACTTCTAATTTTTCTTCAGGGTGATAATCAAGTGTTCCTGCTGATCTTGGATTTTGCAATTCTGGCAATGGACGAATGCATTTAAAATCGACAAATACATAAAAGCTTCCATGATCATAGTTTTCTTCTTTCTTAGTGAATTCAAAACCATTATAGTTTAGGAACTTTAAAAGATTTTCCAGATCTTTTTTATAGACCAGAGTTTTTATATCCATTATGTCATTAATGGTTAAAGGTTCTTGTGCTTTAGAGTTAAATGAAAGCAGCAGGAGAATAAATAGTGGGGCTATTAGTTTCATACGTTCTATTTATTGATCCATTCTCATAACCTTAAATCTACTTTTATTTTGGTATTTGCTTGGGAAGTTATTGATAATAAAGAACTATCCATTGTCCCAATGCATAAACAAGATCCCGATCATGTCCTCCGGTCATCTCCCAACCATCTGATGTGTAATGAATCACACCCCTAAATCGAAGTTCCCAATATACTAAAAAGGTACCGGGGACACCGGTAATGTGACGGACGTGGTTAGCCAGTAAATATCCGTCCAATGACCTCTTTGCATAATAGACCATGAAAGGAATGTCCCAACCATTTCCAGTGTCCGGGTAAATTCCTTTATCCCTGGCAACTCGCTCTCCAAGAGACATGCTTGGTGTTCCATGTCGTTTGAAGGGATCGAATGCCATTTCATAAAACTAAATAAATTAGTAATACAAAGATGCAATGTTGACATTTTTAATCTTGAGCCTAATACATTTGCTAACCCTCTTGTTGCGGATGTATAAAATCAATTATTAGTGTCATTGATTGGATTATTTTTCCCAACTCATGATATACTATTGAAATATCGCTTTTCAATGACCCCATATTTGCTTCATAACGCAGATATATGTTACGATTCATCTCCTGGTCACAATTTCTTACAACCGTCAGTCTTCTATTAGCAATTTACTGGATTTCGATTTTGGCGATCTATTATCGTCGTGAGTTCTATTTCCTTTTAAGCAAGAGGAAACTTATCACATCGAGTCCAGAATCCCTGACGGGAAATGACGAAGAATTTCTTTTCAATAAATGTAATGATTGTGCGGCTGATATTAAAGGCATAGTCAGGCAAAGAGGTCTTGTTGAGACTAATAAAGATGTTTTGATCTCCGAGATTAAAAGGTCATTAGATCCATATAAAGTGTTTAAGGGAACCAAATGGCAAATCCCAATTAATAATTTGATTTGTCATGAGGCACTTCAGTCCTGCTCATTAAAAATTGATCAGAAAGATTTAGATAAAATATGGAGCTAAGGAAAGTATCTAGCTAATCGAGTTAAATAACATAAATAAACACAAATGAAAAAGAAGTTATCAGATCATGGAAAGAAAAAGAAATGTCATCAAATTCCTTTTTACCAGGTAGGTATAGGTGTCTTCATATCTATTTTAATGATGAAATCAGCATCTGCCCAAACGGCTGACGGCAATGCGGGAATAAACCAAGCCAACACATTTGTCAGAGGTTATTTTGATTCCGGCGTAAATCTGGTATATGCCATTGGTGCCTTGGTTGGACTTATAGGAGCTGTTAAAGTCTATCAAAAGTGGAATCATGGGGATCACGATACTGGAAAAGTGGCCGCTGCCTGGTTTGGCTCATGCATATTCTTGGTTATTGTGGCTACGGTCTTAAAATCTTTTTTTGGCCTTTAAAAAAACGTGAAAACACCAATGCAGGGAAATGGAAGTCCCATATCTTTTTCAATGAGGCGTCAATATAAACCCACAGTTATGGCAAACAGTGTTTATAAAATAAATAAGGGAATCAACAAAAGTATTGAGTTCAAAGGATTGAAGGCGCAATATATATGGTATTTGGGCGGAGGTATATTGGTTCTGTTAATCCTTTTTGCCATTATGTACATAATTGGTGTGAACTCATTTTTATGTGTGGGATTTGCTCTTGTCGGGGGAACTGTTCTTTTTCTATATGTTTTTAGGATGAGCAGCACCTACGGTGAACATGGATTGATGAAGAAGATAGCCAGAAATAGTATTCCAAAGATTTTGAAATGTAATAATCGTCAACTTTTTATAAAGAAATAGAAATGGAAACCAGGATGATGGACTTGTTACCGATAATGGATGTTGAACACGATTTGATTCTATCCAAGCAGGGCGATATAACGATTGGCTATGAAGTGACTTTGCCTGAGATATTTACACTCAGTAATGATGAATATGAAACATTTCATCAAACCTGGATCAAAGCAATCAAAGTCCTTCCCAAACAAACTGTTTTTCATAAGCAGGATTGGTTTATTGAATCAAAGTATCATGCCGGTTTTTTGGTGGATGATACAAGTTTTCTTACCCGTAGCAGTGAGCGTTTTTTCAATGAACGTCCTTTTCTGGATCATAGATGTCAAATCTATCTGACTAAAAAACCAAGTAGCAGAAAGTCCGGTTCTTCGGCACTCTCAAGCTTGCTCAGGAAGTCTATTGTTCCGGAAGAAAGTTTAAATCCGGCAATAAAACAAGAGTTTTTGGAATCGGCTGGACAATTTAAAAGTATACTGGAGGGCTGCGGCCTGATTAAATTAAAACGATTGGCCAATCATGAACTGAGCAGTCAGAAGGAGAAGGCAGGTGTTATTGAGCGGTATTGTTTCCTTTTGGAAAATGAAAACCTGATCGTTAAGGATATTCTATTTAAAAATGGAATACAAGTTGGTGGTCAATTTTGCCAACTATTCACAATTGCCAATCCAGTGGATTTACCGAGCCTTTGCGGTTCAAGAATCAATTTTGACAAGTATTCAACGGACAAAACGAAATTTTCAATTGGTTTTGCCTCTACCCTCGGTCAGTTACTAGCCTGTAACCATATCTATAATCAGTTCATTTTTATAGAAGATGCACAGAAGACAATTAAGAAAATGGAGAGTAAACGGCTTCGCCTGCAATCTCTTTCAGCGTATTCTAGAGAAAATGCCATTGCCAAGGATGCCGTAAACGAATTTTTGAATGAAGCTGTCAGTGATGGTCGAGTTCCAATTAAGGCACACTTTAATATCCTGGTATGGGCTGATAAAGAAGATGATTTAAAAGACATTAGAAACCTGGTGTCATCTGCCTTAGCGCAGATGGATGCGGTCCCGAAGCAGGAGCTGGACGGTGCGCCGCAAATCCACTGGGCGGGCATTCCAGGAAACGAAGCTGATTTTCCGATGAATGATTGTTTTGAAACGTTCGTGGAACAGGCATCCTGTTTTTTCAATCTGGAATCCAGTTATAGGTCTTCTATCAGTCCGATCGGAATCCGGTTAGGAGACCGCCTGACAGGGAAGCCGGTTCATGTGGATATTTCAGACGAGCCGGTGAGGATGGGAATTATTACCAACCGCAACAAGTTCATTTTAGGCCCGTCAGGTAGCGGAAAGTCTTTTTTTACTAATCATATGGTTCGGTCATATTACGAACAGGGAACTCATGTGGTCTTGGTAGATGTAGGACATTCTTACAAGGGGTTGTGCGATATGTTAAAGGGATATTATTTCACCTACTCGGAGACCAACCCAATTCGTTTTAATCCCTTCTATATCGGGGAAGGAGATGATTTGGATACTGAGAAACGGGAAAGTATTAAAACATTGCTTTTAGCATTATGGAAGAAAGACAATGAGACTTTTAATCGGTCTGAATATGTTGCCCTTTCCAATGCATTACAACTCTATTATGAAAAACTGGGAAGGGATAGTTCTCTATTCGCGTGTTTTAACAGCTTTTATGAATTTCTAAAGTTGGACTTCCTTTCCGTTTTGGCGACAGACCAGGTCAAGGAAAAAGACTTTGATGTTTCCAACTTCCTATACGTATTGAGACCATACTATTCCGGTGGCGAATTTGATTATTTGTTAAATGGCAATAAAAACCTGGATTTATTACAACAACGATTTATTGTTTTTGAACTGGACAACATCAAAGATCATCCCATTCTTTTCCCTGTCGTTACGCTAATCATCATGGAGGTATTCATCTCAAAAATGCGAAAGTTAAAGGGTGTCCGAAAAATGATCCTTATTGAAGAGGCCTGGAAGGCCATCGCTAAGGAGGGAATGGCGGAATACATTAAGTATCTGTTTAAGACAGTGCGGAAATTCTATGGCGAAGCTATTGTAGTAACCCAAGAGGTGGAGGATATTATTTCATCCCCTGTTGTCAAACAGGCCATCATTAACAACAGTGATTGTAAAATTTTGCTCGATCAATCGAAGTACCTGAACAAATTCGATCAAATACAGGAATTACTCGGTCTGACAGATAAGGAAAAGTCACTAGTTCTTTCCATCAATAAAGCTAACGACCCGACTAAGAAGTATAAAGAGGTATTTCTGAGTTTGGGAGGTGTACTCTCCAGGGTCTACCGGACAGAAGTATCTCCAGAAGAATACCTGGTTTATACTACGGAAGAAAGAGAGAAGATGAAAGTGACAGAGTACTCAAAAAAATACGGGAGCATAGAAAAAGGAGTAAAGCAATTGGTCATTGATCTGCAAAATGAGTCAAATAAAAAGCAATGAAAAGAAAAATACTGATACTTGGATTCTGTCTTGGAATCGGGTTTGCTATTCCGGTTCACGCGGAGGCACAGTTTATTATAACCGACGTGATCAAGTTGGTTATCAAAAAAGTGATCAATGCCATTGACCTGGCTGTACAACAAGTCCAAAATAAAACGATTGTGCTTCAAAATGCGCAAAAAGAACTTGAGAATACCATGTCTAAAATAAAACTTGATGAGATCTCAGACTGGGTTGAAAAGCAGCGAAAACTATACGAAGACTATTATAATGAACTCTGGCAGGTAAAACAGGTAATTGCTGATTACGACCAGGTGAAGGCGATTGTTAAACTTCAGTCCAAGATTGTCAGCGAATACAGCAATGCTTACAGTTTATTCAAACAGGACAATCACTTTTCACCAGATGAGTTAGATCATATGTTTAAAGTGTACACGGGTATACTAAATGAAAGTCTAAAAAATTTAGATCAAGTCCTGCTTGTCGTCAATTCGTTGACCACTCAAATGGACGATGCTGACCGGATACTGATTATTAATAGAGCATCGGACGGTATGCAGCGGAATTATGATGATTTAAAAAGATTTAATCAGCAAAATATTGGAATCAGCCTACAGAGGGGGGCAGCTCTGAATGATGTTGAAACTGTCAAAAAGTTATACGGAATACCATGAAACGCTTAATTATTTTAAACCTACTCATTATGAACAGCTTTATCGTAAACGCACAGGGTCTCAGCAATATTTTCAGTCAAAAAGCGGCAGACCTTAAAAGTGTAGGAAAGCAAATAGCACTGTTGCAACTTTATATCGGATGGATCGAAAAGGGATATTCAATTGCCAGGTCTGGATTGACATTAATCGGAGAAATCAAACACGGCGAATTTAATATTCACAGTATCTTCTTTGGTTCTCTCAACAGCGTTAATCCGTCTATTCGTAAATACGCAAAGGTGGCGTCCATTCTCACTACAGTACAATCTATCTCAAAAGGTTTATCCGAAATCGGTCAGATTCAAAACCTAAATAGCGACGAAAAAAGATACCTAGTTACGGTGAAAGAAAATTTGTTCAAGGAATGCGATGGTCTTTTGGATCAATTACTAAAAGTTCTAACGGACGATCATTTTCAGATGAATGATGCTGAACGGTTGGGAAATATTGACGGCATTTATGTTGAGATTAACCGCAAATGGGTATTGTCAAATGAATTTGTAGAAGAAGCTCAGATGGTTTCAGTATTTAGAGCAAAGGAGCAAAATAACATTAGCACTTTGCAAAATATGAGGTAATTATGAAAAAGAGAGTTTTTATACTTGTTTTAATTATTTCTAGCATAAATATCAAGGCAAGTGCGCAATCTTATGAGATAGCCAGGTTAATACTTGATATTGAAAAGCTTTCTCAACTCAAGAATATATTAAGTGATCTGTATAAGGGATATGAAATATTGAAAACTGGGTATTCAACGATCAAAGATATTTCAGAGGGAAATTTTAATCTTCACAAAGCTTTTTTAGATGGATTGTTAGCTGTAAGCCCAGCTGTCCAAAAGTATGAACGAATAGCCCAAATCTTTGAATTGCAATCCAGAATTGTCAAAGAATATAAGTCAGCAATGGGACGATATCGAAACAACAACAGATTCAATCCAGATGAACTCGAATATATAGGTAATACATACGCCAACCTGGTAGACAGGTCAGTTAAAAATCTGGAGGACCTCATCAGCGTAATCACGGCTGGAAAATTAAGAATGAATGATGCTGAACGGCTAAGAATAATTGACAAGATTTATTCTGACACAAGAGATCAGTTTCTTTTTCTTAGAAAATTTAATAACAGTACCGATATCCTGAGTATAAATAGAGAGAAACAAACGAACGACATTCAAACCCAGCGCAATTTCTACGGAATAAAGTAACCATACAAATTTATAATATGAAAATGAAGTCAGTCGGACTCTCCCTGGCACTGCCATGTCTTCCCGGATTATTATTTGCTCAGTCTGGCATCGCCAATAGTTTAAACGGGCTGCAAAAGGTGTTGGATACGATGTATGATCAAATGTTGCCTTTATGCAGTTCTTTGATCGGGGTAGGTCGGGGAATTGCCGGATTTGCTGCGGTTTGGTATATAGCAGTCAGGGTGTGGCGACATATAGCGAATGCTGAGCCGGTCGACTTTTATCCTTTATTTAGGCCGTTTGTGCTGGGTTTTGCAATCCTGGTATTTCCTTCTGTAATTGGACTCATGAATTCCATTTTGAATCCTACCGTAACGGCTACCACTTCTATGGTATCTGATTCAGATGCAGCGATAACCTTGCTATTAAAGCAGAAGGAAGCAGCAGTTCAAAACAGTGTTTTTTACCAAATGTTTGTTGGTCCGAGTGGAAGCGGCGATATCGATAAATGGGAACAATATTCCGGAGCGGCGGATGATGGTGTTTTGTCTGGTATCAGTAATGCAATCAAATTTGAAATGGCAAAGGCGTCCTATAATTTTCGAAATGCTATTAAGGAATGGCTAAGTGAGGTTTTACAGTTGTTTTATTCAGCCGCTTCTCTATGTATTAATACCATTAGAACATTTTATCTCATTGTGCTCGCGATTCTAGGTCCCTTGGTATTCGGAATCTCGGTTTTTGACGGTTTACATCATACACTGAGTGTCTGGATAGCCCGGTATATCAATATATACCTCTGGCTTCCTGTAGCTAATATTTTCGGAAGTATTCTCGGAAAAATTGAGCAAAATATGATCCAGCTGGACATTAATCAGATTCAGGTTAATGGGGATACTTATTTCGGTTCCATGGATACGGGTTATCTAATATTTCTGCTGATAGGCATTGTCGGGTATTTCACAATTCCTTCCATAGCAAACCATATTGTCAATGCGGGTGGAGCCGGTGCACTCCTATCAAAAAGCAATTCAGTTTTTACTGGCGGTGCGAAAAGTATTGTTTCAAATACCACTGCTGGAATGGGTGTCATGTCCGATTCTATTAGTTCCGGAGCAGCCAGGATGTCTGAAAGTAAATCCGGATATGGAGGCACAGATTGGGGAGGTAAAGGCAGTACACATCTCGAAAACAGGATTTCAGGTACAAAAAAAGACTAAACATGTTTAAGAAAGCTAAAGCAATCGATTCTGCGTTTCAATTGGTTCGAGCATTTTGTACCATTTTGATATTGGCTTGTCTGGGTATAACGATCATGGCACTTCAGATGAGTTATCGGATGGTGGATAAGGCGTCATCCCGAATATTTTTACTCGCCAACGGAAAAGTATTGGAAGCCTATGCAGGTGACCGGAAAGACAATATAGAAGTAGAAGCCCGGGATCATATCAAGGAATTTCATCATGATTTCTTTTCCCTTGATCCGGACGACAAAGTTATTTCGGCCAATATCTCAAAAGCACTTTACCTCGCAGATCGTTCAGCAAAAAAGCAGTATGACAATCTCAAAGAGAGTGGTTACTATACCAATTTGATTACTGCTAATATTAGCCAACAAGTCGAATTTGATTCCATTTCAGTAAACACAAAGGAATACCCATATTACTTCCACTGTGTCGCCCATGAGAAATTGATACGTACGACAAGTATTGTAACAAGAAATTTAATCACCGAAGGCTATCTACGTAATGTAGCCAGATCAGATAACAACCCTCATGGGTTTTTAATTGAGAAATGGTTGATTATTGAAAACAAAGATATTAAAACTGAAAATCGATGAAATTATTTAAAAAAATGAAAAAACGGGAAAGTAGATCTTGGCCCAATGCCTTTAGGTCGTTTCTAGATACCGTAAAATGTGGAGTTTGTGATTTTTTAAATTCAAGAGCAGGGCATTGGTCAGTGAAACAGCTTAAACTCTATTGGTTTTTCTTCGTTCTAGTTGGAATTGCCATTTCAATGGAAATAGTGATTCATGCTTTGGTGAATCAGAAATCATCGGCCTATACATTCAAACCTGCAGCCATCTATTCACCTGTCATCATTCCTGCTGAACGTTCAAGGCAGGGCTTTGAAATAATATTAGGTAGAATTAAGGCATATAAAAAGACCATTGACAGTCTGGCTTATTATGACAGTTCAAAATACAAACTGCTCATTCTTCATCACCCTTATTTACTAGACAGTATGGAAAGTTTTGAAAAACTATTATCTCAAGAACTTAAACAATGATTATGGATACCATGCAATACTCAGCTGTTTTTTTGAAAAAACGAAAATTCCTGATGGTTTTGCCATTACTGGTCTTGCCCTTTGTTTTTGCTTTATTCTTTCTTTTTGGTGGAGGAAAAGGTCAGATAACAAATGGGATGAATGAAAAATCGAATGGAGTAAATACCCAATTACCGGATGCTCATTTTAACAAGCGTAAAGAAGCTGATAAAATGAGTTTATATGAATCATCGAACCAGGATTCGGCTAAATGGCGAGAGGCGGTAAAGAATGATCCCAACCGGATAGATTCAGGAAAGTTGGAAGCAATGTCGTTTGAACAATTTCAAGCTCTTCACGATACTTTAAATAAGGTATCTCCAAGTTTTCTGAATAAGGAAATGGGAGCACCAAATTTGTCTACATCAAAAATAAGATCAGGTTCTCCGGAAAAGGAGATGGTTGAAAAATTGGCTCAATTACAAAATATTATAAGCCAAAATAGGACAGACTCCGTTGAGATCAATAAAACAAAAGCCAAAAGCAAAGAAACGCTGGAAAGGCATTTAGACTTAACGAATGAAAAGTTGTCCAACAATGAAACCACAGATCCTGACATCGTACAATTAAACAAAATGTTGGATAAGGTAATGGCCATTCAGCATCCTGAGTTAATTTCTAATACCAATAAACAAATACAAACAAAGACTGCTTCGATCTATCAACTGGAGGCTATGACTAAGGAAAACGCTATCTCGGTCATAATTCCGGAAAGTCAAACCATTGTTTCCGGTTCGACTGTCCGTTTGCAACTAAATGAGCCCGCCATGATTGCAGGAATCGAAGTTCCAGCTTTTCAGTATGTATATGGTACGGCTATGCTTAGTAACGAAAGGTTAAAGGTTCAGGTCCGGTCTATCAGGGTTGGGAACAATATCCTCCCAGTTGATTTAAGCATTTATGACCTGGACGGTATGGAAGGATTATTCGTGCCAGGAAGCATTAGCCGGGATGTATCAAAACAATCGATCGATCAGGGAATGGGTGGAATCGGTTTGGCAAATCTGGACCCATCAATTGGGGCTCAGGCCGCAAGTGCCGGAATACAGGTTGCGAAGACGTTGATCAGTCGAAAAGTAAAATTGATTCAAGTCACCATTCCCATAGAATATCAGGCTCTTTTAAAAAATGAACGTTGAAGGTAAATTCAAATGTAAACGCCATGAAAAAAATAATTACCATATTCTTTATTTTATCATCAATAAGAGGTTTTAGTCAAAAAAGATCAACAATGGATCAGGTTAAGCTAGTCCTGAAGGAGGTCATCATTGATCATGATACGCTTGTATTTCATCTAATAATTAAAAATCATTCACTCTTAAGTTATACGCCCTCATACGTCCGTTTTTTGGTGCGTGACCGGCATGTTGCGGCAAGAACGGCGACCCAGGAACATGAAATATATCCTTTAGTAAAACGGCGATTAGTTCCTCTTTTGGCTAAGAGCAATATGGAATTAAACTATGAACTGTTTCATTTTACCATACCGAAAACACAAGAACTGGTCATTGCTATGAAGGAGAAAAATGGAAGCCGCGATCTAATGTTACATATAAAAGGCAGCAGACTATTTAAAATGATTAAAGAACAGACAACAGACATTTCTAATTTATCACAATAAATATTATTTTTTATGAATGAGCAAAATTTGGACTATTTAAGCCGGCAAATAAAATTTACCGGATTTGGAGAAGATCATGATAAAGAGTTAAAGGCCAAGATGGAGTCAAATGCTCCAAACTTTGTCATCCTCCATCAACAGGAATTTGGAAAGGATAGTATCGCTGCGACCCTTCACTTCAGAAAATCTGAGCAAAGTGATTTATATTTTTTCAACAAATATGATTTACTTCTGAAAAATGCAAATCAGCCGGATCTTGTAAAACAGGCTTTTTACATTAACCCCAAAGATGACAATGTCACGTTAAAGGAGGGCTATAATTTGTTAAATGGACGGGCCATTCAAAAGGAACATCAGCCCAAAGAAGGCCAAAAGTATGATGCCTGGTTTCAATTGGATTTTAAAGAGATGGACAAAAATGGCCAGTTCAAAATGAAGCAATACCATCCAAATTATGGGTTTGACCTGGAAGCCAGCTTGCACAAGTTGCCCATTCAGGAAATGTCTACCAATGAAGGCATGAAGCGGTTATTAGAGTCTCTGGAAAGAGGAAATCGCCAACAGGTCACTCTGGGTGAGCCAGGAAAGGAACAAAAGGTATATCTGGAAGCATCCCCGCAATTCAAGTCGGTTAACGTTTATGATTCTTCGATGAAGAGAGTAATGGCCAATGATATTAAACCCAAAGGAGAGGAATTGGGTAATAAAAATGAGCTCATTCCCGAATCGTCCCAGTCCAACTCGCAGAAAAATAAGAAACCGGCCGGTGAGGCCATAAACGAAGAAGAAATAAAGCCAAAAAAACAGCGGAGCAAAAAATTGTAGAGATGTTGGCAGAGTTTATGAAAAGGGTGGAACAGGATCCTCGCATTATGACCGCACACATAAGTATATATTTAAGCTTATGGACATTATGTGAATCAAGGGGAAGTGCTAAGAAGGTTTTGTTCTTCAGTCGCGAGGTTAAATCCATGTGCAAAATATCTAGTTATAGAACATTCTGCCAGCGCCTCAAAGAATTGCACTCATTTCATTACATAAACTATGAACCCTCTTTTAACCCCTTTGAAGGGAGTCGGGTCACTTTTTTAATAGGGTAAAAGGGAAAAGGGCTAAAATAGCCCTTCATCAGCCAAAGAAAAGTAACCTTCACTGGAAATAATGACATGATCCAGTACGGTTATATCCAACAATTTTCCGGCAGCCTTGATTTTTGCAGTTAGGTCTTCATCAGCCTTGCTTGGTTTAAGGTTGCCTGAGGGGTGATTATGGGAAAGAATAATGTGGCAGGCACCCCTTTTTAGCGCGGCGGTGAAGATTAACTTAGGGTCCATGACGGTTCCAGTGATTCCACCTTTAGAAAGGGAATAAAGACCAAGAACTCGATTGGCCTGGTTGAGTAGGATAATTTTACCTTCCTCAAAAAGTTCGATGGTGTCTTTATCCCAATTGTCCAGGAGCAATTTATAGACATCCTGAGAACTTGAAATTACCGGTCTTTCTGAAGCTTTAATGGAAGTCTTGTAAACAAGCCCGATTTCTTCCACCTTGTTCCAATTCTGTTTTGTTGTTTTCTTTTCCATAACCTTTCATTTTTAGTTTTAAAAATCAATTATGGAATGGATGGCAGGCTTTGCACAAGCAAGTCCAAGATCGCAGGCGGAATAAAAGAGGGCTTTTGTGGGCAGGCCTGTGTTTATGCCGAACGAATTGGACGCCCCGCAGTGTCAAAGCCTAAATTTTGGAATAATAGATGTTAAACGACGAGAGAATACTTGAATTATTTTTCATCCATGTTATCCATTTTTTGAATAACCTGTTCTTTGAGGTGATCAAGTAGGGAGGTGCGGCTTTTTTTTCGAAGTCTTATTTCGTTGAAAACATGGTAATAGTTGCCGATTTCAAACTGAAACAGGTCTTGTAAAATATCCGCCAGTTCTTTTATTCCAATTTTCCCATCATTGAATACGCCTCCTGATTGTAGCGCATAAATGAATTCTACCAAACCTGCTCGGGACCCTGTCCATTTTAGTTTTGATGGCTCTTTTTCAAAAACTTCGGAAATGGTTTTTGGCTTCGACAGGATCTGATGAATATATTGTTCAAGTAAGTCATTGGCATAAATTTCACTAACTAATCGATCTTTCCCTGTAGTGAATTTTGGATTTAGATCAATCGAATCGGTTGCCTCTTCAAAATGACGGCTGGATCGTAAAAAATAAAGTTTATCCATATATTCATAGTTTCCTCTCAGGTATTCATACATTAACGTATGGAGCTCAAAAAACGATCTCAGAGATTTTAACTTTCTGTGATAATATTTTTGAAGAATTAATTCTCCGCCTACTGGTTTATGCAGGCAAAGTGAGAGAATATTTTTCCAATAGATCAAAGTACTGCAAAACAAGGGTTTCACATTCTTAAAAAACGATATTTCTTCTTTCTCATTTTTAAAACTATTTTCTGTTATAAGTTCACGTAATCCCGCGAGAATGTTTTGTGTAGAAGATATGTTTTGTTCTACAACTTCAAGTTTGAAATCTTCTTTGGTTGATCTCGGGAGTAGGGGTAAGCTTTGGTAAAGTGAAATTACCGGCGCCCTCAAATCTGATTCCCATTCGCTCAAGGTGTATGCCTTCATATCCGCAAGATTTGACAAGATTTAATATAATATTTCTCTCATAAAAGCTTTTTTGAAAAATAAGGATATTATGATTAGCAGGTTACAACAATGCCACTTTCGTTGTATCTATCAAGAGTAATAATAGCGGCGAGTTGCATTTAAAATTAAAACTCGGCAAGACTTAAAATGTTATGAAAAAATAAGAAATAAGGGTATAGGTTGTCGGCAAATAAAAAATGCTGCCCGGAAAGGCAGCATTAAAAAAGTTGATGAGATTGGGTATCTAAAGCATATCAAACGTTAGGAAATAGTAATAGCCTGATTGATTTATGACAACCCAGGACATTAATTTGCCTGTCTTTTGATCAAAAAGTAAAGAGCCTAACGGTATCGAGGGGTTTGACTTATCAAAATATGCCAGACTATTAGGCGCATCCTTTTTAAGTTCTTTTTCAAATGGCTGGTAATATGTTGCGTTAGATTTAAAATCTTGTACTGGTTTTACTTGAATATTCTCATAACCTACCGAATCGACAAAGTGTTTGAGTACCTTAATTAATGTGTCAACAGAATGCAGGCGTTTTTCTTTTTGAACCTGAGATGCATTTTCCAGTGCATAGTCAAAATAAATGTAGTTTTCAAGGCTATCCCGTCTAATAGACGATTCCGAAGTATTGGTCAAATATTTACTGAGATTGGTTATTGTATTTTGATACCTAACATCGTTAGAAGTCCAGTTCTTGGGCTGCGCTATTGATTTATTTACGGCGAGTAAAAGACACGCGGCAAGTATATAAGCTATATTTTTTAGTATCGAGTTCTTTTTCATATAATGTAATTTATGGACAGGTGCCGTTGTTAGCAGGTGCATCTGTACTGGAAAGATTTTTTTGGGCATTAGAACTAACCGGCATATTTCTTATATCTTCTCCCAGATCACCGGGATCATCGCCTCCCCCAAAAGGCCATGATCCTTGTTTAGTGCTGATGTTAATACCCCCTGCAGACAAAGCGGACAAAGCCCATGTTGTACAGTTATTTGTATTTAGATCATAGTTGACGCTATTTCCACTAGAAAAGGCGTTTAAAATATTCATGAATTGGGTTCCTGTGGTTGTATAAGTAAGTGATACATTATAGATATGTCCCTGGTCATTATTAAGGCTTCCAAATGCTCGTGGTTCTCCAGGCGTAACGATTCCATTAGGATAAAACCCCATTGATCTAGTAGTAACAACCCCACCAGCATTTTGTTGAAACGTCAAAAATGTATGCCCAACATTGACCCCACTCATGCCTGATGAATAGGAATCCCTTTCTCCTAAAATGGGTTGGGCAACGCATAAAGTGACGGTATATGTGGCATTTAAAGCACCATTGAAACACTTGATGTAATCTTTTACATCCGTGATGGGATCATTTCCTGTTTCAACCGTCAACGCATTTGAAGCAGAGACTTTAGATGACGCGCTACCACCACCACCACCGCCAATATTTCCATAATCACCACCGGCAAGGCCACCACCTCCTCCGCCGCCGCCATCGTCAATAAAACTATAGCTGGATCCAAGATATTCATAAGAATATGATCCACCGCCAGGATCTGTAACCACATAGGTATACGTTACCATATAATAATCGGTCTCTATGGCCATGAACATGTTGACAGCTACTTTGCTTGGAATTACGGAATTCGTTGAAGTTTTTCCGGCTGAAACATCAGTCACCAATTTTTTAATTTTATTTCCTTCGTATTTATATTCATTAATAAAGTTTCCACCCCAGTCTTCCACTTTTACGATCCCCGAATAGCCTGAGTTTTTGAATTGAGCACTGTCGGGATACATGTTAACTACTTCTACATGGTATTGACCAGAGCGATCCTTGTAAATTACAAGTTTACTTGAGACGTCCATGTCATACAAATGGGTACTGTCCAGGTTGGATCTGAAAAGAGATTTTTGAGAGTATTTGAGCGGTATAACAACGGCAGGCCCGGTTGACAACGTGGTCAGATAGGCTTGATTCCAAACCGGAGATTTTGAAAGTGAATGAGAACTATTAACTGATTCAGTCTGAACTGCGCCGGGATTAGATTTTTGAATAGTTGACTCGAAATATCCCTTAGCTTCGAGAACAGCAGTTGGCGGGATTTCATTTGAATTATCGTTGGTAACATCCGTCTTTTTACAACTTCCGATCAGAAGTGAGATCATTAAAGTTGGCAGGATCCACTGTAAGTGTAATTTCCTTTTCATAATTAAATATTTATAGTTTAGAAATCATTTGAGTTCTTTGACCATTTCTATTCAATACAAAAAAGCCGAGATTTTAAAGCCGAATCTTACAGGTTTGGGGCTTGATTTATGTAATATTAATATGTATGACGGTGAAAAAAGTTATGAAATCATAACAAATTCTATTTTTATTCTTTGTATATCTTATGCCGTACTGCACTAAGCGTTACGGCAGTCAAATCCAAATAGGAAGCAATCAATTTTTGCGGAACTCGCAATAACAGTTCGGGATGATTTTGAAGAATCCACTCATAACGCTCTTCCGCCGATCTCATTTTTATGGAATAAAGCTGCTGAGTCCAAATTTTCAGATATTTAATGGTTAAGACTCTTCCGATGTAGTTAAATTCCATGAAATTATTATAAATGTATTCGAGCTCAGAATAATCGATATAATAAATCGATGTATTTTCAAGCGCTTTTATATACTCATAACTGGGAACCTGGTCGTAAAAACTATCTACAGATACAATGACGTCCCCTTCTTGCAAAAACCAGCTGGACACCTCTGTATCATCTTTCAAATAAAAGGCATGCATCAGGCCAGAAATGATAAATGAAATTTCCTTATTTATTTGCCCTGCTTTTAAGAGAAATTCCTTTTTTCTTATTTCTCGATGTTTAACAACAGAAAGCAAATGAGTTTCCAGCTCTGGGGAAAGTTTATGAATAGAATTTAGATAAAATAGAAGCTGCTCCACAAAATTCAATTTTGCACGTGAGAAATCTTTGCTTCGTATTGTAGGCTGAGGGGTGGGGTTTTATTAATCTGGATCGTAGAACGATGCCAATTGAGATTTGGACCTTGCTATACCTAAATTTAAATTTAATTTCTGAAAATCAAAAAAATAAGTCATCTAAGTAAATACCCTTAGTTGAGGTGGGTTTAAAGGTCAAATTCTTCCTGAGCGCGTTTCCAGTTTTTTTTGAGGATAGGATATTCAACGCAGGTTTCCCCTTTTGAAGGTTCGCCAGAGAAATGGCAATACTTTTCAGGATAATCTATGTTGGCATGTTTATTCCAGGCTTTAAAAGCATCATATGAAAGAGGTTTTTCAATGTCAAAAGGAATCATGACGCCTGTCCTTATACAAAATCCTGGAACAAAACTTGCAGTTTTCGGAGCTTTAAAATTTATGGAATTTTCTTTGGTTTCAGATTTTAATTTCGTGAAAGTAGAGTGATTGCCAGTTGGGTTTTTTACTGTTTCACTGATGTACAACAATCTTTCAGCCTCTTCCAATGTTGAAATGTAAAGATCTGGATCGATCAATTTCGAAATATGAATTCCCATTTCATTATTATTCTGCTGAGAAAACTCATATAAGTTCATGGAAGTAATGATAGCTTCGTTTTCATTAATGTAACACTTGGCATGTAAGTTTTTATTAAAACTAATTTTAATATCAGTTTTCCCTTCCAACCATTTTTTTTCATCAGCCGGTAATTTATTTTCACGGAATACTATATGAATTTTTCTTTTTTGGCCAATTAAGTATTCTAGGTGTTCCTTAATTCTATCATGAAATTGCAGGTATGGACTTATAAGGATCAACCGACTTTTAGTGCCTTTCATAAGTTCTTCCAAATGATAAGAGACACCTGTCGTATTTAGAAATTTTGCCATATTACCATAAAACGCTTATGTTGAGCTGATTATTATGATTTTTCCGGAATTTAAGTACGGGGTCAGAAACGAAGGAAATTGTCAAATGACCAATTAACATGCTCTAAAACACGGAATTAGATAAAGAACAAAAAGATAGATTTGTAACCATGAGCGAATTTTCGATTAAGCAATACCAAAACGAGCTAGAGAAAATCATCCACTTTGGAGGAACAAAAAAGGAAACAGCGATACGTAATGCGTTCTATAATCTGCTTAATGAATATGCGAAAGGTAAGGGGCTACTGGTAGTCCCCGAGATTACTATAAAAACATCTGCTGGTAAAAATGTTACGCCGGACGGTACTCTCAAAGATGTGTTAAGACAAGATTGGGGGTATTGGGAGAGTAAAGACGAAAGTGATGACATTGATGAAGAAATTAAGAAGAAATTTGATAAAGGGTATCCCCAGGATAATATTTTATTTGAAGATAGCCAGACAGCGGTATTAATACAAAATGGGATTGAAGTTCTTAGAGTTGGGACAAAAGATCCGCAAGCTCTACATGAAATAATAACTAGGTTTATCAATTTTGAACGTCCTGAAGTTAAACATTTCCGAAAAGCAATTGAACTATTCAAACAGGATATTCCAAAAGTCACTTCAGCGCTAAGAGATATAATTATTGCACAGGAAACTTCGAATCAAGCATTCATAGAAGCTAGTCAAGTTTTTCTAAAACTTTGCCATGATAGTATCAATCCGAATATTACTAGTGAAGATATCCGGGAAATGATCATTCAGCATATCCTCACTGAAGATGTGTTCAACACTATTTTTGATGAAAATCAATTTCATCGTGAAAATAACATTGCCAGAGAATTGGAAAGTGTGATTCATACATTTTTTACAGGTTCGTTACGTAAAACAGCATTAGGCTCGATTCAACACTATTATCAAGCAATTAATGCTGCTGCTGCTGGGATCGCTGATCATCATGAAAAGCAAAAATTCCTCAAAGTCATCTACGAGACATTTTATAAAAGTTATAATCCTAAAGCTGCAGACAGGCTTGGTGTTGTATATACTCCGAATGAAGTAGTACAATTCATGATAAAAAGTACTGATTATCTATTGAATAGACATTTTAGTAAATTTTTAGAAGATCAGGGTGTCGAAATCCTAGATCCCGCAACAGGTACTGGAACATATATGTGCGATATGATAGATTATTTTTCAAAAGATAAGTTGAAGTATAAGTACAAATTTGAAATGCATGCCAATGAAGTAGCAATTCTTCCTTACTATATAAGCAATCTCAATATTGAGTTTACATACCTACAAAAAATGGGTAGCTATGAAGAATTCGAAAATCTATGTTTTGTAGATACCCTTGACAATATGGGGTTTACCTACAGGGGGAAACAAATAGATATGTTCAGCCCATTCACAGAGGAAAACTCTAAAAGAATTAAAAATCAAAATGATAAGAAAATCGCAGTTATAATTGGAAATCCCCCTTATAATGCCAATCAGGTTAGTGAAAATGATAATAATAAAAATCGCGAATATCCAACCATTGATAAGCGTATAAGGGACACTTTTATCGAAAATAGTACGGCTCAAAAAACGAAGGTATATGATATGTACGCAAGATTTTATAGGTGGGCTTTTGACCGTCTTGATAACAACGGCATCATCGCCTTTATTACAAATAGGAGTTTTATTGATAGTCGCACATTTGATGGATTTAGAAAGACAGTGAAAGATGAATTTGACTTCGCATATATTGTCGATACGAAAAGTGATGTTCGCTCGAATCCTAAATTAAGTGGTACGATTCATAATGTCTTCGGAATACAAACTGGCGTAGCGATAATGATTTTGATTAAAAAATATAGCAACGATAAAAAGAAAAATTGTAATATCTACTATGCTTCTTTAGAAGACGACTGGAAAAAAGAGAAAAAACTTCAATGGCTATCAGAAAACCCTCTGGAACAAATTTCATTTACACACATTCAACCTGATAGTAAAAATAATTGGGTTAATCAATCAGACAATGATTTTAATACCCTTTTGCCGACTGTCTCTAAAGAAGGTAAGCAGGGGAAAACAACTAAGGTTTTATTTAAAATATATTCTACTGGTATTAATTCGGGTAGAGATGAGTGGATAATCGACAGCAATCGTGATTTACTTGAATTAAAAATGAAATACTACATTTCAGAATTTAATAAAAACAATTCTGATACAATAGAATACGATCAAAAAATTAAATGGTCAAGAAATATAAAGGAGAAATTGAAAAGAGGTAAGAAAGAAGAATTTAGTGATAAAAAGCTAGTTAAAATAGCATATAGGCCCTTTACGATTAATTGGCTTTACAATTCAAATATTTATATTGACGAGAGAGGAAATTCAAATGAAATCTTTGGTGAACAGCTTGAATTTCCAAACATTGGTTTTGGATTTACCGGTCCTAACTCTCAGAAACCTTTTTTAGTACAAGGAACAAATGCTGTTACAGACTACCATTTCGTAGGAGCCGCATCGTCCACTCAGTTTATACCTTATCAAATATTTAATGATAACGGGGAAAAGCTTGATAACATTACCGACTGGGGATTTAATCAGTTTATAAAATTTTATGGAAAAAAAAATGTAACAAAAGAAAATATATTTTATTATGTATATGCTGTGCTGCACAACCCATCATATAGAAGCAAATATGAAATGAATTTAAAACAAGAGTTTCCACGAATTCCATTTTACCAAGACTTTAAACAATGGTCTACTTGGGGTAAAGAATTGATGGATTTGCATGTTAATTTTGATAAGTGCAATTTATTTGAACTTGAGGAAATTACAGTTCTGACGTTAAATAATCCGAAGCTGAAACTTAAAGTCGATAAAAATATTGGGAATATATTTATCGATGAGAACACGTATTTGAGAGGTGTCCCTACTGATGCTTGGGAATATAAGCTAGGTATTAGAAGCGCATTGGAATGGGTTCTTGATCAGAGCGGAGAAAGTAAATCAAAGGATGCGACTATTTACGAAATGTTTAATTCTTATAGATTTGCGAACAATAAGCCAGCGGTTATTAATCTACTCAAAAAGATTTGTACTGTGAGTGTTGAAACAATGAAAATTATAAAGCAAATGGAGGCCTTTAAATAGATTGAATTGTAGTAATATTAATAATAGAGAATCCATTCATAACGTTCTTCAGCTGATATCATTTTAAGAGACTAATACTGTTGAGTCCAAATTTTTAGGTATTTAAAGGTCAACATCGAACGCTTAATTTGCTACGACTATTCGAAATAAATGATTTTGTTATGTATAAGTAAGCAAATACCCTTAGCCTTCCTAAGGATGATCGATAATTTATTCCGGATTAATATTGTTATACTTTTAGGATTAATATTGGAACCATCATGGATACGATAGATTGGAATAAGAAGCACATATTAAAGGCCAGCACTGAATTAAATGGCTATGACTCACCTCCGGATTACAAAGTACTGCGTTCTAAAATAGAACCTTGGCTGAGCGCCATCTTTCAGTCTGAACACTTTTCGCTTTTAGTTGGTTCCGGATTGACCAGTGCATTAGCACACCTCTCTAAAATACAGGTACAGGAGATGGGGCGACTTGAATTTAATGGAACGTCCTACAGTCAACGAATTAAATTAAGCTCGGAAAAATCAGCGTCAGCAATGGAGAGGGGTGAAGCGAATCTGGAAGACGATTTCAGAGTAGCGCTTGAATTGTTAAGAGGGTATGAAATATTAGAAGATGATAATAGAAATACGCTGCTGGCAGAAATGAATGTAAAATTAAACGCTTTTGTAAAATCTATTTTATCCACAGAGATGAAATTTATTGAAAAACTGAATTCTTCGAATGAAATAGACAAAAACGACGGAGTGAATGCATTCGGTTACCTGCAGGCTTTTTTGCTCAGTTTTTCAAGCAGGGCAGCCTCGCGTGAACGATTAAATATTTTTACTACGAATTACGACAGATTCTTGGAATATGGTTGCGATGAAGTGGGTGTATTGCTGCTGGATCGCTTCAAAGGCAAATTGCAGCCAATTTTTAGAAATACCAGATTGGAATTGGATTATCATTACAATCCACCAGGCATACGGGGAGAACCACGATATGTTGAAGGGGTTGCAAGAATAACCAAACTCCATGGTTCAATAGATTGGAGTTTCAAAGGACATGGTAAAATTATAAGGTCGCTTTTGCCTTTTGGTGCCGCTTCAAATCATCCGGATATTCCAGAATATGCCACCGATCATGTGGTTATTTACCCTAACTCAGCGAAAGATATTGAAACGGCATATTATCCATATTCTGAATTATTTAGAGATTTTTCTACGTCTATTTGTCGGCCAAATTCAGCGATTGTCACATATGGTTATGGTTTCGGGGATTCGCATATCAATAGAATTATTGCTGACATGTTTACGATTCCATCAACCCATCTTGTCATTATAGCCTTTAGTGATCCGGGAGACAGAATTCAGCGGTTTCTGAAAGACAAAAATAAAGATCAGTACACGTTGCTTTTGGGAAGCCATTTTGGTGATTTGGAAACACTCGTTGATAATTATTTGCCTAAATCTGCCATTGACCGGCTTACAATTAAAATGCGCGATTTAATTGGTAAAAGAGATTTTACAACGCCGATAATAGGTAAACCAGAAAATCAGACTCCAAACAATCAAACGATCAATACCGATGACCTCCCATTTTAATTTTGATCAACTTAGAAATCTGAGTATCGGTACGGTTGAATATGTGTCTCCTGTAGAAATCAGGGTGCTTTTGGAAACAGATGCTCCCAGAAATATGGCGCTCAATACAGGAATTCCAAATTTATTTCCGAGAATTAATGGATTTGTACTGATACCCAATGAAGTTGGTGCGCTCGTCGGCACGATAAGTTGGTTGGGTATCGAGCACTCCCAATTTCCCAAAAGGAAAGGATTTAAGGATTATGATTTAATCGACCTCCCTTTTCCATTACGAAAAATGGCCATAAGCCCAATCGGGACCTTGAAAAGTGAAATTAGAAATAAAGCGACCCATTATAAATTGGAACGGGGTATTTACTCCTTCCCTTCAATCGGAGACACAGTAGTTCTTCCTAAAGATGACCAGTTAAAATCAATTATCGAAAATGACGATGAATTGGCCTTTATAAAAATTGGTATTGCGCCCATTGCTGGAAATGCGGAGGTAAGAATTAACCCGGATAAAATGTTTGGAAGACATTTAGCTGTGTTGGGCAACACGGGAAGTGGCAAGTCCTGTTCAGTGGCCGGTTTAATTCGCTGGTCACTGGAAGAGGCCGAAATTAAGAAAACGATCAAGATGAGTCCTTTAAACGCACGATTTGTAGTTCTGGATCCAAATGGCGAGTACTCAAATTCTTTCAATGATCTGAACATTCCGGTAAATAAGTTTAAAATTGAAATCACGGCAGCGGAAATTGGGAAGTATTCCCAGCTTAGAATTCCTGCCTGGATGTGGAATAGTTATGAATGGAGTTCATTTACGATGGCTACAGGAAAGACCCAACGACCGATATTAAGGCGAGCTTTACGAGAGTTGAAAGGGGGTATTAAATTGGGTGCCAAGGACATTACACCTACCGTAAGAAATTTTTTTTCAAGTTGCTTGGTATCTTTAAAATCGGACATAAATATTGGCGTTTCTGCTTTTAATGAAAAGCCTGGCAGGGGCGATTTTGGGCGTAAGATCTTAAGTTTTTCTAAAGATGCTTTATTTTATTCTGGAAAGTGTGGTGGCAAATTGAAAATAGACTTGGAAACTCTTGCAGAATTATTAAACAAAATATCTGGCAAAAGATCCAAAACATTTATAAAAGATGGAGAAACGATAGATTACTATGAAGGCTTCGAAATTTCCGAAGCTACAGCCGCCGTAGATGCTGTACAAAGCTTTGTCGATACCATAGGAGGCTTTTCTGTTAACGAGGGGCCTAATGAAGATATGCCTATAGAATTTGATATTGACCTATTGACAAATCATTTGCAGGTAATTGCGGAGGAGCAGGGCGTATTACAATTTCTTGACTTTTTAATTATGCGAATAAAAACGCTGCTTGCGGATGCAAGAATGAAAGACACGATCGGTAACAATCCAGAAATCACCTTGGAAAAATGGCTGGATTCATATTTGACAGGTGTGACAATCATAGATCTCTCTTTAATACCTGCGGATATTATTCATATTGTGGTTGCTTCTATTTCCAGAATTATTTTTGAAGCCATTCAAAGATTCAGAAGATTTAATGGAAATGTGCTCCCGACCGTTCTTGTCCTAGAAGAGGCCCACAATTTTGTAAAGAAACAGTCTGCCTATAACGATGAAATTTCTCCGCTTGAAATTTGTAGCCAAACTTTTGAAAAGATTGCTAAAGAAGGGCGAAAATTTGGACTTAGCCTTTTAATTTCTTCTCAAAGGCCTTCCGAACTTTCAGATACCGTGTTGTCGCAATGTAATACCTATCTTTTACACCGACTGGTAAATGACAGAGATCAGGATTTAGTTAAAAGGCTGGTACCTGACAATATTGGTGGACTCCTTGATGAACTACCGATGTTGCCGACAAAGAAGGCCATCCTCCTTGGGTGGGCTTCTCCCATACCCATTTTAATCGAAATGAATGATTTGGAAAAAAAGTATCGTCCAAAGTCTGATGACCCTGACTTCTGGGATGTTTGGACGGGAAATGCTGAAAGAAAGGTTAATTGGAAGGATATTGCTGAAGAATGGCAAAAGGATAGGAACGGACTCAAAAAAGATGAATCAGCGGAGGGCGAAGAGGAACTCGTTAATGATGATTTCTAGTTTTGTGAATAAATGAAGACTTCTGGTTTTGTATTTATAAACATGGTTGAATGCGGTTAATGAAAGATTTCCAAAAGCAGTCAAAAGAAATTGTTGGCTTTTTAAGCCTGGCTGATACCGCCTTAAAAACAATGGACGAAGAAGTCATTCAGAGACTGAGAACTTCTACGGAATCATTTATTATTATCCATTGCGGTAAGGAAAGTGTTTTTTTTAAAAATTATTCGACAATTGATAAATGGAGCAGTGTCGTTAATTTAAAACAGATCAGGGGTTTATTGTTGTCCTTAAAGGATCATATGGAAACATCAAATGTTACGAATGTATCGGGCGAGTTGTCATGGTTGTTGCTGGACTTGTTTTTTCAGAATGTTCATTATAATCTGGAGGCTATCCAGAACCTGCTTAAAAACGATTCCAACTATTTTCAATTTAATAAAGGGCAAGCGATAGCCATATTTAACCGGTTTAAGGAAAGACAGATTATTGCCTATACGGGTAATGGGCAGGCCTATACGATTACTAGTGAAGGAAGGAAAATGCACAAAAGACTTTTGGATCAGCGTACGTTAAAACCAATTTCCCCTTTAGCCTCGTCTGCTATTTTGAAAATGAGTGGTTACTGGGATGTCTTTTTGTGTCACTCTTCGATAGATAAGGAAACTGTAAGAAAAATTTGCGGGGATTTGGAAAGCAGGGGTGTTTTATGCTGGTTCGATGAACGTGAAATTCAACCGGGCGACGCTATTTTAGATAAAATAGCCTACGGGCTGCTTAACAGTAAACATATTGTTCCTTTCATCAGTCACTCACAACTGAAATCAGGATGGGCAAGAAATGAATATCAATCTGTGTTAGCAAGGATCATAGCAGAAACCACTTCACAGAAAATCATCCCGGTTGTGCTGGACGATACGTCGCATGAAAATATTCCACTTTTCCTTTCCAGTTACAGGTATGAGCGATACATAGAACCCGGGGAATATGAGCGATTCCTTAGTTATTTAGAAAAAACCAAAGGATCACAAAACAAATACTAGATATTTATTCTCATTTGCAGAAAAACAAGTTTTATGATATGGATTTCGGGGTGTTGATTGACCAAATTTTTAGTTCCTGAATAGCCTAAATCATGGTTATATTTATGTGATTCTAGAAGGCGAAGTATCAAAACTTCCTATAAATGAATGAATTAGAGACTCCTTTGGAACATTTATTCCTGTACATCAGGGATATATTCAGAAATTCCCAGAATTGTCACGACTTCAGAAAGGAACAAAATAATGAAAAGAAAAAGCAAGTTAATTACTGGCAAGTTGACGAATTAAATGCAATATCCAAACATGCGATACGACAGAATATTGCCGAAATCGAATTTGCGCTCACGCCAGATGCTTCCGCCACAGAGAATTCCTTTTTAACACTAAGACGCATACCGATTCCTTCAAAACCGGTAATGCCTGAGCCATTACTAGAATGGACAATTCTGAATGAAACCAACGTTTTTAAGCCGCAATTGCAGCATAAAAACCAGATTGAAAAAACTGAAAAATTTGCAGATTCGACACAAAGAATCAAAGCATTAGAAGCTTTTAGGAAAACGCCGACGCTATTAATTCCTGATGTTCTGCCTGTAGGACTGGATGGATGGATAAGTTTTAAAAATGAAGCAGAATATGATATCATTCCTGAAAAAATAATACTGACAAAATTCGAATCAGACGCTCACCGGATGCAGTCCTTTAAACAGTTTACCCAGGAATTAGAGAGTTATTACAAAATCAATGAAATACCCCTGCAGATTAACGCGCTCTATGATGGATTCCATAAACTATACTATGATTTAAAAGGTAGGGACAGTATAAAATTGTATTTGTCCTTTGGATTGGTACAAGGAGAAATAGGCGGGAAAGTTTATTCCAATTACTTATTCCATATTCCCCTGAAATTAAGTCTGAAAAAACAGGAAATAAAAATCGAATATGATACGTTTCGGAATAAACTGTTCGCCGAACAAAATTTCTTAGACCTCTTCGACGAACATTTCAAGGACGAAGGACCGGCGGCCATAGAAGAAAAAAAGAAGGATGTATTGAAAACCCTCAATGATTTCAATACAAGGCAATTGCAATTTTTCTTCGAACGGGATTTCATTCGCGCTTCCTTTTATGAACCTGCGTTGGATCTGCTTAAAGTCTTTCCCGATAAGAATACGCGCTTTTTCACAAGAGAGGACCTCGATTTGGCGTTCGATCTTTCTGCAATTACCAATCAATTAGACTTCAGTTTTTCCCCGATTATTCAGACCAAACTGGCAGAAACCAAAATTGAAATCGCCAATGACGCGGATAATATTGCAAACAAAATTTACGAGCTGAAACAGCTAAACCGAATTGACCAGATTCCCGATTTTTTCAAAAAACTGTTTTCTCTTGAAGTGCCGCAAGATAAGGAGTCAGGAGCCAAATCAAATGATCAGACAGATGCATCAGTAAAAGAAAGCGTCCGTTTCGAACCCGTTAAGTATTTGTTTCCTTTACCCGTAAACGATGAACAACTGGAAATTGTAAAAAGACTAAGCGAACAAAATGCGGTGACCGTAAAAGGACCGCCGGGAACAGGTAAAAGTCACACCATTGCCAACCTTATCTCCCATTTTGTTGCTCAGGGAAAATCCATATTGGTTGTTTCTCACAATTCAAAAGCGCTGAGTGTCATTAAAGACAAACTTCCACAGGGGATTCAGGAACTCGCGATATCCCTAGTCAATGATGGTCAGGGAAAAGAAAATTTAAAAGCTTCTGTCAGTTCAATTATTGGAAATATTTCAAATAAATTTCATGATCATACTAAAGTGGAGCAGGCCGGAATGGAATTGGTAATGCTTGAGAAAAAATATCAGGGGGAACTGGCTAAAATCTACAGCCTGATACACGCCAACAGTAAACAGCTTGAAATATGGAATCCGTTTACCAAAATCCCGGAAAAGAAAACTGGTACACAGTGGGCCGAGTATTTATTCGAGAACAAATTGGAAGAACCCCTTTTCATTTCTGATGAGATACATCATCATCTAAACACCGCGCATCTCACTTCTGACCTTTTAGACTTAGTGGACGCTGGTAAGAAACTACAACCACATGATTTCGGCTTATGCAAATATGAATTTATTGATAAGGATCAATTCATGCCGGTCAATGCGTTGCGGACCATCGAAGACCAACTGAATGAAATCCGGATCGAAATCGATCCCGAAAATTTTAATTCGATCGATTATAAAGTTTTGGATTCCGATTTCTTTGATGCGCTTAATCGTTTCAACTCGAAATTAAAAAAAATAAGGCTTTACAAGATATCTTCCGCACTGCTAGCAAACCGGGATTTCAGTTTCAAGGAATTGAACACTTTATTGGAAAATAACAAGTCGTTATTGGAGCAATTAAAATATGCAAACCTAAACCTACTTGATTATAATGTAGACATCTCACCCCTGATAGATTCCAATCCTTTCGAACTATTTGATCAGATAAATCAATTGATTTTGAAATTTGGGGGTAATAAAACATTGGGCTTTGTATCCAGAAAACTTCTTAATAAACAACAAAGCCGGTTTTTGGAATGCACGGTAAATTTTAGCGATGCGACAACCATTGAAAGATTAAAAATTATTGAAATAGAGATTGGCAAACAAAAAATAACAGCACAACTAAAAATTACTTTTTCCAATTTCTATGACCAGAAAAAACTTGGGTCTGTATCGGATGTCAGCGAAACAATTGATGCCTTAAGTGACATCTCATTATTTATTCAGGAGCTAAATGAATTTAATCATGTTCTTCAACATAAAAAACTTAAAAAACTAGACTTTAATTCACTTGAATTTCAGGAAGATGTTTCTATTCTCAATAGCCTGTTTCTGTATGTCCAATACCAAAATTGTCAAGGGATACTCAATGACTGGGTCACAAAAATTCAGAATCATTTAAATCCACATCCGCTGATTGAAAAAATCAGCGAAGCGGTGGAGAGTGCTGAGCGCATGACCTATGAGATGTATATGACGGAATACCTGCACCTAAGAGATGTATCAGTTATATCGAAAAAATATGAAGGCTTAGTTAAAGCGCTTTTTATACATTTTCCAAAAACAACTGGCTTTTTAGACAGCAATTTGAAAAATAGGAAAGAGATAGGGATAAATAAACAAGAAATTGAGCGGGATATTTTTATCCTGAAATTGAGATCTTTCTTAGAGGATATATTGGCTGACCATTCGAACAACAAACTGTTTTTTGACGGTTTACAAATTATTAAAAGAAATATAGAGAAAAAAACAGCTGAATTGATTGTGGCAAAAGCTTGGCTTTATAAATCCGAACAAACCGAAACGAAAGAGCTTTCTGCCTTAAACGCCTGGCTGAATGATTTGATAAAAGTGGGCAGGGGAATGGGCAAAAACGTAAACAGGGATTATGCTTCGGCGATTACTAATATGCAAATCGCAAAAAAGGCGGTTCCGATCTGGATTATGCCGCTGAACTCTGCCATATCTTTTTTCCCGGATTGTTCGCCCAACCAGTTTGATCTCCTGATCATTGACGAAGCCAGTCAGTGCGATATTAGTAGCCTGAATTTGATTTTCAGAGCAAAAAAAGCGCTTATTGTAGGGGATGAAAATCAAACCTCGGTCGTAGTCGACAGAACGATCGGCATTGACAAGACGAATGTACTGCTCAATAAATATTTATACAATCATCCGTTCCGGACGCAGTTTGATGTCAGCAGTAGGGTAAGCAGTGTGTATGCCATGGCCAGTGTGGTCTATCCTAATATTGTGACCTTAAGGGAGCATTTCAGATGCCTGCCTGAAATTATCGGGTTCTCGAATCAGCATATTTATTCCAATTCCATCATTCCACTCAAAACCGCACTGGATAAAACATATGGAGAGCCGATTGAAATTCACTATGTGGAAGATGATATTTCAACAGATAATAAACTGAAAATTGTTGAAAGGATATCGGATGATATTTTGACGATTATCCGGGACTATGAGGCTAAAAAAATCGGCAAATTACCAACCATCGGTATTATCGCCTTGGATAGCTCAAATACAACCCATATCAAAGAACTGATACAAAAAATTGCTGAAAATAAACTGATCAAGTTTTACGAAGACGAATTAGATTTTATGGTGGGAACTTCCAGAGAATTCCAGGGGGATGAGCGCGATATTATTTTTCTGACCATTACATCTACCCATCGGATTGTTCAGGATGGGGAAAAGGTTAGCATAAGACCGCCGATTGCTGTCACCAGCGAAGAGTATATGCGAATATTCAACGTGGCTGCAAGTCGCGCTAAAGAAAAGTCAGTACTTTATCACAGTATTCATCCCGACGCCGTCCCGGCGATTAATCCGGCCTGTTTTCGCAAAAAACTAATTGACTACTATACCAATTACGACCATGTAGAGAATATTGCAGTGACCAATTTATTGCAGGATCTTTTGAGTCGGGTCGATTCAAATTCAGGGCCTTTTGAAGCTGCAGTTTGTTCATTTCTGTATAACAATCGGTACGGGAACTATTTACATCCGCAATATGTCGTGGGACACTATATTATAGACTTTGGCATTATCGTTCAGGGAAAAAAGATTGCCATTGAATGCGATGGATATTTATATCACTCCGGGTTCGAAAAAATAAGAGACGATATAAAAAGACAGGAAATCCTGGAAAGAGCGGGTTGGAAATTTTTCAGGGTCCAAAGTACAGAGTGGTTTTATCAGAACAGAGTGGCTTGCCAAAAGTTATTGAATTGGCTTAACGAACATGCCGCCCTCCATGAGGAATTTTTAATTTGAGACTCGAATTGCCTCTGGATTCATTTTATCGGCGATGCAAAAACTGCGCAGGAAGGCTGATAATTATTTCCGAAGAAAATTTGGCCATATCTACGCGCACATTTCATTAAATTATTTCATCTTAAATCGTGAATGCATTCTTTCTAATTGATCAATTTCATTCCATTTCTTTCGGCCCATAGTTTTTTTATCTTAGTTGCTGCTTCTTCAGGCGAAATTCGGATATACTTATAAAAGTCCTTAGTTCTTTTATGACCACTTATTTTCATTATAAGTTCTACAGGCGTACCGGCTAAAAATTCATTCGTACAAAAGGACCTTCTGGCAGTGTGAGAGGTGATCCATTCATATTTTGGCTTATTAACTACGATCATTTGGTTTCCTTTTTTATATGAAAACTTAATGGGTATGTTTATACTGCATAGTTTTCCTATCGTCTTTATATGTTTATTGAATTCAGGATTGGTTAATGCCGGAATCTTATCCTTGAATTGGCGGGTAAAAATGGATTTAGCCTCCTCCCGCAGTGGTATGATAACCCAGTGGTCAGACTTCGCTTGCTTTTTATAAAGCATATCCTTTTTCAAGTCCTCTGGTTTCAGCGTTGAAAAGTCAGAAAATCGCAGTCCGGTTAGGCAAGCCAGAACTAGCAAGTCCCGGTATTCTGTTAAATAGGGATAATTTGATAGGTCGACACTATACATACTTGCGATCTCTTCATGTGTAAGATAGATGGCATCAATTTCTTCCTCAGGAATTTTGAAATCGGACAAGTCAACAGGCGGAATAATTTTTCTTTTAATCCTGTCTTTAACAAAACCTCGTAAATGTTTTATCGTTTTACCGATCGTGTTTAATTTTAAACCTTTTATTAACTGATCTCTTCTCATGTGAACATGTTCAAAAGTCAGATAATCTATGAAATCCTCATAAAAGCTAAAGTCGAAACTGGCAAAATCAATCTTCTCTTTCCGGTATTTTTCAAATTCCAGCAGGTGGGACTTTACATTCTTGTAAACGGTGATGGTAGCCTTACTGACTTTTCGATCTTTAGATTTAATGTATTCGTCAAACTGGTAATAAATGTTAAGTTTGTCTTTTTTCTCTTTGATTTTCTTCTCCAGGTCGGTTGTTATTTTGATGTCTATGTCTCCCAAGTCCAATGTCGGTGAGAAATTTGCTTTTATCCAGCCGACCCGATCTGCTAATTGTTGCTTTGTTGCGTGATAGACCAAGTCCTCAACGATTCGCCTTAAGCGGAATAATTCTTCATTCAAGAAAACATGGTTGCCATACTCTATAGGGAGTTGGTCGGTAACAGCTAATTGCTTTGCAGACCAGAAAAGGGGAGGGATTGCGATTCCAGAGTTCAGCAAGGTTCGCTTCTTGGCGTTAAAACAATATTGCAAAAAAATTGGACAAGTTCCGTCTCTGCGGATTTTATTAATGGGGCAGATCGGTTTGATAGGTAACAGCATTTTAGTCGATTTTTTAGTCGATTCAATAAACTATTAACCTGAATTAAAGGTCGGAAGAAAAAATGCAGAGAGCTGTTATGAAAGATTGAAAATCAACCTGCTGAAAGTAAAGATGGGTAAAACAAAAAAAGACTACATTTTCATGTAATCTCTCTTTAGCGGACCGGACGGGACTCGAACCCGCGACCTCTGCCGTGACAGGGCAGCATTCTAACCAACTGAACTACCGATCCTTTTACTTTTCAAATATATTGAGGTTTTCTTGCGAACCCGTCTCGGCTGAGCCGAGATGACAGGGCAGCATTCTAACCAACTGAACTACCGATCCTTTTCTTTGACGCTGCTGCTTTTTTGGGACAGCTGCCTTTTACGGCTCATCAGCCTCCGTTTTTTCAATCTAAGGAGGGCAAAGATAATGGTTTTGACTTCATTTTATCAAAACTTTTCACGGATCTTTTTACAGAACCTATTCACAATCAAGGGAATGGATTTATTATGTCGCAGGAGTAAACCGCAACAAACAGTAATAGACCGCAACTAATCGCAATAGAGCGCAACATGAAGCAACATAGTACATCCACAAAATATTTTATCAGTGTTTTGAGTTACTTGATGAAATACGGTGTTTCTGAAAATAGAATGTGGTATGAAATGAGGAATGAGCCATGGTATAGAAGAACTGCAAGTGGAGATTGAGTGGAGGATTAGTGGTGGATTAGTGGAGGATTAGTGGTGGATAGAGTTTGTAAAGAGATTCAACAGATGAGTTATATCTGACTATTTATTTAAAAAATAAACATGGCAACTGTAAAAGACAATTATGTAACTACTGGAATAGCAGGAACTGTCGGACAGCTTCTCACTTTCCGTCAACGCGGAGGCAAGACTTTTATTTCAAAATATCCAAGGCCCTCGTCTGTTCCGCCTACCGAAAAATTGAAGTCGGTAAGGAAAAGCTTCGCTTCCTGCATCGCGTATGCAAAAGATGCAATAAAAGATCCGGCTAAAAAAGCATTGTATCAGGCGGCCATCGTTGGCGGACAAACCGCTTTTAATAAAGCAACTTCCGACGCACTAAATCCACCTAAAATAAACAATATCAGGATAGATCAGCATGCTTACATTATTGTGGAAGCCATCGACGATTTTATGGTTGCAGGCGTTGCTATTTCCATCTACGATTTGTCTCATAATTTAATTGAAGAAGGAAAAGCGCAGCAAATAGGAAATGGGTCCGACTGGCAATACACTATTCAGAAAACGCTGATTGCGGGATCGAGAGTTACCGTCGAGGCATTTGATATGCCCGGTAACCGCGCCTCACTCAGCATTGATGTAGATTAAAAATTCGGCATAAATGAATCTTTTTCATCAGATTTAGAGCCCCGAATTAAACTTTCCTATATTTTACGCTTAGCTTAAATTTACATCTATAAATAAGTCTATGCCCCTGGATAAAAACCGGCAGTTCCTGGAATTTGAGAAACCGATCAAAGAGCTCTTCGATGAGATAGAAAAACTCAGGCAAACAGCCGAAAAGACCAAGGTTGACCTTACCGATTCCATCAATAAGCTCTATGACCAGGTCACCGAGCGCCGGCGGCACATTACCGCCAATCTTACTCCCTGGCAGAAAGTTCAGCTGAGCCGTCATCCCGACCGGCCCTACACCATGAAGTATATTGAGAAAATGTCGGAGAATTTCGTGGAGCTTTTTGGTGACAGAAACGTAAAGGACGATAAAGCGATGGTGGGTGGTTTTGCCCAACTCGACGGACAAACCGTTATGTTCATCGGTCAGCAAAAAGGTACCAATACCAAAATGCGACAGATGCGCAATTTCGGAATGGCGAATCCGGAAGGTTATCGTAAGGCTCTCCGTTTAATGCGACTGGCAGAAAAATTTGATAAGCCCATCATCACGCTCATAGATACACCCGGCGCTTTTCCAGGTATGGAGGCAGAGGAACGCGGACAGGGAGAGGCCATTGCACGTAATATTTATGAGATGATCCGGTTGAAGGTGCCCGTTATATGCGTCATCATTGGTGAAGGCGCTTCGGGCGGTGCACTGGGTATTGGCGTGGGAGATAAAGTTTTCATGCTGGAAAATTCCTGGTATACCGTGATCTCTCCTGAAAACTGCAGCTCCATTTTATGGCGCAGCTGGGATCAGAAAGAAAAGGCAGCCGAAGAACTCCGCCTTACACCCGACAATATGCTTGGGTTTGGACTGATCGACGGCATCGTGCCGGAACCTCTCGGTGGTGCTCATTGGGATTATAATGAAGCAGCGGCATTATTAAAACCACGACTCGTTGAAACCATCAGGGAACTAAAAAATATTGCACCCGATCAACGAATGAACAATCGCATTGAGAAATTTACAAAAATGGGTTTCTGGGATGAAATGCCCGATCAGTCACACATCCACCTCAATGGTGATAACGTATCCGAAATCATCGACATAATTCCCGCGAATCATGAGTAATCTGATCCCTCTGTTATCCGGAACAGGTGTTGCATTGGTCACGCCGTTTACTTCTTCCAAAGACATCGATGAACCTGCACTGGCTCGTGTTATTGAACACGTTCTTGCTGGCGGTGTAAATTATGTCGTCACATTGGGAACAACAGGTGAAACACCTACGTTGTCCCGTGACGAAAAAGTGCGCATAGCACAGCTTACCATCGAGCTGGTAAACAATCGTGTTCCCGTAGTCATCGGAGCGGGAGGCAGCGATACCCGTGAAGTAATTCGCGAAATAGAAAAACTTCCGACAGATAATGCCGTGGCTATTCTGAGCGCAAGTCCTTATTATAGCAAACCTTCCCAGGAAGGTCTCTATCAGCATTATAAAGCTATAGCTGAAGCTTCTCCAAAACCCGTTATTTTATATAATGTACCCGCAAGAACTGCGCGTAATATCAATGTGTCAACCATTCTGATGCTGGCCGATCTTCCGAATATCGCCGGCATCAAAGAAGCAGGAGGCGATATGGCACAATGCGCTTTGATTCTGCGAGATCGTCCTTCGGATTTTCTGGTCGTAAGTGGCGACGACGCACTGGCTTTTCCGCAGTTGGCGATAGGTATGGATGGTGTGATCAGCGTTGCAGCAAATAGTTTTCCCCAGGCTTTTTCCAAAATGGTTCGTGCAGTCTTTAATAGTGACTGGAAAAAAGCGAAGAAAATAAACGACGGACTGATTGAGGGGTACGAATTGCTTTTTGTTGAAAACAATCCGGCGGGTGTGAAAGCTGCGCTGTATGAGTTGGGCCTTATAGAAAATGAACTGCGTCTGCCACTCGTTCCATTGAGCAAGACGTATCATGAGCAGTTGAAGAAATACGTTATAAGCCTAAAGCCCAAAGCTGAAAGCCTAAAGCAGAAGGCTTAACGCGCAACGCTTAATGCTTAACGCGCAACGCTTAACGCTTAACGCTTAACGCGAATCACAGTTAAAAGTTAGAATTACCTATATTACACTTTCACACTACAACACTTCCACACTACCACACTTGTAAAATATGGCTTCATCCATCTTTCGGAGAAAATCTTTAGAGAAAATTATCAGAGATGCAGAAGCGGGGTTGGGAGATGCGCATGAACATAAAATGCACAAAGTACTCGGTGTGCGTGATCTCACGTTCATGGGTATCGCAGCCGTCATTGGAGCAGGTATATTTTCCACCATCGGTACCGCTGCATTTCACGGAGGGCCGGGTGTTATTTTTCTTTTTTTAATCACCGCCATTACCTGTGGTTTCACTGCTTTATGTTACGCAGAATTCGCATCCCGCGTTCCTGTTGCCGGCAGCGCCTACACTTATTCTTATGTAAGTTTTGGTGAAGTGATCGCCTGGATCATCGGGTGGGCGCTGATTCTCGAATACGCCATCGGGAATGTGGTCGTTGCCATTTCCTGGAGCGCTTACTTTAATAATATACTTCGGAATATGGGCATCCATCTGCCCGACTGGCTGTCTATCGGATACCAGACGGCGAAGATGACGTACATGAACGCACTGGAAGCTCATAAGCCCCTTACGAATCTCATTTATACGAATGCTCCCGAAATCGCGGGTGTTAAATTTATCATCAATCTGCCCGCTTTTATAATTGTGGGGCTCATTACGACGCTCGCATATATTGGTATCAATGAAAGTCGCAAGAGCGCCAATTTCATGGTAGGACTGAAACTCGTGGTGCTCGTTTTCATCGCAGTGCTGGGGTTCTGGCTGATCTTTTCAACAGGAACAACCGGCAACTGGAAACCGTTTCTTCCCGAGGGGATGGGAGGAGTTATGCAGAGCGTATCTTCTGTATTTTTTGCTTATATAGGTTTCGACGCCATTTCTACTACTGCTGAAGAGTGTAGAAATCCGCAAAAGGACTTGCCCAAAGGCATGATCAATTCCCTGTTAATTTGCACCGTTATTTATGTGATCACAGCGCTGGTCATAACAGGACTTGTTAACTATAAAGAATTTGAATTTGTCGCAGATCCGCTGGCGTATGTTTTTGATAAAATCAATATGCATAAAATTGGATTCATCATTTCCGTAAGCGCGGTTGTTGCATCCACTTCAGTATTGCTGGTTTTTCAAATTGGACAGCCAAGAATATGGATGAGTATGAGCCGTGATGGTTTGCTTCCACCAGCATTCGGTAAAATCAGTCCCCGGTTTAAAACACCAGGATTTGCAACTATTATATCCGGGTTGTTTGTCGGACTCACTGTATTGGTTGTTGATGATAAACTGATGACCGACCTAACGAGCATCGGCACCCTGTTTGCGTTCGTGCTCGTATGTGGCGGTGTATTGTATCTGCCGAAATTAATTAAAGTGCCAGGCAAATTCAGCATACCTTATCTGAACGGAAAATTCCTGATTTTTATTTTCTTTGCGATATTTCTGTTTTTCTCAAGACACAGAATTGGAAATGCATGTTTGAACTTCAGCGCGGAGTCTTATCAGGAAATCTTATTTCTTTTGTTTCTTGTTGCAGCGTTTATTATTTCGATACTCACTTTCATCCGAAATTATTCTATCATTCCCGTGCTCGGCGTTTTGTTCTGCTTATATCTCATGATTGAAATTCCCGCAAAAAGCTGGATGGTATTTTTCATCTGGATGGGCATCGGGCTTTCTATTTATATGCTTTATGGAAGAAGGCGGAGTAAGCTTGCCGATCGGCCGTAAATAGATATGGGTAAATAGATATGGGTTATGGGTTATGAGTTATGAGTTATGAGTTATTAGTTATGAATTATTCAGAAAAGCTAATTATTTGGACCCCATAACTCATATCTCATATCCCATAACCCATAACTCATTCCGTTCTCAAACTATCAACGGGGTTACCAAGTGCTGCTTTCACTGCCTGAAAGCCAATGGTCAACAATGCAATGCTGAATGAAATAGTTCCTGCGATGGCATATATCCACCAACTGATTTCTACTCTGTAAGCAAAGGATTGCAACCAATGACTCATGATCCATACGGAAAGTGGAATAGCCAGGACAAAAGCAATCATTACGAGCAACATGAAATCCTTTGACAAGATGGTCACGAGATCGCGAACGGACGCACCCAGTACTTTTCTGATTCCGATTTCTTTTGTTCGTTGCAATACATTGTAGGCAGACAAAGCAAGAAGCCCCAGGCAGGCAATCGCAATCGCCAGCATGGAAAAGATGCCGAAGACGTCGCCGAATCTTTTATTCTCATCATATTGTCTCGCAAAGAATTCATCAAGAAAAAAATATCCAAATGGATCAGACGGATAATAACGTTCCCAGATTTTCTTCAGTGATGCAATCGTCGTAGAAGCCTGTCGTGGATCCATTTTTATGCTATAATTGTTTCTTGCCCTCGGACTTAACATCAGTATTAACGGAGTAATTTCTTTCTGCAGTCCTTCCTGGTGGAAGTCTGCTACCACACCCACAACCTGCATGGTATCGTCGTTCATGGAAATAATCGTTTGCTGCAGGGCTTCCTCAGGATTCTTATAGCCTAATAATTTTGATGCGTTGGCATTAAGCAGGATTGATTTCCTGTCGGAGGGGTAATCTTTCGAAAAATTTCTTCCTGCCAGCAATTTCATTTCATAGCCGGGAATGAAATCATAGTCAACCGCCATTTGAAAAATATTTGTTGCACCCAGATTCTTGCCATGCAGAGCTTTCCAGTTTGTGGCCCACAGGATTTCCTGTCCCATTACGTTGGAAGAACTGGTCAGATTTTTTACACCAGGCACCGACAGTACTTCATTTTTGAAACTCTGATATAAAACATCGCCTGCTGAATCCGATGCAGATATCGGTCCATGTAACACGACGGTCTGGTTAATGTTTACTCCCAGATTTTGTTTTCGCATGAATTGTAACTGGCGGTAAATAATAATAGTGCCGGAGATCAGCAGTATAGAAGTTGCGAATTGTCCGACAATTAGTCCCTTTCTCAGCCATTGGCCCTTTCCGGAATTTTTAAACAAACCCTTGAGCACGGTAACCGGATTAAATCCGGACAATACAAAGGCCGGATATATTCCGGATACAAAACTACCTGCGAAGAATAAACTTCCAAATGCAAGAATATAGGATAGCGGCATTTCAAAAAGGTTACCCAATGGTTTTGCAGTTAGCTGACCAAAGGGTTTCATAAGTATGAAGGAAATGATCATGGCTAATAGGAGGGCCAGGAGATTGATCATAAAACCTTCTACCATAAATTGTGCGATAAGATTTCTGCGAACCGCCCCCAGTAATTTTCTTACTCCAACTTCACGTGCTCTTTCCAGCGAGCGCGCCGTTGCCATATTGATATAATTTACCCAGGCTATTCCGAGTATGATAAAACCAATCAGGTACAAAAAAGCGACCGACTTTCCGTCACCGGATGGTTCTGCTTCTTCTGTATAATGAGAATACAAATGGATATCCTGCAATGGCATCAGCTGGAAAACAGAGTGATCATGGTTGGCAAGATTTTCAGAAAGATTGTTCACGTGTCTATCTGCAAATGCAGGAAGCGCGGCCTGTAATTTATGCGGATCAGCACCCGGTTTTAGTCTGATATAGGTGTAGAAGTCTGTCCAGAACCAGCTGTTCTCTGCGTCATTTCCGGTTCTTTTAGCAAAACTTTTATAAGAAACCAGGGCCGAGAATTTGATATGGGAATTGCCAGGGTAGTTCTTAAATACGCCCGTCACCTGCAATGGTGCATCATATCCATTTTGTTTCCAGTTTAATATCTTGCCGAGTGCTTCAGTGCTGTTGAAATATTTCTGTGCAAGATCTTCGGAGATAACAATTTTTTCAGGTCCCTCTAAAGCAGACTTCGCATCGCCCTCCAGCAATTGAACGTTGAACATATTCAGAAATGCGGGCTCAGCAAAAAATATTTTATCCTCGCTAAACCGAACGTTGTTCTTTTCATTGGAAAGCAAAATGTGCGTTTTAAAAAATCGGGTAGCTTCTTCGATCTCCGGAAAATCCTTTTTTAACGCAGGTGCGAGTGCAGCATAGTTAGATGCATCCAGCACGGCAATTTTTCCATTCTGGTAATCGTCGAGCTGAACTCTGTAAATCTGACTGGCTTTTGGTTGGAAGCTATCATAACTTCTTTCGAAAGCCACGTATTTAAAAATCAGCAGGCAACTTGTCATGCCCAGGGTCAGGCCGAATATATTCAATACGGCATATCCTTTCCGTTTGGAAAGATTGCGAAAGGCGGTTTTAAAAAAGAGTTGCAGCATTATTAAAAATGTATGGGTTATAGGTTATAGGTTATGGGTTATGAGATATAAGTGATTAGTCATGCATTATTCAGAAAAGCTAATTGTTTGGATCCCATAACTCATATCTCATAACCCATAACCCTATTCTGTTCTTAAGCTTTTAACGGGATTGGCAGATGCCGCTTTCATCGCGAGCACACTAACAGTAATCAATGCAATGGCGAGCGCGGCTACACCGGACACAACAAAAACCCACCAGCTCATATTGAGTCTGTACGCATAATCTTCCATCCATTTGTTTACGGAGTAGTATGCCAGTGGCCAGGCGATGGCATTCGCTATCAATACCAGCTTGATAAAATGTTTGGATAATAATCCGACAATATTTGACATGGAAGCGCCCAGCACTTTGCGAACACCTATTTCTTTGATCCTTCTTTCCGCAGAATAAGATGCGAGTCCGAATAATCCGAGACATGAAATCAATATCGCCAGAAAAGCCAATACACCTACCATCTGCGTGATCTGTGCATCCGTGCGATACACTTCTTTAAAATGATCGTCGAGCAACTGGTATTGTAATGGATGTCCCGGGAAGTTCTGTTGCCAGAGTTTTTGAATTAACGCAATTACCTGACTGGCCTTATCACCATTTACTTTTACAGACAGTGTACCGAACCCATAGTCTTTTTCATTAAAGAGAAATATGGTTTCAATTTTATAATGAAGGGAATTAAAATTAAAATCTTTGGCAATGCCTACAATTCTTCCGGATGAATCAAACCCAAATTCCTTACCTACTAATGTCGAAATATCGGCATTGGGTTTATCCTTCAAAAGTTCATGCGCCAGTTTTTCATTTAAAATAAACTCTTTGCCATTGGCTTGTTTATCATGAGAGAAATCCCGTCCATAGGCAAGTTTCATTTTATACACTTTCATGTAATCGGGATCAACCATCAATATCGTGCTGGATATCTGCTGTAATGGCCCGTCGCCTTTAAATTGCACGCCCGTCTGATCCAGATGTCCTCCTAACTGATCGCGACAGGCCGTAACGCCCGCCACCAGCGGACTGGCCGACAATTCCGTTTTCAGCAGATCATATTTAGGATACGTAATATCATCCAGCGATACAGTGATCATATTATCCCTCACGAATCCCGGATCCTTTCCCTGCATGTAATTCAGCTGACGGAAAACGAATATGGTGGAGATGATGAGAAAAATAGCACTCACAAATTGACCGACTACCAGCACGTTTCTGAAATTTGCTTTTTTGTTCGAAGAAATAACTCCGCCTTTTAACACCTTGGACGGTTGGAAGGACGAAAGATAAATCGCGGGATAAATTCCGGATACGATACCAACTATAATTGACCCGATTACAATAGAAATAATAATTACCGGATGTCCAGGAAATATGGGTCTGAGATTTCTCTGACTCAGATTTTCGATATAGGGAAGAACGAGAAATACCAATAGGGTTGCCAGTACCAGTGCAATCAAAGACAGCATAATGGTTTCTCCGATAAACTGAAGTCCCAATTGAAAACGCTGCGCGCCAATTGATTTCCGTATCCCCACTTCCTTGGCTCTTTCAGTTGACCGGGCCGTAGCCAGGTTCATGAAATTGATACAGGCAATAGTTAATACGATCAACGCGATGATCATAAAAATATTCGTATAGTTTTTATCAAATTTCTGGTAGTTGATATAGTCCAAACCGATATCCGCGGCATTGGAATGAACATCTTTTAAAGGAAGAAGAAACAATTGATAGAATTTCCAGTTCCCTCCTTTATCCATATGTTTTTTCAAATATGCCGGAAACTTTTTTGTCATTGCCTCCTGACTTGTTCCCGGTGCTAGCTCCAGATAAGTATTCAACCAGTTGCCGCCCCAGTTATTCATCCAGTCTGGTTTGTAAATTGTATTGAAGGAAAACAGCGCTTCAAATTGAAACTGGGAATTGTCGGGAATATCTTTCAAAACACCTGTAACGGTAAATGTCGAAGTATCACCGGCGTAGTGATTGATCGTTTTCCCGATCGGGTCTGCATCACCAAATAATTTTTTGGCTCCCGATTCGGTGAGTACGGCACTGTTGGGTCTTAATAGTGCGGTTGCGCGATCACCTTTAAGCAAAGGAAAATCGAAGATGGACAGAAAAGTTGTATCAACAAAATAGGTGTGCTTATAATAAATTCTTTTGTCGCCATAAGTCATTTGATAGTCATCGTTCCAGTTCACTCTTGTAAACCTGAGAACCTCAGGGAAATCTTCTTTTAAGGTGGGCCCCATGGGAAACATGGAAAGCGCTACTTTTTGTGGAGCGAGCATGCCCGGATAGGTCTGCACTTCGTTCAGACGATAGATGTTTTTGGTATGCATCTGGTCAAAACTTCTTTCGTAAAATACAAACAGTGCAATAACAACGCAGGCCGCCATTCCAATCGCCAGCCCCACGATATTGATGGATGTATAGAGCTTGTGTTTACTCAGATTGCGCCAGGCGGTGGTGAGATAGTTTTTTAACATTCTTTATTATTTTTAGAAACCTTATTTAGTATAAGAGTATAAGAGTATAAGAGTATAGGAGTGTGGGCGCATGCACGTAAAAACTTCGTAAGTGTGATATTTATAAACTTCATAACTTAAAGACTTCGTTCCTTCACTCTTATATTCCTATACTCTTATACTCTTATACTACTCAGTTCTCAGACTCGTGACCGGATTCGATAACGCTGCCCGAATACATTGATAACTTACCGTCAACAACGTGATCACTACAGCACCCATTCCTGCAGCTACAAAAATCCAAAGTGAAAGCGGTGTTCGATATTCAAATTGCAACAACCACTGATGCATGAAATAATAAGCAGCGGGAATTGCGATACAAAGCGAAATCAATACGAGTACTATGAAGTCCCGCGACAATAATTTCCACAGATTTAATACCGATGCGCCCAGTACTTTGCGCACGCCAATTTCCTTTGTCCTCTGTATCGCCATAAATGAAGCGAGACCAAATAAACCGAGACAGGAAATGATGATTGTTAATCCTGCAAAAAGCGCAGCGAGTGTGGCAGTGCGTTTGGTGTCTTCAAATTTGCGTGCATATTGTTCATTCAGAAAATGATATTCAAACGGATATTCAGGATTGTATTTTCTGATGATTTGTTCCATTTTTTGCATGTCGGCCGGTATATTACTTCCTGCAACCAGTTTTACGTTGATAACATTCAAGCCGGTATTTGCAGCTGCCCCTTCAATAGCCATAGGATTAACAGGAAAGAAAGGCGATCTCAAAATAAAATCCTTGATTACGCCGATAACATGATAGGCTTTACCGTCGTCCTTGATAACTTGTCCGATGGGATTTTTGAACCCCATTGTTTTCACCGCACTTTCATTTAAAAGAGCAGCGGTAGAATCTGTAGGATATTTCGAAAGATCCATATCCCTTCCTTCTACAATTTTCAATCCGGCAGTTTTAACGAGATTTTCATCTGTACTGAATCTGTCGAAATCTGTTTTATCGTAAGGCGATTTTCCCTGCCATAGTATGTCCCATGTATCACTCCAAACCTCGGTCAGGGGCCAACTCGTTCTGTTCACTTCGGTGGCGATCCCGGATTGAAGGAGTTCTTCCTTTACCATTTTATAATTTTTATTCAGGGTGCCTGTAGTAAAATGATAAACAAGCTGACTGCGATCATAACCAGTTTCCCTGTTCTGTGCAAAACGAATCTGCTGAACAACGGCGAACGTGCCGATAATCAAAATAATAGCAAAACTGAATTGCAGGATTACCAGTACTCTGCGCGGAGTAACCAATGACTGGGAATTTTTAAACTTGCCCTTGAGTACAGAGACCGGTTTGAACGAAGAGAGGAAAAAAGCAGGGTAACTTCCCGCAAGCAATCCCGTTACAACAATAAATAAAAAGGCATATAACCAGAATTGGGGATTCAAATAGGGGAGCGAAAGATTTTTACCAAGGAGCAGATCAAATGAAGGAAGGAAAACCTGCGCCAGTATGAGTCCCAGAACACCGGAAATAATCGCAATGAACATGGATTCACCCAGAAATTGTATAACCAGGGAGGATTTATAAGCGCCGGATACTTTCCGTATGCCTACTTCTTTGGCTCTTTTTTCACTCCTGGCCGTACTCAGATTCATAAAATTGATACAGGCAATCAGCAGAATAAAAGCTGCGATCACAATAAACAACCTCACTGTGTCAATCTCTCCGCCGGTAGCCACACCGTTTTCAAATCTTGAATACAAATGCAGTTTATCCAACGGATAAAGAAAAACCTGTTCTTTAACCAGACCCTTGGAATTTGTTCTGCTGATATTTTTTATTTTTTCGTTAAATGCTGCGAGATTAACCTGGGGTTTCAGCAGCACATAGGTGTTGACGGAATTGTTATCCCAGAAATTATCATCAAAATTTAATTTCTTCATGATGTCCCATGAAAGCAGGTATTCAAAACTAAAACTGGTATTCGTGGGCAGATCGTTAAGTATACCTGTAACGGTAAAGTTGTTACTGTCAATTCTAATTTGTTTGTTCATCGCGTCTTCATTTCCAAACATCTTCTTTGCCATCTTTTCTGTGAGAACAATCGAATAGACATTATTCAATGCTGTTTCGGGACTGCCTGTTTTAAAGGTAAAGCTGAACATTTTTAGAAAGCCGGGATCAACGATCAGGTATTCGCTGGAAAACTTTTTCTCGCCAGCGATCGTTACAAACCAGCCGCCGACTGTTCTGGTCACGTCGTCGACTTCCGGATAATCTTTTTTTAATGTGGGAGCAAGAATTTTCGGTGTGCTGTTCCAGCATTGCATTTTTCCGTCGAATTCTCCGCGATTCCAGGCCTCAGCAATACGATCCCTGTTAACATGAAACCGATCATAACTGATTTCATTCTGCACCCAGAGAAGAATCAGCACGGCACTCGCCATGCCGATGGCAAGTCCGCTGATATTTATAAAAGAAAAGGCCTTATTCTTCTTCAGATTGCGCCAGGCGATTTTGAAATAGTTTTTAATCATAATCGAAGGATCCAATAGTTAAATAACAGGTTCCAGAAACACAGCCAATAGCTGCCAATCCGATGCCGAATTCCTAAATCATTATGAATCATAAATTTATACCCCAACACTGGGAAATTCGTGTTCGTAATTGATACATTACTGTCCGCAGAATCCTAAAGCCCAATGCCTAAAGGAGAAAGCCTAAAGCCTAAGGCTGAAGGCGTAACGCTGAACGCTTAACGTTTAAGGCTGAACGCTGAACGCTGAACGATGAACGTATTCTTCAGTAAACTATATTAATTTCGCGTCTGTTCTATAATTTATTGGTATAACAAGCACGCTCAGCGTTCAGCGTTACGCGTTACGCGTTAAGCGTTCAGCGTTCAGCGTTAAGCTTCACGCTTTAAGCGTAAAAGATGAAATTCCAAATAGGCGATAAAGTTACTGTGCTGCATTCCAATGAAGAAGCGGAAGTGGTGGAAATGATCAACGACAAAATGGTTTTGGTTGAAGTTCGGGGTGTGAAATTCCCGGCTTATATTGATCAGCTTGACTTCCCTTATTTCAAAAGATTTTCTGAAAAGAAATTACTGCCTGTACAAAAAAAGAAAACATTTGTAGATCAATTGCCCAGGGATAAATCTGGCAAGGTTAATAATCCCCTGGATGGATGCTGGCTGCGTATTTTGCCGGTGTCAGATACGGATGAATTTGGAGATGAAGTGGTGGAAAGTCTAAAGATTTACCTGGTGAATAATACGGAAAGAGATCTTCATTTCAAATACAAACTCAGTTACTCCGGAAAAACTGATTTCGAGCTGAGCAACGAATTAAACGCCTCCAAAGATTTTTATCTGCACGATATTCCTTTTGAAAATCTGAACGACGCGCCATTATTTGAATTTGAATTTAGTCTGTTGAAACCCGAAAAATCCAAAGCTGCATTTTATGAAGCCACACTCAAATTAAAAGCGAAACAGGTTTTTTCCAGAATTGATCAGATACGAAAAAAAGGAGAGGCAAGTTTTGCATATAGATTGTTTGAAAAATACCCTGACAAATTACCTGAACCCGAAAAGGGCGACTATGTTCCGCTGAATAAAAGAGAAAATAAGTTATATGATGCGAAACAGGGGCGACAACATCTGGAGTCTCCAAAATATGAAGTCGATCTGCATATTGAGAAACTGGTTCCCGAATGGAAACACCTGAGCAATTTTGAAATACTCACCATCCAGTTAAACACACTCGAAAAATATATCGACCTCGCGGTAGCACATCACCAGCATAATCTGATTGCGATTCATGGAGTAGGCACAGGCAAGTTAAAAGATGAAATTCACGAGATATTAAAGAGCAGACGCGACGTGCGTTCCTTTATTAACCAATATGATCCACGCTACGGATACGGCGCAACGGAGATATTTCTCTAAATTCGCGGCGGCTACCGGCCGGGCCATCGTCTCGTCTCAGACGAGGAGGAAAGTCCGGACAGCACAGAACAATGTACCGGTTAAGCGCCGGGGTCATCGTTGCATGGGCTTCATGATACAGACAGTGCCACAGAAAATAACCTCTCGCCCGCCGAATCGTTAGCGGGGCCCGCCTTCGCTAAAGCTTCGGCGGTTGAGAAAGGGTGAAAACGTAGGGTAAAAGCCTACGGCTTCATGCAGTAATGTATGTCGCGGGTAAACCTTGCATGCTGAAATGCCATGTAAGTCATATCGAAACCGCCTTTGCCAAGGCTTCGGCGGTCGAAGTGAGCTGTTCGTTCACAAAACAGGAATGTTTTATATGATGGGTAGGCAGCTGGATCCTTTCAGTAATGAAAGGGCAAGATAAATGATGGCAGTAGAACAGAATCCGGCTTATGAGCCGGTAGCCTTTTTAAGCTTAAAGCCCAAAGCCGAAAGCCTAAAACTTCTTTTTAGAATGCTAATTTCATTTAAGCATTCCCTTAAAATATATTCACTGAAAAATTTGAAATCAGCTTTAGTCTTCGGGATTTAGGCTTGAAAAGGTTTTAGGCTTTCGGCTTTGGGCTTTAGGCTTGAAACGCTGCCGCCATTTTTTCGAGAAGTTGTGTTTCAATCATTTTCTGCGCGAGAAGCAACATATTTTTATATGCTTTTGCGCGGGAGATACCGTGACCAATAATCACCGGTTTATTCACACCCAGCACGGGCGTTCCACCATAGTCTTCGAAGTTGAAACGATCGAAGTATGCGTTTTTAATTTTCTGACGATCCATGATCCCGTGCAAAGATTCCGCCAGTTTAAGAATAACATTTCCTGTAAATCCTTCGCAAACCAACACGTCTGCACGATCCAGAAAAACATCTCTTCCTTCTACATTTCCAATAAAACGTATCTGATCATTGGCTTTCAGCAGGGGATAAGTGGTTTGTGCGAGTACATTACCCTTTCCTTCTTCTTCGCCAATATTGATAAGACCTACCCTGGGTGAATCGATTCCCAGAATATATTTCGCATAAAGAGAACCTAATGTTGCAAACTGATTCAGATGTTCGGCTTTGCAGTCTGCATTCGCACCTACATCCAGCAGCAGTCCTGTGGCGCCATTTTCCATCGGAACGATGGTGCCGATAGTGGGTCGCAAAATGCCTTCAATGGGTTTGATGGTATAAAGAGAGCCAATCAGCATGGCACCCGTATTACCTGCGCTGATAAATGCATCTGTTTTGCCTGTAGCCAGCAATTCAAAACCAATAGCGATGGATGAGTTTGGTTTTCCCTTAAGCGCTTTCAGTGGATGCTCGTCCATACCAATGACTTCCGCAGAAGCGATGATACGGTATGCATCAGCAGGAATCTGGTATTTGGACAATAAGGGTTTCAGCTGTTGTTCGTCTCCAATCAGCGATACCTCCGCAGAAGTCTTTTCTGATATATAATCGCGTACGCCTTTTACCAGCTCTTCTGGTGCAAAGTCTCCGCCCATCATATCTAATGCAATATTCATCCGCGTAAACTACATTATAAGCTCTAAAAAATTATTCTAAGGCGCTTTTTCAACAACAACCTTGCCCTTATAAAATAATTTTCCTTCACTTACATGTGCGCGGTGACGCACGTGCAATTCACCTGTTGTAGAATCCTTGCTTAATGTAAGCTTGGATGCTTTGTAATGTGTCCTTCTTTTTGCACTACGCTGTTGCGAGTGTCTCCTCTTGGGATTTGGCATGATCTCAATTATTAATTAACAATGATCAATTATAAACTCTTTAGCATGTGCAACCCGAAATCCAATTGACAATTGACAATTGACAATTAATAAACCTATTCCGGGTTACGGAATTTTTCCAGTCCTTTCCATAATGGGTTCTCCACGTTTTTTGCACTCGTATCCATCTTCTTCAACATCGCCAATACCTCGGGATTGCAATTAGGACCCCCAATTTCATCTTCTTTGCACATGCGCTGCACGGGAATACTCAGATTGATAAATTCATAAATCCACTCGGTAAGGTGCAGATGACTTTCCGTTCTGGAAATATAATATACATCCGGATCTTCCTCTTCCTGGTTCATGATTTCAGGATCTTCCACCAGTTTCACGATCACGGGAAATTCATCCCATAATTCCAAAGGCAATGGATTCCCGCACCGATCACAAAACACACTCACAGTTCCGGAAATTTCAAACCGGAGTAACATGAACCCCAGATTCTTTTCCAGGAACAGTTTCACCTGCACATCGCAATTCGAAAAATCCTGCTGCTGATATCCCTCAAAGAACCTGTCTGTTATTTTATAATCATACGCATGAGTACCGGGCTTTAGTCCCACAAACGCAAGTTCAAATTCTCTGCGGCTGTTCATGAGCACTTTTTTAAATAGTCGGCAAAGGTAGTGCGTTTCACGCACATTTTACCTATCTTTTTTCCAGTTTTATGACTTTATTTCCACTGTCTGTGAACAACTTAAGGAAATAAACACCCGGTGAAAAAGAGCCTATAGATACCTGTTGAATATATCCCTGTACCGCCTGATCCTTCAGTTTTCTGCCCAGCACGTCAAATATCTGTATTTCCCGGCAGCTTGAAGGGGTTTTAATAGTGATATCGCCTTCTGTTGGATTGGGGTAAACTTCCAGGGAACCTGGTGCCGCTCCATTATACATCTTTCTTATGGGAGAAACCAGACTGTCTCCATTTTGAAAATAAAGCACCAAACGGTAATAGTTATTTCCCCCAAAAAGGCTTAGGTCGGTATATTGGTATGATTGAACAGAATCAAGATGCGGAATGGCAACCACTTGTCCGATAGCAGTAAATTGAAGACTGTCCTGACTTTTCTCAACAATATATTTAATTGATCCTATTTCCTGCCAGCTCGACCAGTTCAGTAAACCATTTGAATTGGAATCTACGGCAGTAAAATCCTTTAACCAGGCAGCCAATGGATGATCCTGTTGCAGTCTGCCTCCATTGAGCCAGAATTCAGAAAAACCCGACACAGTCGTTTCAGCATAATATCCATTATCGTGAGGTATGACCTGTACGTCCAGCTGTGGTCTGTGAAATATATAGGTTCCCAGTTTATTGTTTTGGAGACTACTATCCTCCTCTGAACTTTTGCTGCTACTGTATTGAGAGATACCACATGAATAGGCGTCAGTTACAGTTAAACAGGATGCACATCCGCTGGCCTGCATCAGCTTGTTGGTTTCAGCATCTGTAAAGTAGTAACGAACAGCAACAGCCGCAGTTGCAACATTTGCAGTCCTGACCACCCAGTTTCTTCCGCCGTAGTATTGTCCGGCAGTATCTCTGACGGCGAATGTATCGCGGTAAACAGTCACGCTCGTATTTCCGAGATTTTGCCCATTGGGATTGATGGAAAACACCCTTTCACCATGTTCATCGAAATCAATCCAGTTATTGCCGCTAACAGGCAATGTAATACTGGTGATCAAACTATCTGTGAATACGGGAGCTTTGTCAAAAACATGAATATCATCAATGCCCACGCCTTCATAATTTGTACCCGGATCCGAATACATGACGATTCTAAATCTGATTTTGGATACGATCACCGGAATATCATAGCTCGAAACATGCCAGATCGTATCCGATAGCTGCCAGGCTTTCATCGCTGCATCATCATACCAGTTCACCCCGCTCGTTGCATTTCCGAGTACCGTCCACGTGGAGTCATCCAGACTGTATTCCACCCAGTGGAAATCACAATTGCAATCATCTTCAGTTTGGAAAATATGACTGAAGGAAAGAACGGGTTTTGTTAAACTCGTCAGGTCAAAACAGGGTGAATACAAAAACGAGTATTCATTGTCGTTATAATTTCCGGTGAGATTGGTTACCCACGCATTGTTACCGTTAGCTGCTTTATGAATAATTTTTTTCTGAGGATTGCCCCATTGCCAGCTGTCGTTAACTCCGTTCGTATACCAGTACCCGTTATTGTTTTCAAATCCTTCCAGGTAGGGGTATTGATTGATCAGCGGCGTGGTTTGAATAAGATAGTCAGAAGAACTGTCGTTATTATGATAATTATCCGTCGGATTACTTACCCAGGTTTTGATGTGATATGCCTGATATGCAGACATGTCTGCTGTTTTAGTAAAGCTGTATTGCAGGCTGTCTTTAGGAGGAATTGTTGTGATGATTTCAGTTACGGTGTCCAGGTTTACCACATACGTTACAGGAATATTGTACAGGGTATCTGTTCCATAATTTTTGACCAGGACCGTTATTTTTTCGGCATTGGTCAGGTTGCATATGTTTTTTAATGATGGTTGAAGCAGTGCTTTCATACCCACGTCATTTAATGCGTTGGTGAGTATAAAATCGTCGAAACTTATTCCACCTCCTGCCAACGCTTCAGGATTAGAGGATGCCGCCGGTGTATTTCCTTCTGAACCACATTTTACCTGAAAACTGCTGCTAATGGTTTGAGCCGGGAATGCCGACGCGAGTATTCCTGTCAGATCCAGATTTAGTTTAATATATATACCGGATGGATCGGTTGGATCACTCAGACTTTTTACAGGAATCCAGGCGGCCTGATCGTTACCACGAATCCATATTTTATTTCCTGGTAATGCAGGAACCGTTGATTGTTTTTTAAAATACAGGTCGAGCCAGATCTGATCCGACGCAGAATAGGTCGATAAATTGAATGTATTGACCAATGAATCCGCAGCATAAGTTCCCTGTTCAGTAACGTCAAGCAGCATACTGCGGGTACCCGTTCTGGCAAATCCTGTATTGAAGAAACTGTTGAGTCTGCCATTGGGCACCGAGTTTGAAAAGTCAGACCTGTCAAGGCTGTCCAGTCCGGTTTGTGCTGCATTATATGTTTTATTAATTGCTGATTCGAAACTTTCAGTAAACGATGGGCTCAACACCAATGGATCGTTTCTCAGGTTTTTGATAGTGGTTGTTATGGTATCATTCGAAGGGATGGTATCCAATCCATAATGTATCCAGGTCTTAATCTGATAAATACCCGGAGTTGAAAAATCATAATTATTTGCAGGGGAGAACGTGTAGTCGACAACCGAACCTGCCGCCAGCGTTGCTGGCGAAATTTCTGTTACGACGGCTCCTCCATTTATCTGATAGGAATAGCTGACTGGAGAAGAAGTTGCGACACTTCCTGGGTTTTTAACGTGAACGGTTATACGCTGAATCCCCAGCTGTGAGCTGGTAAATTGTCTTCCGCTGGCTGGAGTCTCCAGCGAATCGATTACCAGATCATAGTTGAGTGAATTCGCGGAGCAGGGGCCCGAGTTAGGAATAATTTGTTGCCCTATGGAGCGCCTGCCACCGAACCCCGCCTTAACAGCGCGAACAGCCATCCAGTATGTGCTGTCCCTATTCAACGGCGTAACAAGAAACGAAGTATCAGTCGTATGACCGATTACCTGCATCGTATCTCCGGATAATTTCATGATATCATAGGAGTCAGCCCCGGAAATGCTGTTCCAGTTGAGTTGTGCGTATCCGGGGCAGGTATTGGTGGCCGTTAGTACGGGCTGCCCGATGATTGTAAATGGGTAATCGCTGGTATCAGCATAACCTGCCGTATTGCGGGTTACGCGTATTAATGCCGTATTGGTCGTGATAGAAGGTACGGTCCAGGAATACGATCTGTTGATTGCAGGAATGGCATTGTTGATCGAATTCCATGTGGCGCCAGCATCACTGGAGAAATCCAACGAGAAAGAATTGGGTTCTCCGCCATAGGCACTCCACCGGATATTTTCTGTCGAGCCGGGAACCCAGGTTTCTGTTCCAAAGGGATATTCCACATTCACAGAGGGCTGGATGATTTCATAAGCAATATAAAATGACTGAGGGCCTTCAGGAACCGAGAAACCTTTTACATTCACCGTAAAATCTCCGGCAGGTGGATTGTTTATAACAACCTGTTCAATATTATTGGTGTGATCAATACCTTCCACCGCATTGTTGGTTACATTACCTGGTGTGGGATCCAAAATCATTGGATAGTGTACAGTACCCCCCGGTACTATTACCGTCAGATCAAGATCATTCACCAATGAAACGGGAGATTCGGGAACAGCTGGCGCATCGGGCCAATAGAGTAAAATTTTTACCTGATAAGTTCCTGCGGGAATCGCAGGTATGGTGAACTGCTGACTTGAATTGTTTGATATCGTTCCTGAGAAATAATGATTTTGTTCCAGGGCCTCTACGGTAGTTCGTCCGCTGATCATTCCAAATCCAAATGTAAAGTCAGGGCCTGGATTGCCCAGATCAACAGCACTATTCGTAACGAGCGTTTTGAGTAAAGCCCCATCAGGATAGGTTCCCGCATGTAACTGCTTGTATCTTTCAACGATTAGTGCGAGGATACCTGTAACAGTGGGACTCGCCATGCTGGTGCCATCATAAGTTGCATATGAATTATAAGGAACAGTCGAAGTGATTTCTACTCCTCCCGCAACCAGTTCCGGTTTGATTCTGCCATCGTTTGTAGGTCCGTTACTGGAGCCGCCCCCAATGGTGTAAGTGACATTATTCATGGACCCGACGGTTAGAATATTTTTACCTGTTTGAAATCCTGATTTTATGGTTGCAAAACTGGCAGGGTAGGGAGAACAGGTTATATAACCATCATTGCCCGCAGCGAAAACGTGCAGTAGTTTGGGATAACCGAGCATTTGTGAATCGACATAATTGCTGAGCGCATCATAATCACCTTCACCAGGACAACCAGCAAGCCCATTATAATAGGAATTATTCGTGAGCGGCATGTTGTAATCATTCACATAGGTTGGACTATTTACAAGGATATTACTGAAGTCATTTACAACCAGATGACTTCTGGGAGCCATTCCGGCATACATAGGATTTAGAATTCCTCCGCCTGCGATTGTACCACTCGTATGAGTTCCATGCAGGTCAATCGGTTCATCAGTGCGCATGATGAGTTTTCCCGCAAGATCGACGTGTCCCGAAGGGTCTGCATTATCTCCAATTCCAATGATAAGATTTTGCCCGCTCAGATTTCTTCCCAACGTCGCCGCCAGCGACTGTACTCCATGAATTGCGCGATTGTTATAATTCAGCGGTACATCTTCCAAATGTATGCCACTAATAGATCTTACAAAAGGAACAGAGGATAGTTTTTTTATTACTTCTGTGTTCCCTCTGATAAACGAAGTGTGCGCGGGTTTAATTTTTGTATCCACCATTTGTGCGCCCGATTCTGACAAGGCCTTAGCCAAAAGATTGCCATCTATAGAATAAGAAGTGACCGCTATCAGATCTTTGGCATTATTTGTTTTCTCATCATAATTTTTGAGGTTGGCATTGATTTTCATTGCCGGCGGAATGACGTAAATATTTTTGATGGGAATTTCTGTCAGATTCTTCATCGAGAATTCACGACTGCAAATCGCGAAATAACTATAACCGGAAAGCCATTGCTCAATACGCAATCCCCGACCCGCGAGTTGATTTTTCATAGCCCGATCAACCAGTTGATTCATTTGTACAACAACATAGTAGTTGTCCCTGAAATGGACAGACTGCCACCTGGGATCCGTCATCTTTCGATGCAGCAAATTGTTATTCTCGGTTAATTTTCCATTCCTGAACAAAGGAAACTGGGGCTTGTTCTGGCCAAAAACCACCTGCCCCGTCAGGAGGAAGAAAATGCAGACGGCCAACACACGGGGCATGAGTACTTGGGTTTAGGTCCGGTTTAAACGACAACCAGGGTATTCACAAAAGTTTCCAAAAACTAAACGTACTCCTGGTCCGATTATTTCATCCTAAGCTTCTGGAAACTAAACAGGTAGACCAAAATTCCAAATTAATTTTGGGAATCCCCGGATTTCCTTTTATTTGGGCTGAAATTCATTGCCAAACGGCATTGGATTACCTTCCTGTCGGGAAAAGATTAATTGAAGTGAACATTGTTTTTGAGTTGCGCGAAGAAATTTGAATACTTTTTTGCATACCATCCGCCGATTTCTATTGCCATGTTGTTTGCTGTGTTTTTATACAACAGTAAAAGCCGGAACTGGCCATGATATTCTTATTAGTTCCGATACCGTCCCCAAAAACCCGACTCCCAAAAAACGCAGCAGTATTACGAGGTATCTGAACATTATAACGGATCAGCAACAACGTGACTCCCTGTTTTTGGAATTGGGAAAAACAAATGCCCCCGTTCAGCAGACGGATAGTCAGGTGTGGAAATCCAGGGAAAATACTTTTAGCGTGTATCGTGGAAAACAGATTCGTTATATCTATTACAATCAGTTAAAAGTATTTGGTACCACGATCGAAGATACATCAGTTGTACAATCGAAGCTTATCCGATTTGCCAATATGCTTCACTACAATACACGGATATGGATGATACGGCAATCGCTTTTTTTCAAGGAAGGTGATACAGTGAATGCATATAAACTCGTCGACAATGAAAGGTATCTGCGTCGACTGCCTTTTATTCAGGATGCACGTATTTATATCATCAACAGTTACGAGAGCAACGACTCTATTGATATCGTTGTTTTAACCAAAGACGTTTTTGAGTATGGTACCAGCATAGCCGATTTGAATAACACCAAGGCTGCGGTGAATGTTTTTAATACGAACCTGCTGGGTGCGGGACAGCGGGTTGCTTTTGGATTTAGCTGGGACAATTCATACACTCCACAATGGCGTACCGGTGCGAGTTATACTAAATATAATGCTGGAGGAACGTTCGCAGATATTACGGCCGGTTATTCGCTTTTGAATGACCGGATTGACGCGGATACAGGTCAATATGAGAAGTCAGCATACATCGCCATTAACCGGCCCCTGTATAGTACCTGGGCTTCCTTTACCGGTGGGTTGACGTTATCTACCAATCGTTCTGTCAATATCTTCAGTTATCCTGATTCCATCTACAGAAATTATGCGTACAACCTCGTTGACTTATGGGGTGGTTATAACTTTACCAACCAGTATAAAAAAACGGGATTCAACAGTTTGAAACCAAATATTGGTGTCGAGTTCAGAAGTTTCAATATGGACTTTACAATTAATCCATCGCAACCTTATTTGAAAACGAATCCTAATTATAATTCCCATTATTATCTTCTGGGTCAACTTGTTTTTTATCACCAGGACTTCTTCAAAACAAACTATTTCTTCGGCTTTGGAAGAACAGAGGATATTCCCATGGGATATACGTATTCCGGAAGTTTTGGTGTGGAAAACTGGATGGGGTTAAACCGAAGTTATACTGCCATACAGGCTCAGAAATATTGGTTCCTGGGTAAGAATCTGATCAGCACGAATATTGGATTCGGGGGTTTCTGGCATAATCAGCAATCGCAGGATGCTGTTTTGCATATCACAGCAGATTACTATAGTAATTTGTTTCCTTTTCATGGCCATGGTCCAAAGATTCGTGAATTCCTGCACGCAGATTATATCGTTGCGTTTGACACCGTTTTATATAAACCCGTTAACATCAATAAGGAAAATGGAATCTTTGGATATCGCAACACGCAGTTTAACAATTATCAACGATTTAATATAAGCGCTCAAACAAACTACTACAGCCCGATAAGCATTTATGGATTTAAATTTAATTTCTACCTGCTGCTGCAGGCGTCCTTGTTAACATCGCAGAAACAATCACTATGGGAAAGTCCTTTTTATTCCGGATATACGATCGGGTGTCAGATAAGAAATGAAAATCTCTCCTTTAATACGCTGCAGATTTCTGCAAGTTATCAACCGATTGTAGTTCATGGTCCGATTGCTGCTTACGGTCCCAGTGCAATTTTTATTTCCATCACATCGGTTACTGCATTCAACTTCCCGATATTCGCCTTGCAGGAACCGACGTTGATACAATACCGGTAAAGCAAGTATGGGAGTATGGGAGTATGGGAGTACACTCATATACCTTATTTTTCTGTTTTTAAGTTTTTCTTAGCGGTAATAATTATTTTCGAAAGAATTGCAATGATCTCATTTATATTATTAAATGTTTCTTTTTTGCCATTCAAATTTTCTGTTCTATCACACAAACTAAGCCAGTAAAAAGCTTCATTGGCCTCTTTCAATGCAATTTTCATTTTATGAATAAAATCAGGTCTGCTTTCGGAATGCTGTGCTTCAAAAACATTTGCTCCAATCGCTGTGCCTGATCTCAATAACTGGTTTGAAATAATGAATTTATTTTGGCTGTTAAGCAGCTCACAGTAGTTTACAATTGAAACGGAGAAATCTAACGTTTTTTTTACTATCGGTCCTTCCCGCATATGAATCAGATTGAATTTGTATGGATCACAAATCTCACTCATATTGCATTCAGTCAAATACGAAAATCACCCTAAAAAAAGAGGAAAATCACCCGCATTTATACTCCCATACTCCCATACTCCCATACTCCCATACTTGTCCTCACTCTGCTTTCTCCTGCAACGGATCGTTGTCAGAACTGCTCATTTTGATTTTTGGATTGTCTGAACTGCCTGTGATGCGTACAGGTATGCCAATGATTCCCAAGGGAGGAAGGCCGATGCGCATTTTAAAATTTACTTTGTTATCAAAGGATGTCTGTCCTTCAAACCGTATACGCATCCCACCGGTTTTGAATTTTAATCTCTCAATCGTAATCAGATTATTTTTTATGGTGGATTTGATATCTATTTTCGAAAGATCCGGATCTTTCAATTCTGTTTTTCCGGACGCTGAACTGACTGTATTGAATAATTTCCATCCATTGAATTTTACATTTTTTACACTCAATATACCGCCTCCGGCCAATGAAGGATAGATGGGATACATATTCTCGTTGAGTTTGCCACTCAAAGAATAATCTAGTGAAATAATACCCGAAGCGTGCTGTGCCGAACTGGCCAGGTCGTGGAAAATCTTTATTTGTTGATAAGCTTTCTGTACATCGAAGTCCTTTGCCTGCAATTGATATTCAAATCTGGCCCGCGACATACCCAAATTGGCATATTTACCTTTCATGGCAACCTGACATCCGATAAGATCGAATCCCGTTTCCTCCAGTTCAATTTGGCTGTCCCGCAGATTTACCCTGCCCTGAAAATTTTTTAATAAAATGTCATTGTAAACAACCTGTTCGGCGGAAGCCTTAATAACCAAATCGAGATTTCCAGGAACTACAATCACGCCTGTTGACGACGGTGTACCTGCAGTAGAAGATGTGTTTCCCGCAAATACGGCAAACTCATTCAGATTAATATTTTTTGCTTTAAGGTCAAAATTTGCTTTTAATATTTCTTTTTTACTCAAAACAAAATTGAACACATTTTCCGCGAAGCCATCCAGTTGGATATCAGACCTTCCATAAGAGGCCTTAAATGTTTCAAACCACATTTTATCCTGATCAAATCTGAAATGACCCTGACTGATCAGAAATGGTTTTGGATACATTTCATATGTTAATCGAAGATCTTTTACATCCAACGTTCCTGCATTCTGCAGGAGATTGAAACGTTGATTTTCTGCATCACTTTGTTTGCCCTTAAAATCTGCGCGGGCACTAATTATGCCCGTAACCCCAATATCTTTGATGGCAAATACCTGATATATTTTCCCGAGATCCAGCTCTCCATTTGCGGAAACATCATAGTTGAGGTCTTCGAAATTTTTGAATCTGCCTGAAAAATAAAATGGTTTGCCTTCAAAGCTCATGCTGGCAGGTGAGATAAAACATTCTAGGGAATTCAGGTCGCTGTTTTTATCCTGTATGTTGGCTTCAATATTTATTTTCTCTATAGGATGAGGGTAGTATTTGGTTTGAATGTACCCGTCTTTCAATGAAAAATGGGCATTCGTTTTGGGAAACAGATGATGCTCAGGCGAATACTTACCCGTATCCCGAATATTAAATTGAACCTGACCGGCCAGTGACAAGCTGTCAAACGGATATATTTTTTGTATATCGGAAAGATTCACGGATCCCTTCAGCCGAATATCCATCGGAAAATCCGGCGACGTGTGAACGATCGCAGTTCCCTGTATATTATTATTCAGTGCAGTCGCATATAAAGAATCTATCTTAAAATACGCATGGCGATAGTTGGAGTCTGCACATGCTGCCTGCATATTGATATATACATTTTCTAAAGGCTGTGAAACCGCATTGTATTTAAAATACCCGTTTTTTAAAGAACATTGTAAATCAAAAACCGGAATGGAAGCGGTTACCGTATCTTTTTTTCTGAGCGAAGTCTGAATAATTTTCCTGGAGAATTTTCCTTTGGATAATAACTGCACACGGATGTCGCCTTTCATCTCAATTCCTTTCAACCCCAGCGCTCTTTGTAAATTTTGAAGATCCAGTGACGCTTCTGCACGTATATTAATACGGGGCTCAGAGAGTCCCATAGTTTCCATCTGCAAATGAAAAGTTTCTTTTTCCATGGAGAATTTTAGCGTGTCAACTTTTACATGTATTTTTTCCGGATCGAGAGATGGAATCTCCAGATTTGAATAAATAGTAAGTCCACTAACCGGCAGTGTGGCGTTCTGATAAGAAATGTATCCGTCACGAACGGCCATCTTCACAGAAAGATCCGGCATTTCATTGTCTGAAGCAATGTATTTTCCGATAAGAGAAGCTGACAGGTCAACAGTTCCCTTTACCGTTGTTTTTGTTAGCCAGTCAAGGTACTCTGGTGGCAGGATGGTAATGAGTTGATAAAGATCTGCATGTTGAGTAGACAACTTCGTATTGATATCGTATCCGTTTTTTAAAAAATCCAGCCTTCCGCTAAATCCGATATTCAGTTTATTTACAATGATATTATTGTTCTCAAAACTGAATGCCAGCGTTTTTGTATTTATGTGCGTCACGAGATTGGCGTCAATTGCCTTTCTTCTGACGTAGGACTGATTTTTGAAAGTCACGTTGAGAGAATCTGTCCGCAGATGGGACGCCAGGTCGAATATTGATTTGCTGAGGTCCCCCGATCCTTCATAAAACAAATGTTCAGCCTGTATTAACATCGGTATTGACTTGTCGTTGTATTCCAGTCGGCTATCTTTAATTACAATTTTCTCCAAATGCAACGATGCAGCTGAAGAATCCGTATTTTCTGTTTTTGAACTGGTATCAGATATATAGATATTATAATTTGCCTGACCCTTTTCGTCCAGCATAATATGCATAAAGGCACCGTTGAGAAAGATCTTATTGACGGAAACCTGATGATCGAATATTAATTTTTCGAGATTGACTCCAAATCCAAGTTTTTCAGCAGATAACAAGGTATCCGTCTGAAATGGCGCTGATCCCTTGAGGTCTACGTCATATAAAGTAAGCGTGAGGGACGGGAAATGAGTGAAAAAAGAAAGCCGGGCTTTTGAGAAATTCAGTTCACCCCTGATGGATTGATTTGTCCAGTGTTTGATTTGTTTTCCAACGGTATCCGGAAAAAAATAGGGGGCAAGAAATAACAAAAGTAAAACAGATAGGGCAGTGATGCCGGTTATTTTTAATATTCGCAGGAAAATGATGGTTACTTTGTTCAAGACGGCCGTTTGGAGCAAAATTAATCAATCATAAATAGCTCTAAAACAGAGTAATTATACAAAGAGTATGCATAAATAATCCAATCTTTAATCATTTCTTTTTATACTGCAACAATCATCCCGAAAATGATGTCATACGTCTAACGTGAAATCGATTCTAATTGTTTTTTTGGTGCTCATTTCGATGTGCTGCTGGTCACAGCGTTTTCCTGTTATCGGTCAGCTTCCTTCTACCGCATTTCCAGTTTGCGGCACAGATATTTTCACACAGTCGACGGTCCCGATAGGAAGTACACATTCCCTGCAGGTCCCGGGCTGTGGCTCTTATCCTGATACGAATCCTTTTTGGTATTCTTTTACTTGTTACGTTAGTGGTACTCTCGGGTTTCTTATCACTCCTAAAAATCCGAACGACGATTATGACTGGATGCTGTTTGATATTACAGGACATAATCCCAACGATGTTTTTACAGATGTTTCTCTCGTGGTTGCGGGTAACTGGGCGGGCACGTATGGTCTTACTGGTGCAAGAAGGGGAGGTTTCCCGGGGATTGAATGCGCCTCTATACCTTCCGATAACGTGCCTACTTTCAGCTCCCTGGTAAACCTGATTCAGGGTCATAAATATCTTTTGCTGATAAGTCATTACACCGAGACCCAAAGTGGATATACACTGGCTTTCGGTAGCGGAACAGCAGTTATAACCGATCCGTTGTTGCCTGCGTTAAAATCCGCTTCAGTTAGCTGTGATAGAAAAACCCTGACTATTGGTTTAAATAAACAAATAAGGTGTAATAGTCTGGCAGCAGACGGGTCAGATTTTATACTCATGTCAGTTCCTGGTTCCATTGTAGCGGCATCCGGAATCAATTGCAGCAATGGATTTGATATGGATTCCGTTTTGATAAATCTGAATACACCGCTGGCTCCAGGCAATTATTCCCTCTTATCGCAAATAGGTACAGATGGAAATACATTACTTGATAATTGTGGAAACATGTTGGCCGTCGGCGACAGTGTTTCTTTTAAAGTGTTACCCATGCAGCCCACTCCGTTTGACAGTCTTACAACTCCGGGTTGCGCACCAAAAATAATTGAGTTGGTTTTTGCCAAACCAATACAGTGCAGTTCCATTGCATCTGATGGTTCTGACTTTACGATAACAGGGGATCCTTCAATAAAAATATCAGGAGCTTCAGGTGTCTGCTCCGGCGGACTGACAAGCGTCATTGATCTTACACTCAATCAGCCGATCGTTACAGGAGGAGTTTTTAATGTTACACTGGTATCCGGTACAGACGGGAATACAATTATAGACGCGTGCAATGAGGTAACACCCGCAGGCGCTTCTGTCTCTTTTACCACAAAAGATACCGTTTCGGCAAATTTCAGCTATACAACTGCACTGGGATGTAAATATGATTCTGTTTTTTTGAATTATATTCCCGATCATGGTGTAAGTCAATGGCAATGGACTATTGATTCCTCTCTCAGCAGTAGTGTGCTGGATCCATCATTGGTATTCAGTATATATGGATTGAAAAATATTCAGCATGTCGTATCCAATGGTTTTTGCAGTGACACGGTATCCGAAGTGGTTAACTTAAACAATACGTTGGTAGCAAATTTTGAAGCCCCTGCTGAAGTATGTCCAAAAGATGAAGCAACATTCAGCAATATTTCGATAGGGAATATTATTTCCTCGAATTGGAGCTTCGGTGACGGAACCACCAGCAATCTGCAAACGCCACCTGCTCATTTGTACCCCGATACCTGGGCCGGAAAAACATATAATGTGAATTTGATCGTCGAAAATAATCTGGGTTGTTTTGATACGCTGTCGAAATCCATTATCAAATTACAAAGCTGTTATATTGCCGTGCCAAATGCTTTTACACCGAATGGTGACGGTAAAAATGACTATTTATATCCCCTGAATGCTTTTTCAGCCACTAATTTGGAATTCAGGGTATACAACCGTTATGGTCAGCTTGTTTTCGAAACGAAAGACTGGTCACACAAATGGGACGGTACAATAAACGGCAAACCACAACCTTCGGGAACCTATGTTTGGACATTACAATATACGGATGGGGCATCCGGCAAATATTTTTCTCTCAAAGGTACCAGCACACTGATAAGATAAATAAATTAGCGGTGCAGGTTTCATGTAAATAATCCCGGGACATCCGATAATGAATTAACTTTATGTCATGCCATTTGCCATATTCTCAAAAAAAAATTATTGGATTCGTGGAATGGTTTATGAAGTATACAGACAAATAGTAATCTCATGGAAACAGCTGAAAAAACAACCACAGGTTTAGAAACACTTTGTATTAATACGGTAAGGGTGCTCGCTGCGGATGCGGTACAAAAGGCAAACTCGGGTCATCCGGGAACAGCCATGGCGCTCGCGCCTTTGGCACATGTGCTGTGGTCTAAGATGATGAATTACAATCCACAGAATCCAAATTGGGCAAATCGTGATCGGTTTATTCTATCTGCGGGTCATGCCTGTATACTCCAATACAGCTACCTGTTTTTAACTGGCTACGATCTTACGCTGGGCGACATTAAAAAATTCAGGCAGTTGCATAGTAAAACTCCCGGACATCCCGAATATGGATTGTTGGACGGCATTGAAGCCACCACAGGCCCTTTGGGTCAGGGTTTCGCAAATGGTGTGGGTATGGGTATTGCGCAAAAATTCCTGGCCGAACGATATAACAAACCGGGTTTTGAGATTTTTGATTATAGTATATATATTATTTGTAGCGATGGAGATATCATGGAGGGCATTACTTCCGAAGCAGCATCTGTTGCGGGAAATCTTCAGTTAGGAAACCTGATCTACATATACGATGACAACCATATTACAATAGAAGGGAATACGGCGATTACTTTTAATGAAGACGTTGCCGCCCGGTATCTCGCGTATGGATGGCATGTGCAGGTTTTACCTGATGGCAATGATCTGGCCGCCATTGAACAGGCGCTAAAAAAAGCAAAAGAAGAAACGACCAAGCCTTCATTGATAAAATTGAGGACACATATTGGATATGGTAGTCCGAATAAAGTGGATAGTGCATCGGCACATGGCTCGCCACTGGGAGAGGATGAAGTGAAATTGGTTAAGAAATTTTTTGGATTTGATCCCGATCAGTCATTTGTGGTATCCGAAAACGTATTGTCTTTTTATCGCGCCATTGGAAAATCAGGAATTGAAAAAGAAAAATCATGGAATAATTTATTTAATCAATACAGGGAAAAATATTCCGTGGAAGCAAATGAATTTGTTTCGGCGAGTAACGGAAAAATTCCTTCTGGTTGGAAAGAAAAAATTCCGGTGTTTACTGGTAGTGAGAAAATAGCAACACGCAAAGCTTCGGGAAAAGTGTTGAACGCGATTGCGGGTCAGATTCCTTTATTAATGGGTGGTTCGGCAGATCTGTCTCCATCTACAGATACCATATTGGATAAATTCAATTCTTTTTCGCCGGAACACCGCGACGGACGGAATTTTCATTTTGGAATTCGTGAACATAGTATGGGTGCCATACTCAATGGGATGGCACTTACTAAAGGATTTATTCCCTATGGGGCTACATTTCTCATTTTTTCTGATTATATGCGGCCGCCGATGAGACTCGCAGCCATCAGTAAAATAAAGCCTATCTATGTTTTTACACATGATAGCATCGGTTTAGGGGAGGATGGAACCACGCATCAGCCCGTTGAACAACTGGCCGGACTCAGATCCGTTCCAAACATGATGGTCATTCGTCCGGCAGATGCCAACGAAACAGCCCAGGCATGGCGCGTAGCGTTGGAACACAGCGGAGGTCCGGTGGTCATTGTACTTACAAGACAGGGTTTACCCGTAATAGATCAGGAGAAATATACAAAGGCAACAGCACTTGAAAAAGGAGCATATATTCTTTCAGATGCTGATAAAAAACCGGATGTAATATTAATAGGAACCGGTTCCGAAGTGAGTCTTTTATTGAGCGCGCAAGTAAAACTAAAAGAAAAATCGATCAACGCGCGGGTTGTAAGTATGCCCTCCTGGGAGTTGTTTGAAAAACAGGATGCGGCTTATAAAGAATCGGTTTTCCCAAAAGAAATAAGGAAGCGATTGTCTGTTGAAGCAGCATCCAGTTTTGGCTGGCTGAAATATACTACCGAGGACGGAAAAAGTCTTGGTCTAAATCGTTTTGGAGAATCTGCACCTGCAGAAGAACTCTTCAAAGAATTTGGATTTACAGTTGAAAATATCGTATCATTAGCGGAATCACTATAAACAGGGATATGTGTCATGATCAAGTTTCCTTTCTACGCGAGAGTAGCTTTAACATTATTTGCCATAGCATTGATATTGGCGTTTATGTGGTTTGGCAAAAGCCTGCTCGTGCCATTGTTCTTTTCTTTTCTTGCTGCCATACTGCTTCATCCACTGGTTCTTTTTTTTGAGAAACGTCGTTTCCCCAGGCCGTTAGCGGCAGGTATTTCGATGTTGTTATTCATGGTGCTGTTTTTTGGGTTGTTTTATTTTTTCAGCAAGCAGCTGATTCATCTTTCAAGGGATCTGCCTTCTCTACAGGCAAAAGTGCTTGAGAAATGGCAGGATGTCCAGGATTGGATTAGTGACAAATACCATATTACCAATACGCAGCAGATATCTTATCTGCATCGATCAGGAACGGGCATTTTGAATACGGCCATGAATTCTGTAGCCACTACAATCATCGGGATTGCGGGAACACTGCTCCTTACGATTTTCTTTTTCATATTTACTTTTTTTATCCTGCAGTATCGGCGTTTAATTATGCGGTTCGTTATAGAACTTTTTCATGAGTCGTATAATGATCAGGTGCAGGGTATCATTACGAGGATTCGTTCTCTGATCAAAAGTTATGTGCAGGGCCTCCTGATAGAAATGAGCGTGGTAGCTATTCTGATTTATTCGAGTCTGATGATAATAGGAGTAAAATATGCCTTGTTCCTGGGTGTAATGGCAGCTATTCTGAATATCATTCCTTACCTGGGAATCTATTTCAGTATGGCGGTTACGATGCTTATAACAGCTGCAATCGATTCAACCGGCCATGTGCTCGCCGTTGGTATCGTTTTTTTAGTAACCCATTTTATCGATGCCAATATTATCCTCCCGAAAGTGGTCGGCGGAAAAGTAAAAATGAACCCTCTTGTTACAATACTTGCCGTACTAATCGGACATCTGGTATGGGGTATCCCTGGTATGTTTTTGTTTATACCGCTTACTGCCATTATAAGGCTGATCAGCGATGAAATACCGGATCTGAAACCATGGGCAATACTTCTGGGTGAAGAAAAAGAATAAACAGCCTAAAAATTGGTTTATTTGTAGAATAATCTCCCCGGGCGAAGAGTATTTGCTCATGCGCATAAAAAATAAAAAAAGGCTTATTCTTTGCTCTAATCAGGTAACCCAGCCCAAAGCAATATGACGATCAGTAAATCTGTCAGGAAGTTAATCAGGCGGATTTTTCGCATTATCATTACGCTCATACTGCTGCTTTTAAGCATACTGCTGTTGATCCTGGTTTTAATTCAAACGGGCCCGGTTCAGAATTATAGCCGTGGGAAATTGGAAGCTTATCTGGAAAAAAAACTGCATACCAAAGTCCGTATCGGCAATTTATATGTAGGATTCCCCACAAGGATCGTTTTGAAAAATGTATATCTCGAAGATCTACGTAAGGACACCCTGTTATCTGGCGGGAAAATAGAAGTAGATATCAGTATGTTAAGGTTATTCAGAAAGGAGTTAAAGGTTAATCACCTTGAACTGGATGACGTAACGATGAAGGTAAAAAGACTGCTTCCCGATTCCGTTTACAACTTTCAATTTATCGCAGACGCTTTTAGTTCGCCACCCGACACTGCCAAAAAACAAACTGATGATTCGGGAGGATTTCATTTTGTTATCGGCACCATTCGGCTTCAGCGCATTCGAGGTGCCTATATTGATGACGCCAGTGGAAATGAATTCAATCTCAGCCTGGGTGATTTTACAACAACTTTAAAAACATTCGACCCCGCGCATCAGACATACGCTATACCCGAAATTTCATTGTCAAATATTTCCGGAAATATTCGTCAGTACAAACCCATCCTAATTTTAAAAAAGCTCGCTGATACCGTCACCGTACATAATCAAAACGCAACACCTGTTAAACTGGAACTGGGTGTTATAGATTTTAGCGGGATCAGTCTGGATTATCGGAGTGATCCCGAAAATATGAACGCCTCGATCCGGCTTGGTCGTTTTCATACTACAGCAGATTCAATAGATCTGGCACTGATACATGTCAAATTAAAGCAAATCGAGCTCAATAATATATCTGCTGTGATCCGCTATGGAAAGTCCAATCGGATCAACACAAAAACTTCAGTGACTTCAAAAGAAACATCCAGCCAAAAACCAACGTGGAGTTTCGATGTCACAAGATTCTCTGTAGACAGTACCGGATTTAAATATGATGACGATAATAAATCCCCAGCTCAAAAGGGCATGGATTACAATCATCTCGACATCAGAAACCTTCGGGTAAAGACTTCGGATTTACATGCGGATCCATCAAACTATCATGGAGTAATTTCCAGTATTTCTTTCACTGAAAAAAGCGGGTTCAACTTAAAAAAACTCTCGGCAGATCTATCCTATAGTTCCAAGGGCGCGTCTTTAAAAAACCTGGTTGTTCAAACCAACGGGTCTGAAATTAAGAGTCAGAGTTCAGTTAAATATCTTTCCCTGGACGATCTGAAAAAAAACCCCGGAAATATTGAAACAGATATTCTTTTTGATCATAGTCGCGTCAGCATTCAGGATTTGCTTGTTTTTGTTCCGGCTTTAAATAACACGTTTAAAGACTACCCTCAAACAACAGTTCAGCTGAACGGAAAGGTATCCGGGAAATTAAAGGATTTGAATATCTCATACCTGGAATTAAACGGACTGGGAAGTACCTCTCTTGCTGCATCCGGGAAAATAAAAGGATTGCCCGACGGCGCAAAAGCCATGTATGATTTAAATATTTCAACTTTCAAAACTACGGCAACCGATATTCATCGTCTTGTACCCGAAGGGAAGTTGCCTGATAACCTGCGTTTGCCCGAACAAATAGCCCTTCATGGAAAATTCACAGGTTCTTTTGAACACTTTTATGTTCAGTTGCATACGTCAACCAGCAATGGAAACGCAGATATAACCGGGTCATTAGACATCAATCGTAAAACGTATGATCTGACAGCGCATACAAATTCGCTGGACCTGGGACATATTTTGAAAATGGATACCCTCATGGGTAAAATAACAGTAGATGCAACAGCAAAGGGAAATGGGTTTGACCCAAAAAAAATGTCTGGCATCTTTCATGTAAATATGATAGACGCAGTATTCAAATCCTACAGTTACACAGGGTTGCTTTTAGATGCACAAATGGATAACGGAACTGCAAACTTTACTTCGTCTATGCGTGACGGGAATCTTGCTTATCAGTTAAAGGGAGAGGCCAATATTCAAAACAGGTATCCTTCGGTGAAATTGAATTTACAACTGGATACGATAAATTTTCTTGCATTAAATCTGTTAAAGGATAGTATCGATATGCACCTTGTGTTGGCAGCGGATTTTAAATCCACCAATCCGGATGCATTGCAGGGAAATATGGTCATCAGTGATCTGGGAATAAAACACGGTTCGCTTGCCATTCATACGGATAGTATTTCCCTTGATGCAGATCATACAGACACCGGTCAGTCAATACGACTGCGTTCCGAAGCGGCGGACCTGGATTGGACGGGCAGGTATAAACTGACGCAAACCCGGGAATCTTTCATGAGGTTTATTAATTCATATTATAAGATGTCCGTTTCCGACAAAGACACGACCGAACCGGAGGAATGGCAAATGAAACTTGAATTAAGACCGTCGCCTTTGGTTCTTGCCATGATGCCCTCTCTGCGAGGTTCTGATAGCTTAACAGGAAATATAAGTTTTAACAGCAGAAGAAAAGATTTGAATCTCGACATGCATTCGGATAAAATACAACTCAACCAGCTGATTATTCATGAACTCGGTATCAATGCGGCTTCCGGAGAAAAGGGTCTTGGATACAGTATTTCATTTGATAATGCACAACAGCCGGGTTTTCAACTTTACCAAACCGCACTGCAGGGAACGATAGCAGATAACAAGCTAACGGTGTCGCTGGATTTGAAAGACAAAAAAACTAAAAATAAATACCTCTTGTCGGGCTCGCTTTCTTCAACGAATAATAATTACAAATTTGTTTTTAACCCCGACAGTCTGCTCCTCAATTATCAGCGCTGGCAATTACCGGCAGATAATTTTGTTCACTATGACTCAAGCGGATTGATCGTCCGAAATATCACACTTCATCATCTTTCAGAAACTATCGGAATAAACTCAAACGGGGAAACAACCCAGGCGCCCATTGACATCAACTTTTCAAATTTTAAAATTAAAACACTCTCTCAATTTGTAGAACAGGATTCTTTATTATTGAGCGGGACGATTAATGGTAAGGCGGAGGTTAAAAACCTTTTCAATAAGCCACAGTTTACCTCGGATATTAAAGTGGATAGTCTCATTTATGAAAAAGATTCCATCGGCAATCTTGTTATCCAGGTAAGTAATACGGAATTAAATGAATTCATTGCGCACCTCACATTGAAGGGACATGACAATGATGTTGAGATCGACGGAAAATATTTTTCCGGTGAAAGTAACATGGACATGGACATCAAACTGAATCAGTTGAACCTCGCTTCCTTTAAAGGTGTCGCATCTTCTCAGGTACGTAAAATTTCCGGATATCTGAAAGGCAATCTACACGCTAGCGGAAATCTCGACAAACCTCTCTTGAAAGGAACCCTTCATTTTGATAATGCCGTTCTGGTACCTGCGATTACCGGAGAAGCATTGAAGCTTTCTGACGATGTAATCGATTTCGATGAAGAAGGGTTTAATTTCAGCAATTTTGCGCTGCTTGATTCTGCGGGCAATAAGGCGACGCTCGACGGCAATATCTACACAACAGATTACAGAAATTATAAATTCGACGTATCATTTAGTGCCAATAATTTTCGTGTAGTAAATGCGCCTAAGGAACCTAATAGAATGTTTTATGGAAAGCTGAACCTTAATGCAACTGTGGATGTAACGGGTGATATGAATTTGCCGAAAATAACTTCTTATCTGAGGGTCAACAAGAATACGGATTTTTATGTGATACTTCCCAGCGACGATCCCGAAGTGGTTGACAGAAACGGCGTAGTTGTGTTTGTTAATAAAAACAAGACCGTTGATTCTTCCCAGTTGAAAATATTCCTTGATTCCCTCGCTTCAGTGGCCAGATTGAAAGGAATAGACGCCTCAGTTACCATTGAAACCGACAGCAGCGCCCGGTTTACACTGATTATAGATGAGAGAAACGGAGATGCCCTGGCTCTCAGAGGAAGAGCAGATCTCACCGGTGGCATCGATAAAAGCGGTAAGGTAAGTCTTACAGGAAATTACGAACTCGTGAATGGATCCTATAATCTTACGCTGAGCGTTTTGCACCGGAATTTTGAAATCCAGCGTGGCAGTGTGATTACCTGGACGGGTGACCCGAAGACAGCGAATATTGATATTACAGCAATATACACCGTAAACACAGCCCCCATCGACCTGGTAGAACAACAACTTTCAGGTCAGTCATCTACAGATCAAAACAGATTTAAGCAACGACTCCCTTTCCAGGTTAAATTAAACATGACGGGTGAGCTACTGAAACCCATTATAAAATTTGACATTACCCTGCCCGATAATTTGCTTTCGTTATGGCCTGAAGTAGACACAAAACTTACACAGATGCGTACGGATGAAGGGGAAGTTAACAAGCAGGTGTTCGCCCTTTTATTATTAGGACGGTTTATACAGGAAAATCCTTTTCAATCTGCGGGAGCTCCTACAGATGCAGGTACGATTGCAAAGCAAAGCGCCAGTAAACTCCTGAGCGATCAATTGAATCAACTGGCAGGTTCGCTGATAAAAGGAGTGGATGTGAATTTCGATATGAATTCAGATCAGGATTATTCGTCCGGCTCTGCTACTAATCAAACAGAATTGAATGTAAAAGTTTCGAAAAGCCTTTTCAATGACAGAATACGTGTTACAGTTGGAAGTGATTTTCAATTGGAAGAAACAAATCCGGGTCAAAACGCCTCCAACATCGCCGGTGACGTTAGTGTGGATTATAAATTGAGTAAGGATGGAAGATATATGCTGCGCGTTTACAGGAATGATCAGTATGAAACAATCGTTCAGGGGCAGGTGGTTGAAACCGGAGTAAGCTTCATACTTACGTTTGATTACAACAAATTCAGAGAATTATTTCAAAATAAAAAAGAACCACCAGTAATACCTGCACCGGTTAAACATACAACAACTCCTTCAGCAGACAATACAAATAACAAATGAAAGGAGTAATAATAAGACTTTTGGCATTTATATGTGTAACCCGGATATGCTGCTCTTGCAGTGAAACAAAAAGTCTGGAAGACGGACAATATTTATACGACGGGGCAAAAATAAATATCAAAGCCAACCCGGCGCTTTCGCGCTCAAAATCAAAATCCCTGAAAACTGAACTGGACGGTTTACTTCGTCCGAAACCCAACGGAAGTTTTCTTGGAATAAGGGTAAAATTACTTCTATATAATATGGCCGGAACTCCCAAAGGGAAGGGACTTCGATATCTGATTAGGAATCTCGGAGAACCACCCGTGCTGGCTTCTTATAGTGCGATGGAAAAAAACAGGGCAGTCCTTCAAAATCGTCTTGAAAATCGGGGATTTTTCAAGGATACTGTTATACTGGACACAGTATACAAAGGAAGGAAACTGAGTGCCATTTATACTGCGGAAATTGGTAAACAATATATTATCAGGAATGTCACGTATCCCTCATCGTCAGATTCATTAAGTCAGGAAATTTCCAAAATGGCTGGTTATTCATTATTAAAAAAAGGAGAACCTTATAATCTGGATGTCATAAAAAATGAAAGAGTGCGTATCGATACGCGCCTTAAACAAAAAGGCTTTTACTACTTTAATCCCGACGACCTGCTGATAAGGGCAGACTCAACAGTAGGCGACCATCAGGTGGATATGACCCTGATTATTAAGAAATCTACACCTGTAGAAGCATATAAGATTTACCGCATCAATAATATAGTTGTTTTTGCAGACTATAATGTGCATGTCGACACAAGTATCAACGTAGAAGGGATACCAAAATTCCAGGGTTTCACAATTATAGATCCCGAAAAAATGTTTAAACCGCAGATATTTGGGCGCTCATTGATTTTCAAATCAGGAGATGTATATAACCGAAAGGATCATGACCTTTCATTGAACAGGCTGATAAGTCTTGGGGTGTTTAAATTTGTGAAAATACGTTTTGACGAGTCCGATACATCGCAAAATAAATTGAATGCGTATTATTATCTCACGCCAACTGAGAAGAAATCTATTCGTTTTGAAGTATCAGGGTTAACACAGTCAAATGACGCAAACGGAGGTCAGGTTTCCGTAAGCTGGCGAAACAGGAATTTACTAAGAGGAGCAGAGCTATTAACTACAACAGTATATCTGGGCTATTTGAGACAATATCTCGGAGAAGGTCAGCATACCAATACTACTAAGCTCGGAGGAGATATTAGTTTATTCCTGCCACGAATTGTAGGGCCCATTCAATTTCAGACAAATAGCGGATTTGTTCCCAAGACAAAATTTAATCTTGGTTATGAATATTATGAACAATCTCAGCAGTACACACTGAATTCCTTCAAGGCGAGTGCAGGATATGTTTGGAAAGAATCCCTTACTAAAGAACATGGTCTCGAAGTATTTCGCGTGAACCTTGTTAATCCCACACATATAGATTCTTTATTCCAGTTGCAGCTGGATACCAATATTGTTCTTGCGAGAAGTATTGAAAAAACTTTCATTATAGGCCCGACTTATAATTTTAATTTTAACTCACAATTGAAGCCAAACCGTAATAAAAATAATTTTTACTTTAACGGTAATATTGATGTTTCAGCCAATATCATAGGTCTTGCAGAAGGTGCAAATGTTAATAAGACGGGTATCCAAAAAACGATTTTTAACGTACCCTACTCCCAATACGTACGTGGAGAAATTGACTTCCGGCATTACCTGAGTTTCTCTCCGACAACAACACTGGCAAGTCGTTTTACAACGGGCATCGGATACGCCTGGGGAAACAGTTCGACGATGCCGTTTATTAAAGAATTTTTTGCCGGCGGTGCCAATGACATACGTGCTTTCAGATCAAGATCACTTGGCCCAGGTAGTTATTATGCGGGAAACCGTGATACTGCTTTCATCGCCGATCAACCCGGAGATTTTAAATTGGAGTTGAATTCGGAAATCAGATTCAAATTATTTTCTATTGTGCGATGGGCTTTTTTTGTAGACGCCGGGAATGTATGGACACTTCAGTACGATAGCTCCAGAGTAGGTTCTCAGCTTACGAATAAATGGCCCAGTCAGATAGCTGTCGGGATAGGAACCGGATTGCGTCTCGATATCAGTATTCTTTTAATCAGGCTCGACCTGGGTGTTCCAGTTAGGGAGCCCTGGATTATTTCCTCCGACAAATGGGTATTTGATACAAAAAATACTGTGGTGAATTTTGCGATAGGTTATCCTTTTTAGGCTTAATGCTTAAAGCATAAGGCTTAAAGCTTATTTGGTAAAATATCATTTCCAAATTTAATTGCCTGAAACCTTGAGCTTTCGGCCTTAAGCTTAAATAGCCACCTGCTTTATCGCGGTAAACAGGGACTTCCACATAAGATTAAATATAGAACGGTTAGTATCTCGTGGAAAAACAACAGTCCCCATTCGTGTTTTACCATCTTTGGGATTGGAATCCTTCAATACCAGTCCCGCAGCAAGTGTTGGCAGAAACTTTGTTTTGTATTTATTTTTATCTTCATCTTTTTTCAACAGTTTTATGGAAAGATCGTCGTATACGAAAAGCAGATCCCCGCTGGCTGTAGTGTTGGTAGCATTTAAATGATATGTAAGTTTTGATATCTTGCCGGTACGTATTTCAGCTAGTGCCATCGGTCTCAATAAAGGATTTAGTGTTAACGCATCTAAAGTGTCCAGATGAGCGTCCAACAGAAAATGCCCGTCGTTATCATTGAGCCTCATTTTTATAACTGCATTAAAATTTGTTTTGCCGAGAAAAAGTGAATTGAATCGCAACGTCATTAGCCTATTTTTATTAATGCGGCTTGGCATATTCGTTACATTCGCCACACTTGCCTGCACTGAGGAAAAAATTACCTTCCCACTACTGTCGGATTTTTCATTTTTTTCTTTATACTCAATATAAGTATCACTAAATGAAATTTTAGGCAGGTAAACCAAAAAAGGCAATTTCATGATCGCTTCCTGAGGGTAGTTATCTGTCCTGTCAAGAGAATCATGAGGTCTGGACTTGTCCCTATAATCGTGCAAAGAAGCCTGAGAAAACGATATAGAATCGGCGGTTAACTTGTTTGACTGTAAATCCTGTAGATTTAAATTCCAAATATCCATATTTCGAATATGGATATCTAGTCGGTCGACGGCATATTTATGTGCCCTGGCGAATTCATCTTCTGAAAGCAATGGCTCCAGTTCAATACCGCCCGTGTGCAACTTTCTGGTTGCAGTGTTAATATCCAGCTCATTCACCTGGAGATTATAAAATTTATCTTTAAACGGCAGTTTGAAGTTTTTGCAATGGATGGCCAGATTTTTTGAAAATAAAAAATAACTGCTGTCATTTTGATGAAGACTGTCGACAATCAAACCCGAAAAGCGAATGGACAGCCCCGTGGCCAGCAGCTTGGCGGCTTTTGTATTTTTATCTTTGAGTGTTATGGATGCATTTTCGAGAACAATGCTGTCGGCTTTAATACTCTTCAATTTACCCAGCAGCATATGATATAAATCTGATCTCATACCGGCGCTGATGTCCGATTTTGAATCCTTATCCTTCGGACTTAAAAGCATTTCTATGCGTGCATCTGATATCCTGACAATATGTGCGCTGATTTCTTTATTGAGTAATATTTTCGGAGTTACGACCCCCGATATTTCCAACCTGGGGATATGTATTGAAAATAAAGTCTGCGGTGCGGTATGTTGCGTAGTCAACTCCCGATATATAGTACTATCTGGTATCAGATCAACGCTGTCAGCAGAAACGCTGCCCAACTCCTCATTAATCACCAGATTTTTATAACTCAACTGATATAGACCTTTGGATTTGGTATTTACCAGCGTATCGAGTTTCCTGTTTACCAGTTTGTATTTATAATTTCTCCAGAACAGAAAACCTCCAACAAATATTAAGATGAGTATTGTACCGAGTACATAAAACAACTTCGATCTATGGAACGCCTTTTTTTCAGCCATTTACCAGTAAATTGATTGTAAATTAAAGGACGCACCTTAAAAAAATTAATTGGTAAAAGAAGACAGTGATGGATATCTTACTTCTGCGGGTATTTTTTGGTAACCCATTTCACCAAATGATTGTGTTTGCCTGAACCAGTTGTACACCCGATTTCTTACCTGTTTTACCAACAACTTGGCGGAAGCTCTTACAGGCGCTTTTTCAACGTAGTCCGCATGAGTTATTTTGACTTTTACGATAACCATTTCATTTTTTCTGGCTTCCTGCTTGATGTTCTCATTCAGACATTCTATTGAATTAATTTCTTCGGGATCATTTACAAGAAAAGCTTTACCCTGGATTTTTAAATAATAATCACGTCCCTTCCTGAAAAAATCAAGTTTTACCGGAAAAGTTTTATCAAAAGCATGAATAAACTGACTCGGGCGTGGAATAACAAACCAAAGCTGACCGATTTGATCGGTCTCCAATACTTTTACTACACAGGTAGGGATCTTTAAAACAGCGTCACTCATAGAAAAGAATAACGCGTGCTCCAGATCTTTTATCTTCTCTTCAATAAATGGTAGTGGAAGGTATGCAGACATAAAATTGTTTTTATGAAATATTCAAATGAGAGACCATTTAGTTTTATTGGTTAAATGACCATTCATTTCTTATTAAATTATTTACAATCAGCACTTAACGAAAATGACCTAGATTGCCGTTTGAGAAGGAATGAGTGGACTTTTTAAAAATCGAGTAAAGAATTCCCCACTTTAGCCCGATTTTTTGAAACGAAACAAAAAAAGGCCTGGCATGAAATTGCTGGAAAGAAGTGATACTTAAATTATGAAATCTAACTGGTTTGGAAATTCATGGCAATTATTGAAAAAAGCTGCCATACAGTTTAACGACCTGAACGGATTTAAGCTAAGTGCCGCGCTTTCATATTATACGATTTTTTCTATTGCACCACTTTTAATTGTAGTCATTTTTCTGGCAGGAATATTTTTTGGACAGTCGGCCGTGGAGGGGAGAATATATTACCAGATAAGCGGTTTGGTAGGAAACGATGCCGCCTTGCAAATACAGAATATCATACTGAATACAAAAATATCGAGTCATGGCAAGCTGGGCGGATTGATCGGATCTGCGGTATTAATTATCGGGGCTTCGGGTGTTTTTTCTGAAATCCAAATTTCGATTAATTACCTGTGGTCGATCCCTGCTCCCACAAAAAAAGCATTATTGATTGCCCTGATCAGAAAATTGGTTTCTTTTTCCCTGTTAATTGGAGTTTCGTTTTTACTCCTTGTTTCCCTTACAGCAAATGCTTTGATTGACCTCCTGAGTGACAGACTTAAAACCTTATTTAGTGTTTCACTGTTAAACCTGTTTCTTATTGTTAACCTGGCATTGATTTTAATTGTAATCAGTTCTATGTTCATGTTGATATTTAAAATTTTACCAAATTCAACCATATCATGGAAAAACGCATATATAGGGGCATTTGTAACGTCGCTGTTGTTTTTATTGGGAAAATTCGTAATAGGGTACTATCTCGGATATTTTAAAATCGGCGCTACCTATGGGACCGCTGCCTCCATTGTGATATTGATGTTGTGGATATATTATTCATCCATTATATTATATTTCGGAGCATGTTACACTTACGTATATGCTGAATATCGTGGTCATCCCATTAGCCTGAATTAAACTGGCTTCATAAAATGAAAACCAGCATAGACTTTTTTATCACTTAGTAAATATGTAGCGCTCATTTGAAAGTCAATATAACGCCAATACAGGAATTCATCTCTCAGTTACGTATCTCTTTTCTCGGGGACGATCTGATGCATAAATATGATGATGAAAAAGCACCAATACGTTCCGAGCTTTTTAGCCTGGAACAATTGGAATCTTATGCTCAGACCCTGGCCGGCAGTCATCAGTTAACAACCGAAAAGACTCCGGAACAATTGCTGAAGCGGCTAGCCGACAATGAAGAAATTCTTCTTGAAGTTCACAATCTGCTCACAGCTTCTGCAAAGGAAAATAAACGCATAACTCCGGCAGGAGAGTGGCTGCTCGATAATTTTTATTTGATAGAGGAGCAGATATATACAGGAAAAAAACATTTGCCCAAAGGATACAGCAAGGGACTTCCCCAACTGGCTAAAGGACCATCTGCCGGCCTGCCACGTGTATACGATCTGGCGGTTGAACTGATTTCGCACAGCGATGGCCGCGTAGATCTGAAGAGCCTGCATAGTTTTGCAAGCTCCTACCAGCAGGTTGCTGAGCTCAAACTTGGTGAGCTTTGGGCCATACCCATAATGCTGCGACTTGCCCTGATAGAAAATCTGCGCAGGCTGGCTGCTTTGATTGCCAAAAACAGAATAAATAAAAACCTTGCTGACTATTGGGCCGATCAAATGACTGAAACTGCAGAAAAAGATCCAAAAAGTCTGATACTGGTTATTGCCGATATGGCACGTTACGGACCCCCGCTGGAAAGCTCCTTTGTCGCTGAACTCACTCGCAGGCTTGTAGGTAAGGGTGCTGCATTTTCTCTTCCCATAAGCTGGATTGAACAACGTCTATCTGAGAAAGGCATGACGAGCGACGAACTCGTACATATCGAAAATCAGAAACAGGCTGCGGATCAGGTATCAATAAGTAACAGTATCGGGAGCCTGCGTTTTTTGAGCAGCAATAACTGGCGGGAGTTCGTAGAAAATGTAAGTGTAGTCGAAAATATTCTGCGATCAGAAAATTCCGGAATATATCCGTTGATGGATTTTCATACCCGCGATGAATATCGGCATAGTATAGAAAAAATCGCCAAGTCCAGTCTTAAATCTGAATCTGAAATAGCAAAAATAACGCTCGAACTTGCAAATGCAGGATATGTTAACCGTCGTGAATATCCCCGGGCTGGTCATCTGGGTTTCTATCTCATAGGGAAAGGTCTTAAAATTCTGGTTAAGGAGGCGGGAGCTAAATACACGAGTTGGGAACAACTCACTAATTTTCTTAAAAAAATACCGCTCATTGTTTATACCGGAGCATCCTTTCTCCTCGCCGCTACAATGGCCGGTACGCTATTACTCAGGTGTTGGGAGGAAGGATTTCGCAATCCCTGGATACTTTCAATAATAGTTTTAGTATGTCTTATTGGTTGTAGTCAACTGTCAATTTCACTAATAAACTGGGTAAGCACCCTGATTATACGACCGCTGATACTTCCGCGAATGGATTTTTCTCTGGGCATTCCTGCGAATTATAGCACATTAGTCGCCGTTCCCACCTTATTCAGTGATAAAAAAGAACTGGATGAGCTGATAGAAAATCTGGAAGTTCGTTTTCTGGCTAACCGAGGCTCAAACATTCACTTTGCGCTGCTAACTGATTTTAAGGATTCGAAAAAAGAGATTTTGCCCGGAGAAGACGACTTGCTTCGAACTGCCAGATCAATGATCGAAGAATTGAATAAAAAATATGGCAGTGAAAAGAACGGTATTTTTTTTCTGTTTCACCGCCCAAGAAAATACAATGCAAGAGAGAAGCTGTGGATGGGTTATGAGAGAAAACGGGGAAAGCTTGCAGAAATGAATGCCCTTCTGCGGGGTCATGGGAACGAAAAATTTATGCTGATAGTGGGAGATGCCACTGTTTATGAAAAAATAAAGTATGTCATCACACTGGACACGGATACCCAACTTCCAAAAGACGCGGCCTGGAAAATAACAGGCTCCATGGCACATCCCATGAACCAGCCACACTTCAGCGACAGGAAACAAAGAATTGTGGAGGGATATGGAATTCTTCAACCCAGAGTAGCGGTTAGCCTGCCATACGACGACAGCACCATTTTTGCCCGTCTCCACGGAAATGAACCAGGTATAGATCCTTATACCCGGGCGATATCAGATGTTTATCAGGATATTTTTGGAGAAGGATCATTTATTGGTAAAGGCATTTATGATATCGATGCTTTTGAGAAGTCGCTGGCCAACAGATTTCCGGAGAATCGGATCCTGAGTCACGATTTATTGGAAGGCAGTTATGCCCGTTGTGGGTTGCTAAGCGACGTACAATTGTATGAAGCTTATCCGACCCGATATGAAGTCGATATGAAACGCCGCCATCGTTGGATCAGGGGTGACTGGCAAATTGCTTCCTGGATCTTACCATGGGTACCCGGACCAGCAGGAAAAATTTTGAAAAATCCGATCTCCGCACTTTCCAAATGGAAAATATTTGACAACCTGCGGAGAAGCCTTGTTCCCATTGCTTTACTCGCCATGCTGATATTTGGATGGGTATATTCACACTCGCCGGTTTTCTGGACGGTTGCCGTTCTTACAATTGTTCTTCTCAATTCCCTCATTAGTTTTTTATGGGAGATCTGGCAAAAACCGGAAGACAGACATATGGTCCAGCATGTTGTAGTGAGTTTCAGATTTACTTTGCAAAACTTCGCACTGCAACTATTTCTTCTTGTTACCATTCCTTACGAAGCCTTTGTATATGCCGGTGCTATCTGGAGAACAAATTGGCGGATGATAATAAGTCACAGACACCTTCTTCAATGGAACCCCTCGCAACTTCTTATGAGTCGTTCCAATAAAAATTTATTTCAGAATTATATATACATGTGGTTCCCGGTTTTACTGGCACTCGGATTGTACGTGTGGATGCATTATCAACATGCAGATGGAATGATTGTAAGCATTCCTTTTCTGGTGGCTTGGATGCTTATTCCCGCAATTACATGGAGAATCAGTTTGTCCGACAAAAACAAAATCGTTGACCTGAATGAAAAGCAAAAACTATTTTTAAATAAACTGGCCCGGAAGACCTGGTCTTTTTTTGAAACATTTGTGGTAGCGGGAGACAACTGGCTGCCTCCCGACAATTATCAGGAAAGCCCGGTAGAACGCATTGCTCACAGAACTTCCCCAACCAATATTGGACTTTCTTTGCTCGCCAATCTGACGGCCTTTGATTTTGGATATATTCCTATGCAGGGTCTGCTGATTAGAACCTCCAATACTATGCAAACATTACAAAAAATGGCAAGGTTTGCAGGTCACTTTTATAATTGGTATGATACGCAGACTTTACAGCCAATGCCTCCGAACTATGTTTCAGCGGTTGATAGTGGTAATATGGCGGGACACCTGATTACGCTGAAACAGGGTCTCTTTCAACTTGCCGGACAGCCCGTTATTTCAAATCATTTTTTTACGGGTCTGCTGGCGACACTCGACATTCTCAAAGAGAAGATGGGTACTCAAAAGGGAACAGAAGCTTTAGAAAAACAACTTTCTATTCTGAGAGAAAATGGAATTCGATCAGTGCGCGTACTTTTCAATGATTTAAAAAAACTTTTGGAAGATGCCGAAACACTAACCGGTTTATTTAGTGAAGACTCCGATGCAGCATGGTGGGCAGATGCATTTGCAACCCAGATAAGAGAAGCCTACAATGATATCTACGAATCCTGTCCCTTTCTCTCTATTGCAGATTTTCCAGACAGGTTTAAATTTCTGGAAGAGAAATTATTTTCATTTTTGTCTTTGCAGGAACTTGCGTCACTGGAAATTCCACTTATACCGAAAGTACATTCACTGAATGATGAGGAGCTGACTCCGGAAGAGAAGATCTGGCTTGAAAATTTTCGAAAACAGATTATAGAAACCTGTCGCCGGGCAAAAGAAAGGTTACTGAATATTCAGTCTCTGGCGCGCTGCTGCGACGAATTTGCCGACATTCAATTTGACTTTTTATATGACAAATCTCAGCGGCTGCTGGCGATTGGATATAATGTAACGGATCATCGGAGAGATAACGGATTTTATGATTTGCTGGCTTCAGAGTCCAGACTCACAATTTTTCTTGGCATTGCACAGGGAAAACTGCCGCAGGATAGCTGGTTCGCTTTGGGTCGTCAACTCACCAATCCGGGAACGTCTCCTATTTTGGTATCCTGGAGTGGTTCCATGTTTGAATATCTGATGCCTGTGTTGGTAATGCCAAGTTTTGAAAACACACTGCTTGATCAGACCAATAAATCTGTTGTACAAAAACAAATCGAATACGGGAAAAAAAGAAATGTACCCTGGGGTGTATCTGAATCGGGGTACAGCCTGGTAGATGTCAATTTGAACTACCAGTATCATGCGTTCGGAGTTCCGGGCCTCGGCTTGAAGCGTGGGCTTGGGGAGGATCTCGTCATCGCTCCTTATGCATCCGTAATGGCACTCATGGTATCACCTGAACAGGCAACGGAAAATCTTCAGGAGATGCAGGACGAAGGGTTTAGTGGTAAGTACGGCATGTATGAAGCTATCGACTATACGACTGCCAGGCTTACACGCGGACAATCTTTTGCGATCGTCAGATCTTTCATGTCCCATCACCAGGGTATGTCCTTTCTCTCCCTCTCGTATTTATTGCACGAGAAGCCCATGCAGAAGAGGTTCGAGAACGAAGCCCAGTTCAAAGCGATTATGTTGTTACTGCAGGAAAGAATTCCTCATGCTACTGAATTTTATTCGCCCACAGTGCATGTATCAGATAGTAGTATTTCCGAACAGGAAGTACAGATGCGTGTTATTAAAACTGCCAATACTGTTTTACCGGAAATACAATTGTTATCTAACGGTCGCTATTATGCGATGATTACCAATTCCGGCAGCGGATACAGCAGGTGGAAAGATATAGCCGTTACCCGCTGGAAGGAAGATGCAACACTTGATAATACGGGTATATTTTGTTATATAAGGGATCTTGACAATGAAAGCAAATGGTCGGCAGCTTTTCAGCCTTCGCTGAAAACGGCAGAATCCTATGAAGTGGTGTTTTCACAGGGCAGAGCGGAATTCAGAAGACAGGAACAAAATTTTGAAACGCATACTGAAATTGTTGTTTCATCCGAAGACGATGTTGAAATGCGCCGTGTTCACATCAGCAATCGCTCACGAAGGAAGCGCTGGCTGGAAGTTACCAGTTACGCTGAAGTGGTTCTTACATCTGCCGGTGCAGATGCTGCTCATCCGGCTTTCAGTAATTTATTTGTTCAAACTGAAATCCTTCCGCAGCGTGACGCGATCTTATGTACAAGAAGACCCCGTGGTGCAGGAGATCCGCAACCCTGGATGTTTCATTTGATGAAAGTTCACAATGCTGAAATCAAAGACGTTTCTTTTGAAACCGACCGCTCTGTGTTCATTGGAAGAACAAAATCCATTCATGAACCCGAAGCGCTAACAAAGAATCAGCCACTGTCAAATTCTCAGGGCGCAGTCCTTGACCCGATTGTATCTATTCGCTATCGATTTCTAATAGATGCGCATGACTCCGTAACAATAGATATGGTTATGGGCATCGCGGAAAACAAAGAAGCCTGCACGGCCCTCGTTGAAAAATATCAGGACAGGCCACTCACAGATCGTGCGTTTGAACTGGCGTGGACGCATAGTCAGGTTGTGTTACGCCAGATAAATGCGTCAGAAGCCGACGCACAATTATATTCACTGCTTGCCAGTTCAGTAATTTTTTCAAATCCTGCATTACGCGCCGATCCCTCGCTGATTATCAGAAACCACCGCAGTCAGTCCGCCCTGTGGAGTTATTCCATTTCAGGCGATCTTCCGATTGTATTGTTGCAGATACAGGATGCTGCCAATATTGAGATCGCACGTCAGATGGTTCAGGCACATGCATTCTGGCGATTAAAAGGACTGATGGTGGATCTGGTTATATGGAATGAAGATTACGGTGGCTACCGCCAGTCACTTCAAAATGAATTGTTGAGTTTGATATCCCCGGGAATTATCAGCGACGTAAAAGACAAGCCGGGAGGTATTTTTATAAGATCTGGTGAACAGGTATCGCAGGAAGACAGAATTTTATTTCAGGCGGTTGCGAGAATTATTCTATCGGATAGCTTCGGCACACTCGAAGAACAGATTAAGAGAAGAAGTAAAGTAAAACCGGTAATCCCGTATTTTACGCCGACTAAATTTTATGCGTCGCAGGATTCAATGGCGGATATGCCGACGGACCTGATTCATTTTAATGGCCTCGGTGGATTTGCTAAAGACGGTTCATCGTATCATATTATATTGAATGCTGAAAATCCCACGCCCGCACCATGGAGCAATGTACTGGCAAATCCGACATTCGGAACCATTGTCACTGAAAGTGGTCAGTCTTACACGTGGATGGAAAATGCGCATGAGTACCGTATCACACCCTGGAATAATGATTCGGTTTCTGATTTATGTGGTGAAGCTTTTTATATAAGGGATGAAGAAAGCGGTAAATATTGGTCGCCTTCTTTGTTGCCAAATCCGGGGAAATCAAATTATCACTGTGAACATGGGTTTGGTTATAGTGCATTTCACTTTGCGGAAGATGGAATATTTTCTTCGATGACCATATTTGTTGATCCGGAAGAACCTGTTAAATACATTCAATTTAAGATAAAGAATTCTTCGGGCCGATTGCGCAAACTGTCAGTTACCGGATACGTGGAATGGGTTTTGGGCGATTTGAGATCAAAAACCGTTATGCAAATAACCACTGAAGTGCATCCGGATACAGGTGCTATTCTTGCTGGCAACGCCTACAATAGTGAGTTTGGAAATTATGTCAGTTTCTTCGATGTAGATGATCCGTTAAAAGCCTATACCGGTGATCGCGCAGAATTTCTGGGAAGAAACGGTACCTATAAAAATCCCGAAGCAATGGGTAAGGCGAAACTCTCGGGCAGAACAGGAGCTTCGCTTGATGCCTGCGGGGTATTGCAATCCTTCATGGATCTCACAGATTCTGAAGAAAGAGTGCTGGTATTCCGCCTCGGCGCGGGCAAGGATCAGTTCTCTGCATTACAAACGATAAAAAATTGCAGGGGTGCAAGTACCGCTGAGACGGCATTGGCGCGGGTTAAAAAAATGTGGATCGAAACGCTTTCTGTTGTCCAGGTAAAATCTCCCGATCCTTCTATCGATTTCTTATTTAACGGTTGGCTGAATTATCAGACACTGGCATCACGTATTTGGGGAAGAACAGGATTTTATCAGTCCGGCGGCGCATTCGGATTCAGGGATCAATTGCAGGATTCACTATCGTTGATGCATAACCGCCCCGATTTGGTCAGAAAACAAATTCTGCTCAGCGCGTCCCGGCAATTTCATGAGGGAGACGTACAACACTGGTGGCATCCACCCTTGGGACGGGGAGTAAGAACGACCTGCTCAGACGATTATTTGTGGCTTCCTTACGTAGTATCAAGGTATGTGAGGCATACCGGCGAAACAGCCCTGCTCGACGAAAAAGTAAGATTTATAGAAGGACGTCTGCTAAATCCGGGTGAAGATTCATATTACGAATTACCAGGCACGTCAGAACAAACCGAAAGCTTATATGAACACTGCAGACTCTCTGTGCAACATGGATTAAGATTCGGCGCACACGGACTGCCTTTGATGGGTTCGGGTGACTGGAACGATGGTATGGATAAAGTAGGAAACGAAGGAAGAGGTGAAAGCGTTTGGCTTGCCTTTTTTTTATACGACGTACTGGTACACTTTCAACAAATCGCACATTCAAGAAAAGACATTGAGTTTTCCGAACGGTGTAAAAAAGAATCGTTACAACTCAAAAAAAATATTGAATTGAATTCGTGGGATGGCAATTGGTATCTGCGCGCTTTTTTTGATGACGGAACACCCCTGGGATCATCAAAAAATTCAGAATGCAAAATTGATTCGATACCACAAAGCTGGTCGGTCATTTCTGAAGGAGGCACTTCAGCACATAGCAAAATGGCTATGAACTCCGCTTATGATATTCTTGTTAACAAAGAACTGTCGCTTATCAAATTATTCGACCCGCCTTTCAATCAATCCAATCCAAATCCCGGATATATTCGGGGGTATTTGCCTGGTGTTCGTGAAAACGGTGGACAATATACCCATGCTGCCATCTGGTTTATAATGGCGACTGCAGCATTGGAAGACAAACAGAGAACCTATGATTTGATACAAATGGTAAATCCGATAAATCATGGTTCAACCCACGACAGCATAAAAAAATATAAAATAGAACCCTATGTCATTGCAGCGGATGTTTACGCAGTGGAAAACCATGGGGGGATGGGAGGTTGGACATGGTATACGGGATCTGCTGGCTGGATGTATCAATTATTGGCAGAATCTTTTTTTGGATTAAAAAGAACCGGTAACCGCCTCGCAATAAAACCTTGCGTACCCGACAACTGGAACGCTTTTGAAATTCGTTACCGGTTTGCCGAAACCACCTACATATTGAAATTCGCAAGAGATGAATCCCTCACAAATTTGAAATTAATACTGGATGGAACTGAACAGGATTCGAATGATATTCTGTTGGTGAATGATCAAATGGATCACGAAGTCAAAATTAAACTTGGCATGGGTAAGGTTGAGAGCTCCAAGCCTAAAGAACAGATATATTCCTAATCAGAAGTGAATTATATTATTTGCTCCTGTTCATGCCTTAGGCTCCACGCTTTACGCTTTAAGCTTTAAGCTTTACGCCTAATTCAGGTATTTATTCAAATCATTAAGGCTGATGGGCTTTTCCCAAATCCTTACTGATGTCAGCTTGTCTGACATACTGTGATCATATTGATATGCACTGATCAGATTGATCCGTGTATTAGGAAAGTGTTGTCGGATATATTCTGTTTTTTCCCATCCCAGTCCGTCTGGTAGATTATTATCGAGAAAAATAATATCCGGATTGATTTTTCCAATATTATTCATTCCATCTTCCAATGTGTGAAAAATGTACACATCATAATTCTTTCGTACAAAATAATTCTTCATGAGCAGGCAGAAATCCGTTTCATCATCGATTATGAGCACAGTTTTGACGGAGCTAGAAAGGTTTTCCATTAGACGATTTGCCCGTATATGACAAGGGTTATTTATTGAAGTATTCAAATATAACAACTGTTTATAAAATTATTTTTAATTTTTATGTAGAAAATCATCTACAAAAAGCTATTTGAATGCGAACTGTCGGAGCGTTCTGATAAAAATTTGCAGTGAATACGATCTGGCATGATATTGAGTCACTTTAGGTATAAATATTAATCAACCTACAAATTATTTTATGAGCAGTCTTTTATACCTCATCGCAGTAATATTAATTATTGGATGGATTCTTGGAGTTTTTGTTTATAGTATCGGAGGCCTGATTCATGTGTTACTAGTTATAGCGATCATTTCCCTGCTTTTGGGTTTGATCAGAAGGGCCTGACGAATATTTCTCGGCAATTAAATTTATTTTATGAATATCATTGAGACAATTCAGCAGAACCTGGGATTGATGCCGTTAAAAAAAATCGATCCAAATACACAGGAACCAATTGGTGAGCCGGTAGACATGGGGAACACGGCATTGGCGCAGGCTGGTATTCCGACAATCCTTCTGGGAGTTTATAACCGACTGGAATTAGATCCGGATTTCAGTACGTTACAGGTAGATAAGGGTAAATTACTGGAAAAAATCTTTGGAAAATACAAGGATCTGATTGTCAAAAAGATTACAACTTATTCAAAAATAAACGACCAGCACAGTGAACAGGAGCTGGAGCATATTGCTTCCGAGTCTATACGTGTCATAAAAGACAAAACAGAAAACGGTCTGTCTGAAAAAGTCGTCAGAAATTTCCTGGCTGCAAATAAATCCGATGTATTGCTTTATTTACCGCCATCGCTGGATCTTGGAAGTCTACTTGAAAATAATAACCTGGACGACAGAACCGGAAAAATGGAGGGACCTGTTTCATCTTTTATGCACACGGTGGAAAAGATTTTTAGTACTTCAGACAAGATTTAATGCTTCGCTTGGCCGGGGAGTTTGCCGGTTATTTTTACAGACGGATCCGTATTTTTTTTTCTGAAGATCTTGTCGATCCAATAAGCTGCTTTTTCCTTTACTTTTTCAGCGTTATTGGTAACCAGTCCTGCAATGCCCCATTCCACCACTTTCCCAACAGATTTCCCCAGAACCCCTTTGGTCCTGCCCAGTAATAATTTACGGCTCAGAAAGCCTGTGCCCAAACCAACAACAGCATTAACCAAATCTCCTCTGTGTTCTTCCGTGAATACAGACCGGACTCCGTTTTTTATCAGATTAACTGGTTTTAAATTCTCAGAGACATTCTTATAAGTTTCCTCAATATCCCTTTTCTGCGCGGCCAACTTAATCTCAAGTTCGGAAATCGCCTGAGCGAGTTCTTCTGAATTGCTAACCTTTTTTTTCATACGGATTATTTCAACATTTTATTGATTAGCTGTTTTGAGACGGGTGATTTAATCCATTTATCCCTCTGAATATATAGTATCAGTAATACGATGGTATAAATGCCGCCCACAACGAAAAAACCATTGTGATAAGCTCCCAACATCGTGCCCAGGAACAAAGCCAGTCCAATACTAAAAAGTATGATTACCAGGGTTCCTATAAAAAGCATCGAAACCATAACGACCACCGAAGAAAGTACGTCGGCCGATTTGTCGATCGCCTTTAATTTGGTCAGTTCCATCTGGGTTTCCAGAAAGTCCTTGGACTTATCTATCAGGGTTCCAATCGAATCTTGTGAGTTCATAAAATGGTATTACCCGAAGTTAACTACTTTAAAATACCCAGCTGTTTTCAGCCGCAACGGATCTATTGAATCCAAATGCATTCCACAGTATGGGTAATTAATTCCCCAAATCTTATGAATTTTAAAGAAAAAGCCCTAAATTAAGCGGAGAATTTCTGGTGTTTTATTTGTTTTAAAGGGTAATCAAAGATTATCGCATGATCAACCTGCTCCAGTCGCAAAAACAACAGCATAAGATTCTGCCTCACCACATCGCGCTTTTAAACCTTCTCCATCTCGACTCCATTTCACTTGAGCAAAGAATTGAAGATGAAATCAATGAAAATCCGGCTTTGGAGGAAAATAGCAGTACGGATGACGCCCTGGGTGACAAATTTTCCAAAGAAACAGTACAGGATTTTCAGAATTGGGAGGAGTATGGTTATGACGACATACCGGATTATAAAACGGAATATGAAAACTATTTACCGGCCGATAAAATGCCCGACCGTCAGATAGCAGAAATTCCGGAATTCAGGCAGGAACTAAAAAAGCAATATCGATTTGCTGATCTCGATGAAACAAGATATAAGATTGCTGATTTTATTATTGATTCATTGGACGAAAGCGGATTTCTGTCGCACGAACCGGAAGCCATTGCAGAAGAAATTTCCTTCAAACAAAATATCTGGGTGCATCCGGAAGACTTACTTCCCATTCTTAAAATTATTCAGGAACTCGATCCAATAGGTTGTGGCTCAAGAAATCCTGGTGAGTTTTTTCTCCTTCAGCTCGGAAAGCTGAATGAGAAATCGGAAAATTGTTTGGCGGCCATCAAATTGGTTAGTGAACATTTCAATGACCTGCACGCCTGTAACGTAGAGAAAATCAGGAGGGAAATGAAAATGGAGGATGGTCAGCTGAAAGAAGTGTTACAGCTGCTTGCATCTCTTAAGTCAAGGCCATTTGCGGGCACTGAAAATATTACACAGACTAACAATACAGTTTTTCCCGATTTTATCATTACAGTAGAAGGTGATGAAGTTTTCGTTGCGCTTGCAAAACAACGCTCCGCGTCATTACACGTTAATCAGGCATGGGCTGAAACCGTTCAGCAAATGGACAATGATAAAACAACTGACCGTGGCACCAGAATGTATTTAAGAAGTAAACTGGCTTCCGCCCAGTGGTTTATCAAAGCAATCAGGGAACGGGAAACCAATATGCTCAAAGTAATTCGGGCAATCATTCAATTTCAAACGGCTTATTTCAAGTATGGCGATACCATGCAACTTAAACCCATGGTATTAAAAAATATTGCAGAAATCGTGGGACTTGATATCTCCACTGTTTCCAGGATAACCTGTAATAAATATGCTGATACGCCATTTGGTATGATCCTTTTAAAGGATTTATTTACCGAAGGCTTGTCGAATAAAGAAGGTACGGTTACAAGCAATAAAGTGATCCAGCAAATTGTTGAAGAACTCGTACAAAAAGAGGATAAAAATAAACCATACACTGATCAGCAGCTGGCCGATATTCTTTCTTCGGAAGGATATGTTGTGGCACGTAGAACGATTGCCAAATACAGGGATCAGCTGAATATTCCGGTAGCACAAATGAGAGCTTTGTTTGTATAATTATCACACCAAAAATTTCGCATTACTAATTTGAAGTTTATGAAAAAAATCCTTGTAATTGACGATGACAGAGATATTTGCCTGCTTTTGAACAGATTTCTCACACGCCGGGGATATGAAGTAATAGAAATGTATACCGGCAAGAAAGCGATCGTGTGGCTTGAATCCAACGAACCCAATCTGGTGATGTGTGATTATCGCCTGGGGGATATGGATGCAATGGAACTCCTCGGAAATATTAAAACGAAATATCCAGACGTTCCGGTGATAATCATCACGGGATATAGTGACATGCGCACCGCAGTTAAAGTGATGAAAATGGGCGCTTACGATTATATAACAAAACCATTATTGCCAGATGAAATAATGCACACTATTCAACTGGCGATAGAACATAGTGAGAAAAATAAAGGCAGTCAGACAGCAAATACAAATACAGATGCTGTGGAAAAGGTGACGCCGGCAAATCCGGGTGTTACTTATTCGGGTAAATACATATTCGGCGATTCTGAAGCATTTAGAAAAATATTAAAACAGGTAGCATTGGTAGCTCCAACCAGTTACAGTGTAATCATATATGGTGAAACTGGATGTGGTAAGGAATCCATTGCATTTGAAATACATAAACGCAGCAAACGCAGCAGTAAAACATTTATCGCGATAGACTGCGGAGCTTTATCAAAGGAACTGGCCGCCAGTGAATTGTTTGGGCATGAGAAAGGCTCTTTTACAGGTGCACTGAATCAAAAGATCGGATGTTTTGAACTAGCAAACGGAGGAACTATATTTCTCGATGAAGTAACCAATCTCCCTTACGATGTGCAGGTTTCTCTTTTACGTGTGGTGCAGGAAAGAAAAATGAGAAGGGTTGGAGGAACAAAGGATATTGATCTGGACGTCCGGATTCTGATTGCAAGTAATGAATTGCTTTGGAATGCAACGCGCACAGGTAAATTCCGTGAGGACCTGTATCATCGCTTCAATGAATTCTCAATTGAAATTCCACCCCTCCGCGAAAGAGGAGATGATATCATGCTTTTTGCCGGTCATTTTCTTCATACCACCAACGAAGAATTGGGAAAAGAAGTGAAAGGATTTGATCCGGATGTGGAAGAAATATTTAAAAAATATGTTTGGTACGGCAACCTCCGTGAGTTAAAAAACGTGATCAAACGCGCTACTTTGTTAACAGAAGGTGATTATATCGAAGCCAGAACACTTCCATTTGAAATTTCCAATTATAGCAAGCTGCAATTTGCGGATCAACCAGCGACCGGCTCATCCAATACGGGCACGCAGCTCCCTGCTGATCAAAAATCAGGCTCCAACGGTAAAGTGAATCTACACGAAAGCTCACTGAAGGAAGCCAGCATCGACGCAGAATACGAAATGATTCTTCAGGCACTCAAGGAATCAAATTATAATAAAAGTAAAGCCGCTCAGCTGTTAAAAATCGATCGTAAGACGCTATATAATAAAATGACGCTCTATGAAGAAATGAAGAATCATTAAATAAATAAACCCCGCCTTATCAAAACAACCCCTCATTTAAATGCCGCCATGTCTGCTGAAAATTTACCCATACGAGTACTTATCATAGACGATGATGAAGAAGATTATTTTCTTACCAGTCAGTTCATTGAAAAAATAAGAGGTAAAAAATTCATCATCGACTGGTGTTATCGTTACAAGGATGCGCTGGAAGCTATCGTAGAATCGAAATATGATATCTATTTCATCGATTATTACCTGGGCGGAAAAACGGGCCTCGAGCTGATGAAGGAAGCGTTTGAACAGAATTGTGAACAACCGCTGATACTTTTAACAGGCATGGGAAATCAGAAGATTGACCTGGAAGCAATGCAGGCCGGGGCTTATGATTATCTGGTAAAACTTGAGTTAAATACAGAAAAACTGGAAAGATGCATACGCTATTCTCTGGAAAGAGCGGCAGCAATGAAAATTCTTCGTTCGAATGAAAGAAAATTCAGAAGCATTTTTGAAAGGTCCAAGGATGCTGTTTTTCTGACAGACGAATTACTGGTATTTAAAGATGTGAATTTTATCACTTCAGAAATGTTCGGTTACTCCAAAGAGGAGCTCATGGAGCTCAACCTGAATCATTTTTTTGCTAACCCCGAACAGGCAAAAGAAATCAATACGCTCTTACGTACTGATGGTAATGTGGAAGATGTAGAAGTGCAGTTGGTAAACCGCAAACACGAAATTTTACAGACGATACTTTCTCTCTCTATGGAAATGGATGCAGATGATAATCTGTATATCCAGGGTATTATTCACGATATAACCAATCTGAAAAAAGCGGAAAAGGCCACATTGCAGATTGAAAAGATGGGCGCAGCGAACCGGTTGGTACGTGCGCTGGCTCATGAAGTCAGGAACCCTTTAAACAACATCAATTTATCGGTGGATCAGCTGGCACAGGAGAATGTAACGGAAGCGGGAACGGTGTTTATGGAAATCATTAGCAGAAACAGCAAGAGAATAAATGATATTATAACTGAGCTTCTGCTTTCGTCTTCAAATGCGCCCGAAAATACGCGTGAGAAAAAAGCACTGCAGAACATATTGGATGATTCTATATCAACCATCATTGACCGGATCACCCTTAAAAAAGTAAACTGGAAAGTAGTGTATCCTGATGAACCGGCGTATATCATGGCAGATTCCATGAAATTGAAAATAGCATTTACAAATATTATTATCAATGCTATCGAAGCGATGAATGAAAATAAAGGCGAACTCGATATTTCTGTTACAAGCCAGAATGGGCATCACCTGGTTTCCATCAAAGACAATGGAACAGGTATCAGCAAGGAACTGCTGCCACATTTATTTGAACCCTATTTTACCTATAAAAGAAACGGCCTTGGTCTCGGCCTCGCCACCACACTGAATATTATTCAATCTCATAAGGCATCTATCGACGTACAGACTGGCGTGGATAAAGGATCGAACTTTATACTCAAATTCGAGCGCGCATAGAAGAAAGTATAAGAGTGTAAGAGTGTAAGGGTATAAGAGTTTGTAAGTAGGAAAAACATATAGTCCCATACTCCCATACTCCCATACTCCCATACTTTCCTAACTTTCCTTCAGTATTTTCAACAAAACTTTTTCAGACGCAGTAAGCCCGCAAACATCTTCAGGGTTTTCGCCTTGCTCCATCGATTTGGTATACCGGGAGAAATTATTTTCTTCATAAAGCCTCAATAAACCCGGATGAACATAGTATTTCTTGCAGATGGCTCTTGAGTTCCCAAGTTTCTTACTTACTGAATCCAAAACGGCAATAATATTTTTCTTTCTTTCTGAATCTGTTTCCACTTCGTTCATCGAAGACAACGTTTCAAGGGCATGAACCGATCCCGCCCATGTTCTAAAGTCCTTGGCACTGAAATCCTTTCCGGTTGATTTCTTGATGTATTCGTTCACCATCCCCGATTCTATAATCCTGCGATTGCCTGATTCGTCATAATATTGAAACAGTTCTTTACCCGGAATATCGCGGCATTGCTCAACCGTTCTGGCAAGTCTCTTATTTTTTAAGGTGATTTCGTGCTGAATCCCCTTTTTGCCGCGAAAGGCAAAACGCATACGATCGCCCGTGATAGAAACGTGCTTGTCTTTAAGCGTGGTCAGTCCGTAAGACCCATACAGCTTCTCATAGTTGCTGTTCCCGATGCGTATATAGGTTCTTTCCATGAGACTGATCACTGTGGCCAGCACTTTCTCCTGGTTGAGTTCGCGGATCTGAAGATCGGATTCAAGCTGCGCCCGTAAACGGGGTAAAAGCTTCCCGAATTCATACAATCGGTGAAATTTGGTTTCGCTGCGCACCTGAGCCCATAGGCTGTGATAGCGGTACTGCTTCCTTTTCCTTAAATCCAGCCCTGTTGCCTGAATATGGCCATTTTCCAGCGGACAAATCCATACTTCCGTCCAGGCGGGGGGTATGGCCAGCTTCTTAATCCTTTTGATCCCCAGCCGGTCCTGTAAGGTTCTGCCTTCCAGTATGTAAGTGAATCCCTTTCCCTTACGCATACGGATAATGCCTGGCATGTTATCCCTGACATAGGTCAGATTAACCGCCTTAGCCGCTTTCTCGTAGTCTTTGTCGGCTTTCAGAAGTTCCGCATGGGTTAGGGTTAGGACAAGTTCATCCATTTTCACTCATTTTGATATATTGATATCCTGCTCCACTGGTTTTTTTGAATATCGGTATGTGATTTGAATAAATTATACGGAACCCGGCACTAGAACGCAAAAAATCGCAGTATGGATATAAGGGATTTCAATTTTATGGATGGAATGACCAAGACGCAGGTACTCGCCACAGACGGAGTTTTCCTTGCTGAACGAAATGACGGCTGCTTTCGTATTAGCCTTTACCAGGTGAATGACTTCTATGTTGAGATCTACTATCACAAGACCCGCTGCTTTTATATTTGTATACGCAGCTTTGAAGATGTGGGTGAACTTTATCCCTATTTGCAGGATATCGACATCTCCGAAGTCTATAAAGTAATCTATAGTATTTAAATTTTTCATCAAGTATTTAGGTCTACATAAGGCCGTCTACGGGCAATAAATTCTACATTTACACGCTGGTTTGCAGCAGTCAATAGGTACTTTACTTACATTTGGATTATAAAATCATGCCCCGATTAAATAAATTCTACCAGATTTAATCATCGCAGTTTTCGGCCCTAAAAAGCCCAAAGCCGGTACTTTCCTTACCTCATTCTAGAAATAAAAAGAAATGAAAAAGCAGCTTATCATCTTAAGTATGGTTATGATTTGTTTTTTGAACCTGCGCGCACAGACCGCACAAACCACCTATCATACGGCTGTTGGATTACGGCTCGGTACAGGTTATTCTGATCTGATATCTCTTTCTTTGAAAACTTTTTTATCTGATGGACCCGGCGCCCTGGAATTCAACCTGGGTGTTAAACCCGCCACAACATATTATAACGGATGCTGTTCCATCGATAACAGTGAGGTAACAACCATGTCCTTATCTGCATCATACCAATATCACGTTCCCATTACCGCCGTACCCGGTTTGCAATGGTTTGTTGGAGGCGGTTTCACGCTGACCAATACGTTTTCCAATCAGGATGGATACGCAGGAGTCGGACTCGGACTTTTTCCAACCGGTGGCGGCGATTATAAATTTGGAAAAATACCACTGGAAGTTTCCATAGATATCCGGCCAACATTCAGGATCGCATCGCCTCGGTTTTACAACTATGAGAATTTCTATTTCCCCGATTTCGGATTCTCAGCGAGATATACCATTTATTAGGCTGAAGGCGTAAAGCTTAAAGCCTAAAGCTTAAAGCGAAACGCTTAACGCTGAACGCGAAACGCTGAACGCGAAACGCTGAACGCTGAACGCTGAACGCTGAACGCTGAACGCGAAATGCTAAACGCTGAACGCAAAAGGCATAATGCATAAAGCCTAAAGTCTAAAACATTGCTTTGAGGTCAAATTATGACTGAAAGACTTCACCAAATGGACAAATAAATACAGGTCGGATAATTAATTATTAATCGTTAACTAGCACAAAAAAGGCGTTTAGCGTTTAGCGTTTAGCGTTCGGCGTTCGGCGTTCAGCGTTCAGCGTTTAGCGTTTCGCTTTCAGCTTTCAGCGTTTAGCGTTTCGCGTTCAGCGTTTCGCGTTCAGCGTTAAGCGTTTCGCGTTAAGCGTTAAGCCTTCAAGAAATGGAATATCTAAACAACATATTTGAGCGACTGAAAGTATGCATCCTGGTGCCTACCTATAATAACGGAAAAACACTGGCGTCCCTGCTCAGTGAACTAGTAATCTTCCAGACTACAGTTATTGTCGTGAATGATGGTTCCACAGATGATACAAAAGCCGTATTGACTCAGTTTCCGGCATTATATGTTGTCTCTTATGATCGCAACCGGGGAAAAGGATATGCACTTCGAAAAGGTTTCCGAACCGCTTTGGATCTTGGATTTGAAAACATCATTTCAATAGACTCTGACGGACAGCATTTCGCAAGGGATATTCCTGTTTTTTTAAAAAGCCTGGAGAGTAATCCCGGATCGCTCATCGTTGGAGCAAGAAATATGGAACAAAGCTCAGTACCCGCTAAAAGCAGCTTCGGACACAAATTCTCTAATTTCTGGTTTAAGGTAGAAACGGGAATTGAATTGCCCGATACACAATCAGGCTTTCGTTTATATCCGGTCGGCCGGATGCGTAATATGCATTTCTATACCAACCGCTTTGAATTCGAAATCGAAGTAATCGTGCGTGCCGCATGGAGGGGCATTCCCGTAATTTCAGCACCAGTATCGGTGTACTACGCACCAAAAAATGAAAGAGTTTCTCATTTCAGGCCTTTTGCTGACTTCACCAGGATAAGTATACTGAATACCCTGCTCGTTTTTATTAGTTTTCTATATATAAAACCGCGGAACCTCCTGAGAAGATTATTTCTGAAAAACAAGTGGAAGGAAATTTTCGTGGATGAACTTTTCAATCCTTCTCAGTCAAATCTTCGAAAATCAGTTTCGGTCGGCTTAGGAATGATGATGGGAATTCTGCCTATCTGGGGATTTCAACTCATCGTAGCGATTTTTTTTGCCATATTATTAAGGTTGAATAAAGGACTTGTGATTCTATTCGCAAACATTAGTATTCCACCCATGATACCATTAATTATCTATGGCAGTTATCGTTTTGGCGCTTTCTGGATGCCCGAAACGGCCAGACCCGTTTCCTTTACAAAATCGCTCAGCTTAATATCCATCCGGTATAACTTAAAACAATATCTTCTGGGAAGTATCAGCCTTGCAATCATAGCAGGATTAGCCGCCGGACTTATTAGCTTTGTCCTGTTGAATATCTTCAGTAAAAAAAACAGGATCGTCATTTAGCGTGGCAAAACCATTTCTTTATATCTATCATTATTTTGCGCTTAACCGTAAGACTTTTTTCATTGTGTTCATCGGACTGTTTCTTGTAACAGGTTTTTTCGCGATGAAAATTAAACCGGAGGAAGACATCTCTAAAATACTGCCAAAAGATCGTCAGGCCGACAAGTTGAACGAACTTTTCAGAAATGCAAAATTTGCCGATAAGATTGTTGTCATGGTTTCTCTTAATGACAGCAATCGCAAATCCCCCGAATTACTTTCTGCTTTTTCTGATTCTTTTGCTTCCCTCTTAAGGAAATCTCTTCCTTCATATATTCTTTCTGTCGACGCGCAGGTAAACGACAGTTTATTTCCACAACTGACCGGACTCATGATGGCTCATTTGCCAATATTCCTGGATTCAGAAGACTATAAGGTTTTCGACAGTCTTGAAAGTCCCGATCAGCTCAAGGCTGTTCTTGGCCGGGACATAAAAATGTTGTCCTCACCAGCAGGTTTTGCGATGAAATCAATCATTGGCAAAGATCCGTTGGGGCTTTCGAACCCGGCATTCAAAAAAATCAGGCAGCTCCAGTACGATGATAACTTTGACCTGTATGATGGACATATCGTTAGCCGGGATGGTCGTTACATGTTGCTGTTCGTGAATCCGGCATTCACTGCCGACAATACCGGGAAGAATAGCCAGCTGTTCAAGGGAATGGATAACATTATTGAAAAGCTTCAGGCAAAGGAGTTTGCTTCCGTTGAAGTAAATTATTTTGGCGGTGCTGCAGTCGCAGTGGGAAATGCAGCCCAGCTCAGATCAGATTCCATATTAACGCTCAGCATAACGGCGGTTTTTCTCATATTGTTTATCAGCTGGTATTTTAAAAAGAAAAGGGCACCATTTCTCATCCTCCTGCCGGTGCTTCTGGGTGCGCTATTTTCTCTGGCTGTAATTTATTGGATCAAAGGAACCATTTCTGTTATAGCGCTCGCTGCGGGTTCCATAGTGCTGGGTATCGCTATAAATTATTCGCTCCATGTATACAACCATTTTCGCCATCGGGGTGATATGGTAACCGTTATTGAAGATCTTACTTTCCCCTTAACTATCGGAGGACTGACCACCATCGGGGGATTTTTATGTCTCCAGTTTGTCCAATCTGAAATATTAAAGGACCTGGGTCTGTTTGCAGCTTTTACGCTTATCGGCGCATCACTTAGCTCGCTGATTTTTCTTCCTCAACTGATACCAGGTTCGGTTGCAAACCATGCCAGGAATAGTGAAAGAAATTCGTGGATACTTCAGCTGGCAAACTACCATCCGGAAAAAAACAAATGGCTCGTCCTTTTTATTTTTGTAATGACTTTTGTTTTTGCTTTTTTTATTAACCGGGTTGGCTTTGACCAGGATATCATGCACATGAATTACATGCCTGAGAAATTGAAAAAAGCCGAGACTACCTTGAATAAAATAAATGAATACAGTCTCCGGTCTGTCTATCTGGTAACAGATGGTAACAATCTGGAATCGGCTTTAAATAAACAGGATCTCGTTAACGGGAAAATAAAAATACTCCAGCAAAAAAATATAATAAAGAAATCTTCCGGAGCTTTTCGTTTACTGATTTCAGATTCGCTGCAGAAAATAAGAATTGATTTCTGGAACAACTACTGGACCAACAAAAGAAAAGCGGATTTGATCAGTGCCTTATCGAATACAGGAATGCAAATGGGATTTAAAGAATCTGCTTTTCTTCCCTTTGAAGAGTTACTCAGAAAAAATTATCAGCCGCTGAATGCTGAAGAAAATAACGAACTAAGAAAAGGCTTTGCCAATGATTATATCATAGAAAACAAAAAGGGCATATCGCTGGTAAGTTTATTAAAAGTGGAACCCGACGATAAAAAATTAGTCTATCAATCCTTCGCTCGTTTGCCTGATGTTACCGTGATCGATAAACAATACATGACTTCAAAACTGCTCGATACGGTAACTGCCGATTTCAATCAGATTGGCTGGATGGTTTCCATACTCGTTTTCGGAGTGTTACTACTTACCTATGGAAGAATAGAGCTTACCCTCGTTTCATTTATTCCGATGGTCATTGCATTTATCTGGATACTCGGCATCATGGGACTGGCTGGATTGCAATTCAATATTGTGAATATTATTCTATCCGCGCTTATATTCGGACTGGGAGACGACTACAGTCTGTTCATTATGGATGGGCTGCTCCAGGAATATAAGACCGGACGAAGAAATTTGTCAAGCTATAAATCTTCGATAGTTCTTTCTGCCATCACAACACTGGCAGGACTCGGCGTATTGATATTTGCAAAACATCCTGCACTGCGCTCCCTTGCGCTCATTTCTATTACAGGCATTTTGAGTGTGGTATTGGTTGCACAGGTACTCATACCTTTTTTCTTTGACTTTCTCATACGCAACCGTATCCGCAAAGGATATTTCCCCTGGACGGCTTTGGGGCTTTTTAAATCTGTTTTCTCCCTGACTTATTTCGCTGTGGGAAGTATTCTGGTAACGATATGTGGTATTGTACTGGTTAAAATAAATCCATTTGCAAAATCAAAATCAAGACTGCTATTACACCGAATGCTTTCGGCTTATACCTGGTCCGTGCTTTATATCATGGGGAATGTAAAAAAGAAAATTATAAATCCTGCAAAAGAAGATTTTTCTAAACCGGCGGTGATGATTGCAAATCACCAGTCGTTTCTTGATATACTGGTCATGACCATGCTTTATCCTAAAGTAGTATTACTTACAAACAACTGGGTCTGGAATTCGCCATTGTTTGGATGGCTGGTCAGAATGGCTGGTTACTATCCCGTGAGTCGCGGTGTTGAAAACAGCACAGATTATCTCCGGCAAAAAGTGAAAGCCGGATATTCCATTGCCGTTTTTCCTGAGGGTACAAGATCGCCCAATGAACAAATAAAGAGATTTCATAAGGGTGCTTTTTTTATAGCTGAAAAACTTAATCTGGATATCCTTCCGATTCTGATACATGGTACGGGATATACCATGTCCAAAGGAGATTTTTTATTGAAAGATGGTTACATTACCATTAAGTATTTACCCCGGGTGAAGTCAGGTGATCTTTTTTTTGGTGTTGATTATGCAGAAAGAGCCAGATATCTCGGCAGATATTTCAGACAACAATATGCAAAACTTAAGCAAGAAGTTGAACAGCCTGGGTTTTACAGGGAACAACTCGTGTACAATTATATATACAAGGGACCCATTCTGGAATGGTATCTGCGGGTCAAGATACGTCTGGAAAAAGACTATCAGGTCATTCACGATTTACTCCCAAAAAAGGGTCGTATCCTGGACCTGGGTTGCGGGTATGGCTTTATGAGTTATATGCTGCAATTTGCCGCACCGGAAAGAGATATTTCAGGTTTTGATTATGATGAAGAAAAAATTACAGTGGCAAACCATTGTTTCAGTCGCAATGAAAATATCCTTTTTTTAAAGGCCGATATCAATGAGATTCACTGTGGTCCTGCAGATGCGATTATTCTCTCAGATGTTTTACACTACCTCAAACCTGATCAACAGGAACTACTGATAAAGAAATGTATGGATGTTCTGAATAAAGATGGCATATTGCTGATACGGGATGGTAATGCAGACCTCAGTAAGAAACATAAACGAACCAGAACGACTGAATTATTTTCTACAAAACTCCTTTCATTCAATAAAACGGCTGGTCACCCGTTACATTTTATTTCCGGAGAAACAGTAAAACAAATGGTAGTTCGTCATGGAATGGATTTCAGAATCCTGAATCAGTCGGACTATACTTCCAACCAGCTTTTTATCATCACGCATCCGGTAAAATCCTATGAAAAAGTTTGATGTACTAATCATTGGAACCGGCATGGGGGGACTCGTCTGCGGAAATATTCTAGCCAGAGAAGGATATTCCGTTTGTATGGTGGAGAAAAATAAACAACTCGGTGGCTGCCTGCAGATTTATGTTCGCGATAAAGTAATATTTGATTCGGGCGTACACTATATCGGAGCACTCGAAAAAGGTCAGAATCTTTACCAGATATTCAAGTGGCTGGGGTTGATGGACAAACTGAAACTTGAGAAAATGGATCCTGCATTTGATCGCATTCTGTTGGATAACAATGAGAACGAATTCCCGATCATGCAGGGATATGAATCTTTTGAAAAAGAAATGATTCTGAATTTTCCTGAAGAAGAAGAGGCCGTAAGGAAATACATAAAAACCATTCGCGAAATCTGCGACAACTTTCCATTGTACAGACTGCGTATTGAAGGTGATCCGGAGAAAAAACAGGAGTACATGCAAATCTCCGCCAAAAAATTTATTGAATCCCTTACCCAAAACGAAGAATTGAGAGCCGTATTGGCCGGTAATAATATGTTATATGTCGGGGAGGGCGACAATACGCCATTTTATATTCACGCACTCACGGTAAACAGTTATATGGAAAGTGCATGGCGATGTCTCAACGGCGGGTCACAGATAGCTAAACTGCTCGCAAAAAATATAACGGACGCCGGAGGTTTAATTGTTAAAAACAGGGAAGTCAAGAAACTGGTTTCTGAAAATGGAACTATCAAATCTGCTTTATTGAACGATGGATCCCTGATAGATGCAAACTATTTTGTTTCGAATGCAAGTCCCGCGCACACTTACAGAATGACGGAATCTGATCTGATCCGGCCGGTTACAAGGAAAAGGATAGAAGATATGCGGACAACCGTTTCTTCATTTACGTTGAATATCGTTTTTAAAAAAGGTCATTTCCCATATAGCAAACACAACTACTATTATCATAAGAAGGGGTCTGTATGGGAAATGGAATCATACAATGAGGAAAACTGGCCGCTGGGATATGCTATATATCTTTCACCAGGTGCAGAAAAGGAATTTGCGTCAGGGATGACTATTTTTGCATATATGAGATATGAAGAAGTGAAACCATGGGCTTCGAGTTTTAATACGGTTTCAAAAAAGCAATTCAGAGGAACGGGATATGAAGAATTCAAAAAAAGAAAAACAGAGAAACTGCTGGACCGGGTGGAAGAGCGGTTCCCTGGTTTAAGAAAAGACATTCTGCATACGTATGCTTCTACGCCACTGAGTTTTCGCGATTATATTGGGAATGATGATGGCAACCTGTATGGAACGGCAAAGGATTATAAAAATCCACTGGGAACATTAATATCTCCAAAAACAAGAATACCGAATCTTTATTTAACCGGTCAATACCTGAATCTTCATGGAATTCTCGGCACCGCAATCAGTGGATTGATAACTGCTATGACGCTGACAGGTAAAGACGACTTCATCGAAAAAATAAGAAATGCGTGAAACTGGAAGAACCAGGCGAAGGCTGGTAAGAATATTTTCGGTGATTCTGTTGCTCCTGCTGACCGGAGTGATATATATCCTGATTGTTTCCAAAACAACTCCTCCGGCAATCGCGGATAAATCTCCATTAAGCTGGAAACGGGTTGAGTCGGACTCGGGACTTTATACACTAAAGAATAACTGGTTTCGCAAAAGCAACTCAGGACTTTTTGAACTCTATGTGGAAGGGCAACCTTTTGAAAGGGGCGTAGTAAACGGAAAATTGACGAAAGAGTTGATTCAATTACAGGAAGACTATTTCAATGACCAGATCAACCGGATGATACCATCCAATTTTTACAGACATTTTCTCAAATATGTAATCGGATGGTTTAACCGGGATCTGGATAAACATGTTACAGAAGAAGATAAAGAAGAGATTTATGGTATTTCAGATGCTGCCTCTGAAAAATATAGTTATATCGGGAACAATTATCAGCGAATACTGAATTATCACGCAGCACACGATATTGGCCATGCATTGCAAAACCTTGCGCTGGTTGGCTGCACATCCTTTGGGACCTGGGGATCCAGATCAGTTGACGGAACGATGATCATTGGGCGAAATTTTGATTTTTATGTCGGCGATCATTTTTCTGAAAACAAAATTGTGTCGTTTGAAAATCCTACCGACGGATATAAATTCATGTACGTTACCTGGGGTGGTTTTATCGGTGTCGTTTCAGGCATGAATCAAAAAGGACTCACCGTTACCATCAATGCTGCCAAATCCGATATTCCTGTTGGATCAGCAACACCGGTATCTCTGGTGGCGCGGGAAATACTTCAGTATGCAGAAAATATATCGCAGGCAATGGCCATAGCCAGAAAAAGAAAAATGTTTGTGTCGGAGTCCTTTCTGATCGGATCAGCTGAAGACGGTAAAGCAGTGATCATTGAAAAGACTCCCGATTCTGTAGGATTGTATGATCCGGGAAGAAATGAAATCATCTGTGCAAATCATTTTCAGAGCCGGGAACTGTCTGGATTGAAATCCAACAAATTGCAGATCAGGCAAAGTGCTTCTGATTATCGTTATCACCGGTTGGAAGAGTTACTACATGCCATTCCAAAAAATTCTGTAACGCAGACAGTTAAAATACTCAGAGACCGGGCAGGAATAAATAATACGGATATTGGCGAGGGTAATGAAAAAGCGGTGAATCAGATGATCGCACATCATTCGATTATTTTTGAGCCACAGAAGCAACTGGTATGGATATCTACCGGACCCTGGCAGCTGGGCGAATTTGTCTGTTATGACCTGAATAAAGTATTTTCATTAGCCGGAATGAAAACCAATCGGGAGATCGCAGATTCCTCGTTGAATTTACCGGCAGATTCCTTTTTGCAGACGAATCAATACCAATTGTTTTTGGGCTTCCGCCGGTACAAAAAAGAGATCAGCGAAGGAAAAGACGTGAACCCCGACAGTCTCATACTCAGTAATCCGAACTTTTATCAATCCTACCAGCTGGCTGGTAGTATGATGTTTAAGAAGAAGATGTATAAAGCCGCAGAACAATATTATCGTGCGGCGTTATCGAAAGAAATAGCTACAAAAAACGAGGAAAACAATATTCGCGACCAGATTAATAAGTGTGAAGAACGACAATAAACTGTGGAAGTATGGGAGTATGGGAGTATGGGAGTACGAAGCCTGACTTTACGGTAGTGCAAAAAGACAAATTTATAATTACAAATAAATGTAAATGATAAAAAAGAACTCCCATACTCCCATACTCCCATACTCCCATACTTGCTTCTCATGTTGATTGGTATCGGCATCGACATCATAGAAGTAGATCGTATCGCTCATCGCGTGGGGAGAGATACGGGCTTTCGGGAACTCGTTTTTTCGAAAAATGAAATTATATATTGCGAGTCCACAGCTTTTCCTTTTGAACATTATGCGGCCCGGTTCGCTGCGAAGGAAGCATTTCTGAAAGCCATGGGAAGAGGGTGGGACAGTGGCCTGTCGTTTAATGAAATCGAAATAGTGAATGATCCCAAAGGCAAGCCGGAAATGAAGATCTCTGGCGAAACGGAAAATCAATTGACTCCACTGGGAATTAAAAATATCCATGTATCGCTGTCACACGTAAAATCGATGGCCACCGCCGTCGTTATACTGGAATCATGAATACAAAGAATAAGAAAATATTTTTAAAACAATCGGAAATAAGAGATTTGCAGGAGGAAAAACTGCGCGAATTACTCTTATACCTAAATACTCATTCACCGTATTATCAAAAGATATTTAAATCAAAGAATATAGATCCGGAGAAAATAAGGTCGCTGGAAGATCTGGTTTTATTGCCGGTAACCACAAAGGAAGATTTACAACAGCACAACGACGATTTTCTCTGTGTTCCGAAAACTTCGGTTATCGAATATACTTCTACGTCAGGCACTTTAGGATCGCCTGTAACCATTGCACTAACCGAACATGATTTGCAGCGGCTGGCATTGAATGAATACGGTTCCTTTTCCTGCGCGGACACCCACGCTGAAGATATATTTCAACTGATGCTTACACTTGACCGGCAGTTTATGGCTGGCATGGCTTATTATTCCGGCATTCGAAAACTCGGCGCCGGAATTATACGTGTTGGCCCGGGAGTTCCTTCATTACAATGGGAAACCATATTCCGATTAAAACCTACGGTTATTGTGGGAGTGCCGTCGTTTATCTTGAAACTTCTGGAATACGGGAAGAATCACGGTATTGACCCAGCTGCTTCTTCAGTGAAAAAAGCAATTTGTATTGGTGAAAATATCAGGCAACCCGACTTTTCACTGAATATCCTTGGGAAAAAGATCAGTGATTTATGGGGCATACAATTATTTTCTACGTATGCTTCAACAGAAATGCAGACGGCTTTTACTGAATGTACTGAAGGAAAGGGTGGTCATTTGCAACCTGAACTGGTAATTCTTGAATTGTTAAATGAAGCAGGACAACCTGTTTTACACGGCGAAACGGGAGAAGTAACCATCACAACACTGGGTGTAGAAGGGATGCCACTGCTGAGGTATAAAACGGGGGATCTGTGTACGGCTCATCATGAGTCCTGCGCCTGCGGACGAAATTCTCTGCGACTTTCACCGGTGATCGGAAGGAAAAAACAAATGATCAAATTCAAAGGCACTACGTTATTTGCCCCGGCACTTTTCGATTTGCTGGCAGGTATGGAAGATATTGCCGACTTCGTTGCTGAAGTATTTTCGAATGAAATTGGTACGGATGAAGTGTTGCTGCACTTGGTCGCAAAAAAGGAATCGGAAGAATCAGATCATCGCATCCGTGCGTATCTGCAGGCCAAACTGCGCGTCACTCCGCATATCAGGTATGTATCCGCAGAAGAAATGACTAAACTTCAATTTCCCGGAGCAGAAAGAAAACCGGTGAAGTTTATTGATAAAAGAAACTGAGTCGTTTGCGGTTGGCGGTTGGCCGATGGCCGTTGACCGATGACCGATGACAGTTCGCGATTGAAACAGCATATGTTGGGTGCGATGAAAATGGGCAGGTATCGGTATGGTTGTTGAACTAGATAATCACAGATCTTCAATATGAAATATTTTTTACAGCTTATTTTATTTACAATTATATCTAATACGGTCATCGGTCATCCGTCATCGGTCAATCCCGCACATGCGGGATCAACTGTCAATCCCGCACATGCGGGATCATCGGTCATCGGTCAATCCCGCACATGCGGGACCAACGAATTTACCGCCAACGATACCTCCTCTCTCAACCGTACCGCATTCTATAAAGCAATGCAGGGCGAAAACAAAGATCTTGTTAACAGTCAGTTAACGAAACTCAAATCCGTAGAGCCAAAAAACCTGCAAAATGCATTTATGGGTGCCATGACGATGAAAAAAGCAGGGATAGGGGGTAGTCCTACAACTAAACTGCATCTTTTCAAGGAAGGTCATAAGTTGCTGGAAGCCGCCATACTGCAGGATCCAAATAATGCTGAATTCCGATTCCTCCGGCTGATGATACAGGAAAATGCTCCTGGAATACTGGGTTATAAATCCGATGAAGAAAAAGACAGTGTATTCATCAGGAAATCCTACAAATCTTTACCCCCTGATCTGCAGCAGGTGATCGCTGATTACAACAAAAAATCGAAGGTTTTAAAGCTTGAGGTTTCTTAACTTCGAGCCCACAATGGGCAAAAAAGTTTTAGCAGTATTTTATTCGCAATCCGGCCAGTTAGAACAGATTATAGATCATTTTACCCAACCGTTGATCGACGCCGGCAATACCGTGGAAAAACTCCGTGTTTACCCCACTCAGGCGTATCCCTTTCCCTGGACGGGCAAGTCGTTTTTCTCGGTTATGCCTGATTGCGTGTTACAGATTCCTGGCAAACTACAGGATTACCATTTCAATGAATCGAAATACGATCTGATTATTCTGGGTTACCAGGCCTGGTTCCTTTCACCCAGCATTCCTTCTAATACGCTGATGTTTGATCCGAAGTTCAGGGAAATTGCGAAAAATACTCCAATCGTTACCATCACCGGTGCCAGAAATATGTGGCTCAGTGCCATGGAGAAAATAAAACCTGTGCTGAGAAATATGGATGCCAAACTGGTAGGCAATATGGCCCTGGTAGACAGGCATCATAATTTCATTAGTTTCGTTACGATCTTTTACTGGATGTTTAAAGCAAAAAAAGAACGCTTGTGGAATATCTTTCCAATCCCTGGTGTTTCAGAGCAGGACATTCTGAATACAAAAAACTATGGGTCAACTGCCGTTCCATACCTTGAAAACGGCAACTGGCAAGGATTTCAGGAGGAAATGGTGAAGCAGGGTGCGGTACCCGTGAAGTACGCGCTGATGTTTATTGAGAGTAAAGCACGAAAGATTTTTAAAGTGTGGGCAGGCATTATTTCCAAGCACAAAAAAAAAGATGCCTGGCTTGTTGCATTCAAATATTATCTTTTAATTGCGCTATTTATAGCCGCTCCGATTATCCTGACAGTGGATGCCATTTTATTCAAGCCATTTCTACAAAAGCGTATAAAAAGACAAAAACAATATTATTCAGGAGTGATTTAACCCGGAAATGCAGATGGAGTTCAAAGAGGTATATATTACAAAAACGGCGACTTATTTCCCCAACGAACCGGTATCGAATGACGAGATGGAGTTATTCCTCGGAATGATTAATAAAAGCCCTTCCAAGTCAAAGCGTATCGTACTACGCAATAATGGAATTAAAAACCGTTTTTACGCACTCACCAAAGAGGGTAAACCAACCCATACCAATGCGGATATGACCGCTAAGTCGATCAGGAAAATGTTAAACAATGATCCGGAACAAATCAGATCCATTGACCTACTGGTATGTGGAACTTCTTCTCCCGATCATATCATGCCTTCTCATGCAGTAATGGTTCACGGTGAACTGCCTGAAGCGGAAGCCATTGAGGTTGTTTCACCTTCAGGGGTATGCTGTGCCGGTATGCACGCGTTGAAATACGCGTATATGTCTGTCAAAACAGGCGACGCACACAACGCAGTAGCTACGGGTTCAGAACGTTTTTCAGCTGCATTAAAATCTGAGTTATTTGAAGATGAAGCAAAGAAACTCAGAGAATTAGAAGAAAATCCATATATCGGTTTCGAAAAGGAATTCCTGCGTTGGATGTTATCCGACGGAGCTTCGTCTTTTTTATTGTCGGATAAAAAGAATCCCAACGGATTTAGTTTGAAGATTGAATGGATTGAGGGTGTTTCCTATGCGCATGAAATGGAAGCGTGTATGTATATGGGGGGCGAAAAAATGGAGACTGGAAAACTCAAGAGTTACCTGGATTATAGTCCGGAAGAAGTACTGGCCAAATCCATCATGAGTATCAAGCAGGATGTAAAATTATTAAGCGAGAATATAGTCCCGCTCGGTGGAATAAAACTTTCAAAACTTTTTAAGGAAAAGGGACTGAATCCGGCAGACGTCGATTACTTCCTGCCACACATGTCCAGTGAATTTTTCCGCGCCAAGATTTATGAACAACTGCAAAAAAACGGAACACCGATTGAATACGACAAATGGGTTGTAAATCTAAGCAGCCTGGGTAACGTTGGAGCAGGATCTGTATATTTTATGGTGGATGAAGTTTTTAATAGTGGTAAATTGAAGGTTGGACAGAAGATCCTTTTGCTGGTTCCCGAAAGTTCCAGGTTCTCTTATATGTATGCATTGCTAACCGTTTGTTGAGATTTCTTCGTGGCCTAAAGCCCAAAGCCTAAAGCTCAAAGCTAAAATGCATTTATGGGAATCTGAAATTACAAATACTGCTAATAGCCAACAGTCAATCATCAAAAAGCTTTAAGCTTTAGGCTTTGAGCTTTAAGCTTAGAATATGAAAAAAGACGAAATCCCCCAAGACCTCGGTGCACTGGGAAAAATTACCACCGAGATTGTTTATGCTGTCGACGAATCAGGTAATTACACAACTGAAACCAGTAATGGGTGGGAAGTCAAATCATCCGCATTGGATGTGGCATGGAAAGATGTTGAACAGCGAATTGCTGACGCCCGTCAAAAAGTATTAATCAAAGAAGCCAGCCCCATTTTATATTTTATGGAACTTCGTGTAATGGATGTTCCCATTGTTGCAGCTTACACTGGTTTCTGGAAATGGCAGGTGAAAAAGCATATGAAGTATGCAGTTTTTGAAAAGCTTTCCACATCAAAGCTCGAAAAATATGCAGCCCTGTTCGAAGTGTCAGTGGAAGATTTAAAAACTATGCATGTACATGAAGCTTGATTTTCAGCATACGCAGGCCGCACATTGTGAAAACGGTGTAACAACCAGCCTGCTTCGACACCATGGAGTTAGTCAGATTACAGAACCGCTGGCTTTTGGTATCGGTTCAGGACTGTTCTTTATTTATATTCCTTTTATGAAGGTAAATAACGGACCTGCCATTGCGTTCAGAACACAACCCGGACTCATTTTCAAAAGAACCTGTAAGTCGCTGGGCATTCCGGTAGAACGAAAAAAATTCAGATCAAAACAGGAAGCAGAGAAAGTATTAATGGAATGTCTGGCCAAAGGTCAGCCGGTAGGTTGCCAGGTGGGTGTGTATTATCTCACATACTTCCCCAAAGAATATCGTTTTCATTTCAACGCGCACAACCTGATCGTTTTCGGAAAAGAAGAAGATAATTATCTCATCAGTGATCCGGTGATGGAAATGGCTACGTCCCTTAGCAGTTATGAACTGGAAAGAGTGCGTTTTGCCAAAGGAGCGTTTGCACCGCGGGGACAACTCTATTATCCGAAAGGAAAAGTGGAAGTCACCAATGAGCAAATAAAAAAAGCCATTAAAACCGGCATCAAACATAATATCAGGGATATGTTACACATTCCCGGACCGATTGCGGGGATAGCAGGAATTCGATATACCGCAAAAAAAATCAGAAAGTGGCGGGATAAGATGGGACCTCAGAAAGCAGGAAGTTATCTCGCACAGCTTGTACGTATGCAGGAAGAAATCGGAACGGGCGGCGGTGGTTTCCGGTTTATCTATGGAGCATTTTTACAGGAAGCACATGCGTATCTGCCCCTCGACGAATTCCTTGACATCTCTAAACAGTTTACGAAGTCTGGTGATGTGTGGCGCTCTGCCGCAGTACAGGCTGCAGGTATTTACAAAGGACGTCTCGGCTCGCAGGCAGATTTTGATGTGATGAGCGACTACCTGTTAACATGTGCCGACATTGAAAAAGCGGCCTTCCAGTCACTTTCAAAAATCAAATGGCCGGTATGAGTGATACCGCCGTACATATTGATGGTCTGGCTTTTCAATATCCACAGCAGGAAGGAATCAGTTTCAAAAATTTTAATCTCGAAGTCATTGCGGGAGAACGTTTCGGATTATTCGGTCCGAACGGTGCAGGCAAAACAACGCTGATGAATCTGATGACGGGCATCCTCAAATACTCTTCCGGAAGTATTCGTCTGCTCGGACATGAAATCAACGATCATCCGAAATACATCAATAAAATTTTCGGATTTGTGCCACAGGATTTTTCTTTTTATCCGCAGTTAACCGCCAGAGAAAATCTTGCTTTTTACGGTGCATGGTATGGGATGGACAAAAAACAAATAAGATCCAGGTCTGACGAATTGTTGGATGTACTTGGATTAATTGAAGTGGGCAATCGAATGCTGGGAAGTTTTTCCGGCGGAATGAAAAGAAGAATCAATCTCGCCATTGGTGTTTTGCATGAACCAAAAGTCTTGTTTCTCGATGAACCCACAGTGGGTGTGGACGTCCAATCCCGGCACGCTATTATCAACTATCTAAAAAAACAAAATCAGACAGGCACTACGCTTATTTATACTTCCCATCAACTGGAAGAGGCTGAAGAATTGTGTAATAAAATTGCCATGATGGACGACGCGAAAATAATTGCACACGACAGTCTGGAAGAACTGTTAAAGAAACACGGACATGAAGGAATGGAAGGACTGTTTCTTGAACTCACCGGCAAAAGATTCCGCGACTGATGCGAATACTTATAGCAACGATTGTAAAAGACGTCAAGACGCTACTGCGCGACAGGGTAGGGCTCTTTATGATGTTTTTTATGCCGATCCTGTTGGTGGTGGTTATTACCAGTGTTCAGAACAGCACTTTTGAACTGGTGAACAATAATAAAATATCGCTGATCATCTATGATAATGATAAAGACAGTCTGAGTGTTAAACTCATTGAAAGCATTCGTAAAATAGGTTTATTCAATTTGCAGATTGCTGATTCCTCTGTTCAGGAATCGAAAGTAACTACAGAAATGCACGATAAAAATGCACTCGTCGCACTCGTGATCCCCAAAGACTTCACCAGTTACGTTCAAAAAAAAGCGGAAGAAATCGCCACCCGCTCTTTAAACGACCCCGATTCCGTCCCGCACGTGCACGATAACCCATCTCTCATCTCTCATAACCCATCTCCCATAAATGAGTTATCTGATTCTATGATCTTGTACTATCACCCTGTAATGCAAGCTTCTTTTCGTCATTCCGTAGAAGGGGCGCTCAACAGCGCTATCCAGGTGATCCAGGGAGAAGCCATCGTGAAAAAATTATACGAGGCAGTGAATCAGAAAGAAATACCAGCTGATCTGGAAAAACAAATTTTATTCGGTCAGTTTCCTCTTGTTGAAATTCCTGTATCCAGAAATGGCAGTCGCAACGTACCCAACGCTTCTCAGCACAATGTGCCCGCATGGACCATCTTTGCCATGTTCTTCATCGTTATATCACTGGGCGGATTGATGGTGAGAGAGAAAAACAGCGGTAGTTTCATACGACTGAAAACGATGCCCGCCAGTTATCTGAATGCGTTGTTTTCAAAACAAATCGTTTATCTGAAAGTGACTTTTCTCCAGGCAGTCGTTATTTTTTTTATCGGCAATAAATTATTCCCTCTGATTGGCTTGCCGGTATTACATATGCCATCAGATATCTGGGCGCTCATCATCGTCACTATTGTCTGTGGCTACTGCGCTGTCAGTTATGCCATCTGTGTGGGTGTATTCGCCAATACGGCTGAACAATCCAATGGATTCGGCGCCATTTCTATTTTGATACTGGCAGCATTGGGAGGGTTACTCGTGCCGTCGTTTGCCATGCCGGCGAATCTGCAGCATATTCTGCGTCTCTCACCTTTACATTGGGCACTGGAAGCATACTACGGACTCTTTCTGGAAGGTGGAAAACTAAGGGACATTTGGATGAATATTCTATCTTTATTGGGCTTTACAGCAGCGATTCAATTATTAACCTTATACGGATTAAAAAAGAAAAATTTAATTTAAACTACGATGGAAACAGTCGATTTGAAGAGGCAGTTAAAAGAGCAGATTATTCACTTTCTGAATCTTACAACCGTTAAGCCTGAGGATATCAAAGATGATGAACCATTATTTGGTGAGGGACTGGGACTGGATTCCATCGACTCTATCGAATTGATTGTTTTATTATCCCGCGAATACGGAATCAATATACAGGATCCCAAAGAGGGAAGAAAAATCCTGGTTGACATCAACACCATGGTGGCCTACATAGAAAAAAACAGAACCAAGTAAACAGCCAAAGTTGAGCAGGATATTTATTACAGGCATGGGCCTGATAAGTGCAATCGGGGATTCGGTGGAAGAAAACAGGCATTCTCTTCAGCTTTCACGCAGCGGAATTGGGGACATCCGATTTTACCAGACTGCTTACGCAGGAAAACTGCCAGCAGCTGAAGTAAAGATTACAACCCGGGAACTCAACAAAAAATTATTCGGTACCCCCAATCCTTCCATTACAAGAACTTCTTTACTTGCCTTGCACGCCGCAGAAGAAGCCATAAAGGACAGCGGACTTTCTAAAGAAGAAGTCGCCTCAACAGAAACGGCACTGGTTGGAGCGACAACTGTCGGAGGCATGTGCCTGACGGATGAACTATACAGTGACGCATTAGCGAAAGACAAAGGCACGCCTTATCTGTCTTCTTACGATTATGCTTCTGTTACCATGGCCATTCAGCAGCGGTTTGGCATTATGGGCGAAATCAGTACGATTAACACGGCCTGTTCCTCATCAGCTAATGCTATTTTATACGGTGCCCGTTTACTCAGACACGGATTTGCGAAACGCGTTATGGTGGGAGGCGCAGAGAGTCTTGCGAAGTTTACCATCAACGGATTCAACGCGCTGAATATACTTTCATCAAAACCATGCGCACCATTCGACAGGGACAGGAGCGGATTAAATCTCGGAGAAGGCGCTGCCTTTCTCGTGATGGAAAAGGAAGAGGACCTGCACGGAAAAAAAACCTATGCAACACTCGCGGGATTTGGAAATAAAAACGATGCCTATCATCCATCCTCTAATTCGCCCGAAGGTCTCGGCCCTTATCTCGCAATGAAAGAAGCGCTGGATAACAGCGGTCTTGCCGCCAGTGAAATCGGATATATCAATGCACACGGAACTGGAACTGAGAACAATGATGAAACAGAGAGTCGCGCTATGATCAGGCTGTTTGAAGATGTGCCTGCTTTTTCATCCACCAAATCATTTACAGGACATACCCTCGGCGCAGCAGGTGCCATTGAAGCGGTGTATGCTATTCTAAACCTGGTACATCAGGAAGTATATCCTTCACTCTGTTTTTTGAATCCCATAGTGGAAACAGGACTGACACCTGTAAGCCATTTTTCGAATAAATCCATTCGGCACGTGATGTCCAATTCATTTGGATTCGGAGGAAATTGCAGTTCACTGATATTCTCTAAAACCTGAACCATGGCGTATTTCCATCAATCCATCTGCATATCACCGCAACATAGTTTTCCGGACACGGATCTCACAAAAATTATTGAGTCAAAGGACAACCTGCTGTTGGTGAACGAACCCGCTTATCCGGGTATACCTGCAGGCGTCAGAAGAAGAATGGGGAAATCGGTACGTATGGCAGTGGGTGCGGCGCTTCCTCTGTTGGAAAATACTCCTCAACCGGACGGAATTATCATCGCAACGGCCAATGGAGGCATGGAAGACTGCATCAAATTCCTGAATCAGATATTGGAATATAATGAAGGACTGCTTACACCCGCCAATTTTGTGCAGAGTACCTCCAATGCAGCCGCTGCCCAAATTGCGCTCGTAACTAAAAATCATAATTATAATACAACCCACGTACACCGTGGGCTGGCATTTGAAAATGCACTCGTGGACACGATGATGTTGCTGAAAGAAAATGAATCGGGTGGATTTTTATTGGGAAGCACAGACGAAGTTTCCGCATACAATTACAATATTGACACACTTGCCGGTTGGTTTCGCGACAAACCCGTATTAAATACAGAACTCTTCAATGCGAAAGGACCAGGAACCATTGCCGGCGAAGGTTCTTTCATGGCCTGGATGAACAATGAAAAAGAATCTGCAACTGCCGAATTGTTGGCAGTTAAAACAATTCATACAGACGATGTCACCACGGTGGTTGCAAGTCTGCATACATTTCTTGCCGGACATTTGGAAGAAGAATCATGGCCGGATCTTTTACTTACCGGTGAAAACGGCGATGAGCGACTGCTAAAATATTATCAGGCAGTGGAATCGCAGATGAACGATTCAGTAGGCGTTGCGCGCTTCAAACATTTGAGTGGTGAATACTGCACAGCCACATCCTTCGCCTGCTGGCTCGCGATGGAAATATTTAAAACCGGCGTTATACCTTCGCTCATAATTAAGAAATCAGGAACAACCACAGATTGCCGGAAAATTCTCATCTATAATAATTACAGAGGCGAACAGCATGCTTTTATTTTGATTTCAGCAGTTTATTGAGTTATGGATTATGGGTTATGGGAGATGAGTTATGAGTTCTCCCCCACGTGCGGGATGGGTTGTGGGTTATGGGTTATGGGTTATGGGAGATAAGTTATGGGTTATGGGTTATGAGTGAGGAATTGATTTTGGGGGACTATTTTGATTTAAATTCATATAACGATAGATCAAACCCGCCAATATGAAATTGCCATTTATCAAAACCCATAACCCATATCCCATAACCCATAACTCATCTCTCATAACCCATAACTCATCTCTCATAACCCATAACTCATCTCTCATAACCCATAACCCATATACTCTGCTTTTAATTTTTGCAGTTTCTTGCACTGCTAAAACCGATCCCTACAAAAACTGGAACACCGTTAACGGCAATCCCACTGGAAATAAATATTCTTCACTCACCCAGATCGATACTAATAATGTGCAACAACTAAAACCTGTGTGGATTTATCACACAGGCGACGCAGATACGGCTGCACACTCGCAGATCCAGTGTAATCCGATTATTGTAAATGGAATTATGTACGGAACATCACCACAGTTAAAACTATTTGCCCTCGATGCAGCAACCGGAAAGGAGATATGGAATTATAAACCTTTCCAAAATGCCCCCGGTGAAAAAGGATCCAATTTCAATCTGAATAGTAACAGAGGTGTTGCTTACTGGACCGACAGCGCTGATGACGAACGATTATTTTATACCGCAGGACCATTCCTGCGTGCAGTGAATGCAAAAACAGGAAAGGCCATTGAATCTTTTGGTGTTAACGGAAAAGTAGATCTGCGGCAGGGACTGGGCGTAGACGCCAGCGATTTATTTGTAACCGCCACATCTGCACCCACCGTGTATAAAGATTTTGTACTTACGGGTACCCGCGTGTCTGAGGCGATGGACGCAGCGCCCGGGCATGTACGCGCATACAATGTTAGAACAGGAAAAATGGAATGGATATTTCATACCATTCCATATCCCGATGAACCCGGATATGAAAGCTGGGAGGATAAAAATGCATGGAAGACCACCGGAGGTGCCAATAACTGGATGGGCATGATCATCGATCAGAAAACAGGCATCGCCTATATTCCGCTGGGCTCTGCTTCGATGGATTTTTATGGAGGGAAAAAAAGAGGCAACGATCTGTACGCAGATTGTATGCTCGCCCTCGACGCGAATACAGGGAAGAAAATATGGCATTTTCAGTATATACATCATGATACCTGGGACTGGGACCCGTCGTCTGCTCCCGTATTACTAACGGTGAAGCACAATGGAAAAGACATGGATGCGGTGGCGCAGACAACCAAAACAGGATTTGTATTTTTATTCAACAGGGCCACAGGCGATCCATTATTTCCGATTGTCGAAACTCCGGTGGATACCACAACTGAATTAACGGGAGAAAAATTATCGGCCACGCAACCCATTCCTCAGAAGCCGGCACCATTCGTAAGGCAAACTTTTACAGAAAAAGACATTAATCCTTATTTGTCGCCCGAAGAGATGGTAGACGTAAAAACGAGACTTGCGGGATATCATACAGGAAAGATGTTTACGCCTCAGTCAAAAGAAGGTACTATTATATTCCCCGGTTTTGATGGAGGCGCAGAGTGGGGTGGGCCTGCAGTAGATCCCAATGATGCTACACTTTATGTCAACGCCAATGAAATGGCATGGATTCTTCAGATGATCGATCTGGACAACAATCCTAAGACGAACGAAGATTATGGAACGGCTGGAAAACGGTTGTTTATTCAGAACTGTATGTCGTGCCACGGAGCCGACAGAAAAGGAAGCGGAAACTATCCTTCCATTCTCGATGAAAATAAAAAAATGAACAAGGATCAATTCGTTCAGTTCATCAGCGCGGGAAGAAGGATGATGCCGGCGTTTTCATTTCTTAAACCAGAAGACAAAGAAGCAATCGCAAGCTATGTGTTGAACATCACTGCAGACCAGAAAAAACCTTTTCATCATGAGCTTACTGAACTGGAGAAATTCAGACAGGTACCTTATACTATTTCAGGATATAATAAATTTCTCACGAAATCAGGGTTGCCTGCACTCTCACCACCCTGGGGAACACTTACGGCGATCGATTTAAATACCGGCGATGTAAAATGGAAAACAGTATTGGGAGATAACGATGCTGCTTTTGCGGGCAAACCGCAGACAGGAACCGAAAACTATGGAGGCCCTGTGATCACTGCAGGAGGATTATTATTTATCGCCGCAACAAAAGACAGTAAAATAAGAGCCTTCAATAAAAAAACAGGCGCACTACTATGGGAAGCCAGTCTGCCGAATGCAGGCTTCGCCACACCTGCTGTATATGAAATGAACGGCAAACAATTTGTAGTGATTGCCTGCGGTGGCGGCAAACTGCATACGAGTTCCGGCGATAGTTATGTGGCGTTTGCACTTCCGTAAGCTTAACGCTTAACGCTGAACGCTAAACGCTTAAGATTTCCGTTCAGCGTTCCGCGTTTCGCGTTCCGCATTCCGCGTTTCGCGTTTCGCGTTTCGCGTTCCGCGTTCAGCGTTCCGCGTTTCGCGTTCAGCGTTCCGCGTTCCGCGTTTCGCGTTCCGCGTTCCGCCTAACAAAGGTCCATGCAACCGGTGCAGAGATAATCGCGATTATTGCAGCGAAAGCAGCGTGACGATTATCTGCTGATCCGAACAACGCACCCGTGAGTGCGACGAAAAAAACCAGCACCGGCAAAAGAAAAAATAATATCAATCCATTTCCCTTCAAAGGAATTCGAAAAGGACGGTGTACATCCGCGGCCGTTTTACGGAGTTGGATGAGTGCGATAAATTCCAACACGATACCCGCCGTATACAAACAGATATCCATGATGAACAGATCTGCGAGCGGATTCAGGATCAGCACACTAATGATGCACGCACAGGCGATAATGGAAATATGGGGCGTCTGATATTTTTTATGAAGTCTCGTGAATATTTTTGGCAATACCTTATCCTTGCCCATAACAGCAGGAACTCTGGACACTGAAAGCATCACTGCGCAAAATATTCCTACGGTGCTTGCTAGTCCGCCGACGGAAAGAATGCCGCCCAGGGTGTTTCCGCCAATCAGCGTGCCGAGGTAAGGAATACCTTTCTCTGCGAACTCAGAAACCGATACTCCGGAATGAAGCGCCAGATAGGTGAAAGAAATATAAAAAATATATACAGCGCTAAACGCAAGTATAATAGCTTTCAGATAAGAACGAACCGGCTGGTTCACTTCGCCAGCATATGTGGTGGCATTATCCCAACCGATACAATTCCACATGATGGTAAACAACGCGAGACTGAGTGAAGTCATTCCGGTATGCTGATGCACAACAGAAAAACCAGGATGAATAAATCCTTCAAAATATAATATAACAAAGGGAATCAACACGGCGATCATCAACAACATGGCGGTTCTGCCAACAAGTACGATGCCTCTGATATTTAAAAATGCGACTATCCAGATCATCACGAGACAAACAATTGTTTTATAACCCTCAATCTGTGGGAAGAAAAACGCAGCATATTCCACGAACAACACCGGATAGATGGCCAGGTCTACGAATGAATAGAGCCATGTCCAGCAACCCTCCATAAACGCCCATTTTAGACCCAGTCCTTTTTTCACCCATTCGTAATAACCCCCTTCAACCGGCATCATGCTGTTCAGTTCGAGCACAACTAGGATCATCGGTATATCCCACATCAGTGGAGTAAGCATCAACAGGGGAATGGAATAGGTTCCGGCGTAACCGATGAGTGGTTCGAGTCCGTAGGGACCACCCGAAACCGTGAAGAAAATAACGGCTGCCAGGGGCAGCACGCTGATCTTACGAATAATGTGGGGAACCGGGGAATTGCCTGACTGCATCGTGGAAAAAATCTTAGCAACAATACAACATAATCAGCACTGGAGCAGTCCGCAGGGAGCTTTTTTGCTCCACTTTTTTACGTATATTTGCCGCCCTCAGGGACTTGAAAATGAAAGTTTTCATCCCCGCGGATGGCCCCGTAGCTCAACTGAATAGAGTATTTGACTACGGATCAAAAGGTTTCAGGTTTGAATCCTGACGGGGTCACAATGCCAGAGAAGGTTTCAGCAGAATAGTTGAAACCTTTTTCATTTTCTGAAACGTGCAAAGTTCATACAAATGGCAATTATAAATATGACGAACTCCACGTCTCCCTATCTCAGTGCCTCACAGTACGTATATATTGATTAAATTAGGATAAATACGAATCACGGAAGTACCGGAATCAAATTCATTTTGTGCGTGCAATTTTACTATTTATATTTTTGGGCATAAGTGAATTGTCTTATTCACAATACTGTACACTACCAACCGACATCAAATCCACCAGTCTGTATTTTGTTGAAACACCCTACATAAATTCTGATGTGCCTACCAGTAATTATCGGTTTTTTTACAAAGTCATCGTTGAATGCGATAAAAATCCGAAGGAAAATATGGATGACCTGCACATAACAAATCCAGATGATCCTTTTGGGGGTACCATTACTTACACCTGGATATTGGATTCAACTATAAGGGTGACGGGTCAACTAGACCCATGTATATATTTGGAAGTAACACCCTGTTATTCGGTGAGTTACTTCCATGCCGATGTCATCCAACCGGATATAAACAAATCTTTTAAAGCTATTACTACCAATTGTTGCCGGGTTTTCAATACGGTAAATGTAACCTCAGATGGAAATTATACAGATTATGGATCTCCTCCACCCCCTCCGCCACCGAGTAATTCTCCCGGTACCCCGCCCGTTGCTTTAAATTGCCCTCTATTATCAGGCGGAGCTGTAGGAAATGGTATCGTTAATTCCATTGCCCTGCCTCCCTTAACTTCAACACTGAACAGCAGTCCTTACTTTACTTCATCGGCTGACAGTATCCTGCATATTTGTAATGGCGCTCCTTTTTCTTATCCTTTAAAAGCAATCGATCCGGATGGTGATTCCATTGCATATCACTTTAGCACACCTGTAACATATTCTGTAGATGCCGGCACAGCAATTATTTATGGACCCACCTATCAACTTTTCTTTAAAGATGGTTATTCAGAAAACCAGCCGGCCGGTGCCACCGTCAAACTTGATCAGAAAACAGGATTGATTACCGGAAGTCTTCCCTTAGCGGGCACTTATGATCTTACAATTAGTGCGCTGGAATACAGAGGAGGTAAAGTCCTCGATTCGGTGACCCAGGATTTTTATATTCATTCCTATGATTGCAGTATTCTGCCGAAACCAAAAGCAATCATTACAGATTCCTTTAACAATTGTAATAGTTTCGCCATCACTTTTCTCAATAATAGTATTCCACAAAACCATGAAGCAAACTACAATGGCAATGCGGATGTAATATGGAATTTCGGAGATAATGATAGTTCCACTGAATTCACTCCGACTCATCAATACGCGGATACAGGAACATACAAAGTCAGATTGATTGTTTATCCGGGATTGTATTGTGCAGATACAGCAAACGCACTAGCGATTGTTTATCCATATGTTCATGCAGGATTTATGTATAGTGACTCATGTAGCGGAGAGCCGGTTTCTTTTACAAATATCTCTTCCTCTACGTCTGGAAGTATCACGAGCTGTAAGTGGGACGCCTTTAAAGATACCATACTGATTGCACATTCATCAGATTACAATGCAAACCTTGATTTTCAGGTTGCACCTCAAACCTATCATGTTTTTCTCGCCGTTAGTAATGAAAAGGGATGTGAAGCAATCGATTCGCAATGGGTTAATATTGAAAAATCACCCGATCAACTAGCTTTCCACGACACATTGTTAAGTTCGGGTACCGTGTTACAACTTATGGTAAACGATGGTAATAACAATGTGGGTGGTATATACATCTGGTCCCCATCTTATGGATTGAGTAACCCATTATCTCCAGATCCGATATTGACTAATACGATGGATATGACCTATAGTGTTTCCGTGACTAATGAATATGGTTGTAGTATGAAGGACACTGTTCAGGTAAAATATTATAAAGGACCTGCGATTTATGTTCCCAATGCGTTCACTCCAAACGGGGATGGTAAAAATGATATCTTCAAACCAACGTATATCGGTATTGCCAATTTAAAATATTTCAGGGTTTTTAACAGGAGTGGCCAATTGGTTTTTGAAACCAAACAGCAATTACAGGGATGGGATGGAAACCTGAATGGCAAAGAAGCGCCGGAAGGAGCATATGTTTGGGAAGCATTTGGAATCGATTATTTGGGAAAAACGCAGTTTCAAAAAGGAACAATGGTTTTGATTAAATAAGGGTGATTTCCAACTGCTTGGTTGTAAAATCTGCCGGAGTATGTTAACTTTATAGTGCATTTGTAATTGAAGCCTGCTGTATGAAATGGAGTTCACTGGTTCTGACTGCGATGATGTTTACTTTCACAGCCTGCAATAAGTCATCCGATACAGGTACAACAAAAAACACCTCTTCCGACACGGCAGCAAACATCCTCACTTATCAAATCGAGGGTGTGAATCCGCAGATTTCATTTTCCTCACCCGATATTGTTGTTCAGTTTCCGGATACCGTCATCAATCCTGGAAATCTGGTTGCCAATTTTACCCTTTCGCCCGGAGCAACAGCTACTATACAGGGTGTTGCTCAAACAAGTGGAGTATCAGTCAACGATTTTGGAAAAGCAATGGTTTATAATATCACAAGTCCCAGCGGTACTTCGAAAAACTGGGAGGTAATAGGTACCAATAATAATTATACTGTCAATTGGAGCCTGGGACAATGGTTGCAAAAATCGGCTTCCAATAATCGTGATTACAACTGGTATATTGACCAGAGTGCAACAGATAATTGCGGTGATATCAACTGTGGCCCGACCTGTGTTACGATGGCGATAAAATGGGCCGATTCAACGTATACCGGTACTGTTACCGAGGCAAGAACTTTCATCAGAAGTGGCTGCGGAACCTGGTCTACTTTTAATATTATTGATTTTTTGAATTATAATAATGTTCCATTTTCCTGGATACCTTTACCCGACAGCGCTACGCAAATGCGCGATAATTTTAAGAATCAGTTAGATTCAGGACGAATTCTTATCATCGAGCTGGTCATGTCTGCCGTGCGTGAGAGTGCAAACGGCATTAATTCCAGAACCGACAAGTTTTACAATGGAGATTTTAATCATTTCATTATATTAAAAGGATACCGGCAGGTAGATGGAGTATTTTATTTCGAAGTGTATGACCCCTGGGATCTCGGAGAAATCTACAAAGATGGAACGCCGGTTGGTGAAAACAGGTTTTATCGATACGACGATATTTTCAACGGATGTAGTGGAGTGGGTGCCGGTGGTACCGGTATAGCAGAGATTGTAGTCTCACCCAAATAAAATCATGTATATGCCACGAAATATTTTCAAACCAGCTGCTTTTATTGTCTTCGTATTTTTTCTGCACTCTGCCACCATAGCCCAGGATAAGCAACATGCGATGAGCGAAATGAAGACTGCAAACACTTCTATTATCATCCACCAGGAAACAACTTTCAAAGCAAGCCCGGAACAACTTTATCAAATACTGCTAAGCTCAAAACAATTCAGCGACTGCACCAGAAAATCATTTCCTTCGTTTTCAGCAACATCAGCCACCATTGATCCTGTGGTTGGTGGTACTTTCTCAATATTCGATGGACATATCATCGGCAGGATCCTGGAACTCGTACCCAACCAGCGAATTGTGGAAGCGTGGCGCGTGGTGGACTGGCCAGCAGGAGATTACTCCATTGCAAAATTTGAATTTCGTTCAAACGGTTCAGGCACTACAATCGTGTTCGACCATATCGGTTTCCCCGAGGGATTGAAAGATCATTTGTCCAGCGGCTGGCAGGAACATTATTGGGATGCACTTGCCAATTATCTGAAATAACAGGTGCTGCTATTTTTTGTTTTGGTAGATCTGTTCCAAAACTTTTTTGCCATTTTCATTATTGGGATTCAGCTCAATCGATTGCTGATACATTTTAATCGCTTCGTCTTTTTGTCCGGCCGCCAACAGTGTTTCTCCATAGCTGTCGTAAACATTCCAGCTGTTGGGATATAGCTTTACATTCAGTTTAAATATCTGCAGTGCCTCAGCAATTTTACGTTTTCGCAATAGCGCATATCCCAAATTGTTTACTTCATCCTCATTCAGATTAAAAGTAGGATCGCTGTTTTTGATTTCCTTATAAACATTTTCTGCATGATCAACCCCCTTTTTTTGTAAACCTGCCAGCAGTTCATTGATGGACTTTGAAAAACCAAATCCGTCGGAAGCTCTTTCAGTTGCAGTATAATAGAGTTCGTTAAATATATCGTGTGCTGTGGCACTCAGCCGTCCATTGGATATGGAATCGTATTCATTGGAAAGAATAACGATACCAAACTTCTCTTCCGGATACAATAAAAAACAGGTGGTAAATCCAAACGTGGTTCCATCCTTGCTGTATGAAATCTTTCCATCGCCAGACTTATTGAGAAACCAGTTCATGCCAATGGCGAAATTGTCGATATTTCCCCAGGCCAACTGATGCGTCATTTTCACCGCGGGGTCAGGTTCATCAAGTTGATACTGTAAATAGCTGTTCATGTCCGTTAGACTGGATTTCAGTCCGCCGGCAATCGCCGCGTCTTTCGGAATGGGGCGCATTTCTGTTCCCTTCCAGTTATAGCCTTTGGCGATAAAAGAAGCCTGACTGTCCGGCACATTAAAATATGTATGATGCATATTGAGCGGATCGAGAATATATTTTTTGACTACGGCCTCGTATGGCTGATGATAAATATTTTCAATAAGGTAACCCAACAATGCGCCCGCTACATTGGAATGCCTGGGTATCAATCCGGGTATCGTATCCAGTGTTGCTTTATGTAATTCATTCATGAAATCTGATCCCTCAGGGAAATTATTAGGTAGGGAAGAAGTAAGATTCACCAAATGGATCAGTTCAATGGGATGACCTTTAAAAGACAAATTAGGAAAATCACCATGCAGGTATTTTCGGATATCGTCATCTGGTTTAACCCTGTTCTCCAGTATGGCGTGTGCGAGCAATAAACTAAAGAGTGTTTTCGTGATGGATCCAATTTCAAAAAGCGTTTGATCAAAACAGTTGTAATTGTCCCTGTGCGATTTACCATCTGTTACAATGGCGGTAGCTATTTTCATCCACACTTTACCCTTTACCATGGGGAGAAAACTGCTGTCAGCAAGACTATCTAATTTTTGAGAAGTCTGGCCAAAACCTATGAAAACAGAAAGAACCAACAGCAGGAAAAACAGGTATTTTTTCATGTCAGCATTTCTCCAAAGAGCATGCCCTTTTTTATTTTGCTGGCAATCACCCTGTTATTTTTCCGAATCAAAAATTGCCGTCTGATTTCGATACAAATGTGTGCGCTTACCCGGAAAGTTGTATTGTCCATAATAAAATGAATGCCTAATTTTAGTCAGACTGGATTTCTTTAAAACGAATAGAATAATTTATGGGGATAGTGTATGCAGACATCGAGTTGATAAATAGTGAAGATCTTGGTATGGCGAGGCGTAATTTAATCGGCAACGAAGAAATAAGGCGCATGCATCTGAATATGCTCGTGGACAGTGGAGCGTACATGATGGCCATCAACGAAACGATACAATCCCAACTTGAATTCCCATTCATTGAGAAACGTAAAGTACAGCTTGCCAGCGGTGAAGTCGCGGAGTATGATGTAGTGGGTCCTGTGGATGTTCGGTTTGCAAACAGGCGATCGGTTTGCAGCGCCTTTGTACTTCCTGGTGACGCGCAATCTTTATTAGGTGCTATTCCCATGGAAGAAATGGATGTACTCATACACCCGATGCGGCAGGAACTGGTAGTGAATCCCCAACACCCTTATCACGCCGTTTTGAAAATGTGAAAACATTTGTACTCCACACCATACAAAACAAGGAGTTTGTATTGCGTTGTTTACCTTAAGTTTCTTTCTCGGATTTGTTTGGTAGTTTTGAATTCCCCCTGATCAGTTCACGGGACTTCACCTTACAATGAAAAAGAATGTCGCTTAGAAAAGTAGTAGCATTGGATGCCGAAGACCCACGTGTGATCGACGCCAAAAACGCAGAAAAAAAACTGTTCGATTTCTACGGACTGAAAACAAAGACAAATTACATCACACTACCGGTCTTCAATATTCGCATTCGTATAACGGAGATTGGCACTGGAAAACCCGTGATATTCGTGCCGGGAAATACAGGAGATAGTTTTCCCCTGGCTTCTTTACTGGCTGAATTAAAAGACCGCCGGCTCATCGTATTAAACCGGCCAGGTGGCGGATTGAGCGAAGGCATCGATCATCGGTCACTTGATTTTCGAAAGTTCGCTGTACAAACGATCAGCGCGGTCATGGATGCTTTTTTGTTGAATAGAGCGCCGCTGGTCGGTCATTCCATCGGCGGACAATGGTGTTTGTGGATGGCCATGGATAAACCGGAACGTGTATCAGCCGTCACCACACTTGGGGTTCCAGGAAATATCATCAGTACTAAACCACCTTTTGCACTGCGGTTACTTTCTGTTCCTGGTTTGAGTAATTGGATCTTCAAATTGATCCGACCCAAAAATCCTTCCGTTGCACTCCGCGCACTTTCTTTTATGGGCCATTCAAAAGAAACGATTGCGGCTATGCCGGAAGCCCTGAATGCATGTTATTATTATTTCCAGCAGTTGCCCAATTTTGAGATCTCGGGTATCAGCCTGATGCAGAGAGGTAGTTTGTTAAATGCCAGACCGGAAGACAGGATTACGGCAGAACAATTAAAGACAATAAAGCAACCCGTTCTTTTTATATGGGGAACCCGTGATCCTTTTGGAACGGTGGAAACAGGCAGGCAGATCGCAGATTTTATTCCTGCTTCAGTATTTCATGCCATTGAGAACGGTGGGCATTTACCCTGGCTGGATGCTCCATCGGAGTGCGGGAAAGCGATAAGTGATTTCTTTTCGAATGTTTGACATCGTTCAATCACATATTTTGCTTCGTGAGCTGCCGTTTCTTTTTAAGAATGTGGAACCATTTGTCTTACAGGTTTCTTCATGGCTAAATAAATAATGGCGGCAAAAAAAGCACCGGATATGGGAGCTATAATGTAAACCCATAGAGAATGAAAGTGACTGCTTATCAAAGCCGGAGCTATTGATCTGGCCGGGTTCATGGAAGCGCCGCAAATGGGACCGGCAAACATGGCTTCCAAACCTACAGTACCACCAATCGCCAGTGAAGGAATCAATAAAGATTTATTTTTCTGGGAACTCATTAAAATGACAATCATCAGCAAAAAAGTTAGTATGAATTCGAGTATAAAAGATTGTAACACCGAACCACTTGGCAAAGTAGTACCCAACATATCATTTTTAGGAAACAGAAAATGTAAGACAGTACTGGCGGAAATTCCTCCCCCAATTTGCGAAATAATATAAATGGGAATATTGCTGACTTTAAATTTATTGGAAACACACAGGGCTATTGTTACGGCCGGATTAATATGAGCACCGGAAATATGCCCAAAAGTTACAATCATGGCCATAACAATTAAACCAAACGTAATAGCAATACCTAAGTGGGTGATAGCGCCGTGCGTTTCCTGATTTATTATTATGGCACCGGTTCCACAGAAAACAAGAAAAAAAGTACCCAGGAATTCTCCAACAGCTCTTTTGATCATCGTATTATTTTGAACAGCAGGTGGGTTCACAACATGCTGCAATGGATTTCTCCGCATACACGGTAATACTGAAAATTCCGGTATCGGATTTTCTGAATTCCTGTATTTCTATTTCTGTCAAGTAAACACTGAGGATATCATCAGGCACAGCTATCCCTTTTTCTTTTTGAATGGTAATATTTTTAAAACCATTGTTTTCAATGATATGCAGATACTCATTTTTCTGTATTGCCCCTGCTACACATCCGGCATACATTTCAGCTGCATCTTTTATTTTATCCGGAAGACTTCCAACCAACACGATATCCGATATGCTGAAATGAGCTCCTGGTTTTAAGACCCTCATTATTTCCTTAAAGACTCCGTCTTTGTTTGGCACCAGGTTTAATACGCAGTTGCTTACAATGACATCTGCAGTATTGGAACTGACCGGCATTTTTTCTATATCGCCTTTTCGAAATTCCACATTGTAGAAACGAAGTTTCTCTGCATTGGCCCTGGCTTTTTCAATCATCGCATCGGTGAAATCAATGCCGATTACTTTTCCATATTCCCCCGATTCAGACCGTGCTATAAAACAATCGTTGCCCGCGCCTGATCCGAGATCTATTACTGTATCTCCTTTTTTTATTTTAGCGAATTGTGTAGGCAGTCCGCAACCCAAACCCAAATCGGCATCCTTATTATAGCCTTTTAAATTCGTGTAATCGTCACTCATAATATTGTAAACTTCAGTTGTGCAACATCCCGATCCGCAACAGGACGACTCATTTGTCGCTTTGTCCTGCTCCGCGATTTCGCTGTATTTCTGTCGCACCATTTCTTTGACTTTGTCTTCTGTTTCCATTTTCTTAGTTTTTAAAATGAGTGATTAATTGAATAATTAAATCCAGTAACTCTGTGCACCCGCTTCGTCAATAAAACCTTTGACAGATTTTTCTATTTCATCCCTGACTATTCGGGTATGTTGTAATATTTCTTGCGGAGTCCCTGTAAAAGATGAAGGATCTTCAAAAGACCAGCTGATTCTTTTTCCGGATCCCGGGAATATGGGGCATTTTTCAGCACTCGCACCATCACAAACGGTAATGACTGCATCAAACGATCTGCCGTGCTTTAAAAGATCAAATACTCCCTGGGTCGTTTTTTGTGAAAGATCAATTCCGAGTTCCTGCATTACCTTAACTACGTTTTGATTCATTTTCCCCGGTTCCAGACCTGCACTTTCAGCTATCAAATTTCCAGCTCCGTATTTATTAAGAAATGCTTCCGCCATCTGGCTGCGCGCGGAGTTGTGAATGCATACAAACAGCACCTTATGCTCAATGGGAGACTTCATAATTTATATGATTTGTTTAATGCAATATTGCGATTGATATAGGCAAAAAAAGGTCAACAACACTTTTCATTGTTATCATAGCGAACAAAAAAGGCATCGAATGTGGTTTTGTAATAATCCCAGACTTTGGAATCGATACAGTAACATACGCTGGTGCCGTCGATGGTTCCCTGAATAAGTCCTGCGTTTTTTAATTCCTTCAGGTGTTGGGAAATTGTAGGCTGAGCCAAGCCTAATTCATCAACCAGATCTCCACAAATACATGAGTTAATTTTTATGAGGTGTTGAATAATAGCAATTCGCGCCGGATGTGCGAGGGCTTTCATCATACCAGCCAGCTTGTTTTGGCGCTCTGTAAATATCTCCGATTTCGTCAAACCCATATCGCAATATTACGATTAAGTTCACAAACAGCAAATTTATTAAGTGGTTCTATCAGTTTTGGATCACATTTATTATGGTCTAAACCTGATCCGCTCAGGACCCGCTCAGGGGATGCTGAGGGGGTGCCGGGGGGTCTTGCCCGGAAACTCCTGACCGATTTCGGTGAGTACCATAAAAAATTCGGTATAAAACTGCCTTGATTATGGAATGGGTATAAAACTTGTGATATTTCCCTGGTCAAAAAATAGGTAAAACTTCTAAAAACCCAACTATGGGAATACTGGTAAATGGAATCAATGGTGCAGTAATCGGGAAAGTAGGCCCGGCTGTGGGTTATATGTGGAAAAACAAAAATGTTATACGCAGTAAAGCCAGCAAAAGCAATAAGCCCCTTTCGCCACTGCAATTGCAGCAACGCGCGAGGTTTCGGTTAATGAATGAATTCCTGATTCCGGTAAAATCGCTTTTGAATATTACCTACGCCCACCTCGTTGTAAATATGACCGGATTCAACAAGGCTTTTTCATACAATGTAAAAAATGCGATCACAGCCAATGATCCTGCATTAACAATTGACTACAGCAGAGTGTTATTGGGAATAGGAGATTTGACAAATGTATCCTCTGCGAATGTTTCTCCTGGTACAGAGGGAACGCTAACATTCAAATGGGAAGATAACAGCGGTGAAGGATCTGCAAAATCCTCAGATCAGGTATTTGTTGCTGTAGTTAGCGAAAAAGGCTACGACTGGATATTCGGAATAAATCTTACCACAAGAAGTGCAGGAAGCTGTACGATTGAAGTAACGAGATTACGGGGGGGTGTGGTACAAACCTATATCGGATTTATCGCAGGTGATGGAAAAGACGTAACAGATACGTTGTACACCGGTGCAGTTCAGTTGTAAGCTGCCATCATTCCAGGTAATAATGTTTAACAGGATGAAGTGCTGCATCTAATTCATACACAAGCGGAACGCCTGTTGGTATGTCGAATTGTTCGATTTCTGCAGAACTCATATTATCGATATATTTTACGATGCCCCTGAGTGTATTGCCATGAGCTGCAATAATGATTTTTCTTCCAATTGCAATTTGTGGCGCGATATGTACATTCCAATAGGGAAGCACGCGGTTTGTCAGCATTTCTTCCAGGCTTTCTCCGTAAGGAATCTGGATCGCAGTTAATGCTGCGTATTTCGGATCGCAGGTAACACATCGTTTATCATCTTTATCCAGTAGTGGAGGCGCGGTTGAATATCCCCTGCGCCAGTTGTGCACCTGCTCTTCATTATACTGATTTACTGTTTCCGTTTTATTCAGTCCCTCCAGGGCACCGTAATGTCGCTCGTTCAGCTCCCATGCTTTGACTTCAGGAATCCAAAGCAGATTCATTTCCTCGAGCGCAAAATGCAACGTTTTAATAGCTCTCTTCAAATAAGAAGTAAAACTTAAATCAAAATGAAAACCTGCTTTGGATAAAATGCTGCCTGACTGTTTTGCCTGTATTACACCTTTTTCACTGAGGTCAACATCCTGCCAGCCTGTGAATTTATTTAATCTGTTCCATTCACTTTCTCCGTGTCGCAGCAGCACCAGTTTGTGCATGTTTGTATTTTGATTTTGCCATCAGCACATTAAAATCTGTAACCGATATGGATCGCATACCTGAACCCAAGCGCCCAAAAATTAGAAACGCCCGAATTGCCTACAGTCTGTCCATTCGATAAATCCTTCAGCAGTGGATATTTTTCTTTCAATGCGTCTATGATGGCCTGAATATGTTCATTGTAGTCACCGGAGGTGCTACCAAGTAGTTTCACGCTAAAATAGTAACTCGAAATAGCAGGGCCCACTACCACACAGTCTATCACAAATCTTTTCTTAATTACAAACTGGTAGCCTAGTTCTCCGCCGATATTTAAAAAGTTCATAGATGTACTCAGGGTAAGGTTGTCGGAATTTGTGGAGTCATTACCATAACGCTGATTATTAAAATGATAATAACTTACAAACGGGGCCAGGTAAACACCATGCGGAGCAGGATCCTTGTTTTCTTTGGCGAGATAAAAACGATATTCTGATCCGATTACAAATCCACTTTTGGATTTGTTCCTATTGAAGTCTAACGGACTATTTGCTATTACCGTCGGCATTGGAAATTCAATAATTCCTCCGAAAACCGTAATACTTCTTTTTGGAGAAAGTATCCTTTCATAATTCAACTGCACACCACTCGAGTATAATATCCAGCTTGTGAGATTGAGCTTGATCGTATTCTTGTATTCTTTTTCGTGGTTAATCTTGGATGAATCCTGTTGCGCATACAGTTGCCCCGAAATAATAAGAATAGCTATTAAGCAGACAAACCGTGTTAAGTATCTCTGCAAACTTCTGTAATGAATTGTTTTCATTGTAGGTTTTGGGTTAATGTTTTTTACTCATATTGTTAATCATCTGCCTCTTGACGCAGGCGCAGATCGCTGCGGAGCCGATCGTTGCGTTGGAGCGGCCTGTCTCGACTGATTAAAATTATTGGTTCGCATATTTCCTCTGTCAAGTGTTTGCTGTTGCCTGTTCAGATTATTGATTTCCCCCTGGCGACCCGGATTTACATTCTGCCAACTGTTTCCATTTCTCTGCTGCCAGTTGTTGCCGTCTTTCTGAAATACATTTCCCTGCCGGTCGGTTATTACTCCGGTACCTGGCTGCGTGGATGGTAAACGATTAGTCGGGCCTCCCGTGGATGGTCCTGTTGAAGGCAAGGTAGAGGGCCGTCCATTTGGATTTCCATTCGCCGGAAGCGTGGATGGGCGACCGTTAGGATTACCGTTCGCAGGTAATGTGGACGGTCTGCCACTGGGATTTCCTGGTCTCGTTACAGGCATCGTGGATGGCCTGCCATTTGGATAACCCGGTCTTGGCGCTGGCAGCTGGGTAGGCGGTGGACGATATCCCGGTCTCGGATAATAAGGCGGATGATAGTGTGGCGGATAACCCGGATGATGATAATAGGGCGGCCGATACATTGGTGGTCCCCAATATCCTCCATAATATCCACCGTGATAAACACTGTAGTGAAACCATCCTGCACTATAATGAAATCCTACACTCCAGCCATAATATGGATTGTAACGCATGCTGAATCCGTAAGTAACTGGTCTCGGATAATAATAGGGTCCATACCATGGATTATAATAATATCCCGTACCATAAAATATGGTTCCGCCATATACATAACATCCTACGTATCCAGGCGTATAACCAACATACACATACTGCGGTGTTGTTTCATATACGTACACATATTTTACATTGTACACCGGAACGGTAGCAGGAATTTTGTCAACGTCACCGGGCCTTGTAGTGGAAACAGTCCAGGGACCCTTTGCTGTTGTCGCTTCAAACCAAACTCCGTTTTCAACACAGTAATATTTATTTCCGGATAACAAAACGGTTGACGTCGTATTAACGGCATATTGCAAACTGGTTCCGTCGATAGCGAGAAATTTTGGATCCCCGTCATATTTTACGGTTGCCGTAGCTGTTTTTCTATCTACTTTTTTAGTCTGCGGAATCTGTGCATCCATCACCGCATCCTGCGCCTGGTCGGTTCCTGCCACACTTGCCAGCACATCGTCTTTAGGTGATCCCACCGGTATTTTCGCAAAATCAGCGGGCAATTTATCTGATGCAACATATGTCCAGGGCCCTTTCAAATTTGCCGAAGTGTACCATCTGCCGGACAACAATACATAGTACAACTGATCGGTAATATTCATGAAGACGTCGTTGTTTGTATTCGTCATATATAACAACGAGGTTTCACTGACGGGAGAAAAATCTGCTTCTCCATTCGACTGAATCAGCTCCGCAGGTTCCTTGCTTACAATAATTTCAGGTATTGAAAGGGCGGCGCTGTCTTCGGCCGCTTTTGACATATCTTTTTTGTCATTTTCTTTGATGGCTTTGTTCAGTTTTTCAAGACCGGAAGGAATGGACTTTGTGTATTTCCATGGTCCGTCGATATTTTTTGCTGAATACCATTTATCGGATCCATACAGATATAATACGTCTTTTAATTTGGCGATGGTGAAAGCAGTATTTAATACCATTTCAACTCCCATCTCTTTATTCTCTTTGAGTTTCGGCTCACCATCGATCAAAACCAGTGTGGATGGCTTACTGGCGTAGATTATTTTGGGTGGGGCAGTGGAAAGATTTTCAGACGATGTAACACCGGTACTGTCGCCCGCTTCAATGGATGCTTCCAGTTGGTCAAGTGAAATCGTTTGCTTCCATGTTGGAATTTCTTTTTCCAGCAGCGCTGACAGTTTTGCAACCTCCGAGGCATTGGAGTCCCCGGCAAATTTTACATCATTTACTTTTACTTTTTCAATTACGGCGGTGCGGTTTGCGCGGTTTGTCTGAACAAAAGCATTCATCCAAAGCGCTCCAAAAACGGGATCGGTTTTCCCTTTCTCCAGTATGGAAATAGCACTTCTTGCTTCGAAAGTAATGCCGTTATATTTTTCTATTAACGGTTGATAAATCTTAATGACATTGCCGTTGTCGATAATGGACCTGGGCCAGGTGGGATTAACCTGTGCAAAGGTATTGCTGCCGGAAAAGATCAGCAGGATGGCCGGTAAAAGAATTTTTCGCATAAATACAGATCTGTTAAACATAAAATTAAGACCTATTAATCTGTTAATCAAGAAATTGATAATGCATTTAACGGATAAACGATCGGGTTTAATGAATTGAATGTAATTTTAGTGAATATTTGATCTTATCTAATTTAAAGCATCGTCCGCTTTTCCCATACCAACCTTAACAATAACAAAATGAAAAAAGCTATTATTTTTTGTGGTTTATTTATCGCTATTGCACAAACCGTTACAGCGCAGGCAAACAACAAAACGAATTTAAGTCTGCAGGTTGCCAACGCTGCCGCAGCGAACCGGCAACAGCTTGCGGGTTATGTCTGGACACGAACGATCCAGGTGTTTTCGGGTGGTGTATTAAAAACCACCATTGTAAGTTCCATGTCGGTAGGCGTTGATGGTAAAACGGTGGCCACTGCCGTTTCCAACACACCTGCAGAGCCACTTCCAGGCGGCATCCGGGGGGATATTGCCAAGAAGAAAATGGCTGAAATGAAAACTTATGTGGATGATGCCGTACAGGTCAGTGCCGGATATATTTATATGTCGAAAGGAAAAATGGTAGATTATTTCGATAATGGCAGTATTTCACAATCAGGCAGCACCATCACGATCAATGGCAGCAACGTGAACAAACCCAATGACCAGGAGACTATGAACGTTGCAACGGGTACCCTGGCATACATCAGTCTGAGTTTTAAATCTACGCTTACTAACGGGGATGCCATTGTTGGAAATTGCAACTACAAAACATTCAGCAACGGACTCACGGCTTTTAACAACGGTGAGCTGGATCTGCCAGCCAAGAATATGAAGCTGATGATTTCGAATACGAATTATGCCAAGAAATTGCAGTAAAAATTTTATATCTGGAAAGCCCTGGCATGGACGGGGCTTTTTTATTTATCCAGTAGGGATTCCCTATATCGTTTGGATTTGAAGTAGAAATCAAGTTGAATGCCTATGGCATTTAATGGCTGTACATATTGTTTATTCTGAAACTGATGCATGTAATAGGTCTCAAAATCCATCCACTTTAATACTTTGACTTCGGCGCCGATGGCAATTCTCAACCTGCTCTGGGTGTTATCGTTCCAGTAATAAAAATATTCCGACCAGGCGTAGGCATCGAAAGTCAGATAATCGGTTTTGAGATTTCTTACGAATTTTAATCTGGGCCTGTAAATGGGCTGATAATCCCCATTCACCCATCGCCAGTCGATCCGGTTTCTGGTAATCAGTACAAAATCTGCAGGCAGGTGAAAATTATTATCCATTTCCGTTTCATAAATATTTATCGTCTTTTTTTTGTCGTCGGCGGGGGGAGTTGAATAAGAATATCCCATTCTAAACCAGACAAAATAACCTCTGGCTGTATCACTTAGTTCGGTATCATTTCTACCTTTTCGCAACCAGGGCAGAGCGAAATAATCAATATAAAGACCTGCTGTTCCATCGGTATAAGAGGAGTTTGATTTTGTACCAGATATAAGGGAATACAATCTGAATTTTTGATTGATCCGGTAATAGGCTTCTAATTCCGGCCAGATTTGCTTAGGAACACTACTCGAATCCTGAGCTATCAGCTTACAACAGTCGCCAAGTAATAAAAGCAGTAACAGCAGTTTCAAAATCGTTGTCCTCATTCTTTTTTTCGTTTAACGGTTAAATTAAATATCCGACTGCTTCCTATTGAATTGAATCTGGTCCTATATTCGTTAAACGGGTTACCCACGGTTAAAGCCAAATTTAATCAGATTATCATGGCAGCGTATATAAATCAACGGCTTATTTCCCATTTTTCGACGTATGTTTTACAGTTAAACATTTGGCGGGTTCACCGGGATTGATTTAGGTTACTTAACTTTAGTTGGTTACTTCTCTAAAAAACTACTATTATGAAAAAAGCGTTTTATTTGTCAGCAGCCATTTTAAGTTCATTGGTATTGTTTACGTCGTGCGGACCACAACTTACTGTAACCAGTGATTATGATCATACTGCGAGTTTCGGTCAGTTCCATACTTTTAAAATTGTAAAACTCGAACAACAGTATCAGGCACTCAGTCAGTTTAATCAGACCCGTGTAATCAATGCGGTGAATGCACAAATGATCGCCAAAGGATTTACGCCTTCAGAAACGCCCGATTTGCTTGTAAACATTACCAGCATTCTTAAGAACCAGAAAGAAATCGTTGCCAATTCTTACGGATATGGCGGTGGCTATCGTCCTTATGCGTGGGGTGGTGGAAATATGTCAACCACTGTGAATGTGCAGAATTATACTGCGGGTTCTTTGATCATCGAAGTTGCCAATGCTTCCACGCAAAAATTATTGTGGGAAGGAATCGGAAACCAGGATATCGACGCACCTTCTAGCAATCCTGAACAAGCTATCAATTCAGCAGTTACAAAAATCATGGCCAGTTTTCCTCCGGGCATGGGTTCTAAATAATATGGGTCACGTAGGTTCTTAAAAAAAGTAAAGGGGAGTAAACTCCCCTTTTTCTTTTGTATGATAATCGTATCAGCTGTGATGATGTACCCGATTTTTTTACAGTCTGTATCCGAAGCTAAATAATATGGCGATGGTTTGATTATTATAGCTGGAAGACTGAAACCCCTTTATCTCAGCTGCGTAAGAAATCTTTCCCTTCTGATAGATACGATATCCAACCGTTGCAGAAAAGTCGGCGAGTGACCAGGTTTTAGCATTATGGTTTGTGTTATTGAAACCCGGAGCAGAAACATTGTTAAAAGTAATTGACTGTCCCATCGACCAGTTGGCATAAATTCTTTTACTGAATTTCATCGACACGACAAATAACAATGGAACAGTGGAGTTTGTAACGTGTGCGTTCGTTTGCTGTCCACTGGTTGAATCAACAACATTTCCGGAAGCGGAATACATCCTGTAATAACCGGTTTCAAATCCCAGCGCCAGGAACGAGTGTTCTGGTTCCCACATTGCCCTAAATGAAAAAGAATATCCCCAGGGGTTAACCTGATCCGCAAATGTCTTCAGGTTATTAATGAAAATGCTGGGACCAACGCCTCCGTACAATGCGAATTTGTGATAATGATCTTCGCCGGGCGCCAGTTCATTTTGGGCAACACTCCGTGCGGTTATCAAACAGGCAGCAATTATTATGAGCAATGATTTTATTCGCATGATGTATTATTATGGAACTGCGGTTTAGATTTATTGATTATTGTTTTGTATACCAATCGTACACTACATAACACGGATAGTCGGAGATAAACCCATCAAACTGTCCGTTCTTAATATAGTTGGCGATCAGTCCATCGTCGTTGAGTGTCCAGCTGATTACCCGAATACCGGAAGCGTGTGCTGTGGCCACATCACTTAGCATCAAACCTCTTGAATATCTGGGTCCCCATCTGGTACATCCATTGTCCATCACATCCTGCAGGGTCAATTCACACATTGTTTTCAAACTGGTATCTGCGCGATAGGCGGGATAAGATTGAAATTCCTGGATAACGGTTTTAGAAGGCATATCTGCGTATACAACGATATTACGGCCAACAGCTTTCGCATGCGCCTGGGCTGAAAGAATGATGGGCTGCAATGCCTGGAATATACCGTCGTCTCCTTTGATATCCAGCCAGAAATAAGTGAGTGTGGTAGAATCGATAAACGCCTCCAGACATTGGGCCAGTGAAGGTATTTTTTGTCCGTCAACCAACCGGATATAGTCTTCCAGGAAATCAAAACGGTATTGATTGTAATCACCGGAAATCGGACTTTTTTGCGTAAGCCTGATATCGATATTTCCATCATGCATCATGATGGGTACTGTATCCAGTGTTAATTGAATATCAAATTCCAATCCATTCACTCCATAGTCTTCGTCATTGGTTACGCCCAGCAGAGAGTTTTGTGCGAAAGGTGGATTGGCGGTAGTTTGCACACCATGATGAGAATATATTTCAAAAGGGGTACTCTTTACATAGGGAGAAAAATCTCTTTCGTAGCTGAGGGTAAGTGGAGCAGAATTATTACTCGGGTCTAACACATTCCCTGGCAATTTAATTAAACTGGGATCTCCCGTTTGAAGAAAGGCCAGCGCATCAGCTTTGGGCAGTGTGAAATTGATGAGTCCCTGCGTAGGTACCTGTGAAAACCTCCAGAATCCCGAAAATTTCAATGAACTGTCTGTTTTATCCAATCCATATTCCAGTATGAAAAAAACACCGCCCTGATTACTGAAAAACGAAACCTTGTGTTTCGATGTTTTACAAACGAATTCTGTACCCAATACAGTAGTGCCGGAACTCAGGGTATAAATGCCTTCCATCTTCTTCATGGATGTTCCGGAAACAGCGTTCACATTTTCAAGTTCTACTACGGGCTGTACGGTGATCTGGTTTTTTGAACAGGAAAAGAAAACCAGTACAAAGAGCAGGTATTTATATGAATATCGAAATGTCATGGTGTAAAGTATTTCAGTTTTCAATTATAAGTTTAAACCAACCTGGAATTCTGGTACCCAGTATCTTTTACCATTAACCGGAAATGCCGGCCAGGCGATAATGTGGTACTGGATATAATCCATTTTAAGACCGAGTGATAACGCCCTGTTCTTATATAATTTCTGTTCAAATGTTGCAGAAAAGCTGTAACCGTTTATGAAACCATTTGTAACAGGAAGTACATTTTTATCTTCACTAATATATAAGGCGTTTGTCCAATAAAGATCAGCACGCACTGCGACGGCCGTTTTTGCAAAAGCGTGGCCGAAAGTAATAGAAGGTTGTTGTTCCCAGCCGGTTAGCGTTGTTGCAAATCCAAATTCATATAATCTGCCGTAGTTCCAGGCAACATTCCATCCCAGCGCCAAATAATTATTCCTGGTGATCTGATAATTCCAGTAAGGCCCGAGTGTAAAACGGTTGGAAATGATCAGGCTCGACCAACTTGCCTGCAGATTTAAATTCAGCGGCAGGGTGTATTTTCCCTGGTAACAAAACATCGGAGCGGTAATGACGTCATCGGTCCAGTCCCTGGGCGTCACCACATATATCACCGAAATGGAGGAGGAATAATGGCCTCCCGGCAACGGTTGTGGCAAAAAATAACTGGCTTTATGAATTTGAAATGTATCAGTCTGTTTGTTCTGAGCCAATCCCGACAGGCAGGAGACCAGTGTGATGAAAAGCAGGATGGTTCTGCTTTTGCAGCGTTTGCTAAATGTATTCACTAATAAGTTATTTTTTTGAAATCCGCTCAGCATGATATGAGTTGACATCCCTGACCCGCGGCTTTTCCACTAGGGTGGACTATTTCTTCTAAAGCAACTTAGTTAAGGATTGGTTTGGCTACCCGTGCAAGGTAATTTAATCTTTTGTGAATAGGATCAATTGCGGTCATTTAACCGATAAACCATGTAACAGTAAACCAGCATTATGCAACCGTAAGCATGGGAACTTTTACGGATTTCAGTCCTTTGTATAAATGATCTACCAGTTCCTGGTCGAGCAGAAATTTGCTGATATGTTCTTTTGTTACCCATGTTTTTCTAATCTGGTATCCGTTGAAGGTTTTCATCATTGCATAAGCTTCTGTTTTATTGCCCATATGTGCCAGGGTAGAAACGAGCAACACGGCATTCAGTACCAATCCGGTGATACCTGATTTGTCGATGAGCTGATAAGCCAGCGTATATTCTTTATGTTTGAAATGATAGAGGCTGATAAAAAGGTTGAAGAAAGGGGGGAAGGATCTGTTTTTCTCTATCGATTCTCTGATAAGTGCAATACCCTGCTCGTATTCTCCGATACAAATCATCAAACAACCGATGAAACCTGTAATGCCGGAGGCATTGGGATTCAATTGCAGGGCATATTCCAGTGATTCCAGTCCCGCTTTTTTGTTGTTGTGAAAAATATATGCCATGCCGAGCGTTAAATGCGCGTGCTGACTAACCGGGTTTAGCTTCAATGCCCTGTGAGCACATTTAAAACCATAAATCAAAGAATTGCTGTTGGATGACTGACGAAATAAAACCGACAACAGAGAGAGTTCTCCCAAAAATGCCCAGGCTACTTCATTTGAGGGATCCTGGTCAACGGCAAGTTCCATTGCCCCACATGCGTTATTGAAACTTATTTTATTGAAAGTTGAATAAAAATCGTTGTACCAGGAAAGAATGGTGGCATTGGATTTACCTAATTTGTTTCTTGAGAACCCTTTCCGAAGTTGTTGTACAATTAATCCATTAAAATCTCCCAAAGAAGCAATGATATGCGTGATGATATTATCAGCCACTTCAAACAAATTAGAGGGAAGGTACGGTCTGTGATATAATTCAGTCCATATCTCCGCACCATTATACGTGTCTGTAAGCTGCACTGCGACTCTTAATCGGCGCAATTCAAATTGTACATTGCCCGTCACGATAAAACGTACGCCGAATTCGGCAGCTACTTCATGAATCTGTTTATTTTTTAGTGAAAGCTGACGGGTAGTATAATAGGATAACGCGGAGAAGTCGGGAAATCTTCCAAATTCGGCGCTCAGTTGTTGACCGAGGCTGTCGGAAAATGCAAGACGCGATTTATCTTTTTCAAAAGATTTGAAAGGCATAACGGCGATAGTAACCGAATCCGTCGGACCTTCCTGCAGGTCGGAGCTGAGTTCAGTAGCGCGTTTAATTTCTGTAGAAGGAATATTTCCAAAAACAGGCACATAGGTTCCCTTGGGCACAGAAATCTCAATCTGATCGCCCGCACCCTGTATTTTGTAATAGTAATTTAAAGCGCGACGAAGTCTGCCGGCATGTATTCTTACGATGGCGTCATGCTGTGGTTTAAAATCTACGGGCTTGTTCAGCACATTTACGGCAATGGTATATTCCTTAATGATGTTGGATCTGCCGTTTAGTGTCTCATCCACGATATAGGAGAGGAATCGGCGAAGGATGTCGGAAACTGAAAATGCTGGACAAAGAAATATTTTCCTGACTTGTTCCTGAATTAACTCCGCGGGGAAAAGCTCTGTAGTATTGGATAGTTCTATGGTACTCATAAGATGAGATTTTACAGTTAAATGCCTGTGCAACTAATCTTTGCTTAACCAATAGAGTACCTTGAGTAAACGTAGGACAGATTCGGGACGACAAATATATGGATAATAAAGTCATCAACAAGCAATTAAACCCGCGTGATTCAAAATCGTTGCTTTTTATGAACAAGCTTCAATCAGAATTAGGACTTGTAAAAACGCTATTTCCAACACATCATGTAATCATCGATAATCTGTATAGAAAAGATGCTGATTTTAAATCCCTCTGTGCAGATTTATTTCTTTGTTCAAAAATGATGCAGGATTTTGAAGATGAAATTGTGGAAAAACAACGTGCACTTTCGGAATATAAAGAAATCGTAAAGGACCTCGAAAAAGAACTGCTGATGGTCATTGAAACCAATGAGATTGGTAATTGAAGACTACCGAAATGGATGTTTCAGCGTTCCGTTTTCATAGTACATTGTAGTTATACTACTGTCACCATCGAAATTAATTTCAAAAAATCCTCCCGAGTTCCAGAGTAGATGCTCATTTGGCTCCAGTTTCTGATTGTACTTTTTGATTTCTTTTTCAGAGAGCATTCTTTCTTTACTTCCTGCGCCGCTTATTACATAATGAACGCTGTCCTTCGTATAGAAATACTGTAACGTATGTGCATGCCCGCTGGCGTAATAAATCCCGGGATATTTTATTAATATTTGATTTATTTTGGTAATCATTTCCCTATAAGAAGGAAAATTGGGTGAGGATGCTTTGATGCGTGCAAACAAATAGGGATTTCTTACCGGATTGTTGTAAGGACCTGCTACACGCACCGGGTGATGAGCTACTACGAGTATTTTTTCCTTAAGTAAATATCCGTCTCTGATCGCGCTGTCCAACCTGTTGTAAAATGTTTTTTCTTCCTCAGGGATTTTTCTTTTTTTGATACCGGTTTGTATAATGCGATACGTATCTAAAAAAATAATGCGTATGGTTCGGTTATTCAGTTCCACGTATGCTGGTCCGTAGTTCCCGTCAGTGGGAAGGAACACCTGATCGGGATTGGCGATGTTGGTGTTGTCTCTCAAATTCATTTCTATGAAATTTTCTTCCATCCTGAGTTTGTCCTTGCCCTTTTCATAGGTTTTACGATTCCACCAATCGTGATTGCCAGGTATAAAATATACATAACCCTTATAACTGCCAAGTATATCCAGTTGCGATTTCACTTTGCTGATTGTATTCTGCGTGCTGTCGAATCCTTTGTAACCATAGGGAAGCAGATCCCATAAAATGTTTTTATAACTGTTATCGCCGAGAAAAATAACTGCGCTGTTGGGATTGTCAGCCAATTCTTTTTGCACATTTTTTAATGTAAGTCCGGCTTCTTTGTGATCGCCGGCATCGCCTACAAGAAATATCTTAAATGGCGTTTGTGCATTAGCGCGGGGAGTTGCGATACCCATTAAATAGAATAAACAGGAAAAAAACAAATAAGTCTTCGAAAGTTGCATGCACCTTTTACATGCAAGTTGCATAATATTTGATAAAGCTGCATTTCAATGATGTTGCTTTCGATAATGGATGTACATGCGGTTGTGTCTGCTAATGACGGTTTTACTGTTAAATGTGCTTAAATTAGATTCACGATAATGAGTTGGGTAATTTTACCAGGAATCCGGCCATTGATATATCGGACCAAACAATAAAACCAGAACATGTTATATTTCAAGAGATGCGGGCATTGCGTTGCTTTTTTCAGTCTGATAATTTTACCTTTTTTTTTAAAGGCACAGCAGGCTGATCAAACGAAACCGCCGCCTTCGGCAGATGAGGCAGCAGAGCTTGCAAAAAAATTGGCAAACCCTATTGCGAGCCTGATCAGTGTTCCTCTTCAAAACAATACTTTTTACGGTTTTGGGTCGCTTAAAGGAACACAAAATGTACTGAACGTGCAGCCGGTTGTTCCTATTAAATTGAGCGACAATCTGAATCTGATAACCCGATATATTATACCGATAGTAACTCAGTATAACCTTACAGGGGAAGGTGCTTCACAATCCGGATTGGGTGATGCAACCCTGAGTGCTTTCTTTTCGCCATCGAATACAAAAAACGGAGTTACCTGGGGCGCAGGTCCTGCATTCCTTGTACCTATTGCAACCAATAGTTATCTGGGAACAGGAAAATTCGGTATTGGTCCGACAGCCGTTATATTAAAACAGACAAAGGGATTTACTTATGGTGCACTTGCAAATCAAATCTGGTCGGTAGCCGGATCTGCAGACCGGTCGGCAGTGAGTCAGTTGTTTGTACAACCATTTTTTACGTATAACTGGAAAAGCGGTGCAGGCATTGGAATAGTTGGATCCATTACACAAAACTGGGAAACAAAAGTCAACACAACTACCATCACGGTCCCTTTTTCGGGTATCACGAAATTCGGAAAGCAGATTGTACAGCTTGCGGTCGGTCCGCAGTTCCCTGTTTCGGGAAATCCCATTGCTTCCTTTGGCTGGAGGGCACAGCTCACATTAATTTTCCCCAAGTAAATATGTCTTCAAAACAATCCATCAACTACAAAAAACCTTTCATGAAAAAAATATGGATCGGGTTTTTTATTGTGACTGCCTGTTGTATGATTTCCTGTGGCCCCAGTAAAGAACTGATCAGCACGCGTGCGCGGGTTGACAGTCTGGGTGCAGTTGTAAGCCAGTTAAACGGACAGGTAAATCAGCTGAACGGGCAGGTTACACAATTGAATGGCTCTTTAACCACGAGTAATGCACAGATAACGCAGTTGAAAAATCAGAATGCGATTGCGATGCAGGAAGCATCCGATTGTAAAGCGGCCAAAGATGCAGTTGCCCGAAGAATGGAGGAACTCAATCAGGCCATGAGGGCCAATGGCATTTCCATGAAAGAAATCAAAAGGAAAGCAGCTGATGCGCTGATTCAGTTTGCCAATGCAGGTGTGGATGTATCGTATAAAAACGGACTCGTTTATATTTCATTACAGGACGCATTGCTGTTTGATCCGGGAAGTGCAAAACTTGGAAAGAATGGACAGGAGGCATTGGCCGTTGTTGCGCAGGTATTGAACGACAATCCCAATTTATTAATTTATGTTGTTGGTAATACTGATTCGGTGAAAGTTACCAAGGCAAAAGGATTCGCAGATAATTGGTCGCTGAGCACGGAAAGAGCAAACAGTGTAGTGCGCGTTTTACGGGATCAATATCAGGTAAGTATGGATCGGGTTACTGCTGCCGGCCGGTCAAAATTTAATCCGGTAGCTGATAACTCCACTGAAGAAGGCCGGGCCGCGAACAGAAGAACCGATATTATTCTGAATCCGGATCTTTCCAGACTTTGGGATATGATCGACAAACAGCCATAATATAGTGCGATTAAAGATTTATATTTAACGAACTATAGTCTGTCGTTCAGTTGGAATGTCAGGCTATTTTTATTACACCAAAACTTCACTTATGAAAAAGATGTTGAACAACTGGTTAACAAGCAAGTCCGTTTTTTTTCTGCTTACTGCCGTCATGTTTGTAACGAATCACAGCCAGGCGCAGATTTATAATGATTCTTCACATAAATATAAAGTGTATCTGGAGCCCTACCTGATGTTTACCAGCATGAGTGGCACCACGGGTATTGGGAATCTTCCGAATACATTCATCTGTGTTCCCGCGAGTGAAGTATTCAGTCATTTGAAAATTGGCGGCATGTTGTATGCTGAAGTGCACAATGATAAACTGGCCTTCACTTCAGATTTGTTTTATGCAAATCTTTCAGAAGATGCTTCTACAAAAAATGGGATAGTCAGTGGCAACGCCAGTCTGAAACAATTCCTATGGGAGCTGGAAGGCCTTTACAGATTGAATTCCTGGTTTGAAGTAGGGGTTGGTGCAAGGATTAACAATATCACTGCAGGCCTCAACGTAACGTATACTCCGCCACTTGGTGGAACACCCAAGGTGGGAAGTGGATCCAAAAGCAATACCTGGGTAGATCCCCTGGTTGTTGTGCGACTGAAAAAAGTAGTGCAGGATAGATGGCTTTTTCAATTAAGGGCAGATATCGGAGGATTTGGCGTCGGATCTCAATTTGCCTATCAGTTGCAGCCTGATATATTTTATCGCGCTTCCAGGCTGATGCAGTTTGGCATCGGATATCGGTTAATCTCCATGAATTACAATAATAATAAAAGCGGCAGCGATTATTTCTTATATGATATGGAAGAATACGGACCGCAAATCAGGATCGGCTTTAATTTCTAGGTCATTTGACGAATAAAACCTTAGACATTTTTTACACTTTACACAGCTACATTGAGATTAACCCGAACGTTCTGCAAGTTTATAAAGGAGAATAAAAAGTTTGTTCTGTTTGTAGCAGGGCTGATCTTTTTATCATTTAATCAAAATGAAGTGTATGGCCAGAACAAAAAGAACATTCCTGATTCCCTCGATTTCACCAAGCAGATAGATATTTTTGATCTGATCCGCAAGTGGACGGGCAAGGCTCCTAAACCCGCAGCTGATACACCTCAGGCTTTTGTGAAAAACCTGTCGTTATTACCGATTGTTGGATATAGTCCTGCGAATGGATTTGTTGTCGGAGGCGCTGTAAGTATTACGGAATTTCTGGGCAATCCTCAAACGACAAGATTGTCTACGGCTTTATTGAATGCTTCTTTCACTACCAAGAAACAGATACTCTTAAATCTTCGTTTTGATCTTTATCTGAAAGAAAATAAATGGTATGTATCCGGAGACAACCGGTTGTTATTTTTTGCGCAGCCAACCTATGGATTGGGTATTTACGGATTGCAGGGACAGTCATATACATTCGGATTAAACGGGTCGACCGTTTCACGTACGGATTCCGAGCAACCGATGCGATTCAACTACATACGATTGTATGAAACGTTCTCCAGAAGAATTTTTAATCACTGGTATGCTGGTGTGGGACTGATGATAGATTATGATTTTAACATCAAGGATCAGTCACTTTCCCTTGATTCCCCTGTACATCTGACGTCGCATTATGTGTATTCAAAATCATATGGGTTTGATACATCACATTATTCTGCCAATGGTATTTCTTTTCAGGTGATTCATGATAGCCGGGACAACCCGGTAAGTGCGTATTCGGGCAATTATTTAAACGTCGCATTCCGGGTCAACCCCGTTGCATTGGGGAGTACGCAGCCTAGCACGATGTTATATTATGAATGGCGAAATTATATCAGTGTCAGCAGCCGAACGCCGAGAAATGTACTGGCATTTTGGTTATGGGGCGTGGTGACGACATCGGGTCATCTTCCTTATCTGGCATTGCCCGCCATTACGTGGGATACTTATAACCGATCGGGACGGGGATATATCCAGGGAAGATTCCGTGGTGACGATATGTTATATGAGGAGGGAGAGTTCCGTTATCAGATTACACGCGATGGATTATTGGGCGGCGTTGTGTTCGCAAACTTTACAACGGCGAGTAACCCGCTCACGGGACAAAATGTTTTTGCCAGCGTAGCGCCTGGTTATGGCTTCGGACTGAGAATCAAAATGAATAAAAAAGACAGAACCAATATCGCCATCGACTACGGTATGGGTGACGGATTTGCAGGTATTTATTTTAATATCAGGGAAGCGTTTTAAGCCTAAAGCGTAAAGCGTAAAGCGTAAAGCCTAAAGCCTAAAGCCTAAAGCCTAAAGCCTAAAGCCTAAAGCCTAAAGCCTAAAGCCTAAAGCCTAAAGCCTAAAGCCTAAAGCCTAAAGCCTAAAGCCTAAAGCCTAAAGCCTAAAGCCTAAAGCTGAAGATTTCAGAAATGCAATTTAATAATTAAAATTACATTAATTAAGCCTTCAGCCTTACGCCTTAAGCTTTACGCCTTCAGCTTTAAGCTTTAGGCTTTAAGCTTTAGGCCTTACGCCTTCTGCCTTGCGCCTTCCGCTTAAAACCTTTTTATGAAAAAATCATTTCTCCTTTCAGTTTTATTTTGCCAGGTTTTCAATTACTCATCATTTTCACAACAGCTCAAACCAGGATTTGATAAGGCTGAGTATATTACGATGCTGGAGATGGGAGCGAAGTACGGGGACAGTGCTTATCAGTCAAAAATTCCGGATCCGGTGGGATATCAAAGTATTTACAGATCACCGGTTATCGGACTTGCTAATTGCTGGGACCTCTGGACAAACAATCACGGTATCGCTGTGCTTAGTGTGAGGGGAACGATTCAGAAACCTGACAGCTGGCTGGCGAATTTTTATGCGGCCATGGTTCCGGCAAAAGGAACATTACATTTATCTGACTCATTTGACTTTGCTTATGATCTGGGCTCAAATCCCAGGGCAGCCGTTCATGTCGGCTGGTTAATCTGCACTGCATTTCTTGCGCGTGACATGTTGCCCAAGATTGACTCCCTGTATAAAACTGGCACAAAAGATTTTTATATTACAGGACACAGTCAGGGTGGTGCCATTTGTTTTTTGCTTACATCTTACCTGTACAGCCTGCAAAGGCAAAATCTGCTGCCGAAAGACATACGGTTTAAAACATACTGCTCGGCGGGACCTAAAGTAGGGAACTTATATTATGCTTATGATTATGAAGCGATGACACAGTATGGATGGGCATATAATGTGGTGAACTCCGCGGACTGGGTGCCTGAGTCAATGTTTTCCATTCAGACTGTTGATGACTTCAACAATACCAATCCTTTTAGCGGAGCAAAAGATTTCATTGGTAAACAATCATTCCCTAAAAACATTGTATTGAAACATTTTTATAACCAGATGGACAAACCATCCAGAAAAGCAGAATATAGATTTCAGCAATGCCTTGGAAATTTTCTGGAGAAATATATCAAGAATTTCCTGCCCGGTTTCAAACCACCCGTTTATGTAAACTCGATGGCTTATGTACGCGTAGGAAACACGATTGTGCTGCTTGCTGACGGAGATTATTATAAATTATTTCCTGATGATCCAAACAATGCCTTTGCTCATCACCTGCATCCTCAGTATTATAATCTTGCGCTGAAACTTCCGCCAACTAACGCGGGGGTTATGCCTTAGGCGATTTTTTCTTTTTTATGAAATCATATGTCGCGCCTAACTGCCAATAGAAAGTATTGGGAAGTTTTTCCTTATAGGTAAAATTATAAATATTATTATTTATTTGAAGAGTTGCTTTGATATCTGCTGGATTGATAGGCAGGGCATAAGTGGGAGTGAAATTGAAACTCCAGTTGCCGGCAGTAAAACCAACAGGCGCACTGAATTCATAGTCAAGGATCTGAAATTTATCTGAGTTTAAAACCTCTCCCGACAAAGTAACGTTCGCAGGCAATGGTGGTTTGTCGGGCCTTGGAATAGTAAACCGTCTATTCTGATAATACGAGTTATATGAATTTTGGGTAGCGGCATTCATCGTGACCGTCGGTGTGATATTCAGATTGCCGATATTAAATTGCTGTGACAGAGCGGGAGAGGCCTGATAATCAGGAATATGATTTCCAAAAGTCCAGGTAAGGGCTACACTTGGCTGAATAAAACTAAATGAATAACTATTGCTATAAGCGAGACTGCCTTTCTGTTCTGCGGTAACACTTCCACTACTCTTGCTATAGACGAATCCCGAAAGTGTTACCGATCCGCTGTAATTACCCGGATTGAAACTATAGGAACCATCAAAAGTATATTGGTTCACCTGCGGCGAGGGTTCGTGGGTGTTATACCCCACGCTCAGATCAACCTGAAATCCCGATTTGAAAATGTAGCTGATCTTGGGTGTTATTAACGGGATACGGGTTGAATCTTTACGTCCGTTGTTTACGTCATTAGACTCATAAACAAGGTTTGCTTCAAAGTGAGAAGGAGTAGGAGCCGTGCTGTCTGCATCTGCAGCTTTTTTTATGCTATCTGTTTTAAGAAAAGTAGTGTCTCTCAGCAGCAGGGAATCCTGACCGGCCGTTGGGTTTCGCGACGAGTTTTTTAATGTGGCTGTTTTATCCTGCGCCATTAATGGAAAAGAAAAGTATATACTGCCTATGAGAATGACCAGTCGGTTAAGGTTTGCTTTCATTCATTTGATGGATTGGGTGGAAGGATTTGGATCTATTGGTCGTCATCTTGAAATATACTGATTATTTAAGACTGTTCAGGTCTATGGATAATTCTAAAAATACGGTTTGCTTTTTTAATCTGACTAATTCACTGTTAAATGGAAAATTTCAATAAATAATCTTAATTTAAACGACTGATTTTGATATTCCCAAGAGGACGCTATATAAAATAATACAACATGAAATGGATTGGTTTAATCCTTTTGATTTTATTATCTGCGTGTAAGATTAAGAATCCTGCCTGTTTGATTGACGCTTCAGATATTTTGAAAGGTTCGACCGGAAAACTGATTGAGGTGAAAGATTCTGGTTACAAGGTGGTAGCGCTTTATGATGATGGCTGGGACAGTTTGAAGGGGGGCGCTTATCTGTTTTATCCAAATCAGTTTTTGAAATCTTATACTTTTTATCAAAACAAGCTACCCGTGTATAGTGAGGTATATGATGAACACGGGTATCTGACCAATACAACCGGTAGTCCGATGGTTGCAAGAATTATTAACGAACTGGGAGAGGATTCCGCTTACGTGCAGGTATATTTTTATAAACCGATGAAAACTTACCAGCAGCTAACTATTAAAATCAACAATAACCCGCCGGTTAATTACACTCTGGAAAAAGATTCAATATACTCAAACATGCAATCTGTAACATTCGGCATCAACACTTCCGACCTGAATCATATAAATATGTATTCGCAGATAAAATACATGGATGACTGTACCAAGGTTGAACACATACTCAACGATTCCCTTTTCCTGATAAAGGATTCTCACAACGGACTAACTCCTGCTTCTGCGAAATAAGCGGTTAGTATTTACTGTCAAAATCTTTCGAAAGCTGATTTAGTATGTCAGCAGTGGGGGTGACTTTACCATTCTGGATCAGAATACGATATTTGAAAAAGACAGATGCTCCTTTTGCAAGTTTCAGATTCAGTGCATATTTACCATCACTGAATATCTTCTGTCCGAGTGGATTGGCTGCAAATAAACCGTATCCTCTGGCATGCCAGAAAGTTGGATAACCTGGATTTCCCACATGATCCATGATGGTTATACTTACAGAATCATTTCCCATTTTGCCATACACTTTGCACCATACAGCCCTTGTACTCCAGGCTGAATCTCCCTGCCTGCCTTCGCTGGTGATATAGTTTCCATTCGCCGCCGAATCTTTTTTCACAATGGTTATGTTGCCCTTATTATCTGTAAACTGCTGATCTGCATGACTTGGAATTTGCAATTCGTGAGCAAGTCTTAAGCCCAACAATCCATCTTTGGCATCGGTGAACAACACATCATCAACAGCCTTTAATTCAGTTATCCGGTCGATTATTCTTACCCCACCGCTTCCGCTGAAAACATATCTGGTCGTTTCTTCCAATAGTATTTTATTTTGTTGATTCACCCAGTTTGCATGATAAACCAGCTGACCAAAATGACCGCCAGAGATTTCCAGGATGCTGTCTGTTTTGATCCATCCATACAACGATTTTTTTTTAGCAGGGATCGCATAGGAATTATTCCAGAAATCCAGGCCATTTACATTTTCATAGGTAAACCAGAGACCAAGATGATGTGGGTGATCCGTTGGTTCGCCAGGTCTGGGGTTCATGGGGAAACCGCGGGTTACTATGGTATTGCCAGCATCATAAATGGGAAATAAAACCGGTTTTTCGAGACTGTCGGGATATAAGAAGCTTGTAAACAATCCCGATCCAATAAAAACATCAATCCGTTTTTCGTTTACTGCTTTTACTACTCTTACATCACCGGTCTGTTGTGCACTGACTTGCAAATGACAAATGAATATGACCGGGAGTAAAAATTTTCGCAGCATCAATGCCAGGGTGTTTTATTAGTACTGAAAGGGTTTTCCATCCGCCAACACATTCTGCGTCTGCTCGTCGAAAGTTACTTTGACCCCGGTGTGAGCGGCGGCAGTTGTCATGATATTAGCGATTGAATGACTGTAACCCGCTTCCACAGGAGCATTCGGTTGCTTGCGGTTTCTTACGCATTCCATCCAGTTACGGATATGTGCTGACGTAAGCGCATCACCACCGGTATTTGCTGAACTAACAACTTTTTCAGCATTTGACAACTCTATAGTTGGCAACAAATTTTGCTGCATATGCATTGCATCTGCAAAATGCTGGGTCAGTCCGCCTGTAGGAGTAACTTTATTGGTATTGAGGTTGATTTCACCGCCATTTGAATAATAAAGTTCAGTTGGATTATCGTCGCCATTATCCATGCGCGATTGAAAACTCACCTGAAATCCCGAAGACAAATCATCAGCCGGGCCATAATCAAAAACTGCAGTAATTGTATCCCAGTTTTTTCTTCCGTCTTTCCACATATAAATACCACCGTTTGCGACCACTGAACGCGGGTGTTTTAATCCGGAGAACCAGTGAACAGTGTCTATCTGATGGCTCATCCATTGTCCGGGCAGCCCGGAGGAGTATGGCCAGAACAGCCGGTATTCCAAATAATAACGCGGATTAAAAGGAACTTCAGGACGATTCAACAGGAAGCGTTTCCAATCCGTGTCCTCTTCCTTTAGCAGCGGCACAAGTTCCGGTCTGCGCCAACGTCCGGGCTGATTTACATTCCATGTGAGTTCAACCATTACGATATTACCGAATTTACCGGATCGTATATAGTCGTTTGCTGTCTGATAATTAGCTCCGCTTCTGCGTTGGGAACCTATCTGAACAATTCTGTCTGAAGCTTTAATGGCTTTCAGCGCCGCACGATTATCTTCCATCGTCTCTGCAAATGGTTTTTCAACATACGCATCACATCCGGCTTCCACGGCCTGAATGGCGTGTCTCGCGTGTTGAAAATCTGCTGTACTGATGAACACTGCATCTGCGAGTTTTTTATCGTATAATTCTTCATTGTTTCTGCAGCCAACAATATCATGTTGCATGTTGGCTTTCCATTGGGCGGTTCCTTCATCACGTCGTCTGTTCCAGATATCTGAAACGGCAACAATATCGAAATTCAACTCTTTGTAATGATTCATGAAACAGGGCATATGCGTTGAGCGATGTCTGTCGGAGAATCCGACAACACCCACGCGCACACGATCGTTGGCACCCATTATTCGATTATAACTGGAAGCTTTCCACGCAGTTCTGGTGATCAGCATACCTGTTCCTGCGAGTGCTGACTTCTTAATAAATGCACGTCTGGAATTTTTCATTGGCAGGCAATTACGTTCACTATAAAGATAGTGTTTTGTAAAAATAATGTATGCCTGATTATACAGGACAATGCAATAACCGGTGAGTTAATTTATTAAACAGGGTTGGCAACCTGTTCCAGGATTTTACGAAGGAATTCGGTGGATTCTTTCTTTTTAGAATTGGCCATATCATAAAGCGTGATCTTATCCAGCAGCTGGTCGACCGTAAATTGAATCATCTGCCATAAAGAACGTGCAGAGCAGTCCACAGAATTGGTACAAAGATTCACCGAACCAGTATGCTGACCACAAAAATCCTTATCGTATAATACACCGCCGAGCGCCTGCAGTACGTATTTAATTTTTATTTCTTTAGATGGTTTTGCGAGCACATAACCACCCTTATAACCAGGTGTGCTGTTTATAAAACCTGCCATTCGAAGCGTCCTGGTAAGCTTGGCAACATAATGACTGGTCAGACCTTCAGCCTTGCTGAGTTGTGGAATACTCATGCCATCTTCCGTTTCACAACCGGCGATCCGGATCAGAACGCGTAAACCAAATTCTTCCTGTGCTGTGATTTTCATAAATTATTTTTTTAAAGCCACCCCAATTCCAGTTGCGCCACTTCTGACATTTTCGATTTATCCCAGGGCGGCGTCCAGGTAACAGAAACGTGCACATCATTTACGCCTTCAATCTCTCTCAATTTCTGATCTACCTCCACCGGAAGGGATTGTGCTGCCGGACAACCCGGAGCGGTAAGCGTCATCACAATCTGAACATTATTGATGGGCAGTATATTGATTTCATAAATCAAACCCAATTCGTAAATACTAACAGGTATTTCAGGATCAAAAATTGTTTGAAGCTTTTCTATTACTTTATCTTTCAATTCTTCCATCACTCAATTTTTTGAAGGTACCGGATCCTTTATTTTGAATGCCAGCGCAAAATGTTTTATTTGTTTTACCATGTTCAACAGACCGTTCGACCTGGTTTGCGCAAGGTGTGTCGTCATTCCTATTTTCTTAATAAAATCAAGCCGGGCTTCCAGGATTTCATCCGGTGTTCTCCCGGAAAGCACTCTGATAAGCATACTTACCAAACCTTTCACGATCATTGCGTCACTGTCGGCCTGATAAAATAATCTACCATCTTTATATTCAGCGACCAGCCAAACGGAGGACTGACAGCCCCTGACACGGTTTTCATCTGTCTTATATTGTGCTTCCAATGGCTGCAATCGCTTACCCATGTCAATGATGTATTCATATTTGTCGTCCCATGAATCAAACAATGCAAATTCATCAATGATTTCCTTTTCGGTTTCAGCTATAGTTAGTTCCGGAATCATTTGGCCAATATTTTTACAACGCGATTCAGCGCGTTCACCAATTCGTCAATCTCAAATCCGGCATTGTACACGGCGAACGAGGCACGTGCTGTGCCAGGAATACAAAATCTATCCATCAGCGGTTGGGCACAATGATGACCCGTTCTCACTGCAATCCCGCGGTTATCCAGTAATATGCCAATGTCCTGCGGGTGTGCCCCTTCGATAATAAATGAAACCACACTCACTTTCTCTTTCGCAGTACCCACAATTCGAAGTCCGGGGACTTTTTCCAGTTCCTGGTGAGCATAATCCAGCAGCTCCTTTTCATGCTTCCTTATTTTTTCTTTTCCATGAAAGAGGATAAACTGCAATGCATAATTAAATGCGATCACGTCTGCCACGTTAGGAGTACCTGCTTCGAATTTGTATGGTAACTCGTTGAATACCGTTTTTGTGAGCGTAACTTCTTTTATCATTTCACCACCGCCCTGAAAAGGTGGCATGGCTTCTAACAACGTTTTCCTGCCATATAAGACACCCACTCCGGTAGGTCCGTATAATTTGTGGGCTGAGAACGCAAAAAAATCACAATCCATATCCGTTACATCAATGTCGAGATGTACAGTAGATTGTGCGCCGTCGACCATAAATACAGCACCCACGGCGTGCGCAAGCGCGATCATATGTTTGACAGGATTCACTGTTCCAAGCGCATTGGATACCTGAACAATGGAAACCAGTTTGGTTTTTGGTCCCAGCAACTTCTCGTATTCTTCCAGTATCAATTCGCCGGCGTCGTTAACAGGAACTACTTTTAGTATGGCATTTTTCTCTTCACACAACATCTGCCAGGGTACAATATTGGAATGGTGTTCCATATTGCTGATAATAATTTCATCGCCTGCCTGAATATATTTTCTACCCCAGGAATAGGCAACCAGATTGATGCTTTCGGTGGTGCCTTTGGTAAAAATGATTTCTTCCCTGGAGCCGGCACCTATAAATTCCTTTACGGCATCCCGCGTTTCTTCGAATGCCGCTGTTGCCTCTTCAGCCAGTGTGTGAATTCCCCGGTGAATATTGGCGTTTAAATTCGTGTAGTAAGTATTCAGTGCATCAATTACACGTTGTGGCTTTTGAGATGTTGCCGCATTGTCGAGGTATATCAACGGACGTCCCTTTACTTTTCTGTTGAGGACAGGAAACTCCTGACGAATCGCAGCGATGTCCAACGCCTTTGGTATGGTGAGTGAGACACTCATGACAAATCATTTTCCAGCCGGCCCTTAATTAATTTTTCAACCCATATACGAAGTGGTTCGGGTTTCACCTGAACTAAAATATCAGCAGCATAGGCACTCAACAAAAGGTTACGTGCTGTTTTTTCAGAAATACCGCGCGACTGCAAATAAAATAAACCTTCTTCATTCAGTCTGCCTACCGTACATCCATGTGTGCATTTCACATCATCTGCGAAAATCTCCAACTGGGGTTTCGTATTCACACTGCTGGTATCCGAAAGCAGAATATTTTTATTACTCTGGTATGCATTGGTTTTTTGCGCAGGCTGACGAACAAATATCTTTCCATTGAAAACACCTGTAGCATGATCATTCAGAATACCCTTGTACAACTCGTTGCTAAGACAATTGGGTTTTATATTATCGACGATGGTATGGTTATCTATATGGCTATGGCCTGATTGAAAATAAAGACCGTAGAGATGTGCTTCACAATTTTTTGCATCAAGAATTACATTCAGGTTATTCCGAACCAGGCCCCCGTTTAAGGAAATGGTAACTGCATGACTAAAACTTTTGCCAATCTGACGGATATGAGTAGTACTCACCTGATTTGTATTTGAACCGTCATTTTGTATTTTATAATATTCCAGTCGCGCTTCGTTTTCTACAATAATCTCCATGACCTGGTTGGTAAAACTTTCGTTGGAACCAAGCGTTGTGTAATGTTCCACCACCTGGGCCTGTGCCATTTCACTGAGCATCATCAGGCTGCGTGGTTGTGAAAATATATTTACCGAACGTGCATCTGTAATATGATAAACATATACCGGATGTTCCAGCTGTTGTCCTTTTCCTACATGTATAAATACACCACCATGCACAAATGCCGTGTTCAATGCATTGATACCATCCCGCTGATAGTGACCACTATCGCCCAGCCATTTTGCAACTTGTTCGCAATGGTCGTTTTTAGAAGCTTCTTCCAGGGCTATTACCTGAATACCTTCAGAGCGGATATTTGAGAGAGAAAAAGAATAAAACCCATTTACAAATACCATTTCGTTGGCCTGATCACTACCGGGCATTCGAATTGCTTTCAGATCTTCGGTTGTGATTGAAATGGTGAGCGGATCAACGGGTAACTGAAATTCCTTGTTGAACAAACCCGCAACCCTCGTATATTTCCATTCTTCATGTTTCGACCCCGGAATACCTCTGTCTGAAAAAGCCTGAAATGCTTTTTCACGCAATTTATCAAGACTGTCGTGGTCGTCGTTGGGCTGAAGCTGGTCAAATCGTTCCTTAAAATATGCGATCGTATTCATTGATGACTAATTGAAAGCTGTTTTTATACAGCCTCTACTGCATTTTCATTTTTAATAAAATCATATCCTCTTTCTTCCAGTTCCAGTGCGAGTTCTTTGGTTCCGGACTTCACGATTCTTCCATTGTATAATACATGTACAAAATCCGGAACAATATAGTCGAGCAGACGCTGATAGTGGGTAACCACTAAAACGGCATTGTCTTTATTACGTAGTTTGTTCACGCCATGGGAAACAATGCGGATGGCGTCTATATCCAGACCGGAATCTGTTTCATCCAGGATTGCCAGACGGGGTTCAAGCATTGCCATCTGGAATATTTCATTCCTTTTTTTCTCACCACCTGAAAACCCTTCATTTAAAGAGCGGCTTAGCAGGGATTGTTCAATATTTACGAGTGCCATTTTTTCTTTCATTCTTTTCAGAAAGCTGACGGCATCCATTGGTGCTTCTCCGCGGTATTTGCGCACTTCGTTTACTGCGGTTTTTATAAAATTCACTGTGTTCAATCCCGGAATTTCTACCGGGTACTGGAAGGCAAGAAACAAGCCTTCCGCAGCCCTGTGTTCCGGAGATAATTCGAGCAGATCTTTTCCAAGAAATTCTACTGATCCATCGAGCACTTCGTAATCGCTCCGTCCCGCAAGAACGGACGCCAGTGTACTCTTGCCGGATCCATTGGGGCCCATGATGGCATGCACTTCTCCCGGACGGATATCCAGATTGATACCATTTAATATTTTTTTCCCTTCAATACCTGCGTGCAAATTCTGAATCGTCAACATATTGCTACTTTATAATTTTTGTTACTCTGTCTCGTGCGTTGGCTGTTGTTCGTTGGCCGTTGGCCGTTGTTCGTATTAAAATGTATTCCACTCCCATACTCCCATACTCCCACACTTTCCTTATCCCACACTTCCCTCAAGGCTAATCGCCAGTAGTTTTTGTGCTTCGACAGCAAATTCCATTGGAAGTTGATTCATGACTTCCTTGGCAAATCCATTGATGATCAGTGCCACTGCCGTTTCTGTGTCAATACCCCGCTGATTACAATAAAAAATCTGGTCTTCACCAATTTTGGAGGTTGTCGCTTCGTGTTCAACAACAGCAGTATTGTTTCTTACTTCAATATAGGGAAAAGTATGTGCTCCGCATTTGTCGCCCAGCAGCAGCGAGTCGCATTGTGAAAAATTTCTGGAATTCACAGCATTCTTGCTTACATGCACCAAACCTCTGTAACTATTGTTACTGAATCCAGCCGATATTCCCTTTGAAACGATGCGACTGCGTGTATGTTTTCCGAGGTGCATCATTTTGGTTCCGGTGTCTGCCTGTTGATAATTATTGGTTACAGCAACAGAATAAAATTCTCCGGTAGAGTAGTCACCTTTTAATATCACGCTTGGATACTTCCAGGTGATCGCAGACCCTGTTTCTACCTGTGTCCAGGATATTTTGGAATGATGGCCTTTGCAAATACCTCTTTTAGTTACAAAATTGTATACTCCGCCGCGCCCCTGTTTATCGCCAGGATACCAGTTTTGAACGGTTGAGTATTTTATTTCTGCATTTTCAAGAGCCACCAGTTCTACGACGGCAGCATGAAGCTGGTTCTCGTCGCGCATGGGTGCAGTGCAACCTTCCAGATAACTGACATAACTTCCTGCTTCGGCCACAATAAGTGTTCTTTCAAACTGACCCGTGTTTTCCGCATTGATTCTGAAATAAGTTGACAGTTCCATGGGGCAACGCACGCCTTTTGGTATATAGCAGAAAGAGCCGTCGCTAAATACAGCTGCGTTGAGCGCAGAAAAATAATTATCGGTAATGGGAACCACAGATCCCAGATGTTCACGGATCAGTTCCGGATGCTCCTGAATGGCTTCACTCATAGAGCAAAAGATGATGCCCAATTCAGCAAGCTGGCTTTTAAAAGAAGTACCGATCGATACGCTGTCGATCACAGCATCCACAGCTACGCCGGTGAGTCTTTTTTGCTCTTCAAGTGAAATGCCAAGTCTCTCAAAAGTTCTTATCAATTCAGGATCGATTTCATCCAGATTCTTTGGATTAATCTTCTGTTTCGGCGCTGAATAGTAGATGATATTTTGATAATCTATCGGCGGGTATTTGATATTGGCCCAGGAAGGATTCTTCATCGTCAGCCAGTGTCGATATGCTTTCAATCTCCACTCCAACATCCATAACGGCTCCTTCTTTTTGGCTGAGATGAATCGGACTACATCCTCATTCAGCCCTCTTGGCGCTTCGTCCGCTTCAATTTGAGTTACAAACCCATATTTATAGTCGCTGAATACCGTTTTTTCGATCGTACTCAATTCATCTTCAGCGTCCCGGGATTTAGGTTGGATAAGATCTGCCTTCATGCTGCAAATTTACGAAACGGTTTATACTAAAAAGTATAAACAGGACATTTTCTTTAACAGAATAAGGGAAAGTTGAAGCAGCGTTTTGCGTTTTGGACTGTTTCAGACGCCATAAAAGGAAGAAGTATGCATATTGACTTGATAAATAATAGAAAACATCCAGATGATATGCTGTCCGGCTTGTAACGTGATATGCAGTTTATGATTCGTATTAGATCGTAATGAATTAAATATCAATACATTAACATACAACGTTTAAAGTATACTACGGAATTTCCTTGTTGGAAAAAGGATGTCTTCAGCAGTTTCATAACCCTCATCAGCAACAACGGAAAGTCGCTTTTTTTCTGATTTCTTTTTTAGAACGATTTGGAGAACCAGGAGGGCTGTAAGGGTAATGCCAACCGCTAACAGGATTTTCTTTTTTTTCATGGAATAAAACACTGAAATATTAAATCAACAATTCGTTGTATAGGTCGATATAAAAATCATGCCGTTTTAATACCGATTTAGGACAAGATAGTCAATGAGGCGTTATAGATTCATATGACAGGTTACTATCGTCTTTTAAATTTTAATTTCTACTTTTAATTCAGCATATGGCATTCCAAACTAATAAACTTCCATTTTATCACAAACTGGCTTCGGTATTGGTAGGACTTATAGCCATTGGCTACCTGGTTGTTCAGGGTAAACAGATACTCAGTCCGCTTATTTTTTCCTGTCTTTTTTCCATTTTGCTGATGCCGCTGGCGAGTTTTCTGGAAACTAAATGGCGTTTCCGAAGGGGCCTTGCATCCATAGTTTCTGTATTGATTTTACTCGTTTTTATTTCCACGATCATTTATTTTATTGCGGTTCAAATGCGCGATCTGGCGGAAGACTGGCCGCAATTCAAGATTCAGTTAAACAGTTCACTTGCCAGTATTCAACACTGGATTGCCGTAAAATTTCATGTGAATTCCACGAAACAGCTAACATTTCTAAAATCTGCTGCAGGTAAAGTGCTTGACTCGGGAACTGTTGTTTTGGGTGTTACCATCGTTTCGATTTCTTCTATTGTCCTTTTTCTTGTTTTTACATTTATCTATACGTTGTTTTTGCTTTCTTATCGGAGGCATATCATGAATTTTCTGATTTCAGTATTTCTTGAAGAGAATTCAACAATTGTCCATGACATCATCGAACAGGTTCAATACATTTTAAGAAGGTATATTATTGGTTTGTTTATTGAAATGTGTGTGGTATCAGCAGCCGTCTGCATCATATTCTGGGCATTGGGAATCAAGTATGGTGTGTTGCTTGGAATTTTTACCGGTCTTTTTAATATCATTCCTTATGTAGGCATATTTACCGCTACGCTGATCAGCCTGATAATCACATTTGCCACAGCGGCAACTGCGGGCAAATTGCTGTTGGTGGCCATTACGTTGATCGTAACACATCTGATCGACAGTAATGTGCTGCTTCCCGGAATTGTCGGTTCCAAGGTTAAAATAAACCCACTAATTACGGTACTGGGCGTTGTGCTTGGAGAAATGATCTGGGGAGTGTCCGGCATGTTTTTATCCATCCCCGTGATTGCCGTTCTTAAAATTATTTTCGACAGGGTAGAGAGTCTTAAACCCTGGGGAATTTTATTGGGTGAGGAAGAAAAGAAAACTCCGGTTAAGAAAATTGGTAACGGGAATTAAAATTTACTATCAGAGACCCGAAGCACCGGCATAATCCCTGAAAGCCTTTATAGTTTGCTGCAGCAATTCTTCCGTTTTTCTTTTATCGAGCATTTCCATTTGATACAAGCCACCTGAATTGAGGACCGCAAGCATTTCATAATGAGGACCGATGGCAATATATGGATTCTGACCATCAAAAGCAGGGTGCATTTCCTGATCTTTCGAAAGGTTGTATATCTGCTCGGGACTCAGGTCGTTTAGTTTGAAAGACATACCATCATTTTTACAAATTTCAGAAAGTTCTTCCTTAAACAAAAGATAGAAATACAGTGTTTTATAAACTAATTGTTAATATATTTTTTACTCCCTGGCCACATGATATAAATACTTTCGTTTATCCCGTTTTTAAACGTAAATAATTATACAGGAAGAATTACATTTGCGATATGGCAGTCTTGAAAAATGTGCAGTTTTCGAAATTAATAAAAGCTGAAGGAAGATTGAGAGAATTTAATTTCAGAAAGAGTAATGGAATAGGGGGACCTGTTTATCATATTGACGTGAGCGATGACAGAGGAAACCGCTATTATATTAACATGATACTGGAAGACAAAAACTGGACGGTGCAGGAAAAAAATCTTCCGGCCTGGATTCAGGAAGCATCTGTACAATTTCAACCGGCTATTGCCGAACAGGAGGTGTAGTTTTAAGAAATTATAATTTTCATTTTTTATCTACCCGAACGGCAGTTCCATAAGCCAGCACTTCAGTTACTCCATTCATTACTTCGTTGGCATCGTAACGCATATTAATAATGGCGTTTGCACCCATATCTTCTGCATGCTGAATCATTAGCTGGAAGGCTTCTTCCCGGGTTTTTTCACACAAGCTCACATAGATAGATATCTGCCCACCAAAAATTGTTTGTAATCCACCCGCCATATTTCCCAGGAGACTTCTGGATCGTACGGTAATACCTCGTACAACACCTAAATTTTTTGAAATCTGGTAACCCTCCAGTGTTATACTGGTCGTAATCATGGAAGCGTCGATCATATAAATACATTTTATTTGCTTCAAAATTAAGTTCATTTAATAGAAACGTCAGAGAACTTTTTCGGAGTAATGTTCTTTTAATTATCTTCAAAAAAACTTTATACTAACAATGGGCAAAGCCAGACTTGAAGCTTTTAGTGATGGTGTTCTGGCAATCATTATTACAATTATGGTTTTGGAGATTAAAACACCGCACGATACGAGTTGGGCTGCTTTGCTGGGACAGTTGCCTGTTTTTTCAAGTTATCTGTTGAGCTTCATTTTTGTGGGAATATACTGGGGTAATCATCATGTGCTCATTGGGGCCGTTTCCCATACAAATGCTGCCATCATCTGGTCAAATATGAACTTACTTTTCTGGTTATCTCTAATCCCTTTTGCCACTGGCTGGATGGGTGAGAATCACTATGCACAAAACACAGTTATACTTTACGCCGTGCTTTTACTCATTTGCGGTATCGCATTTACCATACTCCAGGTTTGTATAGAAAGAGTTACAAAATACGACGACAAATTGAAGGATGCCTTCGCCTGCGTAAGACGAAAGGGTGTCTTCTCCATATTCTGTTATCTGCTCTCCATCCTCGTCGCTTACTACAATACATTATTCTCCGCCATTCTTTTTTGCGTGGTTGCCACGCGATGGCTGATTCCCGACCGCAGTATTGAAAAAGCTATTGTGAATAAAAGGTAAGTGTAAACCCTTACCTGTCAGTCCGGTGCTGATATTTTCCTTCGGGAATCACTCCAAACACAGCAATAAACAACAATAGCAACACGTTTTTACTTTTAACCCAAAACAGCCAATTATGAAAAAATTGATTTTTTCAGCAATCGTATTATGCCTGTCCAACTTCGCTTTCTCCCAAACATTTATGCAGGGTGTTGGTATCAATGTAGTACTGCAATCGTCTGCCGGATCTTCTGCCGATCCTGTTGGAGCAATTATGTATTCGCCCAGAGTGAGTTTCATGGAAACTGAAAACAGCTCATTCACCATCGGTCTTCCCATAAGTTTTGGATTTTCCGGATCATATAACAGTCAGTATCCGGAAGATAATTCACTCGGATTAATGTTGGACGTTCCATTAATGATCAACTATAACTATGGAGCGGGATCAACGAAAGAAGCCGAAGATAAATTTGGATTCTTTGGAGGTGTGGGTTTCGGATATCATACAAATCAATATACAGCTACGGATCAATATGATGAGGACTATACTTCTAAAACATCTGGTTTCGGACCCGCAGGTAATATAGGAGCACGAATGGGTGTAGGGCACGGAAGTCATAATCTGGAACTCAGATTTTCTTACATGAAAACGCTGGATCTTTCAAAGTCCAATGTAATCGGTATTGGATTTCTCTTTAATTTTTAAAATGTAAAAAAATCCAGTTGAAAAAAATCATCGCGGTACTCGCAGCGTTTTCTCTTTGTGCCAATACCTTCAGTCAGGATGCGATCCGCTTCACGATGGGATTGAAACCCAATCATAGTGATGCAAGATCTATCACAAAACGGTATTTGACATCGCCTTTCAACATCCTGTCGTATGATTTCTCCACATCCTGAATATTGATCAGTTCTATATCGGAAACGATTTGGTGTTTTGCACAGTAGTCAAGCATCTCCTGTGTTTCAGGTAAACCGCCAATTAACGAACCCGCCAGACTCCTTCTTCCGAGAATGAGATTGAATCCAATGATCTCGGCCGGAGTAGGTGGTGCGCCTACGCAGATTTGTACACCATTAGTTTTTAGTAAACCCAGAAACAGGTTATAATCATGCGGGGCAGATACCGTGTCGATAATGAAATCAAAGTAACCCTGTACCTGTTTTAATTGATCAGGATCTTTGGTTAATACAAACTTATGTGCACCTAAGGCTTTTGCGTCTTCTCTTTTCGAAGGAGAGGTGCTTAATACGGTTACTTCGGCACCAAAAGAGACGCCAAATTTCACAGCCATATGTCCCAATCCGCCAAGGCCCAGAACTGCCATTTTATGTCCTTTACCAACCTTCCAATGTCTCAGTGGTGAGTAGGTGGTGATGCCCGCACAAAGCAATGGGGCTACATTTTGCAATGGAAGTTTATCGGAGATATGCAACACGAAATCTTCATTCGCTACAATTGATTTCGAATATCCTCCATATGTCAGCGTCTTTTTATCCTGCTCCGTCCCATTATATGTTGGAGAGCTGCCATTGAGGCAATACTGTTGGAGACCTTCCTTACAGTTTTCACATTCGCGGCAGGAATCTACCAGACATCCGATGCCTGCAAGTTCTCCAACTTTAAATTTTTTAACCGCACTACCCACTTTGGTTATTCTGCCAACGATCTCATGACCGGGAACCATTGGAAAAATTGAATTGCCCCATTCGTTGCGAATCTGATGCAGGTCAGAATGACAAACCCCGCAATACAAAATTTCAATTTCTACATCTTTTGCTCCGGTATCACGACGTTCCAAACTCCACGGTTCCAGATGACCTTTCGCATCATGTGCAGCGAATGCTTTAGTTTTTGACATAATAAAAGGAAATAAACAGTTTAAAAAAATATTGAAATTCTGGTTGATAGAAATTGCTTATCCGAGTGTCGAATAGCGGTTGTTTATATAGTCCCAATTGATGACTGACCACCATGCAGTAATATAGTCTGGTCTTTTGTTTTGATATTTCAGATAGTAAGCGTGTTCCCAAACATCAAGACCAAATAATGGCTGCCCTTTTACATCACTAATATCCATTAAAGGATTATCCTGATTGGGTGTTGAAACTACATCCAGCTTGCCATCCTTTTTTACAATGACCCAGGCCCATCCGCTTCCAAACCTTGCTTTGCCAGCATCATTAAATTTCGTTTTCAACGCATCGAGTGAACCAAAATCTCTTTGTATGGAACTCATCAATGCTGCAGAGGGGGCTGTTGATTTCCCGGGTGAGGTCATCAGTTGCCAAAATAATGAATGGTTATAATGTCCACCGGCATTATTCCTCATTTTTGTAGAGTACCTGGAGATAGAACCTAACAGATCCTCCAATGTTGTCTTTGAAGTGTCTACTTTTTCCGCATCTACTGCTTCCGCCAGATTTTTTGCGTAAGTCGCAGCGTGTTTGGTGTAATGTATTTCCATAGTCATAGCGTCAATCGCCGGTTCCAACGCTGCATAAGCATAGGGAAGTGGTTGCTGTTTATATGGCACCGGATCCGGAATCGCCTTCTTATGTTGATCCAATGAGTCGGATTTTGCAAATGCAGTGAGAACAGAACCCGACAAACCTGCCACTACGCTCGCTTTTCCGGCAGTCTGGATAAAATCCCGTCTGGATAACTCATGATTTGACATAACTGATTTTTTTTAGTCGTTAAATTTAAGCTATTCTGCGCAAAGCATAAAGCCTATGGCTTAAAGCCCAAAGCTGAATGATCTTCCATGTCAGGGATACAACAGGTATTTATTCCTTAAGTGTTTGAAATTGGAAAGTGCCGGCTCCCAGCTCTTTCGAATTTCCTGCTCAGAAGTTCCCGCGATAATTTGTTTTCGCAAAGTGGACACGCCGGCCAGTTTATCAAAATTTCCTATCTGTTTGCTTTGTGATGCGTCAAAAAATATTTCTTTTTTAGGAAACGCTTTGTATGCTGTAATTAACCATTGAAGATTAATTTGTTTTTTCCCCCTTAACTCTTCCAAATTGTAGTTTGATAAATCAATTCCAAAACAAAGAGAATCCTGATACAAAGGATGTTCGCTCATTCCCGGAATGGATTCAGGCTTGAAAGTAAAAATATAAGTCCCTGAAAAAGAGGGTGCGCCTATCATTGTAAACGGACGATGTGTTCCTCTGCCAATGCTGACTACGGTCCCTTCAAAAAGACAAAGACTGGGATATAACATAATTGATTGGGTCGTATTCAGATTGGGAGAAGGGGGGATGGGTAAAATATATTTCGATGCGTGTGTGTAATTCTCTACTTTGATATATTGTACATCGCACAACGCTTTATTCAATAGCCAACCTTCTCCGTTGATCATGGTTGCCAGTTCGGCTATTGTCATTCCATGAACGATAGGAATAGGCTGAAGTCCAACGCCGGAGCGTAATGAATCCTCCAGAACAGGGCCATCCACGAAATATCCATTGGGATTGGGGCGGTCAAGGATCAGCAAGGGTTTACCGAAGTTCACACAGGACTGCATTACACGTTGCAGCGTAATGATGTAAGTGAAGAAACGTGCGCCTACGTCCTGGATATCAAATACAAGTATATCTACATCTGCCATATCCTCTTTTGAGGGCATGGATTTTTTTCCATACAACGATACAATTGGAATGCCTGTTATGGGGTCAAAACTATCCGTTACAATTGCCCCGTTGCTGGCATTACCACGAAAGCCATGTTCGGGCCCGAATACTTTTACCACCCGAATACCAGCATGCAACAAGCTATCGACGAGAGATACACCCGCTATTTGTGAGGTTGGATTTGCAACTACGGCAATTCTTTTTCCTTTCAACAATGGGAAATATTTTTCAGTTTGATCTGCGCCTGTGCGAATGCTTAATTTATCGGATTGAGCTTCCGAAAACTTGAAGACTGACAAACACAGGAGTAGAAAAATATATTTATCACAAATTATATTTCGCAGTGCCGGGTTTTTCAAAGCAAACAATTTTAAATGCGGAACTTAATCGTATAATTTTTTTGCAATTCTTTCTACGAGTGTTTTGGGAAGCAACCAGGCAAAAAAAGCACTGAGTTTATTAGCCGCGCCTGTAATGACTTCTGGTTTTTTTCGGAAAAGACTATCCACCGCTATTTCTGCTACTTTTTGCGGAGTCATGTTAAATCGCTCGGCGGCTTTCTGACCTTTTGGTCCGACTTGCGCACGATTGACAAAATTTGTGTCTGTGGGTCCGGGGCATACACAGGTTACTGAAACATGTGTTCCCTTAAGTTCCTGATTCAGGCCTCTGCTAAAATTCAATACATATGACTTCGATGCCGCGTAGGCCGATAACATCGGCACTGCCTGATAAGAGGCAGTACTTCCGATATTCAAAATATAAGCTGTGGGCTGCCGTTGCAATGCCGGCAGAAATAACCGAGTGAGTTTTGTAAGCGTAATAATATTTACCTGAAGCATTTCCGCGTGATCATTTGCCAGATATTTTTCAAAACCACCGCTTAAACCGTACCCTGCGTTGTTGACGAGAATAGAAATTTCGAAATTGTTTTGTACACACCAGTCGTGTACTTCTTCAGCAGCTTTACCCAATGAAAGATCAATTGCTAACCAACGGCAGGTACGTTTTGTACTGGCGTGAATTTCAGAAGAAACTGTTTCGAGTAATTCTGCAGAACGTGCAACGAGCAAAAGGTCAAAACCCTTTGATGCAAGAATTTCCGCAATAGCTTTCCCGATTCCTTTGCTTCCTCCTGTAATGAGTGCAAAAGGCATTTTGATTAATTTAAGTTCCTGGAATCCTTAGTTCTGAACTTTGGATGCGAAACGATGGTAGAAAGGGGTCTTACTGTTTTCATCTTTGGGCATGTACTTACCTGTAATGATAGGGACGTACATAACGCGGCGGCGACTGGCTTCTCCTACATAAGGAGACTGCTGTGCGCGATGCCAGATGCGACCGTCATGAACAGTCAGATCACCCGCATTGATATCGAATCCAATTTCCCGGGCGTCGGGATTATTATCTATGAAGTATTTTTTCTTAAAAAGTAATCGTAAAACACCTTGAGTATGTGTTCCAGGAAGAACCCGTAAACCACCCGCCTCAAAAGGAACGTTATCCAGGTGGATACCTACGTTCAGCATCGGCATGATCTTCTGGCCAAGGAACAAATCTCTTGGGCTGTCAGTATGCCATCCCATCTGGGAGAATTTGCTTTCCGGGGTACGTACATAGTGGTTCAGAATCAACCCATCTTTCTCATTTTCTGCGATTCGACCTTCATATGGTGCAAGGAGCTCAAGTAATGCCACTAACCGTGGATCCTGAAGGAACTCATGAAAAGTCGTACTGTAATTCGATAAAAAGCACAACCGTTGTATGATCGTCTGACCATTGTGGTCCTTCCCAAATTTGAGTGGAACGCCATTGATTTTATCCACGCCTTCATCCAGCAATTGTTTTTCAATCCGGTTCAATTCCTGGATAAAAAAAGCAACGGTTTCAGGTTTTAGGACATTGCGAAATATGATTACCCCATTTTTATGGAAAAAGTTTGCTTGCTCCGGGGTTACCTTATCACCTAGAAAGAATTCAGGGCATACTAATTTTTTCATATCGTGGTAGCATTTAAGTCTTTAGCAGCAAAAACCGGCTGCTTATAACCCAATTTTATACAGGATGAAATTAACTTAAAAATAATTACGATTTTTTATTATTGGCAAAATTAATGAATAAAGTGCTATTAACCAGCCATGTTTTAAATCTTCTTGACCCCGGGGCTTGGTCCGGGGATCTTTAAAACGCTCAAAAGCAGCCCTTGGTATCCCATTTTACCCACTTTAACCTTTTCCAGATACTGGAAAATCAGCGCTTCGTTCAGGTTTTGTGAAAACCAGTGCCAGTCTATAAACGGCGTATGTAAAAACCGGTGCTCCCAGCACATCGATGGTATAATGTACATGTTGAACAAGTAGTAAAAAAGCCAATAAAATCGACGCAAAAAGGGCATAAATCCGGTCGTATTTGTTTTTTAAACAAAGAAAAATAAGAAAAACGGTGGTGGTATGGCCAGAAAAAAACAGGTCATGGGTAATGTAACGTTGACCGTAAAACTGATTTGTTATGGGGTCCATAAGGGGTATCAGGCCCTTGGGAGGATTCAACGAAATCAGGCTGATACTAGCCATTCTTACGAGTGTTACGCCATTGTAAGCCCATAACATCATCAACAACATCATTGGGTCGCGATAGATCCTAATAATCAAAATAAGGCAGGAGGACCAGATCAAAAAAAACACTGCTACCGAAACATTGCGGGGTTGAATCCAATTCAAAAATGCATCCTCAATCATTCGTCCGTTCCGGTCCTCTATGGTGTTGAAAAAAAAGGGCAGCGCCACGAGAATTCCTACAAAAATCGTCATACCAATCCAGAATTTCCACCTGAAAGAGGAAAGTTTCCATGCGGAAGACCATGTTAAGCTCAAGGCTGAAGGCCGAAGGCTTAACGCCTTTTTTTCTTTGACTTCCATAAAAGATACGAGTTCAGATTTCTCATTTTCTTCCTGCAAAAAATATTTTTTTTAAATAAATTGATTTATATCAATCCAATATTTCACTATTCAGACTTTTTCAAGACTCCGACTTTTTGCGTTGAGCGTTTAGCTTTCTGCTTTAAGCTTATAAATGCCAGCGCTTAAACGCCTCCATCGCCGCGTATTTTGTAAGTCCAAGTTGTGCGTATAAACTGGCGGTATTCGCATTCCTGTCCTCGGCTCTTTGCCAAAATTCACGACTGTCGGATCCCTGGAAGGGAACCATATCTTTCTGCGATTGATGAATAAAAATGCCAAAACGTTTTTTAAGTACCTGATCGGGGCTCATAGGAATAGCCATTTCAATCTCGCTTACATCCCATTCCTGCCAGGCACCTTTATACAACCATATCCAGCAGTCATTAACCCATGGCTCGCCTTTTTCTTTCAGCCGTTTCAGGGATTCGAATACAATTTCGAGACAGACTTTATGGGTTCCGTGTGGGTCGGCGAGGTCACCAGCACAAAACACCTGGTGAGGTTTTATTTTCTGGAGGAGATCGATGGTTATCTGAATATCCTTTTCGCTCATCGGGTTCTTATGAATAGTTCCCGTTTCATAAAATGGAAGATTAAGAAAATGAATACCACTATCCGGAATACCCACATACCTGCAGGTAGCACTGGCCTCACTGCGGCGAATCAGCCCTTTTACATTTCTTATCTCGGGGGAGTCAACATCTGTATTCTTTTTTTCTTTCAGAAATGTTTTGGCGCTGGCTAAAATTTCTTTGGAACGCTTGTTGTCAATACCAAACAGTGTTTCAAAACCAACGGCAAAATCTATAAACCTCGTTACAAATTCGTCTGTTACAGCAATATTTCCCGATGTCTGATAACCAACATGCACTTCATGACCCTGATCGTGCAATCGCATAAAGGTGCCACCCATAGAAATAATATCATCGTCAGGATGCGGGGAAAAAATCAAACATCTTTTAGGATATGGAATCATTCTTTCAGGGGCATTTGGCAATACCTGATTTTTTCCACCAGGCCATCCTGTTATACTGTCGCGTAACATATAAAATACCTCCAGATTGATTTCATATGCATCTCCTTTTACTGCCAGCAGATCACTTAGTCCGTAGTCATTATAGTCTTTATCTGTAAGACTCAGAATGGGTTTTCCCAACTTAAGTGCGACGCCAACAACTGCCTTTCGTAAGGTATCGGCATCCCAGGTACAATCTCCGGTAAGCCATGGTGCTTTGAATCTTATTAGTTCAGACGCGGCAGCCGCATCGACGACAAACAATGTATTTTCATGCTCTTGTAATAAAGAAGCTGGAATTTCCTCAGTGGACGAACCTTCCAGCGATTTTTGAACTGCTGTAGATTTATTCGCACCCCATGCTAATAGTATAATGGAGCGACTTCTCAGAATTGTACTGATGCCCATGGTCACGGATAAACGGGGCACCTGTGTTACGCTCTCAAAATCGCCTGCATTTGAGAGGCGCGTTGAATTTTCGAGAGGGGTAACCCGTGTTTTGGAGTAACGGCTGGATCCGGGTTCGTTGAATCCGATATGTCCGTTAGATCCAATGCCGAGTATTTGCAAATCAATTCCTCCGGCGTCAACGATCGCCTGTTCATAATCATTACAATATGCCTTCATGGCACTTCTGGGCAACTCTCCATTGGGGATATGACAATTCTTTGGATCTATGTCTATGTGGTCGAAAAGATTTTCCTTCATGAAACGATAGTAACTCTGCGGTGCTTTTTTCTCTATTGGATAATATTCATCCAGATTAAAAGCAACCACATTTTTGAAACTAAGACCTTCTTCCCGATGCATTCTGATCAATTCGGCGTACAACTTCAGCGGGGATTTTCCCGTAGACAGACCCAACACACAGCGTTGTTTATTTTTTTCTTTTTCTCTTATCAGTGTCGCGATTTTTTTCGCAACAAATGCGGAACCAGCAGTTGCATCCGGATAAATTTCCAATGGAATCTTTTCGAAAGCGTCAACCATTTTCATATTGCAGTCTGTTTTTTAAAATTATCTGCGAAAATAGGGGAAAAACCAGTATGGGAGTATGGAAGTGTGGGAGTGTGGGAGTGTGGATCAAAGAGAAAGATAGCCTAACAAATCGTTTCGTAACAAAGCGAAAGCAATTGCCGACTTTCCGGGCTCATTAACCGGTTTTCTATTTTTAGCTGCAGTCCCTGCATCATTTGCTGGTATGTTTTATGAACATTTCTTTTTTTGTTCAACTTTGCAACTATCAGATCTGTACAAAGATTTCCGCCACTGTGCGTGTCGAGCGACCAGTTTGGTTTTGATTCAAAAAAGCTATCCATATGCTGGATACTGCTCAGCTGATTACATAAGGGAACAAGATCATATTGCATAGTTTGCGCCAGCCAGTCGCCTACCATAAACAAATCCTTATAGTTATATATCGAATAATCTTTCACCGATTCCCGCATCGGATCTTTGGAAGGGAAATCTTTTAAATATAAAATAATACTGCAGAGATTAGATTCCTTCATAAGGATTTGCTCCATGTAAGTTGCCTTGATCTGCCTGATTTCAGGATGCCTGATTTCAAGTTGAATACCCACCCTGTATGTTACCGGAAATTGACTGAGAAATATTATGGAGAGTTCGTCCTGACTTTTTTTATTTTTTCTTTTGAAACTATAGTCGGCACGATCGAATTGAAAACCGGCATGTTTCATATGCGCCGATGTTACTTTATAAATATATGACTGTACTTCATGCAGCCATACCTCCAGTGATTGCGATTTTTTACTTGAAGATTCCATGCCAGGCTATTACATCTTATTGAAGGGCTAGTATGCACTAAATTAATTATCAGGTTTCGCATTCGGAAATATTTATTCTAACCATTTTTGCAGTTATTTTAACCCTCCGGAAATGACTGGAAGTACTATGCAGGATGCATTTTTTTTATCATGCAGAATACGGATCGCTGATTTTTGAAAATCAGTATCATCACAAGTATAGATATCTGTGAACTTTTGCGGATTTCTGTCTGACAATGGGAACCAGCTGCTCTGAATCTGGATCATTATCCTGTGACCTTTTTTGAATGTGTGTGCAACATCTGTAAGAGAGAATCGCACCGTTTCCTCTTTTCCTGGCTGGAAAGGAGTGGGTTTTTCATAGCTGTTTCTATATTTACCCCGGAATATTTCTCCTCTGACAAGCATTTGATAGCCGCCCATTGGATATTTTTTCTCGCCTTCATTTACAGCATATATATCTACTCTGGTATAAGACATTGTATCTGGGAAAACATCGATGATTTTCACTACAAAATCCGCATCTGTTGTGCTGATACTTGTTCTTAAATCTGCGATCACGGGCCCTCCGATCGTAAAATCCTCCCGTAAAACTACGCTCTGATAAGTAAGCACGTCTGTTCTTCGACTCGCGAACCGCTGATCATCTGTCATGTAATCACGGGTTCTATTGAAATGGACATCTTCGGTATAAGGTACCGGATGCGCCGGATCGCTTATATATTCATCGTAAGAAGATTCTTTTTCGGGAATTTCTTCCGAAAGGCCATGATTCTCCTGCAAATATATTTTCTTCTCCTTAGCAAGATCCGTGGGCCAGGAGTCAAATTTTCTCCAGGAATTTTCTCCGGTAAAAAATATAGTCGCCCCTGCTATATGTGCATCTTTTTTACCCTTCAGATAATAATCGAAAAAGGGAATTTCAATTTCATTTTGATAAAAGAGAGAAGTATTTGCTGCGAAATCTATATTTCCAAGATGTGTGCCATCATTGCTTCCCCATTGGCCATGATACCAAGGACCCATGACCAGTTTTGCATTCGTTTCCGTACTTTGTTTCTTAATCGCTTTGTATAGATTCCAGGCTCCAAAACAATCTTCCGCATCGAATAATCCCCCAACGACGAGCATCGCCGGTTTAATATGATATTGTGCGACACGTGCATTTCTTGCCTGCCACCAGTCATCATAATTTGGATGGTTATACATTTCCCTGTAAAAGGCAATACTATCGCCTGTAAATTTTAATAAATTTTTGTCTGCGCCCTGCTCCAAATAGAACTTGTAGTTGTCTTTACTTGAATATGGATCAGGCATGGAAGTTTCTACACTTCGTGGTTGCAGATGGGGCCTACCGAATCCATTTCCTACATAAAAATCAAATGCATCCATATAAAAGAAGGCCCCGTTATGATGAAAATCATCTCCGATGAACCAATCAGTTACTGGTGCCTGGGGACTAACGGCTTTTAACGCAGGATGTCCCGACGCCGCAGCCATGCCGGCATAAAATCCCGGATAAGATGTGCCCAGTATTCCAACATTTCCATTATTACCGGCAACATTTTTCACAAGCCAGTCGATTGCATCATAAGCATCCGTAGATTCGTCCACATCGCCCGTCTTTTTATTTTGTATGAAGGGGCAGACATCAACAAATTTTCCTTCACTCATCCACCTGCCCCGCACATCCTGTGTCACAAAAATGTATCCTTCTTTCAAATAATTTAAAATATAAGTATCCTGCAGAGATCCAAACTTATCAGGTCCATATGGCGCACAACTATATGGAGTTCTCACCATCAGCATCGGATGTTTTTCAGTACTGTCCTTCGGTGCGTAAACGGATGTAAAAAGTTTTACACCGTCACGCATCGGAATGGATTTTTCTATTTTGTAGTAGTGTTCGCGAAACCAGATACTATCCTGATTCAAGGATTGGGACGACGCTACCATACTACCAATCATAAAAAGACCAACGAAATAATATTTCTGAATATTCATAATATACTTATACTAATGTAAAAAGGTAACTGAATGTAATTAATATGAACAGTTTTTATAAATTAAATTTACTATTTACTCTTTCTATATAACACTTTCGGCAATTTGATATTTTTCATCTTGTGAAAAGAGTCATGCCTAAAACTAATACACTAAATTGTATCCTAATTAAATTTGATATGTTCAACAGAAGGAAATTTCTTGGGTCGTCTATACTTGCTTCTTCCGGATTCTTTCTTAAAACCCGCGCTTTGGCTGCGAGAAATGGTCCAGTGCTGAACAAGCCTGTCGTAATTTCGACCTGGGATTTTGGGAAAGCTGCCAATGCTAGCGCCTGGGAAGTGCTTAACAAGCAAGGCAGCGCACTGGATGCTGTTGAAGCGGGTGTCAAGATTCCTGAATCTGATCCGGAAAATCATTCTGTAGGATATGGCGGGCTACCCGATCGGGATGGGCACGTAACACTGGACGCCTGTATTATGGACGAGAACAGTAATTGTGGATCTGTAATGTTTCTCGAACATATTGTTCATCCGATTTCCGTAGCAAGGCTGGTAATGGAGAAAACACCGCATATTGTACTGGCCGGTGATGGAGCGTTGCAATTTGCTTTGGAAAATGGATTTAAAAAGGAAAACTTGTTAACTCCGGAAAGTGAAAAAATCTGGAAAGACTGGTTGCAGACATCCAAATACGAACCGATAATCAATGTTGAAAACAAAAAATATGGCAAGGACAAAGTGCTTAGTCCGGGTGGCCCATCCAATCACGATACCATCGGCATGCTGGCAATGGATTACAAAGGGAATCTGAGTGGTGCGTGTACTACCAGCGGGATGGCTTTTAAAATACATGGAAGGGTGGGAGATTCACCAATTATCGGTGCGGGACTTTTCGTAGACAACGAAATCGGTTCCGCTACTTCAACCGGAGTGGGCGAAGAAGTTATCCGTATCGTAGGATCACATCTGGTGGTAGAATTTATGCGCCAGGGATTTTCTCCGCGTGATGCATGTCGAAAAGCGGTGGAAAGAATTGTAATGAGAAATGTAGAGAAAGCGAAAACCCTGCAGGTTGGCTTTCTCGCCATGAAAAAAGACGGTACTTATGGCGCATTTTGTATACAAAAAGGATTTACGTATGCCGTACGTTCTGCTGCTGAAGAAAAAATTTACGCATCAGAAAGCTGGTTTAGCTAATGAAATCGGACACACTTGAAATTTGTTGTTTTAATCTCGAATCAGCGATCATCGCTTCAGATGCAGGTGCTGACAGGATCGAGCTTTGTGCAGATCCCGCTGCTGGTGGAACTACGCCCGGTATTGGCCTAATAAAAGCCGTAAGAAAAAAAACTGACATTGAACTCTATCCCATCATTCGAATACGAGGCGGTGATTTTCTTTATTCTTCAGAAGAATTTGACGTAATGATGCATGAAGTGGTGGCCTGTAAAATGGCAGGCTGTAATGGTGTTGTATTCGGAATGTTACTACCGGATGGTCGGATTGATGCAGCTTCTTCTGCAAGACTGATAGAAAAAGCGTATCCCATGGGGGTTACATTTCACAGGGCATTTGACTGGACGCGAAATCCTTTTGAAGCGTTGGAGGTCATCATCGATCTTGGTTTCGAAAGAATTCTAACATCCGGTCAGCAACCTACCGCTGTCCTTGGTGCCCCTTTGATCAGTGATTTGGTAAAACAGGCCGATGGACGCATACATATCATGCCAGGATCAGGCGTCAGGGCGGGTAATATTTATGACCTTAAAATGGAAACAGGCGCAACTGAATTTCACAGCTCTGCCAGAAAAAGTGAGAAAATCATATATGGAATTTATACAACCTTCCATGTTAGAAAATCAATTCATTGAAATGGCAGATAGAGAGGAGATAGAGAAAATGATTGCGCGCCTCAGGCAATAAATTATCAATAAGCCACTCTTTTTTCCATATCAAGAATTGCAATAGTGGCTTATTGATAACGGCTATTCATTTTATAATTTTAAAATTTTAATTGTTTTGGATTGTGAACCCATAAGAATTTTGATAAAATAACTTCCTGATGCGAAATTATTACCGAGGTTATAATTTTTAAGGAAACTATCCTGATCCTTTATTGCGCTGATTTCTTTCTTGACGGAACCATTGACGTCGTAGATCACGATATTTACAGTTCCCCTGTAGCTATTATTTAAATTTAGCACGAACATATCTCTCACCGGATTTGGATAAACCTGCAAAGATTCTTTTGAGTTTAGTGAACTCTCTTCGGTAATAACGGCAGAAAGGATGTTGGAGGAAGAAGATGTTATGCTGTTCGTCTCTTCCGTTAACATAAATCCATTTAAATAGTTATATGCCGATGTCTGACTGATGGAAATTGTTATTTTACCCTGCGCATCGGGAGAAAGACTGGTGAAGGAAGCTTTTTGCGTTAAATTATCAAATGTTGAAACAGTTTGGGTGATTCCATTAATAATAAAAAGGGTGGAATTTCCCGCATTTTCTTCCCTGCTCGCATACAATTCCAGATCATATTTTTTACTTCCGGAAAGACCAGTTAATGTTAATGTCCGGTTTCCAGCTGCATAGCTGGTATACCTTAAAACTTCTTCAGGTGCCAGCGTTCCTGAATATCCGGTGCCATTATCTACTACTGCAACGGAGGAACTAAGATTAGCTGAAATTGTTGAAGATGTACCATCTGCATAATTGAACATACCCGAACTAACATTGGAAACCTGCTGCGATCCAATATTCCAATTATTCCATTCGCTATTGTTATATGGATTTGATCCTCCGTATACATTTACATTAATATAGGGTGATGCGGAAGTGGCTACACTGGCTGCAACGCTGCTTCCAACCGTAGCGAACTGCATCCAATTCACATTAAATCCAAACCCTGTTCCGGGTACGACGGCTTGTAAGCGCAGGGTTTGATTTCCTGAAGCCAATGTTAGATTTGCTGTCACTGTGGTCCAGGTTTGCCATCCACCAGTTGCAGGAATATTTATTGTGGTAAGCACCGTTCCGTCTGATTTTTTCAGTTGAATTTGCGAACCTGCTGCAGGCGCTGCGACACGAAATCCCACTGAATAATTACCAGCACTGGACACGGACAGATTGTAATCCATCCAATCGCCATTATTTATATAATCAACGTTAAGTCCTGCACCGGCATCATTAGTGTTTTGTGTTTGTACACCACTCATTGCTTCATAATCCTCTGCTTCAACCTTGCCTGGAACTGGTAAGTATCCATTAATGACTGTATCCGCCGCCGCATTCGCTACAGGGGGCTGGTTTGCCAGTGCCGGATTAACCGTTATTTTGACAGAATCACTGCTAGTTGCCCCGCCATTATCAGTCACCTTCAAAACAAATACGTATACTCCCTGTTGTAAGCCGGAAACTGACGTTGTTGCATTTGCAGCACTCGTAATGGATGCTGTTGAAGGCCCAGACACCTGGCTCCATGCGTATGATGAAATTGTTCCATCCGGATCGCTGGAAGCCGATCCGTTCAAATTTGCGGTATTTGTTGGCAAAGTAATCACCTGATCAGGACCGGCATTCGCTATGGGGTTTATATTTGTCGCTCCCGGAATTACAACGGTTACTTCCTGAAAATCGCTTGCGCCTTTGCTATTGGTAACTGTATTTCTGAATACATAAGTTCCACCGGTAAGTCCTGTAACAGTTGTGTTTTGAGAACTGGGATTAGTGATCGTTGGTGTATTGGGACCACTTCTCAAAGTCCACTGATTTGTCATTGTAATCGTCAGCGCATTGGTGGGCTGTTGCTGATGTGACCCGCTACCATATAATGTTGTAGACGTAGTTCCATTTGCCAAATATTGATTAATCCCCGCATTTGCAATGGGTTTTCTCAACATAGACGTAACTACAGATGGATCAATAGTCCAGGTTTGAGTTATTGGATTAACGAGCCTCGGTGCCGGTATATCTTCCCAATCAGGAAAATTAGCCTGATCAACAACTTTAAAAGTTTCTCCCTGCCCTAAACATTCACCCTTATTTCTTCCCCAGCTATACCAGTTGCCGGCCATATCCTGTCCATAAGTATAAAATACAAATGAAGAATTTGTTTTTATGCTTTTCCATTTACCCGGCAATTGTATCCATGTTGCCTGCAGCCCTTCGGTTGGCGTATAACTGTAATTATATATGTTACTGTTTGTACCATTCCAGTTTGTTGCCCAGGACGGAGACATGTAGCCATTCCCCAGCGCACCGGTTTGATTGTTCCCTATACCAAATTTATTATTGTTATTGTCAATTGCCTCCACGCACACATAGTTGGCCATTATCTGTTTGAGTGGGAATGTAACACCGGCTGCTGTCATATTGGGCGCGATGTTCGTCATATCTGCATTTTCCCAGCTATAATGACCGCCATAATTCCCTCCGTTAAAGCCCCAGCACCAGACTTCATTTGTACTGGTTACAACCATGCTTACATCTGGTCCGCAAGCTGCATCCACAACCTGACCCGTCCATTTGGTTGGAAATCCTGGTTTGCCTGTAAGTTGAAAGGGAGTTGTATGTGTTTGATCCCATTGCCAAAGGGTACCATCGGAAGCAAGTCCCCAAAGTGTACCCGATCCATATGGAGATATACCGGAACCGAAAACGCATTTAACTATCGTCTTTCCCGGTGGCTGAATTAATTTTCTGGGTTTAGGTACCGGTGTAGAGAGCGTACTGCTAAACTGCAATAACATATCTTCCGGGGAAGCTTGTGCCGCTGACCAATACCAGACTTCTCCCGATTTAATAGCGACAATCATTCTCCACATGGCGTAAGCCTTACTACAACCGGAAAAAGCTGCACCGGTATTATCAGTAGGATACGCTGTTGATGTATTTGATTGTCCAACGGAACTATAAACCCTCCCGGCATTATCAAGAAATACGGAAGTATATTGGCCACCATCACACTGCACGATATTACTAAGGCCCGAGACCTGCGTTGGTGTCCAGGTCACATCATACACAGTACTAAAAGTAGCCCATACTGTTCCGTCTGATTTTACATATTGCGTAGAATACTCGCCCGTAGCGACATCCAGCATCGTTTGACTGTAAGAAATCTTTCCGATCGTTAATAACAAAACTAAAACAGATGTAAGTTTTTTCATTTGATATTGGATATGGATTAAAAACCGACTCAGCTCTTCTCTCCGTTTTTTGTATTCACCTTTGTCATCTAATTATAGCGAATGCAAAACACGCGACTCTTCCTGCAGCTTGTTGACAGCTGTTTTTTATTTATAATTTCAGGATCTTAATTGTTTTGGATTGTGAACCCATAAGAATTTTGATAAAATAACTTCCTGATGCGAAATTATTACCGAGGTTATAATTCTTAAGGAAACTATCCTGATCCTTTATTGCGCTGATTTCTTTCTTGACGGAACCATTGACGTCGTAGATCACGATATTTACAGTTCCCCTGTAGCTATTATTTAAATTCAGCACGAACATATCTCTCACCGGATTTGGATAAACCTGCAAAGATTCTTTTGAGTTTAGTGAACTCTCTTCGGTAATAACGGCAGAAAGGATGTTGGAGGAAGAAGATGTTATGCTGTTCGTCTCTTCCGTTAACATAAATCCATTTAAATAGTTATATGCCGATGTCTGACTGATGGAAATTGTTATTTTACCCTGCGCATCGGGAGAAAGACTGGTGAAGGAAGCTTTTTGCGTTAAATTATCAAATGTTGAAACAGTTTGGGTGATTCCATTAATAATAAAAAGGGTGGAATTTCCCGCATTTTCTTCCCTGCTCGCATACAATTCCAGATCATATTTTTTACTTCCGGAAAGACCAGTTAATGTTAATGTCCGGTTTCCAGCTGCATAGCTGGTATACCTTAAAACTTCTTCAGGTGCCAGCGTTCCTGAATATCCGGTGCCATTATCTACTACTGCAACGGAGGAACTAAGATTAGCTGAAATTGTTGAAGATGTACCATCTGCATAATTGAACATACCCGAACTAACATTGGAAACCTGCTGCGATCCAATATTCCAATTATTCCATTCGCTATTGTTATATGGATTTGATCCTCCGTATACATTTACATTAATATAGGGTGATGCGGAAGTGGCTACACTGGCTGCAACGCTGCTTCCAACCGTAGCGAACTGCATCCAATTCACATTAAATCCAAACCCTGTTCCGGGTACGACGGCTTGTAAGCGCAGGGTTTGATTTCCTGAAGCCAATGTTAGATTTGCTGTCACTGTGGTCCAGGTTTGCCATCCACCAGTTGCAGGAATATTTATTGTGGTAAGCACCGTTCCGTCTGATTTTTTCAGTTGAATTTGCGAACCTGCTGCAGGCGCTGCGACACGAAATCCCACTGAATAATTACCGGCACTGGACACGGACAGATTGTAATCCATCCAATCGCCATTATTTATATAATCAACGTTAAGTCCTGCACCGGCATCATTAGTGTTTTGTGTTTGTACACCACTCATTGCTTCATAATCCTCTGCTTCAACCTTGCCTGGAACTGGTAAGTATCCACTTGTAGGTGTAGTTGTAGTAGTAGTGGTAGTAAATTGCAACCAGTTCAGATTAAATCCAAATGGAAGTCCAGCGGGCACGATGGCAAGTAGTTGTATGGTTTGGCTGCCAGACGTTAGAGAGACGGTAGTTGTAACAGTGGTCCAGGTTTGCCAGGCACCGGTATTGGGTACCGCTACCGTGGTTAACAGGGTGCCGTCAGATTTTTTTAATTCTATTTGAGAACCTGCAAAAGTAGAAGCTACTCTGAACGCGACTGAATAATTACCTGTGCTGGCGACTGTAATATTGTAGTCCAACCAGTCTCCGTTATTGATGTAATCAACGTTTGATCCTCCCCCCACATCGGAAGTTGGCTGCGTCTTTATTCCGCTCATGGCGCTATAGTTTTCTGCTTCAATTTTCCCCGGAATATTCACATAGCCACCGTTTGAATTTACTGTGATGTTGATATCATCAATGGCAGATGTTCCTTTATTGTTTACAACTGTTAATCTGAAAGTATAGAGTCCGGCGATCAGGTTACTGACAACTGGATTGACGATAGTTGAATCGCTAAAAGTATATTGTGACGGACCCGAAATTTTAGTCCATTTATAACTGGCTATGGTTCCCCCTGGAGCCGTAGATCTATTTCCATTCAGTTGAACCGAATTGGCAGGCAGAACGATCGTGGTATCCGAACCGGCATTGGCGATAGGTGGAAGACTTGTTGTAGTACCCCGTTGATATTGAAGCATCCATTCATAAACATTCATACCGTTTTCTGTAAAAGCAGGATCGTAGGTTTTGGTCCATGCATCATGACCGCTGGCTGTAAAAATAGTTTCCTTTACCGGAGCAGATGGATTGATAGCCAGGATCTGTGCTACATTATTGATCGTATAAGATACGGGCACCGTTGGATCCCCGTTATTTTGCGTAGCCCACACACCAATTCCATTATTCGCTATTATACCTGCAGTGGTTACGTCTATTGCATCTGCACCTGCGATTGGTACGATGGCTGCAATCCGGTCAGAATAAGCAGCGCTATATCCTGCATAAGCCCATGTTGCACCGCCTCCCATGCTTAATCCGGTTATATAAATCCGGTTGGTATTTACCCGATAATTTTTCAGGACATAATTCAGGATGTCATTTAAATCCGTAGGAACTGGCCAATTAATAAATTGGGGAGATATGACAATAAAACTCTGTGTACCAGATGCCGGCGTTGTAAATGAAACGGGAAACTTGCCCTGACTAATCAATTGGGGAAGTCCCGTGTCGATGACTTTTGATAAATCAGCATTGCCATTTCCCAACTCTCCAATTCCGTGACAAAATAAAATCAGTGGATAAGTTTGAGATCCGGATGAATAACCTGCCGGGAGATATTCATAGTATCCTTGTGAATTCGGTGTCATTGATATTTTCCTTGCAGTCTGGACCTGTGCTTTGAGTCCGTCAGAATATAACAAGGGGAAGGTTAATGCGAATAAAAATAGCGTCCTGCTCAGGCAAGAGTAAAATTTTTTCATAAGATTTCTCAGTTAGATTAAATAAACGGAATCAGCAGGCAAAAAATCGCTGTTTAGTGTTTAGGTGGGATGTGACAAAGCGACTAAAATCATGCCAACGAAGAAGTTATCCCCAACTATTTGGAAAACTATTTATAAAAATTAATTTTCATCAATTAATTGTAATTCGAGAGGTCAATCAACTTTTGATATCTTCAACAAGTTTGTGGGAAGGTGTTCATCTACCGGAATACTTCCTGTGTTTATAATTACGTCTCCCTTTTTTATAAATCCTCTGTGTTTTAGTATTTCCGTGAGATCTGCAACTATCTGATCCATGCTTTCTTCTTCCGCATAATGGAAAGCCCGAACGCCCCAACTCAAACTAAGCTGGTTAATCAGTGTTTTCTCTTTCGAAAAAATATAGAGAGGTGATTTTGGCCGGTAGCTGGATAACATAAATCCAGTGTAACCACTTTCAGTCATTCCGATCAATGCGTCGGCCTGGGTGTCTTTTGCCAGTTTGCAGGCATTATAACAAATAGCATCACTGAGAAAAGAAGGAGAATGGGGCTGGGGCTCCAATTCATCTTCGCGGTTATAGTGGTAATCAGTTTTCTCCACTTCCATTATAATCTTCCGCATGGTTTCAACCACCAAAGTGGGGTAATTACCCGTTGCTGTTTCAGCACTCAGCATAACCGCATCGGCGCCCTCAAGAACTGCGTTCGCAACATCTGTAATTTCACTTCGGTTGGGCTTTGTGCGGTCGATCATGCTTTCCATCATCTGCGTAGCTACAATCACTGGTTTGGCCCGGTGAATGGATTTCCGGATGATTTGTTTTTGTATCAAAGGTACCTGTTCCACTGGAAGTTCAACTCCCAGATCACCGCGGGCCACCATGATACCGTCAGACTCCAGAATAATTTCACGCAAATTGGTTAATGCCTCAGGCATTTCAATTTTGGCGATTATTTTCGTTTTACTTTTCTTCTGATTAAGCTTGTCGCGCAGTCCGACAATGTCATTTACTTTCCTGACGAATGAAAGTGCAACCCAGTCTAACTTCTGCTCAATGATATATGCGAGATCAATTTCGTCTTTTTCGGTTATAGCAGGTAGTGAAATTTTTGTATCTGGAAGATTAACGCCTTTTTTCGACGAGAGCAGTCCGCCCAGTTTAACCTGAACTTTTACATCGTGGTTCTTTTCAATGCTGATTACCTTTACCTCAAGTTTACCATCATCAATCATAATGATATTCCCGATTTTGACATCTTCGTGCAGGTTTGGATAGGAAACATATATTCTCTCCTTGGTTCCTACCAGTTTGGTATTTGTGAACGTCAGAATTTCCCCTTCTTCTACGAGCATACTTCCTCCTTCAATTTCTCCAACCCGCAATTTCGGACCCTGCAAATCACCAAGGATGGCAATATTGAAAGGTTCCGTGGAATTTATCTTGCGGATATGTTCTATGATTTTTGTCTTGTCTTCATGACTTCCGTGAGAAAAATTCAGTCGGAAAACATTAACACCAGCCTTTACAAGTGACAATAATTTATCGTATGTATCGCAGGCTGGCCCTACGGTGGCTACAATTTTGGTGCGATGAAAGGTATGCTCTAATCCGGCCTTTTTATCCATCTGACCGTACAAGTATTTTTCAATATTTCTAGGCATGCGATCGTATTATTTTTAGTTAATATCAGGAAGCTAATATCTTAATTATTTTCAGCCAGTCTTCGCCAATCTTTTGTTTTGCTTTAACTGCTTTTTCAAGAGGTGTAAAGTGAATTTTATTGTTCACCACACCCACCATTACGTTGAATTTTCCTTCCAACAGGCATTCTACAGCTGAATAGCCCATTCTGCTCGCTATCACTCTGTCAATGCAACTTGGTGAGCCACCCCGTTGAATATGACCAAGTATACAAACTCTGGTATCTATGTTAGGCAGACGCTGTTTAACTACTTTGGCAACTTCTTCAGCGCCGCCATAATTATCCCCTTCGGCTACCACGACCAGGTTAACGAGTTTTTTTCTTTTTTCCTTTTCCTGAAGAGAACTTACCAATTCTTCGATATCGGTTTTACGCTCCGGGATCATAATATTTTCTGCCCCGGTTGCAATGCCGCTATGCAGGGCAATATATCCCGCGTCTCTGCCCATAACTTCAATAACAAAAAGACGATCGTGTGCATCGGCTGTATCGCGGATTTTGTCAATCGCCTCAACCGCGGTATTTACTGCTGTATCAAATCCTATAGTAAAATCAGTACCTGCAATATCTTTATCGATGGTACCCGGAATTCCGATACAGGGAATTTCAAATTCAGAACTGAATTTATGTGCACCACGGAATGAACCGTCACCACCGATGATGATCAGTCCATTAATTCCCAGTTTCCTCAAATTGGCATATGCTCTTGACCTTCCTTCGTATTCAAAGAATTCTTTGCAACGGGCAGTCTTTAATATTGTACCCCCACGCTGAATGATATTTGCTACACTACGTGAATGAAGTGGGACGATATCATTTTCAATAATGCCACTATATCCTCTCATGATTCCAAATACTTCCAATCCGTTATAGATCCCTGTGCGCACAACTGCGCGAACCGCTGCGTTCATTCCCGGTGAATCACCCCCGGAAGTGAGCACCCCGATTTTTGAAACTTTTTGTTGCATTAATTAGAAAAAAATTGAATTTGTTGAATTAGGTTCAATCAAATGGCAGATTCGTTGAAATTCTTCAATCTTTCCGAACGAAGTCCCAAAAATAAGCATTTGAATTGAATCCTGTGCACAGTGAGATGGTTAATTCGCGTAGATTCTTAAGTATGAATTTCTGCTATCATACATCTGGCGCTGCCACCGCCATTGCACTCGATATTTTGAAGAGATGAGTGCACAATTTGGTTATATCCCGCTAAAATTTCTTTTTGTTCCGGGTAAAGTGAATTCCAGGCAGAACTGGACATTACCAGAATCTTTTTATGATTTTCACTCTCCAGTTGTAACATATTACCTGCAAACTGGTTCATCTGGGTTTTACTGATATGTATAATTTCTTTACTGCTATCTAAAATGGATTGAGTAATATATTTTTTTTCCTCTGGATCTTTTATGGAGTCGATACAAATAACCACATAACGGTCAGCAACACACATCATAACATTTGTGTGATAGATGGGCTGATCTGAATCATCGGTAGCGTGAAAAACAACCGGTTTATAATTCAATTTTTTGCAAAATTCATTCAGTACGAGCAAATCTGTTCTTGGCGAAAGACAGGCATAGGCGAGTCTTTTTTCCCGGTCCAGTACCATACTTCCTGTGCCCTCTAAAAAGAGATTCTGAGATTCATAACCGGTAAGATCAACCAGTTGCTTATAATGAAATTTCTTTCTTACAATGTCTAATACCGTTTCTTTTCTTTCTCTTCTTCTGTTTGGAGCAAACATCGGATAGAGGCAGTACAGGCCAGACTCATGAAACGAAATCCAATTGTTTGGGAAAATGGCGTCCGGCGTATGCGGGGAAGGCGAGTCTTCGATAACCGTTACATCTATCCCCGCTTTTCGCAGTTTATCCACTAACTCATCAAATTCGCTGACAGCTTTTTCTGTAACTTCCGACTGATCACTTTTAATCTGAAAACTATTGTTGACAGCAGTCTCCGGATTATATTTGAAGTGCAGCGGCCTGATCATTAAAACTTTCGACGTAGTTTGCATATCGGGGACCTATTACTTTTAATGATTTCCCATACTCCCATACTCCCATACTCCCATACTCCCATACTTTCTAAAGCTCATCTCTCAACAAAGGCATACTCATGCAGTGAAATCCACCACGGGCGCGGGATAACTCAGCCGAAGGCATAAGAATTATCGTATCTTTTATATGCTCCGTTTTTATCTTTCCTTCCTCCAGCTGTTTGATCAGTTCATGAGCGTGAATAATCTCGAAGCCATTCTCTTTGAAGGCTTCAATAGTTTTATCGTTTCTGTCGTAACCAAGTACAACACCCTCTTTCAGGGCCAGCAGATTACATGAGTCGGTCCATTGTTCCCTCGCATCAAAGGGAAACTCATTGTTTCCGGAATAAATGAATTTTACTTTTCCACTACTTTGCAAATCTTCCTTACTGATTTCGGTTAGAAGGTCTTCGAGATTATCGAAATAAACAGGATTTTCAATATCTTTCTTTCTGAACTGAATGATTTTCAGTTTTTCATCCTTCTTTGTTTCTTCCAACACTCTTTGAACAGGATCTTCATCCTCGTGCTTCATGGATTTTTTTGAAAACACGCCCAGCATGACCCACGCGTCTCTTTTTATTTGCGTGAACACGGTATCTATATGCATGTAATCCCGTTTCTTCGGAATCTTGATAACCGTAATTTTCTTAACGACGCCTTTCTCAAATAACAACTGTATGGTCTGATGGGCCGCTTCCATGGTCGTCCTTTCACTTACACCGATAAGCAGGTGATCTTTTGTAACTACCATAACATCTCCGCCTTCCAGAGTTACTTTTTTGTCGTCTCCCTCTTTAGGTAATAAGAAGTGATGAAACCCGTCGTTCAGTTCGAGAATCTTATCCTGGTAAGATTTAAAAAACGGATGATTGAAAAATATATATTTCGCGATCAGGGCTTCTCTGGTTCTGGCTTTTTTTGCAGGCTTATTTAATAAAACATATTCATTGATAACGATGCCAATGTCGCGGGTGAAAATAAAATTCGGAATGGGTGCGAAAAGCATCCTGCCATTTTCGAGTGTTCCTGTAATAAAGGTCTTTGCAAGTGCAATGGGATGAAGTTCTAATAATTCTTTTTGTGTATCGTAAGAACAATTCTCGATTGCGCAAACGGAAGCAGCAAGTTTAAGGCGAATCTCCAGGTTTTCAAGTATTTCAGCCAAGAGCCATTGCAGCTCGATGACTTTATCTGATCGGAAAAAGTCCTTATGTTCAGGTTTGTAGAAGTTTCTCTTGTTTTTTTCGGCGTCGATGTTTTTAAGTTTTCCAAGGATCAACGCCGGATCCAGAAAATAGAGCAGAAGTTTTGTATAGAAATCATATTCTTTTTTTCTGATGGTGTCCAAATGAACAATATCTTCAAAAAGCCAGTCCTGTGCTTTGGACGGAACTACTTTTCCCAGACCGCTATCGGGACTGTGTACCAACAATCTTCGCAGCCTTCCGACTTCAGAGCTCACTTTAATTAAATGATCCTGTTTACTCATAACTTCTTTTTTCGAAGTCCTAAAGGTAGCTAAACCCCTTTCGCGTTCAAAACCTAACAGTTGTTAGTTATCTAACACGAATTCTGTTATTTTTGTCTCAAGTACATTATACAATATGGATTTTTCTTTTACTGAAGAACAACTGGCCATTCAGCAGGCTGCAAAAGATTTTGCCATTCAGGAATGTCTCCCGGGAGTAATAGAAAGAGATGAAAAACAAAAGATGCCGGAGCAACAGTTATTGAAATTAGGTGAACTTGGATTGTTGGGTATGATGGTTTCTCCCGAATATGGAGGCGCCGGTATGGATACTGTGAGCTATGTACTTGCTATGGAGGAAATTAGTAAAATAGATGCCAGTGTATCTGTGGCAATGAGCGTAAACAACTCGCTGGTGTGTTGGGGGCTTGAAACTTTTGGGTCCATATATCAAAAAGATAAATGGCTGCGCCCGCTGGCAGCAGGCCAGAAAGATGGCAAGCTGTACATCGGTGCCTTCCTGTTGAGCGAACCGGAGGCCGGCAGTGACGCCACTTCACAAAAAACCACTGCAGTTGATAAAGGTGACTATTACCTGTTGAACGGCGTTAAAAACTGGATCACCAATGGAAATTCAGCATCGGTTTATCTGGTAATTGCGCAGACACACAAAGAAAAAGGCAGTAAGGGAATTAATGCATTTGTTGTAGACAAAAATAGCAAAGGTATTCATGTGGGAACCAAGGAAAACAAACTGGGTATTCGTGGCAGTGATACTCACAGCATTAGTTTTACTGATGTGAATGTTCCCAAAGAAAACAGAATAGGAGAAGAGGGGTTTGGATTTCATTTCGCCATGAAGACACTGGCCGGTGGAAGAATTGGTATTGCATCCCAGGCCCTAGGGCTTGCATCAGGAGCGTATGAGTTGTCACTCAAATACGTTAAAGAAAGGAAGGCTTTTGGAACTGAAATCAAAAACCATCAGATCATCCAATTTAAGCTTGCAGATATGGCCACACGCATCGAAGCTGCTCGGTTACTCTGCTTGAAAGCCGCCAGAGAAAAGGACCTGCATATGGACTATGCACAAAGTTCGTCGATGGCAAAAGTGTTTGCAAGCGAGACAGCCATGTGGTCGACGGTGGAGGCGGTGCAGATTCATGGCGGTTACGGGTACGTGAAAGAATATCATGTAGAGAGGCTAATGCGGGATGCAAAAATCACGCAGATTTATGAAGGCACCAGCGAAGTACAACGCATCGTGATTTCCAGAAACATTCTCAAATAAACACGCATCATGGAAAATACTTCTTATGAGCATATACAGGATATTTTGCGCCCATCCGGAGTTCAACTTGTTGCAGTTTCCAAAACAAAATCAATTGAAGAAATACTGACACTTTATAAAATCGGTCAAAGAGATTTTGGAGAAAACTATGTACAGGAATTATTGGAAAAACAAATCGTTCTCCCAAAAGATATACGCTGGCATTTTATTGGTCATCTTCAGACAAACAAAGTAAAATATATCGCCCCGTTTGTTTACATGATTCAGTCGGTAGATAGCCTCAAATTGTTAAACGAAATTGATAAACACGCTGTTAAAAATCAGCGTGTGATACGGTGTTTGTTACAGGTTTTTATAGCGAGCGAAGAAACGAAATTCGGACTCGACGAACCGGAACTCGAATCTCTCGTACAAACCGTTCATCAAAATATATCCGATGGAAGGTTCAGTCATGCACAAATTGCTGGTTGTATGGGCATGGCCTCCCTCACGGCAAATAATGAACAGATTTTATTGGAATTCAAAAGACTAAAGTTAATTTTTGAAAAATTAAAAACACTGATGCCCGGTGATCAGGTCAATACACTGAGCATGGGCATGAGCAGCGATTATTCAATAGCGATAGAAGCCGGTTCGACCATGGTAAGGATCGGTAGCCTGCTTTTTGGAAAAAGAGAACCAAAGAAAGTGTGAGAGTGTGAGAGTGTGAGGGTGTGAGAGAGAATAAATGGGATGCGCATTTGATTAGAACTTAAAGCTTTGGGCTTTAGGCCTAAAATCATTTAAATTCGCCCTCTGACAAACACAACATATGGAGGAATTGAATGTGGAAGGGAAGTCACTGAATTTCCTGGAAGAAATAATAGAGGATGACCTAAAAACTGAGAAATATAAATCGATTCTCACCCGCTTTCCTCCAGAGCCCAATGGTTATCTGCATATCGGACATGCAAAATCAATCTGTCTCAACTTTGGACTAGCAATTGAATATGGTGGTAAAACCAATCTACGATTTGATGACACCAATCCTTCAAAAGAAGAAACGGAGTATGTAGAAAGCATCATTGAAGATGTACAATGGCTGGGTTTCAAGCCCGATAAAATTTTATATGCGTCTGATTATTTTGAACAGCTGTACCAATTTGCATTAAACCTTATTGATAAAGGCTTAGCTTATGTAGACGATAGCAGTAGTGAGGATATTGCTGTTCAAAAAGGAACACCCACGCAACCTGGAGTAGCAAATAAGTACAGGAGCAGAACCGTTACGGAAAATCGGATCTTGTTCGAAGAGATGAGAGCCGGAAAATATGCAGATGGTGAAAAAGTCTTAAGAGCCAGGATAGATCTGGCTGCACCCAATATGCATTTGAGGGATCCGATTATTTACAGAATTAAGAAAGCGCATCATCACCGCACGGCAAATAATTGGTGTATCTACCCCATGTATGATTTCGCCCATGGGCAGAGTGATTCGATAGAAAAGGTTACACATTCCATTTGTACGTTGGAATTCGTTGCCCACAGGCCATTATATGACTGGTTTATTGAAAATCTTGGAATATTTCCATCTCACCAGTACGAATTTGCCCGCCTGAATATGACTTTCACAGTCCTCAGTAAACGCAAATTACTTCAACTGGTAGAGGAAAAATATGTCGAGGCCTGGGATGATCCCCGCATGCCCACCATCTCGGGCTTACGCAGACGTGGATATACCGCGGAAAGTATCCGAAATTTTACTGAACGGATAGGTGTCCAAAAAAGGGATAACCTGATTGATGTTTCGCTGCTTGAATTTTGTTTACGTGAAGACCTAAATAAAAACGCACTTCGCAGAATGGTCGTTTTTGATCCTTTGAAAATTACCATAACCAATTATCCCGATCAGGTAGAGCTGTTGACGACTGAGGATTATCCTGATGGGAGTGAAAAATCAGGGAGCCGTGAAATTCCATTCAGTAAAGAGTTGTATATCGAAAAAGAAGATTTCATGGAGTTCCCGGCGAAAAAGTTTTTTAGGCTTGCCCCGGGAAAAAGAGTCCGGTTAAAAAGCGCTTATATCATTGAATGCGAGAAAGTAATAAAAGATAATGAGGGGAATATTACAGAGCTTGAATGTGTCTATCTCCCCGAAAGTAAAAGTGGTCATGACGCATCCGGTCTGAAAGTCCAGGGCACTCTTCACTGGGTAAGTAAAGCACATGCGATTCAAATAACATTGAACTTGTATGATCGTTTGTTTAAAGTTGAAAATCCATCGATGGAAGAGGGGGATTTTAAAGATTATATAAATCCGCATTCGCTTGAAGTTGTTACAACCGCGATGGCAGAACCTTCACTATTGCAGGCTACACCCGATGAACGTTATCAGTTTATACGTAAAGCCTATTTCTGTTTGGATAAATCTTCGCAAGGCACGAAACTTATTTTCAATAGAACAGTAAGTCTCAAAGATGCATGGGCTAAGGAAATTAAAAAGGGATGATCACAACCAAACCGTTGAAACTCATCCCTTTTTTAAAATAACCTAAGAATAAATACTAGTTACTGGCTGGCTTCGCTCCACTACGCATCTGTTGCATATATTTTGTCCGCCAATCCTGATATTGTTTAAAAAGAGGATCTCCGAGAATGGGCTGAATTCTTTTATCAGCCTGATCTGTTATAGCCTGCATTTTTGCTTGTTTTTCATCCTGGTTTAGTGTCTGATCCTGGAAAATTGCACGACGCTGTGGCCCGTACGACATACTGATGGCAACTACTGAATCTGCCTGGACATCTGTCATTTTTAAGTCTGTAACCAGCTTTTGTTTCATTTGAGCCGCTCTGGCGGCAGGGTCACTCTGCTGGGCAAAACTGTTAACAGAACTAAATAAGGCCAGCATGACCAATACGCCTGCCGCGATAAATTGTTTCATAATTTGAAGTTTTTATAAATACTTGGAACACCAAATACATGCCAATGGTTGTTAATGGAACCATTCTTTATACAAATGGCAGGCTGGCTCCTTTTTCAGTTCGGAAAGACTTTCAGAACTTATGTAAATTGCATTCATGAAACAGTACCTGGATTTATTAAAGCATATTACTGTAAACGGAGTACAAAAAGAGGATCGCACCGGCACGGGTACCCAGAGTTGCTTTGGTTATCAGATGCGTTTTGATCTGAGGAATGGATTCCCCATGGTTTCCACGAAGCAACTGCACCTTAAAAGCATAATATATGAATTGCTCTGGTTCCTGAAAGGTGAAACCAATATCAAATATCTGAAAGATCATGGTGTCAGAATTTGGGATGAATGGGCGGATGATCGGGGAGAACTGGGACCGGTTTATGGAAAACAATGGAGAAGCTGGACCGGCGCAGATGGAAAACAAATAGACCAAATCAGTACGTTGATCCAACAACTCAATACCAATCCGGACAGCCGCCGTTTAATAGTGAGTGCCTGGAATGTAGGTGATCTCCCGGATATGGCACTTTTGCCTTGTCATGTGCTGTTTCAATTTTATACGTCGCCATCGGATACCCATACAGGTCGCCGTGTATTAAGCTGTCAGCTTTACCAGAGAAGTGCTGACGTATTTCTGGGAGTGCCTTTTAATATCGCATCATACGCACTGTTAACAATGATGATCGCACAGGTGGTCAATATGGATCCGGGTGAATTTATTCACAGTTTTGGCGACGTACACCTTTACAATAATCACCGGGAACAGGCTGCATTACAATTGACGAGGTCACCAAACTCTTTGCCACAAATGAAATTAAATCCTGCAGTGAAAAATATTTTTGATTTTCAATTTGAAGATTTCACCCTTGAAAATTATCAACCACACCCGCCAATAAGAGGCAGTGTAGCTGTATAAATAAATTTCTGATGAAGTTATCCATTATTGTAGCCGCAGCAGAAAACAACGCTATCGGTAAAGACAACCAGATGCTTTGGAATCTTCCTGAGGATATGAAATTTTTTAAAAATACTACCTGGGGATTTCCCATTATAATGGGAAGGAAGACTTTTGAAGCGCTTGGAAATAAATCATTACCCGGAAGATTCAACATTATCATCAGTAGACAAAAAGGATACACTACCGGAGATAGTGATGTTCAGGTGGCAGATAGTCTTTCTAATGCAATCAAACTGGCATCTCAATACGATACTAAAGAAATATTTATTGGTGGAGGGGGGCAAATCTATAGTGAGTCACTTTTACTCTGTGATACTATTTATATGACCAGAGTTTGTATTCAATTGGACGGTGATGCCTTTTTTCCTGAAATTCCCAAAGACATTTTCGTACTTACGAATTCTAAAAATGTTCCGGCAGACGAAAAACATGCCTATGCGATGGATTTTCAAACCTGGACCAAAATAACATCCATACCGAAACATACCGTATAAGGTCAAATGTATTCAAAACCCAGGCTTGTTATTAAATGGCTTCAATATTACTTCCACGGGTCTAACGGCAAAGGACACGGTATTCATTCACCGTTTGTATTTGATCTGGTAACATCTGTCCTGAATGACAAGCGTACATATTATGCTTATGAAAAAATAGAGGAGGTTAAAAAGTCATTACTGAGGGATGAAAGAATGATTCAAATTGACGATGCCGGGGCAGGATCCAGACAAGGATCAAAGAAATCAAAAAAAATTTCGGATATAGCCCGCAGCTCGGTATCTACGCAACAATTTGGGAGACTTTTATTCCGACTTGCAAATCACTATTCCGCCAAAACCATTATAGAACTGGGAACTTCACTTGGAATTTCGGCAGCTTATCTTGCTTCTGCCAATCATAAAAATCGTGTAACAACGATTGATGCTTCCGATTCTATCGGAAAAATTGCAAGGGAGACAATAACGAAGCTCAACCTGGAAAATATACATCTGGTGAATGGAAATTTTAACGATATGCTGGATGAGATTATTGCTACAAATGCACCTGCTGATCTTGTATTTATAGATGGTAATCATAAAAAAAAAGCCGTCCTGGAGTACTTCGAAAAATTCTTGTGCAGGATTTCAAGTTCGTCGCTGGTTATTATTCATGATATTCACTGGAGCAGAGAAATGGAAGAAACATGGTTCATCTTAAAATCGCATCCGAAGGTTAAAATGAGTATTGATATTTTTTCGGCAGGACTAATTTTCTTCAGAGAAGAATTTCAGGTGAAGCAAGATTTCATATTAAGATTCATTTAAAGTCAACTTTAATAAAACGCAATTGTCGGCAACATTACCATCTGACCTGATGCAGTCTCTTATTAAAATGGATCATTTTGATCCGGAGCGTTTTTTGGCGGTTCATGAATCAGGAGATCAGGTAATATCCATTCACTTAAACCCGGGGAAAAATGCAAATTCAGACACCGGTTGGTCATCGGATATCAAAGAGGCTCCCTTTGAAATTTCAGAGAAAGTTTCATGGGCTCCTGATGCTTATTATCTATCAGGCAGACCCTTGTTTACTTCAGACCCTTTTTTTCATGCGGGACTCTATTATGTACAGGAGGCTTCAGGAATGTTTTTGGCTCACGTACTCAAACAAATAACTGATTTAAATAAGGATCTCCGGATATTGGACTTATGTGCCGCACCCGGAGGCAAATCAACACTGATCCAATCGCTGATTTCGCCGGGGTCATTACTCGTCAGCAATGAAGTAATAAAATCGCGTGTACCCGCTTTGTATCAAAATATAACTAAATGGGGGTATGTAAATAATATAGTAACCAACAATGATCCGACGCACTTTAGAAAGATATCGGGCTTTTTTGATATTATTTTAATCGATGCACCATGTAGCGGTAGTGGTTTATTCAGAAAGGATGCGGAAGCAATAAAAGAATGGAGTACTGAACTGGTGAATCTTTGTCAGTTGAGGCAACAGCGTATCATTGCAGATGCGTGGGAAAGTTTAAAAGAAAATGGCTTTTTGATTTATTGTACCTGTTCCTATTCAAAGGAAGAAAATGAAGATATAATTGACTCCATACTTGGACAATTTAACTGCATTTCTATTCCCCTGCTCCCAAGTAAAGATTGGAACATCGTAGAGACGAATTCTGACCAACATCGTGGGTTCGGGTATAGATTTTATCCGGATAAAATATCCGGAGAAGGATTTTTTATTTCGGTCATTCAAAAGAAGCAAACCACACCAACGATACGAACACATAGAAAAAATGGCAAATTCAGCAAAACGCCGAAAATAGTAGAACTTCAATTGAACAGGTGGGTCAGTGATGATTCACTTAATTATATCCCGATCGGAGATGCATTTCACGCATTTCCACTACGATTGTCCGACGATCTTGAAATATTGAAAAACAATCTATATCTGAAAAAGGCGGGGATACGACTGGGAAAATCAGGTGGAAAAGAATGGATTCCCGACCATGAATTGGCTTTGGCCAATTTTTTGAGGAAGGATATATCTAATTTCGACGTTTCCAAAACTGATGCACTCCGATTTTTAAGCGGACTACCTTTTGAGACCGATATTAGCGAAAAGGGCTGGGGGGTTGTGAGTTACGAAAGGCGGCCACTGGGTTGGATAAAAATGCTGGAAAAAAGGATAAACAATTATTATCCAAATTCATGGAGGATTCGCCGGCAGGATATATTTTAATATTTTATTTGCAAGATAAGTGAGCATCTTTGCGTTCATTCATAAATACCTGACATGAAAAACAGGATTATTTCGATTCTTCTTTTCCTACTCTGCGCTTCAGCCGGGTTTGCCCAACATGCTCAGTTGAGAATCTCAGGTAGTAATGGCAAATTTTATCTTGTTCATTTGGTAGTTGCCAAGGAAAATTGGTACAGCATTGGTCGATTATTTAACCTAAGTCCCCACGACATCGCAAGTTTTAACAATATGAGTTTTGACAAACCGCTCGACGTGGGAACACAGCTCAATATTCCACTGAATTCCACAAATTTCGATCAAAAACAATTGAAGATTCCTGGTGAAACGCTTGTACCAATCTATCATTTGGTGGAAGAGAAAGAATGGATGTTCAAACTGAGTTCCATGTATAACGATGTACCGGTTACCAGTCTTGAAAAATGGAATAACGTTAAGAGAGACGACTTGAAACCAGGCACCGATCTCATAGTTGGATTTTTGAGAGTAAAAACAGATCTTTCCCCGCTCGCAGTTGGAATATCTTCAAACCCCTCAGTATCCATCGCTGATGGAGACGCGAAATCAGCAAAACCTTCGGATTTGCCTGCGACAACTACTGCTTCTGCCCCTTTGTACAGGCCTGAACCAACGAAATCTACTGCAAGCAATGTTTCCAATAATGTATCAACTCCAGCAACTGTAACCAATACAAACGAAAAAGTGAATGTCTATGCAACGAGTCATAGCAATGGCGGCTTTTTTAATATGGATTATAACGCCAGCGGTAAAACTGTCAGCGGCCAGGCCGGCACATTCAAGAGTACCAGCGGATGGTCGGATGGGAAATACTACGCGCTGATGAATGGCGCAGCAGTAGGGACAATTATTAGGGTTACCAGTGCCAACGGGAAAGTGATTTATGCAAAAGTACTTGGTCAATTACCTGATATGAAAGAAAGTATTGGATTGGTTACCCGCATCAGCAACGCTGCGGCGGCTGAACTGGGAGTGGGAGAGGGAAAATTTCCTGTCGAAATAAAATATTGATGGCCGGTACTCATTTCATCTGAAGCAATATCCGCGCAGATCCCGTGAGTTTATTGTCGGGATGATCAGTAGAGCCGTGATCTGTATAAAATGCTTCAACAATATACGCACCCCTGCGAGTCGAAGAATCTGGCTTACTTAAAGGCAACGTCCCCTGTATTCCAACAATGAAGTTCAACCCTGGCTCCTTCGCATAATTCAATATCCATTTCACCATTTGCCGGGTGATGGGTTCATTTAAATCCGTATGCGTAGGCATCGTTTCCATGCCCCAGATACCCCTGGAGCCCTGGCGAATATGCCTGATCAGCAAGTCCTGGTTTTTAATGGTATTCTGATAACGCATCGCTATGTCCCTGAAAGAAGGTCCGGCCATTTTTATTTTAACAGCATGACAATTAAAACAATTTGAAATCAACAAACTACCAACACCGACTGTGTCAGAGAATTTTTTTTGTTGAAAATATGCTTGTGCCGCGGACTGACTTACAACATATTTCATTTTTATCAGGACTTCAGCGGATTGTATTTCCTGATATTTTGATTCACCATCTTCCTGATCGGATATTTCTATTGTATACGGAACAACCTCGTTCCAAGAATGGACAGATTTATTGGCTGGTTGAACAATGCTGACCTGAGGTGAGTGATTATTCGTTTGATATACAGGGTTAGTTAAAATGGCAGCGCTTCTGAATTTACTTATTGATGAAGATGGGTAAACAAAAATTCCGATAAAAGTAGTTGAGAACAGGCAAATTTTTGAGTAGGCAACCTTCAAGATCTTCTTTATTTATTCCAGTTAAATTTAAAGTTATTTGGAATGAATTTCATCCGCTATTCTTTTTGCCGATCGAATACATGATTCCATTCCCCTGCTTAAATTATCAGCATAAGTACCTGCAAAATATATTCGACCTTCCGGTTTGATCACCTGCGGCCAGAATTTATGCATTTGACCTATAGGAAAAGGAATCATTTCACAGGTTGGAGCGAAACCTTCTTTCGACCAGTCTTTTGTTAGTGCCTGAACAATGCTGTCTTTTTTCCCGGGATATAGTCTTCTGAATGCGGCTAACACCCTTTGGGGAGACAATCCCGATGGGCCGTAGGCAACTATTAAAACTCTTTCTGTATTGACTTCATCAGCTGTTTGCCAGGTTGCCTGTATGTCGGGATCCTCAAATTCTAAATTGATAGATTTTAATCCATCTTCAAGCCAGAATTTTGAACTTGCTTCGAAAATATAATGAGGATGCGACGTGTAGGCCAGATTATCAACCACAAACTGCTTTTCCGGCGAAAGAGTAGGAGTTATCTGAATCTTTTTAAATACAGGTAAGGAAATGGCATTTACCAGGTAGTCGGCAGTCATCTGCTTTTCCTCATCATATCCATATTGTTTATATTTCACGATAACTGATTCAGAAGACTGGCTAATGGCAAGAACAGGAGAGCCGAGCTGAACTTTAGCACCAAGTTTCCTTGCAAATGCGTTGGTCATTTCCTGATTACCACCTTTCAGTCTGAAGGTATCTCCTTCAGAAAGTGGAATGCCGCGAAAACCCATTACAGCAAATCGCCATACTTTGTATAAAGCTGAATCGTTATTTCCTCCCAGGTAGTCGAGTGCCATGTTGGAAGCACCGTGTTTTTTATATAATGCTTCCAGTGAAATATTATCCAGTTCATCAAGACCAACCCCAAATGGCTGCAGAGGATCGACAATTTTAGATATATAATCTTGCAGATAATAAGATTCCAAAGCCCACCAGGGATTTTGCAAAAGAATATTTACTTCCTTATCATTAAAACCAAGATCTCTTAAAATCGCAGGGTCTCTCAGTTGAACGGCAGAATAAAATTTGCCTTTAACCATCCTCAGGCCGTCGTCTCCCTGGCGGTAGGGTAGAACTTCCAGATCAAATTCCCTCGCGTACTCAAAGAATTTTTCATATCCTGGTTTAGTTATATGATCTGCGCCATAATCTGCATACAGACCATCTGAAAAGCCATCTCTGCCGGTAAAAACATGACCTCCATGTCGACCACTGGCTTCCAGGACAATTACCTCGTGGCCGGCTTTCATCAATTCATAAGCACAACAAAGACCACTGATTCCGGCGCCGGCAACAATTATTTTCTTTCCTGAGTAATTTGGTTTTGATATACCATAGGTTTGTGAAATTTTACCGGACTCAGCCTGTATAATTTCGGGGACTGTAAGGCTTATGCCGGCTCCGGTCAGCAGCGTATTACGAATAAATTCCCGTCTTTTTAAATGATTCATTTATTGCTTTTCATGCCTCCACCATCTTCCGGCTTCTTACAGCAGGTAGGTAATTTTTTATAAGCTTCAGGATCAGCAGTTACATCATCGGCGTCATAACCCGCATTTGCAATTGCTGTTTTGATGTTTTCAATGGTAGTTCGGTCCCAGAGATAGGTGACTTTACATGTCTTCTTTTTATAATCGACAGTAACTTTTTGAATACCATCTTCCCTGGTAAGATATTTTTCAATACGATCTTTACACTGTTCGCACTGGACGGTGGGAATGCTGATTGTAGCAGTTTCGAAGGCACCTTTTCGTACCGGAGCCTGAGACTGACTGAAAACGAAAAAACCTGAGACTAAGAAAATAAATAAACTGATAAACTTTTTCATATGGATTTTATTACAATTCAAAAATACGACTCCACGTTCCAGTTTGCAGGATCCTCTCTCCATTTGACAAGTATTTCATGTTGAGTTGCAGTTACTGAGCCCTTCTCCACTGCAAGTTTAATCAGGTTTGAATAATCTGTTAAAGACCTTGTTTTAATGCCTTCGGAAGCAAACAATTTAGCTGCATTATCAAAACCATAATTAAAAATAGATACCAGTCCCGCAATTTGCAAACCTCCCGATCTAAGAGCTTGAATAACTCCAAGACTGCTTTTACCGGTAGAAATCAGATCCTCGATCACAACCACCTGTTTTCCTTTTTCGTAAAAACCTTCTATCTGATTACCCATACCATGTTCCTTTGGTTTGGAGCGAACATATATAAACGGAAGTTTTAGTTGATCAGCTGCCATCGCACCCCATGCGATACCAGCAGTTGCGACGCCTGCGAGTAAATCAGCTTCCGGAAAAATCTCAAATATCTGGTCACACATTTCCGACTTAATAAATTCCCTGATATGTGGAAAGGAAAGTATTTTGCGATTATCACAGTAAATAGGACTTTTCCATCCTGAGGCCCAGGTAAAAGGTTTTTCGAGGCTCAATTTAACTGCCTGAATTTCCAGCAGTTTTTCTGCAACAGCTTTTTCATTGGTCATGATGTGAAGATAAAATATTTATACCGGATCAACCATTGATTCGGATTCTAAAGTACATTCGGTTTTTATTTTATTTACGTATGAAAAAGGGGAACAGAGAACTGATAAAAGCAGGCGGCGGATTGGTAGAAAATGAAAAAAACGAGGTGCTTTTTATCTTTCGTCGTGGTAAATGGGACCTTCCTAAAGGAAAGCTTGATCGGGGAGAAACGCTTGAACAGTGTGCGATTCGCGAAGTGAAAGAAGAAACGGGAATCAAAGAGCTGAAGCCCATTCGATTCTTACTCACAACTGTACATGAATATGAAGAACGGGGTGTAGAAATTTTAAAAGAATCACACTGGTGGCTAATGAAAACTGAAGGAAATCAGCCCCTTAAACCACAAATTGAGGAAGGCATAACAGAAATAAAATGGATCAGGCCACCAGATTTTAAAATAGTTCTTCAGAATACATACCCGCTTATACTGGATGTATTGAGAGCCGCAGGATACCTGTTATAGTGTGAGAGTGTGAGAGCAAAGAAAAATTCTCACAATCTCACACTTTCTTCTAGTTTCTTTTTGACGTACACCGTTAGTCTGCTCACACAAATCAGCTTTTCATTCTTATCAATTATTTTGATGTCCCAAACATGAGATGACATTCCTAAATGTAAGGGTATTGCAGTGGCTGTTACAAATCCGTCCTTCACACTGCGTAAATGATTGGCATTGATTTCAATACCCACACAAATATACCTTTCGGGGTCAACTACCAGGACGGATCCCACGCTTCCGATCGTCTCTGCAAGCGTCGCCGAAGCACCGCCGTGCAGGAGTCCGTATGCCTGTCGGGTCCGATGATCGACAGGCATCGTTGCCTTCAGAAAATTTTCACCCACTTCCGTGAATTTAATTCCGATAAAATCGTTCATCGTATTGGCAGCAAATTGATTCAATTTATTTATATCCCAGTCTTTTTTAAACCAAATCGACATGAAGCGTTATTTTATTTTTTTTCCTTCAATGAATCTGATACAACCTGAGGTAGAAATTGAGTAACGTCGCCACCGTTTCTTAGTACGTCACGGACAAGCGTTGACGCAACCGAAGTATATTGTGGGAGACAGGTAAGAAAAACCGTTTCAATCTGAAAATCCAGACTGCGGTTCATATCTGCAATTGCCTTTTCATACTCAAAATCATTCACATACCGAATTCCACGAATAATATAATGCGCCCCGACCTGCTGACAACACTTAACTGTAAGGCCGTCGTATAAAACCGCATCAACCCCCGGATTATTTTTGTAAATTTCTTTGATCCATGCTATTCTTTGTTCTTCGGAAAACATTGGCAGCTTATTCACATTGCGTCCGATACCAATTACAACTTTATCAAATATTCCAAGAGAACGATTGATGATGTCAAGATGTCCGATCGTAATGGGATCAAACGTACCAGGGAATAGTGCAATCCGTTGCATTTTTATCTGAAGTTATTAAAGATTTGATACTTTTCCTGCCAATAGGTATAATACAGCCATGCGCACCGCCACGCCATTTTCCACTTGTTGTAAAATGATCGATTGTTTACTATCCGCCGCATCGCTGTCTAACTCAACACCCCTGTTGATCGGTCCGGGATGCATGATGACAATTTCTTTCGAAAGCCCGTCCAGCATTTTTCGATTGATACCATAAGCCAGACTGTACTCACGCAATGATGAGAATAACACCTGGTTTTGTCTTTCCAGTTGTATTCGTAAAACGTTTGCCACGTCGCACCATTCCAGTGCTTTTCGCAAATTATATTCTACCGGAATCCCAAATGCTTCTGTGATGTGAACCGGTATAAGTGTGGGTGGTCCTGCTACCATCACTTCTGCACCCATCTTTTTAAGAAGATAAATATTACTGAGTGCCACACGCGAATGCATGATATCACCAACAATAACAACCTTTTTTCCTTCCAGAGAGCCAAGTTTTTCCCTGATAGAAAACGCATCCAGTAAAGCCTGTGTTGGATGTTCATTTATTCCATCGCCCGCATTCACAATTGCGGCAGGAATGTGTTTGGCCAGAAAATGTGGTGCTCCGCTTGCACTATGACGCATAACAACCATGTCTACTTTCATCGACAAGATGTTGTTTACTGTATCCAGCAGGCTTTCGCCTTTAGAAACAGAAGAACCTGACGCTGTGAAATTGATGGTATCGGCCGAGAGTCTTTTTTCTGCCAGCTCAAATGAGATCCTTGTTCTCGTTGAATTTTCATAAAAAAGATTTACGATCGTCACATCCCGTAATGTCGGAACTTTTTTTATGGGTCTTTGGAGAACTTCTTTAAACTGAGTGGCGGTATCTAAAATAATCTGTATGTCGGAAGTCTGTAAATCTTTAATGCCGAGAAGATGTTTGGTACTGAGTTGCATTAAAAGTCAAAGTTATATTTTCAAAGCCAAACCGCGAAATAAGGCTTTATTATCTGTTCCACTTCATAACAACACGACTTCTTCTTTACCATCTCTTTCTTTCCACAAGACTTTTACTTTCTGAGTAATGATCGTATCGATCGACCTGCCAGCATAATCTGCCTGGATCGGAACTTCACGACTGAAACGCCGGTCAATCAGAACACATAATTCAACTTTAGCCGGTCTCCCATAAGCCAACAGCGCGTCCATGGCGGCACGAACCGTTCTCCCCGTATATAGTACGTCGTCTATTAGAATAACTGTTTTATTTTCTATACTGAATGGAATGTCAGTCCGGTTAATAGTATGAAGCCCCTGTCTTATATCATCCCGGTAAAACGTGATATCCATTTTTCCGTAGGTTATTTTTTCGGGTGCAATTTGCATGTTAACCTCTTGTATAATCCTGTCAGAAAAAAATATCCCTCTGGGTTGAATGCCGATGATTACCAAATCCTGATAACTGAGATGATTTTCAAGCAACTGATGACTCAGTCGCTGGATCGTAAGTTCCAGTTCTTTTTCTGTCAGGATCGTCTTCAATCAGAATATTTTTATAAAAATAATGAAACGGTCAGGTATCTGCTAAAAAAGGATATCCATGTCCGGTAGGCGGATCAAAAGTCTCTTTAATTGTCCTGGCGCTTAGCCAACGATATAAATTTAAAATAGATCCCGCTTTGTCATTCGTTCCGCTGCCTCTGGCACCGCCGAAAGGCTGCTGACCTACAACCGCGCCGGTTGGTTTGTCGTTTATGTAGAAATTTCCTGCAGCATGTCTCAACCTTTCCGTTGCCCGTTCTATCGCACTCCGATTTGTGCTGATGATCGATCCCGTCAATGCATAGTTTGACGTACGATCCAACAGATCCATTGTCTCTTCGAATTTATTTTCATCGTAAACATATACTGTTAATACGGGCCCGAATATTTCTTCTTTCAAGGTGAAAAAGTCTGGGTCGGTTGTCAAAATTACAGTCGGCTGAATAAAATAGCCTTTAGTTTTATCTGCAGTGCCACCAGCCAAGATTTTTGCGTTCTTATCTTTTGCAGCTCTTTCTATATACTCTTTGATTTTATTAAAACTTTTCTCATCTATTACTGCATTCAAAAAATTGCTGAAATCCTCCACCGTGCCTACTTTCAGAGAACTTATAACGGTTGAAAGTTCCTTCAAAATTTTATCAGAACGATTGGAAGGAATATAAGCCCTGGAAGCCGCAGAGCATTTTTGACCCTGGTATTCAAAAGCGCCCCTGACAAGTGCAGTAACCACCACTTCGTCGTCGGCCTCGGGATGAACGAGTACAAAATCTTTTCCACCGGTTTCACCAACGATACGGGGGTAAGATCGGTACACACTTATATTTTCACCAATCGTTTTCCAGATCTTATTAAATACTGCAGTTGATCCTGTAAAATGAATTCCAGCAAAATCACTGTGTTTAAAACATATTTCACCAAGTTCGGGACCGTCAGCATAGATGAGATTGATTACACCATCCGGAAGACCTGCTTCACGTAAAATTTTCATAAACATCCAGGCACTGAAAATCTGCGTATCCGCGGGTTTCCATACCACAACATTTCCACACATGGCTGCTGAAGTAGGTAAATTCCCGCCAATGGCCGTAAAATTAAAAGGGGTAATGGCCAAAACAAATCCTTCCAGAGAACGATATTCCATGCGGTTATGCATACCCGGGGAACTTACCGGTTGCTGTTTATAAATCTCACAGAGATAGTGCACATTAAAACGCAGAAAGTCAATTAACTCACACGCGCAATCTATTTCAGCCTGATATGCATTTTTACTTTGACCAAGCATCGTTGCAGCATTCATCTGACTTCGGTACTTACCCGCAAGCAAATCTGCGGCTTTGAGGAAAATACCCGCCCTGTTTTCCCAATTCATTTTTTCCCAGGCATCCTTGGCGTGTAAGGCGGCGTCGATTGCCTGCTTCACCTGTTCCTTACCGGATCTATGAAAATAACCCAGTGTATGGGAGAGTTCATGGGGGGGACTTATCTTAATCCTTTCTCCGGATTTGATTTCCTTTCCATTGATAAAAGCTGGAATCTCGGTTTCGACTTTTTTATATTCAGACAATGCTTTTTTTAGTGCCGTTCTTTCTGGGGAACCCGGTGCATAAGATTTTACCGGTTCATTGGCCGGCAGAGGGTAGTTGAAATATCCGAAGTTCATTATCAAAAATTTTATCGATGAAAGCTGTCAGATTACAGTCAAATTAAATTATGAATCAGGCAGTCTCCTTTTCAGACATAAGATAAGCTTTAATAAAACCATCCAGTTCTCCATCCATTACCGGCTGGATATTTCCCGTCTCATAACCTGTTCTATGATCTTTGATCATTTTGTAGGGATGAAAAACATACGAACGAATCTGGGAACCCCATTCAATCTTTTTCTTACTCGCGTTATTGGCGTTTTTAATGGCTTCCCGTTTGCGCATTTCCTCTTCATACAAACGGCTCTTCAGCATGGCCATTGCCTTTTCACGATTTTCACCTTGTGTACGGGCCTGCTGACACTCAACGACGATCCCGCTGGGCTTATGTGTGAGCCTCACGGCAGTTTCCACCTTGTTTACATTTTGACCACCGGCTCCTCCACTTCTGAAAAATGCCCATTCAATGTCCGCTGGATTGACTTCAATTTCAATCGTATCGTCAATAAGAGGATAAACATAGACAGAAGCGAAAGAAGTGTGTCTGCGGGCGTTACTGTCAAACGGCGAAATACGAACGAGTCGGTGTACGCCGCTTTCGGCCTTTAAAAAACCATAGGCAAAAGAACCATCAAATTGTAGTGTAACACTTTTTATTCCCGCGGATTCACCATCCTGAAAATCAAGCTCGGTAACTGACCAACCCTGTTTTTCTCCGTACATTCGATACATCCGCATAAGCATTTCAGCCCAGTCCTGACTTTCCGTGCCGCCTGCGCCGGAATTTATTTGGAGAACTGCCGGTAGTTCGTCTTCCGGTTCGTTGAGAGTAGATTTGAATTCGGCTTCGTCTATTAGTTCAAGCGCTTTTTCATAGGCAATTTTAGTTTCGTCTTCTGTAGCTTCACCCGATTTCCAAAATTCCATTAATACCGCAAAATCCTCTATGGCTGATTCTACAGCATGATAGAGCTTTAGCCAATATTCATTTACTTTGATATTTTTGAGAATGGCTGTAGCGCGGTCATTGTCTTCCCAGAAGCCTGTACTCCCTGTTAACTGCCGTTCTTCATTTATTTTGATTTGTCGGTTCCCGACGTCAAAGAAACCTCCTCAGTCCACTCAGCCGGGACCTCATATCGATTAGCTTTTCCTGTGTCATAGGACCGCAAGGTATTGAAAAAGTATTAATGCTTAAAGCCTAAGGCCTAAAGCTTAAAGCCTAAGGCCTAAAGCTTAAAGCATAAAGCCCAAGGCCTAAAGCTTAAAGCATAAAGCCCAAGGCATAAAGCTTAAAGCTTAATGCTTAATGCCGAAAGCGTAAAACAACTATTAAACACTGATAATTTTATTTTAAAGTCTAATCTTAAAATAAAAATTTCCGCTGATAATAAAAGTATTCTTGCGCTTTATTTACTTTATGCTTTATGCCTTAGGCCTTGGGCTTTATGCTTTAGGCTTATCTGATTCCATCTGCTTGTTAAACCAGGATTTTAAATCGTCCTTAGTTTTGCCGGTTTTCTTTTGCAAACGTCCGAGTAACTCATCTTCTTTGCCTTCTTCATATTTCAGATCATTATCGGTCAAATCGGCGTAAGCCTGTTTCAATTTACCTTTCAACTCGTTCCAACTTCCTTTTACAAATAAATTGTCCATAGTTTTAATTTTATATCGTTATTGTTTCAATCTTCATGCCATGGGAATGCCGTATATTCCTTTTTTAACAACTGGTATTTATGATAATCGATTTTCGTTCAGATACCGTTACTAAGCCAACCCCGGGAATGTTAGATGCCATGATGAAAGCTTCGGTGGGTGATGACGTATACCGGGAGGATCCAACGGTGAATCAACTGGAAAAAAAAATGGCAACGATGTTTGGTATGGAGGCAGCGTTGTATTGTGTAAGTGGAACAATGTCCAATCAAATTGCTATTGCAAGTCATACACGTCAAGGAGACGAGGTAATTTGTGAACAGGAATCACACGTCTACATTTATGAAGGAGGCGGAATTGCCTATAACGCTGGCTGCCAGTCCAGACCCATCGCTGGCAACCGGGGAAGAATAAATGCTGAACAGATATTGAAAAATATAAATCCCGACGATGTGCATAAAGCAAGAACTTCTCTGGTAAGTCTTGAAAATACTTCCAATCGTGGTGGCGGCAGTTGTTATGATCTGGAAGAGATTGAAAAAATCAGGGAGGTTTGCAATAAATACAACCTGAATCTTCACCTGGACGGCGCAAGACTTTATAACGCTTTGGTAGCACGATCTGATTCACCGAAAGATTATGGAAATCTTTTTCATAGCATTTCCATTTGCTTTAACAAAGGGCTTGGATGTCCTGTGGGAAGCATATTACTGGGCACAGAGAAATTTATTTATCAGGCGAGGAGAATGCGCAAGATATTTGGTGGAGGCATGCGACAAACCGGATTTATGGCAGCGACAGCCATGTATGCATTGGATAATAATATCGAAAGATTAAAATCAGATCATTTAAACGCAAAAAAAATAGCCGCAGCACTTCAAAAACATCCATCCGTAAAAATGATATTACCTGTCGAAACCAATCTTATCATTTTCGAATTAAAGGAAGGAGAGGATCCAAAACGATTTATTTCAAAAATGAAAGAGAGGGACATTCTTCTGCTTACCATTTCAGACACCCGTTTGAGAATTGTTACCCATCTGGATATTACAGAAGAAATGGTTGAATTATTTATAAACAATCTGGAACAAATTGTGTAAATCATAGCGTACGTCCTTCAACATTTACCAGTTTCAATGGTGTAATTTTGTTTGCAACAAAAAGGCTTTAGAAAATATGTTCCCTAACATTTCTCCGGTAGAAACCATGGCGTGGAAAAAACTTCAGGCCGACCAGCAGGTTATGAAGGGTATACAGATGAGAAGTCTGTTCAGCGATGATCGGGAAAGATTTAGCCGCTACTCCGTCATTTTTGGGGATATCCTCTTTGACTATTCAAAAAATCTGTTAAATGACGAAATTTTTTCACATTTATTAGATCTGGCTGCCGAATGTAAAGTGTGGGAAGCCATGCAATCGATGTTTGCCGGCGAAACCATTAACCAGACTGAAAATCGTTCCGTATTGCATACTGCTTTAAGGAATTTTTCCGGAGAGCCTGTATATTCTGAAGGAAAGGATGTTATGCCCGAAGTGATGCAGGGACTGGAGCATATGAAGTCATTTTGTCAGAAAATTCACAGCGGAGAGTGGAAGGGGTATAGTGGCAGGCCGATCAGGAATATTGTAAATATTGGAATTGGCGGTAGCGATCTGGGGCCTGTAATGGTTACCGAAGCGTTAAAGTACTACTGGATAGATGGCATGCAGGCCTATTTCATTTCCAATGTCGATGCTACCCAGATAGTAGAAATTCTGAAAAAAATAAATCCGGAAGAAACGCTGTTTCTGATAGCGTCAAAGACATTTACTACGCAGGAGACGATGACGAACGCGCATAGTGCAAGGGAGTGGTTTTTGAAATCCGCTTTCGATCCCGTTCACATTGCTAAACATTTTGTGGCTTTGTCGACCAATGAAGCGGAAGTCGTAAAATTTGGTATCGATCGGTCTAACATGTTTGTTTTCTGGGATTGGGTGGGGGGCAGATATTCGCTGTGGAGCGCTATTGGACTTTCCATTGCGCTGATGATAGGATATCCGGCTTTTGAAGAAATGTTGCAGGGTGCTCACAGCTCTGATAAACATTTCAGAAATACGCCTTTTGAAAAGAACATACCGGTGATTATGGCACTCCTGGGAATCTGGTATCGAAATTTTTTTGGCTCGCAAACAGAAGCCATACTCCCGTACGACCAATACATGCACCGATTTGCAGCCTATTTTCAACAGGGAAATATGGAAAGTAATGGAAAGTCGGTTGACCGGAACGGTGTTCCTGTTACTTATTCAACAGGACCTGTTGTTTGGGGAGAACCTGGAACAAACGGTCAACATGCTTTTTACCAGTTGATTCATCAGGGAACGGTTTTAATCCCCTGCGATTTTATTGCTCCGGTAATAAGTCACAACCCCCTGGGAGATCATCACGCCAAATTAATGTCAAACTTTTTTGCTCAAACGGAAGCTCTGATGAACGGACGCACCCCCGAGGAATTATTGGCTGCCCATGTGAAATCAGACCTGATACCCTTCAAATTTTTCAGCGGAAACCGGCCGACCAATTCCTTCCTGATTAAGTCCATCACAGCTTTTTCTCTTGGGCAACTCATAGCTCTTTATGAACATAAGATATTTGTACAGGGAGTAATCTGGAATATTTACAGTTTTGACCAGTGGGGGGTAGAACTTGGGAAAGAATTGGCAGGAAAAATCCTTCCCGAGTTGAAAACTAGCAGTGAAACCAGCAGCCATGATTCCTCTACCAATGGATTGATCAACTGGTATAAAAAAACCATCTTTTAAAGATTCATATTTAAAATAAAGCATTCTTTAGCACGTTTTCAGGAACGAATGACGATCATCCGTTCGACAATCTATAACTCTATGCAAATCACACCTGAAACAGGCGGTAAATACCGTATTTTGAAGAGCCGATATTTAATCATGGCTGCTGGCAGTATTGCTGCCCTTGTCGCCGTTTTTTATATCTATCAGGCATTTGGTTCCCGTACCTTCTTCCACGGGAATAATAACGAGTTGATTACTAGCGGCAAAGACACTGTGAACAAAGATTCAGCTTTGGTGAATTTGAAGCCGACGGTTTTAGATACGGTCAAATACGATCAACTGCTACAGGCTCTTGATAACGGCGATAGCTCCGGCCGCTGGCCAGTTAAACGCGCATATCCCTTACCCGGTGCTGTATTTCCTTTTTCAAGAGTTGTCGCTTTTTACGGTAATTTTTATTCTAAAAAGATGGGTGTACTGGGAGAATATCCTACCGACACCATGTTTGCCAAATTAAAGGCAGAAATTAAGAAATGGCAGGCGGCAGACTCAACCATACCGGTTGTTCCTGCACTTCATTACATAGCGGTTACCGCGCAGGGATATCCTGGTAAAGGAAACAAATACCGTCTGAGAATGCCATTTAAACAAATTGACTCGGTTATCAGGATGGCTGCAAGAATCAACGCGCTGGTTTTTCTTGATATTCAGGTAGGACAAAGTACCGTTCAGGAGGAAGTTCCGCTGTTGGCACCTTATTTAAAGATGCCACAGGTACATTTGGGAATAGATCCCGAATTTTCTATGAAAACAGGAAAGAAACCCGGCACAGTGATAGGCACAATGGATGCAAACGACATCAATTTTACCATTAAATATCTTTCTGATTTGGTGAAGGAAAACCAGCTTCCTCCGAAAATATTGGTTGTTCATCGTTTTACGCAGGCAATGATAAAGGACTACAAGAGTATTAAACCGGATGCACAAGTACAGGTTGTTGTAGACATGGATGGATGGGGTGCGCAGTCCAGGAAACTTACGACGTATCATGATTATATTTATAAAGAGCCCGTACAATTCACTGGGTTTAAATTATTTTATAAAAACGATTTCAGAGAAGCAAACAGCAGGATGATGACCCCCGTTGAGGTTTTAAGGTTAAAACCCAGACCCGTTTATATACAATATCAATAAGGCTCAATGCTGAAAGCCTAAGGCTCAAAACTCTTTTCTGATCTTCCCTTGAAGATATGTTCGCAACAATAGATTTATTTCTCAACTTAGGCCATAAGCTGTAAGGATTATGCCTAATGCTTTAAGCTTTATGCAATGCCATTCTTATTACAATAAATGCGGCAACCGAGAGCAGAATTGTAATGATGATTGCCCAGTAAGTCAAGGTAAAATTGCCGATAGCACGACTTTTCTTTCTAATTACTTTATGCTTCACCTGATGGTGCAATTGCTGGTTTAATTTCCTGAGAACAGATTCAAGTTGCGCTTTGTTTTTTAACAGGTCAAGCCCCTCAGATGCATCTTTTACAAATTCCACAGGAAGCTGTTCCCGAAAATTTTTAAGATCTTTCTCCTGCATAAGCGGTCGGAGGTGACTTTCCAGCGCAGCAGAAATATCTTTTTCAGGATCAGTAGGAGTCATATCGTTTGTTTCGTCCATAGTCAGCCTTCAAAATTATTCAATTTACTCTCCAGCAATAAACGGAGATTTCTTTTACCATTCTGCACGTAACTTTTCACTTGTAGTAAACTGAATCCCGTTTCAGCGGATATCTTCTGATATGATTTTTTCTCCAAATAGCATTTATGAATACAAATCCTCTGTTCAGGATTCAGATGTTTTAATGCTTCTTCAAGATCGCTCAATAAGCGTTCATTTTGGAGAGGGTCTGGGTTTTCATTTTCCAAAACAGGCTCAGATATAGAATCCACTGATACCTTATGTCGTTTATTTCTCAGCAACATCAGACAATGATTCTTTGCGATCATATAGAGCCAGGAACTGAAATAAGTCACTTCATATTTGTGAAGTTCAGTAATGACTTTAAGAAAAATCTGTTGTACAGCATCTTTAGCTTCATCAGAATTCCTTAGATATTTCATCGATACCCCATATAACAACATGGTATATCGTTCCAGTAAAGAACCCAGCCATTCATTGTTTTGATCTGCATAAAAACGCTGCAGAATTTCCTGATCAGTTAACCGGCTATGTGTGGATGGATTCAACTTGGAAAATCACCTTTTAACTAAGATGCAGAATTCAGGTAATTACATAAACAGATTGCGGCTAATTATCGCCAAATCCCTTTTTATAAGCCTCGATCGCATTCTCTATCACTTTCAATGCCATCGTTTTATCACCAAACTCTTCAACTTTAACTGCCTTATTTTCCAGCTTTTTGTATTCTTCAAAAAAATGGCGCAATTCGTCGAAAAAATGTTTAGGAAGTTCTTCAATGTTGTTATAATGATTCACACCCGGGTCCGTTGCCGCAACTGCGATAATCTTATCGTCGGCATCACCACTGTCAATCATTTGCATTACGCCCATTACCTTGGCCTGCATCAGACATAGCGGCACCACAGGCAACGATGTTATTACCAGGATGTCCAGCGGATCTTTGTCATCGCCATATGTTTGTGGAATAAATCCATAATTAACCGGATAATAAAAGGAAGAATAAATTACCCTGTCCAGTTTTAATAAACCACTTTCTTTGTCAATTTCATATTTGGCGCGGGAACCCTGAGGAATTTCGATAATGGCGTTCACAATACGTGGCGCGAGACTTCCATAAGGAACACCATGCCAGGGGTGAGATACATTCATTTTGTTCATAGACTGGGTTGAGATTGCAAACCTACTCATTCGTTATCATTGCGCAAAACAACGGAATGCCTTGCTTCAATGCTTGTCGTTGAGTATCTCTTTCAAGTCTACCAGCCATTCCCCCCTGATACGTACTATGCGTACTGTTGTGGTGTCCTTCCGAAAACTGTTTGAATAGGTGTAAATGGTAACGGAATCGTTTATTGCGCGTATATTAATTGGAAGAATATTTGCCTCGCGATATTGCTGTCGTGTTTCAGCATCCATCTTGTCAAAACCCTGCTGCCATTTTGTGATGAGTAACATATTTACCGAATCACTCAGCAAATAAAAACGGGCCTTTTCATAATCCCCGTCCAGAGAGGCTCTGATAAATTGCCGGCCGGCATCCTGAGCATCTTCAGCCTTATTGAATGTTTTGCCCGCATTGCAGGCAAAAAGAAATAAGAGAAAACTGGAAACGAAAATGGTTTTCAAGGAAATATTATTCAGTTATTACTTTTCAATTACAAAAAGACCTGAGCTTTAACTATTCTTACGCGCCGCCCTGTTCAATCACCTTGTCCTTTTCATATGCTTTGATAATCGCTTTTACCAGTCGATGCCTGACAACATCTTCTTCATCCAATTCAATATGCGAAATTCCGTCTATTCCTTTTAGAATGTATAACGCTTTAGCCAATCCGCTTTTTTGATTTTTGGGGAGATCTATTTGCGTAAGATCACCGGTGATGATGGCTTTTGCACTGGCGCCAATTCTCGTCAGAAACATTTTTAATTGCAAATCCGTGGCATTCTGTGCCTCATCAAGGATGATAAATGCATTGTCAAGTGTTCGACCACGCATATATGCAAGTGGCGCAATCTCGATCGTGCGGGTTGTCATATAATATCCCAGTTTATCTGCGGGAATCATGTCGTCCAGGGCATCATATAAAGGACGCAGATAAGGATCGATTTTTTCTTTCAGATCGCCAGGTAAAAAACCCAGATTTTCGCCAGCTTCAACCGCGGGCCTGGTAAGAATGATCTTTTTAACCATTTTGTTTTTCAACGCCCGTACAGCCATTGCTACAGCTGTGTATGTTTTTCCTGTACCTGCAGGACCAATCGCAAAAACGATATCATTTTTTTCTGATGCCGTCACAAGCCTTTTCTGATTAACCGTTCTCGCACGAACTGTTTTGCCATTAGGGCCGAACACAAGAATATCGTTGGGATTCCTGTCTACGAAATGATCCACGGTTTCGGCGTCATCGCCGCCCAGAATCTGATTAAAATAATTTTCAGTAAGGCTTCCATTTCGCTCCAGATACTGAAGCAACAGGTCTATTTTTTCTTTTGCCGTCTCCACCTGCTCGGGAGCTCCGCTGAGTTTTATCTGGGTTCCGCGGGACAGGATTTTTAGTAGTGGAAATTTTTTTTTGAGGATATCTAGTTTGCCATTGTTTACACCAAAAAATTCAATAGGGTTAACAGTTTCCAGGTTAATGATCGTTTCAGTCAATTCCGATATTTTAAAGTTTTCAAATGAGGTTTCTTCAGCATCATCCGACGCATGTTGCCAAATTTAATTCTATATGACCATATTTCAAACAACTTACTTATTAACAGATTGTGCATTTAATCGCAGCATCTCGCCATATGTCAGATTTTTTTCCATTGCCATGATGGTCAACCCGATTCTTTTTGCCCTTGTCTCTATCGTCTTTGCTCCTTCAATCCATTTGCTATAGTACATCTGATGAGAGGGCGGCAGCGCGTTGAATTTTTTATTTGCCAAAGGTGAATCTTCAAGGCATTCCAGCAATTCTGCAACAACTTTTAGAGGTTTTTTATCTTCTTCAAGAATAATCTTCAATTGAGCACCTTTACTTTTATGAATTGCTTTTCGCAACGTCGACTTTAGCGGCAATATATAACTACCATTACCCATCGGCAGTAAAGCCACCTGTTTTATTGGATGGTCATCCAGTTTTCCCTTAACACGAAATGATCTTTTAAATCCAGGTTTTAATTGCTCTGATATGTCAGAAGGGATGGCAATATATGACCAGCCTGTTTTTTCTCCCTGTTTTCCGAATTGTTGTATAATGGCTGTAAACTGAACCATGCAATTTCAGGACTTCAGCATAAATATAAGTGAAAGTGGGGATCAGGAAATCCTAAGTTCTTCTTCTATAGCTTCGTTAAAGCGGGCACTGTTAACTTTAATCCATTCGGGAATGGTTTGATCCGTACCTATAAGCCATCGATCGCCATCTTTAACCATTTTGAACATCAGTCGGTTACCGCGGTCATCACTTACATCCACTGTAAACAATTCCTCATGAAGTCCGTTCACTTTACGGAAATTAAATTCCCTTAGCCGTCCTTCGGCCTTTATCAATTTGGTAAACTGTATATTTCGATTGAATTGAACGATCATTTGAGTTGATTCTATTTTTTACAAACAATTTTCGTGCTATAAATTGATAAGAGAATATTAATATCCTGAACTTTTATCCACAGGAACCTATTTTTGCCAGATGGAAGGTGCCCCTTTTATTTCTATCTGCATTCCCGCTTTTCGCCGGAAGGAAAACCTTAAACGCCTTCTCGACTCAATCGATATTCAGAATTTTCGACATTTTGAAGTAGTTATTACTGATGACAGCCCCTATAATGAACTTCAGCAGCTGATCGAAACTCATTCCTTAGGCAGTAAGATTCGATATTTTAAGAATCCAACTACCATGGGCAGCCCGGAAAACTGGAACCAGGGATTAAGAATGGCCAGGGCAGACTGGATCAAAATAATGCACGACGACGATTGGTTTGCTTCCCCCGAAAGTCTGCTTCATTTTGCCGAAGCCATTGAAAAAGGGAAAGCTTCCTTTTATTTTTCTGCTTTCACAAATGTATTTCCCAATGGTCGACATGAAATGAAGAAAATAAATGCAAGGGGTCTTTCCTCTTTAACGAACTATCCCGAGATCTTATTTGTGTCCAATAGGATCGGACCGCCGAGTGCAGTTATTTTCAAAAAAAATGAGCTGGTGTTTTTCGACAACAGAATGAAATGGCTGGTGGACGTCGATTTTTATATTCGCTATCTTAAATTATTTGGACCCCCAGTAAACATTTCCGGTAGTCTGATCCTCATCGGCATAAACGACAGCCAGATTACACAATCAAGTTTCGGAAATCCAAATGTTGAAATACCTGAAAGGTTTCTGCTTAATTCGAAGCTCGACAAAAATGCTATCCGACACTTACCCATTTTTGATTCCTGGTGGCGATTTATAAGAAATCTGAGAATCTGCAGCGTATCGCAAATCGGTAATTCAGGTTATGATGGAGAGATACCTGATTTTATTCCCCGTATGATAAACTTCCAGAACAAAATCCCGCCGTCAGTTCTTAAAATCGGAATATTTTCAAAATGCTTCATGACTATCTGCTACCTGAGCATGAAGAAACATATATATTGATGCCATCTGTTGAAGGTCTCAGGAGATAAGTAATTCTCTGTATTGCCTGTTGAACTGGGTGCGACTGAAATGTAATCTTGCATATTGGTATGCGTTCTCCGATAGTTGTAAACAGAGTTCTTTGTCACGAGCCAGTTGCCGGATAATATTTATGGCCTGCCTCGCTACCTCATCTTCCTTGAGAATCTCTTCAATCAACATGGAGTTGATCCTATTTTTCAAATGAGTCAAATTACCCGGTAATGCAGTTACCACAGGTATACAACCATTGGCCATAGCCTCTTTAATAAACATAGGAAAACCCTCATAAGACGATGTAAGCAATGCAATTTCCGATACCTCCAAGATGGAAGCCATTTTATCAGGATCACTGATTTCTCCGTAAAGTACCGAATTAGATTTTACGTCTGGCGAAAGTTCCGCGATTAAGGTGCCGGCAAAATGAAACGATATGTCTGCATCATTTTTCAGGATTTCAGCAATTTGATTCACAATCCGGATTCTTTTTTGGGGACCACCTCTCCCGGCACAAATAACTTTTAAAGGCTTATCAAAAGATTTCTTTTTTTCTGGAGGGATAGTTACACCTGGTTCAATAAAAAGTATCCTTCCCAGATATTCGGGGGATATGTGAAAAGACTCATATTGTTTTTCAATATTTTCCTTTGTATAAAAATCGTACACTATTCTATAATCCAAAAGGCTATAATTTTTCAACCCAAAAAATTCCATGCCATTTTTACCGAAAGTAAAGTTGTGCAGGAGTTCAATACGTCTGATTCTACGGTTTAGAAAAGGCAGCATATCGTAAAAAAAAGTAGAATTTGCTCCAAAAATGCGGGCAGACTTGTGACGATTTACATAAAAACTGTAATAATGAACAGAGAACAGTCTGACTAAAAGATAATCACAATAAATATGAATATCCCTGCATTCGGAGTGGGGAATGTCATAAAACTCTTTTTTGAAAAGCTCATTGGGTGAAAACCTGGTAAAAAATATTTGTTTATCGGTATCGGAAACAGATTTCAAAATATCTAAATGAATCCGCTGGGCACCTCCCATCGCATACCGGTCGAAGAAAAAGAAAAGACCTGAATTTGATTTTTTCCTTAAAAGCGCCAAGGGATAAAGAATAATCAACGATGGTAAATAAGTGATCCGGAGAAGTATCCTAAAGAGTTTTATTTTCGTGATATTATGCATGTTATTAGTAAGATGTCCTGAAAAAGACGCCAGCAAATATATCTATTAGCAAATAATCAAACAGTTACATGTCTAAAGCATTTCAATATGGATTGGATAAATTGACGCCGGCGGTAGTTATTGGTCTTGCAGAAGGTTCTCGGCGTGGTGTCATCCCCGATATTTCGATGGCCAGGATCCTTAAGAGTCGTGATGACGTGGGAGAAATTGTTACCAGCAATAAAACAGTCTACGGCATAAATACGGGGTTTGGCATTCTTTCCAACACACGAATTTCTTCGGACGACACGCAAACATTACAGCATAAAATTTTACAGAGTCATAGTGTGGGTGTTGGCAATTCGATCAGTCCGTTTTTATCAAAGATCATGATGATCACCAAGGTCCAGTCGCTTGCTCAAGGTTATTCTGGTATCCGGCCCGAAACACTGGAACGAATCTGCTGGTTTATAGATCAGGATATTTGTCCAGTGGTGCCTGAAAAAGGTTCAGTAGGGGCATCCGGGGATCTCGCACCCCTGGCACATCTTTTTCTCCCCTTGATCGGGTTAGGACAAGTATGGGTGAGAGGGAAGATTTTCCAAAGTGCCGACATACTGGCACAACACAACTTACAGCCTTTGCAACTGGGGCCAAAGGAAGGCCTGGCGTTAATCAATGGAACCCAGTTTATTTTGGCATACGCTATAGTCAACCTGCAGCGAATGCACTATTGTCTTGAGTCGGCCGATCTCATAGGGGCTATGAGCCTGGAGGCATTAACCGGCACCAATGCGCCTTTTGACGAACGACTGCACAAACTCAGACCATACAAAGGAAATCAGCTGGTAGCCCAAAGACTACGCAAACTTTTATCAGGTTCTGAAATCATGAAAAGTCATATCGACTGTGGTCGTGTTCAGGATCCTTATTCGCTTCGATGTATGCCTCAGGTGCATGGCGCAAGTCGTAATGCATGGTTACACCTGCTTGAGCTTGCCTCGATTGAGATGAATTCAGTTACGGATAATCCGCTCATTTTTTCTTCAGAAGATACCATTAGTGGCGGTAATTTTCATGGACAGCCGCTGGCCATACCACTGGATTACGCAACGATCGCTGCCTCTGAAATTGGAAATATTTCAGACCGGCGTTCATATCTGCTGCTTGAAGGCAAATGGGGACTTCCTCTATTGTTGATGAAAGATGTCGGACTAAACAGCGGCTTTATGATCCCCCAGTATACAACGGCAGCGTTGGTAACTGAAAACAAAACGTTGTGTTTCCCCGCGAGTGCCGATAGCATCCCAACATCGCTGGGACAGGAAGATCACGTGAGTATGGGCAGTATCAGCGGACGCAAACTGGAGATGGTACTTGAAAATCTCGAGTATATTCTTGCTATTGAATTGATGACTGCCTGCCAGGCAATAGAATTTCGAAGACCTCTACACAGCAGTTCAATTCTAGAGCACGCACACGAATTTGTGAGACAACAGGTTAGTTTTGCCAGCGAGGACAGGATTTTTGCCGACGATATTCACAAAATAAAATCGATGATAGAATCTTTCAGTTTCATTAAAGAAACCGATTCTTTCGCCCGCTCCCTGGGAATTGAATTGAATAAAGGGTATGAAATTTTTTCATTAAATAATTAATATGCAGTATTCGAAGTACGACCCCGTCAAATATAAAACTCCAACAGGCTCTCAGTTAACCTGCAAAGGATGGATTCAGGAAGCTGCCATGCGGATGTTATTAAACAATCTAAATCCTGAAGTTGCAGAACGCCCCGACGATCTGATTGTTTATGGAGGACGTGGGAAAGCTGCCCGAAATTTTCAGGCGCTGGACGATATACTGGCCAATTTGAAAATACTGGAGAATGATGAAACATTACTGATACAAAGTGGCAAGCCGGTTGGAAGAATGAAAACACACGTGGATGCTCCCAGAGTGCTCATCTCAAATTCTCAACTTGTTCCGAAATGGGCTACCTGGGAACATTTCGATGAACTGGAAAAGAAAGGCTTAATGATGTATGGGCAAATGACCGCAGGTTCCTGGATTTATATAGGATCACAGGGAATCGTGCAGGGAACGTACGAGACGTATGCAGCAGCCGCTGACAAACATTTCAGTGGATCCCTTGAAGGAACTCTAAATGTAACAGCAGGATTGGGGGGAATGGGCGGTGCACAACCTTTAGCAATTACGATGAATGGGGGCGTAGCACTGATTGCTGAAGTCGAATACTGGAGAATTCAAAAAAGACTCGATACTAAATATCTGGATTATGGATTGGCGGATATTGATGAAGCTATTGATAAAGCGCACGAATTGAAACGGGATCGTAAAGCTGCTTCTATTGGCGTTTGTTGTAATGCAGTAAGTCTGTTACAGAGATTGCTGGATAGAAATATCATCCCGGATACGCTTACCGATCAGACTTCCGCCCACGATCCCTTAATCGGCTATTGGCCATATCAGATTTCTACAGAGGAAGCAAAAAAAATGAGAGAATCAAATCCAGAAAAATATATTGAACTGGCCTATGAATCTATGAAGCTCCATGTTGAACAGATGCTGGCACTTCAGAAAAAGGGAGCTATCACGTTCGACTATGGAAATAATATTCGTGCGCGTGCTTTTGAAAAAGGTCTTCTAAACGCCTTTGACTTCCCTGGTTTTGTTCCAGCATATATTCGCCCTCTGTTCTGTGAAGGCAAAGGTCCGTTCAGATGGGCTGCCCTTAGTGGAAATCCGGAAGATATTGCAGTTACCGACGAATTAATGGTTCATCTTTTCCCGGAAAATCATTCTTTACAACGCTGGTTAAAACTGGCTAAAGAGAAAATTGCCTTTCAGGGTTTGCCTGCGCGTATCTGCTGGCTGGGACAGGGCGAAAGAGAAAAAGCAGGACTGGCATTCAACGAACTTGTTCGAACCGGGAAAGTAAGTGCACCTATTGTCATTGGTCGCGATCATCTCGACACCGGGTCCGTAGCTTCACCCAACAGAGAAACGGAAGCAATGATGGACGGAAGTGATGCCGTTGCCGACTGGCCAATACTCAATGCGCTGGTAAATACGGCAGGAGGCGCCAGTTGGGTTAGTCTTCATCATGGAGGTGGCGTTGGTATGGGCTACAGCATTCACGCGGGAATGGTAATTGTTGCTGATGGAACCGATGCTGCCCGCGTCAGACTCTCGAGAGTGCTTAGAAATGATCCGGGCCTTGGAGTAATTCGTCATGCTGATGCAGGATACCCACTGGCAAAAGAAACAAAAGAGAAATTTCAACTCTGATCTGACAATGCAAAGCAGACTGCTGATAAATATTAAACAACTAGTAGGAATACAAACAGGAGCTACTGCGCTCCGCGGAAAAGAAATGGCTGAAATTTCCTGTATTGATAACGCATGGTTATTGATTGAGGGAAACCAGATTGCGGCATTTGGAAAAATGGAATCATTGAATAATGATTTATCAAAACTTCCCAATGAAAAAGTGGATTGTACCGGCAGACTCGTTTTGCCATGTTGGTGCGATAGTCATTCACATATTGTTTTTGCAGGTTCGAGGGAAAATGAATTCAGGGATAAAATCAATGGACTCACATATGCGGATATAAATGCACGCGGAGGAGGAATTCTCAGTACAGTTCACCGGACTAATTTAACCTCCGAAGATGAACTGTTTCGCATATCCTGGAATCGGTTGGAAGAAATTTCAAGGCAGGGAACCGGAGCTATAGAAATAAAAAGCGGCTATGGCCTTTCGCTGGAGGGTGAGTTGAAAATACTTCGGGTCATTAAAAAGTTAAAGGATAAATCAAGAATTCAAATAAGGTCTACTTTTCTCGGCGCGCATACTTATCCTTCCATGTATAAGAACGATCACGGAACCTACCTGAATGAAATTACTGAAGTCATGCTTCCGATAATTGCCAGAGAAAAACTGGCTGATTATGTTGATGTGTTCTGTGAAGATGGATTTTTTAATCCTGAAGAATCTGAGATTGTTTTGCGTGCGGGAATGCGTTATGGACTAAAACCCAAAATGCATGTAAACCAGCTTCACGCAATAGGTGGCGTCAAAATTGGCATTAATACCGACGCAGTTTCCATAGATCATCTGGAAACAATGCCTGAAACTGATATCAGTTTGTTGAAAAAATCCCGGTGGAAGGGAATCTGTACCTTATTACCGACTGCTGCATTTTTTCTCAGACTGCCTTTCCCTCCAGGGAGACAGTTGTTGGAATCAGATCTTGCCATTGCATTGGCTTCTGACTATAATCCCGGCTCCTCCCCATCAGGAAATATGAATTTGGTTATTGCGATGGCCTGCATTCAAATGAAGTTACTACCGGAGGAAGCCGTGAATGCAGCAACTATCAACGGTGCATTTGCCATGGGACTTGAACATTCCATTGGTTCCATCGCCGTCGGAAAACTGGCCAATTTAACTATTACCTCACCCGTGCCCTCTCTTGCGTATCTCCCTTATAGTTTTGGTTCCGGGCATCTGGATAAAATAATGATCCAGGGTAGTTTCATCGCTTAAGGGTTGTATATTGGGAATAATATTTAGCAATGCCCTTTATCCTTTCGCGAAAAAAACCGACGATAAATTTTATTGATACTGCTTCGAAAAGAAGCACCATCCTCCATGTTGCAGATAAAAAAGCAGGACTTGATTTCCTGATTTCTTTTTTTAATGTTATTCGACCAGCTGGTGAAAACAGAGATCCGGCTAGAAACCTGCAATCTCTGCTGTTGCAAATGGAACAGCATCCCATCATATTGTCGAATCTTCACAATGCACTGATTTCTCAATTGGTCAATACAGATCTCACGTTTGCGCTGACAGAAAGCGGCATACCACTTGCAAAAGGTTTCTGGCAGGAATTTTTCGGCAGACTAAGGCATAAACTCATTCCCGCTCTTCAACAAGAGAATGACTTTCTATATGTAATCGGTAAAATATTTTATCGGTCAGACGACCATAAATGGGTTGAGTCCATACCCCATGTACAATGGAAACAATTTTTTGAGTTTTTGGGAGTGGCGTTTTCTGTAGACGACAAACATATACTAATACAATTGATGCAGTCACTGAAGATTCTCTGTTTTCAGGTTGCAAATCTTGGATTGGAAGAAGAAGTCAGTAAACACCTTCTATCACAGGATATAGATAAAAATCCTTTCGTTAATCAAATTGAAAACATTCTGACTATTGAAAAAGCGTTTAATACAAAGGACGTCTTTTTGCTCAGCACAGAAAGTGAAAAACTGCATCTGCTGGCGAAGCGTGGTATCGAATCGATTGAGCACATTAGGCTCAATCATTCCAATAAGGGTACCAGCATTCATCAGACCTATATTCTTTTGATATTAAGCAATAAGTTAAACCGGATAGAACTCATTACAGATATACTCGATGGAAATTCACAATTCAATTCCGATAATTTTATTTCATTTTTTAAAATGCTGGTAAAAAATGAAAACAGGAAAAACAGTATCCGTGAATTCCTTTCCCAGTCCCTTGGTTACGTAGCCTATCAGATTGCAGAACATAAAGGCTCCAAAGGCAGCCATTACATTACATCCTCACAAAAGGAATATCGAAAAATGATGTGGAGTGCCATGAAAGGTGGGGGCATTACTGCGTTCATAGCCATTTTTAAAAATCTGCTTACACAGATCGAATTGCCCATATTCTGGCATGGATTTGCATATAGCACCAATTATAGCATCGGGTTTTTGGTTATCGACGCATCGGGTTCAACACTCGCCACCAAGCAACCGGCATTTACAGCAAGTGCAGTAGCGAGTTCTTTAGACACAAAAGGCAATACGTACAAACCCAATCTTTACAACCTTGCCGTTACCGTTGCAAAAGTGTCGCGAAGTCAGATTGCATCATTTATCGGCAATCTAATAATTGTATTTCCTGGAGCTTATCTACTTGCGTGGTTATATGATATCCTAACCAAAACGAAAATACTGGAGGGTGATAAAGCAAGAGCCATGCTGGAAAGCCAGCACCCCTGGCATAGTCTTTCTTTGCTCTATGCCTGCAACACCGGTGTTTTTCTTTTTCTAAGTGGTATTATTGCCGGGTATGTTCAAAATAAAATTCTCTACGGTAGAATAGGGGACCGCCTGTTAGATCATCCCTGGTGGAAGAACAGCAGTTCTCCAGAAAAAAGATTAAAGAGAATTAAATTTATCGAGAAAAATGCAGGATCCATGATAGGCAATATTTCATTGGGATTTATGCTGGGCATGTCTTCCATTGTAAGTAAGTTTCTCGGATTTCCATTTGATATTCGCCATATTACCATTTCTGCAGGTAATGTATCAATTGCAGTATATGGGCTGGGATTTAGAAACGTTCCTGTTTCATACCTTATCACCATATTTTTAGGAGTATTGATGATAGGACTTCTGAACTTCATCGTCAGCTTTTCGCTGGCATTTATCGTTGCCGTCAGATCACGTGGAGTGAAACTTAAAGACTATCCCGAATTCCTCGGAATTCTAAGTCGTTATTTCATTAAGAAACCGTTGGATTTTATCAGGCCCCGAAAGCAGCTTTCTGAAGCAGATTGACTTTCTTTCCTTAACATTGCGGGTTCCAACTGAGCTATTATATGACACCCATCATTGAGTGCGTTCCCAATTTCAGCGAAGGGAGAGATCTCCAGATAATGGAAAGGATCACAAAAGAAATTGAAACGGTCGGAGGAGTTAAGCTACTGAATGTTGACCCCGGAAAAGCAACCAACCGAACCGTAGTAACATTCGTAGGATCTCCGGCTGCAGTTGTTGAAGCGGCATTTCTGGCAATTCGAAAAGCAGGTGAACTTATTGACATGCGCCGCCACCAGGGGGAACACCCCCGGATGGGTGCAACGGATGTTTGTCCGTTGATTCCGGTATCAGGGATTACTATGGAGGAAACAGCGGACTGGGCAAAAAAACTGGCTGAAAGGGTGGGAATTGAATTATCTATTCCTATTTATTTATATGAAGCGGCACAGAAAGATAAAACCCGGAATAATTTATCGGTTATACGTGCAGGTGAGTACGAAGGTTTCGCTGATAAAATAAAAAAACCGGAATGGAAACCTGACTACGGACCGGCAGTTTTTGATGAAAAAAGGGGGGCAACAGTTATTGGGGCGCGTGATTTTCTCGTTGCTTATAATGTAAATCTTAACACAACATCTGTTCGTCGTGCAAACAGTGTTGCTTTTGATGTTAGGGAAGCCGGACGAATAAAAAGAGAAGGAGATCCGATAAATGGAAAGATCGTAACAGACGACAATGGTAAACCCGTCATGATTCCAGGCTCGTTAAAATCAGTGAAAGCAATCGGATGGTATATTGAAGAATATCATATCGCGCAGATTTCAATGAATCTGACAAATTTATCCATCACCCCTTTGCATATCGCATTTGATGAAGTGTGCAAAAAAGCAGAAGCCAGGGGATTGAGGGTAACTGGCAGTGAACTTGTTGGGCTGGTGCCACTCGAATCACTTCTTGCCGCAGGAAGATATTTTCTTAAGAAACAGCAAAGATCTGCCGGAGTATCGGAAAAGGAAATGGTTAGAATTGCTATTGTTACCTTGGGACTGAATGAACTCAGCCCTTTTAAACCGGAAGAAAGAGTGATCGAATACTTATTGAAAAAACCAATAGAAGAAAAACTGATTCGCCAATCACTCGCGGATTTTGCAGATGAAACAGCCAGCGAATCTCCTGCACCCGGAGGAGGATCTGTCGCTGCATACGTCGGCTCATTAGGTGCCAGTCTGGGTGTGATGGTTGCAAACTTAACTGCCCAAAAAGCAGACTGGGAATTGTTCAGTGATTATGCAGAGAAAGCATCAACAATTAAAAAAGAACTGCTTTCGCTGGTCGATGCGGATACCAGGGCTTTCGAGGGAATCATTCAGGCCAGGGCCTTACCTAAAACTTCTGAATTGGAAAAGGCAGTTCGCGCAAAAGCCATGCAGGACGCGACTCTGCATGCAATTGAAATACCATATCAAGTAATGCAACTCGCCTACAAATCATTGGATATACTGAAAGCGATGGCTGTAAAAGGTAATCCCAATTCCAAATCAGATGCGGGTGTCGGAGCGCTTTGCGCCAGAACTGCCGTGATGGGTGCATTCCTAAACGTTTGTATCAACGCGGAGGGAATCGAATCGGAAAATAAAATCTCAACAATCATCACGCAGGGTAAAAAAATACAGTCGGACGCAATAGAAAAAGAAAAAGAAATACTGGATATTATTGGCTTAGGGCCTAAGGCGTAAGACTAAAGACTCAAAGCCTAAATCCCAAAGCAAATAATTTGATTTAGCATTGAAAAGGTTGACTTTATAGCCATCATTTTAAGTGCCTGCATACTAAAATAGCTTTAGGCTTTGAGCCTTTAGCGTTAAGCCTTCAGCCTCAGGCTTAAAACGGTATTCCAATATTTACATACCCCATAACTCTTTTCCACTGGTCGCAATACATAGCGCTTAATTCAAGGGGTCCGAGTACGAAATTATAAGTGAACGTGAGTGCATAACCCGATAAAAAGTCGGGCGTATCATAAAATTTATTTCCATTGTTGACGAAATTGCTAAACAGGACATTTGCCTTGCCTGTCAGGAAAAGATTTCCATACATATTATAGCGGAACCCAGCCTGAACAGCCGCCAGGCTCGATGAATAATAAGAACCTTCCCGCAATCCGGCAAACGTTATCTGGTTATGAAAACTATTCGTAAGTCCACCGATAGAAAATTGATTCATTATATTTCCCGTTTGAAAATTCATGCCTGATTGCAGTAAAAACAACAGGGTACTTTTCTCAGACAAAGGAGTATAACTTTCTAAATGAAAAGTAATTCTTGGATAAGGCGTATTAGCGACAACAGTATCTACATCATGCGTGTTGGTATGCAGCTGTATATCCGGATTTTGTGTATACACCCAGTCCCCTTCAATTTCTGTTTTAATACCACGTTTTGGATATATTGGTCTGTCAAGAGAATTTTGTCTGAAAAAAACATAACTGGTAGGGAAATCATCCGTTCCATTAAATTCCACGGCGGACGTGATAGATGGATTATATCGGGTCCATTCAAATCGGGTACCAAATCCAATGGTCACATCCCTGTTGGTAGAATACCCGATTTTACTATCGAGCAGAAAATAGTTCTGATTATAAATTCCCGCCTCCTTTGTGTTTCGATAGGTTGTAATATTCAACTGGTCAAACTGAGTCGCCAGTATCAGCGCGAATTTCCTGCCCCTTCCCAGGTACTGGAGATGCTCAGCTTTAACCCTGAAGTTCTCCCCAATATTTAAAGTCACAGAACTTCTGCTGTTAGGCGTGAAAAAATCTCTTGATGTTACATTTAATATTGCACTGATACCTGTAAATTGATTGTAGTGCAAAGACAGCTTAGCAAACGTTAGAGGGCTTTCCAAAACATCAAATACAATCTTTGCAGATTGATCAGGCTGAGGAACCAGATGATAAGTGATGCGCGTGTAGTAACGGGTTCCACCTGCTCTTCTTACCATAAACGCCAGCATCTCCGGGGTGTACACATGATTGGTAATTAAGCCCATCGTATGAACGAAAAAATCCTGCGTGGTGTATTTTAATCCTTTCACTTCGTAGGAAGAGATCTTCACACTTTGCACTTCAGGCAGTTCTTTTTTAACATATGAATTGCCATATAAATTATTTAAAGAGTCTGCAAGCCTCTTTAATTGAGGATACAATTTCCGTCCTTCTTCAAGACCCGCCTCAATAATTTCATCCGCCTGTGAAAAAGTTGCCATGCTGTATTTTTCAAGCGGTGTTTGCACATAAATAGTACATAAAGGCACTTCCATTTTGGTATCTTCAGCTTCCCTGAAAAATGCCACCTGTAAAAGAACCTGAAGCGCATTGTTAACTTTATTGGTGGGTAATAAACTGGCAGTAACGTTACTGCCAATCACAAGCTGAGCCCCCATTTCGCGAACATCTTTCACAGGGAAATTTCTCACTATGCCGCCATCTACCAATAATTTTCCTTGATAATCAACGGCCGTAAACACAGATGGTATAGCCATGCTGGCCCGAACGGCATTAACGATTTCGCCGCTGTCCAGGACCACTGCCTGACCAGTAGAAATATCTGTGGCAATACATTTGAATGGAATATCCAGTGAATCGAATTTTTTAAATTTATATACAGGGAAAAGCAGCTCTGAAAATTTTAACCACAATTCCTGTCCTTCAAGTACTCCTGTAGAAATCCTGAAGAAATTATTAACCCATGGCAATTCCAGATCATATTTGCCGTATTCATCTTTTTCTTCCATAATTATTCCGCGAAGTGAACTTTGATTCGAAAGGAGTTGATCCCAGTGAATATGCCGGGCAATATATAAAATGGAATCAGCTGAATAACCAGAGGCGTATAACGATCCAATGATACTGCCCATACTGGTCCCCGTAAGGTAGTCGATCGACAAACCTGCTGAATCAATTGCTTTGAGAATGCCTATATGTGCAAGTCCTTTGGCTCCTCCACCGCTTAGTGTCAATCCGATTTTTGGTCTTTTGTTTAAAGACGAGTCCTGTGCTGCCGAAATATTACTCAAAAGAAGAATGAAACAGCAGGTAAGTAAAAGGGTACGGGCAAACTGTGAAATTTGGAAATTGTGAAATTTGGAAATTTGGAAATTGATATCGGTACGATTTTGTTTTTAATATTAAATTATAATTTCCATTTTAAAAAGTTTAAAGCATTAAACTTTACTCTTTATGCTTTGCGTTTTAAGCCTCTTCTTCCATCTCAATCAGCTTCTCCAGCGCTGCGTCATAATGCTGCCTTGCGATGGTTAAACTGAGGGCTGCTTTTTTATATTCTGATTCCGCAACAAGGAATTTTTGCCTGTCGGCATAAATTTCGGGGGCAGACAACTGCAGTTCCAAACGGTTGCTTTCCGATTGTAAACGCAGGATATCCTCATCCAGTTGCTCCACCAGTTTTTGTTGTTTCTGAAGTTGTTTCTTTGCTTCTTTGTTAATTGGCTGGCTAACAACAGGCGTTTTTACGGGTTCCTGAACGGGTTTTTCTGCTTTTTCTTTTGTAGCAGAAGGCTTGGCTTGTGCACTCATTCTCTTATTCCATTCGACCCACTCATCATAGGTTCCCTTAAACATTTTTATCCTTCCATCTTCAATTTCCCAGATTTTATTGGCTGTTTTCGAAATGAAATATCGATCGTGACTTACCAGAATATAACTCCCCTCATATTTATTCAAGGCTTCCGCAAGCAATTCGCAGGAGTGAATGTCCAGATGGTTGGTCGGTTCATCCAATAACAGAAAATTCGCTTTACCTGCAATTGTTTTGGCCAACGCTACCCTCGCTTTTTCGCCACCACTTAATACTTTTACTTTTTTATCTACGTCGTCCCCCGAAAAAAGAAAACAACCAAGCAATGTTCTTAGTTCCAGTTCATTTTTTCCGGAACCTGCGTGTTTCATTTCTTCAAGTACCGTATCGTTCAGATTCAAAGACTCGAGCTGATGCTGAGCATAAAAACTCGCGTCTACATGATGACCCCAGATTCTTTCCCCCGTGAATGATTCTGTGCCTGCAACTATTCTGAGTACGGTCGACTTACCTTTTCCATTGGCCCCGATCAATGCAATCTTATCGCCTCGTTCTATTTCGGCCTCGGCGTGTTGTATAATCTGATTGTCGCCAAAACTTTTACTGGCATCTTTTAGCTGAACGAGTACTTTGCCGGGTGGCCTGTCGATTCGGAACTGTATTCTCATATCCGGCCGTTCCATTTCAACGTTTTCCAAACGGTCAATTTTATCAAGCCTTTTCATGGCAGATTGCGCAGCGGCTGCTTTGCTTGCTTTTGCTTTGAAACGTTCAATAAATCTTTCCTGCTGTTTTATATAATCCTTTTGATTTTCATAAGCTTTTTGTTGAATGGTTATACGCATTTCTTTCTCTCTCTCATAAAAGGAATAGTTTCCATTATAAAAGTGCAGGTCCTGCTGATAGAGTTCAACAATTTTATCCACCATCCGGTCCAGGAAAAATTTATCATGACTTACGATAACTACTGAGCCCTGATAATTTTTTAAATACTTTTCCAGCCATTCAATGGAGGGGAGATCCAGGTGATTCGTAGGCTCATCCAGTAACAATAGATCCGGTTTTTGAAGGATCATTTTTGCAAGCAGCACGCGCATACGCCATCCTCCGCTGAATTCCCGATAGGGTCGGTTCAAGTGTGCATTTGCAAAGCCAAGGCCTTGTAATACTTCTTCCGTTTTATGATGAATATTATACCCGTCCAGTAGATCCATTTCGTGGAGCTTGTCTGTATAGGTAGTCAGCAATTGTTCTGATTGCGGTTTGCCTGCCCTTTCTTCTTCTTCCATTTGATGAACAAGATCTTCCAGTTCTTTTTCAAGCGTCAGCACTTTGTCAAAAGCGCCCATCGCAACTTTTAGTATGCTGTCGCTCGTATCAAAACTTAGCAGATCCTGATGAAGATATCCGATGCTGGTATTTCGGCTACGCTCCACCGTTCCTCCAGTGGGTGTGTATTCTCCCGCCAGTAATTTCAACAAAGTAGATTTACCTGTTCCATTGTAACCAATCAGACCGATATGTTCACCTGGTTGAATATGCCAGGTAGCGTCTTCCAGTATCGCCCGTGCTCCAAACTCAAAAGTCAAATTCTGAAAACCTGCCAGCATATATTAAACGAGATTAATTCAAACGCGCAAAATTAAAGCAAATGCATTTAGAATTATCTTTGATTAAATTCTATCATGAAGAAGGCTGTTTTACTGATTTTGGTGTTGGCTGTGGCCCTTGGAATTACCTATCTGGTGCTGCACAAAAGCAGCAGTTCAGATACAAAACCTGAAGAAAGAGACCAGCCCCTGTCGGTAAGCTCAAAAACCTCCGCCTTTAATAGGTCTTTTGCGCAGGTTCTCAATAGTTATTTCGAACTGGCGGCCGTTCTGCCAAACAGCGATAGTTCGCAACTGAATTTGGCTGCAGTAAAACTAAATACGTCCATCGATAGTATTCGCTTTGATCAATTTAAAGCGGATACTTCCGTGATTGAAACGGCTGTTAGTCTGGCCCAATCCATTCCCGGAGAAATTCGTGGGATGATGGGTGAACATACCTGGGAAGCAAAGAAGAGAGAGTTTAATATGATTACGGCAGATCTTTACTCGCTGATCAGGGTAGTCAGATATGACGGAAGTACTATATATCATATGAGCTGTCCCACAGCTTTTTCTGATTCAACAGCGGGAGACTGGCTGAGTGCATCAACCGCGATTTCAAATCCTTACATCGATAAAACCAACCGGGTAAATAAGCAAAAATCAGATGAATGTGGTGAACTGAAAGACAGTTTACATTTTACAGGACCCGCGGGTGAATGATCCATGTTCACTGATTTTCATTTTGAGTTTCCGCTCATATAATATTAGTCTGTCGAAAGAACCACGGATAATACATTCGTCACTTAAAATATAACTCATGAGAAAAGGAATTGTTATACCGCTCTTGTTACTTGCGAGTGGCTTATTTGCGCAAAAAGAAAATCTGGATCTGTCCATGATGGCCAAAATACGTGAAGAGGGCATGAACCATTCACAGGTTATGGAAATCGTATTTAACCTGACGGATGCCAATGGTCCCAGACTGATGGAATCACCGGGATATTTTAAAGCAGCGAACTGGGCTAAAAATGAACTCTCATCCTGGGGACTGGCGAATGCTAATCTTGAAGCCTGGGGCAAATGGGGTAAAGGTTGGGAACTTGAGAAATATTATCTGGCGATGACTGCTCCTTATTATGAACCGATTATTAGTTTTCCAAAAACGTTTTCCAAAGGAACCGATGGATTAATACATGCGCAGGTTGTCCTGATTGATATTAAAGATTCTTCTGGTCTTTCGGCTTACCAGGGTAAATTGAAAGACAAAATCGTCCTTCTAAAAAGAACTGATACCCTCATGTTGGGATTCAAACCGGATGCCATAAGATACGCTGATTCTGATCTGGCGAAGATGTCGGCTTTTGATCCAAAAGCACCCGTTACACCCAACAACTCATTTGCGTCATTCGCGGCCGCAGCACGTTTAATGACAGCAACCAAAAAATTTGCAGAACAGGAAGGCGCCGTCGGAATAATCACATCCACTACACGTAATTCCGATGGAACCGTGTTTGTACAAAATGGCATTCCATACAACGCTGATATGGTTGCAGGAATTAATGATATTTCCGTAGCCTACGAACACTTTATGACGATTCAAAGATTATTGCAACATCAGATTCCTGTTTCTCTTGATCTGGAACTAAGCGCCAAAATTTTTCCTGACGAACAACAGGGTTATAACGTAATTGCAGAAATTCCCGGAACTGATAAAAAGCTAAAAGATCAGCTGGTAATGCTGGGAGGCCATCTGGATTCATGGCAGGGTTCGACCGGGGCGACTGACAATGCAGCCGGATCCGCAGTGATGCTGGAAGTGGTTCGTATACTGAAGGCAGTAGGTGTCAAACCTCGGAGAACAATCCGCATTGCACTATGGGGTGGGGAAGAAACCGGACTTCATGGTTCAAAGAATTATGTGAAAAATCATTTTACGGATACTGCAACAAAAAAATTCAATGCCGAAGGCGACAAACTTTCTGTTTATCTGAATCTTGATAATGGCAGTGGAAAAATCCGCGGTATTTACCTCCAGGGAAATGCGGCTGCGAAACCTATTTTCGAACAATGGTTCCAGCCCTTCAATGATTTGGGTGCAGCTACGCTCACTTTACAAAACACAGGAGGAACTGATCATCTCTCTTTTGATGCGATTGGTTTACCTGCATTCCAGTTTATACAGGATCCTTTGGAATATGGATCCAGAACGCATCACAGCAATATGGACAGTTATGATCACCTCAGCGCTGAGGATATGAAACAGGCCGCTACCATCATTGCTGCTTTTGTTTACGACGCCGCACAGCGGGAGGAGAAGATTCCACGCAAGTAACGTTTTAAAAAAAGTATAAGAGTATAAGAGTATAGGAGTTAAAGGCTGTTCAATCACTCCTATTCTCCTATTCTCTTATACTCTTATACTCTTATTCTTGTTATTCAATCTTTTTGTAAACAAAATTAATCACAACGTTCTTCTGTTCATTGGAGACAATTCTCTCCTCATATCTTTTTTCACCGTCATTAATAACCAGCAGTGAAGTATTGGGTGGAATGTCCCCAAGATTTTCGGCCACCATCACCAATTGATGTGGATGATCAGAAGGATCAACGGTTATATGTACGACGATCGGTTGATCCGATATTCTTGCCTGGGAAACAATTATTTTATTGTCATAATAAACGGACACGGTATCATTATCGATTGCACCATCGTCATAAATACGAAGTTCAATATTTGAGTGATTTACCGTCATCGTTTTCAGCAGCTGATTTGTTCTTGTTTGCAAAACCGTCGGGATGGGAATCGATATCTGAGGCTGACTTATTTTTACCGAACTGTCATTGATATGCTGACTTTGTTCAGGCACCATAACTTTTTGCAATGATGCAGTTGGCGGGGGTGCCGAACTCTTTTTGACTGTTTTGTTTTTTTTAGAACCCGTTGTGCTTTTTGTTACAGAGTTACTGTTGTTGGGAGCTGTTGTCGTAGTATTTGGTGGTGACTTCTTTGCATTTTCAGTGGAAGCTACCGGTTGACTCGCTGCTGGTTCAGGTTTTTTATTAGCGCCTTCTTCTTTTTTACGCGCCAGTAATTCTTTTTCTCTTTTCTCCAGAAACGGCTCTTTGTAAAAATCAGTTTCAGTTACCCGATGCAGAAAAATACTTCCCTTACCACAATCCGCAGTTGAATCATTGACATTTGTGCTGAAATATGTCCCCTGTAAATATTCGTCGTTACCGAGTTTTGAATATTGTAGGAAACAGGTCATAATGCACACAGATCCGGAGGCAAAACGAACTTCCAACAGCTTACCTTCTTTGAGTAGTACTTTTTTTGTTTGAACATTCACCGTGCCTGAAGCATCCGCCTTTCCATAGAATTCTGAACTTTTATAAGAATAGGTAACGGCCTGAAAGTGGTTGCGCGTCTGGGCAATCTGCACTTCCATTTTATATCGGTCGTCATAATTACCTGTCACGCGTTCAGCGATATCGCTGGAGCGAAAGTGACCGCGCCAGATTCCCGTGAGGTCCTGGGCACGAAGTATAGATACGGCGAAGAAATTCGTTAGTAAAAACGATAAAACGATTCGGATACAGTATTTCATCCATGGCAAATTAAATAAAAAAAATCCCAGTTGAATTTATCCGAGGCAAAATCTGGCAAGAGTTTGTTAATTTTGCAGCCCTCTAAGGAATTGAGTAATACATGATTAAAATCACACTACCAGATGGCGCTGTAAGGGAATATCCGGAAGGAATTACTTCCCTTGAAATTGCCAAATCGATAAGCGAAGGACTGGCGAGAAAAATTATTGCAGCAAATGTAAACGGGGAAGTATGGGATGCCACGCGTCCTCTTCAATCCGATGCGTCCCTGAAATTACTTACATGGAATGACGCGGAAGGAAAATCCACATTCTGGCACTCTACCGCACATTTGATGGCAGAGGCTGTTGAATCCATTTTTCCCGGCGTGAAATTCTGGGTAGGTCCGGCCATTGAAAATGGATTTTATTACGATATAGATCTTGGAGGCAGACAAATTACCGAGGATGATCTGCGTAAGCTGGAAATAAAAATGTCTGAACTGGCGGCAAAACAAAATCCTTATATCAGGAAAAACATGCCCAAAGCGGAAGCCATCCGATTTTTTGAGGAAAAGGGAGATGAATACAAACTCGATTTACTCCAGAACTTGAAAGATGGTGAAATCAGCTTTTACACACAGGGTGGTTTTACCGATCTCTGTCGGGGTCCGCATATTCCTGATACCGGATTTATAAAAGCACTCAAGCTCACCAATATTGCTGGTGCTTATTGGAAGGGGGATGAAAAGAATAAACAACTCACTCGAATATATGGAGTGAGCTTCCCGTCTAAAAAAGAGCTCGACGAATATTTATTGATGCTCGAAGAAGCCAAAAAGCGGGACCACCGCAAACTTGGAAAAGAAATGGGCATTTATACTATGGATGATGATGTAGGTCAGGGACTGATACTCTGGATGCCGAATGGAACCATCATCATCGAGGAACTCGAAAAGCTGGCAAAGGAAACTGAATCCGCCGGAGGCTACAAGAGAGTGGTTACCCCACATATCGGAAAGGAAAATCTATACCTTACCAGTGGTCACCTCCCTTATTATAAGGATAGCATGTACCCGCCCATGGAACTGGACGGTACCAGATATTACCTGAAATCAATGAACTGTCCGCACCACCATAAAATATTTGCGGCTGAACCCAGAAGTTATAAAGATCTGCCACTCAGACTTGCTGAATATGGAACCTGTTATCGATATGAACAGAGTGGAGAGTTATTCGGACTGATGCGTGTACGTTGCCTTCATATGAATGATGCCCATATCTACTGCAGCAGGGAAGATTTTGCCAAAGAATTTCTGGCAGTGAATGAAATGTATCAGAAGTATTTTAAAATATTTGGTATTGAAAAATATGTGATGCGTTTCAGTCTTCATGATCCTGCGGAACTGGGTAAGAAATATATAAATGAACCGGAATTGTGGCTTGAAACGGAAGCGATGGTGCGTAAAGTGCTGATAGATTCCAATATCCCGTTTATTGAAGTGAAGGGTGAAGGTGCGTTTTACGGACCAAAAATAGACGTCCAGATCTGGAGTGCCATCGGCAGGGAGTTCACACTGGCCACCAATCAGGTAGATTTTGCTCAGGGGAAGAGATTTAATCTGGAATATACCAACCGTGAAAATCACCCTGAAACACCCCTGATTATTCACAGGGCGCCACTGGGTACACATGAAAGATTTATTGGTTTTTTACTGGAACATTACGCCGGCAAATTCCCCGTGTGGCTGGCCCCCGAACAGGTTAAATTGCTGCCTATCAGTGATAAGTACCTCGACTATGCACAAACTGTTTTAGAATCCCTTAAAAATGCGGATATTCGTGCTAGTATCGACGACCGAAGTGAAAAAATCGGTAAAAAGATAAGAGATACCGAGCTCGCAAGGGTGCCTTATATGCTGGTGATCGGAGAGAAAGAAATGACAGAAAATAAGGTTTCAGTCAGGCGTCAGGGTAAGGGAGATTTGGGAGCGAAAGAAGTAGAGATTTTTGTCAGTGAAATCAAAAAAGAAATAAAACAAAGATCCTAAAAAATTTAAAAAGGGTCTTTACATCGTTCATCTAAAAACAATAAATGGCATTTCCACCGAGACCTCCAAGAGGTAATTTTAATCCAAGATTCCGTAAAGAACAACAACAGGAACACCGTACCAACAATATGATCCGCGTACCCAATGTACGCCTGGTTGGAGAAAATGTAACAGTGGGTGTGTATCCCATTGCAGACGCAATTAAGATGGCACAGGAGCAGGCACTGGACCTGGTTGAGATTTCTCCTAATGCAGATCCCCCCGTTTGTAAGATCATTGATTATAATAAATTCCTTTACGAGAAGAAACGTAAAGAGAAGGAGATGAAAGCCAAGAGTAAGGCTTCAGAAGTTAAAGAAATCCGGTTTACTCCAAATACCGACGACCATGATTTCGATTTTAAAGCAAAACATGCTGAAAAATTTCTAAAAGACGGCGATAAGGTAAAAGCATATGTACAGTTCAAGGGTCGCGCTATTCAGTTTCGCGAAAGGGGAGAATTACTCTTGCTTAAGTTTGCTGAAAGGCTCAATGAAGTGGGCGTTCTGGAAGGAATGCCTAAAATGGAAGGGAAAAGAATGCTTGCTATCTGGGCCCCTAAATCTCAGAAAAAGAAATCCTGACTTTCGCTAACCTGGCTATCCAGCATTTCTCCTCATGGATATTGTACTTATTGGCTCGGGAAATACGGCCACCGTTATTGGACGCAAGGCGCAAGCCTCCGGACATCGGATAGTTCAGGTGTACAGTCCCCATGCTGTTCATGCAAATCAACTGGCTGTCAGACTTTCTGCCAACGCCTCTTCGAGTGTAAGTTCCATTGAAAAGAACGCTGACCTTCTAATAATAGCAATTAAAGACGATGCTATAAAACCTTTTGTACGTGAAATTGGTGTAATAAACACTCTGGTTGCTCATACAGCAGGTGCCGTACTTCTGGAAGATATTTCAGGGCAGAATAAGCTATATGGAATCCTCTATCCATTGCAAAGTCTACGTAAGGAGTTAGAAGAACTTCCGGCCCTCACTATCCTGATAGATGGCAACAATGATGAATCGAAAAAACTACTGGCGGGATTCGCTCAATCCATTGCAGTAACGGTATTGGAAGCAAATGACATCATCCGCCTGAAATATCATCTGATGGGAACCGTAGTAAATAATTTTACCAATCATCTTTTTGCATTGGCTGATTCATACTGTAAAAAAGAAAATTTATCATTTAGTGTTTTACAACCGCTCATCGAAGAAACGGTAATCAGGCTGCGGAATGCTTCCCCGGGCGCATCTCAAACGGGTCCTGCTATCCGAAATGATTTTAGTACGTTGGAGAAACACCGGCAGTTATTATTATCTTACCCTGCCTTATTGGAATTTTATGAAAAATTTACGATAGAAATTCAGAACTATCAGATCAACTTGTGAAATTGCTTTGGGCTTTTGGCTTTAAGCCTTTAGCTTTAGGACTTTTGCTTTCAAAAATCAGTGCATGAATCTGCTCAATTCTTTCAAACCAATTACAACCTTGGTATTTGACATCGATGGTGTATTAACGGACGGTGGAATCCTGGTGTTTGATACGGGGGAACAGGTTCGAAAGATGAGTGTAAAAGATGGATATGCGTTACAACTTGCAGTAAAAAAAAATTATAACCTCGCCGTTATTTCCGGAGGCAACGGGGTAGGGGCATCGATTCGTTTGCAAAAACTGGGAATCTCCAACGTTTTCCTGAATGTGAAAGATAAAATCAAAACACTGGAAGAATATTTGGACAAAAACAACTTAACATGGTCCGAAACCCTTTATATGGGAGATGATATACCTGACTATAAGCCGATGCAGCAGGCCGGCATGACCTGTGCACCATCTGATGCGGCTCCAGAAATTTTACAGCTTGCCCGTTATATTTCACCTTATGCGGGAGGAAAGGGATGTGTTCGTGATGTGATTGAAAAATTACTCCGTTTACACGGGAACTGGGATCTGGATCACGGCATTCCTTCGCATTGAGTTTAAAATATTTTATGAAAACGAATGCGTTTACTGCCTTTTTCAGACTGGTGCGATGGCCAAACCTCGTATTTATAGCACTTACGCAATCGCTGTTTTATTTCTGTATTTTAATCCCAAGCTTTTACCAGGGTCACACGGTTTTGGAGAACGTATTAAAACTTCCGGAATTCATATTGCTCAGTTTGTCTTCTGTATTGATTGCAGCAGCGGGATACATCATCAATGATTATTTTGATCTGCCTATTGACTTGGTAAATAAGCCGCGAAAGGTAGTAGTAGAAAAAATAATAAAAAGGAGATGGGCCATTATCTGGCATTGGGTGCTTTCGGGTTTGGGGATCACTATCGGATTTTATCTTTCCTGGAAACTCAGAAATATTTTTATCGGACCTTCTAATCTGGCATGTGTGCTACTGCTTTTGTTCTACAGTACGAGCCTCAAGAAAAAATTAATTATAGGAAACGTGTTGATCTCTTTATTAACTGCCTGGGTAATTGGCATACTCTATCTTTGCGAATTCAGGCTGCATCGATTTGTGGATCCCACCTTCCACGGAACGCTTTCAAGAGTGTACAAATTCGCCGTGGTATATTCTTCCTTTGCTTTTATTATCTCGTTGGTGCGGGAAGTTATTAAAGACATGGAAGATATGGAAGGCGACCTGCGATACGGACGTCGTACCATGCCGTTGGTTTGGGGATTGAATGCTGCAAAATTCTTTTGTTACACCTGGCTTACTATTTTGGTTGCAGCACTCATTTTTATTCAGTTCTACGTGTTGCAGTACAGATGGTGGCTAACAATCGTTTTCACCTGTTTTCTGGTGATCTACCCGATACTGCGCGTATTAAAAAAATTATCTGTAGCTACTCAAACAGCGCAATTCCGGCAACTGAGCCGTCTGATCAAGTCTATCATGATGATGGGCATTCTTTCCATGATTTTTTTAAAATATTATACGTCATGGATCGGATAGTACTCGCATCAGCTTCTCCCAGAAGAAAACAATTGCTTGAATGGGCGGAAATTCTTTTCGATCAGGAGCCAAGTCATTCAGACGAACTGGTACCCGACAACATACTGGTATCTGAAATTCCCGTTTTTCTTGCCAGTCAGAAAGCTGCGGTAGTGAGAAGAAGGATCGGACCGGCTAGAATCATCCTTGCAGCGGACACTATTGTGGTAATGGATCAGGAAATGTTAGGAAAACCAACCGACCGGGCAGATGCCATTCGCATGCTCAGTTTATTATCAGGTTCTGAACACGAAGTTATTACCGGTGTTGCGCTTACCGATTCGAAAAAAGAAATTCTGTTTTCTGAAACGACGAGAGTAAGGTTTCATCCTATATCGCAGGGTGAAATAGAACATTATGTGGATACTTATGCACCTTACGACAAAGCAGGTGCTTACGCCATACAGGAATGGATTGGTGTGGTTGGTATTCATTCAATTGAAGGGGATTTTTATAACGTAATGGGATTACCCGTCAGCAGGGTACTGCAGGAACTAAAAAACTTTTAGCTACTCCCACACTACCACACTTTCTTCCGTTTTTTTCCCTCTAAACATTGCGTTTTTCCACCTTGTAGCCATTCTGCCGATGTATATTTTTATGCCCATCAACTGGCCGAATGACAGAAAAGATGTTACAATTCATATGGAAAAACAGGTATTTCAATCAGCATAGCCTGGCGTTGACTACTGGTGAATTGATCACCGTTGATTTTCCCGGTGAAGAGAATATACACCAGGGTCCGGATTTTCTGAATGCCCGCATCAGGATCAATGGAAATCTCTGGATAGGAAGTATTGAATTGCATTTATTTTCTTCGGGCTGGACAAAACATAACCATACAGACGACCACAATTACCTCAATGTAATTCTGCATGTCGTTTGGAAAAAAAATAGTTTGGATATCAAAAGAAATATCCCCGAACTGGAACTGTGCAGCAGGATCCCGCGACTGATGTTACAAACCTATGAAAGCTGGATGTTGAAGCCCACGTTTATTCCATGTGAATTGTCGGCAGCAAAAACCACAGCCGACAAATGGGAACGTTGGGCGGCTCAATTACTGACGTTGCGGCTGAACAGAAAAATGCAAAACATTCTGGCATCCCTGCAAAAAAATAAGTACCACTGGGAGGAACAACTGTGGTGGATGATTGCATCGAATTTTGGAAGCCCTGTTAATACAGCTTCTTTCGAAGCCATCGCACGAAGTTTGCCATTTAATATACTGGCAAAACACAGGCAACATTTTATTCAGCTGGAAGCATTGTTTCTTGGTCAGGCAAACCTTCTGGAGAAAGATTACAAAGATCCATATCCCGCAATGCTGAAAAAAGAATTTCTGTTTCTTAAAAGGAAATACAGGCTGAACAAAATATACGAGCCTGTCCATTTTCTGCGAATGAGACCAGAAAATTTTCCGGGAATACGACTTTCACAACTTGCTTCTCTATCTGCAGAAACGCCAGCTCTCTTTTCCTGGATACTCGGGTGTGATTCCTTGATATCGCTTCGAAAAATATTAATGGTTAGTGCCAACGACTATTGGCATACTCATTATGTATTTGAAAAACCCACTTTATTCAAAGAAAAAATATTGGGAGCAGACAAATGCAATAGCATAATCATCAATAGCATCATCCCTCTATTATATACTTATGGTAAAATAATTCCTGATATCAGCATACTGAGGAAATCACTCAGCTGGTTGGAACAAATGCCTGCAGAGCAGAATAAATTATTGACAAACTGGAAGGAGATTGGCGTATCCGTAAACAGGGCCGCTGGTTCACAGGCGCTGATTGAATTGAAAAAACAATATTGCGACCAACGAAAATGTCTGGAATGTGAGATAGGAAAACACCTGTTGTTGTCGCGGGAAATGGAATCCAGCCTTTAATTAAGACGCTCAACCACATTTGGCCAATTAAAATTTACTTTCACGTCAATGTCCGGATGAATACTGTATATAACCGGGCAGGTATCTGCCGCTCTCTGGAGAATCTGTTTATTTTTTTCTGACAATTGTAAATGTGCTGGTAAATGAAATGTTAATGAGATTCCGCCAATACGCCTGGGTTCGGTCTTCATCAATTTTTGTATCTCAATCCGGGTACCTTTCAAATCAATATTCAGATCTCTTGCCTTCATTCCCATGATGGTCATCATACAGCTTCCCAGCGCAGTCGCTACCAGGTCACTCGGAGAAAATCTTTCACCCTTTCCCTGATTATCTGTCGGAGCATCTGTTTCTATTCGGGTACCTGAAGCGATATGTTGAGCAACCGTTCTCAGTTCTCCCTCGTAAATAACTGTGGAGGTCATATATTTTTTCATAAATTTACAGCGTAATTTTAATCATGCCGCTAAAAAACTTCTTGTTTCTCTCCGGTCTTGCATTATTTTCCTTTCACGCCCTGGCCCAACAATCTGGCACACCCGATTACAGTAACAGCAATAGTAAAAATGCTGCCAAACAGCAACGGATAAACCAATTGATGAAAATGGACGAAGAAGGGGATATTATTTTTAATCATTACGGAGTTTTTGGCGTTAAACTGGCAACGAACGGTTATGGTCTTTTTTATGAAAGAGGAAAATTCATCACCAATAAGAAATCCCGCACACTTACTTTCGAATGGAATGAAATAAAAGATCCAAAGGATCACAAAGAAGCTGTTTCTTCCGATGGATATACTTATAATTATGTTTCTGTTGGCCGCCTGAATAATTTTTATGAACTGAAGGCTTCCTATGGTCAACAGTTTCTATTGGGAGGAAAAGGAAATAAAAACGGTGTCGCGGTAACCTATCTGTATAGCGGTGGATTATCGCTCGGCATGCTGAAGCAATATGTAATGGATTTACAACCTACTGCGCAGAATCCGAATGTTTATACGAGTACTTATCCAACCATTTTCGACAGTGCCTATGTTGTTTACGACACCAAGGGCCTCGGTGGCGGATGGAATCATTTGCGGTTTTCTCCGGGTTTAAATGCGAAACTCGCCATGCGTTTTGATTATGGCCGTTTTAATCAAAACATCACTGCCTTCGAAACGGGCGTCACCGGTGAATATTATCTGCAGGAAATGCCCCTCATGGCATACGTTCCTCCTAAACACCTGTTTTTCAATGCCTACATAAGTATTATGTTTGGCAAGCGAAAGTGATTAATTTTGCAGAAGCTAAAGACTATGCAGGAACTCCCCATTATTTCTTCCACAGACATTCCAGAAATCAGAACCAAGAAGCCGAACTGGCTCCGCGTTAAACTACCCATTGGCGAAAATTTCAAACAGGTAAGAAACCTGGTTGATCAGCATAAACTGCATACCATTTGCGAAAGTGGCAACTGCCCGAATATGGGTGAATGCTGGGGCGCCGGCACAGCCACTTTTATGATACTTGGCAATATTTGCACACGAAGTTGTGGATTTTGTGCCGTTGCCACCGGAAGACCTCTCCCCGTAGACTGGGATGAACCACAACGGGTTGCTGAAGCTATCTTCCTGATGAAAGTGAAACACGCTGTCATAACATCGGTAGACAGAGACGAAATAAAAGACGGAGGCAGCATTATCTGGCAGAATACCATTCGGGCAGTCAAATCACTGAATCCTGATACAACGCTGGAAACACTGATTCCCGATTTTAAAGGTGAAGCAGAAAACATTCAAAGAATAATTGAGGCAACCCCGGAAGTAGTATCTCATAATATCGAAACAGTTGAACGACTTACCAAACAGGTGCGCATTCAGGCCAGGTATTGGAGGAGTATGCAAACATTACAGATCCTGAAAAAAGGGGGCATGCGCACCAAAAGTGGTATTATGCTTGGATTGGGAGAAGAAAAAGCTGAAGTTATTCAGACCATCAAAGACCTGGCTAATAGTGGCGTTGACGTGATAACCATTGGACAATACCTTCAGCCGACAAAAAAACACCTCCCGGTAGTTCGATTTGTTCACCCCGATGAATTTGCCGAATTCAGAGAAATTGGCTATCAACTCGGACTCGATTATGTGGAAAGCGGACCACTTGTGCGCTCATCTTATCACAGTGAAAAACACGTGGTTCAGGGATATGGAAGGAATAAATGGATGCAGGAGAAGACGATAACTGTTTAAGTAGAGCATCGCGACCTCAATTGAAATATAGCTAGAAGAAACCCTTCTTACGTTTTCTTACGTCTCTTTACGTTTCTTTACGTCTCGGAACGTGTCTTGTTTTACATTACTACCATATTTGACCTGGTTTCCTCTGTGGTTTTCCCAATCAGCAGGAAGCCCGACATTCAACCAAACCGAATATGGCAGTAATATAAAAAGATCAAAACAGCGTCCTGATCTGCTTTTATCAGCCGGCCATCAACATCCATTACGGTGCTGGTGGAGCGGGCGGGGGTGCTGGAGCCCCAGGAGGTACAGGTGGTGCTGGTGGCTGACCATGATGTGCCGGTGCACAGGCTGCCAGATAAACGATAAACGCTGCGGCCAGTATAATCTTTTTCATATTACACGATTTTTTTAAAAATAATGCCAGTCATGCTGGCTCACTATTATTAAAAAAGTCATGCCAAAGAAGCCGAAAGCTTAAGGCTGAAGGCATAAAGCATAAGGCCTTAGATCAAATCAGCCTTAGAACAAAATATCAATCATGATGTAAAAGTTTATTTAACGATGACAAAGCCTTAAGTCTTAAGCCTTACGCCTTCTATGTCATATCCCATACCAACGCACTTGCCCCGAGTATGGCAGCGTCTGATTCTCTTAAATGGCTCACAAGAATTTTAACCCGGTTTTGGAATACCTGTATCAGGTTAGCTTCCATGTGTTCCCTGGTGGGTTTCAGGATGAAGTCGCCTGCTTTGGTAAGACCACCAAAGAGGATAATAGCTTCGGGACTCGAAAACATGACAAAATTGGCAAGCGCTGTTCCGAGTATTTTGCCCGTGTATTCAAATATTTCCTTGGCAACCTTATCTCCCTGAACGGCTGCCTCATATACTTTTCTGGAATCAATTTCATCCACATCTATTTTCCGAAGCAGGCTGTCTTCTTTTGTACTTGCCAGCACTTCTTTGGCCGTTAGCATCACACCTGTAGCAGAAGCATAACTCTCCAAAGATCCTTTTTTGCCTGTGCCTTCATGATATCTTCCTTCCGGAATAATAATAGTATGTCCGAGTTCTCCTGCAAATCCATCGTGACCTAATATAAGATGACCATTTGCCACGATACCACTTCCTACTCCTGTACCCAGCGTAATCATGATAAAATCTTTCATGCCCTGAGCGGCGCCATACATCATTTCACCGATCGCAGCCGCATTCGCATCGTTGGTAAGATTGGTTTGCACCTGAAATTTATCCTGAATCAACTGTGCCAGCGGAAGGATTCCTTTCCATGGCAGATTGGGTGCATATTCAACAGTACCCGTATAAAAATTTCCGTTAGGTGCACCAACTCCAATTCCGCGAATGCGACCAATTCCCCCCACATTTTGAATCAGCGATGAAAGTTTCTCATGCAGCTCATCTATGAAGGTTTCAATTTTCTTATGCTTCTTTGTAGAAAGATCACCGGTTAATAATACATTGCCGATCCTGTCTACAATGCCGTATTTGGTACCCGTGCCACCAATATCGATCCCGACAGCTAACGCTTCGAGTGAAGTGGGAGTGGAAATTGCTTTTGACATAACTCAAGTCTTTGTTTAGTGTCCTCCAATCTGATCGTCGAAATTCAAACCCTGTGAAGTTAATATCGATTTCATCCTTACCGCCAAAAATGCCAACGCTGCAAAACAACCTGCAGCTACCATATAAGACACATGCATATTTTTAGTGGTGTCACCAATGGATCCCTGAAAGGGAGGTATAACAGCCCCACCGAGGATCATCATAATCAAAAATGCAGATCCCTGGCTCGTGTATTTTCCCAGTCCGGCGACTGCGAGGGCAAAAATACTTGGCCACATAACGGAACAAAACAAACCACCAGCCATAAAAGCATATACGGAAAATATACCATGACTAAATACCCCAATCAGCATAGCAATGGTAGCGAGTAACGCAACCGTGAGTAATGTTTTAACCGGCTTTTGCTGACCGAAGAAAAATGCAAAAACAGCGACAGCCACCCAGCCAGCATAGGGAATTAGATTACCGATACTGTTACCATAAGTATGATTGATGAAAAGCACGAAAGCAAATGCGACAAATGGAACGATCAGCGTTGCAATTTTTCGACGTGTTTCAGACAGATTAAAAACTGTTATGGCACCCGTCCACCTTCCAATCATCAAACTTCCCCAATAAAGCGTAATATATTTTGAGATATCCTTATCAAGTAAACCGGCATCCGTTAAGTAACCAGGTGTTTTCAACAATGCACCAAAATTATTGTCGATGGTTACCTCTACTCCAACATAAAGAAAAATTCCGATCATTCCCAGAATCAATTGTGGATATTTCATTGCTCCCCATCCATCGCTGTTTTTCGAAGCCCTACTGAATGAAAAGAAGAGCACACTGAATACGAGTAAAATGGTAAGTCCTGTTAATTCCAGTTTTCCGATATCTGTGAATTGACCAATAAGAATTACGCCGATCATTAAAGCAGTAAGAGTAATCAAAGATCTTGAAGCCTTGGCAGAACTTTCAAAAGCACCGTCATCCGTGCCCGATGGCAATTTCGAAAGGGCAAAAAATATCGCGACGGCTGCGAAAACAATCGCAACGATAAGATATAACGTGTTGATATTTGTTACGGTCACACTTGCATTGGAAGCGGATGGTGTACCAAACAGAAAATAAGAAACGATAATCGGCCCTAGGGTTGTTCCCAGAGAATTTACGCCACCCGCAAGATTTAACCTGTGCGTACCGGTTGAAGGATCTCCCAGGGCAATTGCGAAAGGTTGTGCTGCCGTTTGTTGTAGCGAAAATCCCAACGCCACTATAAAAAAAGATCCCAGAATTGCTGGAAATGAATTCAAATTTGCGGAAGGAATAATTAAAAGCGCTCCTACCACCGATATTAAAAGACCTAAAACGATTCCGCGTTTATATCCTATTTTATTTAATATATCATATCCTACCAGACTTGAGAGCAGGTAGAGCGTAAGTGACCCGATAAAATAAGCGCCGTAAAAAGCCGAGCCGATCAGCTGTGACTGAAATTGATTCAGGCTGAAATGCGTTCTGCAAAAAGGAATAAAAATACTGTTGGATGCTGCGATAAAACCCCAGAAAAAAAATACAATGACTAAAGTTGCGAGTGCACCGGTGTTGGTTGGCTGTTTGGTTTGGCTCATAAGCAAGCAAGCGTTTAAATAAGTGTTGAAAGTAGTTAAGTTTTAGCTTGATGAAAAATTTTTTCATATAGTACGGGAATCCCTGAATCCTTCTTAAATTGATCTCAATTCTGATCGTCGCTCTCACATACAATTTCGTTTCATGGAGATTTTACATGTTTCAGCAGAATGTTATCCGGTTGCAAAAGCCGGAGGGCTGGGAGATGTAGTGGGTGCCTTACCCAGATACCAGACAGCAGCAGGGCATATTGCCAAAGTAGTTATGCCCATGTACAAAACGAAATTCCTTTATAACAATGAATTTGATGTGGTACATAAGGGTTATACCAATTTGGGAAACTGGTGGTTTATCTACACCGTTATTAAAGAAAGAAAAAACACACTTGGATTCGATTTATATCTTTTAGATATTAATGGGCTTCTCGACAGAGATAAAATATATGGCTATGATGATGATCTGGAAAGATTTATTTCATTCCAGATCGCTGTGGTTGACTGGCTCGCTTCCTGGAAACATCAACCCGACGTTGTTCATGTACACGACCACCAGGCAGCGCTTATTCCGTTCATGTTAAAACATTGTTACCGTTATCAGAATCTGCGCGATTTGCCAACGGTGCTTACCATTCATAATGCAGAATACCAGGGTTGGTTAAGTTGGGACAAAAGTTATTACATTCCTGCCTGGGATACCTGGAAATCAGGTTTACTTGAATGGAATAAAAGTATCAACTCACTTGCCTGCGGAGTAAGATGTGCGTGGGAAGTGACTACTGTAAGTCATAGTTACATGGAAGAGCTTAGATGGCAGGCAAACGGCCTGGAAGCATTGTTTGAATATGAGAAGGGTAAATGTTCCGGGATTCTGAATGGAATTGATACCAAAGTATGGGATCCTGAAACAGATAGTTATCTGGAAAATCATTACAACATTAAATCGAATGCTGCCGGTAAACTAAAAAACAAAGAAATTCTCTGCAGAAGATTCGGACTGGATATCAACAAACCATTAATTTCTTTTATCGGTAGGCTGGTTGGCGAAAAAGGTGCCGACCTTTTACCGCAGGCTATTGCAGATTCATTTTATTATATAGGAAGAAAAATGAACTTCCTGATATTGGGCAGTGGTGCGCCGTATATTCAGGATAGCCTGGAAAGAGTGCGCGTATTGAGTGAGGACGATTTCAGTATATTTATAGGATATGATGAAGCACTCAGTCATATAATATATGCTGGTGCAGATTTCATTATGATGCCTTCAAGAGTTGAACCTTGTGGCCTGAATCAGATGTACGCAATGCGATATGGTACCGTACCCATCGTGAGAGCGACCGGTGGGTTAAAAGACACTGTGAAGGATTTTGGTGATCCTGACGGATATGGCGTCCGATTCATCAATCCGATTGTTGGAGACATTACCCATGCCATCTGGCGATCGGTGCAGTTATTTCAGGAACCTCTTTTGATGGAAGAATTAAGAAGAAGGATGATGCGTCTCGATTTCAGTTGGGAAACCAGTATGCAACAATATCTGGATCTTTATGCTTCGCTTTAACCGGATTTAATAAATCAGATTGTATGTCAAAAAAAGTATTAGCTGTTATTTTAGGAGGGGGTGCAGGCACCCGTTTATATCCGTTAACTGCAAGTCGTTCGAAACCCGCGGTGCCCATTGCAGGCAAATACAGACTGGTTGATATTCCCATTTCAAACTGTTTGAATTCTGGAATCGACCGCATGTTTGTACTTACCCAATTCAATTCGGCCTCGTTAAACAGGCATATCAAAAACACGTACCATTTCAGTGCGTTCAGTTCAGCGTTTGTGGATATTCTGGCAGCAGAACAAACCCCCGATAATCCCACCTGGTATCAGGGTACGGCCGATGCTGTAAGGCAGTGTCTGCGGCATCTCGGTCCCTTTGAAAGTGATTATATATTGATTCTTTCCGGTGATCAGTTATACCAGATGAATTTCATGGATATGCTGAACAACCATATCAAACAGGGTGCAGAAATATCCATCGCTACCATTCCGGTTGCCGACAGGGAAGCGTCTGAATTTGGTATTTTGAAAATGAATGAAAAAGGTTTCATCACTTCATTTATAGAAAAACCAAAAAAAGACATTCTGAAAGAATGGACCAGCGACACCGGATCTCTTATGCAAAGCCAGGGAAGACATTATCTGGCTTCGATGGGTATTTATATTTTCAACAGGCAATTGTTAGTGGATCTGTTGCAGAATGAATATGTGGAAGCGACAGATTTCGGAAAAGAAATTTTACCGCAGTCGATCGACAAATACAAAGTGGTCAGTTACCAATACGATGGTTACTGGACTGACATTGGAAATATCTATTCATTTTTCGAAGCCAATCTCGGCCTTACCAAGGAAATTCCGGATTTTAATTTATTCGATAACAATAACCTGATTTACACACGCGCGCGGATGTTACCACCTGCTAAAATAAGTGGTACCACGTTGGAAAAAACCATTATTGCAGAAGGTTGTATAATCAATGCATCGAGGATCGAGAGCAGTGTGATCGGAATCCGCACCCGGATTGGCATTGGAACGACCATTGTGAGCAGTTATCTGATGGGAATCGATTACTATGAAACCATCGAGGAGATCAGACACGACAGAGAACATGGATTGCCGTCAGTTGGTATTGGTGACCGCTGTTATATCAGAAACTGTATCGTTGATAAAAATTGTCGCATAGGCGACGACGTTAGGATCAACGGAGGATCGCACCTGGAAAATACGGATCATTCACTGTATACCGTAAAAGATGGAATCGTGGTAGTTAAAAAAGGCGCAGTGATCCCGAATGGATTTGTGATTTAGTATTTAACGATTGCTATGACCATACATAAAGTAGCAGACCAGCACAAGCTGGCCGAGAAACCGCGGCTATCCGTCTGGCAGATCTTCACCATGAGTTTTGGTTTTCTGGGCATCCAGTTTGGGTTTGCGTTGCAGAATGGAAATACCAGTCGCATTCTCAGATCTTTCGGGGCGGACGTAGATCAACTACCTGCATTCTGGCTGGTGGCGCCGCTTACTGGAATGATCGTTCAACCCCTCATCGGTCACTACAGCGATCGAACATGGAACAGGTTAGGAAGAAGAAAACCGTATTTCCTGTCCGGTGCTGTTTTAACCTGTCTGGCTTTATTGATTCTTCCCAATTCAGGGGCGTTTTCTTCCGTGATACCCGCATTGTGGATAGGAGCGGGTATGGTGATGATCATGGACACTTCCATTAATATTGCCATGGAACCTTTTCGCGCGCTGGTGGCGGATAATCTCCCTGATAAACAAAGAACACTGGGCTTCAGCATTCAGACTTTTCTGATCGGACTCGGGGCAGTAGGGGGATCTTACCTTCCCGAGTGGATGGGCAAACATGGTTTTAGTTTGGAATCCGGTCCCAACGGGGTGGCAGATAATATTCGCTACTCTTATTATGTAGGAGCGATCGTTTTGATTGTTGCTATATTGGTTACAGTATTTTTTTCCAAAGAATACAAACCATCTGACTACGAAAAATATCACGGCAAACCCGACCAGTCACACAAAAAATCCGGTATCAGCGAAATCGTATATGACTTCCGACATATGCCAAAAACAATGAAACAGCTGGGTCTGGTTCAGTTCTTTTCCTGGTTTGCGCTTTTTTCCATGTGGGTGTTCACTACAGATGCGGTGGCTACGCATGTATATGGTCTGACAGGAGATTATGCAAAATCAGTTGCTTATAACGAAGCAGGAAATAAGGTAAGCTCTGCATTTGGAATATACAATTTGATCGCTATGTTTTACGCACTGCTACTTCCGGCTATTGCACGAAAAATAGGGCGTAAAGCAACCCATGCATTTTCTTTGATGGCCGGTGGTGCGGGGTTGATCTCTATTTTTTTTATAAAAGATCCGGCGATGCTCACTTATTCAATGATCGGTGTTGGACTGGCCTGGGCAAGTATTCTGGCAATGCCCTATGTAATACTTTCAGGTTCCATTCCGCCTGGTAAACTGGGCATCTATATGGGCATATTCAATTTCTTTATCACACTTCCGCAAATCGTGAATGGTGTTTTTGGAGGGATGATTGTGAAACATATTTATGGAGGCCAGCCTATTTATGCCATTGTGCTGGCAGGATTCTTTCTATTCTGCGCCGCTATCAGCGTGTTGTTTGTATACGATGCGGGAGATATCCGCATCAGCCGAAAACAGCAAAGACTGGCTGCATCATGAAAAAATTTATTTTACTTCCGCTGGTATTTTCGTGTTGCTTCGCTATTTCGCAAAATGAAATCAAAGTATATCCCAACAGCTGGTGGATAGGGATGAAGAATCCCTGCGTTCAGCTCCTGATACGTGGTCGCCATATCGGACGGACCAGTGAAGGCGATATAGTAAGAACCGCGACGGTCGGTTCAGCATATAAAGGAGTTGTACGTATTGATTTGTTGCACGTTACTAAAAATCCGGATTATCTTTTTTTGGATCTGTACATTTCACCCCAAACAAAACCTGGTATAGTGAATATCTATATCAAAGGACAAAAAAAACCAGTCGATTTCACGCTCCAAAATCAGGAACCAGGAAATGGGCAGACTTACGCCCGGGGTATTCAATCCACTGATTTTATATATCTGTTAATGCCAGATCGATTCAGCAATGGCGATCCTAACAACGACCACTATGCGAATATGCGGGATACCGTTGTTGATCGCAGCAATCCACTTGCGAGGCACGGCGGTGATCTGCAGGGAGTGATCAACCATCTCGATTATATACAGAAGCTGGGGGTGACAGCTCTTTGGCTGACTCCTGTGATCGAAAATGATATGCCTCTGGAAAAAGAACCCTCAGGCTGGCTCAGTGGATATCATGGATACTGGTTCACGGATCATTACGAAATAGATAAACGCCTGGGCGGAAAAGAATTGTATACGAAACTGGTGACGGCAGCTCATGCGAAAGGATTAAAAATTATCCAGGACGCTGTTTATAATCATATTGGAGCCGCTCATTGGATCATGAATGATTTACCCGACAGCAGCTGGATAAACTGGTGGCCCGATTATCAAGGAACCAGTCACCGAGAACAGGCTTTGTTTGACATTCATGGATCGGAAAAAGACAAAGAAGTAATGGAAGCCGGTTGGTTCGTTCCCCATCTTCCGGATCTGAATCTGAGAAATCCATTGTTAGCGAATTTTTTAATTCAGCAGGCTATCTGGATGACGCAGGAATTTCAACTGGATGGATGGCGGGTTGATACTTATAAATATTGTGATCCGGTTTTTCTGAATAGACTCAATGCAGCCTTAGAAAAAGAATTTCCCAACATCACTTCATTTGGAGAGGCGGTGGTGAACTCCGTTGCCGCTGGTGCGTATTTCTGCCGAAATAATCTGGATGTAGCCTGGAAAAGTAATCTGACAGGCATACTTGATTTTCCCGTTAGTTATGCCATGCTGGAAGCCACCAGAAAGAACTATGGATGGAATGATGGTGTAAATCGATTGTACACTACACTGGCCGAAGACATGTTGTATAAAGATCCGCGAAATAATTGCATCTTCCTTGATAACCATGATATGGACAGATTTTATTCTGTTGCTGGTGAGGATTTTGCTTCCTTTCGCATCGGCATGGGATTATTGCTGACGATGAGGGGTGCGCCTCATTTATATTATGGGACCGAAATTCTCATGAAAAACTTTAAGAATCCTTCGGACGCCATGGTGAGAGAAGATTTCCCCGGGGGATTTCCAGGTGATCCCAAAAATAAATTTTTACCTGCAGCAAGAACTGATAGTGAAAATCTTGCTTTCAATTATATTTCAACACTTGCCAACTTCAGAAAAGCCTCATCGGCTCTCGGAACCGGCGCCCTGATGCAGTATATCCCTTCGCACGGAGTATATACTTATTTCAGATATGATCAAAAGCAAACCATTCTGTGTACCCTCAATTCAGACACCGTTTCCCATTCGCTTAATTTTGTTGATTTCTCAGAAAGAACAAAAGGATTTGATGTTGGAATTGATGTATTGACCGGAATGAAATATCCCTTGTCTGACTTAATAAGCCTGCCAGCGCGATCCATTACAATACTGGAGCTAAAAAAACGGTAGGCTGACAATAAGGTTGTACATTAGTAATGATGAATGACCTGGTTAAAGGATACGAGCATACACATTTTGTAGATTCCACAAAACCTGTCTGGAATTACTCCCTTTTCTCTGATTCGGATATCAGTAATTTTCAAAACGGGACACACTATCGCCTGTATGATATTTTCGGATCGCATGCGAGGGAAGTCTTGGGAACGAAAGGATATTATTTTGCCGTATGGGCGCCCAACGCTACAGCTGTTTCCGTTATTGGCAATTTCAATCACTGGAATCCTGCGAGTCATCCGTTGTTTGTGCGTTTGGAAAAATCAGGCATATGGGAAGGATTTATTCCTCATGTTAACAGGGGAGAAGTGTACAAATATCATATCCGCGGTTTCAACGATACAGAAACAGTAAAAGGCGATCCGTTTGCACATTTCTGGGAACAGCGACCCAAAACTGCGTCTATCACCTGGGACCTTGATTACAAATGGAAGGACGAGTCCTGGATGCAGACGCGTAAAAAAAATAATTCACTTGATCAGCCCTGGAGTGTATACGAGGTCCATCTCGCCAGCTGGATGCGTCCGCATGCCGACGATGAAGAAACATACAATACCTATGATCAGATTCGCGAACGACTTGTTCCTTACGTAAAAGAAATGGGGTTCACCCATGTGGAACTCATGCCGGTGATGGAATATCCATACGATGGCAGCTGGGGTTATCAGGGAGTTGGATACTTTGCGCCAACTTCACGTTTCGGCGATCCGCAATCATTTATGGAACTCGTAAATGCATTTCACGAGGCGGGCGTGGGTGTTTTACTCGACTGGGTACCATCGCATTTTCCCTATGATGCGCACGGACTCTATATGTTCGATGGCGCAAATACTTACGAGTATTCTGACATGCGAAAGGGGTATCATCCCGACTGGAACAGTTATATATTTAATTATAAGAGGGGAGAAGTAAAGTCTTTTCTGATCAGCAGCGGACGCTTCTGGTGTGATCTTTTTCATGCCGACGGGATAAGAGTAGATGCCGTCAGTTCCATGCTGAAATTAAATTATTCAAGAACTACAGGTCAGTGGGAACCCAATGAATTTGGTGGTGATGGCAATCTGGAGGCCATTGCATTTATCAAGGATCTGAATGAAACGCTCTATCGGGATTTTCCAGATACACAAACCATTGCAGAAGAAGCAACGGACTGGCCTGGTATCAGCAAACCTACATTCGCCGGTGGACTGGGCTTCGGCATGAAGTGGATGATGGGGTGGATGCACGATACACTAGACTATTTCAAAGCCGACCCGCTCATGCGAAAAGGACTTCAGGATAAGTTTACTTTTAGCATGATGTATTTTTATGATGAAAATTTCATGCTCCCTTTGAGCCACGATGAAGTGGTGCATGGAAAATCCCCGATGCTGTATAAAATGCCGGGAGATGACTGGCAGAAATTTGCCAACCTACGATTGATGTACACTTATATGTTTACACATCCAGGAGGCAAATTACTTTTTATGGGAAATGAATTTGGTGCAACGGATGAATGGAATCACAAAAGTGAATTGCAATGGTATCTGCTTAAATATGAGTTGCATTGGAAAATGAAGGACTGTGTGAAAGAACTCAATCAACTGTTGAGGTCCGAACCCGCTCTTTATGAAAATCAATTTAATATACTTGGATTCGAATGGATAGACCTTGATCACCGGCAGGAATCGGTAATTGTTTATAGAAGAAAAGGTAAACTACCCGAAAATGACATACTCATCATTTTAAATATGACACCTGTTGTGCGTAATAACTGGAAGGTTTATGCGAATGGAAAATCAAAGTGGAATGAGATATTCAACAGTGACGAAAGAAAATTTGGAGGATCGGGTGATATTTTTAATCCGGATCCCATTGTGACACTCGTTGATGAGAAAGAAAACAGGTATGAAATTAATGTTCACCTGCCTCCCTTGGGAGCGGTAGTATTGAAATAATTCCTTTTAACAGTTAAATAGTCTTTCCAGGTACATAATCTCCTTTCCTGAAGGATAACCTAACATATAATTTCATTTAAGTTCATAACTTCCGTCGGATACCAAAACGCTGAAGTCATGTCAAAAGAACATTCAAAGAAGATCTTTAGCAGAGATCACATATTGCTTTTTAAAAAATCGTCTAAAAGTCTTTCTTCATTGGTCATAGAACTGATCAGTCCATATAAAAAATGGCTGGTCGTTATTTTTCTAGCGATGTTGCTGGAAACAGGTATGAGCCTCCTGGGTCCCTGGCCATTAAAAATTATCATCGACAATGTAGTTGGTCATCATCCATTACCCGGATGGTTATCATGGATAAATGATCTGACCCCCGGGGACAGTAGAATGGCTATAGCGGGTGTCGCGGCTTTTGGTCTTGTTCTGATTGCATTAATAGGCGGGATCGCGGGTTATATAGATAATTACTATACCGAAAGTGTTGCACAGTATGTGGCGAACGATTTGCGGCAGAAAGTATACCATCATTTACAACGTTTGTCCCTTTCTTATTACGATTCGCATCAGATCGGCAATATATTGAGCACGATTACTTCCGATGTTTCGACGATACAGGGGTTTGCATCCTCAGCGCTTCTTAGTATTTTGATTGACGCCCTGACCATTTTGGGAATGCTTGGACTCATGTTTTATATGAACTGGGATTTTGCATTGATAGCTGTAGCTGTTACTCCGTTACTTCTGTTATTTGTTGCCCGTTTCAAAACAGCGGTTAAAAAAGCGACACATGAAGTAAGAACCCAGCAATCATCGATGGTTTCTGTTTTACAGCAGGGACTGGAATCCGTCAGGGCTGTCAAAGCCTTTGACAGACAGGACCTGGAGGAAGAACATCTCAGAAATGTGAGTATGAATACAGTAAGCGCTTCTTTAAAAGCCAGAAAAGTCAAATCGTTGTTGTCACCCGTGGTAGCTCTCATTGTTTCAGCCTGCACGGCGTTTGTACTTTGGCGCGGTGCTCATCTTGTGCTGATTAAAGTGATGACTTTGGGCGGTCTGACTGTTTTTCTTTCATATCTCGGTAAATTTTTCAAACCGGTACAGGATCTCGCGAAGATGACAACATCCATTGCACAGGCTTCGGTTGCGCTTGAACGGATACAGGCCATATTGGATACCGATACGATCATTCCACAGAAACCAAACGCCAAAGAACCAAAGGACGTGCAAGGACATATAGATTTCGAACACGTTGCTTTTTCTTATGATCCCGAAACTCCGGTATTAAGTGATGTGCACTTTTCTATTAAAGGAGGGCAAAGAATTGGGATATGTGGTCCTACTGGCGGGGGAAAATCAACCGTTGTTAGCCTCATACCACGTTTTTATGATCCGACAAAAGGCAGGGTTCTAATTGATGGCGTTGATGTTTCTGATTTTCAATTACATGGCGATAAAGGATTGCGTGACCAAATTGCATTTGTGTTACAAGACACCGTTCTTTTTTTCGGAACCATACGTGAGAATATTGCATACGGAAAAATTGGCGCTACGCAGGAAGAAATAGAAGCTGCTGCAAAAATGGCCAATGCAGACGAGTTTATTTCGAAAATGCCCCATGGATACGATACGATGGTAGGCGAGAGAGGACTTTCACTTTCAGGTGGCCAGCGTCAGCGTATCGGTATCGCCAGGGCAATTATCAGAAATTCACCAATCCTTATTCTCGATGAACCCACTGCTGCGCTGGACACTGAATCTGAAAAACTGGTAATGGAGGCATTAGAAAGACTGATGAAAGGAAGAACAGTTATTATTATTGCTCATCGGTTGAGCACTATAAGAGATGCAGACAAAATAGTAGTACTTAAAGGCGGGTATGTGGCGGAAGAAGGTACGCACGATGAACTTATCGCACTGAATCAAATTTATGCTGATCTTTACCATATCCAGTCTGGTGCAGAACCATTAATCACTACATAAGGCAACTTAACTCTCTAAAATAATTGTAATAAAAAAATATGCCACATTCAAATGCCACGAGGAGTATCATCATCTTACCAGATGACACGAAAAAACCAATTGTAGACGCGATTGATCAGGCAAAAAATTCTATAAAAATAAAAATGTTTGTCTTTTCAGACCCTGATCTGATAAACGCAGTGATTGCTGCAAAAAAAAGAGGCATTGATGTTCAGGTTATGTTGAATCCGGCACGTCGCAGTGGAGAGGAGGAAAATGGTGAAACGAGGAAATTGCTTGAGGAAGCGGGTGTTACTGTCAAGGACAGTAATCCGGCTTTTGGATTAACACATGAAAAGTCCATGATCATTGACGATGAAATTGCTTTCATAAAGTCACTCAACTGGGCTACGAAAAATCTTACGGTGACTCGGGATTATGCCGTCGTTACCAATCATAAACACGAAGTGGACGAAGTAGTTGCCTGCTTTCAGGCCGACTGGGACAGAACGGCATTCGAACCCGGTGAACACGCCATGATGATCTGGTGCACGGGAAATGGACGTGATCGCATCGCCCGTTTTATTGACGAAGCCAAACATACACTGTTTGTTCAAAATGAACGCTATCAGGATTCGGTCATAATAGAACGGCTTGTAAGAGCTGCCATGCGAGGTGTGAAAGTGCACGTCATGGCTCGTCCGCCACATTCACTTAAGAAAGACAAACTGGTTGAAGCAGTAGGTGGTTTAAGAATTATGGATGACGTGAAAATTAAAATCCATACGTTGAGGCATCTTAAACTGCATGGCAAAATGCTGATTGCTGATGGAAGTCGTGCAATAGTAGGCTCCATCAATCTGGCACCAGGGAGTTTTGATGATAGAAGAGAACTCGCGATCGAAGTACACGACGAAGACATTGTTGAAAGACTTCATCAGATTGCGCATACCGACTGGGCGAATTCCCACCCGCTGGATCTCACGGATGAAGGTCTTATTTCGGATCTTGAAAATAAAGGCGAAGGCGGAGATGAAAATCTTGGCCTCAATTTGAATGAGAAGCACAAACATCATGAAGAGGACTGAAGCAAGTATGGGAGTATGGGAGTATGGGAGTGTGTTTAATGGACGCTACATTCTTTCCGGTACGTTGATCCCTAATAATTTCATTGCTGACCGAATAATATTCGCTGTCATAATGCAGATTCTTAAACGCAATTGCTTTTTATATCCTGATTCCGCACGACTGACTGAATGTTCTGTGTAAAAAGAACTAAAGTTCTTGGCAACACTAAAAATATAATTTGCAACCAGTGAAGGATTCATTTCATTGCAAGCCTGTTCTAAAACGGCGCCATATTTTTCCAGCGAAATAAGCAGTTCCTTTTCAAGAGGAAGCAGGTGCGGTGGGTGATCTGTCGGATATTCGCCAACATTTTCCTTACGCAAAATCGATTTGATCCGAGCGTGGGTATATTGTATAAATGGTCCTGTAAATCCATGAAAGTCGATTGACTCTTCAGGATTAAATACCATTCTTTTTTTAGGATCGACTCTCAGCAGAAAAAACTTAAGAGCGCCCAGTCCTATGGTATCATACAACTCCTTTCTTTCTGCTTCCGTAAAATCATCCACCTTCCCAAGTTTCAGTGTATGTTCTGCAGCGATACCCGTCATTTCATCAATGATATCATCCGCATCTACTACAGTACCTTCTCTGGTTTTCATTCTGCCGGATGGCAGTTCAACAAGTCCATACGACAAATGATAAATGCCTGTGGCGGAGGGGAGTTGCAATTTCTGGCAGATTAGTTTGAGTACTTTGAAATGATAATTCTGTTCGTCTGCCACAACATACAGGCTCAGATCTGCGTGGTATTCTTCATATTTATTTACCGCCAGTCCGATATCCTGCGTCATGTATACTGCCGTACCGTCACTTCTCTGAACAATTTTCTCATCGAGACCATCATTTTTCAGATCGATCCATACACTACCGTCTTCCTTTTGAAAAAAAACTTTTTTCTTCAGCCCCATTTCTACGAGATCCTTTCCCAGAAGGTAGGTCTGACTTTCATAATATATCTTGTCGAAATCGCTGCCGATTCGTTTGTACGTGATATCGAAACCCGCATACACCCATTTATTCATCTTCTCCCATAATGCAATTACATCTGGTACACCTGCTTCCCAATCCACCAGCATTTGTTGCGCGGCTTTCATAAGAGGAGCTTCTTTCTCTGCCATTTCTTTTGTAAGACCAGATGCTAGTAGGAATTCTATTTGTTTTTTTAATTCAACTCCAAACAAAACATAATAGTCACCAACAAAATGATCTCCTTTAATGCCTGTCGACTCGGGCGTAGCTCCATTTGCAAATAGTTTCCATGCCACCATGCTTTTACAAATGTGAATACCCCGGTCATTCGCAATGCATGTTTTTACGATATCATAACCAAGTGCCTTGTAGATGGCTGCAACACTCCAGCCCAGAAAATTATTTCTCAGGTGACCCAGATGAAGAGGTTTGTTCGTATTAGGCGAAGAATATTCAACCATAACCCGACGACCGTTTGCAGCCTGTAATCCGAAGTTGGCATTATTGAATTGTTCATTCAGGAAACCGCTTAAAATACCGTCTGCAAGAACGATATTTAAAAAACCCTTTATGATGTTAAAATTTGCGAACCAATCGGGTTTGGATTTTATCAGCGCTTCTCCGATAGTACTGCCCACTGCATCCGGGGATTGCTTTAGGGATTTACTAAATGAAAATAACACAACGGTATAATCACCTGTAAATTCAGGTTTTGTCTCGTTTACCAGGATGTCCCGGATCTCGATGGGAAAGTTAAAATGCTCAGCGAGAATATACTGCACGGCAAGTTTGATACCTGTAACAAGCTCCATTCTTAAAGAATTGTCGGCAAAAGTAATATTTGTTGGGTAGACTTTTTGCCCCAGTTGTTTTAACTTTGCACCCGGAATCTGAGGATTTATGCCAAAAAAGGAGATTATTTCTTTTATAGACTTTTTCTATCCCCCCTTTCGAAAATTTTTTTCGTTGCAGACATTCCGATATGCAGCTTGCGGTGGCGCAAACACGTTATTAGACATATTCGTTTTTTTCTTTTCCTACAATTATATCTTACACAAAGACGTGCTGCATCTTGGGTTTATTTCCTTCAAACCCTATATCGCGGCGTTCATTATTTCTTTTATGGTTAGTTTTCCAACCGGCTTCATGCTAATGCGACATGTAGTATTTCCTGGTTCTGTCCTTCATGGCCGTGTACAGTTGTTCAGATATTTTCTGTTGGTAATAACCTGCATTATACTGAACTACATATTTATCCGACTTTTCGTAGAACATTTTAATTTGTATCCGACCGTTGCAAAAATTATAACTACGGCTATCGTGATTTCTTTTAGTTATTTCACGCAGAAAAATTTTACTTTCAAAGCTGAGAAGGCTGAAAGCATAGAGCCTAAAGCATAAGGCTTAAAGCAGAAAGCTTAAGGCTTAAAGGATAAAGCTAAACGTTCAACAGGAACGCTCTCGGCATATTTCATACCAACTCGCTTTTGCGTATTACAACACAAAACCTAAAGTTTTTGCACAATATTTGTTTGTATATTTAAATTTCACATTTTCCAATAAGCTTTTAGCTTTAAAAAACGATTGTTATGACTACAACCCGCAGGAATTTTTTAAAAACAAGTGGACTTTCAGTTGCAGCCCTTGCCATAGGGTCACATAGGTTAATGGCTGCTTATCCAGACAAATATCTCGGTATTCAACTTTATACTGTTCGTAACGACATGTATAAGGATCCGGCAGGTACTTTGAAAAATCTTTCTGACATGGGCTACAGGTATGTAGAACATGCCAATTATAAAGACCGGAAATTCTATGGATATGCACCTGCTGACTTTAAAAAACTTCTTGGAGATCTCAATCTGAATATGATCAGCGGCCATGTTCAAATGCTGCCCAAAGATTATGATTTTTCAAAAAGAGATTTTTCTGACAATTGGAAATATACAGTTGATGATGCTGCGACAGCGGGACAAAAATACCTCGTTTCCCCATGGCTGGATGATAGTCTGCGCAAAAACATGAATGATTTCAAAGCGTATATGGATGTATTTAATAAATCGGGTGAGCTTTGTCAGAAGTCAGGAATGAAATTCGGCTATCACAATCACGATTTTGAATTCACCACAAAAATAGATGGTCAATTATTATACGACCTTATTCTGACGAATACAGACCCGGCACTGGTTGCTCAGCAATTGGATATGGGTAACTTATATAATGGCGGTTTTAAGGCCATTGATGTGGCAAATAAATATCCGGGGCGTTTCGAATTGATGCATGTTAAAGACGAAATTCCTGTTACCAAGGCTTCACAGGAAAAGTATGAGAGCACCATTCTGGGGAAAGGTATTGTTGGTACAAAAGAAGTGTGCGATATCGGCCGCAATAGCGGGGGCACCAAATGGTTTATCATTGAACAAGAATCCTACCAGGGGCTGGCGCCACAGGATTGCTCAAAACAAGATTATGCGATCATGAAGGGCTGGGGGTATTAGAAGCATAAAGTCCAAAGCTGAAGGCTTAAAGCATGACGCTTAACGCAGAACGACACATAAAATAATGTCAATACATATAAAACCCTCTCAGCATCTGAGAGGGTTTGTTTTTCTTTTTCGAATTGCTATAACCCATTGAAAGCTCAGCTTTGGGCCTCATGCTTTAAGCCTTCAGCTTTGGGCTTTACGCTTAATAACGGTAATGATCAGCCTTAAAAGGTCCTTTAACCGGAATTCCGAGATATTCGCTTTGAACTTCTGTCAGTTCATCGAGTGTCACACCAATTTTTGGCAAGTGCAGGCGTGCTACTTTTTCATCCAGATGTTTGGGAAGAACAAATACTTTATTTTCATATTTATCGTGGTTTTGCCAAAGTTCTATTTGAGCAAGCACCTGATTGGTAAATGAGTTGCTCATCACAAAACTGGGGTGGCCTGTAGCGCAACCCAGATTCACCAGACGTCCTTCAGCCAGAATGATTACATCTTTACCATTGATATTATAAATGTCGACCTGAGGCTTAATTGTGTCCTTAGTATGACCATAATTATCATTCAACCAAGCCATGTCAATTTCAATATCGAAATGACCGATGTTACAAACGATTGCTTTGTCTTTCAGCAACCTGAAGTGTTTTTCTGTTATCAGATCCCGGCAACCTGAGGCGGTAACCACGATATCGGCTTCTTTGACGGCATCGATCATGCGCTTAACTTCGAAACCGTCCATCGCGGCCTGAAGTGCACAGATTGGATCTATTTCAGTAACAATCACACGACATCCGGCACCATGTAAAGATTGAGCTGACCCTTTACCCACGTCGCCGTAGCCACCTACTACAGCCACTTTCCCGGCCAGCATTACGTCCGTTGCCCTGCGGATCGCATCTACCAGGCTTTCCTTACATCCGTACTTGTTATCAAACTTTGATTTGGTAACTGAATCGTTTACATTGATTGCAGGTACCGGGAGGGTTCCTTTTACAACTCTTTCGTATAATCTGTGAACTCCGGTTGTTGTTTCTTCAGAAATTCCTTTCACATGCTGTACCAGTTCGGGATATTTATCTAACACGATATTGGTCAAATCACCACCGTCATCAAGAATCATATTTAGCGGACGGTCTGTTCCTCCAAAAAATAAAGTTTGCTCAATGCACCAGTCTGCATCTTCAAGTGTTTGTCCTTTCCACGCAAATACACCCACCCCGGTTGCTGCAATGGCAGCGGCAGCGTGGTCTTGTGTAGAAAATATATTACAGGAACTCCAACGAACTTCAGCTCCCAGTTCTATTAATGTCTCAATCAGAACTGCAGTCTGAATGGTCATATGCAGACATCCGGCAACACGTGCGCCCTTTAATGGTTTCAATTTTCCATATTCGGCACGCAATGCCATAAGTCCCGGCATTTCGGCTTCTGCAAGACGAATTTCTTTACGGCCCCACTCAGCCAGAGTCATATCCTTCACTTTATACGGAAGGTTCAGATCGATATTTTTTGTTTTTACAGACATATGATGTGTTTAGGCTTCAAAGGTAACTTTGTAGAACAAAATGTGTATAATTATTATAATATTTGGAATAAACGACTAATTATCAGTAATTTTTACGAACAAAACTACTTTATCGAATGCAAAAAGACCTCTCAAAAGAACAAACAGAACAATCCATTTTGCCTCTGGATGAAAAGGATAAGGCCATTTTAAGGTATTTACAATTCAACGCAAAGGCAACGGTAAGGGAAATAGCCGCCAATGTGCATTTGAGTACGACGCCAGTTCACGAACGCATAAAAAGAATGGAAGATGAAGGGGTAATATTACAGTATGCCACGTTGTTAAATCATTCACGTATTAACAAGGGGCTGATGGCCATTTGCTATATTTCACTTAAGGAACACAATAAAAAATCCGGGGGAAAATTTATAAAAACGATTCAGGAAATGCCGGAGGTAATTGAGTTTTATATAATTTCCGGAGCATTCGATTTCATGCTCAAAGTGGTAGCTGAAAACATGGATGACTATTATAATTTCCATGTGAACAAACTGGGCCAGGTTGAAAATATAGCACAGGTTCAAAGCACTTTCATCATGGGTGTAATCAAAACCGGACAGCCGACAATCAGTTAGCTTTTATCAAACCGGCAACTACTTTATCAATGGGCAGCGTTACCGACTCTTCTGAAAAAGAATCCCAGTTTATGAAACGAAAGGTTTCTGTTTCACCGGTTCTACGATACACTTCCATCTGGGCATCATCAAAATCAAACAATTTAGTGCGGATGGGAACCGTAATATCTTCGAGCGCTTCCACTTTGTAATAAATGGAAATGATCTGATGTTCGGGATTAAAGGTACTCATCTGAAAGAAATCCGTTGTATAAAGATGTTCGGACACGTGAACTTTTAACTTCATTTCTTCCATGAATTCACGTTTAAGACAGTCTCTGGTGCCTTCTCCGAATTCAAGTCCCCCACCCGGAAATTTTGTGTATTGACTTCCCCGAATAAACTCATCTGACACCAGTACTTCCTGATTCTTACCAAAGAGAATTCCGTAAACCCTGATATTAAACATGATTCTTTAGTTAATAAATTGGCAAAAACGGTATATTGGAATAAATAAACTGTTCTTGCTTAAACTACAGGTGAAATTAAGAAAGATAACTCCGTTTATATATGAAAGATCGCAGGTATTTTCCGGTATTGTATTTCTTGCTTCTGATTTTTGCACTTCAAACTAAAGCGCAACAACCCCTATATAGCGCCTCCTGGAATTCCCTTGAACAGTATAAAATCCCCGCTTGGTTTAGGAATGCAAAATTTGGCATATTCATTCACTGGGGAATTTATTCAGTACCTGCATTTCAAAATGAATGGTATCCAAGAAATATGTATATCAAAGATTCCAAAGAATATAAACATCATTTAGCAACCTACGGACCACAAAATAAATTCGGTTACAAAGATTTTATTCCATTGTTTACTGCGCAATATTTCAATGCGGAAAAATGGATCGAGTTATTTAAAATGGCAGGAGCAAGATATATTGTACCTGTTGCGGAACATCATGATGGATTTGCTATGTACAATACTGCACTTTCCCGATGGAATGCAATGCAAATGGGGCCAAAAAGAGATATTGTGGGTGAATTGGAAACGGCGGCAAGGAAAGCAAATTTATATTTTGGCGTTTCATCACATCGAATCGAACATTGGTGGTACTATGGGCCAGGACGGTCTTTTGATTCGGATGTAAAGGATACCACATTTTCGGATTTTTATGGTCCTGCTACTTACCCTGATGGTACCAAGGAAGGAGAAAAAGTATTACCAATGAGTACTGAATTTATGAACGACTGGTTACTTCGCGATGTTGAACTCGTAAATAAGTACCATCCTGATCTGATGTGGTTTGACTGGTGGATTGATCAGAAGGAGTTGGAGCCCTATCGTAAATCTTTTGCGGCTTATTATTATAATCAGGCTTCATACTGGAAAAAAGAAGTGGTTATCAATTACAAACATGAAGCGTTTCCGGGAAATACGGCAGTTTTGGATTTGGAAAGAGGAAAACTCGCAGGCATTCGGGAGGAAGCCTGGCAAACTGATGATGCCATAGGCAACAATTCCTGGGGCTTTACCAATGATAATAATTTTAAAACTGCCCAGTACGTAATTACAAATCTCATCGACATCGTTAGCAAAAACGGAAATCTTCTACTGAATATAGGTCCCAAACCTGACGGAACTATTACCGAAGAAGAAACGAATGTGCTATTGGAAACAGGTAAATGGCTTCGTGTAAATGGCGAAGCGATTTATGACACAAGACCCTGGAGAATGTACGGGGAAGGACCCACAGAGTCTGCTAATGGAGAGTTTAAAATGCAAAAAGCATATACATCTAAAGATGTTCGGTTTACGACCAAAGCCGATACTTTGTTTATGATAACACTCGCTTTACCCGAACCGAAAGAATCAATAACCACCTCATCATTAGGACTGGATAAGAATATTGGCATAATAGAAAAAGTAGAATTACTAGGCTCTGATGCAAAGCTGAAATGGTCACAAAAGAAAAATGCATTGGTTATTCAGGTGCCTTCTATTTTCCCTTCAAAAAACGCAGCGGCATTCAGAATTACTTTTAGAAAATAACAAATGCCACCCCTCGAAAAAGAAGGGTGGCATTAAAAAGATAACAACGAAACAGGTGGAAAATCGGAGGTTCCGAGCAGATTCGAACTGCTGTAGAAGCTTTTGCAGAGCTCTGCCTAACCGCTCGGCCACGGAACCTTTTAAGGTTGGGCAAAAGTAGTATATTCGGTTTAATTTGCCTAAATCAGTAGCGAGTAATGCAACGTATTGAAGAAAGCGAACTCATCATCAATAAGAGAGGCGCTATCTATCATCTTGATCTGCGTCCGGACGAATTAGCTCGTAGAATTTTCCTCGTTGGAGATCCGGGGCGTGTGCCTATAGTAAGCAAATATTTCGATCGAATTGAAATAAAACAACAACATCGTGAATTTGTTTCACACACCGGCTTCATCGGATCGGAAAGATTTACGGTTATCTCGACCGGAATTGGAACGGACAATATTGATATCGTAATGAATGAACTGGATGCGTTGGTGAATATTGATTTCAAAACACGAACCATTAATGAACAACATATCCAACTGCAGATAATCCGGCTGGGAACATCCGGATCACTTCAAAATGAAATTCCGGTTGATTCATTTGTAGCTTCCTCGCATGGGCTGGGCATCGACAACCTCCTGAATTTTTACCGAATGGAACCAAGAGGTGCAGAACAGGAGATACTGCAGGCTTTCATTACCCACACCCAACTACATCAGCAGTTTGCTCATCCGTCTATTGCATCGGCTTCGGGAAATTTATTAAAATATTTTACGGAAGGATATTTTTCAGGAATCACTATAACCTGTCCCGGCTTTTATGGTCCACAGGGTAGGATACTGAGATTGGGATTACGTCACCCGGATTTGATCGACAGACTGACGACTTTTCATTTCGGCCCTTATCGAATCAGCAATTTCGAAATGGAAACTTCGGCCATTTATGGCTTGGGACATATGCTGGGGCACCACTGTCTGAGTTTGAATGTGATTGTTGCCAACAGGATCACCAAAACTTTTTCGTCAGACGGATTGTTAGCAGTAGAGCGTCTTATTGAGAAATCATTGGACGTAGTTCGATCCATGACGCATTAAATTTATCTTTGCACCTTATGAACATGACATTTTCAAAATACCAGGGTACCGGTAATGATTTTATTCTGGTTGACAATCGTACCAATGCATTTAACGGAATCACGAGGGAAGAAATTAAAAGGATCTGCGATCGTCGTTTCGGCATTGGCGCGGACGGCTTGATGCTTTTAAATCAGAAAGAAGGATACGATTTTGAGATGAAATATTTTAACGCTGACGGCAAGCCGGGCTCAATGTGTGGAAACGGCGGAAGGTGTATTGCCCGTTTTGCTTATGATCTTGGAATTCACAAAGAGTCCTATCATTTTCTTGCCAGCGATGGAGAACACTACGCTGAACTCGAAACGGGCTCCAACATTGTTAACCTGAAAATGAAAGATGTGCCAGGTTATAAAGAAATTGATGGTGATTTTATTGTTGACACAGGATCACCGCACTATATCAAATTTGTCAGTGATGTAATGGATACCGATGTAGTGAAACTAGGCACAGAAATACGCTATAGCGAGCCCTATGCAAAAGAAGGAATCAATGTAAATTTTGTAGAAGAAAAAGAGCCGGATGAAATTATTGTCAGAACTTATGAGCGAGGCGTTGAAGACGAAACTTTCTCCTGTGGTACAGGAGTAACTGCCTGCGCAATTGTCTGCCATCACAACGATGTGGGATATAATGACGTAACAGTGATTACAAAAGGAGGGAAGCTGGTTGTAAAGTACGACAGATCTTACGAGAACACTTACTCAAATGTCTGGCTTTGCGGTCCTGCTGAGAAATCTTTCGATGGAAAAATTGATGTCGCCATTAAAAATTCATAAGTTTGAAATATGCGTCTGCTACAGGAGTTGTTGCCGCCCTGCTTCTGATCATTTGTTGTTTTATTCCCTGGGCTTATTATCCCAGTCTTCATCAGAATTTTAACGGCTTCTACTCTGAACAGAACCAATATGGAAAACCAGGAAAGACATTTTTGGTTTTGTCGGTACTTAGCATTTTGTTTTTTCTAGTCCCCAAAATATGGGCCAAACGGGCCAATCAGATTGTTGCAGTTTTAGTTTTTGCTTACGCACTTAAAAATTATTTTCTATTTGCTGCATGCTATATGGGATTTTGCCCCGAAATACGAATGGGACTGATAGGCATGATAATTTTTTCACTAACCATTCTAGTTTGCAGCCTTCTTTCCAAATCGAATTCAATGCCAAAATCTTGAAATCATTCTGGTTAATGGTTTCAGGTTCAGTCTTAGACTATTAAATATTCCCCATATACCATTATCCAATTAATATTGTCCCTGAATTAGTCTGGCGATGGCGAAAGCGCAACCCGCCGCGAGCGCGCCAATCATCATGACTCGGAATGCACCGCCAATTTTATTAACACCGGTAAATTTACTCTTGAAATATCCAAAGACAAAAAGGCAAACCAATGTTATTAAAGAGGATATTTTTAATCCTTCCAAGCCATTCGATGTAAAAAAATATGGGCTTAAAGGAATAAGGCCACCGACGATATATGAAAATCCAATATTAAAAGCACTTTTTGCAGCACGTCTAGGGTCTGGTTTTTCAAGTCCCAGCTCATACTTCATCATTAGTTCAACCCATTTTTCCTTGTCTTTACTCACTTCCTCCACGGCCTGGTTTTGTATATCGTCACTGAGGCCCAGCGAAGAGAAAAAGGTTTTGAGTTCCTGCTTTTCTATTTCCGGCACTGTTTCAACTTCTTCATATTCTCTTTTCATTTCTGAATTATAGTGATCCACTTCTGTTTTACCGGCGAGGTAACCACCGAGGCCCATGGCTATCGAACCTGCCGCGATTTCTGCAAGACCAGCTATGATAATAAGATTGGTATTTGAAACGGCGCCACTTAGTCCCGCAGCCAAAGCAAAAGGAACCGTTAGGCCATCAGACATTCCAATAACTATATCTCGTATCGTATCTGCACTGAATACGTGTTCCTCCCTATGAATATGGCCCTGAGGGGAAACAGATAGTTCACTATTTTCAGGAATACTCATTAATAAATTTTAAGCAAGATAAAAATATTAATCCCTATTTGATACCAGCAAGGCTGTCATCTATGATTTCAAGACATTCATCGAGCTGAATCTTTGTTATTGTCAGGGGTGGAGCAAATCTTATTTTATTGCCATGTGTTGGTTTGGCCAACAAGCCATTTTCCATCAACGTCAAACAAAGATCCCAGGCAGCTTCAGGCTGATTTTGATTAATGACAACGGCGTTCAACAAACCTTTTCCTCTTACAGATTCTATCAGAGGAGACTTTAATGAAGAAATTCCCTCTCTAAAATAGCGACCCATTTCTTCGGCATTTTCAGTCATTCTTTCATCTTTTAGTACCGATAAGGCGGTTATTGCCAATGCACAAGACAGTGGATTACCGGCATAAGTTGATCCATGTTCACCTGGTTTTATGGTAAGCATAATCTCGTTATCCGCCAGAACTGCTGACACTGGCATTACTCCGCCACTAAGTGCCTTGCCTAGAATCAATATATCTGGTCGCACATTCTCATGATCACAGGCCAACATTTTTCCTGTTCGGCCCAGACCCGTTTGAATTTCATCTCCGATAAACAACACATTTGCCTGATTACAATACTCATATGCATTTTTCAAATATCCTTCATCAGGGACTACAACACCCGCTTCACCCTGAATAGGCTCCATTAGTACAGCCGCCACATCTTTATTTTCCAGTGCTTTTGCCAGTGCTGCCAAATCATTGTATGGGATGATATCAAATCCCGGCATATAAGGTCCGAATCCCGTATAAGAACTTGGATCACTACTAAAAGATATTACCGTGCTTGTACGGCCATGGAAATTATTCTCGAAAACGATAATCCTCGCTTTGTTTTCCGGAATACCTTTCACATCATAACCCCATCTTCTGGCAAGTTTAATGGCAGTTTCCACTGCTTCAACACCTGTATTCATGGGAAGCACTTTATCATATCCGAAATAGGAAGTAATGTACCGGGAATATTCAGCGAACTGATCATTATGAAAGGCCCTTGAAGTAAGGGTCAGTTTTTGAGCCTGTTGTATAAGTGCCGCGATGATTTTGGGATGACAATGACCCTGATTTAATGCAGAATAACCGCTTAAAAAGTCATAATATTTTTTCCCTTCAACGTCCCAGACATATACGCCAAGTCCCCGCGAAAGTACAACCGGCAGCGGATGGTAATTATGGGCACTGAATTGACTCTCCTGTTCGATAAAAGATAAACCGGCAGGTATATCAGTAGTTGTTATTTGCATAAAAAGTAAAATTAAAGTGGATAAAAGAAAGGGTCCTTTGAAAACACAAATTACCGTCCTCGATGGTTGAGTAAATCGAGATTAGATGAAAGGATTGATATGTGTATCAATTGTATAATAAAAGCAGATTTAAACGCAAAATACAAAAATAAATTAAGTCTGTGGCCTGATTTTTTCCTCATTTGGAAAAGGCAAATCCCAAGGCTGGTGCTTCATTGTATACTGGTGCTTCATTGTATAAATGTCCGGGAGCTATTGGGAAATGCTGCAGAAGGGATTTCGGATTTATCAAAAATACCATACAAAGTGGAACCGCTTCCTGTCATTGCAGCATATAAAGCACCAGCAGCATACAGCCCTTCTTTTATTTTTTTAAGTGAAGGGTATTCTTCAAATACAGGAATTTCGAAATCGTTGTGTATTAATGCTTTCCAGTTTTGAACGGGTTGCAGAATACTTTCTTTTAAAGAATATGCAGGAGACACAGGTTGTATCCGCGAATAAGCCCAGGATGTTGCAATTTGAATTTCAGGATGAATGAGCAAGATCGAATATTTATCGAGGTTGAAATGAATGGGTACCAGCATTTCTCCCCGCCCACTGGCAAAACAGGGAAGCGATTGTAAAAAAAATGAGCAATCACTTCCTAATGTTGTTGCAAATTCATTAAGTTCCTCGACCGGAATATGAAGATCAAAATATTGGTTCAACAATTGGAGCATTCCGGCTGCGTCGGAGGAACCTCCACCCAAACCTGCTCCCATAGGTATTGTTTTATGCAGGTGAATTTCAAGGTCAGCAATTACAGGATATTTTTTTTTTAACAGTTTGTAAGCCCCAAGCGTCAGGTTTTCATTTGCAGTTCCGGGTATTTTCAAGCCTGACAAAATGATCTTTGTAGAAGTGGAGGGCACAATTTCCAGTGCATCCCGCAGAGCGATGGGATAAAAAATGGTTTCCAGATTATGAAAGCCGTCGGGTCTTTTGGATATTACAGAAAGTCCAAGATTAATTTTGGCATGTGGGAAGGCAATCATCCTGCTCTTCCCTTTTTCCGGCTGTTTATTTCGTCTCGTATTTTGATGGCCCTGATATAATCTTCCTGTTCCAGCACTTCAGAAAGCAATGTATTCAGATCTTCCAAAGACAACCCGCCGAGATCTTCTTTGGCGCCTCCTTCCGTAGTTACCGTTTCTTTTGGTATTTTCTTTTTGCCCGCGCTGTCTTCCATCAGGATACCGGCACTCTCTATAATATTTTCATAAGTGTAAATAGGGCAACCAAAACGAACTGCCAATGCCAATGCATCTGAAGTCCTGGAATCAATTTCCACCGTATCATGTTCACTTATACAGATCAGTTTAGAATAAAAAATACCTTCCTGCAGATCTGAAATGATAATCTCCTGGAGATCTATTGAAAATGCAGTCATGAAATTTTTCATGAGGTCATGGGTAAGTGGACGACTGGGATGCATTTTTTCCAAGGCAACCGCGATAGCCTGTGCTTCAAAACCACCGATTACTATGGGTAGTCTCCGAAGGCCATTAATCTCCCCCAAAACCACCGCATAAGAATGAGTTTGCGTAATACTATGCGACAATGCAACAATTTCCAATTCAATCTTCTTCATAAAACGGATCTGCCACGAGGGCTGACTTAAGGTCTATTGTTAAAAGGGCAAATATAAAAAACTAATTCCTTCATTAAAGGATTATCCAGAACAAGTGATACAACGTGTTAACTCAAACCTTTGAGTTTTTTTACCGCCAGGATCAACTTCGGTAACACTTCAAAGGCATCACCCACAATACCATAATCTGCTGATTTAAAAAACGGGGCTTCGGGATCTTTATTGATCACTACAATTATTTTGCTACGGTTCACTCCCGCAAGATGTTGAATGGCACCGGAAATACCAATAGCAAAATAAAGATTCGGTGCAATGGCGATGCCCGTTTGTCCCACGTGTTCATTGTGAGGTCTCCAGCCGGCATCGGCCACCGGGCGACTGCAGGCTGTTGCGGCGTGAAGCAATTTAGCAAGTTCTTCGATAGGTCCCCAGTTTTCAGGTCCCTTCATACCTCTTCCACCACTTACTACAATTTCGGCTTCGGTAAGGGGAATTTCTCCCGACGCTTTGGTAACGGATTTGATTGTTACCAGCGGAGACTTTTCGATTGAAGTTTCCTGTACGAGTTCTGCAGCACCTTCTCCCGGAGTAACTGGATAAGTGTTGGGGTTCAGGGAAATTATTTTAACAGGGGTTTTAATCGAAACTGTACAAAATGCCTTTCCCGAAAAAACATTTTTCTTAACCAGAAAGCCGTTTGAAGTATCCGGCAGGGATGTGGCTCCTGTAACCAGTCCAGCTTTCATTTTAGCAGAAAGACCCGGCGCGATGGCCCTTCCCGTATTCGTATGGGTAAGTACGACAACGGATGCATTTGCTTTTCCTGCGATAGTTGCAATAACATCAATGTATTGTTCCGCATCCAGATTGTTTAGTGATTCGCGATTTACCTGGTATACTTTTCTTACCCCATATTTCCCCAGTGAAGACAGTTCTTCCGTGACAGTGCCCAACAATATCCCTTCTGCAGAAACACCTGTTTGTTTCGCGAGCGCTGCACCATAACTCAATGCTTCCAGGGCAGTTTTCTTAATCTTACCTTCCGCGTGCTCGATAAAAATTAGGACTGACATAACTTATTGGTGTGAGTGTTTGACAGTGTGAGGGTGTGAGAGTAATATTTCGTATTTCATCACACTATATAATTTTAGCTTCTTCATGTAGTAACCGAATTAATTCTTCAGGGTTATCTGCAGGAATCAATTTTACACTTTTTTTTGCGGGGGGTAGCTCGAATGACACAATTTCTGTGAGAATTTCTGCAGCAACCGGTTCGGTAACTTTTAACGGTTTGCTGCGTGCACCCATAATACCCTTCATATTTGGAATACGCTGTTCTGCCATTCCCTTTTGGCAACCTGCGACCAGCGGCAATTTAACTTCAACCGTTTCTTCTCCTCCTTCTATTTCCCTGATGAGCGTCGCCATACTTCCCGCCAGGTCAAGTTTAGCTGTTAGCGAAACAAAGGGGAGATCCAGCATGGTCGCAATCATTCCGCCTACTGAAGCACCATTAAAGTCGATCGTTTCCTTACCAGTAAGTATTAAATCATAGTTCTCAGACTTGGCAATTGCTGCAATTTGTGATGCAACAAAAAAACTATCTGTGGGTTGGGCATTTACCCGTATGGCTTCATCACCTCCCAACGCAAGTGCTTTACGAATAATTGCGTCACAATCTGCGCCGCCCACCATTAACAGATGCAGAACAGTAGTTGGGTCTTTTTCTTTAAGTTCAATGGCACGAACAAGAGCATACCATTCATCATACGGATTAAGTATCCATTGCACTCCGTCTGTTACAAATTTCCGGTTGTTATCCGTGAAGGCTATTTTTGCCGTCGTATCCGGCGTTTTGCTGATACAAACTAAAATCTTCATTTTATCAGTAATAATTAAAGTTGTTTATGCAACTATACAAAGATATGTCCTGAAAGGCAAGTTTATGATAAAATAAACGAAAACGAACCTAACAATGGAGAAAATAGAAAAGCTTTTGACATTCCTAAAGAACGCTCCTGATGACTCATTTTTAAAGCACGCCCTGGGCCTTGAATATATAAAGATCGGTAATGATCCGGAAGCCCAAAGATACTTTTCTGAGCTACTCGATAAAGATCCTTCTTATATTGGAACTTATTACCACTATGCGCATTTATTGGAACGTAATGGCGACACTGAAGCCGCAAAAAAAATATATGAAAAAGGAATGATGGAAGCTAAAAAGGCAAACGATCCACATGCATTGAATGAATTGCAAGCGGCGCTTGAAGATCTTATCGGTTAATTATGAATATTTTACTTGCTTCATTTCAGGAATCAATAAAAAAACTGGGTATTTCAAAAAAAGACCGGATTCTGATTGCCGTAAGTGGCGGACTGGATTCAGTTGTTCTCACTGCGTGTGCTGAGATAGCAGACCTTGATTTTGAAATCGCGCACGCAAATTTTCAGTTAAGGGGAGAGGAGAGTGGGAGAGACGAACGATTTGTAAGAGAACTTGCGATTCAATACAACAAAACCTTTCACACAAAGAAATTCAATACAATTGAATATGCTGAACTAAATAAATGCTCAATTCAGGTTGCGGCACGCGAACTCAGGTACCAATGGTTCGGCACCCTGCTGGAAGACAAGTCAAGACCTTTCCGTTTTTTGTTTACTGCACATCATTTAAACGACAATATTGAAACCATGCTGATGCATTTCTTCAGGGGAACTGGTATCGCAGGCATAAAAGGAATGCCATCAAAAAATGGAAAATTGACGCGACCTTTGTTATCTGTTTCCAGAAGTTCTATTTTAGAATTTGCAACAGCAAAAGGTTTAACCTGGGTGGAAGATAGTTCCAATGCTTCCAATGACTATACCAGAAATTATTTTCGCAACCAATTAATTCCATCGCTGGTGCCGGTATTTCCAGATATCCATATGAATCTGGAGAAAAATCTGTCTCGCTTTTCTGAAGTATATGTATTATATCAGGAGGCTGTTAATACATATAAAAAAAAACTGCTTAAGCCGTCGGGGAAAGAAATGCATATCCCGATTTTGTTATTGAAAAAAGCCATACCACTCCAGACCATTGTTTATGAAATCATTAAGGAATATGGCTTTTCTTCTGCTCAATCCGAAGAACTGATCCGGCTGATGGACAGTGTTAACGGGAAATATATCTCAAGCGCTTCCTACCGGATAATAAAAAACCGCCGGTGGCTCATAATTGCCCCCGTTGAAAATGATCATCATGCTCATATTGTAATAGAAGCGGGAGACACAATGATTGAATATCCTGAAGGTCACATTGATATCAAATTATCGGATTCACAATCATTTAACAGGGATCCACATACTGCATCGCTGGACGCGGGAAAAATACAATTTCCACTGATTCTCCGCAAGTCGAAAACAGGTGATTATTTTTATCCGCTGGGAATGAAAAAAAAGAAAAAACTTGCGCGCTTTTTTATTGATCAGAAGCTTTCAAAAACTGCCAAAGAAAAGGTTTGGGTATTGGTGATGGATAGTCAGATCGTCTGGGTGGTGGGTCAAAGAATCGATAACAGATTTTGTGTAGGTCCGTCTACAAAAAGGATTTTAACTGTCAAAAATGAAAATACAACCTTATAACTTTCGTTTCTTAAAAATGTGGATGTTTTAATTCATTCAGAAAGATATTTATAACATCAGGTCTTACAGCAATTGTAAATAGCACACCAAACAATGCGCCGTAAAAATGAGCATCGTGATTCACGTGATCGCCACCCTTCCTGGACATATAGGCAGAGTAAAATAGAAATAAACCTCCATAAATAATTGCAGGTACCGGAAAAACCAACACAATAATCTGTTGCCATGGACCCAACAGAATAAATGAAAACAGGACAGCCGAAACTGCACCTGAAGCACCAAGGCTCCTGTAGTCATAATCATTGTAATGCTTGATATAAGTCGGAATATTAGAAACTATAAGCGCCCCGATATAAAGTGCCAGATAATAATATCTCTGAAGTCCAAGATCACCCTGATAATGTGCTTCCATGTAGGTTCCAAAGAAATACAGTGTTAGCATGTTAAAAATCAGGTGCATGTAGTCTGCATGAATCAACCCACAGGTTATAAACCGGTAATATTGATTTTTTTTACTTATGGCAGGAGGCCAGAAGATAAGTTCATCTACTATTTTACCATTTCTGAAGCCAGCGATGGAAATAAGTGTTGTAACGATAACGATGGCAAGCGTGATGTTGTTAAACATTAAGAAGATAAAGAAGTTTAAAGATATACTTTAATTGCAGAATTTAAAATATCCTAGTCATGATGATATTTTTCATTTCGACCAATACTACAGGCTCTGTATATCTGCTCTGTTAAGATAAGGCGTACGAGTTGATGAGGAAAAGTAAGCGGGGAAAGTGACCAGATAAATTTTGATTCCTTTAAAAGCCCTTCATCCAGCCCATAGGCACCACCAATCAAAAAGATCAACTTCTTAATAGCTTCGTTTCTCCGGCTCTGAAGGAATTCTGCGAATTTTCTGGAACTGAGTGATTTTCCGTTTTCATCCAAACTGACCAACCAGTCATCAGCCTTCAGAGCAGCCCGTATCAGCCCGTTTTCTTCCGCTTTTAATTTTTGTTGCGTAAAAGATCCCGTATTCTTCTTCAAATTAAAAAGACGCCATTCAATCGGGTAGTAATTTCCTATTCGTTGGGTAAAATCACTGACTCCCTGAGATACGTAAGCGTCATGCGTTTTTCCGATAGCCCAGCATTCAATTTTCATACAACAAAATAAATGATTTAAGAACAACTTATATCTAGAACAAATCAAATTTATATATCTTGTATAGGCAACTCGGTTTATGAAAAATATATCTGGTAAGCGTCAGGTTTTTATTCTCATTATAACATTCATATTATCCAGATATGTTGCCTATTACCTGGATATCCGTCTTGACATAAAAGCCTTATACGAATATTGGCAATTTCTCGATCTGGATTCATTAAAAAATCACGTGTTGTCAGGTGTCTGGTACGATCATGCGCAACCACCATTGTTTAACTTGTTTCTGGGGTTTATTTTAAAAATTAGCGGATCTCATTATGAGATAATATTTGCATTTATATTAAGGTTTATCACACTTTGCAATGCACTCGTATTATTTTTCATTCTCCGAAAATTATGTACTGTGTATTATCTTCCTCTTTTAATAGCTTTGATTTATATACTTAGTCCCGCCACACTCCTTTTTGAATCTGAATTATTTTATACCAGCTTCGTATCGATGCTGCTCTTAATTGCTGTTTATTTTCTGATTCGTCTTAATGAGTCAAATAATTGGAAATATTCATATGGGGTTTGTTTTCCATTGACGGTGCTTTGTCTTACAAGAAGTTTGTTTCATCTTTTCTGGCTCGTGTTGATCGTTATTTTGATACTATTTAGTCTGAGAAATAATAATGTGCGGAGTAAATTTATTCTGATATCTCTTTTAGGTATCCTGGCTGTAAGTAGCTGGTATATAAAAAACAAATTACTGTTCAATAAATTTAGTACTTCGACATGGATAGGCATGAACATGGCGAGAAATGTTTTTCATGATGGTGAAATATCTGACTCCGGTAAAATAGAAGTCCTTGCCCCTTTTTCAAGAATAAGTGTTTATAGAAAATTCTTAGATTCCTCTTTTGAAAAAAAATATCAGGGTCTGGACGATCAGGTTCTTTTAAAAGAAATGAAAAATGATAGTTTTATTAATGAAAGGGAAGTGAGTTATATTCCTGTTTCTGATCTATATGAAAAAGCGAGCATCAGGTACATTTTTAAAAATCCGAAAAAGTATTTGCAGAATGTAATACAATCTGCCATTCTTTTCTTCGATCCCGCCACTGTATATTCCCTGGCACTTGAAAATGCTTCCAAAATAAAATATTATGACCTTGTTTATTCATTTAATCTGACGGTGTTCGCAAAAAATAAACAGCAAAGGAGGATCTTCTTAATTATTTCAGCAATACCAAAAATGGTTGTTTACCTATTTGTATTTTTTTCTTTTATTAGTTTGATCAGGCGGGACAGAAATATAACTTCCTGGAATTTGTTCATCTGGATCACGATAGCCTATGTATTTCTGGCAAGTTCCCTACTGGAACATTATGAAAATATGCGATTCCGATACGAGATTGAACCGTTGTTTTTGATTCTGACGGCGCAATTATGCAGCAGATTATATTCAAGATATCAAATCAGGAAGCGCGCTCCTCTGAAAGAACTGATCACTTAGAAATTATCCGCCTGAACATATGCTTTGATGAGATCCAGTTCGCCTTCTTTTCCTTGTCCTGCCATTCCATGCTCCATACCAAGCATCCCCTTATAACCTTTTTCATAAAGGTGTTTAAAGATGTTTTTATAATTTACCTCACCTGTACCTGGTTCATTTCTGCCTGGATTATCACCTATCTGATAATAGGCGATCTCATCATATGCCCGGTCTATACCACGAATGAGGTCGCCTTCATTTCTCTGCATATGGTATATGTCGAATAGTATTTTGCAACTCGGACTATTAACTGCTTTACAAATTGCGTATGCCTGTGAAGAATGGCGAAGAAAAAGATCCGGCGTATCACTCAACGGCTCGAGTACCATAACAATCTGATGGGGTTCGAGCAGTTCAGCAGCCGGCTTTAATGCCTCAAGGACATGTGCAGTCTGATAGTCCATCGGTATTGTGCGATCATAATTTCCCGGTACAACTGTAATCAGTTTGCCATTGCATCTTTTAGACGTGTCTATAGCATCTTTGGTATATTTAAGAAACTTATCACGCCATTCTTTACTGCCAGAACAAAGTGAAGTACTTACCGGCCAATGATCAAAACCGTGAACGAATACACCCATCGACATATTCAGGCTGGAAAGTAGTTTCCCGATTTTTTCCTGCTCTTCCGGTCGACGATCCATCATACCATTATCTTCAATGGCTCTGAACCCCTGATCAAATCCAAATCGTATCTGATCTTCGAAGTTTTTACCCGTGAGGTTTTTGAACGTGCCATCATGAAACGCGTAATTTAATTTGAAAGGATTACCCGATTCATGAATATCCATTTTACTTTGAGCCAGAATTGAAATGGGAGTAGCCAAAGCGCCGCCAGCAACTATTCCACGCCGGATGAAATTTCTTCTTCTCATATGATTTTAAATTAATGACAGGCAATCTGATTCCTGGAATGATGCAAGCTAAGACTATGGGCGATATCCTCTGAGAAAATCAGAAACGGACATTTTCTTTTTTCCCTCCAATTGTAATTCCTCCGCGTATATATATCCGTCCAGTGCATTATATCTCAACCAGTCTTTTCCATTTGTTTGCATCTCACCTTTTTCCGCAACCTCACTAAACTTTTCCACTCTGGCCTTAAATATTTTTAACATTTTCCCATTCAAAAATGTAAATGCTCCGGGAAATGGACTCAGGCCCCTTATCTGATTGTGAATTGTAAAAACATTTTCATTCCAGTTAATTTCACAGTCTGCTGTGTAAATCTTGGGCGCTGTTTTCAGGGTAGCAGGATCAGCAATATGTTGGGGTTTTTCTTTTAGGTTTCCGTTTATAAGACCGCGTACCGTTTCAACAACCAGCCTTCCTCCGATTACTTTCATCCGGTCGTGAAGTTCACCTGCAGTTTCATTATCACCAATAATTATTTCTTCAGTTAAGAGAATATTGCCGGTATCAATTTCCTGTTGCAGTTTAAAAGTAGTAACTCCTGTGATACGTTCTCCATTCATAATGGCTCTGTTGATGGGCGCCGCACCTCTATATTGCGGAAGCAGCGAGCCGTGCAGATTAATTGTTCCGAAAGGCGGCATCGACCAAACAGATTCTGGTAACATTCGGAATGCCACCACAATCTGCATATCAGCTCCAAAAGATTTTAATTGTTCCAGAAAAGCCGGATCCTTCAGTTTGAGTGGTTGGAGAACAGCAATATTTCTATTTAATGCAAATTGTTTAACTGGTGATTCTGTGAGCTTAAGACCTCTTCCTGCTGGTTTATCAGGTGCGGTCACTACCGCTTCGATTTCGAATCCACTTTCAACCAGATCCTTCAGACTGGCTACTGCAAATTCGGGTGTGCCAAGAAATATTAATTTGGGATTGGTAATTGTCATTGCTAGCTTATCTCGTATAGTTTAAAGACTTGTGATTTATATCAACAAAATAACATTTTTAATTAATAAATAATTGCGCCTGGGAAATTGCAATACTTACATTGTAATTATCTTTGCTGATTCAGGCATTAAGCCTGTTATTTTTTTACATCTAAAACTTCATTATGGCCGTTCAATCCGGTAACACGATTAAAATTCATTATCACGGACGATTAACCGATGGCACAACCTTCGATTCTTCAGCGGGTCGCTCTCCGTTAGAGTTTACTGTTGGAAGTGGTCAGGTTATCAAAGGCTTTGACGATGGCGTGCAGGGAATGTCCGTCGGCGATAAGAAAACTATTGAAATTCCATTTATAAACGCATATGGTCCTGAAGATCCTTCCATGATCATTGAATTTCCGGTTGACAGACTACCGGAAGATATGAAGCCTGAAATCGGTATGCAGTTGAATATGAATAATGCAGAAGGTCAGCAATTTCCTGTTGTCATAACAGGTATTACTGAAGAGCATATTATTCTGAATGCAAATCATCCGCTGGCAGGTAAGGATCTCATATTCGACCTGGAACTGGTTGAGATAATGGATTAAATTTTCGTTGGAGGTATAAAAACAACATGATCAGGACGATGAGGGAAACCGCCAGCAATAAAACGGATCCCTCCAATCCGGATTTACCACCGGTAATGCTTTCATCGCCGTTCATCTCCGTTTGTAGTAAGGTTTGAAAAGACTCGTCACCCGAAAAACCCAATACAGGACCTACCATAAATTTCCAACCAATATGGAAACAGATGGAGAACCAGAGATTACGTGTATACACATAATTTAATCCGAGGATCAATCCCAGTACCAGGCTATTTGCCAATGGGAAAAATCCCAGTGTTGTCCAGTGAAATATCATGAAAAGCATTGCAGATATCGAAAGTGCTATCCATTTTGGAAAAGACGTCAAGAGATTATTTAATACATACCCGCGAAAAATCAATTCCTCAGCAATTTCGGTCAGGACGACTCCACCGAAAGCAAGGAAGAGAGTACGGGGATCGAAAATGATTTCAGTCCATTTCAGATTACCCGTAGCTTTTAGAAGCAGGCTGGCCGCTGATATGATAAAGACCGCAAGCGCACCTCCCGCTATTGCTTCGCGCCAGCGATCATAAAATGAAAAACCCAGAGAGATAAACGATTTACGGTCAACCCAACGGCGAAACACATAGGTAACTCCCAGAGAAACTGCAAATAAAATAATTGTTATTATCCAAAGATTGTCGCCCCTGACCAGTGACTGAACACCTGAACTGCTGAAATCTGCTTTGTGAAATCCAAAAATTAAAATACAAACGACTAGTAACACAAAAAGGAAAAGGCAAACGATGTACATCAGCACACGCAGCCAACCCGATCCAATTAAAGCCCTGGAAGTATCTGATTTAGACATGTACATTCATATAACGATGCGAATATCGTAAGTCGATACGTCTAAAAGAAAAAATTTCTGACCACAAGTGAAAGATGATATTTTTAACCTTTGTAATACAGGTAATTTTCAATCATGACCAACGATATTTTAACACCTCTGACTGAAAGGTTCTTCAGATATGCCAGGATCGATACCCAAAGTGATCCATTATCTCTTACGCAGCCTTCTTCCTCCAGACAACTAGTTTTTAGCCGAATGCTACTGGAAGAGTTACAAGCCATGGGATTATCAGAAACGGAACTTGACGAGAACGGCTATGTTTACGCAACCATTGAAGCAAATACAGATAAATCAACGCCGGTAATTTGTTTTTGTGCTCATGTGGACACTTCACCAGACTGTAAGGCAAGCGATGTAAAACCTTTGCTTCATAAAAATTATTCCGGTGGAGACATCATTTTGCCAGATGATCCCAAACAGGTCATCAAAACAAAAGAACACCCTTATTTACTGGAAAAAATTGGACAGGATATTATCACGGCGTCTGGTACAACATTGTTAGGGGCGGATGACAAGGCAGGTGTGACTATTATCGTGGAATTGGCGTCCTATCTAAAGCAACATCCGGAAATCAAACATGGAAAGATCCGTATACTTTTTACGCCAGATGAGGAAATCGGTCGAGGCGTAAATAAGCTGAACATGAAAAAACTGGGAGCAGATTTTGGTTATACATTAGACGGCCCTGAACTTGGATCTTTTGAAGAAGAAACATTTTCTGCTGATGGAATGAAATTTACTTTCCATGGAATTTCTGCCCACCCCGGGCATGCAAAAGACAAACTTGTTAACGCTATTAAGATAGCTGCTGCGTTTATCTCAGAACTGCCTACCGACGAATTTTCTCCGGAAACTACAGAAGGCCGGTATGGATTTGTGCATCCTGTAAAAATGGAAGGAAGTCCTGAAAAAATGCAGGTAGAATTTATTGTGCGTGATTTTAATACCGCCAAATTGAAAGCTTACGAAAATTACCTGATAGATAAAGCCGAATATACATTGCGTTTATTTCCTGGTGGTCGGTTTGACCATGAAATAACAGAACAATATCGCAATATGAAGGAGGTATTGGTGGAACATCCCCAGGTATCTGCCTATGCAAGGGAAGCAATACGAAGGGCAGGAGTGGAAATCAGGGAATCTGCGGCGAGAGGTGGAACAGATGGTTCGAGATTATCCTTCATGGGATTACCTTGTCCTAATTTATTCACCGGCGAAATGGCATTTCATGGTAAACATGAATATATATGTGTGCAGGACATGGGGAAAAGTCTGGAGACAATTATATATCTCAGCCAGATTTGGGAAGAAAATTCCTAGTGTCTATTATTTTTTGTTTAGAATCTGGTGAATGATTTGACTTGCATGAATACGCGAGTTTTCAATGAACCAGATGTGCGTATCCATTCCTCCACAAACGACACCTGCCAGATATATGTTTTCCCTATTGCTTTCCATCGTGTCTTTATTATAACTCGGATATTTTTTTTCGTCTTTGGATAATTCAATTCCAACTTTCTCCAGAAAAGCAAAATTTGGCTGATAACCGGTCATAAGCAATACATAGTCATTGGGAATAGTAATAATTTTTTCGGGCGTTTGAATGTCAACATCTTTTTCCCGAATCTCCAGTAAACCTGAATTAAAATAGGCTTTTATTGAACCCTCATCTATGCGATTCACGATATCGGGTCTGACCCAATATTTCACACGATTACCAATCTCCGGCCCTTTGATCACCATGGTAACTTCTGCTCCCTTACGGAAGCTTTCCAGAGCGGCATCTACAGCAGAATTGTTAGCACCTACTATAAGCAGTTTTTGCATTGCATAAAAATGCGGCTCCCTATAATAGTGTCTAACTTTTTTTAAGTTTTCGCCGGGAATATTCAACAGATTGGGAATATCATAAAATCCGATAGCAACAATTATATTTTTGGTCAGATATTTAAAAATGTTTGTGATGACTTCATAATTCTTTCCTGCTTTGAGAACCTCCATAACAGGTTCCTGAAGATGAATATTCAAATTTTGTGAAACAGCAATTCTTCTAAAGTACTCGAGTGCCTCACTACGGGTTGGCTTTGCATTATTACTCACAAAGGGTATTTCCCCGATTTCAATTCTTTCGGAAGTCGAAAAAAAAGTCATGTTGGAGGGATAATGATAAAGAGAATTTACCAGAACGCCTTTTTCCAATACAATATAACTTAACCCGGCTCTTTTTGCTTCCAAACCACAAGCCAGTCCGATTGGTCCTGCGCCAATTATAATGACATCCAATATATCTTCCATGATCTCAAAGATAAAACAACTGTTCCGTTGATCTAATTCAGAATTCAGTCTCCAAAAAATAGTACATTCACTTCCATATCGTTCACATATGGCCGATTTCAGGATCAGGTGCTGAGCAATCTTTCATATTGATTTAGCTTTTCGTTAAATAATACTATATATCAACAATCGTTAGTTAGCTGTTGAAAGCTTATTTTTACCTCAATAAAATCACGGAAACGAATGAATTTATTCTTCCTTCAGATCATCATAGATTCCTCTAAAATTAAAGACAGCCTTGCGCGCGCAGGCATCATCCCAGGACCGGGAAAACAAAACCTTTGGGACATACTTGAGCGAGGTGGTCCACTGATGATTCCGCTTGCGTTGTTGCTGATTACAGCCATTTTTGTTTTCATAGAACGAATAATGGCTATAAACAGGGCATCCAGAACGGACGAAAATTTTATGAATATTATCCGGGATCATATTGTAAATAACAACGTAACTGCAGCGCGCAGCCTTGCAAAAAATACAAACAATTCGATAGCACGGATGATTGATAAGGGTATTCAGCGCATTGGCAAGCCGATTGATGCGATTGAAAAAAGTATGGAAAATGTGGGCAGACTGGAATTATACAAAATGGAGAAAAACGTTTCGATATTATCCGTGATCGGCTACATCGCTCCATTATTTGGATTCCTTGGAACCATTATCGGAATGTTTCAATTATTCTACAATATCGCATCAACGGGAGAATACAGCATCGCAAACATAGCCGGTGGTATTTATGTAAAAATGATTTCCTCAGCCGGCGGTTTGATCATCGGTATTATTGCGTATATCATGTACCGCTATCTTAACTCACAAATTGACAAAACAACAAACAAGATGGAAGTTGCCAGTGCCGAGTTTATTGATATTTTACAGGAGCCGACGAGGTAAAGGCAAGTATGGGAGTATGGGAGTATGGGAGTTTCAGGGAATTTTTTTACGAGAAATGTTTAGACATATAAAACCTTACAATTGAATTTACGCAATAAGCATAGGGATGAGGGAGAGGTTCACACAGGACCTCTAAATGATATTTTATTTATCCTGCTGTTGTTTTTTTTAATCGTATCCACATTGGCAAATCCGAATGTCATCAAGCTTTCGCAACCCAAATCAAAAACCGATACCAGATCAAAACAAACGGTCGTGGTATCTATAGATGCCAATCAGCAGTATTTTGTTGGTACCAATAAAGTAAATCTGACAGATTTAAAAGCTCAGCTTCAGCCATTTCTCGCAAAGGAAACCGATCAGCCGTCGATTGTTATTAATGCCGATAAAACGGTTCCCATTGACGATGTTGTGGCCGTGATGCGCATTGCACGTGAACTCGGCGCCAGAACTGTATTAGCGGTTGATAAAAAGGGAGTACAATAGTTAAGATGCAGCCACTAAAAATAAATATGAACGCGGGCCGCCAATAACGATACAGGACCCCGATCCTGATTATATGCGGGATGTGAAACAAACTGATAATCCACCGTAGCGAATAGGTTCATGAACAGTTTAACCTGATAAAATAGTTCTACTATATTTTCCCTTGTATAGTTTGGAAGTTTCCCATCGCCAATCATAAAGCCATACCCACCAACATTGAGGAAGTCCCGATGTTCAGAAGAAATACCATTACTTACAATAGCCAATCCAATATTGTCCGTTGCTCTTCCTTTACCAATTCCGTAATACCTTAAACCCAAACTGCCGCTATTGTCGATTTCTGCAAAGGCCCAAGAAGCCGTTTTTCCGTCATTCCATCCCAGTCGAAAAAAGCCATTCAACCGGCCACTCAGGGCCTGGTTTGCGTTAATTCCGAATCCATATTTCTTGCCTCCGTAAGAAGTTCCATGGATCACGTCCAATGAAGTATCTGTACCATTTTTATATTCATTAATCACTGTTTGGTATGCAGGCGCCTTGGATGTGTTATAGTAAAAAAGCACCCTGATGGCACCAGGCTTTTCATGTAATGTATAATCTTTTTCTACTTCGATGGTTTCACTATTTGTTTTTGTCCATGCGAAGTCCAGCGTAGGGCCGTTAGCGTAAGTAGGTTCGAGAGCTGTTCCCGCTCTGATTGCCCAGCCTGGCGTGTAATATTCAGCTACCAGTCCATAAGTATACCCCCTGGTATTCGCCGGGTAATCGTATGCGCCGTTATTCATTAGAGACCAATTCATAAAATCACTTCGGGGATCGTGACTTACTGAATTCTGATCAAAAAAATCTGCGACACCAAACTTGCCAAGATTGAATGTTATTCGTTTTCGGGAAACTATTTCTTTCACCTGGTTAGTACCATCGTTCAGTGTGTCGAAATGAGTTTTGTCCAGATTTATCTGCTGCCTTATAAATATTCTGGCAACATAAACCACGGTTTGATCTGCTCCTATTCGAAAGGTTTCACCATTAGGAAAACCGGCAATGCCAAGTGTACTGCTTAGCCCTTGTCCGCCAGCCATTTCCGGATTGAAATAAACAGACGCACCCTTCCAAAGCCTTCTTCCCAGGAAAGCTGTTGTTGTTACAGAGTAGGCCCTGGCGGCTTCGGGCAGAAAGCTGTTTTGCCCTATATAAGGAGAATGAAAAGGTGCGTTATATTGAATGATTCCTGTAAACTGAAAATGAAAGTTCCAGGCTGAATCACTCAATAACGGTTCCTGACCGCTCACTTGCATATGAAAACATAAACAGCATGTTATTACCGAAAGGAGCCGAAGATATAGATTCATTTAGATTTTTGGATTGGCAAAAATAATGCTTTGTGCTTTTGAATATGCGTTTCATGACATATGCGCTTTTATCATTCTGTTATTTCCTGAAAAATCTTTTCTCAATTCCAATAAAAATCCATTTTCACTATAACAGGCCATAATGTCTTTTGCGTAGTCGGGATGAATTTCAACATATAAAGCACCCCCTGATTTCAGTTTCTTCAGGGCTAAATTCCCCAAGGCCTTATAAAATACTATTGGATCGTTGTCCGGAACAAATAGAGCCACATCAGGTTCGTAATCTCTGACATGTTTTTCCAATGAATTTCTTTGTTTTTCAGGAATATAAGGCGGATTGCTGATTATGAAATCCAACGGTTTAATGATTTCAATTTGTATTGGATCCAATATATTACCATGAATAAATTCTATTTCAGCATCGAGCGTATGGGCGTTTCTTTTTGCTACTTCCAAAGCCGATTTTTCCACATCCAAAGCGATGGTCTGAAAGTCCTTTCTTTTTTTTTGACGTAAATAGCAATACAACCGCTTCCGGTACCAATATCAATTAAAGAAGTTCCAGCCTTCCTCATTTCGGAATCCTTCAACAGCCAGTCAACTAATTCTTCGGTTTCAGGTCTTGGTATAAGTACACGTTCATCTACAAAAAATGGATAGGGTCCAAACCAGGCTTCTTCCAATATATATTGAACAGGACGGTTGTTTAATAACTCGGTCAGGTATCGTCGAAATAAGTTAGCCTGTGTATCGGTGAAACGATCCATCTTGTTTAATAGCTGAACTCCTTTCGACATTCCCGTAAGGTGTTCCATGACCAGAGAGCTGATGGATAACGCTTCCCGTTCAACGTAGATACCGGAAAGATAAGAATTGAGTGTTCGGTTGGCTTCCTCGATTGTCATGCCCGCAAACTTACAATGAATTAAATTGCACCCCATGTCTCCTTATTCGAATAAATTTTCGGGGAAAAATATGGCGCATATTGATCTCGATTTTATGCGCAGATGCTTTCAGCTGGCAGAATCTGGCGCTGGATATGTGTCTCCAAACCCACTGGTAGGAGCGGTACTTGTTCATAACGGAATCATAATCGGGGAAGGCTATCACGCAAATTACGGTGGATCACATGCAGAGGTAAATTGTTTGGCATCGGTGATTCCGGATGAAAGACATTTGATTCCAGATGCCACTTTATATGTATCCCTTGAACCATGTGTGCATCATGGCAAGACCCCACCTTGCACAGATCTCATAATCAGGGAAAATATTTCGAAAGTGATTATTGGTTGCCGCGATCCCTTTATCGAAGTGAATGGAAAGGGAATTGAAAAGTTGAGGGCTAATAGTGTCATAGTTCAATACCCCGTTTTGGAAGAAGAAGCAAAAGAACTCAATCGTAGATTTTTCACTTTTCATGAAAAAAAAAGACCTTATATTATTCTGAAATGGGCAGAATCTGCCAATCATAAAATATCAGGAAGGGGAGGGGAAAGAATTAAAATATCCAATCAGTACACAAACCGGCTAGTTCACAAATGGAGATCTGAAGAAGCGGGAATTTTGGTTGGAACCAATACAGCGCTGATTGACAATCCGGAATTGACAAACCGTTTTTGGATCGGGAAAAGCCCTATTCGTCTGGTTTTGGATAAGAAATTGAGACTTCCTGATTCATTAAAATTGTTTGACGGCAAAGAGCAAACAATCGTTCTGAATGAAGTCAGTGACCTTTCGGCTGGAAAAATACTTTTTAAAAAAATAGACACAGACCTAACGTTGGCGCAGTCGATATTAAAGGCAGTCTTTTCATTAAATATTTTGAGTATTCTGGTAGAAGGCGGCGCTGAACTATTGCAATCTTTTATCGATGATGCTCTCTGGGATGAAATACGGATTATTACAAACCAGGAATTGGTAATCCCCGAAGGTAATTCAGCACCGGATTTCAAAAATGCGAGACTTGTAAAAACGGAAAAGCTGGGAACGGACCTGGTAAGACACTACGGGAAAGTATAAGAGTATAAGAGTATAAGAGTATAGGAGTATGAGAGTATATGACGTTCACTTATTCTTTTACTCTTATACTCTTATACTCCTATACTCCTATACTCTTTTTCTCAGCTTTTCCGATACCACAAGTTCTTTCTGTCCGCCGCGGTAGTCATAAAAACCTTCTCCCGATTTTATGCCAAGTCTGCCGGCAGCAACCATATTTACCAAAAGAGTTGCAGGTGAATATTTCGGGTTGCCAAATCCATCCTTTAATACATTTAAAATAGCGAGGCACACATCGAGTCCTATAAAATCGGCTAGTTGTAATGGCCCCATAGGATGAGCCATGCCAAGCTTCATAATTGCATCAATAGTATCAACAGAAGCGACACCTTCCTGGAAACTAATGATGGCTTCATTTATCATCGGCATTAAAATGCGGTTCGAAATAAAACCCGGATAGTCGTTAACGATACAGGGTGTTTTTCCGAGCTGCTTAGACAATTCAACTATTTTATCTGTTACAGAAATGTCAGTAGCGTAACCGTTTATTACTTCAACCAGTTTCATCAGGGGTACCGGGTTCATAAAATGCATTCCGATTACCCGGGATGGTCGTTTGGTTACAGCTGCTATTTTCGTAATAGAAATGGAAGATGTATTGCTTGCCAATATGGATTCCGGAGGAGCATATGTATCTAATTCTTTAAAAATCTGGATTTTTATATCTTCATTTTCCGTTGCCGCTTCCACTATCAGATTTGCCTCAGACACTCCTTTTTGTATTACCTGAAATGTTTGAATACGATTAAGCGACATCGTTTTTTCATCTGGTAAAATCGTTCCTTTCTGCACCTGTCTGTCAAGGTTTTTGGAAATAGTAATGAATGCCTTTTCCAATTGAACAGATTGAGAATCGATGAGGTGAACATTAAATCCATGCTGGGCGAAAACGTGTGCAATCCCGTTACCCATGGTACCTGCGCCTATGACTGCAATTTTATACATGGTCTAACATTTTCAGGCAAGGATACGAAGCTTCTCTCAGGTTTTTAACCTTATCTTGCAGCTCCTATGTATCCGAATTTATATTACGCTGTAAAGGATCTTTTCGGCCTCGATTTAAAGTTCCTGCATTTTATAAACAGTTTTGGGTTTTTCGTCGCACTTTCTTTTATAGGAGCTGCCATAATCGTTACGCGGGAACTCAAAAGAAAAGAAAGCCAGGGTTTACTTTTCGCGGAAGAAGAAACCATTGTAGTAGGTAAAGTTGCAGGTCCGGGAGAGCTCTTCACCAATTTCATCATTGCATTTCTGTTTGGGTATAAGATTATTGGTCTTTTTACCTCCAATGCTCAATTAACACAGAACCCGGCCGATTATATTTTCTCTTCTGCGGGAAATGGATGGGCAGGATTGGCATTGGGATTATTTTTTGCAGGAGTTAAATGGTATGAGAAATTTAAACAAAAATTACCCAATCCGGAAGAGAGAAAAATACGCATATGGCCCCATGATCGGGTAGGGGATATCGTTATATACGCTGCAGTCTTCGGATTTCTTGGCGCCAAAATTTTTAATAGTCTTGAAACCTGGGACGACTTCATCCGAAATCCCGTTGAATCGCTGATTTCATTTAGTGGCCTTACCTTCTATGGAGGATTGATTATCGCGGCGCTTGCAGTATGGTACTATGCCCGAAAACACCATATCGGATTCTGGTATCTTAACGATGCCGCTGCTCCGGCATTGATGTTTGCTTACGGTGCTGGAAGGATCGGTTGCCAGGTATCTGGAGATGGAGACTGGGGAATTCCAAATAGTGCATATACAGTAGGTCCGGATCTGAAATCCATAACTGGTACAGCAACAGAATTTCAAAACGCTGTTGCGAAAAACGGTGATTTCTTTATAAGTCAGTTTGGTTCTTTAAACGTTCCTCACTATTCGGTAAAAGGACCGTCCTTTCTACCTAATTGGCTCTTTGGATATTCATACCCACATAATGTAATCGGTGAAGGTGTAAAAATTGCCGGATGTAACGGACCCTATTGTAGTTATCTACCGGTTCCCGTGTTTCCAACACCTTTTTATGAAACGATTATTTGCCTTAGCCTGTTTTTGCTGATTTGGTCAGTTCGAAAAAAATTCAAAGTGCCCGGAACTCTTTTTGCTTTCTACCTGATCATTAATGGAATAGAAAGATTTTTTATTGAAAAAATAAGAGTAAATACCCGTTATTCTATTTTCGGATTTCACCCAACACAGGCAGAAATCATTTCAACCCTGTTAATAATTGGTGGCAGTTTTCTTTACTATTTTCTTAAAAAACAGAACCGGAATTCTGAATTGACAAAACTGACGGACAGTTAACCAGTTTGCCAGCAGTTTATTTATTAACGCGGGACCGGCAGGTTTTTTATTTTTACTTTTACAATCTTAAATACAACCTATGCCATCTTTCGATATTGTAAGTAAAATTGATACGCAAACGCTGGATAATGCGGTCAACGTCACCAAAAAAGAGATCCAAAATCGATTCGATTTTAAGGATTCACCAGTGTCTATTGAATTGAATAAAAAGGATATGAAAATTGACCTGGAGGCCGCCAGTGATATGAAAATCAAGCAGATTACTGATGTGCTGATCAGCAGGTCAATAAAACAAGGTATCGATCCGCTGGCATACGATATGTCTAAAGATCCTTTCCCTAGTGGAAAAGTCACCAAAAAAGAAGTACCTGTGCGGAATGGCCTGAAACAGGAGGATGCCAAAAAAATTGTGAAACTGATCAAAGATTCAGGCATGAAAGTCCAGGCAGCTATCATGGATGATCTGGTTCGTGTGACGGGTAAAAAACTCGATGAATTACAGGCAGTTATTCAACTTTGCAAGACTTCCAGTTTGGGTATTCCCCTGCAATTCGATAATATGAGATCCTGAGAAAGTATGGGAGTATGGCCCGGAGCTTCACAAAAGTTTGGATTTCAAGATACCATCCCTTAATTTTGCGCTCCCTTTCGTGCCGGGATTACTAATTAAGAGCACGGCCAAACAAAAAATTATGAAAGAAAAAATTCATCCTGAAAACTATCGTTTAGTGGTATTCCGGGATATGAGCAATGGCACGAGCTTCCTGACACGTTCTGCTGCCAATTCACGTGAAACGATTAAATGGGAAGATGGCAATGAGTATCCATTGATAAAGCTTGAAATATCCAATACTTCACATCCGTTTTTTACGGGCAAAAATATGCTGGTGGATACAGCGGGTCGTATCGATAAATTCAAAAAACGTTACGAGAAGAAGTCATAACATATAAAGATTTTCTTACATCCCTCTCACCTAACTGAGAGGGATTTTTTTTGAAAAGTTATTTAGGGTTAGTTTTAACTATGCTTGTGCTTTCACTTGTTGACGGACCTTTCACGGATCATTTCTTTCCTTTTTCGCTAACACGTTCGATGGCCGACATCCGCTGTGGAATTTTAACAATACGTGAAAAATGGAGTTATTACCTAAAAAATACAAAAGAACTACCTGTCGGCTTTTCCGTTTCGTCCAATGTTATTCCTAATCATGCGCTGTTGCGCTCTTTGTTTAGTAAAAACAGAGAAGATGTTTATCAATATTCAAACAGGCTTTTGACACTGACTGATATTCTGCGCCACAACGAAACGGAGATTAAAAACGATTTTCATCTCATTACGGAGGGAAGAACATCTGAGGCCATTTCTAAAACCAATAAAATAATCGGATCGACGATTTTTATTGAACCGGGGGCGTCTGTGGAACATTGTTATCTGAATGCGAGTCTTGGACCTATTTACATTGGCGCTGATGCGCAAATTATGGAGGGATCTATGATCAGAGGACCATTTGCGCTTGGAAGAAAAGGAACAGTAAAAATGGGTACAAAAATCTATGGCGCAACATCTGCCGGTCCACACTGCACGCTGGGCGGCGAAATAAAAAACGCTATTTTTTTCGGATATTCAAACAAGGCCCACGATGGCTACCTGGGCGACTCGGTAATTGGAGAATGGTGTAATCTGGGCGCAGGCAGTTCAAATTCGAATATTAAAAATACTGCTGGAACTATAAAACTCTGGAACCCTTTAATTAGTTCTTTTATTGATGGAGGATCGAAATGCGGAATTTTAATGGGCGATTATTCCAGATCTGCTATCAATACTTCCTTCAATACAGGTACCGTAGTCGGAGTGTGTTGTAATGTATTTGGAAATGGAACTACACCTACTTATCTTCCTTCTTTCGGATGGGGATTAAATAAAGTCTCCTATGAATTTGAGAAGGCGATCGAACACATCCGCAGGTGGAAGAATATGAAAGGGATGGATATTGAAGGCGATGAAATAAACAAACTTAAAAACATTTTTGAACAGGAAAAATTACGTAAATGAGAAAACAAATGGCAGCAGCAAACTGGAAAATGAACCTCACCTATCAACAGGGTGTAACCTTGTTGCAGACCATCGTATCGGAAGCGATCTCATTAAAAGATAATCATGAAGCCGTTTTTGCAGTGCCGTTTCCTTACCTGGAAATGGCGAACGACACGGTTCAACATAAAACAAATTATTTTGTTTCCGCACAGAACTGTTCCGACAAAAAATCAGGTGCGTTTACTGGTGAAGTTTCGACGGAAATGTTGAAATCTATGGAAATTAACTATTGTTTGGTTGGTCACAGTGAACGTCGCGAGTATTTCAAAGAAACCAATCAGATGCTGGCGGAAAAACTGAATTTGTGCTTAAGCAACGGAATAACGCCTATATTCTGTTGTGGAGAAGCACTCGAAACCAGAGAACTTGGAAAACAAAATCCTTTTGTTGAGAATCAACTAAAAGAATCACTTTTTCATTTATCCAGTGAAGAAATGCTGAAAGTAGTCATTGCCTACGAACCGATTTGGGCAATTGGAACGGGTAAAACTGCCAGTACCGCCCAGGCGCAGGAAATGCACGCATATATCCGGTCAGTTCTTGCGAGTCAATATGGAGATTCCGTTTCATCTCAGATTTCAATACTTTACGGCGGCAGCGTTAAAGCAGGCAATGCAAAAGAACTGTTTGCCTCGAAAGATGTAGATGGCGGCCTGGTAGGCGGCGCTTCTCTGCTGGCTTCTGAATTTATTGAAATAATAAAGGCGTTGAAATAACGGTAAAGTTATATAAGCCATTACGGCGTCGATTACGGTCATACTTTCACTCGGGTTGATTGTGTGAATAGCAGCTTAAACAATAAATTTCCGTGGAGAAATTTCATATCATTGTTATATGGAAAATCACCAGGCATCTGAGGATGGACCCGTCAATCGGAAAAGAAGACTGCTCTGGCTCGCGAGTTGGTATCCGAATGAATCGGATCCCTATATTGGTGATTTTATTAAAAGGCAGGCTGAAGCGGTTTCCATTTATCAGGCCCTGCATATAGTATACGTCGGAAAATATTCCTCCAATTTTCACGAAGGCTCCGCTAATATTAAAATAACAGAAATCAATAAGACAAACCTTCAGGAAAATTTGCTGTATTATTCAGATAAAGGAAACAATCGTTTCATTACAAAAATCAGGTCGCTCACCAGCTATTTCAGAAAACACAGGGAGTACATACGGCAACTGCAAAAAAGGAATGAGATGCCCGATTTGGTACATGTACACATTGCGATGAAAGCAGGCCTCATTGCATTATATCTGAAGTGGAGATTTAAAATACCTTATGTCCTCACTGAACACTGGTCGGGTTATTACCAACAGTCAAAAGATAGTTTATTCAAAAAATCACTCATTGAGCGTTATCTGACAAAATTGGTTCTAAAGAATGCCACGTTATTGCTACCGGTAAGTGATGCTCTCGGTTTGCAGATTAATGAATTTTGGATGAAAATGCCATATGAAAAAATTCCTAATGTAGTTAATACCCGTTTGTTTTATCCGGCAAAAGTCAACACTTCAAAATCCTTCCGGTTTATTCATGTTTCAACTTTGTTGCATCCCAAAAATCCGGAAGGTATTATCAGTGCGTTCAATACAATTTCCAAACAAGAACCGGAGGTAGAACTCGTTATAGTCGGACCTCTAAATGCTTCCCTGAGCAAATATATCAGCCGGGAAAACATGTCATCAGGAAAAATCATTTTAACCGGCGAGGTAAGTTACGAACAGGTTAGTATTGAAATGCGAAAGGCAGACGCGCTGGTTATATTTAGCGACTATGAAAATATGCCCTGTGTTATGCTGGAAGCACTTTGCACGGGAATTCCTGTGATAGCCACCAATGTAGGAGGGATATCGGAAGTACTTACGGAAGACAATGGAATACTGGTAAGACCCGGAGACAAAACAGCTTTAGAAAAAGCAATGTTACACATGATGCGTTCACACTCGCTGTTTGATAAATTTAAAATAAGTAGCCAGGCATCTGAACAGTTTTCCTGCGAAAAAATAGGCATGAAAATAAAAGAGGTATATGATTCCGTGCTGGAAAAAAAGAATTAAATATGGCTTGTATACTTGTTTGCAGGCAAAACGTTTTCAATTAAATGCCCTTCCGTAGAACTCATTTTTGTAAAACAATTGGGATCAAGGGCATCCTTCAACTGAGATTCAGTTCTTATTCCTATAACTGCTGAACACACGGGCTTTCGCGTTAACGTAAATTGAACGGCTGTTTCAAACGGACTTGTTTTCACAATTGAACGAACAACTGAACTCATATTCCTGACCTGATCTGAGGAATAATTTAAATACGGTTCCGCAGGTTTTGAAATAAGCAAACCCTTTGCAATAACACCCCTGGCCAAAACTCCGATCTCATTTTTCTCTAACAGGGGGAAAACTGATTCCTCGGGTCTTCTGTCAAGCAAACTATACTGCATCATGACGCTCACGATAGATGAACGCTTAACATACTCTCTGATAACATTAGGACGAATAGAAGAGATACCGTATGCACGTATTTTCCCGGCTGACTGGAGTAATTCAAACGCTTCGATAATATCGTCTATTGGATCTTCCATGGTGCCGCCATGTAATTGGTACAAATCAATATAATCTGTTTGTAGTCGCTCAAGACTCTTTTCAACGGAGGAAAGAATGTATTTTTTTGTCGGCACCCAGTCGAGTCCCGAACCATCTGGTCTGACTCTATTACCCACTTTGGTCGCAAGTATCAATTGATGTCTTCTGCTCTGCAACACCCGGCCCAAAAAAGATTCGTTTAACCCATTTTGATAAATGTCAGCCGTGTCAAAATAGTTAATTCCGCTGTCAGCCGCCTTCCGTACAAGCAATTCTGCATTCGGATTATTCAATTCAAGGGACATTGCACCGAAACCTATACGACTCAGCCTCAATTGTGATTTACCCAATAACTGATATTCCATTTTTCAAATGTAGGTTTCGTAACCTGATTTTTCCTTACTGAACGGCGTAACACGCTCCCATACTCCCATACTCCCATACTCCCATACTTTCTCCCTTCCTCCTTTTTCACTACCTTCGCGGCTCCTCAAAAACAGAGAGAATCGCCCATGAAGAACATCCGGAATTTTTGCATTATTGCACATATTGATCACGGAAAATCTACACTTGCGGACCGACTTTTACAGGTTACGCATACCATCAGTGACAGGGAAATGATGGATCAGGTGCTGGACGATATGGATCTTGAGCGTGAAAAAGGAATCACGATTAAAAGTCATGCCATACAAATCAATTATAAGCTCAGAGGACAAGATTATATATTAAATCTGATAGATACACCCGGACACGTGGATTTCTCTTATGAAGTGAGTCGCGCTCTGGCTGCATGTGAGGGCGTATTATTGCTCGTTGACGCTTCTCAGGGAATTCAAGCTCAAACCATCTCCAACCTTTATCTGGCCATCGAGAATGACCTGGAAATCATTCCGGTAATCAATAAAATTGATATGGACGGAGCCATGGTGGAAGAAGTTACTGATCAGATTGTTGATCTGATCGGATGTACCAGAGAATCCATCTTGTTGGCAAGTGCCAGAACCGGACTTGGCGTAGATGCCATTCTCGAGGCTATTGTAGAAAGAATACCAGCACCGGAGGGAAATCCGGACGTTCCCCTTCAAGCCCTGGTGTTTGACAGTGTATTCAACTCATTCAGGGGAATCATTGTTTATTACCGCATCATGAATGGTGTGCTAAAAAAAGGTGACAAAGTTCGATTCGTTTCAACAGGTCAGGAATACCAGGCTGATGAAGTGGGAATTCTTAAACTGGGTCTCGATCCAAAACCTGAAGTTCGAGCAGGCGATGTGGGATATATCATTACAGGAATAAAAAATGCCAAAGAAGTAAAAGTAGGAGATACAATCACACTGAGTTCAAATCCTGACCCACAAATGATACAGGGCTTTCAGGAAGTAAAACCGATGGTCTTTGCAGGAATATTTCCGGTGTTGACAGAAGACTTCGAAGAACTGCGAGAGTGTATGGACAAACTCCAGTTGAACGACGCGTCTCTGACATACGAACTTGAAACGTCCCAGGCTCTTGGTTTTGGATTTCGTTGTGGTTTTCTTGGAATGCTCCACATGGAAATCATTCAGGAAAGACTTGAAAGAGAATTTAACCAAACAGTTATTACAACGGTTCCGAACGTTAGTTTTATCGCTTATTCTACCCGGGGCGAAACTATTCAGGTTAACAACCCAACTGAAATGCCCGATCCAACACGAACAGAACGAATCGAAGAACCGTTTATCAACGCTCAGATCATTACGAAACCCGAATATATTGGTAATATCATTACTTTATGTTTAGGAAAGCGCGGTATATTATTGAATCAGAATTACTTAACACCAACGCGCGTGGAGCTTCACTTTGAGATGCCACTGACTGAAATCGTTTTTGATTTCTACGACAAATTAAAAAGTCAAACTCGGGGTTATGCGTCGTTTGACTATCATCCCATTGAGTACCGTGAAAGTGATATTGCTAAAATGGATATTTTGTTAAATGGCGAAAAGGTGGATGCCTTGAGCGCCCTGATACATCGCAGCAGGGCAGCAGACTTTGGCAGAAAATTATGTGAAAAACTAAAAGAATTACTTCCCCGCCAGCAATTTCAAATTGCTATACAGGCCGCCATTGGCTCAAAAGTAATAGCAAGAGAAACCATTAGCGCTTTGCGTAAAGATGTAACGGCTAAATGTTATGGCGGTGATATTTCCCGAAAACGAAAACTTCTGGAAAAACAAAAAGAAGGAAAGAAAAGAATGCGTCAGGTAGGAAATGTGGAAATTCCACAGGAAGCCTTTCTAGCAGTTCTGAAGCTTGATGAATAGCCCCTGAGAAGTATAAGAGTATAAGAATATACTTCAGTTCGTTTTCTTCTTATTCTTATCAGACTGCTGTTTCAAAATCTCTTCATTTATCCCGCCATCATCACTGAGAATCTTTTTGTCTGTAGGAAATTGACCGTCCTGTAAAGCAGTATTGAAGACCTTGGAAACATGCAACCACTGGCCATTCTGCCAGGTGAATCCTTCATAATCGCCATCAGGTACGTAGGTTTCTTTGCGGTTTGGTTCCTCCGATTCAGAAATGAGATGGTCGTAAATAATCATGTTCAGTGCGGTATCATAATTAAAAGAAGCCACTGCTTCTTTCTTATACTCTATATAAAATCTGGAAGCTTTGTATTTTGCCGCAGCAGCCGAATCATTCTTAAAAGAGAAATAAGGACCGCCAAATAACGGTTGTCCCTGGTCATCAAAGGTCAAAACTTCCATCCACTTTTTATTGCTGTTAACAGTAAAATCGTCAAATCCGAGTAATGTATAAAAATTCTTCCCGTTAAATTGATTCTGAATGATCCGGTAATAAATGGCACCTATCCAGTTATTTGGACCACGAACCGAGTCAGCAGGTTTTGGAGTAAAAGTTGAAAAATCATGCAGCGGAAAAAGTTTCAATGAACCATCTGCTGTACGCATTTGAATGGCGCCTCTTTGAAAATATAAATAATCGTCTTTTTTTATCTGCCATGTAAATATGCGAAAACTACTATCTGGCGCGTATAATCTGGAAATAGACGGTAATGAATCAAATGGATAATAAAATGAATTGGGAATCTTCAATGACCTCACCAATAAACGAATAAAAAAACTGTCAGCCCTGAACCGTTGGTTTGCTTCAGGCGCGTTTACAATTTCATAGGAAAAAGGAGCGAGGGAATCCTGCTGTTTATCCAGTTGGGATTTATTGGCAGCAGTGATATATTTTGCAGATATGAACTGGGCATTGCTACTTGACGAGATTAGGCAGGTAGCAACAAAAAAAAGAAATAGGTGCTTTTGCAGGGTCATGGATATCGTTGTTTCCGCTCACAATTTACAAGTAAGATCAGCAACTATCGGAAATCGATCCATTTCTTTCAAAATTTTATGATTTCTTAAGAGCGATGGCAAATTCATTAAGATTTTCGAAGTGAAGATCGATATCCTTGTCAGGCAGCTCCTGATCCGGCTTGGTAGTCAGCAGAAATATCGTTTTCATCCCTGCATTTCTTCCAAATTGCATATCACTAATATTATTACCAACCATAATCGATTTATTCAAATTAATCCCCGGAAATTCTTTCAGAGCCTCATAAGCCATGCCAGGATTGGGCTTACGGCATGGACTGGCGGGATCCGCATCCAGACAATAATAGATCTGGTCAATTTTGCCATTTTTCTCTGTTATTGCCCTGAGCATGCGAGTATGTATGTTTTCCAGGTCATCTACTGTCATAATTCCTCTGGTAACACCGCGTTGGTTGGTTGCCAAAACAATCCGTTGAAATCTCGTATTGAAATAAGCAATATTGTCGGGCGCATTGGGATAAAAAATGAATTCATCCCAGTTCCTCACGTACGTACCGGGGTTTTCATAATTAATTACGCCATCCCGGTCGAGGAATAACGTCCAGCTCTTATCAATTTGTGTCAGATCAAACATGGTCGACTTTAATATATGAATCTTAGGTACAGTGATCTCTGATACTCCACGATATGTTTGGTTATTTTTAACTACAAATCAAGAACGGCTTTTGGCAATTCTGTTTGAGACCGCAAATAATCCTCCGGAATTCCAATATCAATAAAATATGCATCTGAAACATATCCCATAATATTTCCATTACCGTAATTCATTTCCAGATAATCCTTTTCAAATGAAAAAACGGCAGGGAATTTTCTTTCAAGAAATTGCTTTGATGCAAGAACATACACTCCTCCGTTTATAAGTCCGTTTGTCTGATATTTTTTTTCACTGAATCCTGTTATCTGTTTTTTATCATTAACTGTTACTACGCCGTAACGATCGAAGTTTTTCATAGGTTTTAATGAAACTAAGCATTCCGAATTAGTCTGTTCATGAAGAAGACCAATATTAGAAAAGGGAACAGCAAAAAAAGTGTCGGCATTTAACACAATAACATCATCCTTCACGGCATTCGTACAGGCCGCATAGATAGCACCTCCCGTTCCCAGCGGTTCCTGTTCAACTGAAAAAGAATATGATCCTTTGGGTAAATAATTTTTTACAAATGCTTCTATCTGCCCGGTTTTGTACCCCAGTGCAAAAACAAATTTTTCAATCCCTTCTTTCAGCGCATAGTCCAATAGATAAGCCAGGAAGGGGCGGCCTGCAACAGGTGCAAGGCTTTTAGGAAGATCCGGGACAGTAGATCTTAATCTGGTACCGAGACCGCCTGCCAGTACAATTGCCTCGGTAATCATCGGAATTAAGATTTAAAATATTCCTTTTCTACCAGTTCACAAATGATATGACCCAGCAGAATATGTGATTCCTGTATTCTGGGAGTATCAACGGACGGAACATTGAATAAATAATCAGAAAGCATTTTCATTTTACCTCCCGTTTCTCCAGTGAATCCTATGGTAATCACTTTCTTTGATCTGGCAGTTTCAAATGCTTTTACAATATTTCCGGAATTGCCTGAAGTAGACAAACCAATCAATATATCCCCTGCATTTGCGATACCACGGATAAGTCTTGCGTAGATTTCATCGTAACTGTAATCGTTGGCAACAGCTGTGAGGTAAGAAGTATTGCAATGCAGCGCTTCTGCAGGTAAAGCCAATCTGTCGGTATAAAAACGCCCTGAAAACTCAGCAGCGAGATGCTGGGCATCTGCAGCGCTTCCACCATTACCCGCAAAATAAACCCTGTTTCCGTTCTTAAACGCCTTCACAATATCATGAACAACTTCAATAATATTATTGAGCATAACCTCATCTGATAATATTTTCTTTTTCACAGATGCAGACTCGCTGATAATACTTTTAATATGATCGATCATATATTAAATTTAAATGGTCCAGGTAGTTAATCCGTGGTCCACAAACTGATAGGATTTGCAATGGCCTCCAAATTCATTGAGTTTTGCCATTACCTGGAATTTGGAATTGCCAGGACAATAAAATATCATAAATCCTCCACCACCTGCACCTGATATTTTTCCTCCGGTAGCTCCTTCAGATTTTGCGGCGATGTATATTTCTTCCATACGGGTATTGGATATGCCTTCTGCCATGAGTCTCTTTTGCTGATATCCGAAATCAAGAATCTCGCCTATTTCATGCAACCTTCCTTTTAACAACGCTTCTTTCATCCGCTGTGATTGTTGCTTGAGCTGATGCATCGCTTCGATTGAAGATGTTTTTTTATCAAGCACATTTTGGCTTTGTTGCGTAATAATTTTTGCTGACTCCCTGCTGGTTGCAGTGTAGTACAACAATAAATTATTTTCCAGTTCGAATAAATATTGTTGTTTAACACGTAGCGGATTAACGATTACTTTGTCTTCTCCAAAAAATTCCATGTAGTTTACCCCTCCGAATGTAGCAGCATACTGATCCTGCCTGCCACCTGCCATTTTTAAATCCTTACGTTCAATTTCATAGGCGAGATGGGCAATATCATATTCACCCAATGGCAATTTCAACATTTCTGTGAAAGCACCCACGATGGCTACTACCAGTGTGGACGACGTGCCAAGACCGGATCCTGCAGGCGCATCCACAAAAGTTGACAATTTAAAACCAGGTGGCATACCCGGATAAAGTTTTCTGATTCTGTCGTAGACGCCTTTATGTAAATCAAGGACACCGTTAAATTCTACCGGAGAACCTTTACGGATAATCTGTTTTGTTTTGTAATCTATAGATTCAAAATGAACTTCTTCAAGATCGGTTATTTCAATATTCGCATAGGCATATAAGGAGACTGTTGCATTGAGAATGGCACCACCATAAAGATCAGCATAGGGGCTTACATCTGTGCCGCCGCCGGCAAGTCCGATACGAAGAGGAGCTTTACTTCTGTATATCATGGGATAATTCAAGTAGGGTATTTACCAGATTTTTCCAGGAATATTTTATTTTTTCAGCACGAAGATGAGGAATAAAATATTCTTCTCCTAATTCGTAGAATCGCAGGATTGCAGCAGACAGTGCCTTTGGTTCGGGCTCGGAGATTAGTCCCGTTTTTTGATGCAGTACCTGCTCAGGAAAACTGCCCACATTGGAAACAATCATGGGTTTTTCAAAATGATAGGCCAATGGAGTAACACCACTTTGCGTTGCATGCCGGTAGGGTTGAATAACCACATCCGCTGCACATAAATAATATTGCACTTCACTGTCCGGAATAAAATCAGTTTTAAGTATAAGTTGATCGCTGATTTTTAATTCTTCGATTAATTTTAAATAGTGCGTTTGATCATCATAAAACTCACCAGCCACCAGCAAACGAATACCTGATTCCCGGATTTGCGGTTCTGCCATTGCTCTCAAAAGAATATCCAGCCCCTTATATTTTCTTATGAAACCGAAGAACAAAATAATTTTCTCATCGCTCCCAATTCCCAACTTTAGTTTATCATTCAGATAGTTTCTCGCTTCCATCTTTGAAATGATCTCTCCAAAGTTGTCATAGAGTGGATGAATCACACGTTTAGCGGGTTTGGTCTTTTCAAATTTTCGGAGATCTTCCATCACGGCTTCACTCATTGTTACAAAAGCGTCACAGCTTTTTAAGAAATATTTTGTAAAATATGTATCGCCCGGGCGTTTTTCATGAGGCAACACATTATCGGTTATGGCGATAACTTTTGTTGTCCCGTTTTTTTTGGCAATTCGCAAAATCCTTCCCAAAGCCGGCCCCATGAATGGAAGCCAGTATCTGACAACTATCAGATCCACCGCTTCGTTTTTCAATTTTTTCCCAACCTTCTCCCAGTTGAAGGGATTAACAGAGTTAATTACAGATTCAATGTAGATGCCGTCTGGCTGGGGTTCTGTTGAATATTGTGTACTACCTGGGAAAAGAAAACCAGGATATTGAAGAGAAAAAGAATAAATGAAGCAGGAATGACCTTCTTCAATAAAACTCCTGCAGAGACGCTGATCAAAACTCGCCAGTCCGCCCCGAAGAGGCCATGCCGGGCCTATGATAATGACTTTCATAAACTCGTCCTCCTTTCAACCAGATACGTATTTCGGTTGGAAGAATTCCGGGATATCAATTCAGAAATGAAACCAGTTACGAAAAGCTGGGTTCCGATAACCATTGCCACCAAAGCAACAAAAAACAATGGCCTTTGCGTTATTCCTGTTTTATCGAAAAAGATCTTGGAGAAAAACAAATAAAAAAATACGATAAATCCGAAGAAAAAACTAAACATGCCCCAGGTTCCAAAAAGATGCATTGGTCTCTTTCCATATTTTCCCACGAACATGATTGAAGCCAGGTCTAGTCCACCTGTAATGAGTCGTCCTACGCCGAATTTGGATACTCCGTATTTACGTGCGTGATGGTTTACCACTTTTTCTCCAATCTTTTTGAAGCCCGCCCATTTGGCGATCAGCGGTATATACCGGTGCATCTCTCCATATACTTCAATTCCCTTCACCACATTTTGACGATACGCTTTTAAGCCGCAGTTGAAGTCGTGGAGTTTTATTTTTGACACTTTAGAGGTGACCCAATTAAAAAATCTGGATGGAAGCGTTTTAGAAAGTGGATCGTGCCTGAGTTTCTTCCATCCGCTTACCAAATCAAAACCTCCTTTTGTGATCATTTCATATAATGCTGGTATTTCATCGGGATCATCCTGCAAATCAGCATCCATCGTTATAACAACACGACCGAGACTGCTTCTGAATCCTTCATTGAGCGCGGCTGACTTTCCATAATTCCTTTGAAATCGGATTCCTTTTATCAGTTTATTTTGTTCATGAAGAGATTCAATGATCTCCCATGAATGATCCGTACTACCGTCATCAATGAGAATCACTTCATAGGAAAAATGATTTGCATTCATGACACGGGTAATCCAGGAAGTCAGTTCGGGAAGCGACTCTTCTTCATTTAACAGGGGTACGATGACTGATATATCCATACTGATTATAACTTGGGTTCCTCCAATACACTGGCGACTACCGGTTTTTTCTTGCGAACTACACTTGCAATGATAAATCCAAATAAACTATCAATAATGACACTATATCCAAATCCCTTTAACAGTCCCAACGGTTTGGTTTGCTGATCCACATCCTTGAATCCTTTCATAGCCTGTTCCATTTGTTCCACGCTCAGCTTTTGATTCTCATAATAGATCTGCGAAGTCTTTTTCAGATTTTCCCAAAACATCGGATCGACCCAAAGCAGATATACCAGATTAAACAGGATATATATAAATTCTGTGATCAGAATAACGATAAAAATGGCCTGAAATATTTCCTGCATGCTTCCATATCCACCCAGCTGCTTTTTCCTTGCAATACCCGCAAACAGATACATCATTAAGATGATGAAATAGGTGGCCATCGCAAACAAACTGAACTGTACTGGATTGGAAGCAACATATTTGTACCGGATATAAAGAAGAACTGCGTAAATCAGTCCTGTAATCAATCCAAACCGCAATCCGATATAATATTTCGATGCCTTATCCATTATTTAATACTCAGGGGTTATTATTAAATACGTCCACTTCGGTTTTCTTGGTAAATGCGCCACCTAAAAGTGCGGCTATGGTTCCAAAAAAAAGTGTACCTAGAAATGCAAAAATCATAAGAGGCACTGGTTGCATAAATTTCTTTGTGATCGCCATACCCTGATCAATCTGATCTTCCGTCAGGTTACCCTTTGCCTCCATAGCCGCCCGCGCATTCTGAAGAGCCCGATCTGTGAATTCGGGGAATATGAATAAAATGGAAATGATGGCGTATATCGCTACAATTAACGACACAACCAGGGCAATCTTGAAACCGTATCCAAAAACTTTACCAAAGCTGACTCCGTCGGTTTGGTTCTTTCCGAATTGGATACAGAAAATAATGATGGCAATTGTCATTACGATGGTCGATATCCATTTGTACCAGGATTCAAATTCCAGGTGAGAAAATCCCCCTATTAGACTAATCACAATTAATATAAGGGAAAGTAGGACCCCCTTACTAATAAAATCCGATGATGTTTTTTTCATACAGCTATTTTAATGGTTGACTAAGTATTTAAATATATTTTTCCTTTGGTAACGATGCCGAAAGATCGTCCGGTAAATTTCATACCGTGAAATGGCGAATTTCTTGATTTGGAAGAAGTCCTGGTCAGGTCATAGGTCCATTCGAAAGAAGGATTAAACAACGTCAGGCTCGCTTTGTGTCCCTTTTCGATCGAAGAAGGACTCAGCCTGAATATGCTTCGGGCGTTGCCTCCAAACAAGTTATATATTTTTTCCGCTGATAAATCAGGAAACAACGTTTGGACAACCGGATACGCCGTTTCCAATCCAATCATTCCATATTTGGCATATTCAAACTCCAATACCTTACTATCATATTCATGTGGCAGATGATGTGAGCTTATGCAATCAACGGTTCCGTCTAAAATAGCTTTTTTCAGGTCTGCAACAACTTCCTTAGGACGGAGAGGCGGAAACACTTTAAGGTTGGTGTCATAGTCCACAAGCGCTTCATCGTTGAAAAAAAGATGATAGGGAGCAACCGAACAAGTAATATCGAGACCCGAATCCTTGCCTCTTCGAATATAATCCAACGATTTGGGAGAAGTTACACCGGTGAAATGAATGCGTGACTGTGCATATCTCGCCAGTTTGATATCCCGCGCAATGATGAGCTCTTCGGACATCATCGGCTTACCTGGCAAACCCAACCTCGTGGAAACAATCCCTTCATGGATAAGTCCGCTCGGTGATATACTTGCGTCGTCAGGTATTTGTATCACAACTCCTTTAAAGGCTTTTACATATTGCAGTGCTTTTACAAGTACACCTGAAGACTGTACAGGATGAAGGCCATCAGAAAAAGCAACGGCCCCGCTGTTCTGCATATCATACATTTCAGCCAGATGTTTGCCGTCGAGATTTTTCGTTATCGCGCCGATTGGCCAAATGGAAACCGGCAGGCCCGATGAGCGCTGACGGAGAAATTCTACCTGCGATTTGTTGTCAGTCACAGGCTGCGTGTCGGGTATTAAAAAGACGTCGGTAAATCCACCTGAAGCCGCGGACGCAGCACCCGTTTCCAGTGTCTCCTTAAATTCGTATCCCGGGTCAGCAAAATTGGAGAAAATGTCCACCCATCCCGGACTGATTTTCAATCCTTTCTGATCGATCACCTGATCGGTTTGTTCAGATATCAGGGCAGCGATCTCAATAATGATCCCATTTTCAATTAAAATATCCTGAATCGTTCCGTGATGGGAGGAGAGGGGGTCAATAATGCAAGCCTGTTTGATTAGCAGCTTCATCTATAAGGAATTGCGCGAAGATACGGTTTAGGAATCAATTCATTTTCAGGCAGCATTTTTTATCTTAGATTTGCACCCCTGATGGATAGTTCGGGACGTAGCGCAGCCCGGTAGCGCGTTTGCATGGGGTGCAAGAGGCCGCTGGTTCGAATCCAGTCGTCCCGACAGTTAAAGGACAAATGGAATAAGTTCCATTTGTCCTTTTTTTATTTCCGGAACCCCCGCCTCGCATCTTCCATTTTTCATAAAAAAAATTTGAAATATTTTATGCGCAGTTGAATAACTGCATTATATTTGCAGTCATATAACTGCATAAAATGAAAATAAGACGTGACATATTTCAGGCCATCGCAGACCCGACACGAAGGGCAATTTTGTCGCTGGTTGCTCTTCAGGCGATGACAGCGGGAGCCATAGCCGACAGTTTTGATTCTTCACGGCAAACGATTTCAAAGCATATTCAGATCCTTACCGAGTGCCAGATGCTGAAACAGGAGTTATCGGGCAGGGAAATTTATTATCATTTCAATCCCAATAAAATGAAAGAAATAGCCGAATGGCTGATGCCATTTGCAAAATTGTGGGACGACAGGTTTAATAAACTGGAGAACGTGATGAGTAAATACAAATCAAAGAAATAAAAGTTTATGGAGCTGAAAACAAAAATAAATGCCGAACAGGGCAAACAGGATCTGGCTATTACGAGGGAATTTGATCTGCCGTTGGAATTACTTTTCAGAGCCTTTGTTGAAGCAGAAATTGTTGCCCAGGTAATGGGAACAAAAGTGCTGAAATTCAATAGTGAAAAACACGGCAGTTATCAATTTGAGACAAGTGATGCAAAAGGAAATGTTGTATTAAAAGCCAATGGAGTATTCCATGAACTGATCCCTGAACGTAAGATTACACGAACATTTGAAATGGAGAACACAGGTTTTGGAGTGCAGTTAGAAATTTATGAATTTGAAAAAATAACGGATGATACAAGCAGACTAAATATGCACGTGATTTATGAATCAGTAACGCAAAGAGATCAGGTGCTTAAGTTACCGTTTGCACAAGGACTTAATATGGCGCACAACCGTTTGCAACACATAATGCATAATTTAAAATAAGTTATCATGACGCGAAAAAACAAAATCATTTACTGGATATCGACAGTCTGGCTTGCGCTGGGAATGATTTCAACTGGAGCTGTACAGTTATTTAAGGGGAAAACAGGCGCTGGTGGCCTAAATAGCATTACTCATCTGGGATATCCCGAATATTTATTAACGATACTGGGTATTTGGAAAATACTGGGTGTCATAGCAGTACTTATTCCTAAATATCCTTTATTGAAGGAATGGGCTTACGCAGGTTTTTTCTTTATCATGTCCGGAGCAATATGTTCACATATCATTACCGGAAATCCCATCACCGAAATATTTCCCTCATTGCTGCTTCTCGTCCTGACAGTCATTTCATGGTATTTCAGACCCCCGGACAGAAGACTAATTTCGGTAAAGTCCTGACCTAAGATTATTTAAATCCTGAATTTTGCAATTATATACAAGCTAAATAAATCATATGAATCCTGCAGTTGACTTCTATTTTGCCAAAGAAAAAAAATGGCCGGAGGAGATTAAAAAATTAAGATCGATCGTTCTTGATTGTGGCCTGACGGAAGAATTAAAGTGGGGTTGTCCCTGTTATACATATCAACATAGCAACATTGTTTTAATTCATGTCTTTAAAGAATATTGTGCGTTGCTGTTTTTTAAGGGCTCCCTGCTCAAAGATCCCGACGGCATTTTAATTCAACAAACAAAAAACGTACAGGCAGCCCGGCAGATCCGCTTTACCAGCTCCAGGCAAATAGTAGCCATGAAAGCGAATCTGAAAGCTTACATCTATCAGGCAATAGAAGTTGAAAAAGCAGGATTGAAAGTAACATTAAAAAAGACCGAAGACGTAGCCATCCCGGTAGAATTCAAAAGGAAAATGGATAAAATGCCGGCGCTGAAAACTTCATTCCATGCATTAACACCCGGACGGCAAAGAGGTTATCTTTTTTATTTTTCATCAGCCAAGCTTCCAAAAACAAGGGAAGCCAGGGTTGAGAAATATATAAAACAAATACTCAGTGGTAAGGGTTTAGAAGATTAAATCTTCCAGCATCAATCATTCCGTTCGCAAACTTTTTATGGGGTTGGCAATGGCCACTTTAATGGCCTGAAAGCTCACGGTAACCAATGCAATTGCGAGTGATGTTATGCCGGCTATTCCAAATATCCACCAGTGAATAGTCGTCCGATATTGATAATCCTGCAGCCAGTTATTCATGGCCCACCAGGAAACAGGAAATGCCACAATACAGGACAAGGCAACCAGCTTCAGGAATTCCTTTGAAAGCAAACCTGCCAGACCCCGTGAGGATGCCCCCAATACTTTGCGGATGCCAATTTCTTTTCTTCTTTGTTCGGCGGTATAAGCAGACAATCCAAATAACCCAAGACAGGAAATGAAAATGGCAAGCACTGAAAATACTCCAGCGAGATTCCCAATCAGCGATTCCGTTGAAAACAGTTTATTGAATTCTTCATCCAAAAAAGTAAACTCAAATGGATAACCCGGATTATTCGCCTTTAAAATAGCTTCCATTTTTGAAATTGATTCTGAAAGATCCGCAGTTGGTTTAATGCGGATAGTTAACACATTGGCATTTTTCGGATAGCAAAAAAGAATGAGTGGTGAGCTGGATGCATATATGTCGTTATAGACTACGTCTTTTACAATACCTGCAATCTGTAACTTGGTGGAATTGATGGAAATGGTCCCTCCGACATGACCTTCTTTCCCCATCAGTTTTTTCATGCTTTCATTAATGATAACCCGGTTACTGTCAACATCAGGAGTCGGATAAAAGTCTCTACCTTCCAGAATTGTCATATGTAATACTGAAAGATATCCTGGACTCACATGATTTGAATGAATGCTTACTTTATTATTAAGATCTTTACCGGGCCATTTAAAATCACTCGTATAACTGTTTATATGAAGGGGGTCATGAAGACTCATGGCAGCACTTTCTATCAGGCCAGTGGACTTAAGCTGATCAAGTATCGAGCTAAAATGAGCCCTTACATCACCCTGCAAATCCATCATGATGAGTCTGTCTTTGTCATAACCGAGATCCCTGTTTTTAATATGTTGAATCTGTTGATAGATTATAGTCGTGCAGATGATAAGAATTATCGAAACGGCAAATTGACTGATCACCAAACCCTTTCGAATAAAAATAACACCGACACCCGTTTTTATTTTAACGCCTTTTAATACTTTAATCGGATTGAAGGAAGACAAATAAAAAGCAGGATAACTTCCCGCAATCAATCCTGTAACTAATCCCACACCCAATAGCCATCCCAGATGCGATACACTAAACAAATTAATTTCAAGTGATTTTTTAACCAGACTACTGTACATGGGCAGCACCAGATAAATTATTAGAACCGCAAAAAGAACAGCAATAAACGACATGATCAGCGATTCGCCGATAAATTGACCAATCAATCTGTTTTTGCCTGCACCCATTACTTTTCTGACTCCAACTTCTCTTGCTCTTTTCTCCGATTGTGCAGTGGAAAGATTCATAAAGTTGATACAGGCAATAATCAAAATGATGGCGGCAATCAGAGAAAATAACTTTACATATTTAATTTTTCCTCCATCCTGTTTTCCATCCGTAAACTGACTTCTTAAATTCCAGTCATTCATGGAAAACAATATGCAATCTGCAGAAGGGGAACCGGTCTTAGCGGTCAGATAACCAGTTAACTTTTTGTTTATCGTTTCCGGATCAACAGAGGGATTTAATTCAACCAGAGTTTCCGTGAGATTATTATCCCATGGTTTCATCCAGTCGTTTTTATTTTCGAAAAGCACATACGGGGATATCCATTGGAATTTGTAGGAAGAATTTTCGGGGAAATCTTTATAAACTCCTGTGATTGTATAAGAGCCATCAACACTAAATCCCTGGTTGGCATTCATTTTAATTGTTTTCCCGACCGGGTTTTCGCTGCCAAAAAATTTCTTCGATACGGATTCACTAATGATCACTGACTGCTGTTCCTTGAATACTTCTTCAGTTTTTCCAAATATAAAATCAGGTGCCAGCATCGACAGGATCGAAGAGTCTGCATAAACACCGGATTCTTTAATAGATTTATCATTCAGCACTATCAGCTCATCCATAGTCCAGCTCAGTCTCCCCGCATTCTTTATGCCCGGAATATCTGTCTTGACCGCCTGCGCCATAGGACCCGGAGTGGAACTCGTGGTGACGATCTTGCCGTCGTTGTGATGATTTTCCATGATGCGATAAATAAAATCGCGTTTTGCAAAAGCATAGTTGTAGTTCGTTTCGTCCTCCACCCATAGAAAAATCAATGCAGCAGAGGCGATGCCGATGGCAAGACCCGCTATATTCAAAAAGCTATAGGTTTTGTTCTTCCATAAATTTCGCATGGTCATCTTGAAATAATTTCTGAACATAGTACCGATTTATTAATGGTTATCTCTTTGAAGCCAATTAAATGCCAGACGGATATTAGTTGGATTATCAACCTTTTGCGTTAAAAAAAATGGCGGCAGACTGTCCGGTTATGAAACAGTAGTGTGCTGTTATGTCATTACGAAAAAGGATATGCCATTTCCGTAAACGAATCATTACAGGGTTGCATCGTAGTGATAGATGCCAACAACACGAAGTACGCCGTAGAGTTTGACGCAGCAGGCAACTTCATTGGTGCAATCATTATATAGGAGATAGGTAGAGTCTGAAGCGATGCATTCACTAATGAAGTCGGCAAGGGCTCGCTGAAAAAGGGATCCCTTTTATTTATTCATATTACCATTTCTCCAATCCCAATAATTTTTTTCCTAATGGTGAAAGTTCTGCAACCGGATTTCTTTTTTCTCTTTCCAGAGGATCTCCGGGAAATGCATAACCCGTCATGGCATTCCGGTTTTTCCAGCTGTTAATCCGCCATTGTCTGAGCTCTTCGTTTTCTTCCTGAGCGGGCATCATCGCAATATATTGTGCCATCCTCACTTTGTTACCACTTGTATTGGCCCGAATGCCATGTGGTTCAAGACTATTGAATATCAAAAGATCACCGGCTTCCAATTTCACTTTTACTATTTCAAAACCCGAAGTATCCGGTTTATAATGATCTCTATCTTCTGGTTGTGAAATTTTCCACTTGTCATAAGTTCTGTATAATTCCGGCACGCATTGAAACCCGCCCATGTTCTCATCCAGTTGATCTGCAAGTGCCAGAACACCCTGAACATTTTGTGGCTTTGTTTCCGGATCATAATCCCAATGAATAAATCCTTTGTATTCAAAACCCGGTCTCAATGGAAAATTCAGATTTGCACGATCAATCGTTACCCAGAGTTTTTCTGTTCCCCATATATCTGCAAATGCCTGATGTACTTTCGGGAACTGCCTGTTATCCCACAAATATTGATGATTATATATTTCAACCATGCCCGTGTTATTCAGTTCCTTCATCTCCATGGGTACATTGGGTCTCTTATACCAACTATCCACATCATCTGGATTTTTATCTTCATATTCCCACAGATAATCGGCCAGTCTTTTTACCTGCTCCTTTGGCACCGCATTTTTTATAACAACATATCCGTTATGAATCCAAAATTGCCAGTCTTCTTCCGTTAACAGACGCAGCGGCTTCCCGTTGCTGCGGTCATTTAGTTTTTGCTGACTTGATTTCGCGGTAGAAGGATTACCCGGAATCTCTTTGTGAGCCATGGTAAACTGGTCGGCAGGTGCCATCGTTTTTGCTGTCATAATTGTTGGTTTAATAAAACAAAACTATCGCCGATTCTCCTGGTTTATTTCACGTCCTTTGTCGTTTATTTACTCTATATTGACTTATTTAGTTAATACACCCGTCATTTTTACACAAATGGAAGCTAAAAAGATACAACTGGAGAAAGTGGAAATAGCACCTGATAAATCGTTTAAGCTATTTTCACCACGTTTGAGAAATACCTTTTTATGGCACTACCATCCTGAGATAGAATTGGTTTACGTGGAAGCCGATGCGGGTATCCGGCACGTGGGTTCGCATATTTCAGGTTATACTTATAGTGACCTCGTACTCATTGGGAGTAATCTTCCCCATTTGAATTTTGACTACAGACTTAGAAGCGACTATCATCAAATCGTAATACAATTAAAATCGGATTTTTTGGGTGAGGCCTTAACCAAAAGTCCGGAATTCGCGCTGATAAAAGAACTTTTTAATAAGGCCAACTTTGGCGTGGCGTACCATGGTAAAACAAAAGCGATGGTGGCCGAACATTTGAAGGTGTTAGATCGTTTTGACACATTTAATCAACTGATGCAGCTCATTCAGATATTTCAGGTACTTGCCGGAAGCGGGGAATTTGAAATATTAAACGGTGATTTATCTGGTAACAACTTTATTATAAAGGATAAAATTAGAATGGGTGCAGTATACGAATATATAGATGCTAATTATGATCAGAATCCAAACGTTCATGTTGTTGCTGGAAAGGTTCATTTATCGGCTTCTGCTTTTTGCAGATATTTCAAAAGGCAAACCAATATGACCTTTACCGATTTCGTAAATCAATATCGCATTGAAAGAGCTAAAAATTTATTAATGCAGGATAAAAATGTAACAGAAACTTGTTATGCTGTAGGATTCGAAAGTTTGTCATATTTCAATAAATTGTTCAACCATTTGGTGGGAGAAAACCCTTCGGTGTTCAAGCGCAATTGGGAAAGACACACCGGGAGGCTTGGTGAAAAGTCCTAAATTTGTTAAAGAATATTAACGGTTCGTTAAACAGCTGTATAAGAAGTTTCCAAATACGTGGTTCTGCAGTATAGCAGTAATATCTTTATTCATTCGAACCCCCCTGATGCTGAAATATTTTCTACTCATCGTATTCTTTTCAACGCCTTTCTTTTTACTTGCTCAGTTCTCGACAGACACAACGATCAATCCGGGCATCAAACAGGTTGATCTGATGGATATTGGTCAGCGGATACTTCATAAAAACGCACCCAACAGAGAGGACGTGGTAGTGAATAAAAAAGGACGGGTGCATTTTAGTGCATTTCCTGCGGTCGGATATACTTTACAAACCGGCTTTGCAGGTGTATTGAGTGCCAATGCGGCTTTTTACACAGGTTCACATGATCACGAATCAGAAAACATATCGACAGTAATTACGAGCATTGCATACACGAGTAAAAGTCAGATTATTTTTCCCATTGCTTCAAGTATATGGACGCATAACAATAAATACAATATTCTAACAGACTGGAGGTTTTTAAAATATCCCTCAGAAACATTTGGCCTCGGCGGGCATACACAGCAGGACAGCAGTTACAATCTCGATTATTCTTATATCAAACTGCACCAGGCCCTGCTCAGAAACATAAGCAAAGATCTGTATGTTGGACTCGGATATGATTTTGACTATTTCTGGAATATTCAGGAAATAGATCCGCCCACTGGAGAAGAAACGGACTTTCAAAAATACGGTTATTCAAAAACTGAAAAAGCCTCCGGTATTTCTGTAATACTTAAATATGATTCCAGAAGGAATCCGATCAATCCGGAGAAAGGGATCTACGCCAATTTGCTCTTTCAACCTAAGTTCACTTTCATGGGAAGTGATGCCAACTGGCAGTCACTACTGGTGGAGTTCAGGGCATATACAAAATTGTCGCCGCGGTCAAGAAATGTGCTGGCTTTCTGGAGTTATAATTGGTTTACACTCGGGGGAACACCTCCTTATTTATTATTGCCCAGTACCGCATGGGATGAATTCAGTAATACCGGCAGGGGGTATATTCAGGGCAGATTCAGGAGTCCGAATATGATAGATCAGGAGGCGGAATATCGGTTTGTAATTTCACGCAATGGATTATTCGGAGGCGTGGTTTTCGCCAATGCAGAAAGTTTTTCTGACGTAACCACAGGAAAATACGAAGTCATTTCACCTGCCGCCGGACTCGGTATTCGCATTATGCTGAACAAATTCTCAAGAACCAATCTCGCACTCGATTATGCCTGGGGAACACAGGGTTCCAAGGGCTTTTTTGTCAATTTGGGAGAAGTGTTTTAGGCGGAAATCTCAAGGCTTAAGGCTTAACGCGGAACGTTTAACGCTTATCGTAAAATACAAAACGATCGAAGATTCACAATAAACAATTAACGAACATCGGCAAAGCAAAAGTTTTTATAATCTCATTGCTTTGCCTTGCTTTTTACCTTTATTGAGACTATTTTAACGACCGATGTCCAATATATGGCGCAATACTTGCGTTAGTCCCGTAATCCTGCACATTTTCCAATTCCTTTGATCTTCTTTTGATCCAACTTCTCTGAAAGATCCTTTTCTCTTAGGAAATCTTTTCAACATGAAGTTTTTATTTGGTTTTTTATTGGTTTTTCCAGCAATATCTCAGGCCCAGCGTTGGCATGTGAATCTTACAGGAGGCGTATCGAATTACTCCGGCGATTTGCAGTCAAAAGCCTACACTTTCGACCAGTCTTTTTTTGCATTCGGATTCGGTGCCCAATATGATATTACCAGAAATTTTTCTGCTATCAGTAATATCAATTTCATGAAAGTAGGAGCGTCGGATCAATACAACAGTCCCGACCTGGTGTTCCGCAATCTGAGCTTCCAAACGAATATCATTGAATGGAATCTGCTGGGTGAATATACTTTTATGGATATAACCGAAAAGAAATTTTCTCCCTTTGTTTTCGGCGGCATCGCAGTATTTCATTATGATCCTTATGCTTTTGACACCACAGGACAAAAAGTTTATCTCAGACCACTGAGTACAGAAGGTGAGGGACTTCCGGAATATCCCGGACAAAAACCATACAACCTTACGCAATTTGCCATTCCTTTCGGTGGCGGAATCAAGTTCAGGGTGAGCGAAAATGTCGTACTGGCATATGAAATTGGCTTAAGGAAAACTTTTACCGACTATTTAGACGATGTGAGTACTGTGTATGTCGATAAAAATATATTGCAAGCCGAACGTGGTCCCTTAGCAGTTGAAATGGCCTATCGGGCAAACGAATTGAAGGGAGGTGATCCAAATTACCCTGCTGCGGGTATTACCAGAGGCGGACCAAAGTATAAGGATTGGTATTATTATACGGGCATCCGTGTGAGCATCGCGCTGATCTCCAGAAAAGACGGATATTATGGGCGTGGAAGAACCGATTGTCCGCCCAAGGTGCAATGAGTTTAGTTGTCTAATTTTGCCATCTAATAAACAAGATGGCTTTTCACAATTTAGCTGAGTTTTTGAACGCGTTGGAATCTGCAGGTGAACTCATTCGCATCAAAGAATATGTAAATCCTGCATTAGAAATTGCTGAAATTACAGATCGAATCAGCAAAACTGCCAGTCGCAATAAAGCACTCCTTTTTGAAAACACGGGATATGATTTCCCGGTATTGATGAATGCTTACGGCAGCGAAAAAAGAATGTGTATTGCGCTGGGTGTATCCCGACTGGATGATATCAGTAAAGAAATTGAAACCCTGTTCAAATTATTAGCGGGGCCAAAAGAATCCATTCTCGATAAGCTAAAAGTTCTTCCCAAACTTACACAGTTTGCTGCCTGGATGCCCAAAGTAATTCGTGGAAAAGGCACTTGTCATGAAATCGTAATGGAAAATCCGGATCTGAATAAACTTCCCATTATCACCTGCTGGCCGAAAGACGGTGGTCCCTTTATTACCCTCCCTGTAATTCATACGAAAGATCCGGAAACAGGCATACGCAATGTGGGCATGTACCGAATGCAATTACTTAGCGAAAGACTTACCGGTATGCACTGGCACAAACACAAAGTGAGCGCACGACATTTTGAAGCATATAAAAAACTAAAAAAGCGCATGCCCGTGGCCGTTGCACTGGGAGGAGATCCGGTATATGCGTATGCTGCTACGGCTCCATTACCCGATAACGTGGATGAATACATGCTGGCAGGATTCTTAAGAAAAAAGAAAGTAGAGCTGGTTCGATGTCTCACACAACCGGAAATTGAAGTGCCGGCCGATGCAGATATCGTTATTGAGGGTTATGTAGATCCTGAAGAAGCCCCCATTTGGGAAGGACCCTTCGGAGATCATACAGGATATTATTCCTTGCCCGATTGGTATCCGTCGTTTCATGTAACGGCTATCACGCACAAAAAAAATGCGATATATCCGGCAACCATCGTGGGTATACCACCTCAGGAAGATGCCTGGTTAGGTAAGGCAACCGAAAGAATTTTTCTCGCACCAATGAAGATGATGATGATACCGGAAATCGTGGATATGGAAATGCCCGTTGAAGGCGTATTCCATAATCTGGTAATTGCACAGATACATAAAACCTTTGCGGGCCACGGACAAAAAGTAATGAGCGCCATGTGGGGAGCGGGACAAATGATGTTCAATAAAATATTGGTATTGGTTGATGAAGGCATCTCCATTACGGATTATTTATCGCTGGCGAAATATGTATTCAATAATTTAAATCCTTCAACGGATATCACTTTTGCGCAGGGACCCATGGACGTATTGGATCACAGCTGCAGTAAACTGGGATTTGGCGGTAAAATGTGTATCGACGGAACAAAAAAAATGGATGAGGAATTGGATGAACGATATGAAATTAACAATGATACCTTTTTGCCTGACAACCATTGGCTCGAAGATTTTCCCGAAATAAAATCGGTTAACAGACAATTATTGGAAAGAGAAATTCCCTGTCTGATTGTATCAGTAATCAAATCCCGTAAATACCAGGTCCGCGATTTACATGCAGGTTTTGCTGAAAAAATATTTAAAGAGTCGGGCGTGAAAATGATTCTATATGTTGATGAAAATATTGACCCTTCCAACCTGCCAGTTGCACTCTGGCGCTTCTGCAATAACCTGGATCCAAAGCGCGACTCCATAGTGTTTGAAGGCAGGAGAGGAGATAAAATACACGCCTGCATGGGCCTCGACGGAACTACAAAAACACTCGCTCTAGATAATTTCCAGCGTGACTGGCCCAATATCATCGTCGCGGATGAAAAAACAATGGATGCGATTGATAAGAAGTGGGGCTCTCTAAATATTGGTGCCTTCATACCATCACCATCGCTTGCCTTCAGAGATCAACTATATGGCGAAGGTGCCGTTGCGATTGTCTAAGAATTTTCGGTATTTCCAGATACTATGGCCGCATTTTTTCGTTTATGCTCATTCATATAATCGGAGAGTGCGCAATGGTAAATAGATTTCCGGCCCTGTCGGGGATAGGTCGCTTTTTTAACCGGATCTCTTACTATTTCGCTTGCGAACTTTGATGCTTTGGCAAAAACTTCTCTAAATTCGATTTGTTCTTTGGTATAGTGTACGTTGCTGCGATCGGGGTATTTTGTGATAAACGTCTTCCCATTGATGATTTTCATCACGGTGAGTTTACCAATCCTGCCTGATGTGCCCTGCACAACATAGTTATCCTTAATCTCGGCCATATTTCCTTTTTTTGGAAGAACGGCATTTTCCTGAAAATATTTTCTGGTCTTACGTGATCTTACGTCATTTTACGTCTTCTTTCGTTTGTACAGTATCGCTGTGTCCTCTCCAGGATAGTTTCTGGTTCAATACATACTTTTAATGGCGCCTTACATGGGGTGCATCATTACTATGCAACCTTATTAGGGTGCATTTACCTGGACATTTTATTAATGATTTAATAGGTTGCACACGCATACCTTAAGTGCATTTTTCTGCTGGTAATAGACTGATTGACAAAGAATGATGAAGAAAACGTCAATTATATTTTGCCATGATTGCCCAAACCCTAATTTTGCGCCCGGAGAGATGGCAGAGCGGTCTATTGCGGCGGTCTTGAAAACCGTTGAAGGTCAAACTTCCGGGGGTTCGAATCCCTCTCTCTCCGCCTCCGGTCGCTGAAGCGACCTCCGGCGAACGAAGTCCGCCCGAAGTCGCGAAAGAGACTTTCGCCTGCTAATGAATATTGGCAGGCTTTTTTATTCATAACACCTTCCGAAATCCGTTTTTTTACTTGCGTTAACAGGACTAAACACTAGTATTAAAGAAAATATTAAATGAAATATTGTATATCAAAAGACCTATGTAATGCAATATGTTTATATTCTGATTTGTTCAGACGGGAAAACTTATGTCGGTTGTACCCCGGATTAACAACAGGCATGAAGTTCAGCATTTGGACATCATTTAAGTGTTAGCGGTCATTGAAATGCGACCCCGTAAACATCATCAACAGACAATAAAAGGCAAATCTTAAAACCAAAATATTACGTGGATACGTCTTTTTACCTGGACAAGTTTCAAAGGGCTGCTGACAAACTTGACAAAAAACTTCTTAACAAAAAGCAAGTTGAAAATGCAGTTGTGATCTATGGGAAAAACAGTGTTGTTTTGAAATTATATAAAAAGTCATGGACAAACCAATTTCAAGACCCACTGACTTCTGAATCACGAATTTTCTTTTCAATTTGGATAAGCGACTCGTCTATTAAAGAACAAAAACTTTTATATAATATACATGCACTTAAGCTGAGACAGCTAAAAAATTATTCCATACAAAGCAGAAAATTCGCAGACATTTTTAGAGACAGGTTTAAGCCGTTTGAACATAAATGGAAAAATGTAAGTGTAGATTTTGGGCCGTTGACATTAATGGAAGGCTGGATAAATATAGATGTAGTGAATTTTCAAAACAACATCTTGGAACTTGCCAATAAATTTTTAGAAATAGAACATTTGGTTGACGACACGCTTGCCCACTTTAAGTAAACAAAGGACGGACTTACAAGAAGAACAACGAACCGCTAAAGTGGGATTTTGTACTTTTCCTTCATCGCTGCTAATAGCTGGCCGACTTCCAATGTCGTAGTTCTGTGCCGCTAACTTCTGAATGCAGGGAACAAGCTACCTAATATCAAAGGAGCACACCCCACGTATCGAAATCGGACAGTTTTGCCCGCTTGAAGAATTTGTAATGAATTGATTAATAATATAAAGCAATCCCGGCACTTTTCTGGTTGCAAATCGTTCTATTAAACTGACCCACATGTTCAAAAGCTATTTCAAAACCGCTTTTCGCTTTCTGCTGAAGAATAAAACATTCAGTTTCATCAACATCTTCGGACTGGCAGTAGGCACATTATGCAGCTTGTATATCATTTTATACGTGCAGGATCAATATAGTTACGACAAGTATTATAAAAACGTGAAGGACCTCTATCGTATCACCACAGACTGGACCATACAAGGCAATACAGCTAATTGGGCAACGGCCACCGCTCCCGTGGCGCCCACTATGAAAAAGGAATTCCCGGAGGTAATGGAATACACAAGAATTGTACCTCCCATTGCCGATGACAATCACCTGTTGAGTTATAAGGATAAATCGTTCTATGAAAAAAAGGAACTCTATGCAGATTCAACCTTATTCGATCTGTTCAATTTTCATTTCGATGCTGGCAATCCAAAAACAGCGCTATCTGCGCCTAATTCAATCGTACTGCTGAAACCCACGGCCGATAAGCTTTTTGGGAAGGAGGATCCCATTGGCAAACTCATAAAAATAGATGATGCTTACGGCATACAGAACTTTATGGTTACAGGCGTAATCGATGAAACCCTCGGTAAATCTCACATAGAAGCCAATTTGATCATATCGATGAATAGTGGAGGATTGGGAGGTTTTGTAAACACCAATCAATCCTGGAGCGGAAATAATTTCATTTCTTCTTATGTGAAATTGCGACCCAATACAAATATCGCAGCTCTGGAAAAAAAGTTACCCGCTTTTATTGATAAATACGGAGCGCAACAAATGAAACCTTTCGGGATGTCAAAAGTATTACACCTGCAACCAGTAGGTGTTATTCATACCACTCCGGGATACCGCGGAATCGAACTCACCAAGGCAGTTAATCCGGTTTTTCTCTACCTGTTGATATTAATCGCCTCGATGATTCAGCTCATTGCGTGCATCAACTTCATGAATCTGTCTACGGCCCGTGCTTCTAAAAGAGCAAAGGAAGTTGGTGTAAGAAAAGTAATAGGTGCGGGAAGGCGCGATCTGGTAAAACAATTTCTGAGTGAATCATTTCTTCTTTCATTGCTGGGCGTACTGATTGCACTACCCTTACTGATATTGCTCCTGCCTTACCTGAATCAAGTCACCCAAACTAATATTCATCTCAATTTCCTTGCTGACTACCGACTATGGCTGGTATTGGCTGGCCTGATTACCGTAACGGGACTGATAGCCGGCAGCTATCCCGCTTTTTATCTTTCTGCTTTCCAGGCCGTAAAAGTTATCAAAGGAAATTTCACCAGTCATATTTCCGCGGCAGGTATTCGCAGGTCATTGGTGGTTTTTCAGTTTGTTTTATCCATTGTACTTATCATTGGAATTATCATCATTTACAGTCAGCTGAATTACATTAAGAATAAAGACCTCGGCTTTGATAAAAATCAGAAACTTGTTTTTTCTTTTCATACTTATCACCTGGCTCCGATGCGTGCTTTCATCAGCGATATGCGCCACGTGGCGGAAGTTAAATCGGTAAGCAGGGCAACAAATTATCCGGGTAAACCCATGATAAATGACCTGTCGCTATTCCTCGATGGAGGAAATATGGCTACAGCTACCGATGCCAATTTTATTTCCGGGGATGAATATTTCATCAGATCCACGGGTATCAAAATGATTACAGGTCGCGATTTCCGTTCACAGGATTCCGGCAAAGCGATAATCAATGAAAGCCTGGCTAAAAAATTATCATTGCCGCTTGACAAAGCGGTAGGCACCGTGTTGCATTCACAGAATGGTAACGGGACACCCTTAGCATTTGAAATTACAGGAGTTATTAAAGACTATAACTATAGCTCTCTACACGAAGAAGTAAAACCGCTCATCCTGGTTTACGGACAGGAGAGGGGAAGTGACATCATTGCCAACGTGAGCAGCAAAAATTATAATAAACTGATAAGCAAATTGGAATATATATGGCAGAAAGACGTGCCCTCCGTGCCCTTTGAATACGCTTTTATGGACGATGTTGTACAGAAACAATATGAAACAGAGATCATGATGTCCCATATCATCAATTCATTTACGCTGATGGCTATTCTCATTTCTTCATTGGGCTTATTCGGTCTCGCTGCGTTCAGTGCGGAACAAAGAACAAAAGAAATTGGTGTTCGTAAGGTTTTAGGTGCCAGCGTGTTTAATCTTACCACTTTACTTTCTAAAGATTTTCTCAAACTGGTTGTAGTGGCCATGCTGATCGCAACACCCATTTCCTGGTGGGCCATGGATAAATGGTTGCAGGCTTTTGCATATCGTGTTCCAATTACCTGGTGGATGTTTGCTCTTGCCGGATTGATCGCCGTTACCATAGCGCTAATCACTGTGAGCTTTCAATCCATAAAAGCGGCCGTTTCCAACCCCGTAAAAAGTTTGCGGGCAGAATAATTTTTCAATGGTGCCGTTTCAATGCCATGTCACTGTGGGTGTATCATACAATGAATAGTATGATTGTGATGAATAATATGTCGGCAATAAGGATGATGATCCCGACTTTTATCAGCAGTTGTCTGTTGGAACTAAGCATGGTCGGACAGGTTTCCGACAAAAGTAAATGCCCTCCGTTATGCTAATGTATCGGCGAGATTAATTGACTATTAAAAAACAAGTGTAAACGAATGATTAACTCTGTTTGCCCTGCATGTTTCTGTTAACTCCACGATAAAAAACGCCTGAATATCGAAGATTTTAAGCCGTCTGGCGAATAGATTGCGAAGACGGAAAAATCCATCGCATCTTTATATTGTTGAAGCGCGCTAATTGATCGTAACCTAAGAAACTAAGTGAATCCAAATCCGAAAAAACCAAGAATCCAATCCTGAAAATCCGAATTGACGTACGACAAAAGAACTGGACAGCTGCCTAAGGGTGGCTGTTCGCTTTTAGCGTTAATCGTTAGGCGTTAGGCGTTAAGCATTCAGCGTTCCAACCCCATATCCTTTAATACCTCATGCGTAATCTCCAGTTTGGGATTGGTATAAATTACGGTGACACCTTCACTTTTATCGAGTATGATCGTGTAGGATAACCGGTTGGCGGTTTTCTGAATAGCCACTTTTACCGAATCTTCCATGGGTTCAAGCATCACCTTTCTCATTTTTACCAGATCACCTTCATATCCAAATCTGGCCCTTTGCAATTCACGAACTTCTTTTCTGTGAAGAAGCAAATCATCGGACCTTTTTTTCTTTATCTCATCACTTAACATCACTTCGTCTCTTTCATAATCAAGTGTCATCTTTTCAACGACTGCTTCCTTATCATCAATCTCTTTTTGCCAGATTTGAGCCGTATGATCAATGATCGCCAGCGAATCACGGTAGTCTGGCATTTTATTCAGAATATATTTGCTGTCAACAAATGCAATCTGCGCTTTTGCATAAAACCCAAAACAAATAAATGTAAATGCCGTTATTAATATTTTCTTCATAATTTAAAATTTCCTACATGCCGTGTTCGGCAACAATGCGTTTATCTTTTTCTGCTGCCTTTAATAGTTCATAGTCCTTTTCTGTCTGATCTGCATATTGAACGGCAAATTCGGTTACAGCTACTGCAAAATCGTCCGTTTTACCGATATAACCAGAAATTTCCGGTGCTCTACCTGCTTTGGCGTGCGATTTTGCCAGTGCCCAGCCGCATAAGCTGGAATAGTCTTTTAGGATTCTGGGAGTAAATTCTTCAACGTTGGCGCTCGCTTTCATATCCCTCAATTGCCTTACATAAAATTCAGTACCATCCCTTCCGGTCGTCCATCCCAGAAATATATCACTAACAGTCTGCATTAAACGCTGACCGTTTACGACACGTTCACCATGATTTTTATACACCGACTCCTCTGTATAATTTTCCAATACCGACTGATTGCCTTCTTTAAATTGAAGAATGATGGCATCTTCATCACTGAATGTGAACAAGCCGATCAGGCAACGGGTGCCAACACTGCCGACGCCTACTACTTTTAAAGCGGCATCTTCGAAACGGTATCTGCTCAGCAGCGATTTTTTGTCGTCGGTTAAGCTATGGTAATAGTCTTCAAAAAAACCATTGGCAGATTTTATCAGCAGGTCACTGTCCGACGGATGATATATTAAGGGTGGATCGTCCAGTATCCTTCTTTTACCATTTCTAATTTCAGAAATTCTCGGAAATACTGATTCATGCGTATGACTCCTCGCTTTTTTTGTGATCTCTTTGATTTTGTTCACGAAGACCTTATCTGCACTGAACATTTGTATGATGGTAGATTCATCAATCCGGTTGTACCAGATTTCCAGCTGATGAAGAGTAAGAAATTCGCGCATTTTTTGCGTATAGGTCATAACAGCACTATAGGCTGCTTTTTTATTTTCCTTATCGGAAAAATTTTTATATCTGCCCGCTACAATAACACTTGCTGCCAGTCTCTTAACATCCCATTCAAAAGGTGCAGGTGTCGTTTCATCAAAATCATTGATGTCAAATACCTGATTTCGCTCCGGCGTTGCATATCCTCCAAAGTTCATCAGGTGACAGTCACCACAACATTGTACATAAATCTCGCTGCAAGGTGTATTGGAGAGATCTTCAGCCATAACGATGGCAGATCCACGAAGAAAAGCAAATGGCGATTGAAGCATTCTTCCGTATCGTATGGGAATCAGTCTGGCCACCCTGCCGGCACCTGAATCGATCAACAGTTGTATGGGATCTTTTCGTCCCTGTTTAGGTGCCATACTGGAATGAGCTTCCCTGGCAGTTACCGTGCGCTGGTTTTTACCCAGATCCATTCTCTCTTTCAAGGTGGGCATCTTATCCCATATTTTTCTATCGGGATAAACCAGTTTATTAACGGCTCGCATGTTGAAAACGGTTTAGTTAGGTAAAATAAATTTTCTAAGATAGGTATAGTTTCATTGGTGATCGGAGAACGATTCCGAGGGCTCTATCAGATCCCAGAGATTACCATACAGGTCCTCGAAAACAGCCACGGTTCCGTATGTCTCACGAACAGGTGGCCTCACAAAACGAACTCCATTTTTTGTTAAACGCTCATAGTCCCGGTTGAAATGATCGGTGTAAAGAAATAAAAAAACCCGACCTCCTGTCTGATTACCGATGGTTTTTTCCTGATCGGCGCCGACGGCCCTGGCCAGCAATAATGCGCAGCCTTTTTTTCCGGATGGTGAAACAATCACCCATCTTTTTGTTTCCGTAAGCGCCGTATCTTCTAACAGTTCAAACCCCAGTTTACGGGTATAAAAATCGATGGCTTCATCATAATCTCTAACGACCAGCGCAATACGCGCGATAAACTGGTTCATAGAACAAATTTATCTATATTAACCCGTTATTTTTGTAACCAGATAACTTGTTGTAACAAAACATTATGTTCAGAACGGCGCTGCTCACTGTCTTGTTGGTTTGCTTTTTTAGTTTCAAATCGTTCTCGCAGAACAAAGACACCATCATCCTTTATAATGGCCAGGAATTAATCGGAGAAGTACAGGGGGCCAACTTTGGAGCAATATCCATTGATGATATTGATTTAAAAATGCAAAGTATTAAGCTGTTCAAAATAAAAATCCTGATTGTTCATGAACGGTTTAAGATTGAAACAGTCGACAAACATTTTTTCTATGGCACTATGAACACCTCCAATAAAAACGGATGGGTTGATATTCATATGTCAGACAGTGCCCAGATTCCACTGCACATTACAGAAATATTTCAGCTTATTTCCATGGAAGATAATTTCCTCAGGCGGCTCAATGGTAATGTTTCTGCCGGATTGAGTTTTACAAAATCCAGTAATATCGGACAGGTTAATTTCAGTGCCAACGTTCAATATTCCACCAGACTTATCAATTACCAGTTATCTCTTTCTTCTATCGGCTCTATCGATTCAGGCAAATATTCACGTGACAATGAAAACGCTCAGCTATTTGCCACGTACGATCTCAATACTACCTGGTTTTTAGCATTGGGTGGTCAGTACCAACGAAACCTTGAGTTGTCTATTTCCCGCAGGTTACTTGGAATCACCGGCGTTGGAAATAAACTTTTCATAGAGAAAAACTGGCGATTGCTGGCGATATCGGGGATGAGTTATTCCCAGGAAAAAAGTACCGAAGGCGTGTCCAGTGGTTTGTTACTCGAAGTACCTGTTGTATTCCAGTTCAATTATTATAAATTTCGTCATCCCGATATTCAGATCAGCAGCAATCAAACCGTCTACTTCAGCATTAGTCAGGGAGGCAGAATTCGATATGATGCAAGCACTACATTTTCCTGGCAGCTTATCCGCTATTTTTATCTGAATGTAAGTCCCTATACCAATTTTGATAACAAGCCTCCTGCAGGCAGCGGAAGTACTTTCGACTATGGAATTGTATTCGGGCTTTCTTATAAATTCTGAACGCTCAACGCGAAACGCTGAACGCTGAACGCGAAACGCTTAGGCTTGCTTTATTCAAAATTTAGATTACACGAAAATCGACTAATAAGATCACGAACTCTTCGCACATCGCATAATGCCATACACTTTATTCAATTCGCGTTAAGCGTTCACCGTTTCGCGTTAAACGTTCATCGTTTCGCGTTCAGCGTTCAGCGTTTCGCGTTCCGCGTTAAGCGTTAAGCGTTAAGCGTCGAAAGTTGTTCACACAATGTGACTTAAAATTTCCGCACGAATTCTCCAGTCTTTGTATTATTGTAATGTTCGTTTACATACCGTTACGGTTGACTGCCGGATAAATTCCGGTGGCCATTAATAGGGAACCGGGTGAGAATCCCGGGCTGACGGGCAACTGTAAGTAACAAAACGTTTTTCAATCTCATTCCATTGTCCCGCAAGTGCGGGACGAGAAGGAAGAAAAACGGTTACGAGCCAGGAGACCTGCCGATAACAGTATTTATATGGAACCTTCCCGAATAAGGTGCCGCATAGAAGATCATCTGTTCTTAACGGAACGTTATCTCTTCTCCGCAGCTCTCATTGTTAATTTTTTTTAAATGTGCGTTATGCAGCAGGATGAATTATTGCTTAGAGAAAACAAAGATCGTTTTGTTATCCTCCCTATTAACTATCCCAGGATCTGGGAAATGTATAAAAAACATGAAGCCAGTTTTTGGACTGCCGAAGAGATCGACCTCAGCGGAGACATGAAAGATTGGTCCTCACTCAATGACGGTGAGCGACATTTTATCAGTCATGTGCTGGCTTTCTTTGCTGCGAGCGACGGTATCGTAAACGAAAATCTTGCTGTGAATTTTATGGGTGAAACACAGCTCCCCGAAGCCCGTTGTTTCTATGGCTTCCAGATCATGATGGAAAATATTCATGCCGAAACCTATGCCTTGTTGATCGACAGTTATATCAAAGATCCGCAGGAAAAAAACCGCCTGTTCCATGCCATCGAAACCGTTCCGGCTGTTAAGAAAAAGGCTGAATGGGCGCTGCGCTGGATTCAGAACGGAAGTTTTGCTGAAAGACTGGTTGCATTCGCAGCCGTTGAAGGTATTTTTTTCAGCGGAAGTTTCTGTTCGATTTTCTGGCTGAAGAAAAGAGGACTCATGCCGGGACTCACTTTCAGCAATGAACTGATCAGTCGCGATGAAGGTTTGCATTGCGAATTTGCCTGTCTTTTGTATAGCATGTTGTCCAATAAACTTTCTCATGACGAAGTGAAAGCAATCATCGGCGAAGCCGTGGAAATAGAAAAAGAATTCATCTCCGATGCTTTGCCGGTAAAATTGATCGGCATGAACGCGGATCTCATGAAACAATACATAGAGTTTGTTGCCGACAGATGGATGGCTGAACTCGGTTATCCTAAAATATTCAACAGCACCAATCCATTCGACTTCATGGAAATGATATCGCTGCAGGGCAAAACCAATTTTTTTGAAAAAAGAGTAGGTGATTACCAGAAAGCAGGAGTATCCTCCGCGAAATCAGTACAGAGTTTTTCATTGGAAGAAGATTTTTAATGTATAAAATGTAAACCATGTTTGTTATAAAAAGAGATGGTAAAAAAGAATCCGTCAAATTCGATAAAGTAACTGCGCGAATCCAAAAACTTTCCTATGGTCTTAGTCCGATCGTGGATATTTACGAAGTAGCCAAAAAAGCCATTGAGGGAATTTATGATAACGTGCCAACAACAGAGCTGGATAACCTCGCTGCTGAAACGGCAGCATCATTAACTACAAAGCATCCAGACTATGCCATTCTCGCTTCCCGTATTGCCGTGAGCAACCTGCATAAAAACACTACCAAGAGTTTCTCTGCAACTATGAGAAGTCTTTTTGAATACACGCATCCGGTAACCGGGAAAAAATTGCAGTTGATTGCCGATGATGTAATGGAGATCATCAACGAAAACGCCGATCTGCTGGACAGCACCATTATTTATGACCGCGACTATGGCTTTGATTTTTTTGGATTTAAAACGCTTGAGAAATCATACCTGCTTAAAATAAATGGCAGAATTGCAGAACGTCCACAACATATGTATATGCGTGTAGCCGTGGGCATTCATAAAAGAGATTTAGACAGCGCCATAAAAACTTATCATCTGATGAGCGAGCGCTGGTTTACGCATGCCACGCCCACTTTATTTAATGCGGGCACCCCTAAACCACAAATGTCTTCCTGTTTTTTATTGATAATGAAAGACGACAGCATCGATGGTATCTATGACACGCTGAAGCAGACTGCAAAAATTTCACAAAGTGCCGGTGGTATCGGTCTGGCTATTCACAATATCCGCGCAACCGGCAGTTATATCGGAGGCACCAATGGATCCAGCAACGGCATTATTCCCATGCTGCGCGTTTTTAATGACACAGCAAGATATGTTGACCAGGGTGGTGGTAAACGAAAAGGAGCCTTTGCCATTTATCTGGAACCATGGCATGCAGATGTTTTTGATTTTCTGGAACTCAGAAAAAATCATGGCAAGGAAGAACTCAAAGCACGTGATTTGTTTTATGCACTCTGGATTCCGGATCTGTTTATGAAAAGGGTAGAAGCGGGTGAGGAATGGAGTTTATTTTGTCCAAACGAAGCGCCCGGACTGCAGGATTGTTTTGGAGAAGCATTTGAAACCCTCTACAACAAATACGAATCGGAAGGAAGATCAAGAAAAAAAGTCAAAGCACAGGACCTTTGGTTCGCCATCCTTGAAGCGCAGATTGAAACGGGCACACCTTATCTCTTATATAAAGATGCAGCGAACAGTAAAAGTAATCAGCAGAATCTGGGCACTATCAAAAGCAGCAACCTATGTACAGAAATTCTGGAATACACTTCGCCCGAAGAAGTAGCCGTATGTAACCTCGCATCTATCGCTTTGCCAAGATTCGTTATCAATGGAATTTTTGACCATCAGAAATTGTTTGAAGTCACGGTTGAAGTCACCAAAAATCTGAACAGGGTTATCGATGGAAATTATTATCCGATCGAAGAAGCCCGCTATTCCAATATGAAACACCGGCCGATCGGTATCGGTGTGCAGGGACTGGCAGACGTTTTTATTATGCTCAGATTGCCATTCGACAGCGACCTTGCAAAGCTGTTAAACAAAAATATTTTTGAAACGATTTATTTCGCGGCCATGAAGACCAGTATGGAACTCGCGAAACAGGAAGGAGCCTATGAAAGCTTCATCGGATCACCCGCTTCGAAAGGAATTTTTCAATTTGACATGTGGGGCGTTGAACCCAGCAATCGTTGGGACTGGAAGGGACTGAAATCGGATGTGAAAGAATTCGGGATTCGCAATTCTTTGCTACTCGCACCCATGCCAACTGCTTCTACCTCTCAGATTTTTGGCAACAACGAATGTTTCGAACCTTATACCAGTAATATTTATTCCCGTCGCGTATTAAGTGGTGAATTCGTGATCGTGAACAAACATCTTTTGAAAGACCTGGTGCAACTGGGCTTATGGAATAACGATATGAAGAACAAGATCATTCTTGCCAATGGTTCCGTTCAGGGCATAAAAGAGATTCCCGCAGATATAAAAGAAATTTACAAAACCGTCTGGGAGATAAAACAAAAACACCTGATAGATATGGCGGCCGACAGAGGTGCTTTTATTTGTCAGTCGCAGTCGCTCAATCTTTTTATTGAAAGACCGACTACCGCAAAACTTACCTCCATGCATTTTTACGCCTGGAAAAAAGGACTGAAAACAGGCATGTATTATCTGCGCAGCCAGGCGGCAGCACAGGCAGTTCAATTCACTGTAGAAAAACAGGAGAAGCAAATCGCTACACCTGTTTCGGCAATTGCATCAGCTACTGATGAAGAAATCGCCGATGGTGCTTCCTGCACGATGCAGGACGGATGCGTCAGCTGCGGGTCTTAAGCGTAAGGCTTAAGGCTGAACGCATAACGCGAAACGCTTAACGCATAACGCGAAACGCTGAACGCTGAACGCTGAACGCATAACGCGAAACGCTGAACGCATAACGCGAAACGCATAACGCGAAACGCTTAACGCTTAATGCTGTTTACAGTTAATGCCTAATGTGTTTGAGTTCTAGCCTTTGAACAATTCTCAAGTTATTTCGCGTTAAGCGTTCAGCGTTTCGCGTTATGCGTTCAGCGTTCATTACCAAATGCTCACGCGCAAGCTATCGGGCTGATACATTTTATCACCCGCTTTTACATTAAAGGCGTCATAAAACGCCGGAATATTTGCCATCGGTCCGTTTACGCGTTCCTTTGCGGGTGCATGGACGTCCACCATGAGTTGATTTGCCAAAGCATCTTTCCGCTGATTATAAAGCCAGCCATAAGCATATCCGAGAAAATAACGCTGTGCAGGTGTTAAGCCTCCTATTTTTATACCACTCTTGAATGCATCTGTTTTTGAAAAAGCATCCCATCCCAATAGCACGCCACCGAGATCAGCAATGTTTTCACCCTGCGTTGCATTTCCATTTACATGTAACGTATCAACCGGATTAAATTTATTGAATTGTTGAATGATTCTTTCGGCGCTCGCATTAAACTGTTTGATATCTGAAGGCTGCCACCAGTCGCGAAGATTTCCTGCATCATCATACTTTCTACCCTCATCGTCGAATCCATGTGTAATTTCATGTCCGATGGTAGATGCAGCCGCGTATCCATATACAAAAGCGTCGTCCAGGTCTTCATCTTTTTTCCCGGGGACTATAAAAATTCCGGCAGGTAACACGATTTCATTGTTACTTGGATTATAATAAGCGTTGTAAGTTTGCGGCGACATGTCCCATTCTGATCGGTCAACGGGTTTTCCAAGTTTATTCACTTCATATTTCGTCCACCATTCTGCAGCCCGTTGCACATTAAGAACCCATGGGCCACGATCGATAGTGAGCGCACTGAAGTCTTTCCACTTATCCGGATAACCCACTTTTTTAGTCACTTTGGAAAGTTTCAACAAAGCTTTTTGTTTGGTGCTGTCGCTCATCCAGGTGAGTTTCATAATTCTCTCCTTATACGCGTCGCGGATTGCTTCCACCAGATCACTATATCGCTGTTTGGTTTTTTCAGAAAAATTTTCTTTTACGAATAATTGTCCGAGTGCTTCTCCCATAGCGGATTCTTCTGCATCCAGCACTCTCTTCCAACGGGGTTTGGGTTTTTCAACGCCTGAACGGGCTTGATAATATTTAAATATATCGTTGAAACTGGTTGTATCCAGATACGACGCCGAACGCATCAACAAATGAAAAGCCAGGTAATTTTTCCACACATGGATAGGTGTTTTCGTTAGCTCCTGGTTTAGAGCTGCGAGAAATTCCGGCTGTCCAACGACAACACTATCCAGGGACTTAATGCCCGTGTTAGAAAAGAAATCGTTCCATCCGATTTTAAAATATAATTTCTGCAGGGAAGGAACATCCATTTTATGATAATTCGAATCGGGATCACGCAGGTCCTGCAATTTGCGGGAGGCTTTTGCAAGTTTTGTTTCCAGGTCGTAAACTGAATTTGCAGCAACGGTAGCAGACAGACTGTCTTTTCCCATCGATCTGAAAGCTTTATATTGGTATAATCGATAAGCCGCTCTTACTTTCAATGTTTTTTCATTCGTATTAAAATAATAATCCCGGTTTCCCATTCCGAGGCCGCCCTGAGAAATATGGAAGACGATTTTATCGCTGTTTTTTTCATCCTGCGAAATATCTTCTCCCAGTAAAACGCCAATCCCCCTGTTCTGAAGAATGGCCGCTTCGCGGAGTAAATCGGGTATCGTTGCAATTTTTTCAATTGCGTCAAACTGCGGCTGTAATGGTTTCAAACCCTGCTTTTCAATATCAACAGAATCCATTCCACTGTACCAGAAGTCGCCAATTTTTTGAGAAATACTTCCTGATTGCGATGTGTCTGTTAATGCTTTTTCGTTGATGGCCCGCAGGCGATTATAGATGTCTTCCTGAACGAGCTCTCCAACGCCCCATCCAGCCTGGTCGGATGGGATGGGATTATTTTTTAACCAGGTTCCATTTGCATAAGAGAAAAAGTCCTGCGCAGGATTTACCGTAGTATCTATATCCTCAGCCAGAAAATCAGGAGCTTCTTTTTTTTCTGCGGGCTGGCATGCTGTAAAAAGAGCCAGCGTAATTACGAACCATATGCGATTGGACATAACGGTGTTTTTGTATATGAGAAGATAATCGAGACGAGCGAATTTTCAACATCGATTATACAAACGGTGAAAAAATCCCGGCTATCGGTACAAATAAATACTGTCATTCATCCAGGCTATACGTTGTATTGATATGCTGAATAAAAGCTACGGCATCCGACTTGATTTCTAAACATCTGTATAACAACTGACGGTTGTAGGCTTTCAGTAGATTAATATCTACACTTAACTGAATCAGGTCGTCGTCCGATAAATTCCGCATATTACCATTTACAAATTGCTTTTGCATAACCGTTGCTGCCGCATTCTCGGGTGTGAAATGTTTGGACATAAAAGTTTCCAGAATCCTGCCCATATATTCAATGTCTCTGTTCTCCAGCTCATGTAACACATTTATTTTCTTTTCGTAATTGTCGATATGCGAAGCCAATTTTGTTTTTACAAATTTTTTGAGGTGTAATTCTGTTTTAATGGTGGAGATCGCACCCGTAGAGGGATAAAATATATTCATATTGTCACTGCCTTTGATCAGCTCCTGAATCCTGATAAAGTCTTTATTTTTTCCGGGCGCCGTTAAAAGCATATACAAACTATCCGTCTTGCCCATCTGCACTTCCAGGCTGGATACAAGTTTTTCAATATTGGTAGTATCATTGATAAGATCTTCCTTTAGCTGACCCGCAAGTTCCGCCACATGGTGGTTGTCGGTAATGTATTCTCTAACGTTTTCTGCCAGAAACCCCATGGTTACCGCCAGAAAAATCATGAGAAATTCCTGAAAATAGTCTTTGAAAGTTTTGGTTCCTTCGTGGTGCCCTGAATGATGATGAACTTCCATTGTAATTAGAATGCTGGTAGCCCTTTTGATTAATTTCGATAAATGTATAGCATTTCAATATTTAATCGGTATTTGTCCAACCTTTGGTTATAATTTTGAAGTATTGTAGAACCAACCCGCTTGCCATGCCCGGAGATACACTGTACGTAAACAACAAAGCAACTGCCAGTCATACTTATGATGCCATCGTTATTGGTTCCGGAATTAGTGGGGGATGGGCCGCTAAAGAATTTTGCGATCATGGGTTTAAAACCCTTGTTATTGAGAGGGGAAGAAATGTGGTCCATTTGAAAGATTATCCCACGGCAACCATGAATCCATGGGATTTCGAACACAGGGGACAATTGCCACTGGAAATAACAAAAAACAACCCGATTGTAAATCGCTGTTACGCATTCAACGAAACCTCCCAGCACTTTTTTGTAAAAGATCAGGATCATCCTTACGAGCAGGAAAAACCCTTCGACTGGATCCGGGGATATCAGGTAGGAGGAAAATCGTTACTCTGGGCCAGACAAACACAACGCTGGAGTAAATTTGATTTTGAAGGACCCGGACGCGATGGATTTGCTGTTGAATGGCCATTGGGTTATGATGAATTAGCCCCCTGGTATAGTCATGTAGAACATTTTGCAGGCATTGCCGGAAATTTTGACGGATTGGATACTTTACCGGATGGAGATTTTCTTCCTGCATGGGAAATGAATTGTGTGGAGTCGGATATCAGTGCAAAAATAAATGCCCAATACAAGGATCGCCATGTGGTGCAGGGTCGTTGTGCTCATCTTACCAAACCCAGAGAGATACATTTACAGCAGGGAAGAAATCCGTGTCAGGCGAGAAGCGAATGCGAACGTGGTTGTCCCTTCGGTGGATATTTCAGTTCCAATTCAAGCACCATTCCCTGGGCTTTAAAAACAGGAAATCTTACCATGAGAACCGATGCCGTGGTGCATTCAATTATTTATGATGAATCGAAGAAGAAGGCTACAGGCGTCCGGGTAATTGACGCGCATACAAAAGAAGAAACAACCTACTACGCCAAAATAATTTTTGTAAATGCTGCCTGTTTGAATTCCAATCTGATATTATTGAATTCAACTTCTAACCGTTTTCCCAACGGGTTTTGTAACGACAGTGAACTACTGGGTAAATATGTTTGCTTTCACAATTATCGTGGAACTGTAACTGCGGCTTATGATGGGCCTATGGACAAATACTATTTCGGTCGTCGGCCTACCCAGCCCATAATGCCCAATTTCAGAAATGTACGCAAACAGGAAATGGAATTTCTGAGAGGTTATATGGTACATTTCAGTGCAGGAAGAGGTACGGGCAATTATGATGAAAAAGGGCCACAACTGGGAGCGGCGTTTAAAGATAACCTTACAGAAGCAGGCCCCTGGTATGTGTCTGCAATGATGCAGGGCGAAACCATTCCGAAAGGAAAAAATCATGTTCGATTGAGCAAAAACAAAAAAGATGCGTGGGGAATACCTGAGCTTGTTATATCAGTTGACTATGATGACAATGATGAACGTGTATTGAAAGATTTTCTGGAGCAAACATCTGAAATGCTGAAAACGGCAGGATGCACCGATATACAACCGCACGATAGCAAACAGGCGCCTGGCCTGGATATCCATGAAATGGGCGGATGCAGAATGGGTAAGGATGTGAAAACTTCACTGCTGAATAAATTCAATCAGTTTCATCTTTGTCCCAATGTTTTTGTGACGGATGGAGCAGCGATGATCTCTACCAGCACACAAAATCCTTCACTGACATTTATGGCCTATACGGCACGTGCAGTCGACCATGCGGTGTCAGAATCTAAAAAGGGAAACCTGTGAATACATACGACGCCATTGTAGTAGGTTCTGGCATCAGCGGAGGCTGGGCCGCCAAAGAGCTCTGCGATGCCGGCTTGAAAACACTGGTGTTGGAAAGAGGTCGCGACGTCAAACATCTGAAAGACTATCCCACTGCAACACTTGCTCCCTGGGAATTTCCGCACCGGTTGAAAATGTCGGAAGCATTCGTAAAAGAAAATCCACTGATTACGCAGGCAGCAGGATTCGATGAAGCAACCCAGCATTTTTTTATCAAAGACAAAGACCAGCCCTACATTCAGGAAAAACCTTTTGAATGGATAAGGGGATATCAGGTTGGTGGCAAATCACTGATATGGGGAAGAGCATGTCCAAGATGGAGTAAATATGAATTCGCTGCGCCTGCAAGAGATGGCTATGGAATAGAATGGCCGATAAGTTACGATGACGTAGCTCCCTGGTATTCATATGTAGAAAGATTTGCGGGCATTTGTGGAAACAAAGACGGACTCGAAGCAATGCCAGACGGAGATTATCTGCCACCCTTTGAATTCAATTGCGTTGAAAAAGATCTGCAAAAAAAAATCAGTACAAAATATAAGGATCGTTTTATGATTCAGGGACGGTGGGCCCAGCTCACTGTTGCAAAAGAAATTCATGCGAGGCAAGGCCGAGCACAATGTCAGGCACGCGATCTTTGCATGCGGGGTTGTCCTTTTGGCGGGTACTTCAGTTCGAATTCATCAACACTTCCGTGGGCAGCGAGCACGGGCAATCTCACGATTCGGCCATTTAGTGTGGTACATTCAGTTCTTTATGACGAAAGGAAAAACAAAGCGGTAGGGGTTCGTATCATCGATACGAACACGCACGAATTGTCGGATTATTTCGCACGAATCATTTTTATGAATGCTTCTGCACTGAATACAAATCTGATTTTGCTGAATTCCAAATCACACCGATTCCCCAATGGTCTGGGAAACGACAATGGATTGCTCGGAAAATATATTTGTCACCAGAACTATCGTGGTTCAGTGGGAGGTAATATTGATGGTTATCTGGATTCCTACTATTATGGAAGAAAACCAGCTGAGTCTATGATGGCCAATTTCAGAAATCTGAAAAAACAAGATATGGATTTTGTGGGTGGTTATATGGCTTTCATGGGTTGCTTCAGAAGGAGAGGGGCCACAACAGATGGCCCTGAAATTGGTGAAGACTTTAAAAAGGCTTTGTCGGAAGCAGGATCCTGGGGATGTTATATGTATATGCAAGGTGAAACCGTTCCAAAAGAAACCAATCAGGTTTATCTGAGTAAGGATAAAACAGATCAATGGGGTTTGCCGTTGCTGGTAACAGATGTTTCTTATGATCACAATGATGAATTGCTATTAAAGGATTTTCTGACGCAGGCTGCTGAAACACTTTCAAATGCGGGAGTAAAAAACATTCAGCAATACGACAATCACTGGGCACCCGGAAGAGATATCCATGAAATGGGTGGATGCAGAATGGGTAAGGATCCCAAAACTTCTTTGCTGAACGGATGGAATCAATTGCATGCCTGCAAAAATGTCTTCGTTACCGATGGCGCCTGTATGACGAGCACCGCAAACCAAAGTCCATCGATTTTGTATATGGCATTAACCGCCAGAGCGACGGCGCACGCTGTTGATGAAATGAAAAAGCAAAACTTGTGAGTTATGGGTTATGGGTTAGCCATAACTCATATCTCATAACCCATAACTCGTTACCTTGCATGGTGTAAAATATGTAGTGTGAAGTATCTGCGTGCGGTCAATAAATATTTCTGGAAATATAGATGGAGGCTTTTTCTCGGCCTGCTGTTCGTGTTACTTTCAAATTATTTTCGCATTCTTGCTCCTCAGGTAACCGGTTATGTTGTAAATACCGTCGAACGGGAACTAACTTCTCAGGCACAGGCCAGGTCTGCGGTGACTGTCACGGCAGAAACACAAGCGCGCAGGTCCCGCGATCAAAAAGCGGATACTGCGAACTACGATATCCTGGTAAAGAAATTTATACGGAAATTAAATACTACCCAGCGAACCTTCGGACAGAAAGTCGCCATTTCAGGGATCACTTTGTTAGTACTGGCTATTCTCGGCGGGATATTTATGTTCTTTATGCGTCAGACGCTGATCGTAATGAGCAGACATATTGAGTTTGATCAGAAAAATGAAATATTCCAGCACTATCAGCAGCTCGACACCGCGTTTTATAAAACACACAGTACTGGCGACCTGATGAGTCGTATGGCAGAAGATGTAAGTCGTGTACGGATGTACACGGGTCCTGCTATTATGTACCTGGCAAATTTACTGGCAACTATCAGCTTCAGTTTATACTTCATGATTCGCAAAGACGCATTACTTACTCTCTATGTGTTGGCGCCCTTACCCATTCTTGCAGTGACCATTTATATGGTAAATAACCTGATTCACCGGAAAAGCGAACGAATACAGGCATTATTGAGTAACCTGACCACCAACGCACAGGAATCCTATAGCGGAATCCGGGTAATCAAATCATTTGTGCAGGAGTCTGCCATGCTGCGTTTCTTCACTTCTAACAGCGAAGAATATCGAAAAAATGCAATTGGTCTGGCGAAAGTAGAGGCCATTTACTTTCCATCCATGGGCCTCATCATAGGATTGAGTACCCTTCTAACGATCATGATCGGGGGCCTTTACGTTATTCATGGAACCCATCACACGGATCTCGGCACGATTACCGAATTCGTAATATATATCACCATGCTCACTTTCCCGGTAAGCGCCATCGGTTGGGTGGCCAGTATGATTCAGCGTGCTTCGGCCTCACAGAAAAGGCTGAACGAATTTCTCGAAACCATACCCACCATACAAAATCTCCCATTGGCAGTCAATTCCAAACTCAACGGTTTTATTTCCTTCGAGCACGTTGATTTTACCTATCCGCAAACAGGAATTCATGCGCTGAAGGATTTCAATCTGGAGGTTAAAAAAGGTGAAAAAATCGCGATTATCGGACGTACGGGTAGTGGCAAAACCACCCTGGCTCAGCTGATGCTTCGTTTCTATGACCCAACCCATGGTACCATACGAATAGATGGAAAAAATCTGAAAAATCTTCAACTGGATGATTTTAGAAACCAGATAGGCTATGTACCGCAGGATGTATTTCTCTTCAGTGATACCGTGACGGGCAATATTCTTTTTGGAATGGATCGAAAAGAGGTCACGGATGCGAAAAAGGCCGCAGTATACGCCAGCATCGACCAGGAGATTTCTCTTTTCCCCTCAGGATACGACACGTTGATCGGTGAAAGAGGTGTAACACTCAGTGGGGGCCAGAAACAAAGAATCTCCATTGCCAGAGCACTCGCTGGAAATCATGAGATTGTAATTTTTGATGATTGCCTGAGCGCCGTCGATGCCCGTACGGAGAAGGAAATCATTGGCAATCTCTACCGATATCTTCAGAATAAAACCGCCTTCATTATTACGCATCGAATCTTCACGCTCTTTGATTTTGACCGAATCATTGTCCTGGATCAAGGAAAAATGGTAGAAGCAGGTACACATTCGGAATTGCTGGCAAAAAATGGATATTACACCCGGTTATATGAACAGCAACAAAAAACGGGTGCTGAGCACGAAACCCGCGACTGACTTGACCTGCGTAAAAACACGCATACGCTGATAAATTGGGGAATTTTTTGCCAGTTCTATAACTATATTATATTTTTATGCGCTTGCTTTAATTTTTTACCTAAAACAATCAACGTGGCTTACGAGAACAATGACAAAAGAATGGAGAGTGTTTACAGCAAACGAATCAGGGCCGGTAAGCGAAGGACTTATTTTTTTGATGTAAGGGCAACACGCAGCAATGATTACTATCTAACGATTACAGAAAGTCGTAAAAAATTTAATGAAGACGGATATGACCGTCATAAAATCTTTCTGTACAAAGAAGACTTCAACAAATTTATAAAAGCACTTACTGAGGCAGTTGACTATGTCAAAACCGATTTGATGCCTGATTTTGATTTTGATGCTTTCAATCATGACCAGGTTGCCGAAAACGGTGAAGGAAATCATGAACATGTTGGCCATCATCATGAAAACCACGAACCATCGGCTGTTCCTGTTGCACAGGTAGCAGAACCGCAGCCAGAGGAAACCTTGAAAGTGGAATCGGTAACGTCCACCCCGGAACCTACTTCTACTTCTTCTGATCATCTTGAAGAAGTGGATAAATGGTGATTCAGGCGTAAAGCGTAAGGCGTAAGGCTTAAGGCGTAAGGCTTAAAGCGGAACGCTTAACGATTGAGAGTTAGCAACCGTAGCATTTAATTAATTGACTTGGTTAATGATCATTATGCATCATTAACCATTTTTCATTTCCGCCAACCTGCGCAAGCTTGCAGGCCTCCAACGGTCTTCGTTCATCGGCCAACGGCTAACGGTCATCCCTTATAAATTCAGCAGCCCGCCTTGTTATGTTCGCCCAATAAAAATAATCGTAGAAAACTGCTGGCATCACCTTATCAATGTCTACGGAACTGATAACAGCATCGGCGAATAGATTCCAGTCTGTATCGGGACAAACAATCAGCTTGTCATCGCAGAGTACAGGATCAACGCCAACAGCACCATTTTGAGTTGAAACCACATTCAGATCGAATGCAAGTGCCTCTACCAGTTTTGTTTTAATGCCACCACCTGAAGTCACGGTATTGAGGAAAGTAACACAGCCCTTGAGATAAAGGTCAAGGTTTTCCACAAATCCTAAAAAACGAACGGAGGGAAATTCTTTTTGCAGTATCTCTTCTGGTATATTCAATCCGCAAATCAAAATAATGTAAGAGAATCCGCGGGTTTGCAGAATGGGATTAACGTTGTTTAATAAATGTTCAAGTGCGTCTCTGTTTGGAGAATAGGCGAATGCCCCATTGAACAATAATAAATGTGTGTCTGCTGCAATCTTCAGATGCTGTCTTATATCAGACGTCGATTTCACGCGACTCTCTTTAGATGGCGGTCCAGAAATTTCCGTTCCGAAACTAACAGTGATGCATCTGTCACTATCCAAACCAAATGCCTGAATCGCATAGCGTCTGTCTTCATCCTGAATAAAAAAATTAAAATCCGCGATCCTATGCGTAAACTTTTCATAGGCCCAAAGAATCCGCCACCACCATTTCCCCAGGCTCTTCCAACGGTTTCCCTCCATATTATGAGAATGAACTACGAGTTTGATACCGCAAAATGTTTTCAATAGAAAACCAAGCCAGCCGAAGTAAGGATGCTCGAGTATCAGGTGAGAAGCTTTTTTCTCACGAATCAGTTTTCTTATTTTAAAAAAAATAAAAGGATTGATATATCTGAATGAAGCGTTGGAAAGAATATTTAAAGCTTCATAACCGTCTGCGAAGGAGGGATCATTTTTTTCTGTAGTGACAATCGTCACAGCATGGTATCTGGAAAAATATTTATAAAATAGTGCAATCCCTTTCTGTCCGCCGGACCTCGCAGGAAGAAACGGATAAGATACCAGACTTATTATATTCATTATTTGGAACTCTGTTCAGGCTTTAGGCTGAAGGCTCAACGCGGAACGCTTAACGCGAAACGCGGAACGCTTAACGCGAAACGCATTAATAAAATTAATTTCCAGAAAGAGCTTTATGCCAGTTATAATTTTCACATCTTTTCCTTTCCGATTTAAGCACTTAGCGTTCCTCGTTAAGCGTTAAGCGTTATGCTTTACGCCTTGAGCTTTAGGCTTAGGCTTAATTACTCCCAGTCTCTGTAAAACGGCCCCAATCAAAATGAGATAGGTAATAATTACCGCCCAGATACTGATATTGTTTCCCATGATGTAGGACTGAGGTTCAAAACGAAACTCGATGGTATGAGTTCCTGCAGGTATGGACATACCCCGAAGCACATAATCCACGCGACAATACGGTGCAGGTTTACCATCAATGAATGCATTCCATCCTTTATCATAGTATACTTCGCTGAATACGGCAAACTGGTTTGAAGACGACTTAAAGTTATAAGAAATCTTGTCATTCTGATTGTCGATCAGACTGATCGACGCCGAACTATCTTTTGTCGGCATAAAAGATATCTTGTCCTTATACTGATTTTCTATAATCGCCGTATCCCGTACATTGATGCTATCCAATGCAGCCATTTCTTCATCTGCATTATTTACAAAATGAATGGACGATACCAACCAGCAGGAACCAAAAGCGCCATTATTCACCATTGCCATCTCCTTGCCATCCGGACCTTTTCGGATGATATACTTTGTATTCAGCATATTGTACACCATCTGGTTGCCTTTCACCAGCTGACGTTCAATTATATCATTATACAAAGCAAGTTTCGCGGGATGATACCCACCGACTGAATTATGAAAATAAGAAGTATGCGCATCCTGGAACGGATCGCCGCTGGCAATATCCAGTACGCGAAAATTCTTTTCAGGGTCTGCGTTGATCTGACGGTCGGCATCCGACATCACAAAAGAGTCGTCTACATTCCCTGTGTCTGCGTAACTATCGTCACTTAAATATTTTTTGCCTTCGGCCATCAAATCATAAGAACTAAGTAGCAACAACGCTGATACCAAAACAATCGGTTTTATTTTGCCACGTAAATAAAACCAGCACAATCCGGCAGCAAGTGCTAAAAATATCACACTTCTAAAAAGATCAGCCTGAAATAATCCCTGCCTGTCTTCATGTAATGCGGGCAGCCATCCACTCACAGTCTGCATGGCTTTTTGCTGAATCTCCATCGTTTCCTGTTTGCCGCGCGACAACTGCTGAACCAGTTCCGTTGCCAGCTTCTGGCCATCATTGGGTGCTTTAAAATCGCTCATGAAATAGATCAAAATACTCAGAAGAACCAGTCCGGCCGATATGTATAAAACATTCCTGAATTTTTTTGTCACGATTTCTTTTGGCTCTTTTGTATTCAGAAATTGCTGAAGTCCTAAAACACCAAGCAACGCAAATCCCAATTGAGGCATCACGAGTGCCATGGAAGGCGCCCTGAATTTGCTGTAGAGTGGGAAATAATCGAATAGAAAATAATTGACTGCTGAAAAATTTCTGCCCCAGGCCAGTACAATACCAACAATACAAATGGTGAGTATCCACCATTTGTGCCAGCTCTTCACATATACAATACCCAGAATAAACAAAAAACAAACAACTGCACCCAGATAAACCGGCCCTGCAGTACCCGGCTGGTCCCCCCAGTAAAGCATGGAGTTGGTTTTACCTATCGCATAATCTTCCGGAAAACCTGTCTCCGTTATTTTATCTGACAATTTGGATTCTCCGGTAATCTCTCTGCCTGAATAACCTCCGCCCTGCATGCCCGGCACAAACAGTGTAAGTGTTTCGCCAATTCCATAACTCCACATGAAGGCATAATCCTTATTCAGTCCGCCTTTGGTTTTATTGGCTGCGTTTACAGAAGTCAGTTGTGATTTGCCGCCGCGCATTGTTTCGGTAACCAGTTCCCTCGTGGGCATTAGCGTATAAGCATAACTCAGCAAACCGAGTAAGAGAGAAAAAGCAATCAGTGAATAAGCGATTAGAAAATGTTTGATTGATTTTTCTTTCCATTTATTGATCAGGTAAACAAGGGAAATAATTCCAATGATCAACCCCGTATAGTATACGATCTGCAAATGCTGTATACTTACTTCCAAATTAAAAAATAACGCAAGCACAGCCGTACCCACCAGATATTTTCCACGCAGAATAAGTATCACCCCTGCGATTACCGCAGGCATATACCCAATTGCAATAAGTTCTGTATCATGACCAACAGAAATCAGAATCGGATTGAATGTTGCAAAGGCATATGCGATAGATCCCAGGATGGAAACCAGCAGACTGAGTCCAAAGACCTGCGTTAAAATGTAAAAACATACGCAGGCACTGAAGAAAAAAGAAATCGGTTTCCAGGGCGTTTTGCCTAAGTAAAAAATCCAGTTCGCCCATCCTACCGTAAGAATATGGGTGCTCTCGATAGCAATATTATATCCCGGCATACCACCAAACATGGATTCGGTCCATAAAGGCCAGTGACCATATTTCTCTCTATAGTCGTTCGATTGCTTGGCCATTCCTGTATATCCCTGAACATCCGCCTGCCGTAGAGATTTGCCTTCGAGGGCTGACTTATTATAGACAATAGAAACAATTAAAAATATTGCGACAGCAAGGAAATGCCACTTGTTCTTCTTGAAGAAAGATAAAATCATGCAATCTGTTTAATCAGGCAAAATAATGCTATTTTATGCAGAAATTTGGATTTTTGACCAATGGCTTTACTCCGGATGCTCAGTCGCGCGGCTTTCATTTGCAATGTATGTTTCCTCCTTGCAGTTTGTTTATTATGGCTGAAAAATCCCATTAATCCCGGACTTTCATCCCTGATTATTGTGATGGGATTTCTGCTGTCCATCGTATTGAATGTGATAGTAAATTTATGGTTGATGATACGCAGGTTTTTGAAAAGACCAATGACTGGTATTCCGAGATTGTTAATTTACATAAATGGAGGATTTTTGGTCATCCAGTTAATCTTATTAATCAAATGATCAGAAAAATTCTCGACGACAAACCAACGAAGCTCTTTGTTTTTTTTACTTCCTTTTTTATTGCAAATGCATTAATTGCTGAATGTATCGGGGGGAAAATATTTTCTCTTGAACACACTTTTGGTTTCAAAGCATTCTCTTTTTCTCTTTTTGGACGATCTGGTCTTTCTTTTACTCTTACCTGTGGCGTTTTATTATGGCCGCTCGAATTTGTGATGACGGATATCGTTAATGAATTTTATGGACCGAAAGCCATCCGGCGTATTTCGTATATAGCCGTTGCATTGATTTCTTACGCGTATCTGATGTTCTTCATGGCGATCAAAACTTCACCAGCTGATTTTTGGGTTGTCAATAATCAGTCGAGTGGCGTGCCGGATATGCAGGCCGCGTTTAAAGGGGTTTTCGGTCAGGGTATGCGTATTATTATTGGTAGTCTGGTGGCTTTTCTGGTAAGTCAGATTGTGGACGTAACGATCTTTCATAAGATCAAAAAACTGACAGGAGAAAAACACGTATGGTTAAGAGCCACGGGCTCGACGGTGGTATCGCAACTCGTTGATAGTTATATCGTATTATTTATTGCTTTCTCCGGAAACTTCAGCTGGCAGCAGATTCTGGCCATAGGAATGGTGAACTATACTTATAAATTCATCATGGCGATCGTACTCACGCCGTTGATCTATCTAATTGAAAGATCCATCGAAAAGTATTTCGGTCATGAACTTACGCACAAAATGAAACAAGCCGCGATGGGTAATATTAACGAGTGATGGGTTATGAGTTGATGCCATATCTCATATCTCATAACTTATAACTCATGACATAGTCATCCATAAAATATCCGTTGCCAATATCTATTAATTCTTCCTGCAATACGGAGAATCCCATTTTTTCATAAAATCCCCGGGCATCATTATGGCGATTTACATTCAGGCGGAGTGACGTACCACCTTCTGCCTTAACTCTCGCTATCACATCCGTCAACAGAAATTTTCCAATACCCTTACCCTGCAGATGGTTATCCAGGTAAATTTTATTCAGCTTGAAGATTCCTTCTTCGTCGAGTTTGGTGTAGGATGCGAAACCTGCGGGAGATCCTTCATAATATAAAATCAGGAAAACCTGTCCCGAATCGAGCTGTTCAGTGAGTGCTTCCGGACTATAGATCAAATCCATCATATAGTCGATCTGTTTGCTCTCCACGATATCCTGATAAGTAACGGGAAAGATTCGAAAAGCGAGGTCTCTCACTTCCCATAAAGCCTCTTCGGGCACTTCCCGGACTTCGAGCAGGGGCGCAGCAGTTCCCATTTCATTCATAGTTCAAAATAATTGGTAACACGTATAACTTTTCTTCTTCGAAATTGTAAATATAAAAAACAGAATATGGAAAAAAGGATTTTGGGCAATTCGGGGATCAAAGTTTCTCCATTTGCTTTTGGGGGCAATGTATTTGGCTGGACGGTGAAGGAATCTGATGCCTTCGGACTATTAGACGAATTTACCCGTTCAGGTTTTAATCTAATCGATACAGCAGATGTGTACTCCACCTGGGTACCTGGTAATAAGGGTGGGGAATCAGAGATGATTGTCGGGGAATGGATCAAAAAAAGAAAAAACAGGGCGGAGGTTGTTATTGCTACCAAAGTGGGAAAACCGATGGGGCCGGGCAAACTGGGTCTTTCGAACAAATACATTCGTGCTGCTGTGGAAGATTCTTTGAAAAGGTTACAAACAGATTATATCGATCTGTATCAATCGCATGATGACGATCCCAATACGCCTATGGAAGAAACGCTCAGCACGTATACCGATCTGATTAAAGAAGGAAAAGTTAAGGCCATTGGCGCTTCCAACTTTACAGCAGATCGCCTTGCAAAATCACTGGAAGTAAGCAAAGCACATGGTTATGCCCGTTATGAAACCTTACAACCACCTTACAATTTATATGACCGAAGTATTGAAAAAGACCTGCAACCACTTTGTGTATCTGAAGGAATTGGTATCATTTCATATTATGGACTGGCCAGCGGATTCCTAACCGGAAAATACAGATCTGAACAGGATCTACAAAAAAGTGTACGGGGACATGGTGTAGGAAAATACCTGGATGCAAAAGGAAAGAAAATATTATCGGCATTGGATAAAGTATCAGAAAAATATCATGTATCTCCCGCCACTGTTTCTCTGGCCTGGCTGATGACCCGGCCCGCAGTAGTTGCTCCGATCGCCAGCGCTACATCAATTCATCAATTGGATGATTTACTGAAGTCGGTGGATGTAAAACTGGACCCGGAGTCTTTGGAGTTACTTTCGGGAGAAAGGGAATCGTTGACGGTTGACCGTTGACCGTTGGCGGTTGGCGGTTGGCGGTTGGCCGTTAACGGGTGACGGTTGACCGTTTCTCACTCCCATACTCCCATACTCCCATACTCCCATACTTTCTTCAGCATTCTGGCAAACTCAGCGGTATGTGAATTGCCAGTCCGCCGTCTGAAGTTTCCTTATACTTGCTGTTCATGTCGAGTGCCGTATCCCACATGGTTCTGATAACAGCGTCGAGAGATACTTTGGCAAAATCCGGCATACTCTGCAATGCAAGTTGAGAAGCGGTAATCGCTTTTATGGCACCCATGGTATTTCGTTCGATACAGGGCACCTGTACCAGTCCGCCGATTGGATCACAGGTTAATCCCAAATGATGCTCCATGGCGATCTCAGCAGCCATCAGTGCCTGTCTCTGCGTTCCACCCATACTTTCTGTTAATGCCGCCGCAGCCATTGCTGAGGATACACCTATTTCAGCCTGGCAACCACCCATGGCCGCCGACAGCGTTGCACCTTTTTTAAAAATGCTGCCAATCTCGGAGGCCGTAAGAAGAAAAGAGATGATTTTTTCCTCTGAAAATTCTTCGGTAAAACATATAAAATACTGTAGTACTGCCGGAACAACACCTGCCGCTCCATTGGTGGGCGCCGTAACCACTTTTCCAAAAGAAGCATTCTCTTCATTTACCGCCAGGGCGAAACAGCTGACCCAGTCAAGGATATATTGAAAATCCCTTCCGCCTTCTCTGATCGCCTGTACCCAGCTGGAATAGTCAGTATAGGTTCTGCCTTTCAACAATTTTTTGTTCAATGCCGCTGCCCGTCTGCTGACCTGTAATCCCCCGGGCAGAATGCCTTCTGCATGACAGCCCTTATACATGCAGTCCTTCATTACCTTCCAGATGTCCATTAATCGTCTTTTCACCTCAGATTCTTCTCTCCACGCCAGTTCATTCTCAAAAACAACTTCATGAATAGCAAGACCCGTTTTCATGCACCAGTGAAGCAGGTTGGCAGCAGTATCAATAGGAAAGGGAAGCTGAACCTGTTTCTTTTCGGTTTGTGACAAACCTTCTTTTTCAATAAAACCCCCGCCAATAGAATAATATGTTTCGGCTATGGATTCATGACCATGAAAGTCAGCCAGGAAACTTAAGGCATTGGGATGGTGAGGTAGGGACTCCCCGATCAGAAATACAATATCATTAGATGGATCAAAACGAACGCCGAGTTCAGATCCGAGGGACTTTTTGTCTTCAATCTCCCTGATCACGGAAGGAATAACAGAAGTATCAATTTCTACCGGATCGTATCCCGCCAGACCCAGTTGTACAGCGATATCGGTTCCGTGACCCTTGCCGGTTTTTGCGAGAGAACCGTATAATAAAACCTGTACGGACTTTACCTTGTGGAAAAGGCCGCTGCTCTTTAATGAACTGACAAAAGACTGCGCTGCCCGCCAGGGACCTAACGTGTGGGAACTGGAAGGACCCACGCCAATTTTAAAAATGTCAAATACCGAAATGGGTTCGTAAGGCAAGTAAACTATTTCATCAAATTTAAGGTAAAAAAAACCCCGAACGGGTTGTTCAGGGTCGGTTTAGCAGGTAGTGTATGGTTACGGCACTTGGTATAATATCTTGCCTTGAACATTAAGACAGCACCAATGCATCAAATGCTGCACAGTTTTAGTTTTTTTTGCCTTCTTCCAGCTTTTTTTCCTGGCAAGCAGTTCGATGTAACGTTGTTCGTACTGATCCCATTTGAATTTTCTCGAAAAAATGGCGATAAACACGACAATAATCAGCAAAGCCAGGAACAATACCCCTGGGCTAAAATCCGATGTGCTGCTGATCATGGCAGCTCTTTTGTACCATCCTGAGAAGAAATTAATGCAGATCGGTACCACAAATAGCAGCGCAATGGGAATTCCCAATAAGAATTGCCTGAAAGTCTTTTTTTGCTTTTCCCTATTAGCTTTCCAATAAATTATAAACGCTTCCTCTTCTGCTGTCAGCACGGTATACTCGTTTAATGAATCACCCCAAGGGGCAAATATGGAACAAAAATTGAGGTTTCGGGGGGTAGATAGTTAGTTTTCAATATTTTATTTTAATTTTCATATAATTATTGACTCGTATTCGCGTTCGTTAAATACTTTTAAAAGTAAATCCAAGGCGTTGAAGATCCCTTTATTGCTAGTTGAATATCTTTATAAGAACCGAAAGATGGCACTTCCTGGTCTGGGCATCTTTACGCTGGATAAGTCTGTGGTACTACCGGCAGCTGATGATCGCGACCTGCTCTCCATGCCAAATGCCGTTCAGTTTCAAAATGCAAATATAGCAGCAGCAGACAAAGAGCTGATTACTTTCATATGTGAAAACACCGGAAAGATCAGGCCCCTTGCTATTTCGGATCTGGATTCTTATCTGAATCTGGGAACCGAAATGTTGAATATCGGTAAACCATTCCATTTGGAAGGAATCGGGACCATCACCAAAAATAAGACGGGCAAATTTGATTTTTTGCCTGGAGAGTATACACTCATAAAAGAAAACACTACAGGATCAGAACAAACGAAGAAAAAATTATATAAAGCCGACAAAAAAAATGAAAGCAATCCATCTCCTTCGCAGGGCGGAAGCATGGTGAAACTTTTACTGGTGATCGCAGCGCTGGCTGTGGTAGGTATAGGAGGATGGTTTATGTACAAAAAGAACAAATCAGCCGTCTCAGAAACAAATACCGATACCAGTTCCGTTGTGCAGCAGCAAATACAACCGGCACCTGATTCCCTGGCATTGGTAAATGCAAAGAATGATTCATTAAAGAATGCAATTAAAGACACATCGCATCCATCGGTTGTTAATGGACAGCTTACAACAAATTATAAATTTGTAATACTGGCAACAGATAATAAACCACATGCCTTAAGAAGGTATAAGCAACTTATAGGTTTCGATCTCAAAGCCCACCTGTATCAAAAAGACTCCGCTTATTTCAAAGTCTATTTTCAATTCCCCGCACTGGCTAAAGACACCATTCAAATTAAGGACTCGCTCCGCCGACAATATGCGCACGATGTAACCATCGAGCAATGATGAATATTCGTTAACTTTCATCCAAATTAAAAGCTTGAATATGTATTCTATTGCTATGCCATTGAGGAAGAAAATTTGTACACTCACAGTAGTTCTGTTTTCTTTCACCTATACCGTAAATGCGCAGGACAAACCCGAAGCCACTGAAGTGTATAGTCCTGTTCCAAAAATTGTTACCCCGGGTAAAACGGACGCTGAACCACCATCTGATGCTATTGTATTGTTTGATGGTAAAAATCTTGATTTATGGAGAGCCGAAGGTGGTGATACTACAAGAGCCGCCGGTTGGAAAGTACACGATCATATTATGACGGTAGATAAAAAAGCAAAAGGAATTCTTACGAGACAACGATTTACAGATTATCAGCTGCATGTTGAATTCAGAATTCCGGAAAATATCACGGGATCGGGGCAGGCAAGGGGCAATAGTGGAATTTTCCTCGCATGCATTTCAGATTCAGGTTCGGATGTCGGATACGAATTGCAGGTATTGGATAATTACAATAACACAACCTATGTAAATGGTCAGGTTGGAAGTATGTACAAACAGGCGATCCCATTGGCCAATCCATCGCGCAAACCAGGTGAATGGCAAGACTACGAGGTAGTCTGGACTGCCCCAAGGTTTAAAGAAGATGGAAGTCTGGATTCACCTGCACGCGTAACCGTATTTCTGAATGGCGTACTGGTCGAAAATAATTTCACATTACTTGGTGTTACTCAATATATCGGTAAGCCATATTATAAAAAACACGGAGCAGCGCCCATCAAACTGCAGGCGCACGGCGATGCCAGCGAACCGATCAGCTACAGGAATATTTGGATCCGACCGTTGTAGTGAGTTATGGGTTATGGGTTATGAGATTCACTAAACTCATAACTCATAATTCATAATCCATAACCCGCGCAATCACTTTGTGATATAAATCGCTCCGTCAGACAACTGTTTAAGCAGGGTAATGTTTTTATTCTGCAGAATTGAATCCAGTTTGGGCATATCCGGATTATCAAGATCCTGAAACCATATAAGGTACTCCCGTTGATGATTACCCGATCCCACATAATATTTTTGCACTTTGTCGGGATAGTCTAAAAACGGAAGCTGATATGCCGGCAGCCCTGTTACAAAATAAAATGCATCCGCCGCATTTGAATAAACTGGATAACGCGGATCAAAGATGGATTTATTTTTTTCAGTAAACTGAACGATTGCAGATTGTAAAAACGGATCTTCACTATAACCAGGCACACCCGCATCTTTTACACCATCGTAGTATTCATAATCGGCGAGATATTCAGCCCTGATAAAAAAAGACGTTACCAATAAAAAAGATAGAACATAAATCCATTGGTAACGTTGGTACTTTTTTGCAATGAACCCCGGTATCCACCAGCTTACACTCCATATGAATGGTATGAACATCGGAGATAACAGACGATTTGTGAACTGATCATAACGGGTGAGGCTGGAGGTGATGATCATAAAAACACTATACATCAATCCTGTGAAAGCAGCAACATATTCAAAACCATTTCCGGACTTAGATGGTCTTTTCGAAAAAACCATGGTTAAGATGAAAGCAGTAAATGCCAGAATGGCTAATGAAATAGCTAAGAATGGTACTCTGTCGGACAGGATCCAGTCGCAAAAAACATCACCGAAATACTCGACTATTTTCAGAATACCGATATGATTCTTCGGGCGAAGACCCATGGCAAGACCCGTTGCTGTTATATTGCGAATCATATTAACCAGCAGCAACGAAAATGAAAGACTTCCAAATAGAAAACAATGGATGATGCGAGTGCGCCAGAATAAGGAGGTATTGAAAAATATCAGCCACAAGCCCGTTATGATCATAAATAACCCGGCATAACGGGTTAAACAGGCTATTGAGCAAACCAGACAGGATATGAACAACCAGCCAGGTGTTGCATGACGCAGATATTTTGAAATAGTAACAATGAAAAAAAGAGTTAGTAAAATAAAGACGGTTTCAGACCATAATAAGGAATACACTTCCTGCAATGCAGGGCTTAGCAAAATGCAAGTGAGTAAAACGCGTTTGTACCAACCTGAATAGCTGGTAAAACCATTCATCAAACTGCCGCTTGTGTATAACAAAAAAGCGAATAATATTCCATTAAGGATGGCACCGAATTGAGTCGGATCCAACCGGGTGATAAAAGATATGATGCTGAGGAAAAAAGGATAACCAAAAGGAAAATCAACTACAGGCAGGTTGTCAAAAGATATAAATCCTTTTCCCTGGATCAAATGTCTTGCTGCACTGATATAGGTTACAGAATCCGGAGAAACGCCTATCCCGCTGTGTTTTGCGAAATACTGAATAATGATAAATCCGAACAGAGCGGCCAGAACAGAATCCAGGTTCTTTGACAGGGAAAATAAACGCTCAGTGACTTTCATTTGTTAATTCGAAGATATTGGAATCAAGATAGTTTTTTCTATGATCACCTTGGACTAATTTCAATTATTGTTCCAGATCAAACACTGAATGAATCGTTTCCATTACCTGTTCGCCTTTGTTTTTATTTTTACCGGCCAGGTCAATGCCCAGATTTTTGGAGGAACTCCTCCCTCTGTTAAATGGAAAGTTGTTCATACAGTTCCAGCAAATATCATTTATCCTCCGGGCCTGGATAGCGAAGCACGTGAAGTTGCTTTTTTAGTTTCTGCACTCAGCAAATCTACGCTGGCCACCATTGGAAATCAGCAACGATCGATTGACATCGTGTTTCATAACCTCACCACCATTTCCAATGGATACGTACAACTGGCACCTTTCCGTAGTGAATTTCAGTTAACTCCGGAACAAAATAGCTTTGACCTGGGAAGTCTGCCCTGGCACCAGACACTCGCAATTCACGAATATCGCCACGTACAGCAATACAATAATTTTCGAGTGGGTTTATCGAAAGCATTTTACATACTATTCGGACAGGATGGACTCGCATTTGCAAACAGTCTTTCTGTCCCCAACTGGTTCTTCGAAGGGGACGCAGTGTTTCAGGAGACACTGGTTAGTCAGCAGGGTAGAGGGCGTTTACCACTTTTTCTTACCGGCTTTGAGGCGTTATGGGTTTCGCAGAAGAATTATTCCTGGATGAAACTTCGCAATGGTTCTTATCGTGATTATACGCCGGATTGGTATCCGTTAGGATATATGATGGTTGCCTACGGAAGAGAACAGTATGGTCCATTTTTTTGGGATAAAGTTGCAGGGGAAGCCGCCGCATTTAAGGGGTTTTTCTTTCCACTCCAAAAAGCAATTCGGCGAAACACAGGTATATCCTTCGATACATTTCATGATCGGGCAATGTCCTATTTTAAAAACCAGTTAACCCAAAACGCGTACACTAGTCCTGAAGCTGATTACGGTAAAAAAATGCACCACTTCGTAGCTGACGAAGTTTTTCCGCAATTCACCGACAGCAACCATCTTATTTTTCTGAACAGTAGTTACACGAAGCCACCTGAATTTGTTTTACAAGAAACGGGTAAGGAAAAACTCACCCGGTTAAAATTCCAGTCTGTTGCACTGGATGAAACGTTTAGCTATCGAGATCGCAGGATAGTGTATACCGGCTATGAGCCTGACCTGCGCTGGGGATGGCAGGACTATTCTGTACTGCGCTTGATCAATCTCGATACAAAAAAAGATGTTCGTCTCACTGGCAAAACAAAATATTTTGCTCCGGACATTTCTTTCGACGGAAAATCGATTGTAGCGGTAAATATGGCGAAAACAGGAAAGAGTTCGCTGGATATCTTGGATATTTCAAATGGGAAAATAATATGGCAGATTCCCAATCCCGACAATCTCATATACACTTATCCCAAATTCTTCTCAGCCAATACGGTAATTTCTGCTGTGCGGAATAAACGAGGTCAGATGGCATTGATGCAAATTGAAGTTCCTTCTGGTAATCAGCAAATATTGGTGGACTGGTCCATGCAGCCGATCGGTTTTGTTTCCGTTAAGGATGACCGGATATATTTTACACGCACTTTTCAGGAACAGGACCAGGGATTTTATCTAAAAGACAGTCAAATATATCCGATGAACAAAGATGCGAGTGCGGGCAATTATCAGTTGTCTGCCTCGTCTGGAAAATTAACCTGGAGCAGTTTCACCAGTGCCGGATACCGGATGGAAACAGCTGATGAAAAAAATGCATTCAATAAGAAGCCCATTGAATTTCCTGCATTGGATACATCTGAAAAACATCTTGTTTTTGCACTCGATCGTCCACCGTTCCAAATACCGTTTCCCATACCGGATACGAGTTTCCCTGTGAAACATTATAATGCATTCACCCATATCTTTAATTTTTACAGCTGGAGACCTTATGTAAACGATCCGAATTATCAGCTGGCACTGCTCGGGCAAAATGTATTGAATACATTCCAGTCGGAGATATTTATTGGTTACAATAGAAACGAAGAATCTAAAAATACCGGCATGGATTTTACCTATGGCGGATTGTTTCCTTTTCTAAATATCGGAGCAGAATATATCATCGATCGAAACGGTTATTATGGAAATCAGAAAATATATTGGAATGAATTGCTGAGTTATGCCGGATTTTCGATTCCCCTGAATCTCAGCAGGGGCAGATGGTTGACCAGTCTGGAAGGCGGAAGTAATATAACTTATCATCAGCAATATTTTCAGGGTTCTATTAAAGACAGTATAAAAAACACATCGTATTTAAGTCTCGATCCACAAATATTATTTACCCATCAGCTTCAAACTGCGAGACTTCAAATATATCCGTCCTTTGCGCAGACACTCTTGTTGCAATACGACCAGGCCATTACTAATATTTCAGGGAAGCAGTTACTTGCATCCGCCAGTTTTTATTTCCCGGGATTTATATCAACGCACAGTGTAGTATTAAATACGTCTTTTCAGCAGCGCGATTCGTTAAATCAGGTAAGATTCTCCAACAATTTTCCCTTTGCGAGAGGATATACCGCTGTCAATTTCTATCAGATGTATACTGTTGGTATCAATTATAATTTACCACTGGTATATCCCGACTGGGGCTTTGCGAATATGATTTATTTTTTCAGGATACGTGCCAATGCCTATTACGATTATACGGGTGTTCCATTCTATGCGACAAATGGTCCAGGTGTACAAACAGAATACCGTTCTGCAGGTATCGAAATTTATTTTGACACCCAATGGTGGAATCAGTTGCCATTAAGTTTTGGTATCCGATACAGTCGTCTCCTTGATCCTGACTATGCGGGGAGGGGACCCAATCAATGGGAGTTGATACTACCGTTGAATATCCTTGACAAAGGTTATAGCAACCACGTCAGCAATCCATAGAAAGATCGTTGACCATCCCACAGAACTTCGTAATTTTGCGCGCTTCCGGAGAATGTAGATCCGGCTTTACTTTATGAGCAACAAAACAGAAATAGAAAAAAGAAGAACCTTTGCCATTATATCTCATCCGGATGCAGGGAAGACAACGCTGACAGAAAAATTTCTGTTATTTGGCGGAGCCATCCAGACAGCAGGAGCGGTAAAAAGTAATAAAATCAGAAAATACGCAACGAGTGACTTCATGGAAATTGAACGTCAGAGAGGTATCTCCGTTGCTACGTCCGTGATGAGCTTTCAATATAAAGACAAACTCATTAACCTACTGGACACGCCGGGTCACAAAGACTTTGCCGAAGACACCTACAGAACCCTAACTGCAGTTGATAGTGTTATCCTCGTGATCGACAGTGTGAACGGAGTAGAAGAGCAGACTCGAAAGCTAACGGAAGTATGCCGGATGCGCGATACACCCATCATTGTTTTCGTTAATAAAATGGATCGTGACGGCAAGAACAGGTTCGAGTTGATGGAAGAAATTGAAAACGAACTGCACATCAAACTACATCCGCTCACCTGGCCTATTAACAACGGAAAGGATTTTAAAGGAGTTTACAATCTGCACGACAAAAATTTAATTCTTTTTACAGCCAATACAAAAGCTTCCGACGAAGATGTAGTTCAGATTCGTGATCTGGGAGATTCTTTACTCGATGAAAAACTGGGAGAGAAAGATGCATCGGTTCTTCGTGAAGACGTTGAATTGGTAGACGGTGTTTACGGGCCGTTAAATAAAGAAGATTATCTCAACGGAAAAATCGCACCCGTGTTTTTTGGATCTGCCATAAATAATTTTGGTGTGCGTGAAATGCTGGACAGCTTTATCCGGATCGCTCCGGTGCCTCAATGCAGACCAACCACTGCGGGTGATGTTTGTCCTGAGAATGAGAAATTCAGTGGGTTCGTATTCAAAATTCATGCGAATCTGGATCCAAGGCATCGGGATCGTATTGCATTCATCAGGGCCTGCAGTGGAAAATTTGAACGGAATAAATATTTTCATCATGTGCGTCTAAACAAAGACGTTCGTTTCAGCAATCCGTATAGTTTCCTCGCACGTGATAAAGATGTTATAGAAGAAGCGTATCCGGGTGATGTGGTAGGTCTTTTCGATACAGGCAATTTTAAAATCGGAGACACCATAACCGAAGGAGCTAATTTCTATTTTACGGGTATACCTTCGTTCTCACCTGAAATATTCAAGGAAGTGCAGAACAAGGATCCGATGAAAACGAAGCAGTTGGAAAAAGGCTTACTGCAACTGACTGACGAAGGTGTGGCACAACTTTTTACCCAGTTTGGCGGAAACAAAAAAATAATCGGATGTGTTGGTGAGCTTCAGTTTGAAGTCATACAATACCGACTGCTGCACGAATATTCTGCTTCTGTTCAGTTCAATACAATGCCTTTTTTCAAAGCCTGCTGGATCACCAGTAAAGACGAAAAAAAACTAGTTGACTTCGCACGTTTCAAACAAAATAATATCGCCGAAGACAAAGACGGTCAAATGGTATACCTCGCGCAAAGTGAATGGTTTTTAAAAACCGAAATCAGTAATAATCCCGAGATTGAGTTTCACTATACGTCGGAGATCCACAAATAGCGCGGGAATTATAAAAGTATAGGAGTATAAGAGTATAAGAGTAACGTTTTTTTCTTACTAATTAGGAGTGAAATACCCATTAAAGGTCAAATGGAATCGATCAATTTCAAGTCTTTAGACTATGAATTATGATTCGACGACATGGGCCCATTGTACAAAAATCATTGACTTTTGCAATTGCGATCATCGGCTTGTGTGATATTCTTTCAGAAAAGAGGAAGTTTATTATTGCCAATCAACTACTAAAATCCGGAACTTCAATCGGAGCACAGATTTTTGAAGCCCAATATTCAGAAAGTCGAATAGATTTCATACACAAAATGAAAATTGCGCAAAAAGAGGCAAATGAAACGTTGTATTGGCTTATTTTATGCGAGAAAATGGAAGAGATAAAAGTCCAGCATGAGATTTCAAGCATATTAAATGAAATTTTGGCACTCCTTTCCAAAATTATTGTTACGAGTAAGAAAAACTTAACCTAACAATCTTATACTCTTATACTCTTATACTTATTATACTTCTTATACTACTTCAGCCTCACCCCCGTGTAGTTGTGCGGACTAATCTTCTTCAGTTCCTTTTTTACCACGGAAGCAATTTTAAGTCCGTCGATGAACTCGTGAATCGACTGTTTGGTGATTCCGTTTTTGCCTCTTGTCAGTTCTTTCAGTGCTTCGTAAGGACTGGGATATTCTTCTCTTCTTAAAATAGTTTGAATGGCTTCGGCCACGACGGCCCAGTTATTATCGAGGTCGCCTGCAAGTTTATCAGGATTCAATACAAGTTTTGCAAGGCCTCTTTCGATCGATTTCAATGCAAGAATAGTGTGGGCGAAGGGTACACCGATACTTCGTAAAGTAGTCGAATCTGTCAGATCACGCTGCAGACGTGATACCGGGAGTTTGGAGGATAAATATTCAAAGGTTGCATTGGCGATTCCAAGATTACCTTCTGCATTTTCAAAATCTATAGGATTTACTTTGTGCGGCATGGCGGAAGATCCGATTTCACCTTCTTTTACTTTCTGTTTAAAATAATCTATGGAAATATAAGTCCACAAGTCCCGGCAAAAATCTATTAAGATGGTATTTATTCTTTTTATACTATCGAACTGGGCGGCCAGCAGGTCGTAGTGCTCGATTTGCGTGGTGAATTGTTGTCTTTTAAGTTCCAGTTTTTTCTCAACAAACTCATTGCCGAGTTTAGTCCAGTCACGGTTTGGGAAAGCGACAAAATGTGCATTGAAGTTTCCCGTTGCACCTCCAAATTTGGCAGTAAAAGGAATTTGTATGAGAAGTTCTATCTGGTTTTGCATTCTTTCAACATATACCATCATTTCCTTACCCAGTGTGGTTGGTGATGCCGCCTGTCCGTGCGTTCTGGCCAGCATGGGCGTATTCCGCCACTGATTTGCAAGAATACTAAGCTGTTTCTTCAAATTTAACACGAAGGGCAGATATTCGATCTCCAGTGCATGTTTCCAAAGCAAAGGAATGGCGGTATTATTGATATCCTGGGAAGTGAGTCCAAAATGAATCCATTCTTTTACCTCGGCGTCTTTGGTGTCGATCAGCTTAGATTTAAGGAAATATTCTACCGCTTTTACGTCGTGATTCGTTGTCTTCTCAATTTTTTTTACCTCCAATGCGTCTTCGATCGTGAATTTGTCCACAAGACTCAACAGGTGTTTCTTCGTTTCAGAAGAAAGGGGAAAAAATTTCTTTTCGGAAAGAAAGATAAAATAGGAAACTTCCACATGAATTCGGTATTTAATCAAGGCATATTCTGAGAAATACTCTCCCAATTGTTGCAATTGATTTCTATATCGCCCGTCAAGGGGTGAAATCGCTGTTAGTGGATGAAGTTCCATATACTCGTTGCAAGTAGGGATTATTTAGATGCCTTACCTACATTTGCAGCCAAATTTAAACTAATCGCGTTGGACAGAAAAATAAGGGTCGGTGCCGTAAGCTATTTGAATACCAAACCGCTGCTCTATGGAATACAAAACTCACCGATAATTGAGGAAATTTTGTTAATAGAGGAATATCCTGCAAGAATTGCCGAGAAACTTCTGAAAGATGAAATAGATATTGGTTTGGTGCCGGTAGCTTTAATTCCTGAAATGAAGGAATTTCATATCTGTACAAATTATTGTATTGGTAGTAACGGGGCTGTTGCGTCGGTTTGTTTATTCAGCGAAGTTCCTTTGGATGAAATAAAAACGGTGATGCTGGACTACCAGAGCAGGACCTCGGTATTGCTTGCCGAGATTTTATTTGAAAAACACTGGAAACAAAAACCTGTATTCGTACAAGCTGGCCCTGATTTTATAAATGAAATTGGCGGGACCAATGCGGCTGTGGTAATTGGAGATCGCGCACTTCGGCAAAGAGCCGTATCAGCTTTCACCTTTGATTTAGGCGAAGCATGGAAAGAAATGACAGGATTGCCTTTTGTGTTTGCAGCATGGATTAGCAATAAAAAGCTCGAAAATTCCTGGATAGAACGATTTAATGAGGCAAACGCTTTTGGAGTTCAACACATCTCTACAGTACTGGGAAAAATAACGGATCATTTTTTTGATTTCGAACGGTATTATACAAAGCATCTCAATTATGTATTGGATGAAAATAAGTTGAAAGGCTTGAATCTTTTTCTACGTTTATTAGCGGATAAGAAGAAGGTTTCCTTTCCTGAAAATGTTCCCGCACAATGAGGTTGCTTTAATGATATAAACAAAACCTCCGCTGTCCTGTTTTTGGCCCTGGAATGTTCCATCCCAGCAATCTGACGGGTTTTTTGTATCAAAAACACGTTGGCCCCAACGGTTGTAGATGGAAAATTCTAACAACGTCACGCTACCCCAGTTGCGAATTCCAAAACAATCATTGATGCCATCGTTATTTGGGGTGAAAGCATTGGGAACTGAAAAGGCATTTTCTCCCGTTTCGCTTACTTTAACTGTAATTGAATCATAAGCGAAACAACCATTTGCCGAAATACCTTTTACTATGAATTGTGTTGTGACTGCTAACCTCGCCACCGGATTGGCGATATTTGGCTTATCTAAATTCTCATCCGGCAGCCAGCTATAAGATTCGGCTCCTGTTGCATTTAATTGCGCAGTAAGGGTAGTACAATTAATATCGTTGGACTTTGAAGCAATAACATCCGGGATATCATTGACAGTTACCAGCACATCAAAACTGGAATCGTATTGCGTACATACCGGATCGGAGATTGAAAGATTATAAGTGATATTTTGATCTGGGGTTGCTACGGGGGCTGGTGCATTGGGATCGTTGAGAAAACTTGCAGGCGTCCAGATATACTTATTTTTCGGATCATTTCCGCTATTTAAAACAACCGATTGTCCTTTACATACGGATTCGTCGGAAGGTGCCTGAAAAACAGGCGCTGGAAGTACACTCACCAAAACCGAATCCAACACATCACAATTATTTAAAGTTTTTCCGGCAACATAAAATCGGGTAGTAGTTGCAATTTGTGCAATGGGATTGGCGATATTAGGATTGTTCAGGTAGGCAGCGGGTGACCAGCTGTAAGTTTGTCCACCAGATACGATTAGTTGCGCCGTTCCATTTTTACAAATACTGGTATCGGGTGTAACGGAAAAATTTCCAGGGCTGTAAACGGAAATGGTAGCCTCTTCTGAAGAAATAATGGTACTGCAATTCGCCGCATCCGTGATTTCAAGCAATGGGTATATGGTAGTCGCTGTCGGATTTACTGGTGGTGCAAAGGCAACCCCATCCTGTATGTTGGCCTGCGAATAATTATTAACCTGGTCGCTATAATAAATTGTAAACGGAGGGTTTGCGGGTGTGGACGTCGATTGAAATGTGAGCATGCCCGTTTGACCAGGACAAATACTGTTACCGGTAAAAGTTCCGGTAATCGGGGGACAGCAATCATTGTCAGCAACAAATGAACAAATAGGATTTGTTTGCATTATAGCAGCAGCTCCACCAAGTGTTCCATTCCAGGAAGGATTCCCCTGCTTGTTTAGCAGGTCATCAAATGTATAATATGCAAGCAGGCCGGGCTGAGCCGTCGGTGTAGGAAGAGAAGTATTCATATAAGCCTGCAATTGCGCCTGCGTCCTGGCTACATTCCATATTCTCACTTCATTTATATAACCAATTAAGTTTGTGTTATACAGTTCAGCGTTATATAATCCGATTTGAGTGGGAAAGTCATTTTGGAATAGATTTCCAGTAACGGGCGTTTGTGCGAGGAGAAATCCATTCCTATAGAATTTGAGATTTACTCCGTCGTAGACCAGCGCCACATGATATACCTTATTTAAATTAATTTCACAAGGTGCCTGCGCAATATGATATACTCCATCGGCAGTGGTGATTTCTGCATCATTGGGACGCAGGAGATAGTTAGCATTTACCGGGTCTTTATGTTTTGAAACAAGATCACCAGCGAAAAGAGGACCTCCGGTATAGGGCGATGTCCGGTTAAATATGGCTTCTACTGTAATTTGATTTCCGGGAACATCCAGATCACCTACTTGAACAAAAGAAGGAAATGAAGGCAGTCCAAGCCAGTTATTGCAGGAAATAAGTGGCTTAGATTCGCTTAAGGTTTTGTTTTTTGAAGAAACATTTTGACCATAAGCAGCTGTCCCGTAAAATGGTATAATAACAATAATCAGATACCTTAACAACATCATGACAAACCTAATAAAAGATCTCCTGTTGTTAAAACTTATCCACTTTTAATGTTAATCTAATCACTTTTTGTCACATTAAATGTACCTGTAATGGTGGCACCGGGATTTTGCATATTTCCGGTTATCGTTTTAGATGAGGCATTGTATGTGCCTGTACCGGTTTGAATGGCACCAGTCTGACTTAAATTCAAAGTGGTATCGGAATAACTGAAATTAGTCCCACTTATCGTGTAAGAACCTTGTCCATAATAAGTGTTGCCATCTGCCCCTGTTCCTTTATGAATAAACGTTCCATCGGGCCTGAGATCGAAACTAATATAGTATGTCGCGGGAGAACCTGTAACCTGATATGTACCTACCCAAAAACCCACAATAGTCACAGGAGGAACAGTATCAATTACAGTTTTGACAACGGTGTCTGTGACAGTATTAACCTCCGTTTTTGTGCATGAGGTCGTAACCGAAAAAAAAGAAGCTAGTATTATAAATAAAACAATAGAAATTCTCATAAAATAATGGGGTTATATTTTTAATTTCGGAATAAAAAATTAAGATAAGCATAATAATCAAACCACTCCAATTCTCCATGAGTTTTTCAATAAGCTAAGGGTTTACCCTTAGCACCAAACTCAAATACAAATTCTTATGCTAATTTCATGTTTATGCAAGGAAATAACGTCATAGTTACATTTGTAAAGGCAGTAACAAGAAGAGGCAAATTGCTTTTTAAAAATAATCCAGACAAGTTATTAAAAAAAGTTAGGGGAATAATACATGTAGGTGCAAATACTGGTCAAGAAATAAAAGTATATGCAACTTACGGCCTATCAGTAGTTTGGATAGAACCGATACCCAATATATTTGAAACATTAAAATCCAATCTTATTGGTTTTCCCAGGCAAATGGCTTTAAGAGCGTTAGTTACTGATGTTGAAAACGCAGAATACAATTTTAATCTGGCTAGTAACAGTGGCGCTTCCTCGTCAATTCTCGAATTCAATTTACATCGTGACATCTGGCCCGATGTAAAATTTGAAAAGACTATTAAAATATCCAGTGTAACGTTACCGTCTTTGTTGAAAGAAAATAACGTTGACCTCGCCGATTTTGATATGCTTGCAATTGATACGCAAGGTTCCGAACTGTTAGTACTGAAAGGAGCCATACCCATTCTTGATAGTTTTAATTACATTAAAACAGAAGTGCCGGATTTTGAAGCTTATAAAGGTTGTTGTCAACTGAAGGATCTTGAATTATTTCTGGAAGAACATGGGTTTAAAGAAATATCCCGTCATAAGTTCGCAACACATCCAGGTGGTGGAAGTTATTATGATATCATCTACAAAAGAGCTGCTGCTATGAAATCCTGATACCGTATTATATTTATTCCCTAAATGCAAAAATGTTTAAAATAATATCGTAGTCGCCTACTTTTGACCTATCCCAAAATGGCTTCGCGTAAACGGGACTTCCTTCTTTGATATAATACCTGAAGTTATTTCGCGTAAGAATTTCCAGGATTTCATTCAGTTTGAACATTTCTGAATATATCCCGTGATATTCCACAAAAAGATTTTTTACCGTTTTCAAATTATCGGCGCAATCTTTCAATACTGCATGTTCCGCACCTTCGATATCTATCTTTAAAAAATCTATTTCTTCATTTAACAGGTCTTTTAGTCTGACACACTTTACAGCGTTTGTCTGATCATTATCAACCACATCGGCCTCAATTCTACTGGCCATATTTCCTTTCGAATTGAAAGTAATGGTGTCATTATTAATCCAAATGGCGGCATTCGTAACATCTGTATTGGAGAAATTCCAATTTTCCAGATTTGATTTAATAATCTGATAATTTGTTGCATCAGGCTCGAATCCACTTACAATTGCATTAGGATAATTCGTTTTAAAATAAAGGATACTTGTTCCAATATATGACCCGCAATCAATTATTCTGGGATTGTCTGTTGCAGGCCGGAATTTATAAAACTCATTTATAAATAATTCATTGATAGAAATAAGAAATACAGGTCCGTCTCTGAAAGCTATTTTATATTTATTTCTGTAAACATGGTACTTAAGACTGAGATCGGTTTTATGTTTCAGAATTTTTTCCTTCGCCCATCCAACGTTGAAAACGCTGTAAGGCCTTTTAAATGTTTTTTTAAGCCTCTTGTAAATACCGCTACTAATATTCGTCAAAAAATGAGCCATGATGATTTCTTAGATCAAGGTGTAAAATAGTTCACTTTTAAAGAATATAAAATTCATATTTTCCTTTGAAACAGAAAGAATCAATATTCCATTTCTAATTCGTTTTGTGAATTATGAAATCAACCTTATACATACTATAAATAAATTGCGGATTTATTGAATGACTTGATGTTAATTTGCCTTTATGGATGTGGTTATGATTTTTAATGGTTTGGGCAATCAGATGTCTCAGTATGCCTTTTATCTGCAAAAAAAAGAAATATCCGGATCAACCAGATTCATTTTTTCCAAAAAATCCAAAAAAATACATAATGGATATGAATTAGATAATGTATTTGGAATTAAATACCACGATTCTTTTACCAATAAAATTCTCTATTGGATTTTTAATATTGTCAGCTATAAAAAATATGCCTTCATTTCCAGGGTAGTAGTGGCCATTTCAAAATTTTTTGGTGTGATTGTTATCAATGAAAATGACGACTATAATTTTAAGCCTGAATATCTTCTGCACACGAAAAGAGGCATCAAATTTTACGTTGGAGGATGGCATTCAGAAAAGTATTTTATCAATATAAAAGACATTGTTTTAAGGAGTTTCCAATTTGATGAAGAAAAAATTGGAAAAGAAAACCTGGAAATTTCGAAGCAATTGAAATCTTCAGAAAATGTTTCGGTGCACATAAGACGAGGTGATTTCATGGACTCTAATAACTTTAATAAGTTAGGTGCCGTATGTACTCTAAATTATTTTTTAACTGCTATGGAAAAAATGAAATCAATTCTTACTAAACCCAGATTCTTTTTCTTTACAAATGACCATGATTGGGTGAGAGAGAATTTCAGGGATTCCGAATACACGATTATAGATATTAATAAAAAGCAGGACAGCTGGAAGGATATGTTTTTGATTTCAAATTGTCCGAATCAAATTGATTCAAATGGTTCATTTAGCTGGTGGTCTTCCTGGCTAAATAGAAATGAAAACGCGGTGGTTATTGTACCAAGAAACTTTCTGGCTGGCAGGCATTTTGAAGATATATATCCTGCAAAATGGATCCAACTGGCGGAATATTAAGGCCCAAGAGACAGGCTCTATTGTAGTGTAAATGAACTATTGATTGACTTTAAGCTTTAAGCCTTGGGCTTTAAGCCTTAAGCTTTTGGCTTTAAGCCTTCTACCCAACCTGCCATTTTTGCATTCTTTTCCGCATGGCATAATGATTGACATGGAGTTGTGAACCATTAAAGACTCACCTTTAAATAAATCAATATTATGGGCAAAATAATCGGAATTGACCTCGGAACGACCAATAGCTGTGTGGCAGTTATGGAAGGAAATGAACCCGTGGTTATCGCAAACGACGAAGGACGCCGCACCACGCCATCGGTAGTTGCATTTTTGAAAAATGGCGAACGCAAAGTAGGGGATCCCGCTAAGCGTCAGGCTATTACAAACCCTGTAAATACCATATCCTCAGTAAAGCGGTTTATGGGTCGCAGGTATGATGAAGTAACGAATGAAATCAGCCACTGGAGTTATAAAGTAGTAAAGGGTGACAACAATACTTGCCGTATTGACATAGACGGCAGGCAGTATACCCCCCAGGAAATAAGCGCCATGATTCTCCAGAAAATGAAGAAAACTGCGGAAGATTATCTGGGACAGGAAGTAACGGAAGCTGTCATTACAGTTCCCGCATATTTTAATGACGCACAACGTCAGGCAACCAAAGAAGCAGGCGAAATAGCCGGTTTGAATGTTCGCCGTATTGTAAACGAACCAACCGCGGCAGCTCTTGCTTATGGACTTGACAAGGCCGGTAAAGATGAAAAAATTGCCGTTTTTGACCTGGGAGGCGGAACTTTTGACATATCCGTACTTGAATTAGGTGACGGGGTGTTTGAAGTGAAATCAACCAACGGAGATACGCATCTGGGCGGAGATGATTTTGACAAGATCATCATCGACTGGCTGGCAGACGAATTTAAAAAAGATGAAAATATAGACCTCCGCAAGGATCCAATGGCTTTACAGCGTTTAAAAGAAGCTGCTGAAAAAGCGAAGATTGAACTTTCTTCTTCAGCTGAAACAGAAATCAATCTGCCTTATGTAACAGCCGTAGACGGAGTTCCAAAACATCTGGTGAAAAAACTTACACGGGCCAAATTTGAGCAGCTTTCAGATTCCTTATTTGAAAGATGTCTTAAGCCCTGTGAACAGGCTATGAAAGATGCAGGATTAACAGTTTCACAGATTGATGAAGTGATTCTGGTAGGAGGAAGTACAAGAATTCCTAAAGTACAGGAAATCGTCGAAAAGTTCTTTGGAAGAAAACCCAATAAGGGTGTTAATCCGGATGAAGTAGTTGCCATTGGAGCAGCTATTCAGGGCGCTGTATTGAGCGGAGAAGTAAAAGACGTGCTTTTACTTGACGTTACACCACTTAGCCTGGGAATCGAAACCATGGGGGGTGTAATGACAAAATTGATAGACAGTAACACGACGATCCCAACCAAGAAATCTGAAACCTTCTCAACGGCCAGCGATAACCAGCCAGGCGTACAGATTCATGTATTGCAGGGTGAAAGGCCCATGGCGAATCAGAATAAAAGTCTGGGTACATTTAATCTGGATGGTATACCACCAGCACCGAGAGGTGTTCCTCAGATCGAAGTCATATTTGACATTGATGCGAATGGTATTTTGCACGTCGTTGCAAAAGACAAGGGTACCGGAAAGGAACAGAAAATACGTATTGAAGCCGGTAGCGGTCTGAGCAAGGAAGAAGTGGAAAAAATGAAGGCAGAAGCAAAAGCCAATGAAGCAACGGATAAAGTTGCCCGTGAAAGAGTGGATAAATTGAACCAGGCCGACAGTTTCGTATTTCAAACTGAAAAACAACTCAAGGATCTTGGAGATAAAATACCTGCCGATAAAAAAGCACCTATTGAATCTGCACTTGTACGCCTGAAAGAGGCACAGAAAGAACAGGACGTTGCAAAGATTGATGCTGCCATCGCAGAAATCAATACCGCATGGACAGCCGCCAGCGAACATATGTATAAAAACACACAGGAAGGCGGTGCCCAATCTGCAGCCGAAGGTCAACCTAACGGCAACGAACATTCGAATGCCGGAAAAAGCGCAGAAAACGTTACAGATGCTGAATTTGAGGAAGTTAAATAATCTTAACTAAAGAAATGGAGATAAGGGCTGACCAGTGCGTCAGCCCTTATTATTTAAGCAGTTATGATTGAAAATGAGGGTTGGACATGATATAATTTTTCATAATAAGGGTTTGCAGGCAGTCCATATCGTGGTATATTTGCACTGCAATTAAGAGCAAAATAACAGCCTTGCAAGCCCAATAGGTTCTACACTTCTTTCTAACGATTCTTCCGTGTTCTCCTGATTGTTGCTCTGAATAGTTTTTAATCTTAAAATGGAATATTTATGAAACAAGTTGTAACGCCATCTATTGTACAGATGGACACCGAAACACTCAAAAAACTGACTACTGAAGTAAAGGAAACGCTCGCTACTGGTATTAATATGCCAGCCGAAAAAAAACGTTTTACCCTGGTCAACCTCTGGAAAATACATCAGGCAAAAAAACAGCCTACCCGTATCACCAGAAAATGGGCTATTTAATATAGGAACATTACTTTAGACGCATGGAACATCTCCAATGTAGGTCTGAATTTTAAACACTGTTAATGAAAGCAGTGTTTTTTTATTTTAGGGGGGTAGCAACTCACATGATATCGAGCGCCTTCGCGAAAAAAGTACACACAAATGGTAGTACCAGAATACAAACACCTCCAATTATAGTATACAGCCAGAAGAATGCAACTACAGAAATGAGAAAAAGAAACCAGTACAGTCCTCTACCTTTCTTTGTATTTTCCATGCGGCTAATTTGTTTCGCAAATATATTCTAATTACAATTGTTCGCGTCAGCGTACATTAATTTTATTACAAGTTCCTGTTTTGGTATTTTCGCTACATCCATGCCGGCTGATAACATATTCCGGCAATAGAACTTCAACCTGAGATGAAATTACATTTTTACTTACGTTTCAGTACCAAACAAGGACAGGATCTTTTCATCTGCGGAAATATTCCCGAACTGGGCTATCAAAATAAATTGATTACACAGCCTGTTCTCATGCGATATAAAAATCCGGATTTCTGGGAGATAACGGTTGAATTGGCCAGCCTGCCCACGGAGCCCTTGAAATACTATTACCAGCTCAGAATGGAAGATGAGAGCATCGTTCATGAATGGGGAAACGATAAAGAAATAAGAGTTTCCTCAAAACACGAAGAAATGCAGATTTTCGATACCTGGAATCACGCTGGGGAATACGAAAATGCATTCTATACTGCACCATTTCAGGATATTCTCCTTCCAAAACAGTCAAAAAAAACAAGCAGAAAGGTCCCCAAGGTCTATACGCATATCTTCAAGATAAAAGCACCTTTGCTACACGCCAATGAAGCCGTTTGTATTTCGGGAAATGGTGAAAGTCTGGGTGACTGGTCTATGGCTGATCCGGTTATTCTTAGAAAAGAAGGAAACTGGTGGCTCGTTGAACTTGATTTGTCGGAAGCCAAAACCCCGGTTCACTATAAGTATGGTGTATACGACGTGAAACACAAATCGTTGGTTCAATTTGAAAATGGGCCAAATCGAACACTACAGGGAGGGGTGCAGGCTGATCTATTAACCATTCTGCATGACGGTTTTATTCATATGCCGAACAGCACATGGAAGGGAGCTGGCGTGAGTATACCTGTGTTCAGTCTAAGGACAAAGAATTCAATGGGAACAGGCGAATTTGCAGACATCAGATTACTCGTGGACTGGGCACATAAAACCGGTTTTAAAATGATCCAGATTCTGCCTGTAAATGATACTTCTGCCACTGGCACCTGGATTGATTCTTATCCTTATGCCGCCATTTCAGCATTTGCGTTGCATCCATTGTATCTGAACCTGGAGGAAATGGCCGGCAAAAAGAATGTATCCTTTATCAAGTCGCTCAGGAAAATTCAAAAACAGCTGAACGGGCTGGTTGATCTCGACTATGAAGCCGTAATGAAAACCAAAATCGAGTCTGCCAGGGAATTGTTCGAAGAAGTAAAGTCGTCGTTCCTGAAAGATGCAGATTATCTGGAATTTTTTGATCAAAATAAATCCTGGCTGGTTCCATATGCTGCTTTCTGTTATCTGAAAGAGACCAATGGGTCTGTTGACTTTCACAAATGGAAAACTTATGGAAAATATGCCAAGCTTGCAGTGGATCGCCTGACTGCTCCACAATCCAAGCAATACGATCAAATCACTTTTTATTATTTTGTACAATATCATTTATACAGGCAGCTTCGTAAGTCAGTTCACTACGCGCACGAAAATGGAATCATTATTAAAGGGGATATCCCTATTGGGGTTTACCGTCACAGTTGTGACGCATGGGTCTCTCCTGAACTTTATCATATGGATATGCAGGCCGGAGCTCCGCCTGATCCCTTCGCAGTGAAGGGTCAAAACTGGGGGTTTCCAACCTATAACTGGGAAAGAATGGCAAAGGATTCATTCCAATGGTGGAAGAATCGATTCTCTCAAATGGCCATTTATTTTGATGCGTTCCGGATCGATCACATCCTTGGCTTCTTCAGGATCTGGAGTATTCCTATCAGTCAGACCGAGGGAATCATGGGTCATTTTGAAAAGTCCATCCCCGTACACAGAGTAGAATTTGACGAAAGAAATATTTATTTCGACAGGGACCGATATACCAAACCTTTTATTAATGAAGCGGTGCTCTGGGAATACTTTGGTGTCGATACAGAAATCTTAAAACCATTATATTTTGATGAAGACAAAAAAGGAAAATTCACGATAAAAGAATTTGTAAATACGCAAAGGAAAATCACTGATTTTTTTGAAAACAGGAATTCAGATCCGCTGGATATTAAAAGCCGGGACGCGCTGATGAATCTTATTTCAAATCTGATACTGTTTGAAGTGGAAGGATCCGATGGTTTACAATTTCATTTCAGGTTTTCCATGGAAACGACTTCCTCTTTCCGTTATCTTGACTGGCATTTGCAAAATCAGCTTAGGGATCTTTATTTAAATTATTTTTTTCAACGGCAGGATCTGTTCTGGAAAAAGGAAGCAATGAAAAAACTTCCGTTGCTGAAGAGGTCAACCAATATGCTGGTTTGCGGAGAAGATCTGGGCATGGTTCCCGCCTGCGTTCAGGACGTGATGAAACAAACCGGTATCCTGAGTCTCGAAATTCAGCGCATGCCAAAGGACATTACGCGTGAATTTTTCAACCCTGCATCAGCTCCTTATCTGTCGGTTGTTACACCGTCTACCCATGACATGAGCACCATCAGAGGCTGGTGGGAAGAAGACCGTGTGAGAACGCAGAAATTTTACAATGAAGAACTGGGCCAGTGGGGTGAAGCTCCCTATTTCTGTGATGCCTGGATCAACAAAGCTATTGTACAGGAACACCTTTATTCACCAGCCATGTGGAGTATATTTCAGCTACAGGACCTTATGGGCATGGATGAAAACATTCGCAGAGAAAATCCAAATGATGAGAGAATCAACGTACCTGCCATATCCAATTATTATTGGAGATACCGGATTCACCTGTTTCTGGAAGATCTTATCAAAGCGAAATCTTTTAACGAACAACTGAAGGAGATGGTCAAATCTTCCGGCAGATAATCTTCATCGCATTGAATATTCAATACATTTCTTATGATCTCCGGTTTGAATATCCTTTCACGATATCCCGAGGTACAAAAACGCATCAGCCGACGCTGATCGTTAAACTGGATCAATTCGGAATTTCAGGTTACGGAGAAGCTCCTGCGATCAGTTACTATCATATCCCGATTGATAAAATGATTGCCGATCTGGAACTGAAAAAACCAGTGATAGAAAAATTTGCATTTACTGAACCCGGACGTTTCTGGCATTTCCTGCACCATTTAATTCCGGATAATTCTTTTCTTGTTTGCGCGCTGGACATCGCTGCCTGGGATCTTTATGGAAAACTGCAGAAGAAGCCCTTGTATTCCTGCTGGAAACTCAATACCCCAGACGGACCTATGACTGACTATACTATTGGAATTGATACCATCGAAAAAATGGTTGAAAAAATGAATGCAAAACCCTGGCCTATTTATAAGATCAAACTTGGTACTACAGAAGACGCCAAAATAATACGGGCATTGAGATCTCAGACGGATGCTGTATTGCGGGTAGATGCAAATTCCGGGTGGACGGTGCAACAGGCTGTTGAACTTATTCCAGCACTGCATGAATGTGGCGTTGAATTTATTGAACAACCGCTCGATAAGTCGGATACGGCAGGTATGAAAATTCTTTTCGAAAAATCACCCATTCCTTTAATAGCAGATGAATCCTGTGTTACTGAAAAAGATGTTGAAAAATGTCACGGACTTTTCCACGGAGTAAACATTAAACTAACAAAATGCAGCGGATTAACTCCCGCGCTGCGCATGATAGAGCATGCCAGAAAACTGGGCATGAAAGTAATGGCGGGAAGCATGAATGAAAGCAGTATAGGATCTGCGGCAATCGCGCATTTATTACCTTTGCTGGATTACGTCGATATGGACGGTCCTATTTTGTTGGATGAAGATGTTGCCAGCGGACTGGAAATTAAAAACGGCAAAATCAAAGTATCCGGCCGGCCGGGTTTAGGAATTGAGTATACTGGTCTTCCATTTATAAATTGATAAACGATGGCAGAAGAACTCGTAATTACAAAAGGCACCAAAGAAGAACAATATGTGGAACTCATTCCACAAATAGCTGCAATCCTTGAAGACGAGACAGATCTGATTGCGAATCTTGCAAATGTTTGCGCTTCTTTAAAACAACAATTTAATTGGCTCTGGATCGGATTTTACCTGGTGAAAGAAAATGAACTTGTACTCGGTCCTTTCCAGGGACCCATTGCATGTACCCGCATTAAAAAAGGGCGCGGCGTTTGTGGATCAGCGTGGGAACAAATGAAAACAATTATAGTTCAGGACGTTGATAGTTTCCCGGGGCATATCGCCTGTAGCAGTGACTCTAAAAGTGAAATTGTAATACCGGTTATACAACACGGCGAAGTTGTTGCCGTGTTAGATGTTGATCATTCGTCTTATGCAACCTTCGATAAAACAGACGAATTATTTCTCTCGGAAGTTATAAGCCTCATCAATTTTTAAAAAAAAATTAAACAATCGTTTAATTTTAATTAGTAAGTCCTAATTTTGCTGTCCGTTGCTTGCTTCCGGCAGTTTGTAAAGTCCTATCTTATTCGGACTTCGTTTTTTACTATTTATGAAAAAAATAATATTATTTCTCCCGGTATTGCTTGTATTCGGTATGATACAGGCGCAGTCACAGTTTGATTCATCCAGCAAAACACTTGAAGGATGTATCATATATGCACTTGCTCATCAAACTAACATCCGTCAGTCGCAGATTGATGAAGAAATTACAGAACATCAGATTAAAATTGCGCTGGCCGATTGGTACCCGCAGATAAATTTCTCGGGAAATTATCAGAATAATTTTCAGAGGCCGATCACTATATTCAATGGATTGCCTTCCCCTGTGGGAACTTATAATCAGTCCTATGGGTATTTTGGTCTTGACCAGACCATCTTCAACAGAGATGTCGTGATAGCACAGCAATCATCAAGGGATGTTCGCCTGAGTGCCAAACAGAATACGATAAACAATAAGATTGCGGTTGTTTCGAACGTCAGTAAAGCTTACTACGACTTACTGTTATCTAAGGAACAAATCGCTTTACTGGATACGGATATTGTACTTCTTCAAAGAAGTTTAAAAGACGCGTACAATCAATATAAAGGTGGTCTGGTTGATAAAACAGATTACCAAAGAGCCACCATCAGTTTGAACAATGCCAGAGCATCGCGTAAAACCGCGGATGAAACACTGAAAAGCAAAACGGCCGTTCTGAAATTGGTTATGAGTTACCCCGTAGATTCAACCATCAATGTCATTTACGACAGCGTAAAAATGAGAGAAGAAGTAACTTCATTTGATACGCTTCAACAAATAGACGTTAATAATCGCATAGAATTCCAGCAACTTGAAACACAGAAGCGACTCGAACAATACAATTTAAAATATTATAAAATGGGTTTTCTGCCAACAGTTTATGCATTTGGCAATTATAACCTTAACTATTACAGCAGTCAGTTTAAGAATTTATACCAGGAAAACTTTCCAAACTCTTATGCTGGATTAGGACTTACCATTCCAATCTTCACAGGTTTACGCAGAACACAACAAGTGAAAGTTGCAAAACTCCAGATAGAGAGACTTAATTATAATTTCAATTCTTTAAAAGACTCTATCCGGACCCAGTACATAGAAGCGCTGTCTGCTTATAAAGCAAATTTGAATAATTATTATGAGCAGAAAGAAAATCTGGAACTGGCCAGACAGGTTTATAATATCATTCAACTTCAATATCGCGCGGGCATAAAAACGTATCTGGATGTAGTTATCTCAAACAACGATTTATTTAGCGCACAGGTGAATTTCACGAATGCCATTTTCCAGGTACTAAGTGACCGGATTGATGTGGAAAGGGCACTGGGAACATTAAAATATACATACTAATAAAATGGTTATGAATTATAAATCTGTTGTTTTTCTCTTTGTGCTGACCTTGTTAATATCCTGCGGGAGTCAGCCACCACCACCTCCACCGCAACCTACTTCCGTAAACGTATATACGGTAAAAGCAGGAAGTGCCGAATATTTCGATACATACCCAGCCACCGTGACCGCAGTTAATCAGGTTGAAGTGAGACCTCAGGTATCGGGATATATCACAGGAATCTATTTCAACGAGGGTCAACATGTTACTAAAGGCCAGAAAATTTATACAATAGACCAGCAGCAATATCTTGGTGCGTACAACCAGGCGGTGGCACAACTGAATGCCAGTCAGGCGAACCTCGAAAAAGTTCAACAGGATGCAGATCGTTACGAAGAACTGGGAAAACAGGACGCCGTAGCTCAACAAACAGTACAACATGCAATTGCTGATCTACAGACTGCCAAAAAACAGGTCGATGCGGCAAAAGCCAATGTGAGTGCGGTAGAAGTGAACCTGCGGTATTCAACCATATACGCACCACTTTCAGGAACGATTGGTATTTCCGAAGTAAAAGTTGGTGCGTCTGTTTCGCCAGGAAGCACCATCCTGAATACAATTTCATCTGATAATCCAATTGCTGTTGACGTTGCAGTGGATCAGACACTAATACCTTTCATAGAAAAGGAAAACAAAAAAGACCAGAAGAAAAAGTTTGATTCAACTTTTACTCTTTTACTTTCTGATGGTTCAAAATATCCTTACCCGGGTAAAATATTTATTATCGATCGTGCAGTAGATCCGCAAACTGCAACCATCAAAGTCAGACTGCTTTTCGACAATCCCGATAATTTCTTAAAAGCGGGAATGTCTGCCAACCTGAGAATTCTCAACAATAGCAGTCATGAGTCCCTCTTGATTCCCTATAAAGCTACCATTGAGCAGATGGCAGAATATTTTGTCTATGTAGTCAACGCCGACACAGTGGCGCAACGTAAAGTAGCATTGGGTCAGCGGATAAGGGACATGGCCATTGTAAAATCAGGTTTGCAGGAAAACGAAGTGATCGTTCTGGATGGTGTTCAAAAACTGAAAGATGGATCCAAAGTAAAAGTAGGAGCGCAACAGGGAGCTGCACAGGATTCATTAAAACATGCCGGTGCAGATTCATTAAAGAAAAAATCTTCGTAATTCAATAACAGTATGATCGCAGATACTTTTATTAAGAGGCCGGTTACGGCCATTGTAGTTTCAATTGTTATTGTACTGGTAGGCTTACTGGCACTATCGAGTTTACCAGTAAGTCAGTATCCTGATATTACACCACCAACTGTTCAGGTAACAAGTAATTTCATTGGTGCGGACGCCCTTACTGTGGAACAAACAGTCACAACTCCCATAGAAGCACAGGTGAATGGTACACCAGGCATGGCTTATATGCAAAGTAACAGTACCAATAACGGTCAGAGTCTTATCACCGTGACTTATGAAGTAGGCGCTGATGTAAACAATGGTATGCTGGATGTGCAAAACCGGGTGGGTATTGCGTCGCCGTCGTTGCCAGACGAGCTGAAAAGGCTCGGAGTGGTTACACGAAAAAGAAATCCGAGTATTTTAATGCTGGTTGCCGTGTATGCACCCAAAGGAACGCACGCCGTTACATTCCTGGATAACTACACCAACATTTTTGTTCGTGACATTTTATTACGTGTGAAAGGAGTAGGGGATGTGATATCCCGTGCGGACGACTTTAGTATGCGTATCTGGTTAAAGCCAGACAAACTTGCACAGCTTGGCCTGACTTCTACAGATATTACGAATGCATTACAGGAACAAAATGTTCAGATTTCAGCAGGTTCCGTAGGCGCACCACCGCAGAATTCAATGCAGGCATTTGAATACACGGTAGTTGCAAACAGCAGGCTTTCCACTGAGGATGAATTCAACAATATCGTTGTCAGGTCAAATCCCAAAGATGGATCGATCGTTTATTTGAAAGATATTGCCAGGGTTCAACTCGGAAAATTCAGTTATGCCAGCAATTCATTTGTGGATGGCAAGAGGGCTTCTTATCTGCTCGTATACCAGGCACCCGGAAGTAATGCTCTGGCAACTGCTGAAGGAGTATATGCAGCGATGGATGAATTAAAGAAATCTTTTCCAACGGATATTGATTACAACGTACCATTTGAATCCATTTCTGTTGTTCAGGTCTCCATACACGAAGTTGTACAGACATTACTGGAAGCGCTTGGTCTCGTTGTGCTGGTAGTTTTTTTATTCCTGCAGAGCTGGCGCGCCACGTTGATCCCTGTACTGGCGATTCCGGTTTCCATCATCGGAACGTTCATCTTTTTCATACCACTTGGGTTCACCATTAATACCCTTACACTTTTCGGATTTGTTCTTGCAATCGGCATCGTTGTGGATGACGCCATTGTGGTTGTTGAAGCAGCTCAACATTATATTGATGTAGATAAGTTGTCTCCCAGGGACGCAACGGAAAAGGCAATGCAGGATATTTCTGGTCCCGTAATTGCAATCGCTTTGATATTGGCAGCAGTATTCGTACCGGTAGGTTTCATCCCTGGAATAGTAGGTCGGTTATATCAGCAATTTGCCATCACGATTGCCATTTCAGTATTAATCTCCGCATTTATTGCACTTTCTCTGACTCCTGCATTGTGCACGCTGTTGCTTCGTCCGATGCATATGGATGCTTCTTCCCGCGGACTAAATAAATTTTTCTATCATTTCAACAATTGGTTTGGAAGAGTAACCAACGGATATACAAAAAATGTAGGCAGCTGGATAAAACGTTCTCCCTATGTGATTATACTGCTTGTTTGTATTTGTGCTGGAGTTTTTCTTTTATTCCGGGCCAAACCCAGTGGTTTTATTCCGCAGGAGGACGAGGGACGCTTATATATAACGTATGAATTGCCCGAAGCTTCTTCTACGACGAGAAGTCTGGAAACGCTGAACAAAATGATGAAAATCATTTCTGAAACAGAGGGAATTAAACACTACGCGGCGCTTGGTGGTTTAAATGCCATCACGTTCGCGAGCAAATCAAATGGTGGAACAATCTTTACTTCGTTGAATCCCTGGGATGAACGCAAGGATAAAGCATTGCAGTTAAAAGGAATCATGGCAACGCTGCAGAAAAAATTCGCGGTTATCAAAGAAGCCAATATCCTTGTCATTGCACCGCCTGCAATTCCCGGACTCGGTCAGACAGGCGGATTTACATTTGAGCTGCAACAAAAGGGAAGCACCGACGATGTAAAAGCATTTGAAAGAACCGTGAATAGTTTTATCGCTGCAGTAAATAAAAGACCGGAAATCGCAAGGGCCTACACCTTTTTTAATGCAAAAACACCGGGGTACACGCTGAATGTAGACAGGGACAAATGCAGAAAACTGGGATTATCGATCGGCGATGTTTACAACACGATTCAGACTTATCTCGGCAGTTCCTATATAAACGATTTGTCGCTCTACGGAAGAAATTTTCATGTGGTAGCGCAAGCAGATACCAACTACAGGGGGGATATCAATAACCTCAATAATTACTATGTAAAAAACTCGGCGGGTACAATGGTGCCTTTGAGCACTGTTATCTCTTACAAGATTTCCGAGAGCGCTTCCTTGTTGTATCATTTCAATCTGTTCAGATCAGCAGAAATTAATGGAGACGCAAAAGCAGGATTCAGCAGCGGTCAGGCCTTACAGGCATTAAAGGAAGTGGCTGATCAGACTTTACCTGCAGGATATGGATATGAGTTTGCCGGCTTGAGCAGGGAAGAATTAAAAGCAGGAAGTAAAACCATTTTAATATTTGCGTTATCCATCGTCTTTGTGTTTTTGTTTTTAGCTGCATTGTATGAAAGCTGGCAGGTACCTTTTTCCGTTTTACTTGCCGTACCAGTTGGCATGCTGGGCGCCATATTGACTTTAACACTCATCCCTTCATTGGTTAACAACGTCTATGCGCAAATAGGAATGATTACACTGATCGGGCTTTCGGCAAAAAACGCCATTCTGATCGTTGAATTTGCAAAAGAGCGCGTAGACCGCGGAATTCCTGTTGTGGACGCAACGTTGGATGCCGTCAAACTTCGTTTGCGACCAATCCTCATGACTTCCATGGCTTTTATCCTGGGCGTACTTCCACTTGCACTTGCGACCGGCGCTGCCAGCGTGGCAAGATCAACCATTGGTTGGACTGTGTTGGGAGGGATGTTGGCTGCTACTTCTCTTGCCATTTTTATAGTCCCCGTTTTGTTTGTTGTCATCACCAGGCTTTCTTATGGAAAACAAAAACTGGAAGCATTAAAAGAACAGATCCCCGGTCTCACTGAATAAAAATAAAAGGTCCTTCCGTTAATTTCCGGAAGGACCTTTTAATATGCTTTGGTTTTTTTTTAGACTTAAAATTTATCTCAAAGTGATCGGCTCCGAAAACGAGCCTACCGTAATAGTGGCATTGCTGTCACATGTACCATCACCAAAATCAATGGTTCCATTGATTGTTTGGTTATAAGAAAATCCAACAACACCTTGTTTTATATAGGGGCAATTGATGGCCTTTATGAGTGGTGTGCTGATAGTCCAAACAATGTTTGACCCGTCTGCAGCGGAGAACGAACTATTACCCGTAATGGAGTATACATCATCTGAAATATCATATGGCGTCGTTGCACCAGCTGTCATGATGTAAGTCCTGTTGTGACTATAATGATAGTTAGTTGTGTTGGGATAAGTAATAATTCCATTTGTAACAACGGTGTTGATACTCACTCCGACCTGTTCTGATGAATTATTTGTAATCACATAAGTGCCCTGTAATCCATAACCATTTACTGTATAATTACTAAATGTTACAGTAGCTGTTGCCTGGGGGGCAATGATCGGGCCTGTAAATACATAGGTTAGTTTTCCGGAGCGAATAATACCATCAGCACTTGTGCAGCCGCTGCCGAAATCAAGAACCAAAGTTTTTGGATAGTCACCAGGAATTGAGTCATCCAGGGTATAGATTGCGCAACTAAGACTGCCTGATTGTACTCCTTCTGTACTTTCAGCAGACATAGTTGTCGTTTTGCCTGAATGCGCATTTGAAGCACTCCAAACACTGCTGTTGTCCGAGAAACCCACAAAAGCATTGTTTAAAACATCATAATATGCGTTGTCAGCTACTGTGGAAGAGTCTGACAGCGTAACAGCACTTGTCTGGTTTGAATTGGAAGAAGTAGTATCTTTTTTACAGGAACTCATTCCAATAACGGCAGCAAATGCTATCAGTTTACTGGTGTTTTTGATAAGTCGGAAATTCATAGAGTCTATTGTTTAGTTGATTTACTCTAACGTTTCCTTTTCTTACTTATTTTATGAGTTATTTCAATATAGATTTTTATTACTTATTTAATTGATAACCAATTAAATATATAATATATCTCATCTAAAAGATAAGTGATAGGAACTGGAAAAACAGGTAATCAGCAGAAATCGGGGAAATTGTTTTCCCCTGTTTAGATTCTTTCCAAAGTAGAGAAGAAAAAATCCGATTCAACGCGTGCATTTTCATCGCTGTCGCTACCATGAATTGCATTTTCTCCCAGGGATGCTGCAAAAAGCTGGCGTATGGTGCCTTTATCTGCTTTGGCGGGGTCCGTGGCACCAATTAACTTTCTAAAATCTGCAACAGCATTTTCTTTTTCCAGGATGGCAGCAACAATGGGTCCGCGACTCATAAATTCAACCAATTCCCCATAAAAAGGTCTGGCACTGTGGACAGCATAAAACTCGCCCGCCTTTGCAGGAGAAAGACTGGTCATTTTAAGAGCTATGAGTTTGAATCCGGCCTTTATAATAATGTCGAGAATAGCACCTGAGTGACCATTGGCAAAAGCATCAGGTTTAATCATTGTGAATGTGCGGTTGCTCATTTGTTTCCGTTTGGCCGGCAAAGGTAATACATTTTACAGGAGATTTGGGAATCGCGATTTAATTCTGCACCTTTGCAACCGTTTTACATGCAACCTATTACGGATATTATTCCCTTATTGAAAGAGCCAAGGACGATTGTAATTGTAATGCACCAGAAACCTGATGCAGATGCAATGGGTTCTTCTTTGGGTCTTTACCACGTGTTGACTTCTCTGGGACATCGCGTAACGGTGATTTCGCCGACCAACTGGGCAGATTGGCTGAGCTGGATGCCCGGTGCGGATCTGGTCATAGATTATGAATTAGACACCGAAAATGCACTTACGGTTTTAAGCAAAGCCGACTGGATCTTCTGTCTGGATTTTAATGTATTACACCGCACCCGCAAAATGGCTGAACCTATTGAAAAAGCCGCTGCCAGACGTATTTTGATAGACCATCATCAACAACCTCAGAAAGAGGTATTTACTTATGGTATCAGTGATACATCAAAAAGTTCCACAAGTGAAATGGTTTTTGACTTTATTCAGTCGGCTTCGCAGGGACACAGAATAAACCAGGGGGTGGCAGAATGCCTTTATGCCGGGGTAATGACTGATACGGGTTCTTTTCGATTTAACTCTTGTACAGCATCCGTGCACAGAATGGTGGCCGTTTTAAAGGATACGGGATTTGATCATACTAAAGTCCACGAAAATCTTTTTGATAATTTTCTCGAGAACAGACTCCGTTTTATAGGTCACGCCCTATTGAACAGGATGGAAGTATTTTATGAATACAATACCGCACTGATAAGTATACCCTGGAAAGATTTGGTGAAATTTCAAATAAGAACAGGAGATACTGAAGGCCTGGTAAACTATCCGCTGAGTATTCAGGGTATTAAATTTGCTGCTCTGATCATAGATCGCGATGAGGAAATCAAATGCTCGTTTAGAAGCAAGGGCGGATTTGACGTAAACAAGTTTGCGAGAAATTATTTTGAAGGGGGTGGACACCATAATGCCGCCGGCGGTCGAAGCAGTGAGACCTTAGATCAAACAACACAGCGCTTCCGCGCGTCACTTTTAGAAAACGCTTTACAACTACAATAAAATCTGAAATGAAAAAAATCAATTCTCTTCTTTTTGCGCTTCTTGGAATTCTGCTACTGGTTTCCTGTGATAATAAAGGATTAAAAAAGACTAAATCCGGATTATTATATAAAATCATTTCAGATGAGAAAAGCCCCCAGGTAAAAAGAGGTCAGTTTATGAAGCTCAGCTTTAATCAAAAAATCAGAGATAGTCTTCTTTTTACTTCCGACAGCAGCATGCCTGCCTATGTTCGGGTGGACAGTGTGCCTTCGAATGCTTATAGTCCCGCCGAAATATTTCATTTACTGAGAAAAGGAGATAGTGCAGTGGTTATACAGCTGGCGGACAGTATTCAGAAAAAATCCCAGCAGCCCCTGCCACCGTTTATTCATAAAAATGATAAAATCATTCTCAACCTTCGTGTGCTGGATGTTTTTGCTGATGAGGTATCGGTTCAAAAAGACAGAGCGGCTGCAATGGATGTGTTCCATGCAAAACAAATCAAAACAATTGAAAATTATCTGCAGGAACACAATATTCAGGCAACAAAAACGGGCGATGGTGTATTTGTGGAAATCAAAAATCCGGGTACCGGCGCTTCTGCAGATTCTGGAAAGCAGATTTCGGTGATCTATACAGGAAAAACATTTCCCGAGGGTAAAGTTTTCGAAACCAATGATAAGGAAGATGGCCAACCAATCAAGTTTGTGATCGGAGCCAGAAAAATAATCCAGGGATGGGATGAAGGCCTGCGCCTTTTAAAGAAAGGTGGCACCGCAACCTTATATATACCGGCATTTCTGGCTTACGACCAGCAGCCCGCCGGCCCCAGTAAAAAACCAAATGAAAATCTCATTTTCGATGTAAAAGTTGTGGATGTTACCGACGCACCAGCTGAAGAAGCTAATCCATCAAGACCTTCCATGCAAGGATTTAATCCAAATGCACGACGCGTAACTCCACCGCCAGCACACAAATAATATAATCCCGGGGACATCCTATGCAAATGCATAGGATGTCCATAAACGGACTGCTTCAACTGCTTCCCTGACATCATGTACACGAAGTATTTGTGCACCCTGCTCCAGAGCCAGCGTATGCAAAACGGTGGTTCCGTTTAATGACTCTTCCGGGCTTAAATTCAGCGTTTTATATACCGTCGACTTTCTTGAAATACCAATCATCATTGGGAGACCCAGTATGTGCAACATCCCACAGCGTTTTAACAGATGAAAGTTCTGATCAATCGTCTTGGCGAATCCAAAACCCGGATCAACAATGATATCCTTGATCCCTAATTTTCGCAGTTGCTTTACCCGGCCGATAAAATAATCCAGCAATTCCAACATCAAATCGTTGTAGTAGGTAAGTTGCTGCATGTTTTCGGGATTGCCCCGCATGTGCATGCACAGATAAGGTACATCAGAAGCAGCCGCCAATTCAGCTATACCATTATTCGCCGAAGCACCAATGTCGTTCAGTATCGAAGCGCCGGCTTCCAATGCTGCCACTGCCACTTTATAACGGTAACTGTCAACCGAAATAATGGTATCCGGATATCTGGAAGCCACCAGTTCAATGGCAGGAATCACTCTTTGCAATTCAATATCTTCAGCAAGTTCCGTTGCACCAGGTCTGGTACTGAGTCCACCGAGATCTAAAATGGACGCGCCTTCTGAAAGCATCTTTTCAGTTTGCCGGATCAACATGTCTTCCGAACGAATCCTGCTTCCTGCATAAAAAGAATCGGGACTTAAATTAAGGATGCCCATCACAATGGGATCGTTCCATGTTAATAACCTGCCTTTACAATTGAGTGAATACATATTGAATCCGTAAATTTAGGCACATCATTACTATATATTACTTTTGAGTATGCAAGACACTCTCCGTCAGTATGAAAATGCTGTGAACACCTGCCGGGACATATTCCTGAAAAAAACCATCGATTACGGAACTTCCTGGCGGGTGCTCAGGATGATTTCGATTCTGGACCAGATTTTTATAAAAGCTAAGCGAATACGCACCATCCAGGAAAAAGGTACAAGTCTCGTAGGAGACGATATTCGTGGAGAATTTCAGGGTATCGTAAACTATGGTGTAATTGGATTAATTCAGCTGGAATTGAAATCTGAAGATATCGAAGAACTGAATATTGAAATAACCACCCGGTTGTACAATGATAAAATCCTTTTTGTGAAAAAAATCATGGAAAACAAAAACCATGACTACGGCGAAGCCTGGAGGGAGATGAGCCAGGAAAGCTTCACTGATTTGATCCTGATGAAACTTCAGCGTATGCGCCAGATACTGGCCAACGATGGAAAGACACTGATCAGTGAAGGGTTAGATGCCAATCTGACTGATATTATTAATTATGCAATTTTTGCGCTGATATTGATAACAGAAGGTCGGCAGGCAGCTTAAATTCCAACTATGAAAAAAACCTTTCTTAACACGTCCCGGCTTCTGGTTGGAATACTATTTATATTCTCAGGCTTAATCAAAGCCAACGATCCCTTAGGCCTGAGTTACAAAATGCAGGAGTTTTTTGACATCTGGGGACTGTCTGCGCTCGACACCTGGACGCTTGGATTTTCCATAATCATGATTGTATTTGAAATCCTCGCAGGAGTCGCCGTGATTCTCGGATGGCGGATGAGGTTATTTGCCTGGTTATTACTACTGCTGATCATATTTTTTACTTTCCTCACCGGCTACGCAGCCATTTCAGGTAAGGTCAGGGAATGTGGATGTTTTGGAAATTGTATACCTCTACAGGCAATGGGTTCTTTTTTAAAAGATCTGATGCTTCTTCTGCTGATCACCATACTTTTTATTTTCAGGAAGCAAATAAATACAAAACTTTCTACAGCCGCCTGCCAGTCGATATTGGGACTAACCTTGATTTTTTCATTCTCCCTGCAGTGGTACGCATTACGTTATCTTCCTATCGTGGACTGTCTTCCTTTTAAGAAAGGGGCAAATATATTCGAAAAGATGAAACCTCCACCCAATGCTGTCCCCGACAGCACAGTCATCAATTTTGTATATGAAAAGAATCATCAGACAATCGAATTTCCGGCAGATCATATGCCTTCGGATCTGGACAGCACATATACCTTCATCAGGAGATATGATAAATTGATTCGCAAAGGCAATGCCGAACCAGAAATAAAAGATTTTTCCTTAATCACTCTGTCAGGCAACGACAGTACCATTCAAATATTGGGAAAACCAGGGTATCAATTAATGCTTATTTCCAGGAGTTTCCCGCAAACAGATCCATTTTGGAATAAACCTTTTATGTTGTTGTATACGCTCGCCAAATCAAAAAATATTCCTGTAACGGTTGTTACCTCAAACCGCAGTGAAGCAGAGAGCTGGTTACACGCGAACAATCTGGGAATACCGGTTTTTGGTTGTGATGCAACGGCCGTTAAAACCGCAGCAAGGGCAGATCCGACTTTATATCTTTTGAAGAAGGGTACCATTCTCGACAAATGGAGCTTTGCAAATCTTGAATTAGCGATTCCTTTTTTGGCTGAATTACCAACTCAAAAACCTGAAAGTTTTATACAACCATGATTGGCCGCTTTATATCCCGTTGTTTTTATGGCTGCCTCGTCATGACAGGTGTTGTAGTTATTGTATTTTTTTTATTTCAGGGATTTGGGGATCCTGCAAGACTCATTTTGGGTCAGCGGGCAGATGCAGGAACCATTGATAATATCCGCAGGGATTTAAATCTGGACCAGCCTAAATGGAAACAATTTATTTATTATTTAAATGATGTTTCACCCATTAGTATTTACAAAGAAAACGAATTAACCGAAAAAAATATTCATTGGATTGGAGTGGGAGGCAATACCAAACTGGTTTTAAAATTTCCCTATCTGAGACGTTCATATCAAACCCGTAAACTGGTTTGGTCAATGCTTATGGAAGCACTTCCAGGAACGATTATGCTGGCATGTCTGGCCATGCTGATTGCGACCATTGCCGGAATAACGCTGGGAATTCTGGCTGCTTTAAAAAAAGATACCTGGGTGGATACAACAGCGATATTTACCAGCGTACTTGGGATATCCGCGCCATCATTCTTCATGAGCATTGTTATTGCATATGTTTTTGGGTTTGTTTTAAATCGATACACTGGTCTCCAGATGACCGGAACATTGTTTGAAACCGATCCTTTTACCGGCAGACAATGGCAACTGCAGAATGCTATTTTACCCGCTTTAACGTTAGGCATACGACCGATGGCCATTATCGCTCAATTGACTAGGGGCTCCATGCTGGATGTATTAAATCAGGATTATATCAGAACGGCATATGCAAAAGGACTAGCGCAAAGACAGGTAATATGGCGTCATGCTTTGAGAAATGCCCTGAACCCCGTAATCACGGCCATCACTGGCTGGTTTGCGGAATTACTTGCAGGAGCTTTTTTTGTAGAATATATTTTTGGATGGAATGGTATCGGGAAAATGACGGTTGATGCATTGTCCAAACTCGACTTTCCCGTCGTGATGGGATCTGTTCTGGTAACTTCTTTTTTCTTCGTAACTGTGAACATGCTGGCAGACTGGCTGTATCGTGTCGTTGATCCCAGAGTCGGATCATAATGGAAATTTTTAACCTCAAAAACAGCAGTGACCTATTTAATGACTACTTCTTTGATGAGATTTTCTCCCAAAGCTTCGTTGACTCTTTCTTTTATCTTTTCTTTTTTGTAAACAAGTTCCTGTTTCAACGGTGCAACTGCTGTCTGAATGTACAATGTGGTTCCGTGAATTTCAATTTTATCCGTATATCGGGCAATCGTTTTTCCCATAATTTCTTCCCAGACTTCTGTAATCTGGAGTGCGAGTACATTGCCTTTCAAACGACTCTGTTTTAGAAACTGTCGCATGGCTTCGGCCATTGAATATTCACTCATGCGGTAAAGGTATATGGTTTATTGTTTATGGCACTTGGGAAATCTATTAACCTTAAACCATTTATTATAAACCAATTAATGCGTAATCAGCAGATAAATTATTCAGATGATCCCTGATTCTGTCACCATGAGTATCTGTTATAAAAAGTTGACCGTTTCCCGGTCCGCAGACCCTTGCGAGCAAATGATGCATTCTTCCCGCATCCAGCTTTTCAAAAACATCGTCGAGTAACAGTATAGGTGCGAATCCTTTTGTTTTTTTTAACAATTCATATTCAGCAAGTTTCATAGCAAAAAGCAGGCTTTTGCGCTGCCCCTGAGACGCTATATTTTTAAAGGGCTGACCATTAAGACGGATGTCAATATCATCCCGGTGAATTCCTGCATGTGTACGTTGCAGCATCAGATCCTTATCTCTGGAAGTGTGAAGAAGTTCAGCATAAGGACTGCTCAATAAATCGCTTTGATAAGAAAGTTGCAGACCATCATCTGAACCAGCCAGGTAGTTATAAATAGTTTTGATGGAGGGTAGTATATCCTGGAAAAAAAGCTGCCTTTTCACAAAAATATAGGTGCCGGGACGCTGCAGTTGGGCGTCATAAACGTCTAACAAACTGCGTTCAGTAGAAATGCGTTCTGCCAGGGAACGAAGCAGCTGGTTCCTTTGCTGCAAAAGCCTGTTATATTCTATCAAGTGCTGAAGATATAGCGGATCCATCTGGCAAAGCAGCGCGTCTGTGTATCTCCTTCTTTCGTCACTGCCTTCTGTGATAATTCTTGCGTCGTCGGGCGTTACGATAACGCAGGGAAATTTTCCTATATGCCCTGAGAGGCGCTGATACATTTCGTCATTCAGAAATACCTCTTTTTTCCCCGACTCACGAAGAATGCAAACGACGTTTTGATTGGTATGATCTGCTTCAAATCTGCCCTCAATACGGAATCCTGATTTTCCGTGATGTACGTTTTGCAAATCTGATTTAAAAAAATAACTGCGCGTAAAACTCAGATAATATATGGCGTCCAGCAGATTGGTTTTCCCGACGCCGTTATTCCCAAAAATGCCGATAATCGGTTTGTTAAAAGTAAAGTGCTGCTGAAGGTAATTTTTGTATTGGGTGATCAAAATATCCCTGAGAAATAACATGAAGTTTTCAGATTGAGGAATCAAATTAGGTCTAAAGGGTCGGATTTATTCAAGAGACTTCATTGGATTTTTTCACAATCAAAAATTCCAGTTTACCCCTTATCTTTGCCCCGCCTTGGCCGTTTCGGCAGGTACAATTCAAATTTACGTAAGTGGCTACCAAGTTTTCCAAAGAAACCTACTTATACTGGTACGAACTCATGCAGCTGATCAGGCAATTTGAACAAATGGCCGAAGAAAAGTACAAAATGGAGGGAAAAATCCGAGGATTTTTCCATGCCTATGTTGGTCAGGAAGCCATTGCCGCAGGGTGTATGACGGCCAGCCGCCCGGATGACCCGTTCATTACGGGGTATCGTGACCACGGTCTTGCCTTGTCAAAAGGAATCAGCGCCAATGCCTGTATGGCAGAATTGTACGGAAAATCTACAGGAGCTGCCAAAGGGAAGGGTGGGAGCATGCATTTTTTCGGCGTTGATGTGAAGTTTTTTGGTGGTCATGGAATCGTTGGCGCGCAGATTGGTACGGGCGCCGGTTTGGCTTTCGCTGAAAAATATAAAGGAACAGATAATGTTGTTTTGACATTTTTCGGAGATGGTGCCGCCAGACAGGGAATACTGCACGAGGTATTTAATCTGGCCATGCTTTGGAAACTTCCAGTGATTTTTATTTGCGAAAATAATAATTATGCGATGGGTACTTCAGTGGAAAGAACTTCCAATGTAGTAGACATTTATAAACTGGCTGACGGGTACGATATGCCGGGCGACTCGATCGACGGAATGAGTGCGGAAACCGTGCACGAAGGCGTTTCAAGAGCTATAAAAAGAGCCCGGGAAGGTGGCGGCCCTACACTGCTCGAAATTAAAACATACCGTTACAAAGGGCATTCCATTTCAGATCCTCAGAAATACAGAACCAAAGAGGAAGTGGAAGAATATAAACAGAGAGATCCTATTGCACAGGTTGCCGATACCATACTTTCAAAAAAATTCGCCACACAGGCTGAGCTGGATGCTATTAACAAACGGGTGGCAGACACCGTTGCAGCATCCGTGAAATTTGCTGAGGAATCACCGATTCCTAATGACGATGAAGTATATAAGGACATTTATATCGATCAGCATTATCCATTTATTAAAGACTGAAAAAACAGTAACCCTGTTTCATAATTCGCAGACATGAGTGATATTAAAAATCGTGAGCATTTAGAAAATGAAGTTTCGCCGGTTGACAAATGGAAACATTTCCAGGATAATTATGGCAGAAAGTCGGCTATAGGTTTGGCATCGGTACTGATTTTAATCCTTGGATATTTCGGGTACAAACAATACATTCTTGAGCCAAAGGAAAAACAGGCGTCGGAAGCGATGTTTCGTGCAGAAGAATATTTTCGTGCGGATTCCATTCGACTTGCTTTAAACGGTGATGCAGTAAATGCAGGATTTGTAAAGATTGTTTCACGTTATAGTGGCACCAAAGCTGCGGACCTGGCATCGTTTTATGCAGGTAGCTGTTATCTGAAACTCGGTGACTTCAACAATGCCGTTAAATATCTGAAAGACTTTAAGACGTCCGCTGTTCAGGTACAGGCAAAAGCCTACGGACTTTTAGGTGATGCTTATTCAGAACTGAATAAAAAGGATGAAGCGGCCGAACAATACAAAAAAGCCGGAACCTATTTCGAAGAGGACCAGGTTATTTCTCCAGAATATCTTTTCCGTGCAGGATATCTTTACGAAAGTATGGGCAGGAGTCAGGACGCCATTGCCATGTACGAAATGATAAAAACAAAATATCCGGGATCACCGCGTGGATTCGATATTGACCGTTATCTGGCAAGACTGGGAATCGTTAAATAATCAAGCATGTCCTCGTCCGGGAAATCGAAAAATGCACCAGCGAAATTAAAAAATGCATCGGTTGTTGTATTCAGAACGGAGTGGAATGCTCTTATTGTAGATGAATTATTTGCAGGCTGTAAAAAGATTCTGGATAAAAACAACATCAGCTTTCTCGATTTTCAGGTTCCGGGTGCATTTGAAATTCCATTTGCAATAAAAAGTTTTTGGAACAAAACAAAAAAGAAAAAACCAGAGGCATTCATTGCACTGGGCTGTGTAATCAAAGGCGATACGCCACATTTTGAATACGTATGCGATGCCGTAACCAACGGAATCGCCAGTTTGAATCTTCAACTGCCGGTCCCGGTTATATTTGGTGTGTTAACTGTAAATAATACTGAACAGGCGAAAGAAAGGATCGGAGGAATACATGGTCACAAAGGAGAAGAAGCTGCCGATGCTGCCATTAAAATGATTTCATTTTCGCGTTCTATTTAATTTAAATTCCCTTGAATATCCAGCTTTTCATACCCTGTTTCGTTGATCAGCTTTACCCTGACACAGCATTCAATATGATCAGGGTATTGGAAAAAGCGGGCTGTACGGTTCAATATAACGAAGAACAAACCTGTTGTGGTCAACCTGCTTTCAATGCGGGATTTCGAGAAGACGCAAAGGAAGTTTGCATAAAATTCCTTAAAGATTTTGCCGGCACCGATTATATCGTTTCACCCAGCGCATCCTGTACCGGTTTTGTCAGAAATTATTATCCCGAATTATTTATTGATTCTTCCCATAACAAGGAAGTAAAAAATATGGGTAAGAGGATTTTTGAATTTTCTGATTTCCTTGTGAATGTTTTACATTTCGAAAATTTTAACGCCAGCTTATTGGGGAAGGCAACCTATCACGATTCATGCGCCGCTTTAAGAGAATGTAAAATAAAAACTGAACCCAGAAAATTATTATCCCAGGTGAAAGGTCTTGAGCTGATAGAAATGGAAGACGTGGAAACATGTTGTGGTTTCGGAGGAAGCTTTGCCGTTAAGTTTGAATCGATTTCTCTTGCAATGGCTGATCAGAAAGTAAATCATGCACTAAAAACAGGGGCGGAGTATATGATTTCCACCGATCTTTCCTGCTTAATGCATCTGGACGGCTACATACATCATAAGGGACTTCCTTTAAAAACACTACATATTGCAGACGTTCTAAGCAGCGGCTGGTAATAAAAAACCACCCTCCGTGCCATAGGGGCAGGCGGGTGGTGACCTTAAAACAACCTGTCGCAAAAGTTTAGACTGTTGCCAGCCTAACAGTATATACGAATATTTTTTTATGATGGATGCTTCGAAAAACCAGTTCTGAAATAACCGGGTTGAAATGTTTCATTTTTTAACGTTCCGTTTTCAATTCAACGTCTACGCCAGTCAGGCGTTGTAGGTTAAGCCTTACCTTTGGCATCCAATAATTTTTTAATCAATGGCTTATTGGCTTATTAAATCAGAACCCGAAGTGTATAATTGGGATCAATTAGTAAAAGATAAACATACTCGCTGGGATGGGATCCGGAATTACGCTGCACGTCTTCATTTGAAATCCATGAAAAAGGGAGATGAGGTTTTCTTTTATCACAGCAACAAAGGAACTGAAATTGTAGGCATTGCTTCAGTAGTTAAGGAAGCATATCCCGATCCCACCAGCACAGATGATGCATGGTTTGCAGTAGACCTGAAACCTTTAAAAAAACTGGTGAAACCCGTTAGTCTTGATCAAATTAAAAAGGAAAAAAAACTCGCTTCCATGGCACTCGTTCGTATAAGCCGCTTGTCTGTGCAACCAGTTACAGAAGATGAATGGAAAATCATTTTAAAAATGGGAGGTATGGAATCCGGATTATAAGCATGAAAAAAAAAATTGTTTGTCTGTTGTCTTTCATTTGTTCCATTCTGTGCGCTATAGCGCAACCGAACCCGTCGTTGGCAGACATTCAAAACTACGTTACCAAAGTAAAACCCAATGCGTTCGATACCGGTTTTGATGACTTGCACTTGATAGTTGGCAATAATCTGCATTATCTCTATCCAATTTATCAGTTACTTGGCGACAGCAATAAATTCTCGGGCAAATTTTCAGAGCCTGTGTATTTTGATCTATTGAGTCAATCGGTATCATTTGTGGGTGACTACGAAGCAGCATTGGAATACCAGGATAAATCGGATACAACACGCGTTACTGATGTTGAAAAAAGACAGATAGGCAAGAATATTCAACTGTTGAAGAATATTAAAAATGTAGACGCCCGAAGATTTATAAGCTATATAGCACCGAATTATACCGTTATCATGCTCAACGAAGCGTATAACAAACCATTGCACCGTGCTTTCGCCTATTCGTTACTCGATGATTTGTATAAAAGAGGCTTCCGCTATCTGGCAATGGAAATGCTGAATCCCATGCCAGACCAGGAGCTCACGAAACTCACTTACAAGACAGGTCATTTCGCGACAGAACCCGTAGCAGGTGAAATGATAAGGCTCGCTCTGGAACTCGGTTTTAAATTAGTTGCGTACGAGGACCCGCTGGCTGCACAACATACACCTACGGAACGTGATTCCATCCAGGCACTTAATATTGCCAACATTTTAAAAACTGATCCGCAGGCGAAAATATTTGTGTATGCGAGCTATGGGCATATAGCAGAAAAAAGCACAACACCTGATTTCATTCCGATGGGGATGGCGTTTAAAAGAATGACCGGAATCAATCCGCTGACAATCGATCAGACAGATATGTGCGAAGAAAGTAATTTCTCTTTTGGCAAATCTTTTTATAACGCCTACCTGGACAAATTTCCAGTTTCATCTCCTTCCATTCCGCTCGACAACGATGAACCAGTAAATGTTACCGGTACTACTTTGTATGACCTTACTGTAATTCATCCAAAAACAGTATACAGTTACGCGAGGCCAACCTGGCTATCCCTTGCCGATCGCAGGCAGCCAGTCTCGGTGAAGGCAACCAACAGAAATATTTTCCTGGTGCAGGCATACTATCAGTTTGAATCTTTCGGATCAATACCCGGACAGGTAGTACCGGCTGACCAGACTTATTTCTTAACAGGGAAAGGCTATTACACACTTTATTTACGCCGCGGTTTGTACATTTTAATTTTTCGGGATATACAATACAAAACATTGTATACACAGCATCTGGAAGTTAAATAAATTCTTCATCAAACTGGATTCCATGTAACGATAGCTCCTTCATAACAGGTTCGTAAATTTCCTGTATGATAGGAATGTGCAGGCCCTTTAAATTCATTTTATTTTCTAGAATCAGTTTAGCAGAGATCCCCAATGGTAATCCAACCGTCCTGGCCATGGCCGTTCTGAATGCATTTTCGCCTTTGACGATAAGACTGCTTTTTAAAATGTGATGTTGATTGTTCAATTCATATTCGAATTCGTGCAGCATTAAAATCATATCCCTGTCAGTATCCTTCATCTTCCAGTTTTTTTCAAGAAGGGTTTGAAGGATTCTTGCAGAAGTCCGAGCACCTGCAGGCAAAGAATCTCCACTGAAAATTCCCAGTTGCTCATAAAGATATCTATTTGCGTCAGTTATATACGGCAGTAAAGGTTTGCCCCAGTCGGAAATTGTTTTTACTGAATCGGGTATGGGTACTTCGTCACCTGTAAGGCCTGCGCTTACAAGGTTCTGCCATCCGGTACAATAATCCGGATGACGCAGGGTGGTTCTGATAAAACTGTGAGCCGATTCCAAACCGTAAACAGGAATATAGGAAAGTGAATCTCTGTTGGGATACCAGGCGAAATTTCCAATCGGTTTTATTTCAACCAGGCCTGGATTTCGAAAAATGTCCTGATAAGCAACCTTTATGATCTTGTCGGATTCCTTAAATATTGCCCCTGCAGAACCGGCTTTAACTACATTGCCCGGATTCCAGCTGATTTTATAATGCCATGGATTATCGTCACTCTCAGGCGCCACCAACCCCCCCGTGTGTGAACGAAATGTTTGAATCTCACCACCTTCATGATGTATTCGATGGATGATTTGCATGGCACTCATGTGATCTATTCCCGGATCAAGACCTGTTTCGTAGAGAAAAAATAATTGCCTTTCATTTATTTGAGATGCAAGTCCCCTTATATCATCGTCAACGTAAGAAGCCGTAAGCAGGTTCTTTAAATGGTATATACAGTCGCGGGCAATTAAAATATGAAGTGCAGGAGGTAGTAACGATATAACCAGATCGGCATACTTAATCAGCTCTGTTCTCTCTTCTGAATTTTCAACATTGAGTTGCACAGGAAAGACGGCCTGGGAGGGCCTTAGTTTTTCCTTCAAAACCAATACATTGGCGTCGGCAACGGTTAATATCCATTCCTTTTTTTCACAGACATGTGTAAGATAGTCTATCAGGCAGGTTGCAGACTTTCCCGCCCCGAATAACACAATGCTTTTCATATCCAATAATAGAACAATTCCTCCGATATGTTATCAGCAGAAAGATCCATTTATGACAGAAAAATTATTCGTTTAGTCTGATTTCACCCAGATTGATTCTTTGTCCCTCCAGCACCTGAACCTTTTTTTCAGTGGGCGAGCCGCTGACATTTCTTACCGCAAAAATTAATTTCCAATCGCCAGGTTGTAAGTCAACTCCAAAATGTCCATTTCGACTGTTGACTTTTATTGAATCATTTCCGCGAACTGCTATCACGGAGGGAGAAGCCATTGCAGGGGAAATACTGCCAACCACAGACCCGTTATGCAGTAGTCGTTCTGCATGAATTCCAATAACCACCACAATGATGAGGCAGAGTTCTAAAAATCCTCTTCGCATCTACATTCTATTGAGTCAGTGAAAAATATCTACATACCGAAAACAAGGAGGATAATTGGCAATAGGAATTGCACAGGATGGAATACCTACTGAATTTCAACTTTTATGCCAATGAATGAATAGGGAGTAAATATGGAATGAAAAGATTGTTAACCCTTTACTAATTGGGGTTGCTGGTTTCAGATGATGCGGCAATTAAAACTTGCATTCTGGTAGTAATTTTTACTCCTCTGGAACTTTTGGGTGCCTTTAACGTAACGGTTTCACCAGGTTCCAGTCCATTAAAATACAAGCTCTCCGTTTTAAAAGTTTTCTCATTGTTTTGGATATAATCTATGCTTACGATAACCTGATCCAGTAGTATCGAAGCGTTGTTCGTAACGGTTACTGTAAAACTTGAAATGCCCCCGAATACACCTGTGGAATACCTTCCAGTAACGAGATTCAAAAAGTTTTCGGGATGTGCTTTTATTTTTTGATACAGTAATTCAGATTTGTTTGCAGCATTTTTTTTCAGACTGTCGTTCAGATTGAGTGTTGAGATAAGAACGTCCTGAGCAACAACTGAATCCTTTTTGGAAACGATACCAATTGAGTTCTTTTTCCGGGAATTGCCAGCAGTTTTCCCAAAACCGGTACTTGCAATTTTTGAAAAATCTGGCATGGAAGGATTTGTGCCATTCGTTTTGTTATCAATTCCCTGGGTTTTTACAGGAGTTTGAATTTCTTTGGTATTTGATATCAAAACGGGCTGCTGGGGATTCACAGTTTGCGAATGAATTTCATCTTTTGAGAAATATTTTCTACGATCAGAGATGAAAAATCCCGTTAGCAGACCTGCACCAAATAATAGGACGATTGTACTTATCCATAGTATTTTTCCTGAAAGAACAACGGGTTTACTTTGGCTCTTTTTGTAAATGTCCGAGAAATCAAATGGAGGTTCCTGTTTCTGTGAAAGTTCCTGATCGGCAACTATTCTTTCCCTGACGATAGCTGCCTGTTTTTTCTCCGCAGGAAAATTTACGTAGACAGTTTTAGCTGGATTTGTTTTCTGAACATTGGATTCTTTAGAGATTGTATTTGAATTCTCTTTATTAACAGGCCTGAAAAGATCTGCCATTTGATCGGGCACAGGCGGTGCGAATGATTTAATTTCATCTATTTCACCTGGATAACGCCACGAAGCACTTTTTCCCACTATCCATAAAAGGTCGTAAGATTTTAAGGACATTCCCTTGATCTCATCAAATGTAAAAGGACCTGATTCCTTATTATTTCGAAGCAATAAATAGCTGCTCATGGTATAGGGATAAATAGGGCAGGGCACCGGTAATTAGCCTTCCAAAAGTATTAAACTTTTTGTAAAGGGAACGTTATAAAGGATTGCAGGGTCTTTAGTAGTAAAACGGTATAAATCGAAACCCTTTAATTTTACTCCATTCCAGCGCTGGGGCCGGTATTTTCGAGAATTTAGTTAGATAGGCTGTTGCATTGTAAACAGACGAATTCGTAGGAATACTGAACAGATTTGCATCCGGCGCAAAATAAAATTTTCTGAATCTTTGAAATTCCGGTATGGCTTTCCCATTGATAGATGCAGGATTTGACCTGGCTCCAATCATCCCTTCTGCTCCATATCCAAGACTCATATTCAGCCAGTATGGAAATCCTGAATTTGCGGGCAAAAAAGAAGCGATATTAAATGAGAGCCAATACGTTTGTCCGTTATAATCTTTCAGCATTCTGGAAAGAAAATTTTCTCCTAGTTCTGCTGGATAATACTGAGCAAATGGAGAACTATGAAACGACCATTTTAATGAAATCCTTTGTTGATCCCATCCTTTTTGCTGCGCTGCAAAAAGTGCTGCACCAAAAATATTTGCGATCATATCCCCCGTGGAGAATCCCCATTTTGAAGAAAATCCATCCAATACTTCTACGATTGACATATATCCGATGGCAGTTAAACCACCTACTGCTATGGACGCATCATTTTTTACTCCGCACCAGCGCATCAGATCATACTGAATGGCCCCAATATTGTAAGCAGTTGTAGCATGACCCGCTTTGTCCATCTGAAGCCATTCTCCGTTATCATTAAAAAAATGAAAATGGCTTCTTGGGTGCTTTCGGTACCATAGAAAATAAAGTCCTGCGGATATCACCACACCGGTTGCAACTTCACTGATGATAACCGTTTTTAGTCTGTCCGGCTGGTATGTCATACTCGGAGGCAGAAACAAATCCTGTGCAATTCCACTGAGGGAACTGATTAGAAAAAAACAAATGATCAGGAGTCTTGCGGCAAGACGTCTCCATTTATTACCCGATAAAATCTCAGCCAATCAACAATAATTTTATTTTGTCGTAAAAGAAAACAAGGTTTTGATTCATTTAAAAATCAATATCTTAGGTTCAAATTTAAAGCAAGTTTTATGGATGCGGTGATTCTGTCCAAAGTGAATAATTGGTTAAATGGAAATTATGATCAGGACACTAAAGATGAGATTATTCGACTTCAGAAAGAAAATCCCGATGAATTGATTGATTGTTTCTATCAGAATCTTGAATTTGGAACAGGCGGACTGAGGGGTGTGATGGGTGTAGGTACCAACAGGATCAATAAATATACTATAGGCATGGCCACGCAGGGTTATGCCAATTATTTACTGAAATCGTTTCCCAATCATTTGGTAAAAGTGGCAATTGCACACGACAGCCGTAACAACAGCCGATTTTTTGCTGAAACTTCTGCAAAAGTATTTGCTGCAAACGGAATAAAAGTTTTCCTTTTCCAGTCGCTGCGTCCAACTCCCGAATTAAGTTTTACCATACGTTTTTTGGGTTGTCAGGGAGGAGTGGTTTGTACTGCATCGCACAACCCAAAAGAGTATAACGGGTACAAAGCTTATTGGAATGATGGGGGACAACTTGTACCGCCTCATGACCATAATGTAATTAAGGAGGTTGAAAAAATAGGATCGGTTGAAGAAGTTAAATGGACTGGAGGTGAATCCCATATCACCATGATTGGAAAGGAAATGGATGAAGCTTATATCAGTATGGTAAAAAATCTTTCTGTTTATCCCGAAATTATCGAAAGGCAACACAATCTGTGTATTGTGTACACTCCGATACATGGTACTGGAATAAAACTGGTGCCGGAAGTATTACAACGATTTGGATTCAGCAATGTGCATGTGGTGGATGAGCAAACCAATCCTGATGGAAATTTTCCAACAGTAGCTTTTCCAAATCCGGAAGAAAAAGAGACGATGGCTTTAGGGCTGAAAAAAGCAAGAGAAATAGACGCAGATATTTTGTTGGGCACAGACCCCGATGCAGACCGCGTGGGAATAGGTATTAAAAATGATAAGGGTGAGTGGGTACTGATGAATGGCAATCAAACGGCTGTTCTTGCATTTAATTATTTGATCGAAGCGAGAAAAGAAAAGGGCATAGCACAACCCAACGACATGGTAGTAAAAACCATTGTAACCACTGATATGATAGATGAGATTGCCCGGCAATCTCATATTCACTGTTATAACGTGCTCACGGGATTTAAATGGATCGCAGAATTAATTAAAGAGAAAGAAAAAACAGAAAACTATGTAATAGGAGGGGAGGAAAGTTATGGACTTATGATAGGAGACAAGCTGCGTGACAAAGATGCAGTTAGTGCAGTGGCCATACTTTGTGAGATGGCAGCGTATGAAAAAAATAAAGGAAAATCGCTCTATGATAAATTGATAGATCTGTATCTCCAGTTTGGTTTTTATAAAGAATCGCTCATATCAATTACTAAAAAAGGAATGGATGGACAAAAACAAATTGCCGATATGATGTCAGCTTACAGGAATAAACCACCATTAACTATTAATGGGTCCGATGTGGTGCATTTGCTGGATTATCAGATCAGCCTGGGAACCAATTTAAAAACTGGAGAAACCTGGAAAATAATGCTTCCCACAAGCAATGTGCTTCAATTCATTTTAAGTGACGGAAGTAAAATTTCAGCACGTCCCTCAGGTACCGAACCCAAAATAAAATTCTATTTCAGTGTCAACGAGAAATTGAACAGCCGCTCTTCATTTCATACGGTAAATAGTTTATTGCAGGAAAGGATAGACGCAATCATTGCAGATTTGAAACTAAACTGAATCTTTGAATCCGCAGCATGTGACGAATTCCTATAAGAGCTGTGACGAAAGTCTCTGTCGCCGGTGACGAATGTTTATTTTCTCTCTTTGGTCTCTCGGAAACCTCTCTTTGGTCTCTCTTTGGTCTCTCGGATTCAGAGACACCAAAGAGAGACCATCGGCCGTTCAATAACCGCTAAGGAAGTCGGAGACTTAAAGAATCCGTTCACTGATAACCCCGCTTTTCTTGTTTTTAAGGATCAGTTTCTTGGCGCCGTAGTGGGTCATTTCTTCTTTGATTAAATAATGTTCAGCGTCATATTCCACAAGATTGCTGGGCTTTGACAGACCCGTTTGTCCGCGCCATATATCCAGGACCACTGGTTCCCAAAGTTTTGTTTTCGCAGATTTATAGGATGCGTCCAACACCGCATTCACCACATATCCGTCATAGAACGTTTCTTTGGGTGTGGTTCCTTTTTCTATGGCATTAAACATATCGGTGAACATGTGATTATATCCAAGATCGTTTAATTCGTCTCCTACCGGAAACAACCATCCTGAATTGGATTCGGCTTTCTCTGCCACATAATCGGCGCCTTTTCCTGTGGTAAACATTTCAAAACCTGTCCTTAGAAAATTATTTATCCAGATCGTTCCTTCAGTACCCATCACTTCGTCGCGTAAGTCCAATCCACCCCGGAAAGTCCAGCTGACTTCAAATTGCCCGATTGCTCCGTTTTCATATTTAACGAGGCCAATAGCATGGTCTTCGGCTTCGATGGGTTTAACCTGTGTATCTGCCCAGCACATCACTTCAACAGGTTTAATATCCTTGCCTATAAAGTTTCTGCCTATTTCCACACAATGACAACCTAAATCCAGAATACAACCACCACCGGCCTGCTCGAGGTCCCAGAACCAGTCGCTGTGCGGGCCAGGATGTGTTTCCCTTGACTTAGACCAGAGTATTCTGCCGAGCGCGCCATTTTTAACGCTTTCCAACGCTTTCAAAAACTTAGGCGTGTATACGAGATCCTCGAGATAGCCATTAAATATACCCGCTTTTTCTGCAGCCTCCAGCATACGTTTTGCTTCGAGCGCATTTCGTCCCAACGGTTTGGTAGTTATAACTGCTTTTTTATGCTTGCAACATAAAAGTACAGCTGCTTCGTGCAGATTATTTGGAAGTGAAATACAAACAACTTCCACTTCAGGATTTGCAATCGCTTCCTCCATATCTATAGTCCAGTGTTTACACCCATAATCTGAAGCAAATTTTTTCGCTGATTCCTCCCTTCTGGAATAAATACTGATAATCCGATCACGGGTACGCTGACCCTGGATGGATTCTGCATAAAACCTTCCGATAAAGCCGGATCCTAACATGGCAATTCTCATAATCTTATTTTAAAATAAAAAATAGTTAACCCGAAACACGAAGGCTGTCTGAAGATCTGTTTTCCTTAAAGAAAAGAAGAAAATAAATCACGACACCCAGCGCGATATACGCAGGCACGAACCAGATTTTTGTCCATTCATGCCCCCCCGTAGTAACATGACTGTCTACGACAAACCCGGAAAACCAGGTGCCTATAAACATACCCACACCGTACGTTGCAAAGGTGAATAAGCCCTGTGCTGCATTTTTGATGGCTGCCCCTGCTTTTTTTTCTGTATACATGTAACCGGTCACAAAAAAGAAATCATAACAAACTCCGTGTAATATGATACCAGCATACAACATCCACAAATTGGCGTCTACATTGCCATAAGCAAAGCAAATATATCTCAGTATCCAGGCCACCATGCCCATGAGCAACATATTCTTCACACCGATGCGATTAAAGAGAAAGGGGATTGCCAAAATGAAAACACCTTCTGAGATCTGTCCCAATATCATTTTTGAAGCGGCGCCCTGCATACCAATTTCATTCAGGAATGCGTTGGCGAAACCATAGTAGAAAGAAAGTGGAATACATACGAGGATGGCGGCAATAAAAAATATTAAATAGGACCTGTTTTTAAATAAAACAAATGCCTCCGTTCCAAGCGCTTTGGCCGCGGAATTATTAGAGGCAGCCGCTTTCGGCGGAGTGTTCGGCAAAAAGAAACTGATCAATCCAAGCAAGGCAGAAGCGCCGGCAGCGAGATAAAATGTATTGATGATCTGACCGGTTTTTTCCCATTGCAATTTCCCAATCATTAATCCGGCTGCGATCCACCCAAGCGTTCCAAAAACCCTGATCCAGGGAAATTGTTTTCCGGGATCACTCATCTGATTAAAAGCAATGCTGTTCGACAGCGCAATCGTTGGCATATACAGGAGCGAGTAGAATAATATAATCCAGTAAAAAGGACCATTCATGGTTACAGTAGATGCCAGAAAGAGCAGCACTGCTCCCAGCAAATGTAAAAAGCCCATGATCTTTTGCGCCGCAAAATACCTGTCTGCTATCAACCCCACTATAAAAGGAGAAATCATGGTTGCTATAGCCAGGGCACTATATGCAGCTCCGATCTGAACCCCGCTGGAATGTAAATTGTTTGCCATGTAGGTACTCATGGTTACGTACCAGGATCCCCAGATAAAATATTCAAGGAACATCATCAGGGAAAGTTGTGCGGAAGCAATCGACTTCATGAGAAATAATTTATATGAACCTAAGATTGGAGCGAAAAGTTACAAATGAAAAGACGTAATGTAAAAAATTCTTCTATTATCTTGCAGATATGAAGCTGTTATCTGATTCGTACAGACATAAGGGTCTGAGAAAACAACTCGTAGAGCTCATCAGGAAAAAGGGCATCACAGACGAGCGGGTACTGCAGGCAATGCTTGAAATTCCCAGACATTATTTCATTGATTCTGCCTTTGATCAGATTGCTTATGAAGACCGCGCTTTTCCGATAGCGGAAGGACAAACCATTTCGCAACCCTATACAGTGGCGTATCAAACGCAGTTGTTAGATGTAAAGCCTCACGAGAAAATACTTGAAGTTGGTACGGGAAGCGGATATCAGGCCACTGTTCTTGCAGTGTTGGGAGCACAGGTTTATACCATTGAGAGACAAAAACTAATGTACGACCAAAACAGGAAATTTACCTATCTGCAAAAATTCCCCGGTATCCATTATTTCTTTGGTGATGGCTATCAGGGTCTTCCTACCTATGCTCCTTTTGATAAAATCATTATCACTGCCGCCGCTCCGGTAATCCCGGAAAAATTAGTAGATCAGCTGAAATTGGGTGGTAAGATGGTCGTGCCCGTTGGCGAAGGAAAAATTCAACAAATGATCAGAATTCATAAAGACGAGTCAGGGAAAATGTACGAAGAGATTTTCGATGACTTCTCATTCGTTCCCATGTTACAGGGAAAAAATACTTAAGCTTAAAGCTCAAGGCCAAAAGCTTAACGCTTCTTAAATTGCATTTCACGAATTAGTGCTGTCAACAGTCAACAGTCAACAGTCAACCGTCAACCGTCAACCGTCAACCAAATCAAAATGACTCCCGAAAGAGAACAACGATTAAAAAATGTGTTGAACAAACGTCAGAATGATCTGGCGGTTGTTATGGAAAACGTTTTCGACCCCCATAATATTTCCGCTGTCATGCGAACCTGTGATGCAGTGGGTGTGCAGGATATTTATATTTTAAATACTAAAATCGGACGTCATAAAAAATGGGGTGCCAGGAGCAGCAGCAGTGCGGCCAAATGGCTCAGTATCCATGAATTCAATGATGCTTCCTTATGTTTCGCCGAATTGAGAAAGAATTTTCCACTCATATTAACAACACATCTTTCTTCAACTGCCATCTCATTGTATGAAATTGATTTTTCACACCCCGTGGCGCTGGTTTTTGGAAATGAACATGAAGGCGTTAGTGAAGAAATCCGAACTCTGTCCGACGGAAATTTTATTATACCACAGGTGGGAATGATCCGGTCGCTGAATATTTCTGTTGCCTGTGCGGTTAGTTTGTATGAGGCGTTCCGTCAAAAACAACAGGCAGCTCACTATGATGAAATCAAATTACCGGATATGGAATTAAACAATTTGTGGAAACGATGGAGTTTGAATAGCGATTTTTAGCTGCCGGATTTTCCCCTTTTATCTGTTTTTTGCTGTAAAGAATAAATACTTACATTCAATTCAAATCCAATCAATAAAATCAAAGCGTTGAAATATATTACGATCATCAGAATCAGGATGGTACCAATTGAACCATATACTTTGTTGTAAGTGCCAAATTTATTCACCCAGAAAGAAAAAATAAAAGTCAGTAAGATCATGAGTGTGGTCGCCAGGGTGGTCCCCGGAGAAATCAGACCCCATTTTTCTTTAATTGCCGGGGCATGTTTGTATATAAATGCAATCGTAAAATAAAACAACGGAATGATCACCACCCACCTGAGAGATCTGATAACGCCCCGCATAGAGCTTCTGTGTATATTAAATACCTTGAATACATAACTCAGCAGTTCATTCTGTGTTACCAGTATTAAAACACATCCTATAAGGAGTAAAATCATGACAAGGGTAAGCCGGACAGCAACCAGCCGTTTAATTAAAAAATTCCTGGGCTTGTAAGTCGTAAGTGATCTGTTGAATGATTGCATAAGGCCAATCATCGCATTGGAAGCATAATATAATGCCACAACCAAACCGAATGACAAAAGTCCGCCACGCTGTTTGGTTAAAAAATCATTTAGAAAATTATAGACAAGTAAATAAGTATTTTGATTGGGAGTAATTTCTTTTGTCAACAGGAGTAATTGTTTTATAATTTTTTTTGAAACGGGCAGGTAGGGGATCAGTGTACAAAGGAATATCATGGCGGCTGGTATGGCCATTAGAAAACTGAATGCAATGGACCGGGCCCTGTCGTTGAGACCCACTTTTTTCACCTGGTTCCTGAAAAAAACAACCACATCATACAAAGGCAATCCCTGAAATCCGGGCAGAAATACCGATTTACTTTTTAATGACACATAGCGGTAGGGGGGTGAGGATTTTATTATCCGATCTATCGTGGTCATTGGATACCTTTTGACTGCTGTCCAATCTTCATCTGTTCATCCAGTGACTTTTGATACTCTTTTGCATTCTTCATATGTTCCGGGTACGTCTCTGCGAAATTGGAATAACCCGAAAAATCAGGCTTGGCCACAAAATATAAATAGTTCGTTTCAGGAGCGTTCAGAACAGCATCCATCGATTCCATAGAAGGAGTGCAGATGGGTCCGGGTGGCAATCCGGCATTCAGATACGTGTTGTAAGGCGATTCTACCAGCAAATATTTTTCGTATACTCTTTTCAAATCGAAACGTCTGAGTGCAAATTTGACCGTCGGATCAGCCGACAAACGCATTCCGGTAGCGATCCTGTTGAGATAAACGCTTGCAATTTTGGGTTTATCATCTTTTCGTGTAGTTTCTTCTTCCACAATGGACGCTAAAATATATGCAGTGATTCGATTAAGATGGTGATCCGAAGCCAATTGCAATTTTTCGGGCGTCCAGTATGCCTGCGCGGCGAGTTCCATTTTTTTGAATATTCTGGAAGGTGAGGTGTTCCAGTAATAAGTATACGTGTTTGGGAAAATCATGGTCATCACAGTATTCGTATCCAGCCCGTAAGTTTTCAGCGTATCGAAATTATTCAGGAATCGCATAAACGAAGCAGAATCGCATTCGAGTTTTCTTCCAACAAGCCCGGCGAGATCTTCGCGGGTTCGCAGTTTTGTTATTACAATATTTACCGGAGTTTGTCTGCCATTATGAAGCATCTTCAGAATATTCCAAAGACTCATGCCGTTATGAATTTCATATTTGCCAGCCTTCACCGACAGGTTATAAGAGGATCGTTTGGCCAGCCAGTTAAATACAAACGGATGATCGAAGACGTTGTCCCTTTGAAAAATGGAATCCAGGTCTTTGTAGTTCATACCGGTGTGGATATACAGGTCGTACTTCGAAGATTTAAAACCTGTCCCCGGACCAAAGATAAAGTAGGAACCCACCGCAGCACAGAGTAGGATGAGGGTTACAAGGAACAAAATCAGTTTCTTCACTTATATTGGGATTATTTACCAAAATAAACAAAAAACCCCGTCATTGGAATACGGGTCTTAAATAAAATATTGTGTAATAAGTTTTATTTCTGCTGCGTCGGAGTACCGGGAAGACCTGTGGGAGTAGCTGATGCTTTCACATCGCGAATACGATTCGAAGAAGCTTTGGGAATAAAAACCGTAGAAAAAAGGCAAAGCAACACAACTGCCGCTGCCAGAATCCAGGTTCCTTTTTCAAGTATGTCCGTCGTTTGTTTAACACCCATAAACTGATTGCTAAAACCGGCTACGTTACCTGCAAGACCTCCACCCTTTGGATTTTGTACTAATATGATCAAACCCAACAATCCACAGGCCAGTAATAAAAGAATAACAAAAAATATCATGGTAAAGCTGCTTTTAACTGTTCAATTCTCGACGCAAAATAAGCGCTTTTGGGGGGATAAATCAAACTTAATTTCTGGTATAAAGCAATGGCATTTTCATACATACCCTGTTTGGCCAGCACTTCAGCCATGGATTCTGTAAGAACATCTCTGCCTTCTATGGAGTGCGCCGCAAAATGACGTATTCTTTCTGCTTCTTTTTCATCGGCCTTTTCTGACAATGCACTTACAGGGACTTTTTTCATCACTTTCAGCCAATCTGTAAAACTCTTTAATTGTTTACCAAAATGGTCTGCCGGCTGATCCTCCAGCACAAGTTTAATTCCTTGTGAAGCGAAATAGTCAACCATATGATAGGGTGCAAACACAATTGACTCTGCATTTTTAGCATCAAAATGAATGACTGGCTTTTGTTCCGGTTCCTGGTTTGGAACACGATCGAAGGCTTCGTAATCACTTTCGTCCGAAATGACGGGTGTAATTTCTTCCATTTCAGAAGAATGGTTTTCTTCATTCGTTTTAATTAATTCGGAATTTTCTGATTCAACATGCGAGGGAACGTTGTCAATAGGTTTGTCAAAGGCATCGAGATCATAGTCGTGATTTTTTTCGACAGCTTCTTCAAAAATTCCATATTCATTTATTATTTCTCCCGAATATTCGGTCTCCGGGTTTTCAACCGGTGAACCATTATCGGGTTCTTCCTTTTCTTCTTTTGCGATATGGTAAGGTTCTTCATTCTCTTCTGCAGAAACCTGCGTCCAATGAGCAGGTTCGTGTTCAATGGAATCACTGTTATCAGTGGGGGTGTCGATTGGAGCCAATGATTCTGTAGCAATTTCTACCAAGGTCTCTTCCGCTGGTTCTTCAATAATATTTTCTACTGATCCTGCGGTTGTACTTTCAATTATTTCCTCTGCAGGCCCTTCTGCGATGGTTGTATTCGGTTCATTGGTTTGAATATTATATTTCGACATCAGGTCATCGAACGACATGACCCTGTTTTCTTCGAATGGCTCATCACGGGTTTCTTCAAACGTTTCTGGTGCTGAAGGAATAATTGTTTCTTCTGCTATCAGGGGTTCGTTTTCCCTTTCATACACGGGTGTTTCCGCATCGTCATCCTCGGCAAAAAGAGTCTGCAACCAGAATGCATTGTGAAAGTATAATGAAGTCCTCATGCTTTCCTTTTCAAAGGCCGCATGATCCTGATCCTTTAGTTTTTTTGAGAGCAGGAAATGGCCCGCATTAAAAGAGGGGAATTCATTGATCAATTCATATAATTCATCCAGAGAAACCGATGCCAGATTTTCTTTTCCAAAAATCGCATCCAGAAGTGATGGCAAACCGCTGTTCATATTTTCGTCGTTACCAGTTAGAAAATAGGCGGTTGAATAAATCATCCGTCATTTGAGAAACAATCTGTGGGGTTAAACTCGCTTCGGCATCACTTACACTTTGCGTAGCAGGAAAGTCAAAATTCCTGGATATATCCGTTTCAAAATCCGGTGTACCTAATTTTTGATCAGACAGACGGTTTTTCAATGCAAGATGTATGGTTACCGTCAGCCTGTCAATAGAAGCAGCCTGATTGGATACACCTGCCGTCGTAATATTATATTCCGAAACATAAGCAGTTACATCGTAATCTGCGCTTTCAGACAATATCTGGGTCAATTTGGTCTGATTGCTGACTTTCTGTTTAAGTTTGTCTGTCAGCTGAGGACTCAATTGCGGATCCACATAACGCGCCCTGTTTTCTATGAATCCAATTCGGATAGTTTTTACCTGAGGTGGAATAGAAACGTCTTTGAAAGAATAAATTTTGCAGGCATTGAATGCGATACATACTACCAGAACCTGCAGTGCCTGGCGTAAAACATGAGGCCAATACCGATTGCTACTCACTGATGTCATACTCCTTTAATTTTCTGTAAAGTGTCCTTTCACTGATCCCCAGATCTGAAGACGCATCTTTTCTTTTTCCCTTATGTTTTTTCAGCGCTTTCAGGATCAATTCTTTTTCTTTGTCCATTATGCTCAGCGACTCTTCCACTTCTTCGTGCTGATGAATACCATTATGCCCGTTGTTATTATTAAGGGTATTGTGGATCATCACCGGTTGACCTGAATACGTACCAGACCCAACGTTTGTTGGAAAAAGTTCCTGTGGCTTGAGTTCTTTCAGATCCCTGGCAAATGCCTCTTGTGTATCTGCAGCAAGAGACGGATTTTTAAGAATTTCAAGGAACATTTTTTTCAACTCTGTAACGTCTTTCTTCATATCGAAGAACAACTTATATAAGATCTCCCGTTCGTTTGAAAAATCATTGGGCGCCTGATTCAAAGAAGATGGAAGCACCATAGGCAGGCGATTGACCTGATTATCCGGTATAAATTTCCGCAATTGAAATTGCGTTATCGTTTTATCTTCTGATAACACTGAAATTTGTTCTGCAATATTCTTTAACTCCCTGACATTTCCCGGCCAGTTATATTGGATTAACAGATTTTTCGCGTCTTCATCCAGTTGAACAGGTGAAGTTTTGTATCGTTCTGCGAAATCAACTGCAAATTTTCTAAATAATAAAGGGATATCATCTTTACGATCTCTTAAAGAGGGTACCCGGATCGGAACGGTACTTAGCCGATAGTACAGATCTTCTCTGAATTTACCGCGATCTGTAAGCAACAGGAGATCCTTATTTGTCGCTGCAATGACTCTTACGTCTGTCTTTTGTACTTTGGATGATCCCACACGAATAAACTCACCTGCTTCCAATACTCTTAATAAACGAGCCTGCGTGCCAAGAGGCAGCTCGCCGATTTCATCCAGAAAGATGGTACCTCCGTTTACTGTTTCAAAATATCCTTTTCGTGAGTCTACTGCTCCGGTAAACGATCCCTTTTCGTGACCAAATAATTCGGAATCGATGGTACCTTCGGGTATTGCTCCACAGTTAACTGCTATGAAAGGATTGTGTTTTCTCGCCGACAGGGAATGAATAATATGCGAGAATGCTTCTTTACCAACACCACTTTCACCAGATATCAAAACGGTTAAGTCGGTATTGGCAACCTGCACCGCCACACCAAGTGCAAAGTTTAACTCGGGTGCATTCCCGATAATTCCAAACCTGTTCTTTATTGCCTGAAGTTCCATCTTTTAATTTTTTTTCCACCCATCTGTTTATTCAAATGGCACGTCCGATTAACGTCGCACCAGTGCATTGTTCAATTTTCACCATGGCGTAATCGCCTTTTTTAAGGTTTGACCCATTTTTCGGAAATACTACTACTTTATTCTGACTGTTTCTTCCCATCCACGACAATTCACTTTTCTTGGAGTCGCCTTCAATTAAAACTTTAGCAATCGTTCCCAGATCATCCGCATTCGACTGCTGGGAAATTTTATTCTGCAATCTGACTATTTCATCCAGCCTGCGTTTTTTTTCATTTTCAGGTATATCGTCGGCATATCTTCTGGCTGCAAGCGTGCCGGGTCTTTCTGAATAAAAATACATATAGCTCATGTCAAATCTGCATTCCCGAATCAGTGAAAGCGTTTCCTGATGATCTGCTTCTGTTTCTGAGCAGAATCCCGAGATAATATCGCTGGTGATGCCACAGTCTGGTATCAGTTCCCTAATCCTTCTGATTTTGGCCAGATACCATTCCCTTGTGTAGGTCCTGTTCATCCTTTGTAACACAGCAGACGACCCGCTCTGCACCGGCAAATGAATATACTTACAAATGTTCTCGTTAACGGCAATCGTATGAATAACTTTATCGGTAATATCTTTTGGATGGGAGGTCGAGAAACGCACCCTGAGCATCGGCGATATTTGAGCCACTGACTCGAGAAGTTCTGCAAAACCAACTGAAGCTTTTTCGTCCGTTCCCGAATACCAATGATAACTATCTACATTCTGTCCCAATAGTGTTACTTCCCGGTAGCCATCTTCAAAAAGTTTCCTGCACTCCAAAAGAATCGTTTCAGGATCCCTGCTTCTTTCTCTTCCTCTGGTAAATGGTACAACACAAAAAGAGCACATATTGTTACAACCCCTCATGATGCTCACAAAAGCATTTACTCCGTTACTATTCAACCTTATCGGCGCAATGTCAGCATACGTCTCCTCCCTGCTCAGCAGCACATTAACTGATTTCTGACCTTCATCTGCCGATTCGATTAATGCGGGCAGGGTTCGGTATGCATCCGGACCAACTACCAGATCAACCAGTTTTTCCTCCTCCAGAAATTTAGATTTAAGCCGCTCCGCCATACATCCTAAAACGCCAATCAGCATTCCCGGTTTCGCCCGCTTGGCCTGTCGGAAAATATGAAGGCGGCTCCTGACTGTCTGTTCAGCTTTTTCCCGAATGGAGCAGGTATTAATGAGGACCAGGTCGGCTTCGGTAAAATCCTTGGTACCTCCGAATCCCGATCCCTGAAGTATGGATGCGACGACTTCGCTGTCAGCAAAGTTCATAGCACAGCCGTAACTCTCTATGTAAAATTTGCGTTTTGAAGAAGCAGGTTGATCTATTGTCATCGTCGCTGTGTCCATTGATTAAGAGTGGGTAGCAAAATTAATCAAAACCCGGTAATAAATGACAGGATGACAGTTTGGTTCTTTTGAGCGGAAGACGGGACTCGAACCCGCTACCTACAGCTTGGGAAGCTGTCGCTCTACCAGGTGAGCTACTTCCGCTTTTTATTTTATACCGGCCTCAGGGAAGGCAATCCGTGAATGCAGCCAGCTTTTATTCAATGGTATAATCCAGTTATCTTCCAGTTCCTTCTTTGTCAAAACCACGTTATTGAAAAATAAAGTATCGGGTTGAATAAGTCCATCTGAAAAGGCCTGATTCAATTTGGAAATGGGTACAAGCTGTACGGCGCCGTCTATTAAAAAGGCCAATATTTTTCTTTCCAGCAATTGCACGTCAAACTGTTTTTCCATTTGCTGAATAAAATGTACGGAAGCGTCCGTACTACAACCACTGACTCCACTTGCTGATTCGTCGGCTATCAAAATAATAAAATGTTCAAATAACAGACTGCCGTGGGCCTTCACTTTTTTTCCGTGAGAAAGCCAGGATGCAGTAAACTGTTCCATATTTTCTTCAATGGCACTTATCTCGGAGGAACTAAAAGATCGGTCGGACTGATAAATCCAGACGCGCGAAGCCGCATCCAATTCTTTGGGTAGTTTCCCCCGGTAATTAACATTCATAATGCAAATTAATTATTCCGGAGATCAGATATGAATTATTTCTGCTTCCACTGTTACCAGGCGGAGCTTTAACTGATCGACTTTCAGTTTATTCAGTTTCATCTGACGATGAATCTTGTCGAGAATTGGTTTTACCAACTTTCGGTCAATCAGAATCTGGTTTTTGTTTTTGATTTCAATTTCGCGAAGCTGCTCCGAGTTTTTTTCAAGTTCTGACTGGAGTTGCTCCAGTTTGGCGATCGATTTAATTTGATATAAATTTTTCAAATCCCTGAAGCCATCCTGCATAACAACTTCGTTGATGCTATCCTGCCATTTGATTTCGGGAACCGCCTGATAAGAAAGTGTGACCGGTGGAACGTAGGGAACCTTCGGGGACGAAATAACGATAGCGTGGCCAGGTATATCAGCTTCCTGATTTGAAAAATTCTTTACCGCATAATCATCTGCAAAATATGTTTTGACTTCCGGTTCATTGTCTAAATAAGTTTCAGGTTCCGAATAACCGGAAAGTACTGCCAGTTTTGGTTTTCTTGATTTTGCAGATTTGACATGCCTAAGATGCTCAGCGACTTTGGCTTTTTCAATATCATCGATATGTATCCTCTCAAAAGCAACCTGTTCCGATTTGACTGCAGTGACACTGGCGGTTTTATTGACGACCTTATTAGCAGGTATGGTTTTAACTATTTTGAGTCCGAATAGTAAAACCGAAATGATCAGACTGAAAAACAACACTGAGTTGAACCGGCGTTTCTTAATGGTTGGTTTTCCCAAAAGCCTGCATATCCTTTCCATCAGGAGCCATGGTTTATTCCCGTCAGCAGCCAGATAAAAACCTGGTTGTATTTGTCTGAACTTTTCAAGCCGGAATAAAGCTTCTGCATACTGATCCGGCGCAAATCCCATTTCGAGTACGCCATCGTCGCAGGCAAGTTCCCTCTCTCTTTCTAACTCCTTATAAAAAAGAAGTGCAAATGGATTGAAGAAGAAAATGCTACGAAAACAAGACATACAAATATTAATCACATAATCGTTTCGCCGAATATGGAAAAGCTCATGAATGAGAATGGCTTCGATCTGTCTGGGTGACAGTGAGCTTACCATAGAAAGGGGTAGCAGTATAAGGGGCTTAAGAAAGCCGCTGGTCTGTGCGGTTTCTACAATATCCGACATGTACACCTGAACTTTTCTGGTAATTCCGAGAATTCTGGAATTCCTGTCAGCAAAGGATTGCAGCTCCAAAGAATCGACCTGAAAATGTAATTTCATCCCAAAAACTCTGGGCTGAATTAAATATTGAAAAACCCGGAATACGATTACAGCCAGATATACCAGACTAAAGCAATCGACGAGGTAATTGAAGGCAGATGAAACGGGAATAAAACCAGCGCCCGCCGGTTTTACCGGCTCCTGCATTATTTGTAGGAGAGTATAAATAAACCATTCAGCGCCAATAAAAACGAAAACCAGAATAAGATTATGTTTTCCGGCAGAAGAGATGCGAAAATTGCCAATCGTGAAAATGTAATAAATCAACCACAAGATCCCCATTTGCCAGATACTCTCCAGCAGAGACCAGCCCAGAGCCGTTAAAAAGCTTTGGTACACAGACATGCTTACTGTTTTTTCAGGTTGTTGATCATTTGCTGAATTTCTTCAAGCTCAGCCGGCGATGCTTTGTGATTTCCAAGCGCATGTATCACCAGTTCAGTTGATGAGCCACCGAATAAATTAGTGATCATTTTGCTTAACAGATGTTTTTGGGTTTTTTCCCTGCTCACAATGGGATGGTAAACATGAATTTTTACTGAATCATCTCTGTCTACCAATCCTTTTTCAAACATGATCTGCATCAGCTTCAGGGTAGTCGTATATCCGGCATCTTTAGTTTTTGAAAGCTCTTCGTGAACATCTCTCACGCTCGCTTTATGGCGTTCCCAAAGGATGCGAAGAATTTCAAGTTCGCTTTCTGTTGGCCTGATATATTTTGATGTTACCATATGAACTAAATTTACATATAAAGCAAAATACGATTTAATTCGTAAAACAAATTTTAATAATTGTTAATTTCAAAAAAAATGGCCGTATAATTTTATACGTCTGAATGTAAAACTGCTGATTATATGCCGAATCCAAATCAAAGTTCCGTTTACGCAGAAAAATATAAGATAAAAACGGGAGAGGGGATTCATTTAAAAGACTGGGTAACGGATGAGAAAGATAAACCGTTGGATAAGTCTGCAGGAGAAATCCTGTTGAAAGATGATATTCAGAAACTCTCGGATATCCAGGAAAAACTATATGCTTCCAATCGATATAGCGTATTAATTGTATTTCAGGCAATGGATGCCGCAGGTAAAGACGGTGCTATAAAACACGTGATGAGCGGATTAAATCCGCAAGGTGTGTCAGTTACTCCATTTAAAACACCAACACATCAGGAACTGGAACACGATTATTTATGGCGACATTATATTGCGCTCCCGGAAAGGGGCATGTTTGGAATATTTAATCGCTCACACTATGAGAATGTGCTGGTAACGCGGGTACATCCGGAATATATATTAAATGAAAATTTACCAGAAATTAAAGAAGTGAAAGATGTTGATGATTCCTTTTGGAACAGACGATTTAAGCAAATAAACCATTTTGAAAAAACCCTGGTTGATAATGGTACTGTAATCCTTAAATTTTTTCTTCATCTGTCAAAAAAAGAACAGAAGAAGCGTTTCCTGGACCGTATTGATGATGCTGGTAAAAACTGGAAGTTTTCGATGGCTGACCTGAAAGAGCGGAGTTTATGGAAGGAATACAGAAAGGCCTATGAAGAAATGCTGGAAAATACCTCAGTAGATCTGGCACCCTGGTTTATTGTGCCGGCAGATGACAAGTGGTATACCCGGATTGTAATTGCCAACATCATTGTAAGTGAATTGTCCAAACTGGACCTCAGTTATCCGAAACTTTCCGATCAGCAGAAAAAGGACCTGGACGCAGCTAAAAAGATATTGAGCGGCGAAGCAGACTTTTCTGGCGAAGAAAACAGCTGAGTTCCTGATATTATTTATTCCGGATAGCTATTGTTTTCTCGGTTTTGAGAACCTTTATCAGTTTCGACTGCGTGTTATGTGTAGAATATAATTGCGCCAGGGTAGGAGCAATTACCAGTGATACAATGGACATCAGTTTGATCAGGATGTTCATGGACGGTCCGGACGTATCTTTAAAAGGATCTCCCACCGTATCACCCGTCACGGAGGCTTTGTGTGGCTCGGATTTCTTATAGAACATTTCTCCATTAATTTCTACTCCTTTCTCAAATGATTTTTTTGCATTATCCCACGCACCCCCTGCGTTGTTCTGAAACATTCCCATCAATACACCGCTAACTGTTGCGCCGGCAAGAAAACCTCCCAGTGCTTCAGGCCCCAGTAAAAACCCCATGATTAAAGGGGAAAGAATGGCAATCGCCCCTGGCAGCATCATTTTCCTGATGGAGGCGTCGGTGGAAATTGCAACGCATTTATCATATTCAGGTTTACCTGTTCCTTCCATAATTCCTGGTATCGTACGGAATTGCCTGCGAACCTCTTCAACCATGGCCATAGCTGCTTCACCAACGGCACGGATCGCCAGTGATGAAAAAATAAAGGGAATCATCGCACCAACAAAAAGGGATGCAAGCACTTTTGCCTTGTAAATATCTATGCCATTGATACCGGCAACACCTACAAAAGCGGCAAAAAGAGCCAGCGACGTAAGCGCAGCTGAAGCGATCGCAAAACCCTTTCCCGTCGCAGCCGTTGTATTTCCCACTGCATCCAGCACATCGGTTTTTTCACGCACATCTTTTGGCAACTCGCTCATTTCAGCTATACCTCCTGCATTATCCGCGATTGGCCCGAACGCATCGATCGCCAACTGCATGGCCGTTGTAGCCATCATTCCGGCAGCTGCAATGGCAACTCCATAAAGACCTGCGCAGGCATAGGAACCCCAGATTCCACCCGCTAAAACCAGTATTGGAAGACAGGTAGATTCCATACCGACAGCCAATCCGCCGATTACATTGGTTGCATGTCCGGTGGAAGACTGACGAATAATGGAAAGAACTGGTCTTTTACCAATAGCTGTATAATATTCAGTGATGATGCTCATCAGGGTACCCACAGCCAAACCAACACCGATAGCACCCAAAACACCCCACTTGGTAAATTCAATATTGCGTAAAACCATTGTATCAGGAAGTATGTAATATACGAGTCCGATCGAAGCAATTGCTGTAAGTACAATGGATCCCCAGTTTCCCATGTTCAGGGCTTTCTGCACGCTGGCAGTACTGACACTGGCGTTTTCGCTGATTCTCACAAAAAAGGTCGCAATTATAGAAAAAAGAATACCCGTTCCTGCAATCATCATTGGCAGTAAAATGGGCGACATACCTCCAAAATTATCCTGCGAAACCGTTTCCTGTCCCAATACCATGGTAGCAAGTACGGTTGCCACATAAGAGCCGAAAAGATCGGCACCCATACCCGCAACATCACCTACATTGTCTCCAACATTATCGGCAATGGTTGCAGGGTTGCGGGGATCATCTTCCGGTATTCCGGCTTCCACTTTTCCTACGAGATCTGCTCCCACATCGGCCGCTTTTGTATAAATGCCTCCACCCACGCGGGCAAATAGGGCAATTGATTCTGCTCCCAGAGAGAAGCCGGTAAGCACTTCTATAGTGCGCAACATTTCTTCAGAATTCACTTCTGCATTTGGGGCAAAAACTGCTTTTAATATGATGAATAAGCCCCCGAGTCCTAATACAGCGAGACCCGCAACTCCAAGGCCCATCACAGATCCTCCGGTAAAAGAAACTTTAAGCGCGCGGCTCAAACTGGTTCTGGCTGCATGTGCGGTTCTCACATTGGCTTTGGTGGCGACCCGCATTCCTATATATCCGGCAGTGGCGCTAAGTATTGCTCCAAAAATGAAAGCTATTGAAATGGCCCAGTGAGAATGGGGATTTGTACTGGCCATAACACCTAATAACAGAGCTACTATAACCACAAAATATCCCAGGATCTTCCATTCCGCTTTCAGAAAAGCCATCGCTCCTTCAGCGATATAACGACTGATCTGTTTCATCAGGTCAGTTCCTTCTTCCTGTCGTGAGACCCATTTGAATTGTATGAAAGTGTACAGAAGTCCAATAATTCCCATCAGGGGCACCAGATAAATCAATTTGTCCATATTAGTAGATCTGAGATTTTAAGGGAGGCAAAAATAGTGGAAAAGCGTTAAAACCACTATAAATGATATGATTATATTACCCATATACATGTATAGATCAGGATTTTATTTCTATTTTATGATAAAATCGCTTAGTTTTGCGCTCCATTTTTAATGGCCCTGTTTTAAACAGGGAATTGCCCAAATGGCCCCATAAGTGATTTGCCAGAGCAGATCCGCCAGCAGGGTATCATTTAAAACCTCATCAAAAGATGCCAAAGGTTAAAACAAATTCGAGTGCCAAAAAGAGATTTAAAATCACAGGCACCGGAGAAATCACTTTTCAGAAAGCTTTCAAACGACACATCCTTACGAAAAAAACAAAGAAGAGAAAAAGACTGATGGCCAAAAAAGGCAAAGTCAGCAGTGCAAACCAGGACTTTGTAAAACGTTTGCTGCGTCTGAAATAATCGGTGCTCAAAATTTTTCTTTTCAAATTTTCAAATCATTATAAATGCCACGCTCAGTAAATGCGGTCGCCTCAAGAGCCCGCAAAAAAAGAATTCTGAAACAAGCCAAAGGTTTTTACGGTAAACGTAAAAACGTCTATACAGTTGCTAAAAACGTATTGGAAAAGGGGCTCACTTATCGCTATGTAGGACGCAAACTCAAGAAGCGCGAGTATCGTGCTCTTTGGATTGCACGTATCAATGCCGCTGTCAGGGCTGAAGGTTTAACTTATTCCCGTTTCATTCATCTGCTGAATGAAAAAGGAGTAACTCTTGACAGAAAAATACTGGCTGATATAGCTATGAATGAACCGGAGTCTTTCAAACAATTGATCGCTTCGGTAAAATAAACGGCAAAAGATTATATGGGAGGTTTCCAAGAGGCAATAAATAACCTTTTGGAAACCTCTTTTATTTTGTGGGTAACTTCAAAAATCTACATTTGTACCAACAATTTTCTAAATCTTAAATCATACAGCCATCATAAATCCCAACGATTCAATGAACAATACGTATGCTGATTTGGTGCAGCAGACGTTTAATTTTCCTCAGGAAGGTTTTGTTGTAAAAGAAAACTATTTGGAATTCAATGGAGTGGATATCAAGGCACTTATTGATAAATATGGCACCCCACTTAAGATTTCGTATTTACCCAAGATTGGCATGCAGATAAAAAAAGCCAAAAAAATGTTTGCTTCTGCCATGTCGAGGCATAAATATGATGGTAAATATTTTTATTGTTACTGCACCAAAAGTTCACATTTTTCTTTTGTTGTTGAAGAAGCACTAAACAATGATATTCACCTGGAAACTTCCTACGCTTACGATATCGAAATAATAAAAAAACTGTACGCGAGGAAAAAAATAACGAAGGATACCTACATCATTTGTAATGGTTTTAAACAAAAACCATATACAAGTCGCATCGCATCTCTCCTGAATTCTGGATTCAAAAATGTAGTGCCCATTCTGGACAATAAGGATGAACTACAACAATATAAGAAGTCGGTAAAAGTTCCTTTCAAATTAGGTATCAGGGTAGCAGCAGAAGAAGAACCCAATTTCCCTTTTTATACGTCTCGCCTTGGTTTCAGGCCCCGGGATGTGCTTGAATTTTACGTGGATAAAATTGAAGGAAATGAAGATCGCTTTCAACTGAAAATGCTACATATTTTCCTGAATAAGGGAATCAAAGACGACATCTACTACTGGAGTGAACTCAATAAAGTGATCAATCTGTATTGCCAGCTAAAAAAGATTTGTCCTGAATTGGATTCGATAAATATTGGAGGCGGGTTTCCGATCAAACATTCACTTGGATTCGAATACGACTACCAGTTCATGATCAATGAGATCGTGGGAAATATTAAAAAAGCATGCAAGCGCAATCACGTGCCCATGCCCAATATATTTACTGAATTCGGAAGTTATACAGTAGGCGAAAGCATGGCGCATGTATATAGTGTGATAGGTCAGAAAATGCAGAACGACCGCGAGATCTGGTACATGATCGATTCTTCTTTTATTACTACATTGCCCGATACTTGGGGCATTGGTGAACGTTTTTTAATGCTCCCCATTAATAAGTGGGATGTGGAATATCAGCGTGTGGTACTGGGAGGAATAACCTGTGATAGTCACGATTACTACGATTCCGAAGAACATATCAATGAAGTATTTCTTCCAAAACTTAATAACGGAGAGCCCTTGTACGTGGGATTCTTTCACACTGGTGCTTATCAGGACCAGATCAGCGGTTATGGAGGCATTAAACATTGCCTGATTCCTTCACCTAAGCATGTAATTATTAGTTACGATAAAAATGGGAAATTGACCGACTGGCTATATGCAAAAGAACAGACTGCACAGAGTATGCTGAAGATTCTTGGGTATAAATAAAAATCCCCTCTAAGATTAAAGGGGATTACAAACCAACTTAACTAATTCTTATTAGGAATATTACACTTAGGCGATATTAATCTGCCTTGTACTTGGCTTTGATTCTTCTTTTTTAGGTAAAAGAAGTTTTAAAACACCATTTTCATACTTGGCCTGGATGCCTTCTACCGCAACTTTTTCATCGAGTGAAAAACTGCGCTTGAATGATTTATATTCAAATTCACGACGAATGGTTTTATAACCATCTTCTGCTGGAGATTCATTCTTTGAGTCGAAGCTGATTGTCAATAAACCATCTTCAACCTGAATTTTGAAGTCTTCCTTAGTTCTGCCCGGAACATTTAATTCAAGATGAAATGCTTCGGGTGTCTCGTGAATATTTGTTTGGGGAAATGCAAATAAATCCTGGCCAAAAGAACGTGCTGCAGCACCAGGTACTTCATTCAGAAAATCGTTGAGCAGATTTCCAAAAGGTCTGTTGTTTACTTTTACGAATGTCATAATAATATAGTTTTTAAAAATTGATTGAATACTATTCGTCCTCATTTGACAAACCCTGTACCATCGCCTGTAAGTTCCTAATTTTCAGTCATTTTGGCGCGCAGACCCAATTAAGAGCGACATAATTACCTTTTCTTGCCTGAAAAACAGGAAAATCAGTCTGTGCCTGATCACATTTATTATTAAATGATCCCTCTGAGGTTAAATGTGAACCTTTTACTTAATTTTATGTTGTTATAAAAAACCCAATCGATGTATCCCGAAGAAATAGTAATACCGATGAAAGAGGAGCTGACCGAAAATGGATTCAGCGAAATGACGACCCCTGAAGAAGTGGTTAATCAGTTAGAGTCAAAAGGAACCACACTTGTGGTAATAAACTCTGTTTGCGGCTGTTCCGCCGGTACTGCCAGACCTGGAGTTCTGATGGCTGTACACAATACTAAAAAGAAACCCGATCATTTAGCTACCAGTTTTGCAGGTTTTGACCTGGATGCTGTTAAAACCCTCAGAGAACGTTTGCTGCCTTATCCGCCGTCTTCCCCGGCAGTTGCTTTGTTCAAGGACGGGGAGCTTGTACATATGATTGAACGTCACCATATTGAAGGAAGATCAGCACAGATGATCGCACATAACCTGATTGCAGCGTTTGACGAATATTGCTAACGTTCATATATTAATTTCCCAAATGAAATGCGCATAAAAAGGGATATCGTACGTTAGTATGATATCCCTTTTTTATGAAATCCAATCAGAAAAACGCATCGCAGGCTAATCAGCCATTTACTCAAAAAGCAGCCAATAATACGTCTACAGCAACGGCGATGGCCATCAGCAAAAAGCTTCTGGAAATTAAAAGAATCTCAGGTACAGGAGAAATGGTTGAATTAAACATGGCGTTATTCAGGCATCTCAAGTAAAATCTTTCGGCTAAACCTGTACGCAATTTTCCAACACACAATGCCTTGGTATTATACAATAATTTGTGCCCTGATAATTGACAAAGCAGGAGCCGGCACTTTTAATTAATATCCCTTAAAGCCTTACTTTACATAATGTAAATTATAGGAACAAACTACATTATGATTTGTAGGTCAGCTTACCTGATAATGTACTTGGCATTGAATAATCAATACAACAATCTTGTTTTAATTGTATTTTTTACATCTTTTAAAAGACCAATTGCCTGAGCTGAGAGATTCTTATCAACGTCCAGCACAACATATCCGATTTCATCATTGGTCTTTAAATACTGCGCGAGAATGTTGATATGATGACTGGACAGTTTCGTATTTATTTCCGATAAAACCCCAGGCACATTGTTATGTATGTGAAGGATCCTGTGCGTGTCAGGATGTTGAGGCAAACTCAACTCAGGAATCGTATGAGATCCGGTGGTAATGCCCATTTCCAGATACTGAAATAACTTGTTGCTAACATCGTCACCGATGTTTTCCTGTGCTTCCTCCGTAGATCCGCCAATATGTGGCGTCAGCAATACATTGGATAAATTTTGCAGAGAAGTGGTGAATTTGTCTCCGTTTTTTTCCGGTTCTACCGGATATACGTCCACGCCCGCTCCTGCAATATGACCTTCAGCGAGGGCCTTGGACAATGCATCCAAATCCACCACCTCACCTCTGGCATAGTTCAGCAATATGGCACCTTTTTTAAATTGTTTGATAACCTGCTTGTTGATCATCATCTTGGTCTGGTCGGTGTCCGGAACGTGGATGGTAACAATATCAGACCCGGATACGAGTTCCTTCAGGGAATTTTTGGCAACCGCGTTACCCAGTGGCAATTTGGTATCGATATCGTAAAAAATCACTTTCATCCCCATAGATTCGGCCAGTATGCTCACCTGAGTGCCGATATTGCCATACCCAATAATTCCCATCGTTTTCCCTCTCAGTTCATAACTGCCGCGGGATTCTTTCATCCATATCCCTTCATGTGCTGACTTACTTTTATCAGGTATTCTGCGGATCAGCATTATGGATGCTCCAATAACCAATTCCGCAACGGAACGGGTATTGGAATACGGCGCATTGAAAACAGCGATGCCGTCTTTGGTTGCATTTTTCAGATCCACCTGGTTAACGCCAATACAAAAGCACCCAATGGCCTGCAATTTCTTAGCTGCTTTGAGAACCTTTTCATTAATATGTGTCTTGGATCGAATGCCCAACAGGTGCACCTCACCAATTTCCTTAATCAGATCGCCTTCAGGAAGTGCCTTTGCCAATTTTTTAACGGATGTATAACCAGCAGCTGAAAACCGCTTCACGGCTGCATCGCTGATGTTTTCAAGAAACAGAATATTCACTTTTTCCTTCGGATAACTTGTAATTTTTTTATCTCCCATAATCTCCATGCGATTTTTGCGTTATTTCCATTCAGGAACTGGCAAAATTGCCCCTAAAAAAGGAAACGGAAAAACAAAACTCGTGTCCTTAGGCCCGAATAGCATAATTTTTTATTTTTGCACCCTTTAACTGAACAATACCTGTTGAAAACCATTTGCTGCTATTTATTTACTGCGTCTTTCCTGGTTTGTTGTGGACAAACCCCCAACGTCAAACCAGCGTCCAAAGCGCAGGATACAACGCTTCAGGCACTTGCGACCCCAAGTCCCAAACCCATGAATGCTGCAGTATATAAAGCATATCATGATGCCTCCCGCCGATTTTTCGATTCCCTGTTCTCTCATGGTTTTAATGGCGGATTGATCGTCGCTCACAACGGAGTTGTGGTATATGAACGTTATGCCGGCTTTAAGAATCCCAGAAAACATAACGACAGTGTAAACGTACACACTGCATTTCACCTGGCCTCCGTTTCCAAGACCTTCACCGCGATGGCGATACTAAAGCTGTGGGAAGAAGGAAAACTGGACATCCACGACGATATTTCCAAATACCTCGCAGGATTTCCTCCCGGCATAACGATCAAAAATTTATTGAGTCAGCGAAGCGGTTTGAGAAACTATGTTCATTTTATGGACCAATCCGGTTGGGATAAAAGAAAATATCTTACGAACAACGACCTGCTCCAATATATCATCAAGCATCACGCTGAAGTTGAATATACACCGGCCGGTCATCATTTCGAATACTCAAATACCAATTATGCATTTCTGGCGCTCATCATAGAAAAAGTTTCCGGAGAAACATATGATGAGTTCCTGACAAAAACTTTCTTTCAGCCATTGCAGATGCACGACACCTATGTTTATGCAATAAAAGATACAGCAAGCGCAACCCGATCATACAGATTAAGTGGCAGACCCTATCCCATGGAATATCTGGATATGGTGTATGGAGATAAAAATGTTTACAGCACACCGGAGGATATGCTCAAATGGGACGCATCACTCCGCGGCGGAGTATTATTCAAACAATCTACACTTGACAGCGCTTATACTCCGTATAGTTTGGAGAAACGCGGCAAAAGAAATTATGGCCTCGGCTGGAGAATGATCGTTTATCCTGATGGGAAAAAACTAATCTATCACAACGGCTGGTGGCATGGCAACCGAACCGTTTTTATTCGGATGATGGAAGAAAACGCGACTATTATTGCGCTTTGCAATAACGACAATAAAAGAGTTTATGCCTCAAAAAAACTCTGCGATATCTTCGGAAATTATCAGCAGTCCCGCGAAACGTTTGACGAACCCGACAACGATCCCGAAGGTCGTGGAGGTGAAAAAAGATAAACTGTAATTTGCAATACGTGTTCTGCTCTCGGCATTTTCTTACCTTGTGTAAATGAAACAGCTTGAATCTTTTTTGGCCGGATGGAATGCAAACTATTCGACTTTTGACATCAATACAGCACGTTCACATTACAAAGCAAGAGATCCTTTTGCAAATAAAGGAAGTTTCGGCCATGCCCTTATTCTCGCTGGTAGTTATGGCAAAATGGGCGCAGCAGTCCTGGCTGTAAAAGCCTGTCTGCAATCCGGCGCCGGCCTGGTAACAGCACACCTGCCATCGTGTGGATATGAAATCATGCAAACATCCATTCCGGAAGCGATGGTAAGTATTGGTGAAGGTGAATTTGATTTAACCGGTTTCCCATTGCACACGGAACTTTTTCAGGCAGCTGGTGTTGGACCAGGCATTGGAACAAACGAAGAAACAGCCGTGATGTTAAAGAAATTTGTAAAGACATTTCATCAGCCACTTATTCTGGACGCAGATGCGCTCAATATAATTAGTAAACGCCCTGAACTTTTATCTTCACTTCATCCTGATACCATTATTACACCGCACGTAAAGGAGTTCGATCGTTTGTTCGGAACAAGTGCCTCCGAATTATTGAGGTTTGAGAAAGCAAAAGAAATGGCCATCAAATACAAGATTATTATTGTTCTGAAAGGACATTTCACGGGTGTATTTTATCCCAATGGAGGTATTTCATTCAATACGTCTGGAAATGCGGGCATGGCAAAAGGTGGAAGCGGTGATGCACTAACTGGTATCATCACGGCCCTGCTGGCTCAGGCCTATACTCCATACACCGCGGCCTCCTTGGGAGTTTTTCTTCATGGTTACGCAGGTGATATTGCGGCCGGTGTTTTTTCTGAAGAATCGATGCTGCCCAGCGATCTGATAAATAGTTTAGGAAAAACTTTCCTGACACTCAAAAAAAATGATGAATAGTTATGTTGTTTGATCCGTTGAAAATCAGAAGCCTGCTTTTCAGAAATAGAATTGCCATTTCACCCATGTGTCAATACTCATCAGTTGATGGATTTGCAAACGACTGGCATCTGGTTCATCTGGGAAGCCGCGCAACAGGTGGCGCATCACTCATTGTACAGGAAGCAACCGCCGTCTCCCCCTGCGGTCGCATATCTCCTGATGATATGGGTCTTTGGAAAGATGAACATATTTCTGCTTTGAAAAGAATTACAGATTTTATCAAAAGTCAGCATGGAATTCCGGGAATTCAACTGGCCCATGCCGGGAGAAAAGCGAGCACGAATTCACCATGGAAAGGTGGAAAACCGTTGCATGCAGCTGATGGTGGTTGGACAACAATGGCACCTTCAGCGCGTCCTTTCCGAGATACTGATCCGGTACCAACTACAATGTCTTTGAACGATATTCAGCAATTACGTGAAGATTTTACCGCGTCTGCGCGCAGAGCGTTCGAGGCAGGATATGAAGTCATCGAAATTCATGGAGCACATGGTTACCTGATAAACAGTTTCCTGTCTCCTTTAACCAATTTGCGCACCGACGCATACGGAGGTAGTTTCGAAAACAGAATTCGGTTGTTGAAAGAAATTGTAGAAGATATCAGAAAGGTATGGCCTGAAAAACTTCCTCTTTTTGTTCGCATTTCGTCTACTGATTACGCTGAAAATGGCTGGGACCTTACTTCTTCTGTTTTGTTATCAGCCGAATTAAAAAAGATCGGCGTCGATCTCATTGATTGTTCTTCCGGTGGACTGGTACCAAACGTACATATACCTCTTGCTCCAGGTTACCAGGTACAGTTTGCCCATACAATAAAAAAAGAAACAGGTATCCTTACAGGTGCAGTCGGACTGATTACTACAGCACAGCAGGCCAATGAAATTGTCAGTTCAGGAAAAGCTGATTTAATTTTTATTGCCAGAGAATCTTTGAGAAACCCAAATTTCCCTCAGACCGCTGCCCATGAACTTAAATTGAATATTGAATGGCCTCTTCAGTATATACGCGCGAAAATACCGTTGGCTTGAAATTTCAGGACTCAACGAACACAGGTAGTGTAAAAGAAAATACACTTCCTTTACCCGGTTCACTCTCTACAAAAAGCTCACCTCCGTTTTTTGAAAGAAAATCTTTGCTCAGCATCAGACCGAGACCTGTTCCGCTTTCCTGAGACGTACCATTCGTGCTGTAATAATTATTTTCCTGGATCTTCGCCATGGCTGCACTATCCATCCCAATCCCATTGTCAATAATTGAAACCCTGCAAAAAGAATTTTCTCGTTTAATGCGTATTACAATTTTTCCATTTTCAGGCGTAAACTTAATGGCATTCGATAGCAGATTTCTGAGTACGAGTTTCACCATGTCCTTGTCTCCTATCACTCTGAAATTGCCAACCACTTCCTTTTTTATTGAAATTTTTTTAGTGTTGGCCTGGAGTTTATGTACGTGGATTGCGTCTTCTGCAATTTCCTCTATATCCAATTCAATCGGAGAAATGTTGGCAGCGTCCATTTGGTTTTTTACCCAATGAAGCAGGTTTTCCATGAGTCCGGTTGTGTAGTTCAAATCGTTCACCACATCCGGTATGATCGCTTTTATTTCTTCCCCGCTCATATCCTGCTGCTGCATTCCCCGGAATAAATTCCTCAATGCATACATCGGTGTTTTCATATCGTGTGAAATCACCGAGAAGAGTTTGTTTTTAAGCAGATTCAATTCACTCAACTCAGCGGCCTTTTGCTCAATCTCCTGTTTTTGTTTTTCTATTTTATCATTGGTTTCCTGAAGAGCCTTATTGGTAGCAAGGATTCCGAACTGATATAAATTATTTTCCTTTTTTATAAGAAAAAGAGCATAGAAAATAAATATAATGGCAGTTACCTGATTAAATAAATACAGGAAAAAATTAGATGTATGTAACTGATAGTTGTAGTCTTTGTTTATAACAACCAAAACAAAATAACTTACCATGGACAGTCCCACTGAAAATAACATCTGACTGATCAGCGGGAGAAAAAAAACGGCCAGGATGCCATTCATGATAAAATAAAGTTCAACGCCCAAATTCATTCCACTCATATAAACTATCGACGTTGCAAGGGGATACAAAACGAAATAGGTAATCATCCCTGCCTCATATCTGATATAAAAGTTCAGATATAAAACCACCAAACTTACCCAGGCCGGCAGGCTGGCAACAAAAAAAGACCCGATGGGAAACTTATAATTGCCGAAAAAACAAATCAGCGGGACGATGATTCCAGTGATGAACTGAAAAAAATTAAGCTGATTAAAAACACTCAGTTTACCCCGTTCCAATTCATCCATTGTGCGTGTAAAACCCAACGATTTTATTTCATCCAGGAAATGATGCGATCTTTGAGATAACGATTCTACGCGATCGTGGATCGACCGATTCTTTAAATCATAAAAAAATTGAGGGAATTTGGGCTTCCAGCCGTTGAGGATTCGGCCTATATCCAATATTCTGGATTTTTCCTGCATAGTACGGGGTTTACCGCCGCTTTTCATTAGATATTGTTCTTAGGACAAAACAATTTAGACATTAATTTTGAAAAGGACAAATGGGCTGAAGGCTTAAGGCCTAAAGCTTAAAGCCTAAAGCCTAAAGCTGAACGCTACAAGTTTAAGGCGCAGGGATTAAATTGAATAGAATGAATGACTAAAATAAAAAAGCATCCGTTTAAAACGAATGCTTATCCTATTTATTAAATCACTTAGCTCCAAACTTTTAGGCTTTAGGCTTTGGCTTTAAGCTTTAGGCTTTGGGCTTTGGGCTTTAAGCTTTCACCGCTACTTTTTTCTTGGCCTTCTTTAATGCAGCTTCAATTCCCTTGCTTAAATTATCAAAAGTGGGTTTACCATTAAACATTTCACCATTGATAAAAAATGCAGGAACGGTTGTTACACCTTTCTGAATACCTTCTCTGAGATCGCCCTGTACCTGCCAGCCATAGGTTGCATTTACCAGGTGGTCAAGAAATTTCTTATTGGAAATTCCAGCTTCCCTTGAATGCAGTTTCAAGCTGGTAGTACCCAGATTATGCCTGTTATGGAACAGGATATTATGCATTTCCCAGAATTTTCCTTCCTGGGCAGCCGCAACAGACGCTTCACCTGCTTTCAGACTGCGCTGATGAATTTTTGTCAACGGGAAATGTCTGAAGTTGAAACGGACTTTCCCCTTAAATTCTTCCATGATCTTTTTGACTACCTCATGTGCCTTGGCACAGTCTTCATTTTCGTATTCCCCGAATTCCATTAATGTTACCGGAGCCGTATCAGGACCTACAAACACATCTCTTGGTTCAATGATTTCGATGATTTCCTTCTTAAAAGCCATAATATATAATCCTTTAAAATTTTTCGCTTTATCTACTAACAGTTTTTCAGGCAGAAAGTTGAGTAAAAAGCCTCCAGGCCAGACTAACTGGCAGGAGGCGGCTAAAAATAGGAATTTAAACTGAAAAACGATAGATATTTTACACCGCTCATATAACTTAATAAATTAGTTAACAACTTATTAAGATGCCATACCTGATTTTTTCCTTTCTTCCAGTTCATTGCGGAATACCACAATCCCGCCAAACACATCTACCAGTACAGGATGCTGATTGTCAATTTCTCCAGCTAATATCTTTTTACTCAATGGGTTAACTATGGATTTTTGTATGAGTCTTTTCAAGGGACGGGCCCCATATTGAGGGTCATATCCATTTTCCGCCAGGTAATCCACGGCATAGTCTGTGTATTTCAGCTGTATGCCGTTTTTGAACAGTATTGTTGAAAGATTGTCAAGTTGGATGCGAATAATGCCTCTGATTTCCGTTTTGAGCAGGGGTTGAAACATAATTACCTCGTCCACCCGGTTCAGAAATTCTGGTCGGATCGTTTGACGAAGCAGCTCCATTACCTCAACTTTAGTCCTTTCAACAACTTCCTCCTTGTTTTCTTCCGTCACACTCTCAAAATTGGCCTGAATAATGTGGCTTCCCATATTACTGGTCATAATAATGATCGTGTTTTTAAAATTTACGACCCTTCCTTTGTTATCGGTTAACCTGCCATCATCCAGAACCTGCAATAAGATATTAAACGTGTCCGGATGTGCTTTTTCGATTTCGTCAAGCAAGACGACACTGTATGGCTTACGCCTTACCGCTTCCGTAAGCTGACCACCTTCATCATAACCAACATATCCGGGAGGTGCTCCGATCAGACGGCTGACAGTATGTTTTTCCTGATATTCACTCATGTCAATTCTCGTCATCATGCCCTCGTCATCAAAAAGGTATTCGGCCAGAGCTTTTGCCAATTCTGTTTTTCCAACTCCGGTCGTTCCCAGGAAAATGAATGATCCGATGGGACGTTTAGGATCCTGCAATCCGGCACGGCTTCTCCTGATGGCATCAGCTACCGCCGTTATGGCTTCATCCTGCCCCACAACCCTTTTATGTAATTCAACATCAAGATTTAATAATTTTTCTCTTTCACTCTGTAACATTCTCGATACAGGAATACCGGTAGCCTTCGCCACTGCCTCAGCGATATCTTCCGCATCCACTTCTTCCTTTAACAGACGCTTTTCAGTACTATTTTGCAATTGAACAGAAAATTCATCGATTATTTTTTCTGCGTCTTTAATTTTCCCGTATCTGATCTCCGCAACCTTCCCATAGTCACCCTCACGTTCGGCTTTTTCAGCCGCAGTTTTCAAAACCTCAATCTCAGCTTTTGCGTTTTGCACTTTTTCTACCAGTTCTTTTTCCTGTCTCCATTTTGACATCAGGGTGTCGCGATTTACACTGAGATTACCAATTTCTATACTCAGTTGCCTCAATTTCTCATCGTCATTTTCTCTTTTGATTGCTTCTCTTTCAATTTCCAATTGGCGGATCTGCCTTTGCAGCTGATCCAGTTCTTCAGGCATGGAATTCATTTCAAGCCTGAGTTTAGCAGCGCTTTCATCAATAAGATCTATGGCTTTGTCAGGCAGAAAACGATCCGTGATATACCGGTCTGATAATTCCACCGCCGCAATGATCGCTTCATCTTTGATTCGAACGTGATGATGGGTTTCATATCTGTCTTTCAGACCACGTAATATAGAAATCGCATCTTCTACATTTGGTTCATCGATCATGATTCGTTGGAATCGTCTTTCCAGTGCCTTGTCTTTTTCGAAGAACTTCTGATATTCATTTAAGGTCGTTGCACCAATGGCCCGCAATTCCCCCCTGGCCAATGCAGGCTTGAGTATGTTGGCCGCGTCCATGGCACCTTCTCCTCCACCAGCGCCAACAAGTGTATGTATTTCATCGATGAACAGAATAATTTCCCCATCACTGCTTCCCACTTCCTTCACAACCGATTTGAGTCTTTCTTCAAATTCACCTTTATATTTCGCACCTGCAATGAGCTGACCCATATCCAGTGCATAAATTATTTTTGACTTTAAGTTTTCGGGCACATCTCCATTTACAATCCGATGTGCAAGTCCTTCCGCTATAGCGGTTTTACCAACACCCGGCTCTCCAACCAGAATTGGATTGTTCTTAGTTCTGCGTGACAGTATATGCAGCGTTCTGCGTATTTCTTCATCACGCCCGATTACGGGATCCAGTTTTCCCTGTCTTGCGAGTTCATTGAGATTTTTGGCGTATTTGTTCAACGCATTAAACTGTGTTTCCTGCGTATTAGATGAAACAGTATCTCCCTTTCTCAATTCCTTAATGGCACTGATAAGACCCTTTTCAGTAAGGCCGGCATTTTTTAATAATTTGGATGTGGCGTCATTGCCCTGAACGAGCGCAAGTACAAGGTGTTCGGGGGTAATAAATTCATCTCCGAATTGTTTGAGTACACCACTGGTTCTGAGAACCACATTATTCGCATCCCTGCTTAAAGATTGTGCAGGATCTGTTCCGTTTACTTTGGGAAGTTTGGCCAACAGCTCCTGTAATTTGGACTCAAGTACAGGAATCGTAACATTGTTTTTCTTCAGTAAATATTCCACCGGAGAATCTGTTTGCTCCAGCAACGCCTGCATCAGATGCTCCGTTTCAATAGTAGGATTCTGGGCGTTAAACGCAAGCTGTTGAGCCTGCTGCAGCACTTCAGAAGCTTTTATGGTAAAGTTGTTTAAATTCATTGCTTACAATTTTAATTCCGAAATAATGATTCAAAAGGTAAACCATTTCCAAATCCCTGAAAATCTGTCAGATAAATTTATTTTACTATGCCGTGTCAGCATTATCGCTGGTGTTTGTATGTTAATGTGTCTGACTCCAAAAGCTCAATCCCCTAAAACCATTCCGTCCAGTTCACCGGAAATGGATGCTTTTTTAACAACCAACCAAAAACTACTGGGAACCAATATCATAGCGCTGGCTTATAAAAACGGGAAAATTGTTTATAAAAAAGAACTTGAAAAGGAAGTGGGCGATTTCAATGGAAGGGTTCAGGTACCCGCCGGACTTACCAGTCAATGGCTGGTAGCTGCAGCTGTGATGGCTTATGTGGATGAAGGTAAAATTTCGCTGGACGATAAAGTCAGTAAGTACATCCCCATTTTTGCGAAGTACATGAAGACATATATCACGATCAGAAATTGCCTCAGTTTTACAACAGGTATACGTGCAGATCCCCCCGGTCCACTTAAACTTCTTGATAAGGCAAAATATCCCGACCTCGAAACGGAAGTCAATTCTTTTGCTTCCAAAAGGGAAATCGAATCAAATCCTGGTACAGAGATTTACTTTAGCCAGATCGGCCCCGACATCGCAGCGCGTGTACTCGAAGTGATTACAAAAAAAACCTTTGACCGCGTAGTGCAGGACAAAATTCTTCGCCCGTGTAAAATGCGAAGCACCAGTTTCACCAACGACAACGGCGTTACAAGTAACGCTGCAGATGGCGCAGTTACCACAGCCAACGATTTCATTAATTTTCTTTCGATGTTATTAAACAAAGGAACTTTTGAAAACAAAACGGTGTTGACTGAAAAGTCCGTGATGGAAATGGAAACGCTGCAATTCACCAATCTGCCTGTGAAATATATGCCCAAAGAAGGCGCCGGTTTAAAAACCGCGCTGGGATGCTGGATTGAAAATGGAACTATTGTAACCAGCTTAAACATGACTGGTTTCTACGCGTATGTCGACAGAAGCTTAAACTATGCGGCGTTGCTTGTTCCACTAAAACCTGATGAGCCAAACAAAGAACTCTACACAGCATTCAAACAGAAGATGGACGCTGCTTTTGGCAAATAAAGAAGTGTATCATGGGTTATGGGTTATGAGATATGGGTTATGGGTTATGAGATATGGGTTATTGGTTATGGGTTATTGGTTATGGGATATCACTAGCGTTGCGTTATCAATATTTGTAGTTCTTTGAAATCCTTGTCTGTACTGCATTTGAACCGTTTTATATGTGGAAACGATTTGAAAAGGATTTGCTTTTGATTTTGTATAATGCGCTGATAACCAGCTATCATGAATCAGGGTAAATATATCTTTTCGCAGATTTTTTCATTGATTTCACATAAGGTCTTTACAACAGTTGTCAATCGATATAATGGTGATTATAAAACCAGACAATTCACATGTTGGAAGCAATTTCTTTGTATGGCCTTTGGGCAACTCACACAAAGAGATAGCTTGTCTGATGCGATTCTGTGTCTGACAGCTAATGCAAATAAGCTGTACCATCTGGGTATCGGTGATATAATTTCTAAAACTACTTTGAGCAGGGCAAATGAGAATCGTGATTGGCGCATATATGCTGACTTTTGCATGACCCTCATTGAAGAAGCACGTCGTTTATACGCAAACGATAGTGAACTCGATTTTGATCTCGCTAACAATGTTTTTGCCATTGATGCAACAACCATTGATATGTGTTTGTCTGCATTTTTCTGGGCCAAATTCAGATCGACAAAAGGCGGTATCAAAATCCATACTCAACTGGACCTGAAAACATCCATCCCATCGTTTATCCACCTCACTGCGGCCAATATTCATGAACTCAATATTCTGGATATGATCAAATTTGAGCCAGACAGTTTTTATGTCGTAGACCGTGGCTACATTGACTTTGATCGTTTTTACCATATTCATACAGTCGGCGCCTACTTTATCACCAGAGCTCGAAAAGATTTTAGTTTTTCCTTGATTAAATCATTAAAACCAACAGAACAAAATATCATTTGTGACCAGATGATTAAGCTCAGGAAAAAGAATTTTTATGTATCACGGGATTATCCGGAGGTTTTCAGGCGTATAAAATATTATGATGCTGAAACGACCCGTTACTTTGTTTTCATAACTAACAACACAGAATTAAAAGCCAGTCAGATTGCAACGTTGTATCGACATAGATGGAAAATTGAATTATTTTTCAAGTGGATAAAACAGCATCTGAAAATTCAATCGTTTTGGGGCAGATCCGAAAATGCGGTTAAAACACAAATTTGGATCGCAGTATCCGTCTATGCATTAGTGGCAATAGCTAAAAAGAGATTTCGGTTAAAGCAATCTCTGTATGAAATTTTGCAAGTGCTTAGCATTAGCATTTTTGAAAAACTACCAATCAATGAACTATTTATAAAAACAGTACAACAACAAGATTTCAAAGAGCTAAAAAATAATCAATTGAATATCTTTGATTTATAACGCAACGCTAGTGATGGGATATGGGTTATGAGTTATGAGTTATCACTGTCTTGTCCTGAAATAAGTTAAAGATATTCAATTGATTATTTTTTAGTTCTTTGACATTCTGTTGTTGTACTGCTCTTGCAAATAATTCGTTCATTGGTTTCTTTTCAAAGGCACTGATACTTACGACCTGGAGGATTTCATAAAGGGATTGCTTTAATTTAAATCGTTTTTTAGCAATTGCTACAATTACATTCACAGATATTGCGATCCATATTTGCGTTTTTACCGCATTTTCTGATCTTCCCCAGAAAGATTGGATCTTAAGATGTTGTTTGATCCATTTGAAGAACAACTCAATTTTCCATCTGTGTTTGTAAAGAGTAGCAATTTGCCAGGCATTCAGTTCCATATTATTAGTGATAAACACGAAGTATTTTTTTGATTCAGTATCGTAATATTTAATGTGCCTAAAAGTTTCAGGATAATCTCTCGATGCATAGAAATTTGATTTCTTAAGTTTGATTACCTGGTCACAGATGATGTGCTGTTGCTTTGATGATTTATTTGACTTCACTCTGACAAAACTGAAGTCTTTGCGCGCCCTGGTGATAAAAAAAGCACCAATTAAATGAATACGGTAAAACCTGTCAAAGTCAATATAGCCGCGGTCTAGCACGTAAAAACTATCAGGCTCAAATTTGATTAAATCAAGAACGTTTAATTCATGGACGTTGGCATTTGTAATATGGACGAATGAAGGAATCGCTGTCTTTAAATCTAACTGCGTATGTACTTTCATACCGCTTTTTGTTGATCTAAACTTCGCCCAAAAAAATGCGGATAAGCACATATCAATGGTAGTAGCATCAATTGCAAAAACATTGTTTGACAGATCGAAATCAAGTTGTTGCTCATGGATGTATAAACGCTGGGCTTCTTTTATAATCAACATGCAATAATCGGCATAGATGCGCCAGTTACGATTTTCGTTAGCCCTTGATAACGTCGTTTTAGAAATAACTTCCCCAATCCCTAAATGTTAAAGCTTATCAGCATTTGCTGTCAAGCATAAGATAGTATCAGACAAACTATCTCTCTCTGCGTCAACTGACCAAAGCCCATGCATTGAAATTGTTTCCAACAACTAAATTGTCTGGTCCGATAATCACCGTTATATAACGCTCAACAACGGTATTAAATACTTTATGGGAAAGCAACGAATAAAGCTGAGAAAACACATACTTGCCTTGATTCATGTTTATATGATTGTCAAGGCATTATACGGAACCTTTCAGCAATCCAATTCAAATCGTTTCCATACCTGATTCCAAGCAAATGCAGTACACACAAGAATTTCAAAGAACTATGAATATTTTTAACGCAACGATAGTGATGAGATATGGGTTATTATTCGAACTCATATCCCATATCTCATAACCCATAACTCTTTAACAACCCATAACCTATTAAACGTATTGATTGATTAAATTTTCCAGCCATTCCTGCTTGCCACTAATCTGCTTGGGCTCCCCATTCGATAATACGAAATTTCTCAATTCATCCAAACCAAGTTTACCTTCTTCGAATTCTTTTCCCTTACCCGTATCAAAGGAAGCATATCTTTCTTTCCTGAATTTTTTGTAGGGTGATTTCGTGAGAATCTGATCAGCAATGATAAGAGCCCTTGCAAAGCTGTCCATTCCGCCAATATGTGCAAGAAATAAATCCTCGGGGTCGGTAGAGTTTCTTCTCGTCTTCGCGTCAAAATTTACACCACCTCCACCAAAACCTCCTGCTTCCAGAATGATAAGCATCGATTCTATCAGCTCATTCAAATTCATTGGAAATTGGTCCGTATCCCAGCCATTCTGTGAATCCCCTCTGTTAGCATCCATACTGCCCAGCATGCCCGCATCTGCTGCCACCTGCAGTTCATGTTGAAACGTATGGCCGGCAAGTGTGGCGTGGTTTACTTCAATATTTATTTTGAAATCCTTGTCCAGGCCAAATGCTTTCAAAAATCCAATCACCGTTGCACAATCATAATCATACTGGTGTTTGGTGGGTTCGCAGGGTTTGGGTTCAATAAAGAATACACCTTTGAAACCATTTGCTCTCGCATAATCACGTGCTTTCCCAAGAAAAATACCCAGGTGTTCAACTTCTCTCCTCATATTGGTGTTGAGCAGCGTCATATATCCTTCTCTCCCACCCCAAAACACATAATTTTCTCCACTGAGTGCAATGGTGGCGTCGATGGCATTTTTAATTTGCAACCCGGCGTAAGCGAGTGTGGAAAAATCAGGATTGGTAGCCGCGCCGTTCATATACCTTGGATTCGAAAATACATTGGCTGTGCCCCAGAGAAGTTTCACCCCACTGGCCGACTGTTTTTCTTTAGCGTAGTCAACTATTATTTGCAACCGTCTTTCGTATTCTTTTGCTGATCCACCTTCGTCCACCAGATCAATATCATGAAAACAATAATAAGGCACACCCAGTTTTGTGATAAACTCAAATGCTGCATCCATTTTATCTCTCGCGGCAGTGATTGGATCCGGAGAGGCATTCCACGGAAATAATTTAGTACCGGGCCCGAACGGATCTCCCCCGGTATTGCAGAAGCTGTGCCAGTAAGCCACCGCAAATTTTACATGATCCTTTAATTTTTTGCCGGCAATCATTTTATTTTCATCATACCATTTAAAGGCAAGCGGATTATCAGAGTCGCGTCCTTCAAATTTAATTTCACCGATGCCGGGGAAAAATTCTTTGTTGCCTTTTACAATACGCATATATGATCAGTTTTTTTAAATGAATTGATTTTCTTCTTTTTTCAACATTGCTTCAAGCCCCTGTTTCCATCGCTCATATAGTTCTCTAACTCTTATCTGATTCTTTTTTTCCGGTTCAATATTCCCAATCAATTGGCTGCCACGAAAACAGTCTTTCAATTGTGTGTAGTATTTTACACCGAACCCGGCTCCCCTGGCCGCGCCGATAGCTCCGTCTGTATTATACAATTCTACCGGACAACCACTGCAGTTGGCAAATGTCTGACTGAACAACCCACTTAAAAACATATTGGCATAACCCGCCCGCACACGCTGAATGGGAAGACCCATTCCCTGCATAATCTCCGCACCGTATACCAACGAAAAAACGATGCCCTCCTGTGCTGCCCTCGCAATATGATATTTGTTATGGCGGTTGAAATCCAGTCCGCTGATATCGCCACCCGGATTTTTATTTTCCAGGATTCTTTCAGCACCGTTACCAAATGGATAACAGAAAATGCCTTCGGCGCCAATACCAATCTTTGATGCTCCGGCATTTATTTCTTCATAGGATTCACCCGGGAAAAATTCTCTCCGCAGCCAGCTGTTGAATATACCGGTGCCATTCAGACACATGAGAATTCCATAACGTGGATCGGTTTTTTTGTGATTTACATGGATAAACGGATTCACCCTTGACTTCTCATCAAATACAGCGGAAGCGCTTATGCCATAAAGGACACCGGAGGTTCCGGCAGTTGCTGCGATTTCACCCGGATCCAGCACCTGAAGAGAAAAAGCATTGTTGGGCTGATCACCCGACCTGTAACAAACAGGTGTACCGGCAGAAATACCCAACAAATCGGCAACGTTTGCGGTTACCCTGCCCTGTTCACCAAAACAGGGAACAACAGGTGCCAGAATGGATTTGTCGATCCCATAGTAATCGAGCAAACTGATGGCAATATCGTTTTGCATGTAATCCCAAAAAATCCCTTCCGACAAACCCTGAACCGTTGTAACGGCCTCGCCGGTCATTTTCATTGCAATGAAGTCGCCGGGAAGCAGGATACGATGAATCTTATCATAAACTTCCCGCTCGTTTTCCTTAACCCATTTTAATTTGGAAGCCGTAAAATTTCCCGGAGAATTTAAAAAATGTTCCAGGCAAAACCGATGTCCCAGGTCATCAAAGGCAGTTGATCCATAGGTTACCGCGCGACTGTCACACCAGATAATAGCCGGGCGCAGCGGCAGATTATTTTTGTCAATACAAACCAACCCATGCATCTGGTAAGAAATGCCGATGGCACCGACTTCTGTTTGTTTAAACGGAATTTTCTGATGGAGCAATTTTGTTGCAGTTAATAATTCCTTCCACCAGCTTTCAGGATCCTGCTCGGCAAATCCTGGCAACGGAGAATCGATTTTCATTTCAACCGACGGAGAGTAAGCCGATGCCATTGCTTTTCCCGTTTCTGCGTTCAGCAAAGCGGCTTTTACAGAAGAAGAACCGATATCGTATCCCAGAAAATATTTCAATCGCAAACAATGAGGTTTGCAATATAAATGATAATTATTATTATGGACTAGTAAAAAGGCGAACTATCGAGTACTTTTGATTTTAAAGTTTTGATTATGCTGGAATCGAAAAATCAGCCGCTGGCCCCGGTGAGGGTATTTAGGAAACGAATCGCGAAAACTTTTCTTCTGGGCATACTTATTATGTGTGTTTGCCTGATGATCGGGATCCTGGGATACCATTACACTGCACGAATAGGCTGGCTCGATTCGTTACACAATGCCAGTATGATTCTAAGTGGTATGGGTCCCGTCGTAAATATTGACACGAAAATTGGAAAAGTCTTTTCCTCCTTCTATGCATTATTCAGCGGTGTAATCTTCATCACCAACATAGGTATTATGCTGGCACCGGCCATCCATCGCTTTTTTCATCGGTTGCATGTGCAACCGGGTAAAGAAAACAACTAATCAGCTGATTATTTTTTCTTGAATACAATCTGTTCGTCTTCCTTCTTCACTACGAATGCAAAAAAGTCACGTAACGTGGAATATTCATCAACCGGAAAAAACGCCTTATTGAATTTTAAATGAACCCGCATCTGAATGCTGCCTTCCTGTTTTTGAATAAGATACTCGAAAGAGCCCTCAGTTTCATTGTAAGCAACCCGAACAGATTTGGGAAGTTCATCTACAACATATCCTGCGGGTATATCCATTGTTAATAAATAGGTTTCATCGATCTTGTAAGGAATCTCGACGGGATAATGCCTGTCCATAGATTTAAACGGATTTGTTTTGTAACGATTTACCAGCATCGGATTGAAATAGAGTATGTTTTCCGACGATAAATTATTCAGGTCGAAATCATAATGAACCGTTAGAGGGAAATCATATTTATGAAGCGAGTCAACTCCAAGGTTCTCAATTGTCAGATCAGATCCCGTTTCCGCCTGAATTTGTTTCTCATATTCTTTTAAAGAAGTACTGCTGACTGCTTTTCTAACCTCAAAAGATGCGTTCGTACCCAGCACGCTCGTCAAACTTCCGGAAGCCTTTCCTTTGTCGTCATTTACAATGATTACGTTTGTCATGCTGGACTCACTTACTGAATCCGCACTGAAAAATAGGGGTACGGGCATTTCCGCGTTGATTACATGTGCCCACCCATTGTAACAGCTCCCCGGCAATTTTCCGTATGCGTTGTAAGGCTGACTGGCATCGAGCGTAATCCATTGTTCAGCAGGGTGAGCCACACAGATCACATAATTATATTCTCTCAGAAGTGGATAACTGGGATCCGCGATTCCATTATCTCTCGTACTCAGTATAACCGGATCGGCCTTGATATCAGCTTTTCTCAACATGGCAGTGAGCAGTAAATTAATTTCGGCGACATTTCCTTCTCTCTTTTTAAACACGTCTTTCAAAGAACTGTTTGTATACAAAGAGTTTTTTGAGTATCCCGTTTTGCCAACGACTTTAAAGTTATCTCTCACATACGCATATATTTTTCGTGTTTTTTCGTCTTCAGTTGATGAACCGTTTGTAATGAGTTTTAATTCGTCATTCATCCAGTTATTATCATAGACCAAAGGCAATCCGAAATCGCCATCCTTGAGAAGTGCAGCCGCAGTAGCAGTCCAGGTGGAATTCTGATCGTGTATTTCACTCTCCTTACTCCACTGAACATATTTTAACTGGAACGTAACACGGGAATAATAATTATCAATGGTTGTAGTGAAAGGTTCTTCATTTATCGCAGGCACATTCTTTTTCACCCAACGACGATATATCGAATTGCCGTCAATAGTATAAGAATCGTCGCTGCTGGTACCATTGTTTTCACGAACGATATAAACAATATTCAGGTCTTTTGTTTCATCCACGTCAAAATGTGTATCCCCCTGCATCCTCATCACATAGTGTAAAGGAGGTGGAATAATTACGCTGTATTCACTCCAAATTCTCGGATATTCCCCTTGAAACGACCATGGCATCAGCCTGAACTCAAATGGCGACTTGATCGTATATTCAATGTCGAATATTGCACCTTCTTTTAGTGCGGGAAGCGTGAATTTTTTGTCGTCTTCATTACTATTGTACTTCTCCGTATAAATCGCTTTATCATCCAGCTTGGTTTCTGTTATGACCCCGTTTTCAAGATTAAATGTTGATGCTTTGATGGAATAAAGTTTTTCATAGTCGCCGTCATGATTGTGATATAACGAAATCTCACGGTTCCCAATGGCAAAGCCGTTTTTATTAACGATTTTAACACGCATAAAACGGGTGAAAATGAGCGTAAAACTACCTTTGTTGCCTCCCTCAAATTTTGCTGTGCCAATATCTGCTATAACAAGCGCATTGGCACCTGAATCAAATTTTTCTGCGGTTATACCAAAATCTTCCGGCACCAGTTTTCCAAACTTATAATTTGATTTCTCCTGCGCCTTCGTACCAAAATGGATAAGCACAATCCAAAAAAAGGAAAATAGAAATTTGTTATTTCTCATGTTTGGTCTTTTAAGGGTTATAATCAGCGAACTACCAGGCCTGTTTGAATATCAATGTACTTTTTTAAACACGATCCGTTCTTTTTCCTTTTTTACAATCTGATCATAAAATTCACGAAGACCCGCATACTCGTCAATATTGAAAACCGTTTTATTCGTTTTTAAACGAACCTGAATTTGTATGTTTCCCGGATTCTGTTGAACAATAAAATCAAAGACCGCATCATTGCCATTGAGCGTCAGTCTCGCAGATTTTGGAATTTCATCTACCTGATATCCTTTTGGTATGTCCATGAAAAACAAATAAACGTCGTCGAGTCTGTAAGGCATTTCCACTGGACAGTGTCTTTCGGCAGAAATAAAAGGATTGGTTTTAAAACTGGGGTTTATGATCGGTTGAAAATATACGATATCCTTATTAAAGAGATCTTTCATGTCCAGTTCAACCTGCCTCGTTAAGGGCATTTCGCGCTGGTCAAGTGAGTCAAATTTTTCATCATGAATATTCACACCATTTTCAAATTCAATGGGATTGTGTTTGCAGTATTCATCTTTCGAAGATTTTCTTATTTTATCTCTTATTTCATAAGATTCTCCCGCCCCGAAAACAACAGAATAACTCCCCGAAATGCCTTCTTTTGCGTCATCTGCAATAAATACATTCGTGAGTTTTTTCTCCACTAGAGAATCAGAAACAAGTTTCGCAAATTCGGAACTCGCTTCCTCCAATATCTGAGCACCTCCATTATAACAGTTGGGTAGCAGGTTGCCGAATGAATTCTCCGGCCAGCTGGCATCAAGCAACATTTTAATGTCTCCATTTTTTACCGCACAAACTAGATAGTTATATTCTTCGAGTTGTGGTTTCTTAAAGTCTGGCAATCCATTGTCTGTAGTGCTGAGGATCGCTGGATATGCTGTTATATCATACTGACGCAAGATTCCACATAATAGGAGGTTTAATTCCGATACCGTGCCTGATCTGTTTTTGTAAACCTTCCATAAACTTTGTATGGGGTATATTCCAGTATGGTCAGTACAAGTAAAATTGTCGCGAATATAATAGTAAGCCACCTTTGTAATTTCTTCTTGACTGCTATTATTATGAACTCTTTTATCTATTTCATTTTTTAACCAACTATTATTAGTTTGATTAAATTTTCCAAATTGACCCTCTTTAAAATAACTTATACTCAAATCCTGCCACGATTTCGTATAATCATTTTTTATTCTTTTGTCGTCGAGCTGAAAATATTCTAAATAAAAGGATACCTGGTTAACATAATTCTTTATCGAACTACTAAATGCCTCACTTTCCAGTGCGGTAATATTCTTTTTCACCCATTTTAACTGTGTCGCATTCCCAGACATCCACTCATCACCTCCAGTATGACTAGTTTTAGCGAAGACAAGGGGGAAGACTTTACTTGTACTAATATCATAAATGGAATCACCCTGATAATTAATTTTGTATTGAAAAAAAGGAGGAACTACTACACTGTATTCGCTCCACAAACAAGGATAGTTAGTTTGGAAATACCAACTTTTAATAGGAGTTGCAATGGGGATAATTATACTTATCAGCACATCAAAAACAGAACCCACTTTTAGTGCAGGCATAGTGAATTTTTTCAACACCATAGATTCGCCAAAGGGTTCGTTGAAAATAGCAGACGTGTCCAATTTTGTTTCTTTTATTGTTCCGTTTTCAACATTAAAAGTCGAAGCTCTCAGGTAAAATGATGAATCATTTGAAGATTTATACTGCTTCCTAATGTAGTAACTGAAATCAGCACTGTGAAACCCGTTTTTATTTAAAATCCTAACTCTAAGAAATCTGGTGTAGACTTGTTTCATTGTTAAAATGCTATGGCCTACGAAATCGGTTTTTCCAATATCAGCTATTATAATGGCGCTCGAATTTCCAAGTTGCTTCGGAATGGGCTGATTGAAATCATTTACGGTCAGTTCCCCAAAACGAATAGTTGAAGAATCCTGCCCATGGATGTTTTCCTGAAAAATCAGGATCAGTACTAATAAGTAAATAAATCGAATGACCATTCGTATCTACAAATTTTCAAAATTAAACAGCTCCCGTAGTTAAGGCGTCTTTTTTACCAGAACTATTTGAGCTCTGTCCGAATCGTAAATTGTTTTAAAAAAAGTCTTAATCTCATCTTCTTTTGATGCCGGGAATCTTCCACTGTAATGATCAAATCTTCTGTAAAATAAAATCTTGCTGTCTGTTACTAACAGATGCGTTTGATACCTGCCGTACTGCGTCTCCAGAAAAACATCCTTCGGTTTGGACTCTACATCGTATCCTGAAGGAATGACGATTTCAACGGAGTCCGATTCTCTTCTTTCATTTTTAAATTCAAAATCAAGTTTCCGTTCTTTTTTGTCTGAAAATTTAATATTTGAATGTTGAAATATGTCCGGCGTAACGAATATTCTTTTTCCGGTAACAGTGGCATAGTTCGCTACTGACATATCAAGATACTCGCGTATCACCGGTAAGCGACCCGTATTATCCTCCTTATAGTTAAACGAATTGACGGTATAAGTCGGGAGATTGAATGAATTTTTCAGATACTCCATTTGCTTCTCTTTGGTATATCCGTGAATCAGTGATTCGATTCTGTCAAAACTTAGCGCTTTATAATAGGACTCACTTTTAATTTGCAGGTTCCCATCAGCATCCATAATTGCTGATATCCTCCCGGTTCGGATATTATCGTCTAAACGATAGGAAGGCGTATGCACCAGCGTGCCGCCATTTTCGTTAATCAATAAGCCATATCGGTTTGCAGTAAAAGCGCTTAAATATCCAGCCGGTAAAGATTGTGAGGTACACTCGAGCCAAACTGTATCTTTTTCAATCGGAACAGCACAGATTATATGGTTGGACTGATGACTGGGAAAATCTTTTACAAATACATGGTTTTCCTCTCCACCCCAAATGGCTACCGGATATCCGGTTATTCCTGCTTCTTTAAGAAGAGATACCATAAAATTGGAGAGTGCTTTACAATCTCCGTATTTATTTTTGGCAACATAATCCGCGTCATATGGCTGCAAACCACCTATACCAAATACGATCAAAACATAGTGGGTATTTTTTTGGAGATAGTCATACAGTATTGAGATTTTTTTATAGGGATCTTTTACATCGTCTGTTAACAGATGTACCTGTTTTTTTAATTCTTCGGGCAAAACGTCCCTTCCTTTGTAAAGCGAATAATAAAATTTTCCATAATCCTGCCAGTTGGAGATATTACCCTTGTATCCTTCCAGTTCAAAATTTGTTGGGCCTACGAGCATGAATGGATTATAATCGTCCCCAGGGATCGCATAAGGTTCATCAGGCATCGACGGCAGGTTGTGAACCTCCCAGACAAAGGTAATCTTGTCTTTCTTTTGCGAGATGACCGGCTGAACATCTGTGTTAATCAATTTTAGCCTTACCTTATAATCCACTGGCATTGTCAACACATACCTGCTGGTCTGCACCGACATCTTTTCTGATCTCGGGGGTTCCCACCTCGGCAAATAATAAGTGCTCGCCAGTTCATCTTCTTCCCGATATTCAACCGTGTAAGGGAACGGACCGTAAGTGAGCCGCGCGATTTTCATTCTGTCATCACTTACAAATGCTTCCCCTTCAACCGGGAAATCAGCCATGTCTTTTTTCCTGAAATGTTTTACTTCTTTTCCCTGAATATTATATAAAATACCTTCGACGTCGTTGAGCTTACTCAGACTATTATAGTGCGCATAATAAGTCGACAAATGTTCCGCATTTTCATTTAGAATGGTATAAATGCTTCTTTCCTTAATGATAATTTTTCCAGGAGAAATAATTTCGACATCCGTTTCATCCAACCGACAAACGGCATCCGCACCGTTAGTAAGGGAATCTGAAATATTACCATTGATATAGTTCTCTGTTTTCTCCTGCGCTGAAAGATAATTTTGCAGGAACAAGAAGAAGCCTGTAAGGCAAATTCTGAGCATTGAGCTCATCTTCGTTAGTTTAGGGTGATAACGTATTAAAATTATAAAATATTATCGGAAGCCATTACGATGTTATTTGCAAATACTACTACTCAATTGATTTACCCGCGATCAGCCATCCCAATTAAGGCCTCAAACCCTCTGCCGTAGCTGAGTATAGAGAAATGTGTTCCGGGTGGACCAGGCTCGCCTAAGGGTAAACCCTTAGCTTCGTATAAACTACGCCGTTACCGATTGTAGAAAAAAAACGAATGAACTATTGATATTTATCAATTGTTATTGATTCCGCGTTCAGCGTTCCGCGTTCAGCGTTCCGCGTTCGGCGTTCAGCGTTAAGCGTTAAGCGTTCCGCGTTCAGCATTCAGCCTTAAGCTTTCCTATATTTGACTAATGAATGAATCGCTCAGCGAACGTGACTCGAAAGTTATCTGGCATCCTTATACACAACATCTCCATCTTGAATCCCCCGTTCCTATCGTAAGTGCTAAGGACGCACTGCTGTTTGACGAAAACGGGACGACTTATATTGACGCCGTCAGCAGCTGGTGGGTCAACATTCACGGTCATGCACACCCGTATATTGCCGAAAAAATTTACCAGCAGGCCCTCCGATTGGAGCAGGTGATTTTTACAAATTTTACCCATGAGCCCGCTGTTCGATTGGCAGAACGGTTACTTCAAATGCTGCCAGGTAATCTTTCCAAAGTATTCTATTCCGACAACGGCTCAACGGCAGTTGAAGTGGCATTAAAGATGGCTGTCCAATTTTGGCAGAATAAAGGGCATAATAACAAAAAGAAAATACTCGCTTTTGAGCACTCGTATCATGGCGATACATTCGGCGCGATGAGTGTCAGTGGACGAAGTCTTTTCACCAGCGCTTTCAGTGATTTGTTGTTCGAAGTTGTTTTTATCGAAACTCCCCACGGGGAAAATATTGAGAGAATAAAAAGTATCATTGACTTCCATAAAAACGATCTGGCTGCTTTCATCTACGAACCCCTACTACAGGCGGCCGGAGGAATGAGAATGTATGAACCAGCCCATATGAATGAAATCCTGGGGTTCGTTCACTCTCAAAATATACTCTGTATAGCAGATGAAGTGCTTACAGGCTTCGGCAGGACAGGGTCCCTTTTTGCAAGTCAACGGATGCTTCATCCACCGGATATGATTTGCCTGAGCAAAGGACTGACTGGTGGTTTTATGGCGCTGGGTGTTACAGCATGCAGCCAAAAGCTATTTGATGCTTTTTTGAGTGAAGACCGGTCCCATACTTTTTTTCACGGTCACTCTTTTACAGCCAACCCTCTGGCCTGTACGGCAGCACTGGCGAGCCTCGACCTTCTGGAGAAAAAGACCTGCATTGAACAAATAAAAGCCATTCAAACAAGTCACGAATATTTTGCTGAAAACGAATTGTCAAAAATAAAAGGAAATTTATTTCAGCATGTCAGAATCATGGGAACGATTCTCGCTTTTGAAGTGAATATGGGAAAAAATGAGTACACCAATTCAATCGGCACAAAAATTATGCATCTGGCAATGAAAGCCGGTATCTACCTGCGCCCCCTGGGAAATACGGTGTATGTTATGCCAGCTTATTGCATCACGCAAGACCAGCTTTCGGAAATTTATGAGTGTATATTATTGATCCCACAAATTACTTAGAACAGGTTTGAGCGTGCTTTGCCCTCCGAAACGGAGCGAAGGAGGGTGAGAATGGAATTACTTTACTGGTGAGTCTCTACTTCGCTTTTTAGTTTCAATAGTGAGTTTTCCATCATGGTACCCAGTTGTTTATCGTAAAACATACTGGCGAGCTTTTCCCACGGATACCATTTTAAATGGAAATGGAGACTCCATTCCAGCAACACTCCGCCGTTCATTTTTGTAATTATATAGGTTCCGGTAAAATGTCTGTCACTATGCTGCCAGCTGCTTGCAATCGTATCCCTGCCAGCTTGCAGCAGCCTGATGGAAGTGTTGCCCAGACTCACATAATCTGAGTCTGACGTATATGATTTGCCGGAACCGGATAACTGCGAAAGAAACATTTCATTCCAGGTTTTCCATTCACGGAGATCCACAATTTTGGCACGAACCGCTTGCTCATTGCTGCTTATCTGCACTACGCGACTAATCGAAATGTCTGAAGGAAATAACGCGAATAAAAACAGAATGACAAGTGAGAATATAATAAGACTGGCAAGAATCAGTTTCAAAGCGATAGTTTATTCCGGGTTATTCCCATTTGAACGTTTTAATAGCCACCGCATAGATTGCAATTCCCCATAACAACAAGATGCCGATTTGTTTTCCACAGTCCATCAGTGACGCACCTTCAAAGGCCACATTTCGCATCGCATCGTTCAATTGTTTCAGTGGCAGGATCTCGCAGAATTTTTGCAGCCAGGAAGGAAATGCAGTTGTCTGAAAAAATGTTCCTCCAAGCAGGAACTGCGGAAGCGTAAAAATATTTGCAAAGGGAGGTATTGAACTTTCATTTTTAGCTACACTGCTGATGATAAATCCAAATCCCATAAATACAACCAGTCCCAAAAAGCTAAGTACCATCATTTCTAAAAATGTAGAAAGTCCATTCACCAACGTAAAGTGAAAGAAGTAATGACCCACAAGTATGATGATCACAGAGGTCATTAATTGAAAACATACCCGGCTTAGCGCTTCTCCAAATACAATATTTTTCCTGTTGATGGGAGTTGCAAAGAATCTCTTCAATACAAGTGTTTGCCGCAGATTAAAAAATACAAATGCCACGCCAAATACAGCTGCGCTCAACAGCGAAAACCCTAACATGCCGGGTAAAATAAAATCAATCATGGTGTATTCTCTTCCCGGCAGATCCGGCAATTGCTGAACACTGATCATTTTAAACTGATCGGGAATTCTTCTGTCTTCAATAATTTGAATCGTTTGCGCCATCGCCATCCTGAGTATAGGATATTGATCCGCAGCCGCAGAGGAAGTCTGTGTGGTGATTTTATACTGAGTAAATCCTGCGGGCGACACCGATGAATCAATAGAAACAATAGCTGCTATTCTTCCTTTCATCAATTCACTTTTAATAAAAACGCTGTCCTGCTTCGTCAGCAAAATATTCTTGTCGTCCTTTTTTTGAATTCTTACAATACCGGACGTTAACGCGCGTATCACATAGTTAGCACTGTCAGCCGGATTTCTGAGCGCAATCGTAACGGATGTTCCTCCACCTCCAATGAATCCGAATACCAAAATAAAAACCAGCGGAAAACCAAGACTAAAAACCACTGCAGAAGGACTTCGGAAAATTGCCCGGAGACTCGCTTTTGTAATGGCCATCATGGCCCTGAACTGACTATATGGTTGATTCATATGTATTTGTTAGCACTATGGAATTAAACCAGGTTCAAATGGAATTCTTGCCTGCGGTACGCCCGACATCGACTGATAAGAGGATAACATCTGATACCATTTCGCCCCCTGTTCTCCCAGGTCATCATGCATCGTTTTCATTTTTATCGACTGCGCATAATTATTCAACAGCAGGTCAAGGAAATTTTCCGGTTCCGGATATTCCCTTAATCGATAAGATGTTAGTTTGGCCATTCTTGCGGCACAATCCAAAGCATCCTGTATACCGCCGATTCTGTCTACCAACCCGAGTTGCAACCCTTTTTCACCACTCCATACCCTGCCCTGCCCGATACTGTCTATATACCCGATATCTCTGCTTCTTCCCTCAGCAACCCGCGAAGTAAAATCGTGATATATAGAGTCTACATCATTTTGTATAAATTTTTTCTGCATATCAGTCAGGGGCTCATACATGGTAACAGCATCCGGTTGTTTGGCTGTATGCACTCCGTCGAATGTGATTCCCAGCTTATTTTTGAAGAATGCCTGTGTATTGAATAACATGCTGAATACCCCAATAGATCCTGTGATCGTCATCGGATCAGCAAATATGCTGTCGGCATTGCACGACAAATAATAACCTCCCGATGCAGAAACATCACCAAAACTGATCACCACGGGTTTGTCGGCCTTAGCAAGTGTAAGTTCCCTCCATAGGTTCTCACTAACCAGCGCCGATCCTCCTCCCGAATTTATTCTCAATACAATGGCTTTCACATTATCGTCCAATCTCGCTTTGCGTATAATCTGACGATAGATATCCTGACCGATTACCTTCTGACTGTTTCTTCCTCCTACAATATCTCCTTCCGCATAGATCAGGGCAATGCGATCCGACCCGGTTCCATTATATTTTGATTTAACGTCTTCATAATATTTTCCAAGCGGTACAAAATTGATGGAATTAATGGAAGAGACTTTCACTTTCCCCGCAATTTCCTGCAGCACTTCATCATTGTATTTTAGTCCGTCTACGAGTTTGAATTTTTCTGCATCAGAAGCAGTTTGTATAAGCTGCTCGTCCACGCAGCGTCTTAACACCGCACTGTCCTGGTCCCGGCTTTTCGCAGTTTGATCCAGTATATGGTTGAATATATCACCCAGTAATTCGTTTAACTGCAGACGGTTTGCATCCGACATCTTATCCGCCCTCAGGGGTTCTGTCGCACTTTTAAATTTCCCCGCATAGAAAATTTCAGGTTGAATTTCCAATTTGTCAAGGCCACCCTTTAGATAGGGCATCGTACTGGTAAAACCCTTCCATTCCACACCGCCCTTGGGATTACAATAGATTTTATCCGCAACATTTGCCCCGTAATATGCTTTAAGAGAAATGACATCGCCAAAGGCAATGATAAATTTTCCCGATTTTTTAAAATCTATCAGCGCATTTCTGATTTCCTCTGTAGTGCCCAGCCCGTTTTCATTGCCACCTGCTTTTATATAAATGCCTTTAACAGAACTGTCCGTTTTGGCGAAACGGATCATTCTTATCACATTGTAAACACCGGGAACATTATATCTTGTTTCGCTGAGTCCGGCTAACGGATCGGTAGTAGCTTTTTCCCCAAAGGATTCACCCAGATCCAATACAAGAACTGCTTTGGATCCTATGACCACCGTCGGACTGCCGGCAAGTCCGCTGATAAAGCCAACGCTAAAAAAGAACAGCACGATAACAAAAACGATGAGTGCCAGTAAGCTCGCAAAAAATATTTTAAAAAAGCTGCGCATGCGCTTTCTGTTTTGATGATTTTAAAATTAAAGATATTTGAACCGGATTAACATTTTTCATCCATGAACAAAGCCTATCTGCTGACGGGTGGTAACGAGGGCGACAGATTCCTTCATATGAAGCAGGCGCGAGCAAATATAGAACATATTTGCGGTCGTCTGCTGCTCATATCGTCCATTTATGAAACTGCTCCGTGGGGGAAAACCGATCAGCCATATTTTCTCAACCAGGTACTTTTAGTGGAAACACATCTCCATCCGGAAGCTCTTCTGCGTGCTGTTTTATCCATTGAAGAAAAAGATGGGAGGATAAGAACATTTAAGAATGCACCCCGGACCATCGACATTGATATACTTTTTTATAATAACCTGATTTTGGAAAAGCCCGGACTGAGCATCCCTCACCCAAGAATTGCCGAGCGTCGTTTTGTACTGGAGCCACTGAATGAAATATCACCAGAATTCGTACACCCGGTGCTGAATAAATCCATTCATCAGCTGCTGGCAGAATGTGCAGATAAGTTGGGGGTAAAAAAATACCCGGGGCCGTAAATTACAGCTACGGATTCATGATATTTACAGTTCATGAATTATCATTTTATTGCCGTGGAGGGAAATATAGGTGCGGGAAAAACCACGCTCGCCCATTTGTTGTCACGCCATTTTAATTCCCGTTTAATCCTTGAAGCTTTTGCGGAAAATCCATTTCTGCCTAAATTCTATGAAAATCCCCAACAGTACGCGTTTCCCCTGGAGCTTTTTTTTATGGCAGAAAGGTACAAGCAGCTGAAAGAACTCGTACATACCAAGGATCTTTTCCAGCGCATTACCATTTCTGATTATATATTTTCAAAATGCCTCCTGTTTGCCAAAGTAAATCTGCCCGACGAGGAATTTCACCTTTATCAGAAATTATTTGACATCATCTACCAGCAACTGGTCCAGCCCGACCTGCTCATCTATTTACATACACCCGTTCAACAGCTCCAGAAAAATATACGTAAAAGAAACCGTTCGTATGAACAATCGATACCCGACGATTATCTGTTCAGACTTCAGGAAACGTATACCAGCTATATCAAACAACATGGAATCAAAACATTATTCATAGATGCAACGAATGCTGACTTTCTAGGAAATGAAAAACATTTCCAGGTGATACAGGATGCACTTGAAAAAGATTATGAACCCGGTCAGCATTATTTTACGCTGCCCTGATCTGTTTCTATAACTTTGAAATCAATGACAACGGCTCTTCCCCGCTCCTCCCCGCTGGACGCCATGCGGATTCCTGAATTCAGAAGTCTTGTAATAGGTCGCTTTATTTTTATCATGGCATTGCGGATGATGGGCACAATGGTTGGCTGGTGGATTTACAACCTCACCAATGCACCACTGGCCATCGGCATATTGGGACTCTCAGAATTTATTCCCGCTGTTTCCCTGGCACTATATGCCGGCCATGTAATCGATCTGAGTGAAAAAAGAAAATTGATATTAAGAGGAGTTGGCTTATATGGGCTGGGCGCTATACTTATACTGGTTCTTACAACACCCGTCGGCACTTCAAATCTTCATCCACATGTCATCGCCATATGTATTTACCTTATCTTTTTCGGTACGGGTATCGTGCGATCTTTTACCGGTCCCGTATTTAGCGTAATGCTCGCTCAGGTGGTGCCGAAAAATACGTTACAAAATGCCATTACCTGGAATACCAGCGCATTTTTATCGGCATCCATTATTGGTCATGCCATCGGTGGATTTCTGATTGCAGGACTGGGAAATACAGGTACAATGATCGTGGTGGTAGTGCTTGTACTGCTCGCATTCATCATTCTGACTTCACTCAAACCAAAACCCTCATTGAATGAACGGGGCGAGAAAAAAACCTGGGATAGTGTAAAAGAAGGACTGTCCTTTGTTTTCCGCACAAGAGAATTACTTGCAGCAGTGTCGCTGGATCTGTTCGCTGTTTTATTCGGAGGGGCTGTAGCACTGGTACCTGTATATGCAAGGGATATTCTGAACGTCGGAGCACGGGGTTTCGGATTTTTAAATGCAGCTTCCGACATGGGATCTGTTCTTATCGTTGTGATACTTACGGTATTTCCTATCAAAAGAAAACAGGGAAAAAAACTGCTCTTTGCTGTTGCTGGTTTCGGAACCTGCATTATCATATTCGGCATTTCTAAATTATTCTGGCTCTCCTTCGGGGTACTGTTGCTCAGTGGTATCATGGACGGCATCAGTGTGGTAACACGGGGCACGATCATGCAATTGAAAACGCCCGATCAGATGCGCGGACGCGTGATGAGCGTGAATTCCATGTTCATTAATTCAAGTAACGAACTCGGCCAGTTTGAAAGTGGTATTATGGCAAAACTCATGGGCGTGGTTCCCTCCGTTGTTTTTGGCGGTTGTATGACGTTGATGGTTGTAGTAGTAACCTGGTTCAGGGCACCGTCCCTGAGAAAAATGGAATACTAAATCTTTGATAACTTCATTAAAAATGATTGTATGCTTCGCAGGTCTTTCGTGAAAAATGCCGGTTTTACTTTCGGAGCGATTCCTCTTATTCGTAAAAACTGGTTAACTCAATTTATGCAGGACAGTCCCTACAAAATGAAAATACTTCGCAATGACGTGGGCATTTTTACAGAAAAAGGAGGAACGATCGCCTATTATATTTCAAAGAAAAGTATTGCTGTAGTCGACGCGGAGTTTCCTGAGCAATCCAAACACCTCATCGATGCCCTGCAGAAAGATCCCGGTAAACCTTTTGAAATCCTCCTAAACACACATCATCACGGCGACCATACTTCGGGTAATATTTCTTTTAAGGGAATTGTTGAACACGTAGCCGCGCACAATAATTCATTGATCAACCAGCAAAAAGTAGCTAAAGAACAGAATAAAGAAGCCCTTCAATTATATCCGGATATTCCGTATGGTGATGAATGGGAATACAAAAAAATGAAGGAAAATATCAAAACATATTATTTCGGACCCGCCCACACCAATGGCGACAGCGTTATTTTTTTCCCGCATGCAAACATCGCACACGTTGGAGATCTGGTGTTCAACAGACGCTGGGCATTTGTCGACAAAACAGCCGGAGCATCCGTAAAAAACTGGATCGTTGTGCTGGATAAAATACAACAGCAGTTTGACAATGATACCCTGTTTATATTCGGACATGCACTTGATCCCGAAAAAGTAACCGGTAACAAATCAGACCTGAAAGCAATGCAGGATTATCTCAGCAAACTGCTGGTTTATGTGAACGGTCAGATAAAAGCAGGTAAAACGAAGGATGAAATTTTGAAATCAACTTCTATACCGGGAGTTACCGAATGGTCAGGTGAAGGAATTGACTGGGGACTGGAAGCAGCTTATCAGGAAGAAATCGAGGGTATTATTTAGTTCTTTCTATCAGTCCCTCGAGCACAGATACCACAATCGGGCAGAAGCTGCTGTTGATGATCGTGAGTCGGGGCCTGTTTAACAGGACGTCTTCGTCCGTATAGGGAAATCGTTTGCAATCTGATGGCCTGTCTTCATATATCGAACAACGATTGTCATCTCCCAGGAAAGGACAGGGAACAGACTGGGTTACATAATCTCCCTCTTCGTCTCTGCGCAGATATTTTTCAATCAGCGCGGACTCTTTCATTCCCAACACTTTTGAAATTCTTTTGATGTCAGGCTGCTTAAATCTAGGTGAATATCGTTTACAACAATGTGCGCACTGCAGACAATCTATTTGTTCAAATGCCTGCTCGTGTAATTCGGGAAGTAATCGCAACACCTGTTTCTTGCCGGCTTTCTCCAGAAATTGTTTGTACTGCTTCTGGTGTTCACCTGAGATCTTCTCAAAATTCTGCAGTGTAACTTTTGACTGACTTGCCATGCTGCAAGGTAAGTCGAATAAGGGTTATTAGATATGAGATATGGGTTATGAGATATGAGTTATGGGTTATGAGTTATGAGTGTCTTGTCCTGAAATAAGTGGACAGATTTTTAACAAGAATCTGACACAAACCATGACAACAAGATCAAAAGTACTGATTAGGTACAGTATTAGCTTTAAGCAGAAAGTAGTCCGGGAAGTTGAAAAAGGAGCGAGCTTTGTAGAGATCCGCAGGCGTTATGATATTAAAGGCGGCGGTACGATTCAAAAATGGGTGAAGCAATTTGGGAAAAACCATTTATTAAATCAGATAGTACGAATAGAAATGAAAGGGGAAAAAGACAGGGTAAAGGAACTTGAAGAAGAAGTAAAGCGCTTGAAGATAGCACTGGCAGACGCTACCATGGCCAAGGATCTGCTGGGAACCCTGGTGGAGGTTGCAAACAGGCACTATAAAACGGATTTAAAAAAAAATTTCGGACACAAGCCATTCAGGAAAACAGACAAACCCGAAAAAGGTACGCCTTAGAAAAAGTTTGCAGATTCTTTCATTATGGCCGTTCCGGATATTATAAAGCACTAAAGGAACAAACAAAGGTTGAGGTTGCTGAAAGTGTTGTTGTTCAGTTGGTTCACAGACAGAGAAGATGCCAGCCGCGGCTGGGCGGAAAGAAATTATTTAAACTGCTGAACGAAGATTTACAGCAGCTGCAAAGAAGTATAGGCCGCGATAAGTTCTTTGATATTTTAAGGAATAAAGACTTGCTGGTAAAGAGAAAAAAGAAGTTCCAGCGGACAACGAACAGCTATCACCGGTTTAGGAAGTATAAAAACTGTTTTAAAGATAAAAAGCTTACAGCTCCCCACCAGGCCTGGGTCAGCGATATAACTTATATCAGAACCAGAAAAAAGTTCGTCTATCTTTTTCTAATAACAGACGCCTACTCCAGGATGATTGTTGGCTGGAAGTTATCAGATAGTCTGGCCATAGAAAGCGCCATGGAAGCGCTTTCTATGGCTATCAGGCAATGTCCAAAAACGGAAAGTGTAATACACCATTCTGACCGTGGCTTCCAATATTGTTGTCCAAAATATGAAAAGCTTTTACTCGACAATCAAATGATGATCAGCATGACTGAAGAAAATCATTGTTATGAAAATGCAATGGCTGAAAGAGTAAATGGAATCCTCAAAGACGAATTTTTACTCGATGAAGAGATGACTGATTTTAAAACAACGAAAAAGGCTGTAAAGCAGGCAATCGAAACTTATAATACAAAACGACCCCACTGGTCACTGGAATTAAAAATACCTTCTCAAATACATACGGCAGCTTAAAAACCTTAAAAATCTATGAATAAGTCTGAATATAAATAAAAGTAAATTGTCCACTTTTTTTAGGACGTGACACTAAAGGAACAAACAAAGGTTGAGGTTGCTGAAAGTGTTGTTGTTCAGTTGGTTCACAGACAGAGAAGATGCCAGCCGCGGCTGGGCGGAAAGAAATTATTTAAACTGCTGAACGAAGATTTACAGCAGCTGCAAAGAAGTATAGGCCGCGATAAGTTCTTTGATATTTTAAGGAATAAAGACTTGCTGGTAAAGAGAAAAAAGAAGTTCCAGCGGACAACGAACAGCTATCACCGGTTTAGGAAGTATAAAAACTGTTTTAAAGATAAAAAGCTTACAGCTCCCCACCAGGCCTGGGTCAGCGATATAACTTATATCAGAACCAGAAAAAAGTTCGTCTATCTTTTTCTAATAACAGACGCCTACTCCAGGATGATTGTTGGCTGGAAGTTATCAGATAGTCTGGCCATAGAAAGCGCCATGGAAGCGCTTTCTATGGCTATCAGGCAATGTCCAAAAACGGAAAGTGTAATACACCATTCTGACCGTGGCTTCCAATATTGTTGTCCAAAATATGAAAAGCTTTTACTCGACAATCAAATGATGATCAGCATGACTGAAGAAAATCATTGTTATGAAAATGCAATGGCTGAAAGAGTAAATGGAATCCTCAAAGACGAATTTTTACTCGATGAAGAGATGACTGATTTTAAAACAACGAAAAAGGCTGTAAAGCAGGCAATCGAAACTTATAATACAAAACGACCCCACTGGTCACTGGGATTAAAAATACCTTCTCAAATACATACGGCAGCTTAAAAACCTTAAAAATCTATGAATAAGTCTGAATATAAATAAAAGTAAATTGTCCACTTTTTTTAGGACGTGACACTCATATCTCATAACCCATAACCCATATCTCATAACCCATATCTCATATCTCATATCTCATATCTCATAACCCATAACTCTTGCATAACCCTGATAACCTTTCTTAAATTGTGCATTTCATATTACCTTTGCAAATCTTTTGATCCTCACATCCCTTATATGAATTTATTTGAGAAGCAGAAAAATGAATTTGCCCGCAGGCATATAGGTTCCAACGATGCCGAAACCAGGCAAATGCTGGCCGCACTGGGAATAAAATCGCTCGAGCAATTAATCGACAAAGCAATTCCGGCGAGTATCCGGAATACAAATTCGCTGGTAGTAACTGAACCCGTTAGCGAAGCTGATTATCTTACGCATATCCGGGAAATTGCGGCTGAAAATCTTGTTTTTAAGAATTATATAGGTCAGGGATATTTTGATACCATCACACCGAGTGTTATCCTGCGAAATGTATTTGAAAATCCGGGATGGTATACACAGTACACTCCTTATCAGGCAGAAATATCGCAGGGCCGACTGGAAAGCCTGCTGAATTTCCAAACCATTGTAAGTGATCTTACCGGCCTTCCGCTCGCCAACGCTTCTTTATTAGACGAGGGAACCGCAGCCGCGGAAGCTATGATCATGTTTTTCAATCAAAAAAACCGCGATCACGATCATGTTACTGTACCCCGGTTTTTTGTGGACCAGTCCGTTTATATTCAAACCCGCGATGTGCTCGCTACCAGAGCAGAGCCACTACACATAGAGTTGGTCACCGGCGATTACAGCAAAGTCAGTCTCGACGAAAGTTTTTTTGGCGCTATTGTTCAATATCCCAACGCGTCGGGTAATATTCCCGATTACAGATCTTTTATTAAAAAAGTGCAATCCGTTGGGGGTTTTGTAGTCATGGCGACTGATCTGCTCGCATTGACGTTACTTACACCACCGGGGGAACTCGGAGCAGATGTTGCCATTGGATCTGCGCAGCGTTTCGGAGTGCCGATAGGTTTTGGTGGCCCACACGCTGCTTTTTTTGCCGCAAAAGATGATTTTAAAAGAGCCATCCCCGGAAGAATCATCGGAGTGAGTGTGGATGCACAGGGAAATCGCGCACTGAGAATGGCGCTTCAGACGCGCGAACAACATATCAAAAGGGAGAAAGCAACTTCTAATATTTGTACGGCCCAGGCACTGCTCGCCAACATGGCGGCCATGTATGCAGTGTATCATGGTCCTCAGGGATTAAAAGATATTGCAAAACGAATCAATATACTTGCTCATGCATTGTCCGACGGTCTCCGCGATCTGGGATTTGAAATCACCCATGATTTTTTCTTCGATACCATTCACGTAAAAGTGGATGCGCCTGAGAAAATCCGCGAGATTGCAGAGGGATTACACCTGAATTTTTCTTACGAAGAAAAAAATGCACTCACGATTTCCCTTGGCGAAGGCACCACCCAGCGCGATATTTTGGATATCATTTCTGTATTTGCAAACTACAGTGATCAGGATGAAACGGCCATCCTGTTTGATTATGAAACACTCGACGAGCTCATACCAGACTCTCTCAAGAGAGTTTCTGCTTTTCTAACCCATCCTGTTTTTAATACGCATCACAGCGAAACAGAAATGATGCGATATCTGAAAAGTCTTGAAAACAAAGATCTTTCGCTCAACACAGCAATGATTCCATTGGGTTCATGTACCATGAAACTCAATGCAGCCAGTGAACTGATTCCCGTGAGCTGGCCCGAATTCAGTAAAATACATCCCTTTGCACCTGCATCACAATGGAAGGGATATCAGAAAATGATCAGTGAACTGGAATCCTGGCTGAGCACGATTACAGGATTTGCAGCTACCTCTCTCCAGCCCAACAGCGGCGCGCAGGGAGAATATGCAGGACTGCTCGCCATTCGCTCTTATCATGCAGCAAACAATCAGCAACACCGTCAGGTAATGCTGATTCCAATTTCCGCTCACGGAACAAATCCCGCAAGTGCAGTTATGGCTGGTATGAAAGTGGTTGTGGTGAAAAGCGATGATGACGGACATATTGATGTGGAAGATCTCAAACTGAAAGCAGACCAATATAAAAATGATCTCGCAGGACTCATGGTTACCTACCCTTCAACACACGGTGTATTTGAAGAAGGAATTAAGGAAATATGCCAGATCATTCATGACCATGGCGGATTGGTTTATATGGACGGTGCCAATATGAATGCCCAGGTCGGTTTAACCAGCCCGGGATTTATAGGAGCCGACGTTTGTCATTTGAATCTGCATAAAACATTTGCCATTCCTCATGGAGGGGGCGGACCGGGAATGGGTCCCATCTGTGTAAACGAGAAATTAACATCACATCTTCCCCGTCACTGGACAAATCCCGATAAAACGGGTTCAGGTGCGGTTAGTGCTGCCCGTTATGGGTCGGCCAGTATTCTACTGATAAGTTATGCCTATATCAAAATGCTGGGATCAGTGGGGATTAAACAGGCTACTGAGTATGCGATCCTGAATGCCAACTATATGAAATCAAGACTGGAATCATATTATCCCATTTTATACACGGGTCCAAACAACACTTGTGCACATGAATTCATTGTGGATCTGAGACCCTTTAAAACACAGGCAGGTATTGAAGCAGAAGATATAGCGAAAAGACTGATGGACTACGGTTTCCACGCACCAACACTTAGTTTCCCGGTACCAGGAACAATGATGATCGAGCCCACTGAAAGTGAGGACAAATCAGAATTGGATCGTTTTTGCGACGCCATGATTGCCATTTATCAAGAGATCCAGGATGTGCTGAAAGGCAAATCCGACAAAGCCGACAATCCGCTAAAAAACGCACCTCATACGCAATTTGTAATTACCGCCGACGAATGGAATCATGCTTATGGACGCGAACAGGCTGCCTTCCCCTTGCCTTACACAAGAGTTAATAAATTCTGGCCATCAATAGGCAGGGTTAATAACACCTACGGAGACCGAAATCTGATCTGCACCTGCGAGCCGGTTGCCAGTTACGCTGAAAGCGTAGAAGCGTAGAGGCAAGTATGGGAGTATGGGAGTATGGGAGTATGAAAATGAAGTATAAGAGTATTAGAGTATTAGAGTATAGGAGTGTGGGAACGATGCACTCCCATACTCCCATACTCCCATACTCCCATACTTGCCTTTATTGTCCGATAATCGCAGGAATAGGCTCTAAAATCTTTTTTGTCTGACGACTCAGATTAAAACGCCTTGCATAAATAAGACGATAATTTCCTACTGCCACCGTATAGTGATAACCCGAAGTCTCCCCTTTCATGAAAAGTTCCGAATCTACCCATAGTACGCTAATGCTCCATTTATTTCCATTATATCCCGCACCCAAGTGCAGGTCATAATTCGGTCTGAATCCAAAGAACTCCGCATGGGTATTCAGGCTGGAAGACATCTCCGTTGAATATCGGAAAGCGAGATTAATGGTTGCAGATCCGAGAATAAAATAATGTTCTTTATATACCAGCGTGTACGCATAACCGACACCCGGGCCGAAACTAAAGAAATGATATTTATTGATTCCAAGGGCTGCCGCTTTGGGATCTATCGCAGCGGGATACAGGCTGCTATCACCATAAATAGCGCCGTAATAAATATCGCCTCCGATTAAAATGGATCCGGCCGACTTGCGCTGCCATTCGTTTTGCAATAATCCCGCCTGATAAGAAAACTTTTTATCATTGAGGGCTCTGTAAAAAGCAAAACCGATCAGACTCAGCCCTACATCGGGTCTCAAATAATATTCACTGCCTGCGGGTGCAGCAAGTCCCTGGGGCGTTAGATAATAGCCCTTATAAAATTCACCCAATAAATCGATATTCCATTTTCTGGTATAAAAGTGTCCCTGCAGGTCAAGATATTTTGTATCCCCTTTTTCTTTGTTTGGATTGAATTTGCTCACACCCACCCCAATATTTAACGTAAACGCGTGATAGGTTGCGCCAATTCCAATATTCAGCGAAGTGGTTGCACGATATTGATACGGAGTGACGGGTGCAGGCGGATTAAAACTCATCACATTATACTTTCTCGAAAGGTATCCCCGGGCAGTCAGCATCGATCGATAGGTTTTGTAATAACTCGTATCATGATCATCGCTAAGCTGCTGGCCCAGGGTAGCAGAAACGAAAAAGGAAAATACGAACAACAGGTTGCCGGATTTTTTCATCGATTTTAGTATTTCCTAATTCCAGGACACCATTCAGATTTTTACATTGATCTCTTTGTACTCGTCGAGGCGATTTAGTTCAACAATGGTTGTTTTGCCGTCGTCGCTTTCGCGGTACATTTGTACGAATTTCCTGTCAAATAATATTTCGTGATACGTATACGAAGTTCTTTGTTGAACAATATTTGAGTACACATCATCAAATCCCCTCACGGATACATATATTTCCAGATCGGCTTTTTTCATTTCTTCGGCATGATATTCGAACAAAGGACTTTCAGCATTGAGTTCATGCACTACGGTCCAGTTCATGGGCAGGGATTCAACATGGCTTCTTTCCAGTTCAAGATCATAAAATTTGTATACCATTTTGCCGCGTTCTTCAACCAGCATTGCCGCGTTCACCTTAATTTCTACGTTGGTTAAAGTGTGATTGTCCTTATACGTCGCAAACCGGAACATCAGTCCATGGTTATCTTTATAGGGACTTATCAAGGCATTCTTACTAAAAAAAAGAAAAGCCTTCGGTTTGGAAAATCGTCCATACAGAAGACCGGTAGCAATAGCGAAGGATAAAAATCCCAGCATGGATTCTATTGCCGCAACCGAATTTGCAGCATCCCCAATTGGATTTACCCGGCCATAGCCAACGGTAGTAAACGTTTCGGTACTGAAGAAAAACATTTCCTTAAAGGACTGCAGGTGGTTAACGGCCTGTACGCCCTGAAACTGCGAGTTGCCAATAATAAAATAGATACAGGCAAATAAGAAATTGGATATCAGGTAAAAAACGAACAGGATGCCGAAGAACTTCCAGGAAGGAAGATTCAGCATTTTATGAAACAAACTGAATCTTCTTATAAATGAGATGCCCTCTTTCCTCACATTAAAACTCCCATCCCGGTTTACAAACCTGCCCCCATAATTCTCCGGATTTCCTCCGAACCCTGTGTCGTTATTATCCCTGATATGAATATGCCGTCTGGTTAGCGCCATTTGTTAGTTCGTTTGAACGCAAAAATAGCGAACGTTGAACGTTATTCTATTTCCTTCCTGCAATCGACTGAATGGAGTCCAGGTGTTTCTCCAATACAGGCAGGGTATTATTTGCAAAAGCCTTTACAGTTGAATCTGAACAATTATCGGCACACTTTCTAAATTCAGCAATATCTTTTTTATGATCGTCGAGCATCATGCTGATATAGGCTTTATCAAAGTCTTTGCCTTTCTTCATTTTCATATGATCAATTTCTTTCCTCGAATCGTTGCTGACTGAGTCTGGTATCGCAATATTCAATGAAGTAGCGATTCCCTTTAAATTATTATTTGCATCCGTATGATCTTTTACCATCATTTCTCCATAGGCTTTAACCCTGGGATTGGAAGCATTTTCCTGCGCGATTTTCCCAAGTTCCACTTCCATCATACCACCATCCGCAGCTGCGATGGCAAAATTTGAAGCGTCCGGCTGAACGGCTTTTACTTCTTTGTTGACTGTTTTAGCGCTGTCAACCGGATCCTGATGTTGGTCGCTGCTGTTATTACCACAGGAGGCCAGGGCCAAACCCGATGCAACTACAAAAGAAAATATTACAGTTTTCATATAATTATATTTTTAATGAACAGATAATCAAACTATTCAAAGTCCGGGCCAGCCAATTCCCGCCTGTTATCCTTGAATTCGTCGAAATTTGTGTATTAAAAGGGACGATTGTTCCCATACGGTTACCTCGATGCAATTGCCCTCAATACAATTGTTCCCATACGGTTGCCCCGATACGGTTACCTTGATACAATTGTCCCCGGTACGATTACCTTAATACAGTTGTCCCCGGTACGATTACTTCGATACAATTGTCCTCAATTCGATTGATCCCATACGATTACTTCGATGCGATTGTCCCCGATACGATGGTCCCCGATACGATTACCACGATACAATTGTCCCCGATTGGAATTTTAAATAAAGCTTATCTCAATCCACTTTGCATAAAGGAATCATTGTTTTAATTTTAACCTATGGCAATGCAGTCAAATAAACCCGGCATTTACGAGGAGCAGGCTTTCGATACCGATATACTTACGGAAACGGAAGCGCCTTATAGTCTTATTGTCTGGAATGACGAAGTCAACAGCTTCGAGTGGGTGATACAAACACTGATAGAAGTTTGCAAACATTCAACTGAGCAGGCAGAACAGTGTGCAATGATTATACATACACAGGGGAAATATGCTGTGAAACAGGGAAGTTATGATGAATTAAAACCTCTGTGTGATGCCATCACAGACCGTGGTATCGGCGCTACTATTGAAGTGCTTTCTAATTCATGAGGAAAGCATAAGGCAGAAGGCGTAAGGCAAAAGGCTTAGAGCTTAAAGCGCAACGCCTAAAGCTTACAACTCATAACCCATAACTCATAATTCATAACTCGAAAAACCTTTCGCTTAAAATTACATGTCGCTGATTGCACTAGATGATGAAATCCGTTTTCCGCCGGTGGAAATGTCGGATGAAGACGGATTGCTGGCAGTGGGTGGCGATCTTTCGAGGGAGCGATTATTGTTTGCTTATCGAAATGGCATTTTCCCCTGGTACGAAAATAAATATATCCTCTGGTGGTGTCCGGATCCAAGATTTGTTTTATTTCCTTCGGAATTGAAAATAAGTTCCAGCATGAAACAAATATTGAAGAAACAACCTTTTGAATTTTCAATTAATAAAGATTTCAATGCGGTGATCAGTCAGTGCAAAGCCATTTCCCGCCGCGGACAGTATGGTACCTGGATCACAGAAGAAATGCGCAATGCCTATAATGATCTGCACGTTGCCGGTTATGCCCTCAGCGCGGAAGTAAGATTAAATAACGAACTGGTAGGTGGCCTTTATGGTGTACGTATTGGAAAAATGTTTTTCGGAGAAAGCATGTTCAGTAAATACAGTAACGCCAGCAAATATGCATTTATAAAATTTGTGCAACAGTTGATTTCAGAGGGCGTACAACTCATCGACTGTCAGGTATATACCGCACATCTCGAATCCCTCGGCGCGCGCATGATTCCGCGCCCGCAGTTTCTGTCGATGGTGAAAAATTTGGTGTAGGCGCAAAGCGGAACGCGGAATGCTGAACGCTTAACGCTTAACGCTTAACGCGGAACGCTGAACGCGGAACGCTGAACGCTGAACGCGAAACGCGGAACGCAGAACGTTTAAGGCTGAAAGGAGTTTTATTAGAGCTAGTAACGCCCAACTCTTATACTCTTATACTCTTATACTCCCAAACTTCATTTCCATACTCCCATACTCCCATACTCCCATACTTGCTTTTTCCCCGGCCATTTCTCCGCGTAACTATAAACCAGTCCCCGCATGTAATCATTTTCAGGGTAGGCTGTCAAACATTCTTTAAGTGTTTCGATTTGCTGTATCTGCTGGTTTTTTTCCAGCCAGCCCATTCCATAAAATCTTCCATTTTCAATCAACACACAACTTTCTTCCGATTCATTTCTGCCACGATCCCGAATCACGAAAGTTGGCAGTTGCTCCCGCAGGGAGATCAGCGCGATTCTTAACCGCTCATTATAATCTTCGGCGCTTTCCAGATGATCACAGGCACCGTGGCAGGATCTGTCAGACAATCCCACACATTTTTCATTTCCTTTCTGAATAAAACACAACCTCGGACAAAGTTCAAATTGCTTTACCAGTTTGTTCAGAATCTGCCATCCCTCATTGAGGCTGTTGAAACTATAATAAGCGGGCAGGTTTCGTTTTTTCTTTTCAATGACAAGTCGCAGATAACCCGACTGGTCCAGATAATCATACAGTCCGTATGCCTGTTCAAATCTTTTCAGACTGCTGTTGTAAGCCGGCCAGAAACGCCTGATTTCTACGCATTCCAGTAGAAAAGCCATCAGTTCCGTACCGCAATCCTGCCAGCTGACATGATAGATATTTCTTAAAAACTCCTGTTTTCGAAGTCCTGAACTGTTATTCGAAAAATGACTGCACACCCTGCTTTTCAGGTTTTTTGCCTTTCCAACATATATCACTTTGCCTTTCTGATCGTGGAAATAGTACACTCCGGGTGTGTAAGGCAGGGATGCTATCTGCTCGGAAGGAAGGTTTGGCGGGAGGTATTGCTCCCGGCTTTTACCATGCAACATGCGGTTGATGGCGCCCTGTTTATCATTGTTTAATATTTTCTCGAAAAGTATGGCGGTAGCATCTGCATCACCGCCCGCCCGGTGCCGGTTGGTGATGGGAATTCCAAGTTCCTCGCACAGGCTGCCCAATCCATATTTTCGGAGCCCCGGGAAAACCTTTCGGCTTAACCGCACCGTGCAAAGCTTTTGCGTATCCAGCTCATAACCGCACTGTTCCAGCTGATATTTTACAAATGAATAGTCGAAGTTGACGTGGTGTGCTACAAAAATGGCATCCTTCAACATCTCATAAACGCGGTAAGCCACGTCTGAAAAAACGGGTGCGTCGGCTAACATACCCTGATGAATTCCTGTGAGCACCTGGATATAGCGCGGGATGGGCGTTTCAGGGTTTACCAACGTTTCATACCGATCCACGATCTTATTTCCGTCGTGCAGCACAATAGCCAATTCAGTGATGCCGTTATTAGCGGCATAGCTTCCTGTTGTTTCTATATCTACGATCGCATACATGGTGGCTATAATCGAGAGATCCTTTTGCTAATAAAGTTAGGATAAATCACCCTTCAGTTATCAGAAAAAACTATTTTTTATATGCCTGATAAGGCGTAAAGCGCAAGGCTCAAGGCAAAAGGCGTTAAGCGTTCAGCGTTAAGCGTTAAGCTTTAAGCCTAATTAATAACCCTTTAAATTCCATTAAATGAAACACCTTCACATTGGTCACGTTGGAGAGCAGGCAACCCTGGCAGCAGTAATTGCCGTGTTGTATTTCTGCGCCATCATGTTATTTTCTTACGTCTTTACACTGGCTTAGAAGGTTAATCGTTAATGCCCCCCTACCCAGGCGGCGTCATTAATCCGGTTAAATGAAAACTAATCCTGTAAACCCTAAAAGACTTTGTACGACAACTCCGGTTCCCCCGGAGTTTTTTTATTTGTTTTATATTAAAACCAATAAAAATCCGTTAACTATTGAGTCAGCCTGCGACAGTCTGACAAAAACCCATAACTCATAACCCATAACCTATAACCTATAACCCATAACCCTTAAAAAATCTGCTAAAACACTAGCATCTGACTAAAAAACGATATACATTTGTTTGTGAACGGCCGCCAACCGTATTTTTTCTCTCTGGCATCCTACCCAAATCGTAAGAAAACACCAACCTCAGTTGATCCCGTTGTACCCCTTGAAACAAATGTTTTTTAACATGGTTTCACTTTAAATTGTTCATTTATGAAGAAGATAATGCATTCAATTCATTTGGGAGAAAATGCAAAAACAGCGTTGTTTGCTTTTGGTTTTCTTGGCCTGGTGATGCTGCTTTCTTACTTGTACTGGTTTGCATAAGCTGATCGCCTGCCTTTGAACTTGATTTCAAAACCTCTTTACTCAGATAAGTGAGGGTGACTTCATTTTCTCTCACAAAATAGTTTCCGCTGATAAGTGGAAACTTTTTTTTTGCACGTGCTCCTTTCCTTCCTTCTATGCGAATGACTAACTTTGCAGTCCTAAAAATGGATGTCGCCGGATGGAACTAAGTAAACATTATGAGCCCGCAGGAACAGAATCCCGATGGTATAACCATTGGTTAGAAAAAAAATATTTTAATTCTTCTCCCGATCAGCGTCCCCCCTTTACCGTTGTCATCCCCCCTCCCAATGTTACCGGAGTGCTGCACATGGGACATACCCTCAATGAAACCGTACAGGATATTCTGGTCCGTCGCGCGAGAATGCACGGTTATAACGCTTGCTGGATTCCCGGCAGCGACCACGCGTCCATAGCAACCGAAGCCCGGGTGGTCGCCATGCTAAGAGAACAGGGCATCGATAAAAATAGTCTGTCCCGCGAGCGTTTTTTGGCATATGCTTTCGAATGGAAACAGAAATATGGTTCCATCATCTATGAGCAAATTGCTAAACTCGGGTGTAGTGTGGACTGGAACCGGGTCACATTCACCATGGATGATCATTATTACAAAGCAGTTATCCACGTTTTTATTGAACTGTACCAGAAAAAACTAATCTACCGCGGTGCCCGGATGATACACTGGGATCCGGCTGCAAAAACCGCACTGAGCGATGAAGAAGTGGAATACAGAGATGTAGAAGGCATTCTGTATTATATCAAATACCCTGTTGCCGGCACCGATGAATTTATCGTTATCGCCACACAGCGGCCCGAAACCATCATGGGCGATACCGCCGTGTGCGTGCATCCTAACGATCCCAGATATACGAAGTTTAAGGGAAAACAAATTATTGTTCCGCTGGTTAACCGCAAAGTTCCGTTGATCACCGACGATTATATCGACATGAGTTTCGGAACGGGTGCCCTGAAAGTAACACCGGCACATGATATCAATGATTATAATCTGGGTTTAAAATACGGACTACCGGTTATCGACACACTCAATGCAGACGGAACCCTATCGGCACAGGCCGAGATCTTCGTAGGTATGGATCGCTTCGAAGCACGTAAACAGGTGGTTGAAAAATTGAACGAAGCCGGACTGATTCAAAAGGAAGAACTGTATTCCACAAGGCTTGGATTCTCTCAACGCAGTCACGCGGTAGTTGAACCCAGGATCTCCACTCAGTGGTTTGTAAAAATGAAACCGCTGGCGGAACCCGCACTGGACGCTGTAGTATCCGGGAAAGTGCGCATTCATCCGGGAGACAAATTTCTCGCGACCTACAAATACTGGATGGAAAATGTAAAGGACTGGTGCATTTCCCGCCAGCTATGGTGGGGTCAGCGAATCCCTGCATGGTATGATTCGAAAGGCAATTTTGTAGTCGCAGAAAATGAATCGCTGGCACTGGAATTATATCAGGATACCTTCGGATTGCTGGCGGTTCATGACGAACTGGTGCAGGACGAAGATGTGTTGGACACCTGGTTCTCTTCCTGGCTTTGGCCGATAGAGGTCTTCAAAGGGATAACTAACCCCGGAAATGCCGACATCCGATATTATTACCCTGCTTCTGTTCTGGTAACCGGTCAGGATATTATTTTCTTCTGGGTTGCGAGAATGATCATGGCTGGCTTGGAATTCAATCATCAGATTCCCTTCCCCGATGTTTATTTCACCGGAATGGTGAGAGATAAACAGGGTAGAAAAATGAGCAAAAGTCTCGGTAACTCACCCGATCTGTTGCAACTGATAGAAAAATATGGCGCCGATGCAGTCCGCTTCGGCATTATGATCTCTGCTCCTGCAGGGAATGATTTATTGTTTGATGAAGCAGGCCTCGAGCAGGGTAGAAATTTCAATAATAAACTCTGGAATGCTTTTAAGCTGGTAAATATGTGGGGCAGTAAACTCGCAGCAACCAGTAACGTAAGCACCCATGCCAACCCAGGCGTTTTTGCAGTTGAATGGTTTGAGAATCGACTTCATCAGGCGGAAACGGAAATCAATAAACTATTTGCAGAATTCAAAATCAGTGAGGCATTAAAAACGCTTTATTCATTAATATGGGACGACTTCTGCAGTTGGTATCTGGAATGGGTTAAGCCCGGATATGAGCAACCACTGGATCCGCTGTTCTATGAAAAAACGATTTCATTTTTCGAGAAACTCATACAATGGCTCCATCCATTCATGCCTTTTATAACGGAAGAAATGTATCATCTTCTGCGTACAAGACCAGACGGAGATGATCTTTGTATCAGGCAGTTTGGACCGGAACAGTCTTTCAATAAAGCCATACTGGAAGCCGGCGATAAACTGCGGTTATTCCTGACTGTTGGACGCGAATTCCGTCAGCAACAGCAATTGAAAAACAGCGACGTAATCACGCGATTGATAATTCCAAAAGAGATATTTGGCGAGAATGAAAGTCTTTACGCCATTATCAAAAAACAACTGAACTGTTCGACCATTCAATTTCCTACCGGCCCCGTTTCCGGGGGATCCGGACTGCAAACGATTCCGTTCCTGTCCCATCAGATTGCATTCGAAAGTCCCCGCCGTGTAGATGACTCCAAAAGAATGGAAGACCTGGAGAAAGAGCTGATTTATTACAAGGAATTCCTGGATTCACTGAATAAAAAATTATCTAATGAACGATTTGTTCAAAATGCCAAACAGGAAGTGGTAGATCTGGAAAAAAAGAAAAAATTGGACACGGAGGAGAAGATTGCGGCGATCTTGCTGACTATGAAAACTTAGGCAGGATTTTGAGTATAAGAGTATAGGAGTATAAGAGTATAAGAGTATAAGAGTATAGGAGTGGTGTTTTTCTTTAATTTATTACGTGAATTCCTCATTGGATAATAAGCTTTACCAGGCAAATTTGGGTTTCAAAACCTGAATGTATGATAAGACGCAATGGTCCGATTGTTCAAAAATCTTTGGCGTTCTCTATAGAAATTATTAAGTTCAGTGATTTGCTCAATGAGAGGAAAAAATTCATTATCTCCAATCAATTATTAAAATCAGGCACTTCAATTGGGGCAAATGTATTCGAAGCTCAATATGCTGAAAGCAGGCTGGATTTTATTCACAAAATGAAAATAGCTCAAAAGGAAGCTAACGAAACGATATATTGGCTTACATTATGTGAGACGATGGAAGACATGAAAGTGCCGCAAGAAACGTCTAACATCCTCAATGAAATAATAGCTATTCTCTCTAAAATAATCGTTACAAGCAAAAAAAACCTCAAAAATTAATTCGTACTCCTACACTCTTATACTCCTATACTCTTATACTCTTATAGTTCACCTGATCTGTTGCATAGTTTCATAATTAATCGGCACCGTAAACCCAACACCACTTCGTTTCACGCGAATGCTTCCGATCATCCGCACTTTGATTTTATTGTTATTCATCAACATGCTGATGGCACTGGAGAGTAATAATTTCGGACTGACCCGCAGATTCAGCGGAACATAAAATGTATCTTTTTTAGGAATATTGATCGTAGAATCCAGTACATAATGATTGGCGAGTTTGTCGTCGAGAAAAACATTCACGTCTCCGCTCTTCAATTCCATATTGAAAGTATTCGGATTATAAAAAGTAAGCAACGTGTGCAGCTGTGCTGAATCCATACTTACATTGTCCACAGAAAAATCGCGAAATCCCAAATACTCCGGAGCCTGCGGCTGACTACATGAAATCATTGAACAACTAACGATAACAGATACTATGTAGAGAAAGCTTTTCATAAGGCTGCAAGATAAATCTTTTCGCCGGCAGCATGGAGACATTAACTTTGTCAAAACTTTTTTTCTTATTCAACTGCCCGATGATGTACACGCTGGAGAATGAAATATTGAAGATTGAAATCGCCTCAAAGGGAGCCGAACTACAGTCTGTATTCAACAAGATTTTTAATATCGAATACCTGTGGAATGGAGATCCTGCTTTTTGGGCAAAAAGATCACCGGTGCTGTTTCCCATTGTGGGCAGTCTTAAAAACAATACCTATTTCTATAAAGGGAAATCTTATCAACTGCCCCGCCACGGATTTGCGAGAGACATGGATTTTCAAATAGAAAAACAACAGGGCAAAGAAATTACCTTCCTGTTAAAGAGCAATGCAGAAACGAAACGGAATTACCCCTTCGATTTCGAATTCCGCATTAGATATCTGCTACAGGGCGATGAACTCAGCACAGAATACGAAGTAAAAAATACAGGGTCTGATATGTTGCTGTTTTCTGTAGGCGGTCACCCTGCTTTTCGTTTACCCATTATACCCGGAACCCGGTTTGAGGATTATCACTTGAAATTTGAAGAAGAAGAAAACCTGTCACGCTGGCCCATTTCAAAAGACGGCCTTATTCAAACGCAAACTGTTCCGGTGTTGGAAGACTCCAGCCGGCTCGATCTGAAAAGATCTTTGTTCTATCAGGACGCGCTTGTTTTTAAATACCCGACTTCGTCTGAAATATCTTTGATTTCCAGTAAAACACCACACGGAATATTATTTCAGATGGGAGAATTTCCCTTCCTGGGGATCTGGTCAGCAAAAGACGCAGATTTTATTTGTCTTGAACCCTGGTGTGGGATCGCCGATAGCGTAACCAGCGACCAGCAACTGGAACATAAGGAAGGAATCGAAAAAACAGCGCCCGGCAAAATATTCAACCGGCAATGGAGAGTTAAAATTTTTTAAAATGGGGAATATCGTCGATTTCAGGATAAACGGCTGGGAAACTCCCTGATTTATTACGATATTTAGGTTCAAATAAGTCATTTGTCACGCTACTTCAATATCATTTTTACCAGTCTTAAAATGGCGCTTCAGGAATTCCGTTCCAATAAGCTGCGCACCTTTTTGTCGCTGCTCGGCATCACGTTTGGAATTTTCTGTATCATCAGCGTGCTGGCTACCATCAGCAGTATGAAGACTGCGGTTCAGAATGATATTAAGACCCTGGGCACAAACACCGTATTCATCGACAAATGGGAATACCGGAACGACAACAACTATCCCTGGTGGCGCTTCTACAAACGGCCCACTCCAAAATATGAAGAACTTGCGCAATTAAAAAGCCGTGTTCCCATTATTCAGAATGCAACCTACATGACGCAGGATCAATCTGTATTTGAATACGGAAATGATATGCTCGATGGAACGAATTACTATGGAGTAACGGAAGACTTCGCAAAAATTGAACACTTCAATATCGGGAACGGCCGTTATCTGCAACAGACGGATTTCGACCAGGGCGCCAATTCCCTGGTTGTCGGTTATAATGTAGCGGAGAAAATATTTGGAAATCCTGAGTTCGCGGTGGGCAAAACAGTCCGGCTTAAGGGAGGTAAACCGGCCATCGTAATCGGCGTTATTGAAAAGCAGGGTCAGAGTATGCTGGACATGTGGCAATACGACGACTGCATTATCATGCCTTATAAATTTCTGAAACAGATTATCAGGGATGAAGACGCTTCGCCAAAAATTATTGTGGAAGGAAAAGAAAACGTAAGCATTCCTGCGCTGAAGGATGAACTTGAAGGAGCCATGCGTTCCATCCACAAATTATCACCCAGTCAGGATGACGATTATTCACTCAACGACATTGAGTCCTTCAGCAAATTCATGGATACTATTTTTTCGAATATCAATATTGGCGGATGGGCCATTGCTGCACTCTCTCTGATCGTTGGTATGTTTGGAGTTGCCAATATCATGTTCGTAACTGTGCGGGAACGCACGGCCCAGATCGGACTTAAAAAAGCTCTGGGCGCCAAAAGAGCTACGATCATTTCAGAGTTCCTGCTGGAATCTTCTTTTTTATGCATTATCGGAGGACTGTTTGGACTGATTGCAGTATTTATTCTGGCAGCGATACTATCAACAGTAATTAGTTTTAAAGTTACTGTACCCATGGACATTATCGGACTTGCCATCGGCATATGTCTTTTTGTAGGTATTGTAGCAGGCATTATTCCTGCCGTTATCGCTGCCCGCCTGGATCCGGTGGTTGCCATACGCTCTACTACATAATTAAAGCTTCTCCGGTATCTTCGCCTTTCAAATGAAGGATTTACCCATTACTATTTTAGGTATCGAATCGTCCTGCGACGAAACTGCGGCATCTGTTTGTAAAAACGGTACCATCATTTCCAATGTGGTGGCAAGTCAGGATGTGCATAGCCGTTATGGCGGTGTCGTTCCGGAACTGGCGAGCCGTGCCCATTTACAAAATATCATTCCCGTTATTGATCAGGCCCTCGAAAAAGCAAATGTTCAGCAGTTCGATATCAATGCCATTGCGTTTACGCAGGCACCCGGGCTTATCGGATCACTACTCGTGGGTGCACAGGTTGCCAAGTCCATTTCTTTGTCGAACAATCTGCCACTGATTGCTGTACATCACATGCAGGCGCACGTGATTGCCAATCTGATCGGCGGAATAGAAAATCCTGATGCTGTTCCATCATTTCCTTTTCTCTGTTTAACTGTGAGTGGCGGACACACCCAGATTGTAGTTTGTGAATCACCATCGAAAATGGAGGTGATCGGTGAAACCATGGACGACGCAGCGGGTGAAGCCTTTGATAAAACTGCTAAAATACTGGGGCTTCCATATCCTGGTGGTCCCTTGATAGACCGCTACGCATCAGAAGGCAATGCACTTCGTTTTAAATTTCCTGAACCGCAGATACCCGGGTTAAATTTTAGTTTCAGCGGACTAAAAACTGCTATACTCTATTTTATCCGGGATGAAAAAGCGAAAGACCCGGATTTTATTGAGAAAAATCTGGCGGATATCTGCGCGTCCGTACAGGCGAGGATAGTTTCGATCTTATTAAATAAACTTAAAAAAGCAGCGCAGGAAACCGGTATAAAAGATATTTGTCTTGCCGGTGGTGTAGCAGCCAACAAGGGCCTCAGAAAAACATTTGAAGAAACGGGAAAATCGCTGGGGTGGAAAACTTTCATTCCAAAAATGGAATACTGTACTGACAATGCCGCTATGATTGCCATGACGGGTTATTACAAATATTTGGACCAGACATTTTCTCCATTGTCTTCCAGTGTAACTGCAAGAGCCGGTTGGTAAAAATTGTCTATGCCAAATTCCTACTTCAGATTTAAACAATTTACCATTCATCAGGATCGCTGTGTGATGAAAGTCTGCTCCGACTCCTGCATTTTTGGAGCATGGACCAGCAAACGACTGGGGGGCGCCAACAAAATATTAGATGTCGGCACCGGCACAGGGTTGTTGCCACTGATGCTGGCGCAACATTCCAATGCATCCATTGACGGGATCGAATTGGATAAGGGATCTTCTGTACAGGCTTTAGAAAATATTAAAGAGAGTTCCTGGAATGACCGGATTCATTTGGAAGAAGCGGATGCGCGGAATTATTCTTTTAAAGAAAAATACGATTTCATCATCAGCAATCCTCCTTTTTTTGAGTCGGATTTGCAATCGCCTTCTGATAAGAAAAACAATGCCAAACACGCAACTACTTTCAGCCTGGGAGATCTGATGAAAGTGATTAGCAGGAATCTTCAGCCCGACGGCAGGTTCAGCGTCCTGCTTCCCTTTCATCGCAGCGATTATTTTGAAAACCTGGCAACGTCTAATGGATTTTATCTGCAGGAGAAATTACTCCTCAGGCAAACCCCGCGTCACGAACCCTTTCGGAGTATTTGTTTATTTGGATATCAAAAACCCGAATCTGTGGTAGTCGAAGAACTGACTATCAAAAACGCAGAAGGAAAAAATTCACGTGAATATGAAAGGTTAATGGAAGCATATTATTTATAAATCCCGAATTTTCCGCCACTCTTACACTCCTATACTCTTATACTCTTATACTCCTATACTTTCTCCCATACTCCCATACTTACTTCGCATACTGTTTCAAATATGAAAACTTTTCAGTGATCTCCCCACTCCTCACTATTGTAGCTAACTCTATCACGCTACTTCCTTCACTAAAAAGATCTTCCAGCACATATTTGATCAGCTGTTCGCCAAAATACCGGGAAGCATCGCGGGGAAGTTCATTCGGAAGATTTCCCACTGCCATGATATCGACAGACCCTTCCTCGTAAGGTGCCGTTTTTTCCCGGGTTTTTTTATTGATACCATATACCGGCTGCTCCATCGTTCCATCTCCCAAATTACAGGGAATGGAACCGTCCTTGTCGTCTGTAATGTCGGCAATCGTCTGAATCCTGAACTGCGGTGAAAGCAGATCTTCCCATTCAAATAATCTTGGCATACGCGGTTCCCAGTAAATTCCGTTCAACAGCAGATCCGAATTTTCTGCGTAAGGTTTGAAAAGACAGGCATAAGAACCAGGATCGTTGTGAAAATCTTCGCGATGATAGTCTCCGTTTTTTTTATGCCGGTATAAAAGAGAACCTTTCAACTGCGTGAATACCGGGTATGAAAAATTTCTGGACAGATATTCATCCGGTTCAATTTCAATAATGCCCAACAGGTTCATCACTTCAAGCAGACCGTGTGCTACCCTGCCCGATCCGGTAATCACCACTTTGATATTGGGAAGTCTGATGCCAAAATATCCATGAATAAGCTGACGAAAACTGGGTTGTTTGTAAACTCTTGGGAGCTGGAACTTTCCCGTTCTGTTTCCAAAAGCCATCATCCCGTTATGCGCACCTACAATGCCGGCAAAAAAACCAAATCCGAGAATACGCTGACCGTCTTCATGCTCCATACATTCATAATCGATCAACGTAATTTTTTTGTTCAACATCTCGCGAAACAAGTCGCGGTTATAAGGTTGCATTTTTTTTGTATGGGAAAATATCAGGTATTTCTTTCCGGGTATCAGATGTTCTTTCTTCACCTCTTTTATCCCAAATAAATAATCGCAGTCGCTCATGTCCTCCGATATGGTGACCCCCGCCATCTCATATTCTTTATCGGTATAGCAGCGATCTTTGGAGGGCTGGGCATATATTTTAAGGGAAGCAAAATTTTTCTGCAGCCATTTACATTGGGAAGGAATGAGCGCTACCCGGTTATCAGCTGGTATCTTTGTTTCACGGATTAATCCGATTCGGATCATGGGCCTGTTTTATCCTGAAAGATATTCATTTTTAAAGTTCATGAAATTCAGACGGCTTGCATATAATTCTTAATTTGAGTTATGAACAATGTGGGCAAGATGAAAAACAAAAGAGCGTTCTCCGATCTGGTATTTCTGGCCGTCATTCTCTTCCTCGGATTCGCCTCTTTTATTTCGTATCAGCGCATCACAAAACAAAATCAGGCTTCCACGCTCGTTGCCCATGCCAACCTTGTGAGATTTAAACTGGGAGAAGCACTCTCGCTGTTTAGAACAACAGAAAAAAAGGAACAGGATTCCATTCGTTCCGGTTTTACTCTATTCGAAACCCATCTGCAGGCGGATTCTTTACTCGCTTATCAGCTGTTGAACCGGTTGGACTCACTCGTAAGAGAAGATAAAGGTCAGCACGCAGAAATACTAAAATTGGGCATCCTGTTAGGAAAATGGCTGGATAATCTGCGGCAGGAACACCTGCGGGCCGGAAAATTGTCGACAGACTTATCCTCTTTTTCTTCCGAAGGACAGGCTATCATGAACAGGATTCAGTTGTTGTTTATTGAAATGCGACACTATCAGGATGATATGTTATTGCAGAAAATGCAGGAGAAAGACAGAACCGCGTTTTTGATTCCCCTGTTTTCCATGATTTTTTCTTTCATAGCGATCCTGCTGATATCAGGCTCTTATGTTCGATTGCGCAGTGAAACCAGACTCAGAAAACAAGCCCAGGTTGAACGGGCCATCATTCACAATTTTTTTCAGCAGGCACCTGCCATGCTTGCAATTCTGAAGGGTCCTGAACATGTTTTCGAATTTGTTAACCAGCCCTTCCAGGATTTAATAGGCCACCGAAACCCTGTGAATCTTCCGGTCAGGGAAGCTGTTCCAGAAGTTGCCGGACAGGGATACTACGAGATACTTGATGCCGTATACCAAACGGGCGAACCCTATGTTGGGAGAGAAATGCCCTTAGAGATAATTCAGGGAACTGCTTCCAAAAATATCTACATCAATTTCATTTGTCAGGTGCTGAAAAATAATAGTGGGCAAACAGAAGGCATCCTCGTGTTTTGTTATGACGTGTCAGAACAGGTTTCTACGAAAATAAAATTACAGGATGCAGAGAGCAGGTCGCGGCTGGCAATTGAAGCGGCCCGTATGGGCACTTTCGACTGGGATTTGAAAAACCAGCATTTTATCAGCTCAGAAAGACTGGTTGAGATTTTCGGATATCACAATGCATCCAACATTTCCCATGCTGATCTTATCAGAACATTTCTTCCGGAAGACAAACTGGTTCGGGATGAAGCAGTCAAAAAATCACACGATACAGGTTATCTCAACTATGAAGCGCGCATTCAATGGAGCGATCAGTCCATTCATTGGATTAATGTGTATGGTAAAACTTTTCACGACGAAGAAAGGAATATGCTTAGAATGTATGGCACAGTGGTAGACGTTACGGCACAGAAAATCGCACTGGAAGAAATTAAAGAGAGTGAATCAAGATTTCGTTTGCTCGCGAATGCCATGCCGCAATTAATTTGGACGGCAGACAAAATAGGTAATCTGAATTATTTTAATGAAGCCGTGTATAGCTATTCAGGACTGACATATCAGGACGTAGAAAAAGACGGATGGTTATGGATGGTACATCCGGAGGACCGGGATTCCAATATTAAAAAATGGACAACTTCCATAAAATCGGGAAACGAATTTTTCATCGAACATCGTTTCAGAAATAGTAAGGGTGAATATCGATGGTTTTTGAGTCGCGCCATTCCCCAAAGAGATGATCAGGGCAATATTCAGATATGGATCGGATCCAGTACCGATATCCAGGAGCAGAAACATTTCATGCAGGAACTGGAAAAAAATGTGGCGGATCGCACCCAGTCGCTGAATTATGCGAATTCGGTGTTGAAACAAACCGTAACTGAACTGGAACAAACCAATGCCGAACTGGCTTCCTTTAACTATGTGGCGAGCCACGATCTGCAGGAACCGCTGAGAAAAATTATCGCCTTTTCAAAACGTATTGAGGACCTCGACCAGCACACTTTATCGGAACTGTCGAAAGATTATTTCGGAAGAATTATATCGGCCACGTCACGCATGCAGAATTTAATCGACGCTTTCCTCTCCTATTCACATACCAACAATGTAAAAGCTGAAATGGCGCCGACGGACCTCAATAGTATAATCAATGACGTAACATCGGAATTTGCTGAAAAAATTGAACAGAAAAATATAAATCTGCATAGTCAACCGCTTCCCGAAATCATGTGTATCCCAATACAGGTAAATCAGCTTTTTACGAATCTCATAGGAAACGCCATAAAATACAGTCGTACGGACGTCCACCCGCAGATCGATGTTTTTGCCGAAAAACTAATCGGCAGCGACCTCCCATTTGAAGGCGCAGATCATGGCACAAACTATTGGAAAATCAGCATAAAGGATAATGGGATCGGTTTTGACCAGGCTTATGAAAACCAGATTTTTGAACTCTTTCAGAGACTGCATAAACGGCACGAATATGCGGGAACGGGTATCGGCCTGTCCATTTGTAAAAAAATTATGCGAAATCACAAAGGATTTATTTCCGCTGCCGGATTTTCCGGATCAGGTGCCATATTTTCTATGTATTTTCCCGCTTAAATTGAACGCCCTACAACCGGTTAACTCTAATCTCTGACTGCGATGACCCATCCTCAAAGGATTATTTTAATTGACGACGATCCCGATGATCAGTTATTTTTCAGGGACGCAGTGCAGGTGGTTCAACCGGGAGTAACCTGTGAACTGACATCGAATTGTCAGGAAGCATTCGATCAGCTGGAATTGCCTCCGCCACCCGATTATATATTCATGGATCTGAACATGCCCGTTATGAACGGCTTTGAGTGCCTCGTTTACCTGAAAAACAAATCTGACTTTAAGGACATTCCCATCATCATCTTTACCACTTCGAAAAATTCCAATGATATCTCCAAAACAAAACAACTCGGCGCCAAATGGTATATGACCAAACCCGATGATTTTAAAGTGCTCTGTATGAAGTTGAATAAAATTCTGCAGAAAGACCCGCTGGAAGGGGTTTATACGATTTGATCTTCGTTGGCGGTTGGCGGTTGGCGGTTGGCCGATTCAGGATAAACGGTCAGCAGCCAACGGCTAACGGCCAACGATATCACGATTGTTTATTAAACTTCTCCACCACCCTGCACATACCGTCTGCACTACCTTTCACCGTAATCCATCCCTTGCTGTCTTCCAGTTTTACATAGTAATCTGTTTCTGCTTCAGTATTTGTTTCAGTAATTCCGAAAATGGTTTTGTCGGGAAATTTTTTGTGCAGTTCCCATGCGAGATGAATGGGCAGCAGGTTGACGTCTTTGTAATATCTTTCAGACTCAACAAAATTTCCATCGTGATCGTATTCGATTTCGGAGATCACGTCGTTTTCTTTAAAATGAACAAAATAATGATCCCCGTTTTCGTTCCAGTCTACTTTCTCTGCCAGGGGAAAGGCAGTCTGAAATGCCTTTATTAATTTTTCATTAATGGTTGCGGGGGTATTTATCGCAAATGCGTGTACCTGTGCAAGCAGCATAAACAAACCGAGGAAAGCCGCTAATTTTGTTTTCATACATAATCGTTTTTTGAGTTGGATAATAGTATTTGATTGCTCATACAATGTATACACGAAAAGTATATCAGGCCAAGCAGATAAGTATCAATGGGTGTTGCATGGAAAAATGATTTTAAATAAACTATAACAGCACCGATTAAAGTATGTGTTTTCACTACTGAAACATTAAAAACAGTCTTGAACTAAGAAACATTTCGTATTAACATTTTCTTGTGTTCTGAAGTAATCGGGACGAGTGGTAAATAAACATTTTAAAATCAGGTATCCGGAAAGCATCATTTAGGGTAAAAATGTTAACTTATGTTGAGAAACAACAAAAATCATGAAAGTCAAAATCGCTTCGCTGCTATTCATTTCCCTTTTTAGTATTGGATCCTCTTTTTCACAGACCAACGTTTTAAAAGCCGGTAAAAAAGACGGTGTCTGGAATTACTTTGACGGCTCAAATAAAATATTGCTGGCAAGGCATTTCTACAAGGACGGCGAACGGGTAGGTATCTGGGAGTTTTATACGATGGCGGGCGTGCTCTCCTGGACATATAATTTCAAAACGGCGACAGCCACCCATATATTGGAAAATACACAGGATGGTTTTTATGCATATCAGAATGGAGACAGCAGCTGGATAAAAAATACGCCGGCTAAAAAGACGATCTGGTTAGCTTCTGAATCCCAATGGAACGATTTCCTGGTAAATAATCTGAAATATCCCGAAGCAGCCGTCCAAAAAAGGGTTCAGGGAAAAGTTGAGATCAAAGTATATGTGGACGATCATGGGAATGCTGTCAAATATGAACTGGCCAATAACATCGATCCACTTCTGAACAGCGAAGCGGTTCGCGTAACGAGATTGTTCAACCCGGAATTTGTACCCGCTGTTAACAACGGAAAAAATATCTGGTCCATTTACAAAGTGAAAGTTTCTTTCAAACTCGCAGATACAAGATAGAGGAACAGCCATGGACAATCTCGCTTTATTCACCTGCATGTTGTTTATTCTTACCACGGCATTAACGGTCTGGATGTTCAACAACGCGGCGTATCGCTCCAGAACGTTTATAGCCATCATATCCGTGTGGCTGGCCATTCAGGCTTTTTTGTCCATGTCAGGATTTTATGAAAAGACCGATACCGTTCCTTCCAGGTTTGTATTTTTTGCCGTACCTCCGCTGCTGTTTATTGCGGGATTATTTATGTCACGCTCAGGGAGAAATTTCATCGGCAGGCTCGATCCCGGAAAACTCGTGTTATTACATACCGTGCGCATACCCGTTGAGATAACGCTGTATCTTTTATTTCTTGGCGGACAGGTTCCCAAACTGATGACATTCGCGGGAGGTAATTATGATATGCTCTCCGGCCTCACAGCCCCCCTCATTTATTATCTGGCATTCAGGAGAAAACTGATCGGCCGGAGTATCATTGCCATCTGGAATCTGATCTGCCTCGCGCTGCTGGTCTCCATTGTGTATCACGCGATACTATCTGCGCCAACGACGTTTCAGAAATTTGCCTTTGACCAGCCCAATATTGCGATACTCCACTTCCCTTATGGATGGCTACCGGCATTTATCGTTCCCGTTGTTTTCTTCGCTCACCTGGTGATTTTCAGATACTGTTTTCAACCACGTAAAAACCAATGAAACCCAATGGCAAGCGTTACCCCATTGGTGGCTGTGTTTAATGTATAATTGTTGGGTGTGGATGTAATCTTTCCTGAAGTGGTATTGGTTGAATAACTGTTGTTGCTGTCATAATTGTGTACATGACTATAACTATAACCCAGCGCAACGTCCATGCCTATGCGCTTGTAAAAGAAATGGGTTAACCCCAGACTGGCTCCTGCATTCCAGGTAAAAATATCCGAAACTTTGCCATCCGTACTTCCGGTGCTCGTTGTATTGTAACTCGTGCCCGAACTGGTTCCGCTACCGGTACCGACCGCACCATTAATCTGACCATATAACCAGTTGTTTGCTGATAGGGAGGCTACATAATAACGCAGGAAGGGCCCAAGCGTGACGGTCATCGTAGTAGTGCTGGTTGAACTGCCGGTCGTTGTGCTGTTGGTATTCGTAGTCGTGCTGTTCACGTGCGAAGTGCTGATGCTGAATGCAGGGGTGGCACCCAAAACAACATGTGGTGAAAGAAAAACACCTACCTGTGGCCCGATACTGAAAGTAAACGTATTCGTACCGGTATTTTTTAATGTGCCCACATCGTAGCCGTAATCGCTGTTTGCGGAACTATAACCCGTACTACCAACCGTAGTTCCAAGCATGATCGTTCCTTTGGAAAACTGTGCTTTGGTTTGTGTGGAGAAAAAAGTCACTGCTGAAAAAGTCAATAAAAATAATTTTTTCATATAGTTTTTTTGAGTTCAGATTAAACCTTGTAATGTTTTAAAAGTTTAATAACAGGTTGACTACATGAAAGAGGAATAATGATGCCAGATTCGGATAACAGCTTGTTAAGCAGCGTAAAAGCAACCCGTTAACACGATGTTATCAGGGGTCCCGACAGCAATTTTTCAGTGTTTTACAAGTTTATATATATGGTGTCGTACTCATTGTCAAGAAAACTAAACAACTAAAAATTCAAATTTTATGCGTCTTACTTTAATCGCCGGAGCTGCATTTTTATTATTCGCCACTACGGCCTGTAAAGCCACTGTAAATGTAGAAAGGGGTGAACATCCTTCTTATCTGCATGCATTGTCTGACCTCCGTGCAGCCCGCTGGATGATTGAACATCGTCCGGGTAACTGGGAAAGAACTACCGATGAAATCGAAGCAGTTCGTCAGATCGATGCCGCCATCGGCGAAATCAAAAAAGCTTCTATCGATGATGGAAAAAATCTGGCAGATCATCCCGCTGTCGACGAACGCAACGAACACAATGGTCGTTTACACGTTTCCGTTGATTACCTGAAAAAAGCACGTCAGGATGTGGGACAGGATGAAGACAATCGTTTTGCCCAGGGACTTCAGGACAGAGCGTATATGCATATCGACGCTGCGATTGCCTCTGTAAAAAGAGCCATTCACGATTAATTATTAAACTTATCTCATGAAGAAGCCACCAATAACTGGTGGCTTTTCTTTTTCATAAAAAAGGCCCGGAGCTAGTACAAGGAACTCAGTTGAAATTTATGTTGAGGGGGATATTTTTAAAACTTGAATTAAATTCCGAAGCAGATATAATACCCAGCACAACAATGCCGGCAGCACCAGCAGAAATCCCGACAATGCTGAGTGTTTTGGATCCGCGCGTAGCCGCCGTATCCTTGGTGTAAACATCCATCCTGTACATGTCCTGAATGGAAAGATGTATTTGCGCATTTCCATTAAATGAATTATTCGTATAAAAATGCACTTCAGACAACACTAAGTCCTTTTCCTTTTTAGGATATCTGTTCGCTGCGTTCACATCAGGATTTAAATACCTGTCGTATCGGCCACTTATCCCCTGTTTCTCACCCGACAGATCATCTTTCCCGAAAGTTGCGTTTTTCAGCATAAATGCCTCGGCAGGTGTATGCACGATAATCACCTTATGCTGCGATTGCAGGCGTTCAAAAGTAACCGGATCAATTTCCGCAGTTGTATTCGTTTTATAATACTGTTGAAAACAACTGCTGAGGCTGATGGTTATCATGATGAGAGTTAAAAGCTGTTTCATATTTATTCATTTTTGTTAACCCTGAAACAAAACTATTCCCAGGACAACCTTATTCCTAATTGATATCTGCGTAGTTGACAGAGAATATGGCGGTTCGCGCAAACTTCTTTTCATTGGAAGAAAATGATTGTCAGAAATTGCTTTTCGGCGATCCGTAAAACGCCCCAATTGCAAAAGCTGCGAAAATCAATTCGGGCGATTGCATTTATTACTAAACCTGAAGCCAAATAACCCCATATTTGCAGTTAAATAACATCGTCATGAAACCCGAAGGCCCTCTGTTCCATAAACCCAAATCGATCGTAGCTGCAAAAAACATCCTCTACGCTACTGTATTCCTGGATATCATCAGTTCACTGATAGGTGAATTCAGTGCAGGTATGCACAATTATTCCAGCATACGGGGATTGGCATCCACCGTCATCTCCATACTACTCCTATTACTTATTATTCGCGAGATAGGATTGGGTCATAAATGGGCCCGAACGTTGTTCCTGATATTATTTATTCTGGCAGTCATTGGCATGCCGTTTTACATTTCCATCCTTTTCGATGCGAGCATCGTGCTGGGATTTTTATTTATTCTCGTGGTGCTGCTAGAAATACTGGCCCTTTATTTTTTGTTCAGCAAAAGCAGCAGCAACTGGTTCAACCGGTTTACGGATGAACGGTCCCTGATTTCATAGAAAAAAACTTATTTTTAAAAATAATCGGAGAGATTACATTCGATTGCTAACCTAAATAAACAACCATGAAATCCACTAAAATTATCTACTGGATCTTTACTATCCTGCTCGCAGCACTGATGTTATTGTCGGCATTTTCCAGTTTTAAAGTAACCGCAGAAGGCGAAGCTATGATGAAACACCTGGGTTTTTTCTACGGCGTTCTCAGATTACTCAGCGTTGCCAAAATTCTGGGCGTGATCACTATACTTATTCCCGGTTTTCCGAGATTAAAAGAATGGGCTTATGCAGGTTTTACATTCGACCTGATCGGAGCTATTTACGCGGGACTGTACGCCGGCGACCCGCTGCTGCAATGGATTCCTATGTTTATTGGCGTTGGCATCGTTTTCGGCTCTTACATATTTTATCACAAATTAATGAGAGAGCAAAAAATACCGGCGAAGGGTTGAGACGGATCAGTTAAACGAATGCCTGAATTCCAGGGGCGAGAGACTGGTTTTTGTTTTGAACAATTTGCTGAACGACTGCGGATGTTCAAACCCCAACTCGTAAGCAATTTCACTGACCGACAAATCGGTGGTAGATAATTTCTCCTTCGCTTTTTCAATCAGCTTATCGTGAATATGCTGCTGCGTGCTTTGTCCTGTTAATACCTTCAGCAGGTCACTCAGGTAGTTGGGTGAAACGTGCAACGAATCTGCCACCCACTGAACCGTGGGTAGTCCTTTTTGCAACAAGGTATCGCCGATGAAATATTCGTTCAGGATTTCTTCCAGCTTGTCAAGGATTTTATGATTCGTTATTTTCCTGGTGAGGAACTGACGATGAAAAAACCGCTCTGAATAGGTAAGTAACAATTCGATCTGTGCGATGATCACGTCCTGGCTGAACTTGTCGATATTGGAATGATATTCCTGTTCAACATGTTTCAAAAGACCCGTGATGATCGTTTCTTCCTTATCAGAAAGAAACAGGGCTTCGTTCACCGAGTAATCAAAAAATTCATATTTCTTCATCGTTTTAGCCAGGGATGTGTTCCATAAAAAATCGGGGTGGATCAGCAACATCCATCCCGTATGTTTTAGTGAAACGCCTTCTTCTACCTCGATGCCAAACACCTGACCCGGCGACATAAAAAACATGATGCCCTCATCAAAATCATACTGCTGCTGACCGTACTTCATCTTCGCGTTGAAATCTCTTTTCAGCGAGATTGAATAAAAATCAAAAATCAGGCTGACCGAACCACTGTAAGGAAGTTTTTTGATCAGTTCAAAACTGATTACTGAAACCAGCGGATGCTCGGGTTTTGGAAGACCCATCATCTGGTGGTACTCGCTGATTGTTTTGATACGTATGGGTTGAACTGCCATATTGCAAAATTAGGCCCTGTTTATTTGAAAGCGTTGGCAAATTCCTTAGCAAAATCGGTCAGTTTTACTTTGCCGAGCGCTTTTGGCGGATGGCGATAATAATCGGCTGTTAATGAACCGTTCTGCTGTGCAGCATACATCTCCACCATAGCGGCTGCAATTGTCGGATTCATACCCGCTGCGATCAATCCTGATTTCGTTTGTTCATCGGGAATAACAAACCATTTCAAATCAGGTTTGCCGATGGCCTCGCCTAAAATGCGGGCGGTTTCGTTGCCGGTAAGGAGATCGCTGGCCACATAGATTATTTTTCTGCCTATAAGGGGTGTAACAATCTCTTCTGCAACAGCGGCAGCGATATCCACGGGTGAAACCCAGATCAGCATTTTATCTCCACCGAAATTTGACGCTATCAAACCGTCTCTCTTAATCAGTGGCACAAAAGCGTAGAGATTGTAATAGAAACCCACGGGCCGCATAAACGTGATGCCTATATTGGGGATTTTATCCAGTATATCTTCTACTGCCCGGTGAAATAAAATAAGTCCCGATCCCTTGTCCATATGTGCTCCGATGCTGCTGAGGTGAACGACTCTTTTTACTCCCGATGCCTGAATGGCCTGCGAAAAATTATTGCCCAGTTTTTTGCAATGCGCCAGGATGTCAAAATCCGTATTGAAATAATTACCCGGCGGCACCATCGTGTACACGGCATCCGCGCCTTTAAATGCGATCGTGAGAAAATCGGCATCCTCTACTGAACCGATGGCGGCTTTAGCCCCCAGCGATTCAATCCCGGGTTGTTTGTCGGCCTTACTGCTGATCACAGTAACATTATGACCTTTCTGCACCAGCTCTTTCGTGAGTGGCAGTCCGATATGTCCCAATGAACCTGTTAAAACTATTTTCATATCTGTGATTTTTGATATCACAAAGGTTCATCAATGCAGTGAAAGGAAAGTAGCCGAATCTAGGATTGTTGTAGTCGAAAAGTGTGGGATCTCGACACTTCACCTTTCCTTAAAAAACCAAAATCTAACTTAAATGAGTGAAATATTTCCGGGAAATTTGTTCCACTTTCTTTAACGACATACAATGTATATCGTCAGAAGGAAGTGTCGTTTTTTTGATATAGCCTAAAATTGAAATTCAATAAATTATCACCTTAAAAATAAACCGCGTAGATAATCTGAGAAGGCTGAAATAATTTATCTTTTGTGGGTACCAGTTGCTGTCGCTGTGATATCGCAAATTCGAGGCACATACCTGTTACAAGAAGGCTTCCCTTTGGCATCGGCAGAAGCTGAGTAATGACCTCGTTATCCACTTTATTTTTATCCATCGTATAACTGATTTCATTAATGCAGCTGGCAATTTCGATCTTATTTTTTAGGTCAATTACTACAGAAGCTATTTTGCAAACTATGTTTGATGTTCTTGGAGGCGCAATGAAAGATGTTTTTGGAATGAAAGATGGAACACTAATTTGTAATTGACCAGATACCGGACTACGCACATCAATATTTGCTCTCCACCTGGAAGATAGCTGTGGACTTTCAGTGGAAAATTTAAAAAGATCTAAATGGGGTTGGGTTTCAGTTGAAGCGTGTTCATTCCTCGCGACCTGCAGCCAATCAAATAGTTCCCGGACCAGGTTTGTCTGCATTTTATTGTCTGTTGGATTGAAAATCACTGAATACAAATTCTGTCGAATCACCCTTCCAATAGTCGATGCGATTCCAAATTCGGAGGCCTTCGCTTTTGTGGCTTTCGTCTGTTTATATTTTCTGGGAGCTGATCTGGAATAGTACTTATCACCCATCCTGTAATGGATCACATTTCCGATCCTGCCGACATATCCCGCCTGTGTTGCCATTGTTATAAATTTTTATTGAATTATATACTGAAATTCATTCGTTCGAGATTCGTTCGTATATTTTTTTATTTTAATCCGGGGTAAGTCCGACATATTGTTGGACTTACATCTGACTATATAAAAATAAGTATAAAAGCAATATCGAACGAATCTTCAAGCAATATTTTATTGGTGAAGTATACACAATGGTCTTTTTGATTCATCCTACCCGGGACCATTAAACACAACGCCCGATAAATGCCGCTGATTTATTTATTTGGAACATTCATTCCAGATTACTTATCTTTGTGGAACAATCATTCCAATTACAATATAATACACAAGGACAATGAAAAAGTTAGCAAATAAAGTAGCAGTCGTAACAGGCGCATCAAAAGGGATAGGCACAGGCATTGCAAAACACCTGGCAGCAGCGGGCGCCAGCGTAGTCGTTAATTATTCAACCGCTAAAGCAGGAGCCGATCAGGTAGTGGCAGAAATAAAGGCTGAGGGCGGCAAGGCAATCGCCGTTCAGGGGAATGTATCCAATGAGGCAGACATCTCCCGGTTGTTTGCAGAAACTAAAAAAGCTTTTGGGGCCGTAGATATCCTCGTCAATAACGCCGGCATTTACAAATTCGGCGCGATTGAAGAAATCAGTGCAGAGGATTTCCACAGTCAATTTAATACCAATGTGCTGGGTTTGTTATTGACCACACAGGGCGCTGTTAAAAACTTCAACGAAAATGGTGGAAGCATCATCAATATCGGTTCGGCAGTAAGCAATGTGACTCCTGTAGGAAGTTCCATTTATACCGCAACCAAAAGCGCCGTTGATGCGATTACGCATGTACTTGCAAAGGAACTCGGCGGAAGAAAAATACGCGTTAATTCAATTAACCCGGGTATGGTGGAAACGGAAGGCGCACACACAGCCGGATTCATCGGCAGTGATTTTGAAGCCGAAATAGTACGTTCTGCACCACTCGGTCGTATCGGTCAGCCCGACGATATCGCTGATGTGGCCGTGTTTCTTGCGTCTGAAGATTCCCGTTGGTTAACCGGTGAAATTTTATTAGCGAGTGGTGGTATGAGGTAATTGCTGGCTGACCCTACAATAATTACTTAAAATGGATAGCTTTGCCTCAGGGCAAAGCTATTTTTCAATTATGGCAAGAACGAAAGATTTTGACGAGAGCGAAGTGCTGAACCAGGCTATGAATATTTTCTGGTCAAGAGGTTATAATGCTACATCCATGGAGGACCTTGTATGCGGTCTCGGTATCAGCCGTTCGAGCCTCTACGATACCTACACGGATAAACACACATTGTTTGTGAAGGCGCTCGAGAATTACAATCAGCTAAATCAACAAACAATACAGGAAATCATAAACAGGAATGGTCCCGCGAAAGAGACCATGAGAACGTTGATTGAAATGGCCATCACCGGAATTTCAGGCGGAAAGAAACTATCCGGTTGTTTAATGGTAAACGCTGAAGTGGAAGTAGCACCTTACGATAAAGAAGTAAATAAACTGGTCTGTAGAAACTACCAGGAGATGGAGGAATTATTTTACCAGGTAATAGAAAAAGGTAAGAAGAAAGGTGAGATAAAATCCCGCCAGAGTCCCAGGTCTCTGGCAAGATTCATTTCCAATGCGGTGAAGGGTATGCAGGTAACCGCAAAAACTTCCACCGACAAATCTGTTTTTGACGACATCATCAAACTTACACTATCAACTCTTGATTAAATATAACTTACCATGAGCCAAATGATCCTAAGCGTGGCTTTGTCATTTACTGGCAACGAGTGATAAGAAATACTGGTCGAGATTTTGCATGGCTACAGAAGTACCTTCAACAAATCCCATTTCAACGAATTTTTCAAGCTGAGCAAGGCTCTGCATTTTTTTGGCAATACGCACAACCGTTTTATCGCCTTCCGCTGTGAATGAGTTTTTGGTGATGGAAAAGGTAATTCCTGAATCGGCGGGATTTCCATTTTCATCGGCGAAGGAATTCTTTGTGGTAAAACTGGTCTTGGGATGAATTTCGATAAACACCGCCAGACTATATCGGCTCATGGGAACATTATCAGGCGACACCATGGTATACAACCAGCGACCGCCAACACGGAAATCCATCTCTTTCGTTTGTACCCGATATGGTTTTGGTCCCATCCATTTGTCGAGTATTTCCGCTTTTGTAAAAGCGTCCCACACGAGATCGAGGTCGGCGGCGAATTCACGCGTAATATGAATCGTTGCCGTTTCTTTGTCTACCGTAAAATCAAATAACAGATTCATTTTTTCTTATTTTTTATGGTTAACAATACTTCATCAAGTTGCTGGAATCTTTCTTCCATGATTTTCCGGAATTTGTCCAGCCAGATATCTATTTCTTTCATCTTATCGATTTTTAGTTCGTAATAAATTTCCCTCCCCTCCTGCTTTTGGGCCAGGAGTTCGCATTCAGAAAGGATGCGCAAATGTTTGGATATGGACTGCCGGCTGCTGTCGAAATGCTCTGCGATGGCATTCGGCGTCATGGCGTGCACGGCGATCAGTACAAGAATCGCCCTTCGGGTGGGATCTGCAATGGCCTGGAATATATCTCTTCTCATAATATGTCGAAATGTTGATTAGTTTAAAAAGTCGTTCAGATAATCAGCGATTGTTTTCGTTTGCATCATCAGGCTTACATGACTCTGCGAAGGAACAATGGACAGACGCGATTTTGGCATGGGTCCCATATCTGCCGACACAGCACCACCCAGCAATTGATATGTTTTCATCAATTCCATTTTATCCAGGCCATCATTGTCACCCGAGATGATCAATACCGGCGAAGTAATTTTCGCAATATTGCTGTCGCCCATGTCGAAAGCTGTACCGGCAAAAGCAATCATCTGCTGCAGGAACAGGGTCCATTTTGTTTTGTCGGGCGCGGCTGCATCGTATGCCGTTTGGAGTGGACTATTCGACAGATATGCAGGCTTCAGATTTTTAAGTGCGTTGCTTACTTCGGGCAGCCAGCCGGCCGTTTTATAAGTGGAAGAAATGATTACCAATTTTCTCACCCGTTTGGGGCTTTGTATGGTCAACTGGTAGGCCACAGAGCCACCCATGCTATATCCTGCAACATCCGCACTATCGATTTTTAAGTGATTCATTACTGCTTCCACATCGGCTGCCATCGTGGGAAAGTCGAATTTTCCCTCTGCATAAGGAGAATGGCCGTGTCCCCTCAATTCTATGGCAATTATTTTTCTTGTTTTAGATAATTCAGGAATCAATTGACTCCAATTCAGTTCAATAGTATAAAAAGCACCATGCAGTAAAACAAGGGGCTTACCCTCACCATATACTTCATAATAAATTTTAGTGCCCTTAACCGGAACATATCCGCTGTCGGCTGGTTTGGTTTGTTGTCCCATAGTTTGAAAGATTGAAAAAAACAGCATTGCAGTGAATACTGGTTTGAGTACTGGGAAAGCTGTGATGGTTTGAAATATGTTTCGTCTCATGATAGGTATTTAAGAAACCGTTCGGTTGCAAATATACGTGCAACCAATTGGTTTCTCAAAATTTATTTTTATAAAGGGGGTGGGTATTTCCCTTCAAATTGATTTGCACGGAAGAGACTGGTTTGGAAATAAAAGGCAAAACTGCGCTTTATGTCTGCCTCCAAATGGATAAGTAGCCTTACTGCAGATCGATACTTTTGGGGGAATTCCTAAGGTATTCGTGTAATAGCATTTCTATTGAGCCAATCGAAACTCCAGAAAGTGCAAACAAAAACCAACAGTAACCTGTTGCCTTCCAGTGGTTTTCCCGAATGAAAAAAACTCAAAAACTAAAAGCGGGAATCGACACTCCAGTCTGAGAATAAAACTGCCTAAATGAAAGGCTCCGAATACTGGTCTACGATCCTCCCGTTCCAAATATTTTTCTCCATAAAAATGGAAAGTATTTTTTTGTGCACGTTAAGGGGAACCGTATTCACCAAATTGCCAAATTGATCAATGTTTTCTTTACCTGCCGGAGCGATTTTGAATGGCATTTGAAAATAAAAATTGTCTGGAATGCCGAATTTGCCCAGGCCTGATCCGGAAAAGCTAAAAATGCTGCCTGTAATATTGGCCATTTTATTAATAGTGATTTGGTCACCGAGGATGTGGTAATTCATTGTTATGGATTTCAAATAAAGTTATAAAAGAAAATGAAACAAAAAGCAGTGTCGAAACATATCGCCACGCAATCTACAAACGTTACTAATCCTACTAATATTACACGCTGTTGTGATTTTGTACTTCAGGTTCAGCGGACGTTAAAAAGCCACGCTGAAGCGTGGCTTAGTGCCCGGAACAGGAATCGAACCTGCACATCGTTGCCAATACCAGATTTTGAGTCTGACGCGTCTACCAATTCCGCCATCCGGGCAGGGAATTGAATTACGGGATGCAAATGTAAGGATTTGACCTTATTTATGGACAAATAAAGGACCGGATCTCACCTATTATCGTTTCAAATTTTCTTTCCTAAACTTAATTATCTTAGAAGTCCTAAGCTGCTGTAAGAAATGAACCTACCTCCCGACACACTTGAGAAACTGCTGCTCGCCATCGTCATCGGCGGCGCCATCGGCGCAGAAAGAGAATACCGTAGTAAATCGGCGGGTTTCCGCACGCTTACGCTCATCTGTCTAGGCTCAGCGATGTTCACTATTTTTTCGCAGCTGATCGGTGCAGGTGGAAATCCCGACCGCATCGCTTCCAACATCGCAACGGGTATCGGCTTCGTGGGTGCGGGTGTCATTTTCAAGGGTGATATCGGTGTGAACGGCATCACCACTGCAGCGATGATCTGGGTTACCGCAGCGCTGGGCATGGGCATCGGCGCGGGATATGAATGGGTGTCGGCTTTTGGATGTGCATTGATTCTTATTATGCTTTTCATCTTCGGCTTATTGGAAAGGGGCATTGACCGCATCAATCAGATGAGGAATTATAAAATTACCTGCGATTACAAGAATGAAACGATGGCGCGTTTTGAAAAATGTTTTATCGCCCATCATCTTAAGTTCATCAGGGGAAGGGAAATCAAAACCAGGGATTCTATCAGCGGTGAATGGATCGTTCGCGGATCGCAAAAAAATCATCTTTCATTTATCAGTGAAATCCTGGAAGATCCAGAAGTAAATACGTTTGAATATTAAGATATGCATTACCGGATTGCCGGCTCAGATGATATTCCTGCATTGCAGAAACTGGGATTGTTATCCTACGGTATATTAAAACCTCAGCTTACTACCGACAACTGGAAAAAAATGGAGTCGGTTTTACTTTCCGACGATACATTTCCTGTATTGCTTAATTCCTGTTTCGCTTTTGTTTGTGAAGAAGAAACACGATTGCTGGGCATGGCGTTCCTGGTTCCCAGTGGAAATCCTACTAAGATCTATTCAGCGGACACAAGTTATATCCGCATGGTGGGCGTTCATCCGGATGCCGGAGGAAAGGGAATCGCTCAAACCCTTACCAGGCTTTGCATTCAGAAGGCCAGAGAAATCGGCGAGAAAACCATCATGTTACATTCGGCAGAAGTTATGTATGCCGCCAGGCACGTGTATGAAAAACTCGGTTTCAAAAAAATAAACCTGCTCGACGAACATTATGGCTTGGAATACTGGCTCTATCGTCTCGACCTGATGGAATCATAAGGCGGGTGTTCGTCCCCCATCCACTGCGATATTGATTCCATTTACATACGAAGCGGCCGGGGATGCGATGAACGCAATCATATTCGCAATTTCTTCCGGTTTGCCAAATCGTTTCATCGGAATACTGTCGATCAGTTGTTTTTCAATGACATCTGTCTCTTTTTTTGTATTTGTCGCCGTATGTTTTACGAGATCCGTTAGTCGCTGTGTTTCTGTTAGTCCGGGTAAAATATTATTAACCGTGATATTGAACTGACCTATTTCATTAGAGAGAGTTTTTGACCAGGCGGCGACTGCAAGGCGAATCGTGTTGGATACACCGAGTCCGGCCAGCGGTGTTTTCACCGACGTAGAAATAATGTTGATGATTCTTCCATATCCCACTTCTTTCATTCCAGGCACTACGGCTCTTGCCAGCAATTGATTGCAGATCACGTGTTGTTTAAACACCAGTTCAAACGTTTCTTCCGACGCGTCGAGGATCGGAGAAGCTTTTGGTCCTCCGGTATTATTGATCAGAATTTCAACTTTTTGTTTTGCCACAATGGATTGAATGATTTTCTCTACCATGGCCGGATCAGAAAAATCCGCCGCCAGCCATTGATGGGTCTGATCGCCCTGTTTCGGTAGTTGCTGCACTACCCTAGCCAGCAGTTCCGGATTTCTTGCTATCAAAATACAATTGGCGCCGTTTACCGCCAACTCCTTTGCAGCAGCGAGACCGATGCCCTGTGAACTGCCGCAGATTACTGCGTTTTTCCCAATTATTGAAAGATTCATGATTGAATTTTAAGACTACGAAGGTAACTGGTTATGAATTATGAGATATGGGTTATGGGATATGGAATGGCACAACAGTGTTACTCATAACTCATAACCCATAACCGTAAAACAATATTTGACTTCGTCAAATATTGTTTTACCTTTGATATCATTTTAATATCATTTTAATAATTCATCAATGGAACAGACCAATAAACCCATATCAGGATATGCCATCCTCATTTTAAGTTTAGTTTTTTTGGGGATCGCAATATTTTTCTTTGCATCTGCCAGTCAGACGGAATCTCCGCAATACAACATTATCGCTGTTTTATGTGTAGTGGCTTTTTTCTTTTGCACAAAGGGAATCATGATTGTAAATCCGAATCAGGCGAGGGTACTTACATTTTTTGGCAAGTATGTCGGCACGGTGAAGGCGAACGGCCTTCTCTGGGTGAATCCCTTTTATAAATCGGTTTCGATTTCATTGCGCTCTCAAAATCTGGAAGGCAGTCCGCTTAAGGTGAACGACAAGATGGGTAATCCCATCGAAATCGCTACGGTGATTGTGTGGCAGGTAAGCGATACATATAAAGCATCTTTCGAAGTAGTAGATTATTTCCAGTATATCAAAATACAAAGTGAGGCTGCAGTACGCCACCTCGCGACCACTTGTCCTTATGATCATATGGAAGACGAACACGCAGATGTAACACTGCGTGACGGCGGTGAACAGGTGAACGACATGCTGGAGAAGGAATTGAATGACCGGCTCGCACCAGCAGGTCTTATCGTTAAAGAAGCGCGTATCAGTCACCTCGCTTACGCAGCGGAAATCGCAGGCGCCATGCTGCAGCGTCAGCAGGCGACAGCCATCGTTGCTGCGCGTTTTAAAATCGTAGAAGGTGCCGTGGGCATGGTGGAACTGGCGTTACAGATGTTATCGAAAAAAGGCATCGTACAATTGGATGAAGAGAAAAAAGCAGCAATGGTCAGCAACCTGATGGTGGTCCTCTGCGGTGAAAAAGCAGCGACACCCGTACTCAATACCGGAACCCTCTACCAATAAAATCAGAAGATGGCTGATAAGAAAACTTTTGTGCTGAGGCTCGACGAAACCATTTACAAAAATCTGGAAAAATGGGCCGCCGATGAATTCCGTAGTGTGAACGGACAAATAGAATGGCTGTTGCAGACACAACTGAAAACTTTAGGACGACTAAAAACTGATGGCCTAAAGCCTAAAACCGAAAACCTGCCTGCCGGCAGGCAGGGCCCAAAGCAAAAGGCGAAACGCTGAAAACCTGATATTTGAACGCTGGAAAACACCAAACTCCGAGTCGCTTTTACCAATGAACGAAAGTATTTTTAACCACTGATTTTCGAGAATAAAAACTTCAAAAACTGAGTTTTTGCCCATTGTGCACAAGCCAGGAATATTTTTATTTGCTTATGAAGTTTTTGTTCGGAATATTAATTGGGATTTCCATTGTTCTCGTTCTTTTTTATGGATTTAGGAAAATCATTAATCCTCACTATATAGTAACAATTCCGCAATTTATCACTGATACATCAAGGAAAAGATTCGCACAGGAGGATATTGTTTTCATAAAAACCGCAGTTTTCGATACTGAGGAGAAAATTTCTTCTGCAAATAAGAGAATGGATGATATTCTTATATTTGGGGGCATAATTATTACTCTTTTACTGGCGATTAATGTAGTTGCTTACGTAAATGCAGAAAGACAGGTTGAAAGGTATTTCATGGAAAACTTCGAAATACATAAACAAAAAGTATTAACTTATAAAATGGAAATTGAGGAAATGGTAGCGGAAGCTAAAACTGAATTAGAATTGGCACAAGACCTCAGAAGGCGAATTGAATCATTATAAATACTGGCAAATGATGAATGAAATAAGAAACCCCATTTTAACGATAAGTCAATTAAATGAATTAAAAGACCTTGTAAAAGATAACAAAGCCCGGGCTGAGGATTATGAAAAATTAGATGATCATCTTTCATATCTTGGAATTGATAATTATATAATTGGGAAATTCAAAGAAAGTGGTATAGACAGTTATGAAGACTTCATTTACGAGAGGAAAAATAATACGAGCAGCAGGATAAACTTTTTGGTAGGGTCGGTATATGGCGTAATCTCGACATTAAAAAAACATATTTCTGGTAAGTTGTAAATGTCAACTTAGTTTTTAAATTTCTTCTTAAGCGCAGCGAGCGCATCTTCCATTGAGGGTTCTGGAGTTTTACTTTTTTCAGAAGATGATTTACCTGCTTTCGCCAAACTTGTTGTGGGCGAGGAGCTTGGAGCTTTGGCCACCTTCGCCAAGGCTACGGCGGCCAAGTGGCTTTGAGCTTTAAGCTTGGGGGTTTCAGCCTGCTTAATTGACAACGCAATTCTCTTCCTCGCGATATCGACCTCTGTTACTTTCACCTGCACTTTCTGATTGAGTTTTAAAACTTCCGCGGGATCAGTGATGTATTTATTCGCAATTTCACTTACGTGCACCAGGCCATCCTGTTTTACGCCGATATCAATGAACGCTCCGAATCGGGTGATATTGGTTACCACGCCAGGCAGGATCGCACCGACCTTTACGTCTTCTATTTTATAAATGTCGGCAAATTCAAAAGCTTCCAGTTCAGCCCTCGGATCGAGTCCCGGCTTACGCAGCTCATTCAGGATATCCCTGACCGTTAGTTCGCCGATGGTCTCACTGGCAAATTTTTTGGCTTCTACTTTTTTAATCAGTTCTTCTCTACCAATCAGCGATGTTACTTCCACACCTACATCCTTCGCAATTTTTTCCACTACCTCATAAGCCTCCGGATGCACGGCACTGGCATCCAGTGGATTTTTCCCATCCCGAATCCTTAAAAAACCGGCGCATTGTTCAAATGCTTTGTCACCGAGTCTCGATACTTTTAATAGTTGTTTTCTGTCGGTGAATTTCCCGATCTCATTTCTGTGTTTTACAATATTATCTGCCAGCGTTTCGCCAATACCACTCACATAACTCAGGAGCTGTTTACCGGCTGTATTCAGATTTACGCCAACGGCATTCACACAACTCACTACGGTTTGATCCAGCCTTTCTTTCAGACGAAACTGATTGACGTCGTGCTGGTACTGACCCACACCAATACTCTTCGGATCAATTTTCACGAGCTCCGCCAGGGGATCCATCAGTCTTCTCCCAATGCTAATCGAACCCCTCACGGTGATATCCTCGTCCGGAAATTCCTCTCTGGCAACTTCAGATGCAGAGTAAACCGATGCGCCGTCTTCATTCACCAGAAAAATCGGAATTCCCAGATTTAATTTCTTAATGAACTGTTCTGTTTCTCTTCCGGCAGTTCCATCACCGATAGCAAATGCTTCCGATTTAAATTGATCCACTAGTCCGCGTATGGTATTCTCCGCCTCCCCCATCCTGTTGGGTTCATGAATAAAAATAAGTCCGGTTTTTAGCAGGTCACCCTGTTCATTCAGACAAACAACCTTACATCCCGTTCTGTATCCCGGATCGATGGCGAGAATTCTTTTACTTCCCAGTGGTGAGCTCAGCAATAGCTGACGGAGATTTTCCGCAAATACGGCGATGGCTTCTTCATCCGATTTAGTTTTTAACATCATCCTGAATTCACTTTCCATTCCGGGTTGCAACAACCGACGCCAGCAGTCTTTGATTGCTTTTTTTATTTCCGCAACAGCGTCACCCGAACTTTTGATGAACTGGTCTTCTATGAACATCAGCGCCTCTTCTTCGGATGGAGTAATTTCCATTCTCAACATGCCTTCTGTAAAACCGCGGAGCACGGCCAGCATTCTGTGAGAGGGAATCGTGGAAATCTTTTCAGAATAATCGAAATAGTCTTTGAACTTGATGGCTTCTGCCTCCTTACCTGTGAGGACTTTGCTGATTATTCTTCCGGATTCCTCAAACAACCCGCGCATACCTGAGCGCACTGTTTCCTGTTCATTTACCATTTCTGCAATGATATCTCTCGCACCCTGCAATGCGTCATCCGTAGTTTTTATTTCTTCGTTGATGAATGCCTCTGCGGTCTGGGTTAGGTTCATCGGCTTCTGCTCAAGGATCAGGAGAGCCAGTGGTTCGAGACCTTTTTCACGCGCAGCCTGGGCCTTCGTTTTGCGTTTGGGTTTATACGGAAGATAAATATCTTCCAGTTCCACGATCGTCAGCGCATCATCCAGTTTTTGCTGAATGGCATCGGTCATTTTATTTTGTTCACGAATGGATTTCTCGATGGCGGTTTTTCTTTCAGCAAATGCTTTCATCGATTTGGACTCATCCTGAATTTTTTGGATTTGGACTTCGTCGAGTGCACCTGTTCTGTCTTTCCTGTAACGCGCGATAAAGGGAATGGTCGATCCTTCTTCCAGCAGTGCCAACACCGTTTCGACCTGCACGGATCTTATCTTTAATTTTTCAGCGATCAGTTGAGCAAACAAATTCATTTTGCAAAACTAAGTTCTCATCTGATAAGCAACCAATTTTAATGTTATCTGTGAATAAATAATTAACTGAGCAAAGCGAAACTACAAAAGTTAATGATTCAATAAAATAAGTTTAATTTTAAAATTCAACCTTGCAGATCATGAAAAGAATGTCTTTGACTTTTGTACTTATCGCAACTTCATTTCTGCTGGGTTTTACATTTAAGACAATCATCACCAATAAAAAAAATGCGAAAATGAAAAAAGTAACGGGGATAGGCGGCATTTTCTTCAAAGCCAAAGACCCAAAGGCGATTAACGAATGGTATAAAACACATCTTGGTTTTGACACCACCCCTTATGGAACCAGTTTTGAGTGGCGTGATATCGATGACAGCAATAAAAAGGGACTTACCCAGTGGAATCCTTTTAAAGAAAGCACCAAATATTTTGAACCTTCAACAAAGGACTTCATGATCAACTACCGGGTAGAAAATCTAGAGGCCCTGGTTGAAGAATTAAAAAAGGAAAATGTAACGATCGTGGATAAAATTGAAGATACCGAATACGGAAAGTTCGTTCACATTATGGATTTGGAAGGAAATAAGATTCAACTCTGGGAGCCGAAGTAGAATGGTTATGGGTTATGAGTTATGGGATATGGGTTATAGGATATGGGATATGGATGTCTTGTCCTGAAATAAGTGGACAGATTTTTAACAAGAATCTGACACAAACCATGACAACAAGATCAAAAGTACTGATTAGGTACAGTATTAGCTTTAAGCAGAAAGTAGTCCGGGAAGTTGAAAAAGGAGCGAGCTTTGTAGAGATCCGCAGGCGTTATGATATTAAAGGCGGCGGTACGATTCAAAAATGGGTGAAGCAATTTGGGAAAAACCATTTATTAAATCAGATAGTACGAATAGAAATGAAAGGGGAAAAAGACAGGGTAAAGGAACTTGAAGAAGAAGTAAAGCGCTTGAAGATAGCACTGGCAGACGCTACCATGGCCAAGGATCTGCTGGGAACCCTGGTGGAGGTTGCAAACAGGCACTATAAAACGGATTTAAAAAAAAATTTCGGACACAAGCCATTCAGGAAAACAGACAAACCCGAAAAAGGTACGCCTTAGAAAAAGTTTGCAGATTCTTTCATTATGGCCGTTCCGGATATTATAAAGCACTAAAGGAACAAACAAAGGTTGAGGTTGCTGAAAGTGTTGTTGTTCAGTTGGTTCACAGACAGAGAAGATGCCAGCCGCGGCTGGGCGGAAAGAAATTATTTAAACTGCTGAACGAAGATTTACAGCAGCTGCAAAGAAGTATAGGCCGCGATAAGTTCTTTGATATTTTAAGGAATAAAGACTTGCTGGTAAAGAGAAAAAAGAAGTTCCAGCGGACAACGAACAGCTATCACCGGTTTAGGAAGTATAAAAACTGTTTTAAAGATAAAAAGCTTACAGCTCCCCACCAGGCCTGGGTCAGCGATATAACTTATATCAGAACCAGAAAAAAGTTCGTCTATCTTTTTCTAATAACAGACGCCTACTCCAGGATGATTGTTGGCTGGAAGTTATCAGATAGTCTGGCCATAGAAAGCGCCATGGAAGCGCTTTCTATGGCTATCAGGCAATGTCCAAAAACGGAAAGTGTAATACACCATTCTGACCGTGGCTTCCAATATTGTTGTCCAAAATATGAAAAGCTTTTACTCGACAATCAAATGATGATCAGCATGACTGAAGAAAATCATTGTTATGAAAATGCAATGGCTGAAAGAGTAAATGGAATCCTCAAAGACGAATTTTTACTCGATGAAGAGATGACTGATTTTAAAACAACGAAAAAGGCTGTAAAGCAGGCAATCGAAACTTATAATACAAAACGACCCCACTGGTCACTGGAATTAAAAATACCTTCTCAAATACATACGGCAGCTTAAAAACCTTAAAAATCTATGAATAAGTCTGAATATAAATAAAAGTAAATTGTCCACTTTTTTTAGGACGTGACAAGCATTAACTCTTATACTCTTATACTCTTATACTCTTATACTTGCCTTGCAAGTTCCTTGATATCTCTAACCTCCAAAATATTGGAAGTGTATCCTCTTTCAACAACATGTATCATCGCCTGTCCGAGTTGTGCGAGGCTGCAGATTGAGGAGGGCCAGAACTTTTCCAGTATGGGTACCAGCCAGCTGAACCATTTATAATAGGGCGAGACGTTTTTGGCTCCCTTCGTTGGTTTTAATGCACCGGGCCTGAATAGCCAGGTATTTTTAAAGCCGAGTTTTTGCAGATCATTTTCTGCTTTTCCTTTTATCCGCGCCCAATGAAGTTTTCCTTTTTCAGTTGAATCCGTGCCAGCGCCTGATACATAACAAAACTGCATATCCGGATTTTGTGTGACAAGCATTTTGGCAAATCCCATTGTCAGATCGTACGTAAGATTTTCGTACACTTCTTTTTTCATACCCACCGACGATACGCCAAGGCAAAAGAAACAGGCATTGTATCCTGCGACTGAAGTTTCGATCGAAGAGAGATTGAAGAAATCTGTCAGAATAATTTCTGAGAGTTTCGGATCGGAAAATCCGCTGGGTTTTCTGTTAACAATTAAAACCTTTTCGACATAGGGGGAAAGAAGGCATTCATGTAAAACACCTTCTCCCACCATGCCGGTAACTCCGGTAATGATTACCCGAATTGTATTCACTGAAGTAAATTATCGTTGTGAAAATTTTCTTCCATAACGTTTACCACCTCCCATGCTGCGTCCTGATGAAGCGGTAGCACCTGCGGCCACTTTCAATGGTTCCATCAATGCCACATGATAGGGGTGATTGCTTTCCACCGGAACGGTTTGTCCGATGAATTTCTGAATATCTTTCAGATAGATTTTTTCTTCGTAGTCACAAAAGGAAATGGCTTTACCAAATGCGCCTGCACGGCCGGTTCTACCTATCCGGTGTACATAAGACTCCGGAATATTAGGAAGATCATAATTGACCACGAGGGCCAGATCGTCGATGTCGATCCCTCTGGCAGCGATATCTGTAGCCACGAGGATCTGCATTTTTCCGTCTTTAAATCCCTGCAGGGAACGTTCACGTGCCTGTTGTGTTTTATCGCCATGGATAGCTGTCGCTTTAAATCCTGCGTGATTCAAATCACGGGCAACACGATCCGCACCGTGTTTTGTTCTGGTAAATACGAGCACACTTTCGGGCGGTGCTGATTTCAGTAAATGATGCAGCAGCGAACGTTTTTCGCTTTTCTGCACATAATACAGTTTCTGATCCACAAGTTCCGCCGTTGTTGATTCGGGTGTAACGGTGATGGATACCGGATTGGTGAGTATCTGCTGCACCAGCGATTGAATCGCGGGAGGCATGGTAGCTGAGAAGAATAACGTTTGTCTTTTTCTTGGAAGACGGGTAATGATTCTTTTTACTTCGTGCACGAATCCCATGTCGAGCATTCGGTCGGCCTCATCCAGCACAAAATATTCGATGCCGTTTAAAACGATAAAATTCTGGTTCATGAGGTCCATCAATCTGCCGGGTGTAGCAACGATAAAGTCGCAGCCGCGGCGCAGATCGGATACCTGGCGGGATTGAGATACACCACCGAAAATCACAACAGATTTTAGTTTTAAAAATCTGCCATAGGTTTCTATGGATTCGTGAATCTGTGTGGCGAGTTCTCTCGTAGGTGTCAAAATAAGTGCCTTCAACACGTGCGCGCTGTTGCCGGAAGCCTGTTTCTGTTCATGCATGCGCTGCAATAAGGGCAATACAAAGGACGCCGTTTTGCCGGTGCCTGTCTGTGCACATCCAAGGATATCCCTGCCGGCTAATACAACGGGTATGGCCTGTTCCTGGATGGGCGTAGGGGTTGTGTAGCCTTCCTGGGCTACAGCTTTTTGTAAGGGCTCAATGAGTCCCAGTTCTGAGAATAACAATGTTTAAAATATTAAATAAAAAATGTGGTAAGGCTACCTCGGTTATTCGGGTACTTTACCTGCCTTACGTTATACTTATCCGGGAGACTCTGCAGAAAATAGAAAGGGCAGAAGAAAACGCAGTAAAAGCAATAACATACAGAAACACAAAGGTAGTACATTTAGGTGGATTTATGAAGAAAGCGATTATCGTGATGATTTTGGTGGCTTTTGTCGTTACGCTTAACGCGCAACGCTTAACGCTTAACGCTATACAAATTGAATCCGGTTTTATTTCCGGTTTTTACAATGAGCATACAGGGGTCTATTCCTATAAAGGAATTCCATTTGCGGCGGCTCCGGTTGGGGATCTGCGTTGGAAGCCACCACAGCAGGCCGTTCCGTGGAAGGGCGTGAAACAATGCGTGCAGTTTGCACCGAGCCCGATGCAGATGAAACCCGTTTCTTTTTTATTCCTCGGGCCGGAGTTTGTAGTTCCACAACAACCCTTAAGCGAAGATTGCCTTTACCTGAACGTATGGACAGCTGCCAAATCGCGTACGGAAAAAAGACCCGTACTGGTATGGATCTATGGAGGCGGTTTCATAACAGGCGGTGCATCAGCCGCGGGATATTCGGGTGAAGCGCTTGCCAGACAGGGCATTGTTTTCGTTTCCTTCAACTATCGCCTCGGTATTTTCGGCTTTCTCTCCCACCCTTTACTAACGGCTGAATCCCCCCACCATAGTTCGGGAAATTATGCCCTGATGGATCAGATCGCCGCACTCAACTGGGTGAAAAAAAATATTCAGGCCTTCGGTGGTGACCCGGATCGGATTACCATCGCGGGACAGTCAGCCGGTTCTGCCAGCGTGAATTGCCTGCTGGCTTCACCACTTGCAAAAGGATTGTTTCACGCTGCCATCGGCGAGAGTGGTTCGCTCGTATTGGAGAATCCGATATTGAAAATGCGCAGTCTGCAGGAGGCTGAAAAAGAAGGCGAACGCATTGTAAGTAAATTAAATGTTACCAGTCTGCAGGATCTCCGGGCTATTCCGGCGGAAGTGATACAACAAAAAGCAGCAACTTTTTTTTCGCCGACCGTAGATGGCTATGTAATGCCGGAGTCTGTTGCAGAAGTGTACAAAAAACATAAGCAGCTACACGTGCCATTCATCACCGGATGGAATGGGGATGAAGGTTTGCTGATGGCGATTTCCGACAAAGAAAGTTTTGCAAAACAGGCAGCGGAATTCGGTCCCGATTCCAATTTGTTCAGGAAATATTTTCCTTCAACGACCGACTCAGAATCCATCGCTTCACAAATAACATTCAGTGTCGATAAAACAATGGGTATTCCCGAATATGTTTGGGCACTGAAACAAAATGAAGGAACAGACAAACAAACTTTCCTGTACCTCTTCACCAGAAAACCTCCGGCAGAAGGAGAAAAAAAGAGATTTGGTGCATATCATACGGCTGAGATTGGATATGCGTTGCATAATCTCGATAGTATTCAACGAGCCTGGACGGATTGGGACAGGCAACTTGAAAAAATAATGTCGGCGTATTGGATTCAATTTATAAAAACGGGCAATCCCAATGGTGCAGGCCTGCCGGTTTGGAAATCTTTTTCCGGGAATGAGCCGCAAGCCATGATTTTCGGAGACTCTGTAGCCGCGCGCATTTTGCCGGGTAAAAACGCCCTTGATTTTCTTTATTCCCATTATCCTGGCAGATAAAAACATGAATTTGCGGAGTACGAATGATGTTTTGACTGAATCCGGTATCTTTCCGATCTGGAATCGATATTCGGGCTTTTTCCCGATGCTTGCCAATTCTTACTGGTTTTGAATCAACAAAAGGATCGGATCATCAGTAAACAAATTATGTCCCTGAGATTAAGAGTCATTTTTCTTTCCCTGTTTATTCCCTTTTGTGTCTCTGCCCAGCAATCGTGGAGAAATGTACCGGCGGACAGTCTGACAGATTTATCCGACATCATCAACCAGATCTTCAATAAAAATTTACTGAAGGACACCAACGTGCTCGACAGAAAACATATTCAGGTGGGCGTGCTCCCCGCTGTTGGATACACCCTGCAGACAGGATTCGCCGTGGTTGTAAGTGCCAATGTTGTTATTTATAAAATCAATCCGCGAGATTCCAGTCTCCCGTCCACCATTATCACCAGTGTTTCTTACACGCAGAAAAATCAGGTGGTTTTTCCTTTTCAGGCCAATTTATTTTTCAACAACAATAAAACGATATTGATTTCAGATTTCAGGTATCTGAAATATCCTTCCTATACTTATGGACTTGGAATGAGTTCCAGTCCCTCGAATCAGGATCTGCTCGACTATCAGTATTTTAAATTTCATCAGTCGGTTTTGTTTGAAGTAATGCCGCACATCTTTGTGGGAGGTGGATATGCGCTGGATTATTTCTGGGATGTGGAAGAAGTAAATCCGCAACCCGGATCTCCTTCGGATTTTGTTAAATACGGACTGACCCCTATTTCATTTTCATCGGGCATTTTACTCAATGCCGTGCGTGATACGAGGGACAATCCGATCAATGCTTACAAAGGAAATTATACGAGCATTTTGTTAGCGCCCAAGTTTCAGTTTATGGGTTCCGATAATAACTGGACTGCGCTGATTGCACAATGGAGGGGATATTATCGTTTTCCTGAACGGTCGAATAACATTCTTGCGCTCTGGAGTTATAACTGGCTCACGTTAACAGGCAAACCTCCCTATCTCATGTTGCCGAGTACCGGTTGGGATAAAACGTTCAATACGGGCAGAGGATATATACAGGGAAGATTCCGGAGTAACAATATGCTGGATGCGGAAGCTGAATACAGGGTGCAGTTAACGAGAAATGGATTGTTTGGCATGGTGCTGTTCGGAAATTTCGAAAGCTTCTCGAAAATCAATACCTGGGATTTTGATGGCATTGCCCCTGCCGGCGGCGTGGGTCTGCGTGTAAAACTCAATAAATATTCCCGCACCAATATTGCCATCGACTATGGCTGGGGACGCCAGGGATCGCAGGGGTTTTTTGTGAATCTAGGAGAAGCGTTCTAGGCAAGGATAAGAGTATAGGAGTATAAGAGTATAAGAGTATAAGAGTGTTGCTTTTTCCCTGCACTCCTATACTCCTATACTCTTATACTCCTATACTCTTATACTAAAATGTTGTCTATTTCCCTCAGTTCGTCTGTTGAAAAGTTCAGATTATCCAGGCATTTAATTGAATCCGTCAGTTGTTTTGTTTTGCTGACTCCGATCAACACGGAGGTTACGATTTTGTGACGCAGTACCCAGGCGAGTGCGAGTTGTGCGAGATTTTGTCCCCGACGTTTTGCAATCTCATTCAGCTTAACCGCTTTTGCAATGCGCTCAGGTGTGATGGCTGATTCTTCAATGGCGCCGTTGCCCCGATGACTGGATGCACGCGAGTCTTTCGGAATTCCCTTGAGATATTTGTCTGTAAGCAAACCCTGCGCGAGCGGACTGAAACAGATACATCCCACTCCCTCTTCTTCCAGCGTTTGGAGCAGTCCGTCTTCAATCCAGCGATCAAACATGGAATATTTCGGCTGATGAATCAGGCAGGGTGTTCCAAGACTCCGCAATATGTTTATGGCCTTTCTGGTTTCTTCCGGATGATAACTTGAAATACCCACGTACAATGCCTTACCCTGACGAACAAGATGATCCAGTGCACCCATGGATTCTTCCAGAGGCGTATCCGGATCGGGCCGGTGATGATAAAAAATATCGACGTATTCAAGACCCATTCTTTTGAGACTCTGGTCGAGACTTGCAATCAGATATTTTCTGGAACCAAAATCGCCATAAGGGCCCGGCCACATACCCCAGCCTGCTTTACTTGATATGATGAGTTCATCCCGGTGATCTTTAAAATCTTTTTTGAATATTTTTCCAAAATTCGCTTCTGCCGAACCATGGGGAGGTCCGTAGTTATTGGCGAGATCGAAATGTGTGATTCCCTTATCAAAAGCCAGTCGCAGGATATCGCGGGCCGTCTCCTGATCATCTATATCACCGAAGTTGTGCCATAATCCCAGCGATACCGCAGGTAATTGGATTCCGCTGTTGCCGCAACGACGGTATTTCATTTCATTATAACGATCTTCTTTGAATTCATATGCCATTTGAAAAACAATTGAAATGCAAAGATGGATTATTTCAATTCAAATAAAAATCCTGCTGATGAAAAACTTTCAGGGGATTTCAAAGGGTTGTTATTATTAGTTTATGAAATTCTTAATTTATCGTAATTTCAAAAATTGCAGTGAATTGGCAGCCATATGATATCAAAACAGTTTTGTTGTTACCTTCTCTGTATTGGCTATCCTTTTCTTATTTTATCAGGTCAACAGCGGATCGACAAATTATCCTATTCGGAAACGAAAAATAATAGTTCATCGATGAGCGGGCGCTGCAGCGACAGCATGGCCACAAAGGAAACAAAAGCGCTTTATAAAAATTTGTACCTCCTTATTGGAAAGAATATTTTGCTGGGTCACCAGGATGATCCCTGTTATGGGGTTGGGTGGAAATATGTAGACGGCAGAAGTGATATTCGTGATATCACATCGGAATATCCAGCCCTCTATGGATTTGATCTGGGCAGGATAGAATTGGGTCAGTCTTTTAACCTCGATAGCGTTCCATTTGAGAAAACACGATTGTTCATTCGCGAAGCATACGATCGTGGAGGAGTAATTACACTCAGCTGGCATTTGAATAACCCGCTAACTGGCAAGACTGCATGGGATAATAAACCTGGTGCCGTTGCGTCCATTTTGGCAGGCGGACAAAAAAATACACTTTATATTAACTGGCTTGATCAGGTAGCGGGTTTCCTGGCCAGCCTCAGGGGAAAAAATAATGAGCCCATACCTGTTATCCTGCGCCTTTTCCATGAACTGAACGGCGGATGGTTCTGGTGGGGCAAAGATCAATGTACTCCTGAACAGATGATTCAACTCTGGCGATTCACCATTTATTATTTGAAAGACATCAAACATACCCATAACGTTTTATACGCATTTAACACGGATAAATTCAACAGCGGTGGCGAATTCACCGAACGATATCCGGGTGATCAGTTTATAGACATACTTGGTTTTGATATCTATCAGGCTGGGGCCATTCAGGGAAATGAACAGTTCAGGAGTTATTTCAATAGAGACCTGGATATGATCGACAGTATTGCTTTTGCACGCCAAAAAATCCCTGCGCTGACAGAATTCGGTTATAATTTAATTCCCGACAGCAGTTGGTGGACTAAGGTTTTTTATCCTGTGATCGCTTCGCATCAGGTTGTTTATGCACTCGCCTGGAGAAATGCAGACCTGAAGCAATTTTTTGTACCTTATCCCTCCTCAGCTTCTGCGAATGACTTTAAAGACATGACATCCCACGGAAAATTTTTATTAGAAAAAGGAATAAAAGAAAAAAATATCTACCAATGAATACGATTTTAAGCCGGCTGGTTTGTATTATTTTACTGAATGTAGTTTTCACGTCCGTACACGCGCAAAAGGAAATCTATGAACTGAGAATATATAAAATGAAATCCGTCGAGCAGATAAAGGCTACCGACAATTATCTCGAGAACGCATTGCTGCCTGCTTTACATCGCATAGGTATTAAACAGATCGGGGTGTTCAAACCCATTTCGAACGACACGGCTGCAACCAAGGAGATCATGGTAATAGTACCTTATATTTCTCTTGACGTATGGCATAGAACAGGTCCCATTCTGGCATTGGATCAGGTATACGTGAATAATGCCAAACCCTTCCTGGATGCCGACACGAACAGTTATGCTTATTCCAGAATGGAATCTGTAATTATGGAAGCCTTTCCTGATCAGACGAAACTTGTACCCACCGCATTAAAAATGACTCCCGATGCCGTGTATGAATTGAGAAGTTATGAAAGTCCATCAGATGAGCTTCATCGCGTAAAAGTAGATATGTTCAACGCGGGTGGCGAAATTGTACTTTTCAAACGACTCGACTTTCAGGCCGTATTTTATGCCGACGTACTAAGTGGAAGCCATATGCCCAATCTGGTTTATATGGTGGTTTTTGAAAATGCGGCAGCGCGTGAGGAACACTGGAAAGCTTTTGGGGCAAGCAAAGAGTGGAAGACCATTTCAACGGACCCAAAATATAGAAATAATATTTCTGTCTCGCATATCGAAAGCATACTGATGCATCGAACCTCTTATTCTGATTTGTAAAAGAATCGGAATTCTCCCGAGTGATTCGAAGCGACAGTTCGGATTGTTATCGTCGTACTATTTTTTCTTTGCAGAATCTTTCGAGTGATAAGTTGTATCGGCCAGCGAAGAATTGTTTGCATTACCAGGAGAAGCGGAAGGTGGTAAAATACCGTTGTTGGCGGCGGAATCGGGACCACCGGTGGGAGCTGCAGTGGTATCTGCAGATTTCGTGGCATTTCCTGAATTTCCACCGCAGGAACCGAAAACTAACGAGAGAACTACGAGTGAAACCGCAGATATTTTTTTCATAACATATGTTTCCCTAATGTAATCAAATAACTTACCAATCTCATCAGCAAAAAGGCAATGGTTTAAAAGTCTGATCCATATTTACGTATTCGCGGATCCGATTACCTTCTTCATATATTACCAGAAAAGATCTTCTGCGATCATCCGTCTTTTTCTGGAGTTCCAGAATTTTGGACACGAGGTATTTTTTATCCACCCAGGAGAAACGACTTTCAATTTTAAGAAAATCCTGTAGGGAGTAAATGATTTCCCCGTCTTTCAATATGTGTACGGTACTTACAAATCCTCTTTCTGACATGGCGGGGGTTTCTACTGAATGCATACATGACGGGTTGAATAGTGAATTTACATGTCTGTCTAGTATTTTTACATAAATATTATCCACAATCGCTAGTCAGTCTTGAGACTCCCTTTAGGACGTCATTCATCATCGTTGTACAGAGGCTTCAACAAATTCACGTTTCAGAAATTATTATTGGATATTTCATCCTTCTAAACCATGATCGTTTTGGCGTCCTGCAGATTTTATACATTTCCGGAAGCGGAACAATTATTGCACTTATGTTAAGTAGAGAATGGTGACGCATATTTCACGTGTATATTCTCAACACAGATGATTTTTTAGTACAATTTGACAGGAAAATTATCATGAAGAAAGGCAAATCAACAACAGAAGAAGAAAGGAAAGACTTACAACAACCAGTGCTCAAACCCAATGATAACAGGCATCTCGGATCTTCTAATGCTTTCGAAGAAACGGAAAATCCGTTATCAAAAGACAGGGATGATATCAGCGATGAAAGGTTGGACGAGCTTCTGGAAGAATGATCATGATTCCAATTTTTGGAAATAAAAAGGTGAAAAATGTGGATATAAATACCCAGGAAAACCTCCTGATATTTGTATGGATCGCAACCTTTTTTGCATCAAATATGTATATATAAACAGGAGGATCAGCCATGTTAAAAATTATGATTATAGAGGATGATTTGGATTTACTGCATGGACTGCGGTTTTTACTCCAGGCGTATCATTGCAAAATATGTCCCTTGTCCGACGCGGATGAAATCATGAAAACAGTGGGGTTGCTGCAACCAGATCTTATTTTGCTCGACATCAAACTGGACCATTCCAACGGACTGGATGTTTGTCGCGAAATCAAGGGCAGCTATCTAAAAGATATCCCGGTATTTATTATGTCGGGCTTGCCCGATGTAGAAAAAACCGCTTATGATGCCGGGGCAGATTTCTTTCTCGCGAAACCATTTGATTCAGAAACCCTGCTCGCAAGAATCAAGATATTGGAAAACTCCATCATTAATGGTTAATTGATAATTGTTAATTGTTAACTGAAACCAATCAACAACCTTGATTATTGGTATTATTTACCCCGGTGTCAGCCGGAGCATTATCAATTAACAATTGGCAATTAACCATTATTTTCGCCTACATGGAGAAAAATCCAGAATGGCAATGGGAGATATCAGCACAACGTCCCTGGTTCAGACTCAACCTGCGTGAACTTGTCCATTATAAAGACTTGCTTTTTCGTTTTGTACGCCGTGATATTATTGCAAGCTATCAGCAAACGATATTGGGACCTGTCTGGGTATTTCTGCAACCATTGTTTTCAACTTTTGTTTACTTTATTATTTTTAGTCGCGTCGCAAAAATCTCCACCGACAACATCCCGCCATTCCTGTTTTATCTGCCGGGAACCATTGTATGGTCTTATTATGCGGACTGTCTGGCTTCGACTATGAATACGTTTCATAAAAATGCGCATATTTTTAACAAAGTTTATTTTCCGAGAATTGTGGTACCTCTTAGCACTGTCTTATTTCATACTTTTCGGATATCCATTCAGCTGCTGTTATTTATTGTGGTCTGTTCTATTTATGCATGGAAAGGGACACCTGTGCATCTCAGTCTGCAGGTCTTATTGGTACCTATAATGATTGTAGTAACGGCCTGCTTTGCATTGGGCTGCGGGCTGATCGTAAGCGTGGTTACAGCAAAATACAGGGACCTGGATAATGTTTCACAATTTCTGTTGAGGCTTTTTATGTTTGCTGCTCCGGTTGTTTATCCGGCGTCTCTTATACCCGAGAAATACAAAATATTTTTCTGGTTGAATCCGCTAACACCGGTAATAGAAATATTCCGTTCAGCTTTTTTTAAACCACAGCCGCTTCCTCTAATTTATTTGTTGTTAAGTATGGCAACAACCTTCATCATATTGTTAACAGGTGTTATTCTTTTCAACAGAAGGGAGATTCAAATCATGGATGTAATCTGATACATGGCAAAAAAACTGATCGAAGCTGAAGATATTTCCAAACATTACCGCCTGGCTGTGTTGGGATCAACATCTTTAAAAGAAGATTTAAAGAACTGGTGGAGAGGAAATTTAAACCAATCACCGGAGTCGCCCGATCCGGAAAGCAGAAAGGATATATGGGCGCTGCGTAATATTAGTTTCGATGTTTTTCACGGGGAGGTATTGGGGTTAATTGGAAAAAACGGAGCCGGTAAATCAACTTTACTAAAAATTATTTCAAGAATTACGTTACCCACTACGGGGAGAATTTCAGGCAACGGAAGAATTGCAAGTCTGCTGGAAGTAGGAACCGGGTTTCACGGAGAGTTAACGGGCAGAGAGAATATTTATCTGAATGGGAATATTATGGGGATGAAGAAAAAAGAAATCGACAGAAAATTCGATGAGATCATTGAGTTCTCTGGTGTTTCAAGATTTCTGGATACACCCGTTAAAAGATATTCCAGTGGTATGTATGTGCGACTGGCATTCGCGGTGGCTGCGAACCTGGATCCTGAAATCCTCGTCATCGATGAAGTACTTGCCGTAGGGGATGTAGCGTTTCAACAGAAATGCCTCGCAAAAATAAAATCAATTTCGAGGGAAGAAGGCAAAACGATTTTTTTTGTCAGTCACAATATTCAAACGATCCGAAATGTCTGCGACAAAGCTCTGGTGCTGGAAAAAGGTCGTATGCTGGCATTTGGAGAAACTGAACCGGTGCTTTCCAGTTACTTAAAACAAAGTCGCGATCAGTTTTTGGGCACCGACTATTCAAAACAGGATATCCTTCCCGGCAACGGTCAGATCAGGATCAGGCTTGTTGAATTGATTCCAAACTATCTGAACGAATATCATGTTATAGATATTCGAACCGAACTGACCATTCGTTTTGAATTCATATACCATGTGGAAGAACCGGGTGATCTGATGGTGATTTTGCAGGTTTTCAGTAATGCGGGTGAATTGATATTTGAAATCGCTTCTTCCAATTATGTTTTTAACAATGGTAGTATAAAAGGCGAGTCCATTATTCCGGGGAATTTTCTCAATGATGGACTGTACAATATTTCTCTCGCGTTCGTCAGGAATTCTTCTACCCGGCTTTTTTACCTGGAATCCTGTTTGTTGTTTGATGTGGAGGATTATAAAGATTCCGGAAGTTTATATGGAAAATGGGCTGGTGTGGTCAGACCTTCATTCCCGGTAACCTTAAAACAAGCATCGGATCCGCTTTAATCCGGTGATGATCGTGATTTAAAACTCCTATTGCCTGTTTAAAAGGCCAGTCCCAATTTAGGAAGTTACTAAATATAGCCGTTTTAAAAATAATTTTGTCTTTTGCTTTTAAAACTCAAAACCGCTGACTATATTTAACCCTCCCCATCATCCTTTGATTTCCTTCTATCGTGCCTGACTTAATAAATTACTGATCCTTTCCCTACAAAAGACCGCCGTTTATCACCTTACGACCTCTTTTAAATTGATCAGTATGAAAACTTCTATGTTAGGGGGAAAATCATCTCCTTATTTGTCCGGTTTTATCAGAAACAACATCGGAATCTTATTCATTTTTGTTTCCTGCTTTCAGGTAAGTGGATTGAAAAGTCAGAATTGCGCGGTTTGTTGCGTTCCTTCCTTTCCATCCCTTACAGTATACCAGGCCTTCCAGTCGGGCCATGGAACGGGATTTGGCGTTGAAGCAGGAACCTGGAACAAGGATAAAAGTAAATTCAGTTATTTTATTGGTACCAGCATGGTATGGGCAGGAAGCACTAACACGATGGTTAAAGAGAGCTCAACGGAAACACAGGTATTACTGAGTTTTTATGTAAAGGGTCAGTACAGATTAACCAATCACCTGTATGTGGTTGCCGCTCCCGGTATCGTAAATCTTTCTTATTTCGAATTACAAACCGGACTGAGGTATGTTGTTCCGTTGACAAGGGTAATAGGTATCGGTATTGAACCCGCTTATGCCATCAATCAAAGGCAGGTAGTGCTGAATGCAAATATTCATTTCGCACTTCGTTAAAATAAAAAATCCATGCAACACATGGAATGGTTGCATGGACTCTGAAGTTTAACGGGTTAGTGAACTTTATCTACGTTATTATATTTATCGGTGTAAGCGTCTTCTTTGGCCTTATCTTTTTTGGCCTGGTAAATAGTAATCAGCATATCATAAGAATCCTTGAGCGCAACCTTGTCAGCCCGCTTTAATTTTGTCTGGGATCCCAATAGTTTGTCTACATTTTCCAGATAAGGAATGGCTTCATCAAATTTCTTAGCGCTTGCTGCGCGATAGTCCTGGCGTTTTTTCAATTCATCGGCATTGGTATTGCCTTTTGGTTTGCCCAGAATTTGAAATTCCACACCTTCATTATAAGAAATCTGACCCAGCACCAATGAAGTCTGTGCGTAGTTTGGATTGAGCTTGTAACTGATTAATAATTTATCCTGTGCCTTTTTTATCAATTCATCGGAATTGGCGACTCTCTTCCCGGTGCTGGTATCGGATGCATATTGATAAAGTTCCAGTCCGTAATTAAAAAAGTAAATGGCACTGTCGGGTCTTTCTTTATTGATGAGTTCATATTCTGCAAACAGCGAATCTTTATTTCCACTTTTTCTCAGAGCGTCCAGCGTGAGTTCATCATAAAAAACATCATTGGGGAATTTTGCATGACCTATTGCCGTGTATTTCACAGCATTTTCCTTGTCACCTTTGCGGGTATAATAATCAGCAACCCATTTGTAGATTTCAGACATATCATTACCGCCGATTTTTGTAATGCCGGAATCCACAATGGTCTTGTAATAGATCAGCGCTTCATCACGCTTGTTGGATTTTTCTGCAGAAATACCCGCATATAAGGTGGCTGTAGAATCGAGTGATTGTTTGATCCAGCCCTGACCATACATAAAACCAATGGCTGATATGGCGCCTCTGAAGTTCACCAGCGCTTCCGGATATTTCTGCACATTATAATCGTTCGCTCCTGCCTGAAAAAGACCCTGGTAAATATCATTGATGGGTTTGTAACTGTCCACCGTAAGCAACACCAGTTTCTTATCATCATATTTAACGTAATTCTTCATGGCATCCAGTGACTGAATCAAGGCATCCGGATATTGCGTTTTTAACGTCGGGTCCGCAGCAATGGCGTTGTATATTTTCACTTTGTAATACCAGGCTTCGCCGTTTTTCTGGTTTTTATCCACAGCGAGTACTTTGTCTATTTCATCTTTGGCGTCGGGCAGTTTATTTGCTTTCAGTAATTCTTTCGCTTTATCGATCGATTGCGCGAACAATCCGTAACAGGCGAGAACAGTTAAAAGGCTTAAAAGCATCCGTTTCATGAGATTTTTTTATTTGAAGTTTTCTGTTGACATTATTCAGGACTTGGTTCGGCCGGCAGGTCGGCACCTGGCTCAGCAGGCAATATATCTAAAACCGGGCCTTCCCCATCTTTTACGTCTGCAATACTGGAATCTTCGTCCAACTGGGTAATTGCAGCAATGCCATCACCTTCATCAAGTCTGATGAGTTTTACACCCTGTGTAGCGCGACCCAGTTCGCTGATACCGTTCACGGGCATGCGAATGGTAATTCCGGATTTACAGGTTATCATTAAATCTTCCACTTCTGTAACGTCCAGGATTCCAACCAGTTTTCCTGTTTTTTCTGTTACCTGTATGGTTTTAATTCCTTTTCCTCCCCGGTTTGTAACACGGTATTCTTCAATCAACGTTCTTTTGCCAAAACCATTTTCACTCACTACAAGTACTGTTTTGGATTTATCGTCCTTGTTGACACATATCATGCCAATCACTTCGTCTAAATTATCGTCCACTTCAATACCACTGACACCAATCGCACCCCTGCCTGTGGGTCGTACATTTTCTTCAGGGAAACGTATGGCACGGCCGGATTTGATCGCCATCATAATTTCACAATTACCGTCTGTTAACCGGGCCGTTAGCAGCTGGTCATTTTCAAGAATGGTAATCGCATTGACACCGCTTAATCTCGGGCGACTGAAATCTTCCAGCTGGGTTTTTTTAATAACACCGCGTTTGGTACATAAAACGATGTAATGGCTGTTCAGGAATTCATTGTCTTTGATATCCTTTACATCGATGATGGCTTTTATTTTATCGTCCAACGGGATCTGGATCAGATTCTGAACGGCCCGCCCCTTTCCGGCACGATCTCCTTCAGGAATCTGATAAACATTCAGCCAGAAGCATCTGCCTTTTTCTGTAAAGAAGAGTAGTGTATGATGTGAACTGGCTACAAATAAATGTTCGATATAATCTTCTACTCTTGCTTTGCCACCACTGAGGCCTCTTCCGCCTCTTCGTTGCTGACGATATTCTGTTGCGGAGGTTCTTTTAATATACCCATGATGGGAAATGGTTATGACCACATCTTCCTCTTTGATGAGATCCTTGATCTGCATTTCATCATCCAGATAAGTAATTTCTGTTTTGCGTATATCTCCGAATTTGTCTTTAATTTCCAGCAGCTCTTTACGAATGAGTGCGAATCTTTTTGCTTCATCACCCAGGAGGTCTTTCAGGAAAGCAATTTGTTTTTGCAATTCGTCAAATTCGTTCTTGATCTTTTCTCTTTCCATACCTGTCAGGCGTTGTAACCTGAGTTCCAGTATGGCTTTCGCCTGAATTTCGCTGAGTCCCCATCCCGCATTGACCAGATTGTCTTTTGCAAGATCGGGAGTAGCGGAAGAACGTATCAACGAAATCACTTCATCCAGATGATCCAGTGCAATCAGATAACCCTGAAGTATATGCGCACGTTTTTCCGCTTCACGTAATTCGAATTGTGTGCGACGAATAACTACTTCATGACGGAACTCTATAAATTCAGCAATAAGTTCTTTCAGATTTAACGTACGGGGGCGGCCCTTTACGAGTGCAACGTTATTGATACCGTAAGAAGTCTGTAATTCCGTGTGTTTATATACCTGGTTAATAACAACATTCGCAACGGCATCTCTTCTGAGATCAATGACAATCCGGATTCCGTCTTTTTCGCTGGATTCATTGCGTACGTCGGAAATGCCTTCAATGGTTTTATCATTGGTTAGCTGTGCAATCCGATCGCATAGTCCGTCGATATTTACCTGATAGGGTGTTTCTGTAATAATAATCTGTTCACGACCGCTTGCTTTTGTTTCTACATTCAGTTTGCCGCGCAGCACTACACGTCCGCGCCCTGTATGCATGGCTGCTTTCACACCTTCCATTCCGAAGATGACACCTCCGGTTGGAAAATCAGGCGCTTTCACATATTGCATCAGCTCATCGATAGTAATATCTTTTTTGTCGATGTATGCCACACAACCATCAATAGATTCAGAAAGATTGTGAGGAAGCATATTTGTTGCCATGCCCACCGCAATACCACTGGCGCCGTTAATTAATAATTGAGGAAAACGGGCGGGAAGAATCGTCGGCTCAGTTAATGATTCGTCGAAGTTCGGCTGAAAATCTACGGTCTCTTTATCAATGTCTTCCAACATCGCTTCCGCAAGCCGGTGCAAACGGGCTTCTGTATATCTCATCGCAGCCGGACCGTCTCCATCCTGACTTCCGAAATTTCCCTGTTTGTCAACCAGCATATACCGGATACTCCATTCCTGAGCCATTCTCACCATCGTATGATAAATGGCGGCGTCGCCATGGGGATGATATTTTCCCATCACTTCACCGACAATACGGGCAGATTTTTTAAAGGGCTTGTTGCTGTTACTGCCCAATTCATTCATGCCGTATAGTATACGCCGGTGAACTGGTTTTAATCCATCGCGAACATCAGGAAGCGCTCTGCTCACAATAACCGACATAGAGTAATCTATGTAGGCTGTCTTCATTTGCTCTTCTATGTTGATGGGAACGATGCGATTGTTATCCTGTGTTTCTTCCGGTATAATATTCTCTTCCATAGTAATTTATGCCCCGGTAAAACCTGCTGTTTTATGAGGCCACCAAAGGTAGTGAAATCGGGAGGCTTTGAGGCAAAAAAAGCTAATTAAAAGACCGATTTTCAGATATTATTCAAGCCATGCTCCTTTCACCTGTCCGCCCTCCACTTCAACGTAAATATGCTCCTGTAAAGTAGTAGCGACAGACAAACCCACATAGTCCGGTTTAACGGGAAATGCGTTGTGGCTTCTTTCCACCAGCACCAGCGTCTGAATCTTTTTTGGGCTCTGATCGAGAAAGGGTTTGATGGCGTATAAAAGCGTTTTGCCACTATTGGAAACATCATCTATGACTATGATAACTTTATTGTGCAGATCAATTTGCCGGTTTAATATAACGTCTGTCGGATTTTTTTTATCCAGCGAAATAGTTATGAGTTCCGTTTTTACTCCGGCTATTTCCGTTAGTAAATGTTGAATGGTTTGTGCAATCACAGTGCCGCTTTCCCGGATGCCGGCAAGTACAAATCCTGTTTCTCCGAAATTATTTTCGAGGATTTCATAAGCCATCCGTTTTAATTTTTTTTTGGCCACTTCCGGACTCAGGATATAATTCTTCTCCATGCCCCAAGGTAAAGAAATTCATAAATCCTGCAAATCTGTAATATCTTGGGTAAGCAATTATAAACTCAGGAATGGTTCAGCAATTCGCTTTCATATTGTTTTCGGTCTTCGCGATCTGGTTCTTCAGCAGGAACCTGATAAGGTTGCGAAAAAATATTTTACTTGGGAAGCCTGAGGACTTTTCTGACCGTCCCGGGGAGCGATGGCGGAATCTGCTCCTTTTGGCTTTTGGACAGAAAAAAATGTTCAGAAATCCACTGGTTGCCATAATGCATCTTTTTATTTATGTTGGATTTATCATCATCAATCTGGAAGTACTGGAGATTTTTCTGGATGGCATTTTAGGAACCCATCGAATATTCGAAGCGTCTTTAGGTGGAATGTATCACTATCTGATTAATGCATTTGAAATCCTCGCTGTTCTGGTATTAGCAGCCTGCATTATTTTTTTATGCAGAAGAAATCTGCTCAAAATCCGCCGGTTCCTGAGTCATGACCTGGATGGTTGGCCCCGTTCGGATGCCAACTATATTCTGATTACAGAGATATTATTAATGACCCTTTTTTTAACAATGAATGCTTCGGACACATTATTACAGGAAAGAAATTACGGTCATATAACCTCCATTTCCGGGGATCATTTTCTAGTATCACAATGGCTGTGTCCGGTCTTAAACGGACTTTCCACTCACCAGTTATATATACTTGAAAGAACCTGCTGGTGGCTCCATATTACAGGAATACTGGCATTTCTAAACTATCTGCCTTATTCCAAACATCTGCACATTTTACTGGCTTTCCCCAACGCTTATTATGCTCGTTTATGGCCCGAAGGCAAAATACGCAATATGAAACCGGTTCAACAGGAGGTACTCTATGCGATGCAGCCAGAGCTCGCACCTACTGAAGCATCGGCACCAGCGAAATTTGGCGCCAAAGACGTAATGGATTTAAGCTGGCGTAATTTAATGGACGCCTATTCCTGCACAGAATGCGGCAGGTGTACAGAGGCCTGTCCGGCAAATATCACCGGCAAAAAACTTTCTCCCCGTAAGATCATGATGGACACCCGGGACCGTGTGGAAGAAGTGGGAAAAAATATTCGTACGAACGGAAGCTTCCAGAATGACGGTAAACAACTTTTAAAAAATTATATTTCAGAAGAGGAATTAAGAGCCTGCACCAGTTGTAACGCATGCGTGGAAGAATGTCCGGTCAGTATCAGTCCGTTGGAAATAATATTGGAATTGCGCAGGGCACTCGTGATGGAAGATTCAGATGCACCGCCGGAATGGAACACCATGTTTGGTAACATAGAGAATAATTTCGCCCCCTGGAAATTCAGTCCGGATGAGAGAGATTCCTGGAAGAACAGTTAATGCATAAAAACTCTGTATAACTGTATAATGGCCGCTATGATGAATACGCATCCCATCAAGCGATTCATGGTATGATTTTCCGCTTTCAATCTGACTACAAGCCAGTTGCCTCCATACATGTATAAAGCCAGTCCGCATAAAGTTCCCAGTCCGGAACCCAATGTGAAATAGTTGAAATTATTGAAGCCCGGAGTCAGCCATCGAAGATTAACAAAATAAGCAGTCCAGATAACCCAAAATGGAATTTGTGCCGGGTTGAGCGTGCTGATCGTAATACCCAGCAGGAAGCGGCTCATATTGTTACTTAAAAGAATTGCTTTTTTATTTTCATTCTTTTTTCGTGCTGCCCTGAAACTCAAAATGCCCAGCACCATAAAAAGAACGACGGTAGCGATGTTAAATATGGTAAAAACAAATGTGTTCTCAGTGATCCATTGTATTCCTGACAACACCAGACGCAGATATATCATTTCCACGAGGGCCACTCCGATGGCATATTTCCAGGCATTCCTGAAATTTTCCTGCACTGCAATTTGGGTTGCCGTCAAACTGATCACGCCGATTGGCAGCTGGCCAAGAAAGCTGAGCAGTAGACCGGGTATCAAACTGGATAAAATTTGCATGGTTGTGTTAATTCATCATGACTGTTTATGTATCATTTCCTCCAGCACTTTCGAATCCGTATTGTCTTTTCTTAACATTTTTATTCCCTCAGACACGGAAAGATAAGAATGACCCAGGAGATGATTGATGCGACTGATTTTCAGGAGAATCAGCCAATGACGAATGATTTCTTTCCAGGCAAAAAAAATCGAATGTGATGGATCATAAATATGGGTTGGTTCACTTCCTGCGCCGTTTACTTCGATGATGGAAAAAGATTTCCCCTGTTCCAGCAGCTCCCTGCTTTCGAATCGTATGTCCAACCTGCCATAATAAAATCCGGGGATTCTTTTACAAACCTGATCCATTACCTGAATGAGCATGTTATTTATTGATTTGCTGTCGTCGAGAAATAAAGCGCCTCTTGCATGATTGCCATAGGGGGATACCGTATATATCTCTCCAGCAGGAACGATCTGATTTAGCAAATCCGGTTCTGTGGTTTCTAAAAATGAAAGCTGTAACAGCCCCCTCGGATTATTTTTTAGTAAGTCGCGAATATTGCTAACGCCATCACCCTGCACTTTCAAAAAAACTTTATGAACGATTCCTGAAATTGCTCCTTCGTTTTGGTTCGGAAATCTGTAGTAGAAAATACCCAGTTCGTTTTCATAACTTATAAATTCCTGTATATGAAAATCAAAAAGTGCCGCAGAAACATAAGTTGTCAGCATATTGGCATCGTTCAGTTTTTTAATGCCCCTCCCCCTGCCACCGATGTCCGGTTTGCCGATCATGGGAAAATCAAATCCGGCGTCCAGCAATTTTTCAAGTACGAGTGAAGGTTCCGCGCCTTTAGAAAAGAAAATAGTCCGGGGTTGCAGTTCTGCTGGCACCAATGGGTAAATTTCTTTTTTAGATTCTCCTAGAAATCCACCATTCTTAATGGAGGGATTGGCAGCAGCGTAAAAGAAAAAGGATCTCGCACGTAAACAGAGAAAAATAAACACGGGATAAATCGGAATATAAATTACCTGAAAGCTCCAATATTCCCAATGAAACAATCTGATCCAGAATGGTTTTCTTTTCCAGTCAGAGCGTTCTTTCATGCGTTGTGAAGATGCGGTTTTTTGTAAGAAATGTGACTTAAATCAGTAGTTCCGTTACGCAAATCTTTATACAAAAAATCAGCATGATCTTCCCACAAATGAATGGAGCTGATACTGTTCGTAAATACTGTATTCCCCCTGTTCATTAATATATCATTAGCCGGATTTCCGTCGCCACCCTGCATGTGAAAACGGATAACCTGGTCTGAAGAAGGATCGGGGTTATCTTTTTTCCAGTTTTTAAACCATGTTTTTCTTCTGGAGATCGCATCGGAACCATATAGGGTGACAGAAGACCAGATCTGGGGTTCAGATTCATTTAACCGGTTAATGTATTTTTTTAATCCGTCCCATGAGCAGGCAAATAATTTTTTCCTGTCAAATAAAATAATGGTAAACGGTTCTATATGGTGAAGATCCAGATCATCAAAAGCTTCTGCAGGACGATCGTCAGACATCAGATCCAGGAGAATAAGTCCACGGCTTTTTTTATAAGGAGGCGCTGCTTTGTGAGCGAGAAAAGCACCATTCAAGAGTACGGCGGCATTCCCCGACTCATCCACAACAATCCAGCTGCCCCCACCCTGTGGATCCCTTGGAAACAGTAATGGACGTCCGTTCACCAAATGCAAGTCCGGGATTTCGGCCAATTGTCGGCCGGCCTGTTCGTCCCTGCTGGAAGTAAAAAAAAAATGATTACCCGCTGGTACAAATGTTACTGTGCACATTGTTCCCGATACTTTAGGGTAGAAGTTGCTACACCGTAGGATTCGTCGATGGAGATATTTCCCATTTCGTTCAGTCCTATCCTGATGAGTGCCATATGATGAATCGTATGTTCCAGGTTATATGCAATCTCCCTGAAATAATTGGTATTGATTTTATCCGGCTGAGTCTGCACATCGTCGTAGTAGGTGAGCAATTGCAACAATTTATTTTCTCTGGAAATTTTTCTATCGATTTCTTCGAGCAGACTCAGAGCATGGTATTTATCCGTTTCAATGTGGATATCCCGTTTTCTTTTCTCGTAGTCTACCTCGCCGCTTTGATATCCCACTTCAAGACATTGAAACATTTCAATGATGTGGCGAACATGCTGGCCAACCGTATTACCCATTAATTGCACACACTTATAATTATATTGATCCTGCGTGATCTGATGCAGGGAGTCGGACAGCTGGTGAAAAACCCGATATATGGCTTTTTGAAATTCCATAAATGTTGCTCTCTAAAAATAATATTTTTTTACTATCTGGCGAGTACTTTTATTTCGACAGTAAGGTCATTTGAAATCGTACTGCTTCCGCCGATTTCAAAATCCCGACGATCCATCTTAAAACTTCCGGTAAAAATATAGTCACTCCCAGATTTGTCTGCAGTAAATGGAATAACGATTGATTTTGTTTTATTTTTCATAGTTAATTTGCCGGAAACTTCAAATGTATTGTTCTTTCCGCTTTTTTTTATGTTATCGGAAGTGAATGTAATTACAGGGTATTTTTTTACGTCGAAGTAATCTTCCCCCCTCAGATGTTCATCACGCATATTGTTATCGGTATTGATAGAAGCAGATTTTATGGTGATGTGGAAAAAAGAACCCGAGAGACTGTCAGGATTAAATAATATATCACCCTCCGGAGGTTCCAGTAACCCGGTAACCTTAAAGCCAAAATTATGAATGGTAAAATGTACACTTGACTCTTTTGCCACCGGATGCCTTTGACCCAAAGAACACTGAGCAATGACCATCAAAAAAATAAATATCCCTGTTTGAATCCTTCGAAACTTTTTAACATGGTCCATCGTCATCATTTTTATTTTCTTTTCAATTGAGTCTGCAACCGGCTTTTATAAATATAAATAAGGATTGCACAACACACAAAAGTTATCGCGGCGTAAACAAAAAGTAACGGATCTCCTCCAAAATAAATCCCAATTTTAGCAAGGTGAAAATACAAAGCACCTGACATTAATATGAGTCCTAGTATTGCACCATAACCTGTGTAGCGGGGAATCAATATAAGTATCGATGCGATTAATTCCAACACACCGGTACCTATTCGCCCCCAGGGTTCCAGACCTATTTTTGTGAACAGCTCCACTGATTCAGGCGCTGCCCTGAATTTGAAATAAAGTGTCTGGAGCATTATTAACGCCGGAACCAGCCTTAGAATCCATAAGCCAATATTGCGAATAATCATAAATTTTATGTTTATTGTTTTATGAGTTTCTGCCAGTTCGCATCAGCATGCAAATGGAGATTTGTTTCATCCTGGTTCCAGGATTTGAGTGTATTATTAAAAAATTTATTATAAAACAGAAATAATTTTCCATCAATAATTTTAAAAGTCTCGGGATCCACTTCAACTTTTGAACCTTCTTTTCCCATCGCATAAGCACACCAGCCGCCATATTGTGGTTCGTACTTCTCCGGATTTAGTTTGAAAATCTCCAGATTGGCTGCTGAAACAAATTGATAATTTATACCATGATAACTGTTCGTAAATTCTTTGCTGCCCTTAGTCGCTCGGTGCATTACGAAATAAGCAACCGGATCATAACCTTTGATTGCGATTCCATTATCGACATTGTACATTTTAGCCCGGAAAACATCTGTTTGAGCCGACGAATACGAACTCAGAGCTAAAAACAAAATCAGGAAACGATATTTCATACTTCATCTTTCATCAAAACTATATTCTACGATATAAATGGTTTGTCAGTTAATTGACAGTAATTCTTTTTTGCAGGTTTTTAACATTCAAAAAACAGATCTGCTGCCGGTTGTAAGAAAGAATGCCTTCCGATTCCAGTTCATTGATCATGGTCGTAACCGTTTGACGACTGGAACCTATAAGGTTCGCAATATCTTCATGTTTCAGATAATTGGGAATACAAAAACCCTCGGGCATATTTTCACCCAGTTTATTTTCTACCAGTTGCCAGAAAAAATGCGCAAGCCTTGTTTTTACATCTTTGTTCAGAAGATTTAAAAGACGGTTTTCGATGGTCCGTAGTTTGGCTCCGACCTGTTTACTGTAAGTGAGTGCGAGTTCAGGTTTCCTCTTCAATAATTTTTCAAAATCCTCAATGAAGAAAGCGCATAAACTGACATCCTGTTTATAAGCCTGTGCAAATTCGCCATGGAGGTTGGTTCTCTCCAGGGTAACCTGACCGAACAACTCTCCTTTCTGAATGATCTCTGTTATTTTTTCGTTGCCCTCGGCATCTATATGTCCTATACGGATATAACCTTCTTTCAGGAAGTAGATCTTATTGTGATTATAGGCTTCAAAATAGATAAACTCGCCCTTAGGCACTTCCATCACCTGGTGTTCGATATTGAGGTCTTTATAGTCTTTATCATCGAGGTGACACCAAAGATCGTAGTTGCGGATTAAAAGCATTTTATCATGGGAAGGCATAATGAGAATTATTCTTTAAAATTACCAAAAGGAAGCTTAAACGCGACCGTCTATTTACATTAGATTTACAGATATAAATGATGTTGTATGGATGTACCCATAATGGCGGACTTGTCCAGCCGTGGAGAAACTCCCGAAATTCTATTTTGGGTTGGTTGTTCCGGCAGTTTTGATCAGCGCGCTCAAAAAATTACCAGGGCTTTCGCGGGCATTCTTTCAAAATTGGGAATACGATATGCCATTTTGGGCAAGGAGGAAATGTGTACGGGTGATCCGGCGAGACGTGCAGGAAATGAATTTATGTTTCAGATGATGGCTTATCAGAATATACAAGTGCTGAACAAGTATGGCATCCGAAAAATTGTGACCGCATGTCCCCATTGTTTTAATACGCTTAAAAATGAATATCCTGAGTTGGGGGGAAATTATGAGGTTATTCACCACACTGTTTTCTTACAGCAACTATTGGATGAAGGCAGAATTATTATAAGAGAAGGTGGATCCTTTAAAGGCAAGAAAATTGCTTACCACGATAGCTGTTATTTGGGAAGGGCAAACGGTATCTATGAAGCTCCCAGAAAACTACTGGAAGCCCTCGATGCCGAATTAGTGGAAATGAAAAGATGCAGAAGCAAAGGGCTCTGCTGCGGCGCTGGCGGAGGACAAATGTTCAAGGAAGAAGAAAAAGGGAATTCCCGTATAAATTTTGAAAGAACAAAAGAAGCATTGGGTACAGGCGCCGGCTTCATCGCTTCTGCCTGCCCGTTTTGTAACACCATGCTGACTGATGGTGTAAAACACGAGGAAAAAGAGAATGAGGTGAAAGTGATGGATATCGCGGAGATGATAGAACTGGAACTTTTAACAAGTGTGAGAGTGTGAGAGTGCAATATTTGGAACTTTCACACTCTCATACTGGAATTACGAAGTAATTCCCCCGTTTTCGGTCCTTCATTAAAAAGTAAATCCAGCACCGAAAGATTGGGTATAAAACCCGTTCTTTCTTCAAATGTCTGACGATATTTCACCGGGTTCCACCTCCCATAATTCTTGGGAACCATCATCGTTCTCCTGTCATCAAATCCTTCGGCATTAAAAGGAATCTCCTTTTCGGTAAAACGGATCTCCGCCGTCCAATTCAGTTTCTTTTTCAACCAGTCCAGACAATACATATTCCAGTCCGCTAGTCGATCAAAGGGCTGCCGGTAAATGTTGTCCAACTCATCCTGATAGTGATCAAAATAAGGAGAGCGATTATAGGCAGATTGTAAAGTCTTAAAATGCCGCGACTGCCAATTTTCCATGTTGGATATTCTTACGTCTTTAATCGGCAAGCGTTGATTTCTCCCATGTACCAAAGGAACCGATAAGGAGACGGCACCCTGGGATCCGGCAACAATACACCGGTTCCGAAAACTCATTTTTCGGTAGGTTTCATATATATCATATAATACATATGTCTCTTTAAATAAAGCAACTACAGAAGTGATTGGTGGAAAATATTGTAATTCAGATAGTACCATGTATATAAACGGTCTTTGCAAAACTATGCATTTTTTTCTCCAGAATATGTGGTATCAACTCGGAAATTCTTCTATATGTACAAGAGTTATGAGACTTTACAAGTTGACAGTCAATACTATATTTAAAATAAGTCTACTAAATAATTTGTGCTTTTATTTTTGGCAATCGAGGGTTTTAAAAATGACCATTACCTAATATTCTTAGTATTGAAAATCGAGGCAATTAGGTCCTTTTTTTCGGAAGAAGCGAATGATCGACTGAAATTAATTAGTTGGATTATTTAATTGTGGGAACACTATTCTTTCGAAATCAGAAAACAGAAGCGATGGAGTTTTCCCTGGAAATCAAAAGGAGTAGTTGATTTGGTGATGTCTTTTATTTTGCAGTTAAGAAGAAATTCTGCCTGCATCTGAAAACGACTGAAGTTGGTACTAAAGTAGAGCACCCCTCCCGGTTTTATGGCTGTGAGAACCTGGTTAATCATCATGGGATGATCGCGCTGAATGTCCAGAAAATCATCCATTCTTTTACTATTACTAAACGTGGGCGGATCCATAATTACCAGGTCAAAATATTCCGGCGAAAGGTTCTTCAGATATTGCATTACGTCTTCATGGATATAGATATGTTTAACCGGATTTAAAAGACCATTTATTTCCATGTTTTCCGTTGCCCATTTCAGGTATGTTTTAGACAGATCCACTGAAACAACTTCAGCAGCATGACCGGCTGCAGCGTAAACCGAAAAGGAACCCGTATAACAAAAGAGATTAAGTACTTTTTTACCCTGAGCGATTTCCCGCACCTGATTTCGGGTAATCCGGTGATCCAGGAACAGTCCTGTGTCCAGGTAATCGGTCAGGTTAATTTTAAATAACAGTCCCTGTTCTCTTGCGATCATGAATTCCTTTTCATCATCCAGTTTTTGATACTGGTCCTGGCGGCTGGTTTTGCGCTGACGCGTTCTTAGGGCAATTTGAGCCGTTGTAATGCCGGTTATTTCCGCGACAATGGTTTTACATTCTTCGAGCCAAAGCAGGTGTTCTTCCTCGTCCATATGATGATTGCGACGATATTCTGCCATATATATCCAGTCCTCATATATTTCAATGCAAAAGGGAAATTCGGGCAGGTCGTGGTCGTAAATGCGGTAACAACTCAGATTCTGACGCCTCGCAGCTTTGCTGATATGACGGAACACTTTGCTGAGCCGGTTACTGAACATGGTTGCCTTATCCGGAGACATCATAAGGCAAGATACCAAGATTCAATTTTTATTAAAAGTCACGTACGATACCCTGATGCAGGGCTGCGCCGGACCAGCTACCGGGAACGATAATTCTTCTAATACAATATAAGGGGTCTTCTGTATCTGGTTTTTCGTTAAGCTGGAAAGCAGCTACAAATCCACGTTTTTTGAGTTCGGGAAATGCCGCTGTATTCCATAAACCGAATGGATAAGCGAAGTAACGAATGTTCCTGCCTGTAATCTGTTCGAGCGTTTTGGTGGGTTTATCCAATTGGGTTACCCAGTCATTGCCCTCGTATTTCTTTACATTGTGGTGATCCCAGGTATGCGATCCGATGGTATTTCCATCATCTGAAAGCGCACGTACCTGGTCCCTGCTCATATAATGTGGTTTTCCCAGGGAAACGGTCATAATAAAAAACAATCCTTTGAAACCATATTTTTTCATTTCAGGATAAGCTACGGTAAACTGGTCCAGATCCGTGTCGTCAAAACTCAATATGATGGGTTTTGCAGGAAGAGGGGTTCCCGTTATCAGATAGGAATAAAGTTGATCAGGAGAAATGGTATGATACCCGCTGTCGGCAAGCATACGCATCTGAGCTGCGAAAGCTGCGGGAGGTACAATATAATCCCTGGATATTTTAGAATCAGTCAGTTTCCAATCACGGATCTGATGATAACAAAGAATCGGAACCTGCTTTCTCTTGAGTATAACGGATGCTCTTGGGATCGTTAATTTGGCATGTAACTCAGTTGGTGTCGTCGATTCTTCGTCTGTTGAAGCGGATGTAAGTGATCCTGTAAATGAAGCCGTTGTGGGTTGGGTAAATTCGGCAGAAATTCTATTATCGGGCAATGAATTACAGGATACAATAAATAGCAGTAAACAGCATAAGGGCAGTTTCATGAGATCGGATTTCAGATAGGATAACGCTGTTACCCCATCTATTTATTGCGTTGGTGCGTATCCAGTTTCATGTAAATTGCAGCAGTCTAATTTTAAAACTTTTTCCATGCGCTGGAATCTTATTTTTCTTTTTGTATTCAGTTTTATTTCGTGTTTTTCCCAGGATCCCTATCTTTTCATTGGTACTTATACGAATGGTGCGAGTAAGGGTATTTATGTATATCGTTTTAACACATCAACAGGTACAGGCACCGAAGTCAGCACGACGGCAGCAAAAAATCCGTCTTACCTGAGTATTTCATCCGATGGCAAACATGTATATGCAACCGATGAAAATGAAACTGGCGGAGCGGTGGGCGCTTATGCATTTGAACCATCAACGGGCAAACTTGTATTCCTGAATTCGCAGTCCAGTGGTGGAACCTGTCCCTGTTATGTTACGGAAGATAAATCTGCGAAATGGGTATTTGTTGCCAACTATTGTTCAGGAAGTCTCGCAGCTTTGCCGGTAAATACCGATGGTTCACTTGCTCCCGCCATGCAGATCATTCAGCAACTGGGAAAGGGGCCCGACACAGCCAGACAGGAAACAGGGCATGTACATTCAACTATTTTCTCGCCGGATGAAAAATTTTTGCTCACGGCAAATCTTGGTACAGATCAGGAACACGTGTATGCATTTAATGCAAACCAAAATATTCCGCTCACCGATCGTTATGATTCGGTCGTTTCGCTGACACCTGGTACGGGACCAAGGCATATCAGCTTTCTGCCTGCTAAAAACAACGTCTACATTGTTGGCGAACTAACGGGCACCGTAGACGCTTTTCATTTTGACGATCAAACCGGCAAGCTTACGCATTTTCAAAGAATAAGAACGACTCCTGAATCGTTTAACGGTGATCCGGGGAGCGCTGACATTCATATAAGTCCCAATGGAAAATTTCTTTATGCTACCAATCGTGGTACCGCGAATTCCATAGCGGTGTTTGCCATTCAAAACGATGGCAGTCTTATAAGTAAACAAATCATTTCTGTAAAGGGTAAACATCCCAGGAATTTTGTAATTGATCCAACCGGTCATTTTTTACTGGTTGCCAACAGGGATTCAGACAACGTCGTTATTTTTTCCATCGACCCAGTGAATGGACTATTAAAAGCAACCGGAAAGGAAATCAGCATACCGAATCCGGTTTGTCTGAAGTTTTTGGCCAATTGATGAACGCTGAACGCTGAACGCTGAACGCTAAACGCTAAACGCTAAACGCTAAACGTGGGTTTGATTAATGAAAAATTAAAAAAATGTGGTGGGTTTATGCATTACTGTCTGCTTTATTTGCATCGCTGACGGCGATATTTGCGAAAATCGGCGTATCGAACGTAAACGCCAATTTGGCTACCGCCATTCGAACGATTGTTATCTTAATCATCGCCTGGGCCATCGTTGTTTTCCGGGGAGAATATAAAACCATTACAGGCATTTCCAAACACAGTTTGTTTTTTCTAATCATATCCGGCATTGCAACCGGTCTTTCGTGGATTTTTTATTTTAAAGCGTTGCAAATCGGAAAAGTGTCGCAGGTAGCGCCGGTAGACAAACTAAGTGTTGCCCTTACTATTGTACTCTCGGTACTGTTTCTTGGTGAAATGATTTCCTGGAAAACGGCGCTTGGAGCGCTATTGATCATCGGGGGAACGATCGTATTAATAGTATGATACTGAATTTTAATCAGGAAGAATATCCTTTTCAGTTATTTCAATGCAGCGAAAAAAGTGAGTATTTCCTCCCAGTTATTCAAACGCTTGTGATGATGTACGTTCACATTATGAGAAGCTGAGAAGAGTAATGGTATACCCGAAAAATGATCCAGGTTTTTAATGTGATCGTCGATCAGGTAGTCTGTTTTTATAATACTCTTATCTCCGCAGAATACAATATTCGTCCAGGAGATAAAAGGAAAATGTTCCTCGAGCCATTGTTTCTTTTCAAAAAGTGAAAGCGGAAATTCCATTGCGGCTGAAACAATATACACGTCAAAATCCTCCATGAGTTTTTTTATCGCAGAAACTCCGCCAGGAATTAAGGGAAGGGTTCTGAAGAAGCCGGGTGTATGAACATATCTTCTGACGGCCGTCTTATCAGGGAAGGCAATATTTTCCGGAATACCGAGCAATGATTTTCTGTTTACTTTCTCTCCCGATTCTGTTTCATAGTATTGAATGAAATGCGTTTCGGTGTCTGCCAGTACGCCATCCATGTCTACAGCAATGGTAGTACGGCGCGGTTTTTTTTCTTCCATTGTTAAAGATATCTCTCCCGCAAAATATTGAGGTGATGTTTATGATGCCCGTAAATCAGGTTCACAAGTAATCGCACAGAAACAGGAAATCCGTTTGCGGTGCCCTTTCTGTTTAATGCTTCATCTGATAATGATTCTATAAACGAAATACTGGCTTCCCGCACGCTGGAATATTCTCTCAAAATGTCTTCCTTCTCTCTTTCATTTGCCCCTGCATTTGCTGCGAATAAACTCTCTTCAAATCCGGGTAATGCCGTCTCATCTCCCCGTGAGAATCGCAATGCACGATATACAAAAATTCTTTCGCAGTCAGACAAATGAACCAGCATATCTTTAATAGTCCATTTATCTTTTTCGTATCGGTAATGCATCTTCTCTGCTGAAAGCGGATTGATCAACTCTTCCGTTTCTGAAAATATATCTTCAAGGTGTATGAGCAGGTTACCATCATCTGGCACGTTATTGATGTAACGCTGATAAAACGGCGCCATCGTTTCTGTTGGCTTATAAATCTTTATCAAATTCTGGACGTTCAGGAAACAAAATTAAGAAACTCGTTTCAATACGTTATCCTATTTTTAATTCATGAAAAAAATGCTGCTGATTGTCTGGCTGTTCATTTCTCTGAGTGCCATTTCGCAACCGCTTCGTTCCTATGAGATCGACAGCGTGGTTGAAAAAGTTAGAAGCGTTTTTAATGTTCCTGGCATCGCAGTGGCAGTCATAAAAGACGGTAAGATTGCTCATTCCAGAGGATATGGCGTTCGTTCACTTAATTCGGGTTTGCCTGTGGATGAAAATACTTTGTTTGGAATCGCTTCAAACAGCAAAGCGTTTACCGCTTTTGCGTTGGGTATCCTGGTAGATGAGGGCAAGATTTCCTGGGATGATAAAGTTCGCAAGTGGATTCCTGAATTTAAGCTATACAACCCTTATGTAACAGAAGAATTTACCATACGCGATCTGTTGACCCATCGAAGCGGACTTGGGTTGGGTGCGGGTGATCTTATGTTATTTCCAGATTCCAGTGATTTCGAATTAAAAGATGTTCTATACAACCTTCAGTTTCTTAAACAGGCATCGGGTTTTCGAACAAAATTTGACTATGATAACAATTTGTATATCGTCGCAGGGGAAATCGTTAAAAGAGTCAGTGGTCTATCATGGGACGATTTCGTAGAAACCCGTATCATGCAACCCATCGGCATGCAAAAAAGCGCCGGTTCGTTCGACAGGCTGAAGGATAAATCAGATGTAATAGACGGACATGCGAAGGTTGACGGCCAAGTAAAAGTCATTGCACGCAGTTCGAGGAAATTCGATCACTCTGCGGGTGGTATCAACGCCAATATTTCAGATTTGAGTAAATGGGTCTCCCTGCTGCTTGCACAAGGAAAATATGGCGCTCAGGGAAAATCGTTATACAGTGCGGCAATACAAGAGGAGATCTGGTCTCCACAAACCATCATGAAACTGGATGAACCAGGATATTACAATACACACTTTAAAGCCTACGGTCTTGGTTTTTTTATGAAGGATGTGATGGGTTATAAAGAACTCAGTCATTCCGGTGAGATTGAGGGTATGGTGACGCAGATTACGATGATACCCGAATTGAAACTTGGCATTATTGTACTGACCAATCAGCAGGAAACAGATGCTTTCACTGCGATTACAAATGAAATCGAAGATGGTTATCTCGGGTTAAAACGAAAGGACTGGATAAACGAACTCGTTCAATCCAACAATGCTGCGTTGGCGCACTCCAAAACAATAACAGACTCCATCCTGGCCGAAATAAATAAATCGAAACTGACTTCGGCAAAGATTGGTAACGACATGTATTCCGGAAAATATCAGGACTCCTGGCTGGGTGAAGTAACCATTTCCATTAAAAATGGCAAGTATTGGTTCGACTCAAAACGTTCACCGAAACTAACTGGTGAAATGATACCCTTTAAAGGGAACAGCTTTGTAGTTATTTGGCGTGACAGAAGTATGGATGCGGACGCTTTTGCAATTTTCCAGTTAGATCAAAATGGGAAAGCGGCAACTTTTAAAATGAAACCAGTGTCGCCTTTAACAGACTTCAGTTATGATTTCCAGGATCTTGATTTCAAGAGGTTGGAATAATCATTTAAATAAATTCATCTTTCAGCAATTCGTATATATGCTGAAATTTTTCGAAAGCAAACTGATAAGTCGCATGTGCTGCGGCATCAGGAAAATAAGTTTTGGTGATATCCGGAATTGCATTGGTTTGAAAACCCATTGCATGCATTCCACACTTGGCGGCTCCCCAGGCTGAATTTTCAACCGTTTCACAAATCAATACGGGGAGGCCAAATATATCAGCCAAAATCTGAAGCCACAACTCATTGCGTGCGAAACCACCCGTTGCATAAATATTATGGATCACAGTTTTTTCAAAAAGCGGCTGACTGATCGCATATAAACAATAGATCGTGCCTTCCAGTGTTGCCCTGATAACTTCAGCCTGTCCATGCGCTATCGTGAGGCCAAACAAAACGCCCGTTGCTTTGGAATTCCAGACAGGTGCTCTTTCTCCCAACAGATAAGGGAGAAAAATGAGTCCATTTGAACCCGGACCGACTGCAATGGCTTTATCTAAAAAGTGATTGACATTTTCTTCAGTGCGAAATAAACTTTCCCTAAGCCATTGCAAAATAATACCGCCATTGTTACTCGCTCCACCCACCAGCCAGTGTTGTTTGTCCACATAATAACAAAACGTTCTCATAGCCATGTCTATCTGCTGATTTTTTACGATAATTCGCGCAGCGCTACTGGTACCTACCGTTACTACCAGAGATCCTTCCTGCTCCGTTGCACCGATGTTTGCCATGGCGCCATCACTGCCTCCAATGACAAATGGAGTATTTTTTAATTGCGGAAATAACTTCGGTGCATATAACACTTCTTCCATTTCAACAATGGTAGAAAGTTTATCCGGCGCAAGACCCAGTTGATGCAGGATCCATGGATCCCACGTTCTGGTTTCCCGATTCATCAAACCCGTAGCGGCAGCAATAGAAGCATCCACGACGTAGGTTCCAAATAATTTGTAAAAAACATATTCTTTTATGCCGATAAATTTAGAAGCTTCGTTGTAAATGTCCGGCTGATTTTCTCTTATCCAAAACAACTTGCAAAATGGAGACATGGCATGAACAGGTAATCCTGTTCTTTGGTAAAAAGCCATGGCGTTATTTTCCGTGTGAATTTTCGTTGCAATTTGACCGGCTCTGTTGTCGGCCCAAATAATGGAAGGTGAAATGGCTTCCCCGTCTTTATCTAATGCAATCAGACTATGCATAGCTGAACTGAAGGCAACAAGTTGGGGAAGATGTGGAGAAAGTTCTTGAAGAATATTTTCCACAGTTTTAACGACGGCCTGAAAAATTTCATCCGGATCCTGTTCGCTCCAGTCGGGTTTCGGGTGTTTAATTGAATAGGACAGGGAATGTTCGCACAAAGATTTTCCATCTCCGGAAAAAGCAATTGTTTTCACTGAAGTGGTTCCGATGTCAAGACCGATAAAGTATTTCATATTGCCCTTGAGGGTCAAATATAATTACTTAACTGTCCTGCTAATTCAACACAAAAGAATTGTATGAAAAATGCGATGCGGTAACAGGAGGAACTGTAGGTGCCGGATCAGCATCGGGAGGTTGGGGCGTGGGTTCGGTAGGTGGCCATTCAGGTCGAGGTTTAGGTGATGGATCATCCGGCCCGTCGATATTACAAATGAAATAGGAATGTATAATGGCAGACATCATGTTATCTTTATCTTAGTAATAACATACTTCATGCCATGCTTACTGACAAAGCAGGTTAACCCAAACTACTTATGGATTTCAAAAATAAAACGGTTTTGATAACGGGAGCCAGCAGGGGCATTGGAAAAGCCATTGCTTTAAAACTTGCTTCTGCAGGAGCAAATATTGTTATAGCTGCCAAATCGACTATTGAAGACGCAAGATTGGGAGGCACCATTTTTTCCGCCGCGGAAGAAATCGAGAAAGCGGGCGGACAGGCACTACCGATATTTTGTGATATAAGGGACGAAAATCTCATTCAGGAAGTTATCAAAAAAACAGAAGAGCGGTTTGGTGGCCTGGATATAGTCATCAACAATGCATCCGCCATTTCGATAAGCAATACTGAGAAGACAGAACCGAAACGATTTGATTTGATGTTTGATATCAACGTGCGGGGAACATTTATGGTTACAAAATACGCTTATCCCCTCTTAAAAAAATCTGCAAATCCGCATATTCTTACCCTTTCGCCCCCCTTGAATTTTGATATGAAATGGTTTAGATCGCATGCTGCGTATACATTGAGTAAATACAATATGAGTTTATTATCGGATGCCTGGTCGGCGGAATTTAAAAAGGAAGGCATTGCATCGAACACATTATGGCCAGGCACGCTCATCGCAACATCTGCTGTAAAAAATTTATTGGGGGGAGAACAACTTTTCCAGGCAAGCAGGAAACCAACAGTTATGGCCGATGCCGCATTTGTCATTTTAAAAAAAGATTCAAAAACAACCAGCGGCCAGCATTTTATAGATGAAGATATTTTACGCGCAGAGGGAATCACTGATCTCGATTCGTATTCAGTTATACCTGGCGCAGTTTTGCAGCGGGACCTTTTCCTTTAGTTTTGGTTTCGTGTTTGGTAAAAATCCTATGGGTAATCGGACTTGATAAAATGACTGACGTAGTGGTTTCTCCATATTCCATCATACTGGTGAGCAGGTGCTGCAAATGGCCCGAATTTTCTACTGCCACTTTCATGAAAATACAATAGTTTCCAGTTACTCTGTGACATTCGAGCACCTCATCTAACTTGCTGATATAATTCAGGAATGAATTGAATTTTCCCGAATGCGCAGTGAATGTGATGAACGCTTTGATGGCGTGTCCTGTTTTTTCATAATCCACTTCAATCCTGTATCCCTGGATGATGCCTGCATCTTCCAGCTTTATCATACGTTCCGCAACTGCAGGAGCTGACAATCCTACTTCTCTGCCAATGTCGGCAAATGAAGCTCTTGCGTTTTCCTGAAGACATGCGAGGATCGACCAGCTTGTTTTATCTAATTCCATATAGAAGGTTATTTGAATTATTACTTTGTTTTCAAAAGCAAAATGCCAATAAAACATCGATTTCGTAGGCTAAAGTTATAAAATTCCTTTTTAACTTTGAAAGGATTTGGTGGTGGTAAGTAATAAAATAAATCCGATGAGCAACACTTCATCCAAAACTCCCCGAACCTTTCTTGTGCTGTTGGCATTTTTAACGGTATACATCGTATGGGGGTCTACTTATTTTTTTATCAGTAAGGCATTACATGGCTTCCCACCCTTTATATTGGGAGGCGTCCGGTTTATCATCGCCGGTTTACTCATGATGATCTGGTCGATCTCGAAGGGAGAAAGCATTTTTCATCGGGAGTCCATAAAACTCGCTGCCATCAGTGGATTTTTGGTTTTGTTTATCGGCAATGGCATCGTGATTTTTGTTGAGCAATATGTGGGAAGCGCGTGGGTTGCCATTATTATTTCTGCCGCTCCCCTTTGGTATGTGATTTATGACAAACCGCACTGGCGGCAAAATTTCGCAAGCAAATCCATTATCACGGGACTGTTGCTTGGGCTGGCCGGAATATTCCTGCTGTTTTTGCCCGACATTTCATCATCTTATAAAACGGATCGAAATCCCTATGAGCGGGTAGCTTTGTTTGTGCTCATTTTGGGATCGATGTCGTGGGTCATAGGTTCTTTATATGCCAAATATAAAAAAACGAATGCTCCTGCGGCGGTGAATACAAGTTGGCAGATGTTTTTTGCGGGTGTATATTTTGTTGCGGGTGCATTTATTACAGGAGAATTTAAAACATTCCGTTTTGATACAGTTCCTGCAGAAGCATGGTATTCGATTTCCTATTTAATTGTCTTCGGATCGATTCTGGCTTACAGCTGCTTTGTATGGCTGATGGAAGTAAGATCACCGGCGCAGGTGAGCACTTACGCTTATGTAAATCCGGTAGTGGCCGTGATCTTGGGAGTATTTCTGAATTCGGAACATGTGAATAGCTTCCAGATTGCCGGCTTATTTGTTATTTTATTCAGTGTACTACTTATAAACCTGAATAAGTATCTGAAAAAACCGGCGCTTGCTTAGTCAGCTCAAATTCTTTTGCAAGCAGTTCAAATGAGCGAAAACGATCTCTTTGGGAGTAGGTCATGGTAGCTACCATAATTTCATCCAACCCCATTTCATCGGCCAGAGAAACGAGTTGTGTCTTTACTTTCGATGGAGTGCCTGATATAATACGCCCTTTGTTGAATTGAATTCTTTCAAGTTCAGCATCTGTGAAAACATAATCCCTGATTTCTTCATAACCAATCAATTCCCTGAAGTTTCCTTTTTCAAATTGAAGCAAAGTATAGTCAGATAGTTTTCGCATCTGGGCTGCTTTTTCTTCTGTGTCGGCACATAATACCGATATTGCCAGCAGCACCCTGGGGGTTTCCATTTCACGTGAAGGTTTAAATGCTTTCCGGTATGCCTCCACTATTTCAGGTCCTGCAAAGCCATTGATAAAACGAGCAACGGCGAGCCCCATGCCAAATCTTGCGGCAATGGCAGCACTGCCACCACTTGAACTGAGAATCCACGGAACAGGAATTGTGGCAGACAGAGGAACAGCGAGCTGCGGACCATATTGCGAAGACGCTTCATCGTGGAAAAAAGCCTGCAGGTATTCCAGTTGCTGAATATAGGATTCCTCGGAAAAATTATTGGATGGGTTGAGCAGGCTGGCTGTTATCCTGTCTCCTCCCGGCGCTCTGCCAATACCAAGGTCTATCCTACCGGGATATAAAGTCTCCAACAACCGAAAATTTTCGGCCATTTTAAGCGCGCTGTGGTTGGGCAACATGATACCACCAGATCCTATCCTGATCTTGCTGGTCTCGCTGGCCAATCGAACCATAAGTAGCTCAGGGGCCGATCCGGCGATCATTGCTGAGTTGTGATGCTCCGAAACCCAAAATCTGTAGAAACCGGAAGTTTCAGCCATTTTTACTAGGCGAATGGTATTTGCTATTGCTTCCGAGGCAGTAGAACCTTTGGGCACAATAGATTGGTCTAAAATGCTTAACCTGATCATCCTTGTTTCTTTAGGATCATTAACATTTCACCAGCTTGTTTGTTGAAAAAAGCAGCAGTAATACTTTCTGAAATCTTAATTTTAGGATCACCATCACAACTATGACGTATCAACAAATAACCGAATTGCTGGGCAAAGAAAATGAAGACCTGTTTTCCTATGAGTGTAAAAAAGTGCTGAAGAATACAATTCATCAGCCTTCTCCACATTTTCTTGACGATGTATTTTCGATTTCGAACCGGAATCAGCAAACGCTTCGAAATCTGCAACAACTATTTAATCACGGCAGACTGGCAGGAACGGGATATCTCTCGATTCTTCCGGTAGATCAGGGTGTTGAACACAGTGCCGGCGCATCCTTCGCAAAAAATCCGCTTTATTTTGATCCGGAAAATATTGTCAGGCTCGCTGTAGAAGGGGGTTGCAATGCGGTGGCCAGTACATTTGGCGTTTTGGCTGCGGTTGCTCGTAAATACGCACATCACATTCCCTTTATCGTAAAAATAAATCATAATGAACTGCTGACTTACCCAAATAAATTTGATCAGGTTTTGTTTGGAAGCGTCCGCGATGCCTGGAATATGGGCGCTGCAGCTGTTGGTGCCACCATTTATTTCGGTTCACCTCAATCGGATCGTCAGATAACGGAAGTGGCGAAAGCCTTTGATGACGCGCATTCACTGGGTATGGCTACTGTGCTCTGGTGTTATTTGCGCAATGACGCTTTTGTGAAAGATGGTAAGGATTATCACGTATCAGCAGATCTTACCGGACAGGCAAATCATTTAGGAGTTACGATTCAGGCAGATATTGTTAAACAAAAATTACCGGAACTGAATGGTGGCTACAAAGCGTTAAACATGGGCAGCAGCCACTATGGAAAACTGGACGAAAAAATGTATACGGATCTGTCGTCTGATCATCCGATAGATCTTTGCAGATATCAGGTATTAAATGGCTATTCGGGCCGGATTCCGTTGATCAATTCTGGTGGCGCTTCAGATGGTGATAAGGATATGAAGGAAGCGCTGCGCACAGCTGTAATTAATAAACGGGCCGGTGGCAGTGGAATGATCTCAGGAAGAAAAGCATTTCAACGTCCGTTCAGCGAAGGCGTTCAATTATTGAACGGCATCCAGGATGTTTATTTAGAAAAACGTATTTCTGTAGCATAAAAAACATGGAAGGATACACTACAATTTTTACGGATATCGGCGGGGTACTCTTAACGAATGGGTGGGACAGAACCGGAAGAAAAAAAGCAATCGAACAATTCAACCTGGATCCAGTTGAAACGGAAGAACGACATCATCTTACATTTGATACCTACGAATCCGGTAAAATCACCTTGTCTGAATACCTGAAACGGCTGGTATTTTATAAAGAAAGAAATTTTACCGAAGTAGAATTCAGAAAATTTATGTTTGATCAGTCTCAGCCCATACCTGAAATGCTTGGACTGATTCGTGGCATTAAAGAAAAATATGGTATCAAAATCGCAGTCGTGAGCAACGAAGGAAGAGAGCTAAATAACTATCGCATAAAAACATTCAAATTAGGCGAGTTCGTAGATTTTTTTATAAGCTCCTGTTTTGTGCATTTCCGAAAACCCGACGCAGATATTTTTAAAGTTGCACTGGACATCGCCCAGGTGTCTCCTGAAAAAGTAATTTATCTGGAGGACCGGCCGATGTTTGTTCAGGTTGCCGATACCCTGGGTATTCGCGGCATTGTACATCACGATTTTACAACTACCAAACAACAACTCGCTAGTTTTGGCTGGGAGGTTTGACACCCGTGAGTCCACTGATAAAGTCAACTTCTTTCTGACTGTACGGAGTTCCATCCGGACGGAAGATATCATGAAACCAGACTTTTGGTTCTGAGCCATCGGGAATCGGAGTATCCCAGGCATATTTGGTGTTGGTCTTGCCACTGACCAATCCCCAGTTTATAGCCGCCACATTTTCTTTTTTCAACATCGGCATGATATTAAAAAAAGTGCTGCCACGCAGTCGGGCCATGTATTCGGTACAAATCAGGGGACGGTCGTATTTTCTCAGGCTATCGATAACTTTCAGATGAGATTTTTCATCTTCGTAATTATGATAAGTAATCACATCCGACTCGCTGATTTGAAAACTATTCAACGTTGTTAAATCCTTGTTCCAGATTCCTGCCGATAATGGTTGAGAGGGATTCACTTCTCTGGCCCATTGAAATACCTGTTTGAGCAATACCATGCTTTTATTCTGATAATTTGAGTTCCCGGGTTCATTATACAAATCCCAGAGTTCAATACGATCGTCGTTTTTAAACGTTGTAAGAATATCTTTGACATACGCTTCAAGCACGTGTACCAGTGAAGAATCCTCATAGAATAATTTACCCGGATCACGTAGCCAACCTGAATTGTGAATGCCCGGCCTGGGCAGAGGCTGTGTACCCGCGTGATAGGATTCATTCCAGCAATCATCAAAAAAAACAAAAATGGTTTTGATATGAAGCCGGCCTGCAATCGAAAGGTATATAGCAACCCTGTTTTTAAAACCCTGCGGATCCTCCTGCCAGGCGAGGTGATGGAGAAAAACCCGCATGCAATTCAATCCAATCGAATGTGCAAATCCCAGTTCTTTTGCTATTGTCGCTGTATCGAAAGTTGCTGCCTGCCACATTTCGAGCTGATTGATCGCCGTGCTTGGGATGAAATCACAACCACGCAACCATCCCTGCGCTGCGTACCAGTTATTTGCTGAGGACACAGGCCATACAGGTCGAATATTCTGGGCATCTAACAGGTTTGTCATTCCCAGAAAAAGGATTATAAAAACAACTTTTTTAATAATCATATCTATCGAATGTTTTGAGTGATCGAATTGCAGGAATGGTTTATGGTTTAGTTGAAAACTGATATGTGGTGAGTTCGCAATACGTTTGTCCGGGCTCTAATATTGTTGTTGGGAAATCCGGTTGGTTTGGTGAATCCGGGAAATGTTGCGTTTCCAAACAGAGACCGCCATATTTTACTATTTTTTTCCCGTTTCGACCAGTCAGCGTACCGTCCAGAAAATTCCCTGTATAAAACTGAACACCTGGCTGCGTGGTAGACACCAACATGAATCTGCCAGAAGAAGGATCATATAAACTGGCTGTTTTTATCAAACCCGTGTCTGAAGATTTTCTTTCTATCACATAATTGTGGTCATAACCCGCTTTCAGTTTACTGATATCCCTGCCAATTTTTTTTCTTGTTTGAAAATCCATCGGGCCATTGCGTACATCCGGCAATTCACCCGTGGGGATCAATGCGTCATTGATTGCCGTGTATTTTTTTGAAAAAATGGTTAATTCTTCATTCAGGATGGTTGAATCCTTGCCGGCGGACAAATTGAAATATGCATGATTGGTGAGGTTTACTGGTGTTTTTTTATCGGTCAGCGCAGTATAATTAATAAATAAAGTATTCCCATTTTTCACAGTTACTCCGTATTCAATCTTTACATTTAGGTTTCCGGGAAAACCTTCTTCCCCATCATGACTTAAATACGATAAAACCAACATTGAATCATTTACCTGTTCTACAGTCCAAATAACTTTATCAAATCCCTTTAAGCCACCGTGCAGCGTATTGCCATTTTCATTTGCCGTTATCGAATAGGATTTGCCATCGATCGTAAAAGCTGCATGACCGATGCGGTTAGCATATCTTCCAACAATAGCGCCGAAGTATGGATTGGTTTTTTGCAGATATCCCGAAAGTGAATCATAACCCAGAATAATATCTCCTGTATTTCCCGATCTGTCGGGAGTCCACAATTCCAGTAAAATAGCACCGTAATTTGTAATTACTGCTTTTAATCCTTTGTTATTGTTTAACGTATATGCATAAACGGAATCGTTCCCGATAGTTCCAAAAAATCTTTTATTGCCATTCTCATTTACCACAATCGTTTTCTCTTTTTCTGCGGCTTGTCGGCAGGACACCAACAGGAAGGTTATCATAAAATAAAAAAACAATTTGAAAGGGAATCTATGCATATGGAATTTTTGAATGGAGATGATAAATTTAGTAGTAATCATTCAAGTGTTGGGATATAAATATGATTTATCTTGATATGGAAATTGAAAATCATGCCACGGTTGCTTTTTTTGATTTCTTTCTGGACTGCCAGTCTGCTTTGTTGTGAAGGCCAGGTGGTTTATCATGAACAATATCGACCGCAGATTCATTTTTCTCCTATTGCCAATTGGATGAACGATCCCAATGGTCTAATTTACTGTGAGGGCACTTACCATTTATTTTTTCAGTATTACCCCAATAAAACGGTATGGGGACCTATGCACTGGGGTCACGCCACGAGTACGGATCTGGTCCACTGGAAACAACAAGCCATCGCGTTATATCCAGATAGCCTGGGATATATTTTCTCAGGTTCCGCAGTTTTAGATTCGAAAAATTCAAGCGGATTTGGCAGGAATGGGGAAATTCCGATGGTTGCTATATTCACCCAGCATGATCCTGTGGGTGAAAAGGCTGGAACCACCAACTTTCAGAATCAAAGCATTGCTTACAGTTTGGACAGTGGTAAGACCTGGACAAAATATGCTGGCAATCCTGTTTTGAAAAATCCCGGGTCGAAAGATTTTCGAGATCCCAAAGTAAGCTGGTATGCCGAACAAAATAAATGGATTATGGCACTTGCGGCGGGCGACCGGATAATATTCTATTCTTCTTCAGATCTGAGATCCTGGAATAAAGAAAGCGAATTTGGTGCCGGCCTTGGAGCTCATGGCGGTGTTTGGGAATGCCCAGATCTGATTCCCTTTGATATTGACGGTAAAAAAGTATGGCTGCTGATTGTAAATATTAATCCTGGCGGAATACAGGGAGGTTCAGGGACTCAATATTTCACCGGTGATTTCGACGGTCATGTATTCGTAAATTATGATACGGTTACAAGATGGGCTGACTACGGAGCAGATAACTATGCCGGCGTCACCTTCAGCAATACCGGTAATGAAAGAATATTTCTTGGCTGGATGAGTAACTGGCTATATGGCACAGCCGTACCCACAGTAAAATGGAGAAGCGCGATGACCGTACCCAGAATGCTGGGATTGAAAAAAGTCGGTAGCGGTTATTATACAACGATGATACCCATTGAAGCGTTGGATAAGCTGGTAATCAAAACGGGCATCTACAATCATTCCTCTGCCGAAAACGGAATATCGATTTCCGGCCCAACGAGGATAGAATTCAATGTACCGGATCTTCGAACATTTTCGTTTGTATTCTCTAACATTACCGGTCAGTCGCTAAAAGTAGGTTATGATGAGGACAAAAATTCATTCTACATAGATAGAACGCAGGCGGGAAAATCTGGTTTTTCCAATCAGTTTTCGAATGTGCAATATGCTCCGAGACTTTCACAAACGAATGCTTCAAAAGTGATCATTTTATTGGATAATACGTCACTGGAATTATTTGCCGATCAGGGTTTGACTACCATGACTGCCATATTTTTTCCCGACACACCTTATAATAGTTTACTTCAGACAATAGATGCGAATCCGGTTAAGGAAATTAAGGTAAGTCAGCTTAATTCCATTTGGACAACAGGTAAATAAGATTTAATCAGTTAACCTCCAACGCATCCTTACCGGGGAAAGCAGGAAAAATTGCATGGGGTTCTGTCTGATACCAGAATACGGTGGAAGCAATATCGTCCTGCAAAGGGAGATATCGTCCTTCAGATCGCCATCCGAGCGCCTGTATGGTTACTTTCAAATTCTTATCAAATCGGATAGGATCTGTTATATGCCAACGGTAAAGTCCGAAACGTTGGGAAACGTTATAATGTCCATCGCCACGGATAACCTGAACCAGTCCCGAATAGGGTGTGTTAAATTCTGTATAATTGGATTCATCAACACCACCTGCATTTTTTTTATGGGTGTCAAAATCATAGGATCCGCAAAAATAATCCTCGGTGCCTGTTCCGCAGATTGTGGGATATGCTGAATCGCCATCCATATAAAATTTTATTTCTCCCTCACCCCACCAGCCGTTATTGTGCACCCCCCACGCGAGGTAGGTACCCACATACTGGCCACGACCCTGAATTCCATCGAGTAATACCACGACTGATTTTTCGGGAAGCGGATTGACGCGTCTGAACTGGGCATGAAAATAGGCGACATCCGATGTCACCTCAGTAAGTATATAATCTACCTGGTAATATAAAGTCATGGGTTCGTTGTCGATATTTTCCATGGTGATCCTGCATTTTTTTCTAAATGGCATCGGCCAGTAACAGTTAAATGCGGATCCGGGATTTACACAAACAGGCAGAGACCTGAGCGGAGCATATTGACCCCAACCCATTCCGAAAAAATCGCCAACAGGAACCTCCACCGAAGGTGATTTTTCATCATCCCAATAAAAACGAATGATAGCATTTCGCCATACACCCGTTGGGGTCATCCAAATATGCTGAATAGAGCCTGGTCCTTCAATATCAGCAACCGTGAAAGTAGTGTGTGCTTTAATTTCGACAGAGGGACTTATTTTCCATCCCTTTCCTAAATCACGGGCAGCGTTTTCACCTGTTCCCTTTGCAGCCATTCCTCCTTTCCCTTTCCCGCCGTTAAAATTCTCGGGACTTATGGACCGACTTTTGGCGTCAGATAACCGGTAAATATTGGAGAGATTTGCGTCGATACCATTGTATTTCTCTTGTGAAAAACCACGAATTACGATCATCAAAAAAAAGAGTGGCGTGAACAATAATTTATTTTCCATAAACAATATATTGAAACGAACACTGAATATAAGCTAAATTATAAAGTGCCATTTCATATGGAAGTCAAAATAGTTAACAATTTCGATGCAGAATATATTGCTTCCCAAAAAATAACGGTGCTACCTTTACAAGCAGAAGAATTCGCAATTATGTATAAAGTATCTTTCAATAACAGGAATAATTTCTTTCATCAGGAATTGAAATTGTCTATTGATCAATATTTTTCTTCGGGTAAAATCAGAAAAACAGGAAACTGGAAGTTATATGCCAAGGCATTGATTCTGATTCCTTCGGCTGTTTTATTATATGTATTGATGCTGACCGTGCATTTGCCGCTTGTAGCCGGAATGCTGACGGCTGGTTTGTTTGGATTTGTTCTGGCAAGTATCGGATTTAACATCATGCATGATGCCTGTCACGGTTCTTATTCAACCAAACCCTGGGTCAATAACTTAATGGGCCTGAGTTTAAATATGCTGGGCGGTAATGCCTTCATCTGGAAATTCAAACACAATATCATTCATCATACCTATACAAACATTGATGGCATTGATGACGATATTGCTAAAAGTCCGGTAATCAGACAATGTGCATCGCAAAAATGGGTGAAAGCGCATCGATTCCAGCATGTATATGTTGTGTTGCTATACGCGATTTCATCGTTCGCCTGGGTATCGATGATGGATTTCACCAAATATTTCAGGCAAAAGATACACAACACGAATTTGCAGAAAATGGATCTTTCAGAGCATATCATTTTTTGGCTCAGCAAGCTGATGTATATCGTATTTTACATAGTTATTCCGGTTCACTTTGTTGGCTGGTCAGCATGGGCAATTGGTTTCAGCTGCATGCATATTACATTGGGATTAACGCTGGCTATTGTATTTCAGTTAGCTCATGTAGTTGAAGATGCTGAATTTGTTTTTGCACCCGGTCTCGAACATCAAAAAATTGAAGAAGAATGGGCCATACATCAGGTTCGGACAACAGCTAATTTTGCGCCCGACAATAAAATTGTGAGTTGGTTTGTGGGAGGACTCAATTTCCAGATAGAACATCATCTTTTTCCCAAAGTGAGTCATGTACACTACCCCGCAATTGCTCATTTAGTTAGGGAAATATGTGCAAAACATCAAATCAACTACAATGAGTTCAGCACCATGTCATCTGCGATAGCCTCACATTTTCGCATGATGAAACAATTGGGTACCAAACCATCCCATGTATAAATTCAATTGCTGACTTCATCTGTTGATTTTGCAAAAAGTCTGACTGATTCACCTTGTTGTTCAACCATCCCTGTGGCCATTAGTTTGCGCAAACGCCAAAGCACAAAGGAGTCATTTATTTTATCCGGGGATTTTAACAGAAAAACCTGCACCGCACGTGCGATTTTCTGAAATGAAGATTGAAGGGAATGAAGAATAGTTTTGTCAAAATAATCATCTTCCCTGGATATGATTTTTTTTACCCCTTCCACCAATCGGAGGTTTTTGTTTTCGGCACAGCATCGGATCCATTCATCCGGATCCGTTTCAAATTCGGCAGGACTAATCGGACGTGCGAGTTTTTTTGCTTTTACAAATTCCCGGGAAGGTATCTCCGACAAAAAAACCGGATAGAAGATATTACCCTTCTCGCCTATGAACGGAAGATTGTTTAAACTTAATATATAAACCCTGCCTGAAAAATTCTTAACCTGTGAGATTAACCAATAATATCCGCAAACGTCTTTGGTATTGGGGGCCAACCAGATCCATATCTCATCAAATTCCTCCTGCTCCATCCTGCTTAATATTTTTTCCAAAATAATATGGTCGGCAACTTCAGAAAGTTTTTCACCAGTGATATTTTTTTCCTCACCGCCGATATTGCGGAACCAATCTGCCCGTTGAATCCGACCCGACTCAGTGTGCAGGTCTTTTATCGGGCCTATGGAGTAATCGTCGTGGATAAGTATAATTTCTCCGTCCAATGTATTGTCCATGTCCATCGCTTCTGAAATCAATTCAGCGCCGCGTTTATCAAATACTATATGAAACATACATTCAATTTTGAGGTTCTTATTTCTCCTGTTCAGCAAGGTCTATTTCCATCCTGAGATTACCTATAATGAAATCCTGACGTTGAGGAGTATTTTTTCCCATGAAATATTCAAGTAATTGCTGAATATGTGTTTCCGGCATAATCATAACCGGTTGAACGCGCATATCTGCACCAATAAAACGTGCAAATTCACCTGGTGAAATCTCTCCGAGTCCTTTGAACCTTGTTATTTCGGGTTTGCTGCCAAGTTTTTTTATTGCCGCCTGTTTTTCCGTTTCATCGTAACAATAAATCGTCTCCTGCTTGTTACGTACCCTGAATAATGGCGTCTCCAGAATATATACGTGGTTGTTTTTTACCAAATCTGGAAAAAACTGAAGAAAAAAAGTCATGAGTAGCAAGCGGATGTGCATGCCATCCACATCGGCATCAGTAGCAACTACAATGTTATTATATCGCAATCCTTCGATTCCATCTTCAACATTTAATGCATGCTGCAACAGGTTAAATTCTTCATTTTCATAAACAACTTTTTTTGTGAGACCGAAACAATTCAACGGTTTACCACGCAAACTGAAAACAGCCTGTGTTTCCACGTTCCGCACTTTGGTAATTGACCCGCTGGCTGAATCACCCTCCGTAATGAATATGGTTGACTCTTTTTGTTTTTCAAGAACCAGTATTTTATCTTTCCCTGTTGCTTCTTCGTTATAGTGTATTCTGCAATCTCTCAGTTTTTTATTATGCAGATTGGCCTTTTTTGCTCTTTCATTTGCCAGTTTGCGAATGCCTGACAATTCCTTTCTTTCCTTCTCACTCCGTTCAATGCGTTTTTTCATTGAATCAGCGATCGCCGGATTTTTGTGAAGGAAATTATCGAGTTCACGAATTAAGAAATCGTGAATGAAGTTTTTCATACTGGCACCCCCTTCTTCCATAAACTGGCTGCCAAGTTTCGTTTTAGTCTGAGATTCGAATACGGGTTCTACCACACGCACGGACACGGCCGCCGTTATGCTTTGTCTGATATCTGCTGCTTCATAATCTTTTTTATAAAAATCCCGTACAACTTTTACAAAAGCTTCCCTGAAAGCCTGTTGATGTGTTCCACCCTGTGTAGTATACTGACCATTCACAAAACTGAAAATCTCTTCTCCATAATCATTATTATGCGTGATAGCAACTTCTATGTCATCTCCTTTTAAATGAATAATGGGATAACACAGTTCATCTTCATTGGTCTTGCGTTTTAACAGGTCCAGCAATCCATATTTAGATAAATATTTTTTTCCATTGTAATTTATTACCAAGCCGGCATTGAGGTAACAATAATTCCAGAATTGGTTGTCGAGATATTCATTGATAAAATGAAAGTTTTTGAAAATGCTTTCGTCCGGAATAAATTCCACGAGTGTGCCATTGGGTTCGCTAGTTTTGGATTCTTTAAAATCTTTAATAAGTTCTCCTTTAGAGAAAGAGGCACGTTTCTCACGACCGTCCCGGAAAGCCACCACTGTAAAGGACTGACTCAGTGCATTTACTGCCTTGGTACCTACTCCATTTAGCCCAACTGCTTTTTGGAAGGCTTTACTATCGTATTTGGCACCCGTATTGATCTTGCTCACCACATCCACTACTTTCCCAAGAGGAATACCTCTTCCAAAATCACGGATCGTTACCAGCTTGTCCTCAATAATAACATCAATATGTTTACCATGACCCATCGTATATTCATCGATACAGTTATCGACGACTTCTTTTACGAGAACATAAATACCGTCATCCGCACTACTGCCGTCGCCGAGCTTTCCAATATACATACCGGGCCTCAGCCGGATGTGTTCCTTCCAGTCCAACGAACGTATAGACTCCTCTGTATACTCGAATAAATGCTGTTTATTTTCTACCATAATTAATGGTCGCAAATATAGTCAAAACCTGCAGTTGAAGAACTGCGTGAATTACGCAGATTTGTGAATAACTCCGTTCTTACTAACTGATTTTCCGAATTTTAGTGCACCCTCATCCGAAATGTCCAGCAGTATTTTGAGTACAAAACCAAGTAGTTTTACCTATAATAAAACCCTTGATTTCACGCTTGTATAAGATAAACTTTAACCCTTGCAAACTGGTCTGTTACCGGTGATAAATGAACTGCTGACCATCCTGGCAGTTACCTTAACTTTTCTCCCGCTTACCCTGTACTTGTGGAAAAGGCTTGCTGCAGAAAAATCCTATATGGTCATATCCATTTTCTGGACGATCAACGGGATACTCTACATACCCGAGATTTTTCATTGGGAATGGTATAATTATGCGACGCATCTGATCACGCTGTTTTACAATCTCGTAGACGGGCCGTTGATCTTTCTGGCATTTTTTTACATATTCAAAAAGAGAATATTTCTTTATCTGATCATCGCTTTCTTTCTTTTCGAAGCGATTATCATATACTGGAAAGGATTCAACGATGCATCTGATAATATTATCATTGGAGTAGGTAGTTTAATCTGCCTTATTTTAAATATCTGGGGGATCAGTAAGTACTTCTTAAAAGTGGAACATTCGGATGCAGAGAATGTATTGGTTTTCGTGTATGCCGGATATATTTTTTATTACGGACTATTCGCAGTAGTTTATAAATTCAATTATCTGGTTACCAGCGGTCCTCAAAAACCTTATGTCATTTTCGTGAATTATTCTGCAATTTGTCTGGCAACTTCACTCATTTCTTTTGGGTTCTGGAAATACGCTCACACAACGTACCGGGAGGAGCGATTTTAATCTTCATCTTCCTCATAATTGTATGAACCCTGATTATCGTTGTAAATAGATTCCCAGTCTTTTATTTTATCGTCGCTGACTAATTCAAGGATATCGTATATGGGATCTCCTTTTTTCTTCCATTCGTTAAGTTGTTCATCTACATATCTGGATACGAACATACACTGTTCTGTTTCCAGATTCACTTTAATCAGACTGATCGGCGATTCCTCAGTTTCCTGGATCAGATAATAACAGTTTTTTTCTAACAGCGCATAAGAATACATACTTCACGGTTTTAATGATTATCACATTCTGAACGTTAGAATTAATGGAAAGTAAGAAGTACTGCAGTAGAATGATGGGGTAGTAAGTAAACCTGCAGACAAACAAATTTACTGTTTTTAGAAATCATACATCCCGTTTTTACTGCATTTGGAAAGAGTATTTATTCCGAGTCATATATTCATTGAATATCAACAAGTTAAACCATATTACCCTTAGAAAGCTTAAGGGTTTGGGTCACCGAATGGGGGAATTCCTGCTGATAATGGCTTACAAAAATGAGTGAGGTTCGGAAAAAGGAACAGAACTGATCCACCAGTTTTAACGTAAACTCGGTTTGAAACAGGTCCAGGCCCTGGCAGGGTTCATCCAGAATAAGTAACGGAGGTATTTTGATCATGGCCCGTCCAAGCAATATCAGCCGCTGTATTCCGCCCGGAATGCTATTCAGCAGCCTGTTGGAATACTGGCGGCATCCAAGAAATTCCAGCCAATTGAAAACCAGTGTTTCCTGGGATGCATTCAAGCGGCGAAATAGACCAATGGTATCAAAAAGTCCGGAAGCGAGCGCACTAAAAGCAGTAGACGCAGGATCAAAATAAAGCTGAAGCTCCGGAGAAAGAAAACCTATTTTCTGTTTTATTTCCCATATGCTTTCCCCCGTTCCCCTGCGTCGGTCGAACAAATAAATTTCATTTGCATAGGCTTGTGGATTGTCGGCCGTGATAAGACTCAGCAAGGTCGATTTGCCCGCACCATTTTCCCCCGTGAGCGCCCAGCAGGATCCTTCTTCCACCGTCCAGTTTATATCGTTCAGTATCTTTTTTCCGCCATAATGTACCGACACATTTTTCATTCGAACGGCATCCTTAAAATTCGGATATGAAAAGGAAAGCGATGAGAAAAATGGGTGGAATGATGTCAGTGTTACTGCATGCGGATTGGTAAAAGCAGCTTCTGATTTTTCAATATGTATCAGTTTTCCGTTATTTAACACAGCAAATCTGTTAAAACAGGGAGGCACTTCTCTTCTGCTGCTTAATAACATAAAGTGCTGACCGGCGGCTGCCAATGTTGAAAATATATTGTCCAATATCTTACGACCTTCTTCGTCCAAACCTGTATAAGGCTCGTCCAGCACAATAATCTGATGCGAGCTGAGAACCGCTTTTAATATTTGCAATCGTTTGTTTTCTCCGTTTGACAATTGAATCAATGGTTCGTCCAATAACCGTGACAATCCAAAAAGATCCAGCAGACCGGATTTTGAGAATTTCCCAGCCGTTTTATCTTCCCTTGCTGAAATGTAGTCACCGACAGTAATGGTGGATTCAGCGTCTATCGCGTTGTAACGCTGCTGATAATAAAAATTGGATTGATTTTGCAGATCTCTGAAACGATGTTTTTGTTCCACAACAGTCAGTTTTTTTTCTCTTCCGGTCATTTCCGCTTCCGGAAAATAAATAGCCCCCTGAAAAGAATGATTTCCTGCCAGTGTATTTGCAAATACGGACTTACCAGATCCGGCTTCTCCAAATAGGGCCCACTGTTGCCCTTTTTCAATTTTTAAAGAGAAATCGCGAAGAATATCTCTGCCATTTATTTGAACATTCAGCCGGTCAACTATCAATATGTTGGAAGTCATTACACGCAATATTACGCGTGTAAAGATGCTTTTTTTTAACTTACATTCGGGACAAAATCACTCATCCTGATCTCACCGCAAACCATACAACAAATTTTAAGTCGTATAGACATCACAGAAATTGTGGGCGGTTTTGTCAAATTAAAAAAGAGAGGCGCAAACTATCTCGGGCTGTGCCCTTTTCATAACGAAAAGACACCTTCTTTTACCGTATCTCCGGCAAAAGAGATTTATAAATGTTTTGGATGCGGACGGAGTGGCAATACCATCAGCTTTTTGATGGAGCATGAAAAATTCTCCTATGTCGAAGCGCTGAAATGGCTGGCGTCCCGGTATAATGTGGAAATAGAAGAAACCGAACTCAGTCCCGAATTAAAAATCCAGCAACAGACTTCAGACAGTCTTTACATTCTGAACGCTTTCGCGCAAAAATTCCTGAGCGATCAACTTTTAAAAACAGAGGAAGGACAAAACATTGGTCATGCTTATCTTCAGGAACGCGGATTTAAAGATGAAATCATTGAAAAATTCCAACTCGGATATAATCCTTCAGCTCCCGACGTTTTTTCAAATGCAGCCATAGCCGGTCAATATAATCCTGAACTTTTGCAAAAAAGTGGATTGGTGGTACTCCGGGACGGTAAACCGGTTGATAATTATCGTGGAAGAATTATTTTTCCGATCCACAATCCCACAGGGAAAATTGCAGGATTCGGCGCGCGTATCATTCGAAATAACGATCGTGCACCAAAATATATTAACACGCCGGAAAATGAAATTTACATAAAGAGCAAACTACTTTACGGAGTTTATTTTGCAAGGCAGGCAATCGACAAAGCGGACGAGTGTTTACTTGTAGAAGGCTATACAGATGTAATTGCACTACATCAGGCCGGAATTGAAAATGTAGTAGCCAGTGGCGGTACGTCACTAACTGCAGACCAACTGAGGCTCATAAAAAAATATACTTCTAACCTGACGATTATATATGACGGGGACGCAGCAGGTATTAAAGCAGCGCAACGGGGAATGGACCTGGCATTTGAGGAAAGTCTTCGTGTAAAACTTGTATTAATTCCAGGACAGGAAGATCCGGACAGTTATGTTCGAAAAATTGGGCCTTCATCGTTTAGGGAATTTATTCTTTCGAATAAAAAGGATTTTATATTATTCCAGCTGGAAATTTCACTTGCGGCCATTTCCGGTGACAGCAACAAAAAAGCGCAGCTGGTAAATCAAATCGCAGAAACCATTTCGCGGATCAATAAAGCAGAAGACTTCACCCGTCAGCAGGATTATATCAGACGTTCCTCTGAGCTTTTGAAAATTGATGAAAATGGCTTAAATACGCTGGTAAATAAATTTATTCGCGAGAGAATAGGGAAGTTTGAAACAAAAGCTCCTCAAAAGGAAACAGAATCGAACACAACCCAATCCGAAAAGATTTTTATTGATGAGGAACTTAACGAGCTTTTAAACAAAGACGAACAGCAAGAGCGGGCCATTGTACGTTCATTACTTGAGTTTGGTCTCAAAACCTGGGACGGCAATAAAACGGTTGCGGATTATTTACTTCCTGAATTTGAGGACGAAGAAATGTTCGACAATAAAAATCTTGTCAACATTCTAAAGTTATATAAAGTCTGGTATGATCAGAAACTGGAGCCAACTGCACGTAATTTTTTATACCATGAAGGCCAGGAACTGGGAGCACTGGTCGTTTCCATTATGGAATTCCCTTATGAATTAAGCGAAAATTGGAAAAGACATTATGAGGGGAAAATTCCTACGCGCAACGATCTTTACCTGGAAGAAGTGGAGTCGACGATAACTTACATGAAGCTCAGAAAAATTCGACGTCTGATGGATATGAATCAAAAAGATCTGGAGAAATCAAAAAACGCGGATGAGCAAACGTTGTTAATTCAGACTCAGTCGCATTTGAAACAAATGGAAAAAGAACTCATGTTGAAATCGGGAACAGTAATCGTTAAAATATGAAACAGCCGATCTCAGTACAATGCGCTGCTATCGGCAACTTTCATTTGAACTAACCAACAAGCGCTTCCACTTTCCGGTGTACTATTGCAGTTCCAACGGCAACTTTTTCAAAGCGTGTAGCTGTCCATACATGATCCAGCGTAATTTCATTTACTCCTTCAAAACCTACATCGGTTATACATGTCCAGCTACATTCCCTATTTAAAGTAGTGGCAATTTTGGAACTTGTTTTGGGGTATGCCACCCAGAATTTACTTCCTTTTCCAAGAGCGGGGAGTACTTCATGAATAATACCCTTCAGCTGGGATTCATTTACTGCAAAAATAAGCGCAAAGTCAATCTTCTTAATTTTCAGCAGCGGAGTAACGTTTTTAGCGAATGCAAGCTTAGAAAATTGCTTCTCTATTGAAGAAGGAAGACCCTGAATTAAAATACTTTTTTCTTCTTTGAGTTCCAGCTTTTCCAATAAAGTTAATGACATGCTTAATTGATTTAATTTGTGTTATTGCCTTCAGGGGCTGCAAAGGTAATAAATTCTTAACCGTAAGTAAAGAAAATGAGCATTTTACTTGCGTGAAATCTTAATAGCGTATTTATACGCTTTCTTTTATATCTTAAAGGGTAATAGATTGACAAACTGTGTATTAAAACACATTCGTCAGATCTGCGAGCCAGATCTTCGTGGCCGTTTCTTGTCACGATATTTCAAAATAGGAATTTTGCTTTCGCTTCCTTTTAGAAGCCTGCTTATGTTTTTCTGATGGGTAAGTATTACGAGCAGGGCCACAGCAATAGCGAAAGCCCTGTAAAGGGGCTCTTTTTCATTAAAAATAAAAAGTATTAATACAGCAAATGCTATGCTGGCGAGTATGGAACTAAGTGAAACGAAGCGGGTCAGATACAGACATAAAAGGAAAACACCTACACAGTATAATGCGACCAGTGGCTGTATGGCAAGGATCATCCCAAACAATGTAGCTACTCCTTTGCCGCCCCGAAAATCAGCCCAAAGCGGAAAGATATGTCCAACAACGGCTGCAAGACCCAGACCAACCATGAGATTGGTTCTGTCCCACTCGTTATGCATGTAAAAAGGGAGAACGATGTAAAGGCTTGTAGCAATCACTCCTTTCAAGACATCTACAGACATCACAATGCAGCCCCATTTTGAGCCCAGCACTCTGAAAGTATTGGTTGCGCCGGAGTTACCACTTCCATAATCCCTTATATCAACGCCAAAAAAATAGCGGCTTATCCAAACTGCTGTGGGAATAGAACCTATGAGATAGGCAAACAAAATAAATAGAACTTCCTTCATGGACAGCAGGAATGCTTGGATTTCAAAATTAACAAAAAAAAGCTACCAAAGATGAACGTTTTACGGCCTTCTACTGAATCTTTAGACTAAAACTCATCCAGTTGTCTTTTGTCATCAATGTCTTCATATTTAAACCTGAAGATGTGGCCTTCGTTCTAATGATTTCTTCGTCTGATTCAAGCACTCCACTGCCTATAAAAACGCCTGAATCCTTCAAATGTTGTCGTAATATGGGTATGGTTTCCATAATTACAGGGAAGTTGATATTTGCCAGAATAAAGTTAAATGAGCCAATTTCTTTCAGGGAATCCCTTTGTTCAACCACAACTTTTGTACAGTTATTTACGATGGCGTTTTCCTTAGCGTTCTCCACACTCCAGGGATCGGAGTCGATTGCTTTTACAGACGAGGCTCCCATTTTGGAGGCCAATATGGCCAGAACGCCTGTCCCCGTGCCAAAATCCAAAACCGTATTATTCTGAAAGTCCAAATCCTTCATAACGCTCACCATCATATAGGTTGTTGCATGGTGCCCGGTACCGAAACTCATTTTAGGGGTGATGATTAGATCGTATGAAATGTGAGGAAATGGCTGATGAAAATGCGCTCTGATCGCGCAGAAATTTTCTACCAAAACAGGATTGAAATCCTTTTCCCATTCCTGATTCCAATTTCTGGGTTCTACAATTTCAGTTTTGAAAAATGTATGATATGGATCGGCCAGTCCTTTTGTATCTGAAATTATTTTGTCGATATGTACCGGAACGTACAACGATTCAGGAATAAAAGCATGCAATTTATTGGTCTCTTCTTCAAATCCCTCAAAACCCGCCTGGCTTAAACGCGCTACCAGAATATCAGATTCTTCTTCATCCTTCGTGTCTATGATGATATGAATATATCGGTTCATGTTTTGTGCGGAAAGCTTAAAGACTAAAGATTAAAACTAATTCCCAAATTGTAAAACCAGGAATGAATGCGTTTTTCTGAGGATTGTTTAGTTGAAAAAATAAAAGCACCTTACGGTGCTAAAACTTGACTCTCACACTCTCACACTCTCACACTCTCATACTCTCACACTCTCACACTTTATTCATTTTCATCCTGATGTTGTGCCTGAGGTCGTCCTTCAGGTTTCGGCATTAAAACTTTCCGGCTTAATTTGAATTTTCCGGTTTTATTGTCAACACCGATCAACTTCACTTTCACCACATCATTTTCATTCAGTACCCCATCCATGGTTTCGAGTCTTTTCCAGCTTATTTCGCTGATATGCAGCAATCCCTGTTTACCTGGCATGAATTCAACAAAAGCCCCATATGGCATTACTGATTTCACTTTTGCTTCGTAAACAGCTCCAACTTCTGGTACAGCAACGATTCCCTTAATCCAGGCGACAGCTTTATCCAAACCTTCTTTGGAAGGACTGAAAATACTCACTTCACCCTGGTTACCTACTTCTTCAAGATTGATAGTAGCACCTGTTTCTCTTTGTATTTCCTGTATGATTTTTCCACCTGGCCCGATAACGGCTCCAATAAATTCTTTGTCAATAAATAATTTCTCCATTCTTGGCGCATGTGGTTTCACTTCAACCCTCGCTGAAGGTATACATTCGTACATGGCATCCAGTATGTGCAGTCTTCCTTTACGTGCCTGTTCAAGCGCCTCACGCATCGTTTCCATACTAAGCCCGTCTACTTTGATATCCATTTGCACTCCACAAATTCCATCCCTTGTGCCGGTTACTTTGAAATCCATATCCCCCAGATGATCTTCATCGCCCAGTATGTCGGTAAGTACCGCATGTTTATTGTCTGAACTTCTGGTGATAAGTCCCATCGCAACACCACTTACGTGTTTACCAAATGGAACACCTGCATCCATTAGTGCCAGTGATCCGGCGCAAACGGTGGCCATTGAAGAAGATCCATTGGATTCTAATACGTCACTTACCACGCGCACGGTATAAGGATAATCCTTACCCGGCATCATTTTTTTCAGTGACCTCATGGCCAGGTTACCATGACCAACTTCACGTCGGGCAGGTGCGCGCATCATTTTTACTTCGCCGGTGGAAAAAGGTGGAAAGTTATAATGAAGAATAAATTTCGTATAATCTGATTTAGCAGCACTTTCTACAAGTAGTTCATCTAAAGGAGTTCCGAGCGTTACCGTTGTAAGCGACTGGGTTTCGCCTCTGGTAAACAGCGCGGATCCATGTGGCGTAGGCAATGGATCCGTTTCCATCTCAAGAGGTCTTATCTGGTCAAGTTTGCGGCCATCCAGTCGTATTCTTTCGTCAACGATCATATTGCGCACCACTTCCCATTGCAAGTCGGCATAATATTTTTTAGCAAGCTTTTTATCCGTATCGGTTATTTCAGTACCAAGACTTTCAATAAGATCTTTTTTCAGCTGATCAAACGCTTCACTTCGCTGATGTTTTGAACTTCCTGCTCTTGAAATCTGATAAATTCTGTCTTTGGCAAAAGCCTGCACTTTCGCATTCAGCTCTTCGTTTGTTTCTGGTTTTTTATACTCTCTTTTTTCTTTAACACCTACTTTTTCACGCAATTCCAATTGGGCTTTTATTTGAACCCTGATGGCATCATGCGCAATCTGCAATGCTCCGATTAATTCATCTTCACTACACTCATTTGCTTCACCTTCAACCATCAGCAGGTTTTTATCGGTTGCAGCAATAAGAAATTCCAAAGACGAAGTTTCGAGTTCTGAACGGGTGGGATTAACGATATACTTGCCGTTCAGTTTTGCGATTCTCACTTCACTAATTACTTCCTTGATAGGAATATTAGAAACTGCCAATGCCGCGGAAGCAGCAAGACCCGCCAGCGCATCCGGCATGATTTCCGAATCGCTGGAAATCAGGGTTACCAAAACCTGCACATCACAAAAATAATCTTCAGGAAACAAAGGCCTTAATGCACGATCTATTAATCTGCTGGTTAATACTTCGTAGTCATTGAGTCTGGATTCCCTTTTAAAAAACGAACCTGGAATTCTTCCGGCGGAGGCAAACTTCTCCTGATAATCTACGGATAAAGGGAAAAAATCCTGTCCTTCTCTCGCTTCCTTGTTGGCAACGACGGTGGCAAGGATAATACAATTCCCCTGGCGGACGGTAACAGCGCCATCAGCCTGACGGGCAAGTTTTCCGGTTTCTATGGTAATGGGTAATCCCTCACCGGTTGTAAAGGTTACACTGAAAGGTTGTGATAACATAATAGAATCATTTGAAATAAATCGTACTCAACAATAGACAGGTGGGGCCGAGTGGGTCTGATGACTGTATAAATTTTCAAAAAAAATGATTCCCAACGCATTTGTCGGGAATCAGTTTATTTTCTCAGACCAATCTTTTCTATCAGCTGGCGATAATTTTGCAGGTCATTGTTGCTCAGATAGGTCAATAGTCTTTTTCTTTTACCAACAAGTCTCATCAGGCCACGATTGGTAGAAAAATCTTTTTTATTTTCCTTTAGATGGTCGGAAATACGGTTAATGCGTTCGGTTAACAACGCGATTTGCGCTTCAATGGAACCCGTATTAGTTTCACTTGTTCCGAACTTTGTGAAGAATTCTGCTGTTTTCTCTTTTGTCAAATAAGGCATCTCAATTTTTTTAAGGCATCCAGATAATATTCTGCTAATTTCGGCGCGAAGGTAGAGAATTATTTGAGAATTATGACGTTTTCATTGAAAATCCCTGGTCAGGGAAAAGTAAACCCATTATGACATCCTACCTGTATCCACTTGAGCGAAAGCTGGTTATAGTTACGGTAATCTCAGATCTTGCTACGGATCTCAGGGTTCATAAGGTTTGTCAGACACTCCACGATAATGGTTTTCGCGTGCTGCTGACAGGTTCCTGCAATAATGAGAGTCTTTCCATTAAACCCCGTGATTATCAGACTGATAGATTAAAAACCTGGTTCAAAAGCTCCTTTCTGTTTTACTTAGAATTCAATGTCAGACTATTTTTCAGACTGTTCAGGGAAAATGGAGGCATTTATTTGGGCAATGATCTGGATATAATGCCTGCTACGTTGTTAATGGCTAAACTCAAAAAAAAGCCCTTGGTGTATGACAGTCATGAATATTACCTGGGTATCGCCGGCCTTGAAAAGAAACCGGTCAGAAGATATATCTGGAAATTAGTTGAAGCCCGGGTCTTTTCAAACCTAAGTTATATGTACACCGTATCCGATTCCATTCATAACCTGTACCGCAGAAATTATCGTAAAAAACTTTATGTCGTGAGAAACCTTCCTTTAAAAAGCCCATCGCAGCCAAATCTTACTGCGGAAGAGACTGCCTGGATAAAATCCATTGATGAAACGATACCTGACAATAAAAATTTACTACTATTTCAGGGAGCCGGCATCAATGAATCCAGGGGAGCAGAAGAACTGGTGTATAGTATGCTTTTTTTGGATGCAGCCAAATTTCATCTGCTTATTCTGGGTGGGGGTGATGTAGTCGGAAAACTCAAAAAAATTATAGAGCAGAATCATCTTTCCGAAAAAATCACACTTATTCCGAAAGTACCGTTCAACATACTTGATCATTTTACGCGGAAAGCGCAGTTGGGATTATCAATTGACAAACCTGCCATTCAAAATCATAAATACAGCCTCCCCAACAAATTATTTGAATATCTGCATGCTGGTGTTCCCGTACTTGCGAGCAGACTGATTGAACAGGAGAACATCATAAATCAATACGATGTAGGAACATTTATCGAAGAACACCGACCCGAACATATCGCTGAAAAAATTCGGGAAATATTTGACAACCCGGAATTACTAGAACGCTGGAAGCGAAACAGTTTCAGGGTCAGGGAAGAACTAAATTGGGAGAATGAAAGCAAAATTGTTTTAGATATTTTTAAACAAGTAGAAAAGGATTCGGTTATTCATTAGGATGGAAGACAGAAAATTACATATTGTTTGCCATGATGTACCGTATCCGCCGGATTATGGAGGTGTTTTTGATTTGTTTTACAAAATAAAGGCTTTTCATGAAGCGGGTATTAGGATTCGGTTACATTGCTTTACCAGTGGACGCGAAGAACAACCGATTTTAAATTCGTTCTGTGAAGAAGTGTTTTATTATCCGCGTAAAACAGGGCATAAGGGGTTTTCTCATCAGCTTCCCTACATTGTATGTTCCCGTTCCAGTCCCGAATTATTGGAAAGGCTATTGAAGGATGAAGATCCGGTTTTGCTGGAAGGTGTGCATTGCACTTATCTGACTCAGGATACTCGGTTTGCAAATAGAAAAATACTGCTTCGATTACATAATGTTGAGTCTGTATATTACAAACAGCTGGCCAATTCCAGTACTTCCTGGTTTAGGAGATTGTATTATTTGAGAGAAAGTATTATTCTTAAAAAATATGAACATCGCATTGCTTCCAACTGGCCGCTGCTGGCAGTTACCCAGGCCGATGCAGATATGGCTGCGATCTCCTACCAGTCCAACAACATCACTGTCGTTCCCGTCTTTTTACCCTTTCAACATATAGAATCACCTCAGGGTACCGGATGTTACTGTCTTTATCATGGTAACCTCTCCGTGGATGAAAATGTTAAAGCCGTAGTGTGGTTGTTGAAAAATGTTTTCAATGATCTTTCTGTACCTTTTCTCGTTGCTGGTAAAAATCCGGGGCACAAACTTCGCCGATTGATTGCCAAATCGAAAAGTTGCTGTCTTGTGCCTGATCCAAGCGATCAGGAGCTGAAGGATATCATTACGAAAGCGCAACTGCATGTAATTCCCTCTTTCAACAGCACGGGAGTAAAATTAAAATTACTAAACGCTCTTTTTAATGGCCGGCATTGCGTTGTAAATTCGGCAGCAGCTGAAGGCGCTGGTATCAGGGAAGTTTGTCATATTGCAGAAAAAGCTACAGATTTCAAGAAACTGATTGAGCAATTGTATGAGAAACCGTTTACATTCAGCGACCTGCAATTTCGACGGGAAAAACTGCAGCACCAGTATAATAATGGTGAAACAGCCACGAAGCTTATTGCACAGATATGGTAGCATTATCGTAAACCTTCCCTTTTTCAGTACGAAGTGTACGGGCAGGAAATTTACTTACAACACGATAATCATGTGTTGCCATGACAACCGTAGTTCCATATTCTTTTGAAATCTGAAATAACAACTGCATAATTTCATCAGAAGTCTCGGGATCCAGGTTTCCCGTGGGTTCGTCTGCAAGAATCAGTTTTGGAGAATTCAGCAATGCCCTTGCTATATCCACACGTTGCTGCTCTCCACCACTCATTTCATAGGGCATTTTAAAACCTTTCGATTTTAATCCTACTTTGTCCAAAACATCATTGATCTTTTCAGTCATTAGTTTTTCATCTTTCCAGCCGGTAGCCTTCAAAACAAATTTTAGATTGTCAACTACATTTCGGTCTGTTAAAAGCTGAAAATCCTGGAATACCACTCCCAGATTACGTCGCAAATACGGCACTTTTTTCCAGGTCATCTCCCGAAGATTGAATCCCGCTACCGTCCCCTCCCCTTCCTTCAGGGTAAGATCTCCATACATAGTCTTAAGAAGGCTGGATTTCCCGGTGCCGGTTTTACCCACCAGATAGACAAATTCCGCTTTATTCACGATGATATTTACATTTCCGAGTATCAACGTACCGGATTGGTAAATATTTACATTATTGAGCTCAACAATTGGTTCGGCCATGTTTCAAAGTTAAAGGGCAGCAGGGAATCAGCAATGAATAAAATGATATAGGAAAGCTTGCAACTAAAAAATAAATGAGATATCTTAACGTTTAGATCCAAACTACGAAATCTAAATATTGCACCTATGAAATCTGCTCACAAACCATTCCTCGCTATTGTTGTATTATCCGTTATTGTTTTGTATAGCCTGATGGCCATTATCGGTTCCTAATCATTTATCAACTGATGAACTTCGTATACCGGACTAAATAAATACATTTTCCCGGATGAAATTTCTTTACACTCAATTCTTTTTCGGATTTGTTTTCCGCGTTTAAATAACTTTCCATCCGAAGTTTTAAATTGATCACCTTCCTCCAAATCTTCCACGAGGATTGTATTGTCCTTCCTGTCATAATTTTTTAAAACCCGCGTTAGATTTATGTCGGAACAACTACTGGCCGGCAGGTTGTGTAATGATTTTTTCAGTACATTTTGCAGATCTGCAGGAAACAACTTCAACTTCATAAAATCTTCCAATATTATCCTGTAAGAAAGTTTCCACTCCTTGCCATGTGAAAAAACAGTATTACCATATTGTTGAAAAGTGACCAGGTGTCCCAATTCATGTATCAGCGTAATCAGAAAGGCGTATTTGTTCAAACTTCCATTTACACTTATTCGATGGTGATCCCGTCCTGTTGCATGTCTGTAGTCGCCCAAAATAGTTTTGCGACTTCTGGTGATCGTCAGGTGTACTTTGTATTTGTGCAGATACTCCAGCAACTTGCCGGATGAACCTTCTGGCAGAAAGTTTCCAAGAAATTCCAGGGGAGCTTCTTTTTTAGACATTTGGCTTTTTACTTTGTTTCAATACCGAACGTACTTCGATAAATGTGTACAAAATATATAATCCGAAACACCCGAAAAGAGCCGGTTTATTTACATCTTTCTTAAATATATATATATAGATAAATGCGGCTACAGCCAGCACGAAAAATTTCATGATGAAAGAACCATACATCAATCTCAGGAACACCTGCACGTTTTCATGCCGGACGGCCCTCATACTCATTCTAACGGAAACCCAGGAGACGAAGAAAAGTAGCAAATTTCCCAGAATCAACACGTTATAGTTAACAGTCGTTGAGGGGAAAACATATTGTAATGTAAAGAATAATACGCCCAGGGTCATAAACAGGAAAATGACCTGTATGTCACCTTTGACAATACGACTTTTTTGCATGCATCTTCAGGATAAAAAATGTACGCAAAACTAAGTCTTTTTAGTCCAAAGCTTATTATGATATAGCCAGGGAAGGACTCTTCAGGTAATCGTCTTTTTGTGACGATGTACTGGATTTACCGGCACCTGTTACAGGCGTTTCCTGAATCATATGACATTGTCCATTAAAACTTGCGGCAGGCTCAATCTGCAACTTGGCAGAATAGAGGTTGCCATTTACCTGACAATTGCTTTTTAACTGGAGAAGCTCCTTTACCTTGATGGTACCTGTTACTTTGCCCATTATATCAGCTTGCTGGCCACTTACATCGCCTTCTACTACTCCATTGGCGCCAATAATGACTTTAGAAGAGCAGATGATATTGCCCACCAGCGTTCCGTCTATACGAAGGTCCCCGCTGCTTGTAATATCGCCTTTAAGTGAAGTCCCGCTGCCTATAAGACTGGCGCTACCCGTTGGTACAACAGACTCTGCTGTTTCAGATTTGGATTTGCTATTAAACATTGGTATCAGATTTTAATCGTCTATTTTTTCCGTTTTCGGAATTTTAAGGCCCGTTGTATCGAGTTTTACCGCACTACTGCCCTCCAATACATTTTTCAAACTCTGAAAATACTGCTCCCGGTACCTCATCTCCTGCTCTAACGAATCAGTTCGTATTTTTAGTTCACGCAACTCCGTAGTATTATTTAAATCACCGTACCCGGGTATATAAAGTTTTAATGGAGTAAACACAATCAAAGCCACTGTTAGTCCGGTGAGTAACACAAAAACCGTGCTGAGAAAAACATATACACTGAGTCTTGAAAGTTTGAAAGTGACAACTTCTTCATAGGTGTCGTCGTTCATTACGACCAGCCTGTACCGGTTCTGCAATCTTTTTAATGTGGAATTGGCATCGAATTTGGCCATATGGGGATATTGCATTCCAAATATAACAAGTTATTGGTTTGCAGGTTAAAACAGCCTTAAATTGGCAGTTTTTTAAAATAAAAAGCAGGTTTATCAGTTAATAACAATTTAGTTTGCATGGCAATCCTAAAGGGCGAAGGGTGAAACAAATCGTTACTTCAGTAATATGTTTTAGTTTTTTCTTTTATCTGAATGGATTCAGTCAGGAGGGAATTGACTTTAATTTAAAGAAGCCGGAAAAATACGAAAACCGGACACTGGGATACGAAAAAACGACCGAAACAAAATGGACGGTTCCAAGGGCCTTTCTTCAAAATACGATTACCCAATATAATTTCTACTTCAACGCCAATAATAAACTGAACGAAGTGTTGGCGAGGGCAAAGGCCCAATTCAAGGAAGATTATACGCAACTGCTGCCTTTTTACAACTATACATTGGAAATCACTTCAAAAGATAAGCGAAACCTGGATTCTATACTGGATAAAGTAAACTCGGCCATTCTTCTGCGGGATCTGCGTAACAGTTGGGCAGATAATCTATGGATGCTGATGGGCAGGGCTTATTTTTATAAAAATAACCTGGATTCAGCCCATATTCTGTTTCAATTTGTGAACTACGCCTTTGCTCCCCGCGATCCGGATGGCTATCCGCTTCCGATAGGAAGCAATCAGGAAGAGGGTGGAAATGCATTTACTATTTCCACGAATGAAAAAAGAAATATTGCAAAGACGGTATTCAGCCAGCCACCCAGTCGCAATGAATCATTTATATGGCAGATCCGCACCTATCTCCAACAGGAAAAATTATCGAAAGGGGCTGTCCTGATAGAAGTTCTTAAGAATGATCCTAATTTTCCAAAACGTTTGCAACCATCCCTTCATGAAATGCAGGCGCTTTGGTTTTATAAAATTAAAGAGTGGGATAGCGCGGCTCATCATCTTTCTCTCGCGTTAGACAACACTACGGACCAGGGAGAAAAGGCGCGTTGGGAATTTCTGATTGGACAGTTATATGACCGTACCGGCAATCCTGCAGAATCGAAAATATGGTTTGAAAGATCTTCCACAAATACCCTCGACCCCGCGCTTCAGGTATACGCCCGCCTGAATGCCATTCGACAAAACAAAGGTCTCGGTGCAAAAGGAGATTATATTCAGAAAAACCTGGACGCACTTAAGCGTATGGCAAGAAAAGAAATTTATGAACCTTATCTGGATGTTATATATTATGTGGCTGCTGAAATGGAACTCGAAAGAAACAACAAATCGGCGGCAAAAATATTATATAAAAAATGTATTGAACACGCAAATGGACTGGGTTATAACAGAGACCGGGCCTTTCTGAAACTGGGCTGGATCTTCATGGATGATAAAATGTACCCCGAAGCAAAGTATACCTACGATAGTATTAATGTGAGTAATCCTAACATCGCAGATTCTCTAAAAATATTACTGGACAGAAAACAGGCGCTGAGTCATATTGTTCCCCAGATTCTTATCATCAGAAGACAGGATAGCCTTCAAAGAATCGCCGAAATGACCCCGGAAGAAAGAGAAGCGTACATAAAAAAGATACTGCGGGCTTATCGTAAACAGCAGGGTCTTAAAGAGGATGACTTCAACGGAGGCTCGGGTGGTTATGGTTTCAATACCAATTCTACTAATGTCGATATGTTTAATTCAAACGGAACGGGCGATTGGTATTTTTATAATCAGGCTGTGAAGGCAAAGGGATACAACGATTTCAAGTCTAAATGGGGAAATCGCCCAAATGTTGATAACTGGGAGGTGCAATCGTTGATCAACAGGCAAATTACTGGTCTCACACCGGCCAGCAATTTACGTTTGAACGGATCGGAAGCAAACCCCACAAATGTGGCTCCAGCCGCTGCACGTCTTACAGCTCAGGCTTTGTTGGAAGCCGTTCCTCTTACTCCGGAAAAGATGAAAAAATCGAGGGATTCCGTGGAAAACGCGCTTTTCGTTCTTGGCAAATCGCTGCAGGATTATATACCTGATTATCGTTCAGCAATCAAAACTTATGATACGCTGGAAACCAGATTTCCGGACTCAAGATTTTATCAGGAAGCATTATTTAATCAATACTACTGTTATATACATTTAAATGACTCTGCAGATGCCGCCCGTATTCTGGCCCTTATGAAACAAAAATACCCGTCAGGAAGGTATATTGCCCTGATTGAAAACCCACAAAAAGGTTCGGAAGATCTGCCGGTCCGCACCCTGGCAACAAAGGCCTATGAACAGGTTTACGAGAATTTAATAGAAGGGAATTTTGATGAGGCTGCTGCAGAAAAGTTAAAGCTCGACAGCATGTATGGCGAAAAATACTGGACCCCTCAGTTATTGTACATCGAAGCGCTATATTATATACATTACCGGTATGATAGCATTGGCAAAACGACCCTTAATAAAATTATCAACACGTATCAGGGAACTGTTATCGCTGCAAAAGCAAAAAATGTTTTGAGGGTATTAAACGAGCGTGAAAGAATTGAAAATTATCTGAGAACCCTGCATGTTACAAGAATGCCGGAAGACAGCATAGCACGTGTAGCGAACGGTAATAATCAGCCGGCGAATGTTATTCATCAACCAGCACCTGCAAAACCTTCACCAGTGAATCCTGTGAGCAAAGACAGTAATCAGGTGGTCATAAAAAAACCCGATTCGTTGCAGTTAAAAAAACAATCGCTGTTTATTTCTCCATATACCTGGGCCCCGGACAATCCGCAATCCGTTGTATTGGTGATGACCAAAGTGGATCCGGTTTATGTTACGGAATCGAAAAACGCGTTCGACCGTTACAACCGGGAAAACTTTTATGGAAAAAATTATGAAACCAGCCAGCTTGCACTGAGTGATTCTACCAAAATGATGATCATTCAGGGTTTTGACAATGCTGCGTCTGCATTAACGTATTTGGATAAAGCAAGCAACGCGGCACCCCGGGAAATCATACCCTGGCTGCCTCAGTCGAAATTCTTCTTCGTGATTATTGACAATCAGAACCTGGAGATTTTGAAAACAAATAAAGACATTAAATTATATCAGAAATTTTTGTCGGTTTATGCCCCGGATAAATTTCCACCGGGAAAGTAAACTTTCAAAAAATAACATCATTTCTATAATACAGATATTATGCGTAAGGCGAATCCAATATTCTGGAAATTCTTTTTTGTTTGTCTCGGGGCATTTATTCTTTTGTTGGTACTCATCAATTTCGGTGTATTCGGTCCGCTGCCTTCATTGAAAGAACTGGAAAACCCTTCCATTATGCTGGCATCCGAAGTATATGCGGATGATGGTACACTTATGGGGAAATATTACAAGGACAAAAGCAACAGAAGCAATGTAGAATATCACGACATCTCAAAAAATGCAATAAACGCCCTTGTTTCAACAGAAGACAAAAGATTCTACGATCATTCGGGCATTGACGGCATGGGTGTTCTGCGTGCAGTAGCAAAGCTGGGAAGAGATGGAGGCGGAAGTACCATTACGCAACAGCTTGCCAAATATATGCTGGGTCAGGGATCTCATAATATGGTGAGGAGAGGAATTGAAAAACTGAAAGAATGGATTACAGCTGTTCGTCTCGAAAGAAATTTTACCAAGGAAGAAATTCTTGCATTGTACCTGAATGCCGTGCCATTTGGCGATAACGTATATGGTATACGGAACGCCAGTCGCACATTTTTTCAAAAGGAACCGGATCAGCTTTCGGTAGATGAAGCAGCAATGCTTATCGGTATGCTTAGCGGAAATGCTTTATACAATCCCAGGAAAAACCCAAAAGCTGCCATTGAACGGCGGAATATCGTGATCAACCGGATGGTGGAGAGTAATTTCATTACAGAAGAAGCGGGCCGTAATTTTAAATTGAAACCCATTGATCTGAATTATAGAAAACTCGATGAAAACAATGGATTGGCCCCATACTTCCGGGATGTTATCCGGGATGACTTGAAGAAATGGTGTAAGGAACATAAAAATCCGGCAACCGGAGAATCCTATGATCTCTATGAAGATGGACTCCGGATTTATACTACCATCAACCCACGCATGCAACTGTATGCTGAAGAAGCTGTGGCCAAACAAGTACCCGGTCTGCAAAAAGTACTGAATGCACAGACATCTATAAAACGGGGACTGGTGTGGAAAGACCATTCAAATATCCTGGAATCCCTCATCCGGCATACAGAACGCTGGCAAAATATGGAAGATGACGGAATACCTGCCGCTGAGATCAGGAAGTCTTTTGATCAGCCGATTCAGATGAAGGTATTTGCCTGGAACTCACGACGCGAAACAGACACTGTGATGTCGCCCCTGGATTCCATCAAATACAATCATCAAATGATGCAAACAGCTTTTCTCGCTATGGATCCCATGAGCGGTGCGGTTAAAGCATGGATTGGAGGAATAGATTTTAAGACCTATAAATTCGATCATGCCAATCTGAATACAAAGAGGCAGGTAGGATCATCAATTAAACCATTACTCTATTCCGACGCGATAGAGGATGCGGGATTTACACCGCAAACTATCGTTGACAATGAAGCGCAATATTTTGACGGATTCGGCCTGGTACCTGCGGGGGGAAAATGTAAAATGGATCCTCAGGTTACAATGGCCACTGCACTTGCCTACTCTTTAAATTGTGCGTCCGCTTCGATTATGAAGTCCGTTACACCGAAACGTTTTGTGGATTTCCTTCATAATATCAATATAAAATCAAAAATGGAACCCTATCCCAGTCTTTGTCTGGGCGCCATAGAGATTTCTCTGTACGAAATGCTTTGGGGTTACACCATGTTTCCGTCAGGTGGCTTTAGCACCAAACCATTTTATATTTTGAGGATAGAAGATAAAAATGGCAACGTACTCGACCGTTTTGACACAGAAAGAAAAGAAGTGATTAGTCAGAATACAGCCTATACGATGTGCCGCATGATGCAGGGTACTGTAGACATTGGTACCGCGGCGGGTATGCGGGATCGTCTCGGACTGTCAGAAATGGGTGGTAAAACAGGTACCACACAAAACAACACGGATGCCTGGTTTATAGGTTTCACACCTCAATTACTTGCAGGAGTATGGATTGGATGTGACGATAATTTCATAAGGCTTGACGGAGGACTGGGTGAAGGTGGAAGAGCAGCTCGTCCTATATGGGAATATTTCTATGCAAAAACAGCAGCTGATAAAGATGTTGGATTGAACCGCAAAGCACGATTTGTTCAACCTGAAAATATGAAGGCAGACATGATGTATGATTATTCCCACATCATCGATCAGACCGCGACCCCTGGTGCTGAAGGCGACAATCAGGGAAATGGAAATGCCAATCAGTACCTGGACACCAGCTCTCCACATGTGCCGGTGGATTCCAGACTTTCACCCGATGAACAACGCGTACTCGATGAAGCCAACGGTTCGAAAAAAAAAACTGAATCCTTGAAATCAACTACGGTACCGCAGGAAAAAAAGAAAAAGGGGTTTTTCAAAAGATTATTTGGGGGAAAGTAAAACCTGTGAAACGCCAACCCGGGTTATTACTCTCCGAAATCGTTAAATAAAAAAAATCCCTCTCGTAAATTACGAGAGGGATTCTGTTGCGAAGGGAGGGTTCGAACCTCCGACCTTCGGGTTATGAGCCCGACGAGCTACCGCTGCTCTACTTCGCGATGTGGACTGCAAATTTACGATCGTGTCAGCTACCATCCAAACTAATTTTAATCTGCTCGCTTACCTTTAAGACATGAAACGTTTATTCATTTTTGGAATGCTTGTTTTTTCGTTCTCCTGTAAAAGGGTAAAAGAAAACGACGACACGTTGTACTCAAATCATCTTCAAAGAAATGTGAAACTGCACATTTTGCATACGCCACCTCCGTCGGACAGATCCTTGTTTAATTTACTTATTTTAAATGACGGGCAGGACATGGAAAAATTGGAAGTCAAAAGAACCCTGGACAGTCTCTATAAGGAAGGAAAAATATTGCCATTAGTCATTATTGGCGTTGAAGCAGGTGACCGTATGCAGGAATATGGAGTTGCAGACAAGCCTGATTATCTGGGAAGAGGAAGTAAGGCGGGGTTGTACGATGCGTTCATAAATGACGAACTATATCCTTATGCAAAAAAAGAATCAGGCGTTAGGAAATTTAAGACTGTCGTAGTGGCCGGTTGCTCTATGGGCGGCCTTTCAGCTTTTGATATTGCGTGGAATCACCCCGATAAAATAAATAAAGTAGGTGTATTCTCCGGTTCATTCTGGTGGCGAGATAAATCTTCAGATGACAGTACTTATTCTGATGAAAAAAATAGAATCATGTACACCAAATTAAAAGCATCGAGAAAAAAGCCCGGACTTCAATATTGGTTCTATGCGGGCGCCGCAGAAGAAAAAGGAGATCGTGATAAAGACAGCATCATCGATGTCATCGATGACACAAAGGATGTTATTAATCTGCTAAAGAAGAAAAATATTGTAGCAGAAACCGGTCTGGTTTATCGTGAGTCACCAACCGGCATTCATAATTACAGCAGCTGGAGTAAAGTTTTCCCGGACTTTTTGATTTGGGCCTTCGGCCAACAGTCCAAGTAAAAGAGTTTCTGCTCGCTCCCATACTCCCATACTCCCATACTCCCATACTTTCTTCAAATCATTTCTCTCTCCAGTACAGGATTACGTGAAAGTTTTTTATTGGCGAAGTCTTTTGCCGCTTTAATAAAATGCACGAATATAGGTTGTGGGTTTTCTACAGAACTTTTAAGTTCCGGATGATACTGAACCCCGATAAAAAACGGATGTCCCGGAAGTTCAATAATTTCCACCAGTCCGCTTTCGGGATTTTTACCACTTGCTATCATTCCCGCATCTTCAAACTGTTGCAGATATTCGTTATTGAACTCATAACGATGCCTGTGCCTTTCAGATATCAATGACTTACCATAAATGGCTTTTGCCAGCGTTCCATCTTCGATGGCGCAGGGATATGCGCCCAGTCGCATGGTACCCCCTTTCACGGTGATTTTCTTCTGATTTTCCATCAGGTCAATCACCGGCACCGGGGTATCTGCCTGCATTTCCGTTGAGTGTGCTTTGGATAAGCCAAGAATATTTCTTGCAAATTCAATGACCGCCATTTGCATACCAAGACAGATTCCGAAGAAAGGCAGTTGATTTTCCCTCGCATATTTAACTGCGGTAATTTTACCTTCGATGCCACGGTGACCAAATCCCGGTGCTACAAGAAGCCCGTCAAGATTGCCCAATTTCTCCGCAACATTTTCAGCAGTAATTGATTCACTGTGTACATTTAATATCTGCACTTTGCACTCGTTCATGGCACCTGCATGTACAAAGGATTCGAGGATAGATTTATAGGCATCCTGTAATTCAATGTATTTACCTATTAACCCAATGGTAACCTTTGATTTTGGATGACGAAGTTTATCCAGAAACTCTTTCCACTTGGTGAGCTCTGCTTCGGGATAATTTGTAATATTTAATTTTTTAAGGCAAATCAGATCCAGTTTCTCTTTCATCATGGTAACAGGAACTTCATAAATTGATGACGCATCTGCTGCTTCTATAACAGCTTCAAATTTCACATTACAAAACAGCGCTATTTTTTTTCGTATCTCAGATGAAAGTGGTTCTTCCGTTCTGCAAACGATAATATCGGGCGACACACCCTCCTGACTCAACATTCGAACACTGTGTTGGGTAGGTTTTGTTTTCAACTCTTTGGCAGCTTTCAGATAAGGTATTAGCGTAAGATGAATAACAACAACATCTTCTTCAGGCAATTCCCATTGCAACTGACGAACCGCTTCAATAAATGGAAGCGACTCTATATCTCCGACCGTTCCTCCAAGTTCTGTGATGATGACGTCATACTCATTGCGCTGACCTAAAAGAAGCATTCTTCTTTTTATTTCATCAGTGATATGTGGGACAACCTGAACCGTTTTTCCAAGATACGCACCTTCACGTTCTTTGTTTATTACAGTCTGGTAGATCCTCCCTGTAGTAACATTATTAGCCTGGGAGGTGAAAATATTCAAATAGCGTTCGTAGTGCCCCAGATCAAGATCGGTTTCAGCGCCGTCTTCTGTAACAAAACATTCACCATGTTCGTACGGATTAAGGGTTCCTGGATCTACATTTATATATGGGTCAAATTTCTGTATGGTTACCCGTATACCCCTTGCCTGTAATAATTTGGCAAGAGAAGCTGCGATTATTCCTTTCCCAAGGGAAGAAGTAACACCACCGGTAACAAAAATAAACTTGGCCATAATGTTTAAATTAAGACAACTTAAAACTCAATAAAATAAATTGATATGACCTGTTGAATTACAGATATCAAACAGTAACCAGAAGGTCATGTAAAACTAAGGCAATTTTTCCGATCCTCCGAAAATGGATAATCAGATTGTGGATAAATGGAGTATAGAAGATGAAAGGAAATCTATTTAACAAAACTCATTAGCATATAAGCTATAGCCGCGTTGTTTTCAATAACCACAACATGAAGTGTATCCTTACGCGCTATCGGTGTGTAAACTATATCCGAAGGATGTTTTTCTGTTTGTTTTGTTTTAACAACATGAAAAAGCACGATGGTAATTATTTCTGCGAGAAGTACGTAATAGCTGAGTTTAGTTTTCATAGTTTAGTACCGGTTTCTTCGCGATGACCGGATAAGGGTTTTTATATAACGATCTTTCCCTCTCAATATTTCCGGAATTATGATCAAAATGCCGGTTTTTAAAGAGGTTTTTGTACAAACGATTGATTATCAACAATGACTTTTAATCCTGACCAATTTTCTGATAGCTCGCAACCAGGCCCTTAATCAGAGAGGAGCTGAACCCACGATGTTCCATTTCGTTTAGTCCCGCAATGGTGCAACCCTTTGGCGTGGTTACTTTATCAATTTCCTGTTCCGGATGGGTTTGTTTCTTTAAAAGTAGTTCCGCTGCGCCCTTCACGGTTTGAGCCGCAATAAGGCTGGCAGTAGCTGCATCAAACCCAATTTCTATACCCCCCTGAATATTTGCCCTGATGTAACGCATAGCGAATGCAGTACCACAGGCACCCAGAACAGTTGCAGCATCCATAAGTTTTTCATCGATCTTAACAGTACTGCCAAGTTGATTGAAAATTTCCATTATTTCCTGGAATTGTTCGTGATTTACATCTTTAGTTGCCAGGCAGGTCATGCTTTCCCTGATGGCAATGGCGGTATTGGGCATAGCTCGTACGATTGGAATTTCCGCAGGGACAAGCGTTGAAAGTTGTTGAATACTTACTCCTGTAATTACCGAAACAAGAATATGTTTCCCTCTTTTAAAACTCCCCTTCAGTTTTCCAAGCACTTCAGCGATTTGAAAGGGCTTAACAGCCAGAATAATCAAACTGGCATAGTTCAATGCATCTTCATTATTTGCACTTACCATCACACCTTTTCTTTCCAATGCATGAAGTTGTTCCACTGAACGACGGGTTATCAGAATATGACCAGGGCTCACAAAACCGCTTTGAATCAATCCTTCCGCAATCGCTACCCCCAGATTTCCACCTCCTATTATTCCAATTTTGTTGGTCATAATCAAAAATAATTATTAGATAAAAGATATTCCTTAACGTAGTCCCCTACTCCCGATTCCAGCGTATAAAATGGTTCAGAATAACCAGCGGTTCTTAATTTCTCCATACGGGCCTCGGTGAAATACTGATATTTATCCCTGATATCTTCAGGCATATCTATGTATTTGATTTTTGCCTGCTTCGACGTTCCGGCGAATGTTGCGAGAACCAGATCTTCAAAACTACGCGCCCTACCGGTTCCTAAATTATACAATCCGCTTTTTACTTTATGTTTATAGTTTTCCATAAACCAAAAACAAACTTTAAGAACATCTTTCACATATATAAAATCCCGAAGTTGTTGGCCGTCCTTAAAATCAGGCCGGTGAGATTTAAATAAATTGACAGTTCCAAATTGCTGTATCTGGTTAAACGCGTGCCAGATTACACTCGCCATTCTCCCCTTATGATATTCGTTGGGTCCATATACATTAAAAAACTTGAGTCCCGCCCAAAATGGCGGATGACTTTGCTGACGTACAGCCCATTTGTCAAATTCATTTTTTGAAACCCCGTAGGCATTTAATGGTTCCAGTCTGAATGGAAGCTCATGATCGTCAAGATATCCAAGATCGCCAGATCCATAAGTAGCCGCAGAAGAAGCATAGACCAATGGGATTTGTCGCATCAAACAATAGTCCCATATTTTTTGGGAATATTCAAGATTCAATCTTTCATGAACAGCATAGTCAAATTCTGTGGTATCCGTTCTTGCACCCAAATGAAATACAAAATCAATGGTGGATTTGTTTTTATCCAGCCACTGAAAAAAATCATCCCGCTCAATCTTGTGCGCGTATTTCTTTTCTTTCAAATTATTTACTTTGTCCAGTCGGCTGAACTCATCTACCAGAATCAGATTCGCGTACCCTTTATCATTTAAAAAGCCGGTCAGGCAACTTCCGATAAAACCTGCGGCACCTGTAACTACAATAGAAGAAGTTTTTATCATGCTTCAACAATTGATTCCATTTCTTTTTCTATGGCTGTTTCGTATTTGTGTTTCCATTCCCTGATATTACCCCATTTTACCCCGTCAATTTCTATGGCAGCAGCACTTACTTCGCCCAGTTTTTCAAGGGACATCCCTTCCATCATTTTCAGAAATACTGCCTGCTTTTCATTTTTAACGGTGACCACTATCCTGCTTTGTGATTCGCCGAACCAATAAGCATCCCGGCGAATGGTAATGTTCTGACGATGCACTTTAAAACCAAGCTCTTTGTGAAACCCACTTTCAGCGAGGGCAATAAACAGGCCGCCTTCAGATACATCGTGCGCTGATTCAATACATCCATGTTGAATGCAGTTCAATAATTTTGTCTGCAAAAGATATTCTTCGTCCAAATCGAAATAAGGGGCCGGACTAAATTCCACCCCATGCAAAGCATGTAAATAGGAGGATGAATTGATATCGTTCCTCGATTTTCCAACGAGATAAATATGATCACCGGGCTGCCTGAAGAACATGGTCATTTTTTTACTAACATCTTCCAACAGACCGACCATTCCGATCGTCGGTGTGGGAAATACAGCACCCTCGGGGTGTTGATTGTAAAAACTCACATTACCACCAGTAACGGGTGTGTCGAACTTGAGACAGGCTGCACCCATTCCTTTTACTGCATGCACAAACTGATAATAAACTTCGGGATCGTAAGGATTTCCAAAATTCAAACAATTCGTTACACCCAATGGTGTTGCCCCCGAGCATACTAAATTACGCGCAGCTTCAGCCACCGCGATCATCGCTCCTTTATAAGGATCTGCTAATACATACCTGCTGTTACAGTCGGTAGTCATCGCAATCCCCTTTCTGGTGCCCAAAATTGAAACGATAGCTGCATCAGAAGGGTCATTGGTTGAAGTGTTAGCTGCGCCCACGGTACTGTCATATTGAACACTTATCCACCGTTTGGAAGCTATTGACGGCAATCTGATCATCTCGTCTGCTACTGAACGTAAATCTTCCGCTTCCGGAATGGATTCAGGATTAAATGATTTTATTTTTTCAAAATATACCGGTTCCCTATACTGTCTTTCATATTGGGGTGCACCGCCTCCCAGTACAAGTTCCTCAGCCGGAATTACAGCTTCGAGTTTTCCCTGATGATAAAAACTGAGTAATTTATCATCTGTCACTTCTCCAATATTTGAACAGGGAAGATCCCATTTTGCAAATATGTTTAATACTTCTTTTTCTTTGCCCTTCTCTACTACCATTAGCATGCGCTCCTGACTTTCACTCAGCAACAGTTCCCAGGCCTTCATCCCTTTCTGTCGCGTTGGAACTTTGTCCAGATCGATGCGCATTCCAACTTCTCCTTTTGCACTCATTTCGGCAGTTGAACAAATGATTCCGGCAGCACCCATATCCTGCATGCCGATCACAGCACCTGTTTCAATCACTTCAAGACAGGCTTCAAGTAGTTTCTTTTCCTGAAAAGGATCGCCTACCTGTACTGCAGGCAATTCCTGAACGGATTCTTTTGTAATATTCGCAGACGCAAAGGAAGCTCCACCAATTCCGTCCTTACCAGTTGCACTGCCTACAAAAAATACAGGATTTCCTTTTCCGGATGCAGTAGCAGATATTGTTTTGCCTTTTTTTACAATGCCCACGCTCATTGCATTTACTAATGGATTTGTATGATAACATTCGTCAAAATAAATTTCGCCACCAACAGTGGGAACTCCAAAACAGTTTCCATAATGACCGATACCATGAACGACTCCTGCCAGCAGGTGTTGCGTTTGTGGATCATTTAGTTTTCCAAATCGCAGTGAATTTAATGACGCTATCGGTCGCGCACCCATGGTAAATATGTCACGATGGATACCACCTACCCCCGTGGCAGCACCCTGAAAAGGTTCAATTGCAGAAGGATGATTATGTGATTCAATTTTGAACACAACACCCAGACCTCCGCCGATGTCCATCAGCCCGGCATTTTCTTCGCCTGCTTTCACCAGCATTCTTTTACCATCCCGTGGAAGCGTTTTTAACCACAATATTGAATTCTTATAACTGCAGTGTTCACTCCACATCGCACTGAATGCGCAGAGTTCCGTGAAGTTTGGCTTACGTCCGAGTTTCTGACAAATCAATTCAAATTCTTCAGATGTAAGTCTTAGTTGCTCGGCGGTTTTGACGGTTATTTCCATATTATTTGGGGAAACGGCAAATTTACGAAGGACACGTTAATCTATTTGATAATTTTAGCGGCTATGAAGATTGCTTTCATTCACAACCATCGCGCATTCCTGCCCGAATTAAACGCTTACCAGACTTTTTTTCAGCAAGAACAAATTGCTACTTGTGTGGCAAAATACGGAGAGGAAAAAGCCAGCGGCGCAGATGTATATTGGTATATGATGGGGTTTTTCCCCCGGTCTTTTCACAAAAACAAACTGATCATACACGAATTTGCATCTGCTTCCATTCCTCCTTTTCGGAAATTAAAAGATCTGTTGAAAAGCAGGCTAACACCGCGGCCCCATTTCCGACTTTACCTCAATGAATATGTTCGTGACCAATTGAATATTCACGACGAAGTTCCATTTAGTTACAGGGATATGGGCATCAGTGATGTTTTTCTTCATTCATCTGACAAACAAGAAAAGGAATATGATTTTATTTATGTCGGAAATCTTTCAGCTAAAAGAAAACTTGAAACCTTATTACGCATTTTCGAAAGAGGGGCCATGAAAATAAAATCCATCCTGCTGGTGGGTAATGATGAAGACGAACTCGCAAACAAATTTAGCCATTGTCCCAATATATTTTTTCAGGATGCAGTTCCCTGGTCGGACATGCCCTTCCAACTTAGGAGAGCCAGATACGCCATAAATTATGTCCCAAATCTCGAACCATTCAATGCGCAAACGTCTACAAAATTTCTGGAATATGTTGCCATGAAAATACCCGTAATCAGCACAAATTATTTTTGGATCTCAGAATTTCGAGAACGATTCAGTGGAAATTACTTTTTATTGAAAGACGATCTTTCTAATTTAACATGGGAACGAATCACGGCTTTCCCATATGAATTTCCAAATCTTCAGAGCTGGCGATGGGAAGTGAAAATAAAAGAGTCAGGAATTCTGGATTATTTGAAGCAGGCAAAAATATAGTGTGAGAGTGTGAGCGTGTGAGGGTATGAGAATGAAGGCATGAGATTCTTACTCTCACACTCTTAGACTCTCAGACTTGCCAGTGCTCTATCATATTCCAACAGTATCTTATCTATACCGAATTTATCCGTAACCAGTTCCCTTCCTTTTTTACCCATTTCCGCTCTTCGGACTGAAGAGAGATGCATCATTTCTTCCATCCGTTTTGCAAGATCCGAAGCGTTGTTGGGAATACATAAAAAACCGTTTACATTTTCTAATACCACTTCTTTGCAACCTGTATTTATGGATGTAATGATCGGCACTTCCATTGACGCAGCTTCCAGTAAACACCTCGGTATTCCTTCATGATAGAATGAAGGAAAAACCAAACAATCCGCCTGTCTGAGAAAGGGACGCACATCTTTTGCAAATCCACTGTAATGGATGATCCCCTTCTTTTGCCAATAACGAACTTCCGATTCCGATATGGAGTCCGGATGATTTTTTTCGAAAAAACCAATGAGTTCAAACCGTACTTCCCGGTATTTATTTTTAATCATCCTGGCTGCTTCAACATACACACCCACACCTTTTGATCTGAGTAATCTGGTGCTCATCAAAAACTGAAATGCTTTACTTCTTGCCACTGATTTGTTTGACAACGGGAAGAAGTAGGACGTGTTGATGCCCTCCCCCGGCAAAATTTTAATCTTTTCTGCAATGGTCAGTTTCCGATCCACGAAAATCCGGGAATCTTCCATGTTGAGGAACCATACTTCTTTTGCTTTTTTTAAGGCTCTCCGGTAAAGAATTGATACAATTCTGTTCAACCAGTTGTGCCGGTCAAATGTATATCCAAGTCCCGTAATAACAGCAATGGATTCAATGCCATATTTAGCTGCGGCCAGGGACCCATAAATATTTGGCTTGATAACATAATGAAAAATAAAGTCAGGTTTTTCTGACTTATACATCATACTGAGCGACCTGTAAAGCTGATAATCTAAATATGGATTTTCGGAACGGTTATTGAAGCGGATATCCAGATATCTGCAACCCGCATTGATCAATTCCTCTGCAAATTCATCTTTTGGCGCGATTACGAGCAGTTCATAATGTAGTAGTAAATGACGGACAAGATCCATTCGGAAATTGTACACCGACCAGGAACTATTGGCCACCAGCGCTATTTTTTTCTTCCTCTTGGCGGTCTGATTTTCTATCATCCATTGATATTAAATTCAAATTTATAGATTTGAGGAATCAAAATCAGGTAAAGTTCCGATGCTGACCTATTTTCTGTTTTTCTTTTACCTGTTTGGTGGAATTTTTATTCTCCATATCATTATCCGTAGGAAAATATTTCCATTTACAATCTATCAAACTTCAACAGTCTTTCTGTTCAAAGTATTGATGGGTTGTTTGTATGGATGGGTTTTCCTGCACTATTATGGAGGTGATGATACCTGGAACTATTTCAATGAATCAAAGCCGGAAACAGGTATGCTGTTAAGACATCCTTTGCAGTTTATCCGCGAATTTCTGCCCGAATTATCAATGAAAGCAACGGATTATCATGCAGGACAGGCGATCCTGTTTTATATCGATCATTTTGAACGATGGTTCTTGATCAAGGGATTGTCTGTTCTAAATCTGTTCAGCGGAAAAAATTATTATATCGATGTATTGTTATTTGAATTTTTAACCATCCCCGGTCCCCTGTTATTATTCAAACTACTGTCTAAAGAATTTCCACAAAGGTCAGGGATCAATTTCATATTGATCTTCTTCGTACCCTCCGTTATTTTTTGGTGCAGCGGAATACGTGCGGAGGCACTTATTTTATTATTCATATCGATGATGATTTTTAACGGGCACGCCTGTTCGAAAAAGATCAGCTTTAAGAATTTCCTGGGAATATTCACTGGTTTACTTGGACTTCTGCTGATTCGATATCAGTTTCTTCTGGTTTTCATCCCTGCTTTTATTGCGTATATGATCAGTTTGAATAAATCCGTCAACTCACCTGTTCATTTCATCAGGATATATGCCGTACTCGGACTGATCTTCATAGCAAGTTTATTTCTTCCATCACCCTATCAGCTCACGAAACCGGTAATTCATTCGCAGCAGAATTTTTTTCTACTAAGAGGGAACACACGATATATACTGGATACACTTGAACCGGGACCGGTCAGCTTCCTTAGCATATTACCTCAGGCACTGAAAAATGCGGCGTTGAGACCCTACCCGTGGGAGGGGAAGAATCTCCTGCAATCTATCTCCTCTGTTGATGTACTTTTTTTGATTGCGGGACTGTTTTTTTTCTTTCTGGGGCCGGAGCGTATGAAACAGATTAGTCATCCGGTTTACTGGTTATTTATTTTTTATGGCCTCAGTCAGCTGGTAGGTATCGGTTATACCGTACCATTCCCGGGAGCCATTGTAAGGTATCGTTGCATCTCTTTTTTACTGATCAGCCTCTTTATCTATGGCGGAAATCCACTTTTACAGCAGAAACTCCGAACCTGGATTTTCAAATAACATTACAATTAACCATAATATTTCATTTTGAAGGGGTTTTAAATGGAAGATTTTCAATTATTAGTGCATTATGCAACAAATTCCAACGGTTTTTCTAAAAAAATAGGCGAAAAGCTCTTTTTTTTTCGCCATTATGAATTATCGCTTACATTCGTTTTTCTAAAAATTATTGTAAATGGAATCGTTAAGAGTAAAAGCAATTAACGATCTGTCAACTAGAACTTCAGATGTGCCTCTTGACGGATCCAAAAAAATCACCGCAATTTTCCAGGAAAATGTATTTACCACTAAAACGGCAAGGGAATTTCTGAGCGACGAGGCTTTTAAGAGTCTGACAGGCTCCATAAAAGGTGGCAAAAAAATTGACCGTACTGTGGCCAATCAGATCGCTGCCGGTTTAAGACAATGGGCTGAATTAAAGGGTGTTACGCATTATACCCACTGGTTTCAGCCGTTGACAGGTTCATCAGCCGAAAAACATGATTCCTTTTTTGCAATCAAGGGTGATGGTACCGCCATTGAACAATTTGAGGGCGACGCACTCATTCAGCAGGAACCAGATGCATCTTCGTTCCCTTCAGGCGGAATTCGTGCCACTTTCGAAGCACGTGGTTATACAGCCTGGGACCCGTCTTCTCCCCCGTTCATAATGGAAATAGAAACAGGCAAAACACTATGCATACCCACCATATTTGTTTCTTACACAGGAGAAACACTGGATTACAAGGCACCTCTCCTGAAATCACTGGAAGCCATGAATAAGGCTGCCGTGGATGTATGTAATTATTTTGACAAGAATGTTACAAAAGTGATCGGCACTTTGGGTTGGGAACAAGAATATTTTGTAATTGATGAGGCCCTGGCAAATGCCCGTCCTGATCTCGTAATGAGTGGAAGAACCGTATTTGGCCACCCGCCTGCAAAAGGTCAGCAGCTCGAAGACCATTATTTTGGTTCGATCCCCGAAAGAATTTACGCTTTCATGCGGGATTATGAAACCGAATGTTACAAACTCGGCATACCATTAAAAACGCGCCACAATGAAGTAGCACCCTCACAGTTTGAGTGTGCACCGATTTTTGAGGAAATCAGTGTTGCTGTAGACCATAATACGCTGCTCATGGATATTATGGATCGTGTAGCCCGACGCCATAAATTGCGCGCCCTGTTGCATGAAAAGCCATTTGCGGGCATCAATGGTAACGGTAAACATAATAACTGGAGCATGTCAACGGATACAGGTGTCAACCTCCTTGCACCTGGCAAAACTCCGAAGACAAACCTCATGTTCCTCACGTTTTTTGTAAACACTATTAAAGCGGTGCACGATTATGCTGATGTACTTCGCGCTTCCATTGCTTCTGCCGGCAACGATCATCGTCTCGGGGCAAATGAAGCACCACCAGCCATCATCTCTGTTTTTATCGGCGAGTATCTGACCAAAGTGCTTGCTGACATTAAGGAACGTGTTGGTGCAAAATTCGACGAACAGGATGAAGCCATCCTTAAACTGGATCTTCACAGAAGTATTCCGGAATTATTGCTGGACAATACAGACCGCAATCGTACTTCTCCATTTGCATTCACTGGCAACAAGTTTGAATTCCGCGCTGTCGGATCATCAGCCAATTGTGCCAATGCAATGACCGCGCTGAACACCATTATGGCAGAAACTTTAAAAACATTCAAAAAAGATGTGGACGCCCTGATCGAAAAGGGTGAAAAGAAAGAAATCGCCATCATGCATGTGATACGCGAATACATCGTAAGTAGCGAAAAAGTGCTTTTTGAAGGTGACGGATATAGCGAAGAATGGGCAAATGAAGCAAAAAAACGCGGCCTTGCGAATGTTAAGGCAACACCGCTCGCACTCGATGCCCTGGTAACAGATAAAGCAAAACATCTGTTCGAGTCAAACCACGTGTTAAGTCACGTTGAACTGGAAGCGCGTCATGAAATAGAATTGGAGAAATATGTAAAGCGCGTACAGATTGAAGCCCGCATAATGGGTGAACTCTGCACCAGCCATATCCTGCCTCCTGCTTTCAAATATCAAAATACACTCATTCAAAACATCGTCGGAATCAAAGAAATAGGTCTGAAAGAACCCGCTTTCTCCAATCAAAAGCAAATCCTGGAAAAGATTTCGGAACATATCTCGCAAATAAGCAGCGAAGTAAGTAAAATGATCGAAGCAAGGAAAAAAGCCAATGCGCTTACAAATTCAAGAGACAAAGCTATTGCCTATTGTGATGACGTTAAAGGAGCGTTCTTTGATAAAATCCGCTATCATGTGGATAAGCTGGAAGTGTTAATAGATGACAGCGAATGGCTCCTTCCAAAATATCGGGAGATTTTATTCCTAAGATAGAAATTAAATATTCTGTTTATATGAAGGCCCCCGAGGGGGCCTTTTTTTATTGAATATTGTTTATAACAAATATGTTTTTTTTAAATAAAATCTAATAATCATATCATATTATGTTAAAATAAATATAATGCAATAACAAAATAGGATAAGAATTAATAATATTTTCACATTATAGAATAGGTATTAAATATTTACATAATACCTAGTTTAAACCTTCCCTTTTGCTGAATAGATGATCCATCCGATTTTTTGAAAACCATCCGACGACGATTCAGCTTCGCTATTAAAAATGTTAGGGCAGGGTCCCTGGTCAGGAACCTGCAATTTTCAGTAAACATTTAAAACAAATAGCAATGGTCCAAAACTTAAAACTGCTTATTCTCGCTGTCGTCACTTTTGTTTGTATTCAGGTCGAGGGACAAGATTCCACAAAAATGGCCGCCCCTGCCCCTAAGGTTGATAGTGTGCCTCCGTCGCCGGCGACGACTTTTTCCGGATCTCTTGACTTGTATTACCGTTACAATTTTGGCAACGCACATTCGAGCGTTAACAATGGTACTGGTAACCCTTTTGCGTACACAAATAACTATACCAGCTTCACCAATTCTCAGAATTCTTTCGAACTCGGTATGGCTACGATCCGCGCAGATCACACCTGGCAAAAAGGTGGTGTTACCGTAGAATTGGGATTCGGAAGAAGAGCTCAGGAGTTTTCCTATAACGATGGAAATACCAACGGCTATTTGTCTCTGGCCAATGTAGTTCAGGCTTTTGTTTACTATAATATTACCGACAAGATTAAAATCACGATGGGTAAATGGGGAACCCACATCGGTTACGAAGTGGTAGATGCAGCTTCAAACAGGAACTACTCCATGAGTTACATGTTTTCCTATGGTCCGTTCTTTAATACAGGAATTAAAGCTGACATCGCTATCGCCGGGAAAACGGCCATCATGGTGGGTATATCCAATCCCACTGACAATTCAACTACAACAGCCGTACAGAAAATGGCCATTGCCCAGTTGAGCACTGCAACACCCGATAACAAATGGAAATTCTACCTGAATTATCAGGGAGGCCATAATTCCGCTTATACCTCTTTAAATCAGTTTGATCTTGTGTTGACAGGTACTGTTACGGATAAATTTGGTGTTGGTTTTAATGCAACCGATCAGATTATCAAACAGGATTCAAATTCTACTACCGGTAATTTTTGGGGAGCAGCTCTTTATCTGAATGTTGACCCAAGCCCGGTGTTTGGCGCAACACTCAGAGCAGAATACTTCGACAACAAAGACGGTACTGCAGTATTCCCTTTGATGACTGGAAACTATATGGAATATACATTAACTGGTCAGATACATCTGGGCAAATTAACCGTCATGCCGGAGTTGCGTCTTGATAATTCAAGTGTGGATGCGTTTTACAAAAATTCCGACACGTTTATTACGGGACCAACATCCAAGAGTACGTTTTCCGCACTACTTGCAGCAACTTATGTCTTTTAATAAAATTTTTGGTTTGACAAATATTCAAAAACTTATATGGCCGGAACCTGACAGGTATTTGAATACATCATTTACTCAATTTCAATCAACTCAACTATGCTATTCCTAAAAAACATCAGCAAAACAGCAACGCCTTCCATTTGCGTTCCACTAACCAAATCTCAGAAATGGAAAATCGGAATTGGAATCTTCGGTGGAAAAATTATCGGATTACTTGTGGTGCTCGCAGCAATGAGATTAATTCCATCTTTACTGGCAACGAAAGCACTGGCAGGAGATACGTACACTGCCCATGAAACTGCTCAAATGAATTCAATTAATACGGTGTGGACACTCGTTGCGGCGTTCCTCGTATTCGGTATGCAGGCAGGATTCGTAATGCTGGAAGCTGGTTTTGCAAGGGCCAGGGAAACAGTGAATGTTTTAATGGAATGTATTTTTGATACCTGTTTGTGTGGACTGCTTTTTTACGCAATCGGGTATTCATTCATGTTCAGTCATGGAAATGGCTTTATAGGAATGAATTGGTTTTTCTTACAGGGCGGACCTGCTACTTATGAAACAACAGGCATTCCACTTCTGGCACATTGGATTTTTCAATTCGCATTTGCTGATACATGTTCTACCATTGTTTCCGGAGCAATGATCGGACGTACCGCTTTCAGAGGCGATATCATTTACAGTATCGGTATAACCGGATTTATTTATCCAATCATCGGACATTGGGCCTGGGGACCAGACGGATTCCTTGCAACAATGGGAAGCACTGGCATGTTCCTGCCAAGTCTGGGTCAGCCTTTCAGAGATTTTGCCGGATCAACAGTTGTACACACCATCGGAGGTATTGCTTCTCTTGCAGGAGCCGTGGTTCTTGGACCAAGAATTGGACGCATATTCAAAAGAGATGGTGGTGGTATGCCTGCACCTCATAATCTGACTGTAGCAGCCGTAGGAGGTTTTATCCTTTGGTTTGGATGGTATGGTTTTAACCCGGGAAGCACATTATCAGCTATGGATGCTGATGGTATAGGACGCGTTGCAACGAATACTACGCTTGCGGCTTGTGCAGCGGGTATGACAGCAATGTATATGGCTCTCTGGTTCGGTGATACAAAAGGAAAATTCGACCTCGGATATACAGTGAATGGATTTTTGGGCGGTCTGGTCGCTATCACTTGTCCATGCTATTGGGTTAGCCCGCTCGGCGCAGTACTTCTTGGTGCGGTTGCAGGTATAGTGGTGTGGATTGGTGTGAATCTCCTGGAATATCTCAGAATAGATGATCCAATTGGAGCGGTAGCTGTACATGGTTTCGCGGGTATATGGGGCACATTGTCCCTCGGATTATTTGCAGCAGGGTTTGGAGCTACAGGTCCAACTGGGGCCGACCTTTCTTCACCTGTTAAAGGTTTATTTTACGGAGGAGGTATAGGAGTTTTAAAGGCGCAATTTGTTGGAAGTGCTATTATCACCATTGCAACTTTCGTCGTAACATTTATTATGATGTGGCTCATAAAACAGCTACCCCACCCTTATAATTTAAGAGTAGAAGAAAAAGGTGAAACAGGTCCGGGCGGTCTGGATATGTTTGACCATGGTACTTCAGCGTATCCTGCTCAATAGTAATGGGTCCTTATTTGGAATAATTATTAGCCCAATGCAAAGCCGTTCCGCTTACAGCGGAACGGCTTTTTTATTTCTACACAACATAGATAATGCAGTTTTAATGGTAAAATCGCCTGAATTCATAAAAAAGTTGAAAATATCTTTAAAATAAAAAACACACATATTTGGTGGCAAAAGCAAACAGACAGGGCTTAGTGTAGTTAATACATACTTTTTTTTAAAATGAGTCCGAATGAATAAATAAAATCCGGCAATAAAATTTATATATACTGTTTTACAATACGTTACGCATTGGTACATAGTAGTTAATAATGAAAAAATGATATAATTTTGACTCATTAATTGAAAAACTAAAAAAACCTCAATGAAAAATTTACTTAAAGCTACCAGCTATACTCTGGCAACTGCATTCGTTTTTGTTATTTCCCAGTCTTCTGTTTTAGCAGCTTCTGGTTCTAATGATTCTTCTTTAACCGGCACGCAGGTTATCGGAGGAGTTGCACTTTTAGTTGCAGCTATCATTGTACCTACAATGAAGAGTGCGCGTAAGGCAAATGCTAACAATAATTAAGCAAAGCAAATAACTAAAGAATAACTGGAGTCAAATCTGGTAATACCGTCCGGCGCTTAGCGGGACGGTTTTTTTATTCGTTTTTTTACGACCTGATTCTTTCCATCGCCCATTTAAGGGCGAGGTGATATTGCTCCTGGGGAGATAAGTTGGAATTGTCTAAAACAATAGCATCCCTGGCCTGCCTGAGCGGACTAATCTCGCGATGAGAATCGATATAATCTCTCATTTCAAGATTGTTTTTTACTTCTTCAATTGATATGTTTGGATTCTTTTGGTAGAGTTCCCGAAATCGTCTTTCAACCCTGACTGCTTTGTCAGCAGTCATAAAGATTTTCAGTTCCGCCTTCGGAAAAACCACCGTACCGATATCTCTCCCGTCCATAACTATGGAACGATTGCGACCCAGCGACTGTTGCCGTTTTACTGCGAATTCACGAACTTCTTTAATGGCTGCTACCTCACTTACCTTTTCTGCTACTACAAGGTCGCGAATCAGATACTCAACATTTTCACCATTCAATAGTATTTCAGAATTCTTTGAGATTTCATTGTGCACAAATTCAATATTAATATCAGCAAGCGCGCTAATAACGGCTTTCGAATCTGTCCAGTCAACGTGGTTTCGTAAAAAATACAGCGTGATGGCGCGGTACATGGCCCCACTGTCTATATAAGTGTATTTAAGTTTTGAAGCAAGCTGCCTGGCCAAAGTACTCTTCCCGCAGGATGACCAGCCGTCGATAGTTATAATGATATTTTTTTCAGACATAACAATTACCGTACTGCAAATAAAAGATTTGCCACGGAAACACGGAAATTTCCGTGCGCCGTGGCAAATAATATATAGAAATCATCCTTCTTTAAACCTCCGAAGCCTCTTTCTCTTTTTCTTTCAATGTAAACTTAATCTTCGATTCCGCTTTATCCAGATCTGCGATCATCACATCACCGTTCTTGATACTCATGTTCAGTATCTCTTCTGCCAGTGGATCTTCCAGATACTTCTGTATGGCCCTGTGTAACGGCCTGGCACCGAATTGTTGGTCATACCCTTTTTCAGCGATAAAACTTTTTGCTTCGGCTGTTAATTCCAATGTAAACCCAAGCTGTATAAGTCTCTTCATAACTCCCTTCATCAGGATGTCAATGATATTGAAAATATTTTCTCTTGTCAGTGAGTTGAATATTACTATATCATCAACCCTGTTCAGAAACTCAGGACTGAAAGTTCTCTTGAGTGCTTTTTCAATAACCTGTTTGTTATTTTCATCAGCATTAGCCGTTCTTGCCGAAGTTGCAAATCCAACACCATCGCCAAAATCCTTTAGTTGTCTGGCTCCGATATTAGAAGTCATAATAATCAATGTATTCTTGAAGTCTATCTTTCTTCCCAAACCATCTGTGAGTTGACCATCATCCAATACCTGTAACAAGATATTGTATATATCAGGATGCGCCTTTTCAATTTCATCCAGCAGAATGACACTGTATGGCTTTCTCCTCACTTTTTCAGTTAGCTGCCCACCCTCTTCATATCCTACATATCCCGGAGGCGCGCCAATTAACCTGCTCACCGTAAATTTTTCCATGTATTCGCTCATGTCAATACGCACCAGCGAATCTTCTGAATCGAACATATACCTGGCAAGAGCACGCGCAAGTTCTGTTTTACCAACACCTGTGGGTCCCAGGAATATAAATGTTCCAATAGGTTTCTTCGGATCTTTTAGTCCAACACGATTTCTCTGGATGGCTTTTACCACTTTCAATATCGCTTCATTTTGTCCAACCACCATCGACTCCATGTCGACAGACATATTTTTTAATTTCTCACTTTCTGCCTGTACCATTCTTTTCACAGGAATGCCCGTCATCATACTTACCACCTCTGCAATATTTTCCTCATCGATGGGATATCTCCGATGTTTGCTTTCTTCCTCCCATTCGAGTTTTGCTTTTTCCAGTTCTTCCTGCAAACGTTTTTCTGCATCACGCAGAGACGCAGCTTCTTCAAACTTCTGACTCTTCACAACCTTGTTCTTCTCGTTTTTAACTTCCTCTATTTTCTTTTCAAATTCAACGATATTTTGAGGAACATTTATATTTTTCAAATGAACCCTGGCACCTACTTCATCCAATACATCGATTGCTTTGTCAGGAAGCAGTCTGTCTGTCATATACCGGTCGCTTAACTTAACACAGGCAAGTATGGCTTCTTCTGAATACGTTACGTTATGATAATCCTCATACTTGGATTTGATGTTTTCCAAAATCTGAATTGTTTCATCAACGCTCGGTGGATCGATCATTACTTTCTGGAAACGACGATCCAGCGCACCATCCTTCTCGATATACATTCTGTACTCATCCAGCGTGGAAGCGCCTATGCATTGCAGTTCGCCCCTTGCAAGAGCAGGTTTGAATATGTTAGAAGCATCCAGTGAACCTGAAGCGCCTCCGGCACCGACGATCGTATGTATTTCGTCAATGAATAAAATCACATCCCTGTTTTTTTCCAGTTCGTTCATGATCGCTTTCATGCGTTCCTCAAACTGCCCGCGATATTTAGTGCCGGCAACAAGTGCTGCCAGATCCAGTGATATCACACGTTTGTCAAATAAAACACGGGATACTTTGCGCTGCACAATACGAAGCGCAAGGCCTTCTACAATGGCTGTTTTACCTACACCGGGTTCACCAATAAGAATCGGATTATTTTTTTTGCGTCTAGACAGGATCTGAGAAACCCTTTCGATTTCTTCCTCCCTCCCTACAATGGGGTCCAGAGAATTCATCTCCGCCAGACGCGTTATGTCCCTTCCAAAATTGTCCAGTACCGGAGTTTTGCTTTTTGCATTTCCGGCAGGACGCGCTTTCTGCTGTGCATATTTCTTTTCATCATCGAAATCGTCATCGTTCTCTTCAGCATATTCGCTTCGGGTATCATTACTTTTAACAACACCCAGTTCATTTCTGAATAAATCGTAATCCACGTCGAATTGATTTAAGATTTGAGTTGCGATGTTTTCTTTGTTTTTCAGAATAGACAACATCAGGTGTTCAGTTTCCACAGTCGGACTCTTCAAAGCTTTCGCTTCCAGTACCGTAACCCTGATTACTTTCTCCGCCTGCTTGGTAAGCGGAAGACTGTTAATATTTGCAATGTTTTTCCCCGTCTTATCTTTTACAGCTAGTTCCACCTCTTTGCGGAGTTCGTAAAGGTCCACATTGAAACTTTTCAGGATGCGAACCGCCGTGTTGTCGCCCTCCCTGATCAGCCCCAGAAGCAAATGCTCTGTACCGATAAAATCGTTTCCTAACCTTAAGGCTTCTTCCCTGCTGAACGAAATAATCTCTTTAACCTGGGCCGAAAAATTATTATCCATTTTTAACTAATTGAGCTTAATACAATAATAACGAATATTTTTGATTACTGTTTTCCATGGTTTATTAACGTATGTTAACAATGCCGGTTGAAATGAAAGTCAAAATTAGTACCAACGGGAAATTCCATGCCATTACTGTACTTGAACCCATTTTGGCTGCTAATATGACAGCAGCACTTCAGCATCTTTGCGAGCCTTTCCTAACACAGGATGTAAAAAATCTACTCCTCAATTTAAAAGACATTCAAAAAATGGATTCTGCTGCTGCTCACGTTCTCCTCGAATTAAGAAACCTCTTTTTCACTAACCGTGCTTCATTTGTTCTCTGCGAATTACAACCTTCCGTTAAAAAATATTTCGAACAAAATGAACAATTTGAATTATTGCAGATAGCCCCCACACAGAGTGAAGCTTCTGATATCATATTCATGGAAGAAATCGAAAGGGAGTTTACGGACTGATTCAGAGGGTGCGGATATTATGCTAACGATCAAATCTCTTTCCTATTACTTTTTGTATTATTTTTCGGCAGATATCCGGAAACAACCGTTTCCGACCGTTCGATCATACCTAAATCAAGCCTGTGCTCGCAGTTACAATTCTCGGCAATAATTCTGCCATACCGGCTTTCGACAGGCACCCCACCGCCCAGGTGATCACCCTCGATGATCACTTATTCCTGGTCGACTGCGGTGAGGGGACACAAACACAAATGAATAAATACAAGATCCGCAGAAGCCGGATCAACCACATTTTTATATCCCATCTCCATGGAGATCACTACTTCGGACTCATCGGTCTGATCACCAGCATGGGCTTGCTGGGACGTCATCAGGACCTTAACTTATATGGGCCCGCGGAATTAATTGAAATTTTTAATCTGCAGCTTAAAGTGGCAGATACACAGCTCCCATTCAATTTGCACTTCCAGCCACTGAATAAGGAAGGAATTATAGTAAAAGACAATCGTTATGAGGTGAGTTGCTTCAAAGTATTTCACAGGATAGAATGCTGGGGCTTCATTTTCCGGCAAATACGGGCGCCCAGAAGGGTAAACCCTGAAAAAGCCAGGTTAGCGGGCATCCCTTCATCTTTTTTTGAGCATCTGAAATGGGGCGAAAATTACGAAGATAAGCACGGCTTAATCATCGAAAACACCAATGTCACCGAGCCTGCACCGAAACCCAAATCATATGCCTATTCGGCAGATACAATTTACAATCCTGATATCGCTTCAAAGGTAAAAGGAGTGAATATGCTCTATCATGAAACCACGTATTTGAAAGATCTGGAAGAAAGAGCAGGGAAGCGATTTCATTGTACAACGACTCAGGCAGCATCAATTGCTAAAACGGCCGATGTAACGCGACTTCTCATAGGTCATTTCAGTTCCAAATATGATAGTCTGGATGAATTTGAGAGAGAAACGAGGGAAATTTTTCCCAATACGGACCTGGCACTCGAGGGGGTAACTTATCTGGTCTAGAACAAACATTATTTTAGATATCCCTCTCTATTAAATACACAGCGAGATCTCTTAATGCCTTTTTATTTTCTTCGGGAACCGCTATTTCCTGCAGGTGATTAAAAGCGGTTTCCATATATTGTTTTTTTACTGATTGTGCTTCATGATCCACTCCCAATCTGCGATATATTTCAATCATACGCTCAATTTTTTGAGATGGAGATGAGGAAAGTAGATCACGGATTATTTTTTTCTGTTCGGCATTTCCTTTTTCAAGTGCCTTAACCAAAAGAAAAGTTTTTTTATTGGACTGAATATCTCCGCCTATTTGTTTTCCAAAAGTTGACAAATCACCAAAACTATCGAGCCAGTCGTCCTGTATCTGAAAAGCAAGACCGATATTTTTTCCATATTCATAAATATGCCGCTGATCGGATACAGGTGCGGAAGCAACAATGGCACCCATCTCCAGACTGGCAGCCAGAAATACGGCCGTCTTCAATTCGATCATGAAAAGATACTGGCTCAGTTCGATGGATGCTTCATTTTCAAAATCCATATCCATCTGTTGTCCTTCACAAACCTCTCTTCCTGTTTTGTTTAGTAAACGGATAAGATCGTTTATTTTATCCGATCCGCTTTCATTCAGATATTCATATGCCTGCAGCAACATCACGTCGCCGGCCAGCAGCGCAGTCGAATCATCATATTTTGCATGGACTGTTTCTTTTCCTCTTCTCAGAGGCGCTTTGTCCATAATATCATCGTGGATAAGTGTAAAATTGTGAAACAACTCGAGTGTGCACGCGATCTTCCACGCCTCAGGTTTAATTGGACTAAACAACTCATTGCCCATAAGGCAAAGTACCGGCCTGATTCTTTTGCCGCCGTCTTCAAGCATATATGACGCGGCACCATAAAGCCTTTCAGGCTTATCCGGAAAATGTTTTTTGCTGAAGTATGAATTGAACTCTTTAGATAATTCCTGAAAGCGCAAAATCAATTATGAATTTAATTATCAATTTCGAAATCTATTCTTCGTGCACTCTCACACTCTCACACGCTCACACTTTCACACTTTCTTATGCTTTCAACACCCACTCATAGTCGAGTTGTCGTTTGGCCAGATTCGCCGAAACAACTTTAATGGTTACTTTGTCCCCCATTCGAAACCTTCTTCCACTACGTTTGCCGACCAGCGCGTAATCGGTTTCGATCAATCGGAAATCATCATATTCCATCAGGCTGTTTAGACTCACAAGTCCCTCACATTTCTGTTCAACCGTTTCTACCCAAAAACCAAATGCTGCTACGCCGCTTATCACCCCTTCAAAATCATCCCCGACAAAGTCTTTCATGTATTCTACCTGTTTGTACTTATTAGCCGCCCTTTCACTATCCATCGCAGCGCGCTCCCTTTCACTACAATGCCGGCATTGCTCTTCCAGATTTTTATGAATCTGGATTTCTTCATCCAATACTTCCTGCAGAATACGATGCGTTAGCACATCCGGGTATCTTCGGATAGGGGAAGTAAAATGACAGTAATTACTAAATCCCAATCCGTAATGACCGATGTTATCCGTTGTATAAATAGCTTTGGCCATGGTTCTGATACCCAACTGCTCCAGCACGTGTTGTTCGGGTTTACCTTTCACATCTTTTAACATGAGGTTAAAGGAAGCTGAAATGCCTTCCGGTGATTTGGTATCGAATGCATGTCCGTATTTTTTTGCAAATTCAACAAAAGGCGCCAGTTTTTCTTTATCCGGTGTATCATGCACCCGGTAAGGAAAAGGAATAGGCTTCTTTTTGATTTTGATTTTAGCAACATGACTTGCCACTGTTCTGTTTGCCAGCAACATGAATTCTTCAATCAGTTGATGGGATTCTTTGCTTTCCTTTACCAATATGCCCACAGGTTTTCCTTTTTCATCCAGTTTAAATCTTACTTCCACAGATGAAAAATTAATGGCTCCTTTTTTTATTCTCTGTTTTCTGAAACGCTGTGCCAGCTCATGGAGAATTGCAATTTCCTCGGCATATACTCCTGTTTTGTTATCGATTATCTGCTGAACATCTTCATACGCAAAACGGTGGTTGGAATGAATCACGGTCCTGCCCAGCCAGTATTCTTTCACTTCACCTTTTTGCGTAATATGAAAAACAGCGGAGAAACAAAGTTTGTCCTCATGCGGCCGCAGCGAACAGAGTTCATTGGAAATTCTTTCAGGCAACATGGGATTTACACGATCAGGCAGATAAACAGATGTTGCTCTTTCATATGCTTCATCATCCAGCATAGTTCCTGGTTTAACATAATGGCTCACGTCCGCGATATGTACTCCAATTTCAAATATCTCGTCTTTCAATTTGCGAAAAGAAATGGCGTCATCAAAATCACGGGCATCCAGGGGATCAATCGTGAAGGTCAGCACTTCTCTGAAGTCCTTCCTGCCTTCCAAATCCGCTGCAGGTATAGCTTCCGGAAGTCTGGCCGACGCGTCCAGCACTTTTTCAGGAAATACTACCGTAAATCCGTTTTCAAGAAGAATCTCTTTCATCACGCGGTCGTTCTCATCCGCCTCATCTAAAATCTGTATCACTTCTCCCTGTGGCTTTTTATTCTTACCCCAATCCGTGATTCGAACGATCACACGGTCGGTATTTTTTGCATCCTTCAGTTTGTTCAATGGGATATAAACATCCGGCATGGGTCTTGACATTTCTGCAACGAAAAATCCAAATCCCTCACCCATCTGAATATGACCAGGGAATTCTGTTTGTTTTCTTTCTATAACAGATTCCACGATGCCCTGTACCCTGCTGTTACCACCTTTTGACTGCGTAATTTTCACGAGTACCGAATCACCGTGCATGGCAGTGTTGAAGTCATTGGGGCGAACAAGTATATCCCGGTCGAGTCCCTTGGATACCACGAATCCCATCCCCGAACGCGTGACTTCCAAAATACCTTTGTGTAATTGAACGCCCGACTTTCTTTTCTTTTTGTCTGTGTTTTTATGACCCATACGCTTATACTTGTTCAGGAAATTCCTGAATGAATGTAGTGATTAAGCGTGTAAATTGATGCTCTTCATTGAATAAAAACACCGGTTCTATCGGCATCACAAAAAATGGCAATGCACGCAATTGCTGTGAAAATTTTTGCAACCGAACAGCATCCTTCTCCGTCGTCAGTAATATTTTACCGGGCGACTGGATCTGTTCAAATTTCCTGAGGATATTTTTCAAATCATCAATAGTAAAAATATGATGGTCACTGAAAGCCATCTCATCATACCCGTTAAATTTTTCTTCCAGGTGTTTCTTAAGAGGTGTGGGATTGGCAATGCCCGTCACCAATAATATTTCAGTCGTTTTACCCGCAGTCCAGGTTTCATGTGTAACGATATGATATGGTTTACCATATGAAATAGCAGAAAAATAAATATGCTGTCCCTCACGCGGATTAATTTCTCTGGTCAGATAATTTTTCTCTGCAAGAGAAAGGTCCGGCGGACATTTCGTCACAACAATAATATTTGCCCGTCTCGCACTTTTCTGCTGATCTCTTAAGTCGCCCGTTGGCAGGAACCAGTCACGCGTAAACAAATTATTATAGTCGGTAAGCAGTATATTAAATCCGGCTTTTACTGACCGGTGTTGAAATGCATCGTCCAGTATGATAACCCGGGTGTTGGGTTTATCGTGCAATAGCTGCGGAATAGCCACCACCCGCTCTTCCCCTACGGCAATCGTTACATCAGGAAATTTATTAAAAAACTGCATTGGCTCATCCCCAATTTCCAACGCCGTACTCGTTTCGGTTGCCAGCGTATAACCTGAAGTTTTCCTTTTATAACCCCGACTGAGTATGGCAACGGAGAAATCTTTTTTGAGTTTACTTACAAGCAACTCAACCATGGGTGATTTGCCCGTACCTCCTACAGCCAGATTTCCAATGCATATCAACGGAAGATTAAATGTTGCTGACCGTAAAATATTTCTATCGAATAACCAGTTTCGAATGTAAACGACCAATCCATATACCAGCGAAAAAGGAAGCATCAGCATCCTTACCGGCTTTAATAGTGGATAGTTGAGGTTGATCATAAAAGGGAATAAAGATAACTCAAATCAATACGTTCAACAGCTTTTGAAACGGACGCGCGCGTAATGAATTCCATCGCCGATAATGAAAAAAGCGCAGGATATCCTGACCAGCCGACGATTTCATTTTCGTAATCCAGATAGTTATCATTAAAAGCCCATCCTGCCGGAATAATCCCGTATGATTCGCAGGTTTTCGCACTCATCAGCGAATGATTGATGCTGCCCAGATAGTTCCGGCTCACCAGAATCAGGTGGGCATCCAATTTTTTTACCAGATCTATAACAAATTCCCTGTCATTGATGGGCGCCATAAGCCCGCCGGCACCTTCGATTACCAATGGCCTCTGGTGATTCATTTTTTCAAAATCTTGCACAATCTTTTCGATATCTATACGGAGGTTTTCCCTCCGCGCAGCAATATGTGGCGAAGCTGCCATCTCAAGTTTGTATGTTTCCGGATGAATAAAAGTTTCTTTATTGCTAATCAGTGAAGCCACGAGTTCGCTGTCTGTTCCCGTTTCAAAACCTGCCTGTATGGGTTTCCAGTAATCAGCACGAATGGCTTCCGTAATTACAACTGCAACAATCGTTTTTCCTATGCCGGTACCAATGCCACTGACGAATAGAGGTCTCATTTCTTTTTGTTGATAAATATGGAAAAAAGAGTTGTCCCATAATTTCTTTCTGTAACAAAAAGAGGATAATCCTTATAACGATTTCGGGGTGTATGTTCAAGCACAAACCAACCGTCTTCTTTTAATAAATTTCCCTTTATGATATAATCAGGCAACAGATCAATTGTTTCGAGTGCATATGGTGGTCCTGCAAAAATAAAATCGTATTGTTCTTTATTATTTTTTAAAAAGCGGAAAACATCTGATGAAATTACTTTCAATTGTTGCAGTCCCAGCAGCTCCGAAGTTTTTCGGATAAAATCAAGCATTTGCGGATCTTTTTCAACGATGGTGAGATCAGCTGCACCACGGGAAGCCAGTTCAAAACTAATGCTGCCGGTTCCTCCAAATAGATCGAGTGTTTTCAAACCATCCAGTGCGCGATTGGATTGAATAATATTAAACAGTCCCTCTTTGGCAATATCAGTAGTAGGTCGGGTAAAAGGCATTTTTGAAGGCGGATGAATTTTTCTTCCACCCCATTCACCTCCAATTATACGCATATCGTCATTTTCAGCAAGGAAGAGAAAAAATGATTCGGATATTGCATCAACTCATCGGTCAGTTTGATACTGTCTTCCATACTGTCAAACCGGATATTCAGAAAGTATAATTCCAGGTCTTCGTATAAAGCTGATTTTTTTTCTATCATTCCTGAAAGTTCCAGCACCAACTCTCCTCTGCTCATATGCAGCTGATGACAACAATTCAGCAGATGATACAACACATCTTTTGAATCCAGATAAGTAAAATGCTGAATCAGCTGAAGTTGTCCGCCCTTGCAAACCATCAACATCATTTTATCGGGATAAAAGAAGGCTTTCATATAAACAGCTTCTTCCTTTGCCGTAAACATTTTAAAACATTTAAGCTGGAGACTGTAAAAATGCCAGAATCGGGCATTTTTAAATTTTTCTTGCATCAGAAAATGTGTCTGTGCGGGAACACGATATACATTGTGAAATTCAAACCAGGGAATTTTTTCCTCCAGTACCAGATCATTACTCAGATCGCCGTAAATAAGATCAGTTACGGGCCTCGTCATATCGGCCCCAAAAAATTTCTCGGGAATCAGATTGCTTTCCGGGAAATTGTAAACCAGAAATGTCTCACTCGCCTCGAACCTGCTCAGTATCGGATCAGATTCCAGAATATTCCGTAAAATGGTTTCGGGTTCACTGGTTCTTACCTGAGGCCATTGAAAAACACGTATAACCACCGGTCGCATGCCCCGTACATTCAGTAATACGAAAATGAGCGAACTGGATCCTACTTCAATGAGAAGCCGGCATTGTGTTGGATCCTCAGCGTGAGGATCTTCGTTGTGAATGTCGAAATCTGGTCTGATGTTCATAAAACGGATCGCAATAATACTACAATTTGACGACTGGTCGGTCGGATTATTGCCATTCTGTAAGCAACTGACGGGCAATCACTTTGGCTCTTGTGTCGTCGTACATTTGATTGGGCAGACCCAATAAAATATGCAGGTTGGCAATCGCTTTTTTGTCTTCCCCCGTACGGTGATAGGAACGCGCGAGTTCCAGATAATTAAGAATAAATGCCGGGTTAATTGACCTGCTTTTTTCGAAGTCCACAATGGCTTCCTCAAGCGTACCTGAAGGTATTTTACCATAAAAAACCCGGGCAAATGATTTTTCGGCGATGTTGAGATCACTCACTTCATAATTCCAACGGCCCAGAATATGATAAGCCCTGAAATTATCCGGATCCAGACGCACCGCGTTTTCAGCATAGTGTTTTACGTCTTTGGCAAGCATCACTCTTTCTTTGGTTCCACTCACCAGCGACACCCTCCCAAGAGCAAAAGCCATTGCACAATTCGCTTCGGATGAAACAGGATCCACCTGGAGCGCAGACATTGCATAATTCCTTGCGGCCACAAAATAGGGTCGCATTTTTTCTTTGTTGTTTTGTCTGGCTCCGATTCTTGAACAGAGCTCACTACATTTCCAAAGCGCCAGTAAATTGTTGGGATCTTTTTTCAAAATCTCAGCATATTTCAGGAACGCTTCGTTTTCATGAAACTGTGATTCCTGAACTTGTGCTTCTCTAAGTAATTGTTCCGCGTCCTGGGAAAATAGCAGACAGGGAAAGAAGATAAAAAATAAAGTAAGCGTACGGTGCATGATTAATCCTTAAATGAACGATGCATCGATACCCCGACCCTGCCTGCAAAATGTTCTATGGGTGCCTGTAATTTAAAGATGCTGATTTTCACGTCAGATACGGCCGGATATTGATGTTTGATGTTTAAGATAATACCCTGGCAGATTTTTTCCAAAAGAAATACAGGTTCCCTCATTTTTTCCTGTACTATTTTAAATAAATTAACATAACTGATGGTGTCTGATATCTTTTCGAATACAAAATCTGATTCGGTATAGGATACACTCAAATTTACTTCGAAGGAATTCATTACTTTTCTTTCCTCTTCGTAAATACCATGATGTTCATAAAAGATCAGTTGCTGAAGTTCGATTGTTACCATTACTAATTTGGTTTTAACGCCAGCCATCTTTCCGCATCAAGTGCTGCCATACAACCGCTGCCGGCGGCGGTGACTGCCTGTCTGTATATTCTGTCCTGAACATCCCCCGCAGCAAAAACACCCTCTACGTTTGTTCTCGAACTACCTGGTATTGTTTTAATATATCCGGTTTCGTCCAGATCAATCCAACCTTTAAATATCCCGGAATTCGGTTCATGACCGATTGCCACAAAAAATCCCTGGATAGGAATGGTTGCTACATTTCCAGTCTCCCGATTTTTAATACGCACGCCATCTACTTTATTTTCACCGAGTATTTCTTCTACTACCGTATTCCAATAAATTTTAATATTCGATGCTTCGCGAATTCGTTGTTGCATGATTTGCGATGCACGCATTTCATTCCTTCTTATCAGCATATGCACATTGGTGCAAAGCTTCGATAAATACAGGGCTTCTTCTGCGGCAGTATCGCCAGCGCCAACGATGGCCACATCTTTTCCTTTGAAAAAAAATCCATCACAAACAGCACACGCACTAACCCCATAACCATTCAGCTTTTCTTCACTCGGAAGTCCAAGCCATTTGGCAGTTGCACCCGTTGCGATAATCACAGCATCTGCAGTAATTAGCTTTTCATCATCTATCCAAACCTTAAAGGGCTGATTGGAAAAATCAACTTTGGTAGCAATTCCATAACGAATTTCAGCACCCATGCGGGTAGCCTGCTTTTCAAAGTCCACCATCATCTCTGGACCCTGAACACCATTCGCATAACCCGGATAATTCTCAACTTCGGTAGTAATGGTGAGTTGTCCACCAGGCTGGATGCCCTGGTAAAGCAATGGTTTCAAATTCGCCCGGGCAGTATAAATCGCAGCTGAATAACCAGCCGGCCCCGACCCGATAATCAAACAATGAACGTGTTCTGTTTCTCTGTTATCCATGTTTTTCAATCTAAACTTATATCTGATATCCCGCTTTAGGCGTTAAGCCTTAAGCTTTTGGCATTAGGCTTTAAGCTTAAGGAATGCAAATCTAATCGTAAATGTTTAAACAGAAGGTTGGCCAGACGACAGTCTGCAGCTATAAAAAAAACCGTCCCGGTATAAACGGAACGGCTATAATTAAAAATCAATAATCAATAATTACCCCAGATATGCTTTCAACGCACTACTGTATCTCGCCTTCTGCAGACGCTTGATCGCCCTTTCCTTGATCTGACGAATTCTTTCTTTTGTCAGGTCGTATTTCTGTCCGATCTGCTCAATGGTAACACCATTTTCGCCATCCAGACCGAAATATGCATTTACGATTTCAGCCTCCCTCGGACTCAATGATTTCAATACCCTGCGAATTTCAGCTCTCAGGGAATCCTTCATCACATCGTCATCTGTATCATCGCCACCCTCCAGTAAATCACCCATCGCTACATCTTCCGCTTCATGAACAGGTGCATCCAGTGAACTGTGACGGGTATTACTCTGAAAAATATTGTTTATTTCTGTTTCGCTCATCTCAAGCAATTCAGCAAGCTCTTCCGTACTCGGCTCACGTTCGTGTTCCTGTTCGAAAGCCATGTATGCCTTATTGGCCTTATTGTAAGTACCAATCTTATTCTGGGGAAGTCGAACAAGACGACCCTGTTCGGCTAAAGCCTGGAGGATTGACTGGCGAATCCACCAAACAGCATAAGAAATGAACTTGAAACCCTTCGTTTCATCGAAACGCTGGGCTGCTTTAATGAGTCCCAGGTTACCCTCATTGATCAGGTCACTAAGGGAAAGACCCTGGTGCTGGTACTGCTTGGCCACAGAAACCACAAAACGCAGGTTCGACTGGGCCAGTTTGTCCAGAGCCTTCTGATCTCCCATCTTAATCCGCTGAGCGAGAATGGTTTCCTCTTCCGGCGTGATCATCGAGATCTTTGAAATTTCCTGTAAATACTTCTCTACCGCCTGCGAATCGCGATTGGTAATCTGGGTAGCAATTTTAAGTTGCCTCATAATTGGTAATAATAAAAAGTGGACAATCCTTTTGTTGGGTATGAATCAACGATATAACAGCGCAATCGGCGGAAATGTTGATAAGGGTAAGATTAAATTTGTTCCGCACTGTACTGGCACGAAAGTAACACGCAATCGCGGAACTTCATAACCTTTCTGAAATTAAAAAACATAATATTTGGTAAAACTAATTAATTAGTTATACATTTGGAATATAAACTAATAAGTTAGTTATAATATTTAATAAAAAGAAACGCGGTTATGGAAAACAAATTCCGGTAAACCGTCAACTGTCATCCGTCAACCAAAATAAAGTAATGGTAAAAACATTAACAAAGTCAGAAGAACAGGTAATGCAGGTTTTATGGAAACTCGGGAAAGGGTTTCTGAAAGAAATCATAGAATCCACGCCCGACCCCAAACCGCATTCCAATACCATCGCAACCATCCTGAAAATACTGGTCGAGAAAGGATTTGTGGAATACAGTGTACACGGCCGTAACAATCTGTATAAGCCGATGATTTCACAAACAGAATATGGAAAGAAATCAATCAACCAGCTGATTAAAGGTTATTTCGACGGCTCACCCGCCCGACTGGTATCCCAATTCATCAGCGACCAGAAATTGAGTGAGGCCGAACTCGAAGCCCTAATTCAACAAATCCAATCAGCAAAAAACAGCAAACCATGACGGTCTTATTATATTTCGTTAAAACGATATTGATTTCAGCTTTACTTTTTGCCTATTACAGCTTGTTCTTAAAAAACAGGCCACTCCATACGTTCAACAGATACTTCCTGATGAGTATCCCGTTTATTAGCTTATTACTTCCGCTATTTCATTTTAACCTGCCCACATGCTGGAATCAACCAAATTCTGGCTCTCCCATTATTTTACTCGGTGTCGGACAGGGAAAACTGGAGGAAGCTGTAACCGTTTATGCACACCAGCATCAGGGTACGGACATATCCTGGCAACGACTGTTGTTGCTTTTTTCTTTAATGATTACAATAATCCTTTTAATTCGCCTGTCGAAATCTATACATTTCATTTATCAATTGCGTAGAGAAAAGCCCCACCTTAAGCTACCTGATGCCATCGTCTATTTTGTTACTGAAAAAGGCACGCCTTTTTCTTTTTTAAAATTTATTTTCTGGGGAAAAGACCTCGAACTCGCAAGTGAAGCCGGCAGTCAGGTACTGCTGCACGAACTCTTTCATGTAAAAAACAATCACACAACGGACATTGTTTTGCTGGAGAGTTTGTCGGCTGTCTGCTGGTTCAATCCTTTTTTTCATTTGCTGAAAAACGAAATAAAAACTGTTCACGAATACGCCGCCGACGCCTGGGTGACTTCCAAAACAGATACTTATTCATACGCGAGTCTCCTGCTGTTGAAAATTTCCGGAGTCGCACTTCCGCTTACACATCCATTTTTCAAAAACCAGATAAAAAGAAGAATTGCCATGATGACAAATAACAAAAAATACAAAACCGCCTTTATAGGCAGATTGATGGTCCTCCCACTGATTGCTGTATTAACAGGTGTTTTTTCTTTCAAAGGAAAACCACTTTCGATATTCTCCCCTAAAACAGTCAGAGTCGTGATTGATGCCGGACATGGAGGTGATTTTGTCGGAGCACAGGTAAATGGGGCGCTGGAAAAAAATATCAACCTGGAGATTGCAAAAAAAATCAAGTCTCTTTCACCGGAATATAATGTAGAAGTGATCATGACAAGAGAATCAGACCAGACCCCTGGTAGTAAAGATTTAAAAAAATCATTGGAATATATCGCGGCACTTCCAAAAAATGAAAATGCCGATCTGTTCATTTCCATTCATTCCAATTTGTTAAACGAAAATCAGGGGCAATCACAGACTGACAAATCCGGTTTCCAGATTTTTATTCCGCCAAACTCAAACCAGATGTATCAGCGTTCACTTCGTTTCGGATCCGTAATTTCCAGCGCCATCAAATCCGATTATACTATTGAACCGCAGTTAAAACAAACTGCTGATAATGGGAGCCACATACTGATTTTGAATAGAGCAACGGTACCCTCCATTTTAATTGAATGCGGTTACATGGACAATCCCTCAGACTTGAAATATCTGTTGGATGAAAAGAATGAGGAAAAAATTGCGCGCGATATCCTCGAAGGAATTCGAAAATATGCAATGCAAAAAAGCTATACCTATTCAACGCAAATGAAGAATTCGCCGGATATCATTTTACCCGCCGACACACTGACGTATGAAGCAATGAACAAACTTGATGTGAATGATATAAAGGCCGTAAATGTAGACAGAAAAAACAATCTGATAACAATAGCTGAAAAAAACGGAAAAGTATTTGTTGTAGTGATCACGGAAGAATTGAAACGTAAAATGGATTTAACACAAAACTCTACGGCAGAAACTGATATAGGGATCGACCGGAATAAGGTGTTCACCAAGGTAGAAGTAGAAGCCGAATATCCCGGCGGATATGCCGCCTGGTGCGAATACTTATCAAAAAATCTGAAATATCCTGATGAAGCTGTTCAAAAAGAAATAAAAGGAATGGTTATAACCGAGTTCATCGTAAAGTCAAATGGAGATCTCACCAATATTCATATAATAAGTGGCCCTAAAGAGTTGAGGGAAGCGTCCATGAACGTTATTAAGGGAAGTGGTAAATGGACGCCTGCAAAACAAAAAGGAATTGCGGTTGATTCTTATCACCGGCAACCCATCGTTTATAAATTAGAACCGCAGAACTAATCTATTTCGCGTCTGATTACCTTATGAAGAAATCTGCTTTCATCGTATTCATCATCGCATTCATATGTGCGAAATCCGATGCACAAAATCCCGATAAAGAAAAAATAAACGATTATTTTCAAAATCAACAGTACGAAGACGCGGTAGATTACCTGAACCCTTTTTATAAAAAGGATTCCAATAACTACTTGTTCTGAATTCTCTGGGTTATGCCCACTACATGAGTGATGAGAAAGAAAAAGCCGGACCTTATTTCGAAAAGATTTTTGATACCGATTCCAACAACATCGCTGCAAATCAGTACCTGGCAAATATTGAAATAGCTGCAAACAATTACAATAAAGCCAAGACATACATCTTCCGTCTCACGCATATCAATCCGGGCCGCTCCTCTTATTATCGCATACTCGCTGGTATCTATAAAAAGAACCGGGAGGAAGACTCTGCCCGATTCTTTTATGAACATGCTTACAGACTTTCACCGGGCGATAACAAAAATATCGCCGCTTATGCCGACATCCTGATCGACGACCGTAATTACATCAGAGCCGATAGTGTACTCAAAGGAGGACTGGTCAGAGATTCAGCGAACAGCTCTTTGCTGAAATTACTTTTTCAATCTTCCTATGATTCCAAAAACTACGCAGGCATGATTCTTCCGGGTGAAAAACTGGTCGCTTTGGGCGAAATGCAGGTACCCATTTTAAATAAACTTGTTTTCGCTTATTATTCTTTAAAAAAATATCAGCATTGTATTTCCCTTTGTGAAATGATGGACTCGGATCTCATCGCCGGAGAATCAATCATATATTATGAGTCCATGTGCTGGTTAAAACTGGCAAATTTGCCACGCAGTAATGAATTGCTCGAGAAATGTCTTCGCTCATCCATCTCAAAAACATCGGAATTGTATTTTTACAACCTCGGTCGAAACTATGAGACCCTCGGAAAATACCGAAGAGCTCTTAGTGAGTATGATACTGCCTATTATCTGTTTAAAAATCCGATGATGTTATATTATCAGGGGCGCATTTACGATGCACACCTGAAAAATTACCAGACGGCTAAAAAATATTATTCAAAATACCTGAAAATAGTAGCACCTGATCCGGGTGAGGATAATAAAATGTATCAAATGGTAAAAGCGAGGTATCAGGATCTGAAATAATTGACTAAAAACCAATTTGATTTTTGCCTGTATCGATCAGCAGTTCTTTTTTCTCCGATGTTTCCATCCTCCCGATAATCTTTGCCTCAAGACCAAATTCACGGATCATTGTTAATATGCTTTCGGAGGCACCGGCATCGGCATAAATTTCCAGACGCTGACCCATATTAAAAACCTGGTACATTTCACGATCATCGGCACCTGAAGTCTTCCTGATCAGGTCAAAGATGACCGGAGGTTTAAAAAGATTGTCCTTGACAATCCGCATAGGACCCGGTAAATATTTTAAACATTTCGTCTGTCCTCCCCCACTGCTATGAATCATACCATGAACCTGATTAAAATAATCCTCCATCAACACTTTTACAACAGGTGCATACGTGCGCGTGGGACTCAATAACAACTTACCAACCTGCCATTCTTCGCCCGTTTCTGTTTTTATCAGGTCGGTCATTTTGTAACTTCCGGTATAAATAACATCTTTATCCAGCGCCGGCTCTACCGTCTCCGGATAATAATGACCATAACTGGCTTCCAGCACATCGTGCCTTGCACTGGTTAGCCCATTACTGCCTATTCCACTGTTGTACACTTTTTCATACGACGATTTTCCGCTGCTGGATATTCCAATGATCAGATCACCGGGGGTTAACTTTTCATTGGTAATCAGTTTTGATTTTTGCCAACGTGCCGTCATCGTACCGTTCACCGCAATCGTTCTCACCAGGTCCCCCACATCAGCAGTCTCGCCTCCTAAAAAATGAATCGAAACACCAATCGCTTTCATTTCATCAAAAAACTCCTGCGTACCTTCAATAACTGCCCGTAACACGTCTCCTGGAATCCGCGATTTGTTGCGGTCAATCGTAGACGAAAACAACAGATTATCATAAATGCCAACGCATAAAAGATCATCCAGGTTCATGGCAACGGCGTCACGGGCTATATCCCTCCATACAGAAATGTCTCCCGTTTCCTTCCAATATAAATAAGCGAGTATACTCTTCGTGCCGGCACCATCGGCGTGCATGATGTTTATCCAGTTTGCATCTTTCCCCAAAAAATCCTCGTATACTTTACAAAAAGCGTAAGGATAGAGTCCCTTATCAAGACTGGCAGTTGCCTGATGCACTTCTTCTTTCTGGGCCGAAACACCCCGTCTGGTGTAAAGAGACATATAAAACCCTGGTTTTATTCAGCGGCAAAGCTAATCGAATCGGAGAGCCGACAAATGAAAAATAGAAATTTTAATTCATACCATTCAATTTTATAAATTCGCTGCAGATTTTGAATATGCTGGTTTACAGGAATACCAATCACTTACCCGATTTTCGCAACGCTGTATTAACTATTGGAACTTTCGACGGCGTCCACTCAGGTCACCAGCAGATTATCTCCCAATTAAGAAAACGTGCCACAGAAGTAAACGGCGAAACGGTTATTGTAACCTTCGACCCACACCCCCGAACAATTATCAACGCAAATTCGGGAATTAGAATTATCAATACACTGGATGAAAAAATAGAATTACTCTCAGATAAAGGCATCGATCACCTCGTGATCGTCCCCTTTACAGAAGAATTCGCACAACTATCTGCCGAAGATTATATCGGTCGTTTTCTAATTCGTTATTTTAAACCACATACGCTCATCATCGGGTATGATCATCATTTTGGAAAAGGTCGTGCAGGCAACTACGAACTACTGAAACTACATACAACTATTTACGATTATCAGTTGATGGAAATACCAGCGCACGTGCTGGATTCCATTTCAGTGAGTTCCACGCGCATACGCCAGGCCGTTGAACAGGGTGACATGGATATTGCTAACAGTCTGCTCGCCTACACTTATTTTTTCAGCGGCATAGTGACCGAAGGAAATAAGCTGGGTCGAACCATTGGTTATCCGACAGCCAATTTACAGATTCTGGAAAAATCAAAACTGCTTCCAGGCGATGGCGTTTATGTGGTGGATGTCGAATCTTCCGATGAACCGGATAAAATTTATCGGGGTATGATGAATATTGGTTTCCGGCCAACCGTGGATGGAACTAAAAGAACCATTGAAGTCAATATCTTTCATTTCAACCGCGATATCTATGGAAAGACACTGAAAGTCTATGTAAGAAAATTCCTTCGATCCGAAATAAAATTCAGCGGACTCGACGAACTCAAAGCCCAACTCGCGGAAGACAGAACTGAAAGTATGAAAGTATAAGAGTATAGGAGTGCTTTATTGGCTTGCTCATTCTTACACTCCTATACTCCTATACTCTTATTCTCTTATACTCTTATACTATTTAAGGCCATATCATCTTCGTGATAAGTTCTTTGAGCAAGGCCCCATCCTCAGTGTTGATGGCTCCTACACCCACACTCTTCAGGTTGTATTGATGCAACAACAGCAATACATTCTCGGTACCTGTGAAACCGTAGTTTTTAGCAGCCAGTAAATAATCTTTTACAAAATAAGGAGACACGCCCAGCGCAGAAGCAGTTGTTTTTTCGTCCGGCGCTGCCAAAGCGAATATCATATATACTTTGCTGAAGAAACTATAGAGTGAGGGTAAAACCAGCTGTATGGGGCCTGCTTTCGGATTACTGTCGAAGTATTGAATAATGCGCAATGCCTTCGCCATATCCTTCCTCACCAGTGCAGCAGTAAGCTCAAATGCATTGTATTCCTTGCTGATGCCCACATATTTTTCTACATCATCTTCATGGATCGATTTTCTTGTACCCAGATTGATATGTATCTTTTCTATCTCACTTTTTATCCGCGTAAGATCATTACCAATATGATCAATCAACAAACTCAATCCCATCTGGGTAATCGTAAGCCCCATCGATTGCAGTAAGCCCGTTACCCATTCCGGCAGCTGGTTGTCGTACATTTTTTTTGTGGAAAGCAGCTCGCCTTTTTCTTTCAGCAATTTGGCCAACTTGCCACGACCATCTACTTTTTTGTCTTTATAAGAAACAACAAACACAGTAGATGACAGCGGTTGTTGAATATAAGGTTCCAGTTTCGCAATGTCGCGCATCTGTTGTGCTTCCTTTAACAATACTACCTGCCTCTCCGCAAACATGGGATACCGGCGACAGGCATTGATAACATTCGCCCAGTCTGCGTCCTTTCCATAAAAAACAGAAAGGTTAAAAGCTTTTTCTTCTTCCGGTAAAATCTGATGCTCGGCGAAATCCATTACCTCATTAATAAAATATTCTTCTTCTCCTTCCAGCCAGTAAACAGGTTTGAAATTTTTTTTCTTCCACTCTCTTATTATAAGTTCCGGAGTCAAAATCTATTTTTTGCTCGCAAGATATTTTGTTTTGGTTTATGTTAAATGAAATGGGTATGATCTTCGAAGAGTAACCCAAAACCCAAAACCCATAACTCATAACCAGTTAACTATCAATCATATACGCGTAGTTAAAATCTGCACAGCCAGTGCATAAATGTAAAATTGGCACGGTTTTAGACTAACTCCATACCGGAAACCTTTCTAAACCGCGTTTCCCTTAGAAAATAACAATTTTTAAAATAAAAAGTACAAACCATGAGCACGACCAATTACCCATCTGCAACGCCACAAAGTCAACCACCGAAAAAGGATTTTAAGAATCTGGTTATCGGTTTATTGGCTGCAGGATTCCTCGGAACCTGGGGTTATTTGTTATGGAACAATAACAAACAGGAACAGGTTCAGCAGAGTCAGCAAACTCAGATCGCTAAAGTAACAGACGAAAAAGGTGCATTACAGAAGAATTTCGATGACGCCCTCGTTCGCCTGGATTCACTAACTGGCACTAACAACCGCTTGCAGACGCAGCTATCGGGCGCTAATTCTGATATCGCTAAGAAAAAAGCAGAAATCAGAGGAATCCTCGGTAAGAAGAACGCAACGGTGGCTGAATTGAATAAAGCGAAATCTCTGATTGCAGATCTGAATACGAAGATCACTGATCTTCAGGCTCAGGTGGCTACATTGACTACTCAGAATACGCAGCTTACAGCTGACAAAACTCAGCTAACTGCTGACAAAGAAAAACTGACTTCAGATCTTTCTACTACAACATCACAAAAAGATGATCTGGAAAAGAAAGTAGATATCGCTTCTACACTGAACGCTTCTAACATTTCTGTCGTTCCCGTAAAGGATCAGAAGAACGGAAAAGAAAAAGTTACAACTACAGCTAAAAGAGTTGATAAACTGATTATCTCTTTCGATGTTAACAATCGTATCGCTCAGACTGGCCAGACAGACGTTTATGTTTGTATCACTGGTCCGGATGGCAAACCAATCTCTGTACCTGCTTTAGGTTCAGGAACTTTTGCCAGCCGCGATGAAGGAGATAAAATCTTCACAGCTAAAGTACCAGTAGATATCGAAGCTGGTAAAACAAAATCTGTACAGTTTGCATGGAAACAATCCGGTGCATTCATACCAGGTGCCTACAAAATTGAAATCTATCACAATGGTTTCAAAATCGGCGAAGACACTAAAGAATTAAAAAAAGGTGGACTATTTAGTTAAGGGTTAAGGCTTACTTATATAGAACTGTCCCGCCAATGGCGGGACAGTTTTTTTTGTGCCCTGGCCAATCCCTACAGAGGTTTATCAATTGGATACAATCTTATTTGATACCTTATATTATAATCCCGAGAAACATTTTATTATTTACACGCTGATAAAAATGCAGAACTTTGTTGTAACTGAAATACCTACCGAAAAGAATTACCTGCATTATGAATATCATCAATCAGTTCTCTTCTATAGCTGAAAATTATTTATCAGGCACAAGCCTAAATCCTGTCAGCCCCTCTGCGGAGTCAATTAAACTACTGCAAGTTTTAAACGAACCCCTGCAGCATGATACCATGTCCCCCGAAGAAGTACTCGATCTGCTGGATTCAAAGGGATCACCCGCAACGGTGAAAACAACTGGTGGCAGATATTTCGGATTTGTTACCGGAGGTTCGCTTCCTGCGGCTATGATGGCGAGACTCCTGGCAACTGTTTGGGATCAGAATGGCTGTTTGTATGTAATGTCTCCTATATCTGCATTGCTGGAAGAAATTAGCAGCGCCTGGCTGATTGAAATGTTGGGCCTGTCATCACAAACTGCTGTGGGTTTTGTAACCGGAGCCACCATGGCAAATTTTGCTGCACTGACCAGTGCACGTCATGAACTTCTTCGCAATGCTGGATGGGATGCGGAAGCACAGGGATTGTTCAACGCCCCGGAAATCACGGTGATTACCGGCGATGAAGTACACGTGAGTCTTTTAAAGGCACTGAATATGGTGGGATTTGGCAGAGAAAGAATTATAAGAGTTCCGGCAGACGATCAGGGAAGAATGATAGCCAATAAAATACCAGCCACAAAAGGACCAACTGTTATTTGTCTTCAGGCAGGTAATGTGAACTCGGGTTCTTTTGATCCGATTGAAGAAATCTGCCGAAATAAAAAAGAAAATACCTGGATTCATATTGATGGTGCATTTGGGCTGTGGGCGGCCGTTTCTCCCGAAACCCGTCACCTGACGAAAGGAATTGAACTGGCAGATTCACTGGCTACCGATGCACACAAATGGTTAAATGTACCTTACGATTGCGGACTTGTTTTCGTAAAAAAAAGAGAAACCTTATTTAAATCACTATCCGCAACTGCGGCTTATTTACCTGAAACAAATCACAGAGAGCCATTTCAGTTCGTCCCTGAAATGTCAAGAGAAGCACGTGGTATTCCCGTTTGGGCAGCGTTAAAATCACTTGGCAGAAAAGGACTGGCTGAACTCATTGAAAGAAACTGTGCCGCCGCACGTCAGTTTGCCAACGGATTAAAAGCCGCAGGATTTGATATATTAAATGATGTGGTCTTAAATCAGGTACTTGTAAGTTTCGGTGATTCAGCTACAACCCTTGCTGTTATTAAGGGAATCCAGGACGAGGGTACATGTTGGTGCGGCGGAACCACCTGGCATGGAAAAACAGCCATGAGGATCAGCGTTAGTTCCTGGGCTACCACGGAACAGGATGTAAAAATATCATTGGCCGCAATGCTAAAGGTTGCTAATAACATACTTCTCCCTGGTCAAACCAGGCATTGAAATTGAAGTATTTAACAGGTAAAAAAGTAAGAAAACATTCTTTTTTACGTTAAATGCGAACCGTCCCCTGCTTTACCATCCTATTTAAACATACCTGTTGATGCGTTTCCTTATAATCGCTATTCTGGTTATTGCGAGTAGTGCCCTGTATGCACAAAAGCCCTGTTATCACCATTCCAGGCTTTATCTGTTTAACAGACATAATGAACCCAAACTATTTACCGATACGCTGGGTCGTCATCCCCAGTTTCCCTTTCTTCAGAGAAAGAACGGCATCACTACCCCTGAACTTTTTATAAAATCCATACAGGATAGCAATCAGCGGAAAAAATATAACCGCACGTTCCCTGCATTTGATTTGCTTCTCCGCAATTCAGGGTTCTGGAATGGCTATAAAGATCTCAATACTAAAAATATAAAAAAGGTCTATATAACACCGGGAACTGTCGGTAACCTTGGATTTTACAATAAGGACAATGGTGAACTCAACTATGATTATGTAATACTAAATCCTGCAGGAGAAGCACCTGAAGGAATTGAAGCATGGAAACTCATTAATAAAAACGGATGTTTTCTGTTTATTCTGTTCACTTGTGGTAATGCATGGTATCCCAATGGAGACGTGGCTGTCGCACCGGGCGGCGGTGCTGCTGTAGGTGTGGGTACCAATAACGGCAACTGCTGTAGAACAGTTACGGTAAGGACTACGGTAACTGCAGTGCCAACAGAAAAAGATTCCATTATAAGACCGGTACAGTTAAGGATGAATTATTATCGCGGACAAATCACCTCCTCCTATAAGAAAGGCCGCATTTACGATACTACGTATGAGCTTATCCGTTATAAGGACACGCTGGTTCATTTTAAGGATCGAAGGATAATACCCGCAAAAGTAGATTCCTCCCTCAGATACAAAGTGTACAATCTCTGTAAGGACAGCCTGGTTCAAATGCGGATTCCGTTGGTTGGCGACAGCAGTTTACAAACCGACAGCGTTCATCCGGTTCATTATGTGCTCGCAGATACGGTGTTCGATAAACATGAAACAAAAGTTGAACCTACCTGCGACAATAAATGGGAGATTTCCTTTGAAGGTGGAAATTCATGGAACAGCATTCCAAGATTAAACGATCCTGTTCAACACACCCAAACGAATGGCGGACAACCAACCGCAACGTTTGAGATATCGAGATTTCTCGCAACCTGGTTTCAGCTGGGATTATCGGGGTCATATGTAGTGCTTTCGTATCAGGACGATATTGCCTATCCGGGGAACGTTCCCGGCACGTATAACACGGTGTATTTGGGAAAACCGATCATACCCATTCAGCTATTTGGAAAATTCAATTTTGGAAAACCAGTCGGCTGGCAACTGAGTATTTCTCCGAGATTCGGTTACTCCCTACCGTTAAATGGAAAAATTGTAGACAACGGTGTTACGCTGTCCACAAGTCCCAATTTGAAAGGCGACTTTACCGCAGGATTGAAATTCGCACTGGCTTATTACTTCTCCTGCCGGGTCGGTCTCGCAGTATCTTTTACCGGTCAATATTTCAATAACAAAAGTGATCTGATCGCCTACAGTCTCTGGGCTCTTCCCGTACAAGGCGGTTTGAGAATTAGGTTCTGATAGTTGACCCCCGCACGTGCAGGGTTGACGGTTGACAGATGACGGATGACCGTTGATTGTACTGCACTCCCATACTCCCATACTCCCATACTTTCCTAAAGATTCCGCTTCCTGAGTTCCTCCACCGCATGATTCGCCGCACGCGCAGCAAATGCCATATACAAAATGGAAGGACTCTGATTGCCCGTGCTTGTCATACAGGCGCCGTCGGTTACAAAAACATTTTTGCAATGATGCAGTTGGTTCCATTTATTGAGTAGTGAGTCTTTGGGATCATTCCCCATACGGCAGCCCCCCATTTCATGAATATCGAGGCCGGGCGCCTGTTTGGTGTCGCGGGAATGAATATTTTTCACGCCTGCTTTTTCCAGCATCTCTGAACTCTGCGCGATAAAATCCAGCACCATCTTGTCGGCATTATCGTCATAATCAATCGATGTCTGCAGTTGTGGTATACCCCATGGGTCTTTTAAATCCTTGCTCAAACTAAGATGATTCGATTCTCTTGGAATCGTTTCTCCCTGCATATACATGCCTGCGGCCCAGGGACCAGGTTCAGTGAGATTGTTTTTAAAGTCAGACCCAATGCCTTCAGGCATTCTGTCAAATGCAGCAGCGTTTCTGTGCGAATACACAAAAGTCAAAAATCCCCCCAGATAATCCGTGTCTTTCTTGTGCAGGTTTCTGTAGTTTGCAATAATCGGATTGGTAGGATTTCTTCCATACATGTATTTGTCTTCAAAGCCCGGGTACTCACCTCCTACTCCAGCGCGATAATTATGAAACGCCATAAATTTTCCGAGCAGCCCATTATCATTTCCCAATCCATTCGGAAAACTCGAAGAGGTTGAATTGAGTAAAATTAAATTTGAATTGAGACAGGCAGCATTCACGAAAATGACTTTGGCAAAATATTCGGTTGACTCTTTTGTATTGGCGTCAATCACGCGCACGCCACTGGCTTTCCCCTTTTTCTCGTCGTATACAATGGAGTGAACAACTGAAAAAGGACGGATCGTGAGATTGCCCGTTTTTTTTGCCCAGGGTAACGTAGAAGATACCGAACTGAAATATCCGCCAAAGGGACAACCACGCGTGCACAGATCGCGCGCCTGACACTGACCGCGCCCCTGATCCAGATGAATCTGATTTGGTTTTGTAAGATGCGCCCAGCGACTGTGAACCATAAACCGGTCTGTATAATTTTCTTTTATTTTCTGTTGAATGGCAGTTTCAACACAACTCATTTCAAACGGGGGAAGATAGTCACCGTCGGGCAGGGCTTCCAATCCGTCATTACTTCCGCAGATGCCCGCAAATCTTTCTACATGCCCGTACCAGGGCGCCATCTCATTATATCTGATGGGCCAGTCGATCGCATATCCAAATCGTTTGGGTGAAGTGAATTCAAAATCACTCCAACGCTGACATGCCCTGCCCCAGGTAATGGACTTTCCACCAACCTGATAACCGCGGATCCAGTCGAATGGTTTTTCCTGCACATAAGGATGCTCTGCATCTTTCACAAAAAACTGACGCGTGTCTTCCGTGAATGCATAACACTTGCTGATTACAGGATTCGCTTTTAATATTTCTTCCGTATTCTCACCGCGGTGTTTCATATCCCAAGGATTATACATGGCGGTGGGATAATCTTTTAAATGCTCGATACTTCTCCCCCTTTCCAGCACCAGCGTTTTCAATCCAAGTTCACACAATTCCTTAGCGGCCCATCCCCCGCTGATTCCGGAACCAATTACAATGGCGTCATAAACATTTTTGTCTGGCATCGTTATCGTTTTACTATCTTAAAGCTAGGTAAAAACGTTGGCAGTTGGCCGTTGGCCGCCAACCGCCAACGGCCAACGTTTAAAGTATCGCCCTCAAGCTCGCTCTCCCCGTGTGAATCACTCCACCTTCACCGGGCTTGCGGCCCTCATAGGTGATATTGAGTTCCAGAAAACTACCCAGCTTGCGTGTGAGATCAAGACCCCAGATATAGTTTTTTCCTGGTAACAGTCCATCCAATAATATATAGCTGACCGTGGTATTCGTCGTGCCATTGTATTGAATACTGTTCAACGTGAATTTCGCCTGCACAGAAGTTGTCTGAACGATGTTGTATTTCACGAGCGTGTTCACTGAACTGGAATAGGAAGTTTGTCCTCCGTACATCTCAGCATTTTTCTGCGGGTTGTACATATACCCAATACTGATGCGCAGATTGGCGTTTCTCGTATAACTCAGATCCGGAGCAATCGAATATTCACTGATGCTGTAGTTGCTGCTGTCGAAGTTTGAATTACTCGCATTCAGGTAATTAGTACCTCCCTTAAAAACGGTATTCAGTATAAACGCTTTGTTGATATTCCATCGCGTACGTACCGTCCATTCAATCAGCGACTGCGTCTGGTATCCATACGTCAGCAGCGCCTTCGACACATTGCGATTGTTGCTGACATCAAATCCCCAGCGCGGATCCAGTTTGTTATAAGAGAATGAATTCACGAAAATCGTACTTCTGCTGATCAGCGATGTATCATTCAAGGGTGACTTAAACGGATTGAGTTGTACAAATCCCGTAGCTAGTTCTTTCTGATTCAGCTGAAGTGATGACTGCAAGATCATGTTAGTCAAAACCTTTTTGAATCCCGTTGCCCTCGGCCCATATAACAATCTCGGATTGATCGTAAAACTGTAGTTGAACGTGTTGTAGTTTGCTTTTACATAATCGTTCGTAGGCGTGAACACACGGATATAAGTGGCCTGATCGGTAAATTGTGCCAACACAAATTCATTCAGCTGCTGTATGCCATCGCCGTTCAGATCGATCCAGGTGTATTGACCCGTTCCCGCCGGCACAGCCACATAGGTGTAGTTTTGTTTTTGCTCCTGTCCCGATCCCACTTCATACAACATGTTGCCCGTTACCATACTCTTCCACTCGTGCATGGAATATTCGACGCGTGACAGCAAACTCTGATCTGGCTGCTGCGTACTCACACTATCATTGATAACCTGCAGATTCCTGTACGTCGCACTGATCCTCACCTGTTCATTTTTATTTTTTGTGAGTTCTGTTGTCACACTCACATTCTGACTGCGATTGGCAAGCGCGAGATTTTTTCCATAGGGATAAGCATCCTGACGATAGAAATAACTGATGCCCCATTTGTTCGGCGATTTATCCGGCGACTTCAGATAGGCCTGAAAAATACTGAATGAATAACTGTCTGTAGAAACAGAATCCGTCGCTTTGCTGCGTTGCACATTCTGTTCAACAGAAAAGTTAATGCCCGTCGTATAGTTACCTAGTTTTTTCAGCGTTCTGGATATATCAAATGTGGGAAGAAACAGATATCCGTTATTGATAGATCCGCGATCGATAGTAAATGCTACCTGATCATTGAAATGCCATCCGTTCACATTCAGCGTGTGTCCAAGCACGTTGCGAATACCCGAAAAATCCTGATTTCTATTATAACCCGACAGCTCATAATGAACTTCGTTTTTCAGTGTATCCGTTAATTTAAATGCTGCTTTATAAAATGTTTCATTGGCCTTCGGCGATTGCAGCGGAAGTCCCCAGTCGCGCAGGAATTCCACAGGACGAATGGGCTCTAGTGGCGCAAAACGAATATCATTGTATTCGTACGACAAATAAGAACTCATGATCCATCTCGGCAGAATAGATTTCAATATATGAAAATTCTGCAGCGTGAATTTAGCAGCACTACCCGCGTCATTTTCTTTGTCTTTTGTTGAAAGTGTATTGATGTCATAACGACTTCGCGCAACATCCGCAGTAACGGTTGTTTCTTTCGAAACCTTATAATCAATTCCACCCGTGATCACCTGCTGCGTCTTGGGAGTAACGAGAAATTCTGCTGCTTCAAACTGTCCCTGCTTGTCTCCATTCTGTGGCGCAACCCACACGTACACATTCCCATTAAGTCCCTGCGTACTTAGCACATAGTTTCCGAGACCCTGACCCACGTCCGAAAAAGAAAGATTGTACAGTGGAACAGATTTGTTTGCTGAAACAACAAAAATTGAATCATGGGTCACAAGTCCGTTGGCCGCCTTATACGTGGTATCAATTTTTTGATACAGTATCGATCCTACATTCTGTCCTGTGTCCAGCGGCTGCACCGGATAAAATGCATTCTGAATACTGTCGCCCAGTTCATTCAGAAATTTAATACGACCTGGATCGAGTGTCTGACTGATGGGTGAATTTCTCGCATCGCTGTTGCTGAACACAGCGAATCTCAACCGAAGATCTTTGTTGATCTGTGCCACATCGGCTAGATATAAATTCACGTTGAGATAATTCTGATTCGAATATTCGAATTCAACCTGAATACGACTGTCTTTAGTTATTAAATGTTTGGGTGTAAAGGTGACTTCTGCAGTGTTGTAATTGATCGTGTAATCCTGATCCTCTCCTCTCTGTAACAGCGCGCCATCGAGATATACTTTTTCTGTTCCCGCCAGTACGATAAAATACAATTCATTATTTGCTCCCTGCAAACGATAAGGTCCCTGATTTCCTTCTTCACCCTGAAATATATTTTTGTTGAATGTTCCCTTGGCAATAGCACCACTGAATGTTACTTTATTAAGTCCTTGGTCTCCGATTTTGGAAATGGTTTCAAATGTTCCGCCTCGTAGTCTTTTATAAAAAGAAAGAAAATAATCGTCGGTCTGTCGCAGATCAATATCTCCCATACGCAGCAACCAGTTTTTCTTTTTGAACTGAACATAGATCTGATCGAAATCACTGAGCTGCGCCGTGGTTCCATCGGGCTGAATGGGAATATTATTGTCGGTGATGGCAGCAGATATTTCTATAGAGTCTGCGAGGTATCCGCTAATCTGCAAATTCAGATTGGAAGTAACTACCGCATCCTGCGCATTACCAAACGAAATGGCCCTGCCGAAACTTCCATTGTAAACGATATTACCGAAGTTGAAAAAATTATCCTGATTGTATTTTTCGTCTTTACTATACGACGAAGGCTGGATCATGAATTTATCCATCACTTTACTGTAGTCCAGCCGCTGCACCGTGTTATTATACTGATAAGGAAACAGTCGGTATTGAACCAGTACACTGTCGAGATTGGGTTTCCGAATCCAGGTGATCGTGGAATGTACGTAGTCGATTTTATAGGCACTATCGGAGATGCCCGACACGATCAGACTGCCCGGCACCATACTCAGGGAATCCATCTTCTGGGAGTTGCCCGCGATGTGTAAATAGCGACGATGAAGATTCGAAGTAATCGGGGAAGGAACCTTGGGTTTTACACCGGGCTGCTGGGCGCTTACTTTATTCAACAACCCACAGAAAATCAATCCTATAAGCAGCCATTTGGTCAATCAACACGGTTTTTCTTAAAATGCGGAAACGGGTCATTTATTGTGCACTCACTGATCCAGCTCCGCCAGCAGACTTTTTACATTCAACGCTTCTGTGAACATGGTGATATTTCCTTTTTCATCCACCGGCCATAACTCGCGTGGACGATCCCAGTAGAGTTCCACGCCATTGCCGTCGGGATCATTCAGATAAATAGCTTCTGAAACCCCGTGGTCCGACAAACCCGTAAGCGGATATTCGGCATCAATCAGGCGTTTCAATATAAAAGCGAGGTCCCTGCGGGTGGGATAAAGAATAGCGGTATGAAACAATCCGGCTGAATGCTGTGGAGCAGGTGGCGCATTTTTCGAGTACCAGGTATTCAGCCCGATATGATGATGATAACCTCCGGCAGAGATAAAAACCGCGTCTGTCCCATACTGGGTGATAATCTCGAAACCCAGTAAATCATGATAGAATTTGAGTGAACGCGGAATATCCGCCACTTTAAGATGTACATGCCCGATGCGGGTACCCGAAGGAACGATGTAGGGATTGTCTGACAAACAGTAAAAGTTTAAAGGTTTGAGTCAACTACAAGGCGCCTCCGACTGCGCCAGTATGCGAATGTACAAGACTATTTTTCAGGATCCGCGGTTGCCTCCATAACCCATCTCCCATTTCCCATAACTCATAACCAGATTACGCATTCACCAGTTGTGAAGGTGAATACATCGTTTGACGAAGTTGTTTTACGCGCTCGTCAGAAAGGTATTCATCGAATGTAGAGAGTCGGTCAATTGCACCTGACGGAGTAATTTCCAGTACCCTGTTGGCAACAGTTTGAAGAAAGGTATGGTCGTGCGACGTCATTACAACAACGCCCTTGAAATTGATCATGCTTTCATTAAATGCCTGTATGGATTCCAGGTCGAGATGATTCGTTGGTTCATCAAGTAATACTACATTTGGATCCTGTAACATCATGCGACTGAGCATACAACGCACTTTTTCTCCACCGCTCAATACACCCACTTTCTTCATCACTTCATCTCCGCTGAATAACATTTTCCCTAAAAACCCACGAAGGAAGGGTTCGTCCACATCTGTAACGTGCGGCGGTACAAATTGACGGAGCCAGTCCATCAGATTCAAATCTTTGTCGACAAAAAACTTGCTGTTATCATTGGGCAAATAGGCAAAAGTAACCGTCGTGCCCCATTCGAAACTTCCCTTATCTGCTTTCAAATTGCCCGTTACGATTTCATAAAAACTGGTAAGTGCCAAAGGATTCTTGCTTGTTAAAGCAACCCGGTCGCCCTTATTCAGACTAAAACTGATATCGGCGAAAAGACGTGTGCCATCGTCCGCAGTTTTAGCCAGTTTATTTACGTTGAGAATCTGGTTTCCCACTTCTCTCTGTTGCTTGAAAATAATTCCGGGGTAACGACGGTTAGAAGGTTGAATCTCTTCAATGGTCAGTTTTTCCAACGCTTTTTTACGCGAAGTGGCCTGTTTCGACTTCGAGGCGTTAGCAGAAAAACGTGCGATGAACTCCAGCAAAGCAGCACGTTTGTCTTCCGTTTTTTTATTCTTGTCACTCAGCTGGCGGGCCATCAGTTGTGACGACTCATACCAGAAAGTATAGTTTCCTGTGTAGGCTTTGATCTTTGCACGATCCACATCGGCCACATGCGTACAAACGGCATCGAGGAAGTGACGGTCATGCGAAACCACGATCACGATATTTTCATAATCAGCGAGGAAATTCTCCAGCCAGCTGATGGTTTCCACGTCGAGGTCATTGGTAGGTTCATCCAGTAAAAGGATGTCGGGATTACCGAAAATCGCCTGTGCCAACAACACACGCACTTTCATGGCACCAGAAAGTTCCTTCAGTAACTGACTGTGCATCGACTCTTTTACACCCAGGTCGCTTAGTAGGGAAGCCGCATCACTTTCGGCAGTATAACCACCCATTTCTCCAAATTCACCCTCAAGATGACCGGCTTTTATGCCATCTTCTTCAGTGAAATCCTCCTTCATGTAAATGGCGTCCTTCTCCTGCATCGTGTCCCAGAGTTTTTTATACCCCATGAGGACAGTGTTCAGTACAGTGGTATTGTCGAATTCGAAGTGATTCTGTTTCAGTACGGCCAGACGCAATCCTGGTGTGATTTCAATATTGCCCTTGGTAGGCTCAATTTCACCGGAAAGAATCTTCAAAAAAGTAGACTTACCCGCTCCGTTGGCGCCGATAACACCATAACAATTGCCCTTGGTGAAGGAGATATTCACTTCATCAAACAACACACGTTTACCAAAAAGAAGGGTCACATTATTAGCGCGGATCATGGGCTGAATTTGAAGGGGCAAAGGTACGCCGGAACGCCCAAAATACAAGTAAAAAAGCAATGATCAGACCCTGAAAAAGCAACGTTTTCTACCCGAAACCTGTCATGGATGGAAACGAACGGACGGATGAAAAATGTTTTGGGTTTTATTTTCCTGCTGACCAGTATCGCCTCCTGCACAAAAAATACTGATTCCAGCCCTGCCATTTCGGGAACTTATGTGGGTACTTACACTAGAAACCTGGGTGATTCCAGTTACAATTCCAACATTAAATTTGTTTTTTTAAGCAATGTTTTCTCGGGCACTTCTACTTCAGAGGACTTTCCGATTATCTGTCCCGGTACCTTTCAAACCACGGCGGACTCCATACTATTCAATAATCCCTGCGTCCTTCCAGGGAATATAAACGAGGCCTTTATGTTGATGGGCAATTACAAACTCGTTGTGAGCGGCGACAGTGTAACCTTCAGTCGTATTATGGGTGATTTTATTTATGAAGAAGACATTTACAGACTGAAAAAACAATAGCCCTTCCACACCTTAAATTTGCCGGGGAATAATAGCAAATCAACCAACAGTGGTAGAAATAATCATTAAGTCAGGCAAAGAAAATATGGACGTAAAGTCAATACACAAATTTTTGTCGGAGGATTCTTATTGGGCCAAAGGCATAACATTCGGACTGGTTGACAAATCACTCGATCATTCATTTTGCGTAGGTGCATTTGCAAATGATCAGCAGGTTGGTTTTGCACGACTTATTACTGATTATTGCACTTTCGGATATTTGGCTGACGTGTACGTTTTACCTTCATACCGTAACAGAGGCATTTCAAAGAAAATTTTATCCTTTTTAATGAGTCAGGAATGGAACAAACGACTCAGGAGACAAATGCTGAGCACCAGCGACGGGCATGGTTTGTACCGACAATTTGGATATAAAGAACTTGGTAACCCTTCCAATATAATGGAAGTACATCGCCCTAATGTATATTTAGAATATTCACAAGAAATCTAGAATTAGGATCTATGCTAACAGATATCAATCCGAAACTTCCGATGCGAAATAAGAATGTTACGAGAGATTTTTATCTGAACAAATTAGATTTTCAGGAATTTGGTAATGCGGATTACGATGGTTATTTGATGGTGCAAAAAGACAATATTCAATTGCACTTTTTTGAATTTAAAGATCTCGATCCTAAAGAAAATTATGGCCAGGTATATATTCGAACGGATGATATAGATACATGGTATCAAATGGCCTTGCACAAAAAATTGCCTATGCCGAAAGCCGGTCATCTGCAAATCAAGCCATGGCCACAAAAAGAATTCTCCTTACTCGATCCCGACAACAACTTGCTCACATTCGGACAGGCCATATTATAATAATTTTAAACGTGGAAAGCATCCGAAACCATCCACTTCTCTTCTTAACTTAAATACATTATTTTTGCGCGAAATTGGACCGGTAGCTCAGTTGGATAGAGCAGCTGCCTTCTAAGCAGCAGGCCATTGGTTCGAATCCAATCCGGTTCACAGGTAAATCATATCAAATACGCCACCACAAAAGGTTTGCGGGTTTTTTGCTTAAAATCGTTGGCCATTTTCGTTGGCTACTCTTATAGACGGCTGCTCCGGCGGAGGGCTCCAATTGTGTCTGGTTATTTCATGTAATCTGGAAAGTTTTCTGAATTTTGTTTGATAGGCATTATAGGTGTCGTCCCTTTTTATTTTGCTTTTTCTCTTTGTCTGTCAATTTTTTAATCTCCTGTATATCAGCCAGGTCCTGGATTCTGCCAGATGCTTGCTTGTTTTTTACAAAATCATTTAAGCCAATATAATTTAATAGCAAATCGGTTTCGATTGCTATCTGGTTCATTTGTTTGACTGCTTCGTCAAATTCAACACCGTCGATGGAATTGAGTATATCAATTCGCAATGGCGGATAACCGATCTGGGTCATATAACCCGGTTTCAGAAAATCATCTTTTTTAAAACCCATGGAAGACATTCCAAAATCGTTCAAAACTTTCAGCATCCTCGATGCGTTTTTTTCAGAAATATTAATCCATATATCCAAATCACCGGTGTGTCGCGGCTTACCATGAAAAGCAAGCGCGTAACCGCCAACGACCATATATTCTATTTCATACCGGTTTAGAAGTTTTACGAAATCTTCAAAATCCTTCGCAAGTGTCATGATTTCAGTTTTCTCTTTACAACCCGGGTCTTATCGATGTGAACTAATTTGTCCATGGTGCCGGTTATCATTTCAGTTACAGCCGCTACCCGAAATAATGGAGGTTTGGAAAGCCAGAATGCTAAATTTTGCATTCCCTCTTCTGCTTCTTTCAATTTTACTTTCCGCAAGGTGGGAACAATGCTTCTTACCTTTACAGGCATCAAAGTGAATTTAGGTTTCAAAAAGACTTCTTTCCGTTCAATTCTGACCTCAGCATTCTCGTACGCAATTTTGTCTTTGCTCAAATAATTACTTAGCGTATTGTAGTTGTATCCACTGTAGCTCAAACAAAAATTCTTCAGGCTGGAAAATACGTCAAATGTATTTTCAGTCCTGGTTTTCCAATGCACAATAACAACCCTCTTTTTTTGAATCATAGAAAAAAAATACCGATATGACAAATATAATACTAATATATGTCATTCCCCAATCGATAATCAGGACCTCACGAAATAGATACCGCAGTCAGACTTTTTAAATCAAGGATAAATCGGTTCGAAATTTGTCCAATCCGGTTCATAAGAACCTGTCTTCAGATCTGGCTGCAGAATTTGGAACGTATTCACGCCATTTTGCTGGGCTTGTCAAACAGATATACCACCCATCCGGTAAGTAATATTCCCACACCGATACTGCTTTCAACCGGTTTTTCAACATAAGTGAAGATGAGCGACCAGGCATTAAAGACCAGGAAGATCAATTGAAAATAAGGTTTCAGAGGCGCTTTAAAAGTATGCGCCCCGGAATTGCGGATAAAAAGGCTCGATGCAACAGAAAGCGAGGTCACCAGCTGAAGAACAAATCCGGCGTATAATAATACTTTTTCAAAGGAACCGGTAAGAGCCAGGAGTACGCTGATGAATACATGCAGCCAAAGGGCACGAACCGGAATGCCATGCGAATTTTTCCTGCCAAGAAATCTCCATAAATGGTTTTCGCGTGCCATGGCATAAGTGACCCTCGGTCCGACCCACAAATAGGAACTAACCGTAGCAATTAGCTGAACCGCAATAAAAGCGCTCACCCATTTTCCCCCGGTACTACCGAGCAGGTTGCTGAAAGAAATGAATGTTACTTCTTCCCTACCCTGCAGCTGAATTATCGTCGCATTTTTCAACAGCACATATTGAAACAGTACATAAACGACCGAGACAAACAAAGTACTGCCGATCAAAGCCCGGGGAAGATTTTTTTCAGGGTTTCTGATTTCATCGGCCACATATGCCGCTGCGTTCCACCCGGTATAGGCGAATGCGACAAATATCATGGAGACGGCAAATCCGGGTTTAAATACTTCGTGTTTCCAGGAATCACCCAGATTGATGGCATTGCTGTTGTGGCCCGGTAAAATAAAGCCCAGCAGGATCAGGCAACATATAAAGGCCATCTTGACAAGTGTCGAACCGTTTTGAAAACGGCTGCTGTGTCGGATGGTGAAACTGTGCATGAGTCCGATAAAAACGATCACGGCAACGGCAAGCCATACATTGCTGTTGAGTCCGAACGGAGCAAGGTATTTGGTAAAAGCCATGGCGGCCAGCGCCACCGGAGCAGAGAAGCCAAGCGTGAGTCCAGCCCACGCAGAAAGGTAGCCGAGGGCCGGATGAAATACACGGGAGAGATAAATATAATCACCGCCCGATTCCTTAAAGTGTGTCCCCAGTTCTGCATACGAAAAAGCACCGAAAAGTGAAAGCACGCCGCCTAATAGCCAGAGCAGCAAAATGCCCCAGGTATTTTGTATGGACGAAAGTTGAAATCCGATACTGGTGAAAACACCGGTTCCAATCATATTAGCCACAACAATGGAGGATGCCGTTAAAATGCCAATTTTCTTAATCAATCAGGGGTGGCGTAATAGTGATGAAACGAATGAAGTACAATATCGCTTTTATTTTAAATGTTCCGAAATCAGAAATGAACATCTGTCAATGGATGGTAGTCAGGGATAGCTTTGACTCTGCATAGGATTATCAAATAGTCGTCAACACTTTGTCAGCACTATGCAAATATTTCGAGATCTCCCTACTACTCATAACAGAGTTGAAAACCTGTAACGATGCTCGTTCCCGCACGATTACCGTATCGAAACCGGACATTATTGTCCATTGCCGGCTTTGAAAGAAGAATGGTCTTCAAGACTTTATAAATCCGGCACTTTTTTGGAACCATCCTGAAGACTTCGCCGCCTTACCCGTCCTAAAACCAACCATTCCATGTTCCGCAACTTTCTCAAGATCGCCTTCCGCAGCCTCAGGAAAAACAAGGGCTTTACCGCCCTCAACATCATCGGCCTTGCTACCGGCCTCGGCGTCTGCCTGTTGATCGTCCTGTACGTCACCGATGAGCTGAGTTACGACCGATACAATGTAAATGCCGACCGCATCTATCGGATCGACGAGGATGTCTACTTAAACAACACCCATTACGATGCTGTCACCACTTCCAAATTTTTCGGCCCCGCGCTCGTCGCTTCGTATCCGAAGATCCGGCAGATGGTCCGGTTCCGCAACCCGGGTGACCTGCTGGTGAAGAAGGACAACGACCACGTCTTCGAACATCACTTCACTTTTGCCGACTCGACGATTTTCAAGGTCTTCACGCTGCCCATGATCGCCGGCGACCCCAATACCGCTCTCAACAACCCTCATTCGATCGTAATCGATGAAAGTGCCGCCCGCCGCTATTTTAACAGCACCGATGTCATCGGTCGCACGCTGGTGGTGGATAATGACAATAAGCTCCTCAAGATCACCGGCGTTATCCGGGACATGCCGGAACAGTCGCAGTTCCATTTCAGCTTCATTCGGCCCCTCCGCGAAGCCTACAATTTTAATGACCCCGGCGACAACAACTGGATAAGTAATTCTTATTATACTTATGTCCTCGCCCAACCCGGCACCACGCGGGCCGAGGTCCAGAGGTATGTAGACGAAGTCGTCAAGCTCCATATTGGCCCGGCTCTCCAGTCAATGTTCCGTACTTCGGGCGCCGACCTCGAGAAAGCAGGAAATCACTTCCGGTGCCCCATCACCCCTCTCACCGACGTACACCTCCATTCCAATAAGTCTGGTGAGCTCGATGTCAACAGCAATATTCAGTTCGTATACATTTTCTCCGTCATCGCCGTGCTTATCCTCCTAATCGCCTGTGTCAATTTCATGAATCTCAGCACCGCCCGCTCCGCCAATCGCGCAAAGGAAGTGGGCATCCGCAAAGTAGCCGGTTCAACAAAAGGACACCTCATTATCCAGTTCCTAACCGAGTCCGTCCTGCTCAGCCTCTTGTCGCTCGTCCTTGCCCTTTTTGTTGCAGTCCTGCTGTTACCGGTGTTCAATCAGCTCGCCGACAAATCGCTTCATCCCGATGTGCTCTTCAGCGGCCAGTTCCTGCCCTTCGTCATTCTCCTGGTGGTGCTTGTTGGCTGTCTCGCAGGCAGCTACCCCGCATTCTATCTTTCTTCTTTTCAGCCAATCGATGTATTGAAAGGAAAGATAGCCGCAGGCTTCCGGAGCAGCTGGCTCCGCAGCAGTCTTGTGGTTTTTCAATTTTTTATTTCTATTGGGCTTATCATAAGTACCCTCGTCATTTACCGCCAGCTGAACTATATTCGAAATAAGGAGGTCGGCTTCAACCGGGATCAGGTACTCGTCATCCATGGTACCTGGTCACTCGGCCGGGATGGTACGACCAACCTTCGCAATAACCTGCTCACCCTTGCCGGGGTCACCGACGTTACTATCACCCCCGACCTACCCACCGTTGGAGGCGGCCAGTACTGGCAGGAAGGCTGGTTCCCGGATGCCTCGCTCGACGCCCAAAAGGCGATCCTCATGACTACGCTCAGGATCGACGACCGTTATATTCCTACACTCGGCATGCAGATGATCAAAGGCCGCAATTTCGACCTCGCGCAATTTCCTACCGACTCCACCGGCATCATCGTCAATGAAGCCGCCGTAGCGACGCTCGGCGTAAAAGACCCGCTCAGTCTGATCCTCTACAATCACGATGATCTGTTCAGGACGATCACTTATCATGTTGTCGGCGTTGTAAAGAATTTCAACTATAACTCTATGCATGACAAGATCCACCCCCTGATCATGGTGGCCAATACGTATAACTGGAGTAGCATGGCCGTCCGCTTCCACGCGAATGATCTCGTCAGTCTAGTCCGGCAGGTGGAAACTAAGTTCCATGCTGCTAAACAGGGATTACCTTTCAGCTACACTTTTATGGATAACGACTTTGACAGATTGTATCACACCGAGCAGCAGACCGGCCGAATCTTTATCAGCTTCGCCGTCTTCGCCATCCTCATTGCCTGCCTCGGCCTCTTCGGCCTCGTTACCTATGCTGCAGAACAACGCACCAAGGAGATCGGTATCCGCAAAGTCCTTGGCGCCCGCGTCACCAGCATCGTTAGTCTGCTTAGCAGGGACTTCACAATGCTTGTCGGGATCGCTTCGCTCATCGCCTTCCCCGTCGCGTGGTGGGCCATGCACAAATGGCTGGAGACCTTTGCCTATCGTACGGAAATTAGTTGGTGGATCTTCCTCGTGGCCGGCGCTGTCGCCCTCATGATTGCGCTGTTGACGGTCAGTATGCAGACTCTCCGCGCTGCCCTCGCCAATCCTGTAAAATCACTCCGCAGCGAATGAAATGTTTAGTAAAGCGGCACGACTGAAAATTCCAGGAGCAGGATTATCTATCAAATGGTTCTACGATGAACCTTAGATAATTGATTTAGAAAACGGTTAGAAGCGTTCATCTTCACTTTTAAACAGTGACCGCTATTTTACCCGCAGTACGACGGGTTTCAATTTGTTTATGGGCCTCCACGATATTATTGAAAGGATACGTTTTTGCCAGGTAAGTTTTGATTATACCCTTCGACATTAAATCTGCAATGGTTCTTAAATCTTCTCCAGTCAAAACAGCCATTGGTGTAGCTGCATCTTCTTCAAAACTGATATTAAACGGCTTACGGGCTAATACTTCAGCATTTACCGTCGCGAATTCAGCATAGCCACGGGCATTTGGCAAAAGTGCGAATACCGCATCGCCAATGTCAAACGCTTCAACGTCTTCAGCTTTGTCAACAATTTCTCCGGATATATCCCAGCCAATAATTACAGGTCGTTCTTCACCAAATAGTGCGCTAATAAATGCGGCTGAATTGCGATAAATGGCATCGGCTGGATTAATGCCGATTGCTTTTACTTAATTAAAACTTCGCCCTTTTTTAAACCAGGTTTTGCTGATTCGCCAAGTACCAATTTATCTGGTCCTCCTGCTTCGTATAATAAGTATGCTTTCATAAATCCAAAATAATAGTTTGGTTTTGGACGAATATAAACCATGCCACAATCTGCCCCAATCATTTATACACCTCCCTGAATCGCAATCGAACAGAAATAAAAACATCTACGACTGTAAAGAATTGTTCATCACCGGCGAATCACAACAAGATTAAAACAGATAAAAATTCGCATGATTTTTGAACCATATAGCCTCTGCAATTACTGAAACCCACCTGACCGGATTTATGTCCCGACAATTCCAAAAGACGTAAAATGACGTAAAGAAACGTAAAGAAACGTAAAGAGACGTAAAGAGACGTAAACGCGCTATCCAACCGCTGGGTTACATTCGCATTACACCGGACAAGAAAAAGACATATTCTGGCTGCGGACACGTGATTCAATGCCAGATATATCCACTAACTGTAAGAGAAAATTCAGCTGAAGTATGAGAACTTATTAAATCTATATTTGAGTAACTACTATTGTAAACAAACCTGAACAATGCCTCCTTATTACGGCATGCCATATGGCACAGCACCTGGTTTTTGTTTTCCGCTGACCGAACTATGCGTTTACATTCTTTTTATTATTTGCATAGTGCACTCTGTTCGCCATAACTATAAACATTTGGGATTTATGTTGGGCGGAGTAGTTTTTGGTTTGTTGTTGGAATTTGTGGACGTGTATTTTTTGAATGGATATACTTACGGCCGATTTATGGTAATGCTCGGAAAGGATCCTTTGGACATTCCCTTTTGGATTGGCGTGGGTTGGGGCATCATCATGTATTCATCGAGATTGTATACGGATAAACTGGGACTTCCAATTTTTGCAGCTGCCGCATTTGACGCGCTGCTTGCATTAAATATCGATGGAACGTTGGATGTCACAGCCTATCGCCTTCATATGTGGGACTGGGGCTGGTCTGCAAATCACGCGGATCCACTTACCGCCCAGTGGTTCGGTATTCCATGGAACAACTATTTTGGATGGCTCGTGGTGATATTTACCTATTCAGGATTTAGCAGGCTATTTAGTAAATGGAAGATCAAAATTTTAATTCCACTGGCTGCTATCGTTTTTTCAGAAATCATCTTATTCGCCCTGTTCAATAATATTAATAATTGGCTGTATGATCATTTTGGAATTCGGTCTCTGCATTTGTTTATTGGTTTATCGCTACTCCTGATCTTGCTGATTCTATTCGGATGGAAAAAAAGAAAGCCCGTTAAACAGTCTTCATTTGCAGTTCCTGCATGGCTTGTTCCGGCATGGTTTCACATTTATTTTTCTATCTGGTTTTTTGTTTCCGGGTTCAACCGGGAAAATAACTGGATGACGATATTTGCTCTGACAAATCTTTTATTAGCGATATTGATTCATTTGTTTACCAAGCCTATCCCTTCGCATGTCACTTAAATATTTCCTCACAGGGATATCGTAAAATATCATTATGAGCCACGATGCCACTATTACGAATATCAACCCGCACATGATGATCCACGTCAGTTGCGTCGTGCCGGGCTTGTGACTCAAATAATAATTACCGTAAATCCACAACACGGCATAGTGCGTCATGTACAATGGATAAGAGATCTTTCCCAGGAACATACAGATCTTTTTTATGCCTGTTGTTAAAATGCCTCCTGCACCCAATGCGATCAAAAACGGGAAATAAAACACCACCACCAAAATTTCAGTTAACCAACTCCATTTCGAATACGGCATGATAAAAGCGAGGAACAACAAAAAAGCCATGCCAATAAATCCCAGTTTGTTTTTGATGATCCAGTTTGAACGATAGATAAGAAGTCCTGCTAAAAAAGAATATGACACCCGAACACCGCCATCCCAGAAAGTTGCCCCATTCCATCCGCCCAATAAATTACCCGCGCGATAACTTACTATACAAATATCTGCCGCTGAAATAATGGTTAACAGCAACAGATAGCTGCGTTTCAACCTGCAAAGGACGCCTACGTAAACGATGTTGGCAACATATTCCCAAAACAGCGACCAGGAAGGCGCATTAAAGCTGAATAGATTGAATGAACGATCGGCTATTACCGGAAAAGGAATGAGAAGGATCGAACAAATAAATGTCAGTATGACCTTACCGGTACTGTACATTTCAGGATGGCCACCAAAAGGATCAAATAAAAATGCAAGCAGTCCCAACACCGATCCCGATATAACCAGCGGGTGCAAGCGAATAAGTCGCGATGTAAAAAATTCGCGCATGCCCATTTTTGAAATGCGATCGTCATAGGCATAGCCAATCACAAATCCCGAAAGACAAAAGAAAAAGTCAACAGCTAAAAACCCATGGCCGAGAAAATTGTGACTGGAGTCGTAAACCCATTCCATAAAATGAAACGTCACTACAGAAAGTGCAGCAACTCCTCTTAACCCGTCGAGAATTTCGTAATGCTTTTTGGTTTTTAGAATCGATCCGTCGGTTTTGTACATAAGCACTCAGGAATGAATCTTAGCTTTTCATTTTTGCAGGTGATATTCCAAATTTTTTCTTAAATGCACTACTGAAATGCTGAACGCTCGAATAACCCAGATCAAAAGCAATCTCAGTGACTGGTTTACCGGTCTCCAGTAAATTATTTTTCGCAATTTCCAATCTTGCGTCCGACAAATACCCAAAAACAGTATTGCCGAATGTCTCCTTAAATCCACGTTTCAGCTTATACTCATTCATCCCGATTATTCGCGCCAGTTCCGATAAACTCGGGGGCGACTCCAGATTACCAATAATATATTCTCTTGCATGCATCAGGCGATCGCGATCCGGTTTACTGATTCTGTAGGCTTTTGAAACATTTGATAAACTATTACAAGCCTCCGCCTGAATAACCAGAAACTCGATACTTTTTGATAACAGATACATTTTCTTTAATCCATCTTTATATTGACAGTGCAGTATGTTGTTTATCATATTCCGCATGGGTGCTTCCAGCGTCAGATTATTCGGAGAAAGCGCCGTCTCACGACCGCCAACCACTGCTTCACTGAAACGCGATATCACTTCATTTGCATTTTCAGTCAGCCGAAGAAATGCATCTTTCGTGAATTGTAAAAAAAACATGGATGCGGAAGATCCTTCAGGTTTTATAATGCCCGCGTCTGATGTGCTTGTCCTCGAGTAAAAAAGATTGTGTTGGTAATTGCCCATCAAAGGTATTTGCTGTCCCCCTGGAAGGGCAATCCATACCGACCCTTTTAGGTTGACCATGAAAGTCACCAGCTCAACGTTTATATCGTAGTTCCATTGAACATCCACGGCTTGTTTGAAATGCCAGTCGGAAAAACTCATCCGCATGCCTTCGAAATACCATTCATGCGATTGGACGTCCACTGCAGGCACACTGATTTTTTCCATACGTTCCACCAGTGAGTTGGTTTTGGAACCGTTGAGAAAAAAATCGTTGACCAGCTGACTATTAAATTCCGGTATCTGCGTCAGTTCAAATGGCATAACTCCTTTTTCTATAACTTAATAATCCGTTTTACATAACAACACAGAAATAGTAAACACTATTTTTATTTCCAAAAAAAAGGCGGTTATGTTTTTAAAAGTAAAATTAAATGTCAGAAGCGCAACCGGTTATTTTATTGCCGCATATATTATTGTAACCATTCTGGCCTATCTGGCCAGTTATCTGGTAAGCGTATTCATCCAGCTACCACCCCAGCCACCCGGTGGTAATATGTTCGATTCACCGGAATTTGTGAAATCGGTTCCTTATCATCTGTTGATTAATTTGCTGGTCTGGACAATTTTTAGCTATCTATACTTTAAAAGAAATCAGAAAAAAGGATTAAACAATACAGCTCCGATTTACCTGAGCTTCTTCTGGCTTCTGGCAGCAATGCTGACTGATCTGGTTTTTTTTATACTGATCCCAAGTCCCGTTGAGCTGTCGTTTCATCAGTTTTATGTTGAATACCAGCCCTGGATTGCGATTACCTACGGAATGGTTTTTATCAGTCCGTTGTTATCATACGCATTGATAAAAAACAGGGCCTGATAAAAATGAGTGCTTTCTTTATTGGAGATCGCGGAGTCCTAAGATGCTACATATTTACTCATTCTTTAAACTATTAACAGGATTGGCCACTGCAGCTTTTATTGCATGAAAACTCACCGTACACAATGCAATGAATATAGCCATAGAGCCGGCGATAACAAAAAACCACCAGCCCATATCAATTCGGAAGGCAAAATCTTCTAACCACCTGTTCATAAAATACCAGGCAACAGGAGAAGCGATCACCAGTGCAATCACAACCAGCAGCACGAAATCTTTGCTTAGCAGCGTTACGATATCTGTTACCGTAGCACCGAGTACTTTTCGAATACCAATTTCCTTCGTTCTTTGCTCCGCAGTGAACAACGCCAATCCAAATAACCCCATGCAGGAAATAAAAATAGTGATACTCATGACCACATTCATTAACCAGGCCGTTTTGGTTTCCTGGTCATATAACCAGGTGATGGATTCATTGAGAAAATGATAGTTAAAATCATTTTCTGGGTAGGTGGCTTTCCATTCTTTCTCCACCTGATTGATAATCGCTTTTGCTTCAACTACCTCCTTTCCCCGCGTTGCCAGTTTTAAACCCATCCCCTTTTCCTGTTCCGGCATATGGGCAATGACCACCGGCTTCATCGCTTCATGAAAAGAATTCTCATGGAAGTCAGCCACCACTCCCACTATTGGATATGTCTTTCCATTATACCAGGTAATCTGCTTTCCGATTGCATCTGCCGGATCCGAAAAACCAATACTTTTTGAAAAGATCTGGTTGACGACCAGTTCCCTCAGACTGTCACTATGAAACATATTTCTTCCGGCAACCAGCTTCATTTTATAAAAAGGAATGTAATCTTCATTACCTGGTTGCAGGGAAACATCCAGACTAATCACATCCTTTCCTTTGAATGAAACAGTTTGCGACATATGAGGGAAACCCATCGGAGCAAATGCCTGCAGAATTACTTTTTCCACACCTGGAATACGTCCGATACGAGTAGCCAGTCCTTTTACTTTATCGGATTGATCTCTCCAGATTCTCGGAATGTTTACGATAGCGTCTGAAGAAAAGCCCTTGTCACTACTACGCATAAATCGGATCTGACTGCCAATAACCAACGTACCAATGATAAAAAGAAGGGAAATGCTGAATTGAAAAACAATCAGCGCCTTACGCAGATTTCCTTTTTCACGGACTGTTCTCAACCCGTTTCCCGTCAGGCTTTGTACCGGTTTGAACCCCGACAATACAAAGGCAGGATAAAAACCCGCAAGCATCGTTGTCAACAACAATACGCCCGCGAGGAACAGGAGGTTTTGAAAATTCAAATTGAAAACCACACCATCGGGTATATAGTCCCTGAAAAAAGAAAGCGCATACCGTACCATGAATGCAGCCAGACACACCGCTATCAGCGTGAGTAAAAAAGTTTCTGTTAAAAACTGGAAGATCAAATGAGACCTTTTACTACCCATTACTTTCCGGATGCCGGTTTCTTTTGCACGACGAAATGACTGAGCAGTAGTAAGATTGATAAAGTTGATGGCGGCTATCAGCAGAATAAAAATGGCCGCTCCCATCAGTGCATAAATCACGGGACGGTACGCTTTTCTAAACTGGTTGTCTCCGTCATCTCCCCGGTGAAATTCAGGCGTAAAATGAATATCAGTAATAGGTTGAAGCCACATCCTGATTTTGCTCCAGTGTCCGTTGGGTTTTATATTTTTTTTAATATAGGTTGAAAATGCAAGATCCACTTTAGCAGGAGAACTTTCTTTCGAGAGTTTCACATAAGCCTGCGATTGATGCGGCCCAAGATTACTCCAGTCTTCAGTGGGTATTCTGTTTCTTAAGAAACTATGCGTTGCGGATTTTAACGAAATAAAATCAGTGTAGTCGAAATCCGATTTTTCCTTCCAGTCTTCCAGGATACCTGAGACCGTTAGTTTCAGGGAATCGTCATATATAACGGTTTTACCGATCATCTTATCCACAGGCAGATTTCCAAAATACTGTAAGGCCCTGGATTTTGTAAGTACAACATGGAACGGTTGATTCAAACTGGATGCATTACCTGCCAACCATCGATAAGAAAAGATATCAAAATAGGAAGCGTTCGTAATGATGCTGGCTATGCCTCCTCTGTCAAGATTGCCACTGAAATTTTTATCAGGTTTGCCCGATTCCTGAACCGTGGTCCTTGCGCCATACTGGTAGTAACCACAGGCCACTTCGAATCCAGGTATCTGTGTTTCAAAACCGGCCATCTCCGGAATCGGGGCATTAAGAAAAATGGATTCCCCATTTTCCCGCTGGGCTTCTCCAACGATCCGGTAAATCCGATCTCCATTGGGATGAAACCTGTCAAAACTTAGATCGTAACTGTTAATCAGATAAATAACGAGACAGGCACATATCCCAAAGGCAAGCCCTGTTATATTTATTGCCGTATTTATTTTTTGCCTGGAAATATTTCTCCAGGCAATTTTAAAATAATTTGTAAGCATGTGGGTGGTATTGAATCTATTGCCACCAATTAAATGCCATTCGATAAGGACATGATAATCAATAGGAGTTTTTTTATCCAGCGCTGCAACCGTTCGAATTCATACAGTTTTGTGCGATAATGATGATATGATCATGGCTTCTGGAAAAAGGCTCCTGACCTCTCAGGTCACATTGTTGACCTCTACAGCAAATTCGAAATAAATGTTCGCCCATAGTTTTGCAAAAATTCAACAAAATGAATCCAAACAAAGTATTATGGGAAAAAGGAGACTTCACCCAAATAGCGGCTACGATGCGCGAGAGTGGTGAGGCACTGGTAAACACACTGGAAATTAAAAAAAATATGATGGTGCTGGATCTGGGTTGCGGCGATGGTACCACGGCAATACCCGCCGCTAAACTAGGCGCCCGGGTATTGGGAGTGGATATTGCGGCTAATCTGGTCAAAGCCGGAAATCAACGCGCTGAACTCGAGGGACTGAACAACTGTGTCTTTCAAGAAGGTGATGCCAGCGACCTCGCAGGTATAAAAGATGAAACTTTCGATCTCATTGTAACCATATTTGGTGCCATGTTCGCACCAAAACCATTTGATGTTGCAAAAGAAATGGTTCGCGTAACGCGCCCTGATGGTCGCATTATAATGGGCAACTGGATTCCGGGAGATCCTACGTTGGTAGCACAGATTCTAAAAATAAGTGCGGCATTTACACCACCGCCTCCGGAAGGTTTTGTCAGCCCCATGTTTTGGGGTATGCAGGAAAATGTGATCGAACGTTTTGTAAGTGCAGGCATTCCAAAAGAAAATATCAGCTTCGAAAAAGCAACGTTCACTTTTAATGCTCCTTATTCACCGGCAACGCTGGTAAATACATTCAGAAAGTATTATGGGCCTACCATGAATGCATTTGAAGCAGCAGAAAAAAATGGTAAGGCAACAGAACTGCAAAAGGAACTCGAAGTCTTGTTCAATACACAGAATCAAAACAGGATCCCTGTAGCTACATCCATACCTGCTACATTTTTAAAAGTTGTCGTGAAGCGATAGTCGCACTGTCATTCACTTCTGCAAAAAATACAAACGCATGAAAAACAAAACCGGAAAATTACCGAGAGGGTATATCTGGATCTTTACAATGTATACTATCCCAAAAGCCTATCGGCTTTCTTAATAAATCTCCAAAAACTATTATCCTTTAGAAGGAAAAAATTTTATCCAGCTCAATGATATGTTTCCCGTTTGGAAGAAATTTGGGAGATTTTGCAAGTTTTTCAGCAAGTATGCCTGTAGATAAAGGACGGAATTTCCTGATCAGACCCAACCGATTTGTCAGCTTTAATAAACCTGCTATCACCACTTCTCCCCTTCTATCGGTGTTCTTTCTTAACAGAAATCCAGGTTTGAAAACAATGAATTGCTCAAATTTCAAAGCATTTATGGCATCCTCCAAAGCTCCCTTCATCCTGGAGTAAAAGACTTTACTTTTTATAGATGCACCATATGCCGACAAAAGTACCGCCCTTGATATTCCGTTTCGTTTTGCTATCTCCGCAAATTTCACTGGAATTTCATAGTCGATATGCCACTGCTTTTCTTTTGAACCAGCCGCCTTGAGTGTTGTTCCCATACAATTGAACCATACGTCTCCATTGATTTGTCCGGACACTTCGTCGAGTTTATTAAAATCCATAATGATCTCCAGTAACTTTGCATGAGTTATCCCAGAGTTGCGACGTACAAATATGACCACTTCAGTATAATCGGGATCCTTCAACAATATTTCTACCAGGTCTTTTCCGGTGGCACCAGTAGCTCCGATAATCAATGCTTTCATGTTTCAATATTTACAAATAACCCTGCTTCTTTAAATAATCTACCCAGATCGGATAGGCGGGCGGTTTTAAATGAAGCCCTTCATATGTAAGTTCGCTCTTGAGACGTCCATTTGCGTCAACAAACAAATGAGCGATGTCGACATATGTATAATTCCCTACTTTAGCCTGGGCCGTCAGCAATTTGTTCAGCGCCAGTATATGCTCCTGCTTGTCATAGTGCTGCGGAAAATGTGGCAGTTCCGGATTTATAGGAAGTACGCTCTGCACATAGATGATGGTATTGGGGCATTTATCATGAATCTCTTTTACAATTTTCATATAGTTGTAGGCGATAACTACATCCGGTATGTCTTTTCCAATATCATTTATCCCCAGCAAAATAAAAATCTTTGATGGAAAACGATCGGTAATATCTTTCAGCCGGTGCAGTACGCCATAAGTGATGTCTCCTCCAATACCACGATTAATGACCGTGCTGTCATTCAACAGTTTTTTCCAATCGCCCATTTCCGTAATACTGTTGCCCAGAAAAATAATCCTGCCCGTAACGATGGGTTCCTTCGCGAATTGGGCCAGCCGTTGTGGCGTATGTTCCGGGATAAAGGGAATGGTATCAAAAACATTTTGGTTGGTAACCGTTTGCGCAGTCGTTACCAACGGTAAAATAAGGATGAAGATAAATTTTTTCAAAGGTTCTTTTAAAAATAATTTCAAAATAAAAACCAGCCAGTCGCCATTAGAGTTTCGCCATTCCTTCAATTAAATTATTTGTTAACGCAATCGAAGTTAATAAACAAATCATTTGGATAGGCACGATGAAACATGAACTTGGTTGTTTGATTTTCATACTTTTGTTGTATGGCAACCAGAATTTTATCCGGCGTACCGGACTCGATAACAAAAGATCTGAAGCTGAAAGGATTTAAGATTCACGTGTTACCTGAAACCTCCCATCTGTCTGCAGCTCACGGCAGGAGGGATTTTTATAAGATGGGACTGGTAACAGGTAATATGACGATTTTATATGGAGGCAAGCTATTGGAATTAAATGATACCGTACTGTTTTTTGTCAATCCCAATATCCCTCATTCAATTGTACGTACTTCCAAAAAGAGAAAAGGTTACGCATGTCTGTTTACCGAAGCATTTATTGCAGGTAGAGAGCGGACAGGACTGTTGCAAAACTCGCCATTATTCAGGTCCGACGGTTCGCCCGTAATTCCACTGAATCCGGAACAGACTGTTTTTATGACTACTATTTTTCAAAAAATGCTTTCTGTACACAGCAGTAATTACCACCATAAAGACGAACTGCTTAGAAACTGCATAGAGCTGGTTCTTCACGAAGCATTGAGAATACAGCCTCCGCAAATTGGACAGCAACATAAGAATGCAGCAGGAAGGATAACTCATTTATTTTTGGAATTATTAGAAAGACAGTTTCCCATCGACAATACAGAACAACCACTCCGTTTGAGAACCGCGCAGGATTTTGCGGAAAGTCTTTCTGTACATATAAATTACCTTAACCGGACACTAAAAGAAGTTACCGGCAAGCCAACTACCGTACATATAGCAGAACGTATAACCGCAGAGGCAAAAGCCCTTTTACTATATACCGACTGGAGCGTGGCCGACATCGCGTATAGTCTGGGTTTCGAATATCCCACCTATTTTAATAATTACTTTAAGCGCTTAACGGGCACTACTCCCAATGCAGTCCGAAAGGAAAAGGTTTGAAATTCATACTTATTGGTTTGATTATCATTAGCAGTGAGCGACACTTAGCTGGAGCTTTGTACGATACATTGTAAATAGAAAGAGTATGAAAATTTTAGTAACCGGTGCAACGGGAAAAGTAGGAAGCAGATTTGTGAAACGAATGCTGGCAAAAAAATATGATGTTCGTGCGCTGGTACGCGATGCCGCGAAAGCAATATCATTGGAAGAACTCGGAGCTGAGATAGTTACAGGCGATTTAAACAAAACAGAAAGTTTGCTGCCCGCCTTAAAAGACATCGATGCGGTGATACATATTGCTGCATTCTTCCGAAGTTTTACAGATAATGAAGGCATTATTAAAACAAATCGTGAAGGCACCGTGGCTCTTGCCCGTGCATCCATGGCAGCCGGAGTAAAAAGATTTATTTTCACGAGCACGGGAAACGTTTATGGAACCGACAACCACCGGCCGGCTAAAGAAGATGATGTACTGAACGACAATGATCCCCGCGCATACTCATCCAGCAAAATTGCCGCAGAGAAAGAATTGATTTCAATGCATAAAATCAAAAACTTCGACGTACGCATATTGCGTCTGGGTTTTGTATACGGAGATAAAGATCCGCATATAGAAGAAATCATTCCTGTGTTAAAAAAATGGAAACGCAATTCCGCATATAGAATGCACATGGTGCATCATCTGGACGTATCTCAGGCATTAATGTTATTGTTACATACCGACGGGCTCAATGGCGAAATTTTCAACCTGGCAGACGATGCACCCATCAGCTTGTATGAACTGGTTGATTCTTTTGGAATGGTTGCGGATACTTTTGAATCGCCGGAAGGGCCTTTGGTAAACTCCTTTGAGGGTGTTATGGATATTTCAAAACTCAGAAACAGAACAGGCTTCCGCCCCCTTATTCCGAGTTATTATGTTGCTCGTGATCTCGATATTTTATAATGATAAAACGTTGGTGCGGTCACGACTGAAATACAAACGATCTAAACCATCTTCTTTTATAAAAAGCAGCAGATCGCCCCTGTTTGCTCGTCCCTGATGTTAAGTTTCATGCTTTGACATTACTTAATAGGTAGCCGTTTTTGATTCTAAGTTCCTACATGCTGCCCCAAACTGCAAAACCCCTGGCCGAATACTGGCAAAAGCGAACTTTTCAGGGCTAAAATGGGAGGTAAAATTGTTAAAACCGGATAGATTAAAAATTTAATCATCTGCTTGAGTTATAGCAGTTTATTTACTACATTAACAGTTCACTTTAAGATGAAAACTACGGGTCGCCGGGATTTCTATAGAAAGATTGAAAACTTGCCATGAGATTGAAGGAAAATTATATTCACTATAGAAATATTTTTTTATTATTAATTCTTGGTCTTTCGACTCACCTGGACGCAGGCAGGAATGTTGGCGTAAAGCACCCGGCGGCTGCAAATAATAATCTGCTTACCGGCGCGGAGAAACTTATTTATTTTGCTAAAAGCGAAGATTTGCAACATTTGCAAAGCCCTTCCTTACAAAAGAAACTGGCGGTTGTTGATATTCCCCCGCCTGCAGGTCCGCCTTATACAGTACCGGTAGTATTTCACATTATAAGTGCCAATCCTTTCGCAGTTACCGATCAAACCATCATCAACGCGGTTCAGGATCTTAACGATGCTTTTGCGCATACAGGTGTTTATGCATCCGGTCCTCCCGGAGCGAACACCCAGATCACTTTTTGTCTGGCAAAAACAGACCCAAACGGGGGCAACACAACCGGCATCACGAGAACACAATCATCGCTGGGAAGTTTTGATCAGGATATTGAAAATGATGCGATGAAAAACCTGATTTCATGGAATACCAAAGCCTATTGTAATATATGGCTCGTCGATACGATCCGTAATGAAAGTCTTTCAAGTTTTGCATGTGGTACCTGGACAAGATATTTCAATAACGGCTACGCCACGTTTTCGTCTGGGGGAGATTACAGAGATGGGATTGTCACCACCGGATTTGGTGCTATTTTGGCTGGTTTGATGGGAAAATACCTCGGAATAAAAAACACGTTTTCATTCAGCGATTGCACAAACAACAACTGCGCAGTTGACGGTGATGGCATTTGTGATACGCCTCCCTCTTCGGTTATCGGAGGTTCCTGCATGAGCCCGCAAAATTCCTGCTCCTCTGATACAATATCCGGTTTTACGGTAGATGTACCGGACCTGACGTCGAATTTTATGAGCATGAGCGGAACCTGTGCCAATGAATTTACACCCGATCAGGGCATTAAAATGCAAGCAAATTTAACTACGGTGAGAAGCACACTACTTGCACAAAGCAAGTGTAATCCGCCCTGTGGCGAAAATATCGTTGCATCTTTTACGAGGGACGACTGGTCGCCTGCAGAGGGAGACCTGGTTAATTTTACGAGTACGTCAACAGGAGGAACAAACTATCAATGGTCCATTAACGGTATTAATGCAGGAGGTAATTCCCCTGCTTTTTCCCAATCATTTTCCGCTCCCGGGAAATATACAGTCACACTTAAAGTGTATAATGGCAGCCCTGCCTGTTTCGCGAGTTATACTGACTATGTCATAGTAACATGTGGTGTGATGGCAAGTTTCACTCCCAGCGTACGTCAAATTGCAGCCAAGCAGGGTATTATGCTGGATAGCATACTTTTTACCAACAAATCCGTCAACGCAACCGCCTATCAGTGGTGGATGAGCAATGATGCGGGGATGTCGGCTCAAATTGTAAGCACCCAGTCTAATATGAATTATATTTTTAATACCCCAGGCAATTATTCCGTATGGCTCGTTGCCACAAACGGCACCTGCAGTGATACTACCGAGAAATTTAATTTTCCCGTTCATGACCCCACGGTCGATGGTGCAATGGGAATTGACGCAGCTAAATGTTACAAAAATGATAGCATTAGGGTAACTATAAGGATCTGTAATAATGGTTTTGCTCCTATACCTGCAGGAACACCTGTTTCTATTTATGACGATGACCCTTCAAAAACTAGTGCGAACAGGTTATATCCAACTTTCTATTTCCCTTTCCAGGTAGAAGGTAAATGCTGCAATAGTTTCACATTTATTGTAGGCACCAATACCCCTCACTTAAATCAACTATTTGGTGTTTTCAACGACAGTGGAAACACTAAGCCTTTAAGTTTGCCCAATACGTTGTTGCCCGAAACAAATTATGCAAACAATATTGGTACAATATCAAATTTTCAATTTCAGGTATCGGCTTCTCCACCATCCGCCGTTCTCCAACCGGAGGATACACTTCAGCTTAGTGCCGGGGCCAGTCCGGATAGCCTGTCAATGGTTTGGAGTACTTCTCAGGATCTGAGTTGTACAAACTGCGCCAATCCCAACTTCGTTGCAGAATTTGGCGTCGATTCAATTACAAAGAAAGTAATCGCCACCAGCACGTATGGATGTACCGATAGTTCTTTCGTAATCATAAAAATTCCACCTTACGACGATTTTACCGTTAAGATTGATAGTGTTGACTGTGCTGGCGAAGATAGTATGGTCGTAAATTTTACAGTTTGCAATAATTTCAAACGGGGATATATTCCCCAAGGCTTAAGTGTCTCGTTGTATGATGGCGATCCTTACCTTACGTCTTCAAATATGCTGGGCCCAATATTTCTTACTCCCAATGCGGGTCCCGGACTTTGCAGCAACTATGTTCAATCGTTCAGGAGAACCGGAACCAATATGATATATGCTCTCGTTAACGATAAAGACACTACAAACTCGGTGTATATACCTGGCGACAGCCTTTATAAAGAATCAAATTATTCCAATAATACGGATAGCTTTAATTACAAACCTGCTTCCGTTATTTTATCGCCATCAGATACAACCATATACAAAAAACAATCCGTAACTATCGGTATCGTTTCACCTTTATATGATGCAAACTCTACTACCTGGCTTCCCGGAGCGGGCTATAGTTTAAGTTGTACCTCCTGTCTGTCACCAACTGTAACCGTTGCACAGAACGCAATTGTCGAAATGCAGACCGCCAACAGATATGGTTGTTTAATAAAAGGAATAGATACCATAAATATATTCCCTCCTGATATGACAGTTGAAATACTGGGTACGAATTGTTACACTAATAATACGACCAGAGTAAGGTTTAAAATATGTATGAACAATGGATATGATAGTGTATACGCGAATTTGCCGGTATCATTTTATGACGGCAATCCATCCACCGGAAATGCAAAATTACTGCCACCTACTTTTTATACTCAAAACCAGACTCCGGCTTCGTGCGATTCATTTATACAGGTTGTTAATTCTCCATCCACTGGGAACCTGTTTGCTGTGGTTAATGATAAGGGAGAAAATATCAATATTGTCCCTGACAAAGCATTTGATGAAACAGACTACACCAACGATACGGCCAGCCAGACTATCATTCCGTTCACTGCATCAGTTACTCCTTCGGATACAACCATCATGCGTTTATCCAGTGTTCAGATAATAGGAACTGCGACCGGCGGACAAATAACCAATTATTACTGGGAGCCATCTGAATTTCTGTCCTGCGTAAATTGTCTTACACCGGTCGTTACTCCTCCCCATTCAGTTACGTATCAATTTATTGCCCAGAATGAATATTCCTGTATCGATTCAGGAACAGCTGAAGTCAAAACATTTGCGGGTGGAGACGTAGATATACCAAATGCATTCACACCTAATGGAGATGGGTTAAATGACGTCTTTTACATTTTGGGAAGTAATAAAATAAAGATGATCAAAGAGTTTTCTGTATATGATAGATATGGTGGAAAAATATTTGCCGCCTCAAACATTCCCCCAAATGATCCGTCACATGGATGGAACGGCAATATCAATGGGAAACATGCAGATATGGGAGCATACGCATATATTGCAATTATATTATTTAATGACGGCAGCCAGCGGGAATATAAAGGAACTGTACTAGTCATCAGGTAGAGATTGCATGGGCATATCATTAACTTTACTAACCTGAATAACCTGACAAGTATTAAACCACGGTTCAATGAAATTACATGCGTTAGCCTTACGCCAGGTAAGTCTGTATAAACTTATATTAATCATCCTTTGTTTTTTCACATATTCAGTCAATGCACAATCCCCCAATAAACAAAAAAAACCACGCATCGTTATTACCGCTGATCCCGAACTCGACGATAATAATTCATTGATCCGCTTTTTACTCAATAGCTGCGACCTGGATGTGGAAGGACTCATTTACGCCAGCAGCGGTTATCATTGGAAAGGTGATGGCAAAGGAACCAAATGGTATGTTCCCGGTAGAGAATATACGCGTTTCGGTTTGGATACCTGCCCCTGTATATCCTGGCGCTGGGCGGAGCATGAACATTTTATTGATGATGCAGTAGAAGCTTACGGTAAAGTATATGCGAATCTGAAAGTGCACCATCCGGATTACCCACTTCCCGCTGAATTAAAGTCAAAGATCCGTTTTGGGAATATAGAATTCGACGGAGATATTTCTAAAAATTCACCGGGATCAGATTTAATTAAATCACTGATACTGGACGACAAACCCGGACAACTTTATATAACTGCGTGGGGCGGACAAAGTACCATCGCGCGGGCGCTGAAATCAATCCAGGAAGAATACGAGTACACAACACAATGGGAAGCCATTAAAAAAAAGATATCAGCGAAAGTGGTATTACTCCCTTCAGGCGATCAGGATGATACGTATGCGAAATATATCAAACCCAACTGGCCCGACATTGAATACCGTCAGTTTATTGCAGGACCAAATTATGGCTTCGGAGCCCAACTGCACGCCAAACAACAGGATTCGATTTATTTCACTGCTACATGGACGAAGGAAAATGTTTCAGACCGCGGATCATTGGGCGCACTGTACCGTGTATGGGGAGATGGAAAACAAATGGTGAAAGGTGACCGCATGGATTTTTTCGGCTTGTCTGGTTATACGAATGAACAATTAAGGAGCATGGGCTACCTGGTCTGGATGCCAGTTCAGGCGAAGGGTTCCTGGATTGGCGAAGGCGATGATTTCACATTTATGAATATGCTGGGGCAAGGACTTCGTGCGTATGAAAAAGGATCTTATGGCGGATGGGGAGGCAGGGCTTTGACGGAAAAAGAGAACAGTGTCTTATACGCGCCCTCGGTTGATACCTCCCAACAGGCGATGTCTGCCATGATGAGTTCAATGACCGAACAGTTAAATAAAATTGCGAGTGGGTATCCTGACTTCTTTCCCGCAGCCCAACATGATTTCGCTGCAAGATTGAAATGGTCCGTAACACCGAAATATACAGATGCCAATCATGCGCCAATCGTTGAAATCGAAGGACCCTTAGACGTTTTGGCATCTCGCGGCGAAACCATAAAACTAAATGGAAAAGTGGTTGATCCCGACGGAAATAAGGTCTCCACGAAGTGGTGGCAATTCCAGGTGGGTACTTACCCTGATAAAATAACTATTTCAAATGAAAATACCACGCAGGCAAAAATATTGATTCCGAAGAATGCCACTTCAGGACAAACCATTCATATCATTCTCGAAGTTACTGACGACGGTTCACCCTCACTAACGACTTATCAGAGGGTTGTCGTCACTGTAAAATAGTTGTCAACTGTTAATGGATAATTGTTAACGATTGATATCGAAAATGAAGGATTACTTTATTAATTTCGTTAACCATTATTAATTAACAATTAATTGGAAGTACATCACCACCCCGAAGTTCGTCATAAAAAGAAACATTGGAAGGAATACCTGGTGGAGTTCCTTATGTTATTTCTGGCTGTGACCCTGGGATTTTTTGCGGAAAGTCTGCGGGAACATATTTCTGAAAAGAGTCGCGCCGATGTCTATGCCAAATCTCTTTATGAAGACCTCACTACAGACACAACCACACTTCATCAGCTGATCAGTTTCACAGAAACCAAGATATCTGATATTGATTCGATCGAGGGAAATCTGAATCATTTGGGCAACAGGTATCGGGATTCGATCCTTTACAGATCGGTGCTTTCCTTATTGTCAACTTTTCAATTTGATAATATCAACGGCACCTACGACCAGTTAAAATACTCCGGGTCGCTTCGGTTTTTTAATCAGTCCATCGTAAACGACCTGAATAATTACGACGCCACTTCATTGAAATTAAAACTGATGGAAGACTGGGAAAATAAATTTCTATTTGAAAAAGTATCACCTCAGGTGGTCGAAATGTTTAATTTTAAAGTGTTCAGCGATATCGGAAAAAAACAATCCATAACACATGAAATGTATTTAAAAAATCTGACGAAGGAGTCAATGGATATCTTGATCAATCAGGGTGAAATGATCAAAAGACTTCGCGTGCGGCAATTAAATCAACAAAAAATATTGAACCAGAAAGCAACAGGTATATTGACGAGTTTGAAAAATGAGTATAGTTTGTAAAACAATGATCTCGTCAGCCCTCACCTATTCAGCATCTGCCACGCCCTGCAACACGTCGATGTCGATCTTGATCATTTTCATCATAGCCTGCATAACGCGTCCCGCCTTTGCCCGGTCTTTATCGCCAAGCAGCCTGGGCAACATAACAGGCGTTACCTGCCAGCAGAGACCAAATCTGTCTTTCAGCCAGCCGCAGGCAATCTCTTTGCCGCCGCCCTCCAGCAGGTTATCCCAATAATAGTTAACCTCTTTCTGCGATTCGCAGTTGATCGTAAGAGAGATCGCATCCGTAAACGGATGACCGGGTCCACCATTCATCAAAATAATTTCCTGACCCTCCAGTTGAATGGTTCCCACCAATAACGCACCCTCTGGTCCCGGAGCACCCGGCGGATTATAAGCGGCACTGATTTTCTTTGAGTCTTTAAAAATGGAAAGATAGAATTCCATCGCTTCTTCAGCATTGTTGTCGAACCAGAGGAAAGGTCTTATTTTTTGCATAAAATATATTTTAATACACCTACTTAAACGGATTGATCCCCATATTATACCAGATAAACGCATATTCATCCGCCGAATGATTCAACACTTTATCGGTCGTCATGCCCGTACCATGACCAGCATTATGCTGAATGGAAATCAGGATCGGATTGTCACCAGCGTTATCTTTCTGTAAGGTAGCAGTGAACTTCAGCGAATGCCCCGGAACAACGCGGTCGTCATGATCTGCCGTCCAGACAAAGGTCGCAGGATAGTGCACACCAGGTTTTACATTTTGAACAGGAGAATAGGACAACAAATAGTTGAGCATCGGAAGTGAATCGCCTGCTCTTCCATAATCCGAAGCCCATCCGGCGCCAGCAGTAAATTTATTATAGCGTATCATATCGAGTACACCGACAGATGGTAGCGCAACACGCATCAGATCCGGCCGCTGGGTCATCGTGGCGCCAACTAATAATCCGCCGTTCGATCCACCCGCTACGGCAAGATAGGCACTGGACGTATACTTTTCTTTGATTAGCCATTCACCTGCTGAAATAAAATCATCGAACACATTTTGTTTGTTCATCAACGTTCCCGCCATATGCCATTTCTTCCCATATTCTCCTCCGCCTCGAAGATTGGGCTGCGCATAAACACCGCCATGCTCCAGCCAGACCATTCGGTTTGCAGAAAAAGACGGATTCAAACTAACATTAAATCCCCCATAAGCGTATAAATAAACCGGATTTTTCCCATTGAGTTGAATTCCTTTTTTATATACTATATACATAGGAATTTTCGTACCATCCTTACTATTATAGAAAACCTGTTTTGTTTCAAAATCTTCCGGATTAAAATGTACGGCTGGTTTATTGTAAAAGGTGGATTCGCCGCTTTTCAAATCCAGATGATAAATCGTACTGGGGTAAGTGAAAGAAATGAAAGTGTAAAATAATTCCTTTTCATTTTTATAAGCGCCGAAACCGAATGCTGAACCGGCCGCAGGAAGTTTTATCTCACGGATTTTATTTCCGTCAAAATCATACTGTATTACATGCGACTTGACATCAACTGTATAACTGGCGAAGAAATATCCACCCCCGCTGCTAATGCTGAGTGGATTTTCTGTTTCAGGTATCACATCCTTCCAGTTCTCCGGACCAGGATTAGCTGCATTTACTTTTACCAGTTTGTAGTTCGGTGCATTCCTGTCTGTGGTCAGATAGATCATATCGCCTTTATTGTCGGCGAAATCCACCGAATTATTGTCATCCGAAAAAATGGGCAGGATGGGCGCGTCCTTTTTATTGAGGTCCTGGATATAAAGACGATTTCCATAGGTGGATTCGGCTGTGCTGATGATCAGAAAACGCTGATCCTCGCTGACCCCGGCGTTGATATAACGATGTAGTTGTTTTTTCCCTCCGTAAATAAACCGATCCTCCGATTGGGGAGTTCCTATTTTATGATAATAAACAGTTGCCTGATCTGACTCTACGACGAGTTTATTCTGCCCTACTGGAATCTCGTAGGTGGTGTAATAAAAGCCTTCGTTTTTATACCAGCTGGCATCGCTGAATTTTACATTCCTGATCGTGTCGCCAACCTGCTGGTTGCTGCGCGTGTCCCTCACGATGATCTCCCTCCAGTCTGACCCTCCATTTGAAATCAGGTAACTGTACAAAGAAAAATTTTCTGAAAAACTATACCCCTGAAAACTCACTGATCCATTGCGCGCGAAACTGTTTGGATCCAGAAAAACTTCTGCTTTAGCAGTGTCCCCCGGGTTCTTCATCCGGTAAATTACATTTTGGTTCTGCAGGCCTGAATTTCTGGAGAAATAATACCATTCGCCGTTCCGGATAGGCGCAGTTATTTTCGCATAGTTGAAATTTTCAGTAAGCTCCTTTTTTATCTGGTTTCTGAAAGGAATTTTTGAAATATAATCATCGGTGATTTGATTCTCTGCAATCACCCAGTTTTTTGTTGCCACGGAGGAATCATTCTCCAGCCAGCGATAAGGATCATTCACTTTGACACCAAAATAAGTATCTGAAGAATCCACTGTAGGTGTAACCGGATAGTTAATGGTCTGACAAATACCGGTTTTACCAATAATCAACAGAACGCAATAATAAAAATATTTGCTCATGCGGAGGGTTTTGATGAAATTAATAAATCGAAATCACAAAAAGAGGATCGTTGTGGAAGATTGTTATGAAAACTGGAGAAAAGGACGCTAATGAACTATCGCCGAATAAATATTGGATCGGTGATACTGCGAAGGCTTTTCATTTAGTTTGACTATAGAGGAAAATCCAAAATCGGTGAAAAGCCTTTGAAGCGTTAAAAACGACACGGGATAAGGAACCCAGATATTGGATTTATCTGTGTCATACTCCACAATTAAAAACAGGGGCTTTTCTCGGAACCATTCCCGGCTCTTTTTCAGAAACGAATTTTTATCTTTTATAAAGTGAAGAGAATTTGCCATCAAAATACCATCCAGCGGTGGCAGGTTGATATCATCTTTTTCAAAGTTTACCTTTACTAAGGTGATCGTCGTTCTGTGCCGCAAAGATTCTATTGGATGGTTACTCCTATTTTTATCGACCGCGTATAAACTGCTGCCTTCCGTCAGCATGCCGCTCAGTGCAACAGTAAACAATCCTTCCCCACACCCCAGATCGGCCCAGGTTTTCGGAACTGCTGTAAGAAGTTCTTTTGTTTTGATCAGGGAAACTGCATCTTCTAATTTCATAATTCACCAACCAGCATATGACCACAAACCTTCATTCCGGCTTTTAGCAACGTCGCTTTGGAAGCAGTGTTATTTATATTACACCTTGCTGCCGGAACCCTTTTCAAACGATAAGCCTCATTTTTTAATTCCTGTGTAAAGAGGCTTCCAAAACCTTTCATTCTTTGATCTTCTTTTACTTCATAATACATGTCAATGTAGGGGAAATTATAGTTCCTTACATAACCTCCGTTGGCAACAATCTCTCCTGCATGCTCCAAAACATATTCGGGGCCATCTTTTGTATCTGGATTTTTTTTGAAATAAGTACCTGATATGTTTAACTCAGTCTGAAAACCATCTTCGAAAAGAATCGCTTCTGCGTTGATGTTTCGGGCATATTCAAATAACATTTCTGATTGCAATATGCTATTGGTTTGGCTTTCCATATAACTCGCCTCAGATACAATTTTGAATACCGGAAATATAAAATGAGCAGATTTTCGATAAGGTCTTAGAAGGTAAAATTCAAAGATGGTGTCCCTGCTGGAACGATCATCCTTACCCCATACCGAACCATAGCCAACTACCTCTTTCCCTATTGAAAAAATATACGTATCAGCCCAGCCCGCTCCATGGCATTTGTCATGAACGAACTGAAAAGTATTTTCCTGTAGCGACAAATTGCGTAAATTCTGAATTTCAGACAAAGGCACTTTGTATACTTCAGCTTTCATGTTCTTCACTTTTTAGATATTTCCTGGAGAAACACAATTTACAGACATACGCTTAGAAACTTTGTGGATTGGATGTCAAATTATTTTCCTCACTCCCGGAATTGAAGTGATAACGAATGCCAGCAAAAAACTAAACGCGATTGCCAATGGAGCAACGATCAATAATTTTACCGCCGGGTCAACGCCCCAATTGCTGAATAAAATCGTCAGAACAATAATTACCAGCGGATGAAAAATATAAACCGCGAACGCATTACGCGACAACTTACGCATGAACACCGAACTGTCGTTCCATAACTTCTTTCCATAGCTTAACAGCGCCACGATGATCGAAAAGCCGAGCAGTTGCTCCCAAACCGCATAGAGCAGTTGCTCCCAGTGAAATCCGCCGGTGAACGAATCCTGTGGAGCCCCTGTCAGTTTTTCAATCAACAGAATGCAGGGGAAAAATAATAACAGTCTCAGCGCATAGCGTAGAAAACGTTTGCCTTTTTCGTAAGGGAATTGATCCAGCCATTTGTTTTCAGCTGCTATCAATCCTATTATAAAAAGTGCTACGTATTGTGAGAAATATGCCAGCTGAAAACCGACGGGATGTAATATCCATCCAATGGGAAATACAATACGCACCAAAAAACTCACAAAACCCACTGCGACAGCAAACCAACAAATTTTCCCGGAGGTTGGAACCGAATAGGGTGTCATTGGATATTTCCTGTTCACCAATCGCCACAAAACATATATGATAGTAAACAGCAACAGCGCCGCTACAAACCAGAGCACCCCAAAATCTATCCAGTCACGAAAACCATCCAGAAATTGCAAAAAGGATAAGTGGTGTGCTTCACCGAAATAGTACACGAGATAAATGAGAACTGGCGAAAGAACAAAGGAATAAAATAATAAGGGAATGCCCAGTCTTACGAGTCTGTCTTTCACAAAACGGCCAGCACCTTTTTTCTGATAGGATCCCGGAATAAAATAAGCAGAAAGAAAAAAGAAAAATCCCATAAAGAAAGACTGGTTAATCGTCACCAGTACGATCATCGGAGTGGCTAAGGCGGCATGCGTTGTCTTTTGTGTATAATACCAGCCGCCTTCCGCGCCGTAAGTAATCAGCACATGATGCAGAACAACCAGGGAAATAAGCCCCACCCTGAGATTGTCTATATAAAATATTTTTTTTGAAGGGTTGGGGGAAGCAGATGACATCCCATAAATTTAGCTACACTTTGTCTATTCTTTATCAGGTTCTCAAACCAATCCTTCAAATCTATAAATAACATTATTCCCAGGTGGGTTGGCCAGCCTTCATCCTGCTGATGGTATTTTTATATGGATTTCTCTGTGAAGCTACAGACATTTTTATAGCTTTATTTTCTTCTGCAATCGCTTCAGCAATTTTTCCCGACTTATACAGCAAATTGGCATAGGTGTCGATAAAGTCCGGATTTGGTTGATCGGTTGTTGTTAGGGAGCGAAGACAGGAAAGTCCAAAGGCCAGATCTTCCGGCTTCGTTGAATATCTGAATATATCCCAGGCATATTTATTCATGTCACACGCATGTAAAGAACCTCCATATTCTTTCAGATAGACGAGCAGGCTCTGTAAATAAGAATCCCAATCAGACTGACTCTTATAATAACATACTTTGATCTTTACAACGATGCGGTGGGCATAGGCCGTGCCATAATGCATATTCACATCATCATATATTTTATCCCAGTTCTGTTTTGGAGAATGATCATTAAACAGATCAAGAATCATGGGACTTTGCCGTATAATGGTATTCGTTACTATGGCTTCTGCGAATTCAGGTTTCTCCAGAGCGTCGATTATTTCTGCATAGTGAAGTAACAATTCGAATGTGATTAAAGCCAAACCTGAAAAATCCCAGGAATATATTGATTCATCTATGATGAATATTCGCACAGCCATTGAAGAAAACAGAAAAATTTCAAAGGTCCTGGTTACCCCCGATTTCGGGGTCATCTTATTATACCAGCTGTTGTACAGCCTTTCAGATAGTATGCTGGAGACTTCCGGCATTGAAGTTCGAATGCAAATTGAAGATTTTGATGAAGACTTTCTCTGCGGCAGTCAGAAACTGACGGTCTATCGTATCGCCCAGGAACAATGTTCCAATATCATAAAATATGCCAAGGCGCATGTAGTTTATTTCCTGCTCAGTACAATAGATGGTGTTTTTAAAATGAAAATTGAAGATGATGGCGTGGGTATGGAGAAAAACAAAAAATCAACAGGTATTGGAATCAGGAATATAAACGCACGTCTCAGCATCTTTCAGGGAAATGCCCATATAACCACTTCGCCGGGCATGGGATATTCTTTGGAAGTTGAAATGCCTATTTTACTTGCGCCGGCATAAATTTAATTTTTTTTAACCTTTACACAATAATTTAATTCCTGCATAAGGCTTTCTCTTTCCAAAACTAGTTTTTATTTTGGGCGTATGCGCCCAATCCTAAAAACCCTTGGCATGGCCCTTATAACGGCCGCTGCCATGAACCTGCAACCCCTGTCCGCTCAAAACATCCCCGTCACCGACGCGGATGCAGAAAAAATTTCTATAAGTCTGGAAGAATCCATCAGCCATGGAGATCCCGAGATGTTGAACCATCTGATCTATTTTCCTGAATTCATCAAAAGGACCGGATCGAGAAGCAAACTCAGGGATAATGTAGATACACTCACCAAAATTGCAACAGGCTTCGGCTTATTCAATATCGGCAACGGCGTTGTAGAGACCTCGAAAAACGGGAGCTTCAGTCTGGTGCACCGCTTCGTAAAGAACGAAGAGACCCACCTGCTGTTCCGTGCTTTTGGTGATGGCGGACTGAATTACGAGGAGATTACGTTAATAAAAGTAAAAGATTCCATTAAAGCGGCTGACATCTTTTCTTATGAACTGGGTGAATCCTATGCCAAATTGTTTTCATACCAAATCGAAGACCTCAATACGCCTGATGCCCATTCTTCAATTACGTCCAGGGAAAAATATGGATATATATTCGACAACGCGATGCATAACAGTAACTATTCTGTGGCAAAATCGGCTTTCGAAAAATTCGACGAACAGACGCAGAACGACAAACACCTGTCCCTCCAGTACATGTTGGCTTGCAAACACCTCAACGAAAAAGTATTCAGGAAATCCATAGACCGCTTCATCGCTTTATATCCCGATGAGCCCACACCCTATCTGTATATGATGGCCGCATACGTTGATACCAAAGCATATGCAGATTACGGAACAGCTATCGACAAACTGGATACGCTCCTTCATATAGACCCATTCCTGAATTATTTCAGGGGTAACCTGGTGATGAAGATGGGCGATTTAGCAGGTGGTATCCATTTTTATGAGCTGACTTTTGAATATGATCCCGGCATCTGGCAGAACACCGAAAAACTTGTTGCCTGCAAAGTCAGGAACAATGAACTGGTGGAAGCCAACGACGCCATCAAACTCTATTGCCGTACACCGGGCTATAAAAAAGACCTCGTCGAATCGTTATATACCAATTATCCCGCGTTAAAATAAGGTAGTTTTCACGGCAGCCAGGATAGGTTCAAAACCAAAAATCTGACGCTCAATGCGTCGCTGGAAGTTCCTGTCCTTAGTTCCTGCCAGGGACGCCTCACATGCGTTCGAATAAATTATCGCTAACTTTGCCGTTCAATGATTCAAATGTTCACGTCGAATCGTCAATTCAGGAACATAACCAGATGCTTTGTAATACTGGTGTATGTATCTTTTTTTACGGTACAACTGAATATTCATTTTGGCTCTATCCCCGCTGTTTCTTTTTTTACCGGCGATTTTGTCTCACTGCGATCAAACATTCCGTTTCATCAATCCGTTTCTAAGGACAATCGCAGGGAATCCAAACCCCAGGGATTCAGGTTAAACAAAAGATTTCATCCATCGTATCTGTTTATCGCTCCGGAAATTTTACAGCATCTTGCTAAAAACAGATTTAGTATACAGATTACCCGGCTGAATGAAACCAGGCAGCTTGCCAGTTTTTTATTAACTACTCAGGCATTAAGAGGACCTCCGCAGATTGTTTAATTTATCCTAAACAATTTTCCTCAAGCTAATTTTTTTATATGTTCACTTTCCTGAATGGAAAGCGGCTGGTTTATATATGCAGTCTTTTACTGTCCGCCATTTCCGGTTTTTCCCAAAAATCCTTTATTAGCCTGTCGGCGCTGAATGATAGTGCAGACCATTATCTGCCAAGACTCCTCGAGAAAAAAGCGCTGGTCAATAGTGCCGCCGCTTCCGTCACTGAAACCAGGCACAGATTTCTGCCAGCTGTGCGTTTCAATGATCAGGTGAACCTGGGCTCCGATAATGCAACCGCAGGAAGTTACTTTCCCTATGGAATTGTTCCATCCACTTCTTCAGGAGTTAGGGAAGCAAACGACTATCAGGCTGTTTCAGGAAATATTGCCATTCTCTACGGGGAATATGACCTGATTGATTTTGGCTATAAAAAAGCATTGGTCGACTATGCAAAATCAGGCCAGGATCTTTCTGAGGCCGACTTGCAACGCGAAATGTACATTCTGCATGGACGTATCTGCAGGGCATATTTTAATCTGATAATCGCAGAAGCCCGAATGACCGTGGAGAAAGAGACCGTAAAACGCTATGACACCATTTTTAATATCATCAACGCACTTACAGTAAGCGGTATAAAACCAGGCTCCGATTCTTCCCTCGCAAAAGCAGAGTTATCCAAAAGCAGGATCACTTATAATCAGCTTCTTGAACAATCTAAAAATTTCAGGGAAGAGATTTCGTATCTCACGGGCGTGCGTGCAGAAAATATAATTCCCGATACCGTGCTGATGATTACCGGGAAAAGAATAAATATAGTCCAGCAGCCTGCAGATAGCACGATCAATCCGCTGATTGATTATTATACAAACCTCAGTGAACTGTATTCCTCCAACCAGCGACTGATTTCCAGAAGTTATCTGCCAAAGATTTCTCTGACAGCAGCTTCCTGGGCACGCGGCTCAAGCATCGTTTACGACGATCAGTATAAATCGATATCAAACGGTCTCGGTTATCAGCGATTCAATTATCTCGCCGGCGTTTCTTTTCAGTACGATCTTTTTAACGGCCTTCACAAAAAAGACCGGCTTAAAACTTTTGGATTCGAAAAAGACGCCACTGACCTTGAATTAAAACAACAGCAGATCAGTCTGGCTTCTGCCGGGCGGCAGGCGCAGAACAGCATCGACATCGCCGAAAAAAACCTGCTGGAACTGCCGATACAATATCAGGCTGCAGTAGATACGTACAATCAGAAGATCGCACAATATAAAGCGGGAATCATCACACTGATTGACCTTACAAATGCAGCCTTCGTTCTGGATCGTTCACTGAATGACTATGCAGAAACTACGGGTAACTGGTATCTCGCACAGCTGGACAAAGCCATAGCCACGGGCCGGCTCACTGATTTCATTCGGTTTATTCAATAACTTTTTTCAATTATCCGATATATGGTACGTTCCGCTTTACGAAGGCCCATCACGATTCTGGTGTTTTTTTTAGCCATACTCATTTTTTCCGTGATGGCCGTTCGCACAATACCCATCGATATTTTTCCCAAACTGAATTCACCCACTATTTATGTGATTGAGCAATATGGTGGCATGTCGGCACAGCAGATGGAAGGTTTTTTTGCGACGCGCATGCAGGATCAGTTCCTGTACATAAACGGAATTAAAAATGTTGAAAGCAAAAACATCCAGGGGCTCTCGCTAATCAAACTGAGTTTTTATGAGTCCACCGATATGGCCGAAGCCTCCGCGCAGGTGGCTTTACAGGTCAACCGCACGATGGCATTTTTCCCCACTGGTGCGTTGCCTCCTCAGGTTATCCGGTTCGATGCTTCCTCACTTCCGGTAGGCGAATTGGTCTTCAGCAGCAAAACACGCTCGCTCAAAGATATTTTCGACCTCGCACTCACACGTGTGCGCCCGTTATTCGCAACCGTTGCAGGTATGTCCTCCGCGCCACCCTTCGGCTCCAATGCCAGAACTGTTTTAATTAATGTAACACCCGAAAAATTAAAAGCATATAATCTGTCTGCCGACGAAGTCGTAGACGCACTCATCAAAAATAATTCCATTTCACCATCCGGCAACCTGCGCGTTGATTCCACGATGTTTATTACTTCGATCAATACCCTGGAATCAACAGTGGAAAAATTTGAAGACATTCCCATCAAAAGCAACGGCTCGACCAATGTATTCATTCGGGACGTCGGAACCGTTTCCGATGGTGCAGATATTACGGTTGATTATGCTTTGGTAAATGGCAAACGATCCGTTTATATTCCGGTAGTAAAAACAGCCGACGCCTCTACCTGGGAAGTGGTGCAAACCCTGCGCAGCAAACTACCCGAAATGAAAAGTCTTCTGCCCGACGATGTAAACATCAGCTACGAATTCGACCAGTCAGTCTTTGTAATTAATGCTGCAAAGAGCCTCATGACAGAAGGTATTCTCGGCGCGATACTGACAGGACTCATGGTCCTGTTGTTTTTGCGCGACTGGCGAAGCAGTCTCGTAGTGATCATCACCATTCCGGTTGCCGTAATGGGTGCGGTATTTTTTTTAAAACTGGCCGGGCAAACTATCAATATCATGACGTTGAGCGGACTGGCGCTCGCCATCGGTATCCTCGTGGATCAGGCTACCGTTACTATTGAAAACATTCACCAGCATCTCGAAATGGGTAAGTCTAAAAAACAGGCCATTGAAGATGCATGTAAGGAAATTTCATTTCCACTCGTATTGATTCTTCTTTGTATTCTCGCGGTTTTCGCGCCTGCTTTTATCATGAAGGGTGTTCCCAAAGCGATGTTCCTTCCTTTATCGCTGTCGATCGCTTTCGCAATGATCATCTCTTTTTTCGCCGCGCAAACACTGGTTCCGGTATTATCAGTCTGGTTATTGAAAGCAGAAAAATTTCAATACAATCACAGGGGTATCCACGCTCATGCGGGTCTGGCCCTGGATGAAAATGAAAGGAAGGAAGTGAATACCCATGGTCGTGAGGAAACAGCACACAAAGATGATAACAGCTTCTTTCAGAAAATGAAAATAGGTCTGACCGCCCGCCTGCAATCCTGGATGCCGGCAAGAAAGATCCTCGTGGCCATTTACCTGATTGTTATTCTTAGCGCCGCCGCCTTTTGTTTTTTGCATATAGGAAAGGACCTGCTACCCAAAACCAATAACGGCCAGTTGCAATTGCGATTAAGAGAACCCCAGGGTACGCGACTCGAAGTAACCGAACGACTTACCAAACAAGTTCTTTCGATAATTGATTCCATTGTACATCATCACGTTGCCATATCTTCTGCTTATGTCGGCATCGTTCCCAGCAGTTTTGGAACCAGCAATCTCTATGTTTTTAACAGCGGCACACAGGAATCGGTAATACAGATAAATCTCGATGACGATTATAAAGTGAAGATGGAGGAACTCAAAGAAACAATTCGTAAACGCCTCAACTCATTATATCCTGATTTATTGATTTCTTTTGAACCCATAGAACTCACAGAGAAAATAATGGCTCAGGGCGCTTCAACGCCCATAGAAGTGCGTGTTGCAGGAAAAAACATGACCGATATAAAAAACTATGCAACCACACTTACGGAAAAACTTAGAAAAATAGATTTTCTCAGGGATGTACAAATCGCGCAGCCCCTAAATATGCCAACGATACAAATCCATATCGACAGAAGCCGGCTGGCACTGATGGGACTGTCGCTCGACAACGTGGCGAAGAGCATCACAGATGTAACTTCTTCCAGTCGTTTTACCAATAAGAATTTATGGCTGGATACAAAAAGCGCTTATACTTACCAAACCCAGGTGCAGGTTCCGGAATACAATATGAATTCCATAGAACAATTACAATCAGTGCCTGTAGTGAAGGGACAAATGCGGCCGGTGTTATCTGATATTGCAGACATCTCCACGGATAGTTTGCCGGGTGAATATGACCGCAGCGGTCCGCGCAGGTTCGTGACCGTTAGTGCCAATATTTATCACAAGGACCTGGGCGCAGCCACAGTAGCCGTTCAAAAAACGATTGACGATATGGGAACACCACCCACCGGGCTCATTACTGAAATAAAAGGTATGTCTTCCTTATTAACAGAAACGTTACAGTCTTTGCAAAATGGTTTACTCGCCGCCATTGTAGTAATACTTTTATTACTCGCTGCGAATTACCAGTCATTTGGACTCGCCATCACGGTTCTCTCTACCGTACCTGCTGTTATTCTGGGAGCAATGCTCATGTTGCTGGTAACGGGATCTACTTTAAACCTGCAGTCTTACATGGGCATCATCATGTCGACAGGTGTATCAGTAGCCAACGCCATCCTGATCGTGACCAACGCAGAATCCCTGCGGTTGGAATATCGAGATCCTTTTAAAGCTGCATACACCGCTGCCGGCATCAGATTACGTCCGATACTCATGACAAGCCTTGCGATGATCGCGGGAATGATCCCGATGGCCAGCGGTTTGGGCGAAGCAGGTGATCAATCAGCTCCCCTGGGAAGAGCCGTCATCGGCGGACTCGCAGCTTCCACCCTGGCAGCATTATTTATTGTGCCGCTGGTGTATGGCTGGATACAACAAAAAACTACTTTCAAAACAAGTTCACTGCTCGCAGAAGATGAAAACAACTAAATATTTGTTTATGAAGAATATATTTTTAATTGCCTCCGGTATGATCATTCTTTTCTGGAGTTGCCAGTCGGCAAAACCCGAACCTTCAAAAGAAAATAAAGATGCCGCCCTGAGATATATATTGTCGGCCATACACCAAACCGGATTATCCAGTGTTGTCAAACTGCCGGGACAACTCGCAGCCTATCAGGAAGTGAGTATTTTCCCCAAAGTGAATGCTTATGTCAAAGATGTGAAAGTAGACATTGGTTCTAAGGTTGAAAAAGGACAAATTCTGATGACACTCGAAGCACCGGAACTGGAACAGGCAACCATGCAGGCGAAAGAAAAATATGTAAGAACAAAAGCTGATCTGGCAATCGACCGCGAACATTACAATCGCCTGCTGGAGGCATCTCAAACGCCCGGGGCCATTTCTCCTCTGGATTTGTCTTTCGTTAAATCAAAAATGGAATCCGATAGTGCCGTGAGCAACGCTGCAAAATCAAACTGGCAGATGCAACAGACAATGGAAGCCTATCTGATCGTGACTGCACCTTTCGGTGGCGTCATCACCGACAGAAATGTTCATCCGGGTGCGCTGGTAAGCGCAGAATCGAAAGATGCTAAACCCATGCTCGAACTCAAGGAAATCAATCACCTCCGACTTCAGGTGGATATCCCCGAGAATCTTGCGGCCACGATGCATGTTGGTGATACCATTTCGTTTTTTACGAGTGCTTTCCCGGGTAAAAAAATAACCGGACATATCAGCAGAAAATCAATGAACGTGAATACACAGTTTCGCTCCGAAAGAGTGGAAGCCGATGTGATGAATCCGGATGAATTACTTACTCCCGGCATGTACGCGGACATCGTAATCTATTCCCAGGGCAATACCAGTGGATTTACAGTACCCAAATCGAGTCTGATCATTTCAACAGAAAGAAAATATGTGATGGTTGTCCGTTCGGGTAAAATAAAAAAGATTGACGTAACATCTGGCAACGAGGCGGGCGACTCGGTGGAAGTATACGGTAATTTAAATAAAACAGACAGTGTTATCGTAAATGGAAGCGACGAAATGAGTGATAATGAAATAATACACGAACCGTGATTGGTCAAATACGATCTAAAGACCACCAGTCGTTCGGTTCATTTTTTTGAAAGGACGGCATGTGAATTATTCTTCTTCAATATTTCGATATATTTTTTTGCGTTTTCATTTCCAGGATCCAGTGCAATTACTTTTTCGAGGTAGTCGATCGCATCCCGGTAATTTTTCTGCGTATTTGCTTTATAGGCGGCAATATATCCGTACGCTTCAATAAGCCATTTCCTGTTTTGTTGTGCTGGTGCTTCTTTCAATGTTAGATCAATTACTTTTTCATAGTCGGGTATCGCCATCCCGCTTTCCATGGAGGTGTCAATGGCCGCACCGCTTCTGGCTGCCCAGTAGAACCCATAAGTCTGTTCCGGATATTTTATTGCATACAAACTGAAAACAGAATCTGCCTTTTTATAATCGCCCGATAAATAGGACGCAATTCCCCAATTAAACAAATCGGTGTTTGAAGCGATGGGATCAGACGTGTAATATTTTTCGAGCCAAAAGGTTTCATCCTTAAAATCTTTTATTTTTTTATATAAGCCAGCTATGGTCTTATAATATGACAGTCTCTTCAAACTGTCCTTTTCATGTGTGGATGCCATGGCATAATATACTGCCGCAGAATCCGATTTACCCGGAAACCGTGAATACAAATCTCCCATGGTCTCCATATCTGTTAACAGGAATAAAGTATCTGTTGCTCTGCTGAAATACTTACGCAGATAGTTTAATGCGTTTACAGAATCATTTAATCCGTTGTAGCTATAGGCGATGAGCTTGTATAATCTTGGATCTGCATTTGAGTCATTAGTTTCCAGGAGGGCCATGGCATTTTTTAATGCAGCGGGATATTCTTTCGAAAGATATAACAGATCTGTAAGGCGGTAGTTATTCTCCGCACTTTTATCCGAGCAGGCCATATAATGCTGCAAATAATCCATGGCCTTTTTCGGATCCCTGAAGTAGAAATAATAATATAAAGCATACCATGCCGGACCATATTGCGGATCCGCGCCTGTTGCCTGGTAAAAATATTTCAGGTATTGTTCGGGATTATTCTGGGAAACAAATAACAAACCCAGTCTGTAAGAAGCTTCGGCATTCCCCGGATCCATTTCCAATGCCCTGTTCAATGCTTTGTATGTTTCCGGACCGTTCCCCAGTTTGCGATATGCATTACCCAGATCAATATAAAGTTTCGCATTTGACTTATCCTTTTTTATCGCTTTATTTAAAAGATCAATGGCATAATCAGCACTTCCGGAATCTGAACTGATATTAGCACAGGCAACATCTGCAAGAATCACCGGATCTTTATCTTTGGAATAAAGCAATGCGTCTTTGAATACCTGACCGGCCTCTGCCTTCTTCCCCATTTTCAATTCCATTGCACCTTTGGCGCATTCAATAAGAGCCATATTGTCCACGTCGTTGGGAATCAATTTGAAACTGTCTTCAATTACACGCATTTTGTTGTCGTGTAAATAGGAGATGGTGAGAAGGTACCAGGCTTCGGCATCCTTTTTATCTTTCTGTAGTACGTCGTGCAACAGCTGGCGCGCGCTTTCATATCGTTCATAGTATATTAATTTTTCCGCTTCCTGAACTGTTTGCGCGTGGACGGATAAAATCGAAAGTAATAAAATCGATAATGGCAATAATCGTGTCATATTTACTAAATAAAACAGGCGAAGAAATCTGTTTGGGTCTGTGACGCTTCTACTCCAACCAAATATATCCCCGCAGTATTAACAGTAAATTATAACCGAATTAAAAAAACATTAGAATTACACAGGCATTCAGCTTCTCACCATCTCTATTGTGTTGCCAGGTGGTTCGTCCAGCTGAATCTCGCGCAGATAACGGACTTTTAAATGATCGTACAAGGAATGTTTATCAATCAGCAGAGAAACCATGCCGGAGAGCATACCGGCCAGCATTAAATAAAATATGAGGTTATGGCGGTCGGTCATTTCCAATACGATGATCGATGATGTGAAGGGAGTCCGGGTAATGCCGGTAAGAAATCCTACCATTCCGGAAAGGATAAGCAGGTTTGTGTTGGAATCGCTCAGGTGCAACCAGCCTGATAAAACGGATCCGATACAGGCACCCGAACTAAGTGCAGGCGCAAATATTCCTCCTGCCGCGCCTGTGCTGAATGAAAAGATGGATCCTGTCATTCTTATAACCGGCGCATACCATGGCAGATTTTTATTGGAAGTGAATAATATTTTCGTCATGATTATTTTTCCGGAGCCGATCATTTCTGTGCTTGAAATAAATCCAAAGAATGCAACAACGAGTCCACAGACAATTACAAACATGATTTGCTGTTCCCTTTTCTTCAAACGACTTCTCCAGTTTATAATGCCTGTGAGAATACGTCCCGTAATACTTCCTCCCAAACCCGCCAGAATGGATACCAGCACAACGCCGATAAATATGTATCCCGATAAGCCATCTATGGTTGGATATCCAAGATATAAATAGGGCCCGAACAGAGCCTGTGCAGTAAGCCCTGAAATTATTACCGCCGTAAAAAGGGCCGTGCGGAAATAGCTCAGGTGCGTTTTAGTAAGCTCCTCGATTGCGAAAACAATTCCGCCGAGTGGCGTATTAAAGGCCGCGGCCAGTCCCGCCGCCGCACCGGTCATGATCATATTTCTTTTAGATACCTTGGGCCACCAGGATGGCAGCACCTGATTTACTTTTCTGAAAACCGAACCGGCAATCTGGATTGTCGGTCCTTCTCTGCCTACCACACCTCCTCCAAGAATCATGAACAGACTGGAAATGATTTTAACAATGATTACCCGAATACTTAACAGCCTTTTTATCTTAACATGATCGCGGGGATTTGCCAGTTCAATAGAAGCCATAACCTGCGGAATACCGCTACCCCCGGCAAATTTCTCATATTTAATTACAAGCCACCAGGCAATTAAAAAACAGGTCGGCGTAATGAAGAAGATCAACCAGTGATCTACCTTTAATAAAGAATCCGTAGTACTTTCTGCAATCAAAAATAATTTGGAATAAAATACGGCGATAAGTCCCGTGATCAATGACGCAACCCAAAAAGGTATCGCACGGAGAAAATTTTCCTTAAATTTTTCATTACCCGCAGCATCAAATATTTTTTTAAAAAACCTGCGTATCGCCGTTACCCTGCTGCGGGAAGAAAATTCATCCATGGGCTAAAGATAATACTTTCGAAAAATTGTCTTTATATTCTAATCGGATTCTAATCCGGCACTAACCTGCAACTAATAAGGCAGCGCTAGTTTCGGTCATAATATATTTCAAATATGCGAAAACTTTATATCCTTCTATTCTCTGCTTGCCTTGCGTGGATCTTTTCCTGCAACAGCAATACGAGCAAATCGGGTTCCACAGACACCGCAGCATCTGCCGACACCGATACTTCTATGAAACATACAGAGGATACAGTTAAAAGTATAGTAGCATTACCTCCAATACCCACGGGTGCAAAGGTATACTTCAAAAATCTGACGAATAACGAAGTGGTAAAGTCACCGCTGAAAGTGGTAATGGGAACTAAAAACATTAAAGTGGACTCAGCAGGGTTCGTTGTGGCCGGCGAAGGTCATCATCATCTACTGATTGACGCCGGCGATTCTGTTGCTTCGGGACAGGTTATCCCAAAAGACGCACAACACCTGCATTTCGGTAAGGGGCAAACCAGTACAACCATCGAACTTCCGAAAGGAAAACACAGGCTTACACTTCAGTTTGCCGATGGCATTCACCGTTCTTATGGAAGTAAGCTGTCTGCTACCATTGAAATCAGGGTAAAATAAGTGAATAAAAAAATCAGAGGAAGATCCGGCTATTTCGATACCCGTTTCTTTGAAGGATTTCCGGCAGTCGGAAGCAGAATGCTGAATTCCGTACCTTTTCCCAATATTGAACGCACACTGATCTGTCCCTTATGCAGCTTGATAATCTGATTTGCCAGTGAAAGGCCCAGTCCAAATCCCTTGATGTTTCGATTATCGGTTACACGATAAAAAGGTTGAAATATGTTCCTCAATTCTGAATCCGGAATTCCCCTCCCCTGATCTTCAATATAAATAGCGATCTGACCGTTTTCGGCAACAAGGCGGATGATCGCTAAATGGTTGTCAGAATATTTACAGGCATTAACGGTAATGTTTCTCAGCGCGGTAATCAGCAATTCTTCATTTCCGAAAACAAGTAATTTTTCCTCTTCTTCAGGAAGACTTTCAAAAACCAGCTTCACTTTGTGGAATTCGTTGAGTTTAGTTATCTCTCCTGGCAGTGAGAGCAAAACTTCATCTATCCGAACCAAATCTATTTCGAGTCCACCCGGATCACCGGAAGCTCTTGCAAATTCAAGCAATGTCTGTGTCAGTCTGCTAAGCTGCCGTACATCCTGGTGAATAGATTCCATGGTAGCCCGATAGGCTGAAGCCTCCCTGTCGCGGTTTAAAGAAATTTCCAGCTGGCTGGAAATAGAAGTGAGGGGCGTGGATAATTCGTGCGACGCGTTGGAGATAAATCTCCTGTGTATTTCAAAACCATCCTGCAATCTGTACAAAAGCTGATTCAGCGTTTCGGCGAGATAATTCCATTCATCCTCATCTTCCCCCGACTTGATCCGCCCCGTAAGATTCTGTACTGAAATTTCCTTTATCTCATCCGCGATTTTTCGCAAAGGAATCAATAATCTCTTTGAAAACAAATAACCCGCAGCAATCGCGATCAAAATGCCGCCGGCAAAACTGAATAAGAGTATATAAGAAAGCTGTACCAGCTTTTGCTTCCCTGCTTCGTCAAATGCCGCGGCAATCATTACAACATTGAAATTATTTTCATGGTAATAATGTGATATGGCGTCCCGCTTGCCAGAACTGAAATAGATATCCCCTTCTTTCCTCGTCCTCTCCAATATGTCTTTAGGAAATCCGACGACGTCTGCAGCGCTATCACTATAATTATAAATTCTGGTATCAGATCGGTCGTAAGCCTGAACCGTCTTATCCTTCATGGCGAGCATGGTCGATGCGTCAATGGTAAGAATCATCTGTTGATCAAATACTGCAGACTGACTAAGAAGCCTCCCGGTGGTGATGGCCCAGTTTGTAAGTCTCGTTTTAAAGGAATTCAGGCGGTTGCTGTATGAAAAATAATAAATCGAACCACAAACCAGTAGTAAAATCAACATGACAATGGAGGCAAAAAGAATGGTAATCCTGATCCTTACCGACATGTACCTATTTTTCTTTGAGAATATAACCCATACCGACGTGAGTCTGAATAAGCTTTTCAGGAAATTTCTTGTCTATTTTATTGCGGAGATAGTTCACGTACACATCAATGACATTGGTGTTCGACTGAAAGTCTATCTCCCACACGTTAACTGCTATATCCGCACGCGACAGCACCCTGTTTTTATTTCGCAATAAATATTCAAGCAATTGGAACTCCTTGGCGGTGAGGTTTATTTTCATACCGTCCCTGACCACTTCTTTGCTGTCCAGATTCATTTCGAGTCCGCCAGCCCTTAACATATTACCAACAGGCAGGTGCTCGTTGAGTGTTCTTTTCAACAGCGCCCTCATTTTCATTATTAATTCACGGAATTCAAAAGGTTTGACCAGATAGTCATCCGCACCGGCATTGTATCCCTCTATTTTATCGTTTAAAGTACTCATGGACGTAAGCATAATAATCGGAAGTGCAGTATTATGAACCCTGATCATTTTGCAAAGCTCATATCCATTTATGCCGGGTAAATTGATGTCGAGAATAATCAGGTCATAAGTTCTGGTCTGCAGGAGCCGTTTACCGATGATTCCATCATATGCCAGATCTGTTGAATAGCCATATTCTGACAAACCGATCTTTAATGTATCGGCAATTTTCTTTTCATCCTCTACAATTAATATTCTCCGCTCGGTCATGCGTAATCATATATGTTATAAAGGTCAGAAAAATATCATACTAATTAAGTTAAATTCAATTCTAATCACATTATAATCTGGATTTAATCCCCGGCTAACGGTCCTATCGGATATTCGTTTCGATTAGAAACCATCCATTGTTACAATCCTTCAATAATATTCTGATACCTGTTGATCTGTCCTCCAATACTGAAATATCGGTAACCAAAGCCATTGAACTTGCCGGATTCGGGCCAACCATTATTCATATCCTGCATGTCGTAAATCCCCGAACAAAGAACACTGCAGCGTTCAGGGACGAAATAAATGCTGATCTCAATAAATGGAAAAAAATAATTGAAAATACAGTTACGGGAACGAAAGTATATATAGATGTCCTTTCAGGCAAACCGACAGAAAATATCATTATTCAAAAAGCAAAAGCAACAAATGCACAATTGATTGTCATGGTCCGCAATACGAAGCGTAGCTGGATCAGATTTAAAAAACCAATTTCTTCATCCACTATCGCAAAAGAAACACAAAGTGCCGTGTTGACCATACAGCCGGGCGTTTTGCTGAATAAAATTAAATCCATCGTATTACCCATTCGGTCTTTCATTCCCAAACGAAAGGTAGACATGCTTGCCCGTTTCATTAACAATAAAGGCATTACCATCTATTTGGTATCCATCATTGACCAGCAGGCGAATGACCTGGAATATTCTTCCACTTCCCAGGCGCTCATTGAAACTTACCGGATTCTAAAAGAGGCGGCAAATTGCCAGATAGTACACAAACTCATAAACCATAATAATCTGGCAAAAACACTTCTGCTGTTTGCTGAATCTGTTCGGGCTGATATGTTACTACTGAATCCCGAAGAGTCGCAGATCTGGTCTATTACAGGTGTGCGCGACTTCTCCTGTTTACTTAAACGGCAATCCAGACTTCAGGTAATGGCCATTGGACCCTGAACTGGTGCGCGTATAAGCTGCAAGTTGATTTTAAACCAATCTGTATCTCTGCCGATGAAACTATTTATTCTCATTATCGTTTTGACAACAGTTCAGTTTTCTGTTAAAGCACAACACGCCGACTCGCTCGGTTCTGAAAAAGAATTAAGAGAGAAAGTATTGTCAGATATACAGTTAAGCCTCGATAAAAAAACAAAATCAATCGATTCTACGGTTTTGCGCCTGGATCAAAAAGTAAATGAACTGGATAAGTCCATCGTAGAAACAAACAATGTAAGGGAAAAAGCCGACAAATTATTGGAACGCGTGCAGGCGCTGGAAGATAAACAAAAAGCACTCGAACAAAATGAACTGATCGTATTCGAAGCGAATTATCAGTCCGCCATTGTGAATCTGTTGTATATGGACAGGGAAATTAAACCGGTCATTCTCTTTGAATCCACGAAGGAATTTTTCGGACTTCTTTCAGATGTTACCAATCCTACCACCTATCCGGATTACAACGAATGGTACCTGAAATTTCACGACTACATTGAAAAGAATAAAGATAAAGAGCCCACTTTAGACGTATTGATCAAACTGATGGATGTAACAGGAACGGCTGCGGGCAATATACCACTCGGCGGACCCATCACCAGCCTGTTCTTCTCGGGAATCAACGATTATATCAAAACACTCAGCAAAAAGCAGCATCAGCTAAAGGAACAGAGTGAAAATATGTTCCTCCTCATTACGAAGTTGAGCCAGTTCAATCACGATAAAGGTGCTATAGAACAGGATTGGGAACTCATAACGAAAGAACTCGATGAACTGCACACCCATTATGAAGCCATCCTGAATCAGAATTTAAAAACACTCGGTATTACACCCTCCGATTTCAATGAACATTTTACCCATGAAAACGATGCCGACAAAAGATACTCGTATATCACCGGCATCAGGAAAAAAGCCTCAGAACTGGTAGCAGCCCAAAAAGAAACAAATCCAAAAGACTGGAAGGAGAATATATACTATTCCCTGATGGATATCCAGTCAATCAAGTTAAGATTTGGGAATATAACATTCCGTCTTCAGGACTATATAGAGAAATATAATGGCCTGTTGAAAGAATACTCAAAAGACCCCGCAATGGGTGTAAAAATAACCCTCTTACAAAAGAAGCTAAATGAGCTCAAAGACATATTCGAAAATGCCTTTAATCCACTGGACTATATCAATTCAGCAACAAGAATGTATAAAGTAGTATAAATCGGAATAATCACCTGTTTAAATAATAAGTATATGCGCACCAGATTTTTTATACTCATTGCACTAATGCCGTTTTTCATGTTGTCCTGCGTATCCAGAAAAAAAATGGAAGCCGAAGAAAAGAAGTATAACGATTTAAATGCCGCTTACAGTTCCCTACAGAACGATTTGAAAAACTGCAACACCAAATCTTCAGATTGCGAAGCGAAAAGAACGGCGGATCAAAACGAGATCGACGCACTCAACAAACAAAACGCGTTTTTGAAAGAGAACAGCACACAGGCTCTCAAAGAACTTGAGAATATGTCGGTCATTTCAGGCACTCAGGCGGAAAGTATAAAAAAATCATTGGAGAATATAGGAGCTAAGGACGCCGTAATTCAAAGTCTGCAATCTGAACTCGCCAAAAAAGATTCCATTAATCTCGTACTCGTTCAAAATCTAAAAGGAGCTGTCGGAGACCTGAGCGATTCGGACATCAATATAAAAATCGATAAGGATGTAGTGTACATTGACATCTCAGATAAGCTCCTTTTTAACAGTGGCAGTTATAACGTCACAACAAAAGCGAAACTGGTACTTGGAAAAGTGGCCAAAGTATTGAAAAATCAACCCGACATTGAATTTATGGTAGAAGGTAATACAGACAATGTACCTTATCGAAGAGGTGATCTCCTCGATAACTGGGACCTTTCCGTAAAAAGGGCCACTGCCGTGGTGAGAATACTGCAAAATCAATATGGCCTGGATCCCTCACACATCTCTGCTTCCGGACGAAGTGAATACAAGCCGGTTGCCACGAACGACACACCGCAGGGACGTGCCTTGAATCGCAGAACAAGGATTATCATACTTCCACAACTTGATCAGTTTTTCAAACTTCTCGAAAAAAAATAAATCAAAATGGAAAAGTTCGAAATCTATATAACAGAAATAAAAACGCTGAGGATAAAATCTATAGGCCGTTTTATCGATGTAGACCACTATAGTAGTATTCAAAGCGGATACCCTGCAGAATTGGATAATTTACAACAGCATGCACTGAGTGAACTCAGAACACTTCCGGATGAAAAAATACAGTGCCAGTTAACGTTACTCCATCAATTGGAAGAATTATTCTTCCATTTCGATCATAACTATCCCCAAATGTTTATGCAGGCTCAAAACGGCCTGCTTTCCCCGGAACAGGTATTTGAAAACTTAAGTCTGATTTTTGACGACATCAGACTGGATAACGACATTATTTCTGTTCATTCCCTTATAGAGATCTATTCGGCCATACTAACCAAACAAAACTCTGTATTAAATCTCAGAAATAAAACGGAAGATCTTTTATTAGAAAGAACGCTCAATGAATTGGAAACCCCGCTAAATTCATAATGGGTCGGTTTTAATCAGATTTCATAATTGTAAAACAATGAAGACGTTTACATTTACTTTTAAGGGTACAGCATATCAGGGAAATTATTGTCCGTCCACGAGAGGTAAAGGCTGGATTAAGGTCATTTTCTTCGGTCATTCAGCCATTATTCATGCTGAGAGTTTTTGTTTGAATGACAACAAAAAAACCTGGGTCCAGAATATACAACAGGGAGAATCCATATGGCCGCATGAATTGATCCAAATAATGGGAGAAAGCATAGAGCCCGTTTTATTCAGTGAAAATTTTCGGACTGCCACGAAATCCTGAAAAAAAATAATTCCGCCGGTATATCGCTACTGTTATTTCACCACTTCAAACTCACCCGGTTTCCGGGTTTTGTCAAACCAGGGCTGCAGTGGCCCGTATAATCTGATCAGCAAGTTCCAGCCTCTGCCTGGTATGGTCTGAATCCAGTTGGTTTAATAGCCTTTTTACAAGCGTAGATTCTATACTCAGGTACACATGAGCCAGGGAAACTTCTTCGTCTAATCTTTTCTGAGCGTAATTTTATCCCTGATCTCACGCCATGTGACAACGTAAATATTATTTTCCTTCAGAAGTCTGGCACACGAAGGACTTGAGAAAAAATTATAATCCTGCTGACGCCATGCTGCACCCCAGCCATCGTGCTCTACGGTAACCGCTTTCATTTCATCATCGTCGTATGCAGTATGCAAAATAAGATAGGTGATGCCCGGCTTTAAATTTTTAAAACCCCTGGCATAAAAATCAGCCATACCCGCTTTATAATCTGCATATTCCGCTGTTAATAACGTATCAATAATAATATCTCTGTCCGACACCAGACTGTCCAGGTTTACGTGCAAATTATTTCCAACCTGGCGGGTAATATACACTGGCAGGCTAAACTCATGGCCGATTTTAATATAGGCTTTTAGAAAGCCCAGACTTTGATGTAGTGTATACATATGAGAATCCAGATGGGTAGGGTGCACACCAAATTGCATCGCTCGTTTAACCTGGTTACGTAGTTCTTCTTCTACTTCATCGGGTGAGGCATTGGCTACAACACTGTCTACCGAGGAATAAAAGAATCCATTTTTATTTACCAGTCCTGGAATGTTTTGCGCTGCCGTTACAGGACCCCATTTATAATATTTCCATTCACTCGTGAGTGTGAGATGCAGACCGAAATCCATGTCGGGATGCAGACTGGCATAGGCCGCCATTTCAGGAAACCAGGCACAGGGCACCATGATACTTGCCGATTTCACCGAACCTTTTTCCATGGCACTGATGGACGCGGCGTTTTCAGAATGAGAAACACCCAGATCGTCAGCATGCACGATGAGCAGTTTGGCGTCTTTGGGATAACCCAGCAACTCTGCTACTGATTTCCGCTGTCCCGCAACTACTAAAGAAAAAAAAGAAAACAGTAAGTAAAATAACATCGTTTTCACATCACCTGATCTTCTTAAGTTAAACTTCATGGAGAAAATTTGAACTGTTAGTAAACTGTTATGTTTTACACCGATGAAAGTATGGAAAGTTTGTTTGTCGTTTGTTATAATTGACAAAAAACCGGTCATTGGTACAGCATTTGAACTAAAAGATCTATGAAGAAGTCTACAATTGCAAAACCAGATGAAAATCATATCCCACCGGAGAAGGAAGATTCATTTGAATCGATAACAAAAGGTTTGGAAATTGATAGCCGGACTATTTGTCCACCTTCTGCAGAAGAAATTGAAAAGCTTAATCAGATTGCTTTAAAACCTCCATTTTCCTTTATCTTCAAAATGAAAGTTCGGAAGACAAGATTATGAACCTTGAGCGTAAAGGGTATTATACACTTACAAAATTCCCCACCACACATTCAATAAACTTTTCCCTGGGATGAGGCGCCTTGACTTGTGAACAGCAGTGCTGAATCGCATGCAGGATTACCTGAGGGGATTTCAGCGGGTAATGTTTTTTCAGCTTGTCCGCCAGGTATTCAACTTCCCATCTTTCCGTGCAGGAAAACTTCGAAGGATCTTTTTCGTCTTTTATTTTACGGTTATCGTATGAAGTCCAGTCTTCGAGTAATATGGGATGTGGCATAGTCTAAATAATTAACCGGTATAGAGCCTGATGGAATCAGCATCAACAAAGGTAGTTAGTTGACAGGCCAATTTCAAGTATCTTTCCAATTCATTGTATCCGTCTTCAATAAAAAATGAATGTCAAAATCAATTAATATTCTTCTGGTAGACGACGATCCTGATGACCAACACATGCTGGAGGAATATCTGTTCAGGCAAAATAGGCATATCGCGGTCCGCCGGGCTGCCAACGGAAAAGAAGCTGTTGATTTGCTAAATACTGATAAAAGTCTTGTTCCCGATTTAATGATCCTGGATTATAAAATGCCATTGATGGGAGCGGTAGAAATACTGAAGCATTTTAATGAGAAGCAAACTTTCCAATCTACACCAAAAGTCGTGTGGAGCACATCTGATCAGCATAGTCATCGGCAAATATGCATTAACAATGGCGCCGTAAAATATTTCGTTAAACCCGGCAGCCCGGCCGGACTCACCAAACTGGCCACAGATCTCTTAAAATTGATTTCCTAAAATCACCTGAAAGGCAAAAAAACATGGAATACAGAACCCTTGCCAGGTGTACCATTTGCTTCAATATACCCGCGATGATTCTGAATGATTCGTTTACAGATAGAAAGCCCTACGCCATTGCCGGGATATTGCTGCCGCCCCTGAAGACGGACAAATAACTCAAATATTTTTCCTGAAAACTCGGGATCGAAACCGATGCCATTGTCTTCAATAGATATTTTATGGAAATTCGACTCGGTATGGTGCGAAATATGAATGATCAGTTCCCTTTCCAGGCTTCGATATTTAATTGCGTTACTGATTAAATTTTCAAATAACTGGCGCATCTGAAAGGGAATACCGGTAACTATAACAGGGTAATGCAGCAATGACGTGATTTGTCCCTGGTTGGGCAGATCTTTATAGAATTCAACGATCTCTGATATAACATCTGTGATGTTAACCTGTTCAAATTTTCCCAGGGTCAAAGCCGTTTCAGAATATTTAAGCAGGTCATCAATCAGTCCGCTCAACCGGTGAGCAGCGTTGATAGAACTCTGTAAAAAACCGCGCTCCTTCTCTCCCAAAAGATCATGGGTATTTTCTAAAATCGAGCTGTTATAAAACTGGATTTTTCGAAGCGGTTCTTTCAGATCGTGGGCAGCGGCATAGGAGAATTGCTGGAGTTCCTTGTTTTGAAACTCAAGATCCATGGTGTATTCAACGATCCGGTCATTGGCAACTTTGATATCTGTGAGGTCGCGCGTAACTTTTGAGAAACCAACAATTTCACTTCCCTCGTGAAGGGCCGTTATGACAATACTTCCCCAAAACCTGGTTCCGTCTTTACGCAAACGCCAGCCCTCATGAATGGCCTTGCCATTTACAGTGGCTTCATGAATTAATTTTTCCGGTAATTGTTTCTCACGATCGTCAGGGAGGTAAAATATGCGAAAGTTCTTGCCAACGATTTCTTCTTCTTTATACCCTTTGATTTTCTCAGCGCCTTTGTTCCAGTTTTGAATAAATCCTTCCCTGTCGAGCAGCAGTATGGCGTAGTCCTCCACTTCTTCGATCATCTTATGATACCTGTCCTCACTTTGTTTGAGTTCCGTACTTCTTTGATGAAGTGTTTCAGTCTGATCCTGGAAACTCTTTTCATCAGAACCCTTATTCAACGGCGTATCCATAGGTTAAATATACGAATATGGCGGGGTTAGCATTCACATCGATATATACATTGTTTACAATCATTTCTCCATTGGCCGTGAGTATTAATAAGTTTAAATTTGCGAAAAATATTACATGAGTACAATTAAATGGGAATTGGATCCGGCGCATAGTGAAATACACTTTAAAGTGAAACACCTGATGATCGCCAACGTGAGCGGGCATTTTAAACATTTCACCGTATCGGCAGAAACAGCAGGCGAGGATTTCTCCAAAGCGACGAATATCGTCTTTACAGCAGAAGTACATTCTATCGACACTGGAAACGAACAGCGTGACACACACCTGAAATCTGCCGATTTTTTCAATGGCGACACACATAGCAAGATTCATTTTCACTCTGAGAAATACGATAAAAAAGGAGATAAAGAAATATTACACGGCAATCTGACAATCCATGGAATGACCAAGCCGATTGCTGTCGACGTGGAATTCGGAGGTGTCGCGAAAGATTCCTATGGACGTACAAAAGCCGGATTTACGATCAGCGGTAAACTCAGCCGAAAAGAATTCGGCATTACGTATAACGCAGCAACTGAAGCGGGAGGTGTAGTCATTGGCGACGAAGTGAAATTCAATGGAGAAATCCAACTGATCAGGCAGCCCTGATAAAATTTAAAGTAGTTGTTTCACCCTCGTACCGATTAGCCTGATGGAGTTTTTTAACTGCTCATGCGATAGATTGGCAGTGTCCATTTGAAAAGTGATCCTGCTTAGGCCACCCAGCGCATTACTATGACGTTTTATTTTTTCGGCAACGAGTTCAGGACTTCCCACCAGAAAAGCGCCCAGCGGACCAGCCTGTGCATCAAATCTTGCTCTCGTCACAGGTGGCATACCTCTTTCCCTGGCGATGGCGCCCGACATGGCAACCTTGTAGCCCTCGTACATTTCTTCCATTGCCTGTTCTGTAGTTTCGGCAACATATCCAAAAGCATGCATGCCTACAATAAGTTGTTCCGGTTTATAACCGGCCTGTTTTCCTGCCTTGCGGTATAAATCAACCAGCGGTCCGAAGCGATGCGTTTCACCTCCGATAATCGCTACCATCAAAGGCAGACCCATCAGGCCGGCTTTTACAAAAGATTCCGGAGTGCCGCCAACACCCCGCCAGATGGGCAAGGTTTTTTGTACCGGTCTTGGATAGATGGCCTGATTCTTCAATGCGGGCCGGAACTTTCCCGACCAGGTAACGAATTCATTGTCGCGGATCTTAAGCAGCAATCCCAGTTTTTCCTCGAAGAGATCGTCGTAATCATTCAGGTTAAGTCCAAAAAGCGGATAGGCTTCCACGAAAGATCCACGCCCGGCAACTATTTCTGCCCTGCCCTTTGATAGTATATCTAACGTAGCAAAATTTTGAAATACACGCACCGGATCTGCAGCACTTAACACCGTAACCGCGCTGGTGAGTTTTATTCTTTTTGTTCTGGCGGCGGCCGCAGCAAGAATTAATGTGGGCGCCGAATCCAGAAAGTCTTTGCGATGATGTTCACCAATCCCAAATACATCGAGACCCATTTTGTCTGCGTATTCAACCCTTTCCAGCAGAAGAGATAATGCATCCTCACTGTTGGTCTTTTTATTTTCATCCAGCTGTGCTGCAAAACTGTCTACTCCTAATTCCATTTCTTAAGATATTTGACTGGAAAAGTTAATACAAAAAACTATCCATTATATTTCCGGCGCCACATTTAAAGAAACACCAATCCGGTTCCAGGTGTTTATCGTGTCGATATCGATATGCTGATGAAGGATTGCCATTAAAACGTTATCACAATTGCCGAAACGGCGGACCTTATAGGGAAATTATAGGAACCTTATAGGGACCTTATAGGGACCCTTCCCCTGCATGACAACTGCATGCCAACAGCTGGCAAAGGCCGGCCAGTGATCGAAATAAATTATTTTGTCAAAAGAAGACTTAAAAAGTAAAAAGAAGTCTATTTCAAAAATAACAACAATGGCTGAATAAATCTGTCGAAAGCTTCGATATGCGGCACGTGACCAAGGCCTTCCAGTTCTACCAGCTGCGATCCTTTTATTTTATCATGCGTCAATTTCCCCAATACCGGATAATTGCCCATCGTTTTTCTCATATCCTCCCAAACCAGATTTTTTCCTAATGCTGTTCTGTCCAGCTGACCGATGATCAGCAGGGTCGGTGCTTTTATATTTTCAAATTCATAACATACCGGCTGCGTATAGATCATATCATAAGTAAGTGCAGAATTCCAGGCAACCCTTGGATAATCTTTACTGAGTGTCCAACCAACTTCTACGTCAAGTAACTTTTCATATTCAGGTTTCCAGGTACCATGATAATAACTTTCCTGCTCGTATTTTTTGAAAGAATTATAATCCTGTTTCAATTCAGTCTGGTACCATTGGTCTACAGACAAGTACGGCACTTTCACTTTCCAGTCCTCCAGTCCAATCGGGTTCTCTAAAATAAATTTTTCAATGTAGTCAGGATACATCAACGCGAACCTCGTTGCCAGCATCCCACCCATGGAATGACCCAGCAGGCAGATTTTCCGAATACCCAGTGTATCTAAAACGGCTTTTGTATTTTGTGCGAGCAACTGAAACGTATATTGAAGATGTTCCGGTTTTGACGATTTTCCAAAACCAATCTGATCAGGAATGATAACCCTGTAACCATTTTCCGACAAAACTTTTGCTGTTTCCCCCCAATAGGCGCCATTGAAATTTTTACCATGCAGCAACATCACAACATGTCCGTTCCCATTCGCAGGTTTCACATCCATATAAGCCATTTTTAAATCTTCGCCCTGAATACGCAGATTTATAAATTGAACGGGATATGGATATTGATACTTCGTGAGATCCATGTCGTAAGGCGTAATGGCGGACTCCTGTGCCTGTACCAACGAAGAAATGAGTAAAGAGCTCATAAGGATCCATTTGATAAATATTTTCATCGAATTATTTTAAGCTAACGTGATCATTCATTCTAATTTACTAAAAAGCTGACACCCATAAAATGGCATCAGCCACTATTTTGCTCTCCAACATAATATTAAAGAGGAAACGCGCAATCTTCGGGCCACTGTCTTAACTTGGAATTCATATTAAAGAGATAAAAATGCAAATACAATATTTCCCTGCGCTTGAAAGAGGTAAAAAAGATATTGGCTGGCTGAAAAGTAATTTCTTTTTCAGCTTCAGCGATTATTATCATCCTTTAAAAATCGCATTTGGTACCCTGTTTGCCTTTAACGACGATTATATGGAAGCAGGCAAAGGATTCGGAATTCATCCGCACATCAACATGGAAATTATTTCGGTGTTGATACAGGGTAAAATGAATCATATCGACTCTATGGGATACAGCACCACCATTGAAGCAGGTGGCGTACAGATCATGAGCGCAGGCAGCGGACTCAAACACGAAGAATATAATATCGGAGAAGAAGAAGTAAATTTCCTGCAGATCTGGATACTTCCCAAATTGCAAAATATTTTACCACGTTACCAGCTCCGGCATTTCCCAAAAGAAAAAAGAAAAAATAAACTCACCACCATAGTATCCGGAGAAGAAGGTCCGGAACATTGCTGGATCAACCAGAATGCCAAACTCTCGCTGGGATATTTTGATAAGGATCAGCAGACAGATTATTTTTTCCGGCCGGTGAATATGTGCATTTTTATTTTTGTGATTAAAGGCTCTATGGAAGTAAACGGAAGAATTGTTCTGGAGAAAGATGCAATCGGTATATGGGATACGAACAAAATTACTATAAGCTGCAAAGAAGATGCTGAATTTCTTCTCATAGAAACCCCCGTCAATCAGAAATAACGCCAATGGCAAATATTAAAACGACCACAGTTCATTCATTTCCTGCGGACCAGGAACCATCCGTATAGGAGGAATTTTCAACCGTTTTAAGAACAGAAAGGTACCTGAATTTCGAAACCCCATGTACCACATCAGGGTGCTGGCATGATTATAGAATCATTAAGGAAGTATTAACCTTCAAAATAAACTTAGTAACATGCGAAAAACAATCTACAGTTTTTTTACATTATTTATTTTCGGCGGAATCATGGTAGGCCTGACTTCCTGCGGTGGTAATGAAAGTTCCGACAAAGCCAGGACAGACACTGCTGCAACAGCGCCCGTAGCCGTAAAAACAGTAAAGAAAAAAGGCAAAACCTCCGTGACTTATGCAGCGGCAACCACTGGTAAGATTATGAAGGACGCTCATGGAGTGTATGATCATGTGGATGTAGATCCTGAATTCCCCGGAGGAAAAGACGCTTTGTCGAATTATATCAACAATCATCTAACCTATCCGGAATCTGCCATTGACAGTAATATAACAGGAACCATACATGTTTCTTTCGTTGTAGACGAAACGGGTAAAGTGCTGAATCCCCAGGTGATGGATAATAAAACATTAAATCAGGGACTGGACGACGAAACATTAAAGATGTTCAGCAATATGCCAGCCTGGAAACCAGGCACAGTAAAAGGTAAAAACGTCAAAACAAGAATGGAATTACCGGTTACGTTTCAACTGGATGACACGCAATAAAACACGTTTCATCGCGACCCCGGATTATCATTGGTGTTTTCGCCAGATTAACCAAACGGTTCCCGCGACGATTGCAATAATTATCAAAGCAATGATTACGGTAACCCATATCAGCTTCTTTTGTTGACGAACGGCTTGTATGTTGCTTTCCTGCAGTACCAGGCCTGGCAAGAGACGAATGGCCAGGTTAAGCAGTATCGGTACGATCACGAGATCATCGAGATATCCAACTACCGGAATGAAATCAGGAATGATGTCAATGGGACTGATCAGATAAATAATCGCAATCAGCGTAATCAGTTTTGGAGGCCAGGATGTTCTCTTGTCTTTCAGGGCAAAATATAAAACAATCAGTTCTTTTCTGAGCATCCAGGGACGGATAACGTGGGGTTGTTTAATCATGAAGTTTGTTGATTTCAGAAATAAAGGTGATAATCTTTTCGGAATAAGGAAGCCCCCTTTCGGAGGCTTCCTTTCTAAACGCTGCTATGCTGCTACCATTGACTAATTATGCGTGTTGAATTCTTTTCCAACATTGATTCCTGCACCGCTGCCGGCACCAAATTTCTTTTCGCCATATTGACCGGTATGCTGGTTTGAATAACCAGTGTTTGCATTATCGGACTGTACTTTGATATGATTTTCCACATTCTTTACGCCGGAGATATTTTCAATGATATCTTCTGCTCTCCTTTTCTCCTGTCTGCTGTTTACCGTTCCTTTCAGAAAAACTTCCCCACTTTTCACATCCACTTCAATATTACTTGCGTCGATGTTTGAATCCTCTGTCAATTTTTCATGCACGTCTTCCTTTACTCTTTCGTCTGTGCGGGTATATCCCTTTGGACCCTTTCCACGATGTTCGCCCTGCTGGTCCATATTTCTCCGCTGTTGAGCATTTTCATCCCCAAACCATCCCGAAACTTCATCTTTTGTTTTATCCCACCAGTTACGGTTTTCATTGTTCCTGTTTCCATAAGAAAATCCACCACTGTTGCGATCATAGGTGCGCGTTTCGCCCCTGTCGTAACCACCTGAGCCATATGTTCCGCCATAATTTCCAAATCCTGCCTGTCTGTTAGCTCCTCTGTTGTAATCTTCTTCATTAAAGCGATTGGTATCGTTGCCTAAAGATCCCATTGAATCAAGACGGCGATCGCTTCTGTTTCGTCCATACCAACTGGATTCGTTTCTGTTTGCACGGCCCGCATTTCTGTCGTACTGATCATCAAATCGCCGATCGCGGTTTTCGTTTCTCGAGCTATTATCCCATTGATCATCATATCGGTCCGAATCCTGACTTCTGTTTTCCTGAAAGTCAGATGACTGATTCCAGTTATTATTATATTGATCTGACTGTCTGTTCCGGTTATCATTAAACCGGTTTCTGTTTTCATTGTTTCGTTCCATAACAAGCATTTTTATTAATTAATAAATATCATCCACATTGCTGTAAATATTATGCCAGCGGAATGATCAGGAAGCCGTTGGATCGAGCTGCGCCGCCATCTTATTATCTGTAAAGAATTTTTCCCTGTACACTTCGAAACCTTCAGCAATTTCAGTGATGGTCACGACGCTGGCATCGATCTTGTCCTGCAGATCCGGAAGCTTTTGATCCAGCAAGGGTGCACCCAACGTAATATTATGCGCTGCGATCTGCGATATCTTTTTGAGCACCGCGGTCTGGCTCTGTTCAAGATCTTTAAGCTCACGCTGAACCTTGTCCATTAATTCGAGTCTTTGTAATTTATTCATATGAATCTTAATGCAACAACCCGACCACGTCCGCATTTATTATGTTAATACAATATTTTAAAATCATCACCTGCATCTTCCGGATTCGTTTTTTTATTTTCTTGTAGAACGATTGCTACAGACATGTTGTTAATTTTCAAATTTTAACAAAGGCATTAGAATTGAATGATAATAATAAATTAAAATTAAGATTATGAGGAAAATGATTTTGAACTTGACTTTACTCTCGGTGATTTTTATTTCGAGATCTTATAGTCAAACGTATCCAGGTTACAGAACAAGTAATTACACCGGCGTGAATGGTGTTTTTTTCAACCCATCAGAAATTGCAGACAACCGGTTTAAATGGGATGTAAATTTATTTGCCGTCAACGGATTTGTTGGAACCAATCAGGGAGGTCTGAAATTTAGTGATATCACCAAGTCATTTAATGCGAATGATCTCAAATCCAATTTTCTCCGGGGCAAAACCAATATCAACAGCCTGGATTATGTGGATGTGCTCGGACCTTCCGCAATGATTTCACTCACCCCGAAAACTTCTGTGGCGCTCACAACGAGAACCAGGGTGTTTGCAAATGCAAGGGACCTGGATGGCAATCTCGCCAGTGCCATCATTGATCCGTCCAATTCCGGACTTACAACACCCGTAGCACTCAGCGGTGGCAATTCACTGGTACATGCAACGGGATGGACGGACATTGGCGGATCTATCGCACAGGTGTTTACCAATAAGGGCAGTCATAGTTTTTTTAAAGGTGGTATCACCTTAAAGTACATCGCCGGAACAGCGGATACCTATATGACTTCAAATCTGAATGGAACCGTTGGAACCACACCTACCGGCGCTGCGCTAATTGGACCTGTAAATGGAAATATTTCCATCAACACAACAGGTACCGATTTCAGCAATTATAAATTCAATGATTTTTTTAAATTCAACGGACATGGCGTTGGTGGTGATATCGGATTTGTTTATGAATACCGACCTAACCTGGATTACTCCATGTATACCAACGACCGTTGGGCAAACAAATACAAATTTAAGATTGGCGTTTCCCTGCTCGACGTGGGTACCATTCATTTTAACAGATCAGCCAATCAGGCGGCTAATTATACCGTCGATGTTCCCACAGGACAGAATTATAACCTGAGCGCATTTCAGGGAAAATCTGCCAATCAATATATATCCGTATTAAATGCGAGCCCGCAGTATTTTATACCGGGCACTCCACAGAGCAGTTCCTATAATGTAAATCTCCCAACAACGCTACAGGCGAATATTGACTATCTCGTTGGCCGCAGTTCGAATTTCGGAATCAATCTGGCAGGACAGTTTAATATGAACAACCAGAAAAATTTTAATCTCTATTATTATAATTCTGTTAGCCTTACCCCCCGTTGGGAAAATCACCTGGTCAGTGTGGAACTCCCCTTAACCTATAATCAGCTCACGCAATTCAATGCAGGACTGGCTTTTCGCATAGGTCCATTTTTCATTGGGTCCGGTTCTGTAATCTCAAGCATCTTTCATGATACCCGACAGGCAGATCTGCACGTTGGGTTAAATTGGGGAATGCAGTTTAAGAAAAAAATACGCCCCGATACGGACAAGGATGGCGTATATGATGACGTGGATAAATGCCCCACCGTGTTCGGTTACGCAAGATATCAGGGTTGTCCCATTCCTGACACGGATGGCGATGGTATCAACGACGAGGAAGACTCCTGCAAAACCATTCCTGGTGTTGCCAGATATCATGGTTGTCCCATTCCCGACAGAGATAAAGATGGCGTGAACGACGAAGAAGATTCCTGTATTGATGTGCCGGGTCTGGCGAAATTTCATGGATGTCCGGATACGGATGGCGACGGAATTCCCGATCCACAGGATAAATGCCCCACCGTATTTGGTTACGCAAAATATCAGGGTTGTCCCATTCCGGATACAGACAGCGATGGTGTAAATGATGAAGTGGATCTTTGTCCTACAGTTCCAGGGCCTCCTGAAACGCATGGATGTCCGATAGAACAGGTTGTCGTGAAAATTACAGCAGACTTTAAAAATATCCTATTCAATTTTGGAAAATCTACCATCAAACCGGAATCAGCAGAAATTATAGCAAGAGCTGCAAAGATTATGAATGAACAGATTCCAAACTCGAGTTTCTATATTGACGGATTTACGGATAATGTCGGAAGCGCAGCACGGAATAAAATACTTTCGAAAGCGAGAGCCCAGGCAGTAGTTAACCAACTGGTAAAAGATGGGGTTGCTAAAGACAGATTGGTGGCCCGCGGATTTGGCAAGGAATATCCAAAAAGTTCAAATAGTACGGAAGAAGGCAGAAGTAATAACAGAAGAGTGGAAGTTTCTATTCGCAATGTCAATCAGTCTGAAAAAAAGAGCAGTATTCAGATAAAGTAGAGTTAGATATCGAGATGCAAAAAAGAAAGCCCTTCTCATATGGAGAGGGGCTTTTCTTATAAAAACGCAGTTGATTTTAATTAAGACACGCTTTTCTTTTTCAACACTTTTTTTACTTTTTTTGCTGTTTTTAACACTTTACGGTTAGATGTCGTCTTTTTAGCAGAAGCTGAACGATTACTAATCCACTTACCAGCCTTGGGATCCGCCGCCATTTTCTCGAGCGTTTTTCCCGATACCACAGATTTATCCTTCAAAGTAATATCATCTTCTGTTGCATATTTATCCCGGTGCTTAATCAATAACCAGCTATTTTCACCAAAACCATGCGTCTTTACCAGCGCAAATTCACCTTTTAGCTTTTTGCCATAAAGTGAAAATTTAAGAGACCCGGCAGACAATTCTTTCAGCAGCATTTTCTCTGCTTCTTTCCTTGAAGAAGTTTTTTCAAGCGGTTCATAAGTACCCTGATCCCAGATAATGACCGTACCAGCTCCGTAGTTTCCTTCCGGGATAATGCCTTCAAAATCTTTATAGTCGTAAGGATGATCCTCAACCATCATGGCAAGGTGTTTAATCGCCGGATCCATCGACGGGCCTTTTGGAACAGCCCAGCTTTTCAGCACACCGCCCATTTCGAGCCGGAAATCATAATGAAGTCGCGAAGCCGCGTGTTTCTGAATCACAAAAATTAACTTGGAACCCCTGCCTTTTCCACCAGATGGTTCCGGCGTTTTATCGAAAGATCTTTTTTCTTTGTATTTCTCCAGAGCCATTGATTATAATTTATAGGTGTTTCTTAGACGGATTCAAATACAAGATTCATACCCTTCAGGCCTTTCGATATGCTGGCTGAGAAATAATGAATAAATATAGGGAGTGGAAGAATAGTTTTCAGTTCCTGTGGATTAATATGGGCATACGTTTTAAATAATTTCACACAAAAGGTAAATTGATAATACTGTGCATATCTTTTAAAAGCCGGATTTGTACAGTGTCTCAGCTACTAACTAACAAATTCTCTTTCGAATAATGAAATATTAATTAATAATTATTGCCTTAATCCGGTAAATCGGCTAACATCTTCACATGTAAAAAATATAAATCTAACGCCATTCAACAGCGGCCTGACTATTACAATAAGAATAGAAACACAATAATATGCCACAGAAAAATCACGAACAGGCTGCTTCCCATCATGAAGAAGCCGCCAAGCATCACAGAACAGCAGCAAAACATGCTTCTGAAGGTAATCATGAAAAGGCTGCGCATCACGCACAAGCCGCACACGGACATAGTCAAAAAGCAAAGGAACATGCAAACAAAGCTTCAGAGAAATACGCTGAGAAAGCGGGAACTATGAAGAATGAAGGAAATCAGAAGGAAAAAGAAATGGCTGGTGCCGGTCACAGCAAAAACTAGCGATTGGTAGCTAAATGTAGGGGAGTGTCCGAACGGGCCTCCCCTTTTTGCGCTAATTATTTCGTACTATTAATATTAACGGCGGCCTCGGTGACGGGCCCCTGCTTAATAATTGGTTATTTAACGTGCTGCTTATATTATTGCTGATAGCAGATAACAATGCAGCAGGCACATCCGATTTGCGGTTATAATACATAAACTGTAACTCTGACAGGGATTAGGAGCGTACGGATTACCATTAAAATATGGGTCTGGTGAAGTATCACTTTGCGCAAGTGAATATACACTGTCCATATAAGAAGTTCCCCCAACGATCAAAGAAGAGATACAGGTATCCGTTGTTCCATATTGAACAAAAGCCAGATCGTATCGCTGCCCCGTTTGTGAGGATGTTAAATCGATGGCACCCGTGGATAAGGATTCTGCGTGGTGTTTACACCCGTCAATGTTGAGTCGTGCAATATCGTACCCGTGGTAGCCGGTGGTGCAACAGCTGCTTGTTCAACAGCTTTCTTACAGCCCGATACAAGCGAAATACTAATCAGCAGGATGGAGAATCCCCTGAGTAGGTTTAGTTTCATAAGTATGGGTATTAGGATTAAAAACAAATACAAGATAAAAACCAATAAACAGATTTCATAACGTTAGTCAACAAATTTAGTGGGGAATATATGCCGCTCTTTTTCTTTCTTTCTCTTTGTGGGAATGGATAACTATTTAAAATTTAGTTTGAAAACATCCACAACTCCTGTCTGGGTATTTCTGACCTGCAGAAAATACACACCTGTTTTTAAATTACCGTCGCGGTAATAAATGAATGAACCATTTGTTGGTATGAAGTCATTCTTCGAAAAAACCTGCTGGCCCAATACGTTCACCAATTTCAAACTATAAGTCGAGTTGTTGTTACCCTGGAATTTAACATTCACCAGATCGGTAACAGGATTGGGATAAACCGTAATGAGATCAACCGTACCGGGATTCAACGCTATGGTGTTACTGTAAACATATTGCCCTTCATTGTCAATTATTTTTAACCGGTAATAATAAGGACCGTTGCCTGTAGTCTGATCAGTATAACTGTAAACATTCGCATTCAGCGATCCCGTTCCCGGAAGCATACCCACATCCGTATATCCGCTGTTATGATCTGCCCGTTGTATGATGTACTCGCTGTTATCCGAGCCGCCGGGAACTGTCCAGTTTAATAAATTGGAATTTCCATTAACTATTTTCCCCGAAAGAACGATCGGCAACGGTAGTGTAAATAATCCATCACAGAGACCATTCAGATTAAAATAAGATATACGCGTTAGACAGCCGCTGTTCACCGACATCACGTTGACGTAAATTCCGGTATCTGCCACAGATATGGCCGGGATGGAATACGTTGGATTTGTTCCTATTACTACACTGTCCGTCGAACTCATATTAGATTTGAAATACCAGGTGTACGTTGCGTTCGGAACAACTGCTACCGACAATGTGCTGGCCTGATAAATACAGTTCGATGTTGCTGTAACAACGGTATTGGCCAGTGGCAGAATACTCACGTCGTTGAGTGTTGCATTTCCACAGGCATCGATGGCGCGCATACGTACAAGGGAATATTGCATGCCGTTGTTTATTGTAAATACCGGATTACTCTGCATCGCAGTATTGATTACCGGCGCTGAAGGTATACTTCCAATGATCTGATAATTATAAGGAGATATACCCCCTGATACTACTGCACCCACACTGAAACTATTATTATCACACTGATAGGCGCCCGACGGTGCAAGTGCCGGAAAACTATAGTTCGGAATGGTGATGGTATCATTTATAACCGTTGAGCAACCGGAAAAAGTATAGGCAACCACATACGTCGCGGCATTCAAATTACTGAACGTAAAATTATTTCCCGAACGGAATGAATAACCAATGGTATCCGGTGCATAGTTCATTTCAATAATGGACATATTCAGACTGCCAATATTTGATGTGGCTGCTACCAACAGATCACCCGAACCATTGGGCACAATGCTCGAAGGACATTTTGGTGTGATGGTATAAGCGTGCGACAAACTACTCTGCTGGCCCGTAACCATTGTCGTCGCCGGTAATCCGCAGGTTCCTGTTACAATTACTTTATACTGGTTTCCGGCAGCGAGTGCAGGCAGTCCCGTTACGGTGATAAGACTACCTGTTGAATTAACAGTCGCCAGCAATGAATCTGATGCATCATATACCGTGGCCGTATACGGAGCAAAACCTGTTGTTACCTGGATTGAAAGATCACTGGCATTAAAAATACAGGAAGGCGCCGCTGTAACATTCATTTGCGTCTGATTAGGCGCTACATTGAAACAACGTGTGATGGTAGTATCCAAACATCCGTTCACAATGTCGATACAATAAGAACCGTAAAGAATGTTGCTGAACGTACCGGTTACATTGCTGTCGAGTTTATTTCCAAGAGAATCTTTTAAATAATATTCCGGGTTGAATAGATTGGTTTGTCCTGTGATGGTTGCTGTAAAACTGGTACAACTTTGATTCGTGAAATTTACATTCGTACCTGCGGAAGGAATGGGTTTATATTCCGAAAAAGGCGTCACGAAAACTGTACCACCGCACCCGTCTGTTGTCTGTATTTTATAAGCCCCAAAACCCGTGATCACAAAAACACCGGCACTATTACAAATGCCTAAGGGATTATTTAAACTGTCGAGCAAACAATAATTAGGACTGGTAAGATTTTGCTGGCCGGTAAGGGTTGCGGTGAATCCTGTACAGGTGATATTGCTGATCACAGCAGGACCAACAGCAGGCGTGGGTGCAGTTACCGTAAAACAGTTCATTAGTGTAGCTCCCGAGCATCCATCGGTCGTCTGCACACAGTAAGATCCATAAGGAACATTGTTGAATACACCTGTGTTGTTGCAGGGCACACCGGAAACAGGATTGCCTAAATTGTCCTGAAGACAATAAAGACCATTGAAAATATTTGCCTGACCGGAAATCGTAACGGTGAAACCACTGCAGGTTTTATTCGTAATACCCGCGGATCCACCCGAAGCAACTGGCTTGGTCGCCGTTATACAACGTTTTATGGTTGTATCATTACAGGCATCAGTGATATTAATACAATAAGATCCGTAATTAAGATTATTGAATATACCTGTTGTGTTACAGGTTATCGGATTTCCGACGCTATCCACGAGACAATACTGCGGTGATACCAGATTCGTCTGACCCGTGATGGTCGCAGTAAATGTCGAACATCCGAACCCGTTAGTAGCAACGGTTGCGGCTACCGATTTTATTTTCTCAGAGGCGCTGAATGCAAGATTGAGGACTGTGCCTGTACATCCGTCGGTTACCTGAATGTTATATGCTCCAAATGGCAGGTTTGGAAATACACCCGTATTGTTACAGGGTACGCCAGCTATTGGGTTGCCCGATTGGTCAAACAGACAATATACAGGATTTGTAAGATTCTGCTGTCCGGTCACAGCGGCCTGGAAACTGGTACAGGTATAATTGGAAAGTGATATTGCACCTGTTATTGCAGGTACCGGTTGTGATTGGGTGAAACATCTTGTAATAACTGTATCGTAACAACTATTGGTAATATGGATACAATAAGAACCGTATGGCACTGCCGTAAAAATTCCCGTGCTGTTACATGGCTGACCGCTCACCGGGTTACCTAAATTATCTACCAGACAAAAATTCGGTGTCGTAAGATTCTGCTGACCATTTACCGTAGCCGTAAATCCGTTACAATTATTTCCGGTGATGGTAACGTTTGCCTGCACGGATGGAATGACGTTATTCGTCCAGGTTTTTGTCTGAACGAGTCCGCAGTTGTCCTTTACGACCAGCGTTAAGGTTCTGATTTGTCCTAAATCAAAATCGAAATTACTGGTCGTAAACCAGGTAGTATCAGCAGGCGCATTTACAAATCCATACGTGAACCCATTAAATGCTGTACCTGAACTATTGGTATTTCCTTTACTGTCTGTAAGACCAATTTGCGCATGATAATTGGTACAACTGATATTGGTAACAACAGCAGAACTGATGGACCAGTTATAATTTTGGATGCTGATATTTCTTGTCTGAATTCCACCGCAGGAGTCGGTCATCTGAACAGAATAAGAACCTGGTATGAGTCCGGTGAAAGTCCCGGTTGAATTGGTGGTTCCTATTCCTGATGCAGAGGGTGCAACAATAGAATATGAAAATGGTGCACGACCACCAGTAGACGCGGCCACGGTTATTGTCCCGTCATTGCCATTCATACAGGTTACATCCGTTTCTGTTAAACCAAACCTGGGATCCGTATAGGTTCCTGTGATAACAATATTATCGATTTCGAAACTGCAATTATTGATAATGTCATTTACGATAACCGAATAAGTTCCGGGTGCGAGACCTGTAATCAGACTGGAAGAAGTAAAATCAGATGTGGAAGTTCCTTTTAACTGGTAATTATATGAACCCGAACCGCCCGTTGCATTAATCTGCAATGTACCGGTGGCGGTACATCTGGATTCCCCCGCTACGTAAGTGGCGGTAAAGCCAGTACAAACTTGAGAGAATCCGGAATGAATACTGCAAACAAAAATAAAAATCCACAGTAAAATAATCCGGACCTTGTTTAGGGTCGGTTTCATTGGGTACGAACTTGATCCGCACGGACGCGGATAAAACGGTTATTCTTAAATACTGGAAAAAGACGCGCGGTTATAAAGCCTTTCTGTTAACGGATTTCCTATGTAAAGATTGGAAACGACAGACGAAATGTTTTATTTTTTCGATGAATGGAACAGAATCATCGATTTTTGGCCGTTTTTATTCGATAGAAAAACAAAGAAAAAAAAGAAAGTCGACGGGTTTTCAGCGTTTATTGGATATTTAAAATCACGTTGTCTAAATGCTACTCAGTTTTCTTCAGGATACGCCGACTTTGTTTTTTCATGGATTGGATCTCGGTTTTTCTTTCAATTGGACTAATTTGCTTTTTTCAATTGGACCTGGTTGGTTTTTTCAATTGGATTTGCTTGGTTTTTTCAGTTGGATTAGCTTGGTTTTTTCACTAGACTTACTTGTTTTTTCAATTGGACCTGGTCTTTTTTAATCGGTTTTGGATAGGTTTGGATTGGTTTTTCGGGATAAGGGTACGTTCATCACTGGTTTATTGGATCTCTATGGTTTTTTCATTGTTATTTTCTTATTGCTCTCTCTACTCTATTTAGTAACCACTACACCTCAATTTGTAACCTCCCTGATCATTTATTTTTTAACGTTATGATTTTCATGTCGATAGACGATATTTTAACTGCCAGCGGATAATAGGTATGGTTGGGATCTGCTTTAATCTTGTTAATTAACCGGATGCTTTTAAGATCCTGATGGTTCATCAGGTAGGCCAGGGACAGATAATATTCCGTTTCTTCCTGAAAAGAATGGTCTTCCGATTTTGTATACAGTACTTCCTCAAACAGCCTCACTGCTTCGGGGAAATGATTCAGCTGCATTTCAGACATGGCAGCCAGGAAGGTGTTTTTGTTTGACTTGTTATTTTCACTGTTATATATGGCCACTACCTCGTTCCAGTTTCCGCTTTTATAAGCCTCCGCTTCCTTTTCACGGGTTTCGGTACCCCGGGTATTGGTCAGGTCGTAGTTTAAAAACTGTTTATTATATACAGACTCATTACTCGTTGCTACATATTTATATATAGACGCAGAACCGATAACCACCAGCAATATGGCTGCTATGCGCAGGCTTGTCCGGTACATACTGCGTACTATGGCCTTTTCGGGCTTATTCCCAAGGGAACGTCTTACCGCTGATACCTTCTCATTGATCGCATTCAGGCGAATCGTATCAATGGCCAGCTTTTCGTAATCGTTGTCGTTATTGGTTTGCATATTGTCCATCAGAATGAATGCTTTCTGATTAGTAACCGCAACATAAGATTTTGTAACCAATTTTAACGCTTAAAGCTGAACGCTTAACGCTTAACGCGGAACGCATAAGGCAGAAGGCAGAAGGCATAATGCTTTTTGCTTTAAGCGTTTAGCGTTCCACGTTAAGCGTTAAGCGTTCAGCGTTCCGCGTTAAGCGTTCCGCGTTCCGCGTTAAGCGTTCAGCGTTCAGCGTTCCGCGTTAAGCGTAAAACAAAAAAAGCCCGCAGGTGGGCTTCTATTCAATATACCAGCGATTCTAAAACTAGCTTTTAGCAAATATTTTATTTACAAATGGTTCAGTCAAGCCCATCGCTTTTCCAATCCAAAGTGTAAGCGCTACGATCCAAACAATCGTAAGGCCGGCAGAGATACTATAATTTTCATTCAGGTAAAGAACAGCTGAAACAGCACATGTAATGATGATCAGAACCAGTGTCGTAAATGTAGAGATCGCTTTCATAATTTGTAGTTTAGGGTATGATGAATGAATTAAAAACCGTCTTGTGGGTTGATCAGGGATTGGACGGTAATTCAGGAGGATGGAGGATCTAAACTTTCTATGAACAATTTTCGCTCTCGTTGTTTCTCGGCCCGTGACCGTAAAAACCTCATTGCTGATGCAAAGATGCATCGTGTTTTTCGGTCATGCAAGTGTTTTCCGCATTTATTTTTTACCACTTTCCCATGATGAGAATCGTCATCGCAGCAACATGATTTTCAGTGTCCCTAAAAAGTTCTGGCAAAAATAAATTTTTTCTAACCTGTCCAGTATGAATGTAAAAGCCCGTTTTTTCCATATACAGGATCCAATGCGGGAACAGACAACCGCTTTATATTTTCATCTGTTCCGGGTCTCTCGCCTGTTTTTCCAATATTAATATCGAAGTCTGCTCCATCAGGATATGCACCGATGCATTTAAAGTCAGCCGTAGATCCCACATTACGGTGTGATACACCTGCGGGAAGAATTAAAACATCTCCCTTTTCTATCAATAATTGAATTCCGCCTTCACCACCCAGCAATACGCGACAATGTCCGGAATATATCCCCAATACTTCATGCGTTGTACTATGGTAATGATTGTATTTATAAATACCATTACGCCAGGAATTACACCAACCATTCTCGTCAAATACTTCCTCGATAATCCCCGGCGCATGATCATTGGGCAGGGCAAAGGCAATTTTATAAAGTAAAACCGGCAGCGCAGAGTTTGGAAAAATTCCATTATCCCCAAGAAAATAGTGGGGAATCTTATCTGGTGGCTCCGCAAGCACTTTCAATAATTTATATTTCATTCAAAAAACCTTTTCATCAAATTCATGAGACCTCATTTCTTTTTGTCAGTCTGCATTTTTACATTTCTCTATATTGCAAATCCCAAGCCCACACGCGAAATGGAATATTTGTAATAAGTGATTGAATCATTGAGAATTTAACAGACGTTGATGAACCAATTTTATATGTATTTGTTGTGCTTCAGTGATGCTGACATTATTTGACGATACGGATCTCTTCAATTCCGGCGAGCTAAAAATCACCCATTTTAATATTCCGGATGCCGAACTGAATTTATATGAACATTTTTTTAGTCGGAATGAATCAGATTTATTCTACAGGACTCTGCTGGATGAAACGCCCTGGAAACAGGAACCTATTACCATCCATGGTAAAACCCTTGCAACGCCAAGACTTACTGCCTGGTATGGTCAGCGCAAGCAGGATGAAATAACAAATCCATTCACGCCAACCCTCGATATCATCAAACAAAAAGTGGAACAGCAATCGGGTGTGCTGTTTACAAGTGTGCTGTTGAATCTTTACAGAACAGGTCAGGATAGTGTATCCTGGCACCGTGATCATGAAAAAGAATATGGGGTAAATCCGGTTATCGGTTCCGTAAGTTTCGGAGAAACCAGAACATTCCGTATCAGGCATAAATTTAGAAAAGATGTGGAACAACTTGATATTCCATTGCACCATGGGAGTTTTTTGCTGATGGCCGGGCCCATGCAGCATTTCTGGGAACACCAGATTCCCAAAACAGCTAAGGACATCAAACCACGCATCAATCTCACGTTCAGGATCCTGAAGTAAAGTATTCTATTCAATACGTGTTAATTCTTCCATCATTGTGGGTTGATAATTTCCCATTTTCACACTAAATGAATAATCTGCTTCCTTACACGCTGCTGGCACGGTAATCCTATATACATCTGAAACAATAAAATTTTAATGATATGGCAAACACAGCAGTAAAGGCGAAACCAAATGTGAAATTGAAGAAGTCCGGTAATGATGTGGAAAAAGATCCTATGCTTCTGGAATTTTTCCAAAGTGAAATCAAAGACATCTATTGGGCTGAAAAACATTTGTTGAAAGCAATCCCCAAAATGGCAAAAGCAACAACATCTCAGGAATTAAAACAGGCTTTTACCAATCATCTGGAAGAAACAAAGGGTCATGTAGAGAGACTCGAAAAAGTTTTTGAAATACTTGGAGTTAAACCACAAGCGAAAAAATGTGAGGCAATGGATGGTATTACGAAAGAAGGCGACAGTATCGTTGAAGAAACAGAAACCGGCACATCGACCAGAGACGTAGGTTTGATTCTCGCGGGTCAAAAAGTGGAACACTATGAAATATCCACATATGGGGGACTCGTTCAGCTGGCGCATAACCTGGGTCATGAAGATATCGCGGACATACTGGAAAGCACATTGAATGAAGAAAAGGCCGCTGATCAGACGCTTACAAAAATTGCAGAAGAGCACGTGAACTATGATGCGGCTCAGGAAGAAGAAGATTAATTAAGTCGCATCCTTTGAAAACTAAAACCCGGTAAATTATCTACCGGGTTTATTTTTGTCAGTGTTTTGCAGTCTCTGAAAAAGCGATAAACAAACAACCCGCAGCCATCAACAATACGCCAACCCCTATCTGCCAGTTGAATTTATCTTTTAGAAACAGAATCGAGAGTCCAACCGAAAATACAAGCGATACTTTTTCAAATGACGAAGTTCTGCTTGCATGGCCCAGTTTTAGTGAATGAAAGGAGGCCAGCGACGATAAGGTTGTTAAGATACCTGCTATGATGACAAAAATCCATATTTTACGATTCATAAAGAAAATCTGACCTGTCAGTTTTTTGAAAAACACAATCGACCAGGTGATGATCGCCATGCAAAGAGTTTCAATTCCGAACACCACAATCGGATCTACCTTTTGTATGCCGAGTTTGGAAAACAAAATGACGAGCGCAGCAAATATGGCGGCGGCGAGTGAGTAAATGATCCACATAAAAATTTTTAGATAAAAGAGAGTAATATCGTGCCAGATGGATAATAAAACGGGAGCGAAATTGTCGGTTATTGAATTCATTGTCGCTTCCGCGTTGTTATTGCTTTCTGTCAGCCTTTTCGCTTTCATTGCCGATCAGATCGTAATAGAAGATAAAAATTCATTCGATTTCAGGATCTTCAACTGGTTCACAGGTATTACCACAGCTTTTCACACCAAAATCGCATTGCTGTTTACTTTTTTCGGCAGTCCCTTTTTTATGATTCCGGCTTATCTGGTGATCATGTTTTATTTTTCGAAACGGGGTAAAAGGAAAGAAGCCATCCTGATTGGTGTGGTTGCACTGATCAGTGTGTTGTCCGTTTTTTTATTGAAAGACATATTTCATCGTCACCGGCCGTTATCACCCCTATTGCACGAAGTAAATGGTTATAGTTTCCCCAGTGGTCATTCGCTCTCGGGTTTTACTTTCAGTGGTATTATGATGTATCTGATCTTTAAATCCACCATTCCTCTTTACAGAAAGTGGATTTTCTCCGTCCTGCTTTTCCTGTTTGCAACGCTGATAGCCATGAGCAGAATTTACCTGAGGGTACATTTCCCCTCGGATGTAATCGGTGGTTTTCTTGTAACCTCCGTATGGCTTTCACTGACATTTCTGGCTGTCCTCGAAGTGGAAAAAAGACAGCATGTATAAATATTACATCAACGGAGATAACAGACGCGAAAGTTTTTCGCCCAGTTGACTGAGCTTCGTACGGTTCGCCCAGTCCTTCGGATCTATTTTGTTCGCTTCTTTGATATCGTCATGAAATGCATTTCTCAATTGCTGGGCAATATCATGGTCATACACCAGACTATTCACCTCAAAGTTTAATTCAAAACTTCGGTGATCCATATTTGCCGAGCCCACTACGGCCAGTTCGCCGTCCGCCACAATGGTTTTCGCATGCACAAATCCCTTTTTATACAGGTAAATCTCCACTCCCGCGTCCAGAATATCTGCATAATAGGATTTCGCAGCAGCATTTACCAAAGCAGAATCGGATACTTCGGGTACCAGCAATTTCACTTTCACACCACTTAACGCGGCAACACAAATAGCGTCGAGCATACTCTGGCCCGGAATGAAATAAGGAGAAGTAATCAACAATTCTTCTTTTGCAAGGATAATCGTTTCCATTAAGGAGTACATGATGGTCGGACTATCAGAATCCGGACCGCTCGCTGCAATCTGCACGTAGGCATCGCCTCTTTTTACACTGATGGGTGGGAAATAATCCTTTTCGATGGGTAGTTGTTGGCCTGCGGAAAAGTTCCAGTCACAAATAAATAAATATTGCAGATAAAAAACGCCCGGACCGGCTATCATCAGATGCGTGTCGCGCCAGAAAAGTTGTTTCGCATCCGGCTTATTAATATAGCGGTCACTTACGTTGATTCCACCCACAAAACCTAAACACCCGTCCACAACAATAATTTTCCGGTGATTCCTGTAGTTTGTCCTGTTAGAAAAAGCAATAAAAAGAATTTTATAAAAAGGAAATACCTGAATGCCGGCATCACTTAAATCCTTAATAAATTGTTTCCTGATCGAACGACTGCCCAGATCGTCGTAGACAAACCGCACCTGCAGCCCCTCTTTCGCTTTTGCAATCAGGATATCTTTTATCTCATTCCCGATTTTGTCGTCTTCGAATATATAGTACTCCATATGAATATGATGCCTGGCTTCCTTCAGCGCTTTGATCACTTCCGGAAATTTGGTTTCACCATTCAGTAATAATTTCACTTCATTGTTGGCTGTAAGCGGACTGTTATCATTTAGAAGTAAACGCGCCAGCTTCTCATGTGTTTTTACTTCGTGCTCTCCCCTATTCCAGGAGTCCTCTGACTCATGAACAATTTTCTCATGAATGTCCGCAAGAATCTTGTCGTCCGTGATGATCTTTTTGCTGTAGAGTTTATTTTTCCGGTAGTTGGCGCCCACGGCAAAATAGACCAGCATACCCAACACAGGTATCATCACCGTTACGATTAAATAGGCGAAGGTCTTCACCGTTGAATGCACATCATATAAAATTTTGAAACAAACGAAAATAAGTAAGAAGATATACGCAATAAAAATAATCAGCAAAAGATGCATTGGTTCGATTGAAGGGAGTATTCAAATATATCAATAGTGTAGCAGACCACAGCGGGTAAACCGGAGACATCCATTAAAATAAAAAGCAAGCCGTAGCTTGCTTTTTATTTTGTTACAGATCCAGTGATCATACGCCCCGCCCTCTGATAAGGTTAAATAAGACCGCTATAATAGCAATCACTAGTAAAATATGTATAACTCCCCCGGCATGGTAACCGAAAAATCCGATAATCCAGCCGATAACTAAAATAACAGCGATAACATACAGTAGATTTCCCATGATTGTTTGTTTATATGATGGTTAAAAAAAAATTATTGTATCAGTAAACCATTGGTCGGCTGATAAATCGTGCTGGATCCCACAATCTGATTGGGTCCTGCAAAACCAATCGCAGCTGAGTTACCTGTTCCCATAAAGGTAGGACCTGTAACACTCGTTCCAATAGTAATATTTCCACCATTTACAGATGAAGGCAACGTAGTAACCCCATTGTAGCTATTGGTAAAATATTGTCCGGGTATCGTATTATACATCAGCGTTGTTCTCAGTTTTGCGGAGTCCGCATTCTGAATGCTCGCTATGGTCGGATAACCCGCTGCAATAAACGCACTGTTTGTTGGCGCAAGCACCGTATTCCAGCCAGTATAGGTTGATGGATCAATACCTGCACGTGTCATCGCCGCATTAAAATAAGACAGCGAAGTATCTGAAGCAAAATAATTACTCGCAGAAGAGTAAGGAACGGCGATGGGTGTATTCAGGCGATATACTGTTGCAGGACTGTTTGGCACAGCAACCCTTGTGGCCTGCGCCCCATTAAAATAATTACTGTCTGTGCTCCCGCCATATCCGTAAATCGGAGTACCCAGATTGCTATTGAATGTCGTATACTTCCCTGTGTTGAGATCAGCAGATTGATTTACGATACCATATCGAATTAAAGAGTCAACAGCTGTGGACGACATGGAAGCAATTGTTGAAGCCGTAATCCCTTCCGCTCTGAATGCATTGTTGGTGGGAATCAACACCGTAATCGAATCTGTGCCATCTGCATACAAAGAGGCATCATTAGCCTTTGTAATCGCAGCATTATAAATCGAAAGCGAGGTGTCGCTTGAAATATAAGTCTGCAGTGCGGTGGGTGTGGGCGTCGGACTGGTCGCAGGACTGTTGTCTTTGTGACAGGAAGCAAAAATTGCCAAACCTGGCACCGCCAGGAACGCTAGTTTTCTAAAAGATAGTTTCATAAAAAATAGTTTTTATCGGGTGATTAATTATTGTTAACTAATAAAAAGCAAAATTCAGTCCTGCGATGTGCCAGGTAAATCTGAAATATGAAAGTATCCCGCATTTAAACCTGTAACATATCATTAAAAATCACCAGCTATTAACAAAAAAAATTGAATGCAGTATAGATGGCGCCAATATGGACACATTATTTAAATAGGAAATAAAATTTGTGGACTTTTTGCATCAAACAACAATTAAAAAAATGAATTCATCGACTTAACTAAAAACAAAAAAGCCCCATTCGGGGCTTCCTTAATTTATGAGTGGTTCAATTATACCGGTGATTTTTCTCTTTCCCAGAAACGATGTTGTTTAATTGCCTTAACAAAAGCAGACGCGTTGGTAACAACTCCCGGCAGGGATTTATTTTTTTCCAGGTCCTCCCCGATTTTAGTTTTTTGAATAAGCGGCAACGCTTCGTCTTCATATGCGATGGCTTTGCAATGTTTATATGCCTGATTGATGAATTCAGCGGTATCCGGTTTCTCCAACAGCGCGTTGATACTTTTCAAACCACCAGGAATATAAACGGCATCATAAAGTACCGATGAAACCGTCATCAGACTTTTATCCACGGGCAGTTTCGCGCCTTTTCCAGCAGCGATTTCTCCCAGTTTCGGAGCGATCAGTTCAACGGTTGCACCTTCTTTTTTTAATACTTTCTTCATTTGTTCAACCTGACCGTGATCTACTCCATCCGCTGCAAGAATGGCAATTTTTGTTGTTTTAATGGTATCCTTAATTGTATGCAACATGCTGAGTGCCGCTGAAGATTGGATTCTCTGTTCCACCGACTTCGGCTGAAATTTCGAAGGGTTGCCGTCCGCCGGTATACTGTGGTTTATCGGCTGTTCCGGTTTAGCAGGCACTTTCAATCCCAATGCATCCGCGACATTTGCCGCCAGCGTTTTGTCGATTTGAGAAAGTATACCGATCATTCGTTGTCTGATGGCTATCGTTTCTACTTTACCGAGTTCGAAACGCAGCGCATTGGTGAGATGATTTTTTTCGGCTTCCGACTGACTATTATAAAATAAGGTCGCCTGACTGAAATGATCAAAAAAACTCGGGCTCCTTGCCCTGATTTTCTTCGCATCGATTCTTTCATTGAAAGAAGTAAATCCCCCTTCCGTTGCCTTGGCTTGAAAAGGACACCCGCCCCCCATACTGTTTGGATGATAACTCGTGTGATCCTTATTGATCTGCTGACGCATATGACCATCGCGCTGATTATTATGCACGGTGTTGATGGATCTGTTGATGGGGATCTCGTGAAAATTGGGGCTGCCCAGTCTGGTTAATTGCGTATCTGTGTATGAAAACAATCTTCCCTGCAATAATGGATCATTGCTGAAGTCGATGCCGGGAACCAGATGCCCCGGATGAAAAGCAACCTGTTCTGTTTCTGCGAAATAATTATCGGGATTTCTGTTCAGTACCATTTTACCAATACGCTGCACCGGCACCAGTTCCTCCGGAATCAATTTGGTTGGATCCAGCAGATCGAATGGGAATTTGTGTTCGTCTTTTTCTTCCACTACCTGAATGCCAAACTCCCACTCGGGAAAAGCGCCCGATTCAATCGCATCAAATAAATCGCGCCGGTGAAAATCCGGATCCTTACCCGAAATAATCTGAGCTTCATCCCACGCAACGGAATGAACTCCGAGCAAAGGTTTCCAGTGAAATTTTACAAATACCGATTTCCCGGCTTCGTTGATCAGACGAAAGGTATGCACACCGAAACCTTCCATCATACGCAGGCTCCTCGGAATGGCGCGGTCACTCATCGCCCACATAATCATATGTGCCGACTCCGGCATAAGCGAAATAAAATCCCAGAATGTATCGTGCGCCGAAGCCGCCTGGGGAATTTCATTGTGGGGTTCGGGTTTAACCGCGTGAATCAGATCAGGAAATTTAATCGCATCCTGAATGAAGAAAACGGGGATGTTGTTGCCCACCAGATCATAATTGCCTTCCTCGGTGTAGAATTTTACGGAGAATCCCCTCACGTCTCTTGCGAGATCCGTAGACCCTCTCGATCCTGCAACTGTTGAGAATCGCACGAATACAGGTGTCTTCAAAGAAGGATCATTTAAGAAGCCGGCCTTTGTATACTGGCCCATAGGCTTATAAACCTGAAAATATCCATGTGCCGCAACACCGCGTGCATGTACAATGCGTTCCGGAATACGTTCATGATCGAAATGCGTGATTTTTTCTCTCAGGATGAAATCTTCCAGCAGTGTTGCTCCGCGCTCACCCGCTTTCAGCGAATTCTGATCGTCATTTATCTTCAACCCCTGATCGGTGGTCATGAACTCGTTCAAGCTGGTTTCAGTATTTACATTGAGGTCGGCAATCTTTGCGTCCTTTGTTTTTGTAAGCTGCCTTTTTTTCGTGTCCATATAGTTGGTTTAAAATATTGATTAATAAAAAACCCGGTTAATCACCGGGTTGAGTAATGGATTACTCATTTTCTAAGATAGGGTTTCCACATTTTCATTTTGAACTTCCTCTCCTTCCAGTATAAACATGTCTTCCGTTTTATCCACGAATCTGTTTTTAAGGTCAGACAGCTTGTTTGCAACACGGTTCAATGTTTCAGAGCCTTTAGCCGGAGCCAGTAACAGGCCAATCGCAATCCCCGAGAGCAGCATGATGATTTTTTTGTTCATGGTTTCTTTCCTTATTCCGTTCAATTTGCGGACCATACCGATGCGGCACGGTTATTTATCCGTAATAGTATGGCTACTCAAAGGAAAATGCTGATTATTGACGATGAAAGGGATTTTTGCGCACTCGTGATGCTGATGATGCAACGCGAGCCTTATCATATTGATTGCGCCCACAATCTGGCCGAAGCGGCAAAATATCTGCACGGCCAGCATGTAGAAATCATTTTACTGGATCATAATCTTCCGGACGGAACAGGCCTCGACTATTTCACCCATCACCGCGTGGATTTTGATGATTCCAAGACCATATTAATAACTGCCGACCCTTCACCGGATTTAAAGTTAAGAGCAGAATCAGCCGGAATCGAATTTGCAGCAAAACCTTTTGGACTGAAGAAGATGAGAGAGCTCATCAAATCCGTCGCTTAAAACCATTCCAGATGAAACATTCACTTGCAGCGTTAGGCGGACTATTGATTCTGGTTTGCTCCTTTATTTTTCTGACAGGAAATCCGGTAAACGGAAAAACACACAAAGCAGTATTTGTAAAAGATACTGCGGGAAATCACGCGCCTGCTTTACGTCTCGCATCCGCAAAAATAAAATAGCAGATCTGATCGTTTTTGATTTTCGTATATCCGACTATGGATCGTGGAACAAGGATAGTGTTGGGATTGAAAATTTGTCTATGGATGTTTTTCATAGGTATCAGTCTCTTGTCCTTATTGCATAAAATTCCTGAATGGTTCATCATCTTCCCTGTCGCACCGCTGATATTCTGGATAGTTAACAACATGTTCAGGCAACGATCTGATTAAAACGAATACATTATGAAATCCCGAAGTAGCGATGGCAATACCATCGAAAACTATGCATCCAAAATTACGAATGGCGCCGGTAGCAACTACACGCTTATCGTTGCTTTCGTTGTGGTGATCATCTGGTGTGTATCCGGATTCTTCATGCATTTTTCAGAGCAATGGGCGCTGATCATGTCCACCGGCTCAAGTGCCGTAACGTTTTTGATGGTTTTCCTGATCCAGAAATCCCAGAACAAAGATTCGCTGGCCACACAACTAAAACTCAATGAACTCGTGGCAGCCAATGAAATGGCGAGCAACCGGCTGGTGGACGTGGAAGGTATGACAGAAGAAGAACTAAAAGTGATTCAGAAGTATTATTCCAAACTTCGCGTATTCGCCCAGAAACAGGATAGCCTGCAACAGTCGCACTCTATCGATGAGCGTCATGAAGAGCACGAAATAAAAAAAGACATGGAAGAAGAATTGAATAAAATCAAAGAAGCGTAATGCCTTTGCTCTCCAGATACTGATATATTTCTTTTTTTACATTTTCTACGGTTGCATCGTTTTTATTGAAATCTTTCGTCCAGAAGTAAATCTTCAGCTCAGTATTCTTCGAATTAAGGTTAGTAACCGTAATCTCCGGGGTTCGTTCCGTGAGCACGTTTTCGTTTTTCAATACGATATCTTTTATTGCATCCGGTGTAATCTGTTTTGTTTGGTCAGATTTTTCCATGGAGAAACAGAGCGACTCCCTGATATGATTGTTGCTGAGTGTCCAGTTAATTATATTACGCGAGAGTACATCGCCATTTGGTATAATAACCTCCGCACCTTCTTCCGTCAGCAGCGTACTGGTTCTTATGCCGATTTCTTTCACCCTTCCCTTTTTATCTCCGAGTTCTACTGTATCGCCAATTCTGAGCGGCCTGTCGAAGATGAGAATAATACCGGAAACAAAATTGTTGACGATACCTTGCAATCCCAGACCAATTCCCACACTCAGTGCACCGAGTATAACCGTAATGCGATCCACTGGCAGACCGGAAGCCGCCACCGCCAATAAAAATCCAGTGATCAGCAGAATCAGTCGCGTGATCATCAGTCTTGACCGCTGACCCCGGTCGTCAAAGGCTGAATCATCGCCCACATCTCCAAAGAAAAAGGCAATATATTTCTGAAGGAAATTTGCCAGCCAGATGATGCCGACAAAAAGAACCATTCCTCCTATCGTAAAGGAAAAATTACCTACCTGACGAACCGCTGTAAAAAAATCTACAACAAAATCGTTCAGAGCATCAAAGAGATTCAGGTTGGTGGCAAACACAATGAGCCACAAAGGCACGGCCACGATCATCGCAAATTTCCTGATAGATTTGGTGATCTTAATATAGTCAAAAGCCTGTGGATAGTTTTTCCGCGTGCGACTGGTTTGAATCTGTAATAAAAAAGACTCTTCCATTATTTTTACAAAAACGGCCAGACTGATCGTCTGGGCAAACGAATAAGCGGCTGTGTAGGCGAAGATCTGCGACAGAGTAACCCTCCCGAATAAATTGGTCAGCACCGCAAGCAGGTTCAATGTTATGTAAAGTATGATCGTGACGATAATCCATTTCTCCATTTTCTTTCGGTGACGCAGGAGAAAAAGCAGACTAAACACAAAAGCCGAACTGCTGATGAAGAAGTTGATCCATCGTTGCATATTCAATGGGAGCGCGAGTATCCGGCTTACGAACAGGAGGAAAAATAAAAAGATAAAAATGCACCATCCATAGAATAGCTGACGCTCCGTATGTTTCCACAAAATCACACTCAGTACGATCATCTGAAACAACTCGATGGTTTCAACATAGAGACTGGGCGCGTGCAAATCAAAGAAGGGCGCCAGGCAGAGTACAAATAATAAAGCGGCCGTAACTGGTACCGGATTTATAAATGAAAAATGAAAGGGTTCTACCACCTGCATCTTATCATTTCTCCTTAGGTACCGGTAATTCCACCATACCCATAAAAAGAAAAGCAATCCCGACACGGGCAGCCAGAGCCATTTATTACCTGTATATGAAAAATAAATTCCGGCGAGTTGCAATTCATTCCCAACTGACGCTTTAAAACTGTCTTCAGCAGGATCGTCTTCTGCCCCTCCGGATTCCCATAAAAAATTACGTTCTTTTCCAAATACTGTCGATGCACCTGTTTTCAGTTCCAGATCCACCCGGTATAATAATTCACCGATCGTTATGGCGTGCGCCGACGCCTGTGACTTGAGTGTGTTGATTTCTTTGCTGTCCTCTGCTACGAGACTGTCTACCTGCCGCCATTTTGCTTTCAGTTGTTGTAATTGCGGGTCAAACATTTTTTTCAGTGAAGAATCCCTGAATATCTGCAGCATCAGGGTATCTTTCTGCAACGTGCCGATTTCTTTTTTTACGTTGATCATCGCCGTATCATATTCACGGAGATAGTGAATGTAATAGGCCGCATTTTTATTCAGCTCGTCCAGCAACGTGTTAAACATCTGCAGATTGCGGATATTGAACGTCCGGTCACTCTGGTACATTCTTTCTTTCAGAAGATCCAGCGTGGAATCTCCCTGATCCATAAAATCGTGAATGGACTGCAATTTAACAAAGGATCCCGTGGTGCCGGGTATCTTGCTGAGCAGCTGATACACCCTTCCAAGATCCTCCGCATAATCGCTGGTAGAAATGATACTGTTGTTCTTAAATAACGTGGAATCGAATTTTCTTCTCTCCCTTCGTATGGTATCTTTAAAATATTCGATGCGTTTATGGTCGGGCGCAGCCATATTCCCCACACCCTTGCGCAAGCGATGCTCCGTTTTGATGGTATCCGAGGTAATTTTTGTTTGGGCTTTGACAACAACGATTTGCAGAAAGCAAATCAACAGCAAAACGATAAACTTCATCCATATACAGATAAAAAATTATGCCAGTATTATGGATGTGTATCATAAGTAACTCGGGACACGCGGGGCACAATTTTAGATGTCATCTTTGTCGTTGTCACTCCACGATTAAAGAAAATTCATGGACAAGGATTTCCCTGAGAAAAAAAGCGGTACAACAAGGCGTGATTTTCTTGCTCAGATAGGCCTGACGGGTGCAGGTCTCGCCATTTCCCCTCTTTTAAGTAAAGCTCAAAAAGAAATTCCGGAGCCGGAGCTTCCCTTGCCTTCGATGGTAACAACCAACCTGACCATCAACGGCAAGTCCCAAACACTGGTACTGGAATCGAATGTCACATTGCTGGATTCATTGAGGGAAAGACTCCACATGATGGGTACAAAAAAAGGATGCGATCACGGTCAGTGTGGTGCCTGTACGGTGTTAATGAACGGTTATCGCATCAATTCCTGTTTGTGCCTCGCCGCTGTTTGTGAGGGAGCTGAAATTACCACCATCGAAGGACTGGCAAAGGAAGAAAACCTTCATCCCATGCAGGAAGCTTTTTTGAAGCATGATGCTTTCCAATGCGGATACTGCACGCCCGGACAAATATGTTCAGCGGTCGGACTGATTTCAGAAGGCCATGCGAAAACAGATATCGAGATACGCGAAGCAATGAGTGGTAACATTTGCCGCTGCGGGGCATACCAGAATATTTTGGAAGCCATCAAAGAAGTGCAGCAAACAACCTAATATAATTACATGACACCTTTCGCATTCATACGGACAAAAAACAGGGACACGGCCGTTAAAGACGGATCAGCGAAAGGTTCTAAATACATAGCCGGTGGCACCAATCTCGTCGACCTGATGAAACTGGATATTGTAAAGCCCGAAACATTAATCGACATCAATGCACTTGGCTTCAATCAGATCGAGTTGTTATCTAATGGTAATATCCGCATCGGTGCCCTGGTGAAAAATACAACCATCGCCTACCATCCCGAAATCATCAAACGGTTTCCCGTAATCAGTGAAGCTTTATTATCGGGTGCATCACCACAATTACGCAACATGGCTTCGGCCGGTGGAAATATGCTGCAACGCACACGTTGTTATTATTTTTACGATACCGCTTTCGCGTGTAATAAAAGAGAGCCAGGTTCAGGATGTCCCGCGATAAACGGGTACAATCGCAATCATGCCATTCTCGGAACCAGTACAGATTGCGTAGCAACACACCCGTCAGATTTTTGTGTGGCACTGATGGCCATGGAAGCCATTGTTATTACACAGTCAACAAAAGGAAACCGAAAGATTCCCTTCTCCGATTTTTTTCTGTTGCCGGGAACGACTCCACAACATGAAAATGTACTACAACCCGGAGAACTTATTACCGCTATTGAAATTCCCAGTCTGGATTATTCAGGTCGTTCCTGTTATTTAAAAGTGCGCGACCGTGCATCCTATGAATTTGCTTTGGCCTCGGCTGCTGTTGCACTGGATATTAACGGAGGTAAAATAAATCATGCACGCATCGCACTCGGTGGCGTAGGCACGAAGCCATGGCGGTCTATAGAAGCTGAAAAATATTTAACGGGATCGGGAATAACTAACGAATCATTTCATAAAGCAGCAGACATCGCACTGAATGGCGCAACAGCACTGCGGTATAATGCATTTAAAATTGAATTAGCCAAACGTACACTTGTACGCGCTTTAACTACCGCAAGTGAAATCTCATGAAAAGAAATCCGGAAACAGAAATTACTGGTAAACCAATAGACCGTGTGGATGGGCGACTGAAAGTCACGGGGGCTGCAACCTATTCTGCTGAATTCAACATTCCTGATCTCGTTTACGGTGTCATGATCACCAGCACGATCACGAAAGGACATATCAATCAGATCGATCCCACGCAGGCAATGAAATTACCGGGAGTGCTCAATGTACTTACGTATAAAAATTCTCTGAATCTGCATTTTCCACAGGGTTCAGATCCGGGTTCAGGAAAATATGCGGAGAAGGACCTTCTTCCCTTGCAAAGTGACCGGATTTTCTACGACGGACAGGCCATTGCAGTGGTGATTGCTGAAACGTTTGAAAAAGCAGAACAGGCAGCCGCCCTTGTAAATATCAGTTATGCTCCGGATGAACCTGTCACAGAACTGGAGAAAAATCTGGGAAAAGCATACAAGCCGAAATCCGGATTGGGGGGCGCACAGCTGGAGCAAAAACGTGGACAACCAGATGCAGCATACGCTGCTGCATCGGTCAAATCTGATCATACGTATACAACGCCGGTGTATCATCACAATGCCATGGAACCGCATGCCACCATTGCGCAGTGGAATGGAGATGAACTGATAATATATGATTCTACCCAGTCCGTTTTTGGTTCACGCAATCTGCTTTCCAACATGCTCGGTGTGCCGCAGGATAAAATTCGCCTCGTTTCTTTATTCATTGGAGGGGGGTTCGGGTCCAAAGGATTTTCATGGCCGAATACCGTCATGACCTGCATGGCGGCTAAACTTGTTAACCGTCCCGTGAAACTCGTTCTTGCCCGCCAGCAAATGTTTTCCACCGCGGGTCGGCGCACACAAACCATTCAGCGGGTTCAACTGGGTGCAGACGATGGAGGAAAATTATCTGCGCTCAAACACGATTCTATTTCAGAAACTTCCTTTGTGGATGAATTCACCGAATCATGTGGTTTTGCCAGCATCATGATATATGAAACGCCGAATGCGTCGATCAGTCATAGTCTGGTTCGCCTGAACCGTGGCACTCCCTGTCCGATGCGAGCACCCGGAGAAGCTCCCGGAAGTTTTGCCATTGAAATGGCGATGGATGAAATGGCTGAACAATTGAAAATGGACCCTATCGTTTTTCGCCTCGCCAACTATACAGAAGCAGATCCGCAAAAGAAAAAACCTTTCTCTTCAAAATATTTACGCGATTGTTATACGCGGGGTGCGGAACTCATTGGATGGTCAAAGCGATCTGCTGTTCCGGGCTCCGTAAAACAGGGAAATTTGTTGGTTGGATATGGCATGGCAACAGCAACCTACCCGGCAAACCGGAGCGCTTCTACAGCAAAAGCCATACTGCTGGCCAATGGAAATGCAGAAATGGAATGTTGTACACAGGATATCGGTACCGGAACATATACGGTGATGACACAGATCGCCGCAGATGCGTTGGGTTTGCCGGTTGAAAAAATCAACATGAAACTGGGCGACACGAATTATCCAAAGGGCGCCAATTCCGGTGGCTCGCAGGTATCTGCGAGTGTCGGTCCCGCTATTCGTGCTGCTGGGCTGGGACTGATCGAGAAACTAATCATCCTGTCAATCGGCGATCCCGCATCGCCTTTATATGGTGCGAAAAAAGAAGATATCTCCCAACAGGATGGTCGTCTTTTTTTAAAATCACAAACGGATAAGGGTGAAAGTTATATTACCATATTAAATCGGTCGGCATTACCAAAACTCGAAGCAGAGGCTATTACAGAAGCATCTACAAGGGAACAGACAGAAGCCAGTCAGCCTGCTGAAGGAAGCAAAGAAGCTGCGGTAAAAGAGGAAAGTAAAAAAAACGAAGCAGTACAGGAAGATGAAAAAGTGAATCGCAAGGATTATTCATTCCACTCGTTCGGCGCACAGTTTGTACGCGTACTTGTGGACCCTGATCTCATGACCATACATATCGATAAAGCCGTTGCTGTAATGGATATTGGTAAAGTATTAAATCTGAAGACGGCGAAAAATCAAATCATGGGTGGAATGATTTTCGGCATGGGTATGGCATTAATGGAAGAAACAAAATACGATCCCAACCGCGGCAGAGTAGTTACGAAAGATTTAGCCAACTACCTGGTACCCGTACACGCAGATATGCCCGAATTTGATGTTGAATTTCTCGATAAACCCGACCCGTTTATTTCTCCTATTGGTGCCCGTGGTATCGGAGAGATTGGAATTACCGGAATGGCAGCCGCCGTGGCGAATGCAATTTTTAACGCAACAGGCAAACGCGTCCGTGATCTGCCGATTACATTAGACAAACTAATAAGCTGAATGATTAGCCATACGCTTTATTAAAATGAAAGCTATTCCTGTTGAAATTGCTGCACCACCAGTCGTGATTGCGGCCGGCGGGAAGAAGTAAATAAATTCCAAAACGGATTGGATGATTTCGTCTATCCGGCCATACCGAAAAGATGACCCGCAGCATGGAGAATTATAATGATTGAAGCAATGCGTAACAGTATTTTTGGTTTCACTTTAATCTCCTTTTTATTAAAATAGTGTGCCTATTGATAAAGTTAAAGCGGTTTGACGAGGTCACCCGTTTTGAATGATTATCTCATGAAGCATTTTTTTTGCATAATCAATATTTTAAAAAATGTTGAAAAAATATATTAAAGCTGTATTTTTTACTTCTGCAGCGACGAATATAAAAATTAAGCTTTCGCAGTTGATAACAGATCACTTCTAGTGGTTGTTATCTGTCTGTTGAAAGTTTTCCGCCATCCGTCAACCGTCAACCGTCAACCGTGTTTATCCCCTTCACGCACTGCAAACAAATGAAGAACCTGCGGAAAGAGCGCGTTGATGGTATCAATGGATCCGGCGACTGATCCCGGAAGTGTGATCACCAGACTATTTTTAATAAAACCCGCAACACCACGCGATAACATGGCATAAGGCGTTCGTTCCTGTCCGTAATGACGGGCCGCTTCCATGATACCCGGAATTTCTATTTCAAGGAGCGGTTCAATCGCATCAGGTGTGAGGTCTTTGGGCGAAAGCCCCGTTCCTCCGGTAAATAAAATCAGTTCATATCCCTGATCGCTGTATTTGATGGCCTCCTGTTGAATTAAATGAAAATCATCGGGAACCATTTCATACGAAGTATTCATGATTCCGTATTCTTTTAATTTGTCGATCACTATTTTGCCTGACTTATCTTCTGCATTTCCTTTTGAAATGCTGTCAGAACAAACTATCACCGCGCAGCGAATCGCGTCAGTCTGTTTTTTTCTGTAGTCAGTTTTTCCTCCTGATTTTTTCTCCAGTTTTATAGAAACGATTTCAATTCCTTTGTCGAGTGGCTTTAGCATATCATAGATCGTCAGTGCCACAATGGAAGCGCCATGCATCGCTTCCACCTCCACTCCTGTTTTATAGATGGTATGCACTTCAACCGAAATGTAAATGGAAAGCTTTTCAGTTTTATAACTGATCGCGGCAAACTCAATAGGAATAGGATGACAATCCGGAATAACATCCGGGGTTTTTTTTATTGCGAGCAAACCCGCCGCTCTCGAGAATTCAAATACATCGCCTTTGGGAACAGATTTGTTTATTACCGCATCCATGGCGCTTTGATCCGATAACCGAACGATTGCCGTGGCGACGGCTTTTCTGAGCGTGGATGTCTTTAACAAAATATCTTTCATACAGGCTGGTTAATTTTCCATTGAAAACTGTCGTCTTCAAAAATTTCCTTACCCCAGATGGGAAGTTCCGCTTTAAGACGCTCAACGATTTCGGAACAGGCATCTATAGCCGCTTTGCGGTGCCGGGCAGAAGTAAAAACAAACAAACAGATTTCCCCCGCTTTAATCTCTCCGATCGTGTGATATACATGCATACAGGTAAGCGAATATTTTTCAATGATCGTTTCCCGTATTGCCGTCATCTGTTCTAAAGCCATTTGTTCATAGCTGGTATAATCAACAGCAATAACTTTTTTGCCCCCAACAACATCGGCCCTCACCTGGCCAAGGAAAATACTATGTCCGCCAATTTCGGTTTTCGACTGGTGCTCAGCGATTTTTTCTCCGATGAAAACCGCAGAAATGGCACCCTTAACAAATATGTTTTTTATTGTATGATTCATTATCCTCCGGAATACGGTGGTAGCAACGCAAGTTCTTTGTCATCATGAATGATCGTATTGTTCTGCACAATGGTTTTATCAACGGCAATCAGATAATGAAGTTCATGAAGTGTTGGAAAGCGCTTGTTCATAACTTGTTTGAGTTCATCCGTATCTTTAACGTCCAGGAATATCTCCGAACTGCCAACGATCTGTTTAAGTTGTCCGAATAGTTGAATTTTTACTGCCATAATAATTTCCATGCTGCGATCATTAAAACAATAGCCAGTAGATTTTTAAGTACCGTTTGCGGAAATTTAATGGAGCCCATATAAGCGCCACATAAGCCACCAGCAAAAGCAACACCCACATATCCCAGCATTTCCGTGCTAAACTGAATTCCCCTGGTAAACTGTCCCGCCAATCCCGCCACCGAGTTTACAAAAATAAACAACGCACTGAGGGCGGCCGTCTGTTTCTGGTTGGTCCATTTCAATAAAAGAAGGATGGGTGAAAGAATAATACCGCCACCAATGCCAATCATACCCGACAAAAACCCGATCACCGCGCCAATCAGTAATGACAGATATACATTGGCAGGTTTCATGTCTTTCGGATCCGTATTTTTAAAAAACAGAAAACGACAGATGGGTATGATCAGAAAAAGGCCCAGCATTGTTTTATACACGGGATCCTGAATAGCCACTCTTCCCCCCAGAAAAGCCATCGGTATGGAAAGGACAACCAGGGGCAAAAATAATTTCCATTTAAAATATCGTCCCCGGTAAAACTGAATAAAGGAAACCATCGATACAAAAAGGTTCAACAGCAGCGCGGTGGGTTTCATTACGGCAGGACTGAAACTAAACAATGCCATCAGCGCCAGATAACCACTCGCACCTCCGTGGCCAACAGAAGCATAGAGGAATGCAATGATAAAAAGCAACAGATAAAATAAAGGAAGTGACGTCGCCATCGATTTTTTATTTGGGGAGCATCCGCACCATTACGGTTTCTCCTTTCTCATAGGTCAGTTTGTTTTCATCCAGGCACACCAGACAATTCGCCGTGGAAAATGAGCGCAGACGGTAAGATTCCTGTGCTTCCAGAATCTCCACTTCACCGTTTTCTATAAATGCCTTCAAAAACTGTGTCAACCCCTTCACTTTTTTAAAATCATCTTTCAATACCGCGGAGATAAGCTCCTCCTGAGGCAGGTGCAACATATATCGTATGGCAGGCAGCACATATTCGTAAAAACAACTGACCACAGAGGCCGGATTACCGGGTAGTCCAAAGATGATGGTATTTTCTTTCGTGCCAAAATATAGCGGCTTGCCCGGCTTTTGTTTCACGCGGTGAAATTTGCAATGAACACCCGCGCGATCTGCCGCCTGCCGAACAAAATCGTAGTCACCTACACTCACACCGCCGGTTAGAATCACCAGATCACTGTTATGTATGGCGGCCGACAAAGCCTGCTCAATAATTTCCAGATTGTCTTGAACATATAAGGTGGCTCCCATGTTTTCAGCGAAAGGTTTCAACGCTGCCTTCAGAAAGAAAACATTGGATTCATAAACCTGGCCCGCCAGCAAAGGAACCCCGGGTCTCTGCAATTCATTGCCGGTTGTAATGATGCGAATCACCAGACGCGGATATACCCGCAAAGCTTCCAGACCGAGACTGGCCAGCAATCCAACAACAGGCGCGGTTATGACGGTTCCTTTTTTCAAAACGAGTTCATCTTTCTTCAGTTCGGATCCGCGTTTCCTTACGTGTGTTCCCTTTTGAATATGCGTATCGGTAACCTGAATTCCGGCAGGATGTACGGCTACTTTTTCCTGCATTACGATGGTATCCGCTCCGTAGGGAAGCGGTGCACCGGTAAAAATGCGCATGGCATGATTCCTCCGCAAGGTTTCCGGTTGTGCATGACCGGCAGCAATAACACCCTGTACAATCATCGGACTTTCGATATCGTCTGCATACACCGCATAACCGTCCATCGACGACTGGTCAAAAGCGGGGATATCCAGCGGCGAAAAAATATCTTCAGCGATGACCATGCCCAGCGATCTGGACACATCCCGGTAAGCAGGATGTACGCGCGACAAACTCGCAGCTATCAGCGCGCGCGCCTGATTCACCGAAATAAGTTCATTTGATTCCATTAGTTCCGCTGGCGGTGAATGATAATTTTGTTCAGCCATTTAACATAGCGTCTGCCGGTTGCTTTATCGGTGGGTGTGATCAATGCGATGCGATCGTCCAGTTGCGTTGCATTCACTGCATTCTTGCTGGTAATGATCATCACGTGATTTCCGGTTTCACTATTGAAAATTTCATTCCAGGAAAAAATCACATGGTATCCATCGGTTGCCTGGCATTCGATATAGTATTCGCTCAACACTTTGGGATTTTCATTATTGAACGGAATGGCCGAAAGAATATCTTTGAGTAATACACCTTGTATATTTTTCATCAGTCCCTTCGGCTGCATGTCGTGCCCGTAAATGCGGAGACTGTCCACGTGCACAGTAGAATAACCGGAGACCTTGGCAATGTCGATTGTTTCGGGTTTTAAAACCTCTCCGGATACCATGATACTTTCACTGTTATTTTGTGCGCCTAAAGCGAGAGGTAATAAAAAACAAAAACAGATAGCCAGTATAAATTTCATAAAATAATTTAACCTCCGATGGTGATCATGGGGCGGTTGTGTATGGAAATGGCATCCAGTTTTTCGAACGTGCCCGAAAACTGACCACCGAGTTCTTTGGCTTTTGAACGAATGGAGGCATGTATGCGTGCTGACACATCTTCCTGATTTCTCAGTGCTGTCAGCAAATCCGTTTCGCCTTCAGAAAAAAGGCAATTCTTCAGTTTACCATCTGCAGTGAGTCGCATGCGGTTACAGCCACTACAGAACGGAGCACTCATGGTGCTGATGATGGCGAACGTGCCGGCATGGCCAGGTACCATAAAATGTTTCGCTGTATCGTGTACATCATTTTCAACCGCCAGGAATTCAAACTGTGTTGAGATCTCTGATAACATATCCTGCATGGAAAAAACTTTGTTGCCCGTCCACCGGTTGCCTTCGAATGGCATAAATTCAATAAAACGAATCTGTACAGGAATATGGGTGGTCCATCGGATAAAATCATTGATCTCCTGTTCATTAAAACCTCTCATCACGACCACATTTATCTTTACGTGAAATCCGTGATGAAGCAGGAGTTCTATATTGCTGCGCACCCGATGAAAAAGATCACGGCGCGTAACCAATAGGAATTTGTCGGGCTGCAAAGTGTCCAGACTGATATTGATCGTTCGGATACTTGACGATTTGAGCACATCGATAAATTCGTGAATCCTCGTCGCATTGGTGGTCATCACCAGTTCCACGGGCAACCGGCTCAGCGACTCTATGATTTTCGCGGCATCTTTTCGCACCAGTGGTTCACCACCGGTCAATCTGATTTTTGTTACACCTTCCGCTACGAAAATCCTGGAGAGTTGTTCCACTTCCGACGTTTGCATCAGTTGCGAGGCTGGTGCGAAATCATATGTTTCATCCGGCATACAATAAAAGCAGCGCAGGTTGCAGTTATCCGTTAAGGATATCCGCAGATAATTATGAATCCGTCCAAAGTCATCCTGAATCATGATCTTATTTTATTTCGGCAATCAACTTTTCGTAATCCGCTTTCGTGTCAATATCAATGTTTCCCTTTTCAAATTCGATAGGACTAACGTCGTCCATATTCAATTGTACGATTTTTTTAGCTCCCTCATTACCACTCAGAGATGTCAAATCGTTGAAATAATGTTTACCGAATAATACCGGCGTACCCAATGTATGTGCATAGGAGCAGGCAATAATTCCTTTCCCCGATTTTTCTTTCAGTTGCAGCATCTTTCCAAATAGTTCGGACGAAACATGGGGCTGATCACTTACCGCCAGGATAACTGAATGAACATCTGAAAGCAATAGTCGTTTGATACCCGCAGCAATTCCTGTTCCCATACCGTCGGACCAGTTTTCATTATAAACAATATCGACCCCCATAACCGATATACTCCGCGTGATAAGGTCTGACGCATACCCTGTGACACAGATCACCGGTTCCAGGTTTGCATGTTTAGCCTCCCCGATGATATGCTGTAAAAAAGTTTTGTTTTTATACATCATCAACTGTTTGGGTTCTCCCATTCTGGTTGAATTTCCTGCAGCCAATATGATGATTCCTGTTTTACTCATGATGATGCGTGACCGAACGGTTATGAATAGCCTCTTTTTTAAATTTAAGGGAAGTCCCGGTTCTTCCCGATAAAAACGCCTTCACTTCCGAAACAATGGAAAGCGCAATTTCAGTGGAATGCTCAGCACCAATATCCAATCCGGTGGGACCATATATTCTTGAAAGCTGTTCTTCATTCAGTTGAATTCCCTGATCTCTCAGGTCGGATAACATACGTTCCCGTTTCTGAGCGGGACCTAAAATTCCGATATATCCGAACTCCTGATCCACGATTTGTGTTAGAAATCCCAGGTCATAATTATAATTATGGCTCATGAGTAAAAACACCGTTTGACTATCTGTTTTAACCTGAGAAAGAATGTCTGCAGATCTGCAGTACAATACCCTGACAGCTTTTGGAAAACGAACCGGTAAAGCGTAGTTGAATCTTCCATCTATTACCGTCACTGACCATCCCAGCATTGCTGCGATCTCAACAAGGGGCTGTACGTCATTGCCCGCACCAGCGATCACAACGACAACCGGGCGTCCGATGTACTCTACAAAAGCCGTACAATTCGTTTGTTCTATATCTATATCCAGGAAAAAAGATTGCTTTTCAGCGAGTGCGCTTTTGATTGGTTCTGTAATTGCTTCCTGCAACGCTTCATCTACATTACCATATAAATCATTTTTTAGCCAGAGCAGCCGCGATCCGGGTTGTGTTTTTTTCCTTGAAAAAAACGTAACAAGTACTGCTTCTTCACCCGCATCCAAAATGCTGCGCAATAATTCAACGGGATTATATGGATCCTCTCTTTTAATGGGTTCAAACAAAATATGCACAACGCCGTTGCAACCGAGGTGAAGTCCGTACTGAATATCATCTTCGCCGGTGGAATCGTAGGTTACGAGTTTATTTTCACCGGAGAACATGGCGAATAGCGCCTTTTCCAACGCGTCCCCTTCGAGACAGCCCCCGCTGATGGCGCCGGTTATTTTACTGTCGTCGGTAACGAGCATGCGCGCACCCGGGCGCCGGTAGGAAGATCCATCCACACGAACCACTGTAGCCAACACAGATTTTTTGTTTTGCGATGTGGCGATATCATATGCGTTGATAATGTCCCGTAATTCTTTCATAATCCTCAAATCATATTTACATCAAATGGAAGTTTTCTGATTCTTTTTCCGGTGAGGTCGAAAATCGCGTTGGTCAGTGCAGGCGCAAACGGAGGCAGCGCCGGTTCCCCTACTCCACCGGCATCTTCTGTATTCTCCATGATATATAAATCAACGGGAGGTGCATCTGTGATACGTGGCATTTTATAATCGTAAAAGTTTCTCTGTTCAACCAGTCCGTCTTTAAAAGTGATTTCATGAATGGTGGCCGCACCCAATGCCATTACGATGCTTCCCTCCACCTGTGCTTTGATAATATCCGGATTCACATACCAGCCACAATCCATCACAACCCATACCTGGTTAATGATTATTTTTCCCGATTCATTTCTGGACACTTTCACTACCTGCCCGACCGTCGTTTCAAAACATTCCGTGATTGCCACACCATACCCTTCATTTTTCTTCCTGTTTTTCCATCCGGAGACTTCCTCCAGTTTATCGATCTGGCGCTGCAACCTGTCTGTTTTCAAATAACTCCTTCTGAAATCCAATGGATCTTTTCCGGCAGCAATGGCCAGTTCATCCATAAAACTTTCATAGGCAAATCCATTGGTGGAAGCATACACCGAGCGCCACCACATGATGGGGACGGGTTTTTCAAAAGGCACGTCCGCGAGACTCAGATTTTTAATACTGTCGAAGTACGCTGGTAATAATCCTTCGGGCGTGCTATCGTTCGGCTTCGTGCGGTCTGGATCCTGGAAGTGATTCATGTTTTGTCCGGCCATTCTGAATTTGTAGGCACTGATCTCTCCGTTGTTGATAACGCCTTCACATCGGTACGACATGCCCGGACGGTGAGGCCCCTGGGTCATTTCGTCTTCGCGGGTCCAGGTGACCATCACCGGTAGTCCGATCGCTTTCGAAATAACCGTTGCCTCGTGAGGATAATCCAGAAATGCTTTTCTGCCGAAACCTCCTCCTAAAAATGTCATGTTCACGATCACGTTCTCCAGCGGCAATTTCATTTCCTTGCTTAAATATTCCTGGACCCAGTCGGGCGCCTGGATCGGACCCCAGAGTTCAAGTTTATTTTCCTGATAATGCGCAATACAATTCAAGGGCTCCATACAAGCATGTGCCTCGTAAGGAGTCTGGTATATAACATCTATTTTCTTCTCCGCGTTTTTGATAACTGAATCCGGATCTCCCTGTTTTTTTACCGTAATGCCTTCCTTCGATTTCAACAGTTCTTCCTGCTGTTTAAAAATATCCGCGGTTTGCATGTGTTCAAAACCGTTGTCGTCCCATTCAACCTTTAATGCTTTCCGCCCCTGTATGGCTGACCAGGTGGAATCCGCAACCACAGCAACTCCTTCTCTATACGTGCCGAATACAGCCATTCTGACTTTGATTACTTGTTTTACCCCGGGTATTTTCAACGCAGCAGTTTCGTCGAAAGATTTTATTTTACCCAGCATACGTGGGTTACGCTCTACGGATGCGAATACCATGCCCGGGATTCTTTTATCCAGTCCGAACACGGCGCTTCCGTTGGTCTTTAATGGTGTGTCCCGACGATGTAGGGGCTTACCAATTAAAGTATATGCAGAACGCGGTTTCAATTTTACATTTTTGGGTGCTTCCAGTTTCGATGCATCCAACACCAGTTCTCCGTAATGATAACTCCGCCCTGTGGGTTTATGAAAAACCTGACCGTTTTTGGCATAACATTCAGAAACAGGAACGTTCCATTTGGTGGCAGCAGCCTGGATCAGCAGTTCACGGGCCGATGCACCCAGCGTTAATAAATTTTTGTAGGAACCACGGATGGTTGAACTGCCACCCGTTATTTGACTACCGAATTTTTTCTGATTCCCCTGCGCAAAAATCACATTGATATTTGCCAGTTCCACCTCAAGCTCCTCCGAAATGATTTGCGGAACAGATTGAAAAGAACCCTGTCCCATTTCTGCACGATGATCGACCAGCGTGACTTTTCCCGATGTGTCAATCATGATCCAGGCATTCATTTCAATTTCATGTTCCAGATTATTCAACGCTTCCTTCGTTACAATCCGCGCTGCTTTGGAAGAAAGTGGAACATACAAACCGAGCATCAGTGCAGCGCCGGTTAATCCGCCGTTCCTCAAAAATTTTCTGCGCGATAAATATTGTGCTTCTGCATTCTGTGCCATCTGAAACCACTTTAATGTGATCAAATTTTAATTACCTGATCCTCTACGCTATTGTTTGGGAGCATAGCCGCCCTTTTTTATCCATTCATCCCAAACGGAAACAAAAGCCGAATAGCTCATGGGTGGAGGAGTGCGCCCTTCGCCCATATGCCATGCAGCTTTTACCAATGTATCCTTCGCATGCTCCAACAATTGTGCTTTATTTCTATGACCATTTTCATTATAGTTCATAATCTGTAACGCCAGTTGCCGCGCCGTTCTTCCCTGAAATATCATCTTCATATTCTCCGGCGGTAATTGCCATTTCGGATTGCCGGGAGGTGTATGCAAACCGGGAGCATTGGTGGGCTGATGACAATTGGCACATTTTTCCGCATACACACCAGTGCCGTCTGTTCCGCGCACTACGTGCATCGTGTGTACATGACTGTCATCACCCTGTAAAGGCGCATCACCTGCAGGATGGCAATTCATGCAACGTGGACTCATCAGCACTTTGTACACTTTCATAAAAGCCTTTACAGACGCAATGCTGTCACCGGCAATTTGATTATAACCATCAGCAGATGATGAAAGATCATTTCTGTTTTCGAAAGCAGAAGACATCCACAACACAGCGATACACATTGATAAAATCAGGATAGATTTTAAAGGAAACAGTCCGGTAATTTTATTTTTTGACATCTGTTTCATGAAAAAAACTATCATTTAATCGTGCGTGATAATAAGGTCTATTTAGCCAGTGCGAGTTTTTTTTGTTGTATTTCAGCTGCAATATGTATAGCTTTCCTAATCCTGAGATACGTACCGCAACGGCAGATATTACCCGACATGGCTTCATCAATATCTTTATCTGTTGGATTCGGATTTTCACGAAGTAAAACGGCCGCCGACATTAATTGTCCTGAATGACAATACCCGCATTGCGGCACGTCGATTTGTTGCCACGCGAGTTGAGCCGGATGATCGTTATTTTCAGAAAGCCCTTCGATCGTTACTATTTTTTTTCCTTCAGCGCGACTCACTTTCGTAACACAGGACCGGACCGCCTCCCCATCCAGATGCAGCGTGCAGGCTCCGCATTGTGCAACCCCGCAGCCATACTTGGTGCCGGTGAGTCCTACGAAATCCCGGATCGCCCACAGCAGTGGCATATTGGGATCCACCTCTAACTGATATATTTTTTGATTTACATTTAAAGTGATCATAAGCATGGTTTGTAGTCCATAACCTTTATTTCCCTGTTACAATTTACGAAAATAAAGTGCGACTCAGATCGAAGGATGCGTTCCCTGGTCCTTTTATTTTAACGGAAAGTTGGGAGCCGTAGGGTTGGTAAAAAATCGGTACATTGGACAGATTGAGTCTCACCTAAAATCAACCTATGCCAGTAAAATCAACGAAGACTGCGGTCAAATCCAAAAAAGCGGCTCCTAAAAAAGCAACAAAGAAAGCTGCTAAGAAAACGGCACCTAAAAGAGGACTGAGAAAATTTGACAGAAAGGCAAAAAAAGCCGCGAAAAAATCGGCATCTAACCGGCTGAAAAAATGAGTTCTACACAATGAAAAACGAGAATCGCTTTTCGATAAGAAAGACGTTCAATAAAAGGTGGCTGAAAATCGCTCTGTTCTGTATCAGATCTCTATCGATGATAAGTTGGGATAGGGTTACTAAGGACATTCACTTCGCTATCAGTTTTTTTAATAAGAAATAACTTGTAAATACGGGAAAATCACCCGGTTTTTTACACTAAGCGGCATTCTATATTTGTACAATGAAAAAACTATTTATCCTTATTTTTTCAATAGCTCTTGTTTATACCGCGGGTGCTCAGATACAGTTTGGACTAAAAGCAGGATATAATCATTCAAATTTCATTTACACTGGTACCGGTTTGGGCGATATAGGATCCAGAACCAATTTTAATGCTGGAATTTTTGCGTCGATTCCATTCTGCAGCCATTTTTCACTGCAACCCGAACTTGTATACTCCGGACAGGGAATTCGCGCTACAGATAGCATACCCCAAAACATTTACAATAACTACCTGAATGTGCCCGTACTGGTTAAATATCAACATCCAATCGGCGTGTTTGTCGAAAGCGGACCGCAGGTTGGTTTTTTATTGAGCGGTCAGCTGGAAACGAACAGCATGTCTTTTGACTCAAAGAACAGTACCAGGTCTTCTGATTTTTCCTGGGTATTCGGACTGGGTTATAAAATTCCGGTTGTAAACCTGGGTGTTGATTTTCGGTATAATCTGGGGCTAACCAATATTGCGGAAACTGATTATTATGCAGGCACAGCAAAAAACGCCGTTTTCCAGCTCGACCTGTTTTATCAGTTTAAACAATTGTAGAATCTGCAATTAGACAATCCCATTAAATATCCAGATCATAATTTTTCTTCAGATAGATAATAAATCTTCCCAGGTATTCCAGATGATCCCTGAGCATGTTATTATATTGTCTGATAACTCCTGCCCATGACCAATAGTTATTGAAGAGATAATGCATTTTTTCAACGTCGCCTGAAATGGCAACGTTTATGCTAAGGGGAATTTTGTTATTTGCCTTTTTTATACCAAAGAAATTTGCAGTCATGGTTTCATCGAATATTTCTTTGAAGCTATTCCACGCCTGCAGTCCATAATCAATATAAAACCGCTCCTGTATTTTGATCTCGTTATTTTTCGATTCATATAAAGCAATGCTGTCAGAAACTTTAGCCGTTTTTATGAGACTATAACCACCCGCGTTTCTCAGTTGCACCAACGTCAAATCGTTAAATTCAAAAATATGCAACGCAAATGTATATTCCAGTGCGTAATAAAATATGGAATCCTGACCCTGTATATTTGAAAAATTTTGTTTTGACACTTTTAGCAAAGAGTCTATACCCCTCAGCTCTGCGTCGTTTCTGTTAATTAACCCCCGCAGAATGGCCGTATCCGATTGTACATTGCTGATCAACCCTGCTATGTAATTTTTTTCCCTTTCTTTTGCAGAAATTCTTTCCCGAATCGTTTCTGCAAAAAAACCCAGTGTTACAGCCAAAAATATCATCACGAACTCGAAAAAATATTCCAGTAATTTTTTCTTTTGATGGTGTAGATCAGGATGGTGATGGACTTCCATTAAATATCTTATTATCAGTAAATTTATAAAACAAGACCTTATCGCTTAACCGCGAGAAGATGTAATTTAGAACAATCACTCACTGAATATCTTTCATTGGGGGAAAAAACCTATGAACCCGCAACTATAATAAGCGGAGACGTCAGCCATATTTCCCCTAATAATAAATTAATTTTAACTCCCCATTATAAAATAAAAGTATAATTTACGGGTGGTTTAATATTTTGCTGCACAAACCTACCATACGATATGCGACCGGCATACTATTGCTGCTGGTTTTTGCGTTCAGCGCCACGCCCAAGGTTATTCTTCACAGTGTTTTTGCGAATCACAAGGATATCAGATTTTCTTCTGACGGGAAAAAAACCCAGGTAAATAAATCAGGATTTTACTGTGATACCGAAAACCAGGTGGTGGAATTGCCCTATCTGGAAAATTATGCTGTTGTTGTTTATCCGGTTAAAAACAATTTGTTCCAAATATTCCAATCCGGAACAGAACATCCTTTTCTTTCTTCCTCCCGGTTCATAATAGGTCTTCGCGGGCCGCCCTCCTCTATTTAATTACATTCTTCTGCTTACCAGTTTTGCAAACTGGTAAAATTCGATCTGCATTAACATTGTTAACTCAGGGAATATGAATTCCGATGGTCCATTTCCCGCTATCAACCGCGGTAAAAATTTATACATATGAACTCCTCTCCATTTCGTTATATATATACATGTGTCTTTTGCCTTTTTGTTATTCAGCATATTTCTGCAAATCCGGGTGGGAACGGCACGCTCTCGGGGACGGTGGTTGAAAAAGATAAAACATCCCCTTTAGAAGGAGCTTCCGTTTATATTCCAGATCTCAAACTGGGTACCATTACAGACAAAAATGGTTATTTCAAATTTAGTGCTCTTCCATCGGGTACCTATCTTGTCGAAGTTCATTATGTGGGATATGCACCTTTCTATCAGAACGTGGATTTTAGTAAAGCACCCGTCCTCGATGTTCGGTTAACCCTCTCCACCATCGAAGCCGATGAAGTGGTTGTTACCGGTGTCAGCAAGGCCACACAAATAAAAAGAGCGCCGATTCCCATAGTTGCAGTAAGCAAAAGCTATATCGATCAGCATTCCGCATCAGGTAATGTGATCGACGAAGTGGCCAGCCTGCCCGGGGTAAGCGCAGTAACAACCGGCCCGAATATTTCAAAACCTTTTATTCACGGACTCGGTTACAACCGGGTTGTAACCGCTGAAGATGGCATTCGTCAGGAAGGTCAGCAATGGGGAGATGAACACGGGATAGAAGTAGATCAGAATTCAATCGACCGGATTGAAATTATCAAAGGGCCAGCCAGTTTAAGTTTTGGTTCGGACGCCATCGCAGGTGTTGTAAATCTCCTGACGCCTGCGCCTGTTCCCGACGGAAAAACATGGGGATATGTGAGTGGAATTTATGGAACCAACAATGGTTTGATCAATGGAAGTTTGCGTTTACAAGGCAATCAGAATGGATTTGTATGGGGCACTCAGATTTCAGAAAAACTGGCTAAAGATTTTCAAAATGAACATGACGGTCGCGTATATGCGACAAACTTCAATGAAAAGGACGCGCGGGTGATGGTGGGTTTGAATAAATTCTGGGGTTATTCTTATCTGAACGCCTCGGTGTTTGATGATCAGCAGGCCATTCCGGACGGCAGCAGGGACTCAGCAACCAGACAATTCACCAAACAGATTACCGATTCAGATACATACCGCCCAATCGTTCCCGAATCCGAACTGAATTCTTATGCGATTCCCACTTTACATCAGCACGTACAACTCTACCGGATTTATGATAACAGCAATATCGCACTGGGAAATGGCAATCTGAAAATAAGCCTGGGTTGGCAATATAGCCATCGCAGGGAGTTTACACATCCACAGGATGCGACTACACCCGGATTAAATCTTGAATTGCATACATACACTTACGACATTAGATATAATTTCACCATCGGTAAGGGATATGAGACCGGCGTAGGAGTGAATGGTATGTATCAGAATAATGCGTTGGGTTATAGCACAGATTTTCCGATACCCGCCTATCATCAGTTCGACTTTGGGCCTTTCGTCGTAGAGAAAAAGAAATTCGGAAAGCTGGATCTGCTCGCCGGCGCAAGATTTGATACGCGTTCATTCGAGGGTCAGGCCGCCTATATAGATACTACGAATTCTTATTATCCGACTTTGTATACAGGAAAGGATCCGGCCAACGCTCCCGGAGTAGTTCAACAGTTCTCTTCTTTAAATAAAACTTTCTCCGGTATTTCTGCGAGTGCCGGTGTCACCTATAATTTCTCTGATCATTTTCTGATGAAGGCAAATATTGCGCGTGGTTTTCGCGCCCCCAGTATTGCTGAACTTTCTGCCAACGGACCAGATCCCGGATCGCAGATCTACCATGTCGGCAACAGTGAATTCAAACCTGAATTCAGCTTGCAGGAAGATGTGGGAGCTGCGTTAACGCTGGATCAGATAACGGCAAGCCTAAGTCTTTTCTATAATACGATTCAGAATTATATTTTCCAGGAACAGATACTGGACGCAAATGGAAATCCGCAAAGAGTAAATGCAGACGGGTCACCCAATCCAAACGGTGAGTACAGCAAATTTACCTATGTACAGAGTAAGGCGCTGATCGAAGGCGGAGAATTCTATCTTGATATTCATCCTGTACCATGGCTTCATTTTGAAAATGCACTGACATTAACCTATGGTACCAATCTGGTTGATGGGGGTCATGCGCAGGATAGTTTGAAGTATCTACCGTTTATTCCACCGGCTCATTTTCATTCTGAACTGCGCGGAAATTATGCAAAGGGTTTCGGTCGTTTCAAAAATGGATATGCCTTCGTAGGATATGATCATTACAACGCACAAAACCGTTTCTTTGCCGCCTATGGCACCGAAACATATACTGCAGGCTACGATTTATTAAGTGCAGGTTTGGGAATAAATCTGGTAAATGCCACAGGAAAAAATATTGTTGAATTTTTTATTGAAGGAACAAATCTGTCAAACGCAAACTACCAGTCGAACATGAGCCGCCTCAAGTATTTCGATAATCCGGTCGTCCCTCCGGGCATTCAGCCAGGGATTTTTAATATGGGGCGGAATCTTAGTTTCAAAGTTGTTGTGCCATTTGATCTTACTGCAAAAACAAAAGATAGTAAAGGCTCCTGAATTAATATTTTTGCAGACTCGTTTTTCTACCACTGTCGCCATTGTTTAAAATCCCGGCGTCGAAACCGAACTCGCGATTTGATATATTGAAACTAAAGTACCCCAAATAGAAAACATACCAGGAAAACTGACATATAAAAGCACACAGGAATTCATATTTCAGAATTCCTGTAATGCTATTCATCATAAGTATTCATTCCTAAAAATGATTAAATATTCGAGGCGACATTATTTTCTCCTGTTCTTGTTTTGTCCCAGGAATATTCTATTCCTTCCTGTTCCGCGCCGAGGTTAATATCGTTTTCTGCAATCTCAGTAAGTAGTGTATCAGTGCTTTCTTCTTCCCTCAGTGTCCGGTCTAAAATATCCGATGCTTCGTGTAGCCCGAGGGTTATCGCGAACTGGACCAATCCGCCATAGGTTGCGATTTCATAGTGTTCCACTTTCTGCGCTGCAAAAATCAGGGCCGCGTCCCTCGTCATCGTACCTTCATCGGTTTCGTCAATGATCGATTCCGCTTCTTTTAATATCCCTTCTATCGCTTCACATTTTTTTCCTTCTGCTTTTTTACCAATCAGGCCAAAGACTTTTTCCAGTCTTTTAACGTGTTTTTCTGTTTGTCCATGATGTTCTTTAAACGCATCCTTTAGTTCGTCCGTGGTAGCAGCATCCACCATTTTATCCAGACCCTCCAGAATTTTATTTTCTGCGTAATAAATATCCTTCAGCTGATCGGTGAAAAATTTCTCCAGATAGGAATCTTCGCCAGACTGATTTTTGGTTGAAGCAGCAGGCTGACTGTTGCCGGTTTGTATATTTTCTTTTTCTGCCGCTGATTTCGCGGTTCTCGTTTTCTGAGCCATATGATTAATTTTTAAGTCGAAAGTGAAGCCGCCCGAAAATCAGACGGCTTATTTTTATCAGAACCTCAACGGGAAGAGCGACTTCTGCCATTGGACGTACTTCTTCCGTTGGATGAAGTCTTGTGACCATTGGATGAAGAACGCTTCCCTGAAGAGGAAGAGGAACTTCTTCCGGAGGAAGATGAATTTCCACTTCTGGATGAGCTGCTACGACCTCCGTATCCGCTTCGTCCGGAACGGCTGGTATGTCCGTTGTTCCCACGACTGTTACTCATAAAATGACCTTCCGCGTCGCGTCTTTGTCCGCCTGAGTTATTTCTGCTGGAGGAATCAGACCGGGAACTTCCTGAACGACGCTGGCTTCCTGAACGATTTTGATTGCTCGAACGGCCACTACCATATCTTGTTCGTCCTCCGTCATCATTCCGGGTACTACCGTGCCATCTGTCGTTTCCGCGGTTATCAGATCTGCGATCATCTCGGTTCGCCGCTTGCCAATTGTAATTACCTGCGTTACTTCGGCCGTTGGCAGACTGGTTATTGTAATCATTTTCAGAACGACTGTATCGCCCATAGTTGCTACCGCGATCATTATCGTAATCGTTTTCTTCCTCGTCGTCGTCATAATCTCCTTCGTAGTCCTCATCTTCCTCGTTGTAACGCGCATAAGGTTGGTTATTATTTTCATCTTCGTCGTCGTCGTTCCAATCTTCGCGATCATTGTCCTCGTAATCGTCTTCATAATCGCTTTCATAACGGCTGGAACCGTTATGAGAATGCTGCCCCCCCCTTTGTTGCGCACGCCTACGGTCTTCAGGATCCATGGCTGCGAACCCTCTTCTTGAATTCGATCTCATACTTTTAATTTTTAGGTTTTAAAATAGTAAACAATCAAAAAGCTATTGAAAAAATTATACCAGCGATTCACAAAACATCACCCGGCTGTAAGGCACAGAATCTGCAGATATTATTTGATGACGATGCGCCAGATCATTCAGGAAACTATACATAAGGAAGGTGCCATTCCTTTTGAAAAATTCATGAATATGGCGCTTTACCACCCCGATAATGGGTATTATAGTGCTAATCGAAATCCGATCGGGAGTACCGGTGATTTTTACACGATGCCCCACCTGACACCCGTTTTCGGGGCAATGATTGCACGACAATTAAAAGAGATGTGGGAAATCCTTGGACAACCGGAAAGATTTACCGTTGTCGAAGTGGGCGCAGGCAATGGACAATTTTGCAGGTCGATTTTTCAATATCTGGAAAATGAAAAAGATTTCAGATCTGCAATGGAGTATACGATTGTAGAAAAGAGTATCACGATGCGTGAGCGTGCGAAAAGAATTGTTCCATCAGCCGTTACATTTTTTGAAGAGGTAAACGAACTGTCCAATTTCACAGGATGTGTTATATCCAATGAGCTTTTTGATAACATTCCTTTTTCCATTCTCACGATGCGGCATGATTTGATGGAAGTTTGGGTTGACTGTGATCTGGAATTCTTTGAAACCTTAAAACCCGCAACTCAAAAAATAAAAAAAAAATTTGAAAGACTTAATATTACTATTCCTGAAAATGGCAGGCTGGAATTCAGCCTGGACTCCCTCGAATTGATCGGGAAGATCGCTTCAAGACTTCAAAAAGGATTTATACTGACGATTGATTATGGTTATATAAAAGGCGACATATCAGGCAGTTCTATTTTATCAGGCACTTTAACCTGTTTTCATCAACATCGAATTTATTACAATCCTTATGTTCACATCGGCGAGCAGGATATAACAGCTCACGTCAATTTTTCAGCGCTGACGCATTTCGGAAAGGCGCATAAACTTGAATTTGCAGGTTATTCCTGTCTGGGAAATTTCCTCCGATCCCTGGGACTCGCGCACTACCTGGCTAACCAAGAAAGCATGACTTGTTCGGAACAGCAAACTGCTATACGATTTGTAGCAGATTTATTACTGAACAAAAGCGGGAATAAATTCAAAGTCCTTATCCAGTACAAAGGAATCCCCGCTCCTTATCTTACCGGTATGGCACTAAAAATGCCGGTTATTTTATAGCATCATTGATTTTCACCCGTAAGTCCCCTGCCGGTTTTGTATTGTAGTTCCTCGATTTTTCTGGATGCTTCAGCTTTTGTAAGTTCTTCATCCACTTCCTCTTTGGCCTCAGACGCCAGCGTGTGCAAATAAGAGTTCTGTGCTCCGGTCATCGGTTCTTCGCCTGTTTTCCAATCGTCCGGATTTTTAACTGTATTATCGTTTTTCATGATTACTAATTTATTTAGTAAATACAAATCCCTTGCCAAACCCGGGGCGCCATTTTTTAAAAGTGTGAAACTGTAGTTGAATTTTGCTGCAGTGCAATATGAGTTGACGGCAATTTATGAACCAGTACCTGTTCCAATTCTTTTTAAAAGCGTTTCAATAAACGGAATTTGCGAGGTAAGAATATTCTCTTTTGCCTCTTCTAAAGCAAACCATACGGCCTTATCCATTTCCGGGAAACTTTGTTTTTTACCCGAGGCCGGCGGCCACTCCATTTCAAACAAATTACTTTTCAATTCCAATGGTTCGAAATCCTGTTCCAAGGCCCAGGCAAACACTGTTTTATTGTTTTTTGTTTTTACAGATCCAAGTTCAATCAGATCTCCCTTTATAAGGATGCCGGTTTCTTCCAGCAGTTCTCTTTCTGCTGCCTGAATGGGCATCTCATTTTCGTTTAGCTCTCCTTTCGAAATCGACCAGGAGCCAACGTCCTTATTTTTCCAATACGGACCGCCCGGATGAAAGAGTAATATCTCCGGGTACGAGTTTATCAACCTAAATATCAATATGCCCGCACTGATTTTTTGCATCTAATAATTAATCAAAATCATGATTTCAACAATACCAGCATATCTGTTGAATGCTCAGTTTCAGGGTCCGGCTTCTCCGAAATTCCTACATCACGGCAAATGTAGTAAACGAGTGATTTCATAAAAGTATGTTTTTAAAAATGGTTTAAAAATAATGCCATTGTGTGTTAAGGGTGAACGTGAACAAATCAATTTCGGATCTAGGCGGCCTGGATATTATTGTCAACAAGGTGATTTGGGTCCTTCGATTAACCGATTGGCAGAAACTATTAATTGAATTCTGTCACGATTTCTGGTTAAATTTAATATGGATATCCCTCATTAAATATAAACTGGGAAAATGCAACAGGTGATCGACTTTTTTAAAGGACTTTTTTATACGGATGACTGGCCGCCGAGATGGCGTTGTGGGACCTGGTCTTCTTTTCATGGATGGTTATATATTCTAAGCGATCTCTCCATATGGATCGCTTATTTTCTGATACCGCTGATCATTTTAAATTATCTCGGCAAGAAAAAAAACGGAATTAAATTTCAGGCAGTCTATTTACTGTTTGCAGCTTTTATCCTGCTATGTGGTATCACGCATCTCCTGGATGCAATGATGTTCTGGGTGCCCATGTACCGCCTCAATGCATTGGTGCGCTTCTTTACAGGAGTAGTCAGTCTGCTGACGGTTTACTACCTCATTAAAATTCTTCCACAGGCATTTCGTCAGAAATCCAATGTAGAACTCGAGCGCGAAGTGGCCCGCCGCATACAGGCTGAACAAAGTCTGGCCGAAGCCAATGCGAGTCTTACTTCTTTTGCTTACATCGCATCTCACGATCTGCAGGAACCGCTTCGAAAAATACGCACATTTGGTTCACTGGTTCAGGATGGATATGCCAATATTTTAGATCAACATGGAAATGAACTGGTGGAAAAAATAATTAAATCAGCATCGAGAATGCAAACGATGACGACCGACATTCTGAATCTGTCTGCCTATACCGACAGAATTGAAATGCGGATGGTAAGCGTTAATGAAGCCATTCGAATTGCTTTGACGGATCTGGAATCGAAAATTGGCGATTCCGGCGCAAAAGTTACGGTGGGTGATATACCAAATGTATATGGAAATCTGTCTTATCTCGCCCACCTGTTTCTGAATCTGATCAGCAACTCGATTAAATTTTCTAATCAGCAACCCGTTATCAACATCTGGAGCGAGGCGCACGACGGCATCGTGAGTATTTATGTGGAAGACAACGGAATTGGAATTCATGAAGAGGGTCATCAAAAAATCTTCCATGCCTTTCAGAAGATGCACGACAAGAACAAGTATGAAGGCTCCGGACTTGGACTGGCCATATGCAAACGAATCGTAGATATTCATCATGGACAGTTGTCTGTTTCCAGCGTGGTTGGTGAGGGGTCAACCTTTATAGTGGAACTTCCTGATAAGCAGCGGGGATACTGAATGGCACCGGACGAATAAATATCGAACAGGGTGCCGTGATGACAATGCAGGGACTGGGTGCATCGCTGAGTCCTGCGCTGGGAAGATGGATTGCTCAAAGTATCGGATACCCGTTTACCTTTCTGCTGCCGGGAAGTTTTTCCCTACTTTCCATTGGCATCTGGGTGGCATTTTCCACCAAATTGAAAAAAGCCGGTGAGCAACAGATCAACGATCGTCATCGTATACAAGTCATTCTCTTTAGTGAACAGCCAATACATCTACTTTTTCGATGCCTGGCAAGTGTAGTTCTATATGTCGGTCACGGGCTTTATTTCCATATTCACTTATAATTTCCAATATGTCATAGTCAATAAAATTACATTCACTGCCGTCGATCGTCAGTACGGTATTTTCAGGAACTTCATCGAGTGCCTTGCGCAGTTTAACTTTATTTAGAAAAGTAACATTGCTATTGAGTTTTATGTATTGTGACTCCACTCCATTGTGATGGGTTTTCGAAATCCTGTATTCTGCCTTAAAATTATTGCGAACGATAAAGTAAACAGATATTAAAAGTCCGATGCTAACGCCGATCAGAAGATCTGTAGAAAGGATTACAACAATCGTTATCAAAAATGGTATGAACTGCTTCCAGCCCAAACTCCACATATTGCGGTAAAGTTTTGGTTTTGTAAGGTTATATCCCGTAAAAATTAAAATGGCCGATAAGGAGGCGTAGGGAATTTTATTTAATAGAAAGGGAATCAGCATCACTGCAAGCAGGAGAAAAAGTCCGTGGGTAAATGCGGATAGTTTTGTTCTTGCTCCTGCGTCTACATTGGCTGCACCTCTTACCACTACAGCGGTCATGGGTATTGCGCCTAACAAACCACATAGCATATTCCCGAAACCCTGCGCGATCAGTTCTCTGTTTACAGGCGTTATACAATTGCGTCGGTCAAGTTTATCGATGGCTTCAATGCACAGTAAAGTTTCCAAAGTAGCCAGCAATCCGATCATGATGCCGTCTCTCCAAATGGCTGCATTCGAAAATATTTTAGAAAAGTCGGGGGAGGAAATGTTTGCAAATATGTTCTGGGGAATATGCACCAGTTGTGTTTGTCTTAGCGAATAATGCGGGGAAATTTCCATCAACAGCAAACTGACCAGGATACCAAGAACTACTACTACAAGGGGTGCCGGAATTATTTTCATTTTCCCTGCTTTCGGTAATTGAAGAAGAATAAGGGAAATCAAAGAAAGAACAGAAATCAGAACAGTACCCCTGGTGATGTGTTGATTGAAGGTTTTCAGATTTTCCAAACTGTTTTTACGGGAGAACAGATGAATAAAACCCGATGACCAAAAATCGGGCTGGTCGTAGCCGAGTGCCATTGGGATTTGTTTAATAATAAGCATCAATCCAATGGCAGCCAGCATTCCTTTAATTACAGAAGATGGGAAATAATTTGCAATCACTCCCAGTTTCAGTAATCCGAGAAGAAGTTGAAACAACCCTGCAATGAAAACCGTAAGTAAAAATATTCTATAATCACCCAGTGAAATAATGGAAGCGGCCACCAGCGTTGTTAGCCCTGCAGCCGGGCCCGAAACCGCAAGCTGCGAGCCACTGATCAGTGAAACTACCAACCCTCCTATTATACCGGATAAAAGTCCTGCGTACAATGGTGCTCCCGAAGCCAGAGCAATTCCCAAACAAAGAGGGAGTGCGACGAGGAATACGGAAAGTCCGGCCGGCAGGTCGTGTCTCAGCCAGATGATGCGGTAATATTTAATCGTTCTTTTCAAATTGAGTTCCAGCGCCTTTGAGGACAGAAAACAGGCTTTTTATTATTTTCAAAACGAGCCATCGGTGAAGCCAGCATGTTGAACCCGTTTTTCCAAAAATAGCATTCATAGGATCAAAAGTTTCTGATATAAATCAGGTTTATCATCATTTCATATGATTTTAATCATATAAAATGATAATGAGTATGGTGAACTTTAACGAAGAGCATGGACAGATATCCGATATTATAAAAACGAGTAACTCTTATTGAATATGAAAGAAGATGTTATCGACTCCGGAAAGATGAAACCCAAACTGAGTTTAGGTTTATTATTGATATTGAGTATAAGTTATTTTGTTGTTCCTGCACAAAATCCACCTTGGGTTGCTCCGAAGGAATCAGATAATGTCAAAAACCCACTCGCCGGTAACACCAGTGTACTGCCCGATGCCAAGGCACTCTATATTGCGAATTGCGGCCCATGCCATGGAGATAAAGGAAGAGGAGACGGGCCCGCTGCTTCCGGCCTGAATCCCAAACCTGCAGATCATTCTTCGGTAGCTGTACAAAATGAATCGGACGGCGCTCTTTTCTGGAAACTTTCTGAAGGCAGGTCACCTATGCCGGGTTATAAGAAAATATTTTCCGATCAGCAGCGATGGGAGTTGATCAACTATATTCGAACATTAGCCAGGACGCCCAAGAAGAAATAATATTTAAAGCCTTCATTCACAAATCCGGTCTTCACGAAATAAAAATATTGGCAATATGAAACAAACATTTAAATATACGCTGACACTTGTGGCGAGTATTTTCGCCCTGCAATGCGGGTCCAATACGCAAAACACCGGTAATAACAATGTCGCGGCGCCAGACACTTCCCTTCAAAAAATAAATAAGGATACGGTCGTCGTTTTTTTAGGCATCAATTCCAAGGGTGTTGGACGGTTTAAGAACGTTCAATTAACCCATCCACTGAATGAAGACATGGCAACGAAGGGAAAGGCAATTTATGATTCAAAATGTTTTGCATGCCACAAACTAAGCACGGAAATGCTGGTGGGGCCGGGATGGACAGGTGTTACAAAAAGGAGAACACCCGAATGGATCATGAACTGGATTACCAATACAAAAGTGATGCTCGACAGAGATCTTGCAGCTCAGGCTGATATGGCAGTTTGTCTGATCAGAATGCCCAATCAGGATCTTACAGATGATCAGGCAAGGAATGTGTTGGAGTTCATGCGCAAAAATGACGGGGATAAATAAATAGTTCAGGATATTTTTTTACTAAGACTCCGCGCAATCGCGATCAGCACTGAACCGACAAACAGCAAAACACCGGTAGTCCAGAGTAGCCATGGAAATATACTGCTTCCGCCAACTAACATGGCGGCGAATCCCTGAGATATTAAGAATAATTCGTTCAATATGACTGCGACTGCAAAAACAACTATTGAGATCCCTGTCCATTTGATTTTACTATTCAACAAATCTTTCTTTATAAAATGGGCGAGTATGAAAAGGGTAACAAATCCCAAAAATACCAGATGCAAAAATCCCATGATGATCGGTCTGTTTCCAAATATGGCGTCACCAATAACCGGGAAGATGGTAAAACTCTGAAAGAAAGTCTTCAACATAAATGAACCCATGGATAGAATCATCAAAAAACGCAGCAGGGGTTTTTCTTTACTGTAAATAATTCTGAGGTTCATCGCAGAAGTAATAGCGAAACAGAAACTAATAAGCAACAGAATAGATCCCAGTATGGCAATAACACGCAGCCAGCGATTGGGATCCTGCCAGAGATACGATAGGAATAAGGAGGGAACAATAGAAATACATAATGCGATGGAAAACCGCGAGATATTTCTTTTTGCGCCGGCCGTTGTTCCTTTATAAATAAGATTAAAGAGCAGTGCAAAAATGGCAAGGGTAAAAAAACCATTGTATTGAAAATGCAGAAAGGTAAATAAAGCGTCTCTGTAAAGTATGGCGTCGAAGGATTGGGTGAAATAAATATAGGTGATGAGGATGATTCCGGAAGAAGATAAAATCAAATACAGGATGGATGATATCGCCAGCAATTTCACACAGGATGCCAATTCTGTTTTCATTATATCTCTTATAAAAATGATTCCGAATAAATAGGTCAGTAAAATAAAACAGAGAGAGCATATAATAGAAATCGTGCTATAACCTTTAGCTGCGAAAGATACCAGCATCGCCCAGGCACAGATTGTTATGGTTCCCAGTAACCATTGATATTTGGAGTTTTGGCTGACAGATTCAGGAAGTAATTCATACACGAAAAGAGAAATTAAAACAAGTGTGACCCAGCCCCCAAAAGTGAAATGAGAATGAGCTTCCAGCAGGTGATTATAATTGATAAATGGAAGCGCGAAAACAATTTTGCTTCTTAACAGCATGCCCAACAAACCAACGATACAGAGATTCAGGATGGACAGATCAATCCACCTGTGATATCGGAGGGTTTTTTTTGAGTGCTGAATTTTTTATTGTTTGAGGAAATTTACAATCTTGGTTTTTTCTTCATCTGTAAGCAGGGCCCGTGTTTGCATATGCATTCCGATGGTTTCCCATTGTTCAGGTGAGAAGGAGGAAGGCGAAGGTGTGTTGTGACAACGCTGGCAATTTTCAGCCCATAATTGCACCCCTGATTTTGCTGATACCTGTTGACTTGCTTTACAACCAACGAAGGTAAGGCCAACGAACAGCCCTAGTCCCAAGATCAGTAAAACAGAAACGCTTTTTATAGATACTCTTTTCATTTTAAACTGATTTAAAGTTGGACAGCAAATTGGATAAATAATGTATTTGACTGGGTTGTTGTGCCCTCGCTTCCTATGGAAGTACTATTACTGTTATTCCATTGATATGCGCATTTTAAAACTGTTCTCCAGCTGAGCCAATAAAGTAAGGCGGCTTCTGAAATATTGTTTTTCTGACCCCAGAGTGATCCTGTTGGAGAAATAAAGTTACTATACCTGTATGCCAGTTCCAGATTCTTTACAAAATTATTGGATGAACCTGTCGGGCGTAGCGAAATTTGAGCAAAACCCGTAGTTGTCTTATTGTCATATGTGTATATGGTGGAATCATTGGGATTTGTATAACTCTGGTTGGTTACATATACATAATTATATTGACCTTTTATATTTAGAAGAATCGGACTGAAAAGTTTCACATAGTCCAGATCGATGGCATATGCCTTGGACAGGGCACTCTGATTGGGAGCACCGGCGTCTCCCACTTTGCCGATCTGTCCACTCAAACCAATTTCAAGGGATGAATTCGAAAATGGTAAAAGTGATAATCTGGCAGTAACTGCCTTATTTTGATTATTATCAATTGAACCCACACCCTGCATTTCCCCATCAGTGAGTAGCTGATTACCGTTGGTGAGGCTAACATCATAGCTCCATTTCATATTTCCCATAGGAAAACCACCTTCTACTTCAACTCCATAGTCAGCATCGTTGGGAATATCTGCTACAGGAGGATCGGTTGCGAGTTTATTGATCCAGCCGGCGGCGAGGCGTTTGTTGTAGATACCAAAAGGCACCACAAAATATCCGGCGCGCACAATCAATCCCGGACTGGCAAAATAGGAAACATCGGCCCAGTTAACACCCAGTCCGCCTCCGGATGAATAGGAAGGTTCAAATTCCATCAGCAACTTGGTTCCGTGCCTCCAGAGAAACATGGGGCTAAATTCGAATTCAGCGTCGTCTGGAAAAGAATTCGTTTTTACAGATTGACCAACACCGCCGGAGGTAACGGTTGTTTTGTTCATGTTCCATCCTATGGTTGTTAATCCAACCACCAAGAAATGATCCTCACCGGGTTTCTTGTAAGCTGCCTGTTTTTCAAGCTCTGTAACGCGATCCAGCAGAGATGAATCGACGACTGTTGCCTGCGCAAACAGTTTATTCCCCATGGGAAAAAATATAAAAAAGCAAAGAGCCAGACTTAGAAATAATTTAGCCGCCTTCATATTTCCTGTTTTGTTTTATTAATTTCTCAATACATAAATATATCCAGCCTTACAAAGTTTTATTATGACAGTTGTCATCCCGAAGTATGACATTCGTTAGTATTCAACAATAGTATGTAATGAGATTACGGAAGAATTGGGCAATCAAACAGCCTTACTATACTGTTTGCCTTTCGCGATGGATTTATTATGGAGAAACAGGTCGAATGCGCTGCATACATTCCTGATAAAACTTCCGCCCAAAACAGTTACTTCAACATAAAGATCATTAACCTTAACCAACCCGTCCATTTCCAATTGTCTCAACAGCGGAAGTGTATATAATTGCAGTATATCCCGATCCAGTTCGTTGAAATAGGTTTTTCCCTGACAACTGATGTCGTGTATGTATTTCCTGAATCTTTCGTCCAGATTATTTAAAAAAAACCCTTTAATTACCGGCAATTCTTTTTTATTTACAAGACGGTAATAGTCGTGTAAGGATTTGCTGTTCTGGGCAAAAGCATGACCCGTATCACTGATGGCAGAAACGCCTAATCCCAACTGCAAATGGGCGTTCTGAGACGTATATCCCATGAAATTGCGATTGAGCGCGCCGGTGTTTCTGGCCTGAAGTAAATCGTCTTTTGCTACAACAAAATGATCCATTCCAATATGATGGTAACCATTTGCATTAAATATTTTTACGGCTTCCTGATAGAAATTCATTTTACATTCCGCCGAAGGCAAATCATTTTCATCGAACAAACGTTGTCCCCTGCTTGTCCAGGGGACGTGCGCATAACTATAAAAAGCAAACCTGTCGGGCTTAATTGCGATGCATTCTTCGAGTGTTTTTCGTATGCTGCCCAGTGTTTGAAAAGGCAGTCCGTAAATCAAATCAAAATTGACAGAATGATACCCGATTTCACGAGCCATTTCCGTAACATCTTTCACCCGTTCAATAGACTGAATTCTGTTAATCGCTTTTTGAACCACCGGGTCGTTATCCTGAACGCCATAACTGACCCTGCGGAAGCCCCGGTCAAATAGTGTTTGCAAATGCTCCCTGGTAGTGTTGTTCGGATGACCTTCAAAACTAAAATTAGCCGTGGAATGAATGATCGAATTGTCCAGAATGGCTTTTAATAATGTATTGAGATTTTCGGGAGAAAAAAAAGTCGGCGTTCCCCCACCCAGGTGAAGTTCCCTGATCACAGGAACCTCTTCCATTAATTCGCAATAAATAGACCATTCATTAATCAGAGCGTTGATATATTCGATTTCAACGCCGTGATTGGTGGTTATTTTCTTATTGCATCCACAATAAGTGCAAAGGGATTCACAGAAAGGCAGGTGTAAATATAAACTCAGTCCCTCCGTATCGTTTGCAAAACGAAACTGATCCCTGAAGGCTTTTCTCCACTGAGAGAGGTGCATGTTCTCATTCCAGAAAGGAACCGTGGGATAACTGGTATACCTTGGAACGGAAACATTATATTTATTCAGAAGATCAAGGGAAACCATACTAATTGTTAATTGTTAATTGATAATTGTCAAATGTCATTTCCACTTTGCGTTTTATTTCTTTGAATTTCTTTTACCTTGACCAACGCAACAAACGCAACAGTCATCAATATGACGAGGCCCAGATAGGTTGCAAAAAAAGAATAATTGTTTGCCAGTATCGGCGTGTAAGGCGGATGAATTATTTCTGGTCTAAAAGAAGGTGCTGTAACGGGTGCTTTTGATTCAGATTTTATATAGGCCAGAATACCTTCAATATTCTCAGCGGTTAAATCCGGATGATCGGGCATCGGGATCTTATTAAATTTCTCATAGAGTCTAACCGCGGCGGTGTCTCCCCCTTTAATGACTGTTTGGGAAGAATGAACAAATTTTATGATCCAGTCCACCGAATGCCGGTCGGTTACTCCCGCAAGCGCCGGCCCCAACACTACTTTGTTTACATTATGACAGCTTGCGCAACGACTGGTGAATATTAATTTGCCATTGTCCAGTGGTGCATCGGAAAAAGCCACAACAGATATCAGGAGCAACAAACTTGTAATGATCAATTTGTGTTTCATCAGTTCAGCATTATTATAATTCAAATTCAATTTTTAATTTTTCGATGTCATGAATCAATCCGTTCACATCCGCTTCATCAGTGCCCTTATAGTATCCCCTGATTCTTCCCAAAGGATCTATCAGCACCAGGTTTTCGCTATGAATAAAATCTGTGGGGCCACCATCCCCATCCGTTGCAACGATCATCAGATCTTTTCTGGCAAAACGATACAGTGATATCTTATCACCAGTTAACAGAAACCAGTTGTTTCCGATTCCCATATGGTTAGCATAACTTTTTAATTTGCCCACGCTGTCCCTTTCCGGATCAACAGTAAAAGAATTGATGAGAATATTTTTATCCCCATAAGTCTGTACCCGTTTCAACTGATAAACAACTTTCGGACAAACCGCAGGGCAACTCGTGAAGAAAAAGTCCGCTACCACTATTTTTCCTTTCCAGCTTCGATTGTCGATCCATTTTCCCTCCTGGTCTTTAAATTGGAAGGAACTGATTACATGATGCTCCGGTCCCAGTATGGGCAACTTTTGAAAATGGCTTTCATACCATTGTGTGATGCCAAATACACTCAGTGGAACAACCACAACGGCCAGTACAAAAAGATATAGTCCTTTTCCGCTTTTCATTTCTTAAGGATGTGAGAGCTAATCACTGGTTATAAATATTAGATGTGGCTGCCGGCTGAACCGGAACAGGATTGTCCGGCGTAAAAGCAGGAGCTCCCGGACCAGGATTTTTGCTGGCGCTGATAAAAGCAGGTACATATGCCAGCAGGATCAGAATCGCCATAATTATGAGCCATGGTTTGAATGTATCAAACAATGGTATTCTCTTCTCGTCGTGCAACACTTCTGTAACAGGTAACGTGAGTTCACCGGTCTGAGTTTTTTTACTGAACATGGTTCCAAAAAACACGATAAAGAAAAGTAGTGCGGCGAAGGTCATAATGATGCCTCCACATAAAGCCAGCATCGTAGTCGGTACCCATTCCGGTGTAAACAGTTCGTTTTTAGGATTGAGATAGGTCATGCCCAGATTTGTTCTTCTTGGCTCTCCCATCAAACCGCCCCAGGAGAGACCCGCTGAAAATATCAGGATCCCAATCACCCAGAGATAAGGTATAATTACATTAACCCGTGGCAGAAATATTTTTTTTCCGGCGACATGACTATAGAGATATAAACTCATGCCGATGATGCTGAGAAAAACAGGACCCGCCACTGTCATATGAAAATGGCCGGGCAGCCAGGCGGTATTGTGTACAACCGTATTCAGTTGACCGGAAGCATTTACGAGACCTGTTAGTCCGCCGAAAATAAAAAGTATCAAACCACCGATCAGATAAGCGAAAAGGTATTTGTCTGCATCCAGGTAAGGCAGTTTTCCAAAAAAACCCAGCAGTCCTTTGGATCCGCGTTTTTTGCCGGCGTATTCCAATGAAGCAGCGAGTGTAAAAGCAGTTATAAAACTGGGAATGGCCACACCATACGTGAGCAGGCCCTGAAACATTTTAATTCCTCTGGGAATGGATGGGTCACTGAACTGATGATGAACACCCACGGGCACTGAAAAAATTAAAAATAAAAAAAGTGATATGCGTCCCGCGAGATCAGAATATAATTTTCCGCCTGCCAGTTTCGGCAACATGGTATAATACATGGTGTATGCAGGCAGCAACCAGAAATAAACCAACGCGTGACCAAAGAACCAGAACAAAGTCCTCGCGAGTGTAACATTCACCGTAGGCACCCAGCCCATGGCCCAGGGAAGTAAAAGAACCAGCACTTCATAAGCAACAGCCAGCGTGCAAACAAACCAGATTGTAAAATTGATCAGCGTGCCGAGCACAGCCAGCGGCGTTTTTGTAAGTGGGTTTTCTCTTTTCCAGTCCATATACATATTGGCCCAGCTGAAAAGAGGCACCCAGGATCCAACAATTAATAAAGCAGCACCGAGATAAAATAAGGGATGCGCTTTTAAAGGCGGATAAAAAGTATACAGAACGGATGCTTTGCCGGATAACATGGCCCAGGCGGCCATCAGCGTACCGACGGTCATCAGCCAGAAGCTCAACCAGGCTACCCATTTATGCGGCTCTTTTTTAAAATAGAAGGCAATCGTTGCATGGCCAAAAGCCACGGCAAAAAAGGAAGTCAGCACAACCGCATTGATCACACCGTGCAGGGTTAGACCCTGATAGTAATCCAGATGAGCAAACGATGACTGATGAATAACACCCGCTCTGTAAATTGTTTGCATGAGTCCGTGATAAATACCAATCGTTAATAATGTAAGTGGTATTCCCAGTTCCCAATAAATCAGTCGCTTTAAGGATCTTGAAATTTGCATGATCTTTTCTTTACGGTCGTTTAATTTTTGGAAGCTTCATTTACAATCACTTCTGCCTGCATACTCTGATGGCCGGCACCACAGTATTCATGACAGGTAATTTTGTATATGCCTGGTTTTTCAAATTTCACGGTAGTCTTGTTGATATTGCCATAGATGGCCATCATGTTCACGTCTTTATCATTGATATTAAATCCGTGTACAACATCTTTAGACGTAACAAAAAAATCCACTTCGCTTCCAACGGGCACTTCAATCTGATTCGGCTGAAACTGCCACATCTGTGCAACGGCGTAGACCTGATATGTTTTGTCGTCCAGTTTCGTGATTTTGGGTTCCAGATAGGCTTTGTTGAAAGGCAGGCATTCGGGCAGATCGTTATTTTTATTTCTTGCATATAAGATGGAAAAAATAAAAAGGGACAATACAACACCCGTAATCATAATAATCTTCCTCTCATAAGGATCTATTGCCGGCATAATGAAAATTTTAAATTCTGGAGAGCATTAAAAAATAAATTCCGAACCAGATGACCATCCCGAGCAGGATCAGCAACACAAAAAAAGCAACCGCTCCTTTTGGTTTAAAAGCCTTGTCGAATGCCTCGTCAGGTATTTTTTGAGCAGGGACTGCTATATTATTATCCATGTCGTTGAAATTGTTAAAACAAAAATATTTTAACAGCTGGACTTGTTCTATGATGTCAGACAGGATAAAACATGATTAAAATCAGGTTGCAGAGTCATATAAGTACATGATGAAAATCATTTTTTTTCTGACCCTCGAAAAATACATTTGTGTTAATAAAAGTCAAACAAATACTAATGATCCATGATTTCGACCGGCCTGTGAGTGAGATGGTAAAACTTGACTATCGGACCGCCGACGTATTCAGGAAATGGCAGTTGAATTTTTGCTGTGGCGGAGATATGTCTTTACGGACATTGTGTGAAACCAATAAATTGAATTTTTCGTCAGTAGTACAGGATCTGGAAGAAGCTACCAGGGACTTTAAAATACCCAATCAAATCGACTTCCATGAATGGAAAATCGATTTTCTGATTGAGTTTATCGTACATATCCATCACGAGTATATACAGCAAGTCTTACCCCCTTTAAAAATTGCCCTCGACTTATTTGCACTAACACACACAGAGAAATTTCCTGAGCTTGTGGGGACAACCGAATTGATGAACAAATTATCTGAGAGACTCATCCTGCAGAACAGGCACAAGGAGGAGATCATTTTCCCGTATATCAAACAGATGTATTCAGCTTATAAGCGAAAAGAAGCGTATGGAAATCTTTTTGTTCGAACACTCAGAAAACCGCTTAGCATCGTGGAACAGGAGCAACAGCAGATTGACGAATTACTCAACGGCTTAAGGCAAATTATAAAGGATTTTAAACCTCCATTGAAATCCTGTTCCAGTTACCAGGTATTGATTTCCAAAATGGGCGAACTCTATGAAAACCTGATCCAGCAACAGTTCCTTGAGCGCCAAATATTGTTTCCCAAAGCAATAGAAATAGAACAAAAATTACTGCAGATGTAAAACATCTGTACATTTGATCAAAGGACGTTCATGCCCTATAATTCTGTTCATCTGGCTTCGCTTTTCGAAAACGCAACAGAAGGCATTGTAGTAAGTAATGAAAGTGGAAGCATTATACTGGTAAACCCTGCAGCCTGTAGGGCATTTGGTTATGAAACAGATGAGTTAATTGGTAAAAAAATTGAGGTTCTCATACCCCAAAAAGCCAAAGCAAACCATGTAAAATTAAGGGAGGGATTTTACGAGGCCCCAACAAACCGCGTAATGGGACATAACCGTGACTTATTAGCCGGTAAAAAAGATGGAACGACGTTTCCCGTGGAAGTGAGTCTGAGTACTTATATTCAGAATGAAGAACGATTTGTGATTGCTTTTATCATCGACATCACCAGGCGCAAAGAAATCGAAAGGAATATGATCCGCCAACAGCAACAGTTGGAAAATGTGACGGACAAAATGCGTCTTTTAAATGCTGATCTGGAAGTTAAGGTAGAGGAACGAACTATTATTTTGAAGGAAGCGCTCCAGCGTTTGGAAGAATCGCAATATGAATTAAATATGGCGCTCGACAAAGAACGGCAACTCAATGAAATAAAAGGCCGGTTCGTTTCAATGGCTTCCCATGAATTCAGGACACCTTTAAGCACCGTATTGTCGTCTGCTTCCCTGATTGAAAAATACACCGATTCAGGCGACCAGGAAAAAAGAGCGAAGCACGTTGAAAAAATTAAAAACTCAGTCAAACACCTGAATACACTGCTGGAAGATTTTCTTTCATTGGGAAAACTGGAAGAAGGCAAAATTGGAATTCACTTTCATGAATTCAACCTGGAAGAACTGATCAGGGACACACTGGAAGAAATGAACCCAACACTGAAATCAGGTCAAAAGTTTATGTATGTCAATTCCTGTGCTGGCTTGATTTACAGCGATAAAAATATCATCAGGAATATTCTTTTTAACCTCATTTCCAACGCCATCAAATTTTCAGATTTGAATTCAACCATACAAATTCAAAGTGAAGTGAAAAATGGAATTACGAATGTATGTGTTGCGGATGAAGGTATGGGCATATCAGCTGAAGATAAAGAGCATCTCTTCAGTTCATTTTTCAGAGGCAAAAACGCAACCAATATACAGGGTACCGGCCTGGGGTTGCATATCGTTAAGCGTTATGTAGAACTTCTTGGCGGATCCATTCAACTCGACAGTGTATTGAATAAGGGCACTATGGTATGGTTTTCCATTCCTTTAAAATCATGATATATGGCTTCAACCATTCTCGTCATTGACGATAACCGGGACATCAGGGAAAATACAGCTGAAATTCTTGAAATGGCAGGTTATGCCACACTGGTAGCTGAGAACGGAAAAAAAGGTGTGGAATTAGCCACCAGCGAACGACCCTCGATTATTGTTTGTGATATCATGATGCCCGAACTCGACGGATATGGCGTGCTACACCTGCTTCGCAAAAATCCGGAAACCGAACATATTCCTTTTATTTTTCTGACAGCCAAAACAGAAAGGACCGATTTGAGAAAGGGTATGGAAATGGGCGCAGATGACTATATCACCAAACCTTTTGAAGATATCGAGTTGCTCAACGCCGTTGAAACGAGAATCAAAAAATCAGCGATTGCAAGTCAGCATTATGACAAGTCACTGACTGGATTAAACCAGTTCTTCAGCGATGTAAAAGAGGCTGGTCTTAAGAATAATCTGTCACCTAAATATGACGTTGAAAATTATGAACGAAAACAAACTGTTTATCATGAATCGAAAAAACCCAGATTTTTATTTTATCTGGTGAAAGGAAAAGTAAAAGCCTACCAAACGCACCCCGACGGGAAAGAATATATCACCAACCTGTATAGTGACGGAGATTTTATCGGATATGCCGCCTTGCTGGAGAACAGTCACTACGACGATTCAGCGATTGCGCTTGAAGAGTCGGAAATACTGGCCATTCCAAAAGACGATTTTCTCCAAATGATCTACAACGACGCCAGCATTGCGTCGAAGTTTATTCACATCATCTCAAAGAACGTAAAAGAGAAAGAACAACGTTTGCTGAATCTGGCATACAGTTCACTGCGCAAGCGCGTTGCTTCTGCACTCGTCGAAATTACAACGAAATTTCACCTGAGCGACAAGAAGATGGCCATAGAGATCTCCAGGGAAGAAATAGCACAATATGTAGGTACGGCAACTGAGTCGTTGATCCGCACGCTGAGTGATTTCAAATCTGAAAAGTTAATTGAAATTAAAAACGGTAAAATCATCGTGAACGATACCGACAAACTTAAAACGCTGCTATACTGAACATGACGAAAGTCATTCCGGATTCGTTTTAAACTCAGCATTTAATACCCGTCTCTTTCCTTGCTTTGTGTTGGTGAATGATTAAAACCAGCAATCATGAAAGCAAATACATTCCACATTAAGGGAGGTGATTCTGTACAAATAATTCAGGACCGGTTCAACCGTTTATTTCCTTCGATGCAGATCAGCTTCTTTCGGGATCCTGCAAATTCCAAATTAAGCGATCAGTGTATTATGCTGGCTTCCAATGTGAAAATAAATGAAATCAATGCGACGGTCAAGGATCTGAGTATAGAAATCAGTCCGAAAATGCGTGTGAGTGACTTTGAAAAAATGGTTAAATCCATGGGATTGCATGTGCAGATTTCCTGTAGAATCGCAAACCGAAAATTGCCGGATTCATCGGTGTCAAACTGGCTGTTGAAAGATGTATACGGGGTAGACATTCCCAACATTGCCAACAAGCCAACTTTTGTATCATCTAAATGGGATTCCATTATTAAATAAAAAATATGAAAAAGATACTGTTATTGTGCGATGGAGATCATTTTCCATCTGCGGCCATTCGTTTCATCAGCCAAATACGTGAAACCGAACCAGTTTCTGTAAAAGGAATGTTTTTTACATCTGTAGACACATTGGAAATGATCCCTGTTGGATTTATTCCTGTATCCGAGCCTTTTATTAAATTAAAGGAACAGGAAATGTCAGAGATTCACCAGAGTAAGAGAAAATTTGTTGATGCATTGGAACATACAGCGATAAAATTCGATATGGATCCATGTGAGGGGCCCTGGGACGTAAATAAATTTAAAACTGAAAGCAGATTTTCAGATCTTGTAATTATCAGCGGCGAATTATTTTGCAAAAATCTTCCGGAAGATCAGCCGAATTATTTCATGACGGAAATGTTGAGATCTTCCGAATCACCGGTACTGTTGATTCCGGAAAACTTCAAAAACATACAACGACTGGCGATCGCATACGATGGAGAAAAAGAATCCATGCACGCCATCAAACAATTTGTTTATTTGTTCCCGGATCTGGCAGACCTTCAAACAGAAATCGTACACATCAAGCAGGATGCAACGGATGAAATACCCAATCTGCAGCTATTAAAAGAATTTACCTCCTCTCATTTTGAGTCACAGTACACGTCCAAGCTTCATTTCGATCCGAAGAGTTTATTTACGAGCTGGCTGGAAGAAAGAAAAAACGTTCTGTTGATCAGTGGCTCGTTTTCAAGATCTGCTTTCTCAAACATGCTTCGCAAGAGTTTTGTGGAGAAGATCATTGCAGAAAATACCTGTCCGATTTTTATTGCTCATTTTTCCTGACTAAAAATATTCCATACCAGATTAAAGAAAGAGAGGATTTGACCCTGGACAGGAAAACCGGAATGTAGAATTATGATAATGGAAACTGAATCACGCCAAACAAAGTCAGATCTTGTCAGGGATATTATTATAGGTATGTCCGATGGACTCACCGTGCCCTTTGCCCTGACTGCGGGATTAAGTGGTGTTTTGAATACCACGCATCTGATTATTGTCTCAGGCATATCGGAAATTGCCGCCGGTTGTATTTCCATGGGACTGGGAGGTTATTTGGCCGGGCAGTCGGAAGTTGAACACTACGATACTGAGCTGAAAAGAGAATTCAGTGAGATTGATTCGGTTCCCGAAAAAGAATTAAAAGAAGTGCAGGACATCCTGACAAGTCTGGGTGTGGAACAATCTTTAAGCAATCAGGTCGCCGTTCAGATCAGTAAAAACAAAAATATCTGGGCCGATTTTATGATGAAGCTTGAACTGCAGATGGTTAAACCTTCAAAAAACCGGGCAGCAAGAAGTGCCGGAACGATTGCGCTCTCCTATCTCGTTGGCGGGTTCATCCCTTTATTCCCTTATATTATTTTTAGCAACAGCAAAACGGGATTTTATGTGTCGTGCACCGTTACCGTTTTGGCTTTACTAATCTTCGGATATTTTAAAAGCCGTGTTACCGGCCAACCCATAATAAAAGGCACATTAAAAGTCGCACTGACCGGTATTGTTGCTGCAACAGCTGCTTATTTACTCGCGAAAGCTGTAAGCTGAAAAACTGCTTTCAGTTTCGCTGCAATTTCTTATAAAACCATCGCTTGAGTATTTCTGCCGAGCTGATGTAAACACTCACTATCAGAAACATCCATCCATAAAAAGACAGCGGAAGCCTGCTGAATCCGAACAGCGCGCCGATTGGTGTAAATGGTAAGATTAATACAACTACCAGTGTAAAAAAAGTTGCGATGGATAAATATTTACCGGGCAAGCTTTTCATGAAAGGAAGTTTAGTCCTTACAACCAACACAATCAGTATGGCAGAAACAACGGATTCGACGAACCATCCTGTCTGGAATATTTTTTCATTGGCTTTCATAAAAAATAGCAGAACCCCAAACGTGACATAATCAAAGACTGAACTCAGCAGTCCGAAAGCCAGCATAAATCGTTGAATGAAATGTAAGTCCCAGCGCTGAGGTTTTTGAATAGACACACTGTCGACCCGGTCGGTGGAGATGGCCATTTCCGGAAAATCAGTGAGCAGGTTTGTCAGCAATATTTGTTTTGGTAACAGCGGAAGAAATGGGAGAAATAAAGAAGCGCCCGCCATACTGAACATATTGCCGAAGTTGGCGCTTGTTGCCATGAATATATATTTCATCGTGTTGGTAAACGTTTTTCGGCCAATGATGATACCATCACCCAGCACGTCGAGATCATTATCCAATAAAACGATATCGGCAGCCTCTTTGGCAACATCCACTGCCGAATCTACAGAAATGCCAACATCAGCGGTATGCAGCGCAGGGGCGTCATTGATTCCGTCGCCCATAAATCCCACTACATTGCCGGCCTTCTTAAGACAAATAATAATCCGTTCTTTCTGGTTGGGCTCAACTTCCGCAAAAATATTGGCGCCCATCCCCTGTTGCATGATCGCTGCATCGGACATCTGCCGGATCATTGCTCCTGTAACAATAACGGGATCTGCGATACCGATCTGACGCGCAAGGCTTGCCGCTACCAGCGCATTGTCGCCCGTGATCAATTTCAATTGCACTCCCAGATTTTTTAATTTCTCCAGTGTGACCTGCACATTTTTTTTCGGAGGATCGAACAGTGTAATAAATCCAAGAAAAATCATCTGCTTTTCCTCGTCCCGCGTAAAATCCTTGTCCATCGTCGTGACCTTATAAGCCACCCCCAGAACCCGGTAACCATCGGTGCTTAATTGCTCATACTTTTTTTTAATGACATCCAGTTTGACACCGATCGGAATAAGATCTCCGTTTTTTGTTTCAGCACGGTCACATATTTCCAATATGGAATTCAATGCACCCTTTGTAATGGCATAATGTTCGTTGCCATTATTTACCTGTATGCTGAGTCTTTTACGGGTGAAATCATACGGTATTTCACATTGAACGGTAAACGGCTCGGCAGGTTTGTACACTTCGCAAATGGCTTCGTCGATAGGATTACGGAATCCCTGCTGAAGTGACGCATTTAATCCTGCGAACTGCAGCGTCTTTTCAGAAATATTCCCATCGATATCCAGTGCATCTTTTATGGTTACTTTGCCGTCGGTAATCGTGCCCGTTTTATCGGAGCAAAGAATGTTCATGCTTCCAAAATTCTCTATGGACGATAATCTTTTAACGATCACTTTCTTTTTGGCCATCGCCCTTGCTCCGGTTGCAAGATTTACAGTGATGATAGCGGGCAGCAGCTGCGGTGTGAGACCCACTGCCAGCGCCAGCGAAAACAAAAATGAATCCAGCGCGGGTTTGTGCAGGATCACATTGATTGCAAAAATGAGAATGATGAGTACGAGCGTGATTTCCATCAGCATGTATCCAAAACGGCGGATACCCTTTTCGAAATCCGTTTCAGGAGGTCTGATACGCAGTCTGTCTGATATCTTACCAAACTCAGTGGATTTACCGGTACGCACGATCATGGCTGTGCCTTTGCCGCTGATTACGTGAGACCCCATGAATAATGTATTGGTTCTTTTCGAAAGGGTCGTTTCGGCAGGCACGACACCTGCATTCTTCTCTACGGGAAAAGTTTCTCCGGTAAAGGCAGCTTCATCGATAAACAATTCTTTTGAATCCAACAGCAGACAATCTCCCGGAACAACGTCGCCTGCAGACAGTGTGGTGATGTCGCCAGGCACTATCTGATCAATGGGCAATTCCTGCGATGAACCGTTTCTGAAAATCCGACAACGTATCTGCACCATTTTTAGCAGTTCCTCTACTGCAAGAGCTGCACCTTTTTCCTGCCAGAACCCCAGAAAGCTGCTGATGAGAATAATGATCAGGATGATGATGGCATCCGTGAAATCACCCAACCCCATAGAAAGCAAAACAGCGGCGATCAGCAATATCGTGATCGGACTTTTGAACTGCGACAGAAACAACATGTACACCGACAAATGCGAATCTGTTTTCATTGTGTTGGGACCATACTGGCGAAGACGGTTGTTTGCTTCTGCATTCGACAATCCGCTGGTTGAACTGGAAAGCAGTTTGCCTGCATCTGCAGGCGAAAGGCTCCAAAAGCTGTCGATCGATTGTTCCATATTTTTATTTAGTCAAATTGTCCCGTATACAACGCGTAATATTTGCCTTTCTTCTGTATCAGGGAAACATGATTTCCTCTTTCAATAATTTCACCATCTTCCAACACGAGTATCTCGTCGGCATTTCGAACCGTTGACAGCCTGTGTGCAATAACAAAACTCGTTCTTCCCTGCATCAGTCTATCGATTCCAGCTTGTATAATTTGTTCGGTTCTGGTATCAATGGAACTGGTAGCTTCGTCCAGGATGAGAATGGAAGGTTTAGCTACCGTTGCCCTGGCAATATTTAATAACTGTCTTTGCCCCTGACTGAGATTGGCTCCATCATTTTCAAGCAGGGTTTGATATCCCGCCGGCAGCCGGGCGATGAAGGAATGGGCACCACTCAGTGTTGCTGCCGCTATCACATCGTCGTCCGATGCGCTGAGTTTTCCATATCGTATATTTTCCATTACCGTCCCGGTAAACAAATGCGTGTCCTGTAAAACGATCGCCAACGAACTCCGAAGACTTGCTTTCTTTAACTGCATGATATCTGTTCCGTCGATGGTAATTTTACCTGACTGGATATCATAGAATCTTGGAAGAAGATTCGTGATGGTTGTTTTACCGGCACCTGTGGAACCGACCAAGGCAATTTTCTTTCCTGCTTTTGCATCGATTGAAATGTTTTTAAGAATGGGTTTACCAACATCATAACTAAATCCCACATTTTCAAAACGTACATTTCCCTTCACACGTGCAAGCACAGTGGCATCCGCCGCATCCGCGGGTTCAGGCAATTCATCGATCACATGAAAAATTCGTTCCGCTCCGGCCAGGGCAGCCTGCAGACTGTTATACTGACTGGAAATTTCATTTACTGGCCGTCCGAACTGCCTTGAATATTGAAGAAAAGCCGCAAGCCCTCCAAGATCCAGTCCCCTGAATATGGCAAGTAAACCACCAACGGTTGCCGTGAGTGCAAAATTGATCGTATTCAGATTTTGAATAACCGGCATCATGACGCCTGAGTAGAGCTGTGCCTGTGTGGCTTTATCGCGCAGACTGTTATTCAGTTTATCAAAATCCGCAGCCACATGGTCTTCGTAGCAAAAAACCTTGACCACTTTCTGGCCCGTTATCATTTCCTCCACATAGCCGTTTACTGTTCCGAGTTCCGTTTGCTGTGAGGTGAAATAACTTTTGCTTTTATTGATAATTCTCGATGCCACATAGAGCATCAGCGGAACTACGGTTAATGTTACCAGTGTGAGCAGCGGACTGATGTAAATCATCAAAATGAAAATACCCGTTAGCGTCATCGCGCTATTGATCAGCTGAACCACACTGGTATTTAATGAATCGCTTACATTATCCATATCATTCGTGAACCGGCTCATGAGATCACCGTGATTATTCGTGTCGAAAAATTTCAAAGGCAACTGCTGTAATTTGCCGAATAGTTCTGCACGTATATTAAATACTGTTTTCTGGGCGATCACAATCATCAGCCGGTTTAAAATAAATCCAGCTGCAAATCCGATTACGTATATGGTGATGAGCAGGAAAATCATGTGCATCAATCCGGATACATTTCGTGGTATGATATATTTATTAATAATGGGTCTTAATAAATAAGATCCCGCAATCGTAGAGCCCGTGTTTATAATCAGCAGTACGAAGATCAGGAACAGCGTAATTTTCTGCTGGCGCAGATATTTCCATAACCGAACGATGACCCATCTGCCGTTTTTTGGCTTTTCCGCAGAAATGCGGCTTCTTTTGCCGGGAAGGCCGGCAGGTGTAAATTTTATATTTTGATGCGGACTGTCGTTCATGATATGACTACTTCTTTCAGCTGTTGCGAATTATAAATTTCCTGGTATACAGAACTACTCTTCATCAATTGTTCGTGATTGCCACTCGCAATCATTTCACCGTTGTCTAGGATGATAATATTATCTGCGGTCAGAACGGAACTGATTCGCTGGGCGATTATCAGCGTAGTTGTTTCCGGAAGATGTGATTTGAAAGAAGCGCGTATTTTTGCATCCGTTGCAGTATCCACTGCGCTCGTACTGTCGTCGAGAATCAGGACAACCGGCTTCCCAATAATTGCCCGGGCAAGACAAATTCTTTGTTTCTGTCCTCCCGAAAGGTTCACCCCGGCCTGACCTAAAATCGTGTTGTACTGGTCAGTAAAAGACATAATGAAATCATGTGCCTGTGCGTCTTTGGACGCTGCAAAAACTTCTTCATCCGTAGCGTCGGGTTTACCCCATTTGATATTTTGTTTTATTGTTCCTGAAAACAATTCGTTTTGCTGGAGTACCAGATTCACGTTTCTGCGAAGCGTTTGTAATGGATAGTCTCGTACATCGATATCATCTATGAGAATTCGTCCTTTGGTCACATCATACAATCTTGGAATCAATTCTACCAGCGTACTCTTGGACGATCCTGTAGCTCCAATAATGGCAACGGTTTGCCCGGGAAGCGTGGTAAGATTGATATTTTTCAGCACATATTCAGCGCCATCGGGGTGATACTTAAAAAAAACATTTTCAAATCGCACCTTACCTTTTTTTACAGCATATTTTTTAGTGGCTGCATCCGGAGTATCCGAAATGTCCACCTGCGTATTCAGGACTTCCAGTATGCGTTCAGAAGAAGCCTGACCCCGGGAGAACGTCATGATGGTCATCGAAAGCATCGTAAGCGACATCAATATTTGTGTTATATAAGTTATGAACGACATTAAATTACCAACCTGAAAATGACCTGTAATAATTTTATTTCCACCGAACCATACGATGGCTACTATAGAAATATTCATTACCAGCTGCGTTACCGGCAAGATAAGTACGACCAGGCCGGATGCTTTAATGGCCATTTCCCGCAGACTGCCATTAGAGACAGCAAATTTCTTTATTTCAAAATCTTCGCGAACAAAAGATTTTATGACGCGGATATTGATCAGGTTTTCCTGGATGACGGCGTTTACATTATCCAGACTTTTCTGCATTTTTTCAAAATAAGGCAGGCCGCGACTCAAAATAAAATATATACATACCGACAACACAGGAATGGCGACTGCTATAATGGTTGCCAGACCAGCATTGATTCGAATGGCAATAATCACAGCAAATAACAACATCAGCGGGCCCCTGATCAGCATACGAAGCGACATCATGATTACGTCCTGCAAAATGTTCACGTCGTTGGTAATGCGTGTAACCAGCGATGCCGAGCTGAACTTGTCGAGATTGGAAAAGGAAAACTCCTGGATTTTAGAAAAAATCCCTTTCCTGAGTTCTGCGGCGAATCCAACAGAAGCGTGGGATGAATAATAGATGTTGCCGATATTGGCAGCAATTGCCAGAAGCGATAAAGCAACCATAATACATCCGATTGAAAGTATCTGGTGTAAATCCTTCTGTTTAACGCCCTGGTCAACGATAACAGACATGAGCGCAGGCTGAACGATTTCGCAGATTACATCCACGATAACCAGCAAAGGCGCCAGTAACAGTGCCCGTTTATAATTCCGAAAATAGAAAAAATATTTTCGCATGCCTTTCAAAAAATTTTTATCTGCTCTGTTCCTGCTGATCCCATTTCCAGTTTCTGATTTCCGGCATGTCCAATCCGTTTTCTCTGATATAACATTTGTGTTCAATTAATTTGTCCTGCATCTCCTGTTTGAGATAAGCCAGGGTATCTTTTAACTGAGGCAGTCTTTCTATTACATCCTGTACCAGATGAAAACGATCCATATCGTTGAGTACGGCCATGTCAAATGGTGTCGTAATGGTACCTTCTTCTTTATATCCTCTTACGTGGATATTTTTATGGTTGGTCCGTTTGTATGTCAACCGGTGAATCAGCCAGGGATATCCATGGAAAGCAAAAATGACAGGCTTGTCTTTCGTAAACAGAAAATCAAAATCCATATCACTCAATCCATGCGGGTGTTCTGACTGCATCTGGATTTTGAAAAGATCCACCACGTTCACTACTCTTATTTTCAGGTTGGGAATATGTTTTCGCAGTATGGATACAGCAGCAAGGATCTCCAGCGTCGGCACATCTCCCGCACAGGCCATCACCACATCGGGTTCCTGATTCTCATCATTACTTGCCCATGTCCAGATACCAATTCCTTTGGTACAATGGACGACGGCCTCTTCCATCTTTAACCATTGTGGCGCGGGATGTTTACCTGCGATGACGACATTCACATAATGGCGACTGCGAAGACAATGATCCATTACAGACAACAGGCAATTCGCATCGGGAGGAAGATAAACCCGAACGACTTCTGCTTTTTTATTTACTACGTGATCTATAAATCCGGGATCCTGATGTGTAAATCCATTGTGATCCTGCCGCCATACATGTGATGAAAGCAGATAATTCAGCGAGGCAATTTTTCTTCTCCAGGTAATACCCGCAGTAATCTTCAGCCATTTTGCGTGCTGGTTGAACATAGAATCCACTATGTGAATGAAAGCTTCATAGCTGTTAAACAACCCATGTCTGCCAGTTAGTAAATATCCTTCCAGCCAGCCTTCACACTGGTGCTCACTCAACATTTCCATTACACGACCTGCAGCACTCAGGTGCTCATCATTTTTTTCGATACCTCCAAGCCATTGTCTTTCGGTAGCTTCAAAAACATGATCGAGCCGGTTAGATAATGTTTCATCAGGACCAAATAGTCTGAAGTTTTTTCCCGGTTCATTGTATTTGATCACATCTCTTAAAAATTCACCCAGCACAAGGGTATCGGCCGCCTTCGTTGCGCCCGGTAACGTTATCTCTACGCGGTAATTTTTATAATCGGGCATCTTCAGATCATGCAATAGCAAACCTCCGTTCGCATTGGGATTGGAACCCATTCTTTTCTCCCCGGCAGGTGCAAGGTCCGCCAATTCTTTTTTGAGTTTTCCATTTTCGTCAAAGAGTTCCCAGGGCTTGTAACTTCTCAGCCAATCTTCCAATAGTTTAAGGTGTTCGGGATTCGTAGCAGGATCCGTTATGGGAACCTGATGTGAATGAAACGTTCCTTCCATTGGTATTCCGTCCACTTTTTTTGGTCCTGTCCATCCCTTAGGTGACCTCAAAACGATCATCGGCCATAAGGGGCGTTGGCTGTCGTTATTTAACCGGGCATTTTGTTGAATCGATAATATTTTTTCAGTTACCATATCGAGGGTTTCCGACATGAGACGATGCATGGTTACAGGATCGTCGCCTTCTACAAAATATGGCGTCCATCCATAACCCTTCAACAACTGTTCTAATTCCAGACGGCTTATTCGTGCAAGTATGGTAGGATTGGCAATTTTATAACCATTGAGATGCAGAATCGGCAACACGGCACCATCCGTTATGGGATTAAGAAATTTGTTGGAATGCCAGGAAGTGGCCAGCGGACCTGTTTCCGCTTCACCATCTCCGATGATACATGCTGTTATTAACGAAGGGTTATCGAACACGGCGCCAAATGCATGACTCAGTGAATAACCCAGTTCGCCGCCTTCATGAATAGAACCCGGACATTCAGGTGATACATGACTTGGGATGCCGCCAGGAAAAGAAAACTGCTTGAACAGTTTTTTCAGTCCATCTTCATCCTGACCAATTGCGGGATAAAATTCCGTGTATGTGCCCTCGAGATACGTGTTACCAACGAGTGCAGGCCCTCCGTGGCCTGGTCCAGAAATATAAATCATATCCAGGTCGTACTTTTTGATGACACGATTCAGATGCACATAAATAAAATTCTGTCCTGGGGTGGTTCCCCAGTGACCCAGTAACATGTTCTTGATGTGTTTGGGTTCCAGCGGTTCCTTCATGAGCGGATTGTCGCAGAGATAAATCTGACCCGCTGATAAATAATTCGCTGCGCGCCAGTAAGCGTCCATCCTACCCAACATATCCGTCGCACTGTCTTTTGTTTGAAGTAATTCCTGCGTTTCCATACATTAATATTTTTAAATCGAAAGTGTTTGACAAACTATTTTCGCGATCATCAGTTCTTCGTCGGTAGGTTTTACATATACCTTTACTTTACTGCTGTCAGCAGAAATCACTGCCTCCGATTTATTGTTCCGGTTTTCATCGAGTTCAATACCGAGGAATCGTAAATCTTTACAAATGTTACTTCTAATACCAGGAGCGTTTTCTCCAATACCTCCACTGAAAACGAGCAGATCCAGGCCTCCTAAGGCAGCTGCAAATGCGCCCATCCATTTTCTAACCTGATAACAGAAAATATCTATCGCTTCGGATGCCTGTGAATCTGTTTGCTGGACTTTTAATAAGTCCTGCATATCGCCCGTTGTTTCCGAGATGCCCAACAAACCCGATTGATGATTTACCATATCGCTGAATTCATCTGATGTAAGTTTTTCTTTTTTCATCAGAAATGAAATAATACCAGGATCCAGATCTCCAGAACGGGAGCTCATGGGAAAACCGCCCGTTGGCGAAAAACTCATGCTGGTATCCATACTTTTTCCGTTCTCTACGGCAGTTATACTTGCCCCGCTTCCTAAATGTGCCAGTATAATTTTCCCATCCATATGAATATCCTTCTCCTCTTTCAATTTTTGCATGAGATAACTATACGATATTCCATGAAAACCATAACGACGTAATCCGTTTTTAAAATAGCGGCGTGGCAGTGGCAACAGCGCACTGCGCAAAGGCATGTCTGCATGAAAAGCTGAATCGGAACAGGCAATATGCGGAATCCGGGGATATTTTCCCCGGAATGCTTTTATCAGCAAAATTTCTCCGGGCACGTGGTCGGGATCAATTGAACTGCTTTGCTCCATTTTAACCAAAAAGTCATCTGTAATGTTTTCTGCGCGTGAATTATTCATTCCAAAAACAATCCGATGACCTACGGCTATAATATTATCGACCTGATGTCTGCTAAACCAGTCCGTTAATTGATTAACTGCTTCGGCGAGATTCTCTGATTTAAGATTTTCACGATATACCTGTCCTGTTTGCGAATCCCTCACAAGCAGCGCTGCGTCCGGAGACCCAATTCGTAAAATGCTTCCGGTGAACGCTGAAATAAGTTGTTCATTTTTCCGGAAAATAGAAAATTTGATACTGGATGAACCACCATTCACTGAAAGAATTCTGTCACTCATCTTTTCTCAAATTTTGTTCGATGCCAGTTTCACTGAATTTAATACTTTTCTACGAGGGAAGCTATTATTGTTTAATGTCAAATGGCATGACCAATATTATATTACCGGATGACGAAAGTCATTTCGGCTGGCTATTTTATTTCCAACCTTTGGATTCTAAATTATCCCGACAATGAATACCCTCAATGTTCAATCAGATTTTCAGGACGCTGCAATGGAAACCCACGCAGATTCAGTTTTAACCCGGTTTATAAACTGGTCCGCAAACGAACAGAAAAATCGTATTGCCTGGGTTGGCGTCTCCATCATGGCCATTACAGCTATTTTCTTCCCGGTCACCATGGTTTCCATCCTGATGCATGGAGCTGCCTTTAAATTAATTGTAGGCGCCATGTTTGCGCTTGTGCTGGTTGTTGTCCCAAATCTGGCTGCATTGCCAACGAAGTATACCATTCCGGCATTTTTTACCGGTGTTTTGATAGATGTGGTACTTATTGCTGCCAGTTTTTTTATCTGATTTTTCCACCAATCAATTTTTTCTATGTACCAATCACTTCAGGAAGCGATGGATCTGATCAGGCCGGGTCAGCATCTTTTCATTCAGACAGGAGCTGCTGCGCCACAGGAGTTGATCAGAGGGCTCATGGACAAAGCAGGAGAATTGGATAGCATGACTATTTATCAGATGCATACGGAAGGGATCGCACCATACGGCGATCCGGAATGGGCAGATGTGTTTAAGGTGAATTGTTTTTTTATTGGTTCCAATCTTAGAGATGCGGTTCAGGAAGGCAGGGCAGAATACATCCCTTTGTTTCTAAGTGAAATTCCAGGTCTCTTTAGAAAAAAAATAATTCCTATTGACGTTGCGTTGATCCATGTTTCCTACCCCGATGAACACGGCTACTGTTCACTGGGTGTTTCGGTGGACATTGCTCCGGCTGTTCTGGAATCTGCGTCTTGTGTAATTGCACAGGTAAACGGACATATGCCCCGTACCTATGGAGACGCGATCATTCATGTGAGTAAGCTGGACGCTATGGTAGAAGTAGATGAGCCCATATTGGAAGCTGAGTTGTCTGAACCGGGGCCATTAAATATTAAAATTGCCGACTACGTGGCTTCGCTCATTGACGATGGGTCGACGCTGCAAATGGGTATAGGAAAAATTCCCAACGCGATATTGAAAAGTCTCTCGGGCCACAGAAAGTTAGGTATACATACAGAAATGTTTTCTGACGGCATCATCGATTTAGTCAATTCGGGGGTTATCACCGGCGAGATGAAGAAAAAACGGAGGTTTAAAATAGTTTCGAGTTTTATGTTAGGCACCAAACGCCTCTATCAATTTGCAAATGACAATCCCGTTATTGAGATGCTCGATATCGGATATGTGAATGATGTCCATATCATCCGGCAAAATCCTAAAGTGGTGGCGGTTAATTGTGCGCTGGAAATTGATTTGTCCGGACAAATATGCGCCGATTCCATTGGTCCGAAAATGTATTCGGGCGTGGGCGGACAGATGGATTTTATGCGTGGTGCTTCTCTTTCAGAAGGTGGCAAACCAATCATTGCAATGCCATCGGTAACTGCCGGCGGTGAAAGTAAAATTGTTCCTTTTTTAAAGAATGGTGCGGGTGTTGTTACGACCAGGGCGAACGTTCATTATATTGTAACAGAGTATGGAATTGCTTATTTATACGGAAAAAACCTGACTGAGAGAGCGAAGGCGCTGATTCAAATTGCACATCCCAAACACCGGGAAAGCCTTTCTGAAGCTGCGTTTTTTATGAACAGGTCAAAGAAACCAGTGTTGCAACAGGATTTGTTATTTTAAGATATTTTACAAACCAATGAATATATCAAAACACCCCATCAGTAGATGATGGGGTGTTGCTGTTAAGGAGGGATCAATCATTGGATAAAATCACTTTTAATGTTTTTTCTTTCGAAGCCTGTTCAAAACAGGTATATGCTTTGATAATTTCAAAGAGTTTGAAACGATGTGTTATCAGTTGTTTTGAATTCAGCTTTCCGGATTGGACCGTCTTCATCAACATCGGTGTCGAAATCGTATCCACCAGCCGCGTAGTAATGGTTATATTTTTTCCCCATAAAGTTTCCAGATGCAATTCAACGCTCTTGCCATGCACACCCACATTTGCAATCTTTCCACCGGGTGCAACGATGGCCTGGCATAGTTCAAACGTTGCGGGTATACCCACCGCTTCTATCACGGTATCAACACCTTTATGATCTGTTAATGCTAGAATTTTTTCAATCGCTATTTCCTTTTTGTTGTTGATCGTATGGGTTGCTCCCATTTTTCGGGCAACTTCCAACCGGTTTTCGTCGGGATCAATCATAATTAAAATAGATGGAGAAAAGAACTGCGCTGTTAATAAAGCAGCCAGACCAACCGGTCCCGCTCCTACGATGGCGACGGTATCACCGGGACTGATTTGCCCGTTTAATACCCCGCATTCATAACCGGTTGGAAGAATGTCGCTCAGCATCACCAATGCTTCTTCATCACTGTTGTCGGGAATTTTATAGAGACTTGTATCGGCATAAGGAATTCGAACATACTCAGCCTGGGTGCCGTCAATTAAATGTCCGAGTATCCATCCGCCGTTTTCGCAATGCGAGTACATACCCTTTCTGCAATAATTGCAAATGCCACAGGAAGTGATACAGGAAATAAGCACATGATCCCCTTTTTTAAATCGCGTTACAAAATCACCCGTTTCCTCAATTACGCCCACTCCTTCGTGACCAAGTATGCGACCATCCGTAACTTCAGGCACATCCCCTTTTAAGATATGCAGATCCGTTCCGCAAATGGTAGTTTTCGTAATGCGCACAATGGCATCGGTTGCTTTTTGGATAACCGGCTTTTCTTTTTGCTCCCAGGATTTATTACCCGGCCCATGATAAACGAGTGCTTTCATAGTTGCTAATTAATATCCTGCAACCTAGCCCGGTTAACTACAAATTATTATGATAATACGGCCTATGCCATATGATATTCGTCATGTATTAACTCCATTCGAATGAGCAAGGTCATACACTCATTTGATCACCCTCATTCTTTACCCAGGGGAAATCGCAGATATTTGAGAAAATGAAACCATATGTTTGGAAATCTTAATGATGAAGAAATAGAAACGATTCTTCACGCGCAGATTATCGGAAGAATAGGTTGTCATCACGACAACACGACGTATATCGTACCAATCAGTTACGTGTACCATGAGGGGTTTGTTTACGCACTCACAAGAGAAGGGTTGAAAATAAATATGATGCGGCAAAATCAGCACGTATGTTTTGAAGTGGAAGAGGTTCCGGATCTCGCCAGCTGGAAAACGGTTATTTGCTGGGGTGATTATGAAGAGCTGATAAATAAAGAAGAACGTGACCATGCATTAGCGTTATTGCATGACCGGCATTTGCCGCAGGTAAGCAGTTCAACGATGAAAATATCTCCGTCCTGGCCGTTTCGTCCAGATGACTTAGCGAGTATAAAAGGAGTTGTTTTCAGAATCCGTCTGAATAAGAAAACAGGAAAATATGAAAAACAGGATGAACGGGCAAACCAATACTGGGCTGATTAGACCGGTCTTAAAAATAAATAAAATACAATGAAGACAATACTTGCACCCACCGATTTTTCAACTACGTCTATCAACGCGGTTCATTATGCTGTGGACCTCGCCAAAGCGATTAACGCCAGGCTGGTCCTCTTTCATGCAATACCATTTCCTATAGCGGTAACAGAAATTTCAGTACCAGATGATTTTCTGGATGAGATGATGGAAGTCGGACAACGCGATATGGACGAATTACATAAAGAAATCGAAAAAAGAGCCGATGGCAGGATAAACGTTTCGACTGTTGTTAAAATGGGAAGGATTGAACAGGAAATGGAAAACATTTCTTTTATTGAAAAGCCGTTTGCTATTGTAATGGGCATTCGGTCGGGCAAATCTCTTGAAAGAGCGCTCATGGGTAGTTCCGTTTTTCATGTGGTAAATCATGTTTTTTTCCCAACACTGATCATTCCGGAAAACGCATCATTCACAGGAATCCATCGTATCGGCATAGCCTGCGACCTTAAAAAAGTAGATGATAAGCTACCTTTTGAAGTCATTGCAGAATGGCTTTCTCTTTTTAATGCCAAACCGGAAATAATTAATATCGCCATCAGCACCAGTGATTTCAAAGTAGACCAATTAGCGGAGTCTATAGGTATTCAAAACCGACTAAGTGATTTTAATCCGGGGTTTCATTTTCTTACCGGCAAAAATATCGCAGATGAAATGGATGCATTTATCAAAATACATCCGATTGATCTTCTGATGGTTTTCCCAAGAAAACATGGAATTTTCGCGCTATTTCATAAAAAAGTTTCCAAACAAATTGTTGCACATAATCAAATTCCTATTTTATCAGTACATGATATGTAATTGACTACATAACGTTTATGATACCCAGGAATTTTAAAAATTACCCAATGACCAACATACGAACGACTTTTTCTTATATCCTCATCGTTATCATTATGGCATCGTGCGGTAATTCAAAAAAGCTGGAATTGGCCAACGAACAAAATAAAACATGGAGAGCAAAGGATTCTGTTTTATCTGATGAAGTAGCCTCGCTAAAGAACAGCATTTCCGAATGCAGGAAACAGGCAGACGAAGAGGCGCTGGATAAAAAAGAAACGCAGCGGAAACTTTTGGAAGCGAATCAGTCGATCGATAAGCTGAACGCGAAGTTGATGGACATGAACAAAATACTGGATGATCAATCCGTTTCACTAAATGACATCAGGAAAGAAATTTTCACTGGGCTTCATCAGATCCAGGATTCAGGAATCTCGGTAACATATCGCAACGGGATGATATTTGTTTCCATGCGGGATCAGTTTATGTTTGAAACTGGCAGCAAAAAAGTAAAACAACAGGCAAGGCAGGCACTCATAGTTATTGCCGATGTCCTGGCAACCCATCAGCAGGTAAATGCGATCATCGTAGGTCATACAGATAGCGTGAAAACATCCGGCAGAATGATCGACAACTGGTCACTGAGTGCCGAAAGAGCTGTCGCGATAGCGAGAATGCTAACAGAAGAATGCAAAGCGGATCCGGCGAGGATAATTGTTGCAGGCAGAAGCAAATATGATCCGGTAGCCAGTAACATGACGGCTGATGGCAGAAGTAAAAACAGAAGAACGGATATTATTATCAATCCGGATTTATCCAGACTCTGGCAGCTCTCACAAAAATATCCTCAATAAACCACACCAGATCACTTTTAACTAATATCCCCGATCTACACGGGATACCATACATGGTGAAATTATAGCGCTGGCTTATTCATTGTACTTATTTAAAGTAACTTTAGTAAGAACCATAAGCCATGCAACAACAGCGCCGGCTGGCAGCCATTCTCTTTACGGATATAATCGGTTCGACTGCGATCATGCAAAAGGATGAACAAATGGCTTTATCCATAAACAAACGATTTGTTGAAGTGCTGAAACAATCTGCTTCAGTTCACGGCGGTGAAATACTGAACGATTACGGCGATGGATGTCTTTGTGCTTTTGCAAGTGCCACGGAAGCCGTAAGGTGTGCAATGGAAATACAACGACAATTACAGATCGAACCAAAGGTTCCCTTACGAATTGGTTTGCATATCGGGGAAATGATTTTTGAAGACGGTAAAGTAATGGGTGATGGAGTGAATGTGGCATCCAGGATTCAGTCAATTGGTACGGCAAACTCCATTCTCTTTTCTTCAGAGATCAGCAACAAATTAGTTAACCAGCCGGAGTTTAAATGTGCGTCAATTGGAAAGTTTCAATTCAAAAACGTGCATTTACCTGTAGAGGTTTTTGCTCTTAGCAATGAAGGTTAGCATATCTTGCTTATGTTCTTTTGGCCAGAAAAGATTTTGAAAGAGCCTTTGAAATAATTAAACAAATCCCTCAAAATGGAGAGATGAAAAACGCCATCTATGGGAACGTTCTAATGGCTTATGCTTATGGCCTTTTAGGGAAAATAAAACAGGCCAACGAAGAGTTGAATAAAATCTTAAAAGGAGGATCCTTTACAGCCCATTACAATTTAGCCTACGTCTATATGGCTCTTAAAGAATATAAGCTTGCTTTAGATGAGCTGGATAAAGCCGTATCCGAGAAGGAGATTTTTTTAATTTTCGTAAAAATTGAACCCATATTTTTACCATTAAAAAATGAACCAGGATTTAAAGCATTGTTGGAAAAAATGAACCTGGAATAAATGATCTTGAACAAGCAACGTTTACCTTTAGTCAGAAGCTGTATTTTGGAAAACCTCAGGCTAATGAACATAATCAAACACTGCTGTTACTTATTGCTTTCGTTTGTTTTGTTTTCCTGCTATAAAACCGTGCAATTACCCGGTTACCCATCGTATAATGGCCAGTGGTTATATACCGGATCGACCTTCGGACCTTTTTTTACACATCCTTCTGCAGATTCTGTTGTGATTTTAACACTAAGACCGGGGAATGTGTACGACGCCTCGTTCAATAACATTTCCATTATTCATGGGTCTTTTTCGATCGATTCAAACGCCAATGGCATTACAATTCAATTCCTGAATATTACACAGCCGTACGGAAATGAAACAGAATTTACGACAAATGGTATTACCTATCTATTCTTCAACACAGCCAAAATCGGCCCGCTCACCTTATTTGAAACAAACGAACTGAGTCCCGCCGGAGACAGCATTGCATTAACTTCCTATCCGATCACTCCGGAATTTACAAGCAATTATTTCAAAAGAATTCAGTAATACACCACTGACTGCCCGAACCGGAAGAAGAAAAAGAAATTGACGAAAGAGCCACTTGGGAAGATGAAACAATCATTGTCTAAAATACAATGTCGCGCTTTTATCTTTTACATGCATGGTGAGTTTGTCGCCAACAGAAATCGTTTGCTCATCAAAAGAATCAGCCAATTCGATTTCTATGCTCTTTAATTTAGTTGTGGGAACATCCGCCAGGGTATATCTTATACGTATATAGTCGTTGTAGAACATGTGGTCTTTTTCTGTAAGTCCGAACCCGAGAAGTGATTGCTTAAAATAGCCAAACTCTTCGTTATTTGTAACGATCTCCACTTCAACAACCCGTACGAAGGACTTAGTGTTTTTCGTTTTCGCTCTCTTTGCTGAATAATCATGCCAGAGAATGGGTTGTTTTATATCACTATCGGTAAAGCCTACAGACTTCAACTCTTCCGGCGTGTTCTCCATAACCCATGCGGACCCGGATTTGGAACTGTCTGCTGTAAAAAGCGAAAGCGAATAGAACCAGGGCATTTTAGCTCCATTGTCGACGATTATATCCGTATCCCGTATTATAGAATCTTTATAATCGGATTTCCATTTCGCTTCCACATAATTAATATCGCCGGATTTGGTTGTCATAAACCCAAAACCAAAGTTGCCAACCTGAGAACCCGTAAAACCGGATGGTGAAAAGACTTCAAAATAAGAATCCCGACCCAGGAGATATTTCCCGGACCATGCATCTACAGTGGTTGTCGTTTTTCTTTCATTAACTACACCCAATTGATGAAAAATGGCCGAGTCAAAAATATGGATATAGGAATTTGAGTCGACTACAAAAAATATATGGTTTAAATAAACCGGCACGTGATTATTTTGAGCTTTGGCAGCTATCGAAATAGAAAGGAGCAAAGCGAAGGAAAATAAGGCAACCGGTTGCCGATTATTTTTACTCATACATTTTATGCTTTATAACCCCAACCCTTCATTGTTTCCAAATCGATTTTCATGCATTCAAGAGGCGGTGTGCCCTGGTAAGATTCGTGTTCGATGATCACGTAGTTGATACCAACTTTGGCTGACTCGATCAGCGTATCATGTACGGGTATCAAACCCTTTCCTAAAAAAGTACTTTCATATCCGGTACCCACCTCTCCCTCACCCGAACTTTTAATTTCATCTTTAATATGCATCATGATATACCGGCCGGGATATTTTTTCATCAGTTCAATGGCAGTGGTGCCCTGACCGTATAAATTACCTGTGTCCAATTGCTGAACAACAAGCGCCGGATCCGTGTTTTTCATGATAAAGTCGTACAGGGTGTTGTCTCCTATTTTAGTAGTGAATTCAAACTCATGATTATGGTATCCGAACTGCATCCCCTGGGCCTGACAGAGTTTACCGCATTTGTTGAACTGGTCCATGAATCTTTTTAACGCTTCTGTATCCGTGCGCATGCCTTCTTCCATATAAGGACTAATAACATATTTCTGCCCGAGGATCGCCGCATCGTCAATGGTATGTTTCCATTTATCGGTGAAATCCCCTTTTTCCGCGTCATAGTCGGCTACCGTCATGGTTGTATGACCACTCGGCATGATCAGGCCAAGACTATCCAATAATTTTTTAAAATCAACTGCAGAATAACCATAAAATTTACGGTTGCTGTAATCCGCGTGCTCCACACGTTTATATCCTATCTCCGCAAGTTTTTTTAATGTTCCTGATGGATCCTTATGCATGTCATCCCTCACAGAATACAACTGCAGGCCCAGGTGCTGGTTCACTGCAATATTGGCAAAACCGCGCCCCGGCAAAACTGCTGCTGCCACAACGGCTAAGCTTCCCGTTTTAATAAACTTTCTGCGTGAAGTCGTCATATGTTATCAGTTGAATTTGATATTTGGAATATCTGACTTTATTAAAGATAATGTATTAACAAACGTAAATTCAGATTCGATGCTGCTGGTAATAAATTAAAGTATTTCACCGTATACTATAATACATCTGTCGATTAATGATATGTGTTCGTCGATCATATTCAGCTTTTATGAATTTACGGGTTAGCTTTTAACAGTCAAATAAATCGTATTTCAGAATAGACCTTTCCAACCTGATTTTCATGAAACGAACCGTTTTTATTCCAGCGCTCGTTTTAATCATCGCGTCGCTCTCGGCGTCCATGAGAAAAAAAGACAAACATTTTTCAGGAGCAGTATCACGTATATCACAACTGTATAATGCGCAGGTAAAATCACTGGATTCATTTCTTCAGGTTTATCCCACCTATTTTTATGATAGTAGTTATGCCGTGCGGGAAAAAAAATACGAAGAGCTGGCTTATTATTTCAGGCGTGCCTCCTCATTTATTATTTATTTCGAACCGGCACTTTATTACGCTAAGCTGGCTGGCCCTTTTCAGTTTCATAAAAATAATAAAACGGGATTTTTTAACGGACTGCCGGATGCCTGGCTGTTTCAGGGACCCATCGGTAATGAAACAGATTCCGATCTATTAAAGTATTATAGTAAAGACGACACGCTGTCACAGAAAGACTTTATCAGTAAAGCTGTTTCGCAGTATCGTGTCGACTTAAAGGATTGTCATTTAGCCGATCACTTAAATGGAATGAATGAATCCATGCTCTTCGACGCTTTAAGAAAAGAAATATTCCGAATCAGCACCATCGATATTGCCAATAGTGATTTTATTATTGAAAAAGCGGCGATACCAGGCCTCAACGGGTCCGTAAACAGCTGGCTTCTTTTTACTGAAGAATTTGTTCATGAACTGCCATCATCCAGGAACGATTTACAAAAGCAATGGATGGCATTGAGTAATAGTACGAGACAATATCTGGCAGATAATAAAGATTTTTATGCGTTCAACCGGATGTATTTCATTAAAAATTATCTGATTCCGCTTTCCATTTTCTTATCGGATCTGCAGGTTGCACTCGATGTTCCTTTTTATCAGAAACCGGCTGCCATAAAATCAGACGCACGTTTTATCTATGATAAAAATGTATTTAACGCTGATTATTTCGCGCCGGACAAAGAGGCCTGGTATTCACCGGGGAAAGCAGCGCTGGGTGAAATGCTTTTCTTCGATCCTCTTTTGTCGGATAATAACCAGCGTGCCTGTGCTTCCTGCCATAAACCTGCCCTGGCATTTACCGATGGTAAAATGAAAAGCACGGCTTTCGGATTTGACACACTGCCCCGTAATTCGCCAACCGTTATCAATGCAGGTTTTCAAAACAAACTTTTCTGGGATATGCGCGCAGGGTCGTTGGAAGACCAGCTGGATTCAGTGGTCAACAACATACGTGAGATGCACAGTTCATTTTACGGACTCGTTGACAAGTTAAATGCAAGTCCGGAATACGTGCGGCTTTTTCACAAGGCCTTTCCAAATACAAAAAAGACAGGGATTACCAGGGCCTATATTAAATATGCCATTGCTGCTTATGAACGAACCCTCACCGGACTCGATAGTCGCTTCGATCAGTATATGCAGGGCGATTCTTCCAAACTAAACGTGCAGGAAATAAATGGATTCAATGTGTATATGGGAAAAGCAAAATGTGGCGTTTGCCATTTTGCGCCATTATTCAACGGATCGCTTCCTCCGTTTTATGATGTATCAGACAATCATTCAATTGGTGTGCCGGTCAGGGATTCCATGATCAAATATGTAGTTGATCCCGATCTCGGACTGATGAAAATAAACTACGATTCATTTGCCCGCTTCTCTTTCAAAACACCCACGGTTCGCAACGTGGCCCTCACTTCACCCTATATGCACAATGGATTGTTTAAAACACTCGAACAGGTAGTGAATTTTTACGACAATGCGGCGGGAAATAACTTTACAAAAGACATGCGCCCCGATATGACCGGCCTCCCCTTTTTTACCATTCTGCCCATACCACTCAAACTTACGGATGATGAAAAAAAAGATCTTATATCATTTTTAAAATCACTTACCGACACTACCGCCTCGGCAAAAATACCCGACCATTTACCCCGTTTGAGCGCCCCCTATACGAAACTTAACATGAGGACCATCGGCGGCAATTACTAATTTAGTTCGAAAACGGGATAGTCATTCTTGCCAAATCTAAAACCGAGATCTGGCATGAGATGCAGTCTTCCACGAAGTACGATAACTTTGGGAATGATGATACCACAAACGCTCTTCAAAGACTTAATTAAAAAAGCATATGCCGCTTTCAATGCAAGAGATATTGATAGGGCACTATCAACCATGCAACCCAATGTACAATGGTCAAAAGCCTGGGAAGGCGGATACATCAGCGGACACGCTGCAATTAAAGAATACTGGATAAGGCAGTGGAAAGAAATCAATCCAGATGTTGAACCCGTTGGATTTCATGAAAGGCAGAATGGAAGTTTAGAGGTGAAGGTCCAACAAAAAGTAAAAGACTTAAAAGGCAATACAGTATTTGAAGGGACAGTAAAACACATTTATACTTTTGAAGACGGCCTGATCAAAACGATGGATATTGAACTTGTATGAGCTTAACTAATAAATGAAATAGATTTCTATACATCCAACCTGTTTTCAATGTCCATACGCTCATGCAAAATTCTTATGATTTGTATGACATCGTTGACTTCTTTGAAAAAAATTAAGTCTGATTTAACCTTTCGTACGTTCATTTCCGTTCCTTTCCGACCATCTCCTCATTGATTATCCTTTATGATAGCCCCGTGCTAATTTTGAAAGTGAACTGAACAATTGCTCCCGGTAACTGTTTATACGCATTGTAATCACATTTTACACATCAAATACAAAAAAATTCTTATGAGTTCGTCTTTTCCGTTATTGTTCAGTACTTATAAACTTGGCGACATAACACTTAAAAACAGGATTGTGATGTCGCCCATGACACGCAGTCGCGCTATCGGAAACATTCCAAACGATTTGATGGCAAGTTATTACGGCGCCCGTGCCGGGGCAGGACTAATTATCACAGAAGGCACTTCACCTTCACCCGATGGTTTGGGTTACGCGCGTATTCCCGGTTTATATAATAAAGCACAGGTGGATGGATGGAAAAAAGTAACCACCGCAGTACATGAAAAAGGTGGAAAAATATTCGTGCAGTTGATGCATACGGGCCGTATCGCACATCCGCATAACTTACCGGACGAAGGTATAGTAAGAGGTGTGTCTGCCATCGCCGCCGCCGAAACACAGATGTACACGGATAAGGCAGGAATGCAACCGTTGCCGGTACCAAAAGAAATTACGACTGAAGAAATTCCCGCACTGATTGAAGAATTTGTGCAGAGTGCAAAATATGCTGTTGAAGCAGGATTCGACGGAGTAGAATTACACGGCGCCAATGGTTACCTGTTGGAACAATTTTTAAATCCCGCTTCCAATCACCGTACCGATGTTTATGGAGGCAGTCCAGAAAAACGCAATCGTTTTGTGCTGGAAGTAGTTGCAGCCATTGCGCGTGCAATTGGCAAAGAGAAAACAGGTATCCGTTTGTCGCCCTTTGGCGCGAATGGTGAAATGATCGCTGACGAACATACCGAGCAGCAATATGCGCAACTGGCGGCGGGCTTAAAACAAATCGGTATCGTGTACCTGCATATCGTTGACCATTCTTCCTTAGGCGCACCCGTGGTGCCGCAAAGTGCCAAAGATGCGATACGTAAAGCATTCGGTGCAACAATCATTCTGGCCGGTGGCTATGATGGAGCCCGTGCTGAGTCAGATCTTAAGGAAGGCAGAGGTGACCTGATTGCTTTTGGCCGGCCATTTATAGCAAATCCTGATCTTGTAAAACGTATTCGCATTGGCGCCGAATTGGGCCAACCTGATTTTGGCACTTTTTATACGCCGGGAGAAAAAGGTTATACTGATTATCCGGTGTTGAAGAGCGAGCTGCAGGAAAATTAATAGGATAAAAAAAGGAGAAACAACATTCCAGGTTGCTTTTTTACCTTCTGGAATGTTGCTGTTGCCAATGGACTAAATCGTTTTATTTTTGATGATAAAACTTTCTTATGTCCCTCCATCTTACAGAAATCATCGATATCCTGGGAACCTTCAGTTTCGCCGTCTCCGGCGCTTTTGCAGCCAAGGAAGCGAGGCTGGATATTTTCGGCGTACTCATTCTCGCATTTGTTACTTCGATCGGAGGAGGAACTATCCGCGACCTGCTGATCGGAGATTTACCTGTGGGCTGGATGCGACATCCCTGGATCGGCTGGGTGATCGCAGCGGGCGCGGCGGGTTCGCTTTTTTTTGGCAACAGGTTACAACAGATGCAACGCGTGCTGAATATTTTCGATTCGCTGGGACTCGGACTGTACACGGTGATCGGTATTCAAAAGGGAATCGCACACGGTCTGCCGCCTTCGGTTTGCATTGCCCTGGGCACCATCACCGGCTGTTTTGGCGGTGTGATCAGAGACGTCCTCTTAAATAAAATTCCGCTGATCTTTCATAAGGAAATTTATGCGTCCGCATCCATCGCGGGAGGTGCAACTTATTTTTTACTGGCGGCGTTACACCTGCCGGAAATCATGAACGTTGCCTTGTCGATCCTGATCATATATATTATTCGCATGATCGTAGTGCGCTTTAAACTGAACCTGCCGGCCTGGAATACTCCAAAACTTTAGAAATCGTCCGCCTTCGCAATTACGTCGGAGAATTTCCGGCGTTTGACGAAATAAATTTCAGGCCGAAGAAATTTAACTTACGCTTGCGCTATAAAAAATTGCCATTACACTAAATCATTTTATATGGTAAAAAAATTCATTCCTCTCCTGTTATTTATTCTTATATCCTTTACATCATTTGCTCAGTCGGATCCCACAGGTAAATTGTATATGGATGCCGCGATTACAAGATTGCAGCATGCAAAGACCTACACCCTTGCAATGGCTGAATTGATGCCCGAAAGCAAATATGGATTCAAACCCACTCCTGAAGAAATGAGTTTTGCTGAACAGCTCCTTCACATCGGACAAAATCTTGGCTGGCTCACCTCCAAATATATTTTCAAAGAATCCAATGAAACAGATCCTTTTAAATGGCCGGATCCCATTACCAAAGCGGCCGTGATCGCAACCGTTTCGCGGGCTTATGATTATGCAATTGACAAATACAAACATTTCGATGTTTCGCACTTAACCGACTCTGTGTATTTTGAATACATGGGCGCGGGGCGCATCAGCAAACTACAGTTTATGAATCTGGTGAATGATCACCAGGCACATCACCGCGGACAGATGGTTGTTTATCTGCGCCTGAATGGGATTACGCCACCTGAATATATTGGATGGTAATCAGGATGAACCGTTAAATCCTCCAAAAAAGCTTGCAGATATTAAAAATATCCATTTACTTTGTATTTCAAAGTACTTTTATATGGACAATCCCAGCCAGCCACTCGAAGCATTACATGATATAAAACGGATGATGGAGCGAAGCAGCCGGTTTATCAGTTTGAGCGGTTGGAGCGGCATATCCGCAGGTGTTTGTGCATTGGTGGGTGCCTGGATCGCGCATCTCAGGATATTCCATTATTATCAAACGGAATATAAAAAAGTCGGTGGTGCAATCATTGAATTAAGATATGACCTGATTTTAATTGCCCTGGTCACTTTCGTAACCGCCTTTGCACTTGCCACTTTTTTTACATTCGTCAGAAGTAAAAAGGAAGGCGTTCCCATTTGGGGTAGTACAGCAAGAAGATTAATGTGGAATACATTCTTACCACTGGCAACCGGAGCCATATTGATCTGGCATATCATAGAAATAAGCGGATACGAATTGGTTGCACCTTCCTGTCTGATATTCTATGGTCTGGCGCTTGTAAACGGAAGTAAATACACGATGGGTGAAGTTCGTTGGTTGGGATATGGAGAAATTATACTGGGCATTATAAATCTTTGGGTTCCCGATCACGGAATTTTCTTCTGGACCCTTGGATTCGGCGTATTCCATGTGATATACGGTTTTGCCATGTGGTGGAAATACGAACGTATAGTGGATACTGCTGTACATATTCAGCAGATTAAAGGGAATTAACATCATGAAGAATCCGATTGAACAGTTGAATAAAGTATTTGACAGCCGTATCCGACTGGGTATCATGAGCACATTGATCATGAACACCAGGACCAATTTTAACGAGCTTAAAGAACTCATACAGGTTACTGACGGAAATCTGGCCAGTCATATGAAAACACTTGAAGAAGCCGGATACATTCAGGTGGTAAAGGGATTTATCGGAAGAAAAACAAATACAACATATGTCATCACAACCAGTGGAAAAAAAGCATTTAAATCACATTTGGATGCATTGGAAAAAATGATCCGGTCCATCGATTGATTTTTTTTATCAATTCACTTTGAATTACAAAGCACTTTCCATATTACAATGAAAACAATTACATTGAGCGTCAGGATATGGTTTCTTTCAACAGTGGTACTCGCATTGTTGGGATTATTTTTTTTATTATTCACCAATGCAGGTTTGGCAGCTTTTATTTTGCCGGCGATGCCCATTAGTTTGATTGCAAGTTTGCCCGTATTATTCATCATGATTTTATTGTTACCAATCATTAAAAGTCAGGTGGACTCATACAACAACAAGGTTTACCTGACAATCCTGCTTTGTGCTGTACTTGCTTTTTTATATGGTGTTTTCTTTTTTATTGTTTATTCAGCATTTCCCGGACTAATGGGTCATTGGACAACCCCGCTTCTGGAAGCCGCACTGGCCATATTCGGGGTCCTGTTTTGTATTTCGCTGATCGTACTCTTTATCTCAAAAAAACAACTTGAAATCTATTTCGAATATGCTAACTCAATTTTATTAAACTATAAACAAACAAATATGGAAACGCCAAACAGTGCCCAAACGATTTCTTATCAAACACCTGCCAGTCGCTCGAACAAAATTCTGATCAAAGGCGCCATTACGGCTGCGCTGATCGGTCTGATGATGTTGCCGACCGTGTATATCAACGATCTGATTCAGGAAAGACAATCCCGAAATGAAGCAGTGGTTAAAGAAGTAGACAGTCGCTGGGCCAGTGAGCAAATACTATCCGGACCATATATCTATCTCCCCTATCATCTAAATACCACGGATGCTACGGGCAAACCGGTAGTAGTAACCAAACATTTGATTATTATTCCGGAAAATAAAGAGGTTAGTGGAAAAATAAATCACGAAATCAGAGAAAGATCCATTTACAAAGTGCTGCTTTATCGCGCCGATGTGAAGGACCGTGGAAATTTTATTTTCAGTCTTCCAAAAGAATTAACCACAGATCAGATTCAATGGAGCGATGCAAAAATCTGTTTTGGAATTTCCGACTTCAAAGGAATCGAAGAAAGGATCATCATCCGTTTCAATGGCAGTGACAATGAACTTTCTCCAGGACTACCCTCGGAAGATATCAATGAAAAAGGATTGTCTGCCCCCATTGCCATTACCCCGGCTGACCTGGGCAAGCTTTTGAATTATGATATGAATTTAAAAATCAAGGGTAGTGAAATGCTCCATTTCATTCCTCTGAGTGGTAACAGTCATTATTCTTTAGTTTCGGACTGGCCAAGCCCCAGTTTTGACGGAAGCAATCTTCCTTCTGAAAGAACAGTTATGAAATCCGGATTTAACGCTTCATGGAGTTTTAATAAAGCAAATCTGCCCTTCGGCACCATGTTGAATGATGCAAAATTTGATCTATCGGCATTGGCTTTCGGCGTAACGATGATAGAGCCCGCAGATCAATATGCAAAAACAAATCGGTCTGTCAAATATGCTTTCCTGATTATCGGGTTAACTTTTTCATTGTTCTTCATTATCGAATTGATGCAGCGCAAACCCATACATCCAGTTCAATATGTACTGATCGGACTGGCATTAGTAATATTTTACAGTTTGTTGCTCGCCATAAGTGAATTTATTCCTTTTGACTACGCATATCTGATTGCATCTGCTGCAACAATCCTTTTAATTGGCCTCTATTCTAAAGCACATTTCAGAAGCTGGAGATCCGCCGGCATATTTATTGGCGTACTTACACTTTTATATGGATTCATATTTATTCTGATTCGCTTGGAAGATACAGCCCTTTTGGTTGGAAGCATTGGATTGTTTACTATTCTCGCACTCACGATGTATGGTAGCAAAAAGGTAAACTGGTACAGCAATGCTGAAATTGCCACAGTTTAATAAAATGCATATTTATATTCGTATGGCACAACTTTTAAAATTCACAACCCAGATGAAAGCTTATTTCATTTCCGGTATAGCAGCGGATAAACGAATATTCAGACATATAAAACTTCCTGAAGGATTTCACGCTGTGTATCTCGATTGGATTAAACCTTATCCTGATGAAAAACTTTCGCAATATGCGCACCGGCTGGCCCAGAGGATAGACACAACAGAAGCATTCATTCTGGTCGGAACTTCTCTCGGTGGAATAATGGCTGTTGAAATAGCCAAAGAATATCATCCCGTTGCCGTTATCATAATTGGCAGCGTATCCGTATCCGATAACCTTCCCCGTTATTTCCGAGTAACGGGGAGGTTACAGATACACAGGCTGATTCCCGGATCCTTTTTTAAAGTATCTGCGATGGCCAAACATTATTTTTCCAGCGAAAATAAGGAAGACAAAAAAATCATTATCAAAATGATTCATGAAACCGATGCGTCTTTTATTCGTTGGGGAATACACGCAGTTTTAACCTGGCAAAACACTGAACTGCCGAAATCTTTGTACCATATTCACGGCACTAACGATAAAATGTTTCCTTATTCTCTGGTTTCAGCAACACACACAATCAACAACGGAGATCATATCATCGTAGTCAGCAAACCCGATGAGGTGAATACGTACATCCATAAAATTTTGTCAATAAGTTAGTCCCTGCGTATTGTCCCTGCTGGTCGCACATACTTTACTATGATCCCCTGATTGTTGCTTAAAATATGTTAAGACCCCATGAAATTTACTCCGTAATAATTTTATCGCACCATTCTGTGAGACCGACGAAAATTTGAGGATTACCGAATTTGGCGTTTTTATTTGCAAGATCGGTGTCCATAATACCGCGCGCCCGGCTGCAGGCACCGCAGGCATAAATCTGAATTTTGTTGGCGATCACTTTCGGAAATATGTCCTTTAAGGGAGGCCATCCCACTGGTGTGATCGCATTCAGGGTGCTGTCCCGCATTAAATACACCGCTTCGCCCAATAAAAATATCTGAACTTCATGGCCCGCTTCGGCCAGCGCAATGCTATGCAAGAATGGAAAAGAAGCTCTTGTAGGATCATCCGATCCCCAGGCGCTCTTCATAAAGATCTTCAGTTTTTTCTCTTGTCGGATAGAAGCCTTTCCAAGAAAGGGCAAAGGGATAAGATTGGCCAGGAAACTTTTTCGAATCATACTATAAGATTTTCCTTCTAAGCTACCGAATACTTGCTACAGTAAAAGTGTTACCTAAGAGTTTTTCTTATATGAATTATTATTTTCTATCTAGCGATTAAAAGAGAGAGAGAGATTAGTTCGAGCCTTCCGCGTTACGCGTTATGCGTTCCGCGTTCCGCGTTCCACGTTAAGCGTTCCGCGTTGAGCGTTCCGCGTTAAGCGTTCCGCGTTAAGCGTTAAGCGTTCATCAGGATGAAAATAAAAGCGTTATATTTATTATACGCAAATCAAACGCCTATGTGTTGCTGCAATTGTTGTTGCTGTCCATGCAACCAAAAATCAAATATAAATATAGCGCCACCCGCAGGTGGTTCCGGCAGTGCAGGTTCCGCTTCAGCAGTGGGGCCGGGAGGTTATGGTTCAGCGACCACAGGCGCAATGAATGCCGCAATGCTTCGGGGCGCAACCGGCGTCGACGCTGGAGGCGCTGTTAACGGTGGCGCTAGTAGCGGTGGCGCTAGTAGCGGTGGCGCCAGTAGTGGTGGTAGCAGCGGCGGATCCAGCATCCTGACGGGTGTTGCAGATGCATTGACGGGCGGCCTTTTCAGCACACTGGCAAAATTATTTTGACGCGTCAGTAAAAAATACCATCATGACGGAAGAACAAAAAATACTCACTATCCTGCAAGTAACGGTTTCCGCAAGCACTCCGCTGACGCTGGATGTGGAAATTAAGATTTTGAAATTGCTCGGTATCATTACTGACCCCGAGCAGTTGCGCACGATTGACACAGCAGCCTCACTGGTCCCTCCAGCGACACCCGTTACTTTGTATGGTTTGATCAATTTGCTTACCGGACTTGCGAAACAAAATCCGCGACTCACAGAATCTCACCACGATGAGTTGAAAAAAGCACTAAAGACTTTCGAAACGGTCGCTGATATGCCGCTTACCTATGGACCATTTCTCTCCATTTGCGAAATACTGATGAAAGCCCGGTCTGAAAAAAAGTAAACCGGTAAATATGTTTATTTAATTTCCCAGTGGGTTGATACTGCTCGTCTCGACCATCAGCATGACCGTTTTTTCAATGGCCCTGGTTTTATGCATGACTCCTTTGGGCACAGTCGTTCCTGTCATAGGGAGCAGTTCAATGGTTCTGCCTTCCAGATCAATAAATAATTTGCCAGATAACACAAAGAAAAATTCATCATCATCGTCGTGTTTGTGCCAATGATATTCGCCCTGCACAATTCCCAGTCTGACGGCACTTTCATTGACGTTGGTTAGTGTCTGATTGAACCATTGTTCCTTATTCTCCGCGATAATGGCGGGCACGTCAATTATTTCCAGGTTGTCATATTTGACGTCCATATTTTGTTTGTACTGAATTTGATTGATCATAAGATATTAATTGAGTTGTAAAAATACCCTATCTCCCGACGGTTATCGGCCTTCGCAAACTCCACAGACCTTTTATCGAAAGGATGACAGAGAATAACGAAGTCACTCCGAGTGCAAGGAGCGTCCAGATGAAAAACAAACCTCCGCTTGAATTGGCGATATCGCCACCGAGTCCCCTCCCCGCCATGTGAAGAACGGGTGCTGCCAACCCAAATAGTGATAAGACGAGAATTATGATGTAGCCCGAGCGCCGTTCGGCGAGCAGCAATGTTCCATATAGCCATAGAACCAGGATAGGAATTGTAATGAGGTCGAAGGCCCCACCCTTCTCAAAACCATAAACAACGTCGTCCGCCACGTGAATCGACAACAATAAGATCGACAACAGCGACGTGACGATAAGCAAAACATTTTGTTTCATTTGATTCTGCACCGGTTTTAGCTTCTCATATCCATTCAGTAAATTTAATATTTATCGGGTAATTTGGTGCATGAGAACAGACAATTTACTCGGTTTATATTACGAGTAAAAAGAAACCACTATGCACACAAAATCTTTCAAAATAGAAATCTCCCCCTTGGCAGGGACCGTTTCGGCCAAATATATATCGCCTGATAAACCAACATGCATCTTCACGCACGCACATGGTGCGGGGGCTGGTATGGACCATATATTTATGGAAACACTTGCTGAGGCCCTAGCAAAACCGGGCATCGCTACGCTGCGGTTTAATTTTCCTTTTGCGGAAAACAAAAAGGGCAGGCCCGATTCTCCGGTAATTGCTCACGCTACAATAGCCGCCGCTATTGAGAAGGCGCATGATTTACATCCAGAGCTGCCACTATTTGTTTCCGGGAAATCTTTCGGTGGAAGAATGAGTTCACAATGGCTTGCTGAACATCCGTATAGTTTCGTCAAAGGCATTATCTTCTATGGTTTTCCTTTACATCCTTCCGGCAAGCCCTCCACCGATCGCGCGGACCATCTGAAAGCGCTGAAAATCCCTATGCTTTTTTTGCAGGGCAGTAAGGATGCGCTGGCGACATGGCCACTCATTAAAACGGTATGCAAATCTTTGCGGAAAGCCACGCTGGTAGAAATAGAAGGAGCAGATCATTCTTTTAAAGCAGGCAAGAAAGATATTTTGTCTTTGTTAGTTCATGAAACTAATAAATGGGTGGAAAAAATTCTTAAGTAGCAACCACTTCTATTTCCCCTGCAATATCGTTTTCCATTTATACAGATAATAATTCTTCGAAGTATCTATTATAGGTGAAGTATAGGAAACCGTGACGGTGCCGTTTCCTTTTGCTGTGATCCATCCGGCGGCGGTATAAATGACATGGTTCAATGTGGCCGTGATCAGATCTCCCACTGCGCCGCTATCGGTTTTGATAACCGAACTAAAATTTGCTCCCGTGCGTGTGAACTTATGTGTTGAACCATCCAGTGGAATGTTATGTGCCGCCACATTGGACGTGGTCGGATAAGCATAGACAGAAGGCACCGAAGGGCCGATCGGATTTAATACATGCGCACTACTTACACCACCCACATAACAATTGGAGAAATCGGTATATCCATAAGGATATGTTTGCGGATACACGGGTACGCCGCCCTCCATGGAACAATTGATGAAATGAAAATTATTGGCGCCACCTGTTGCGGGATCGATGGTTATCGGCGCGGGCCATCCGTACAATCTTAGCTGACAACCGTCGAACGTAACACCATAACCGGAGATCATATCGGGTGTGTAGGTTCCCACTTCATCCGGCGGAGCAAAATTTATTATGGACCCAGTCATCTTACTGCCGTTGATGGATATCCAGGTACCCAGCCGCTTCAGTGATTCCGCAAAAATGAAACTGGCATTGGTTTGAAAATACCCCGATTGATTATTATAAATGAAATCGTGATTTCTTCCTGCGATCGAGAACCAATGGAGGTTCCAGGCACCCACGCTACCAGCGCCATAGAGACCGGTTGAAAAAATCATCCAGGTCTGCCCCCAGCTCATGATATGATCGATCGTATTGTTTTTCTCCTGATCCTGACAACCGGCGAAATTCGTTTTGCTGTTTCCCACCTGCAGAAAATCATACGTAAGATTATCCGCGTTTTGTGTGAGTCCGTTGGGCGACGTGATCACGTCCACCACCCATCCCGTGATAAAATCCTCTGTGAGATGCACACCTGTTGAACCAGACCTGCTTCCAAAATAGTACGTACTCAGCGACACACCATATGCGTCTGTGCCCGGAAAGCCGCCATCAGCGGGAATCGAAGGACCGAAGGGGTCAATCACGATACCTGCATAAGGGCTGTACTGTTTATCGCGACATTTACCATCTCCATACGATGCATAGCTGCTGCTATAAAAATCTCCTGGTGGCGGGTTGAAGGCACCCCATACTTTTATTCCGCGGACGATCACTCCTTTCGCTTCCTGCAAGCCGATGCCGAAAGCCACATTCGGAGCCTGTGTAAAATCGAAGATGGTTCCTGATCCGTCGGACTCGCCCGCGGTGCCCGCTCCGATTAAATTGGTGGTCCAGAAAACATAACTGCCATTTATTTTTTTCTTGCCTATCAACGGTTCTTTCATCGGAAATCTTCCGGCAGGAAGAAAAAGATTGGGAAGCTGTCGCGCGATACAGGAGTCATATTGCTGCTGAAAATAAGGCGCGTAGTCGGCGTATGCCAATGGAGGCGGCACCACAAAAGGCGCCGCCGCATAGATCGGAACCCTGAACTTTAGTGTGTCGCCCACCCAGAGCGTATCGCTGATACGGACAGTGTCGACAAGAGTAACATGTTTATAAATCGTATCGAACACGCTGACTTCCGGATTCGGCGTCTGCCTGTTTGATGTCGATGCAAGTGGCGCGCAACCCGTTGCAACTATGATGAGCAATAAATAATTTTTCATGCGTAAAATTAAAAGGCCGGAATGTTATTCATCCGACTCCTCCTCAAAAGATCTATCAACATCAGATTCCCTGTCAGCCGTTTCCCAATCAATAGATTCCCAGTCAACATAGTAGACGTCAAACAGATAAAAAGCGAATGCGCCGAATACTGCACTTACAATAAAGAATGGATGGAACCATGTTTCGGGGAAGTTTAAGTGAACAGCGATCAAAATGCTTGTAAGAAAACAAATGAAGAGTGCAGATTTTACAAAAATTGACGACAGGAAAAATCTATAAGATAAGAAATAAAAAACGAGGTACAGAAAAATGAGAATATGCAATGAATATTCGAGTTCAAAGCAGAAAACGCCCAGAAAAAAACCAACTCTCCACAGAAATGATTCAGCTGTTATCGTATCGGGATAAAATCGAAGGGAAGGCCAGCATGCGAATGATAATGCAACGAGCAATGTGACAACAATCCAAACCTTTAATGGGTAGAATTTATTAATATTCATCGTTTCAATTATTTAAATATTGTCATTTTTTTGATACCGCCGCATTTAGTAGAGGCGGCGGTGTATTTTTATTTCCATATTGTAATATTGTTACCAAGATACGTTACGTGCAGGCCCTGACTTTGCAAATTTTTCAATATATCGCATAGCTCTGCACTACGTTCCATCCGGAGATTGAATTTTTTATCCGGAATTCCCATGGGATAATAAAGATCCACGCCGTACCATCTGGCTATCGCCTGCATGATATGCTGAATAGAAGTTTCCCTGTAATAAAAAGTACCGTTTTTCCAGGAGGAAACATCCTGCACACCAACATCCAAAACAGACCTTACAGAACCATCCACAATGACAGCTTGTTTCCCGATTGGCAATTGAAATCCATTGTCAGTATTTCCATGAATCAATTTGGCTCGTCCGGAAATAAGTGTAACAGATATTTCTTTCTTATCAGGATAAGCGTTTATGTTACATTGGGACAACGGCTCAGTTTTCAGCGTTAAACCCGCAGCCCTGAGACTTTCATCCTGCCTGGATATGCTAATATTAAAATGATAAAAGGCATTCTTGGATCTTTCAATAAATACTTCGCCTGTAATTTCGATAGCTATGTTCTGCTGATCAAAATTGGCGGGATATTTAACGGTACTGGAATCATTCAGCCAAATCAATGTACCATCGGGCAGCTGAAGAATAAATTCTCCGCCTGCGGGAGTCTTCAGCAAGTAAGTTTTTTCATAAGCTGCTGTTTTTTCGTTCGGCACAGTATAAACCGGGTCTCCGGCAGCATTATGACTGATTTTGATCCCTGCCCGGCCTACACCATAACCTCTTAACATATCAGCGCCAGCTTTGTCGACTGCGTCAGAAGAAAACAAACTGGCCTGAAAACGATCTGTGTTTGACTTCGGAAATTGCTGATCTATTCTAACTAGTATGATTGTAACACAAACGGCTACTGCCAGCAACGTCTGCACCCAACGTTTGGTTTTCATTCCCCTGGGTGAGGACTCAGATCCTATTTCTACCATTTTGCCACCTGGTGAATCCTCCGTTTTTCCCTTTTTATCGGTATCAGCAATCATCGATCCCCAATATTCCATAGGCGACAAACCGGATGATGCATCTTCATCCATTATAATATCTCCCTCGTCCTCGTTATCCGGTAGTAGATTTTCGAAATAATTATAAACATCATCGTTCATTGATTCGGAAAGCCTGGTTTCCGAAAGAAAAGGCAGTTGCTCCTTTAACTTTTCAAAATCCCTGTCGCGTTCATTATAGTAATCCTGCATTTCTTTTCTCAAAGAATCAGGATCCGTCATCTGAAAAAAAAGCCTTTCATTCTCAGGATCCTGATTTCTCCAAAAAAGCAATTCTTCCTTTTCTGCGGGCGTTAGTTCACCGCGACTATACAAAAACAAAAACATTCCTATTTTTTGGGATTCTTTCATACAGTTTTTTTAGAGTGACGTCAGTTGGGCCCAGAGTAAGGGCAAAAAAAGCTTGATGAGATAGATGATTCTGGCATCGTCCTTAACCGCCATCCTCAGTCTTTTTAGAGCAATAGTGATCTGGGCTTCAACCGTCTTTTCTGATATATTCAGTTCCGTTGCTATTTCTTTATTGCGCATATCCCTGATAAAAGACATAATGAAAATAATCCTGCACTTCGGCGGGAGCCGTTGTATGGCCAAATCATGTAATGTCCTGGCAAATTGCCTCGCTTCTTCGCGTTCCCTCGCACGATCCTCGATACGCTGATAGAATTTTTGCACTTTTTGAAAATTCACTACCGGTGTTTCCCGGCGTCGCAGATAATCCCGACATACGGTGAAAGTTACAAACCTCATATACCGTTCGAGGCTGTTTATTGAAGTAAACGGCCCTTTCTGACTGAACATAATGAGAAAAATATCATTGACCAGATCAGTTTCACTATGAAACACGCCTAATTTCTCATTCACCCGGCGTTTGACATCCGGAGAGTAGGTTTCATAAAACCTTCTAAAGGCAGTAACCTTACGGTTATTGAAAGCCTCCAGCCAGTTTGGTGATAGTTTATACGATTGCATAGTTGAAAAACCAAAATTAAAAAAGGGTTTTTTCACCTGCGCATAACAGTGAAAATAAAAGTACTAAGGTTTCAAAAAGGAAAATCCCCTAAAGATTTTAAAATATAATTTACCATCTAGGGGTAAATACTTAGTATATCATAAGGTTTGAAAACTAAATATCCCCTAAAACGCTTAAAAATAAGTCGAAGGTTTAATAACAGAAAAACCCTTAAGATGCGGCCTTAAATAAATATATTTTTTTAGTCATTTTTTTCAATTATTTCACAGCCCGAAAAAAACATTTTTAAAACTTTTTTTTAACCTTGAAATATTCGTTATGAAATCGTATACAGAAAAACTACACGATGAATTATTAGGAAAACTGGATGAGCTGAACCGCAGTTACGATCCGCTCATGCTCTCCGATCCGCGGCTACACCTGATCACTCAGGTCATCAATCAAATCAAAGAGAAATTGACAACGTATTCTTTCAAAACAGAGGACGATGAAGTGCAGTATTTCAAAAATTGTTTACCAAAAATGCAATCATTATATTTTTATTACAAAGACAAAATGGATTGGGATCGCATTGCTGTGCTGGGCACGGACAATGCCAGGTATACGTATCACGACCGGATATTCTCGCAGGCAGAAAATTTCAGGGCAGACAACAGAACTTTCTGCGACTATTACCGGGACGGAACCAATGAGCTAGACTATTTTTATTTTTCGAGGAACAGTCCGGCAAACCTGGAAATGCATTTCGATGTAAGGCAGATCATTGATGCCTCTACCCCGCCCCTGCATACTGAACTGCTTGCGAAATTTATTGCTTACACGAGACTGGAATTTGACTCCAAAAAGGCCATTTCCGAAAACGAAGAAACATTAAGTCCTGTAAAGGCCGATAGAACAACATTGAAGTGGACCGCAAAACAAATTGACATCATTGAATTGGGTTATGCTCTCAAGGAAGCCAACGCATTCAATGATGGAAACGTTTCGTTGAATGAGATCTTTAAGTTCTTTCGAGATTCTTTTGACATGGAGATCGGTAATTCATCCAGGTTATTTCAGGACCTTGTACGGAGAAAATCCAGCAGCCCATTATTTTTAGATCTTCTGAAAAAAAAACTACTTCAAAGGATCGATACATACCTGAATTGAAATCGAATCTGGTCACGATAAAACATTCAAGACGCCCATATATCGACTCTCAGATTTCTTTGGACTGTTCGCCGAAATAAACCCAATGTAAGTTTGCACGGCTTTACCCGCAAATGATTCAACTTCCAATATACAACTGGTGATACCCTCATTAATTGCATATTGGCCGATGATCCAACGATTGAATTCTTCCTGATAAGCAGCAACAAATGTATTCCCTGCCGTAAGATCTCTGTCGATTCCGTCCCCTATATTCCAGCTAAGCAATATTTTTCCGGATTCGGGTGAGGAGATTACCGGAGGCTGTCCCAATGGAAGTCTGCCTTTACTCAGCACAATCCTTGAATAGTCAATTGTCTGGTTAGGGTACTTACCGGTAATAGCCGATTTGTTTTCCGATAGTGCTTTATTGAACCAGGACATGTTTGAAGCCGATAACCCGAATGTTTCTTTAAGTAAATCTTTTAAAGGTTTAAGAAACGCAGATATGAGTTTAAACTTCTCTCTTTGTTCCAACTGGGATATTGTGGGGATCGTGTTTCTGTGTATTGGTTTGCTTCGAATGACGGGTATTCCCTTCCAGGTTGAGAATACAACGGAACCAACTGATCCACTGAAGGTTCCTAAAATACCATTGCTATACGTTGCCACTTTTTTAAAATTATGAGTTATGAATTATGAGTGTTTTCTATTTTTAGAAAGGGGCCGATTTTCAGCGACCCCTTTTCTAATGTCACATCAGATTTTACCTGGGTTATAGAATATTTACCTGACCGATGTAAATACTCTGGCCGAATTTTTTACGGTCGGCCGTCATAACTCCGATATAAACCTGTGCAGCTTTTCCACTGATGGATGTCACATCCAGTGTGTAAGTCGCCGCATTTCTCGTTGCAGCATTCTGAATGTAAATCCAGTGTTTCAGATCATCGTTATATACCGCCACATACACCAGATCCGACATGGTAGCACTGCTGATACCGCTATTATCTGTCCACGTGAATACTAACTTTCCTGCTACTGTAGACGTTGCAAGAGGCGTCGTAACATTCGGCAGAACGCCCTTGCTCAACAATACTTTGGAATAGTCGACCGTATAAGCCGGATAGACACCGGCAACGGCTTCACTGTTTACAGAAAAAGCCTTATTAAAACCTGTCATTAAAGACGCAGCCGATTTACTATATGTGAAATTTAGAAAATCCGTAAGCGGTCGCAAGAATGACGTAATTAATGAAAATTTGGCCTGTCGCTCCAGCTGTGAAGCAGAAGCCTGACCTTTTCTTTTGCTTGGTGGATTACTGCGTAAAACATTGAGTTTTTTCCAGGAAGAACCGACTGCTGTGCCGACTTTCCCGCTAAAACCACCAAGATATCCTTTTTCAAATGTGCCCATAAAATGGTTTTTTAGTTTTTAAAAATTGATTTCATGTCAACGGTTCGTCAGGCATTGCTTCAACACGCTAAGAACAATTATAATTTTCGCCGGGCTATTCTTCGCGTGATCGTCGTGACGGACGTTGACATCACAAATATGCATCGCCGGGAGAGTGGCGTTTCACAGTTGGGATCACAGTTGGGATAGATATTTTTTTATAAGTGGCTGTAAATAAGCGATCAAAAAAGATAAAATAATTTAAAGCGCCCATGGCTTCCTACCATATTGCTCCTGTAATGCTTCGGGGATTCTTCGAGGATTCCCGAAGAACTCACGAAGAACTCTCGAAGAATTCTCGAAGATCTTCATTTTTAATACAGAATGAATACAGCATCGATATAGAACGACCAGGAAATTCGATTTTGTTCCATGCGGAATATTTCCTTCAGCTTTTTCAAAAAATTCTTTTTTATTTCTTTTCTCTGAAACTCAGTCTGTTCGATAATAACTCAGCAGTTGAAAAAAAAATAAATCGTTCACAACTGTGATCCGGCTGTGAAACGCCACTCTCCCGGTGATGCATATTTGCTCTATCAACGCTGAACGCTAAACGCGGAACGCTTAACGAGGAACGCGGAACGCGAAACGCTGAACGCTGAACGCTTAACGCGAAACGCTTAACGCGGAATGGGATATGTGGATCACTATGCGTTATACCTTAAGCTTTAAGCTTAAAAATTAGACTCATGGAACTGGAGCTTATCAGGACATATTTTGACGAGGGAACCAATGGAGTAATTCTTTACCAGGAACGTTTGTTGTCGTACGCAATTGAACTTCCGTGGAAGAACAACCAGGCGCGGGTTTCGTGCATCCCTGAGGGAAGATATGAACTGATAAAAAGATGGAGCCCGAAATTCGGTCGTCATTTACAGGTTATGAATGTGCCCGGCCGGGAACTAATTCTCATTCATCCTGCCAATGAGGCATTGCTCGAACTGAAAGGCTGTATTGCTCCTGTATGTTTAATAACCGGTGCCGGAAAAGGAATCCAATCCCGACTGGCACTGCGAAAGTTGACCAGTCTGGTATTTGGTGCCCTTGACCGGTACGAACAAGTATTCATAACAATTAAAAAAGATCATTATGAATTTAGTTGAAAGGGCCGTATCACCCACGCCCACATTCTTTCAAAAGCTGAGAAACATCGGGTTGGTGCTGGCCGCTATAAGCGCAGCCATTATCGCCGCACCCGTTACATTACCCGCGATCATAAAAACAATCGCAGGTTACTTAGCCGTTGCCGGAACTGTGTTGAGTGGAGTGAGTCAGGTTACCACCACTACCGGAGATTAATCATTTCCCATAGGATTTGATTAATAAAGCCCCTGTCCGCCTAACGCGGATGGGGGTATTGTTTTTGCAAACCCTTTTTTGGATATTACTAAAAATTGAAAAATTCAAATTGCAAAAGGCCAGATTTTCGGGGGACTGACAGTTGACGATTATGGTGCCAAATGTGTGGGAATAACTTTTAAAACTTGAAAGTCGCCATAGTAAGTTCCTTGCACATCTACTAAAACATCTTCGGGTTGACCTGTTGGTGTTCTTTCTTTAAAATTAATGTAAACCCTCACTATGCTTTGATTGTAATCCAATACATTCGCCCCAATTTGATAAATGGCAAAATCCTGTGGGGCTGATTCAAAACTGCTTATGTAAGCCTGACATTTAGGAGTACCTAATACAAAATCAATAGTCTGATGAATTGTTTCTGCTTTCATGTTGCAATTGTAAATTTTGAATACTTATTATTAAAATAAAAAGAACTAAAAATGTTTTCCGTTTGGGACCAACATATTCAATTAGTTAAAAATTGAATGATAATAATGACTTTAGAATTACTAATTTTTTCAAAATTAATTAAGCATTATTCACTATATGCATCAACCTTCAAATCATATTTCAACGCACAGATATATCTTGGATTATAAATTTCTACATCTGGAATTGAGTTGGTCCGGATGTAAACATAGAAAGATTTACTCCTATCCCAAATCCCAACCAAAATCTCCTATTGTAGATCCAATGGTAGCTTTTCGACGTAAAATCAGCTCCTCCAAACAGACCAAGATCTATTCCTTTCCATTCGATACTAAGTGCTCCCCCAAATGAAAATGCTAGTGCTGCAGAAGGAAGAGAATCTACACTTTTAGGATAAGCGACATTGGCATTGCTTAGATTGATAAGAGTCGGCCCCGCAAATACCGAAGTCATAACTGCAATCGTGTTTTTTGTTTTAGAAGGATCAAAATAAAACTTTGTCCCTCCCCACTTTCGACCGAGAAATAAAGCTATATTAATACTACCTGTAGATTCCGAAGGTGCTGCGATTATAGAATCTCCTTGTGTCTGTGGATTTTTATTGTAAATATTTACACCATGTGGCGGCCAGCGATATTTAAATGGAATAGTCATCGCTCCCACCAGCGTTAGAGAATAATGAAGTACCATATATGAGAGTGGGTCTTTTGCGAAAATTTTATTGTTTACCTGCAAATAAAAGTTCTGTGCTGAATCGCCTTTCGAAATGGGAATCGCATAATCGGGTTTCAATCTGTCTTTTGTTCCAATTTTTGTAAAAGTTATATTTCTCCAGTCGTTGGCAACATCTCTGGAAAGGAAGTTGTTGTCATATATGCCGATCTGGAGTTTTCCGCTATCTGCCTGAGTTATGGAAACACGCATTCTTCTACCCTTCCATAGATTTAGAAAATTCCATCGCGGGTTCGGAAAATATCTGGAAAGGGAATCGACAATTCTATTTTCACGTTTAAAAAGACTGTCGGTATTTGTACAAATTGAAGCGATGCAAAGTGTGTCAGGTATCCCTTCTTGTTTAAATTCCTCAGGCTGCAATTGTGCTGCTAGTTTTGGGCTAGCAGGCCTCAAAGTGCAGGGATCGCGTAGTTGTATTTGTCTAATTTGGTCTTCAGCCTTGCCTGTGAGTGGTATTGGTAACGGGCTGCAATCAATCGTTCTTCGCTTTACAAATATTTCCGAGAGAATTTTGCTACCTGGGATTTTTGGATCCCGAGCAATTAATATCATCGTGTCTTTGTATGAATAATAAAACAGATGATAATTTTTCGGGAGTCTATAAACATATCCATTCTGTTGTGAGCCCGTGTTGGCAGCCGGGCTCGACGCTCCCGAAGAAGAGGAAGGAGTTGATGCCGCTGCCGAACTACTTGGCGGGGTTGAACCACCTCCTTTTTTTTTGCTACCTTGAGCCAACACCGTGGAATAATTGATCAGCACTAGAAATGTGATCATAATTATTTTTAACATTGAGGTAGTTTAAGATTCAAAAAGTTTCATTTCTACCATTTCGCTTTTAACCAGTCCCAGAGTTCGCTATGTGTAAAAGTTCGCGAGGGCAGATCGTGGTGAATGAGACGCTCGGTTTTTTGTCCGGCTGCAGTGCCTGACAGTCCCTTCTTTTCCAGGAATTTGTTGATCGTGTAGAGAACTTCATATCCCTCTTTGCGATTGAATTCAAAATGATCGAGACCATTTCGGAAATTTGGATTGTCTTCGGGTCCGGCGGTCCATCGATAATCGTTATAGATCATTTCTGATTTTGTGTAAGCCAAGGATCAGGGTTTAGTGGTTAACAGCATTTGAAAAATATTCGGTTGCTTCGGGTTCTGTTATTTGCGTGATTACGTATTTGCACATGGTACATGCATTCGCGCCGGATTGATGATACCAGCGACAGAGACGGCGGATTGAACAGGGTCGCAGGCTGGACTCAGGATTCACTTTTTCTAAATGCCGCACCATTTCATCGGCAATTCCACAACTCTTTCCTGTCCATTGCTTACATCCATGCTCTACACATTTATTCGCAAAACGAAATCGCTGTTCCGGCGGCTCGTCTACCAGTTGCGCATTGTTTAGAAATTCTGCATCCACGGGTAAGGCAATTGGCAGGATGGCGATGGTGCCATCGTCCTGTCGCACGCCGATGAGTCGCGATCCTTCTTTGGCCTTTGCACTCGGACAGAAAAATTTGCTGTCGGATTTCATAGCTGTTTTCAAAGCGTGGCGAATCCGCCCTGACTCGCGAGGCCCAGTTGTTTCTGACGTTCTTCGTTGAATTCCCTTGCGATAATTCCAATGATGATATTTTCTTTTAATCTGGGATTCGCGTTTACAGGAATAAGCACGATTTGCCTCGCAGGATTTACTTTTGCCAGCTCCCCCGCAACGGCTTTCTGGATAGCAGCATTGATATTTTGTACCTGATCTTCGCTAAGTTTTATTTCACCGAGATCGACTGTAAATTTGCTCATAAAATAAGGTTTAGGATTCGAAGTTGCTTTCATTTAATATCATTTGGTGCGCGACTTCCCCGCAAATTCTTACGTAGTTCACCGGTATTTTTAGTACGACTAAGTAAAAACACTTAGTCCGAAAATATTTTACGTAGTTCACCGGAAATTTTAGGTAGTTTTCTGATTCGGGATAGCTTTTAAAAATCCATTTTAGCGGGAAATTTACAAACGATGCCCACGAAGATTCCACCAGCAAGTAGTCATTACATTACACTAGCTCAGTTCCTGGCGATGCGACAGGCTTTACAGCGCTAATTCAGGAACCATTCTCGCCCCGCAATTTCAGGGTCAGAATATTTTATGTACATCAGAACTTTTTAATGTAGATGCCATCAATGCGGTGACCGCCGTGCCCGGCTGCGCAGGGGTGCGTATTTATTATGGTATGGATGCTGCCCTGCAGGTACACGCCATGCTGGTTGCCACCGACATCATCGGTGTAGACATTTTACCGGCAAGTGCCAACAGCAAAGCCATACCTGCCAGCGGTGGTGATCCGCCGATCGTGGAAGAAGGACAACGTTGTCCGCCCGAATGCCCTTAGTATGCTAGTTATGGTATGACTCATTATTTCACAACCGTTGTTTTTAGTTTCAGCATTTTGCTCGCAGCAGTAGTCGGTTGTCTGCGTTATCACAGGATTACGCCAGGCGACCGGCTTTTTATTTATATTGTCTGGGTAGCATTGATCAACGAAATACTGAGCCTGGTCTTCACCGCCGTTTTTCGTTCAACGGCTATAAATAATAATGTCTACGTGCTTGTGGAGGCGCTGCTCTACTGCCTGATGTACTATCACTGGAATCTTGGATTTCAAAGCCGGAAGAAATTGATCTGGCTGTTAGTGGCAACTGTTGTTTTCTGGATCTGGGACAATCTGATCCGTCACCGGCCTACAGAAATCAATTCTTTATTCCGCATTTTTTCATCCTTTATCCTTGTTTTTTTAGCGATTGACCAGATAAATCAACTGATCGTGACCGAAAGAAAGCGTTTAATGACCAACGCACGTTTTTTGATATCTGTGGGCGTGGTTATATTCTTTACCTATCGCGCTATCTACGAGGCATTCTATCTGAAAATTTTATTTTCCATTCCTTTTTATCACGGAGTCAATAAAATCATGGAGTATGTAAATCTTTTTGTTAACTTAATATTCGCACTGGCTGCTTTATGGATACCCACGAGACGAAAATTTATATTGCCTTCCTGATTGCAGCGGCAATTCTGGGTGTTTTCCTGATTTTTTTCATCATCACGGTGATCAGCAACCAACGTCGAAACCAGGCACTTCATAAAGAAAAAGTTAATGCAGAAATCAATACCCTGGAAAAAGAACGTGCGCGCATTGCATCTGACTTACATGACGATCTGGGTCCCATGCTTTCTGCTGTTAAACTTCTTATCAATGACGTTGAAGTAACGTCAGCTGAAGATCGGGATACACTCAATAAAGCAAGTGACTATATCGATGGTGTATTATTGCAATTGCGTACCATCGCCAATGATCTGATGCCGCAGGCGCTGACGCGAAAGGGATTGGTAGTAGCCGTTAACGAATATGTTCACGAGTTGAATGAAAAGCGTTCCATGCAAATACAATTTCATTCATCACTGGATCTTCCCGTACCGCCGGCTCAGGGTATACATCTGTATCGTATCACTCACGAAGTGATTCATAACGCACACAAACACGCAAAAGCTTCCCACATGAGGATCAGTCTGGAGCAGAAAAATAATCAGCTTATTCTTAGCATCCATGACAACGGATGTGGTTTCGATACGCAAAATGTAACAACGATTGGAAAAGGACTTGGGTTAAAAAATATCACCAGTCGCGTGGAAACGCTGAAAGGAAATATTTATCTGCAGTCGGCCCCTGACAAAGGAACAACGTATACGATTGAAATTCCCGACACCCAAACCGCATGACACAACAGCCCTTAATAAAAGTTCTGTTAGCCGATGATCACGAAATCTATCTGGACGGCCTGCAGGCCATGCTGCAAAAACAGCCTGACGTGGAAGTGGTCATTAGAGCAAATTCTCTAATCTTGCATGGCAGAAATCTGGAGGAGCTTACATTAACATTTAAAATATTTTTTTATAAAGCCATGGTCATTTGGCAACTTCAAAACTTTAAATTTGATAATAAAATAGATGAGGAAATAGAGGAAGCAAGCAAAGCTTACAGGTTTAAAGAGAATCTCATGGACCCAATTAATTAATTTTATAACTCTTTTTTAAAAAATAATTTGTAGATATGATATCCTATATTTAAAAAGACCCAATTAGGAATACTTAAACTTAACGCGATTATTGGCAATAACATAATCGAAAAAATAAATCCCAAAACTCCAGTATAATTATGATCGTTGAAGGATATAGGTACTGCCCCTGTCAATGAAAGAATTGATGTCAAAACTATTAATGGAATTGAAGCAAAAAAGTAACAGATAAAAAGTTTTTTAAAGCTGGTCATGATATAATTTTTTGCAGAATACTTCTGGAGCCTTACTAATCTAAAGGTAAAAATAAAATATCCAAATATCACTAGTTTATTGTGTTGTCGGGGTTGTATTAGGCGATATATATTCTGAAAACTTCTCTTTGGTATATTTGAAGCCTTCCCGAAAAATCGGACAGTTAAGTTTTATACAATTTTGTAAATTAAACTGTTCAATTATGAAAAGAAAAAACTTCACCGAAAGCAAAATCCTTTCGATCATCAGGCAGTATGAAGGCGGTCGTGCTATAGACGATCTCTGCCGGGAGAACGGTATCTCAAAGGCAACAGTGTATAACTGGAGAAAAAAGTATACGGGTATGGATGGCGGACAAGTCAGACAACTCAAAGAGTTGCAGGACGAGAACAGGCGTCTGAAACACATGTATGCCGAGCTGAGTCTGGATTATAAACTGGCTAAAGAGATCATCGAAAAAAAGTTATAAAGCCCTGTCAGAAGAAGGAACTGGTTGCATGGAGCATAAAAAAAGAGGAACCAGCGTCCATTGACAGGGCTTGCAGAGTAACTGGCTTGACCAGGTCGCTTTGGTATTACCAGACTCGTCGCGATGACACGGAAGTAATCGATAAGCTACAGCAGTTGTCAGAGAAGGTATCCACTGGGGTCGTAACCGGGTGTTGAGAGTTTATCGACTAATGAAATTATCGTTCAGACGGAAGGGTAAGAAGAGAATACCAGCGAGGATCAAAGTACCCTTAACGCCGATGGAAGGACTGAATACAGGATGGAGCATGGACTTCATGAGCGATGCACTGGTGAATGGAAGAAGGATCCGGGTCTTAAATATCATTGATGAGTATAGTCGTGAAGCATTAGCTGTTCATGCAGATTATTCAATGCCCAGCAGCTCAGTAATAAATCAAATGAGAATACTTGAAGAACAACGAGGCCTTCCTTGCAGAATAAGAGTTGACAACGGACCGGAATTTACCAGCTTTGAATTTACTGAGTGGTGCAAATCAAAAAATATTGAAATCACTTTTATACAACCAGGAAGACCAATGCAGAATGCCTACATCGAACGTTTTAATAAAACATACCGTGGAGATATCCTGGATGCATACCTCTTTGAAAATCTGGAACAGGTTCGTATCCTAACGGACGAATGGATGTTCAGTTACAATAACGAAATACCCCATGGTTCATTAAATGATCTAACGCCCAGTGAATATGCCAGGGCTGTTAACAGTGGAAAACCCTTTGGGTTTACCACAATTAACAGCCATAATAGTAGTAATAATAATTTTGAAAAATCTAATTTAGCACTGTCCTAAAATCGGGAAGGCTTCTCGGCCATGATAAAACTTTTTCCGTTTTCACTGACAGAATTTGGTTGTTCAACACTTGTACTTGCCTCATCGACCCACGCCGCCTGTATCATCTGTTGAATGCCTTCAGTATTTGCAATTCCAGCCCACATCTCATCCGTTCCTTCTTCTGCATCTACTTTTTTTCTTTTTCGATTTTGAGACTTGTCCAAGTCGTCCCCGTGGTCAACATACCCCGTAGCCGCAGTAGTGGACATCCCATCAGGATCAATAAATCGAATTGGGTTATCGACAGCATAATTATAAGGCGACCACTTCCTATATTTTTCAGACAATGAATCTAATTTTCCCCATCTACCTATCTGCGGATCATACATCCTTGCTCCGTAATCATATTCTTCAAGACCCGTTCCATCGCTGAATTCTTTGTTCTGAAGTTCCTTCCCATTGTATCTGTATTTATTTTCAGCATAAAAAGGCTTCAGTGCTTTGGAGCTGATCGCTGCCATCGTAAGCCCAAAAGGATAATAATGATTTTCTTCCAGAAGTGGTCCTGCATATTGTTTCACTACAAGATTATCCTCTCGTAAAATTCTAAAAATATTGTACAAGCCTAGTAATACTCTTATTTCAAATCTTCAAACTCCTTTTTGAATGTTAAACTATCCGGAATACCCAATTCATGGCGTTTTATTTGAAATTGTTCAAATGTAATTGGTCCAATTAGACCATTCATACTTCTATAATTAAATTCCGCTTTGATTGGTAAAATATAGTAATTAGTAATTTTCTTATCAGGATTATTAGGAGTTATTCTGGGATGTTGTTTTATAATAAAATAATTACTATTATACCCAATTGCAAATACTGTTGCTGGAACAATTGTACCATAATCACTTCCGTCTTTCGCAGCATGGTAGCTTAACGACATATCATCTTCGTCATCGGTCGCCGTTAAATAATAATTTGAAAACAGATGTTCATTGTAAACTAGACCTCCACAACTTTGAATTAATTCAAAAGTTATAATCAGCAACAACATTCGAACTTTCATAATTATTTTCGTAATGGTTCAGTAAAAATATAGGTTTGCCAAAAATCCCACAAAGGACCTGATTGCAATTCGGTGAATTTATATAATTCACATCGTTTCTATTTTTAGCGGGAAGGTCAAATCTTATTATTTTAGTATCCTGATTATAGTTGCATTGTTATAATTTACTGAGTCAATAATTCTAAGTTTTAATGCATACATCGAATTCGGAGAGTCCAAATTGGGAGTTAATTTAAATTTAGACCAAGGCTGATTATTGTCAAATATTTGAATTGTTGAAAGTACTTCTTTGTTCTTATCTACTTTAACTAAACTGTAAGTGAACTCTTGCATAGGGGGGTTAGGAGTGTACAGAAAATATTCGGTTTTCAACTTTAGGGTATCCGCAACGCTTTCGGAATATTCTGTACTGGTATAAAAATAAAAATTTTTAACCTGATCTGATAAATGATGACCGCGAAGGGAATCATAGTCAAACTGAATTAAAGCATTATTTTCAAATGAAATAAATGAATAAGTTTTCAATAAATTATTTCTATATTTTAACGAATTACCTACACGTAACCCGTAAAAGTAATAATCTTGAGAATAAATTATTCCGTCATCATTATAAATTTTTGCTACACCATTCTCTTTTCCATCTTTATAAAATAAGTCTGTATTTAAAGTACCATTTTCGTTGTACTCTTTGTATTCTCCATTTTTTATTCCATTCACGTATGTAGCATCTGAAAATATTTTTTTTGTTTCTTTGTTGTAATATTTAATTCTTCCATTGTATATTGAATCATTGGTGATATCACCTTCTACAATATAATCCCCTTTAGTGATAGTTATAGTATTATGGGAAGCGCATTTAGCCAATAAGAAAAATGCACAATATATAAGTCTTTTCATTTAGAACGATTATTAATGTTTATCATATATCATACTATCAAGTTCACCAGCCGGCCCATTTATTTGAACACTGCCATTTCCTTTTTCATTTGGAGCTGGAGTCCGATCACGATAAACTTTTATTACTTGATGAGGCGTCACAGATTTATCAGATGTCCCAGATTTGTCTGGTTGCTTGTTTGAATTTGCATTATTTTTCTCCTGATTTTCTTTAAATTTTTGTAAAATAGCTTGAGCGTCTTCAGGTCCAAAGGTTGTCATAGATGTACTTCCTAAGTTGAGAGTCATATTAAATAAAATGGAATTATCACCTCCAATATTAACGTCTGTAGTTGGTTTATTAGCACTTGGTGTTGAAGTTGGCGCACCTACACCATCACCACCGCCGAAAATTACCATTTGACCAAAATTAAAGCTATTTACAAGTCCTTCCCAAAAAGACTGTTTGTAATTTTTTGACCCAAAATCTTTTGAAGTCAATATTTTATTTGTTGTTTTATCTGTAGCAGCGCTAGGATCTTTAATTGGGTTAGTTTTGTCATCATTTTTTTTATTCTTTTCTTCCTCTTCTTTTTTCTTATTTTGATGTTTAGAATTGTCCAAGTCGTCCCCGTTGTCAACATACCCTGTAGCCGCAGTAGTGGACATCCCATCCGGATCAATTAATCGAATTGGATTATCCATAGCATAATTGTAAGGTGACCATTTTCTATATTTTTCAGATAAGGGATCGATCACCATCCACCTACCTATCTGCGGATCATACATCCTGGCACCATAATCGTAATCTTCCAATCCAGTTCCGTCACTGAATTCCTTATTCTGCAATTCCTTTCCATTGTATCTGTATTTATTTTCAGCATAAAAAGGCTTCAATGCTTTAGATGATATAGCAGCCATTGTCAGACCGAATGGATAATAGTGATTCTCTTCCAGCAACGGACCAGCATATTGCTTTACCACCAGGTTGTCAAAGAACGCATCCCATCCAGGAGTTTCATTACTTACCCAAATATAAAGGAATCCATTCTTTGTAATGGGAAGACCAGTGTAACCAAGTGTGTTCAATGTTCCGGCTGTGGTAACCGCAACAGCTCCGCTCTGAGGGTATGAGCTCACATATTTTAATTGATCATCAAGCAGTATCCAGTTCAGATAAGCTTTGGGTTTAGTCGTCTGATTCGGATCGTTCGAAGGAAGAAAACTATTCAGTGCTGCATAAATCGGACTGGTGGTTTGATTGTTCAAATCTGTGATTGATCCCTTACCTCCGGCCGTTAAATTAACAACACCAGTTGCAAGTGAAGTCAGCACATCTGTTAAACTCGTATTCGGTGAACTGGTTGTACCTGTATTGTAATAAGATTGCACTGCAATATCAACCTTATCTCCACTCATTACTTTAAGTAATAAGGATGGTCCCATCTTGTGTCCGCCAGTTGTTCCATTTACTCTGAAAACGGTATCGTTGGGATTGGTGATAGTCAGATCAACAGGATAACCCGATACTGAATTTCTCGCATACGTTGTTGTGGTGAGGTTTGTGAACAATTGGTTTTCTGTAGTTCTGTATGCTGCTTCACCACTTGCCAGATATTTAGCTGTATCTTTTTGCTGTGTTAATACCATTCGGGTATTTCCCAGATGATCCTTCTCGAAGAAGTCGTATTCAAATCCGTATGCCGATGTTCCCGTTGTGTATTTGTGATAGGCCCACCTTACTCTTCCTTCTTCCTGAGCAATGAACTGCAGCGTGTCAACACCTCCTGTAGGGTTCGTAATCGTATCGGTTTGCTGGTAAACAAATCCATTAATATAAAGTGTGGTGGTCGTATGCCTGCTGGTGGAGTCGCTCGTTACTTTTGCCAGTTTATTGCCTCCAGCATCATAAGTGTAGGTAATATTTCCCTTCGTGTTTGGATGCACCAGACTCGGCAGGTTCAAATAATTATAATTGATTTTATCAATCAATTTGTTATTATCGGTAATCAGATTTCCGTTTCCGTCGTAAGTGTAATCATACGAGCCCTTTGTTCCTGTGTAGTGAAAGTCTCCCAGCTTGCTGTTTACATCATTAACGGCATCGTTTACCTGGCTGAGTTTATTCGAGTTTGTCTGATACGTATATGTCAGCTGATCGATTGCAGTAGAACCGCCTACCTTAAACCCATTTTGGTTCATGGATAGTATATTCCCATTGGCGTCATAACTGAGGTTGCTGGTTGTAAAATCTATATAGCCATTGTCCCAAGAGACCCCTGACGTGTTCTGGTTAAAGTTTGCCGCAGTAAGCCGGTTTACATCATCATAGGTGAAATCATATTTTCTGCCAACACCATCACCGGCAGATTTCCAGACCGTTCCTGCTATGTTCCCATTATACTGTTGCGCGGCATATGTTGTGGTTCCAATAATGGACGCCTGTTTATCATATCCCAGTTCCATTCCGAAGTAATGCGTAGTGGTGCCGCCAACGAAATTTCGGTTAATACCCAATAGCCATCCCCTCACATTGTAGTCGTATACCAAACTATCAATATTATTTCCAAGATATTTTACTCTTAACTGTCCAAGTTCATTATACTGTAAACTATCGATTAACTGATCCGATGTTGCGTTGTCAATGTTTTTGTAAATATGTTTTAAACGAAACCCCTGATCGTAATCCATTTTTGTAAGTACTGTGTGAGCCTGTACCGTGTTTCCGTTCTTTTTATGTCCAATTAAATTTCGAATGGGTTTACCTGTGAAATCAAATTGCGATGTTGTCGTATCTATGGCACCAGTATAATTCGAACTCTGGGATTGTATCGGTCTTCCTCTGTCATCCAAGAAACCTACAGCATAGAGATACTGACTACCACTTGATCCCAAAACTTCTGTTTTACTGCCGGTAGCCAAACCTCTTGTGATATACAATGGCGCTGGACTTGCCGCATATACAGGAGAAGAATTATATGTCGTAATAAAATAATTGCTATTGCCGGTATAATTTGTCGCCATCGTTGAAGCAACGGGTGCACCATAAGTACTTACCCAGCTATAGTCGTCGTAAAAAGTCTGAGTTAAAAGTTCCCTGGTCGTATACGAACTTACAACCGGATAATTATTGCTGGCAAAAGCGGTAGATTCCTGGTAAGCAAGTTGGTTATAGTAAGTTGGATCAGTTATTAAGCCAGTTGAATCCGGTCTGTTTTCTGAGTCGTACCTGGTATATAACCATTCGTGCTGACTCCTTAATGAAGAATCCTGAGTCATCACCACCCGATCTCGGATATCATATACCATCCAGGTTTCACCGGCGCCCGGTATTTTTTTGATGATCATGTGCCCATGCGCATCGTATTCATACCGGAAACAAAGTTCATTGGCAATGGCTGTTGTGATGGTCCAGTTGCTGTTGATGAGAACCACTGCCTGTGGTTGTATTACAAACCTTAAATAGTTTAATTCATCATACACATAGTAAGTACAGAGCCACCCTACATGACCAGTGCCCGGACTGGAAGCGAGTTGTACTTTTTTCAGAATCACATGTCCGGTTTCATCTTTATATTCTATAGTTTGATGACCAGCTTCGTCTGTGGTAATTGTTTTATATAGTGTTCCTGCAGGATACATCGCGGTCGTTGTGGGAATACTTCCGATTGGATAAGCTATATTCCAAATGCGCACACTGTCTGAGACCTGGTTCACCAGATAGTTTAATCCAACTCCTCTCGATGCGCCTAGCCAGTTGATTCCGGGAGCATAGTTCGTCAGCGTTCGATTCAGCGGAGATGATTCGTAGTGCGTTTCTGAATAATAGTATTGTTCGCCGGAATATTGATTGGCGTTGAAATTATACTGATCGGTAAATGCGGTAGGCTTATAGTTGCCATCATTTGTAGTAGCAGGATAAGGAAGGTATTTATCGATCTCCCTTTCGTAATTATCATAGGCGTTCACAGAGACCAAATCATTCTGCAAAGGCGTCTGTTTCATGGCTACCGTCTGCACCACCCTTCCAAGTCCGTCGAAGAATTGCGTTGTCTGCGAAACATCGTAAGGACTGGTGAGCGACAAGGCGGTTGCTGAATCGGTAACACCTGCTTTTAAAATGCTTCGCGATATGATAAAGTTCATATCGGGCACACCGCTATTGATCGTAACCTGGCAAATATTGGAATTGGCCGTAGCACCAGAACATGTTGCCTGTCTGAGATACCATGTTCCAGCAGTCAAATTTCCAGGTGTATAATTCTGAGAAGTTGCACCTGAGATATTTGAAAAGTTTGTGCCATCCGGAGAACTCTGCCATTGATATGTATAACTACCACTGCAGGATCCACCGGTTGGCAAAGTACCTGTGAGTTCTCCCGGACTTGTACCGGAATTGATTGATGTGTTGCCAGGTGAAATTTGACCACCTAACAATTGCGGGTTGATATTTACCAGGGCATAATTACTATATGCATAAACGCCGTTGCTATATACTTGTACTCTGTAATACGTGGCAGAAGTAAGTGCCGGTGCCTGATAGGTAGTGCTATAACCATTTGTTAAACTGGTAGTCCAGTTCACCCCATCAGTCGAGCTTTGCCAAAAGTAACTGTAACTGTTTATTCCGCCTGAAACGCCGGAGAGTGTCATCAACGTCGGTGCTGTATTGTAATTTATGGATTGGGTTGAGGGACTTATATTACCGCCGACGATCGGCGCAAATACCGTTACTGTCGCCACATTGGAGTAGGCAGTTGTATTGGAAGAGGTCTCTGTTACCATTCTCCTGTAGTAAGTGGTTGTTGAAAGTCCGGATGTGAATGATAAGCTTGTTGATGTAGCTCCACTTATATTTGTGTAGGTAACATTGTTGGGACTAGACTGCCATTGGTAATTATATGTTGGCGAACAGGATCCTCCGGAGGCAAGCGTAGCGCTATTGATAGTTGCAGGAATAGCGCCTGAATTAATGCTTTGAGATGTATTACTCAACGTTCCTCCATTCAGTGTCGGTGTAAGTGATACCGTAATACTCGGACTCGAAGTTGGATTCGTTGTCGTTACTTTCAATGTGCCTCCTGAGGTCCAGGTTACATGTACCTGCACACAGGGTGTGCCGCTGCTGGAACCGGAAAAAGTTCCTCCTCCGGTTATTGACCAGACCATGTTCGTGCTGTTTGTCCAGTTGCCAGATATCGTAAAGGTATATTGTGTTCCAGCTGTAACACAGGTTGGACCGGAAATAGACATTTGTGCAAATGACGTATGCGAAAACGCAGAAAGCAATATTACCAGGAATGTAATTATCCTTAAAGAAAGTATTTGTCGTATGCCAGGTCTTTGCGCCATTTAGAATATTTTGAGCCTGTTATTCTTATAATTATATGCTGTTGCAGGTGTAGTGATCCCGTTCAGATATCGATTTAAATTTTGCATTGCGGACGGCGGTGGCGGACCTACATCCACAAACGCAACGTCGGAATATGCGATGGTTCCGGAAATTGTTTCAGTAACCTTTCTTCTAAAAAAACTTGCCTGTTTAAGAGGAGTTGTGATCGTTAGATTTTTTGACGTTGCTCCGGGAATATCTTTCCAGGAAATCGCATCTGCAGATTGCTGCCATTGATCCTTATATGCCGGAGAACAGGATCCGCCGCTATCTGCAGAGCAAATAATGGTCACTGGCAGCGAATCGTATCCAATGAATTGTTTTTTGGATGCAGTGTCAATAATGCCAGGTTGTAGTAAAGAAGCAACCGTTATATTGAGGCTTGAATTACCGAGTGCTGAACTGAGATTAATCGTTGCATTTCCAGGACTATTCCAGACGACGAGCACTGAACTTAACGGGGCACCATTTTTTTGCGTACAGGTCCCGATTGTTGTGTCTTTCGTACTGAAAACGCCGCCAGTCAAGCAAACCTGCATCGTGGAACTGGCCTTCCAACTTCCTTTAATCACATAATGATAGACTACGCCAGGTGTGACACAGGAAGGACCGGAGATGGTGGGTTGTGCATACGCAGAAATATAGAAAACACACAGCGCATACAGCAGTCCTGGTCTTTTTATTTTATAAAATATATTGATTAACATCTCTGATTTGTTATAACTTCTAAAAAATGGTCGATTTACCCAGATAGTGATATTGGTACGTTTTAATAATGTTTCCATCCTGGTCCTTTATCCATTTCAATCTTCCAAAAACATCATAATAGTAATAAGTGACTTTATTATCAGGATCGCAGGTAGTAGCCATACCAAATAAAGGCGCATAGGTGTATGTCGTCATCAATGCAGTGGACGGGTAGAGTCTTACTTCATCAATAGCACCAGTTCCCGAAATAGTAATTGTAGTAGAGGTTGCCGTAACCTTATGCTCATAGTATGTCCAACCATTGATTGTTTTGCCTGTTATAGAACTCCCGGTCCCGCCTGTGATAGAATACGAGCCATTTGCGCTCCAGTAAGAAATGATATAAACATTTCCTGACACGAGTCCTGATTTACTTAGCGTAGCCGACGTAGTCAAATTGTAATAATTATTTCCGGTGGGAGGAAATGGAGCAGCAGTAACCTTCGTAATCGTTCCGGTATAGGGAGTCCAGTTGCCATAACCATCCGCTTCGAAACTGGTAGCCGCAACGTCCGTTATCACAGCATTCTTAATCTGAGCTATCGGGTATTTGCTTGTATAATCCCAGATAATACTTACGGGATTCTGATCCGTTGTAGTGTATTGCGACATATCGTTGTATGCATCGTACTGATCGAAGCTGGCCATCTGCCGGTAGCGACCTTCTATACTGGTCAGGTTTCCTGAAAACGCAAAGGGTTGAAAATTTGTGATCGGAGATTGAACATCCAGCTTGTAGATTTTATCCGGAACGACAGTATGTGTGCTATTTGAAAGTAGTCTGTACAAGCTTAGTTGTGCTCCTGTAACATAACCCGTTGGTGAACCAGCATAATAAAAGCTATCCTGTTTTTCGATGGTTTCACTTACCATATTTTTCTCAATCATGGTGTCGATAATTGTATTACCTGTTGTTGGGAAGCCATTTAAATAATCCTGAGGGTATTTTAAATAAGTGGTCAGTGAATTGCCTTTGCTGTCTACAGTATTTCTTCTTGTTAATTGATAATGCAGCGGATTATCATAATAATTCCTGTTAATTGTCAGAACATAATTCAGCGGATTGGACTGATCAAATGTGTAGTTATAACTGGAATCGGTTAATATTTTCTCCGACTTGATGGACGGATAAAAACAGGCGTTTACCTCGTATGATACCGTAGTGCCTCCGCTGCAATATGAACCATTAAACCCGTCGTTGGGTGTTATGTAAACATATTTTGGGCTCCAGTAAGTGCTTCGATTTGTTGTGTGGTAATAGTTTACATTCTGGGAAACAATTTGATAACTGCCACCAACATTCGCATAATCGCTTTTCGAGAGAAGCATTCCATTGAGCGAATTGCCCATTCTCAGACAACCTGGGAATCCAGCCCCGGAATAAGAAACTGAGCTATCTGAACTGTTATAATATTTATAAACAGTTTTGCCGATATCTAGGCCCGTGACTGGATCTACGCTTGCCTCGATAACCTGGTCATATCCCACTATATTTCCCTGGATCACACTGGTTAGTGCGCTGTTGCTACTGCTAAACAGGCTCATTCCGACACAGGTTCCTGAGCTGGTATGAATATAATTGTACCTGGCATAAGATGGAAAAGACATTAATCGCCCATAACTATAATTTTGTGGAGTTCCTGAGCCCAACTTATCCTGCGAATAAGTATACGTGTACATTTTCTCACTAGCCGGCATTCCGGAACTCGTATAATTTATAATATTCTGAATCCTTAATCCGGACGCATTTGAAATAAAACTGTTATTTACTTGCTGGTTATATACCTGCTGCATAACAAAATATGAGAATTCCAGTTTTGTCTCCGAATATGTAAGAACAGTATCTACGGAGGCATCAATATAGGCTGACCAATTATAAACACCGCCAGGTGCGGTAATCGTTATGGGTATGTTGACATAGCAAACAGGAGAATTGGGAGAACAGGTGACACCGGTACCAACATCAGAGTTTACACTTACGCCCGGCCCCGTAAAAGTAAACGTCAATTTCCCACTTGAACTCTCGTATGGGAAATAGGGAGGTGAATAATTTGCCTGATATCTATAGGCAACATTAATGTTCAAATTAATTGTATTGACACCTGAAGGAACAACCGGAAAAATATTTGTCAGATCTATTGTACCGGAGGTTGTACCATGATGCGTTACATTTATTATGCTATCGACGGGTACTTTACTAACATTTGGAAAGTCAACCGGTCCGGTTATAGAATTAGAATGATCGTAGTCATTCAACTGATATGAAAAAACTGAATAACCACCAGTTGGATATTTAAACTGTTGTAATGAAAAAACCTGAGCAGACGTAGCATCCGGCTCCCTGTTGCCTCCATTATAAGTAAATAAAGATGAAGCCAGTCCCTGTCCAGGAGGAGGAACGAAATCAACCGTAGTAGTAGGAATCAAAATTGCATTGCCTGCTCCATTATAAAATCCCCAATGATCGACGCTATATGATTGTTTAGCGGCTTGTGTTCCCGGATTAGGATTATTATAAACAAACGAATACGGTGGAAGTGAAATTGATCCTGATCTCTCTCTTACGCTGTCCAGTTTTAATCTAATATATTGCAAATGATTGGGGTCAGTCTGCAAAGTGCTATTGAAATAGGAATAGAATAAATCATAAGATTTAATATAACTCAATGTTCCGGTTGCGTTTTTAGAATACAGAATGATGGAATCCAATCTACTTGCATTTGTTACATCAATGCGACTTGTGTTGTCAGAAATAAACACCAATCGTCCGTTTGAAAAATCGATACTCTGAATCGCCTGGTTATTATAAGTTGTCATTGACGGACTGGTTGTAGTTAATCCGGCATTTGAACAGTTTACATTATAGTTCTGACTAATATCGGTAGCTATGTTGGTGCCTCCACCAACTGGCACATAAGTGAACAATACACTATCCTGTTGTTGGGTAACGATTTTCGATAAAAGCCAGGAATTGATCGGCGAGCCGGCGCCTATTCCTGAACTAGTTTCCTGTACGGTAAAATAAAATTTATTGCCCTGATCATCCGTTATCGTAAAATAGGCGCCGTTGGTCGGAAACTGAATACTTATATTTTCCTGTTTCTGCATTACGACCTTGCCCGTTCTCGTCAAAATAAATTTTCCGCTGTGCCCGGGAAAATTGTAACTGAAAATATCCGGCTCCATATCGTATACGTCACTGCCTGTACTCATCGCTTGCGAATAATCTTCTATTCCGCCCGTTTTTCCTACCTGATAAGAACAGAAAAAATCGTAGAAGTAAGGACCCATGTTCTGGAGGTTAATCGGATAGTCAGGTTTTGTCGTAGACATATCTCCGGCGACCTGAGATACGGAAGTAGTAAAATATGGAAGGGAGGGACCAAAATCATCATGACCCATAATGGTTCTTGAAACCATCCCACCAGCATTAAGCGCCCAACCCAACCCCGTCCAACTCGCATCTTCCTTCAATCTGATTCCTCCCGTGTGATAAGCCAGATTCACAGGAACTGTAATTCCTTTTGCCTGAATCGTATAAATCGGCACAGAAACATCTGCGGTTCCTGTATATGGACTTACCGGCACGTCAGTAAATTTCATTAAGGCTGCTGCGTTAGGCGACGGCGGAATTACTGACGGAATATATGGTGCAGTTGTTTGCAACTGCGCATTCAGATTGAACGGAATGATGAAAACAAGAAAGTAAATTAACTTTACAAAACGAATTCTAGTGAAATCCATAACTCTCTTACTATTTTAAAAATTATATCCTACTCTGAATATGAATGCCTGTGTGGGCGGAATCTGATAGTAACTCAGGAAATCCCACAACAATGAAACCTTGGTTTTCTTTACCACTTTACCCGGCAGTGAAACCATCTTACTCAAGCCGATCAGTCCGCTAGCCTGCCACATCGTTGTCGTTTTTAATTGCGTCCAGTTCGTGAACGGCGTCGTATAACTTTCTTCGTAACCTCCACTGATGTAAATATTTTTCTTGATCAGCACGTCGATGAAAGACCGAAGGCTTACCCCCTGGCTTGAGAAATGAATATGGTTGATGTTCGTGCCCCATCCGATATTGTAAGACCCACCAATACCGATCGTGCTTTTGTTAGATACTTTATATCCAAGGCTCAATCCGATGTCCGTGGTACTTGGGAACCATCCGTTCGCTCTGGTCGTTTGGATATTCATTCCCAGCTCCAGGCGTTTTAAAAAAGTATGCGTTTTCTGATCGTTTGGTTTAAAGTCGGGCATATCAATATCACCACTACCACCACCCAGCGAAGAGAGTTTGTCTTTGAATTGATCCAGTTGCTCGTGCGCCGTTTCCAGATTCGACTGTAATGCACCCATACCACCTTCACCTCCTGCGGAAATGGTTCCATTCAACAGTTGCTGCACCTGGTCACGGGTTTGCAGTCCTTCGATACCAGCAGCAGTACCGTAGTTGTCTGAAATACCGAAGAGCCCTGCGAGCTGACTGTTCTGCTGCATGAAATGCGTGAAAGCAGGAAATTTATTTAAGATCACGAGCGCCTTCTGCAGCATCGCGTCCGGATCATTCAATGCTTCTTTATATTCACGTACCTGTTGAGAATAATAATAAACCTGGGCGTTGTACTGATCGAGATATTTTTTAACCGCAGAATTCTGCACGTACTGATTGAGCTGATCCTTGAAAGCCTGTTTTCGCTGCTGGAGATATGCTTTTACCTGATCTGCATTCGTGAAATTGTTTTGTAACTGATTGAATTGTGCAAGCGAAGCGTTGATCTGCGCCTGAATTTTAGGGGATGTGTTCAACAACGCCGGATTCTTCTGCGCAAAAGACAGCGATCCTTTCAAAGAATCTACATAAGGAAGATATTCTCCGGTGAGTGGTGCGCCATTGGTGGACACACCTGTTGTCATACTGTTTTCCAGCGCAGTGTACTTTGCTTGCGAACCGTTGAAAAGATTTTTCGCAGCGTTGGAATCCAGTTTGTAAATGTGATCCTGTAACTTCTTTTCTTTTTTCGCGAGGCGCAGTAAATACTTTTCTGTTTGTTTAGTCAGCGCGTCGTCGAGACTGGCCGCTTTGTTATTGATCTTTGCAAAAAGCCGGTTAGGAAATTGCGCAAGCCTCATCGCTGTAGAATCCACCTGCCCGTAAGAGCAGTGAATCAAAAAAATCAATGCGCCGAGGAGGCTTACAAGGATTTTCATACAGCAGTGGTTGGTTTAGAGGGTGCGACATAAATCTGAATTAATTATTTTATAAAACAATAAAAATTTTAAAAAATATTTATCAACTAAGTAAAAACACTTAGATAACATTCTTTTTCCTAAGGAAAAACACTTAGACGATTTAAATTTTCCGAAAAATTTTTAGAGGTAATTTATTTTTGATGGTCGCGGCTTACTTGATCGCTACAAGAACTCTGTTTAATGACGAGACGCAGTATACTAGCGCTACCTGAAATTAATTATTTTCTCACAAGTTTTGATTAACAACAAAAAACCTCCATTTCAAATAAATTGACTTGGAGGTTTTTACTTAAGTAAAAAACAGTTTCACCCAAATGGTTAAAAATTTTAATTTTCTATAACTTGTAATCGACACAGATTCTTTGTTTATCACCAAGCTCTTTCACTTAACATATCAGGGAATCGTTTTGATCAGGCTCGATGCAGTCAAAATTCGTTTCGCCTGAGTTGCAGCCGGGTTGGTGATATAGGGTATAAAGGAACTGTAGGTCATCCCGGTGATGTTTTCAAATCCAAATGTTTTTACTGCCAGGTTATTGATGGATATTCCCTGTAAGAGTTTGCTTTTTTGATTTGTCAACAGCGATACAGGATGAATCGCGCTCGTATCAGCCGGTGCATACACAGCCATCTGGATATTGGAATTACTCAGGTATGCCACATAATAGGTCGGTTTCGTATTCGGGAAACTCACCGCAACATTATCATTCTGGGTAGAGGTCAATGAATAATCACTCTCTGAAGGAAAGGGTAATGTGAGCGGAATGGTATTGCTATAACAGTAATAGTTGATATTGTCGTTGCTGGCATTGGTGGCGTTTACATTCAATTCATATTTTTCAACGGGTACACCTGCGTATTGTAAATCCACTCCTGGTCTGTTTGTTTCCGTATATACAGAAGTGAATGCTATCATTTTGGTCAAGTCTGTTGTATCGGGAATTCCGAGAAACCTGGAGTAGAGCGATGAGACCGTGAAGGGTGCAGGGCGATTGAATGTAAGAGCTATCGCGGTGTCCATGTGAGAGCAATCGACTGTGTCTTTGGCATTCGTCTGCATATGAAGGTTATACAGTCCGGCTGAAGGAATGATCATATAAGCATAATTGCCGGTATAATTCAGGTAATTCAGTGCTACGGTATTGTTTGCCGGACTAGCCTGCGAGGAGGTAATAGAATTGTCCGGGTAATTCGTGAACACAAAACTATTGGATCCGGTAATTAATCCGTTGGGGATATTATTGTAAAAAAGCGAAGCCGGCGTAGTAGCACCTATTTTGGTTTTGATGAAGTAACTTCCTGGGGTTAATCCTGTAAGTGTTGAAGCATCGATGCTTTTAATAGTGTTCACGCTAAAGAAACCTCCTCCCTGAGATATCACCGTGGTAAGATCTACCACATCACTATTTGTTTTGAGCGATGCTATAATGGGTGTGTTGGTTGGCGCGAGGGTATCGAGCAATACTGTTCCTCCTGGCTCACTCACTATCAATTCGAACTGACTTGCCTGTGCCGGATAAGATACGTTGATATTCATGGTTCCGAGAACCGGAGGTGTTACTTGCGGACTGGAATTCGTTTTACTGCAGGAAAAGAAAAATAAAGAAATTGCAAAAAGACTAAGAAACGTCAGGTTCTGGCGGAGCATCGTTTGATTTTTTAAAGGGTTTGAATTTATTCGCCGGTAAGATATACAAACCCCGATATATTCAAAATCTTTCCGCACCTTAAGTTTTACTTTTAGCACGTATTATGCGATTAGTTGACAGAAGTCAATACGTTATGACCAAAAACAGAACATGATTTTGTAAAACTCAGTTTCGACTAAGGGTATTTATGTAGGTCAATCAACGTGCAGGGAATTCTAAACAGCAACTGTTTTCCAGGCAACAAAATCAGGAGCGAAAAAATTAATAAAAATTAACTGTTTGAAGTAAGAGATCAATTATCTGTGTATTTTAGAAGACGATTATTGGTTCCCTGATATTGACCAGTTTAACGCATTGAAACCAACCGGTAAAGTAGTAGCAAAAGAACAATAATTTCCCGATTAGGCTGTTATACATTATCCTTTGATTGTGCATTTGACTATGTTCTGCTATTCCAATAAAGCAGGATAAAACCAACAACCGATGAAGCTCCCCTTATTCATTCTTTTACCCGCTTTATTTTGCGGCTATTGTGCTTTCTCCCAGTCAAATGACAGTATCCCCGAGTTCGGAAATATCGATAAATCAGCATTGCAGATGACAGAATGCGATTTTGATAAAAGCGCCGAAGCACTTGTGCTCTTCGACGTGGAAGACGTACTGGGAAAACTATACCCCTATTCTGTTTATTCAGAAATAGAACGTCATATACGCATCAAAATATTTAAGAATAAGGGATTGGATGAGGCAAATATTAAAATCCCTTACCCGAAGGGACAGGAAGAAGGAGATAAAATCGAGATCGTTGATGCTCAGACTTACAATTTGGATGGCTCCGGCAATATAATAATTAGCAAACTCGATAAAAAGACAATCGTTGACAAAGACATAAATAAAAAAATTGCTGAAAAAATATTCACCTTCCCCGACGTACGCACCGGCTCAGTAATAGAATATACTTATAAAATCAAGGGGACGATTTCTACCGGACTCAGAGACTGGTATTTTCAGGAATCGATTCCCGTGAAGTTCAGCAGGTTTAAAGTGAATTTCCCTGACGATATTGAGCTCGCCTGTCGCCCACATTGTACGCTGCATTATACGGAAACCAACACTACAGATGGCAGAAATAAGATCAGCATTTTCACCATGACCGATGTGCCTGCTTTTCGCGACGAACCTTATATGACATGTGAAGAAGATTATACGCAAAGAATAGAACCGGAAATTACTGCCTATACACTGAATGGTCATAGAACCAGTTTAACACGCACCTGGGCATCGGTTGTCAATGATCTGATGCTGGACGAAGATTTTGGTCAGCAACTGACTAAAAATATTCCAAGAACAAAAGATCTAGAAGACAGCCTCAGGAAAATAACCGACTCTCTAAAAAGAATGAACGTCATTTACCGGTATGTAAGGGATAATATGCATTGGAACGGTCGCTCCAACATATGGGCACTCGATGGTGTTAAGACGGCCTGGAAAAATAAAAAAGGCACGAGTGGAGAAATAAATCTGATACTGGTTAATCTTTTGAAGGATGCCGGACTTGAAGCATATCCTGTATTGGTAAGTTCGCGTAATAACGGACGGGTAAATTTTGAGACTCCCAACTGGCGACAATTCAATGTGGTTATGGCCCTGGTGGTCGTCAACGGTAAGGAGTATGTGCTTGATGCAACAGACAAATACAATTCACCCAAATTGATTCCCTGGGAAGTAAATTACTCTGAAGGTTTGGTTATCGAAAAGTTTGACACGTTTAAATGGGGCTGGCGCACGTTGTGGGACGAGAACAGTATGTTCAAGGACCTGGTGCTGATTCAGGGAAATATTGACGAACAGGGCATATTGACAGGTGAAGTGAACTTCAACAGTTACGACTACTCCCGGGTAGAACGTATGGAAAATTTGAAAGAGGGAAAAGAAAAATTCATAGAAAACTACTTTAGTTCCAGAAATGCGTCGGTTCATGTGGACAGCAGTATAATTGAAAACGAATCATCTGACACACTCCCACTGATACAAAAAGTCTGGTTTAATACGAAACTCAGCGCGTCAGGTAAATACAAATATTTTTCAACTAACCTTTTCACTGGTCTGGAGAAAAATCCATTTACTGCGGATCGCAGATTTTCAGATATATTTTTTGGAGCGAACAAAAACATAACCATAGCGGAGACATTCTTTATTCCTGATGGATACACATTTGACGAGTTGCCGAAAGACATTAAAATGATTATGCCGGATACCAGCATCATTTTTACGCGTCGCATTGCAGCACAGGACAACCTGTTGAATATGCGCATTACACTGGAATTTAAAAAACCTGTTTTTACGGCTAGTGAGTATCCCCCTTTCAGTGAGTTTTATAAGAAATTATTCGGTATGCTAAACGAACAGATAGTAATTAAAAAAGAAAACTGATTCACTACCATAAAATCATGAAGCGTATATACATTCTTTTACTGACTTTACCGGTGTATCGGGCAAACCTGAATGCACAAGGTATTCGCCTCGATACAGCCAGTATAGCACCGGAATTGAGAAAAAATGCAGATGTAGTGGTACGCAAGGAAAATATCGAATTTGAGGTTACCGATATTGACGAGGCCAAACTGCATGTTTATCGGCTGGCAACTGTGCTAAATAAAAACGGTAGGGATGAGTTGTTCTTTTCTATGGAAACCGACAGGTTTCAAGTATTGGATGATATTGAAATAAAAGTATATGATGCGGCTGGTAAAACAATTAATAAGTACAAAATTCATGATCTCGACGCCGTTTCGGGTGTCGAAGAATTCCTGGATGACTATAAAACCTATTACCTTAAAATAAGAGCCGCCTCATATCCTATCACCGTAGAAACAGATTATAAAATTAAATACAAAGGAATTTTAATTTACCCGACTTATCATATCACGCAATCCGAGGAGGGAATAGAAAATTCCAGTTTTACTGCAAGAATTAACAAGGCTATTGATCTGAGATATAATGAAAAGAATATTAAACTGGATCCCACGATCAGCGAAGATGGAGATTTTAAAGTGTATTCTTGGGCCGTAACAAACATGCCGCCGATCAAATATGAGGAAAATGCCGTAAGCTACGAGAGCAGGTATCCTTCTGTATTTCTGGCGCCCAACAAGTTTAAATTAGACCGGTATACCGGGGATTTGTCGTCCTGGAAAAATTTTGGGTTATGGTACAGTGAGCTGCTCAAGGGCGTAGATTCACTTTCACCACAACGAAAAGATTTTTATCGCCAGATGGTAAGGAATGCTACAAGTGATACCGAAAAAGAAAAGATCCTTTATAAATATCTTCAAAATAATTTTAGATATGTTAGCATACAGCTGGGAATCGGTGGTTTCAAACCGATCAGTGCGGATATAACAGACGCCAAAAAATACGGCGACTGCAAAGGGCTGAGCAATTATATGGTAACGGTATTAAGATCTGTTGGCATTAAGAGTTACCTGGCAATCGTGAATGCCAAGAGTAATGATGAACCAGTAGATCCATCGTTCCCCAGTGATCAGTTTAATCATGTAATTGTGTGCATTCCAGGGAAAAAAGATACCACCTGGCTGGAATGTACCAGCAGGATTGCCGACTTCGGTGTGTTGGGCAGTTTTACTGAAAACAGAAACGCGCTGCTGATCACCGAAAATGGTGGCGTGTTGGTACCCACGCCAAGAAGTCGTGCGAATGAAAATATTATTAAAGCATATACCACCATCGACCTTCACGATGACGGATCCGGAAAAACAAATACAGTGTTCTGTGCCCATGGTGAATACAAGGATGAATTACTGGCACTGAAAGATGAAAAAGTGGACGAGCAAAAGTCATTTATGATTCAGCGATGGGGGTTTAAAGATCCGGATCAGATTACTTTCGACACAACCGATCCGCGAAATAACCTTCTCATAGACCTTGACCAGCAACTGGAATCCATACCCGAATTAAAAACATCGAGTAAAATGTTTTTACGTCCTTTTATAATGGAGATCTGGCAAACAAAACTTCCAAAGGCCGATCATCGCAAACAGGATTTTTATTTTGGATGTCCTTTTTTAAAAATAGACACAACACTCATAAAACTTCCGGATGGTTATACGGTGGACGCATTGCCACAGGCAGTAAGCGACAGCTGCAAATATGCAAGCTATTTATCCAAAAGCTGGTATGATGATAAATCCCACCAGATTTATTCCGTCGCAAAAGTTGTCCTGAACGAATACAAAATACCCGCAGGCGACTATGCCGAAGTAAAGAAGTTTTTCGACGGCGTCCTGCTTGGAAACGAAGAAAGAATTGTAGTTAAGAAGCAATAGTCGTATACAAAGTCCGGCGATGTTTTACCTCCAAAAGTCTCTCTATATAATATGGCTTGACCACAAACACCATTTTTTTTTTAAAAAATATCCTCCAATGGTAGTCTTAAAAAGACCATAAATAAGAATGGATAAGGATATAAAAATTACAAATTTTCCCGCACCTGACAGTTTATTCTTTTTCAATGTAGTGAGCAACTTTTAAATCTCTTTATATTGGTCATACTATTAGTAGAAATCAAATATAGACCAATCATATTGTTAATGGAATAGGGAAAGTAACGCCTCACCCAAATATTCGATCTTGCTCTTCGCTAAATAAATATTATAAGAAGCTGTGGATTGCACGTTTAGCAATTACTATTTTTCTTTTTTGGATTAACGAGGTAAACTCAAGAAATAAAAAATCTCTCTGGAAAATGAAGAATGACCCTTACTCAACTTTATGAATCGTTTTCGGTGAATCAATTCAATTTTTAAGTTATCAAAACAATAACAATTTAACTTTGACGTTCCGGAAAAAACTTCAAATGAAAGTCACTTTATCCAGCGCGACCGGAGCTTTGTTTTTGATCTGCATCGTTGCATGCACCAAAAATAGCCATCAAAGTCCTGCAAACTTGACAGGTAAATGGGAATTTACAGGTTATACCGGCACATTGAGTAGTGATGTAGCTTTTCAAAGAAAAGATACAACGGTAGAACAAATTGAATATCAGACTTCCGTTTCCACAGCAACCGGGGGTTACCTAACCTTTACTGGAAATTCCATCAGCTCCGACAGCATTTTTGTAAATCCTCAGTATAAAGAAAAAATAACTATCTATCAGAATAGCGTATTGCTCTCTGATACAACTTATATATTCTCCAATCCGGTGAACACCAGTAATGTTACTTCTGAATTTGAAATTTTTGGATCCGATTCCATGTATTTAGATGGACCAGGTATACCACTAACCGCAGGGCCGGCGCCCATAGGGAGTGCAGTAGGTGTGGTATTTTCCATTTCTGGAGATACGATGACCATAACCTCCCATACTTACAGTTTGGACTCAACCTCGTCTACAAGCTTTGGCCGTAGCTATCAGTCCTATGCTTTGACATTTGTCAGGCAATGACGATGTTTTTCGACGACACTTTTAATTAATCCAAATGCTTCGTCTTGATCTTTGCACGTGCTTTATGAATTCAATTAAAAGTACGACTTCACGTTGTCAGCTCCCCGGGATTTAAATCTATTATGGTTTAGCGAGACAATGTGGCTGCGTTTGAATAATTCAATCTCCTTTATTTTTTCTTTTTTAAATGATCGGCGTTAACGAAGGTGAAGAGCTGCTTGCAATCCCTTCTACCAGTAGCTGCGGTGACCATGGATTGATTCCATCATAAAATGAATAATATATTCCCTGATCATCTCCCTCTCCTCTCCAACCCATACATAGTTGATCACTAAAAGAAATTAAAGCAGGACCAACCGCGGTTCCGATGTTGTTAACCACCTGTTGCGGTTCCCAATTGTTGCCGCCGAGCCAATATGAGTAATATATTGCCGTATCGCTGCCTGCCCCCTTCCATGCAATATAAAGTTTTCCGTTAAATACAGTCAGACTCGGACTACCACTTGTTGCAACGTTTCTTATTCTGTTTTGTGGCGCCCAGTTATAAAGATCGGCAGAGCAGGTCCAATAGATTCCCTGGTCATCGTCTACACCCTTCCATGCAACATAAAGCACCGAATTGAAAACGATCATGTCCGGTGAAGAACTTGTTCCGACTCCTGGTATCGTCCGGGGAGTCTGCCATTGCTCTATGACAGATTCTGAAAGAACGGCATAATGAATTCCTTTATCATCATCTGCACCTCCGGCCCAGGCAGCGATGGGAGATTGATTAAAGAGCGTTATACAAGGTTTTGACATGGTGAAAGCTCCGGGGATAATCTGCTGCGGATTTATTTTTGGCTGATTAAAAAGATCGCCTTTTAACATAGTATAGTAAATCTGCCGATCATCATCAGCGCCTTTCCAAACCATATAAATTTTTTCGAGCGCATATAACATAGCGGGCCCTGTACTGGAAGCAGATCCGGCCAGATTTTGCTGGGGCAACCAGTAAAATCCATTATAAAATGCAAAATAAATTCCCTGGTCATCATTATACCCCTTCCATCCCATACAAATCTGATCGAATACAACAAATTCGCACTTTACATTTTCGCCAATGAGCGAAGCTTTTGAATTTATGGCCCCTGTAACAAGGTCCTGCATGTCGACAAGCAATCCATCAGTAGCTAATTGCGTATGCCCATCCCGTGTTCCGGCATATACATTGCTGAAAATAATATCCCCATAGTCGGCCAACGCATTCAGTTGACCATTAATGGTAGGACGTTCCAAAATACATTCAGTACAAAGTCCCCACAAATCCGTACCTGCAGGTGCCTCAATCGTTCCCGATGTATGTTTATGGGTTGTTTCATTTACAAAATAAAAACTTGCCGTTGTGCCCGACGTAAGGCATAGCATAACCGACACAACATCTCCAGCGTACACTTGTAAACTGGTTAATGATAATCGCGCCTCCGCTTCGGGATACAATTGAACCCAGGGATAGATATTTGTATTCATCTGACCATTGATACATTGAACCCCATGGTGTGTACCTATTTGGAGAACGTATTCGGATTCAGGCGGTAAATCATACACCTCATGCTGTTGTTCACCTATGCCTACCCAGGCACTTGAATCGCACCATTGACCATCACCTTTTCCCGGCGGAGTAACAGGATTCGGGACAGTCCAGGTGGCCGTTACATAACTATACAAACCGACTTCTTCGTAATCTGGAAATACAAGACCACTCCATTGCTCTTCAACCAAATTATTACTCGCAGATAAATCGTCATGTCTTTTATTTTTCACATCAGCGTTTTCCTGAAGCCCCACCTCTACATATTCAAGCGGTTTTGAATAGACCTCCCTCCACCTGGAATAAAGTTTCGGTTGCTTAACCGGATCAGGCTTTGGCGCAATACCATATAACATCATTTCTTTTTCACTTGCATTCAGTGCTATAAAATTTTTTGGAGGTAATGGAAAACTTTTAATTCTTAGATTTTTTATAAACAGTTCTTTTCTTTTCATAAAAATATTTTTTACAATTACCCAAAATATTTGAGATTAGGGAAAATCAAATCCGGAAGCACCAAAAGGGACACATTTTTTAAGTCGTCTTCCACCATATTGCAGTCCTTTCCAAAGCCCGTATTTATGAATCGCCATGATCAAATATTCAGAACAGGACGGTGTAAAGCGACAAACCGGACGAGCATGCAATCGTTTATTGGCGCGATAACGATTTATCAACCATATTGCAATAGTAGATCCTAATGTAATGCTGTTCTTTTCTGTACGATTAGTAGCAGCTTTTGATGAAAATTTGATCCAACTACTCCACTTTATTAATAAAAATACAACCTGACGTACCAAAAATTGGCTCATCTTAAAGTGTACGAATCTCATCATCAAGGGATTGCTTAAAGCGTTTTACAATTTTTTCAAACGAGTTGTCACCGGTCATGTTCTTACGAATAAAGTCAATTGCCTTATCAGATAGCTTTATTTCTTGCTTTCTCGTCTTCGATTTTTCCAATCTGGTTGTCCATTTTTTCAATTCACCCGGAATTTCATGCATTTCGCTCATGAATTTTTTAATGTTACTATTCGAATTAAAATTGTCCTCCAGAAACTTTGAAAGAATCGTTTTTAATGTTTCACGATCTTCGGTGTTTTCTATCGCTGCCAGTAAAAGAGGCGAAAACAAATAATACATTTGAACAAGGGATTGAAAGTCACCAGGTGATTTTAGTAACTCATCCCGAAATTGCCTTACATGATGAAGTTCGAGTCCCGCATATGGAGAGAATTTACGTGATGCCATGACATTATTGGACGTGCAGATGGGTTCAATGTATATGGAAACATTGCCAAAAGGGTCAATTAATGCAGCCAAAATATTAATGCCCGGAGGTATATTTTGATTAAAGAGATTATGGGAATATTGCCTGTTAAAGGCTGTGGTCAGGGCATCCCTTAATTTATCATCACCAAGGCCATCAAAAGTTGATACGTGATAGATGTTGTAAGTGACCATGGTCGCACTGACAGAATTTGACTGAATATTTAGCCTGACAGTTATTGTCATATCCGCATTGATGGGACCGGTGTTGCTCGCACATCCGGTGGCTAAAATATTTAGATGGGCGTTGAAAACGTGAGCGGGAAGCAGATCAACACCCGGAGAGTTAAAGCCTGGATTCATACAACCTCCCGGAGCCATCGAATTAAACCAAAGCGTTGCGATGATTCCGGAAACATTTTGACTGAGGTTAGGGTCAGACTTTATGGAAGATGCCGCAACGCTATTCATGGTATCCTGAGCTAATTTTGTTATTCCGTCAATACTGGGATCTACTTTTGCCTCAGAAATCACAAGGCCATTTGATAAGGGAGTTAATTGCACCACCTGGTCACCCGGGGCCATATATAAAACTCCATTTTCAAATACAGCATAAATTGCCTGATCCGGCAGTGTAGTAATATCGGTCCTGGGTGATCCAAGCGATCCTTTAAATTGACCAAGTGTTGCATAATAGTCCAGGATGGGCCCATATAAAACATGAGCGCAAGTATTGAAGCTCCAAACTATCATCCCATTTGGAAAATACTGCCAATATAGTGTTGGCTGACCGCCTTGTCCGTCCATCTCATAATAAATTGGGGAGTCAGGAATATAGCCCAAAATTGATGGCAGGTCTGAAGATTGTATTTGCATTCGTCGAACAAAAATGGGATTGTTGTCGTCATCCGTATCTGGTTCGCCAATTATATGAGTTATCATAACAATTTGTTTTTATAAATATTTTAAGACCAAAGCGGTGAGCCATAAAACAAAAAATATAATGGCTCACGCTTTTAAGAATTAAAGATTATTGATTAAACCGAAAAGAAATAAGATAACCGACGAACATGTATTTCAAATCGACAAAATGGATACGTCCGATCCTCGGTCAATAACATGAAGATGGATGCAAAAAGACAATCGTCATCATCAACGCAATGGATAAAATCATTGCGGTCTGCGATACACCGATAGAAAATAATGATAAAAAAGTTCAGGTTACTATAAAACCCAGGCATGATCAGAAAAAACATCTTATCGATATGCCGGACGATTATCACGCAATTAAAATGCCTGGAGAAAAATCTGCGTGGCTGGCAAAATATACGATCCGCGATGGAAACCTCCTTCAGAGATGATGTGATGTAATTGTCTTAAAAAGCCGCTTCCTCTGTGATGTTCACCAATACCAGGTCGTTGTAGTCAAACCAGGATGTTTTTAGCTCGTCGCCAACATCTGCAAATGAGCATAGTGCTTTTTGCCCCTCTTCGTCTATTTGTATAATGGGAAAAGGAGATCCATGATTCAGTAATGGATATGTTTTGCTAAGTACCATATTCGATAAATGAAAATCCGGATTACTCATGGCTACGTGTTTTTAGTATCATCATTATATGGTATAAAAACTGTGCCATGGTAGGGCGTTCCGCGTTAAGCGTTCCGCGTTGAGCGTTCCTCGTTAAGCGTTAAGCCTTAAGCCTTACGCCTATTCTGAACGCAAACTTTTCACCGGATTCGCCATCGCAGATCGCAGCGCCTGAAAGCTCACGGTCACCAGCGCAATAAAAATGACGAGGCTACCCGCCACCGCAAAAATCTTCCAGCTGATGTCGATGCGGTATGGATAATTTTGCAGCCATTTGTTAACGGCATACCAGCCGAGAGGAATCGCGATGAGCAAGGCCAGCAAGACTAATTTCACAAAATCTTTTGAGAGAATGGCTACCACACTGTTTACGGAAGCACCCAGTACTTTGCGGATGCCAATTTCTTTTATTCGTCTTTCGGCAGACAGCACAGACAACCCAAACAACCCAATGCAGGAAATAAATATGGTGAGCACGGCACTGAAAAACATGATCTGTTTCCATTTTCTTTCTGCTTCATAACTTTTATAATTATCATCTGTCCTGAAACTATAACTATAAGGCATCATCGGGAAAAACCGTTTGAATGCAGACTGAAGATATTTCAGGCTCGCCGTTTCTGTTCCGGGCCTGATTTTCAGCAAAGCCATCCTGTACTGGTCTCCTGCTTTCATGGTAAACAACTGTGGGCCGATTTTTTCATTTAAAGAATGGTAATGATAGTCTTTAACCACTCCAATCACCGTGAACACTTCTTTGTTGTACCAGAAATTAACGGTTTGACCAATCGGGTTTTTCCATCCTGCCTGCTTAACGAAGGTTTCGTTTACGAGTACGGAATGGCTGGAATCTGACGGAAAATCCCTGGAAAAATTTCTGCCTTTCAGCATGGCAATTTTAAGCATCGGTATATAAGATTCATCGACGATGTCATATTGAAACATGATGGTGGAATCTGCATTTACTCTTGCGATCGTTCCCCAGTCTCCCCCGTTTTTAAAAGTCACATCCGTGAAATTGGGATTCTTCAACAGCTCGTCTTTGAATGTAACAAGCCCTTTGAGTTTTGATCCCTGGATGCCTAAAGTAACCAGGTTGCTGTCGTCATATCCTAATTTCTGGGAAGTAAGAAACTGGAATTGCGAATAGATGGAGAATGTTGCGATGATCAGAAAAGATGCCAGGGAAAATTGCAATACCACCAGACTCTTCTGAAGATAATTTTTGCCGCTCAGCTGAAAACGGCTGTATAAAGTTTGCACCGGATTATATCCCGACAAAACCAATGCGGGATAAAAGCCCGCCATAAAACCGGTGAGCAGAAATAGTAATATATAACCTGCCACCAGTTTTATATCGAATAAATAAGACAGGGCAAGAGACTTGTTCGAGAGATCATTAAAAACAGGCAACACCAGGAGCACCAGGAGTACGGCCAGTGCAAAGGCGAGAAAACAAAGCAAAAAGGATTCACCCAGAAATTGCAGGATGAGTTGTCTTTTTTCTCCGCCTACTACTTTGCGGATCCCGATTTCCTTAGCACGTTTAACGGACCGTGCGATGGTGAGGTTTACAAAATTGATGGAAGCGATCAGTAAAACGAACAGCGCAATGCCTGAAAGAATATAAGAGTAAACGGGATTGCTGGAATCAGAAAGACCATTATCTGCCGGCATATCCTTATTCAGATGCATATCCAGGAAAGGTTGCAGGGTGGGTTTCGACAACCAATTGTCCACGTCATCTCCGAACTTTGCTCTTTCGTTTTTGATAATCTGCTTCGTGTCTTCATTGTAAAACTGTTGCATTTTCTTTTCCACGGTGCTAACATTTGCACCAGGTGGCAAAACAACAAATGTGTTCAGGAAAATATTAAACCAGTTCTCATCGTTTTGCGATTCAGCTGCAGATTCTGCGACAGGTATCAGGATATCGAATTTAATGGAGGAATTTTGCGGACACTTCCTGGCCACGCCGGTAACGGTATAAGGAATAAAATTGCTGTCGCCCTTTACCATCAGTGTTTTTCCCAGCGCGTCGGCGGTTCCAAATTGTCGTTTTGCCTCGTCCACAGAAAGCACCACGCTATGTGGTTCCTTCAGACAGGTTTTGGGGTTTCCTTCGGTGAGCGGAAAACTGAACATGGAAAAGAAATTCGAGTCCACCTGCAACACATCATGCGAACTTATGTCGGTGCCTTTTCTGATATCATCTCTCCCACTCTGTATACGAACGAAGGATAAAAGTTCCGGAACATGTGCCGTAAAGCGGGGACCCTGCAGATAACCCGTGTTGCTGGTATACTCGACTTTATTTTGTTTTTTGTTGAAGCCCTGGGATGTGACCCGGTAAATCTGGTTCACCCCCTTAAAAAAGCGGTCATAACTCACTTCGTCCTTCACATAGAGGATGATCAGCATGGCAGAAGCAAGACCCAGGCTCAATCCAGCGATATTGATAAAAGAATACACTTTATTCCTGACCAGGTTGCGCAGGGCGATCTTGAAATAGTTTTTAAACATCGGTGGTGATTTGAGATACGATATTACACCCGCCGAACGGGTGAAAGGTCTCAAATCATAAGTTGAGCGCTTATTTTTCAGGTCGCTCATGTATTCTGCCGGATTTTTCCCGATGATCTGCTTGAAAGTGCGGTTAAAAGTAGCTTTTGAGTTGAAGCCGGCGTCAAAAGCGATACCCAGCAGGGTCAGCCGCGCATTGTCGGGGTTCTTCATTTTCCGCGTTACCTCCCTGATCCGGTATTCATTGATGAACTCATGGAAGTTTTTGTTGAGCGCCAGATTGATAATGCGTGACAGTTCATGGGGATGGATACCCAACGATTTGGCCAGCGAGGACAAACTCAGCTCCGCGTCCTGATAATAAAGTCCGGTTTCCATGGCTTTCTTCAGCCAGATACCTTTTTGCCAAAGTTCCCCGGGTAGCACTGACCTGGAGTTGTCTTCATCTTTCCTCAAATAAGCCGATGCCGCCATCCAGACCAGCAAAATCCCCAACAGCAGATTCAAAGGATAATATATGTCAGTCCCCAATAACCAGAGTATCCATAAAAATCCGAAACCCAGCAGCTGTCGGTCGAGCCACTTCAATTCCCTACGGGCACGCTCCCCTCCATCAAATTTTTGTTTCTGGTAAAAATCTTCTATCAGCCTGTGAGAAAAATACAGGTAACCGATCAGCGAAATGGTAGTCAGTGACTGCAGGATGAAATTAAAAGACATGCCCTGTTGCAGTAATAAAGGAATGAAATGCAGCAGGTCCCTTGTTCGAAATTTATATTGCGGCTGTGTAATCTTTAGCGAATAAAAATAAATCAGCGGCCCGAGCGCGAGTGAACACTGTGGAATCCATGCAGTTACTCCGATATTTATTAATAGCAGCTTCACTATCCATAAAATGATGGTGAGGAAGGCGAGAGCGAGGTAACCGTTAGCAGTTGGCCGTTGGCGGTTGGCGGCCTGCCCCGCGACTGCGGGATTGGTCCCGAACGTGCGGGATTGGCGTCCAGTGAACCATAAAAGCGCGACAAACGTGAAACCAATAAATAAGGTTCCAAGTATCGCAATGTCATAGAGGGTGATATGGAAGATATTCGTTTGCAAGTGTTTTATTACTTCAATCCCTGTTCCATATTGCAAACGTACTGATATATAATATCTAATGAATTAGCCACCCCTGTTTTTTGTAACGAAAACGGACATGGACTGTTCTGTTTATTGAGGTTGTTGCCTGAATATATTAGATAACATCGCATATAATTCCGGATGTTTTTCTTTGAATTGTTTGGGATTCTCAAAAAAATATTCCGACGCAACAGCGAAGAACTCCGCGTTATTTTTAGTGCCGTATAAATTAATGTCTGATTTGGATGCTTTCATTTTAGTAATATTATCTGCCATCATCTTTAACCAGGGAATGGCATACGCTTTACTCAACAGGGCTTCCGGCATTCCGTCCACCTCGCCGTCTTCCTTATCAAGCAAATGAACAAATTCATGAATGCCTGTATTTTCCGTCCCTCCTGGTATGCCAAATCCTTTGTAAAGATCGGGCTTGGACAAAATCATCTGCATTTGCATCGCCCCGGTTCCCACCATGCCCAGAACATCACGTCCCCTGCCTGACGCCGAATAATTTTCCGCGTTAAAACGGTCTTTGTACAATAGCACTTCGCTCAGATTATGATATCTCCAGGTGGGGAAGCCAAATATCGGTATGACCGCGCTTGATGCCACCAGCAATCTATCCAGATCGTTTACTTCAGTATCCACACCTGTTACCGAAATATAGCCCAGAAAATCTTTCAGTTTCTCCTCAAATTTTATTCTGGCTGCGTCATCCAAAGCCTTGTAAAAAGCCACATGTTCCTCCAACATTTTTTTATACCCCGCAGGTAAATTAAATTTCCTGCGCGGTTTTTTATACAGTGCAATAAAAGTAATAACCACCACCATGATCAATATAGCTATCAAAGGCGTAATCATAGTACAATAATATGCCTTTTTATAAACGGCTCGTTTTTTTGTGATGTTTCCAAAGGCATTTCGAAATCATACTTTTTTATAAATATGTTTTAAAATCATTCATCATCAAATGACTTCCTGCAAAGAAAGGTACACGCTGGTGGAGAGATTCGGGTTTGAGTTGCAAAATTTGCCCAGCTCCGTTTGTAACATCTCCACCGGCTATCCCAAGAATAAAAGCAAAGGGATTGCACTCGTATACAAGCCTTAATTTTCCTTCCGGGTTACCGCATGTTCCGGGATACAGAAAAATTCCGCCTTTGAGCATATTGCGGTGCATATCCGCCACCAGGCTGCCCGTGTATCTCAACCCACAGGGGCCGCCTTCGAAATGAGATCTTCGCTGAATTCCCGTGATATACTTTTTGACATGATCAGGAAATAAATAATAATTTCCCTGATTGACAGAGTAGGTCTTTCCATCCGCCGGGCATTGGATATCCGGATGACTCAACGTAAATTCTCCGATGGCCGGATCGAGCGTAAATCCGTTAACGCCTCTTTTTGTCGCGTACACTAACATGGTAGAGGAACCGTAAATAATATAACCTGCTGCAATTTGTTGCTGACCTTCCTGTAAAAAGTCATCGATCGTGCAGGGCTGACCCATCAGGCTCTGCCTCCTGTAAACCCCGAATATGGTACCGATGCTGATGTTCACATCAATATTGCTGCTGCCATCCAACGGGTCGATGACCACCACATACTTAGACTGATTGCAGAGCTCTTCATCGAAGGCGATGAAAGTCTCCCGTTCTTCAGATGCAATTCCGGCGCAGCTTATGCCCCTCCGGAGAACTTCCATAAATTGTTTGTGGGCAAACTCGTCGAGCTTTTGAACGGATTCATGCTGGATATTTGTCCATCCCGCCGGACCCAGCATATCCACGAGCCCGGCCTTGTTCACTTCTATATTCACTCTTTTTGCTGCAAGTGCAATATCGCGCAGGAGATTGCTTAACTCGCCCGTAGCATTCGGGAGTGAGCGAAGTTCCTGTTTACGAAATTCTTCGAGGGTGAGCACATCGCGGTTCATAGTATTCCCTGTTACAGCCGTTGTTTCATTCCGTTTTCTATGGCATGTATCGCTTTGATTGTTTTCACGATGGAATCGGGAGTTACGGAAATCGAATCGATTCCCTCTTCTACCAGGAACTGTGCAAAGTCAGGAAAATCTGAAGGCCCCTGACCACAAATCCCCACTTTTACATGTGATTCTCTAGCCGCACGGATCAACATCCGGAGCAATATTTTCACTGCCTCATTCCGTTCATCGTAGAGATGAGCCACCAGGGATGAATCGCGATCCAGTCCCAATGTGAGTTGGGTAAGATCATTGGATCCAATAGAGAATCCATCAATATATTTCGCAAATGCTGATGCCAGCAGAATATTGGAAGGCAGTTCGGCCATGAGAAATAACAACAGATTATTCCTGCCACGAATGAGACCGTATTCCTTCATCACTTTTTTAACCTCTATCAGTTCTTCTACCGTTCTGCAGAATGGAACCATGACTGCCACATTGCTGAGTCCCATTTCTTCCCTTACCTTTCGGATGGCCCTGCATTCGAGACCGAATGCAGGTTTATAGTCCGAAGAATAATAACGCGATGCGCCGCGCCATCCTATCATTGGATTTTCCTCTTCGGGTTCAAAATATTTTCCTCCCGGCAGATTTTTATATTCATTGCTTTTGAAATCAGAGAATCGGACGATCACCATTTCGGGATAAAAAGCTGCGGCTATTTTCGCGATACCAAAAGATAATTTCTGAATAAAAAATTCCTCCCCGTTTTCAAAACCCCTGATTTTTTCGTTGATTTCATCAGACAGTTTCTCATCCCGGAGGGTGTGATGTGTCAGCAGGGCAAGCGGATGTATGCCGATATAATTATTGATAATAAATTCTTCTCTTGCGAGACCAACTCCTTTATGAGGCATCTGTGCATAATGAAAAGCCATTCCGGGTGAACCGACGTTGAGCATGAGCCGGGTACTGATTTCCGGTAAAGATTTCAGATCGGTATTTGTTAAAGAATATTCCAGCTTTCCATTGTACACCAAACCAATATCTCCTTCGCCACAACTCGCGGTGATCAGCTGCGCCGATTTTAATTTGTCTGTCGCATGGCCACAACCCACAATGGCCGGTACGCCCATCTCACGGGCAACAATAGCCGCATGACAGGTTCTGCCACCCTTATTGGTAATGATGGCTGCAGCTTTTTTCATGATGGGCTCCCAGTCGGGGTCCGTCATATCTGTTACGAGCACATCGCCCTCTTTGAATTCGTTTCCTTCCATCAGGCGCTTGTCAAGGGAATACATAATGTGTACGGTGCCGGATGCAATCTTGTCACCAACTGCAATACCTTTTAATATCGGCTCCTCATGGTGAGCCAACATGCTGTACGCTGTGACCGTATCCCGATTTTTTCTTGAATGAATCGTTTCAGGCCGGGCCTGAACGATAAATAAACTACCTGTTAAACCATCAACCGCCCACTCGACGTCTACCGGGCACCATGTACGTTTGATCGTACTATAATACTTCTCAATGCGGGTAACCCATTCCGCCAGTTTCAGTATCATTTCATCTTTGAGGCAGAATGTATGCCGGGCTGATTTTTCGGTGTGAATAATCCGGACGCGCTCATCGGGATCGTCGCCGTACACCATCAGCCGGTCTTTATTGCCCAACTTTTTTTCGATGATGGGAACATGATGACCGTTTAAATTCGGTTTGAAAACAACAAACTCATCTGGTGATACGGCACCCTGAACAATCAGTTCTCCGAGTCCGTAAGAACCATTGATAACAACTACGTCTTTAAAGCCCGATTCCGTGTCCAGCGAAAAAGCCACGCCCGAAACACCCAGGTCGGAGCGTACCATTTTCTGAATACAAACGGAAAGGCCCAGAGCGAGCGGGTCAAATTGCAGGTTATGACGATAGCTGATCGCACGATCGGTAAATAATGAAGCAAAACAATTGCGCACTGCATCGATGAGTTCTGCCGGTCCGCGTACATTTAGGTAGGTTTCCTGCTGACCCGCAAAACTTGCATCGGGTAAATCTTCTGCGGTAGCTGAAGACCGAACAGCGACATCGGTATCCGGCTGATGATACTGACGGGATAACAGATGATATCGTTCGATAATTTCCAAAGCGAGCTCATGTGGAAACCTCGCATTCCGGATACTACTCCTGATTTGTAAACCGATTCGCCGCAACGACTCCATATTTTCAAAATCGATTTCCGACAAACGCTCCGTGATCCATGTATCTAACCCGTTGGCATTAATAAAATACCGGTAGGCGTTCACCGTGATCACAAAACCATCCGGCACTTGTATGCCCAGAGGTGAGAGATGCCGGAGCATTTCGCCCAGCGATGCATTTTTCCCACCCACTCTTTCAATGTCATTAATACCCACATCGCGCAGGCCCATAATATTCGGGATCTGATTCATTATTCAGGGTTTGATTGGAAGCGAAAAAAAGAAACTTGTTTACATTTTTAAAAAACCGGAGAGTAGACACTACCCCGGTATATTTACAAAACCGAAACCTTAACGTGAATTAAATAGAAGGGTCTGTAGACACAAACCCCTGAAATGGACAATAAACTGTCGCATGAGAATACATTAACAGGGTGAGTAAAAACAAACCCTGATTACCAGGAATGATTGCTTATGAATATAAAAGGTAATAGGTCAGATCGCATCTGAAGAACCTATAGCCAAAAAGCTTCGGTTGCCAATGACTGTACAAGCAGGGCATAATCCTCTCTTTGATCGTAAAAGACTTTTGTGGGATAATCTGGTTTCATCGGTGTGCGCTTTATGATGCTGACATATATAAAGACTGCTCCGAAGGCAAAAAGTACTAGTCTTCCGAAAGATTTTTTTATCCACTTCAGGGTTATCTGTTTTCCCCATCTACTTTTGCCGTAAAGAATTTCCTGTCAGGGTTTCGTCATTGTATCTTCGCCTCCCGGAAAATCAGCCTGGTTCGGCATTTATCAGAATCATACTTATGAGAATTTACATACTGTTATCTCTGTTTTTTATTACGTTGCCAGAATTCGCACAGGGACGGCAAATTATTTCAGAGGAAAAATTCATTCCGGTCAATGGAATCGATCAATGGATCACCATTCACGGGGACCCGTCAAAACCTGTCATTTTATTCCTGCACGGAGGTCCGGGCAGTGCATTGAGTCCTTTTTCTGAAGCCATCTATGGCGGCTGGGAAAAAGATTTTATCATCGTCCAATGGGATCAGCGCGGGACGGCAAAAACCTTCGGACAACACGCTCCGAAGGAACTGGATCCTGTTTATTTAAAGGCCAATCCGCTCACACTGGACCAGATGACGGCAGATGGCATCGCGGTCAGTGAATATCTGCTGCAATATCTGGGCAAACAAAAACTTATTTTATTCGGAAGTTCCTGGGGTTCTGTGCTGGGCGTTTCGATGTCGGTGCAGCGGCCTGATTTATTTTATGCGTATGTGGGTCATTCGCAGATTGTAGATCCCCTTGCATATTTTCCTCCTATTTACAACAAGGTTTTGCAACTCGCCGCCATGGCAGGCGACACGAGTTCGATCGCCCTTTTAAACAAACTGGGTCTCCCGCCTTACGACAGGTCGAGAAGTTATGGTCAGCTGATGCGGGTCATAAAAAAATATGAAAAGCAACATTCCATTACTGCACCCGAATCATTCTGGAAAATGCCGGTTTCATATGATAACATCAAGGATGAAAAGGATCGTGAGGATGGCGACGATTATTCTTTTGTAAATTATACAGGTGACAAAACATTGCAGGTGAACGGCATGATGGCTGGCATTCATTTTTCGCGATCGGCGTTGCATTTTAAGATACCTGTGTACCTTATTCAGGGAGAAGAAGACATTCTTACTTCTAAAGATTATTCCAAACCTTATTATGATCTTTTGAAGGCGCCGGATAAAAAATATATATTAATACCTGGTGCGGCGCATGGTTTTAATCAGGCCATTGTTAATGCACAATATAAAATTATGCTGGAGATAAAATCAACGAACAAATTACCCTGACGGATTTTTCAAATAATCTTTCAATGCGAGATATACGCCATTCGTCCAGCCAAACCCTTCCTGACTTTCATATTCACCACCGCCGGCCAACTTCGTAGTATCCACGACGTCGTATTTCTCCATCATTTTTCCCGTAGCGGCAAACACTTTCTCATTGAGAGAAACCCAGCGTTGTGCAATGTTTTTGGCCATATCGTCTTTACCCAATTTATCGAGGCCCATGACCGCCATCCACTGCAACGGCGCCCATCCATTGGGCCAGTCCCACTGCTGACCGCTGGGAATGGTTGTCGTGACCAAACCACCGGGTTGCACCAGATATGTTGAAACAGTATGGGCTATCTGGTCCGTTTTGCTTTTAATAAAAGAAAAATCCTCCTCAGCAATAAATAAGGGGGTTAGACCTGCTGCAGAAATATGGTCTATCACAGTTCTTTTTTCCCAATGGTAGTCGGTAAAGAAAAATTGTTTTTCATTCCAGCAGTATCTAATAATGGCTTCCCATCTTTTCTCCGCATTTATTTCAAACATTTTCGATTCGCTGATTTTCCTTTGAATTGAATATGTTTTCGCCAATACTTTTTCCAGTTTATACATCAAACAATTCAGATCGACAGGAATGATGTTGACCGTTTCAATGCTGGAAAGGTTCCGATGATCCGCAAACCAGCGACTGCTAAAATCCCAACCCGATTCGCAGGCAGCCCTTATGTTAGTAAAAAATTGTTCCGCAGGCTGGCCACTCTTTTCTCGGGCATGGATATCCGCTGCATAACTCTCGGGTCTGGGGGTCGGACTTTCATCAAAATAACGATTGAGTGTTTCTCCGCCTTCCAGCTTCACGGTACGGAAGCTGGCTTTCAACGGATCTTTTCCGCCCAATTGCCAATAATCATATTCTTTCTGCAGCGCCGGCAAATATTTTATATAGATGTTGTCGTCGTTTTTGGCCTTGGCTAATAATTCCACCATCAACGAAAAAAAAGGCGGCTGACTACGGCTTATGTAATAAGTTCGGTTGCCATTGGGAATATGTCCGACACCCTGAATGAGGTAAGCAAAATTATCGACCATATTTTCTATCATCTTCACCTCGCCGTGAAGACGCAATCCCAGCATAGTGAAATAACTGTCCCAGTAATATATTTCGCGAAAGCGACCGCCGGGTACTATAAAAGGAAATGGCAATTCAATGAGCGAGCCTTTTTGTTTTTCCGGCAATCTGGTAAGCACGGACCATAAATTTCGGATATGCTGATCGAGCGACTGCCGTACATCCGTTTTAAAATCGCTGGTTACCTCCTGTGGTAAATCAAAATGGCTAAGGACAAAGTCTTTTAAATTAAAAAGAGGAAGGTCCTTTAGTTTGAGATATTGGTCCAGTATGATACGCAAATCGCTTTTGGGGACACAATCAGGAAATGTTTTCTGGTCATCAAAAACATGGCTCATCTGTACCTCTTCAAACAGCGGATGCAAATCAAATAGGTTGATTTCGTTGTGCATGTTACAAGTAATATTTTTATTAATGTCCGCCGCCTGCAAATTCAATTTTTGTATTGGTTTTCTTTTGAATCTGATAAAAGAAAAACAAACAGATCATCAATACGCTCATGGGGATGAGAGAAAAATAAAAAGCTTTTTGTCCTCCGATATTTTTAAACAAATACCCTACCAGTCTCGAGCCCAGTGTTCCGCCGACGGCGGAGAAAAAAACAAGCAACGACGCCATCGGGCTATGAAACATTTTCTCCGTAGCGCTCAATACAAAAGAGTTTACGAGCGGATAAATGGGTGCCAGAAAAAATCCAATCAAGGGAAAAACATACGCGATCACCGGAACGTCTTTCAATGATGAGATTTCTTCCGGAGGAAGATTTTGCGTATGGGGTAATACCAGGATGACCATTAAAGCCGCGCCGATTAAGCAGCCCGCCAATATCAGCAGCCAGTCTACTTTTTTAACCAGCCGGGACGAAATAAATCTTCCGAGTGCAATGGACAACATCAGAATGATCGCCATATAAACACTTGTTTTTTCAGGCAGGTGAAGCACTTTCTGATTAAACGTAGGCAGCCAGCTCATGATGCCCTGTTCGGTCATCACGTACATAAAAGCAGCCACTGCAAATAATAACACCAGGGGTCTTTTCAATAATTTGATCATCTCCACAAAATCGTCGCCGACGCTGGTACCCGGTATTTCATACTTTATATTAAAATCAGAAAAAAATAAAATGGCAAATGAAATGGCGATGATGGCTGCCAATAATAAATAAATCCGCAACCAGGCGTCGGGATTGATATCACTGTAAAAAAGCGGAAATATCACAAAACCGGCAGCAATACCGATCATGAAAAAACTTTCGATGGAAGTCAACACGCTTTTGTGCTCCTTAGCGTCTTTTGTAACCAGACCGATCATCGAATAAACGGACACTTTGATCACTGCAAATGAAATTCCCACGCAGGCAAAAAGAATTCTTACGGAGGTAAACGAGTTGCCAAAATACATACCAATACAACCGAAGAAAACCAGTGCAAGGGCGATCAGCATGCCTCTTTTATATCCGAGCCTGGGTAAAAAAGATCCGACCAGGAAGGATACAAATGCAATGGAAAGGTCTTTGAAGGCTTCGAGTGAACTGGCCTTCAGTTCATCTACGTGATAGGTGTTGATGGACTTTTGAATCAGAATGCCCACGCTGTTCAAAAGGATGGCAAAAACAAAATAATTAAGGTAAAGGGAAACTTTAATCGTCGCATTGGATGGCATAGCAATCGTTATATGGTTAACCAAATATAACTGTCCCCGGGGGATCGTTCGTTATTTTCCAGGATCAAATTCCCAGAGATCCTTCTGCAGGAAATTATTTGGCGAAAATCTTCGTGCTCCATTGGATTGACCGGGAAAAAATGGCAGGCGCATATAGAAAAGTACAAAAATTCTGTAAAAATCGGCAAAACCTGGTCATAACAGGCTATGGTATCAGCATGTTATCATAATATTATACATCGCATTATTACAACAACAAATTGTTATCGTATGAGATTTTTTTGATGCCTGTAATCACCAATATTGAATTCGCGACAAGCATTATCTAAACAGAATTCTGAAGATTCTGTCGACATTCTGTTTTTGATGTGAACTGTCTATTACGAATCTCTTACGCTATCATTAAGCTTGATTACCAAGGCTTATTTCCCTTTGCATTGATCCATTTTTGCACTGGCTAAGCAGCTGCTGAAATGATGAAATATCTTTTTGTATCCTTCCTTTTACTCTCAACAATCCAGGGGTTTTGTCAGTTGTCCGAAATAAAAGGCAAAGTAGAAAGTCGTCTGAGCAAAGAAAAGATGACGGGTGCCTTTGTAAGCTGCACAGGGAATGGGCGCACCTATAATACTACCACTGATCCGGATGGCGAATTCAAATTCAGGAATCTCCCGATGGGTTCCTACGAGATCAAAATTGATTATGTCGGTTTTGCTATCTATCAAACCCATGTAGAACTGGCGAATGATAAAAAAGTGGAACTGAAAATCCAACTCGAAGATCATGGCAGGGATCTTTCCAGTGTTCAGGTATACGGTAAGATCAGTCAGGAAGATGAAACAGGTGCCATTCAAAAAGAAAAACACAGTCCCAATATCGTCAACGTGATTTCTGCTCAGGCAATAGAGAAGTCGCCGGACATTAACGCTGCGAATGTGTTACAACGTATGAGTGGACTTACCATTCAACGGAATGGAGGTGCCGATGAAGCCTATCCCATTATACGGGGACTTGACCCGCGTTACAACAATACACTGATTAATGGTATTAAAATCACGAGTCCGGATGATAAATCACGTTACGTTCCACTCAATATTGTTCCTTCCGATTTATTGGGAAGCATTGAAGTAAGTAAAACCCTCACACCTGAAATGGAAGGCGACGCCATTGGCGGTACCGTGAATCTTGTTATGAAGGATGCACCCAATCACGAAACATTCAAGGTACTTGGATCGCTGGGATATAGTGATATATTTTTTCAGCGTAAGTTCACCACATTTTCCAAATCTGATATTCAGCAAAAAAGTGTAATTGAAAGATTCGGTAGCAGTTACGTTGCACAACCCAACGACTTCAGTCGCAGTAATCTCGATTTTACCGAAGTAAATCCAATGCCTAATTCTGTGTTTACCATCGCTTACGGCAATCGTTATGCGAAACAGAAACTCGGATTGATGGTCGCCGAGAGTTTTCAAAATCAGTATTACGGATCGAATTCTGTTTTTAACCAGGCCGCCCCGGATATTCACGCGAACGGTGCACCCACCATATCGGATTATGCAAACCGCCAGTATTCAACCCAACAACTCAATAACGGAGTTACAGTTCATCTGGATTATGCATTTAACGACCGCAATAAAATTACCCTCACCAATATTCTATTGTATACCGGAATTGCACAAGCCAGGCTCACCATCGATACGGCCATCCTCGGCGGTAATGGAGGCAGGACCGTTCCCGGAACGGGGCCGGTTTCTACAGATTACACATCCGTTACCAGTAAGCAGCTTCTTGAAAATGTAAAACTGGATGGCAAACATATTCTGTCAAATCATTTTATGTTCGACTGGATCGGTGTTTATTCTTATGCGGCGAAATGCGTTCCCGACATGGCGGATCTCTCACTGAATAAGAAAATTGATACCGTTCACGGAGACCCGCAAAATCTTTCGTCCTACACGTTTATAACAACGCCGCAATATTTCGATGAGATCTCCCGAATCTGGCAACACAATGAGGACATTGATATCAGTGGCATGGCCAACCTCAATTACCGCACCGGTCTGGGCGATAAAAAAACACTGGAATTCAGAGCAGGTGGTTTGTATCGACACAAGATCCGCTACAACATACAGGATGAATATGATCTGAAACCCACTACCACCGCCAGTGGTATCAAACAGCAGTTCACAGATATTTATACCGCGCAATGGATTGTCTATAACAGTAGTGGCACGTACGACTATGATAAAAACAAATATCAGGTGTATGAAAATATCACTGCCGGTTATGGAGAAGCCAAATTATCTCTTCCCATTTTAGACGCGGTAGGCGGAGTACGGGTAGAGAAAACACAGCAGGGTTTTACACTGAATACTTTTTATCCAACGGGCATCAACGGCCTCAACAAATCTTACACAGACATTCTTCCGAGCGTTGACCTGAAGTTCAAACTCAATCCGATCACCAACCTGCGGGTTACTTACTATAAGGCGATTGCACGGCCAAACTATTATGATCTTGTACCTGCTACCCAGTTGAGTTCAACATCCGACATCAGAACGGAAGGAAACCCCTACCTGTTACATACAACTTCCAACAATTACGATATCCGGTATGAGCTGTATCCACGCAACGACGAACAGATTTTCGTGGGTGTGTTCTACAAAAAATTATTCAACCCGATAGAATTTGCCTATATATCCGGAACAGATTATATGCCGGTGAACACACCGGAAGCAACAGACTATGGTATTGAACTGGCTTTTACCAAGTACTTCGGAAAATATGTTGGAATTACAGGTAACTACACGTACCTGAATTCCAGTACCACTTCCATCAAATCGTATTACGACATCCCCAACAACTATGTAAATACCGATACGCTGGAAAAAAGACCGCTGCAGGGTCAGACCGACCACACACTGAACGTGTCTTTTCTTTACAGAAATACCAGGAGAAGTTTTTTTGCAGAACTCGCGTTTCAATATATCGGACGCTCTATCAGTGTGGTATATCCGATTTATGGATACGACTATTATCAGCAGCCCCAGGCGAATCTGGCCTTTTCTGCAGAAAAAGGTCTCAACAACAAACACTTTACTGTTTTTACCAAATGGAATAACCTGTTAAATACTGCCAACAAAAACCAGATTAACAATATTCTGGTCTCCAGTGAAGTAACGGGATTCAATTTCAGCTTTGGTATTCGATACGAAAACTAAAAAATAAAATAAAACAAAAAATGAAAACAATTAAATTTTGCACCGTCATCGCAGTCATTGCTACGATGATTTCATCCTGCTCGAAAAGCAATAACGAGACGACCACCGTAATCACACCTACGGTGCCAGCTTCTAACCCGATAACACCCGGAAATATTACCGGGTTCGTAAAAGGAACACTAACTACCGGCAATACCTATACGATAACCGGCGATCTGACCGTGAAAGCGGGTGATACACTGGCTTCCCAGCAGGGTGTTACAGTAATTGTAAATAATGATGCGCAGATTAACATCCAGGGTGTACTGCTTCTTGTAGGAACTGCTGCGCAACCTATCTCATTTAATTCAGGCAGTAAACTGCCCGGCAGCTGGGGTGGATTTCAGTGCGATAGTGCACAATCTGTAACCATCAAATGGGCGCATATCGACAACACCGGTGGACCCGATCCCTCCGGCAGTCCGAGAAAATCAGTTTATGTGAGCGCTCCCATTAACGTAGACATCGAAGACTCCTGGTTCACTAATGGCCAGGACGATCTGATCCGTTTGGGCAATGGTGCCAAAATCATGATACTTCGCAACACCATTCTCTGTTCCGGTTCTACCGACGGAGAAGCCATTAACTTAAAAACGGGCGTTACGGGTGATGTTGCCTATAACGTAATCTATAGTCAGGCTGGAACCGGTGTAAAACTGGAAACAAATGACCAGGTTCCCATTCCACAAACAAATGTAAACGTGTACAACAATGACATGGTAAGTAACGGCTGGAGAAGAGGTCAGGCTGAACCAGGGCGCGGTGTTTCACTGGGTGTAAATGCCAGAGGAAATATTTATAACAACATCATGGTAGACAATTACCAGGGACTTGAAATATTTGTTGACGCAGATACGGCAAATACAAAATACGGTAATAACTTATTTTATGCTTCGCAGGATACGTATGCCGATACGACCGGTGGTGGAAATCTTCAAATTTCCATACGTGCTAATTTCTATCCTTCAGATGGAACAGGCAAACCACAGTCAACCGATTTAATTTCCAATGCTGTAGGAAATATGGATCCGATGTTCAAGAACTTTGATGGAAAAGTAGCTACGCCAAACGGAGCATCAACAAGCAATGACTATCATTTGCTGGCAGGATCACCCGCAATCGGCAAAGGCAATACAACCTATAACGCAGATATTGGTGCTTATACTTCCGACGGAAGAGGAAATCAACATTAATCATTACACCTTATTCAAAAAATATTCAGGATGAGATACTTGCTGTCCGTTTTTTTTACTGCCATCTGCTTTACAACCGTGCTGAAGAATGTATCGGCACAGGCACCCGGGGATTTCGAATTGTATAAAAAGATTTCCGTTCCAGGTAACGGCGGTTATGATTATATGACCATCGACACTTCGAACAAACGTCTCTACGTTTCCCATGGAACCAATGTGACAGTGATCGATCTGAAAACCGATCAGATCGTTGGTTCCATCGACCAGATGACGGGCGTTCATGGTATCGCTCTCGCACCTGAATTCAATAAAGGATTTATCAGCGACGGCAAGGGAAATGCCGTCGTTGTTTTTGATTTGCTAACGTTCAAAGTGATCAGGACCATTCCGATTTCAAGCAAAGATCCGGACGCCATCATGTATGATGCTTTTTCCAAACAGGTATTTACCTTCGATGGAGACAGCCAGGATGCAACTGTTATCGATGCGGATAAAATGGTACAGGTAAAAACCATTCCATTGGGCGGAAATCCCGAGTTTGCCGTATCAGATGGTGCAGGAAAAATTTACAATAATCTGGAAGATAAAAGCCGTCTCAATGTAATTGATTCGAAAGCAGGTATCCTGCTCACCAGTTTTCCCCTGGATCCCTGCGGCGGACCGACGGGTCTCGCCATCGACCTGAAACATCAGCGTCTATATACGGTTTGTCGCAAGAACAAGGGAATGACCGTTGTAGAAATTCCGTCAGGAAAAGTGATTGCCACCGTGCCCATCGGAGCCGGTGTGGATGCTGTGTCTTATGATCCTGCAACCGGACTCATTATCTGTTCAAATGGAGATGGCACAGCTACCATTGTTTACCAGGAAAGTCCCGACAAATATTCGGTTGTACAAACACTCAATACGCAATGGAAAGCAAAAACACATGCCTACGATCCTTCAACAAAAACGATTTATTTTAGCGCATTCGATATGCAGGCGGATAACAAAACACGTGTACCCGACAGTTTTAAAGTATTAGTTTACAAAATGAAGTCATGAAATTTTCCTGCATTATTCTCTTCATTCCGATTTGTTTGATGAGTAGTGTGTATGCACAGAAGGCGGCGAAAGAAAGTTTAGGAAAAGACAAGAAAGACGGAGAAGATCCCGCTGTTGTGTTACCGGTGCTGGTGCGGGGTCCGTATCTCCAGCGTGCCACAGCAACCAGTATGATGGTCCGCTGGCGCACGGATGCTCTGAGCAGAAGCAGGGTATGGTTTGGAAACGATACGGGTACGCTAAAAAATGAAGTAACGGACTCGGCACTCGTAACCGAACATAAAATTTTGTTGACTGGTTTACATCCGGAAACCAGATACTACTATACCATTGGTGATGTGAAAAATAAATTGGCGGGTGATACCGGAAATTATTTTTATACACTGCCTCCATCCGGTGAAAATGGTACATACCGGATCGCAGCGCTGGGCGATTGCGGAAACAATTCGATCAATCAGCGAAATGTTCGGGACCAGTTATTACATTATCTCGGACCCCATTATTTAAATGCATGGATCTTGTTGGGAGACAATACATATCCCGACGGTACAGATGCCGAATTTCAGGCGAACTTCTTTAATATCTATAAAGATAATCTGCTGAAAAGATATCCGCTGTTTCCCAGTCCCGGCAATCATGATTATCACGATGTAGAATTTTCTGCTGCCCTGGTGCAGGAAACCCATGAACTGGCGTATTATCAGAATTTCAGCGTGCCAGAATCCGGAGAATCAGGCGGGGTTCCCTCCCATACATCGGAATATTATTCCTTTGATATCGGAAATATTCATTTTATTTCCATCGATTCTTATGGTAAGGCAGATGGCAAAAGATTGTCGGACACAACGGGACCTCAGGTAACGTGGATCAAGAAAGATCTGGAAAAAGCAGCGGGAGCTGAATGGATCATCGCTTACTGGCACCACCCGCCTTATACGATGGGGTCACACAATGCAGACACAGAAAAAGAACTGGCAGATATCAGGCAAAATTTCATTCCGGTATTGGAACGATATGGCGTGGACATTGTTCTGGGTGGGCACAGTCATGATTATGAGCGCTCCCATTTGATGTATGGCTATTATGGAAATGACAGTTCGTTCAATAGTGCCAGGTACAATATCGACGCGGGATCCGGAAAGGAAGACGTCATCACTCATAAGGGTGCCTATGTAAAACGCCATCTTCGGGAAAAGGGCACGGTGTATGTTGTAAGTGGTTCTGCAGGTAAACTGGGTGGAATGCAAAGCACATTTCCGGCCAAATCGATGTATTTCTCAGATGCCACACACGGAGGTGTTTCATATATTGAAGTAACCGGAGGACGGCTTACCTTTAAATGGATCTGCGCAGACGGTGTTATCCGCGATCAGTTCACCATCGTCAAACAAGCTATGTGAACCATCGAAATGAAGTCAACAAGATATCTGAAACTTTTCGTCATCGTGCTGCCGGTGGTCATTTGCGCTTCAACGATGGGTCCGGGAAAAACTAACAGTCCCGTCGAACCGGCAATTGAATATATTGAAAGTCAGACATCGGTTTTCGCAGGTTCTGTTCACCAGTTAAAATTACAGATCGACCATATCAATCCCCGCGATCGCCAAACGATTCAACCGGTGATCGAGGATTTAAAATCGTGCCGGCTCGAGTATAAAAAAATCTCCTTCTTCCTGGATTATTTTTATCCCCAGCAGGGGAAGCTTTTCAATGGACCTGCGAAAAAAGAAGTCGAGGAGCCCTATATGGAATTTGAGGAATCTCAAAGCTTTCAGCAAATGGAATCCATATTGTATGGACCCAATCCTCAAAAAAATAAAACGGCTTTGCAGAATCTGGCGATAGTTCTGGATGAATCTGCGGCTGACCTAACAGATCTCTATTTCGGCTTTGACGCAACCCCTGCACAGCTGACGGAGAGTTTGCACCTCGAACTCATTCGCATCATGGCGCTGTATATAACCGGATATGACGCCCCGGATTTAAAAACCGGCATTACAGAAACCCGTGCAGCATTGGAATCCATTTCATTTCTGGCAAAAACACTATTCCGTCCGCGTGGAGTTGAAATTGCCCAGTTTGATTCTATGGCGAAACAGGCAATCCTCTTTACTGCCTCGGCAGACTTCGATCATTTTAATCGTCTGCGTTTTTTAACGGATTATGCGTTGCCACTTGAAGAACAGTTTAACAAGTGTATTGCAACTTACAGCCTGCAATTATCAACAGTGCCTGCATTAAATTATAATGCAAAGAATCTATTCCGGGGTGAATTTCGAATCGTTGGTGAAAAATCTTCTGATTCACTTATACATCTGGGCAGGGAGTTATTTTTTGAAAAAGCGCTGTCCGGTAATGGTGTACGATCCTGTGCGAGTTGTCATCAGCCCGATAAATACTTAACTGATCAGCTGGTTGCAAACAAGAAAATAAACAACAGTGGATTACTCCGACGAAATACACCCACGCTCTTGTATGTCTCTTATCAATCATCGCAATTCTGGGATGGCAGGGCCGCAGATATTTCTGAACAAATCAGTAGTGTACTTTCCAATCCTGATGAAATGAATGCTTCGATTCCAGAAATAAAAAGAAGACTGCTGGAAAAAGAAAACTACAAATCCCTGTTCCATGACTCTGTTACACTGAAACAAATTGAAATGGCGCTGACTGCGTATCTCAATACACTTCAGCCCATGAATTCGTCATTCGACCGTTATATAGCAGGAGATCGCAAGGCTTTAACGACCGCTCAGGAAAATGGATTTAATTTATTTATGGGGAAGGCACAGTGTGGCACCTGTCATTTTGCTCCGGTATTTAATGGTTCCACGCCACCCTTTTTCAATCGCAGTGAATACGAAGTACTGGGTGTTCCGGCATTGAGCTCATCATCAAAAAATATTCAGGATAAAGATTTAGGCAGATATGAACATTTTCATACCTCTGTTTATAAAGGAGCTTTCAAGACTCCGACCGTTCGAAATACTGCCAAGACCGGACCTTATATGCACAACGGCCGATATAAGTCGCTAAGCGATGTACTGGATTTCTATAACCGTGGCGGTGGAGCAGGTATTGGTTTGTCAACTCCGGAACAAACACTTTCCAGCAAACCTCTCCGTTTGTCGAAGCAGGAAATCAAAGATATTATTGCTTTCCTGGGGGCATTAACAGATCAGATCAAACCCACAGCAGCATCAACAGTACAAGGAACGAAATAATTATTCAACAGGTGCAGCGGGATCCTGGTTATCTGATTTGGGCTTTTTAAATTCGAGCTTACCGAATTTCCAGGTGAAATTGATTCCCACGGAACGAAAAGGTATTTTTCGTGTGCTGTTAACCGTAAAATTGGGCCCAAATAATTCTGTATTCTGCGTAAGATACTCGCTGAAAATATTGGTACCCGTGATCGCAATACTTCCTTTCTTTTTCCAGATTTGTTTACGAAAAGCAAGGGTATAAGAAGAGAAGGAAGGATATTTCCCCTGTATTTCATTTCTCGGCGAATTGAAGTTGGCAAAAAACTCGCCGGCCAGTGTAGATGAAAAATTATAACTCAGGTTCATATTGATCCGATAATTAAAGCTTTCCACTTTCATGTTTGAATCCAGGGAATTGATTCCCTGTCTGTAAAACAAAAATATATTGGTGCGGATATTGAATTTTGAATTCAGATGCAGATCAGAAAATAAATTCAGTCCCAGGTTCTTCTCAGTACCAATATTCTGACTCGTGCTCACTGCCACATTTTTATACACGGTATCTCCTACCGGCAAACTGGGGTAATACACCACATATGGCTGAATATCATTCTGGTTCAGCCTGTAAAAAGCAGCAATCATAAAGGAACCGCCTGATTCCAGATCATAACTCCAACCCAGTTCAAAACGATGTCCGATTTCCGGCTGCAGGTAAGGATTGCCCGTTGTAATATTATATGGATCGGTTGTATTGATAAACGGATTGAGTTCGCGATAGTCGGGTCTTTCAATTCGTTTGGAATAACTGAGTTTCAATGTTTGCCTGTCGTTGAGTTTTCTGCTAAAATAAATGGATGGTACCCAGGTATTGTATCCCGGTTCTGCAACCTGCTGTGGAATGTCTGAAAAAAAGGGGTTCAATTCCGTTCGCTCATATCGCAAACCAACTTTTGCATCAAATAAATTTGAAACGGGAAAATTCAATTCCGTGTACAATGCGTAAACCTGTTGCTGGTAGCGCAGGTAATTAGACAATGCAGAATCGTAGGTATACAAACCCGTCGTTGGTTCCAGACTCAACACGTTGGATACGCTGTGAATATCCGTAAATACCATTTTGCCTCCGACGCCAAGCGAAACTTTTTTACTGATGGGTTCCGTATAATCGACAACAATCTCTGTTTCGGCTTCCGTTCCAGGGTTCGTATTATTCGTTCCATAGTAAGCAGTATCAACGGGCTGATTAAACTGCGTGTTCACAGAATTGAAATTATTGTGATCTGTGGAAGAATGAATTCCAATATCCAGTTCGCGATCTTCTTTATCAAAAGTCCTTTTGTAGTCAAGACTCAGGTTAATGGCATGGATAGAAAATCCACTCTGTGTTTCACTTGAACTAAACATGGTTCCCAGCGATGCACCCTGGTTGTCAAAACCCGTCTGGTTTTGATCCTGCAACGCATGATTGCTATTCCCAAAATGATTATCACTGATGGTGAACGTAAAATTATTTTTCTTTTTCAACGTATAGTCAATGCTCAGACCGCTTTCAACACCGTATCTGTAAAAGCGACTGCTTCCATCCTGATTAAGTACGGTCTGCTCGTTTGTCGATGTATCCTGTGAAATACGGGTGCTGGTTAAAGGGGTCGTAGCGGGAATTCTTGCATTACCGTTAATAAATGCATTCACACCCAGGTTTCCATTTCTTACGCTCAGATTAAAAGATCCGTTTTCATTTCTGCTCGCAGCCGTAAGTGAAACACTTCCATTGATTCCCTTTACGGAATTGTGTTTTAATATAATATTTATGATGCCACCTAAACCTTCAGCGTCGTATTTCGCACCTGGGTTGGTGATCACTTCGATACTTTTAATTTGACTGGCTGGTATCGATTGCAATACGTCTGCGATATTACTACCGAAAGCCGTTGAAGGTCTCCCATCTATCAGGAACCTAATACTGGTGCTACCTGCCAGTTCAACATTTCCATCCACGTCAACAGAAACCTGCGGAATTTTTTTCAAAATATCTGTTACCACCCCTCCCTGAGAACTGAGATCTTTCTCCGCATTGAAAACCATTTTATCCATTTTGTTCTCAATGAGTTTTTGTCCGCCCACAACCGTGACAGCCTGCAAAGCTGCAGCTTTATGATTTAATACAATGCTCAACCGTTGTAATCCCGTCCCTCTGTTATAAACCGAGGGTGGAAGGGTCATCGCCGTATATCCAATCGCTTCGATCAGTAAAACATATCTGCCACTGTCAGTGATGGGTATTTTAAATACACCTTTCGAATCCGTAACAGCGCCGGTTATTGTTTTATTGGTTGCCGATGCCAGCAGGCTGACGGAAGCATATTCAATTGGCTGCAGTGTAACCGAGTCCCTAACCACTCCGGTTATGATACCGGTTTGTGCCAACGTTGAAGATCCCCAAATGAGTAAAAGACAACAGAGAAGACTTTTTAACCTCAAAGACCGCAAATCAATACTATTTATCTTGTTAACAGACTGTAAATGGCCGCAAGATGATCCTGAATATTGGGGAAATATTGTAGTTAGGGAAGAAACTACAGATTTGCTCCAGATTGTATGGTTTTTTTTGCGGTATATGAAACCTGTTTATTTGGTTTTATTTTTCCTGTTAACAGGAGTTTATACCATCGCCCAGAAAATTCCGGACTCCGTACGATTTGTTGAACAAAAATCCCTCAACAGGATCTATCGTGAAGACCCGGAATTGCTGGAGAAGCCTCATTTTAAAGAATGGATCATTCCGACTGCCCTTGTTTTATACGGAGCACTAGCGACGCATATTGATGCCCTGACGGATGTTAATGAAAATGCGCATTACCTGATCTGGTATAAAAATCCGCACGGCACAGTTACCATTGACAATTATTTACAATTTGTTCCTGCAGTGGCGGTATACGGACTAAATGCCGTGGGCATTCAGGGAGCACACGATTTCCTGGATCGCAGTATGATCTATCTGTTGTCAAATATTATTATGAATATCACGGTATCCGGCCTAAAACAAATTACGCATGAACAGCGACCCGATGGCTCCGACTACCTTTCGTTTCCCTCGGGACATACGGCTGAGGCTTTTGCGTCGGCAGAATTTCTAATGCAGGAGTATAAAAACGTTTCGGTCTGGTATGGAATCAGTGGATATGCAGTGGCAACCTCTGTAGCTTATCTGAGAATGTACAATAACAAACACTGGCTGAATGACGTGGTTGCCGGCGCAGGTTTTGGCATTCTTTCTACACGGCTCGCCTATATTTTGTATCCGAAAATAAAAAAGATTTTTTTGCACACTCCCATTCGCAATTCAGCCATTTTGCCTACCTATCAGAATAGCACATTCGGTTTGAGTTTTGTACATATTTTTTGACAAAAAATAAATGAGCGACTATGGGGTAGTTACCCCGGATTCATTTCGATCATATCGGGAATAAAATCAGGCATCATTTGAACATTACTCAAACAAGTAACACCGAGAAAAAATGTCTGCCATCTGTATAATGATAGGAGACCGTTTTATTGGAGACTTCCGAAATTTGTTTAATAATAGATAATCCGAGTCCATGCTGATCCGTGTCCTGCCCGGCCTTCGAAAAGCGTTTGAATAGTTTGTCCTGATCCAAAGCACCATTGTTAGCGGTGTTGGAGATTTCAAATAATTTTTCATCCAGCTTAATGAATACGGATCCTCCTTCAGCTGAATGACGGGCAGCATTGCTGAATAAATTATTTAACAGAATATCAGCGAGCTGTTCATTCATTTTTACGGGACTGGAATGCAGTGATGAGGATATTTCCAGGTTTCTCCCCTGCCAAAGTTCCTGCCAGTCGTTCATTTTCTGTTCAACCAATGTTTTAAAATCAAAAATCTGTGTTTCCGTAAATTGTCCGTTTTCAATTTTGTTCAACAAAAGAAGTGACTGATTCAGTTTCGACATTTTCTGGATAGCTGAATAAGCTGTGTGCAGGTAATAACTCTGCGATTCCGAAATATCTTCATCCTGTATCAACACGTCCAATGTTGACCTGACAATCGACAAAGGTGTCTGTAACTCATGAGAAGCGTTTTCTGTGAATTCCTTCAATAGGAAATATTCTTTTTCAGCCTCCTGAATAAATTGATTGATTGTCGAATTGAGCAATTTAAATTCAGCTATGGATGTATTGTCAAATTTTGGTGTTCCTTTTTCGCCCAGACGAAATTTCTCTACGTTATTCAGTGTTGTATAAAAAGGTCTCCATAATCTTCTCAATTGCCATCTGTTGATCAGCAAGCTCATCAGCAGAATGGTTATGATCGTTATTACAGAAATAAGAATAATGGAACGGTTCAGGTTTTGTACTGCTTCCAATGATTTGGATACTTTGAATAATAACCACTGATTATTTACCAGCACGGTAAAACTGAGCTGACGAAAATCTTCCGACTGACTCTTATCGGGCGAAGGAATGGTGCTGAATTTTCGAAATGCCGATCTGATGGAAGAAACTTCAAATGATACCGTTTGATCTTTTACGGTAATTGGTTCAGGAGGGTGATTGTATTCTTTAATGTAAGACAGCACTTCACGCTGTTCAATTTTCAGGTCTTCATCCACCTGACGGAGGGTAACATACCAAAGCAGAAAATAAAATGCCAGGCTGGCCAGCACAAATATTAACAGCGTTACCAACAGGTTCACGCGCAAATACTGCGAAAAAAGCTTCATTGACTGCTAAATTTATATCCCATGCCGTAGGCTGACTTCACATAGTCTTTTGCGCCTGCGCTGATCAGTTTCTTTCGCAGGTTTTTAATATGGGTATAAATAAAATCGTAGCTGTCTGCGATGTCCATATTATCTCCCCATAAATGTTCTGCGATAGCACCCTTGCTGATTACTTTATTTCTGTTGCTGATAAAATATAACAAAAGGTCATATTCCTTCCTCGTTAAATCAATCATCCGTCCGTTTACATAAGCCGTTTTAGACAACACATCCAGATGAATTTCTTCAAATGTAAGCATGTTATTTCCGCCAAATGTTTTTCTCCGGATGATGGCTGAGACCCTGGCCGCAAGCTCGGGAAGGTGAAAGGGCTTTATAAGGTAGTCATCGGCCCCCGAATTCAGTCCTGTGAGTTTATCATCCAGTGAATTTCTGGCTGAAATAATTAAAACTCCTTCGGTTTTCCTGTTCGCTTTCAATTCTTTCAGGATATTAAGTCCGCTACCGCCGGGCAAATTGATATCCAAAATAATGCAGGCGTATTCATAGTGTGCGACTTTCTTCATCGCAGTTGCAAAGTCAGCAGCAATTTCACAAACGTATTGTTCCGAATTGAGATAGGTGGAAATAGATTCCGAAAGTACCTTTTCGTCTTCTACGATCAAAACCTTCATTTTCGGGCTTTTGATTATAACGTGGAAGGCGTGAAGGTCAGTCCGAATTTTGGGGAAATACTGTAGTTCCGAAGCGTACCGATACATTTATTTCCCGACCACCAGAACCTGAAATGTTCCAGGTATAACTGTGGGGCGGAAAGAGCCTGCTTTTTTGGGACCGAATTCTCCGAATGGCAGATACACTAAATGAGTTACCTGATCTACGGCCAGGGTTCTTGCACCCTTTTTGGTTGGCAGGTTACCCACTAACACAAATTTATCCGCTGATTGCTCTGTTATGATTGTCAACGTACCCTCACCATTGGAAGAATATACCGTATTCAATTTCTGATCAAAACCAATTGCGTCGCATTCCTCTCCGATTGGCAGACCGGCCACTATTTTTCCATTTGCAGCATCCATCACTACCAGCAATTTATTTTCACATCCGGCAAACAAACGTTTCGTGCTTCTATCGATGGCAAGACCTGAGGGTCCTTTGCCCGGCGCCAGAGGCCATTGGGCTAATATTTTAAAACTGGTGGCGTCGATGACGTCAATCTCACTCTTCTCGGCGTTGTTGACATATATTTTTCCTGCGCCATCACTCACTGCAGCTTCGGGCCAACCCGAAAGCTGAACAGTCGCAACTACCTTATCGGTCATTGGATCTATGATCGTCATGTTCTTACTCATTCCGTTGCAGGTAATGACTTTCTTCGACCATGCATCATAAAAAATGCCGTCTGCAAACTTTCCGGTGGGAACATGGCCCAGTACTTTGTTTGTATTCAAATCGAAAACCAACACACTATTCAGGCTGCCATTTGAAATATATCCCTTGCCCACAAAATGAACCAGTGCGATCCCGTGTACGTCTTTTTCAGTTTTGATCACTCCGATCGAATCGCCGGTATTTTTGTCCAACACGTTTACCTGGCTGCCATGTGACAGGTACAAACGCTGTGAACCGCTGTCGACGGTTGTATAGTCGTAACCGCCATCACTCAGCACGTGAAATGTATTTACAATACGATAACCGGTTTGATCTTGGGAATATCCTGAAGTCCAGGTCGTGGCTAATAACAAAGCAATAAGGATGCATTTCGTTTTCAATGTTGCTATATTTAAATGGAATCGCTAAAATATCTCTTTCTGATAATCTACATCAAATGAAACGACAAACACACGATATCCTGAGACGAACAAGGCTCTAAACCCTTCATATTGACGCCCGGTTGCCGGTCCAAATAACGATGGCAGAGACCTGCGGTTTAAATTAAAATGCACACCCTGTGGATAAGAAAAAATAAAATGAATATCTCGTTTTGCGTAGCTTAAACAAACTTGCCGAAATGAAAAAACCACATAAAAATCCAAAACACAGAAGTAAACTTTCTGTTGAAAAAGCTACGGATACAGATTCCATTTTCAATGAACTTAACATAACAGAGCGAACGCAGAAACCTCCTTCCGAAGAACTGATATCAAAACTTAATCTGCTCGCTTCCCAACCACCCTTCAGCTACAGGCATAAGGTGAATGAAAATATCCGGCTGTAGGATTGCAATAAGTGCCGGCATACCATTAAGAGTTCCATTTCAACCAAATGATATATTACCCGGTTGCACGTTGTGCACGTAAAAATGGTAATGTTGGCATTTCCCCTCATTGTTTCAAGTACCGAAGCGCAACAGTGCCCGAGTTAAAAACCGTAGACCCGACAAGTTTTAATCGTAATTTCTCCTTCAGGTTGAAGTCTTCAAATAACCGTCTGCCCTCTCCTACCATTATCGGGTGCACTACAAAATGATATTCATCAATCAGACCGAGCTCTGCAAGTTGTAAAGGAATGTCTACACCCCCGGTTAAAATATTTTTACCCTGTTCCTGTTTCATCTTACCTATTTCATCTTTAAGGTTCGTGCGAATAATACTTGTATTTTTCTCTTCAACCTTGTCGAGCGATTTTGAGAAGACAACAATGTTTTCAACAGCCACAAATGCCTGTGCATATTCGTAATCCGCCTTATCCTGCCCGGAGGGATCATTCGCCACATCGGGCCAATAAGGAACCATCAACTGATACGTTTTACGTCCCCAAAGGAATGTGCCGGCATCCCGAACAAGTTGTATAAAATAATCAAACGTTTCTTCATCAGGACCGAATTTGGTATGGTCGTAGCAGCCATCCAGGGTCATGTTGATTGCGTAGATGAGATTTCTCATTTAAATGCTTTTTGTTTTCATTTATATCGGTCTTATCACCGACCGGTTTAATCCTTTAAGAATATCCGCTAACCAGGCCACCAAAAAATAATTTACACAGTAGTGTCCGGAATTCAGCGATGAGGTTGTCTATCCTGACGGGCGATCGCCCGCATTTAATTAAGAACCACGTTTAACACGAAAAACATGAAAATTACTAAAAACTTTGCCAGCCTCCTCATCGTTTGGACAATCTTCTGCCCGCATGCCGGATTCGCTCAGAAATCACAAGACAATATGAGTAATGAAAAACTGATCAAACAGTATTATGCCGCTTATGAGCAAAAGGATTGGCGTATGCTGGAGGTAATTCTTGATAAAGGATTTAACTTCTCAAGCCCGGCCGGCGATGATCATATTAATTTAAAAGTATACAAGGAACGGTGCTGGCCAAATGCCGTTAACACCAAAAAGTTTGATCTGGAAAAGATTATTATTGATGGAAATGATGCGTATGTAACCTATAATGGCTGGACTACAGACGGTAAATTATTCCGGAATACGGAGCGTTTTAAATTTAAAGATGGAAAAATAACGGAGAACGAATGTTTTTTTGGACCCGGTGTAAGTTTCCCTAATAACGCAAAAAAATGAAAATTTTAGTGCCTTCAGGGTTCAGATCTATCGGCAAAGCGATATTTCAGTCCCAGGAAATTCTCTCTTGTTGTAGCCAGGATTCATGGCTTTATTATCGCCCTCTTCTTTGCCGATGTAATTATTACAATGCTGATAAATCATTAGATTCGCTGTGTGAATCAATATGCAATTAGCGGCTTGCTAAAACGGCAGTAGCTCATTGATCTCAGCGGTAGTTTTTCTTCTCTTCAATTTCATTTTTGATTTTATCTCTTATGTCGATTTTTGCGCCTTCAGGTAATTCCGGATTAATTTAAACTGCCGGGATTTGAACCACAAATTCAGTAAACTCTCCTTCCTTAGTATCGACTTTTATTTCACCTCCGTCTGCTTTTATAATATCATAGCTCAAAGACAATCCTAATCCGGTTCCCTGACCTGCCGGTTTAGTTGTGAAGAACGGCTGGAAAATCTTGTCCAAGACTTTTTTAGGGATACCATTACCGTTGTCTTTTACTCTGATCACAACTTTACCACTTAGCCTCTTTGTAATAACGGTGACTGTAGGTTCGTAGCCTTCGGATAATTGTTTCTTTTTTTCCGATACAGCATAAAAGGCATTGTTGTAAAGGTTAAGCAGTACACGGCCAATATCCTGAGGGATGATATTGACGATCCCGATTTTTGGGTCAAAATCAGTTTGCATTTTGGGATTGAATGATTTGTCCTTAGCTCTGAGACCATGGAAGGAAAGACGCAGGTATTCATCTGCCAAGGCATTGATATCTGTGGCTTCTTTTTGGCCTTTACTTTCACGAGAGTGTTGCAACATACCTTTTACAATAGCGTCAGCTCGTTGCCCGTGAAATTTAATTTTCTCTTCATTCTGACGGAGGTTTGACAATAATTCTTTTGCCTCATTTGGATTACCTTCATCAATTGCCTTAATAGATTCGTCTATTAACTCGGCATTCACTTCTGAAAAGTTATTTACGAAGTTCAGTGGGTTCTGTATCTCATGCGCAATACCGGCTGTGAGTTCGCCAAGGGAAGCCATTTTTTCAGATTGAATCAGTTGTGCCTGAGTAGATTTGAGCTCATGAAGCGTATTTTCAGCTTTGGTCCGTTGCTGATCGATTTCCTTTTTCTGCGATTCAAGTGCTTTATTTGCGATTTGCTTATTCCTGTTATTCCTGTAAAGAATCACGGAGAGCAATAAAAACAGGGTCGCAGTTGCAATTAATACATAATACCTGACCTTGTTGGTATATCTTTCCTGAGCTTCGGTTATTTCTCTTTGTAAGTCTTTTTGCCGTTGTCCCTCATCAAAATTCAATAGTTGAATCTGCAGGAGTTTGGACTGGTTGAAAATCGTATCCTTGGCGGCTATAAAGATTTTCGTATATTTCAAAGCGCTATCCGGCTTTCCGAGCTCTTCATAGGTCTGTGCAACAAGGCTGGCTGCGTCCGTGGCCTGCTCACCAAACTGATGATTACGACATAGTTGAAAAGCCATTTCCGCGTAATAGATACAGGAATCCATCCGGCCGATATTTTTATAAAATCGTGCAAAATTGTTAAACAGCCTGACCCTCAATAGCGGTGCATTAAATTGTTTATCTATTTCTATTCCGTGCAGGAAATATTCACGGGCGAGTTGCACCCTACCCAATGCTAAATACACATTGGCAAGGGTGGATGCTGCAGTAGATATTACTACTTTACCTCGGGCAGGGTAATGTAGTGCAATATCATAACTTTTTTGGGCAAAGAATAAAGCTGAATCCAAAACTTTCCATTTAAGATAAATAAGCGCACTATTTGTATAAGCTCCCCAGCTTGTCAAATCTTTACTTTCGCCTACTTCTTCATATAATCGTATAGACTGACGCAATTCATCCAGGGCAATCGTATCAAAATTATTCCTCCTATTTATGAGTCCCATTAGATGATAATTATCAGCTATGCTTATTAACCTGTCTGTCTTTAATTTCTCAGCAATCTTGAGACTCTTCAATACCATATCCAGCGCCTTTCCATAATTCCCTGCTGAATTCAGAACAAATGCCATTTCTTGATACCCCTCATGACAACCATTCAGGTAATTGATTGTCTCACCCAGTTTGATGGCTTTTGCCAAATAGAAAATTGCACTGTCCTGTCGGATAAAGGCAAAGTAAATACCCAGAGAATTTAATAGATCCACCCTTGTAGTATCATTGCCGGAATGCTGAATGAGATTGCGAATGCTGTCTTCAAAATTATTATGAATATGAGCTCTGGAACCTGATAATTGCGAATAAGCAATGTTCATATTTAATGAGACTACCAGGAAGAAGATTAATCCCTTCATAAGATTGAACGTTAAAATATTAAAATCAAAACCCGCATTAATTTCCAACCCAAATACTGTTGCTTTCTTCCATGCAACGTCCGTGGTCCTTCAATAACATAGTGTTCGGAGAGCCGGCATTCCTGAAAAACAAATCTATACAAGATATTTCATGGATTGTTCCTTCCTGATTAGCATTGTCCCAAAAACTTAGCAATGGTCATAGCATTGCGGAACGACTCATCGGCGATTTCCTGGTTGTCAAAAAAAGGAGGGTCGTGTCTATTTTACCGCACCCAGGTATTTATCAAACCAGTTCAGGGTTTCGCGCATGAAATCGGTGCGCGGTACAAGGTGTCCCGATTCGTAGATAATGTTCTTTTTATCTTCAGGTGCTGTACCGATGAATGAAAACATGGGTTTCTCAGAAGTTTCTACCGGAAAGAACATGTCGTATTTACCGTTGAGCATCAGGATGGGTTGTTTTACCCGCGGCAGAAAGTTAATCTGGTCCACTTCCGGCAGTGCTTTTTCCATTTCCATTCCTCCGACATTTAATACAACGGCTTTGAATCTTTTCTCTACCGCAGGCATGATTCCTCCATTGAACCCACCCCAGCTCCAGCCGAGATAACCTGCTTTGTCCGCTTCTATATCCTTTCGCGTTTCCAGATAATCGAGCGTGCGGCCCAGATCCTTGGCCCACATGATCACATGTTCCTTGTAAGCGATTGTTTCTTCCTGCAGATCAGATTTCAATCCGTCGTCATGCCGGTCCCAGGTTCCTTTATAGATCGGATAAATTAAAGCTCTTCCGTTTTTCACAATGAATTCTACCGGGAATACTGCTTTTACCGGATCAAAGTTACGTGCGTAAATATCTCCTGAACCCGGGAAAAAAACAATGGGCTGATAGGGTGGTTTGGTATTTTTAGGAAGAAATATCCAGGCCTCCATGCGTTCATGATCGTATGCTGCATCGAAAGAAACCTTCTCTGCTGTCCATGTTTCGTATTCCATGCTGGAATCCACTTTCGCATTCAGCGGTGTTTTGTCGTAGTCAAATTGTCGCAGGAATATGGAGAACGTCGCATCATCCACCGGTTTTTCTTTTTTGTAATCACGGAATGCCATGGCCAATGGCTTTACAAGTGAAGCAGTAGTTGTATCTCCCGGCAATTCTTTGTAACAACGGAATCCATTGGTTACACTGCGATCCATGGCAACCTGGTTGTAACCATCATTGTAAGCATAGGTTGGATCATTCCAGCCACCTCCCAGAATATAATGTTTACCGGGATCACTGCTTTCGTTGGAACACCACTCCCGAGCATTACCCGCAAGATCGTACACTCCGAAGCTGCTGAAACCCGGCAGGCTGCCCACGGGTACTGTTGACTTTCCATTGTAGTTGCTAAGCGGTACGATGAACTCGGTGCGGGAGGGTTCAGCCAATACGGTCCAATGAAAGACCGTGGGTAATTTTTTCTTTGCATAATTCGCGAAGGCCGTAGCCTCATACCAGGAAACGCCTGTAACGGGATGCTGATCCTGTCCGTCAGGAAAATTACCCGCTTCCCAGGTGGATGGTCCGGTACGACCCGTGCGGTCAACAAATAATTTCATTGCATCGGATAAGGAGATTGTTTTTCCATTCGAGTAAATGGGAACATTCCAAAACACCGGATTGGTATAACCACCGGCATCCATAAAGACTTTATATTCTGCGTTGGTTACTTCGTATTTATCAACCAGGAATTCACCGACATTCTTCGGGCCATAACTCTCCAGGCCCACCAGATACATGCCGGTAGTTTTTGCGGGAATCCGAACCATATTTTTGGGCAGGGTTCCCACTGCATCCATCTTCAGGTGGGCAATATTAGGTCCTATTCTTGAGTATGCTCCGGGACCTGCGAACTCTATGGTCTGATAACCTGGCTTGCGAAATTCCATTCGAATAAAACTTCTCGGAAAACGTTGATCTTTCATCGGCGTAATTCCTGCTGTGCGCCAGGTATCATTCGGTTTGTTATAATCTTTCCAAACTACTTCGACTCCTTCGGGTTCCGTTTCTACGGAAGTGGTAGAAGTTATGATGGGCCATAATTTTATCAGTTCAGCATCTCCGGGGATCCATAATGCTGCTTCGAGACCGAGATCGTAGGCCGCGGTAGGTGGTCTTGCATTGTTGTTAACCAATTCTTTTATGCGGGGAATGAGTTCATAACGCGCATAAGATTTTTTCATCATCGGGCGCACTATATAAAATCCCGCAGCAGCTATTGCGATCAGTGTTATCACCGCGAGCGAAATCGTTTTTTTCATTCCGGCGGAGGATCTGCGCGGATTATATTTTTCGCCCTTGCCTTCCAGTTTAATTTTTTTCGGAACTACCAGGCCGGCATTGCTGACGGCAAATATTTCCACCGGTTCTTTTACATTCTTCAGGATATATTTTCCGAGTGATTCGGTGAGAATATCTTTTTGGTTCTTAATATCGTCCTGCACTTTTGTAGAGATGAAAATGCTGCCGGGAACCGCAAAGGATTCCAGGCGGGAAGCGATATTGACTCCGTCACCATGTACATCACCCTCATCAAAAACTACGTCGGCCTGATGGATTCCAATGCGCAGGGGAATTCTGGGATCCACCTGCATGGCCTGCTGAATGCCCATGGCTGCACGCACAGATTCCGCGGCGCTGGCAAAACTGCAAAGGGCACCATCGCCGCTGAATTTGATAATGCGTCCACTGTGAAGGGCCGTTTCGGATTCCAGTGTTTTTTTAAACTTGTCACGGAGCCCGAATGCATTCGCTTCATCGGCTTCCATCATGGCCGTGTATCCGGCAATATCTGCAAATAAGATGGCGGCCAATTGCCGGGTTTGTGACATGTAAGGGGTTAATTGTAGTATGCACAAGTTATGAAAAAGAACACATTGTTATACGCAACCCGTAGTGCGTAGCCGAACGAATCTTGTTTCCGTTTTATCCGGTAGATACCGGAATTGAAATTTTTCGAGGATTTTCTTTGAACGCATATTTTCTATGTGCGTATAAGCTTCCACGGTAGTCAGCGCGAGATCCTTAAACCCATAATCCAATACCACTTTTACCGCTTCAGCCATCAGGCCCCTGCCCTGGAAAGCGGGGAACAGTTCAAACCCGATCTCCGCCTGTTTCCGGTCTTCCGAAAAATTCCAAAGGCAGATCGTTCCGATCAGATCCGGCCGGGTGTTCAGGCAGATGGCCCAATACACATCAGGACCCCGATCAACGTTGCTCCAAATTAGCCTGATGAAATCATCCGCCTCGGCTTCGCTGGTCATCTTCATGCGCTGGATGAATTCAGCCACCTGTTCATCGCTTCGCAACAGAAAAATGGCTTTTCGGTCATCCGCGACCAGTCTGCGCAGCAACAGCCGGCCGGTTCTGATTACAGGAAAAGAAGTAAGTGAATTCATGAGAAAATATGAATGCCTGTCATTCGGAAGCCTTATTTTTAATCGCTGCCATCCCGGCCACAATGTAAGGAACTCAAGTGTTTCATACTATAAAAACCAATCAATCTACAACTTCGCCAACCTTACCTCCGGTCACTGAAGCTGGAAACATTACTTTTGGAAGAACGGTTAACGGATACATTCTAAATATCTATATCATGAGAAAGTTATTGCTCATCTTAATTTTTGTTCCTTTCACTGGGCTCGGGCAGGACACAAATCTGAAAAATTTTACGGGCGAAAAAAAAGCAACGGAGGCCGTTACCGAAGCGGTGATTAACTGGAATGTAAAGCCATTTTACGACACGCTTATCAGCGACAAGGAGACTGCTACCAGTGTGGCCGAAGCCATCCTTTTCAAGTTCTATGGCAGGGAAAATATAATTGCAGAACGCCCTTATGAAATTTATCTTATTTCCGGGTACTGGTATATCAGCGGAACTCTTTCAGCAAATAGTAAAGGAGGAACGTTTGAAATAATTTTCAGTTCTGAGAATGGACGGGTAATTAAACTGATGCATGGAAAATAAATCAGGCAATTGTAACTCCTTAATAAAATGCCGGCTTGTCTCCATCCGTATTTGGTTTATTTACTCCCAGGCTACCGCGAATATGAAGTTCAGGATGTTCAATCAGATTGACTACAAGAGAAGCTACACTTTTTCGTGATACTTCGGTTCACTTGAAGGACTCGCCCTTTTCAGTTATTTCATAATTTACCTCGTCGTAATCTGTTAACCATGCGGGTCTGATCATAGTATAATCCAGTTTCGAAGCCTCCAGAATGTCAGCGGCCGTTCGATACCTCGCAATTTGGCCATTGGCGCCCAGAATTAATACCTTGGTATTTTGCATTTATTAATCTTATTGATGATACTAATAAGATACTATTCAATCATGTGCCAGAGATGATGACAGATCTTTGTAAGCTTCCGCCTCATTTTTAAGCGTTTCGCTAACCTGTTCGGCTGTATGTACCGCATCCTCGCCTGCCAGGAAACGCAAAGGTGGTTTTTCCTTCGCGGCGATCGTTAACAGCGCCTTTGCAAGTTTTGCGGGGTCGCCTGGTTGCTGACCATTCGCACCCTTCCAAAAGGCCATTTGCTTTGCCCTGCGTTCATCATAATCTGCAATTGTTTTTCCTACGTATTTGGTGGACTCATCTGTGAGCAGTTCCGTCCTGAAAAAACCTGGATTAACGATGGCCGTTCTTATGCCAAATGGTTCAATCTCGACTTGCAAGGATTCCATCCACCCCTCCATTCCAAACTTGGATGCAGCGTAGGCACTGCAAAACTCATAGCCAACAAGTCCTGCTGTAGATGAGATGGATATAATATGACCTGAACCCTGCTTGCGCATGATGGGCAATACCGCACGAGTCACTATCATAGGACCGTATAAACTGGTTGAAAGTTGAGATTCTATTTCCTCCATGGAAAGTTCTTCGAAATATCCGGCATTAAAACTGGCTGCATTATTAACGAGTACATCAATAGATCCAAATTTTTCAACACCTGCCCTGACCGCTTCGTCTGCATCTGTTTTATTCGTGATGTCTAATTTTACAACTAATAGATTTTCGAATTTCCCCAGCGCTTTGCTAACTCTGTCGGTATTTCGACCTGTTGCAATCACATTGAATCCAGCTGCTATCGCAGCTTTTGCAATTTCCACTCCCATACCCCGGCCAGCGCCGGTAATGAGCCATACTTTTTTGTTTGCCATTTTTTATTTTTTGGTGAATATGATAATGATATTGATAGGAGTTGATGACTGTTCATGCTGATCCCGAGTCGGAATACAAAGTTCACTACGTCCTGGAAGAGGAAATAAAAGAAAACAAAGAGATAAGTATAAAAATCAAAGGGAAGCGACTCTTTCCGACTTCGGGATATGCCCGGTTTTGTTCTTGAAGAAGTTATTGAAGTATGTAGGGTATTCAAAGCCAAGGGAGTAAGCGATATCAGCAATATTCCAGTCGGTGTGTTGCAGAAGGGCTTTGGCTTCACTGATAACCCTATCGGCGATATGGGTAGTAGTTGGTTTTCCAGTGACTTCTTTAACCGAGCTATTCAAATGATTAACGTGAACAGAAAGATAACTTGCAAAATCCTGAGCAGTTTTCAATTGTAGCGGATGTTCTTTACTTTCTATAGGAAACTGACGTTCGAGCAGTTCAAGAAATACGGACGTGATTCGAACAGCCGCATTTTTATGTTTCGGGACATTGTCTGAAGGTTGGATTTTCAAAGCCTCATGGATGATCAGGCCAATATAGTTACGTATCAGTTCATCTTTAAAGGCATATTCAGTGTCCTGCTCTGCAATCATCTTTTTAAATATCGCAGTGATTTCAGCTTTTTGTTCATTGTTGATTTGCAGTATGGGAGTACCACCCAACTTAAAAAGCGGCGAATGCAGAAGACTTTCCGAACGCTCACTTAGTTTTAAAAATCCTTCAGTAAAAAGACAGGAACACCCGCTGGTTTGCGAAATAACTTCACATGAATATGGAATACGGGGATTACCGAAGAATAGAATTGTTTTGTCTGTTTCAAAGCTTTTGTCGGCATAGTGGAAAATATATTTACCAGTATTTAAACTGATTTTATAAAAATCTTTGCGGCTATAGTTGTGACCATTTTTTGCCTTTACATCTACTTCATACACTTTAAAACCTTTCAGTTTAACTTCAGAATTAAAATCAGATGAAGATCTGTGCGTGGGGTTGTCCATATACCAAAGTTAATGAAATCAAATAATCCAGGGACTGTGTTGGATATTCAGGTAGTGACGCAGTTTGAAATTTTATTTATTCTGTCCGCCGACATAACGCCAAACACGATGTTGTACGCGGACATTATTTCTGTAGCAGCAGATTTTTTAAATTAATGCTCCCACATTGAATTTCTTTATCGCTCGATTTAGTTTTACTGTATGAGCCATCAACATTTATTCTATAAAAAAGATTTTGTCGTTTTAACGTTAGCTCTGTTCGCATAGTTCCATGTGCTCCCTCTGTCGAGCTAAGTATTACAACATAATAACCATTCGATTCTTTTGGGTTAATCGTTCTTTTTAAAGATGCTGATTTATGAATATTGTTATTTAAAAAAGATTCTAAATTGGTCAGTCCATAAATAGGCAACGAGAATTTTTCAAACGTCATTGTGTCGTCAGGAATTAACACTTTATAATATTCACCCAGCGAAGACGGAACCTCATATGAGTTTATAGGAAAGTTCATTCTCAATTCGAGAGGATTATCGGTTTCGTTAATTAGTTGAGTCCAAAATACAACATAATTATAAACATCACCATTACGGTCAGTGTATTTCATTCCTCCTCTTGGGAAGCCATTTTTTATTGTGAGGTTTTTTCCGTTAGAATCAGTATAAACATATTTGGTATAAATGTCTTTATCATTGAATGATTTTATGTTTTGCACATTTTTTACCGAATCGGAAGTTTCTATTTCAACAATATCTGGTGTTGATTTACCGCCTAGCTTACAGGAAGAAAATCCTGTTGTCGCCATAATCAATATTATTATCGCTTTTTTCATTTTTTTTCAGCTTGCGCACAACGTTTCGCATTGGCGACGTGGCGGAATTAAAAGTAGTAATAAACAAAATACAATGTAAGTGAATGAACATGATTTAAAATGCGTCACTACCAAAATTCAGACCTCCATATTTTCGTTTCTATGTTGGTGAAGTTGCTTCGCTCAAATCCCGTCATGTTATCTGCAAACTCAGGACTTTTAAAATATTGTTCAGTCAACTTTTCAGGATCAGCATTATCCGGAAAGGAAACGATCACGAATACTGGTTTGCTATTTCGGGAGTATTACCGATATAAACTCCTTTGATTTCAAAGCCAAATTTTGGAAAGCTTATAATATGTTTGGGCCAACGTTCGGTAAAATAATGTTCTGCAGTTTCCTTGTCAACAAGAGTGTAAACTCTTAATTGTTCCATGATGAGTAATTATTTATTGTTTATAAATGATTACTCAAAATTACCCTTGCTGCATCGGGGATTCATGCACCCGGGTTAACTAATCAGGACTGGGTAAAAATTCTTTTGCGGATGCGGCTTAGCGATTGCGGTTTTACCTCAACAAATGAAGCGATATGGTATTGGGAGATCCTTTGCTGCAAGTCTGCGTGGCTTTTTAAAAAGCGCTCGTAACGTAGTTCAGGAGTTTCGGCAAATGCGGCTGTTGCTATTTCAGGAGATAAAAAAAAGCGAGCTCCGAGGAACAGCATTCCAAGGCCCAATAAAATGCTTCCATCCATGACCGGGCGCTTCATGATTGACCGCTGGCCGTTGGCCGCCAACGACTCATCATCATACTATTCAGAACGCAGACTATGTATCGGATTCTCCATTGCGGATCTAAGGGCCTGGAAGCTGATTAAAGTAAAATTAAATTAATCATTTTTGTGATAGCTTCGGTTCCGATCTTAATTTATCGACTCAATTATTTTATATGAATCTTGTCATCCGACCTGCAAAGCCTGAAGATGCCCAGACATGCGGGATGATTTGCTACAATGCTTTTAAAGTGATTGCAGAGGCACACCATTTTCCGCCGGATTTCCCGCATGCTGAGATGGCGCTTGGTTTAATGCACTATGCTTTTTCCGCTGCGGGCGTATATGCTATTGTGGCAGAAGAGAACGGGAAAATTGTTGGCAGCAATGTGCTTTGGGAGAATGGATTTATTGGAGGAGTAGGTCCTATCACGGTGGACACCGCCTGCCAGAATGGTGATGTGGGCAGAAAACTGATGGAGCGGGTTCTTCAACACGCTGAAGAAATCAGACTAGCCGGCGTTCGATTGATCCAGGCGGCTTATCATAACAGGTCACTGGCGCTCTACACAAAACTAGGATTCGATGTAAGGGAACCGCTTTCAGTGATTCAGGGCGCTGCACCCGGCATTCGTTTTCCCGGCTACGAAGTTCGCGCGGGAGTTGAAGCGGACTTGAATTCCTGCAACGAATTATGTTATAAAATACATGGCCATAAACGAAGCCAGGAACTGACGGGTGCTATCAACGGAGGAACATTATTTGTTGTTGAGCACCGTGGAGTAATCAGCGGTTATACGACCCAGTTAGGCTTTCTGGGCCACACCATCGCGGCAACGAATACGGGGCTGAAAGCATTGATTGGCGCCTCTGCAAATTTTTCAGGCCCGGGCTTTTTGCTGCCTTCACGCAATGCGGAAGTACTGCGCTGGTGCCTGCAAAACGGCCTGCGCATTATTGAGCCGATGACACTAATGAGTAAGGGACTGTATAACGAACCCGCCGGTGCGTTTCTGCCGTCGGTACTTTATTAAACTGTTGCAAATATTGTATGTTCCTAAAGCAAATTTCTATTTGTATTGTTATCAGTCGAAATTTTTCCACCACTTGGAAAAGCAAACAATACCGATAACATTAAAACAAGAACTGATGGCGGCGGACTTATTTAACATAACGATTCATATGGTTTCTAGTCTTGACGGCTATATTGCCAAAAAAGACAACAGCGTTTCGTGGTTTGAGACATCTGATCATTATGAGAACGGAGTTACCGAGGAAGATGCAGCGGAATTTCTTAAATCAATAGACTGCTATATAATGGGTTCCCGCACATATGAGCATGCTTTGGAGCTTTCAAAATTGTATGGCTGGGTTTATGGAGACGTGCCGACCATTGTTCTGACCAGCAGAATACTTTCTATTGACAGGCAAAACATTGAAACTTATTCCGGAGACCCGGTCAAACTAGTGAATGAGCGACTAAAACCGAACTACAATAATGTCTGGCTTGTAGGCGGCGCGAGGCTTGCAAAAGATTTCATTCGTTTAAACCTGGCGAATGAAATAAGACAGTCAATTCTCCCCATTATTTTGGGTGACGGAACACCGTTTCTTGACCAGATAGGAAAAGAACAGGCGTTGCACCTTAAAAACGTGACTGCTTATAAAAGCGGAATGGTGGAACTATGTTACGAAATTGGAAAATAGGCGAATCCGGTTAGGAGCCTGAGGTCGAAGTGAGCCCGGTTGACGGTTGACGGTTGACGGTTGACGGTTGACCGATGACCCTCCTATAAACTTTTCATATTGTCGGCCGACTGGCGGTCTATCAGTTTTGCATAAGGATCAATACCAACCTGCACTGGTTTGCCTTTGACAATAATCTGCAGGGTATGGAGACCGGCTGTGAATTTATGTTTGGCCAGATACAGCGGATGAGTCTGTGGCCTTCCCTCTTTGCTTTTTGTTTCTGACGCAAATACTCCCACATCGATATAGTCATTCATATTCCTGGCCATCACATCATTTCCATTATCATCGATCCACGCTTTAGCTATATCTACTTTGATGGTTACTTTGTATTCATCTTTTCTGCCGGTAGGTTCAGATTTAGCTTCCACTATTTTATTATCGTATAAAGTGATCTTTTGCCAGGTATCCGATAAATAGTATTGCAAAGAATCGGGTACGTGTTTCGAAAGATACTCATACAGATTATTTGCACCGGCAAAGGGTGGTTCTGTTTTAAACAGGTAAGCGTTTTTAAAATCCCTGAGTGCAACGTTCATACTATCCTCACCGATGAGATCCCTCAGTCCATATAATACCAACCCCGCCTTGCCACTCCACTCAAACCATTCATTTGCCTTAACCAGCGTATGCTCCTTTCTTTCCAACCTTGGTCTTACTGCCAGATAAAGCCAGACCTGATTTTGCAGAATTGAAGTGATGTTGTCCTTCCCGTATCTTTTTTCTGCCATTACAAGCGCATCATAAGATGCCAGTCCTTCAGGTATAACCAAAGAGCCCTCGGTATTATTAGGAGCAACCTGAAAACGCCACCACTGTTGTGCCAGCCGGCGTGTGGCATCAAAATATAAATAATCGAACTGGTCTGGTCTTGTAAAATCGGCATCCCAGGAATTGGGTTCTTTCATCGTAGCCAACGTTGTCATAGAACTTTCCCATGGGCCGTATAAAGAGGTTTCAGCTAAACTGATATTTTTATAAGGATAAGTGCCATATGCAGCATAATAATAAGGCAGTCCATCTTTGTACGCCTGCATCAACCGGTTAATATTGGCAGCATGTTCGCGATCAAAATAAATGTTGATATGAACATTATGATCCAGTTGTACACTATCTTTTCTCACCGCATAACGCGCTGATATAATTCCATATGGGTTATAAAGTCCGGGCCTATTTTTAGCATAGTGAAAATAGTTTCGTCCGTCTTTTTTCCAATCATTCATGAGGTCACCCGGTGCGATCGCCGTCTGATCACCATCTGTACTTATTGTTATATCAAAATCCATAAGGTCTGCAAACTTCCCTGCTTTTAGCGTACTCATACCGAGGGAATCATCCTGGGCAATTTCCTCTTCTTCTTTAGGCGGCAGGCCATTCTTTTTTCGGACATAGGGGCTGTTGATTTCGTCGTCATCGTCATATCCGAGACCGGGTAATCCGCTTCCGATAAATGTTCCGTTACACAGAATATTTGCGGAAAATAATCCGTTGCTGAAACCCTTTGCGAATAAAGATGATCTTACTTCAAGCACTAATGAATCGCCCGGTGCCAGTGGTTTTTGAAATTTATATAACCGGAAATCCGATGAATCCCATTTTGGCCGGAACACATTGAACGTACCGCGCGGATAAAACAACGGACAGGTAAACGGGACTAATACTCCATCCAGTTTAACATCATAGGTTGCGATGCCATCGGCATCGAGTAACATTTCTTCAATGGGCTGGCTGGTTTTATTTCTAAGGCTTACAAAAGATTTAAAAAAAGCCTGCTGTCTTTCCGGATACAGGTCTACAAACATTTTAATTCCAGTGACTTTTGGCAGGGGAAGTTTTTCAAAATGCTTCAATGACTTTTCATACAGAACTGCTCTGTGTTCGTTTTCCGATTGAAGAAGAAAGTCATTGAGATAGCTTACATTATAGTAAATAAAGGAACCGGCAACGAGCCACAAAATCAGGAGTCCGCCGGCAAATAAACGTGTTTTCCTGTCAAACCGCTCTCTCACCAGTTGCCATCTCTCTTTAAAAGACGAAGTTATTCCCCTGTAATAAAATAAAGCTGAAATGATAATCAGTATCCCGCCCCAGATCAGCCAGTAAACATTAAACCAGATCACTGGAGTAATCATGTGACCGATGCCATCCATATCCGAAATACCGAAACCTGGTGTATATGAATACAATAGTAAGTGGTAATCAAAATATCCTGTAGTGTTAAGAAAAAACATCAGGATCCAGACGGCAATACCTATCCCATGCGCTACAAACTTATTATTGATCACAACGTGAATGAGATAGGAAAATAATACCATTTCCAAAAAGCGCGGCAGTATGACGATGAAAATATTAAGGAAATAGGCGTAGAAATTAAATTGATAAAATCCTTTGATTATTTGTATCGGCAGGGCAATGAACATGGGTGTGAATGTGAGAAATACGCCCAGCAAAAGCAGTGGAATAAGTTTTGAACCATTTAACACCCAGTTCGGAGGCGGCAGAGAGTCGTTGATAAAAGCATACCGCGTAACACGATCGCGGTGGAGCGTTTCGCCCGTATAAAACATGATGATGAAAAAAATAAAAAATGTAAATACATCATTAAAAATATTAAACATCAGTACCGTACGCGGGAAATTGGGTACATCATATTCCCTGCTGCCCATCCAGAATACAAATGCGAGAAAACCGAGGCCACTGGTAATGATGATCCAGAAATAATTATCCCTCACAATATTTGTTAGTTCCAGTCTGCTTAATTGCCATAAGGTTTTTCTATTGTAGGCACCCTGGAAATGAACACGCACATCTTTAAAAATTACCCGTTTTATTTTGGAGACCTCATCGTCGATTGCGGCTTTGTCCCTCCTGCCACTGAAGAACTTTTCGAAACTAAAACGAAAATATGTGAATATCATTACGATCAAACCAACCCCCGACCAGATCAGGCGGTTCAATAAAAAATTACCACTGATGGGAAACAGGGTATTGTTTTTCTGAAAGGAATTAGCCGCGTTGGAAAAGAACCGGATACCGTTCAGTCCAAACGGGTCTGCCAGTGTAATAACCCTTTCATTATTTGTGTTGCGGAAAAAAAACAGTGATAAAAAATATCCGAGGAATAGCAAAATACCGCCGCTGTATATAACTTTTACATTTCGCGTTATAGCAACCAGTCCGAAAAATAAGGATGATGTAAAGAATAAATTAGGCAGTGCAATTGTAAGAAACGGATGCAGGTAATAAATGAAATGATTGGGTCCGTATTGTTTTGGATCCTTCCAACCCATGAGCGGACCGAATTTTGTCCCGATATAAGCGCCGATGATAACGGAACTTGCGATGGCCATCATACAAAAAAAAGATCCGAAGAAACGGCCCCAGAAATATCCTGCTTTAGTGATTGGATAAGTAAGGTAGTAATCTTTCGTCTGGTATTCAATATCGCGATACAGGGCCTGCCCCATCACGGAAGAACTGATCACCATCATCAGCATGGTAATACCTGCGCACCACAGGGCGATCAGGTAAGGAGCATTGATATTTTCTTTATCACCGATCGGCAGTGATCCCGTAGCAAAGGTTCCTATCGTAAAAATCAATGCAGCAAAAAAATAGAGATAAACCGCCGGCCTTCTAAAGCGGTTCTGAATCTCAAATAAAAATATTTTCCAAAACATATACTAAATGGTATTGACATCAACCCGGGTTGCAATATTGCTGAAATAAACATCTTCCAAATTTGGACTGGATGAATTAAAGCCCTCTCCTGGTGCTGTTTCCTGCAGGGTTCTGATATGGAGTCTGCCTGTTTTAAGTTGGGTAGAGATAACATTATATTTTTGCTGGTAGTCTCCCAGCTCAGCCTGACTGATTTCCTTACTGAAAATTTTACCATCGAGTTCTTTTACAGCGTTGTCAGGATTTCCGGAATACAATACTTCGCCCTGGCAAATAATGGCAAAGTTTGAGCAGAGTGTACTTACATCTTCCACAATATGTGTTGAAAGAATGACGATGGTTTTTTCACCCAATTGGCTGAGCAGATTATAAAAACGGTTTCTTTCCGCGGGGTCGAGACCTGCTGTTGGTTCGTCCACTATGATTAGTTTGGGGTTACCGATCAGTGCCTGGGCAATTCCAAATCGCTGTTTCATGCCTCCGGAATAGGTACCGAGATGTTTCTTGCGATCCCTCGAAAGATTTACATTCTCCAATAAGCTTCCCACAAGTTCCCTTCTCTCTCCTGCATTTTCCACTCCTTTCAGACGGGCAATATGATCCAGCATTCTTTCAGCAGAAATCTTTGGGTAAACGCCGAACTCCTGTGGCAGATAACCGAGCAATTGTCTCACACGGGTTTTACTTTTTAAAACATCCAGGTCATCTAAAAAAACGGTTCCTTTATCCGCCTCCTGCAGTGTTGCGATTGTGCGCATCAGGGAAGACTTACCTGCTCCATTGGGACCTAACAGACCGAACATGCCATTTTCTAAAATCAGTGAAACGTCTTTCAGAGCGTGTACACCGTTAGAATAGGTTTTCGAAAGTGATTTGATCGTCAGTTTCATTTCTGTTCAGATTTTGTATTGGTCAATAGGTTTTTTGCTTTGCCGGTTACGATCAGTTTAGCACTGTCGCCGAGCAGGCAATTCAGGTTTTGAATCTTTGCATTGTCTAAAAATAATTTGCTGTTGTTTTGGATAGTCAACTCTGCCTGTTTGAATGCATTCGTATTCTCAATAAACAGATAAGATCCGCTACCCGGACTTTTTCCAATAGATGCATTAATTGACCGGATATTATTGTTCGCAAGTACAATCGTACTACCATAGTCCTGTCGGATACACAGAGAATCCTGTTTGAATCCTTCAATTAATACTTGTCGCATATTCCAATCATCCCTTACGATCGTGTCGGTTACGTTTGCGTTATTCGCCCGGTATCCGGCATTTGCATTAACTTCTGAAAGTATGGGACATGAAATCAAAAGAATATAGGGGTTTGAAGTACTCTGATAGTTACCATCAAAGCTTGCACTTATCTGAAGGCGCTTATCTTTCTGGTTCACATGAACGAAGTCTGCGGCATATTTATCCAATCGAACACTAAACGGTCCCTGCACAATTTTTACGTTTGCCGCGGTAGATGAAGGAAGATCGAGTATATCGAAGTCTTTATATTTTAGTGTCACAAAATTCCGATATGGGTCCGCATAATTTTCGGATCTGTATTCCGCTCTTACCAACAGGTCATAAACGAATAGCGACGACAATATCAACATGGCAGCTGCCAATAGATATTTATAACTTGTTTTCATCAGTCTTGACGGGTTTTGAAATGTTAGTTTGAATTCTGAATTGTTCATACCGTTGCAGGATTTCTTCCTGGCTGATTCCCAGCAGGTAAACATTTGTAAAAAAAACAGGAAGGTCCTGATCAATAAAACGTTCCCTTCGGTAGGCTTTCGCCTTTTCGTATCCATCCGATGCGACAAAATTTCCCAAACCTCTTTTTATATAAATGACTCCCTGACTTTCAAGAAATTCATAAGCATGCAACACTGTATTCAGATTTACCTGCAATTCGACGGCGAGATCTCTGACAGATGGAATCTTCTGGTCGGCCTGCCATTTTCCCAATAAAATATTCTGCCCCACATAGGCGGCAATTTGTTGATATATAGGTTCGTTGTCTCTGAATTCCATTTACAATTTGTTTATTAAACCTGTTTTTCCTTCAGACGGAAATAGGTGGCCGCCCAGAAAATGAAAGCCAGGATGGTAAACAGATAAAGTATATAAGAACTGTGCTGACTGCCAATTTTGATATCTACCATTTGGTCGCTGTTGGTAAAGCGTACATTACCCAATGGCGGAGACGCTTCTACTGACCTTCCAAGCAAAACGCCGAGTAAACCCTTGTTTATTATAATCAGGAAACCTATGGTAATAAAAAAAACAAAAGCTGTTTTGATGAAATGCAGTTTTTCAAAGTAAACGGCGCCAAAAAAAGCAATCGAATGCAAGAAAACATATACGAGATATATGCCAAAAATATGCTCCTCGAAAATATTTAGTATAAACTGGGGATGGTTGTGTACATGCTGAACATTCACTGCAACGAAAACGGCCAGGTAGAAAATAAGCGTGTATACGATGGTGAAGAGAAGGAATGAGTAAATCCAGGCTACAAGATATTTCTCGAAATGGCTCGCTGGTAAGACCAGCCACGCAATGGCTTTCTTCTTTTCACCTAAATCTGAAAAAACAGTACTGGTAAAAATCGTTCCCGATACAAGCATAATAAAAAAGAAAAAAAATGTCTGAATATTCTTGTCCAACTGTATATCGGTCATGTAAACCAAAAAGCCTCCTCCCAGTATCATCACACCAATCAATACGGCGACCGACATCAGGTAATTCCGAAAGTGTTCTTTCGTATGCTTTTTAAAAAGTCTGCCAAAACGTTGTATACTGAAGTTCTTATTCATATCAGGAAGCATTTAAGATTCGTAATAGAGACTGACTACCGCTGATGATACCGTTAAATAATAATTCAATATCCACTTTGCTGAATTCTTTGTTTTTGTTCGCCATGATGACATTTTTCCCCCGAATGTTCTCTTCCTGATAAAGTGCGGGAATTTCAGCGGTTCCGGGGTAAATTCCGAAGCTCAGTTTTTCCCCAACTTCATCGAGCGATTTATTTACTAAGATCTCACCGTTGTGAAGAACCAGCATCGTATCTATCAAACTTTCCAGGTCTCTGACCTGGTGCGTGGAAATAACGATACAACGATTTTCAGTCTGCACAGAAGCAATCAGTTTTCTGAATTGCACTTTGGAAGGAATGTCCAACCCATTGGTGGGTTCATCCATGATCAGAAGTTTGGTATTTGTTGCAAGTCCGAATGCGATCAGTGCTTTTTTTTGCTGACCGTAAGATTGCCGACTCATATTTCCATGCTGATTTACTTCCAATAATTTCAGGTAATGATAGAAATTGTCTTTATTGAAATTCGGGTAAAAGCCTCCGGTATTTTTGACAAACTCTATGGGTGTGAGCGATGGCAGGAATATTTCTTCGGCTATAAAAAACAGGTCTTCCAGAACAGTTACCGGGCGGTTTGACACATCGACGCCATCCAGCAGACACTGTCCTTTTTTCGGGAATGCCAGGCCGGTCATATTCTTTAGTAAGGTTGACTTTCCAGCGCCGTTTTTTCCGAACAAACCGTACACATGTCCGTCCCTAAGTGTAAGGTTCAACCCCCTGAACAGATCAGATTTTCTGGAGTATGCAAAGTGTAAGTTATTGATTTCTAACATATATATAGTGTAATAGTATAGTATTACACTACGAAGTTAGAAAGGTATTTGGAACCAGCAAATTATTTATAAAAATGCCAACTTGGTGATGCCCTAATTCATCTTATATACCAGCACTTCGAAAGTACCGGGGATGATATTTCTGGTGCCGGGTTGAAAGGCTGCAACACTCAGGTAAATTTTGTGGGTGTCTTTATCAAGCGCCATCGTTTTAGCACGAACTTTTGTATATAATGTCTGGACGACCGCGTATTCTTTTTCAGATTTCTGTTTGATAATCGTCGTAGTGCTGTCTCCGTTTGAACAAAAGATCAGGCTGGTGGCCGGATCATACGCTACTGCATCCACCCCGGCACCGATTGGTAAAGTTGAAATGACGGCACCTGTTTTCACATCAACCACACTCATGCCTTTATTTTCACGACATCCGGTAAAAATTAATTTGTGTTTTGCATCATATGCAAGTCCGGTGGGACCTCCGCAGGGAGCCAGAGGATAGTTGCGTATTACTTTCATCGTAGTGGCATCGATCACATTCAGGCTGTTTTTATCTTCCAGGTTATTGTATATTAAACCTTTACCATCCGGTGCTGCAAACTCTGGTCCGCCACCGAGATCCACTGTTCCGATCTCTTTCAGATCATTTACATCAATTACCGACGCTGCGTTTCCGTGACCGCAAAAAGCAAATATTCTTTTTGAAAATGGATCAAACATGATTCCGTCCGGTCCCTTGGGAGTTACAGGAACCACTTTAATCGTTTTGAATGTCTTAAGGTCAAAAACAACCACCGAATTATCCCTGCCATCGGTAATAAAACCTTTGTTTACTTCATTGTCAAACGCGATGCCGTGTACGCCTTTCATGCTGTCAATAGAGGCGATGACTTTTTCAGTTTTCAGATCAATCACATTTACTGATCCGCCATGTGAAACATATAAACGTTTGTTGACGTCATCGATGGAAACATAGTCATAACCACCGTTTCCCGGAACGGAAATGCTTTTATCAAAAGAATACAACGCGGTATTTTGAGCTTTGGAAGTGAGACTCAGAAAAAGGGAGCCAACCAAAAGAATATAAAGGGAATAGACTTTCATATTGTTTTTTTCTAAAGTTGAGGGTACATTCTGAAGAAATACTGAACCATGTTATCGTTGCACCGTATCGGCCAACCCTTTTAATTTAAGTATCGGAATAGGTATTCGATTTTCCCTTTGATTTTATTCCATTTTCGGAGTTTCAACTTATTTTCCTGAATGTATTTGGTGTTAAGGGCGGGCTCCAGTGTTTTTTCGTAAATAGACTCAAATGAAATTACGGTGTCATGGATATCGTGTCGGAGGACCAGTTCAAGACTTTTTTGTTTCATTTGCTTAGCCAGTGCCGGATTACCGAGTATTCTGATAATACAGTCTACCAGAAATTGTGTGTCGCCGCTTTGATATAAGTAACCATTTTCACCCGGACTGATCAGTTCTCCAAGTGCGCCAGCATTGACGGCGATGATGGGCAAACCAGCGGCCATTCCCTGGACCGCACCCAGACTCAGCAATTCCGCCGTGCTCGATATGATAAAGCAGTCACTCAATTTATAGATAAATGGTAATTCCTCGTCCGTAACGAAACCTGTAAAAATCACGTTATTCCTGATCCCTAATTTCTCTGCCTGCTTTTCAAGGTTTTGTTTTTGAATGCCCTTGCCGACGATGATAAAACAGAAATCCAAATATTTCAGCGCCTGAGAAACTGCTAATAGCGTTTCTTCAATTTTTTTTTCCGGGTCGAGTCTTCCAACAAATAGCAGGATGGGTTTGCCGGGAATCGAATATTTTTTTTTAACGCTATTGCAGCTGCCCGAAGGATTGAAACCCTTGAGATCGATGCCGCTGGAAACCGCCAGAACCTGATTTTTTAGGCGGGGTTGGATCAGATTCACTGCCCAGGTACTTGGAGTCGTTACCAGTCTGACCTGATTATATACATGCTCAAATTTTTTCCAGAGCAGGTTTGATACGATTCGTTTTCCTCTCTGACTATGAATAAACGAAGTCAGGTTCTCCGTCATAAAATGATTCGTTCCGATAACAGGTATTCCCATAGCATTACCAATTTGTATCGTCGACTTACCAATTTGAAAATGATCCTGAACATGAATAATGTCCGGTCTGAACTCATTTAAAACAGACCTGATCCGCGACTTTAAAAAAAAGGGAACGGCAAAACGTATTTTGGGATAATAAACAGTGGGTAAGGAAGGAACTCCATAGACATCGAAACCATCTATTTTCTTCAAAGTTGAAAGCGTAGTTTCAGAAGGTGCGATGACTGCCACTCTATGACCCCTCTCCTGTAATAAGGGAGCCAGGCGACTGACAAAATAATATACACCATTCAGATGAGGATAATAAGTATCTGACACAAAAAGTATTCTCATAATCTCCTGATTAGGGTTTGGATGATAAAAATTAAAAAACAGATCAAGGAAACGATAATAATAATAGAAGCCGTGTAATCGAGATAGTGGTTAATTTTTGAATAGGCCTGTCCAAATAAAATACCCATTTCAAGATAAATGATGTACTGACAAACAGATGTAACCAGGCAGATGGCAATAAATTTCCGATAAACGATTCCCGAACTTCCCGTGAGATAAATTCCCAGTGGGCCAATTCCCAGTGTAATTTTGGACAGGGGAATAAAACTTCTGGGGTGTGTTTTTATGAATAGTAACACAGGGGCCACACGCCGGCGATCAAAACCAAGGCGATAAATAATTTTTTTAAATTGGGGGGAAACTCCTTTTTTCCCCAATAAAAAACAGACAGAATCTCCAATCAGGTCACCGGCTACGATCACAGGTAGCGCAAATCCAAAACTGAGATAACCCTGCGCACAGAGAAATCCGGCGATGATTGCAAGGATGGGTCCTTCTACAATGGCAAGGGGGAAAAGCATCAAATATTTGTAGGTCAGTAACCAATGGACTATATGATCCATAAACCAGCTTTATTTTAAAATACTTCCCCGAGATTTCCATAGAAACCCTTAGAACCATGTGTTCCAACCGCGAAGTCCACTCCTACATTAGTATTGGAAAACTTATTAAATTTTATACGGATACCTAATCCTACACCCGGTGAGATCACTGCAAACCGGTTGTTATTCATTTCTGAAACCGATTCTGCATCGGCAAATAAAACACCGCCAAGTAAACCATCGCGGGTAATATGATATCGAAATTCAGCTTCCAGATCGACCATTTTTTTTCCAATGAACCGGTCGTATACATATCCGCGCCCCGTATTATTATAGGTGTCTGTGCCCGTGCCAGGCAGGTCGAGATAAGGCGGATTACCAGAAATGGTAAATACATTATAACTCCAAAACGCGAGTACGTTATTTCCCGGCATCCGGAAATATTTTCGCAGATCGATCAGCAGGGAATTCCAGCTGCTGTTACTGCCGAGAAAAACTGCATTTTGTAAAAAACTTAAATTGCCATAAAACGCACCACCCTCAGGATTAACAGAACTGTTTCTTGAATCAAATAAAACAGAAATTGCCAAACCGGATGATACAGAAGTCGGGCTATAACCGTACAGGTCATAATCAGTTTTTTGAACAGGCGGATTAATTTGCTGAATGTTCCAATGATAGTCTAAGAGATATCCTATACCGCTGTATAAATTCCCCTTTATTTTTCGCAAAAGATATTCGTAAAATCGAATGGACTTATAGTCTACGATGTAGCCATCCGCATTGGTAGTATATCCTCCGATGCCATATGTATTCTGTGGAAAGTTTATATAGTGCCAGTCACCCAATAAATTATACAGATTTCCTGCGGTCCAGATACTGGACTGGATCGGAAGAAGAAACTGTCTTTTTTGAGTATATTTTATTGCCCCCAATACTACTGAGTAATTGGTTGAATCCTTTCTGGATGTTAAAAAAGACGCACTTGAAGATATTCCAATTGTGAATCCGGTGGACACGGTATATTCTAAAATAGGCCCGCTGGACATCAGTATTTTTTTCCGGCTTCCACCGCTGCTGTCAAACCTGCTTTCCGGATTTTTACCAGTCACATAAAACCAGATATCAATGAGATCGTATTGATTTTTGTAAGTTGACGTTGTTTTTTGAGCGTAGTTTTTAACTGAGACCCCACAAAAACCTAAACTAAATAAAATCATTATGATGATCTTGTGACGCTCAATTTGGTTCAACGTAAAGATTTGAAATACACTACGATGGACACATCGTAACCGAATATGGCAGTTAGATACCGGGTTTTTACAAATCCGGCTAAGAAATAAATCGGAAGTCCTATAACATAGATGCAGAATAAACCGAATTGGTTGGCTGTTGAAGGTGTTTTTTCTAAACAGATTTCCGAAACCTGAAAATAAAATATCCGATGGCGATCAAAATCCAGGTAACAAAAGGTGTGGCTAAAAACAAAAATGCATTTCTAAAAATATGCAATCGGTAGATACCATAATAGGAAATAAGTGATCCGGCGGCGACAACCAGCGTAAATACATACAAATGAATTCTTTTCCTGTAAGGCCAGGACGTTGACAATATATTAATCCGGATCAGGGCCAGAAAAGGCGACAATACCCAAAGAACAAATGACAAAACCAGAAGTAATGATTTATTGTTTTCGCCAGCGGCCATCGTTAAATATATGGAAGCGAGTGCTATCACTATAACGACTCCGAGCACAAAACTTCGTAATAATTTTAATTTGTCGACTTTGGGTTCCACTAATATTTTAAATTATTCAATGAGTATCTTACTAAAATAAATAAAATTTCATATGAAATGGGTATCAAAAATCCTTGCCATCATCTCGGGAATCGTATTGGCGATCATTTCTTATCATTTCATTTCCGGCTGGATCACCCTAATTCCCTGGGCAATGATTGCTATTTTGACCGGCTATTTAAGTTTAACGAAAAAAGACGCCATTATTAATGGAATCCTGTTCGGATATTTTCTATTCTTAACTTATATACTCATCGGTTATGATGGCAAAATGGATTCGAATGGCATCAGACGGATCATTCTTTTTTCAATTGCTTTTAGTCTGGTTGGTGGCGCGGCAGGTTTTATCGGATCAGCTATTGGATACATGGTTAAGAAAAAAATGAAAAGGTGAACCAGAATGAAATCCAAATTGTAATCAGTCTTTTGCTTCCTTTATAAATTTGCCATTGCTGTCAAATATTACGTCTTTGCCTTCTATTTCAGCTTCATAAGTAACTGTATTTGCAGCACTGGTTATTTTTGCTGATTCTTTTATTTTTTTCCCTTTGTAGTTGACGTTAATATAATCCATAACGCCAGCAGGGTATTCAGATTCTTTGATGGCGATTTCAGTTTCCAGGAATGTTCCGTCGGCTTTAAAAGTGGCCGACATATTCTTCCCGTCTTTCTTAAATCCAGCTTCGAAATTTCCATCTTCCTTCTCCCATTTCGCTGTTTGTCCGGAGAAAGTCTTATCAAAGCTCGTCTTAACTGCAGCAGGCACTTCAGATTCCTTTATTTTCTGCGCGTTCATTTTTGAAACGCTTACTGTTAAAATAGCTAATACCAGAGTTATCTTCTTCATGTCATTATTTTTGAATTCAAAGATTATAAACGAATCTGAAGGAATCCTGTATCCGTACGAACTAAAAGAAAATTTGTAGAATGGCATGTTACCGGCAAAGAATCGGTAAATTGTTTGATTCGTTTAGCGGGTCCCCGAAAAAACAATAAATTACAGGAATGAAACTGCATTTTAGATCGCGTTAATTTTGTTTCTTGGTTGTTGTCAGAACAATCATTAAATCTATATTAATTCAGGACTTACACTTGTAATAGTGTGCTAACTTTAATTCTTTTAATATAAACCTATTATTATGGAAAAGTTTGCATTACTGGCCAGAGTTGAAGCTAAGCCGGGTAAGGAAGAAGTAGTAGCTGAATTTTTAAAAAGCGCTTTACCTCTTGCACAGGCCGAAACACAAACGGCAAGATGGTACGGATTAAAAATCAACGAAAATACTTTTGGTGTTTTCGACACTTTTGAAACGGAGGATGGAAGAAGTAAACATTTACAAGGTGAAATCGCAAAGGCATTAATGGCCAATGCTTCTGAGTTGCTGACGAAAGATCCGGTTATAGAATTTGTGGATTTACTGGCCGTTAAATAATGGAAATGCCGTAATCTTTCATTCGACGCTAATTGGAAATACGCAAACTGCGCTGGCCTTTGCCGTGTCTGTCGCAGTTATTTTTATTTGATATGTTCCCGTCTGCCGCGGTGTGCCTGATAAAGTTTTATTCTTCGCGTCAAATGACAGCCAGGCCGGCAACGCATTCCCACCCCCTGATGTTGCTGAATAGCTTAATGTATTATTTCCATCATCGTCATAAAAAACCTGGTCACCTACAGTTAATGAAAAAAGTTGACTGACTTTCGCTTTTTGTATCGCAATGGAATCTTTCACATAAGGTTCAAAATTGGTATGCCTTAAGTTTTCCAGCAGATCATTGAACCTCACCCAGTAAAGCGCGCAGTCCTGCGGTCCATGGCCATAGCTATAAAAGAGATATTTGTTATCAGGTGTAACATACTCGCCCCAACGGTGGGCCAACCCGTTATTTATACGGGGCCCGAGGCTTTTGGGGTTTGTCCAGCCGCCATCTTTTTTGTGATAACTGATAAATATTTCACATTCATAATCCGGATGTTCTTTCGCGCTCACAACGATATAGGATTCATCGGGTGCCACAAAGAAGTCACCGTCAAAACCCGGCGTATTCAGCGGTTTACCCAGACTGTGTATTGTGGTATCGCCGCTGTTCACGGGCGCCATCACAGAAATATCATAACAGGTATAATCATTGATACTGCCGTTGATATTGCTGGCAGCGTACATGTTGCCGTTCTGTGTGGGCATAAAATCATACAGACCGTACCTCCTGTTAAGGTATACTTCGGGTTCACTCCATCCTTTAGATCTGCGATGTATTTCGGATACACCACCCTTGCCTCCCCCGATTAAATAAATGGTATCGCCTCCCGGTGCAAAGGCCGGGCCGTAAAATTTTTTCAGCAGGGTCGTCGGGCCGGTCCACTTGTCACCTTCCCATCTGAACACCTGTATCGAAGCGTCTTTATTGGAAAACCAGGTATTGTTCCGGCAATAATAAAATTCCTTTCCATCGGGTGAGAACGCACTGCGGTCCATAGAAAAAAAAGGTGAGTCATTGATGAGTAACGGCGCGAATTTTACCGGTATTTCGCCGGGGGGCGTCTGTCCGAGACAGGCATTTGGGCTATCCCAAAAATTCGTTTGTGCGTTCAGGTTACTACCCATTGCAGAAAGTATAATTATCAATAATACTGCGATTCTATTCATCCTGAACCCGATTTTTTCGAAGCTATTCCCATGTATGTTATAGACCAAAATTTTTCGACAAACTATGAATTGTGGGCGACGAACTTTTTAGCCGTGATACGATTTCCCTGAATCGAGACAAGTGATTAATTTGTCTCATGTCCATATTGACTAAGCAGATTTCATTTCGAGCCCGCTGAAACCATAACGGATCCATAAGCATGCAGTGCAACCTGCAATTATACCTGGTTTTTTATGTATGTTATATCCAGCTCCTGACGTACAGGTGATCCAACCAGCTGATGCGGAAGTGAATATCAATTCCTGAAGTTCTAAAAATGACCTCCTCCCTAAAAATCGAAGCGATGTAAATTAGAAAATCGGGATAATTATTCAAAGAGTCTATAGTATTCTTTTGAAAGTCAGAGTATCTGTAATTACTGGTCTTAACCAGCCTATTGCTGTATCGGGGTTTTTTTGATTTAGTACAATTTTATATTCTTTTTTCAGCTTACCAAAATGAAATACGCAGGAATCGGAATTTTGCCAGCCAATGGAAGGCGAATCCAGTATTCTTAATTCAAATGGATATCCCCTTTCCGTATGATTAGCTGGTCTGGTATAGTGAATAGTCATTAAATAGTCCGCAGCCAGGGTTTCATTTCCATTTTTTTTACTCCTGGTATACCATACGCTCATTATAGTCGAGTCTATTTTTAATTCGCTGTGATCCAATAAAACAATTTGTTGTTTGCTGGCCGAGAATTTCATTTTCTCAGATTCGGCTTCTCGCCGGTCCTGAGCTGAAGGTGATATCATAACCCACGCGATAAACAGGTAACTTAATAAGTTCCCGGTGACCATGGGCAGGAACAATCTTTTTACCGGCTCCTTGTAGATAATTTTGATGGTGTATGTTTCTAACAATACACTTCCCAAACACATTAAGACAAAGGTGGCCACCCAATTTAACGTATTGAATGTTCCGTGAACAAAATTGTCCACAACCGCATGCCAGAAAATCATCCCTATAGTCATTATGAATGTTCCGGCAACACCCGAAACGCAGTTACCAATTAAGGAAACATAGAAGGATTTTTTCCATGAAAACCCGAGAAAATATTTAATGACAAAGAGTTCAATGATAATGGTACCGATCACCAAGTACCAAAACCTCAAAAAAGTTTCACTAACATATAGTGCAGGCCAGACCATGTCCAGTAACATAGTATTCATTGCAATGCTTATTGAAATATTTGAATTGTCATAATAGGTTTTATATTCCAGGGATGGGCGATCCGGCGGGTAGAGTCACTCAAATGCAAGTAAAAAGTACGCGTTTTGCGAACTATTTCACCATTGCTCATTCTCTTGTTTTCCTATGATTCCATATTCAAGCTCAAAGTGAGATGACCTTCAGCATTTCGATAAACCAGGATTTCATCCAGGACAAGATCGGCCAGGTCATGTCCCCATATCCCGTATTTGCCATTTGTCTGGTTTCTGTTATACATTTTAGTCCGCTTCTTTATAGGTACGGTTTTGATTGAAGCCGTCAGTTCCTCTTCCTCATAAATCTTATGATAATGGGCGCTGATCAGTCTGATCAGCTGTTGTTTCGTGAATCCGTTTTTCGATTTCAGTTCGCCCCTGTATGCAATATTTAAAGGATAATCGATGATGATGGTAACCACACTGTCCTCAATCACCACTTTATCCTTATCAAGAAGGTTTTTGATCTCCTTTTCGGGGTATTCGATATCTATCCATGGAATGTATCCGTCCGGAAAATATTTATTCAGGATGCTCGTAAGTTTTGACCGTAGTAATTCGGGACAATTGGTATTAAACAGCAAATGAGGAGGGTTTGTCTCCAGATGATAACACTGAATGCCGCTTAAATTGGTACCCTCAATTTTCAACCAATCCCTGTTTACTTCGTCCAGTTCATCCCTCAATCGGTCGATGGGGAGTTTTAGGTAATCCATAACATTTTACTTTACTTCATCAAAGGTCATACCACAGTACCGGGATTACGCAACATGATTATTGGATAGGTGTATATCCAAGCTGAACGACATCTTCGGGTAATTCTCCAGACGGTGTGAGAACAATTTTGTATTTCGCCTTATGTGAAGAGATCAGTATGTCCTCTATCTGATAAATGTCATCTACATCGATTCCGTATTTGTCATCAACGTGCGGTGAGACTTTGTTTTGGAAGAAGAGATTTTCTTTTGCCTTTTTGATAGCGGAAGCCTTATCGGGCTGAATGCTCAGGACTATATAGTGCTGTTCTTCAAATTTAAATTGCTGATATCCTCCAAGATTTATAAAAAACAGACTGTATTGCGGAGACAAAACATTTCCTGTGGCAGACTCTCTGGATTCGACCGTCACGCTGTATCCCTCCACAACATTTACTTCGCGCCAGGCATCTATATGAAGTCCCTTTCCGTCTGGCCAGAAACTCGTAAAATCAGCATACAGTTCGTTCAATGAATAGGCAATACCAAAAAATACGTCGTGTTGCTCCGTATTTCTTCCTTTGGGTTTGGAACCGAGAAGAACCATAAACAATTTAAGATCGGTCATCCGGGGGATTTCTGGGTGATAAACACATAACCCAAGTTACCAAGAAATACAAAATTCTGTTCATTGTTCGTGACTTCGAATTTCAAACACTGTATTTTCGTAATTTGGAGTTTCTGAAACTTTTCTTCCTTTAGAAAGGCTACTCTTTTATCATCTATCAAATAACCTTCATGAAAAAATATCCCATTCTTTTTTTTATCGTTCTGGTGTGCTCCTGTCATTCGAATGAAAACAGTCAGTCTGTAGCAATCGATCCCATCGATCTAACGGCCAGGGATACTACTGTGCGTCCGCAGGATAATTTTTTCCTCTACGCCAATGGTGGCTGGATCAAAAAAGCAGTTATTCCTGCTTCCCAATCCAGTTGGGGCCTGGCATCTATACTATATGACACTACGTTGGGCAGGATGCATTTCCTCCTGGATTCACTTTCAGCGTTGACCAATTTGGTAAAAAACAGTCCTTCACAACAGGTTGCTGATTTGTATTACAGTGCGATGGATTCAGCCGGAATAGAAAAAAGAGGATGGTTGCCTGTAAAAGCGGAGCTGGACAGCATCAACGCTATTCAGGATCTCGCAGGAGTGATTCATGAAACCATTAAAGAATACGCTATCAATCACGGACCTTTTTTTAATTTGTCCGTTAGTCCCGACGAAAAAAACAGCGCCCTCTATGCGGCTCATTTTTCCCAAGGTGGTCTGGGCCTTCCCGAAAAAGACTACTATTTTAACAAAGATTCTTCCATCCGTAAAATCAGGGAGGCTTATGTGAAACTGGCGGCGGAATTATTCCAGCTTACGGGAGAAGACAGTATGAAAGCCGCTCACGATGCGGCCTCCGTTCTTACTTTAGAAACTGCACTGGCCGGATTTTCCAAATCAGATGTTGAGTTGAGGGATCCTGTTGCCAATTATCACAAAGTAGCTGCAAAGTCTTTTGGCACCCTCATGCCCGGATGGGGTGACCTTCCGGCAAAAATGATGATCCACAGCGATACGCTGATTGTAGGACAGCCGGTATTCTTAAAAGGTCTGGCGACCACGATCAGTAAATCTTCCCTGGCTGATATTAAAAATTATTTACGCTTTCATGTGCTTTTTGACGATGCTACTTATTTGAGCAGTGATTTTGTGCACACCAGGTTCAATTATTCAAAACTGTTGAACGGGCAAAAACAAATGAGGGAAAGATGGAAACGTATGACCGCTGTGGTTGACCAGCAACTTGGAGACGCCCTCGGACAACTGTACGTAGAGAAATATTTCCCGCCAGCCGCAAAGGAAAGAATGAATGAACTGGTAAGTAATTTGCTTGAAACCTATGCTGAAAGGATTCAGCAACTGGACTGGATGAGCGATTCCACCAAGCAAAAGGCATTGGTTAAATTACACGCCATTGTGCGCAAGATCGGATACCCTGATAAGTGGAAAGATTATTCCACCATTGATATTGTGAGGGACGATATCATTTCAAACCTGCGCAATACAGCCGCTTACAATTATCATCGCGACCTCAATAAGATTGGCAAACCCGTGGATCGTACCGAATGGTTCGAAACGCCACCTACCATTGACGCGTATTATGATCCGACCCAGAATAATATCAATTTCCCTGCAGGCATATTACAGCCTCCTTTCTTTTATCTCGACGGCGATGACGCGATCAATTATGGAGGAATTGGTTTGGTGATCGGTCACGAGATCACGCATGGATTTGACGATGAGGGCAGGCAGTTTGATGCTAATGGAAATCTGAAAGACTGGTGGACGGCTGATGATGCTAAAAAATTCAAAGAAAGAGCCGCCAATATAATCCGCCAATACAATGGTTATGTTGTTGTCGACACATTCCATATCAATGGCGCATTAACGGAAGGAGAAAATCTGGCAGATAATGGAGGTCTCGCGATCACTTATGCAGCATTCAAAAAAACTCCGCAGGGAAGATCGGATAGTCTGATCAACGGGCTGACTCCCGATCAGCGCTTCTTCCTGAGTGCGGCACAGATATGGCGGTCAAAAACCCGCGAAGAAAGTCTACGCACGCAGGTGTTGACAGATCCGCATTCCACGGCGATGTACCGGGTGAACGGACCTGTTTCCAATATGCCTGCTTTTTATAAAGCATTCAATGTGCAGCCCGGCGACGCAATGTATCGGGCGGATAGCGTTAGGGTGAAGGTTTGGTGATGGGTGATGGGTTATGGGTTATGGGAGATGGGTTATGGGTTATGGGTGATGGGTTATGGGTTATGGGTTATGAGTTATGGGTGATCGTTAGATAAAGAGAAATTTCTTTTATTACAAGATGATACTACTCACGACATGTTTGATATCTATTTCAATAGGAATGTCGTTAGGACTCATTGGCGCGGGGGGATCTATACTAACGATACCGGCGCTGGTTTATATTTTGAAAATAGATCCTCTTACGTCCAGCGTTTATTCCATGTTTATAGTGGGGACGAGCAGTTTAATTGGAGGAATTAAATCTTTCAGCAGGAATTTAGTTGATTTCAGGATCGTTACATTATTCGGACTACCATCCTTGGTGGGTGTTCTCATCGCAAGAAATATAATATACCCTTCTATTCCTGCTCAATTACATCCTATAAATAATGTCAGCGTTTCCAAGAGTGTGGTATTTATGTTTTGTATAGCTGTCATCATGTTTTATGTCGGCGTCAAAATGCTGATAAAATCCGGGAAAGAACAAATCCATGAAAAATCCAACAACTCAAAATCTCTCTTTTTACCAATTCAGGGATTATTTATCGGAACACTGACAGCTTTGCTGGGTATTGGCGGAGGATTTCTGATTGTACCCGCCTTATTTTTCTGGACGAACCTGCCAATGAAAAAAACGGTAGGAACAACACTGGTAATCATCGCGATGAACGCTCTTGTCAGCTTTCTGAACAGTTACTCCAAGACCATTATAAACTGGCAATTTTTATTATTATTTTCAGCGGGTTCCGTAATTGGAATGTTTTTAGGAATTAAAACGAGGGAGGTAATAACCGGCATTCAATTAACGAAGTTATTCGGCTGGCTTGTGTTGGGCATTTCAATTTTTATCGCCTGCAAGGAATTTTTATGACAGTCGCATTACCGGCTGTTTGTCCGCTACCGGATAACAACCTGTATCATAAGCGTACATTCCAGCATACGATGGATTTGTAAACTACTGATTATCAAAAATCACGGAAGATGGCAATTTTTATGCTGTGTTAGCTGTATGTTCAAAACAAATATCAAAATCGCCTGGCGCAATCTTGTTAAAGACAAACAGTTTACTTTTCTAAATGTGCTGGGTTTGTCTGCCGGACTCGCCTGCAGCTTACTTATTTTTTTATGGGTGAACGATGAACTGAAGTTCGACCGTTTTTTTGAAAATAACGAGCGCCTATACCAGTTGATGGAAAAACAAACCACCAACGGCGTTGTTGGAATATCTGATGGATCTTCCGGTCCGCTCAGTGAAGCAGTTGCATTGCAAATGCCGGAAGTTGCATATGCCACGCCCCTCGCATCACCCGGATGGTTTCCGAAATTCACGCTTTCTGCCAATGATAAAGTCATCAAGGCATCAGGACAATATGCCGGTAAGGACTACTTCAATGTGTTTTCTTTTAAGTTACTGGATGGCAATAAGGACAATGTGCTGGCAAATAAAAATTCCATCGTTATCTCCGATGAGCTCGCCAAAAAGCTATTTGGAACCACGGAGAACATCACAGGCAAGGCTATACGCTTTCAACAATCGGAGATTTTTTATGTATCCGGCGTATTTGAAAAGACACCAGCTCATTCTTCGCAGCAATTTGATTTTGTATTAACCTGGGACTATTTCAAAACCATTCAGGACTGGGTAACCAACTGGGATAATGTGGGTCCGCAGAATTTTGTACTGCTCAAAAAAGGCGCTGACGTTTCTTCATTCAACAAGAAAATAGCCGGTATTATTGCGGCGCATGGCGGCAACGCATCACGTGTGGCATTTGCCACGAAGTATTCAGATGTTTACCTGCATAATAATGTTGGCGTGAATTCAGGCAGCAGCGGCAGAATCCAATATGTAAAAATGTTTTCACTGATCGCCCTGTTCATTCTTGTGATTGCCTGTATCAATTTCATGAACCTTTCCACAGCAAAAGCCTCCAGAAGGATGAAAGAAGTGGGCATCAAAAAAGTAATGGGCGCCGACCGCAAACAACTCATCCTTCAATTTCTGTCGGAATCCGTTTTGCTTACGCTGGTTGCGATGTGCTTCGCCATTTTAATGGCTTCCCTGTTCCTGCCGGTATTCAACGGAATCACAGGTAAGGAAATCAATCTTCATTTTGATCCGGAAACCATTTCTATTTTCGCAGGGATTATTTTATTCACCGGATTGCTTGCAGGCAGTTATCCTGCGTTGTATTTGTCAAAATTCAACCCGCACGCCATACTGAAGGGTAAAATGCATTCTTCTTTTACAGAAATGATTTCAAGAAAAGGCCTGGTGGTATTTCAATTTACCTTATCGTCCATGCTGATCATAGCAGTCATCATCATATACCAGCAGATTCAGTTTATCCAACATACGGATCCGGGTTATAATAAAGACAATATTGTACGCATTGATGCGGAAGGAAAAATCCAGGGCACAGAGCAGGAATTTGTAAATGAATTGAAGAATATTCCAGGAGTGACCTCCGCGAGCTATACGTTTAACAATATTGTCGGGCACACTTTCGGTGATTACGGATTGAACTGGGAGGGAAAAAATCCCAATGAGAGCGTCTATTTTGAGGTATTTGGCGGCGGCTATGATTTTGTTAAAACAATGGGCATGCATATCGTCAGCGGCAGAGGATTTTCAAAAGCATTTGGCGCTGACACAGCCAATATTATTTTAAACGAAGCAGCGGTGAGGGTAATGAATCTTAAAAACCCGGTTGGTAAAACAGTGCATTTTTATAGTCATCCGTTGCAGGTAATCGGTGTGGTGAAAGATTTTCATTTCGAATCCATGCATGAAACAATAAAACCCTCCTACATTCTTCTGCAGCCGCACGGAGGCAAGATTCTGGCACGAATAAGTACAGCACATCAAAAGGAAACCATAACTGCCATACAGCATTTATATGAAAGTTATAATCCCGGGTTCCCATTTACATTTAATTTTTTAGACGAGGCTTATCAGAAGCAATACGACAGTGAGATCAGAGTTTCGGTGCTGTCAAAATACTTTGCGGGGCTCGCAATCCTCATATCCAGTCTTGGCCTATTTGGACTGGCAGCTTTCACTGCACAAAAAAGAAGAAAAGAAATTGGCATCCGAAAAGTGATTGGCGCGTCCGTAGGCGGTATTACCACCATGTTGTCACTTGATTTTTTAAAACTGATATTTTTGTCCCTGCTGATTGCATTTCCAATATCCTGGTGGCTAATGGAAAACTGGCTTCAGGGTTTTGCGTACCGCATTCCCGTTACACCCTTTGTATTTTTGATTACCGGTGTTTTCATCGTGCTGATCACCCTATGTACGATTGGTTTTCAATCCGTCAAAGCCGCGATAGCGAATCCGGTGAATAGTCTGCGTGCTGAATAGGTTGGCCGTTGGTGGTTGGCCGTTGGTAGTTCGTGGGCGATGCGATTTATGTGGCATAAAAATTAGGTCTTCGAAGTTTTGTTTACGATCTTTAAAAGGAGCAGATTTTTACGATGTTGGTCACATCGTGTTATAGCGTTAGCTTCGGATTTAAACAAAATATAAACTGCAAGATGTTATTAACCAAGGGGCCAAGTATTTTTTATATCCTTAAAAAAACAAGATTAGAATTCTTCTGTACACTGGTAATTGCAATCATAGCTTCTTTTTTAACATACAAGTTTGATTTCGCTATTCCCAATATGCCCATTAATGTTCCTGCATTTCTGGGAACAGCCATTTCCGTTCTTTTGTCGTTCAAACTTAGTCAGTCTTATGACCGATGGTGGGAAGCGCGAAAAATATGGGGAACGATTGTAAATGAAAGCAGAACGTTTACGTTGCAATTGCAATCTTTTATTACCCAGGGCAATGACCAGGCTATAAAACAAATGGCGTTTCGACAGATTGCCTGGTGCTTCTGTCTGGGCCAATCGTTAAGAGGATTGGATCCCATGGAAAATATGGGAAAGTACCTTTCAGAAGATGACATTAAAAAAATCAGCAGGTTTAGCAATAAGCCGATGGCAATTCTGCAGCTAAACAGTCAGCAAATCGCGGCATTGAAGAATAATGGGCAATTGGATATTTTCAGTCAGGTACAAATAGATAAAACGCTGATCAATTTAACAACTGCCATGGGAATGGCTGAAAGAATTAAAAGCACTATTTTCCCCGTGACGTATCGCGTTTTTCTTCATTTAATGCTTTACCTGTTTGTAATTACCCTTTCCATTTCACTGGGCGTTGTGAGTCCGGTATATGAAACACCCCTTTTACTGATTATTTCTTCCGGATTTTTCGTGTTGGAAAAAACGGCCAGACTTTTACAAGATCCATTTGAAAACAATCCGACGGATACCGCCATGACAACGATCGCTACGAATATTGAAATTAATATAAAGCAATTGTTGAACGAAGCGGATGTACCCAAACCACTTAAACCTGAGAGTTTTTATTCGTTATAATTGTTTTCATTGCAGACAAATCTGCTCCCTCATATTCATTAAAATAAACACTTAACTAATGCATCAACAACGATATAAATCGCATAAAGAAAACTCATGATGAGTAAACCCATCGCGTAACTGGTTCTCTCCTTCGATGTGCTCCAAGTGAGCAGATACGGATTGTCGTCAAAATGTTTCGTCAGGTAATAAAAAAAAATCCATTATCTCCATCTAAAAACAGGCTCTTGTTATTGTTAAAAATGCTTTTTAAATTACCCACACAAATTGCATTGATTGATCCGGTACCTGAAAGTTTATTTTCAACGCCATTTTTCCAATATGCAGGACTAAAATTCGGGCCAGTTGCTGAGGAGACCATCCCAACAACATAGATATCGGAACCTGCAACAGCAATACCTGAAGCAATGGATAAGTCGGATGTGTTATTCGATAAGTCGGTCGATACTCCATTTTTCCAAAAAATGGCATGGTAACCGGTACCCGGGGGACTGGATCAGAGAGATCCTGGGGTAATTTGTTTTTCAAACGAATTAACTACGATTAACAACTTTTAAAGTTGTCAAATTTATTACTCCGTCACACTAAGAAGGATATTGTCTCTTATATATCTGTAATACGGATCCAAAATATCCATCGGCTTATTTCTTAGTGGTGCGCCATACACGGGAATGCCACCGAACCATTGATCTACGACAGCACCCTGTTGTTCGACGCCGAATTCGTGCCAGGGTTGACCTGGAGGCGGATACGAATACACTCCCGATCCGGATAGATATTCCGCCTGCGCCACAATCCCACTGCATATCTGACCTGCCAGAAAAGTACTTTGTTGAATTTGCCAGGCATGCGTCATTTCATGGATAAATAATTCACCGGGCGTCGGATAAGAACCGTGCACATAAGTAGTCGGATCGTTGAATGCGTCAGTTCCGAGGTTGATATACGTACGTTCACCCGCGGGAAACGTGAACGCCCGCCCTGTCAGACTGGAAAGATTGGTCTTATACAATTTGACCCGGGCCGGCAAAGAAAAATTACCGAATACCTGTTCTGCAAATGCGAGCTCATTTACATCCAGTTCCACCTGACTTATAAGTGCCTGCGTTATTTTACCTGCTGCATACCCTGCAACAACCGCCAGTACTGCCGTTCCACCAAAAACCAATATGGCTGTTCCTGCAACAAGGCCAATCAATTCACCCAGACTGAAATTTCCAAAAATATTTGCTACTTCAGAACTGATGGCGAGTACTACCCCAAGTGTGGCACCTACGGTATAAGCGCCTAAATCTAAAACGAATGCGAATATTTTGTCTATCACACCGGCAACACCAGTCAATTCATAATCTTCCGAAATAAAAAGCCGGCCTCCTTTAATCTGGGACCACATTTGATGAATGTAAGGATGAAAATTATATTCTATATAGTCATCTTCCGAAGAATCGTCCACATGTCCGGAGTGAATGAAAAGCAATACCTCACCGGATAAGGCCTGGTAGAATGCTTTGCTGGAAAAATCGTAACCAAAATTTCCGGTATTGTCAGTAAGGCAATGATACTTTGTTGTTCCCGAAGCATTGATGGTGACGGTTACTGTTGTACTCAGTGACGATCCTTTTGGAGTCAGAAACTGAAGTGTTTGCGTATCGGAATCTACTACCACCGGCGTCCAGTTGTCGAAGCCCGACCATTGTTTACTGTCTACCCGATAAGAACTATATACAATTCCGTCATTGCCTACGATAAAAACATCCCGATGAATTGCTGTGCGGCATAGTGCAACAGGTGAAGCATTTCTTGGAAAAAATCCTCCGATCTCCTGCCAGTTTTGATGGATGCCATTCCAACCCGACACGTTGTTCCATGAAGAGGTATAAACGCGACCGTCAAAGCCTACACAAAACAGATCGATATCATTTTCAGAACCCGAAACAGCTTCCACCCTGTTACCCACAGGAAAATATCCTCCGACACTATCCCAGGAGGAAGACCAACCATGCGAAAGCGTCCAGCTTTTTTTATACGTTACGCCGTCTTTTCCAATAATAAATATGTCCATATTATAAGACGTACGGGCAACTGCCGTAACGGGTGCGCCAGATGGAAAATCACCGCCGAGATTTGTCCATGATGTGCCGAGCGGCCATTGCTGTTCATTCCACGAAGCGGTCAAAACATTACCCTGGCTATCTACACCGAACAGATCGAGAGCATCTGTATTTCTTTGACTGGCATTGCTAAGGCCAGAGGGTCTATGATTGTTTTGATATGTAGAATGAATGGCAAATTCATCAAAAATAGATGCCTCGTGCCGGGTGATCGCAGTAAGTGGTGTTGAAGGCAGAAATATGGCTTCAGGGCCGAATGGAGCAATTTCCTGCCAGCTGTTATTCCACCCGGGTATTTGTTCTCCATTATTGAAATCCGCTTTAGTAGTGTAAGCTTTACCGTTATAGCCTACACAAAAAAGATACAAATCTTTTGAAGTACGTGCGGCACTGGATACGGATGCTCCAGGCTGAAACACCCGCGGGTAGTTGACTGAAATGATTTGCTTGAACTGACTGCCTGTAGCATCGGGATTACCCGCTGAAATTTGTTCACTGACTGAAATAACACGTCCGGTCATGTTCACATAAAAGCTAAGACACGAAGATGCTACGGGTGACATTACAGTTACCGGAAAACATGGGTTCGTTCCGATTGCCTGGAATGAATTGTCTCCAAGTTCCTGCCAGTCGTTAAGGAACGAATTCCAATACGATTGTTGTAAATCAAAAAGTTCGTCGTCAAAAGACCAGGTTTGATATGGGCCCGTTCCCAACGTGAAATTGGTACCGGTATTAAATCCGGTTGTTGCAAGACTCATGGTGAAAAGATCCGTGCGGGTAAAAGATGTATTTAAACCACTGGTATCGGTGACCGATCCGATTCTCCATAGGGCTTTCACTGAACCGCACCAACCGGTTGTCCAATACAAAGCCTCGTCATCATTTGCTCCTTTCCAGGCCATAAATAATAAACCCCCGTGTGCAACCATCGCCGGGCGATTGCTACTCCCAACTCCCATAATATTCTGTTGTGCACCCCAAAATTCCAAACCATCTGTGGTACACCAATACAGGCCATTGTCGTCCCAACTTCCGCGCCAGGATACATAGAGGCGGTGATTGAAAGATGTTATTGAAGGACTTCGCGCTGTTGCAACATTTGGAATGCTGTTCTGAGCCGACCAGGCACCGGAATCATCACAAGTAGCGTAGTAAATACTGTTATCTGCGCCAGTACCCCGCCATGCTGCATACAATAAATCGTTATGTACTGTGAGGGAAGGGCCATAAAAAGATGCCACGCCTGAAATGCGTTGTTGTGCAGACCAGTTTGAACCATCATACGTTGCCCAATAGATTCCTTCATCATCATCACTACCGCGCCAAGAGGCAAACAAAAGACCATTATATTCAGCAAGGCTTGGACCGTACGCGGAGCTGACGCCAGGTATTAATTGTTGTTCCGTCCATCCGGCCCCATCATAATTACAATACCAAATACCGTTATCATCGCCACTACCCCGCCAGGCCAGATAGAGCGTATTTCGAAAAACGCCAAAAGCAGGAAGATACCCTGTACTCACGCCATTGATTCTTTGCTGGCTGGCCCATCCATCTTCATTGAAAGTGGACCAATATATACCTGCATCATCGTCACTGCCGCGCCAGGCTGCGAAAATGATCCCCTGATAACTAACAAGACACGGTCCTATGTAAGAAGCTGTATTTGGAATTGTTTGTTGGCCAGCAAATTGGGTAGTATCTACCGCCTGTATGTTGTCGTCCATAAAATATTATTTATAGTTTTTGCCTTCTGTGTAAGCTAGGAAATAGAAAAAACGGATCACCAGGTAATCGACCAAATGCCCGTTTAATCCGACCGATGCAGAACGATTTCTCTTGTTAAAAATATCCATTTATTGAAGTATTTCAATAAATACATGCTATATTTGCGTTGTAATTCATGAACATGGATGCGAAAAAAGCAGAAAAGATTTCTAAAGCACTGGCCGACCCCAACAGGCTGACCATACTGAAGGAAATAAAGAAAAGTAAAAGTTGTCTCTATTGTTCGGATATCAACGAAAAAATCGACCTGGCTCAGCCCTCTATTGCCCATCACCTGAAGTTATTGCTTGAAAGTGAATTGGTTACATCTGACAAGGACGGCCGGAACGTGCGTTATTACCTGAACAACAAGCTGATGGATGAGTATATCCAGTTCATTCAAGGATTAAAGATTTAAATTTTTTTTCATTTCATTTATCGAATTACTTAAATAAATCTATAACTTTATTCCCCCTTGGTTGTTATCCTATGAAAACCTCCGCTTATGTTTATCGAATTATTCAAATAGATCTAATAATGAGTACCATGTCAACACGAATACACACCAACAATCTTTTCAACACGCAGGATTTAAAATAATTTTTTATGACACAGAAAAAAGCATTTATATATACCACCATCGTTTTTGCCCTCATCACCCTTTTTTCCTATCTGGCCAATGCACAACCCACCGGTAAAATTATCGGTGTATGGTTAAAGGACGACAAAAGTTTAATGATAGAAATTTATAAAGCCGGGCCACAATACTTCGGTAAACAGATCTGGGGAAATTCCCTTTTTGAAGCGGACGGAACAACGCCTAAAAAAGATGCGAATAATCCGAACGAAAGACAACGGAGAAGGGAACTTAAAAACCTTACTATACTGACTCATTTCGATTACGAAGGTCGCGTGTACGACGGGGGCACTTTTTATGATTATAAAAGCGGAAAAGAGTATAAATCCATTTTAAAGTTAAAGGGAGAAAACGTACTGAAAATCCGCGATTATTCTGTTATATCACCGATCGGAAAAACGACCACCTGGACCAGGGTTCAATAAAAGGTACGCCGTTTGTTGTTATTTGGGCATCATCAGTTCGTGGTACAGGACTTATTTTCGATATTGAGTTTATTAACAACAAAGGATATTTGATGGCCAGAATCTTCATCACGGGTGCAGCCGATGGACTTGGTCAATTGACTGCAAGAGAACTTATTGCCAGGGGACATCATGTTGTACTACACGCGAGAAGTAAAGAAAGAGGTTCGGAGGCCATAGGAAAACTTCCGGGCGCAGAGACTGTAATCACAGGAGATCTGGGAAATATATCTCAAACCATAGAACTTGCTTCGAAAGTTAATGCATTGGGATTTTTCGATGCCGTAATTCAAAATGCCGGAGTCTACCGAACTAATTCGAAGGAACTCTTAACGGTGAACACGCTTGCTCCTTATATTTTGACCAGCCTGATTCAAAAACCAAAGAGACTCATCTACCTCAGCTCAGGCATGCAAGCCGGTGGTCGTTTCAATCCGGAAAGTTTCAACACAGCCATGAACGGTGTAACTTATTCCGATACGAAATTGCATGTGCTCATGCTTTGTAAAGCGATAGCAAGAAAATGGTCAGAAGTATTTTCAAATGCAGTTAATCCAGGTTGGGTTGCTACGAAAATGGGTGGTCCCGGAGCTACGGACGATTTAAAAAAAGGCTATGAGACGCAGGTATGGCTTGCTGTTAGCAACGATGACAAGGCAAAGCTAAGCGGTCACTTCTTCTACCATCAAAAACAAATAGCTGCAAAACGGGAGGCTGACGACGTAGTATTGCAGGAGAAATTCCTACATTTCTGCACAGAGCTTACTGGTGTATCGCTTGGAAATTGAATTTGTTAAAATCGTAGTTCTGGTAGTATTAGAATTTCTTAATGTCCTCAAAATCGCAATAAATGTTTGTTATTTTGGGTAATGAAAATACTGCTAATTGAAGATGAGCAAAATGTAGCGGCTTTCATAAGGAAGGGATTAGAAGAGCAGGGATTTACTACTCATATTGCTTATGACGGCATAACGGGCATACACTTAGGATTAGATCAGGATTACGATTTAATCATACTTGACGTTATTTTGCCTGGAAGAAACGGATATGAAGTATGCAGCGAAATAAGAAAATTTAAAAGAGATACTCCCATCTTAATGCTTACCGCACTTGGGACGATGCGGGATAAGCTCAAAGGATTTGAAATCGGCGCTGACGATTATTTACTTAAGCCTTTCCATTTTGAAGAATTACTTGCCAGGATGCGCTCACTGCTTCGTCGCAGACAGATATCGCCTTCTTTCTCGAAATTTAAGGTTGCGGATCTGGAATTGGATTGTTATAAAAAAACGGTTTATCGAAGCGGGAGCGAAATTATTTTAACAACCAAGGAGTTTACTCTCCTCGAAGTATTAATGGCTAATAAGGGTCGGGTCCTTTCCCGGGCGCATATTGCTGAAGCAGTTTGGGGAATCGACTTTAATCGGGGAACCAACCTCATTGATGTATATATTAACTACCTGAGAAAGAAGATTGCCAAGGGACAAAGCGACCCCCTTATTCATACCATGATCGGCATGGGCTATATGATAAAGGAAAAATAAACATGTATAAATCTTTTCTTTGAAAATTCAAAAGAAGCTCTCTTTACAGTTTACCATCATTTTTGCCATTATACTCTTCAGTGTATTGTCCGGCATCTACTATCTCACTGAAAAAAACCGGGAAACGAACTTCTATAACCGCCTGAATGAAAGAGCACTCACGGTTGCCCAGATTTTTCTGGCTGAAGACAATTTAACAACCGAGAAATTCCGGGAAGTACAAAAAAAATATTCAAGGTCATTGCCGGGTGAAGAATTTAAAATATATAACGAAAAAGGCAACGCTGTTTTTATCAATCAGTCAGATGCGAAACCGTATGCAAATAAAATATCAGAAGTCGTCAGAAAAAAGAATATAAGGTTTAGCGACGACGACATGCAGGGAGTGGGACTATTTTATGCTGATAATTCCGGAAACTTTGTTGTTTTTGCCACGGCAAAGGACATCTATGAATTTAAACACATGAGGCAACTGAGAGTGATCATGCTGCTTCTTTTTGTGATCGCCATCATCATAGTTTATTTTATTGGGCAGTGGTTCGCGAAGCTGGCTCTTGAACCGGTAAACCAAATAATCAATGAAGTCAGGTATATCCGTTCGACAAGTCTTGATAAAAGATTGAACACTGGTAATGGACGAGATGAACTGGCGAACCTCTCTATTACAATCAATACCCTGCTGGAACATCTGGAACAGTCTTTCAATGCACAACGTTCCTTTGTAGCCAATGCATCTCACGAATTGCGGACACCATTAACATCCATGACAGCTCAATTGGAAGTCATATTGCAAAATGACAGGACAAAAGAGGAATACGAGACTGTTTTGAATAACCTGTTGTTGGAAACATCCCGAATAAACGAGCTGATAAACGCTCTTTTTTCACTCGTAAATGCAAATATCGATACGGATGAATTCGGTGATATCCAACTGGATGAAATAGCCTGGCAGATTAAAGAAGAATGGGAAAATAACATCCCCGGAAGTGCCATTTCCCTGGATTTTTCTTCACCCTACGAATCACCGGAATATAAGTTACAGGGTAATGCGACGCTGCTTTTCATAGGCGTTGGCAATATTGTAAAAAACGCCATCAAGTTTTCCAGGAATCAAATTGTTTACGTAAAAATTTCCAGCGAACCAGGTTTTGTAATCATGTCTGTTGCAGACAACGGAATCGGTATCGACCCACAGGAACTGGCGCGGATATTCGATCCTTTCTTCAGAGGATCCAATACAAATGGTTTTGACGGAATGGGGGTCGGACTTTCGTTGAGTGAAAAAATATTGAAACTCCATAATGCTTCCATAGGCGTTGAATCTGTTTTTGGTGAAGGATCTGTTTTTACGATCAAATTTCGAAAAGCCGATGATCCAATTTTCCTACATTAAGAGATTTTAATCTCAATTTAATCTCTCTTTAAGTATTCCTTAATCATGGTCTAATAACATTGGTTAACCTTTATGCGGGGTGAAAATGCCGCATATGTCACGTAAAATAATTATAAGTGTAATTCTATTGATTCAATATCTGCTGACAGGTGCACAGAAAAATATAGAAAAAAGTTTGTCACCCGATGCATGTGAGGCTCTGAAGTATATGCGCAGCATACATCTGCTTCTTCCAGAATACATAGAGCAACAAAAATGGACTGAGCTTAATAATTATATGCAGAACTGGAAAAATTCCGAAGCGCCCAGTGATGAGCTCATTTTTTGTATTTCAACCCTCACAGCTATCCAACAGCGAAAATTTACATTCATCACACTGCCCTGCGACTTTTTATACTTTCTGGATGATTATGCACGGGAAATGAAAAATATCAACTCGCAGCCAGACAAATTCAGGTACTACATTAATCTGAGAAGAAATGTTTATTACGACGCCTCGTCGGAATGTGTTAAACTTTTGAATATTACGCGTTCCTGGGCGAATCTTCTTCTTTCCGGCGGCAATCTGAATGCTTCTGAAACATTTCTTTGTCTGGTTTTTTCGGGTCTGATGGAGCATCCACGGTCCGAATTTTATAAACATAGAAAATCTATGCCGGAACTCGACGCCTTTCAGCAGCAACTGGATGTGTACCAGTTTAACGGGTTGAAATACATGAGAAACCATCGTGCCGTTTCTTCCAGTTTCACGATCGGGTCCTGGATGCCGACGGGATTTCTGGGGACAGTGGGAATTCATCCCACTATTGGTTATTCACTAGGATACAGGAAAAAGAGAAACGAATATGACTTTGTCGTTACGGGAAGATTGGTCAATTCCACAGCGCAGAACTATTCTGTACTGCGAAATGATACATTTTATACAAGAAATTATTTTGGGGGCGGGTACATGGGTGTTGAATATACCAGATACTTCGTTCATACCATAAAGTGTGATTTTGGGCCAACTTTTGGTGTTGGATATGACGAGTTTGATATTGCGTCAGAGACGGATGTGAAGTATGCTTCGCTATCGCCGGCTGAAATCTTTACACTCAATCTAAATACGGGTCTCCGGTTGAAATATTTCTTTCACAAAGCGTTATTCGCCGGTGTGGTTCTCAAATATAATTTCATTCATTTCGACAATAAAGGAGGAACTGATTTAAGAGGCAACGCCTTTTCTATTGATATTTCATATGGTATATTTTAATATTACCTGGCATAAAATATTTAACAGATGAAAAAATCATCCAGTATAAAACTTGTCCTGATCAGTGCAACCCTTGCATCCTGTAATCGTATTGTCATACCATCACAATGTTCGCCTGATGTTGTTCTGGATTCCACACTTGTGGCTCCGCCGACCATGGATAGAGACGCATACAATGATTCATTCAATTCCTGTTGCCATGAGGTTCTTCCTTTGTGGGCTTATTCATTTAATCTCAACCTTTATCCTGTATGCATTTCGCCAACGGCATATAGTACAGCACGCTTATACCGAAGGGGGCATTTCTGGAGAAACAGTCATTTTATTATCCGGGGTGGTTGGGGGAAAACAGGAGAATCAGCAAATTCTTAAATCTTGAGTCTATGAAACGTTTTTCAATAACGCCACGAAACAACTGGCAGTCATCAGTGGAACAACTTGGCTTTGGATTTCATACAACAAACGTTCCTTATTGGGATGAAAGCGTGTATTATTCCTTTATCATGGAAGAAGTTCTTCAAATTGAAAATGCCACGGCGTGCTTATGGGATCTTTGTCTTCAGGCGGTGCAATATGTCATTGATAAAAGCTTATATAATCGGTTTCAAATACCCGACAACTTTACTGCCTATATAGAGAAATCCTGGAAAGAAGATCACGCTTCCATATACGGAAGGTTTGATCTTTGTTTCAAAAACGGTCAGATTAAACTTTTGGAATTTAATGCCGATACTCCCACGAGTTTGTATGAAGCTTCCATTGTTCAGTGGTTTTGGTTGATGGATTTCGATGATAAAAAAGATCAATTTAACAGTATTCACGAAAAACTGATTGCCTATTGGAAGTTTGTGCAAGCCTATTTATATCCGGGAGACTTGCATTTTGGCTGCATTAAAAACACGCTGGAAGACCTCACCAATACAGAATATCTGCGGGATTGTGCGATGCAGGCAGGTGTCTCTACTAAGCTGATTTACATGGATGATATTGGCTGGGATGAAAAGTCTTCTATTTTCAGAGATGTGCAACGTGTACCAATTAAAAATCTTTTCAAACTATATCCCTGGGAATGGATGGTAAGTGATGAGTTCGGTGAAAAAATATTGCTGGATAAAAATCGAATGCTTTTTATCGAACCTGCGTGGAAGATGATCTTGTCTAACAAAGCGTTGCTGCCTTTGCTCTGGGAACTATTTCCAGATCATCCGTTACTTTTACCAGCTTATGTAAAGCCCGATAAATTGTCGGAATATGTAAAAAAACCGTTTCTGTCGAGAGAAGGTGCCAATATTGAAATTATGAGCAATGATCATCTTGTTTGTCGAACAGAAGGACGTTATGGAGAAGGTCAATTTATTTATCAGGAATTTTTTCAACTTCCCGAATTTGACGGGAACTATCCGGTTATAGGGAGTTGGCTTATTGGTGGCGAACCCGCCGGAATGGGGATCAGGGAATCCAATACGCCGATCACGGATAATTTAAGCAGATTTATTCCTCATCTTATCCAGGATTTATTATGAAGAAGGTATGGAATGATGTTCATGGAGAATTGTCCACTCCCCTTTTATTTTTTTCAGTCCCATTGTTAATCTAAAATTCAATGGAATATAATCCTTACTATTACTTTTATCGGCACACTCCAGTTTTCCAAATGCGAATGCGACTTGCTCGTCAGCAATAATATTTAGTTCATGAATGTTAAACATACCCGGTTTTGTATACTTAAAAAATAGATCCCAGGTTTTGCGATAGGCATCCAGTCCGATCAACTGAAAAGGTTCAGGAACATCATACATCACAACATCCTCTGAATGGAAAGCAATGATCGCATCTATATTTCTGTCCCGCACCGCTTTTGCCCAATTTTCTATGCGTTGCCGGATTTGTATTTCATTATCATTGTTTGTTGACATGGAATTACTTATTGATTTGTAAAGTAAACCAAGGTATATTAAGTAATTCTTTTTTCAGGTTAACTTTTGCCATATAACTGACTGCTTACCTGATCTTGATCTTGTCATGGAAATGTCAAGATTCACACACTATTAACAAGTTACAAATGCGTAATGGGACGGTTAATTAACATTTGTTTTGAAACTTCAGCATCTCCCCATACGTTTTAATCCATTACACCAGTTATGAAAACTACCATCCATTTTGCCGTTTATCTCCTGTGTACCTTCCTACTATTTTCCTTCGGATGTAAGAAAGCAGATCAGACCGTTACCATGAGCCAGGTGTCGGCACCTGTTTGTGAGCCGGTTAAATTTTTCTCCACTCCTGCTGATGCGACCTATATCGTTATGTTGAAGGACGACGGAATGCAATCGGGGAACACACAGACGCTGGGAACAACGACAAACGCCGTCACGACCATGTTCAGCCGATATGCCATACCGGGGAACAAGCAGTTGGCCAGATTAAATTATATACATTCCGGATTTGTAGCCCGACTCACCGGGGATCAGGTGTTGGCACTCAAACAGGATGCTACCGTTGAGTCGATTGAAAAGGATCGAATCATTGCTATGGATCAGGGTTGCTATGAAATCGTTTCTCCTTCTACTGTACAATGGGGCGTACGGCGCACAGGCTCTGATGACGGAACCGGAAAACGTGTTTGGATTATCGATACCGGGGTGGATATAGATCATCCCGATCTCGATGTAGACACTATACTCAGTAAATCTTTTGTCAGTACCGAAACGACTGTTGAAGATAATAATGGACATGGAACCCATGTAGCAGGAATAATCGGTGCGTTAAATAATTCCTTCGGTGTGGTGGGTGTAGCTGCAGGAACAAAAATCATTGCGCTGAAAGCTTTGGATGGCAGTGGCTCAGGAACTACCAGCCAGATTATAACAGCGCTGGATTATGTAGGTCAGCATGCAACAGCCGGTGAAGTCGTTAATATGAGTCTTGGTGCAGACACGATCTCCGCAGCGCTCGACAACGCAGTACTTACGCTCGCACAAAAAGGAATTTTATTTGCTATTGCTGCGGGTAACGATTCAACAAAAGCTGATCTTTCTTCACCGGGAAGGGTTAATCATCCGAACGTATTTACAGTATCTGCCATAGACAGTCTTGGAAACTTTGCGCGTTTTTCAAACTATGGTACCGACGTGGTACATCTGGCGGCTCCTGGTGTTAATATTGTTTCAACATTCAGCAAGGGTCGCTATGCACGGCTGAGTGGCACATCGATGGCCGCACCTCATGTGGCGGGCATTTTGCTTATTGAAGGAACAGGTATCCACACCAATGGTGTTGCATTGAACGATCCCGACAATGGGCCGTATGGGATTGCGTCTTATTAGGTAGCAATTGCTCTTTTCGTCAAATAGCAGGTTGCTGTCGACAAACAGGATTTTCTATTTTTTAAAATATGCCTGAATCAGTTTTAAAATCAGGATGATAAAGGCGACAATCCAAATAATACTCTTTGGTCCTATGCTGAGTTTCCGGCTCTTGTAAATATCTCTTCGCGCTATTTCCGGAGTAATTGCTATTTCTTTATCGATGATCTTATATACATTCTTTAAAAAACTTCTTTCATAACCAGCGAGTTCGTCACCCGAAGCTGCCTTTGTTGTCAGCGCTTCCAGTGTAAGTTGTGAGCCACCCGGTGTTTCCGTGATGAAATAATTGAACATGCCATTCCACCCTCTGTCAATGATTAATCGTCTTTCCTGCTTATCCGTTTTTCTTCTTAAGCGATATTGATCAAATACACGAATGGTGTTTTCAACGGCATTACTCAATTGATCGGGCGTAAGCGTGTATTCGATGGTTGTCATGAGGATTTAAATATAAGTTGCAATAAAGTTTAACGCATCTTTTATAATCAATTTTCTTACAGCTATTTATTGCGGGATTCCCCTTTGCTTTCCATATGACCTGGTCCATTTCATCTAAATAACTTTCGAATGCGGAGGGAACCAAGCGATTTTAACATTGGACTTTAACATGGTTGTTTATACACAGAATGTATACCATTCCCGAACTTCGTTGACAATCAGCTTCTTAATAATAACCAATGGTTAAAGACCGTCCGGTTTTGAAACAGGGTGCGTACGGTATCGCAGATATTTAATAGCCTTTTTAAAACTTATAAAATTCCCGCATATTCTGAAGGAAAAACTCTTTTTTTCGTCTGCTCACTTCAATTTGTTGTCCATCCGAGAGAATGACCGTTCCACCTTCGCCACGTTGGTATTCTTTTACATGTAAGAGGTTTACCAGGTACGATTTGTGGATCCTTACAAATCCAGCATCGGAAAGTAACTCTTCATATTCCTGGATAACTTTGGAGGAACAGATGATTTGTTTTTGCTGCAGATGGAAATTGGTATAACTATTATTTGCTTCGCAGTATAGTATATTTTTTAGTTCTACAACCTGAAAGCCCTTCTGCGAGGATATGCAAAGTTTCATATCCTGCTGCGAATATGGTTTTTGCAAATTATGGAGCAGTGCATTCATATTATTGTTCACGGAGGTGAGTGAGATCCTTTTCAGTGCCTTTTTTACAGCTTCCACTAAAAGATCTTCATTGATTGGCTTCATCAGGTAGTCAATGGCGCTATATCGAAAAGCCTGTAATGTGTAATCGTTGTATGCGGTAATAAAGATGATTTCAAAATTTATGTTCTCCATTTCGGCGAGCATGTCAAAACTATTTTTCCCCGGCAAAGAAATATCCAGGAATACGAGTTGGGGATCCAGCAACTCAATTTTTTCTCTGGCCATTTCAGCATTGGTACATTCAGCCAATATTTTCAATTCCGGACAATACTCTGACAATAATTTTTTTAAAGCATTCAATCCCCTGATTTCATCTTCTACCAATATGGTTTTTATCATGTTCTGCAATTCAAATTTTAATTCTTAAAATGGCCAGGGTTCCGGAAGACTGATTTTCTTTGAACAGTGAGCTTCTGTCGATGATCTGCAGCCCGCAATTCATCCCATACTTTTCTTTCAATATAGAAAGCCGTTCCCGAATATTCGAAATGCCCATGGACCTGTGTGTAGGCCTTCTAGCCGATTTATTTTTCTCCGCCTGCGTGATACCGATACCATTATCTTCCACTTCACACACCAGGGTTTCCGATTCAATGTAAAAGCGGATATGAAGTTCTTTCATTCCGGGTTTTTGCTGCAGTCCATGCCATATTGCGTTTTCCGCCAAAGGCTGCAACAGCATGGGCGCCATGCGGAGATCTCTAGTGTCCATGCCCTCAGAACTTTCAATCGAATAGCGAAAGTCTTCAAACCGTATCTTTTCCATTTCCAGGTACTGACCAAGATGGTCGATACATTGGTGTACGGAAATAAAAGTTTGTTTGGATTGCTCCAGGCTGGTTCTGATTAGCTGGGCAAACCTGCTCAGATATCTGCTTGCGTTGTTACTGTCATTTTCGAGGATCATCTCCTTGATACTGTTGAGCGAATTAAAAATAAAATGAGGGTTCATTTGTGCATGAAGGCCTTTCAGTTCCAGGTCGGCAAGTTGAAGATCGATACCTGCTTTCTGTCGGATTGCTTTAATTCGTCTCCCATAAAGCACAATCATAGATAGCAAAAGCAGCAGGATTAATCCTGTTATCGTCCAGGGATTTTTCCAGATGGGTTGTTTAATGAGTATGCGAATGTCCCTGATCTGTTCTGGCCACCGGTTGGTGACAGAAAATAATTTTGCCCTTATATCATATTTACCCGGGGGAAGATTGTTGAACAGGATAGGGCTTTGTGCATTTAGTTCTCTCCAACTGGTATCAGCGCTGCCAAATACCTGATAGGAAAAACGATTGTCTTCGGGATCGGTAAAATTAATAGCTCCCAGTCTCAACTGAAGGCTGTTTCTATAAGAGGGCAATTGAATGGGATCGTTGCTTTTAACTATTGATTCGGCATTAGCTCCGATAACATCAATTAGAAATTTGGGGGATGATTGTACTTTCAGGAAAGAAACATCCGGAGTAAGTGAAATCAGGTACTGACCAGCAGCAAAATAAAATAAATTACTTTCTTTGTCATAAAAACTCCCGTTTCTTGAAGAAGTATTTGTGGTGTGGGGCAGCCCGTCGGCGTAATTGAAAAGCCTTAGAGATAAATCTCTCGTGTTGAGAACTGAAATACTGTTCTCGAGGCAGATCCAGATATTTCCATTGATGCTGGGAGAACTTGTAATAAAGTCGCCATCCAGTATTTTATTTTCAGGAATTCTGTTTACCGTTTTATTTTGTAGACAATTGTATTGTATAATTTCATTTCCGGAGTATATCCAGAGATTACCAATTGAATCGGCTGCCAGAATTTCAAAAAAATGGAGGCGGGGATTTGCAGGTGAGCGAAAATAAAGAAAAGTGTCGACCGCTTGTTTTTGTCTGTTCCACCTACAGAGACCATCGCCTGCCATCCAAATATTTCCTACCATATCTTCTTTGATGGCAAAACAAAATGTGATCCTGAGGGCCGGTCCTTTTATTTCTTCAAAATTCTGCTCCAACCTGTTATACAAGACCACACTGTTGAGGCGTCCAAACGATAACCAAATATTCTTACGGGAATCGATAAAACCAGCCCGGCATCGTTCATTGCCGATCCATGATAATTGAACTGTTTGGATCTTTGGTCTTCCATATGTAAAATTATTCGTATTCAGCCAGATAATACCTTTTTCAGTTCCCAGCCACAGCGTATCCATGGAATAATCGAGCATGAATAAAATGCTGTTGCTTCCCTCCCCCATTTTTTTGAAACTGATCCTGTCTATTATTTTTTTTGAGTTTTCGTCGAGCAACAACAGGCCGCCGTTGTTTTTCAAACCAATAAAAACGATGTCTTTTTTTGCAAGAATACTTTGAATAGCAGTAGATGTAATGGAAGAGAGCTGAAGACCCAGATCCTCCGTAGGAAAAAATGGATTACGCAGATTCTGCTGATATAATCCGATATCCGTTCCGATCCATAATCTTCCGTCCTTATCTCTGAAAATTGAACTGCAATATCTTAACGGGAAATATTTTCTGCCGCTGCAATTATATTTTTTAGAAGCGATATCATAATAAAAAAGATAAAAACCTCCCGTTTTTGCAGTAAGGGCCATGCAATTATCACTCACAAAAAAGCTTTTGCTTTTCCAGTTGAATTCATTTATGAGCTTTTGATCAACATACCATGCATTCACCTTGCCGTCGCGAAGGTCGACTTCGTCGATGGATTTTCTGACCGGATTGGTTATAAAAATCTTATCATACTGCCCCCTGAAACTACTGGAACTGTCTCCTTCCTTTAAATGAGAATTGTATCTGAGTTCAGCCTCTTTCCTGCGAAAGTAAAAAGTATCGATGCTATTTTTCGAAGGATCATATAAGGAACCGGAAAGGCCATTTTGTTGGAAGATGGTATTGTTTTCTAGCACTTCCAGCCAATTACCAAACCAGATTTCTTTGAGTCCTGCATCACGTGTGGAATGATGATCATACCGGCATATAATTGTTCCGGATTTGTCAAAGACATATAATCCAGTTTTTGTAGAAATGATATAATTACCGAATTGATCTTTTACGGCATCGAATACGCAGTTAGTCCAGTAGAATATCGTCGAATCAGGAATGATAAAATTCCTGTGGTATCCTGTAACAGGGTTATAGCAAAAGGCGCCGCTGTTGGTAGTGCCCAAAAGCTCGCCGTTATTTTGCGATCGTAGCATATAAATCAGATTGCCCGGTAACAGGGAATCAACCGAATTTTTGAAATAATTGATAAAGGATTTGCCATCAAACCGATTCAGACCTTTCACAGTGCCGATCCAGATGTAACCGGTAGTATCCTGTGCGATGGAAGTGACATAATTGGCAGAAAGACCCTCTGATTTAGTAAATAAGGTGAAATTTGATTCCTCGAAATTCTGCGCATGAATGATCCCGACCGGGAAAATAAAAACCATCAGGATAATCCGAATTTTTTTCATAATGAATTCAGCGGAGACTTTGTTGAGCTGAATAAAATTAACGGATTGAATCAAGAAAACCGGAGACTATCACCGCCGTTAAAAGGAAATGTACCACCGTTACTCAAAAAGCAATAATTCAATTCGATGAGTTTGATAATTTCAATCTCATTAGTTCAATCAATTTAAACCTTTATGAAAAAAAACCTACTTATAATTATCTCCCTGGGTGGGGCATTGACCGCCTCAGCCCAGATCCATTTTGGTGTTGGAGGTGGAATAAATTTTGCGAACCAGGTTTTTAAGCCCACTCCTCCCGCTGGCAGCTTCACCACAATAACCAGTTTTAATGCCGGCATTTTTGTGGGTATTCCAATCATGAAAAACCTGACCCTTCAGCCGGAAATCATGTACTCGGGAGAGGGAACAAGACAACCCGAAGAAGACGGCGATACAATCAAGAACCATTTCAATTATATCAATGTGCCCGTGCTTTTAAAATATACCAGTTCTTTTGGCGTATTTGCTGAAATCGGACCGCAAATTGGATTCGTCGTAAGCGCCAAGCAGAATGACCAGACGAACGGGTCTACTTCTGATATAAAGTCATACTATAATACGACTGACTTTTCTGCTGTATTTGGTGTGGGATATATCGCTCCCTTTCATCTGGGTGTTGATTTTCGTTATAATCTGGGTTTTCTGAATCTCATTAAAGCAGCGGGTCAATATTCTCTAAAAAACAGTGTCTACCAAATAACGCTTTTCTATGTTTTCAGTTTGAAAAAATAAACTGTTTGTCAGGTTTCGTACATTCTTACCATTTACCTATCCATTGAGCAGAAAGCCTCTACAAGCCGTTTGGAGAGGCATTTTTATTTTGGGTTAACGCCTTTTATTCCGATCTTAAATTTTTTGAAGGATTTGAAAGCGCTGCTTTTGCTGAATGAAAGGTTGCCGTAAGTATGGCCGTGACAATGATCAGCAAGGCTGATAAAATAAACGGAAGGGCCGATATGCCCGGATTATATGAAAATACTTTCAGCCAGTTACTCATAAAATAATAAGCAACCGGGAAAGCTATGGCCGCGGCAATCAATGCGAGCCAGAAATAATTCCTGGTAATTAGTGTGATTATTTCCCCGACACTCGCGCCCAACACCCTGCGCACGCTGATTTCTTTTTGTCGTTGTTGCGTTGTATAAGCCGTCAAGCCCAGCAAACCCAGACAGGTAATAATGATCGTGAGCACCGCCAGCGACGCGAATATTTTCCCACGTTTCTGGTCCGCCACATATTGCGAATTCAGTCCTTCATCCAGAAATTTAAATTCGAAAGGCAGTGCGGGGAAATATTTCTTCCATACTGCTTCCACCTGCGCGATCGAATTCCTTGAATTGCCCGGCTTCAGCTTCATGATATAGGTATTATTCAACGGCCCGTAAAAAAACAACAGCGGCTGAATCGGATTATACAACGAATTCTGATTAAAATCTTTTACCACACCTACAACTTCGAGATAATCTTTGACAGCAGTATCACCCGGGAAAGTAATACGCTGACCGATTGGCTGATCCCATGCAAAATGTTTTACAAAACTCGTGTTTACCATGATGCCGTGTGAAGTATCTGCAGCCTCAAAATTTCGTCCCGCGACAAGCTTGATTCCGAGCGCTGAAAAATAATGGGCATCAACGCCATAACATTCGATTGCCTTATCCAGATGACCGGTTTTCGTTTGCATCCTGAAGAGATTCAAATTGGTATTACCTGATCCGGGATAAGATCCTCCTACCCCCACTTCAGCCACGGATGACAATCTGCGAAAATCATTTCCCATTGCAATGATCTTGTCGGGCTCATATTTACCCGTGTTGACTACTACTGTCATCACCTGGTTTTTGTCAAATCCCAGGTCTTTGTTTCTCATATATTCCAGCTGGCGGTAGACGATCCAGGTACAAATCAGCATCACCATGGCAATGGAAAATTGCAATACAACCAGCGTTCTGCGGAGATTGATATTGCCGGATGCTTTTGACAGTGCACCTTTCAATATGCTCACCGGCTGAAATGCAGACAAATAAAAAGCAGGATAACTTCCACCGATGAGCCCGGTGAATAAACCAATGCCGATTATTAATAAAATATTGAATGGCTGCAAAAGAGTCATGACGGAAAATGATTTCCCCGAAATCGAATTGAAAAAAGGAAATAATAATACAATCAGTATAAAACTTAATATCACAGCCGCCATCGCCGTGAGTATGGATTCTCCCAGAAACTGCAGAATCAACTGTCCGCGCCCTGAACCGGTCACTTTCCTTATACCAATTTCTTTTGCTCTTCGCGCTGATCTGGCCGTAGTGAGATTCATATAATTAATGCAGGCAATGAGCAGCATAAAAAATGCGACCGCGGAGAAAGTATAGATATAGGACATACTTCCCAATTCTTCCGGTTCTCTTTCCAGGTCTGAATGAAGGTGAATGTCGACAATCGGTTGTGCGTAAAATCGCATCTTCACGCCAAACGGATCAAATACGGGCTTTACAAATTTCTCAACAGTCTGATCTACTTTTTTCTGAAATGCCTGCCGACTTGCTCCCGGCTTTAATAATGCGTAAGTGAAATAACTAAAACTACCCCACTGCTGATTATAGTTGTTTGAGTCAGAAGACATGGAGATGAGCATATTGTAACGTATATGCGCATTTTCGGGAATATCTTCAAATACGCCAGTTACTTTGTAAAGATCATAGACCGTGTGCAGCGTCTTGCCAACGGCTGTTGCGTTTTTGCCGAAATATTTATCGGCGGTGGTTCTATTAATGACGACGCTTTTCGGTTCAATGAGTGCTGTATTTGGGTTTCCCTCCAAAAATTTAGCAGTAAAAATCTTGAAGATATTACTGTCGGCGTAATAAACTTTTGTTTCGAAGAAACTTTTATCGTCTACCTTAAACAATGTTCTTTCCCTGCCTAACATCCGGGCAGCTTCCTGCACTTCGGGATAGTCTTTTTTCATTTGAAAAGCCAGGGGGGCCTCCGTGATGGTGAAATTAGTATTCTTATCTTTTTCTGTAACGTAGGTCACGATACGGTAAATGCGATCCGCGTTCGTGTTAAAACGATCGTAGCCGAGTTCATCTCTTACATAAAAGATTAGAAACAGGCTGAACGTGATTCCGATGGTAAGGCCCAGTATATTGATCAGGCTGAACCATTTGTCTTTTCTAAAATTGCGCAGGGCAATTCGTAATACATTTTTGAACATAAGGAGCTGTTAGGCTTTGGGAAATAATACTTAGACGGTCATGCTGACTCATATGTTTCAACAACAGCACCAATATTCCAAATATTTGATATTCAATCGTATATTGATTTTAAATGCTGTAAAAACTGTTCGTTTCTGGCACAGTAAACCGGTCAACGGTTGTATCGCAAGCGGACAACCGCGTTTTAAACCTGTTGTTAACTGACTGATATTCATATGCCCTAAGGAATGGCACGCCATTTAATGTACTCTTTATAAAAAACGACTCATGAGAAGGATTTTCTTTGTTGCCATTTTTGCGGTTATATGTTCTGTTACTGTTGCCCAGAACAATTCCTCCAAAGATTTATACCTGACCAAATCATTTAATGATGCCGGGTTCAAAAAAATAGATGTGGAAACCAGCCATGGAGATATTTCCGTTTCTGTTGTCCCGGCGGCAGAAACCCGTGTTGAAGTATATGTACATTCCAACAACTTTTATGATATACTAACGAAAGAACAGATTCAAAAAAAGCTGGATGAGTACTATACGTTGAATGTGTCGTTATCGGGTGATGCACTGAGGGCAGTTGCGCATCGGAAAAAAGATTTCCCGGACGGCATGTCTTCCCTCCGTATTTCTTTTATGATTTATGCGACGAAGGACAAATCAAACGCATTAACAACCGATCACGGCAATATTGATCTTTCAGGCATGAAGGGCGATCAGCAATTACATACTGACCATGGAGATATCAGCGCTTCGTATATAACCGGCAAACTGTACGCGGTCACGGATCACGGCAATGTATCTGTGAAGGAATCGAACGATGACATTGACATTCGCACTGATCATGGCGACCTCGTGTTAGACAACGTGAAGGGTAAAATGCATGCGGTTACTGACCACGGCAATGTTACGGGTCAGATGATCAACGGTGTTTTGTATGCCACTACTTCCCATGGTGATATTGATCTCAGAAACCTGAGCTGCAGCGTAGAAACATCTACGGATCACGGCAATGTAAGTGTTAGCGTAGATAAAATATCAGGAGATATTAAAGCAGATAATTCTCATGGCGATATATCGATGCACCTCCCGACAGGCAATGGGTTGGATCTCGATTTGCATGGAAAAGGCGTTAGTATGAATTCAAAGGAAGTATTCAATGGAACGATGAATAAAGATGAGGTAGAAGGAACACTGAATGGTGGTGGCGCGAAAATTTCTGCAAGAACCGATAAGGGTGATGTTAATTTGTCAGTAAGATGATTCGGTAATTTATGTGCGCTCGGAAAATAAATAGCAGTAAAATAAAAAAGCACCATATTTATTTTTTAAATAATTAGAAACTTTTAAATAATTTATTCATCTTTGTGTTGTTAAACAAATAAAAATGCGCCAGGTAATACATTATACCATTTCAAAATCATCTTTTAGCCAGGGACTGGTTAAACCATTTGCGGTGCTTTTTAGGGACTGAATGAAATCTTTCACTATAAACAAGGCCCCGCAAGAGATTGCGGGGTTTTTTGTTTCATAGATTCTCTGCTTTTCATTTATAAAATCATTTATTATGAAAAGGGCATGTTGTGCCCGATTCTAATCATATATCAAACTTAAACTACCGATAATGGGAAATATAGAACAACAAAAAGTGATTAACATGAACAATTTGTTCGATGATCATTTCCTGAATGTTAAGACATTATATCTCTATCATTTTAATGAATTGCCCAGTCTGCATTTCCGGAAATTCATAGATGGAGAAAAGGCATTCCAGGCGTTCATTATAAAATTCGGAGAAAGGATAGTAAAAAAACACCAATACCGTTGGTTTAACCGGACAAAGAAAAAATTCCAGTTCGATAAAACGGTGCTGATTTTAGATAACCATTTTATTGTAGAATTCGATGATGATTATTGTGAAGTATTACATAACAATAATCAGCCTGAATTTCTGAATGATGTAGATCAGCTTGTTCGACACTTTAAAGAAAAACAGCGACGGGAGCCATTGGAAATGAATTTGATTGTCAGAACCTCAGAAGGTTTCGGATTGAGAAGTATGGAAATTAAAAGAACAAAGCTGGATCTGGATCTTTTTTATCCGGACGATTTTAAAGAAACGGACGAGCTAATCCGTAAACGACTAAGGCAAAAAAAGGATAAGGGTATTGTATTGCTTCATGGTTTACCCGGAACCGGCAAAACAACTTATCTGCGAAACCTAATTGGCCGGATTAGAAAGAAAGTGTTGTTTACACCATCGGATGTGGCTTCTGATATGCTGAATCCTGACTTTATCAAACTGCTGATTGAGAATCCGGATACAATATTGATCATAGAAGATGCAGAAAACATTATAATGGACAGGAAAATAAAAGCCGGATCCTCTGTTTCGAACTTGCTGAACATTTCGGATGGCTTATTGGCTGACTGCCTTAATATTCAGTTGATCTGTACATTCAACAGTCCAGTTACAATGATTGACAGTGCTTTGCTTAGAAAAGGAAGATTGATCGCTAAATATGAATTTAGTAAACTAAGTGTAAGCAAAAGTCAAAGACTAAGCGATCATCTGGGTTTCAAGACAATTATTACGAGACCCATGGCCATTGCAGAAATCGCGGGCCAGCATGAGAAAACGGAAAAGACGGATTCAATTGAAGTAATCGGATTCAGGAGACATTTAATAGAAAATAAAAATTAAAAAATGGCAAAGTTAAAATTATCGGGAAAGGGGCTGAGAGCAATGGGATTTCCGGAAGGGCCTGTGATCAGTCTGGCTATGAATCTAATGGAAAAAAATTATAAACATGTTGATAAAGAAGAAGTGATGAATATTTTAAAAAGCGTACTTGTATCTCCCCTTGAATTTAAGGGAGATGCAGTGTTGGCGTTGATTGCAGAGCAATTGATGTCAAAAGAGAAAAACAAGGGGTTCAGCATTAGAATGAAAGAAGTCGGGATACCGTTTGATGTATTTGGCGCAAATCAGATTGAACAGGGAGCTCTATATCAGATGGAACAGGCAGCGAAACTACCAATTTCCATTGCAGGTGCTTTAATGCCTGATGCACATGCCGGTTATGGATTGCCAATCGGTGGCGTTCTCGCCACGGAAAATGCCATCATTCCTTATGGAGTAGGCGTTGACATAGGTTGCAGGATGTGTCTTTCAATATTCGATATGGATCCGAAAGATCTTGTTCAGAAAGAACAATACTTCACAAGGGAATTGAATGAGGCAACTTTGTTTGGCAGCGGAAAAGATTTTGAACATCCCACTCCTCATGAAGTTATTGACAGAAAGGAATTCGGGGAAATCGCTCTTCTGAAAAAACTACAGGGAAGAGCGGCAAAACAATTGGGATCATCCGGATCTGGAAATCATTTCGTTGAATTCGGCCTAGTCGAAATCAAAGAACAGGACCAGGCGTTGGAAATGCCGGCATGTAACTATCTGGGATTACTTTCTCATTCAGGGTCAAGAGGATTGGGAGCAAATATTGCCAATCATTATACGCGAATCGCAAGAAAGAAAAGAGTGTTACCCGGAGACGCAGCAAACCTTGCATGGCTAAATTTGGATGAAGAGGAAGGAATTGAATATTGGATGGCTATGAATCTGGCAGGGGACTATGCTTCTGCATGTCATCATGTTATCCATGAGAAAATAGCCTCACAATTTGGCCGGAACCCTTTGCGAAGGGTGGAGAATCATCACAATTTTGCCTGGAAGGAAATGCATCATGGTCGGGAGCTGATTGTTCACAGAAAAGGAGCTACTCCGGCCGGCAAGAATGTGCTCGGCATAATTCCAGGATCTATGACTGCCTCCGGATATATTGTTAAAGGCAAAGGAGAATCTTCTTCTTTATTTTCTGCAGCCCACGGAGCTGGTAGAAAAATGAGCAGAACGAACGCCATGAAATCGATTACTCATCATTTGCTAAGGGAAACATTAGAAAAAAATGGGGTGAAGTTAATTGGCGGTGGTCTTGATGAAGCTCCGCAGGCATATAAAGACATAGAAGCAGTTATGAAAAGCCAGCATCATCTGATTGATATAGTTGGAAGGTTTACTCCGAAAATTGTGAAGATGGATGGTGCGCAGCACAAACATTGGGGTAAAAGAAAGGAAGACAGCATATTTATCGACGGAGAATAATATTGTTTTCCCAGGTGAGGTAGCAATGATGGTCATTGCACCGGACTGAAAATCCGGTCATGGCGGTTCGAGTCCGCCCCTCACCACGTTTTAGATTCATAGTGTATCGGAAGCACGGCAGATTTTGATTCTGCAAGTTCAGGTTCGATTCCTGATGAATCTACTATAAAGTCCGCAAATTGATTTTTACAAACCAGGAAAAATTTTCACATATTCCAGCATTCGCTGGCACGATATTATTACTAGACGATGTAAAGAGTTTATGAAATCAAATCTGATCATTTTAGGATGTTTAGCCATCGCAGGTGCTGGCATATGGTATTTCTTCGTGAAAAATGAGGCACAACTGGGATGGGAAGAAGAAGCATATGAACCTGTAGGTCCTATTGGAGGACATGAAGATTCTGAAAATCCTGAACATACTTATAATCACCTGCGTGAAGTGATGCATGCAGCAAAGAAACTCGCTTTATGACTTTTGAGATCGATTTTCTATATGACGGACAGCCGTACAAGGGACTTGTTACCACCATGGAAGGAACTGGTGACAGACATTATTTTGTAAAGGTTGAAAGTGAAAATCAGGAGTTGTTCCTTAATATAATTGGCAATCCCTGCGGCGAAGACAAAATGGACTGGTGTTTTAAAGATCCCGAGTCCAGGGGAAATGAACAACAGATAGATAAAAATTTCCTGACGGAAATTGGAGAGGCCATAGAAAAATACGAAGCAGGTCAATGACGATGACGACCTTCCACTGTCAGATCCACTTTGAGACATGACTGGTACGCTGCCAGCCGGAGCAATAGCTCCTTATTCTCTTCAATAATTTGCGCCTTTTCTTTGTCTCCCCCGGTACTCATGCTTCCAAGACATCCGGAAGAAGGAAATCCGTATAGTATAATAATATAAAATTATTGTACGGAAATCCCATGAGTCATTGTTTTGATTCATGTACGGTCATAAAAGTGTTAATTTTAAATACCAGAAAACATGGAAAAGTTTTTATTCCTGATTAGAGAAGATTTGAACCTGCTGAAAAATTTCAATCTGGAAGAACGCTACAAAGGCGTTCGGGAAATGATGAAATGGGTGGAATCCCTTGCAGAATCGGGAAACTTTGCCGGTGGCGAGCCACTGTTCGCCACAGGAAAATATGTGGTTGGTGATAATGTATTTTCCGATGGTCCTTTTATTGAGTCCAAAGAAGGCATTAGCGGCGTGATGTATCTGCAGGCAGAGAATATTGAACAGGCGGCATCTATCGCGCTGACCTGTCCGCTCGTAATACAGGACAGGATGGCAATAGAAGTCAGGCCCATTATGTCCATAAACCAGTCAATGATTGATGGATGAAGTTCATCAGGTAACGGATCGGTTATACAAAAGTCATTTTGGAAAAATGGTTTCTTCCCTGCTCCATTTTTCCGACAGTATCGATCTGAATGTATCTGAAGAAATTGTGCAGGATGCGTTTTCTGCGGCGCTTATATCCTGGCAAAAAAATGGTTTGCCGGCAAATCCTACAGCCTGGTTATTTCGGGTTTGTAAAAACAAGGCACTGAACAAAATCAAAGAAAGTAAAAGATTCCACCATCTTTTCGTTGAAGGGTCGGTTCAGCCAAAAGATCCCAGTCTTTCGGCCTATCCTTTCAATGATCAGCAGTTAATATTATTGTTTGCCTGTGCACATCCCGATCTGTCTCCAAAGGTCCAGGTGGTGATCACCCTGAAATATGTAGTGAATCTAAAAGTGGAAGCGATTGCGAAAATTCTCGGAATGACGATTGACGGGATCGATAAATTGCTGGTCCGGGTGAGAAAAAAAATAAAGGACGAGCACATATTATTCTTCGAGCCTTCGGCGATCGAACTGAAATCCAGGATTCATATCGTTCATAAAATTCTTTACCTCATATTCAATGAGGGCTATAAATCCTCCTGGGGAAAAGAACTGATGCGGGAGGAATTATGTGAGGACGCCCTGATCATGACCCGTGTTCTCTTAAACAGTTCTATCGGTAATGACGAAACTTCTGCATTGTATGCACTCATGTTATTCAATGCGGCGCGGCTTAAGGGACGATTTGGAATCCATGGGGAGCTGATGGATCTGGAAGAACAGGACAGATCTTTATGGAACGTGGAACTTATAAAGCTGGCATTTTTTTACTTAGAAGGATCGATGGGAGAACTCATTTCCCTATACCATTACGAAGCGTCGATTGCGGGGATCCATTGCAGTGCGCCAAATTTTGCGGATACTGATTGGAACTCCATTACCAGACTTTATGAGCGACTGTTGGAGCTCATGCCCAATGCTTTTGTAGAATTAAACTACGCTGTGGCACTGTATTACGCGGGGCAAAGAGATGAAAGTCTTGGGATCCTTCACAAACTGGAGAAACAGCCTTTTTTCAATCAGTATTATCTGCTCCATGCCAGTATGGGAAGAATATATGCAGCGCAGGGAAATAGTATGCTGGCGAAAAAATATTTTGCCGAAACAATCAGGCTAACGAACTTACCCGCAGAAAAAGATTTTATTAAAAGACTGATTGATAAAATATAAAAGCCTAAGGCATTCGATCGACATCGGATATTAAGATTGTTCCTGACCCTGAAGCCTTTTAAGCTCTTTTAACTTGTCGGATACGGCTTTCAGGTCATGATAAATAACTTTTACCTGTGCCAATATTTCATTTTTGCGAATGGATTGGTCAAGCAAGCTTTCATAATGACGTTGCTGGATTTCCAAAGCCTTAATGGCTGCCTCAATTTCTGCCGCTGGCATTCTGATAAATTTAGCGTGATATAACATTTACCAGTCTCACAGGTTATACGGACCTAAACGCAAAACTATAAAATATTTCAATTGACAGCCTCATTTTAAATGGGTTAACCTATAATTAATTTAATTATATGTGATTGGTGGCGATTAGAAATTTAAAAAAGTTTAAATTACAGCATGTTAGTTTCTACCCAAACAGAATCACCGCGCTTTGGTTATCCTCCGCTACTGGAAAAGAAGTTTCCTTTTTCCAATCTGGAGAAAATACCTTTTAAAATATTCGTAAGAGGCGATTTAATTACAGGCACCATAACACCTATTGGTGAGTTACTTGCTGATGGCACTCCATCAGTTTTCAAAGTGAAATTAGATGGCTCAAGGACTCTTACCATTTCAAACGAAAATGGAGTATGGATGATGTCGGCTGATGAAGATCTGGTTTTGGAACTGGGTGTATGGATAGAAGTATATTATCAAAAATACTAGTCTGCTTTTTTCGGCATTCCTACATACATCAATTATTTGCGGGTATTTTGTCCAATCAAAGTCGGGCATAGCGAACAAAAACTCACGGAAATTAAATATCATATCTGATTCACTATTTGAAAAACAGGAAGCCAAACCTGAAATATTGCCCCATTGTTTATTGTTCCTTCAGCTGTTATGTGACCACCGTGTCGTTCTACTATTTTCTGGCAAAGGGAAAGCCCCAGACCGGTTCCTTCATAGACATCCCTGGAGTTCAGCCTTATAAAACTTTGAAATATTTTCTGCGCATAGACAGGATCGAACCCTATCCCCTCATCTTCCACCGTAATTTTTTCCATGTCAATACCCTGTACGTTTTCCTTTACAGAGGAAATGCTGATCATGGCGGGTTCACCATTTTTCGAAAATTTAAGCGCATTATTGACCAGATTATAAAAAAGCTGATAAATGAGTACAGACGAGCCCTCTACTGAACCGAGCCGATCGATATTAAAACGAGCACGTTTTTCCAAAATCAGTACTTCCAGATCCGATTGAATATCGCGTATTATATAATTCAGATCTATACTTTCAATTTTCTGAGCGGTGTTATTAAATGACGAATAGTTCAACACACCATCAATCATCGACATAATCCTGTTACTTGCCTTCAATACTTTAAACAAGAATTCGCGTCCTCTTTCGGGAAGATTCGACTCATACTCTTCCAGAATTCTGTTTCCGTACATTTTTATTTTGCGAACAGGCTCTTTTAAATCGTGGCTTGCCACGTGAGCGAATTGCTGGAGATCGTCGTTGGATTTCTTCAGGGATAAATTTAAATCCTGCAATTCCTGGGTTCTTTTTTCTACTTCATTTTCTAACCTGAAGGCATATTTTTTTGCATCTTCTTCTGTCTTGTTGCGGATTAAAACCGAATCCGTTACGTCCAATGCAAAATTGAGAATACCCTGAATCTCCCCTCTGATATCGTACCAGGGCTGATAAGTGATGTTCAGGTATTTGTCCGTCTTATTACCTTTCTCGTCCACGAAAGAAATAAAACGTTCATTATGCTGGATGGTAACGCCGTTTTGATAAACATCATCGAGCATTTCAAAAATTCCCTGTCCTTCCAGACTGGGAAATGCCTCCCGAATGGTCTTTCCCGTAAAGTCGGGATATCCGAGAAATTCTTTATTTCTCGGGTGATAAAATTCGAATATGTGTTCGGGGCCTTTCATTACATTTATCAATGCCGGGGCCTGTTGAAATAACAGAAAAAACTGCTGCTCGGTTTCTCTTCTAACACGGTTTATGCGAATAAGATTGGAAATACGAACAATCAATTCCCTTGCGGAAAACGGTTTAGTCATATAATCATCCGCGCCCGCATGCAGTCCTTCCACTTTGGATTCTTCGCCGGCTCTGGCAGATAAAAAAATGACGGGAATATTTCGGATATCCGGATAGCTTCTTAGTTTTTTCAAAAACCCGAATCCATCCATCCTGGGCATCATAATGTCGGTGACAACGAGTTCCGGCCTGAATTGCAGGGTTTTTTCAAATGCTTCTTCTCCATCGGTAGCTGTTATCACTGAAAAATAAACAGAGAGAATTTTCTTCAGGAAATTTCTCATATCAAAATTATCATCAACCAATACAATTTTAGGTTTGTCTGTATTCAGGTTATCCTGACTTTCCTTCAGCCCCTGAAGATTTTCAACATCCTGATCTTCGTTTAAATCAATTAACCAGCCCTTTGCTTCTTCCAAGATTGCCGAGGAATAATTGGTGTCGGAAGTTTCTGTTGTATACCCAAGTATTTTCTCAGGCGGCAAATGATTTTTACCTAAGGGAATTTCTATTCTGAAACGTGAACCCACACCCACTTTACTGTGAACTGAAATAGTTCCCTGATGGATTTTGATAAGTTCCTTTACCAGCGCCAGACCGATACCAGTTCCTTCCTGACTGCGGCCTGCAATATTTTCGACCCTATAAAAGCGATCGAATATTTTGTCAATTTTATCTTCCGGAATACCGGTTCCGGTATCTGTTACATCTACCCGCAACAGGTCTTTAAACTCACAGATGTAGACACTAATTTTTCCCTCTGAACTATATTTAAAGGCATTTGAAACCAGGTTTAAAATAATTTTTTCCCACATGTCGGTGTCCACGTATACTGGAGAATCGATCTCACCCGCTGTAATTTCAAGCGTCATACCAGATCGTTCAATAGCCGACCGAAATGTACTTACCAGGTCTCTTGTTAACTCAACAATATCAACCCGGCTGAATTTTCCGTCCAGCCGACCAGCCTCTATTCTCGAAAACTCTAAAAGAGTGTTTACGAGTTTTTGCATACGGATAGCATTCCGGTAAGCAACCGCCAATCCTTCCTTGTTATTAGCTGAGGTTTCCGGATTATTGAGGGCCTCTTCTATCGGTCCTAACAAAAGCGTCAGCGGAGTCCGGAATTCGTGACTGATATTAGAAAAAAAAGTAGTTTTCGCACGGTCAATTTCCGCCAGGGCCTCAGCCCGTTTTCTTTCCTCTTCCAATAAGTTGATACTGGAAAAACTGGTTACAATCTGATCCCCCAGGAGTGCAAAAAAACTCAGATATTTTTCATTCAGTAACCGATATGGATTACTTCCTATTACTAAAAAACCAAAGGACTCACCCGAACCAGCCATCATCAGGGGTAATAAAATGGCTTTATCAGATGATTCCTGCCAAGCCCCAAAAGGCATTGGCCCTAAACGTGCATTGACATCAGAAAACAGGCCCACTTTTTTCCCATTCACTGCTTCCCTGAAAAGAATCGCTAACGGGTTTTCCGAATCCAGGTCGAATCGTGTGGGGTGAATTAGCTTTCCGGAATCCAATAATGATGAATCTGAAAAAACTGCCTCGTTTCCTATTATGGAGAAAAACAATACAAATGGAAAATCGTGTTGGTTTTCAGAAAGTGTCGATACTGTGTGCGTAATGATGTCAGCGTTGGATATGGCAATTTTTAATCTTGCTCCCAGAAGCGTGAGGGTTTTTAATTGTCTTTCGCTGATAATCCTTTCCGTATCGTCTGTATTCGCACAAATCATCCCGGCTGTTCCACCATTGTCTCCAGGAATGGGCGTATAGGAGAATGTGTAATAGGTTTCTTCAGGATATCCGTTCCGCTCCATGATCAACAACTGGGATTCTACATAAGTTCCCTCATCCTTTTCCATTACTTGTTTGAGCAGCGGTTCGATATCCTTCCAAATATCTTTCCAAACTTCAGAAGCCGGTTTTCCCAAGGCCCAAGGGTGTTTACCTCCTACGATTGTCTTATATGGATCATTGTAAAATTTAATCAGGTCGTGCCCCCATCCTATCCAAATTGGCTGTCGTGAAGTAAGCATAATACGTATACAAGTCCTGAGACTGTTTGGCCATTCGCTTACTGGTCCAAGCGAAGTTTTCGACCAGTCTGTCGCGCGGATTAGTATTCCCATTTCCCCACCTCCGGTTAAAAACTCTGGTATCGGCATATCAGTCATCGGATCCTGCATGTAATATTTTTTCTACCGGACATATCTCAGTCCAAAAATGTACCAGATTAAGTTTTAGATTTCTACCATTCTCTGTACCTCACGGCAAATGAGTTGAACGGTGTTTTGCTCGAGATTATGAACGACAATTTCCAACATTTTTTTTAAGCTTTTGAAGTCCTGCATTTTTGAAATTAAACAGATGGCACCCATTTGGATTGCTTTTTCTTTATCAGCCTTTGTGGACGATGTGCTATACATGAAAACGGGAATTTCCTTTAACCTGGTCGAAGATTTTAAGACGGAGATGCAATCCCAGCCGTCCATTACCGGCATGTTTATGTCCAGGAAGATAACAGCCGGGATACCGGTGTTGTCAGTATTCAAGTATTCAATGGCAGCCAGTCCGTTTTCCGCGACTGTGCAAATAACTTCGGGGTTGACAATATTTAGCGCTTCGCTAAAAAGTGCCAGGTCATCATTATCATCATCAACGACCAATATTCCAATCGCCATACCTGCAAATAATTCGGTTTCTGCGTTTTTATAAAATTGAGGAGGAGATCGGGATTATTATCTTTTTGCGACTTTTAAAAAATTGTAATCTAATCCTAAGATATTTCTTCTTATTAATTTGTCCAAAATATTCCACGATTCACGGATAACGGCTAAACGCTCCGATCTACTCCCGGATATATTCCGGCCAAAACGAAGAAAATACCTGCCAGGGTAAATGACTCGCAGAGACCCATTATAACCGGGTCGTAATCAGGTTAAGTAGTATTTTTCTTCAGAGTGATTTTTGTGATTTCGGGCCAGATGCCGAGCCGTCCGGAGAAAGCGAGAAAACCAAATCCGCGATTCACATAAAGATGACGGTCTTTTTCCTTAGCGGGCCCGGCCCAGTCGAGATAGCGGTACTGCACGGGACTCCATCTCCATTTGTCTGTTTCAACGCCAAACTGCGCACCATGTGTATGTCCTGATAATGTGAGATGAATGGTGGTAGGATGAAAACGAATCTTTTCTTCCCAATATGTGGGATCGTGCGACAATAAAATCTTAAATGCATGCTTATCTACGCCCTCCAGGGCCTTATCTATATCTCCCCGTTGAATAAATCCGCGGCCCCAATTTTCAACACCTATCAACGCTAACTGATCGGAACCTTTTCTGATGATGGTATTTTCGTTGAGCATTAACCGATAACCCATTTCCCTGTGATGGTCTTTGAGTTGTTGCAGATTCGCGGCTTTCTGTTCAGGATTATCCCAACGCGCATAATCGCCATAATCATGATTACCGAGAATGGAAAATTGTCCGTATGGAGCTTTCAGCTCGCTAAACAACGAAAGATAAGGTTCTACTTCCCACGCCATGTTGTTTACCAGATCTCCCGTGAATACAAACAAATCACTTTGTTGTGCCTTTGCGATGTTGATACCACGGGTTACAGCCGACATGTTATCAAAACTACCTGAATGAAAATCTGATAATTGGGTAATGGTAAACCCGTCGAAAGCAATAGGAAGATCATCGAAATACAGCGTGATTTCGTGCAAACGATAATCATATTTGCCTTTGAACATAGCATATAAAAATCCCGTAAAGGGCAGGGCAGCCAAGAGTATTCCTGTTTCCGCTATGAAGCGGCGACGCGAAGGAATAAAGGATTCGTTTTTCACCGTTTTGGTTTGAAAGATCCTGCGTGTCAGTCCCCAAAAGAAACGGAGGATATCGCCGATTAGCAATACGATAATGAAAATAAGCTTGGTGATCAGGAAAGTCAGAAACAAAGAGAATATCCATTCCTGAAAACGCGTGAGATATTTATGGGTGGTAACGCTGATACCGATGAGGAAGAGCAGCGTTACACCGACAAAGAAAACCAGATAACTGCGCAGGGCAATCTTCTGGCGGCGGGGAGATTTCCATCCTTTGACCAAAGTTTTTACACCACTATAGGCATACAGATCGAGCAATAGACTTATTGCGCCAATGATCAGCAGCACCTGCATAAAACCACCGTTGTGCATATATTTGTTTTGTTATGTAATGTAATAAATTACCGTTGGTCGATATTGACAATTAGCAAATAACCAGTTTTGATATCTTTGGAAACAACTCAGTTTTTATGAAAAGAATTCTTTTCGCAGCGATTTTATTTTTTGTATTTATATCTGTCGGCGCACAGCCATACCCTGATAGTCAGAAAGACGGAAAATACGTACTGGTTAATGGAGCGAAACTGTGGGTTGTAGAGGTTGGAAAAGGTGATCCATTATTTATCATTCCCGGCGGTCCGGGTGGAGCACATATTGGTTATCGCGCTTTTGATCCCATCTCTTCAACGAATAAAATTGTTTATTTCGATGCATTTGGCAGGGGAAAATCAGATACTGCAAAAGATGTGAAGGAATATTCGCTGAACCGGGACATCGAGGATCTGGAAGGATTGCGCATCGCACTACACTATGACCAAATCAATGTGCTCGGTCATTCCTATGGAGGACTGGTTGCACAGGGTTATGCGCTGAAATATCCGCAACACGTAAAACATCTGGTACTTGCGAATACATTCCACAGTTTTATTATGTGGCAGGAAAACGATGATAACAGCAATCATGAAATCAAAACCAATTATCCGGAAGTATGGGATGCACTGATGCGTATTCGCGAAAAAGGAGCCGTATCCAGTGATCCCGAACATCAGCAAATTTATGGACGCGTGCCTTATGGATTCTTATATGCCTATAATCCGGACCATTTCATGAGAAGAAAGATTATCGCAGATACAGCTAGAACTGTTACAGCTGTGACGGCGCCTTATCCAAATCCATACAATTCAAAATTATATTATCAGATGGTGGGAAAGGATGGTGATTTCATAGTGGGAAGTGATATTGGTAATTTCGATTATCGCGCCCAACTTAAGAATCTCAATATGCCGGTGTTAATTTATGGTGGTCGCTTCGACCGCGTAGCGGTTCCGGAAATGATGATCAAGTACAAGGAATATTGCCCACAGGCAAAATTTGTGATGTTCGAATATTCCGGACATAATCCGCAGGTGGAAGAGCCGGATGTATTGTTTCCCCTGTTGAATGATTTTCTCCATAGTTAAAGAACCATCCTAAAAAGTTATTCAAAATGAGGAATTCCCTTATTGATAAAGTTGAATAAATAGTCTTTAATAACTGTATTCCATCCCTCAGCAACACGTTTATAACATTCCAACTGAGGCAGGAGCCCTTCGTGGGTAAATTGAAGAATCGTTTTATTGTCGTTAGAAGTTATGTCAAAAATCAACCGGGTGTTCGTCCATTCATGCTGATTTTTCTCAAGCCAGTTGAGTGTACTGTCGGTTACCAGCCACGCGATTTTTTTATTTGGGATCATCTCCACCAGCTTTTGTTTTGAATAATGCGAACCCGGGTGATGGATGATGAATTCGTCGTTCAGATTTGTGTTGTTTCCTGTGAGGTCCTTCCCGCCCCACCATTTGGAGACATGGTTGATACCTGCAAATACAATCTCAGGAGATTTGTCAAGTACAATAATCGCCGAGTAGTTATCATTTGGTTCTCGTCCGGGCAACAAGGCATCGATCCAGTCGCGTATAACAAATGACTTTACAAGTCCTTCCAGGATGAATGGGTCTTCCGTAACAAACTGTTCGGCGGCAGCGCGGCTTTTAAATATTGCCATATTTCCTCTGTCAGTGAAAGGACCGATGCCAATCACTTCATCTCTTGCAATGTATTTATCTACAATTGCTTTGTGCCGGGGGTAAACATTCATAATAGTTTCCATAGTAGCCCCTGATGATTCTCCTATTACTACAGTTTTTAATGTTGGTGGCATAAATATGCATTTATTTAAGTAACTCTTTGGTTACTCAAATATAAAAACTATTTACTGCTCAACTTTGATTTGGAACTTATTATTTCGATTTTAATTCAATCCAGGCAGGTGCGTGATCGCTTGATTTTTCCCAGCCTCTCACCTCCCGGTCAACACCAGCTCCAACCAAGCGTTTGCTGATTGCCGGACTCAACAACAAGTGATCAATACGTAACCCCGCATCCCTTCCAAATGCATTTCTAAAATAATCCCAGAATGTATAAATTTTTTCTCCGGGATGCATTTTACGCAACGAATCTGTCCAGCCCTGTGAAACCAATTGATGGAATGCCTCTCTTACTTCGGGGCGGAAAAGTGCATCGTTGATCCATTTCTCAGGTTTGTAAACGTCCAACTCTGTGGGCATCACATTGTAGTCGCCTGCAAGTACAACGGGCACATCCAAATCGATCAGTTTTTTTGCATGAGCATTGAATCGTTTAAACCAGTCAAGCTTAAAATCAAACTTGGGTCCCGGAAGGGGATTTCCATTTGGCAAATAAAGGCAGCCTATAATAATTCCTTCCACTTTGGCCTCAATATAACGGCTGTGCAGATCTTCCGGATCGCCAGGAAGTACCCTACGTATTTCTTCCGGCTTTGCTTTCTTAGAAAGAATCGCGACACCATTCCAACTTTTTTGTCCGTGCCAGATGGCCTGGTATCCTGCATCAAGAATCGGCTGCTCCGGGAATTTTTCCGACGGCGCTTTTAATTCCTGCAGACAAACCACATCCGGTGCTGAGGCTTTCAACCAACGTAGCAAAACCGGAAGGCGACCATTCACTCCATTCACATTGTAGGTTGCAATTTTCATTTTACCTGTTCCATTTGAATTGTTTACTGATAAGACAATCCTCTTTGATTTTCTGTGTTCGTGAAATATAATGGTTTAAAATCGGGATCTTCACAATCGCATTTGACTGTCATGGAAAGATTGGAGGCTTTTCCGAAAATACTGGCAACAGCAGCATCCGCTGCATCTCTGCCATTGGCAATTTTAACGAGCCCATTTACCGGCACGAGTTTCGTTGGATCAAAAAATATCCACTCCCCACCGATATATGCTTCAAAACAGGCATGAAAATCCTGTGGTTTTAAATTAAATGCATAACCCGTAAAATATCGGGCGGGAATGGTAAGGGCTCTGCATAAGGTGATTCCCAGATGAGCAAAATCCCTGCACACACCCGTGCGTTCCGTTAACGTATCATAGGCTGATGTGCTCGAATTGGTTGTACCAATGGTATATTCAACATTGTTATATATCCATTCGGTGATGGCGGAAACTTTACCATAAGCCGTTTCCACGTTACCGAATTCCTTATTGGCGAGCTTTTGCAGTTTGTCGGACTGACAATACCTGCTGGGAAAGAGGTAATGCATTTCTTCAGCATTCAGTTTATCCACCGGTACCGTATATGAAAGATTTCGCTGATGGATTGTGTTGTAATCTATATCCACTTTAGCCTGGTATATTATCGTGAATTTATTTTTGCCTTCTACTTTGAGCCTGATAAATCTTGCCCCTCCTTCGGTTCCTGTAATCTCCTCAGGCGCGAGTGATGGTTCCGTTACCAGACTTTCTTCCATGATCACCTGGCTCTGACTACGGGCGGCCTGTAAACTGAAAATAAAAGTAGTGGGTGAATACACCTGATATTGCAGCTCACTAAAAATTTTGAATATCATGCTGCTTTCGATTTAACAATGTAAATTAAAATTGCTGAAATAAACTTTCCATCCAGTTGCCGGGCATTTCATCGAGGTATTCTTTTAACTTTTCATTCCAGGCTGCCGATATCTGTTGAAGATCTTTCTGCTCATACCTTTTTTCCCTTATATGAAAACTATCCTTCCGGTAACCTACAACGTCGATGGGAAAGTCAACATCATTGGAACTTATCCTCACTGAATCGAATGACAAATAACCTGCTTTTAATGCCTGCTGCATCGTACTCGACGGATTGATGATCCTGTTTAATATCGCTTTGCCCTGTCCTGAATTTCCGATAATCGCAAATGGGCTTCCTTCATCCAGTTCAACCCAATTGCCTTCTGTATATAATAGAAATAATTTGTGTTCTTCATCCTCTTTTAACTGTCCGCCGACAATGGCATTTAAATCAAATTTATATCCGGCGTTAATTAGGGACTGCCGGTCTTCAACAGCAACCCGTTTTATCTGTTCTCCAAAGGCATTCACTGCCTTATACATTTTGTTGTATTGGATACCCTGCTGAATCAGTTCCTGAAAATAGTGTACTGCCTTGTCCCTGATAGACCTTAAACCGCTGGTCATGATAAAAATGCTGGCTTTATCGTGTTGCAGAACCAGCACTTTTTTCTTTACCGTAGTTGTAGTCCCGGCATTTATACGGGTATCGGCGATTCCTATTAATCCTTCTTTTAATTTAATTCCCAAACAATAGGTCATAGTGCATTTTATCAAATTTCCATAAAAGCAGTTGAAAGCCAGATTTTACTTTCCGTTTATTCCTGGGTCATAGGATATTGTATATTCAAAACTATTGCCAGGTCTGATCGCTAGAGTAAATACTTACCCAGATAGCCCAGGCCTGGATCGTTAAGAATTGATTAACCAACCTTAACGTGTTTCCGACAACAGAGTCCGCTGATAGGCGTTATCTTTTGGCTGGGCGTGTTAAAAACCGATTCATGAAATCATTTAAAACCGGGAGTCTGCTTTTTATCGCAGTTTATTGTCTGCAGATCATTCTGTCTTCCTATTTACACCGTCCAGACGCTCCCTACAAAAAAATAAAATTTCCCTACAAAGCAGCAGGCCTCACCAAGGAGGCAGCAGCCGCACACCTGCTCAGTCGCTTCACATTCGGTGCCGAACCCGGACAAATAGATGCCGTAGTTAGAGAAGGTCTGGAAAAGTGGTTTGAAGAACAACTCACAGCGTCATTTGCCGACGATTCATTGCATGCGGCACTTGCACCCTACGATGCACTTACTTTGAGCAATGCCCAAATTGTTGACATCTATCCAAGAGGAGGCCGCGAAGTGCGCATGGCCGTTAAAGACGGAGTGATCAATAAAGATTCTGTGGACAGACAAACAGATAAAAAAGCCTATAAAGCCGTACTGGATGCATACATGAAGGAAAAAGGCATGAAGCCGCAGCAAGACTTATATAAACAATTTATCAGCCAGAAAATTCTTCGCGCAGCGTACAGTGAAAATCAGTTGCAGGAAGTGATGACGAGTTTCTGGTTCAATCATTTCAATGTTGCGCTGGTAAAAAATGATTGTGCGGTTTTCATTCCGGATTATGAGCGCGATGTGATTCGCCCGCGTGCGTTGGGAAATTTTGAAGACCTGCTGGTGAGTACTGCCAAATCGCCCGCGATGCTTTATTACCTCGACAATTTCAGCAGTTCGGTTGCAGTGAATAGTCCGGCGGGTAATACTATGATGAGCAATACGGCGATGGGTGACAGCACCAAAAAAATTCAGAAACCCAAACAGCTACAGGGCCTCAATGAAAATTATGCGCGTGAAGTAATGGAACTGCACACGTTGGGTGTTGATGGGGGTTATTCTCAGTCAGACGTGACACAGGCTGCCAAAGTGCTGACGGGTTGGACTGTTTATCCCATGGGTCATTTCGACAATTTAGAAAACGAAAGAAAAAAAATAACAGCAGACTCCACGAAGAATCCGGGATGGGTACATGAAGGTGATTTTCTTTTTAATCCAAACCGCCACGATAAATCACGAAAAGTGGTGCTGGGCCGAATATTCCCTGCTGGTGGTGGTTATGAGGAAGGGCTCTTACTATTTAATTTACTGGCGCATCGTCCTGCGACTGCAAAATTTATTTGTCGCGAAATCGCGGTACGATTTGTGAGTGACACGCCTGCCGTAAGTCTGGTGGACCGGATGACCAATACATTTCTTGAAAAAAACGGTGATATCAAATCTGTTTTGATTACTATGGTCACTTCGCCGGAATTCTGGGCGCCTGCTGCGATACAGGAAAAAATAAAATCGCCTTTCGAGCTCGCCATCAGTTCCGTAAGAAGTCTGGATGTTCGTATTGAAGATCCCAATCAGCTTAATAACTGGATTGGCCGCATGGGAGAAAAAATATACAACTACCAGGCGCCCACGGGATTTCCCGACAGGGGGCAATATTGGATCAATACCGGATCGTTGCTAAATCGCATGAACTTTGGGCTGGCATTCGCCGGCGGACGGATTCAGGGTATAACACTTGATTTGCTGTCGCTGAACAATCATCATGAACCCGAGAGTGCTGTCGCGGCATTAAGTATTTACGGAAAAATTCTGGTGCCCCTTGGTGACTCATCGCAGATGCAAAAAAGACTGAGTCCCTTATTAAACGATCCTGCATTGGCACAAAAAGTTTCGACAGCCGCGGCGGGAAATGCCGCACAGGTGGCATCAAACATCGCTCCGGCAGTATCGAACGCCGACAGTCTCCGGCAATTGAGTGCCGCATTGGCGATGCAAAGATCAAAACAAAATAATATTATGTTGTCGCAGGTGGTCGGTGTGCTGATCGGCTCGCCGGAATTTCAACGAAGGTAATTGTAAAAAAAAAATTTATGCTGTCAAGAAGAGGTTTTATAAAAGGCGGGGGTCTGGCTTTGATCGGTGTGGGGCTTGTTGGAGGAATTCCTGCATTTGCCATGGAAACGGCGTTGAGCGGGAAAAAACAATTCGCTTATAAAAAAGCAAAAACGCTGGTCTGCATTTTTCAACGTGGCGCGATGGACGGACTCATGGCCATCACACCTTTTACGGATGTGAATCTGCAGACAGCGAGGCCGAATTTGTTTATGTCGGCCGCCGCCAATTCTCCCAATGGAAATGTTCCGCTCATCGATCTGGATGGAAAATTTGGCATGCATCCTATGCTGAAAAGTTTCGAACCCTTCTACCGCAGCGGACAACTAGCCATAGTACACGGCATTGGGTCGCCGAATAACACACGTTCTCATTTCGACGCACAGGATTACATGGAATCAGGTACACCTTTCAACAAAGGCACCGCGAGCGGATGGCTCAACCGTGCAGCAGGACTGCTGCCCCACGATCATGTTTCACCCTTTCAGGCTGTGAGTCTGACTTCGGCGTTACCACGATCTTTTTATGGTGACACACCCTGTATTGCGATTGCCAATCTTCAGGACTTTACGCTACAGCTCAGAGGCAATCCGATGAGCGTGCATTCTGCCTCTACCAGTTTTGAAGATCTGTATGATCAGACTACTCCTGGTCTTTTGCAACAAACGGGAAAAGAAAGTTTCGACGCTCTGAAAATGCTTAAACAAACCGATATCAAAAATTATCAACCTGCTGGCGGCGCAGTATATCCGAATACGGCACTTGGCAACTCTTTAAAACAAATCGCTCAGCTGATCAAAATGAGTCTGGGACTGGAAGTTGCGTTTGCTGAACACGGGGGTTGGGATACGCATTACAATCAGGGGACGTCGACGGGCATATTTGGCAATAATGCAGCCGATCTGAGTAACAGCATTACAGCTTTCTGGACCGATCTGGGCACCTATCAGGACGATGTAACGGTAATGACGATGACGGAATTTGGACGCACGGTACACCAGAATGGCACGGGTGGAACGGATCATGGCAGGGCTTCCTGCAATTTCATTTTGGGCAATCAGGTGAGAGGAGGAAAAGTGCATGGGGACATGCAGACACTGACCATCGAAAATCTGGAAGACGGAAGAGATCTACCTGTAACTACTGATTTCAGAACAGTATTCAGCGAAGTTGCCGATATACACCTGGGCATTCATGATGACCGGATACTTTTTCCAGATTGGACGGGAAAATCTATAGGAATCATGAAAAGCTGATTGGCGCGTTTCTGCCGGAATCAAGATTCATTGAATACTATTCCGCAGACCCGAAGGGATCTGAAATCAACTAAGTTCATTATAATAGGTCAAATCTGGTAAGGCCTCGATGACGGCTCTACGGCACGGGCGTATTCGCCGACGATCTTTGCCTTCGATTCTTTGAATATGGTGCCAGGGGTTTTCATTTCCCTGAATTCTATACCCGGTTTATCGAACCTGGCATAGAACGCGGCATATTCATCCTGATCCTTTACCCATTTTAAACGAACTCCTGATTCGCTGATAGCTGCTAACACTACTGGATATAATCTTTCACTCATAAAAGTGAAATTAGATAGATATTCTATTTCAAAAAAGGGTGAAATAACCCTTTTTTATCGTTTAAAATGTTGTATGAATTGATCTTGTGGCAGTTGATATTGAATGTAAATCCCGGAGCAATGTAGCGGTGTTGCCACCAAGACAATTATATACTTCACTTTTATTGATAACCTAAACCTGTATATTTAAAAAGTGAAAACATTACTTCGCATCGTAACAGGGATATTATTCACGGCGGCCATTGGCATTATTATTTTCGGTATTTACAATTTATTTCAAACGAAATGGCCACAGGAGAAGACTAACCTACCGCATGGGCCCAACGCGGGAATTCTTTATATTCTGTTGGGTGTGGGCTTGCTCACACTATCGCTGATTCGCAGGTTCAAAAAATAGTCTTTTTTCACTGCACGATTAGCGGTTCACGTGAAATACTTTTTCTGCATTCAATGTAACAGGCCTCACCTTCCCATACACCGAACAAATCTTCAATTTTTCTAAAACGGTATTCGAATATCTTTCTCAATTGATTTTCAACAAACAGGCTGTTCGCTATATTTCCCAAAAAACCAAATGAATTTCGATAGTGTATGATATCTGTCATTTCCACGCCACCTTCGATACTCCTGAAATGATGCTGATGATGCCATAACTGATAGGGACCAAATCGCTGTTCGTCAATAAAATATAGCTGCGGCTGAACGTGGGTAATTTCTGTCATCCAGTACAAAGGAATTCCTAACACCGGTTTCACTATATATTCGATGATTTGCCCTGGATACATATTCATATGGCCCTGGGAAGATAACATCCTGAAACCCAGATTACGGGGTGTGATGTCCTGGAGCTTTGTAGCATCTGAAAAAAAAGACCATAGCTTGTCAAGACCTGCAGGAATCTTCTGAACCGTTTTTAAGGAATAAGTCGCCATATCACGTGGGTCTTTTATTTAAAAAGTTACCATTCAATGAAATTAAGCTCTACATTTGTGTTTAACTTTTTCGATACAAATATAAACAAGAATTCATGAATTCGTTTTCTATTTCGGAGTTGGCACAGTATTCCGGTATAAAACCCCATACGATACGCATATGGGAAAAGCGCTATCATGCCCTTCGGCCGAATCGATCGGCGGGAAACACACGTCACTATGATTCTCTGCAGTTGAAAAGATTATTAAGCATTTCGGGGCTGCTCGAGGCAGATTACAAAATATCCGAATTGTGTGCCATGTCTGATGAAAAGTTGAAATCCCTTTATAGTAAAATGTTTATCAGCGATACGCCTGTGCCTGTCGAATATTTTGTATCGCAATTGATCGCTGCAGCATTAACCTTTGATGAACATCAATTTGAGCATACTTTTTCACATTGTTTACTCAGGTATGGTCTGAAAGACACTTATCTGCTGGTGCTCTACCCCATGTTGACCCGCTTGGGTCTGATGTGGATGAATGATTCGATTGCCACAGCTAACGAGCACTTCATCAGCAATCTCATCCGCCAGAAATTGTATACTGCCATTGACTCCCTTCCTCCGTCCAAATACGGCAGTCCGACCTGGATTTTGTTTTTACCGGAAAATGAATTCCACGAAATAGGCTTATTACTGGCAAGCTATCTTATACGCCTGTCGGGTCAACGGGTTGTCTACCTTGGAGGCAATATCCCGGAGTCCTCATTAAAGGATGCGATCAACGATATTAAACCAGCAAATATGTTGACGTTTTTTGTGCATCATGATGTGGTTGGAAATATGAAGAAATATTTGGACCGGCTATGCGATATGTTGAAAGGCGCCAACCTGTACGTAGCCACAAAATTGAATTTGCCGATGCCGTCAAAATCCAATAAAAAAATACATTTCTTAAGATCCGCCAAAGAGCTTGATCAATTACTGACTGAAAAGATTGTTTAATTTTATTACTTTTTTGATAAACAAACCACATGTCGAAGATTGCGGTTATAGGGGCCGGGTTTTCCGGATTGAGCGGAGCTTCTTATCTGGCTGCTGCGGGGCATGAAGTGCATGTTTTTGAAAAAAATGCATCGGCCGGCGGGAGGGCCAGGCAGTTGATCACTGAGAATGGGTATGTATTTGACATGGGACCAAGCTGGTATTGGATGCCGGATGTATTTGAAAGATTTTTTAATGATTTCGGCTACACCGTTTCCGATTTCTATGAGCTGCGTTTGTTGGACCCCGCCTTTACCCTTCTTTTTGAAAAAAAGAAAGCGCTGGATATTCCGGCTAGTTATGGAGAACTGCGTTTGCTTTTTGAATCCATCGAAGCGGGTGCTGCCCTGAAGCTGGATCAATTTATGGAAGAAGCGTCGCACAAATATGAAATCGGCATGAAAGATTTTGCTTACATGCCCGGACTTTCGTTAATGGAATTTGCTGACGTCAGACTTATTCAACGCGCACTGAGTCTGAATCTCTTTTCTTCACTGAGCAGTCATATCCGAAAATATTTCTCTCATCCGACACTGATCACGCTCATGGAGTTTCCGGCTCTTTTCCTGGGTGCGTTGCCAGAAAATACACCGGCCCTATATAGTTTGATGAACTACGCCGGTTTAAAATTGGGAACATGGTACCCAAAAGGAGGTTTCGGCGCGGTCATATGCTCGATGAAAGATCTGGCTTCACGAAATGGCGTAACATTTCATTTTAATTCTCCTGTAGAAAAAATAATTACAACCGGCAATAAGGCCACAGGACTAAATGCAGGTGGTATTTTCTGGCCTTTTGACGGTGTGCTGGCAACCGCCGACTACCAATATGTCGAAAAATTCCTGCTGTCAGGTACTCAAAATAATTATAATGATGCCTACTGGCAGAAAAAAAGCTTTGCTCCCTCCTGTCTGATTTTTTTTATTGGGCTGACCAAAAAAATAGAAAAATTAAATCATCACACGTTATTTTTCGATGAGGACCTTGCAAAACATGCTGAAGAAATCTATCAATCCCCGAAGTGGCCGTCAAAACCTTTATTTTATGTCTGTTGCCCTTCGCGTTCAGATGATGGCGTAGCACCACCAGGTCACGAAAACCTGTTTCTACTGATGCCGATTGCTTCTGGTCTTAATGATCATGAACATCTAAGGGAAAAATATTTTACCATCATGATGCAGCGGATTGAAGACTATGTGGGCGCAGAGGTCCGATCTTTCATAGATTTCAAAAAGAGCTATTCGGTTTCAGATTTTGTAGATGACTATCACTCTTATAGAGGAAATGCCTACGGTCTTGCCAATACATTATTGCAAACGGCGATTCTGAAACCTAAAATAAAGAATAAAAAAATCAAGAATCTTTTTTACGCAGGGCAGTTAACTGTTCCAGGTCCCGGCGTACCCCCTTCTCTTATTTCAGGAAAAATTGCGGCGGGCCAACTGACTAAATATTTAAATGTGAAAAAGTATGAAACTGTTATTTGACCAATTTTCTTCCAAAGCCAGTAAAATAATAACTGACTCCTACAGTACGAGTTTTTCTCTGGGTATACTATATCTGGACAAAAAAATAAGGGGCGATATTTATGCCATATATGGTTTTGTGCGCGTTGCGGATGAAATCGTTGACAGCTTTGAAGGTTACGATAAAAGATTGTTATTAAAAAACTTCAAAACTGAAACCAGGGAGGCGCTGGATAAAAGGATTTCCGTAAATCCCATATTAAATTCCTTTCAAAAAACCTTTCATCATTATAATATTCAATATGAATTGATTGACCTGTTCTTTAAAAGCATGGAAATGGACCTGGACAAAATAAACTATAATGAAGTTGCTTATGAACAATATATACTGGGATCGGCAGAGGTTGTTGGGTTGATGTGTTTGCACGTTTTTACAGAAAAAGATAACAAATCGTACGAAGATTTGAAACCATTCGCTATGAAACTGGGCGCAGCTTTTCAGAAAGTTAATTTCCTAAGAGATTTAAAAGATGATTTCCATGGTCTGGGAAGAACCTATTTTCCAAATCTGAACCTGATGGAATTCACCATGCAGGCAAAAAAACAGATAGAGCAGGATATTGAAAAGGATTTCGCGATGGCCCTTCCGGGTATTAAAAGGCTTCCCCGTTCGTCCAGAATGGGTGTTTACCTGGCCTACATCTATTATCAGACGCTTTTTAATAAAATAAAAAGATTACCCGTACAAGGACTGATGATGAAAAGGGTTCGGATTAACAATGGAAAAAAATTGCGATTGATGATCAATACACTTTTACCAATCAAATGGGCATAAAATGGAAAATATCATGCTGAAAATCGTTATCGTATTGCTGGCTTTCTGTGGTATGGAAGGCATCGCCTGGTTGTCGCACAAATACCTGATGCATGGTCTTTTGTGGAAACTTCATAAAGATCATCACAAGAAGGAGCTGTATGGTTTTTTTGAACACAACGATTTCTTTTTTCTGATCTTCGCGATTCCCGGCATTATAGCGCTATTGTTCGGCATTCGCAATGGATACAACTTTTTGTTTTGGATCGGTATTGGAATCTGCTTTTACGGACTTATGTATTTTCTGGTGCATGATGTATTTATTCATCAGCGCATAAAATTATTCAGGCGTACTGATACCCTATATTTGAAAGCCATTCGAAGAGCACATAAAATGCATCATAAACATCTTGAGAAGGAAGATGGAGAATGTTTCGGCATGTTATGGGTGCCATTTAAATATTTTCAGGAAATGAAATCCGGTAAGAAAAATGAAATTACTGTATCTGCAAGTTGATTTATTTGCTGTAGTGATTCCGCTAATTTTCTCCTTTCATCCAAAAATAGCATTTTATAAAAACTGGAAGGCAGTGATAAAGGCAATTATAATCATTGCGGTGCCATTTCTTACACTCGATTCAATTTTTATCAGTCTTGGCATCTGGAATTTTAATCCAACTTATATAACCGGGATCCATCTCTATAATTTACCAATCGAAGAAATATTGTTTTTTGTATGTATACCTTATGCCTGTGTATTTACTTATTATTGCCTCGATAAATTTTTTAAGCCATCCAGGAATCCCGCGGCAGAAAATATTTTTTGTCTATTGCTTTCGCTGTTTTTACTCCTAACAGGATGTTTGTTTTTAAAAAAAATATACACTTCTTCCACTTTCATAAGTGCGGCGATCCTTTGTTTGTTTTTGAAATTTGGTCTTGATATAAAATGGTTTGGAAAAGCAGTCTGTGTATTCGCGATACTACTTTTGCCTTTCCTGATTGTAAACGGGATCCTAACCGGAACCGGGCTTTCAGCCCCAGTCGTTCGATACAACCCATCTTATAACCTGGGTATCCGGCTGATGACCATCCCGCTGGAAGATTTTATCTATGGTTTTGAATTATTTGTTTTAAACCTGTTTTTATATTTAAAATTTAAGGAGAAATCGTCCAAACATTTGTACGATCCGTCCGTTCCTGTAGAACAGGAGATTACTAATTCTTCCGGACAATACAAGGCGGTGTAAAAATTAAAAGACCATGAAATTGTTGTATTCTTTACTATTGACTATTGGCGTAGGAGCGATTGCAGGATTTGCCACGGCATCTAACATTGGCAGCTGGTATGCCACCCTTTCCAAACCCAGGTTCAACCCTCCAAATTGGATATTCGCGCCGGTCTGGACATTGCTTTATATTTTAATGGGCATATCCTTTTATCTGATTTGGAAACAACCTGCTTCCCGCTACAAATCAAATGCTATTCTTATTTTCCTGGTACAACTGTTCATGAATTTTTGCTGGAGCTTTCTCTTCTTTTACTTTCATCAGATCGGACTTGCGTTCCTAAACATAGTTATGCTTTGGATATTTATTGTCTTAACTATATTTTCGTTTTCAAGGATCGATAAAAGAGCTTCCTGGCTCCTGGTTCCCTACATCTGTTGGGTGAGTTTTGCGGCGATCCTTAACGGGGCCATATTCCATTTAAATACTTAATCATGTATTGAATGAATACATGAAAGAGGTTCACACACAAACGAATATATTTTTCAATCGCGGGAGTTTTTGGGAATCGAAAGGCCATCTTACAAAATAATCTCACCTGCAGACACTGCTTCTTCGAGCTGGACCTGATAACCTCCAACACAAACTATGGTATATTGAGTAAGGTTGCCCGTTACCTTTTTTGTAATATTCTGCACTTCCATCATTTTTGATTTTGTGGTTCCTCTCAGTCTGACTTCATATACCTGGGCGTCTATGGTTGAATATCTCGCAATAAATTTGAAGTCGCCGTTCGGCAGCGATCCTTTACCAATGGTGATTGACGAAGTATCGGTTAATATGACACCATCAGATAATATAATAGCCAGACTTTTAGTGTCGGCATAATGCGGATACTCCCGGGACGGCACTCTTACGGTCGTGTCCTTTAAAATGGTGACGTTGCTCCGGATCTGACCACTACTTATACCATAAGCCAGAAGTAAAAAAACTGTGAATAATATTTTCATGTATTAAAGCGTCCGTGTAAGATTTAAATAAGTAATCCTTGTGAAAGTTAGGTATTTGTATGTAGAATCCGTTGACTTTTGTATTTTGAAAAATATTTCCAGCGAAATACTACTTACATGGTCTATCATATTCTCAATGGCGATGCGATGTTTGCCGGCTTTCGGGAAGCCAACATTAAAGGAGAAATAATTGTTGTCAGAGAAGCGCTTATTGACGGTGATGTATCTGGAGATGATCTCTATAATTTCTGGGAATCAAGAAGTAGATATCTGGGTGTGTTGGAAACTGAATATTATAACGACGTAATATGTGAGTTTGAGAAAATAATCAACGCTCCAGATAATTCCGAATTCAATCTCTGGTTTGAATATGATCTTTTCTGTCAGGTGAATATGTGGTTCGGTCTTTCCATTATCAATAATTTATCGATTAACAAAAAAGTGTATGCCGTTTACACTTTATATTCAGATAAAACCAACGCGTCGTTTTGGAACGGCTTCGGAACCGCAAATGTAAATGAGCTGCGTATTTGCTTCGCCAACAGAAGACCTCTGGGTGTGATTGATGTCCGATTGGGACATTACTTATGGAACGCTTATAAATTACACGATCTGGAAGGGATGGGTCGCCTGTCGCGAAACTCCTCTCCTGCTTTTCCTTACCTGCAGGAAGTGGTTCAGGCGCATGTTGATCGTTTTCCGACCGATGGAAGTAAGGGAAGACCCGAGCGTGTAATCGAAGAAATCATACAAAGCGGTATTACGGATTTTCACAAAGTATTTGAAGCGTTCTGGAAAAGAGAAAGCATTTATGGATTTGGTGACGTACAACTGAAAAAACTATACGATAATTATTTTATTTCCAACGCGACCACTGATTTGTGAGGCAGTTTGATTTCCAGAAACTGTCCGTTCTGTCGAAATGCAGTAAAGTCCTGAATAATCGCTTTCGGCGGCACACCGAAGTTGTTGATATCCGTCAGTTTTTCGGCCGTCATCAGTTTACCTGTTATCGTTCTGCCGCCTACCGGTATTAGAATAGTAAATCTCTTTTCAGGATCGAGATTTACCATCGTTATATGCAGCCGTCCCAGCGAATCGCGCGATGCAGAAGCATTGATGGCGGCAACCGTATCGGTGCCGTTGATATACAGTGGAGCATTCATTTTAATAGGAATTAATTTCGCACCCTGGTGAACTTTATACAGATCGAAAACAAGGTATGTGGGCGTAAGCACCATCTGATCACCCTTTGTAAGGATTAGCGAATGAATTACGTTTACGGTTTGCGCCAGGTTGGCACCCCTTACGCGGTCAGCATGATTGTTGAAAATATTTAAAGTGGATGCGGCCACCAGCGCGTCGCGCAATGAGTTTTGCTGGTACATCGCGTAACCGGGTGTGCCCGGCTCTACGTCCGTCCAGACCCCCCATTCGTCTACAAACAGCGCGACGGATTTTTCGGGATCGTATTTGTCCATGATGGCCTCATGGCGCTCAATAATATTTTCAATTTTAAGCGCCTGCTTTAATGTATGTGCATATTCTGCTTCTGTGAAACTGGTAGCGGAGCCTTTATGGTTCCAATGACCACTCGGTAAGGTATAGTAATGCATGGAGATCCCAAACATGTCTCCCGTGGAAATATTTTTCATCAGTACTTCCGTCCAGTTATAATCATCTGCATTGGCACCACTCGCGATTTTTTTTAACCGAGTGCCCGGATAGTTGGGCAGAAACGCAGCAAACTGCCGGTAGAGGTTAACATAATGTTCCGGTGTCATGTTACCTCCACAACCCCAGGATTCATTACCTACACCCCACAGCGAAACATTATAAGGATCGGCATGCCCATTGGATCTTCGCTGATCAGCGATCGTACTACTATCTTTGAAATTTAAATATTCGATCCAGTCTTTCATTTCCTCTGGCGAACCCGTACCGACATTGCCGGCGATATAAGGTTCACATCCGATCTGTTTGCAGAGTTCCAGAAATTCTGCCGTACCGAAGCTGTTGTCTTCCGTAACCATTCCCCAGGTGGTATTGATGGTTTTTGGTCTTTGACTTTTATTACCAATGCCGTCCCTCCAATGATACTGATCTGCGAAACAACCACCGGGCCAGCGCAGGTTGGGCACCTGTATTTTCTTTAATGCATCAGTGATATCCGTTCTGATCTTTCCGTCTTTATAGAAACCATCATAAATGGATCTGCCCAGGTGTTCAGCAAACTGTCCGTAGATATTTCGCGAAATGACGAAGCGGCCTGTGTCAGTGAAAGTAATGGTAACCGGTTGTTGTGAGGAAGCGACGAGTGGCAAAAGAAATAACAGCAGGGATAAACATTTCATGTTGGTTATCTTAATTCGAAGCGATCAAGGTTCATTACTTTGCACCACGCAGCCACAAAATCATGTACAAATTTCTCTTTGCTGTCATCAGATCCATACACTTCAGCTATAGCACGCAGTTCTGAGTTGGATCCAAATATGAGATCCACCCGTGTGCCCGTCCATTTAATTTCACCGGTTTTCCTGCTGCGACCTTCAAACAAATTCTGAACACCTGGTACAGCTTTCCAGGTTATGTTCATATCCAGCAGATTCAGAAAGAAATCGTTCGTAAGGGTTTCGGGACGATTGGTGAAGACCCCATAAGCCGATTGATTATAGTTTGTATGCAGTACCCGCAGTCCACCAATTAAGACTGTCATTTCCGGTGCTGTCAGCGTTAACAGTTGTGCCTTATCGATTAGTAACTCTTCAGCAGTTGCTGTATGTAGCGATTTTAAATAATTGCGAAATCCATCTGCTGCGGGTTCGAGCACTGCAAAAGAAGTAACGTCTGTTTGCTCCTGAGATGCATCTGTTCGTCCAGGAGTAAAAGGTACTTTGATTTCAATTCCCGCATTTTTTGCAGCTTGTTTAATTCCCGCACAGCCCCCCAGTACAATGATATCGGCCAGTGAAACTTTTTTATTTCCGGTTTGCGAATCGTTGAAAGATTTCTTTATGCCTTCCAGTGTTGCCAGCATTTTTGTCAATTGAGCCGGGTTGTTCACTTCCCAGTACTTCTGCGGATTCAGACGTAAACGTGCACCATTAGCACCACCGCGTTTATCGGAACCCCGAAAAGTAGAAGCAGACGCCCAGGCTGTAGAAACTAACTGAGATACCGTGAGACCAGCACTTAATATTTTATCAGTGAGTGCTACGATATCCTGTTCATTAAGCAATTCATGTGTTACTGCTGGAATTGGATCCTGCCATATGAGTTCTTCTGTTGGCACTTCTTTTCCCAGATAACGTACCCGCGGTCCCATGTCGCGGTGTGTGAGTTTAAACCATGCACGTGCAAATGCATCGGCAAACTGATCAGGATGTTCGAAAAAATTTCTGGAAATCTTTTCATATACCGGATCTGTCTTTAATGCAATATCCGTTGTAAGCATAAACGGCGCATGTCTTTTTGCAGGATCATGTGCATCAGGCACGGTACCTGCACCTCCATTATTTTTTGGTTTCCACTGATGTGCACCTGCAGGACTTTTTGTAAGTTCCCAGTCGAAGCCAAAGAGATTTTCAAAATAATTATTACTCCATTTCGCAGGTGTTGTGGTCCACGCTCCTTCGAGACCACTGGTAATCGTGTCGCCTGCGTTTCCTTTTCCATAACTGTTTCTCCAACCAAGTCCCTGTTCTTCAATGCTCGCCCCCGCTGGTTCGGGCTCCACGTATTTTCCCGGATCAGCTGCTCCATGTGTTTTACCGAAACTATGTCCGCCGGCAATCAGCGCTACAGTTTCCTCATCATTCATAGCCATACGGCCAAACGTTTCGCGAATATCATGAGCAGAAGCCATCGGATCGGGATGACCTTCAGGGCCTTCAGGATTTACATAAATCAAACCCATCTGAACTGCACCCAATGGATTTTCCAGCTCCCGTTTTCCTGTATATCTATTCTTGTCGCCGAGCCATACATTTTCCGAACCCCAATAAACATCTTCCTGTGGTTCCCAAACATCTGCGCGACCACCACCAAAACCAAATGTTTTAAATCCCATAGATTCCAACGCACAATTGCCCGTGAGAATCATCAGGTCCGCCCACGAAAGTTTCCTTCCATATTTTTGTTTGATGGGCCAGAGAAGCAATCTTGCCTTGTCGAGATTCGCATTGTCGGGCCAACTGTTCAGAGGTGCAAAACGCTGCGTACCGGATCCGGCACCTCCGCGGCCATCTGAGATCCGATAAGTACCCGCGCTGTGCCAGGCCATTCGTATAAAAAAAGGACCATAATGACCAAAGTCGGCCGGCCACCAGTCCTGCGAAGTAGTCATCAATTCGAAAATCTCTTTCTTCAATTTATCGAGATCAATCGTTTTAAACTCGCTGGCATAATCGAACGATTTATCCATCGGATCTGAAAGAGAAGAATGCTGGCGAAGGATACTTAACTTCAACAGGTTTGGCCACCAGTCGTTATTTCGCGTACCACCGCCTGCTGTCTTTTTTAGTGTGCCTCCGCTGAACGGACACTTTGCTTCACTTGTGTCAACCTTTGCTAATATGGAATCATCTGCAGGTGTATTATTTCCCATTGAAATTGATTTTAAATATTTTGAGTAACAAACTTAGGATTTATTGGAATAGCCCTTGTTGGTTAAACATCGTATTGGAATAATTTTCCAGGAAAGGGAACAATTCCATCCTACGAATGCTCATGAGTCGCTATAATTCAATCATTTAAGCATTGGCATATCGTTGGCAGATCTGCGGTTCACAGTACTTAATTCTATGAAAACGATTATCCTGGCTTTTGTGAGTTTGACTTTTGTTTTTAGTGTGAGGGCGCAAACAACCTATACTGTTGGTTCTACTACGAGTTGGAATGGAGTATTTCCAGGCTACTGCAACACATGCACATTCAATATAGCCGCGGGAGTTACCATTACATTAAATACAAACGCTACCTGTTATAATTGCACGATTAATGGAGGAACCCTCAACATGACTTCCGATTTTACATTTCAGCAATCGGCATTTAACAATACAACAATAAATCTCAACGGTCACACGCTGAATATGCAAAACAACGGAACAAGTTTTACGAGTAGCGTTATAAATGCAAATTCAAAAAGTCTTTTTCTACCAACAGGATCCATATCTATTACCGGCTCAACATTTAATTTCAGCGATACGGCACAGTTTAACAACAATGGAGGTACACTAAATATCAGTTCGAGTAATTTGTATTTTTTAGGAAATTCATATTTAAATGCCACGGCGGGTCCGGTGAATCTGAGTGCAGCCAGTCAGCTAATTGCAGGCGACGGTACAACATCCAGCAAAGCATATCTGCTGTTCAACGGTCCTGCACTTAATCTGGCGGATGCCTCATCCGCATTGTACGTAAAGAATATAAACAATTATTATGCGAACTGGAATGCGTATAACTCTTTGAGTAATTCAAAAACGTATTCTACAACGGGTCTCAATATAAACTGTGGTGGCGCAGGTCAGAATTCCTGTTCGGCACAGCTCTATTACGGGTGTGGCAGTTTTAGTAAATCCGGTCCGGTTGCATGTACTCCACTTGCGAATACGATCAGTAATCTCAAAGGTTACCTACAGGGTAACGAAATCCGGATAAGCTGGAACGCAACAGATATTTCAGACAAAGATTATTTCCAGATAGAACGCAGCATCAACGGAGGTTCTTTTTCTTCCCTCAACACACAGGAAGGAAGTAATTTAAATTCATCATTTTCCTTTGTTGATGTTTCACCCGAAACCGGAGCCAATGAATACAGGATCGCACTGATCAATGCGGATGGCAACATTAGTTATTCTCATATCATAGCTGTTCAAAACGAACCCTCGTCGCAGTCTGCCATTTCTGTTTATCCCAATCCCATTACAAACGGACATTTTTTCGTTCAGGTGCCAACAGTTGAACCAGTACAACTTACCGTTTACAATTTACAGGGGCAGGTTATCTACACGCATTCAATGAACGGACAATGGAAATATACGATTCAACTACCGTCGAATATAGGCAGACAAATGCTCGCCGTTCGTTTAGTGAGTGGAAGTGAAACGACTACCATTACTGTCCCTTATTTGCCTTAGCATGAACCCGGTGTGAACGCTGCAACAATCGAAGACTTATTATAAACTACATAAACAAAGAGGAAAAAAATAAATTTGCGCAGTCAAATAGCTGCATTATATTTGTAGTCAGCAAAACAAATTTTATGTCAAAAGTATCCATCTACCTCAATTTTAATGGGACTACAGAAGAAGCATTTAATTTTTACAAAGAAGCCTTCAAAACGGAATTGTCAACTCCATTTATGCGAATGGGTGACAGGCCACCAGCACCCGGCATGCCGGAATTATCAGAAGCTGACAAAAAGAAAATAGCCCATGTAGCATTACCCATTCTGAATGGCACACTGATTATGGGCACAGATATTCTGGAGAGCATGGGACATACGCTCAAAGTAGGCAATAACTTTACTATCAGTCTGGAACCTGATTCAAAAGAAGAAGCTGACAGGATTTATGGAATACTTTCAAAAGGTGGAACAGATTGTGTGGCACCGCATGATGAATTCTGGGGATACTGGGGTGTTTGCCTGGATAAATATGGTGTCCGCTGGATGTTCAATATTATGAAACAGATGTAGTGTATTTGCCTGTTATTTTTTAAACGGCAGAAGCACTGTGAATTCGGTAAAACTTCCTTCTGGCGTTTCCACTTTTATTTCACCTCCATGGGTTTTGATAATATCATAACTCAGTGAGAGTCCAAGTCCGGTTCCCTGACCGGTGGGTTTGGTTGTAAAAAAAGGCTGAAAGATTTTATCCTGAATAGATTCAGGTATACCGTTTCCATTATCCTTTACGGTGATGGACAATCTGTTCCCCGATTTTTTTGTAATCAGTTCAATAGTGGGCTGATAATCGCTGCCCAGTTTTTTCTTTTTTTCCCCAACAGAATAAAAAGCGTTGTTGTATAAATTCAGCAACACCCTACCGATATCCTGTGGTACGATATCTATTTTTGAAAGTTCCGGTTCAAAATATGTTTTCAAGGTCACATTAAATGAGGAATCCCTGGCGCGCAATCCATGATAAGCGAGCCGCAGGTATTCGTCTGCCAGCTGATTAATATCGGTTGCCTCTTTTATCCCAGTGCTCGTTCTTGAGTGCAACAGCATACCTTTTACGATTGAATCCGCCCGTTTGCCATGGAAATTAATTTTATCATTATTATCTCTAATCATTTCGGACAAGCCAATCGCCACTTCTGTATTTCCTGATTTTATCTCCTCATTCATTTCGGCTAATAATTCCGTATTGAGTTCAGAAAAATTATTTATAAAATTCATCGGGTTCTGAATTTCATGGGCGATACCGGCTGTCAGCTCTCCAAGTGAGGCCATTTTTTCATTCTGTACCAGTTGCGCCTGCGTAGATTTCAATTCGTCATATGCTTTTTCAATATTGATTTTTGCTTTCTGTTTTTGCCTGTTGTTGCGGTACAAACTAAATGCCAGCAAGGAAAATAAAACCAGCGCGATGGCGAGTCCATATATCCTCACCTGCGTTCTGTACCGCTCTTCTGCTGTGTTGATCTCCTGTTTACGCAGAATTTCATTGAATGCAAACTGCTGAAATTGTTGTCCACGCGACTGGCTAAAAACACTGTCTTTGGCAGCTTCCATTATTTTCAAATATTTCAGGGAGCTGTCAGTAATATTTTTAGTGTCGTATATCTTTGCGAGAATCCTGCTGGCATCCACAGCGAATTCGCCAAAATTATGCTGCTTGCATAACTGAAGGGATGTCCTCGCATAGAAAATGGCTGAATCTTCCTGGTTTAATTTTTCGAATAAGGTTGCCAGTAAATTATAATTCCTTGCCTGGAAATAAATATTGTTAAAGGCGTTGGCTTGTTCAATTCCCAATCGAAAATAATTTTCGGCCAGTTTATTATCTCCTTTCTTTTCATAGATATTCCCCAGGGCAGCGCAGGCCAGGGCGAAATATTTCTTGAACTGTGTGGACTTGCTACCCAGTTCAAATCCCTTTTGTGCGTACCACATGGCGGAGTCGGGATGGTTTATGGCGCTATACATATTGGCCATTTGTGAATAGACAAAAAATATGTCAACATCAGAAGTGCCAGCTTTTTTATAATTTTTAAATGACAGGTTGAACTGATCACGGGCTTTTGTGAAATCCCTCATTTCGAGATTCAGCAGGCCAATAAAATAATCTCCACGGCCACTGAAAGATGGATTTATTTTTTCCAGTTCATCTGCCAGTTTGTTCACATTCAGGGCTGCTTCCAGTGCCTTCGGGTAATTGCCCTGACAGTTATAAGCAAAAAACATACTTCGGTAAGCCCTGATTTTCCCATTTTTATAATTTAGTTTATCGGAAAGGGTTGAAACCTGAAATGCGTATACCAGTGCGCTATCAAATTGCAGAAAGCCATAATAATCTGCAATAGCAGAAAGAGCCAGCACCCTGAAGGTATCTTCGTTTTGTGATAGGGATAGCTGTTTCTCCAGGTTCGCCAGATAAGGCTTTTGGGCGACAACCATTGTGCATGCTGTGACGAACAGCATCAGTGAAAAAATAAATTTCATGTCGGAAGGGTTGAATAAACACCTGTTTGTCATGCAGGATGTTTCAAGATACTCCTAGTTTATTTCTTCACAAAAAAGTATATGGGGTGGTTTCCGTAATGCTTTATTTTGACCAGTCGGCCAGATTCAATACCTCTGCCTGGCGTGGGAACACTTTCGAAGTCAGTAAACGATGTACTTCTTCATCAGCGTCAGCACAACAATCTGCCAGCACGGTTAACTGATAGTCTTTATCTGCAGCTTCGCGCAATGTTGACAACACCACACCACTTGTTGCGATTCCTGTAAGAATCATATGTTGTATGCCGAAAGATCTTAGTACCACTTCCAGATCACTTCCCACAAAAGCGCTTACACGTCGTTTTACAACCGTCAGTTCACCGGCTTTTGGCGCAATATCACTGTGTACTTTCATAAACGCAGCCATATCCATATTTTCAAAACGGGCTTTGGCTGCTGTGAATCCCTTATTATTGATATTAATTTCGGGCGCTCCCTGGCGGAAGCCGACTACTACATAAATAACCGGAATACTCTTACTGCGTGCAAAAGTAATTGCACCCGATACTTTCTGCAGGAGATTGGAAGCGTCGGGAAAGTTTCCCAAAATTCCATCCTGCATGTCCATTACCATCAATGCGGTTCCGTGAGTTTTCTGTTCCATTTTTTTGATTTTATAATTATTAGTGATTGATAGATTTTTTTTGCAAAATCATCTCCGGACATTGTTTTGTGAGTAATCTGGAAAATATAAAGGCTATTACTATGGCCGCGATACCCTGTATGAGCATTGTTGACGGAGCCGATATTTTCTGGGAAACGAAACCCACGAGCAGACTGCCCAAAGGCAGCATACCGAAAAAAGCCATGGCCACATAACTCATTACACGACCCCGCATATTTGCTGCGGCTTCCATTTGAACGATTGTAATACATGCGGTCATGGGAGTTAATGATCCTAATCCGATCAGTACGGCGAACGGCATGGCAAGTGCAAAATTTGATATACTGGAAAACAGGATCAATCCGACTCCCAATACAATGATGCTGGTAAACAGGATGGATTTTAGTTTTTCGATACCTTTCACGGAGGCTATCAGCAGACTACCCGCCAGTGCACCCAAGCCCATAAAACTGCTGATATAACCATAAGTTGCAGCATTGCCTCTATAGATGACTTTTGCAAAAATTGGGATCATCGTATCGTATGGTAAGATCAACAATGCCATACAAGCGAGTAATAATATTACTTTACTGATTTCCGGCGTCTGCTTCAGGTACGCAAATCCCTCCGTTAACTCATGTTTGATTTTCTTCTTAAGCGGATGAGGAACGAACGGCGGAAATTTCATCAAACGTAACGAAGTGATCACTGCTAAAAAACTAAGTGCATTGATTGAAAAACAAATACCCGCTCCGAATAAATGCAATAAGATGCCCGACAGCGCCGGACCTACAAGTCGCGCAATATTCACCATAGCTGAATTGATGGCCAGGGCGTTGGGCAGGTCTTCCTTATTATTCACCATCTCATGCACCATGGGTTGACGCGCAGGTACGTCGAATGCATTGATGATTCCCAACACAACACTAAGCGCCAGTATTTCCCAAATCACGTAATGCTTCGTCAGAATCAATACCGCAAGTAATACCGCCTGTATCATGGAAGCAGTTTGTGTAACCAGCAAAATGTTTCGGCGACTGTACCGGTCGGCTACGACACCGCCCGGCAAAGAGAGAACAAAAGAAGGAAACTGCTGTGCGAATATGGCCAGTCCCAACATAAAAGCCGAATGCGTGAGCGAGTAAACAACCCAGCTCACTGCTGTTCGCTGCATCCAGGTACCGATCTGCGAAATCGATTGCCCAGCGAAGAACAGTGTATAATTTCTGTTTCTGAATGCGCGGAAAGTGCTGACAGTATGTGAAGACTTCATTGTTTTTTCCTGATCAAATTGACATTATTCGTCATTATGTCGAAAGCAGCTCAAATTTTTTTAAGGTTCCAATCCAGAAATCACCATCCGGCTGAAAGTCTGAACGATTGGTTTAATATGATCAAATTTGTTCTCCAGTGCTACTTCACGTTTCAAACCGTGCAGACTACCGAGTAGTACAAAAATCAACGTCTCTTTTTCTTTTTTCGTTATGAGCCTGAGCTCCCTTCGTTTAATGCCATCCATTAAAATACCGTTTAGCAGTTCACCCTCCAGCTTCATGATCAGCCTGTGATGAACAACTTTACTTTTGTTTAATTGGGATATGGCATCGGCATCCATACCCATATCCAGCTTATTGTAAAAAGACTGTCTTCCGCGAAGTATCTCCATTTTTGAAATAAAAAAAGCGTAAATCTGTTCTTCCACCGTTTTGGCCTTTTTTACATTGGCAGTAATAACGGCCAGCATTTCATGGATGTCAATATTCACCACAGCATCAAATATTTCATCTCTGCTTTTGTAATAATAGTAAATGGAGCTTCTTCCTTTACCAACCGCTTTGGCCACATCATCCATGGTTACTTTGTGCAGACCATGCACGTGGAAGAGCCCTTTGGCAGCTTCCAGAATCTGCTGCTGAATGGCATCGTCTTTTACAGGCGTGTTGAGTGACATAGATTATTTCAACTGCAAGAATACCCATTTTAGACAAAAAAACAAATTTTGTCTAAAAGACCAATGCAGGAGGTTACGGTCTTTTATTCCTTCGCCGGAGGGTACGCAGTGCATACAACAATGCGACAGCTATGGGAATAATCAGATAAATCATAAATAAAAGCAGTGTAATGAACGCTAATTCATTTTCCACTCAGGCCTGATATAGTGGCAGGTATACCCGTAGGGATGTTTTCGCAGATAGTTCTGGTGTTCTTCTTCTGCATTCCAGAATTCGGTAGCGGGTACTACTTCAGTCACGATGTGTCCGGGCCATTTTCCAGAAGCAGTCATTTCCTTTATTAACTGGCTGGCGGTTTCTTTCTGCGACTCACTCAAATAGAATATCGCAGAGCGGTATGAAGTTCCCCTGTCGTTGCCCTGTCTGTTTTTTGTTGTAGGATCATGAATCTGAAAGAAAAATTCGAGCAGCTTGCGGTAACTGAGTTTACCAGGATCAAAAACTAGTTCAATGGCTTCCGCATGGGTGCCGTGATTCCTGTAGGTAGCATTTTTCACATCGCCACCGGTGTAACCGACTACAGTGGAGCTCACGCCTGGCAGATCGCGTATAAGTTCTTCCACTCCCCAAAAACATCCGCCAGCCAGTATTGCTTTTTCAGATTCCATAAATTAATTTAGGTAAAATTAGGTATTTGTATAAACCTCTAACGCTGTTGCTATGCTTCGCAATGATTATATAATAATTTATTTCGGAGCCAGTTCGCCATACCAATAAGCAGCGGTAACACCACCGTCCATCAGGAAATCACTGCCCGTAATGAAGCCCCCCTCCTGTCCCATCAAGAATGCACCTACAGATCCTACTTCATCAGGTGTTCCTGCTCTGCCGACGGCTGATATATTTATCATTCTTCTATAGCCATCGCCACGCGGGCCTCTTAATTCGTCTTTAGCGAGTGGTGTGATGATGATACCCGGACTGATCGTATTGATTCTCGCTCCCCGTTTACCCCATCGTACGGCTTCGGCCATTACTCTCAAAGAATTTCCTCTTTTCGAAATTTGATATGCCTGCAAAGAGTCGGTTATTTTATCGGATTGTAACATCGGAAGACTCAGCAATTCTTCCACAGGAGTGGTAGCAAGCAATTTATTTTGTTCAGTTGTGAGAGCCGGCAGACGATGCCCCGACTGTGAAGCAATCACTATACCCGATCCACCCGTTGCTATAACATTTCCAAATTCCTCAAGCACCAGCGAGGTACCATATAAGTCGACTTTTAATATCGTGGAGGGCGAAGCCTGCGAAGGAGAAACACCAGCTGCATGTATGAGACCGGTTACCGATCCAAGCGCCGCGGCCGTTTCTACAAGTGCATGAACCGATTCGCGGGAAGAAACGTCAACCAGGGTGGCGCTTATATCAAAGCCTGCTTCACTCAATACTTTCGCTGCTTTTTCATTGTTCTCCGAACGAAGATCTGCAAGTAAAATGTGTTTGCCAGCGCTGACGCGTCGTGCGATCGCCTGACCTATGGAGCCGGAACCTATAACGACAATTATATTTGCCATAATCCTCAGAAGTTTATTTAGAGATTATTTCTGAAGGTAAATAAAATAGTTATCCGCCCGGGAATAGTAATAGATTAAGTTTGTTAAGCAAACAAGCACGATTGGTATGAAAAAAATCCTGAAGCGAATTCTGATCACCATTGTCTCCATCATTGTATTCCTGGTAATTTTCGGACTGGTGCTTGCTTTTCTTCCAGTTAAATCAAAAACAAATCATGCAGGAATCACACCTGAACAAGCCGCTGTTTTGAGAAAAAATTATGTGGGCCCGCATGAACAATTTACCACTACAGACGGAATTACGCTTTTTATCCGGAGATGGAATCCCGATAGTCTGATACCTGCAAAAAAAGGAATCGCGGTATTGATATTTCATGGTTTTACAGCCCATAGTGGCGCATATAATATGGCCGGTGTTCCGATATCGGCTGGTGGATATACAACTTTTGGTCTTGATGACAGGGGGCATGGTTTGTCCGACGGAATCAGAGGCGATTCGCCGGGTAAAGACAGATGGATTGCTGATCTTGCTGAAACAGTAAAATATATCAGAAGCCTTGGTTTCTCCAAAGTAGTTGTATTGGGTCATAGCCTTGGCGTGGCTTTTGCGATATGTGCCGCCGATGCTGTTCCAGATCAAATAGCAGGACTGGTATTGATGTCGGGCGCTTATGAGGGAAGAAAAGGTCTAAATGAACCGCCCTCATTATTTGAAAAAACAAGGATCCTGGCAAGCGCCATTTTCCGTCCTTCTTATCCGGCAGTTGAATATTATAGAAAGGGCATGACTGTAACGAAAGATTCATTGTTCAATTTCAGGTATTCCCTGCGATTCCTAACCATGATGGACGTGAAACAACTCAGGCTTCCCAAAGATCTGAATATTCCGGTACTGGTAGCAGTGGGAGATCAGGATGAATTGTTTGAAGTTGATAAAGTAAGAGATTTCTATGATTCAATCCCCGGTAATAAAAAAGATTTTCTGGTAATGAAAAATACTACACATGCAAAAATACCTCCTGAAAGCTGGCAACAGATAGTTAACTGGCTGAACAAAACTTTTACTCAATAACAGGCAGAGTGATATTTGAATTGTGATATATACGTATATACTGTTCGCACAAATTTGACAAACTATTGCTCAACACTTACAAACGTGCGTACAATAGACTTTTCAGGATTTTTTGCGTGCGGTCCATATACATCAAAATCTGCGGTATACCTCCTTTTCAGACCGGAGTTCCTGATACTCGTCCAGGTATCTTGTATTGACTCTGGCATTGGGCCCTGCGATATAAATACTTCATAACCGGATTTTAATACGATTTTGCGCACAAAACCGGAAGGCGGAATGGTACCCGGTTTCACCTGGCAACCTAAAATGGTAGTATAAGCGCCAAGATAATCAGATGCATAGTCGGTGTATGCGCAATAAATATCTTCACTTATTTTTTCCGGAATTTTTTTCTGTACATCTTCCGCAATAAATCTTTGCCACAGTGCGCCAATATCCTGTTCCGACTGATTGTGCTCGCTGGTAGTTCTTACCGCAATCCCTATTAATTCAAAATCTTCTAAATCCAGTTTCATATAACGACACGTTGTTGCAAATCCCGGACCGTCTCCGGGAAACAATATTTATATGAATCACGCAGTACTGAATATGAATATTTGAGTAATAGTATTAAATTTGCGCTGCCTTTCTGAGCCTGAGCCCATCTATAATCAACACGGTGAATAAAGACTAATGCCCTGATTCTATCGAAGAAGGGACGACAAATGGGCAATTTTTTACATATTCACAAATTTTTATCTTGAATACGATTCAACACGATGTCGATCTCATAGGTCAGTTGACGATTGTCAAGCCTTTATTGAATATCATTTGTAAAACAACCGGAATGGGTTTTGCCGCCATCGCACGCGTTACTGACAACAAGTGGGTAGCATGCGCCGTACGTGACGATATCCAATTCGGGTTGCAACCGGGAGGTGAACTGCCTTTGGAAACTACATTGTGTAACGATATCCGCATCAGCCGGAAATCCATCGTAATCGACAACGTTGCAGAGGATCCCGTTTATGTGAATCATCATACGCCGAAGGTATATGGGCTGCAGAGTTATATATCGGTGCCGATTAAACGAAAAGACAATCGTTTTTTCGGTACTCTTTGCGCCATCGATCCCCATCCTCACCGGCTTAACAAACCGGAAATAATTGATATGTTCAATCTCTTCGCTGATCTCATTTCCTTTCACATGAACGCAGTAGAAGAATTGTCGCTGGCGGAGGAAAAACTGGCACTTGAACATAAAACTGACGAAGTGAGGGATCAGTTTATCGCTATACTAGGACACGATTTAAGAAATCCGCTTACTTCTATTTCCCTGAGTGCCGAATTTTTAATGGAAAGCGCGCTTGAGAAAGAAGACCAGCAAATGATCTCGATTATTTCGCGCAGTGCCAGAAGAATGACCAATCTGATTGACAATATTCTGGATTTCGCCAGAGTCAGGATGGGAAATGGCCTTATGCTGAACAGAACTTCTACCGAGCCGCTGGAACAAATTCTCCATCATGTGGTGGAGGAGAACCGTATTTCCAAACCGGATCAGGAAATCGAAGTGAATATTTGTCTGCCCGTTCCTGTGTACTGCGACAGCAACCGCATTGCGGAATTATTTTCCAACCTCCTGGGCAATGCTCTCGCGCATGGAGATCACCATTCACCTGTGGTAGTTGAAGCAAGTTCAAACGATGAATTATTTATCCTTTCTGTGAAAAATTCGGGTGCCCCTATTCCTCCGGGAACTCGCGATCGGTTGTTTGAACCTTTTGTTCGTGGCGACGTAAAACCGGGACAACAGGGCCTGGGTCTGGGTCTTTACATCGCTTCAGAAATTGCCAAAGCACACGAAGGTATTATAGAAGTGCACTCTTCGCAAAAGGAAACGAAATTCACTTTGAAAATCCCCAATAACAGAGTGTAGTAAATGTGGCAGTATTTACCCATAATTGCTTATTTTCTCTGGTGTAGTAGCGCATTTCTTTAAGGAAATTAACGGCTTGGTAATTGTGATTTAGATAACGTGCAACCCAAAAACAACCCTGCCAAATCTGTTCCTGTCATATTCAGAATTTTATTAATTCTGTTTATAGCCACCGTTCTGGCAGCTATTTGCTATTGTGGCTTTAAAGTCCGTACCCTATCCGGTCAGCAGGAGGTAATTAAAAAAGATTACATGATGGTGAACAGCATTTCTTTTGGGTTGTTATCCGTCGACGAATGGCGTGACAATATTGTTGCGGTTACAAAATCCAGCCTTCAAAATTTTCAGCTTACTCCGGATCAAAACGAGGCACTTAAAAAAGAAATCGAACAGTTGTTAAATGAGCTCGTGAATAAGGCGGTGGCTAAAATTCAAAATCCCGGTAAGAACATTGGTAAAAAACTGGAGAAGCTGGCATTCAATATCGTCGTAAATGAAGATAAACTACATGCGCAGCTTCCCGGATATGCTTCACTTATTGTAAAAGAACTGAACAAACCGGAAAGCTACAGCAGGTTAAAAAATATTGTGCAAATAGAACTGGACTCACTCGGCAGTCAGACGTATGATCTCTCGAAGAATTCAGAGAAAATGTTACTGGACTCCTTCTTCCATAAATATCAGGTTGCGGATAAGCCTTCTTTTGAAACACTCCTGGTAACACAACTGGAGAAGATCAGAAAGCAAACCTACTACTGGGCTTTTGCCATGCTGGCCGGGGTAATTTTGATGCTAGGCACCTGGTGGCTGGCAAGAGATATTTCCGGCATACATACGCCCCTCTATGTAATGTCGATTTTTTCGGCACTCATGTTGCTGGCGGTTGGAATTACAACTGCGATTATCCAGGTTGATGCAAGAATATCGACAATGGATTTCCACATGATGGGTCAGATTGTGGATTTCAAAAACCAGGTATTATTTTATCAGAGTAAGAGTATTGTGGAGGTACTCCAGGTGCTGATCCAGACCGGCAAGATAGACACGGTGATAGTGGGCATATTAATTTTAATCTTTTGCATACTTTTTCCTCTTGTCAGACTATTCAGTACGGGCGTTTATATGGTGGAGAAGAGCAGGTGGGCAAAAAATAAAACGATCCATTTTTTTGCTTTTAATTCAGCAAAGTGGAATATGTCGGATGTATTGGTTCTTGCCATCTTAATGACCTATATCGGTTTTAACGGTATCGTGAATAGCACCCTTTCAGATCTGAATATGAACAACGAAACCATTACCAGCGTCACAACAAACAACACTTCTATTCAACCCGGATTTATTATTTTTACCGGATTTGTTCTCTTTAGCTTTACTTTATCATATATATTAAAAAACATTTCTCATCTGAGGCATTTTATAGTGATAGACAAGGAATAAATAAACATGATGAAACGCATTCTGATTGTTGATGATGAAAAGGACCTATGTGAACTGATTCGGGCCCAGTTAACTTCAAAGGGATATGAGGTCGAATGTGCGCATTGTCTGAATGAGGCACATCTGAAATGGGATAAGAATAATCCTTCGCTCGTATTGCTGGATAACAATCTGCCCGACGGTGTAGGTCTGGATATGCTGGAAGCAAATCTCCCGCTGCTCAAAAATACCAGCATTATCATGATGACCGCCGATACTTATTTCTCCAACCGGCAGAGGGCAGAAAAACTGGGCATCATGCATTTTCTTCAGAAACCATTTACATTCGGCAATTTACATGAATTAATCAATCAGGCGATTTAACGGTGCTGTTCGAAAGCATCGGAAGCGTGGCTGTGAATTTGATATATGAAGTCCATGTCTAATGTATTCGCTTGCGATCTTCAACAAAAAGGGATTCCCTTTGCTCACTTTTGGGAACACTGTGTTGGAAGTGGAGACGCCGCTCTAACTCTCCGAGCAGACTGGCAACAGCAGATGCTTCGCTGTCATAAGGAACTGGGATTCCAACACGTACGATTTCATGGAATCCTTTCCGACAACATGGGTACATTGGTGGACGAGATGGACAAACTCGTTTATTCCTTTTTTAATACAGATCAGATTTTTGACTTCCTGCATTCTATTGGCATGGCGCCGTTTGTGGAACTTTCTTTTATGCCGCTTGCACTTTCGTCCGGAGATGAAATTGTTTTTAGTTATAAGGACAATGTAACACCACCGAAGGATTACACTGCATGGGAAACTCTCATCTCAGATATTGTTTTTCATTGGTACGATCGTTATGGTCAGGAACAAATGAAGTCCTGGTATTTTGAAATATGGAATGAACCCAACTTATCTGCTTTCTGGACAGGCAATCAGGATGATTATTTTAACTTATATAAACATGCAGCCACCGCCATTAAGAAAATAAACCCCGATTTAAAAGTTGGTGGTCCTGCTACAGCTTCCAATGCCTGGATAACTGAGTTCCGGGATTTTTGCAGACAGGAAAATGTCCCCTGCGACTTCATAAGTACACACCATTATCCCACAGATGCATTTGGCAAACCAGGCGATGATACCATCGCGCAGCTTTCGGAAAGTAAGAGAAGTATTTTGAGAGATCAGGTAATTGAAACAAAACAGAAAGCGGGGTCATTGCCAGTGTATTATACTGAATGGAGCAGTTCTTCCAATCCATTTGATGATCTGCACGATGAAGCGTATGCAGCTTCATTCATTATTAAAACAATTATGGAAGCCCGTGATCATGTGAAGGGATATAGTTATTGGACCTTCTCAGATATATTCAACGAAAATTATTTTTCATCCGTTCCTTTCCATGGCGGTTTTGGCTTGCTGAATATAAATGGTATACCCAAACCCGCTTACCGTGCTTTTGAAATATTACATCTTTTAGGAGAAGAAATTATTTCCGTGGAAGGTTCACATCCAACCATTGATGTGTGGATAATCAAAAAACACAGGGTGATTCAAATTCTCATCACCAATACAACTTTACCTAAACATCCCATTGCGACTGAAAAAGTTTGTATCGAATTAAAAAATATCATAGCTGCCGGCTCCGCATATATTGAACGGATCGACGACACCCATTGTAACACGCGTTCAGCATGGGAAACACTTGGATCACCCGGTTCGCTAAAACCTTATCAGGTAAAAACGCTGGAGAAAATATCAGAACTGGTAAAAGAACCAGTGATCCATTCTTATAACAATGGCATAGTATCGATGGAAATAGTAATGCCTCCCTTGGGTTCCGCACTGGTCACGATGGAATTATATTAAGGTTGTCCTTTGCCACCGGATGAGCCATATATTTGACCCGTTGCATAACTTCCGCTGTTATCGGCGAGCAGCACATAAATAGACGCGAGCTCTGCCGGCTGACCCGGTCTCCCCAATGGCGTATCACCACCAAATTTTTCTATTTTTTCCTGGGCGGCACCCCCGCTTACCTGCAGAGCCGTCCATATCGGTCCGGGTGCAACGCCATTCACACGGATACCTTTCGGACCGAGCTGCTTTGCCAATGATTTTACAAAGTTCATTGTTGCAGCCTTGGTTTGTGCGTAGTCATACAAATCGGGTGATGGATCGTATGCTTGTTCCGAAGCCGTAGCAATGATAACAGAACCGGGTTGCAAATGAGGAAGTGCTGTTTTAATAATCCAGAAAGGTGCATAGATATTTGTTTTCATTGTCCAGTCAAATTGTTCGGTGGAAATATCGAGTATGGAAGCATGTGTCTGTTGCCTTCCTGCATTACTTACAACGATGTCCAAACCACCCAGACCCTGCACCGCTTCCTGGACCAATTGCTTACAAAATTTTTCTTCTCTCAAGTCACCCGGAATACCAATACCCTTTCTTCCTGCTGCTTTGATGAGTGCCAATACGTCCCGGGCATCCGATTCCTCAGTAGGATAATAGTTGATAACCACATCTGCTCCTTCTCTCGCAAAGGCGATGGCTGCAGCCCGGCCCATTCCGGAGTCTCCCCCGGTGATCAGCGCTTTGCGGTTTTCAAGTCTTCCCGATCCCTTATAACTATTTTCACCATGATCAGGTTTTGGATCCATTTTACTCACTAGTCCTGGCCAGGGTTGCGACTGACCCGGGAAAGGAGGTTTCGGGTATTTAGTAAGAGGATCTGTAAGTCCTATAACATTTTTTGCACCCGGTATATTTCCTGAAGCAAAGGAAGGAGTAACTGCAGCAGCCGCCAACGTTGCTCCCAATCCCCCAATCACTTGTCTGCGATGTATTTTATTTTCTCCTGACATACAATCAATTTTTATTTTAGAAAAGAATTTCAACATTTGTGCCAACCATAATACTTAGGCTGCCCGATGTTTTGGTTAAATTCAACTGTTGAGTATCTGGCGCATGCTTTTAGTATTGTGCGTTAAGCTTGAACGTTAACGCTTCGCTGGCACAGTGATTGAAGGTCTCTATTTAAAATATTTGTATGAACAGCATCGATCAAAATCAAAAGGAGAATAACCACAAAGATGTTTATAGCCTCGAAGCGGGTGAACGTATCAAAGAGATGGCCGAAAGCACTAAGACCTGTTTCTTTTGTACAGAAAAAGGATTGGGAGACTCTTCCGGAGTACGACCCATGAGTATATTACAGGCAGAAGACAATGGTACATTGTGGTTTCTAAGCGCCAAAGACAGCTATAAAAATCAGGAAATTGCGATGAACAGTGATGTGAAATTGTATTTTCAGGGATCTCCTCACTCCGATTTCCTATTTTTAACGGGAACTGCATCTATTTCTTATGATAAAAATAAAATAAAAGAATTGTGGACACCGTTGGCCAAGGCATGGTTTACACAGGGAGAAAACGATCCCAGGATAACTGCGATTAAATTTCTACCCGAAAACGGATTTTACTGGGACAATAAACACGGGAATCTGATTGCCGGAGTTAAAATGCTATTTGGGGCATTGGTTGGACAAACTATCGACGATTCTATTCAGGGTAAAATAAAAGCAAGTCTCTAAAACAGTAAATTTCCGATGCAAAAAATAAAAAGGCCGGCGAACTTTAATTATCTGGCCTTTATAGCATCATCGTTAATATTACTTTCTCTTGCCATTTTTTCCCTAATCTGGTTGCAGAAACAGAAAAAGGCAGAAGACCTGATTGCACACACTTATGAAGTAAAACTTCAAATTGAGAAGGCTTTCGGATTACTTCTGGAAGCCGAATCGGGTCAACGTGGTTATCTGCTGCATAGCGACAGTTCATTCCTTAATAACATTTCGCATGCAGAAGGCCTGCTGGACAAAGGTCTTAGCAGGTTGGATTCTATGATTGCCGATAACCCCGTTCAGGTAAAAAACCTCAGGACCCTGCAGGCACTTGTTTACGCAAGAATTGTCAGGCTGCATATATTATTGGACTCTTCCACGTCCAATAATTTTACTATTACGCATTTTAATTCTCCAGGTAAGAAGATCATGGATTCTATACATCAACAGATTATGATCATGCAGGAAGAGGAAAATGGTTTACTCGAACAACGGACTTTTTTCCGGAAAATAGAAAACGACCGGGTAATAGCATTTATAATTTTATTTTCCATCATCGCATTTGTGATTCTGATGTGGTCTTACTTCAAAATTAGAAATGAAAATGTATTGCGTTTGCGGGCGCAGCTCGAAATAAATAATCAAAATGAAAAACTAGAGAGAAAAAACCGGGATTTGACCACTTTTACCAATATTGCGAGCCACGACCTGAAAGAACCACTCAGGAAAATACAAATGTTTACGAATCTGATTACAGATTCAAATCCCGAATACCTTACTCACAAATCATTTGATTATTTACAAAAGATTGCCCAGCAGAGTAACCGCATGCAGGCTCTTATAGACTCTGTACTCGAATACGCACAAACAGACGAAGCGGACTATGGATTTCAACAAACCGATCTGAACGAAATTGCAAAACTTGCAATAGAGGACCTGAGTGAAATTATCAACGAGAAAAATGCGGAAGTTGTGATTGGCAAGCTTCCCATCATATATTGTAGTCCGACTCAAATGGAGCAGTTATTTGTTAATCTTATTGAAAACGGTATCAAATATAGCAGAACTGATATTACTCCGCAGATAGAAATCAATGCAGTTCGCACTAAAGATTCCTGGAAGATGGACTTTCGGGATAACGGGATCGGTTTTGACGAAACGTATGGAGAGAAGATATTTGAGGTCTTTCAAAGACTGCATTCAGCTGACGCCTATTCGGGTACGGGCATAGGACTGGCTATATGTAAAAAAATAGTTGAAAATCACAGGGGAACTATTATTGCCAAATCTGTATCAGGTAAAGGTTCGGTTTTTTCAATTATCTTGCCGGCTGATGAATCACAAAAACAGGGTATTGCTAATCGATGATGATCACGACGATCAGGTATTTTTAAGAGGGGCTATCAATGATTTGTTTCCGAATCTGGAATGCGTCTCCTTAAATAATGGGAAAGATGCACTCAAATTTATAGAAGAGAATCCCCCACCCCCATCCTATATATTTTTGGACCTGAATATGCCTTATTTGAACGGATTCGAATTTCTTAAGGAATTTAAAAAGGGAAAGAGCAATATGGAAACCAGCATTTACGTGTACAGTACTTCTTCAAATCCCAGGGACAGGGAAAAGGCAAAGAACCTGGGCGCCGACGAGTATATCGTTAAATTCTCCGACCTGAATGCACTGAAACTAAAGTTGAAACACGTAATCCAGCCCTCATAAAGAAGCTGTTTTTGCTATTTCTTTTTAATCAGTTTTTCTTTCTGCTGTATGGACATATGTCCTTTTTCTTCTTCTACCTGACGAACCGTAACGGCATAGTCTGTGGGCTTGATTTCGTCACCCAGTGCCACCGCATAAAACTTTGTGAACTCAGCACCAAAATAAACGATCATGGCGGAGTAGTATATCCACAGAAGCAACACAATCAGCGAACCGGCCGCCCCATATGTTGAACCTACATTACTCTTGGATATATAAAAGGAAATAGCAAATTTCCCCAGAAGAAATAATATCATAGTAGCAATCGCACCTATAATAACATCCTTCCATTTTATTTTGGCATCGGGCAACACTTTAAAAATCACAGCAAAAATGAACGTGGTAATGGAAACAGTGATACACTGGTTGATAACGTAAATAAAAACAACCGACATTCCCGGTACAATTAATTTCAAATGATTACCAAAAGCTTCAACAAGAGCGGATACACCCAGGGAAACCAATAATAAAAAACCAAGACTTACAATTATTGAGAACGACAACAACCGATTCTTTAGAAATGCAATCCACCCCGATTTAGGTTTGGGTTTAAGTCCCCAGATCATATTAATGGAATCCTGCATTTCGGCAAAAACGCTGGATGCGCCAATAACTAAAAAAATAATTCCGATAATAGTAGCCAGTGTGTTTTTGCCGCTGATCGCGGCGTGCTGAATAATCGATTGTAATTGAACAGCCGTATCATGGCCGATAAAGCCCTGGAGCTGCGCATATACTTTTCCCTCCACGGCAGCGTGTCCAAAAAAAATGCTGCACATAGTGATGATAATGAGCAGCAAGGGACCCATGGAAAAAATCATGTAAAATGAAAGTGCGCCGCTTAGTTTCATTAACTTATCGTCAATAAAACCATTGGCAGCATTTTTTATAATGCTCCAAAGTATTTTCAATGACTTTTTCCGCTTCAATGGATTTCCATTTCTTCGCCATCGTACTCATTCAGAATGGCTTTTTTTATTGCGGCCGTTAATTCTTCGGGTAAATGGTTAATTAAGGAAGTAAATAATTCGGGTCTGGTATCCCTTGTGTTGAGGGTTACCGGGTTTAACTTCTGATTGGTAAATGAGAGTTTGTTTGTTTCGGTATCGACGATGGTAATCAGATCATAGATTATCTGACCCGGTTCATACATTTTCACCGTATTAACCGCATATTTTTTATCGAGGTATTTAAAAAACAGCCGCTTCATTTCCTTTCTCATCGGGTACAATTTTGATGAATACATCAAAATAATAATTTTATTTTTAAAAAACGTATCTAGTTATACACTTCACAATTAATTGATTATCAGACATTATACCCTTTTCTGAACTTGAATTAGATTGTGCAGTTGCTCTTTCGAATGATAAAACTGACCACGGTCTCTTTTAATAATCAAAGCATATGCCATGGCCGTTTTGAGAATCTATCTATTTAATCGTATTTTAGGTTATGGAAAATAAAGCAACAAAAATCACAGAACAGGCTGGTGAAATTCTCAGCAGCATCGGCTCGCATATCGCTGAAGTATCAGGCAAGGTAGCAGATGCAGTCGTTGAAGAATATAAGGTGGTTAAAAAAGCAGTTAGGAAAAAACTTGCCAAGAAAAAAGCAGCTCCCGCAAAGAAAAAAGCTGCTAAAAAACCTGTAAGAAAAGCAGTCAAGTCAGCAAAAAAGAAAACAGTTAAAGTGGTTAAGAAGGCGAAGAAAGCGGTTAAAAAGACTGCTAAAAAAACAGCTCCGAAGAAGAAGAAATAGTTACTATTTACAAATTCAGTTCATTAACCGGGGAGGGGATGTTCAGGGTTTTTCCGGTACGTATTAATGTGAAATAACGATTGAACTGGAATTGATCAGTTTATTATTGTCAAACAATTCGACGAAATACACACCTGTAGCATATCCACTTATGTCTATAGTACCAGAACTATTTCCACCCCCAACCATAAAAGATTGCATCAGTTGACCGGATGCACTCATAAGTCTGACCGTTACTGGAACACTGGTATATCCCAATGCAAAATGAAGACTGTTTTTGACGGGGTTGGGAAAGTATGAAAAACTTAACGTCGATGAAAGGTCCACTTCTTTGATCGATGAGAGATTATTTTCTCCATTAGTCTTTTGAATAATCAGCCGGTAATAATTGGCGCCTGTTGCAGGATCAGGATCGGTGAGTTCGTAAGAAGTTTCCTGCTCATTCGTTCCATTTGAAACGACTGTTCCAATTGCATTCCAGCTGAGACCATTTTTACTTTTCTCTACTACAAAATCGCGAATCTCTGCTCCATCGCCATATAGCCAGGATACGAATACTGTTTTATTATTTTTAAGCTGCGCATTCAATTCAGAAAGTAACAGTGGTAAAACATATCCGACTCCCACTACGCTGAATGCGGAGAAGCTACTGAATGTTGACGTGACCGTTTGCGTGCCCACGTTGCCGTTACCTGTACCCACTGTCCACGCTCCGGCGACGTATTGTGCGATGCCGATATTCAATCCATATGTCTGAAAAGCAGTTCCTTCCATGGCTGAGCCCGAGGATGTCCAGTTAAGCGTCAGTGCAGCGGTGCCGGCACCCGTCGTTTGGGTTATATTCCATTCTGCCGCCAACACTTTTGCAAGGATTGCGGCGCTGAATGAAGGACCGTTTGCGAGGGCATTTGTTGTTAGCCCCTGAAATGCATAAACCGAATAACTATTACCACTATTGACTCCCGGATTAATGGTTGCCGGGAGATAATAGACTGGTGTTCCGACAGGAAACAGCGTTATCGTATTGGTAGAAATATTATCAATTGTCATTAGCCCTGTGGAAGTAATTCCGTTTCCCGTAATTACGTAGCTGGTTGCGGATGCTCCTGTTACCGGTATATTGCCAGCTGTAAGTGTAAGCGGATTATTCGAGGCGTCCAGCAGGCCTTTTGTAAAACTCAGCTGATTCGTTACGGTGGTGGGCACGCCCAGTATCACATTTCCTGATGAATTGGATACGGTCAGGTTATAAAATATTTCATTTGTGAGAGAGGACGAACTGATTAACTGCGGTACAGAGCCTGAAAACATAATGGTATTATTTGCCTGAATAAATCCTCCCTCATCATCAAACGCAAAAGTTCCATTGTTACTCATGATATTCACTACGGGAAATCCCGTTGCGTCAAAAGTCATATTTGCATTTACATGAAGGCTCAGCATATTGATATTACCGCCATTTACTGCGGAAACATTTTTACTCACCCCTGCTTCAAAATCGATGTTGGGATAATTGGTGGCAGGCTCCGCGTTGATACCAAAATAAGAAGAGCTGTTTTGTGTATTAATATATCCCAGCTGAACAGTTCCACCCGTTACAGAATATAATGTTGCTGCCACATTGGCTCCGCCCATGTCAAGGTCCTCAATATTTGCGTTGCATGCGTCCTGCAGTATGATCGTACCTCCGGACATCTGCGTTTTGCCTCCTACTACATCAGCGAGCTGAAATGTAATCCAGTTTGAATAACCGTTTAGTGAAAGGATCATCGTGCCACCCGTCATGCTAAAGTCAATAAAGTCGGTTGAAAGGTTTGCGTTAAAGCCTGCACCCACATTTAAACTCCCGCTGTTGATATGCAGCATGGGTGTGCCGCCATTTACATGATACTGAAAATCCTGGCCAGAGTTGAAACCCTGTCCTGTCTGGACATTTACGGTTCCGCCATTCAACAATAATTCACCGGATAAGATCATATTACCGGTAATTGCATTGCGGCCCAGGTTCATCGTACCTGCGTCTGATTCGATTGTTACGCCGAAAGGAATGGTGAGTGTATTGGTTGACCCGGTATTGTATGCATCATTCAGTGTAGCAGTGGTATTCATTTTCCAGATACCTTTCAAAAAACTAAAATAATAATTGCCGACCGTATTGATACCTGTTATAAAATTGGCCGCTTGCACATCCAGTATGGCGTTAGCGGAGCCCATATTAAGACTAACTGTGCCTGCTATTGAATAATTGCCTGTTCCTGATATCACAAGATTTGACGTACCATTAAAATTAACTGCTGATCCGGCATTCGAAGTAAATGTTCCGGTATTTGTGAAATCACCACTGATACTTATAACGCCGCCGGAATTGACAACTATTTTTCCTGTTGGGTTGATCGTCAGTTTCGCGCAGAGATCTGCTGAAGCATTAATATTTATAGTGATACCCGAAGGGATCGTTACATTGTCTGTAGCAGCCGGCACGGTTCCCAGCGACCAGTTGGAAGCGGTTTCCCATGCTCCGGATGCAGTGGCGGTATTGTTTGCCAACAACATATTCGAACTGAAAAGAACGAACAGGAACAGGATTACGGATTTATGCAGTCTGCATTTCATTGTACTTTATTAAGCGGGCTCTTTAACTCCGGGCTAATATTTCCAAATCATCTGTCGGTTTCAAAATGAGTCCTTTAGTTATTTCTTACAATTAATATAAGCGGCGGTCTTGGCGACGGTCCCTTACTTAACAGTTGGTTGCTGAGTGTGCTGGTTTCGTTATTACTGATAGCCGACAAAACTGCAGCAGGGACATTGGCCTTTCGATCATAATACATCAGCTTTAACTGAATTTGTTGAATGGCATTATCACTGTTGTCGTTTATTTTATAAAATATGGTCGTTGTAATGGCTTCCCCATTAAAAGGAAATTTACCAAACACATTTCTGAACGTATTCTGAAGGTCAATAAATCCTGTTTGTCTGTTTACAACCACTCCCTGTAATCTTGCGAAACCATTGTAATCAAACTGGCAGGCTCCCGGTCCTTTTTTATTCCAACATGGATTTGGCGCATAAGGGTTGGCGTTAAAGTAAGGATCCGACGAGGTATCACTTTTCGATAAAACGTAAACGCTGTCCATATATGACGTACCGCCAACAATTAATTGTGATACACAGGTATCAGTAGTTCCGTACTGAATAAATGCCATATCATAGCGTTGTCCCGTCTGCGAAGTGCTCAAATCGATGGCCCCGGTATTGGGGTTTAGCGAGAGACCTGCAGGCCAGGAGAAATACGTACCCTTTAGTCCATTCGTATTTTGCGGGTATATATAATAGTCAGATCCGGAAGGTTGCGGATACACGATCGAGTCCCCATAGTTTGGTGTATATATACATTCCTGCACCGGTGTAATCGGATAAGGGGTCTGGGTGGTGTTTACCGCCATTAATGTTGAATCGTGTAATATAGCAGAACCGACTGAGGTTGGTGTTACGTCTGTGGTGTTGATCGTTTTCTTACATCCGGTTGTAAAAGAAATGCTGAGCATCAGGATGAACAATCCTTCGTGTAGATTTCGTTTCATGGGTATTAGAGGTAAGGGTGAAAAATCTAATACCAAGATAATAGAAAAAGAAGGTAAGTCAAAGCTTTAGTTCACAAATCTGGTGGGGAATTTATGCCTCGAAAAATGAATCGGTTTCTCTTTTCTGGAATTGATTTTAATCAGGTTTTTTTAACGGGCATGGATAAACGATATAGAGAGTGTTCGGAAAGTAAAAAGAAAGTCGACGCTTTTTCAAAGGTTACTGGATGTTTAAAATCACGTTGTCTACATGCTACTCCGTTTTCTTCAGGATACGCCGACTTTGTTTTTTCATGGATTGGATCTCGGTTTTTTTTCAGTTGGACCTGGTTGGTTTTTCAATTGGATTTGGTCTTTTTCGATCGGTTTTAAACAGGTTTGGATTGGTTTCTCGGGATAAGGGTACGTTCATCACTGGTTTATTGGATCTCTATGGTTTTTTCATTGTTATTTTCTTAAAGCCCTCTCTACACTTTTTAGTAACCACTACACGTCAATTTGTAACCTACCTGATCATTTATTTTTTAACATTATGATTTTCATATCGATAGACGATATTTTAACTGCCAGCGGATAATAGGTATGGTTGGGATCTGCTTTAATCTTGTTAATTAACCGGATGCTTTTAAGATCCTGATGGTTCATCAGGTAGGCCAGGGACAGATAATATTCCGTTTCTTCCTGAAAAGAATGGTCGTCCGATTTTGTATACAGTACTTCTTCAAACAGCCTCACTGCTTCGGGGAAATGATTCAGCTGCATTTCAGACATGGCAGCCAGGAAGGTGTTTTTGTTTGATTTGTTATTTTCACTGTTATATATGGCCACTACCTCGTTCCAGTTTCTGCTTTTATAGGCCTCCGCTTCCTTTTCACGGGTTTCGGCACCCCGGGTATTGGTAAGGTCGTAGTTTAAAAACTGTTTATTATATACAGACTCATTACTCGTTGCTACATATTTATATATAGACGCAGAACCGATAACCACCAGCAATATGGCTGCTATGCGCAGGCTTGTCCGGTACATACTGCGTACTATGGCCTTTTCGGGCTTATTCTCAAAGGAACGTCTTACCGCTGATACCTTCTCATTGATCGCATTCAGGCGAATCGTATCAATGGCCAGCTTTTCGTAATCGTTGTCGTTATTGGTTTGCATATTGTCCATCAGAATGAATGCTTTCTGATTAGTAACCGCAACATAAGATTTTGTAACCACCCTTTTTAAAATAAAAAAAGGCCGGATAGAAATCCAGCCCGTTTTAAAATCCAATATCCTATGAAAAACCGTGATAGTATATTCAAATAGAATGCCAGCTCTAACAGCCTTAAACGAATGCTTTTACACTTGTTTTCGTCCGAAACCGGGAAATTATTTCCAGTATATGGATTCTTTTAACCAGTTCCGGCAAACAAAAAAAGCCCCAAAGGGGCTTCTATTCAATATACCAGCGATTCTAAAACTAGCTTTTAGCAAATATTTTATTTACAAATGGTTCAGTTAAACCCATTGCTTTTCCAATCCAAAGTGTAAGCGCCACGATCCATACAATCGTAAGGCCGGCAGAGATACTATAATTTTCATTCAGGTAAAGAACAGCTGAAACAGCACAGGTAATGATGATCAGAACCAGGGTCGTGAATGTAGAGATCGCTTTCATAATTTGTAGTTTAGGGTATGATGAATGAATTAAAAACCGTCTTGTGGGTTGATCAGGGATTGGACGGTAATTCAGGAGGATGGAGGATCTAAACTTGGTATGAACAATTTTCGCTCTCGTTGTTTTTCGGCCCGTGACCGTAAAAACCTCATTGCTGATGCAAAGATGCATCGTGTTTTTCGGTCATGCAAGTGAATATCTAATAAATTTTCATTCCGCAATCCCGCTTTGGGAATAAAAAAATCCAGACGGTGTACACCACTCATACCTGGCCTATTCAGGTCGAGAAAGATCAGGTCGGGTAGTATGTTATTTTTTTGGGAGAGATCTTTTAGCAAATCGCCGCCGCCTTAGAAGGTTTTGAGATTTGTATTTATGGGTAATTCTTTCAACGCCTTTTCAAACATGAGGCAATCTTCCGGGTCGTCGTCGGCCAACAAAAGATGGATGTGTTTAGACATCGCGCACAAAATAGCACAAAAAAAACAGGCGATTGCCTGCTTTTATGTTTCAATAGTTTCGGATTCACAATTCAAGCTTCGTACCGGTTCCCATTTAGGAACTAAGGCCGAAATTAATTCTTACTCCCTTTCCTCAGAGGCTTCATAATTCACTCCATTTTCCGCAATATCGGTGAGCAGCATATCTGCTTCTTTTTCCTCATTGAGCGTTTTTTCAAAGATATCAGCCACATCATCATGCCCCAGTGTTCGTGCGAGCTGTGTAAGTCCGCCGTAAGTGGAAATTTCATAATGCTCCACTTTTTGACCGGCTAAAATCAAACCGACATCACGTGTGGCTGTACCCGAAGTTGTTTCTTCGATGATGCCTGCACCTTCCTTGGTAATTCCGTCCATTGCGTCACATTTTTTTGCCTGTGGTTTATAGCCAAGTAATTTGAATACCTGATCGAGTCTGTCAACATGCCCCTTTGTAGTTACTAGGTGGTCGGCAAATGCTTTTTGAAGCTTTGGTGAATGAGCGGCTTTCTTCATCTTCGGCAGCGTTTGCACCAAATGTTTTTCTGCCCAATAGATGTCCTTAATCTCTCCATGGAAAAATTTTTCCAGCATATCATCTTTTACAGGTTCTGCAATTTTTTTATTTGCCATAGTTATTATTTTGATGGTACCATGATATATAATCGTGCCAGGGGTTTGCGACTCATTCCGGTGGCATGTGCTTTGATGTCTTAAGGAAACATTCACATGAATCCCATAGAAAGTCTGAAGAATCTGTTTGAAATGTCGAAGGAGTACGTAGACATGAAGATTGAACTGGGTAAGCTAAAAATTGTGGACAAGTCAGCGGCTGTGTCGTCCACTCTGATCACTCTGGTGGCCTTATTGCTAATCGCTTTTCTGGCAGTCGGTCTGCTGAGTATCGGTCTTGCATTGTGGATAGGCAAATTGATGGACAACTCTTATTGGGGGTTCGCTGTTGTGGGAGGATTCTACCTGGTCCTGCTCATCATTTTTTATCTGCTTAGAGTGAAATGGATCAAAAAGCCACTCGCAGAAAACTTAATTCATGAAATGCTGAACTGATGAATATGCGACCTGACATTAAAACGAGAGAGCATCTTACCGACGCCATTGCAGCATTGGAAATGAAAACGAATACGCAGAAAAATATCATTTCGAATCATTTTTTTTACCTGGAAGAAAATTTACGGCCTGTTAACCTAATAAAAAAACACAAAGAGATCATTATTATCGGCATTCTAGGGCTTGGTTCGGGATATATCATCCGCAGGTTACTCATGAAAAAATCCACGGGCTTCATGGCAAAAGTTGCGGGAAGTCTTATCCAGTGGGGACTTGCAGGACTTGTTTCTAAAAATGCTGAAAAGATCAGGACAAATGCCGGACCCGTTGCACGTCGTGTGATAAATCGAACGAAACCCATTCCAAAAACCATTACCATACAGACACGTTAACCCCTCTTTTCATATATACTTTACCAAAATGTTTAAAAGCCCAAAAATATTAATTGTTGATGATGAGAAAGAACTATGTGAACTTATAGAACTCATTTTAAAAGATGAAAGTTATCAGATCGATTGTGCACACACATTGAGGGAGGCAAAAAAGAAATGGATCGAAAAACGTCATTCGGTTGTGATACTTGATTGTCAGTTACCTGACGGTTCGGGACTTGATTTAATAACGGAGTTGGAATCCATGCTCATTACCAGTAAAGTGATTATGATCACAGGGAAAAGCAATTTATCGAAAGGTCGCGCCGAAGCTATGGGAGTGGAATTTTTTATCCAAAAACCTTTTTCGCTGAAGATGATACGCGAACTTGTTCAGGAGATTATCATGGTGCAGGAAAATTAACATATGAAATGGCTCTATTTACTATTTAACAATCAGTAAAGAACCAATATGAATTTTTAACCGTAAATAAATTATGAAAACGATTTTGATAATAGACGACGAACCGGATCTTTGCGGACTCCTAAAACTGGCGCTTTCCCTTGAAGACTTTCAAGTTGAATGTGCATCCTCCTTGTCTGAAGCTGATGAAAAATTAAATGGCCATCCGAGAGTTGTATTATTAGACAACAATCTTCCAGATGGAACAGGATTGGAATATATACAAATGCATCCCGTGAAATTTATGGAGAGTTATGTGATCATGATTTCCGCAGATCCGAACCCTTCCCTTCAGCAAAAGGCAAAACAGGAAGGTGTGGACCAGTTTATCAACAAACCATTTTCCGTAAGAAATCTAAGGGAGCTTATCAGGCAGATTGCCTGATATCATCATCGCAGAATGAAAGCATTTTTTTTGCCGCATTCAGAATATCCTTTGTCGACGACGCCTTTGTCATGAAGTCTTGTGCACCCATCGAAAGAAATTCTGCTTTTTCTTTGTATGAATTCGAAGTAGTATAAATGACTTTTGGAATATCGCGATAGCGAAGTGAAGCGTGCAGATATTTCAATACCTGTTTACCATTTAAGCCCGGCATATTGTAATCCAACACAATCAGACAGGGTAACTCACTGTCAGGAATATCCGATAATAAATCCAGCAATTCCTTTCCACTTGCAGCCAAAGTTAGATGATGGCTGTCAGTGAGTTTTTGAAAAGCCTGCAACAACATTTCCTGGTCCTCCGGATCATCGTCGGCAATAAATATTGTAGGCTTCGAAGAGGGGGTATTCGTCATATATCCAGTCTGATATCCTATCTAGGCAATTGTTGTGCCGTACTTTTTCTTATCAGTAAGGACAATTAACTTTTAATTAAGCATCCTGTATTCGTTGGGCGACTGACCGATTCTTTGTTTAAATAATCTGGTAAAATGTTGGGGGTATTTAAATCCCAATTCATGAGCAATCTGATTTACCGATTTGCTTTGATCGAATATTTTCTCCTTAGCAATATCCATTATTTTCAAATGTATATACTCCTGGGCTGTTTTTCCTGTTTCTTTTTTTATCAGGTCACCAAAATAACCTGCTGACAAATTCAGTTCTGCAGCGCAGTAAGCTACAGATGGCAAACCAACTGTTTGCGGTTTGTCCGTTTGAAAAAAGCAGGTCAATAAACTTTCGAATTTTTCTAAAATACCTGAATGTATTTTGTCACGGGTAATAAACTGGCGGTCATAAAAACGGGTGCAATAATCCAGGAAAAGTTCAATATTGGATATAATAAGCCTTTTACTGTGTTTGTCTATGGCGTGTTCCAGTTCATATTCTATTTTAGAGAAACAATCCAGTACAATTTTCCTCTCGCGTTCTGACAAATGAAGTGCTTCATGAGATTGATATCCGAAGAAACTATATTGCTGAATATGCTTTCCGAGCGAACTTCCATGAATTAAATCGGGGTGAAAGACCAATGCATGCCCTTTAGGTTGATATATTTCTCCGTTCGAATTAACTCCGGCAACCTGTCCTGGACCTATGAAAACAAGTGTGCCTTCCTGGTAATCATAAGTGTGTCTGCCGTAAGTTAAATCGCCACATTTAACATCTTTCAGAAAAATAGTATAAAAGCCAAAGAACCCTTTTGAACCATGCCTCGGAGTTGCCTTTGAAAAATCGACGACGCTTACCAGGGGATGACGCGTTTCATTGTTATTGAACGAATTGTAGTCAGCAATAGTTTCAAAGTGTATTATCTTTTCCATATACTTACTTTACTTATTCAAAACTAATGCATTCCGCGTCGTTCATGATTGACCGATTCCCAAATCAGCGATATTGGTAGAAAAATCAGCAATCTGTATATGCTTTGGTTGTAGAATAGACGGGATCTTTGCACTGTAAACAAATCACAAGCATTCAATAAAATAAAGAAATATGCAAAAGCGAATATTGGGAAAAAGCGGACTGGAAGTCTCCACGCTGGGTTTGGGGTGTATGGGATTAAGTTTTGGACTTGGTCTTGCAACAAATAAAGAAGATGCCATCAAATTAATCAGAAAAGCATTTGAACTCGGCATTACTTTTTTTGATACGGCAGAAGCCTATGGCCCGTATGATAATGAGCTGATACTGGGGGAAGCTTTGAAACCATTTCGGAAAGACGTGGTGATCGCAACAAAATTCGGATTTAAAGAGGGCAGGACAACATTGGGTACCGACAGTCGCCCGGAGAATATCAGGTCTGTCACCGAAGCTGCGTTAAAACGTTTGGATACAGACGTCATTGACCTGTTATATCAGCATCGGGTGGATCCCAATGTTCCTATAGAAGACGTTGCGGGTGCGGTGAAAGAATTAATTAGGGAAGGTAAAGTGAAACACTTCGGAATGTCGGAGGCTGGTGTGAAGTCCATACGCAGAGCACATGCTGTGCAACCGGTTGCTGCCCTGCAAAGCGAATATTCTTTATGGTGGAGAGAGCCCGAAAATGAAATCCTTCCAACGCTGGAAGAGCTGGGCATTGGATTCGTTCCTTTCAGTCCTTTGGGCAAAGGCTTTCTTACAGGCACAATAAACGAAAACACACAGTTTGATAAATCCGATTACAGAAATATTGTTCCACGTTTTACGGAAGAAAACAGGGCTGCCAATCAAAAGCTGGTTGAGCTACTTGGAGGAATTGCCAGAGAGAAAAATGCAACACCCGCACAAATAGCGCTGGCATGGTTACTGGCTCAGAAACCCTGGATCGTTCCTATACCCGGAACCACCAAATTGCATCGATTGGAAGAAAATATCGGGGCTACTGCTTTGTTGCTGACGCCAGGTGAAGTAGAGGAAATAGATAAGGCATTTTCCGCTGTTCCTGTTCACGGTGATCGTTATCCTGCACAATTCCAAAAAATGGTTGACCGCTAGATAAGTGAAATATATTTCTGAAAATAAAAGACCCTCCGGATTAACCAAGAGGGTCTTTTTGTTATAATATATTCTTTGAAACTGCCTTCTTATTTTCCTCCAAAGGCAAATACCAAACCGCCCGTAAAGCCGAATTGCAGAATGGTAGCATACGTTGTATAAGGATACACGTAACCTGGATAACCGACATAGAATGCGGTGCCGGTAGCTTGTGGGCTGCCGAATAATTGTGCGCCGATTTTTAAGCCAAGATTTCCTGCAAGTGTAAATTTCACACCAGCCTTCACATCCCATGCAAATTTGGTTTCTGAAACAGAGCCCGCATAATCTCCCTTGTAGAATGCAGCACCGAGTCCAAGTCCCGCATAAGGTTGAATTTTCGGATTGTTCGTATAATACTGTTCAAAATTAAGGAGCAGATAAGAAACAACTGCTCCATCGTTACCCGCGTTTTGCTGAACATTACCCAAATACGAATAAACAGGTATTTTCGTGCTTTGATACTGGTATAACAATTCAATTCCCGTGCCGTTTGCATTTATTCCTTCCACTGACACACCCCAGATACCACCTTCATTGAGGTAGGCATACGCATTCCCGAAATTCATCTTGTCTCTAAAATTATAACCGCCGTAAGCGTTGATGTCAAGATGTTGCGAGAGTGCAGAAAAACCAGCCAATAAAATGATAGTGGAAAAAATCAACTTCTTCATAATGTATGTTTTAGTTAGTAAGAAACTATTCCTCGAGATATTTTCTCTGTTCTTCATCACTCTTCAGTGAATCCTGCTGTTGTTTATTCAATTGAGCTCCGGCCGGGTTAATATTTAAAACTATCTTATAAATCGTTCCCCCTTCAAAATCACTCTTTCCTCCATAATCCGCTACATGTGTTGCGTCATCAACACCAACATCTGCCGTTTCATCCGCAGAGAATATATATCCCTGTGTTTTATCGATTCTGTTTTGAGCAGCCAGTTGTCCATTTACAAATATCTTACCAGTTCCTCCGGCGCCGGGTTTCGGACCATCCCAGGAAAAGTCAAATAGAATTTGGCTTCTTCCTTTAATGGCAGTTTTACCCGATACTGTGTACGATGAAAGACCCAGATAATTGTAAGTAAACATCGGTTTTCCATTTTTCAAATATAAAACCCAACCTCCAAATTTACCACCCTGACATAATAATACTCCATTGGCGTTCCCGGATTTGGCATCGACGTCAGCAGTAATGGTAAATGATTTATTCTTCATGTTAATGAATGCATTCTCCATCATGCCTACCATGCCCGGATACAAATTCATTGATGTCCGGTCTCCGATCAAATCTGGCCTGCCTGCCACTTTGGGAATCATACGATCCAGCGTACGATCATCAATTGGCAGCACGTGATACTTGGTGGCTTCGCTGGTAAACAGATTCTGTAGTTCTTTTAATTTTTGCGGATTAGCAGCAGCAGAATCATGGGCCTGACTAAAATCCGTGTTCATGTTATATAATTCTCATACATCCTCATTCAGCGGATGACGTGGTCCATATTCCCAAGGTGCCCGATGCACTGTACCTGCAAACCACCCATCACTATAAATTCCACGGTTACCAAAGATTTCAAAATATTGCGTGGTCCTTGTAGATGGTGCATCCGCACTATCCCAGGTATATTCCATTGGAACGCCTTGAATGGGTTGTTGCTCTACGCCATTCACCATTTTGGGAGCCGGAATACCAATTGCTGCGTACACTGTAGGTGCTATGTCAATTGCATGATGAAACTGATGACGAACTTTTGTATCCGGTTTAATATGTCCTGGCCAGCTTATAATGAGCGGATTGGTTGTGCCACCGTACGTTCCAGCCTCCTGTTTTGTCCATGCAAATGGTGCGTCGCCTGCAACCGCCCATCCTGCGGAATAATGGGGGAAGGTATTCGGACCACCAAGCTCTTCCATCTTTTTTGTCTGATCAGCTACTGTTTCGGGTACTCCGTTGAAATACGTCATTTCATTAAACATTCCATTCATTCCACCTTCAGCACTTGCACCATTATCACCGATAATATAAATAAATAACGTGTTGCTCGTTTCACCAAGACTATCCACTGCATCGTGTAAACGTCCGATCTGATAGTCTGTGTATTCTGCGAATGCCGCAAAAACTTCCATCTGATGTGCGAAAAGTTTTTTCTCTTCCGCAGATAGTTTATCCCAGTCTTTTATTTCTTTTGGTTTTGGTGCCAGCACGGTATTTGGTGGAACAATGCCCATTTTTATCTGGCGTGCCAGTGTTTCTTCACGAATCTTATCCCATCCCTGATCAAATTTTCCTTTGTATTTAGCGATCCATTCTTTCGGTACATGATGCGGTGCGTGTGTGGCGCCAGGAGCATAGTACATAAAGAAAGGTTTGTCGGGCGTGAGCGACTGCTGATAACGCATCCAGTTGATCGACTTATCGGCCATATCCTCATTGAAATTATAAGAAGGATCATTCTGTGGAATCTCGGCGTGTGCCGTTCCATCGTAAATCATAGGAGACCACATATTTGTTTCCCCCCCTATGAATCCATAGAACTTATCGAAACCAGAGTGCGTGGGCCAGCGATCAAAAGGACCAGACACGCTCACTTCCCATGGGGGTGTTTCATGGTATTTTCCAAATGCTGCGGTACTGTAACCGTTTTGTCTCAATACTTCAGCCATTGTAGTGATACTATGTGGGCGTATTCCTGTATTACCTGGAAAACCTGTAGCAAGTTCCATGATTGCTCCCGCGTTATTTGAATGGTGATTATATCCCGTCAACAGCGCTACACGCGTTGGGGAACAGAGTGCGGTTGTATGAAAATTATTGTATTTAATACCCATCGCGGCAATTTTTTCTGCATTGGGCATGTTGATCGGACCTCCAAAAGCACTGGATTGTCCGAATCCAATATCATCAATTAATACCACAATAACATTCGGGGCGTGTGCCGGTGCTTTTACTTCAAAACGTGTAGGTGCCTTTGTATTTCTCGCATCCAGCGTTGTGTCTTGCTGATAGGGGGGCTCATTAATAGGAAGTACGGTACGATCCAGTCCCGAAGAATCTGCAGTTTGCGTAGCAGCAGCAACGGGTGGTGCTGACGAATTATTATTCTGACAGGAAGAAAAAAGAATCATTGCCAATAGGCACAAATACACCGATTTCATAAATTATGTTTAAATGATATACACAATTGTCCAACAAAATAGAGAATATCCGATCTCTTTTTTAGAACAAATTCCGCATCAAGTTAACAAAATTTAGAATTACGATTCAAACATGAACGGGTTAATCAGCCGTTATCAATTTTACATTTGCAAGTCCGCATTTTTCGAGTACATCTGTGAGAATACCTTCCCGCGACCCGCTCCAGAACTGATGATCACGACGTCATACAAGGTTGAAGATTTTTATCTGCATGAATGTGTTGTGAAGATGAACAATTAAACTTCGCTGCCCGCTTTCTCCACCAGCGCTTTGGTTGCAGTAACTCCGGGATAATCGTCGAGATAGCGACTGTCTTTATTGTACATCTTAAATAATCCACCCTCGTATTCAATGCTAACCCAGCCGGTGAACCCGGATTTTTTGATGATCTTAAACATGCGATAGAAATCTGTTTCCTGATCATTTCCATTGGCATCGAAGAGATGTGTTTTAGCATGAACACCTTTCGCGTAGGGCATTAATTCTTCAATACCCTTGTAACGGTCATATTCTTCGAGACATTTTGTTTTCATGTAACCGGCAATATCCATGGTTTCCGGCTTGGTTCTGTTGATACAGAAATTTCCGAAGTCGGCGAGAACGCCGCCGTGGTGACTATTCAATTCTTTCATCACATTTGCCAGCCAGGCACCATTGCAGGAAATCCCCACATGATTTTCGACAATCACGTCGATCTGTTGTTTTTTACCATATTCAATCAAACGACCAAGACTGTCAACGGCTGCTTTGGCAACATCTTCAGGCTTTCCTTCACCTTCTATATTTACTCGAATCATAGGACAACCCAGCACTGCCGCTGCATCCATCCATTTATAGTGATTATCTACTGCTTTCAGTCGCGCAGTCTCGTTCAAATCACCCAACACTCCTTCACCATCTACCATGATGCGCAGATTATAACTGCCGGCATCCACAGAACGTTTTTTCAATTCATTCAGATAAGCCGTATCTGCAGCCTTGCCTCCGTAAAACATGGAGCAGTAATCCAGCCCACGGATTCCCAGCTCTTTTGACTTCGATGCAAAATCCAGTGGATCCAGCTGTTTGGTCCAGAATTCACTCGCAAAAGAGAACTGTGAAATGGCGATCTGAAAAAATAATTCCTTACGACTGTCACCTAATAGAAAAGCGGGTAAGCCTGAAGCAAATCCTACACCAGCTGTAGCCGCGGCGGTATTTTTAATGAAGTCTCGTCTTTTCATATGCAACGTTGTTATTTATTAATCAAGGGTTATGGGTTATTAATCCTTTTAGTGATATTTACTAATTGAAGGTATTGATAAATTTGTTATATTGTAATATTTACTAAATAAAAGTTTTTAACAGCGACCTCCCTATTTTTACAGCATGGAAACAAATGCGGAAGTACAGGACTTTCTATTAAATGGTCACCTTCACTATGTACCGAATGTGTCGATTGACTGTGCCATTTTCGGATACCATGAACAACAATTAAAGATACTGCTCATCAAACACAAGCTGCTGAACGGGTGGTGTCTGCCCGGTGGTTATATTAAAAGAACAGAGACCCTGGTGAAGGCTGCCAATCGGATTGTGAAAGAGAGAACGGGTATCGGCAATCTTTTTATGCAACAATTCAAAACATTCGGCGATCCAAACCGTGCGCGTATAAATGAATTTGATGAAGAGAAATGGTTTAAGGCAACAGGCGTTCGCATGAACAAAACAAACTGGCTGGTTGATCAGACGATCTCTATCGGTTTTTATTCCATCACTGATTTTGAGAATACAATTCCCAAACCCGATATGATGTCGGACGATTGCAAATGGTTTGATATAAACCGTGTGCCGCGTCTTGAATTTGATCACAAGGAAATGACCAAAGAAGCATTGCATACCATGCGCATTGAATTATACCACTTTCCAATCGGGTATAATCTGCTGCCGGAAAAATTTACCCTCTCCGAGATTCATACGCTGTATGAAACGCTTTCAGGGAAGAAACTGGATATCAGTAATTTTCCGAAAAAGCTTCTGACACTCGGATTGATAAAAAAACTAAATGAAAAACGTTTTATTGGTCCGCATCGTTCACCTCACCTTTACAAGTTCGACAAAGCCGCCTATAACAGGGCACTCAAAGACGGGCTGGTGTTAATTTAGATGGGATCTATTATTCATCCTCAAGTGTAACGAGTTGAATAGGCTCACCTTCCAGACAAATGCCGGGTATTAATGCATTCGGCGGTATATGATAAGTAAACTTTACAGCCTGACCGTCTTTTTTAGTAACGGGAAATGAGTCAATCACAACAGGGTCAAGAATGGTATCTCCGGAAGTTTTGATCAGCCAACCCCCGCATGTTGTATCTGACCCCGCAAGCACACCCGTGCCGCTATACAAAGGATTTGTGTTGGAATTTGATTTTTTACAACAGATGATCAGGCACATAAAAAATGAAATGACGAAAAAACGGCGCATAATATTTCTTTAATAGTGCTAAGACAAGAATTCCGTCTCAAACGTTGTCAGCAGATCTTCTTATTTTTTGCGTTCGACAAAATCCAGCTAAGCAGATTAGGAACTTTTTCATGCCGGTGAGGAAATGTGTAAAGAAATAGCAGCTTTTATTGGTGAATGTTTGACCGTACATTTGCATTTTATGAAACAGGAAAAACAGGCTGCCATTCCATTTACGGGCTATCAGAAATTTGCCATTTTCATTCTGGCAATCACGCAGTTTACCGTGATCCTGGATTTTATGGTAATGTCACCGATGGGAGACATACTTATGAAATCTCTTAGCCTGAAACCAGCGCAATTCGGACTGGCAGTTTCCGCTTATGCATTTAGTGCAGGCTTTTCCGGATTGCTCACGGCCGGTTTCGCCGATAAATTTGATCGAAAAAAATTATTACTATTCTTTTATTTCGGATTTATTCTGGGTACTTTCTTATGCGGATTCGCCAATACATATACCTTTCTGATCTCTGCAAGAATCATAACCGGACTTTTCGGCGGGGTGATCGGTTCTATTTCCATGGCCATCATTGCTGATCTTTTCGATATACAACATCGTGGCAGGGTGATGGGTTTCATACAAATGGGATTCAGTGCAAGTCAGGTTTTGGGTATTCCTATAGGCCTGTATCTCGCTAATTTCTGGGGATGGCATGCTCCTTTTTTATGGATTGCGGCCATGGCCCTCGTGATTGCGTTTTTAATCGCGTCGCGTATGCATCCACTTACGAAACATTTGTTGATAGAGAAAGATGGATCTGCTTTGAAGCATTTATTGCATACCGTTTCAAAAAAAGATTACAGAGTTGGATTCACGGCAACCACACTTTTATCGATCGGGGGTTTTATGATGATGCCCTTTGGAAGTGCCTTTGCTATCAACAATTTGAAAATAACGCAACATCAATTACCATTGATGTTTATGATTACCGGACTGAGTACGCTGATCATCATGCCCCTTGTAGGGAAATTCAGTGATAAGATAGATAAATTCAAAATATTTGCCATAGCCTCTGTGTGGACGATCATCATGGTATTGGTTTATACTAACCTTTCTTTAACGCCATTTGCATTAGTGATTTTCCTAAACATCCTCATGATGGCAGGTGTAATGAGCCGCATGATTCCTTCCCAAGCCCTGATAACGGGCATTCCTGCAATGCAGGATCGTGGCGCTTTTATGAGCATCAATTCATCTATTCAACAAATTGCAGGCGGTGTTGCAGCCGCAGTTGCGGGAATGATCGTAGTACAGAAGACAAAATTCAGCCCCATTGAGCATTACAATACTTTAGGGTATATAATTGTTTGCATTTCCTGTATTAGCATATTCCTGATCTATCGAGTGAGTGCGATGGTGAAAAAGAGATCCGCAGGCAAAGAAACAATTCAAGAATCCACTCAAAAAATTCTGGTAAGTAAAGAAGAAGTAGCAGTTTAGTATTTATGGCCGGGATTTTTCTTTATCCGGTAGTGCTTCAAGTAATGCCAGGTCCGCCCAGTTGGTTGCAGCTGCAGAGATAAACTGGTTTTCATCACCTGGCGGAAAATCACTAGAGAAAAAAGGTTGTATTCCATACGCTCTAGTCTGAACGAACCAGGCTCCTGATGGTTCCTGCGTTGTTAGTAAGTATTTCATCCCATTTTGATACGCTGCATCTGAAGTTTTTGCCATACCGCTCTGGGATAAAGCATAAAGCGCCTGCCCCGTTGCGTAGGCATCTGATCCGAGTGTCGTCAATTGAGCCCATCCACCATCTGCCCGTTGCATCGCTAACAATTTTTGTGCAACTGCATGTTGCTGGTCCTTGCTGCTTCCGCACCAGTGCATTCCCAGCAACTGAAATACAATCTCCTGTTGCTGTTCCGGATTCTGTGTTTCAAGCCAGTGACGCGTTTTCTTCACCATTTCATCCACACGTATTTTTTTTGAAGGCGAAGCATAAAGTTGTATGGCACGGATAGAAAAAGCGGCATTATGAATATATCCTGTTTCCAGGGGTACTCTTCCCGATTCCGTCAAAAAACTGCCGTCTGCTTTCGCCTGATTCATCTGATAGTCAACAGATATATCTGTGGTAATATCCGGCGGATAATTTTCAGCATAAAGGCCCAGTAGTGTATAAGGCGCATTAAAATTTACAGTCAGAAACTGATCGATCATATTGGGGTTACCAGCAAATTTTAAATTACGAATCATTGCAGCTACCCGTTTCTCTGAAAGTGAATCAATCACCTGTATTCCTTTTTCTCTTGCCAATGCTGCTACTATAGAAGTCATCGTGGTATGGTGACATCCAGCACATTTGGCCCTGCTACGTTCCGTAAACAGATAACCGGTTTTTTCCAACAGTAAAAAACTTTTATTTACCGACTGATGGATATCCGAAGGATTAACACTGACAGGCATATTCTCCCAACTCACCAGGAGACTCATGAAAATGATCGTTATAACCAGTGTTGCAGCGGTGAAGACTAAACGCTTTTTCATTTCTGCATATATTTTTGAAGTAAGGTCACCGTCGAAGTATTTCCTTTTTGCTTAGCAAAATATAAAGCATCGGATCCATCGGGTTCCTTATAATCTATTTTGGCGCCATGTTTGATTAGAGCGAGTGTCATTTCCGGATCTTCAGATTCAGACTGTTCCAATAATATCAATGCAGTAACGCCATTTTTACTTAGCATATTCGGGTCGGCTCCATGATCTAGCAGATACAGCAATGATTCTTTATCATTCACTATTGCAGCATTCATGAGCGGTGTAAATCCGATCATAGCAGGTAAGTTCAGTTCGTGCAGGTTCTGGAAATTTACATTCGCTCCCTCATCTACCAACATCTTTAATGTTGCGGAGGAGCGAAATTGTAAAGCTCCGTTTATAGGCACCTCACCAAAGTTAGTTGTATCATTCACAGGTAAACCCAATCGCAGGAGTAACCCAAGAAGCGCCGTATCTCCTGATTGTGCGGCGTTGTATAATAACAGGTTGTCACGGGAACTGTGCAGCGGATCCGCTCCTTTTGCAATCATAAATTGAAAAACACTAAAGGTTCCGGGAATCATGGCCAATTTGATCAAAATACCATATCCCTCTATCGTGTGATGGATATCCGCTCCATTGTTCAACAGAAGGGTAATCTTGTCCAGGTCAGGAATTGAAAGCCATAACGCCGTGATGCCGTCTGCGTTCTGATAATTTACATTGGCACCATGATCTATAAGTATCGACATTTGATCTGCAGTTCCATTCAAAGTTGCAAACATCAGTGCCGAGTAACCATTTAGCGTATCATTCGCATTGGCTCCATTTGTTAGTACTTTTTTTAATTCATCAGATTTGCCGGAACGAATCAATTCAAAAAGATTCGTCTGAGCCAACGTGCCGAGACAAATAAGCTGGCTGAGGATGAAGGATAGGAGTCGTATTCTGGAAACCATAACAGTTCAGGCTTGGCATAAAGTTCAATCATTCCAGAGAGAATCACAGCAACAATCGATAAAGATTACACTAAAATCGACCAATGACAATTGTCGATGCGTTGGAAATTCAACTTGTTTACTTCAGTTTTGTAAATCCATCTGCACTCCAGTTCTCCGTTCCCACTCCATGATGTGTAAAAAACAATCCGTCAGGATCGTAATGGTTTTTCACATTCAGTAACTTATTATAGTTCGAACCCCAAAAACTTTCCTGCCAGTTTTCTTCAAAATAATCCGTTTCATTGAGATAGGACCCTTTCATCGGTACCATTTTTTTCAGTCCTTCCATTGCAACGCGCATTTTTGTCGCTGCTTCACGCGCTTCCTTCAAATTGGGCTCATGGCCAGCTATACCTACCATAGCCGGGCCTTCCTCACCGGCAAGAATGAGCAAGGCAAAGGCATCCAGCACAGACGGGTTGATCGATGTATTCGTTGCCGCTTCTTTTTCTTCCGGTCGGGTTCCCGCAAGGCCCTTGTTGAAGTGAAGAGAGAACGACCATAATTTACAGGTTTCAAAAAAAGCATTTGTCAGCTGCGATATATTTTCATCCATTAGTAAATCCTGTGAGAGCCAGCCGGAGTGATAACCGTGGATGAATTGGCCTGCCTGGCCCCCGTCACCTTTCCAGTAAATATTTTCGAGCGGCGCACCCACCTGATCGTCAGTACTTATAATATCACTGGCGAATTTGTGAAGAAAGGCAGGATCCCACATGTGCCGCGCGGGTAGTGTAAAAATGCCAAAAGGTTCTATCCAGCTGTAATCTGAACTGTTTACTTTAGCCCAGTTTTCAAAATCCAACCACTCAGTTTCCGCCTGACTTTTTGTAAGCCCGTGAAATAACATACTCAGAGAAACAGATCTGTCAGAATGAAACCTGATCTGTTCTCCCCACACAGGATTAAAGAGTCTGTCACGATATTGGATCAAAATCTTTTCAATCAGTTTTTTATAGGCTTCATCGCTATTCGCTTTTATCCGTCCGAATACCACTCCAAAAAATTCTGGAAGCTCACGGGTTCTGAGTACGAATTTGGTGACGACACCGAAACAGCCACCACCACCACCTTTCAGTGCCCAGAATAAATCAGGATGACTGCATGCGTTTACAATCTGAACTGTTCCGTCGGCCAGCACGATTTCAGCCTGTAATAACGCTGCAGCAGCAAGACCATAATATTTTGAAAAACTGCCAAAGCCACCGCCCTGTATGAGACCGCCAACTCCAACGGTAATACACCCACCACCCTGCACGTATCTTCCATTTTTCGTAGTCACTTCATTGTAGATCTGCCCCCAAATGGCGCCTGCTTCAATGGCCACCACAGGTTGGGCGGTTTGGGTGGATTCGCAACCGCTGGGAATGAATTGATCCTGCACCTGAATGGCATGCATATTTTTTGTCCACAATAACAAGGAGTCAGGCGCAGCAGAATTTCCGAGATAACTATGTCCTCCTCCTTTTACCACCAGGCGTAATCGGTGTTCTCTTGCAAAATTTACAGCAGCTACTACATCGCTGGTGGTTTTTGCTTCCACCACATATTCACTTGGATGAGATCTCCACGCATCTACCCATCCAAGTGTTTGCGTCAGTGCCGGATTGCTATTGATGAAATAAGGATTCCGCACATTCCTGAACAAGGAATCATCTCCTGCAGTATATGGGTTTTTTAATTTGATCAGATTACCATGGAGAGATTTATTTAATTTATCCCAAGCACCCTCGGATGGCCATGCTTTATCACCGGGCCGCACACGTTTGAACGATGCATGTGCATGCGTCTCCGGCAAATTTAAAAACGAAAAGGGTTTTCGAAAAGCAGTAGTCAGCAGCACAAAAGATTTGACAAAGTTTTTTCTGCTGATACTCATATTTGTAAATTTGGTTGTTTCAGAACTTGTTCTCTCAAGTTGCGACTTTATATTCTATTTAGATCGCTGAAATCTTCTCGACACAGTCATATTTATTGGGAACGCCAGTCCATGCGTACCCTGAATTCGCATTCCTAAAATGTTTCAGCATGTTCTTTTTTTTCATTTTATTAATGGCTTCCTTTTTCATCTATAAACCCCATTCGTTTTAACAATTCTGTATCAAATTCGGGAGCGTTTATTTTTTTATTCATCACGATTTGGGTTGCGGTTCCCGATGGATCCCATAGATTAAACCCGATCTGGTATTTCCTCAAAATTGATATCAGATCTCCCATATAATTCAACCGCGAAACGCGATCGATGCCTCCAGGTCTGGTAAAACACATTCCTTCACCCATCCAAATAGGTACATGATTTCTTTTCCCAAATTCTGCCGCCTGCCGGATCAGAGAATCCATTCTGTAAAAGCCCCAAAGAGGCAGGGCTTGTTTTTGAAAAGGCCTGGCAGCTTCGTAAATCTGCCATTGCTGTACGGCACCAAAATTTCCACACCCACTAGCAATCAGACTGTCTGCACATCCCGGGAATGCGGGATAAGGAAGTCTTTTTGTACATCCGTATAAATTAGCGGTATTTAGACCCTGGAATACCAGCACATCTGGCTGATACCAATGAAAATTATAAATCAGTTTTTTAGCGTGGATAGGCGGAAAGCTGATCCATCTTTGCGGATTCCGGTAAGGGATTCCTTTGGCAGAATCAGCTAGTCCGTCGAGTGTTTTATCATTTCTTATCCCAGTAACCACAAGCCAGTGTTCTGTATCTATTTTTCTTATATCGTTTACAACAGAGTCCTCCAATTCATAAATAAAATTTCTGTTCTGAGGATCCAGGGAGAAAGGTTCATTAATGATTTCAAAAAGAAGTTTCTGCGGATCATAGTGTTTGAAATAGGCGACAACTGCCTGCCAGTATTTCCTAAATTTCATTCTTGCGCCAAGTGAATCCTGTGCCAGCATTTGCATAAAAGACGCTGGTCCACTCTTACCGGAAAGAGGATGACAAGCATCCAGAATTACCGTAAACCCCGAATCCAGCAATTGTCTAATCACGATGCTGTCAAGTGCAAGCGCATTGGGAAGGTTGAGTTCACCCGGATTGCCGTCCTGATACAAGGTTTCATTACTGACAGGAACACGGATGCTTTTTACACCGATTTTTTTATAAGCATGCAACAAATTGGGATTACATTCTTTTGCCCAATCTGAATGAGGCATAAAAAATCGCGCAAATTGATTTCCGCTCAATCCGTTGCTCAGATCGGGCACCTGCTGGCCAAATAATAAATGGACTGAACTGAAAAGAATGAAAAGAATATAGTTCTTTATGAACATGGGTTACTGGTTTAGCGGAAAATATTATTTAACACATATCTTTATCAAGATTCTAACCACGTTAAACTAAATGAATATAAGATCGCGCAGTCCGTTATTAATATTTTTGCCTTTTTTGCTCGTCGATATGTTCATCGTATTCAAATTTAGAAGTTTTTCCCTGGCGGCTGACGGACCTCGATATATAACTTTTGCACAGCACTTATTAAATGGTTACTATTCTCCCCCTCCGCCGGCAATCGATCTATGGAATGGACCGGGATATCCGATTGTACTGATTCCATTTGTATGGCTCAAACTTCCTGTAATTTATATCACCCTTCTCAACGCGCTGTTCCACTACGCTTCCATGGTATTGCTTTATAAAACCATATTCAGGTTAAGTTCTACCCGATTTGCAATTCTTTTTGGTCTTTTATGGGCTTTTTATCTGGTTGCGTATGAACAGCTTCCGTATGTAGCCACAGAACCCTTTGTCATGTTTCTTTTTACGTTTATTTCTTACTCTTTGGTATTATTTATTCAGGAAGAAAATCGTTTTGCCGGGGTCTTATGCGGCGTTAGTATGGGATGGCTGGCTTTAGTAAAGGTAATTTTCGGATATGTCATTATCGTGCTTATACTCATCTATATATTTCAGTTGATCGTCAAAACAAGGCGGCGCTTTTATCTTCATATCTTTTTAATTTCTCTCCTTGCTCTGTTTGTGAATCTTCCCTACCTGATATATACCCATCAGCTTACCGGCAAATTGTTTTACTGGGGAAATTCGGGCGGAATGAGCCTTTACTGGATGAGTACGCCATACGCGAATGAATTTGGAGACTGGCAACCCCCTGATCTGAATTATCTGTTAAAGGCTCCTGCGGATGCACATCCATTTAAAGGGAATGATTCGAACAACGTTAAATACCAGGCGTTCCAGGAACTCGTCGACAATCACCAACTTGACTATAATGAATTCAATAATAAAACCGGCGTTGCCAGAGACGAAGCTTATAAGCGTAAAGCAATTGAAAACATCAAAAGGAATCCGGGAAAATTTATCCGTAATTGCATTTCCAATTTTGGGAGGTTAATTTTCAACGTACCGTATACCTGGAAGTTTCAAGACCCAACTATGTTAGTTCGTATTGTATTCAATTCGGTACTATTTACTTTTATACTGATCACGTCGTTCATAACACTCCTGCGGTGGAAAAAAATAATGCCAGTGATCAAATTTCTGATTATTTTTTTACTTATTTATCTCGTCGCTAGTTTAATCGTGAGTGCTTACAGCAGAATGTTTTATGTTATAGTCCCAGTCATTTTTATTTGGATGGCTTATGTGTTTTATAATTTCATAAACATCAGTTTTCGCAACACAGCTGAACTGAATTCTGAATGATGTGGAAAATACGGTAGTTACCGTCAAAAAAAAATCAAGTTCCTACATTAATTTATTTTTTTTGCATTAACGAATGATTATTCCCAATTTGGTAAAATAAAAGAAAAAGGCGGCCAATACTTTTAAAATTCGCTTTTCTGTTATACCTTTAACATTCCTCGATTCGCCGCTATATCTGAAACGAAAACAAATTTAAAACGGCACATTCCGTTTGTTTTTCTAACGTATTCTGTACATATTTTCAATACCGTAATGAGAAGCCCACAATCCGATGAGAAGCTTGCCATCTGAGCTATGGCATAATGTGTAAACATTGCATCGAAACATGAAAACTAAATTTAGACAAGGGTCTTTTGCTTTAAGTGTATTCATAATTGTTCAGAGACAAAGAATTTTTAAGACCCTCTTCTTTTCTGTTTCGAAATTTCATTTTAAACTTTTAACTGATAGTTCATTTGTCGAGGCTTTTTCGCTACGACAAACGTTCTGATAATTTTCATCACCTGAAAAAATCAGGGCGGATAGTTTTTTCATTTTTTTAGAGGGAAGTCTTGAATATGGGACTGACCGTAGCGAAGCTTTGCAAACCTGGCTGGTTTGCAGATATATTTTTTGCTTTTTTTAATTAAATGCCTTTAGAAAAAAAGATGCTTAGTAACACCATTAGTTCGGACACTCATTTAACAGAAGGCCGCATCAGAACTGTTCGGGCGTACCGCAATATTCTTTATTCACTTTTTATCAAAGGTGGCAGTATTGTCAGCCAATTTCTAATGGTGCCTATTACGCTACATTATCTCGATAAAACACAATACGGAATATGGCTTACTATAGCCAGCCTTGTGAACTGGTTTAGTTTTTTCGATATCGGAATTGGCAATGGGCTTCGCAACAAACTGGCGGAAGCAGTGGCCCATAACGATATGACGCTTGCTAAAACTTATGTGAGCACTTCATATGCTTTGGTTTTGGGAATCTTTTTGGCCATCATTGTCCTTTTTTGCTTTATAAACCCACTACTTAACTGGACCGCCATACTAAATGTTCCCGCAACTTTAAACCTGGAACTGAAAAAAATCATTCTTTTTGTATTTGTTTTTTTCTGCTTCCGCTTTATCCTTGCTTTGATTGGCAATATTTTATATGCATACCAGCAGCCGGCACTGAATAACCTGATTAACCCGTTAGGAAATGTCGTATCACTTATTCTTATTTACATTTTAACACTCACTACAAAAGGGTCATTGTTTTTGATAGCGGCTATTTTCAGTGCAGTGCCGGTATTGATTCTTTCTATTTTTTCAATTGTTTTTTTTACTGGACGTTACCGGAAAATAGCTCCTTCTCGCCACTTTGTGCATATGAAATACTCAAAAGGACTAATTGGCCTAGGTGTTAAATTCTTTATTATTCAGATAGCAGGGGTAGTACTGTTTACGAGTACGAATATACTCTTGACCCAATTGTTCGGTCCAGATGAAGTAACAGTGTATAATATTGCGTTTAGGTATTTTACAGTGATCACTATGGTCTATGGAATAGTTATTACACCATTCTGGTCAGCTTTTACAGAGGCTTTCGTAAAGAAGGATTATGAATGGATTAGAACATCCATTAAAAAAATGGAAATCATAGCATATGCGTTGGTAGGTTCTACATTGCTCATGTTTGCCTTGGCCAAACCCATCTACGCCATTTGGGTTGGACGATCAGTGGTTATTCCCACCAGCATGAATCTAATGCTTTGCTTATTTGTTGTAATCACAATCCTTGCAACACCGTACAACACCTTCATTAATGGCACAGGAAAGATCGGATTGCAATTTTACTCAGCGATTATCAGTACTATTATTACTATTCCGCTGGCTATTCTTTTTAGTAAGTACTTGCATATGGGACCTCCCGGTATCATACTGGCGACGCTGGTAACGACTTTTCCGACTATGATTTTATGGAAAATACAATATAAAAAAATCATTTCCGGAAACGCTACAGGTATTTGGAACAGGTAACCAGGAAATAACTAAGTATGCAGGAACAGGCATTAAGGGTTTTATGGTTTGCCAATACGCCGGGACTTAGCTCCCATCTGAGCAAAAAGCAGTCTACTGCAGGTGGTTGGATATCTTCTCTACAGGCAGAAGTTGAAAACACGGGAGAATGTATTTTGGCTTTTGCATTTTACAGTGATGAGGAATTGCCACCGTTTGATTATAATCGTACGAAATATTATCCCGTTCTGAGGCTTGGCCGGAATAAAATTTACCGACTGACGCAACGAATCCTCGGTAAAACTGAATATAAAGAGAACCTTCTAAGGTTTTTACAAATCATCGAAGATTTCCAACCAGATATTATTCATGTACACGGTACGGAAAATTCATTCGGTCTGATTTCTGGTCATTTGTCTAAAATTCCTGTAGTTGTGAGTATTCAGGGTAACCTAACAGTTTATTTGAAAAAATATTTTTCTGGTCTATCCATGCCTTTTCTTCCTGAACGTGTCCTGACCGGTAATCCTTTTTTGAAAATGGACTACCAGCAATTTACCAGAAGATCGTTTATTGAACGAGAAATAATGAAAAACGCGAAATATATTCTCGGAAGGACCGACTGGGATCGTAGAATCAGCTTAACCCAGGCACCTCTTGCGCGTTATTTTCATCAGGAAGAAATTATGCGTCCTTCATTTTATCAAATAGATTGGAATGAATCTCCTCATCAAAAGACGGTGTTTCATACAACTACAAGCAATTCAATGTACAAGGGGTTTGAAACAATCATAGATACTGCTTTGCTGTTGAAAAATAATCATTTGGATTTTGAATGGACAATCGCAGGACTTAATGAGGAAGATCCCTTGGTACGCCTCATAAAAAAAAGCAGAAAAATTTCAAAGTTGTCGGATGTTCAGATTCGTGCGCTGGGGCTGATGCCGGAAAAAGCATTAGCAGTACATATGTCAAGGGCGAAAATTTATGTGCAGGTGTCCCATGCGGAAAATAGTCCTAACAGCGTTTGCGAAGCAATGCTACTCGGCATGCCGGTTATAGCAACAGCTGTAGGCGGAACTTTTTCACTCATCACCGATAATGAAACCGGTATTCTTGTTCAGGATGGAGATGCTCACGCATTGGCAGGTGCTATAATCGAACTCATTAATGACCAGTCCAAATCAATTAGGCTTGCTGAAAGGGCAAAAAAAATAGCCAGAGAAAGACACCATCATCAAAAAGTAACCTCGCAATTGTTAAATAATTATCGATCCATTTTGAAACAACATGCTTCTGCTTAGTCCCTCATTTAAACCGGGTAACACACCGGATTACAAGAAAATAACGCTGGACTATTTAATATTCCTGCTTTTTTTCTTTTATAGCGCCGGTCTCACCGAGTTTTCCAATATTGATGCCAGTCTGGTTATCATGTCGGGTTTGGGATTTCTCTATATGCACTTTTCAAAGCAGGAAAAGATAGATCCTATCTTCTGGTATGTTTTGATATACTGGATATTTATCAATTTTCTATCCTGGGTGTTCGTCGGCTCGGAAAAATTTAGTTTTTTTACTCTCGGCGGAAGCGTATTTAAGCTATTTATAGGTTATGTCTTTATGAAACTTTACAAAGAAAAATTCATAATCTGGTTTGAACAGACCGTATTTTTCCTGGCAGTCGTTTCCTTATTATTTTTTGCTGTTCAGCTCATGAATCCGGATATTTTTTCAAGAATACCCTTTAATCTGATTGATCAAAAACGTGGGGCGGAGGGTCACTGGTATGGCATTATCTTCCATTATTCAAGTTGGCACCCCTCTCAAAATTCAGGATTTGCAGGAGAGCCTGGTGGTTTCGGATATTATATTGGGCTTGCCATGATTTTTAATCTTATTCTGAACCGGGGAGCTATAAACCGGAGATTTATCATTTTGGCATTTGTCGGATTGACTACTTTATCAACCAACTTTTACCTGAGTCTGGTATTATTTGGAATTTATTTTATTTACAGATCTTCCCTTTTTGTCAAACTCATCTCTATAGCATTATTTATTCCGTTTATCTTAATTGTCTACAGCCTGCCATTTGTAGGCGAAAAACTTTCGCAATACTTTGATGAAACAAAACAATTTTCGGAATCGACGATCGTTAAACGCACCCGAATAAACAGAACCAGTATGTTCGTTAATGATATCCGGGACTTGGAAAAATATCCTTTGGGAAGAGGGATCAATGAAACAGGCTTGAAGACAAATATTTACGGGGAAATATTTGAAGGAACAAATGATTTTTCAAGGATCGCGGTAAAATACGGAATCTTCGGGCTCATTTTCTTTTTATTTGTTTATTTCAGAACGTTTCGGAAAATAAGTCTGGGTTTAAAAGGAAGTTCATTTTTTGTGCTGATCATGTGTATGTATATCGCAGCGAATTCACTAGAGCGGGATTATTTTGCACTTAATCTGTTCTGGTTATTTTATATAGTAAAAGAAGAAAATTTGGAGCGAATTTTTGGTGAATATTATATGGCAGAGGAAAATAATCATTTGGTGATCGCGTGAAAAAGTTCATATATTATTTCACGCATAAATACAAGGGCTTTTTCAATACGATGGATATAATCCGGCGTGAATTTCGTGCCCTCATAGGTCACTGGTATTTTAGTCTGGCCAAATGGAGAGGTGTTAGGTTTCTTGGTTCCTGTAAATTTATCGGTCGTCCACATTTTAAGATGCATCCGAATACTCAAATCATCATTGGCAATAATTGCGAATTTCTTTCAGGCCATACTGATAATCTGATTGGCATTAACAGACCCTGTTTAATCTCTGCTTTTAACGCTGGCACTCAAATAAAAATCGGGGAGAACTCTGGTTTTAGCGGAACGGTAGTTGCTGCTTTTACCGGCATCACTATCGGACGATCCGTTAAATGTGGCGCCAACACTTTAATTACTGATTCTAATTGGCATGAGGATGATCTCAGGAGTGGAAGTCCAAAACCGGTTATAATTGGTGATAATGTATGGCTGGGAGTGAATACGGTTGTGTTAAAAGGAGTTGAAATTGGAGCAAATAGTTTGATCGGTGCAAACAGTGTGGTTACCAGGAATATACCTGCTAACGTGATCGCTGCAGGCAATCCCTGTAAAGTCATCAGAGAGATCAGTTATCTATAGTTCATTATGATTAAAGTGAATTGTCTTTGCGATGGAATCAGTTTTCCTTATGGTGAGGCAACTAATCAACGAATCATTATGATAGGAAAAGCTATCGTAGACAAAGGCGGCTCATACTGCGTATTTGTAAATTGCATGCGACCGAGAAATCCCTTAAATAAAGAAAGGCATGGCCGTTACGGTAATATACCATATTATCATCTGAACAGGTCTCTTGTGATTGGGCGGCCGAAATGGAAAAATGCCATAGACTATTATTTCGTTGGCTTTTATAATACGTCAAAACTGATAAGATCCTGGCGAAATGATAAACAGCAGCTTATTTACCTGTATTCACAGGGTTCTTTGTACAACGCTTTCGTTTCATTTTTGGGTTTTGTTTATAAAGTTCCAATAATTCAGGAAGTAAACGAATGGCGCGATGACTTAGGAAAAGCCAGCCTTAAAAGTTTTATATACAAATCGGTCATGTTTAAATGGGCAAAAGGAGCGATTTCCATTTCGGATAACATCACTCAAAAAATCAGTCAATATAAACCAGCTACAGGTGATATGAGGATTATCCAAATTCCGATTTTAGCTGACAGACTCGAATGGCCGGAAAATATAAAACCAACGGAAAAAACTTTTGTCTGGTGTGGACAACTGGACGGCTATTTTAAGGACGTAATTCTGATTATGCGCGCATTTGAAAAATTCAACACTTTATTCCCAGGATTTAAACTTATCATTTGCGGAAAATACAAATCTTCTACGGGATTCATTATTGAGGAAGTCATGCATAACCTGAAACTGAATAAAGATTCCGTTATGTTGACCGGATTCATTTCCGACGAACGGCTCCACGAATATTGCCAAAAAGCCACAGCGTTGATTTCTCCATTGTGGAACGACCAGCAGTCTCTCGCCAGATTCCCGACAAAAATTGCAAGTTATCTATTTGCCGCAAGACCGGTGCTTACGTGTGGCGTTGGTGAAACTGGAAAATATCTTAAAGATCGTGAAAATGCCCTTTTTTTCGTCCCCGGTGACGAATTGGGATTGTCCCGTCTAATGGAAATTTGTGCACGTGACGAATCACTTGCAACCCGGATAGGTAAAGCGGGATATTTTTTAGCATCAAATGCTTTTGATTTTAGAATATATTCTGAAAAACTAAGTGATCTTTTTGAATTGTCAGTAACCTGTAGAAATTAACGTTGAACACAATCTGTAATAATGAAAATTCTATTTATTGAAGCCTGCAATTACGTCGATTTTCCCATTGGCGGACAACTAAGTTTCGCAGAGCAAATTGTAAAATGTTTTGATGATGAACTGTACCTGGTTGGGATATCTACTGATAAAACACCGATCGGAAAATGGGTAAAGAAATCATTCAACGGCATTAGCTATAACTATTTTGCGCTGCATCGGGCAAAAAAAATGACAGGAAAACCACTTATTCCGAGGCGGTTTTCGACGTATTATCACTTGAAGAAATACAAAAAAGAAATTTTGAAATTTCAATTTGATTATTCTTTGTGCTGTGCTCCCGAGGTACTGATTGCGATCAGGGACTGGGGCTTAAAACATCTGACCTACAATTTCTCAGGTATTGAGAATCCATTGAATGCCAGCAGGTACTGGTATGGCAAACTCATCAAAAATATATACGATCCAGTTTTTTATCCTGCTTTAAAAAGAGCTGAATTTGTTTTGGCCGCTGCCGACCGGAAAAACATAGAAAAGGTAACTGAAAACAGCAAGGGCATCATAAAAAAAGATTCGGTTATTCAGTTTCCCACGCGGATTGACATGCATATTTTCAGATATAGAAATAAACTTGAAATGCGGCGGAAATTAAATATTCCGATAAATACTACATTGATCGTTTCTACCTGTAGATTGCACTGGATTAAAGGCTGGAAACTGAAGCTGGAGGCCTACGCCGAATATGTGAAAAGCAATCCCAACAGCATTTATTATATGTTGGGAGATGGCGCATCCCGTACAGAAGTCGAATCATTTATAGCATCCGCAAGGCTTTCCGATCATGTTAAGCTGCTAGGCTTCAAACAACCGGAAATGCTTTCAAAATATCTGAATGCAGCCGATCTTTTTATGCTGGGATCATTTCCGAATGGCGAAGGATGGTCCACTTCTCTACTTGAAGCTAAAGGATCCTGTGTTCCGCTTTGTGTAACCAATTTTTCAAGTGCAAAAGACATTGTAGACGAAGGAATTGACGGTTATGTTCTGGAATCAAGGGACCCTATTGCGTTTGCAGAAAATATGAAGAAAGCACTGGCGCTTAAAATTGATCCTGTTGAACAGGAGAATAGAATGCAACGTTACTCAGCCAGCCGTTTGAAGGAAGATCTGTTTAAGATATGGAAGATTAAATATGGTGTGGAATATTTACAAAAAACGGTATAGTTTCTTTGCATAAAGTACTTTTCATTTTGAAAGTTCCACCGCCTGTTCACGGTTCAACACTGATGAACTTACAGGTGCTGCAATCCAAGTCAATCCAGGAACACTTTAGTGTCCATTATTTTCCACTCTCACTGAGCCGTGAGGTATCGCAGATTGGGAAATTTTCATGGCAAAAACTCAGCAAGACAGTTTCCGATTATTTCAAATTGTGGAGGACCATGAAAGAATTTCGTCCCGCCATTGTTTATTTTGCAGTTTCACCATCGGGATTCGCACTATTCAAAGATTTTATTTTTTACCGGATCGTGCGATTTTTTAAAACGCCGGTGATTTTTCATCATCATGGTAAAGGTGTTAAACTTCATGGAGGTCGAAATAAAGTATACGACAAGATCTACAGAAATATGTTCCTGAATAACGACCATATCTGTTTGTCGAAAGAAGGTGCCGCAGATCTGGAACCTTATATCGACAGGCCTGCATATATTGTTCCAAACGGCATCCCTGATAATGCCGGAATGAGTGAAAAAATATTAAAAACGAATAATCCCAACCGCATACTATTCCTGTCAAATTTCATGATCAGCAAAGGAATTATTGACGTCATAGATGCATGTAAAATACTCAATGAAAATAAAGTTTCATTTGAACTATGGCTCGTAGGCAAATCATACGATGTTTCTGAAGAAGAATTGTCAGAACGTATCAATCAGTTTAACCTTAACGAAAAAGTAAAAATTATCGGACCAAAATATAATGATGATAAATACGAAATTTTAAGAGCCTGCGATTTTTTTGTCTTTCCAACCAAATATGACAAAGAATCTTTTCCTCTGGTAATTCTTGAAGCTTTTCAATTCAGCTTACCCGTAATCAGCAGTTTTGAAGGCGCAATTCCCAGTATGATTTGTCAGGATACCGATGGATTCCTTGTAAAGAAAAATGATATTGTCATGCTGGCAGAGAAAATGAAAGTGCTCATTGAAAATCCGGAGAAGACTCGGATTATGGGTCAGAAAGCAAGAAAAAAATTTGAAACACTTTATACCCTTTCCCGGTTTGAGCAACATGTAAAGGAATCCATTATTCAGTGTTTAACGAAAACATCAAAACAAGGGAAAATAGCCTGATGAATTTCATCCGGAAAATATTTTTCTTTTTTGACAGCATGATGAATTTTTTCCTCCTGCGTTTCAACCATGTCAAATACGGCAAATTAGAGATTTTCGGAATGCTTATCATTAACAATAAGGGAAATCTTCATATTGGTGATCAGGCCAGGATTAATTCTTCCAAATTTAAAAATATAATCGGGGGTGATACCCGCAGCTCAATAATAGTTAAAAAGGGAGCTTCTTTGCAGATTGGACATGATTTCCGGATGAGCAATTCGGCTATTTATTGTGCAGAACAAATAACAATAGGTGATTTTGTAATGATTGGGGGCAGTTGCAAAATATGGGACACGGATTTTCATCCTCTGGACCCTGAACTACGCATGAAGAACCCCAATGAAAATTATCAAACCAGATCAATATCCATTGGAAATAATGTATTTATTGGAGCAAATACCATAGTCCTGAAGGGAGTAAATATCGGTAATAATGTTATAATAGGTGCCGGCAGTGTCGTAGCCAGAGATATTCCCCAGGGAGAAGTATGGGCAGGTAACCCGGCTAAGTATTTAAGAAATATTTGAGTTCATGAACACGGGATTGAGATTCGATTATTTTGGAGTTAAAATTAATGCCACGAACCCTGCGGAAACAATAGCTTTTTTGTTGAATTACAATTATTCAAATCCAAACTATATATTGTTTCCGGATAGTTCAGTAGTAGCTTCGGCACAACGGGATCCTGCTCTCACGAATATCCTATCCAATTCCTTACTCACACTTCCTGATGGACTACCCTCGGCATTGTATGCCCGAAGTAAGGGATATAACAATGTAGAAACCGTATCCGGCTATCGTCTTTGTATCGAGATGTTGAATTCTAAAAAAACACACTATTTTTTAGGTGGTTCAACAGAAATACTTGACAAAATAAAAAAAAACATTCAAATCAAATTCCCCAACGCAAAAATTTTAGGTTTCCAAGCTTTACCAGTTTACGATTTGGAACAAGTAAGGCAGGAACTGGTACTGAAAGATGAAATTAATAAAATAAATCTATTAAAACCTGATCTGATCTGGGTAGGTATCAGTAGCCCAAAACAGGATTTTTTGCTAAATAATCATGCAAGATTTCTTACACATGGCCTTCTGCTGGGCGTTGGGGGCGTTTTTGATTATTTGGCGGAAACACAAAAGAAAAGCCCGGAATGGGTGAAAAAAATAGGCCTCCGCTGGTTGTGGAGACTCGCCAAAGAACCAAAAAGACTGGGCCCGAAGTACCTGTCGGTAATCAAGTTTTATTTATCCAAGGCATTTAAACAATAACATACTACAGGCAGTCATAGTACCACTGAAATATGAGAACCCGATTACGCATACTCTTACAACTAATAATAGACCTTACTCTATTGAATATCTCCATTCAGCTGGTAGTTCTTCTGAGCGGTTTTAGCATTACCGGGTTTCTGACTCATCATGTTAAACTTTTTCTATTGCTAAATACAGCGTGGATAATCAGTTATACTATTTATGTTGATGATCTTACGTATACCCAGTCGAAAATCCAATATCTCATTGGAAAAATGGGAAAGACTTTTATCCTTTTCATAGCTCTGGTTTCTGCAACACAATTAGCTTTAAGCAGGTATAACTATCCATATGTTTATCAGCTTTGGATTTTCCTTATATTCTTTTTGATAAAGCTTACTGCCGATCTCGGACTTTTCTTTTTTTCGCCTGTCAAGAACGGACCAAATATGCGTTCAGCAATAATCATTGGCAATAACCCGATTGGCAATGAAGTTTTTCAATATTTTTTGAAAAATACACACTTGGGTCTTAATCCAATTGGGATACTGGATATGTTTCCAGAATACAGGAAAAACCATCTGGTGATTGGAAGTTTTCATCAGTTTCAGAAAATCTATGATGAACATCAATTTCAGGACGTGGTAATCGCTTTACCACTTAGAGAAATGGAAACAATCAAAAAAATAATAGACGTAGCTGAAAGAAATGGAGTAAGACCCCATATAGCGCCCAACTATTTTGGGATTATAAATCGTGTTTTCCAGGTTAAAGTCCTGGGTAATATTCCCCTGCTCACTTACCGTAATCTACCGCTGGATCGATACCCGAACAGATTCTGGAAAAGAGCTTTCGATCTGACTTTTGCTTTCTTTGCGCTGCTGATTTTTTCACCTCTATTGTTGATAATTGCGTTGGCGATTAAATTAGAAAGTCCAGGGCCGGTATTTTATCGTCCCATGAGACTTGGTGTGAACAACAAACCTTTCAAACTTTTCAAATTCAGGTCGATGAAGAATGATAACGGAGGGGAGAAAAAAGACATGTCTACTGTTAAAGGAGACAGCAGGTTCACGCGTATAGGCAAAATAATTAGAAAATTTAATCTGGATGAATTTCCTCAAATGATTAATGTACTACAAAACGAAATGTCGATCGTCGGACCCAGACCACACAGAATCAGCCTTAATAAAACGCTGGAAGGGAAAATCAAAGCCTACCGGGTTCGTCATTTGGTAAAACCCGGCATTTCCGGTTGGGCACAGGTAAATGGGTTCAGAGGGCCGATGGAAACAAGAATTCAAACTTCAGGTAGGGTGTTACATGATCTCTGGTATCTGGAAAACTGGAGTTTCCCTCTTGACATTTACATTATCTTCCTGACCGTCTTTAGTAAAAAAGCTTATAAGAATGCCTTTTAAAGTCGAATATTTTATATTAATTTAACGCTCCTCTCTCCTTCGCAAAGCCGAATTTCTTCTTTTATAATTTCAAAGAACCAATAATAAGATATTAAACCAATCACCGTATATGCTTAGTAAATCGAACAATTCGGGCCTTTTGGCCAGTGTGGTCCTGCTGTGTTTTTTTATGGCCGGTATCAGTTCTTGCGTTTCCTACAAGAACCTGAAATATCTGAATAATGCGAAGAATGAGGAAAAACTTCATGGATTACCGAAAACGGGGCCACTCTACCATATTAGGGTGAAAGACAATCTTTATATAAGTATGATTACCAATGACGCCGAAATAAATAAACTATTTAACCCGGCGCATGCTGGCTCTACCCAATCGATTAACAATGAATATGAGTCTGCCGCCAATCAGTATGTTTATGGATATGAAGTGGATACTGCCGGTATCATCAACCTGCCGATGATAGGGAGGGTTAAAGTAGTTGGAAAAAGTCTTGTTCAATGCGAAAAAATCATAGAAGATACAGCAAGGCATTTTGTAAAAGAGATCACCGCCAAAGTAAAACTTCTTGATAACCGGGTAACTGTTTTGGGAGAAGTAAAAAATCCCGGAATGTATTATAAATACGGCCCGGATTTCACGATTCTTGAGGCAATTGGCATGGCAGGGAGCACAACTAATTATGCGTTACTGGACTCTGTACTAGTTCTTCGCCCTACAATGTATGGTTCAGAAACCTATGTGGTTAATTTAAAAAACACTTCTGCACTTGCTTCCGATGCTTATTTTTTGCAGCCTAACGATGTGATTATGATTCAGCCCAACAAAAACAAAAACCTCGAATTGCGCTTGCCAATTTATACACTGGTTATAGCTGGAGTTTCTGCGGTTTTAATTTTCGTATCTATTATTCATTAAACAGTCAAACTCCGAGAAACGTTCGTAAAATAGTTACACAAACATGAAACAATTTAATTCAGCACAAAATGATAAGCACGGCAAATCCGAAGGTATGGAATGGCATCAGCTGATAAGGCGCGCGAAGGATAATTGGTACTGGTTTTTGATTGCCGGATTAATCGGCTTAATCAGCGGCTGGGTGTATAATCAATCTACAAGTCAAAGCTATGAAGCTACAAGTACCGTACTCATCAGAACAGAAGCGAAAAACGAGACATTGAAGTCTTTGTATAAAGATCTGGGGATAGCTGAAAAAACCACCACCATACAAAATCAGATTGGGGTATTGTCATCCTATAACTTGACCTTGAAAACGGTCATGAAACTAAACTGGGATCAAACCTGGTATCTGAATTCTTTTTTCAATAAAACAGAGCTTTATGCCGCACCTCCATTTTCGGTTGAAAAACCTGACTATTTTGAACAGGCAAAAAATATCGCAATTAGTATTAAACCGCTTACCGAAGACAGTTACCAGATCAGTTACAATGACGAAGCCATGGTGCATGGATTTAAAACTTCTATAAAATATAAAGGTGAGGTAAAATTCGGGCAGGCATTCGTAAACGAAAATTTTAATTTCAAGCTCAATAAATTTAAAAACAGACCTGTACTGGTTGGTACTGAATACTTGCTTGTCTTTAATGATGTAAACCAGCTCGCATCCGCGTATCTTTCGAACCTGGATGTAAAGATGGTCGATAAGGACGCTGACCTGGTTACAGTGAAATTTCAGGGAAATGATTTACAAAGAACAGTAGATTACCTGAATGGTCTTGATGATGAATACATTGCATTCGGATTGCAGGAAAAAGACAGACTTGCCGATAACACCATGTTATTTATTGATAGCCTGGTTGAAAGTATCGACAGTTCTTTGCAGGTAGCCGGAAATCAGTATACTGATTTTAGAACTAAAAACAGGGTGGTAGACATTGATAAAGAATCATCCCTAGTTATTGAAAAAACTAAAAATATTGAAGATCAGGAAGCACAGGCTAAAATCAAACTGGATTATTATAATAGTCTGAAAACTTATCTTAAAAATCCAAATCAGATTAAAAACCTTGTAGCACCTTCTATAGTAGGTGTTACAGATCCTACACTAAATAACCTTGTCCAGAAATTGAGCGACCTTTCAAGTCAGCGCGAAGTAAATTCTTATACGCTGCAGGAGAAAAACCCCAAGTTGATTGCTCTGGATAAAGAAATAGCCTATACTCAAAATGAACTTGCTGAAAATATCAACAACTTGACTTCCAATACTCAAATGGAACTCAATAATCTTACTAATCAAAAAAATATTATTTATCAGCAGCAATCTACGTTACCGAAAAAGGAACAAAATTTCATCAATATAAAACGTAGTGTGGATCTTAATAGCGATCTGTATAATTTTCTTTTACAACGAAGAGCCGAAGCTGGCATCATGAAAGCGTCGAATGCTCCTGGCGCCCAGATTATCGATCCTGCCAGGATAGATACTTCCAAAACAGTCGGCCATCACGGGCTTATTAATCTCGCTATTGGCTTTATACTGGGTTTGGCAATAATCTTTCTGCTACTACTCTTAAAAAGTTACACAGATCATACCATCCAGGATATCTCAGAAGTGGGACATGCCCTGAATATTCCGATTACCAGTTTAATTAAGCATAATGAATCCGGGAGTGCATTGCCCGCACTTGAAAATCCGGACTCTGAAGTTGCCGAGTCATTTAGAAACCTACGGTTAAAAATTTATTTTTCAAACGAACACAGCACCGGCGGTAAAATCATATCTGTAAATTCAAACACCAGCGAAGAAGGGAAATCGTTTGTAAGTAGTAATTTGGCCGCTATTTTATCCGTGGATGGCAAATCCGTATTACTCATTGACAGTGATTTGAGAAAACCTGATATTCAAACTACTTTTAACATAAGAAATGCAAAAGGGCTGACTAGTTATCTAAATAACGAAGCGGGTTTCGACGAAGTGCTGAGCACTACAGACATTCCAAATTTGTCAGTGCTCACAACAGGCCCGGCTACAAACAGGCCATCTGAACTTTTGAATAATGGTAAAATGAAACAATTGCTGGAACTCGCAAGGAAACGATTTGATTTTGTAATTATTAAAAATCCACCATCAGGCTTGATAAGTGATGCATTACTTGTGCAAAAATTTTCTGACATTAATATATTTCTTTTGAAATTTAAATTTAGTACGAATGAACATATCCAATATATAAATGACCTTTCAAGAATTATCAAACCAGACAATATGATGGTAGTGCTAAATAATGTAACTGAATCAAATAGCCACGCGTATGGTTATTATAAATAATGTCGTTTTACCAACACGTATCCTTTTTTAACCACTTCAATACTATCATAATTATTAATGATAAAACGATAGACTGGCTCCTCAAGAACTCGAGAATCATTGACTTTATGATAGAGAAATGGGAAAAAGAAAAGTGTTGAGATGAATTTTCTTTCCTCTTTGTTAGTTTTACTATATAAACGATCCAATCTGAGATATTTTTCAGGAATGACCATATATTGATGCTGGGCATTCATAAGGTCATTTAATTTGTGCTGCATTTGCGATTCCGTCCCAACATTCAGCAGATCGGTGTAAAATTCTGGTGCGTAATTTCCATGATGAAGTAAGTATAAATAAATCTCAGGATCTACATAAAATGGAAGGGCAATCATTGGATACCTTGCCATTGCAGCTGTATCGGATTTGCTCTGCTGTTTTTGTATAAACCCCTCCATTTTCCCCGCCTTTGTCCTGTCCAGTATACCTGCTGTTTTTCTAACGACATCGGCCATTGCCGAATTCCCGCTAAATTTTTTTATTAGCACCATTCCTATACTCTCTTTATAAGTCAGTAAGGTGGAAATATTCATCGCAACTACAAATACCAGCAAAAATGCTACAATATGTACTCGGAAATATTTCGCCGAAAACTGGGAAAGTAAAACAAATGCCAGAATAAAAACCGACAACCCATTGTCAAGGATATGATTGGGATCACATCTTCCGAATGCCGCCGCTAAAATTACCAAATTAAAAACCAAAGGAAATATCCATACAGGTTCTTCCCTGTTTAGAATTTTAACTGCTAATATAAAATTCACCAAGAGAAAATCAACTACATACAGACAGATTGACGGAGATGGAATTACAATCCAGTTCATTGCTCCGCTTTTAAACGATTTCAATGTTTGCAGGAAATCTGACTCCAACACGAAAAGATAAAACCCGAGCAGTAATATGATCAGGATAGCCAGGCTCAGAAGATATTCATATCTTTTTTCATAGATCGACGCATATCCCAAGAATGCAATCTCTGCAATCAAAAGGGCGATAGCAATCTCCAAGGAAATTCCGAAATAAAAAACCACCATCAATGCCGACATTACCGCCAGTCCTATTGCTTTTTTCCAATTAAATGGCAACATTCGACTTCGGTATTTTACCAATAAAAGGATGAGAAAGATAGGAATAACATACCTGAATAAAGAACAATTTAACCCATTCTGAAAAGGGATAAAGCAGCAAACCAAAAAATAAAAAAGAATCTTTTTCCTCCCTAAAGACAAACCAAAATTATTGATGCAAAAAAACAAAATAATTAAAGCAACGCTGTTAAAAAGTAACTGACTAATGTAATAACCAGGAATGGATGAACTGAATCCAAATAATTGATTTATAAAATAAGGAAGATAGATAAACAATATTCCATACGCATATTCAAAATCACGATAAGGTAACTGGTGCAATTTGAGTCTATCGATACGATACAGAAAATACGCTTCTTCTCCGTAACCATAATTGGCATTTAACGAATAAAGGATCAGCGTCACAAGCGAAAATATAAAGATAGAAATAAGCAAATGTTTGATTGATAAACTCTCCCCTTTTTCTTCTGTCATCACACTCAATAAAGTTTTGGTCTTCGCAGCAGATCCAAAAACTTTGTAAAAAAGCAGTATACTTAATAAAAGTGTGAGGATTAGAAAAATAGCAGCAATAAAATTATTGAAATGATAATCGTAACTCGCGGAAATCGTTTTTTTTAGGAATGGGAAATAAAAAGGCACTACAAACACGCCAAGGCACAGGAAGGAAAATAGCAAGCTTAATCTGATAGCAAATTTCATAATAGGGTTGTGAGCAGGATAGTTGCTAAATATATTCAAAAAAACGTATAAATCTGCAGTTTGTTTTCAGGCGTTAATAAATACCATTAACTGTTAACTCATCTTGTTAAGTGAAATACTTTAATAACCATATTATCTTAGTTCTGATATTTCCAATTTATATTACTAGTGGGTTAATTTCCCTTTTTCTGGTTCCCAAATTAAGGTTTACCAAATAACCCCTACTACTGTAATTATTGAATGCCCCAATAGATGCATAAAAGTTCTTTAAGATTGAAATGACCATCGCTTTCATTAAAAAAAAAGACCGATGCAGGATCCGGCTTCATTTAATCTCGAAGCGGTGAAACAGAAAAAAGCGGAGACGGCAAAGAATCATGAACGTCAGTAGGAATTGACTAACTAATTTCGAAACACTGTTTAAGAACCGGGTGGACTATTCTATCCGGTTTTTTTATTGACTCATTTACGCATTCTCTCTATAAACTGGAAGAATCTGTTGCAGAAGTTATACCGACTTGTTTGAAACAGGATCGTTACATCAGAAACAGCATCATTGCAATTCCCGCAATCGCCCAGACGAAAGTTTTCCAATAATAAGTGGTATTTTTCGCTATTTTTTCTCCTTTAACCAGGATAACAATTTAATCAATTTCGGAAAGAAAAGTCATTCGCATAAATTTACCTTCAGATATGAAACTACAGTTAGTTGCTAACACGATTGCGTTCCTGCTCATTTCTTTCACTCCCCGCGAAATCAGCTGGACGGCCATCGGAGATTCCATTACTTATTTGAATAATCATATTGACGAAACGGACAAACGGATCAGCAGTGGTTATATGTCGAAGGTAACTACACGATATCCTGAAATTCATTATATCAACCAAGGGCATAATGGCTGGACCATTGCCGGTATTGCGAAAGAAATAGAAAACCTCAGATTGATAAAGTCAGATATTTATTCCGTCTTTCTGGGTACGAACGACTGGTGGCAGGGGCTGCCGCTGGGAACGATGGAAGATTATAAAAATAATACCGGATCAAAAACTACCTATGGCGCATATCGGATCATCATCAACAAAATCAGAAACCTCAACCCCACTGCCAGTATTATTTTAATAACACCGATGCAGCGTGCGGATTTTGTTTATCTGTTCGATGCTCATAATAATGCCTTTGGTTCATACAAACCAAAAAACGGACAATCACTTTTACAGTTTGCAGAACTCGTAAAAGAGATTGGCAATTACGAACATTCGGACGTAGTTGATCTTTACAATGAAAGTGGCATGACTGTAAAAAACGCGGTTAAATTTAAAAGACTGAAGGATTCCATTTCGGGGGTATACCAAAATATTAAATACCCCGACTGGATCGGAAAACCTTTCCATCCGGGAATCGATGAGTATCCCTATCCTCTTGAAGCGATCGATTATACTTACGACGGACTTCATCCTTCTGATAAAGGACATCAGGTAATTGCCGATATGCTGATCAGTGTTTTTAAGAAACGCGGATATATTACTAACCCTGCCAACTAACAAATGCTACTACCATTACCAAAGTAAAAAGTAACGCTGCGATTAAATAAACAACCACGGATTCATTAACATGTAAGGAAGAATGTCTTTTCATAAATACGGATTTGTTTATATAGGTCAACTATAATGCCAAAATTTCTTTCTCAATCCCTTCATCCATAAGGGGTTATTGTCGAGGAAAACAGCGTTATCAATACGTGATTTTCCCTTATACGTATCCGTACATTTACTTGCCTTTCTCATCATTTAAAACTCAACGCTTTATCTTTATTAATCAAAAGTCCCTAATGGAATATGGAACAAACCCAACATGAAAAAAATTTAGAACTGGAGCGTCTTGTTTTTTTCAGTGATGCAGTAATAGCAATTGCCATTACCCTCCTTGCATTGGATCTTAAAGTGGGGCACAGAGGTCCCCGTTTTGAATTTATTGATCTGGCAGATGCCTGGCATAGTTTTGCAGCATTCTTTCTTTCATTTAGTATCATTGCTGTATTCTGGATCAATCATCATCGTTTTTTTGTACATATCAAAGCGATTGATCCGAAGCTTATGACTTATAATATCTGCTGGCTGCTTTTTATCGTATTGTTGCCGTTCACCAGTTCACTGATCAGCAGTGATTTTTTCGATAAACCTGCGATGTTTGTATATAGCATTAACGTACTCATCGTTACCTATTTCCAAAATGCGCTATGGGATCATGCAACCGGAAACCGGGAGCTTCGGAAAGAACCGATTTCTAAAAACGTAATAAGGGAATATCGCGTAGGTTGCAATCTGGCAATGGGCAACGCATTATTTGCCATTCTCATAACTTTTATCAGTCCGCTGGTTGCATTCATCACCATGTTCGCCCGCACCTTCATGTTCCGCCGGTCAGCTCAGCAGTGGGTTGCACGCGTTACCCAACGGCGCCTAGCGAAAAGAAAATCATCGCAAAACGGGTAATTCACAAAACTGGGGTTAAACAAATATACTTCAAAAATAATTGCCGATTTATTTATTTAGTAACTTTAGAGTTACCTATATTTGTGTAACTTTATGATTACCTATTATGACTTCACAAGAACTGGACGTATTTCAGGTTATAGCAGATCCGAGTCGCAGACAGATGATGCAATTGTTATCGAAAGATAGTATGACCATCAACGCACTGGCAGAAACCTTTGATATGAGTCGGCCGGCCGTTTCAAAACATATCAAGATTATGTACAACGCAGGATTTATTTCTATTAAGGATATTGGCAGGGAACGGCATTGCACGTTAAAACAGGATGGATTCAATGTGTTGCAGGACTTTATCAACTATTTCGACAAATACTGGACAGGTAAACTTAAAAAACTTGAAATGCTGCTCAACAGCAAATCAAAAGAAAAATAGATAACCCGCTGCAAATTTTTAAACTACTGATATGATAAACAATTATTATCACAGAACGATCATTGTGCAAAGTTCACCCAAAGAGGCCATGAAGAAAATCAGTCAGGTAAGCCTTTGGTGGGCGAAGAAAATGACCGGCAGCGCTGAAAAACTAAATGACAAATTCACAGTTCGGTTCGGAGAAACTTTCGTTGACTTTCAAATCAGTGAACTTATTCCTGAAAAAAAAGTGGTTTGGAAGGTAACGGACTGCAACCTCCATTGGATCAAAGAAAAAAAAGAATGGAACGGCACAGAAGTTGTTTTTAAGATCACACTTCAAAAGAACGGCAGTAAAATTGACTTTACACATGTAGGACTGATTCCGGGAGTCGAATGTTATAATGACTGTGAAGCGGGATGGGATGGTCATGTGAAAGGAAGTTTGGTGAACTTTATGAATAAAGGCAAAGGGGAGCCCGAATAAAAATATCATATTATGCAGGAAGTAATCAAAAAGACATTCTTTGTCAACCAGCCACCAGAAAAAGTATGGGACTACCTTACTAAACCGGAATTACTGGAACAATGGATGGGCAAAACAGATTTTGAGCCCATCATGGGAAAGCGATTCCGATTCATTAGTCCTTATGGTAATGATTCGATTTGTGAAGTATTGGAAATAAAACCTTTCAGCAGACTTTCCTATTCATGGCAGAAAAATTCGGCGAATGACAATAAACCTTTTAACTCCATCATAACCTGGACGCTGTTAGCAAAAGACGAAGGCACAAAACTCCTATTGGTTCATGAAGGATTCAGAGCAGTCGAAGACATAGCTCCTCACGAAAATGGCTGGAATATCGTCGTGCAGCAATTGAAAGATCTATTACAATCCGTCGAACAACGTTGAACACACAACAACCGGCTTGCAACGGCTCATTCAAAAATCATAAACTACCACTTAAATTTTGATCTTTTTTCTTCCGGAGATGCTTTAGTGATCGTTTAGTGGTCTCCAATGCGAAAACGATCTCGGTTTATTGCAAAAATTCTCCCTCAAAACAACCGCCTTACCTGATTCGGGTCGAATCCTGATTTATCTGCCTGTCGACACAAATATACTTTGAACAATTCTTCACTATTTTATGCATTTGGGGAAGTGGAACGGTGAAAATCAAAGCGTCTTCCGGGCTGCCTCATTATCCTTCCAAAAAAAATGCAAAAATAATAGCTACATCGTATTCGGATGTATACATATCTGCCAGTACTCCAGAATCAGTGTCAGCAGCATCTTGATATCACGGGTCTGGGTCGGTTTTTCAAAATATCCCTGCACCATCATTTTTTCATAGGCATTTTCGACCGCCTTTTTTTTGGCTGTAGTGGTAAGGAAAACAAAGGGGATTGATTTTTTCCTCAGGTATTCGTTTTCATTGAGTGTGAGTTTGAATTCCGGACCATCCATACCAGGAAGGTTAACATCGGATATTATTAAAAAAGGTTGTACGTTAGTTACAGTAAGGTACTTCAAAGCGTCGGAAGCATTGGTGAAGTATTCTCTCTCAAAGCCCGTAGCCATTTCAAGAAATACTTCTTCCATCATCTCCCTGTCATCCTGATCATCTTCCACAATAACAACGGGTCCATATTTCGGCATCTTCAAATGTTTTAGAGCCTCAAATATCATCTCTTTTTCGTTGCCAAGTACAGTTAGTTTGAAATCATATTTTTTCAACCTTGTAATGTTGGCTTTCATTACCCGGAACATACTAACTTAGTGGACCATGGACAAAGAACCGGAGGAAACTATAAAAAAAGAATTATCCTATACCGTTAAGGTATGGCAGACGACCGCGATAGTTTGTCTTTCACTCACCATCATTCTCATCTTACGGGTAGCATTTAATATTTTACTCATGGCGCTGGCGGGTGTTTTGATTGCCGTATACTTTCATGGGGTTGCGGGGATCATTACCGCCAAAACCAGGATTCACCGAAAACTGGCTTTGATAATTTCCATCGTCGGTACGATCGTATTGGTGGGCGTTATGAGCTGGTTTGTAGGGTCCAAAGTGCAGCGACAGGTTGCCGAACTTAGCAACACACTTCCCCAGACAATAAAAGTGGCCCGCGTTAAAATTGCCAATACACCCGTGGGTTCTAAAATAATAGAATTTACCTCGGGTAACAGCTCTCAAAAGTTAATGGATACGGTGACCACTTTTTTCAGTACCAGTTTCGGTGTGTTGGGAGATTTATATATTATTCTGTTTCTGGGTATTTTCTTCACTGCCGATCCCACACTTTATAAAAACGGAATTCTCTTTCTCTTTCCCCGACGAATGAAATCTACCGGAACTGACATTTTGAAAAGAATAGAAACCGCTTTGAAAGGATGGCTCAAAAGTATCCTCGTTTCCATTGTGCTGATCACTATTTTGGTTGCGATAGGTTTGTCACTGATTGGATTACCTGCCACGATGGTGCTCGGTCTTATCACCGGAATTCTGGAGATCATCCCGAATTTCGGCCCTGTGATTGCTATGTTACCCGGCCTTTTATTAGCATTGACCATCAGCACCAAAACTGTGGTTGTCGCAGCGCTGATTTATATCGCTTGTCAGACGATTGTGGGAAATATTGCCCTGCCATTGTTGCAAAAAAAAATCATCCATATTCCTCCCGCGCTGACGCTGCTGAGTCAGTTAATTATGGGTACTTTATCCGGACTATTGGGCATTATTCTAGCTGTTCCACTGCTGGCTATTTTAATTATTGTGATAGATGAATTGTATATAAAAAATCAACACAATCACCAACAGGTATAAATATCTAACTGATTATTTATTGAAAAGAATCCCCAGACCTGAAGATCTTCGTTCACTATTAAAAATCAATACGTACTGACCTCAACAATGGCCGAAGCGTATGCTTCCGGTGCCTCCTGCGGAAGGTTGGGACCAACCCCACCTGTAATAATTCTGCTTGTATATTTTCCGGAGAACCTATCGGTGAATGTAGAATAAAATTCATTTATCTGACGGGAAATCCAGAACCAAAGTTTTAAGAATATATCAGACCAACTCGGGTTGAAGTGTAATTTTTGCTGTCAATAATCCCAGTAGTTTTTCATTGTCTTTTTTAATTTGACTCATGTTCTTACCACCGGAAGATATCAGCATTTCCGGAAATGCGTTATTCCTGGAAGAGAGTTTAAGCCACTGAATGTTAATCGAATGCATGAGGGGTGTCGGACTCGAATACACGCTTATCTGAATGGATTCATAAGGCAATTCAAATCGGAAATCGATATTCAGATTTCTGTATATTTTACCATTGTCAGGTTCAAACCGATATGGATGGAATTCAATTTGTCGTTCATAAAGCTGCAAACTGCCCTTGACAAAATAGGCGATTGGGACATATTTGGATCCATTGCTTACCTGCGGAAAACCTTCCGGTATTTCGCCCCTTCCCAACAGGGTTTTCCACCAGCCATTGGATCTGGTGATTTCACTAAATGCATTCAGGTGTTTGATGGAGGAAATCCAGATGTCTTCGATTGTAAACGTCATACCTGAAGGTCAGACAATTTCCCCATATCATAGGATTTAGATGATCAGCGGTATTGTTTCCTCGTTAAAATCATATTATTTTATTAAACCCCATTAAAAGAGTCGTCAATTAGCATTTTGAAGTAGTATAGCGACTTTTAGCTAATTAAAAGTTTTTTTCTGAATTCAATGTGGAACAATAGTAGTTATTTGAATTGCGATGCTGAAAATATGCAGAAATATTATATGCATTTTCAACAATGGGATATTTTCGTTTGTAAAGCAATCAGTTGTCAAGGCAGCCATCCATATAACATGCAGAAAGTAAAATCAGTCGGGTTGATTATTTTCATTATGCACGCGCTGTCGACATCAGCTCAGAACAACTATGAGATTCAGGTATATGCTTCGCCAACACAGACGGCCCATTCCACCATGTTTGAATTGCATAGCAACTACACATTTGATGGCAGTACTCAAATTGTTGATGGCGTTTTACCTTCAAACCATTCGCTGCATGAAACACTTGAAATTACTACTGGCGTCACGCCTGTTTTTGAAATAGGTGCTTATCTTTTCACGAACTATACTTCGGGCTATGGATATCAGGTTGTGGGTACGCATATACGGCCACGCGTAATGGCTCCGGCGAGTTGGGGAATACCATTTGGACTCAGCTTATCACTGGAATTTGGTTACCAGAAACCCGCTTACTCCAATGACACCTGGAGTCTGGAAATCAGACCTATCCTGGATAAGCAATGGAACAAGCTGTATGTTTCTCTCAATCCTACTCTCGGGATTTCATTAAAGAGTCAATACAATAGTTCCGTGCCTACTTTTGAACCTAATGTAAAAATATCATACGCGATATTTAATAACGCGGCTTTCGGTATAGAGTATTACGGTGATATGGGACCCGTTACGCAATTTGACCAGAGCAGCCAGCAGAATCATGCCATTTTTATTGCGTATGATCTTCTCAATGATGCAAAATGGGAGTTTAATGTTGGTGCGGGATTTGGACTTACGCCTTCAACGGATCCTTTTGTTTTTAAAATAATCGTTGGAAGGAAAGTTAAATGGAAATAAACTTCCGCATTATTTGTTATAGCCTATCTCCTTCCTGGCCGATATTGTCCATGCCTTTATTATTTGAATCTGTCCGCTGTCCAGGATCGCATAACGATGGATAAATGTATAAGTATCAAGTGGCATTTCCTTTTTTTCAACTGTTTCGTCTATATCTCCCATCCGGTGATCCATCTTCTTTTTAGTAAACTGTGAAAGATCAGAAAAATTGATTGCCCGCTTACCGTCATTAATATGATCCCTTAACCACAGACCAACCGGATTGATCAAGGCATACCATGGATATACCGTATGATTGGAATGGCAATCATAACAAGACGTTTTGAGGATATGCTGAACGGTATCCGGCACCTGAACATAATGAGTAATGTCGTTCGGCCCATCCGACAATCCATTATTGCGTTCCGGACGGATGAACTGGATGATTACAAAAATAATAAGAATAACTACCCCTGTTTTCCGAAGGATTAAACCCCTTTTTATCGCCATATTTATTTAAAATTCCATTCGAATGCAAACGCAAAGATCATCTTATTTGAAAATAATAGTATCAATTATTTAAATAATAATCATTTGGTAAAAATGCCACTTCGCTTTCTGCCCTCTTTTCGGAAATAAAATGTCCGAAAAGAAGTCTGAATACTATATGCATGAATGAAAGCCACCAAATAGCTATAAAAAAACTACCTAAAACGTCGGTGGGATAGTGCACATGTAAATAAATTCTGGACGTACCTACGCCAAAACTGATCAAAACAGCAATAAAGGATATGAACCATCTGAAATAAAAACTAACCCTGATTTTCCAAACGAGAAATAAAACGATTCCGCAAAAAATAAATCCACCCAACGCATGGCCGCTGGGAAAACTATATCCACCGGCGCCACTTACCAGGTGTTCCAATGGACGACTCCTGTGAAATATAATTTTTAGTACCCAGCCCAACAACAGACTGCTGACTGCCGTTGTAGCTGTGAGGTAAACCAGACACCGATAATTTTTATTTTCGAGATAAATGATGATAAAAATATAAGCCGGTATAAGAAAATTACCAGTTCCCAGCATGGTCAACTCATTAGCGAAGTTTAAACCAGCCGGACTCACCAATTTCTTTACCTGTAGAAATATACCATAGTCGATTACGTTATCTTTTTCGCAAATGATATAATTCGTGAGAAAATAAATCAGCACGGACGTCGTCATCAAAACGATCAGTGAAAAGAATATCTCCCTCTGAAAATTGCTGAAAATGCAAGCAGCCTTTTTTGCCTTTGATCTCCAATGAAAATATCCAAAAAGGTTTTTATGCATGAACAACTATCTGAACTGATAGATGCTCATGCCGGAATAAGGGTTGGCTTCATATGACCCGGTAACCGGATTATTTCAAAAATGGTAAGTAAACCCTGTGCCGATTCCGAAATTATACGGATAGGCAGCAATAGCGGTTTCGAGATTGATAGGGCTAAGTGTATTTTTAAAACTTGGAATAATATTCACTCCAATATTTGAATTGATACGATATTCCAAATCCAGTTTCACCAATACACCCCAGTTTATTTTTTTCAGCCCCATCATATTCACTGAATATTCCTTTTCGGAACTCCCGTTACCGTAAGTCTTCGTTTCTATTTCAGCACCTGTCAGCACATTAAAAGACGTTCCTGCACCCACCAGCAGGGAAAATCTGTTCAACGGAATGCGATATGATAGCACTAATGGGATCGTGAGATAATGGAGCTGGCTATATGATTTTGCCGTATAAACACTATCTCCAACATTGGGTAACGTTCGGGAAGCAGGTTTTAAATATCCATAGCCGGATATAGTATTCAGTCTGTATTGAATAGTCCCGTGGCTATCTAATACCGCATATGAGGTGCCGGAATCAATATTACTATTCGACCAGGAATAGCTTATTCCGGATTGCAACAACCACCGTTTGTTGATTTTATAATTGATATACACTCCCACAGATGCTGAAAAAACATTCCTTTCCTGTTGTTCTATTTCCTGGCCATTAACTCCTGTCAGATCGTTGTCTGTCAGACTATATCCGGCAAATTCCTGAGAAAAATAAGGTGTTAAGGAAAAACGCTCTTTAACCCGGATTTTCCGATGAATTAAAGTTAAAGGCATATTTGGTACCGTCGGTGTTGGAGGGTTTGCAGGATGCATGGAAAGTAACTGGGAATTCGATGCAACAGATTCGACAGAACTTAGCTGCATCAACTTTTCATCTGGGTTCAACAAAACCGAATTATTTACATCATATGGATTTTCGGATATTTCGTCCCTCACAGATTTTTTAACGGAAGTGACTTTGCTGTTATGATCTTCAACAGGTGTGGTCACATCCGGCGGAATTACTTTATTATTTTTCAGTACGCTGTGCTGCGTTTTCATTTTTACCGACAAGTTTGAAGGTATTACTGTCTTGTCTCGCTGCAACGATTCCCGCTTGAAAATTGCCTCCTGATGGAAATACAACGTGCATAAAATGGCAAGACCGATGATCAGCCCTATGGTAGTTGCAACATATTGTTTCCCGCGAAATGTATACGCAACAATTTTCCTGTCATGTTCATCAAGTTCTTCTTCAATTTTGCTCCAGACTTGTTCCGATGGATCTGACCTGTATGCTTGTATGGCATCATGAAACAGACGGTCTACTTTATTTGGTAAATTTTTATCCATGGGTATCTATCGTAATATTTTTAATTCAGTAGCAAGTTGTTTTTTCAAAATTTGCCTTGCGTCAGATAGATTTGATTTCGAAGTACCCTCAGAAACGTGTAACAATTCAGCAATTTCCCTATGTTTTAACCCTTCAAAAACATACAAATTAAAAACTATCCGACAGGCTGGCGGTAAGTTTTGTATCAGTTCTATTAATTCTTTTTCACTGAGACGATCAATAAGGTCAATTTCTGAGGACAGGTAGTTGTGATGATCAGTTAAGACAACCTTATTAATGACATTTAATTTACTTCTATAACGCTGCAACGCACAATTAATCATTATCCGACGCAGCCAGCCTTCAAAAGATCCTCTGTATTGGAACTGATCTATATTTTTAAACATCTGGAGAAATCCATCCTGCAATACTTCTTCTGCTTCCTGTCTGTTCTGACAATAACGCAGGCAAAGAGCCATCATCGCAGACCCATACATTTCATAGATTTTTTTCTGGCATGAGCGATCCCGTACCAGACATCCTTTGATCAGGCTTTTCAGGTCCTTTACTATAATAACTTTCCTTTTGATCACCATAGATGCAGAAAACGATGAAAAGGTTGGGCGAAAATAATTTAGTATAAATTTAGTTTCCGCTGCTCCCTTAAACCCGCCAAAATATATAATTTGCGGACAGCCCATCTGACTGCCTGCCTGGATATCTCATTTACATTTGAAAAATATGGAAACCTATACTGTGAAAGTAAAACTATTGCTATTGCTGCCCGTCTTTTTATTTTTTACAGCGGACTGGCATCATAACCTGAAAGAAGCGCAACTAATTGCTCAAAAGGAGCATAAATACATTCTCCTGAACTTTTCAGGCTCTGACTGGTGTGGTCCCTGTATCCGCATGAAAAAAGAGCTTTTTGAATCCGAAGTGTTCAAGCAGATGGCCGATACTCAGCTGGTGTTGGTAAATGCGGATTTCCCCAGAAATAAAAAAAACCAGCCTACGGCGGATCAGCAAAAAATCAATGATGAGATGGCAGATAGATACAATCCCCTTGGTAAATTTCCATTCACTCTTTTATTAAACGAAAAGGGTGCGGTACTGGGCAGTTGGGAAGGTTTTCCTAATGAATCTCCGGACGTTTTTGTTGAAGATTTACGCAATATAATTTACACAACAACTCATGAGTGACCATCTGCAGGTATTTCACAGATCCCTTAAACTGATGGGTAACCGTTTTCAGTTAAGTGCTGTCGCCTCTTCAGAAGAGTGGGCTCAGGACTGTATTGAAGCAGGAATTATTGAAATACGCCGGATTGAAAAAAAATTGACTACCTATAATGAAGAGAGTGAAACGGCGTTGATCAATCAACATGCAGGTATTAAACCCGTTGTGGTCACCAGGGAAACTTTTGATTTAATCGAGCGATCAAAAAAAATTTCTCAGGTAACTAGGGGCGCGTTCGACATTACATACGGTTCGGTAGATAAAACCCTATGGAATTTTGATACGAACATGCGTAAACTCCCCGATCCATTCATTGCCAAAACCATGACAAGACTGATCAATTACAAGAATGTATTGACGAACAGAAACGATTTATCCGTTATGCTTAAAGAAAAAGGCATGCGTATAGGGTTTGGCGGTATTGGGAAAGGATACGCCGCCGAAAGAGCGCGGCTGGTCATGAAAGAGAAAGGTGTGGAAAACGGAGTCGTAAATGCCTCAGGCGACATGACAACCTGGGGATTGCAGCCGGATGAAACACCCTGGACAATAGGGATAGCAGACCCGAATTTGAAGGAAAGGGCCTTTTCATATATCAATATTACAAACCTGGCTGTTGCGACCTCCGGCAACTACGAAAAATTTATTCTCGTAGATGGAAAGAAGTATTCACATACGATCGATCCCCGAACCGGTATGCCTATTCGGGGAATCAAAAGCGTTACAGTTATCAGCACCAATGCGGAGATTGCAGATGCCATGACAACGCCTGTTATGATCATGGGCATCAGGGCTGGACTGGACATGATCAACCAGATGGATCGTGTGGAAGCGATTATAATAGATGATGATGACAAAATTCATATTTCAAATAATATCCGTTTAAACTAAAAACATGCATTATAAATATTTCAGGGAAATCCTGATGGCCTTTTTTGTGTGTGCTGTCTTTGCATCCTGCGCTCATGTTAAAGAATATCAAAAAAGCAGGATCAATGATTCCGAAATGTCCTTGTCGAGTCGTCACGTAGAAAAAAACGAACTGAATGCAGAATCTTACCGGGAAGGGTCTTCTGGTGCAAATGGCGGTAAAACGGGCGGCGGTTGCGGTTGTAATTAAAATCCCTATCAAATTATCATGAGAAAATTGTCTCTATCAGTAATTGGAATGTATCTTAGTATGGTTCAGGCTTTTTCTCAGACATCTGTGCCTGATTCCAGTTTATATAAACCCAAAAAATTAAAACTGGATGAGATAAATCTGGTTTCCAGTTATTATGATCAGACGGCCGATAAATCAGCTGTTATGGGAGGCGATCCTGGCCCTAAAGGCATCGCCAATGTAACCGATTTCGCAAATGGTATTGATCTCACGCTGATTGGTTGGGATCAAAAGAAACGTAAGAATACACTAGCTTTCGGCCTCGGACTTGACTATCATACGGCAGCATCGCAAGCATATGTGGATTCAAATGGTACTTCTAAAAATAATGGCACAAGAATTTATCCGACCATTAACTGGACCAGAGAAAATGAGCAGAAAGGAACCTCATTTAGCTTGGGCGCTTACTACTCGGCGGAACATAATTATTACCATTCCATCGGAATAAACGCTTCGGCATCTAAAAAGAATAAATCGAATGGAGAATTCAGCTTGAAAATGGTTGGCTTTTTTGACCAGATCAATATGATTTACCCGGCTGAATTCTATCCGGTAGATTCAGTAAAGAACACACAAGCAACAGATAGTATTGTTTATCGCACTTCAGCCAGCGGACAAACCGAAGCATTCATTTACAATAACGGGCAGCTTGTAAGTAATCCAAAATCACATAAAACACAAACGCCGACTAAACCCCGCAACACATATACGGCCTCCCTTTCATTTACGCAGATCATCAATCAGCGAATGCAGGGCAGTGTTGAAATGGATCTTGTTTACCAGACTGGATATCTCGGACTTCCATTTCACAGGGTGTTTTACAATACGGGAAAGGACACAATTGAAAATTTACCCTCTCAAAGGTTCAAACTGCCCATTGGTTTCCGACTCAATTATTTTCTCGGCGATCGCGTGATTATTCGTTCTTACTATCGTTTTTACATTGACAATTGGGGGCTGATGTCCAATACCTTTAACCTGGAGGTGCCTGTTAAAATAACGCCTTTCATTTCGCTGTCGCCGTTTTACCGATATTACACTCAAACAGCGGCCAGATATTTTGCACCTTATAAAGTACATTCGGAAACTGACGAATATTTCACGAGCAATTATGCGCTGGCTCAATTTAACAGCAGCCTATTTGGGGCCGGCTTTCGTATTGCACCGCCGAAAGGCGTTTTTATAAACAGCCTCAGGACGCTGGAAATTAGATACGCACATTATTTGCAGACCACGGATCTGAACGCAAATATTATTTCTTTTAATCTCACCTTTAAATAAAATTTACGGTGACTATTATGAAAGGAATGGTTCTCTGTTTTCTTCTGCTGATCGCCTGCAACAATCCCGACCGAAATACAAGTATGTTGCAAATGCAAATTGACAGTCTTCAACGGAGGCTCGACAATACCTATAAGCCAGGACTTGGAGAGTTTATGTTGGGCATTCAGGTACATCACGAAAAATTGTGGTTTGCCGGACTGGCAGACAATTGGGATTTAGCAGATTTTGAAATGAAGGAAATCGGGGAATCTATTGATGATATTCAAACCTATTGTACAGACCGTCCGGAAGTAACATCAATTCCGATGATCAAACCTGCGCTTGATAGTATAGATGACGCCATAAAGAAAAAAAATATCACAGCTTTCAAAACCGGCTTTAACCTGCTTACGAATACCTGTAATAATTGTCATCGTATTACAAAACACCAATTTAACGTGATTCAGATTCCCACCAATCCTGCGTTTTCAAACCAGGCCTTCCAGAATTTGTCGAAGTAAAAGATCTTTTCGGCCTTTATTAAGATGCTGAATTGCTGACTATTCGGATTTTAAAATCATGCAGGTACTGGTTGCATATGCATAGAGTTTGCCATTTGCATCGGTGAGCCTGGCTTCCAACAATGCAGTTCGATTTCCCTGATTAATAAGCGAACCAACAGCTCGCATCTCTCCCGTTTTTATACTGATTGCTTTTAGAAAATTTACTTTGATTTCTACTGTTGTGTAACCAGCACCTGCAGGAAGAAGAGAATGCAGGGTACATCCGAGAGCTGAATCAAGGATGGCGGTTATTACACCTCCATGAACTGTACCGAGTGGATTGTAATGGAATTCCTGAGGATGAAATGTAAATTCTGCCCTTCCCGGCTGAATCGAGGATACTTCAAAATCCAGTGTGTGGATTAAGGGAGGCAAGGGAAGTTCTCCATTTGTCATTTTCACTAAAAATTCCAACCCGTTTTCCTTTATGGCGTGTGTTGCGAGTGAGGCCGGATCTTCCCATTCGTATGTTCTGCTTCGTTTAGTCATGAAACGAAGTTAAAAGCAAAAAATGATTTCCCAATATTCAAATCATCTCGCTTGGACCCATAAAACGCTATAAATCTGCTATTTATGATGGATGATCAGTATTTTAGATGTTGAAACATTAAATTACTTATCTTTGAGCTGAAAAATTAAATCAATAACAACATGAAAAAAACAATTGTATTGGTGTCAGCTGCGCTGCTCAGCATTGGAGCATTTGCACAAACCACCTGGACTAACGATAAAATGCATTCTAAAATCGGATTCACCATAACGCATTTAATGGTATCCGATGTGGATGGAATTTTTAAAGAATTCACCTGCACCATTACGGCTAATAAGCCGGATTTTAGCGATGCCAAATTTCAGTTGACGGTTAATACCGCTTCCGTAAACACAGATATTGATTACAGGGACAACGATTTGAAGAGTGCTAATTATTTTGACGTGACTAAGTTTCCAACCATGACTTTTAACAGCACGGCAATCACTCCTGTTTCTGCGAATCATTATAAATTAACTGGCGATCTTACACTGAAAGGAGTAACAAAGCCGGTTACAATGGATCTTTGGTATCGTGGCACGATTACCAATCCTATGAGTAAAAAGGATGATGCGGGTTTTAAACTTACAGGGGTAATCAAAAGATCTGATTTCAATTTTGCTCCTCAGGCTGGCTCTACTATGCTAAGTGACGAAGTGACCATTACAGCTAATGGTGAATTTGCCAAAGCAAATTAATTTTCGGATGATAGCAAGTCCTCCCCTGCTTGTTTGATCAGCAAGTTAGATTTGTAAAAGCGCCATTGAAAAATTGAATTTAAATCAATCTTTCAATGGCGCTTGCATATTTCGATCCAATTATCAGAAGCCTTTATTTTCCGCTTATAGCAGCGTCTTTTGCCGTTGGATCAAAACAATGATTTAATACGCCTGCCAGACGGATGCCCGCCTGATCGATACGCTGGCGGACGTTTTCGATGTGTTTATCATAATATTCCTGACCCAGATTTTTTCCCTCTGGATGTTCATCGTAGATATGATTGCACATTTGATTGGATTCATAAAGCCAGGTAATCAACGGGTCTGCCTGCCAGGATTGAATATCTTCAGGTGTTGCGAAATCCCATTCTTTTGCAAGATCCGTTGACGAAGTCGTTTTGTGTTCAATCAGTTTTGTGTCCCATACCCAATGAAGATTTGTCGAATCCCCTTCAAACAAAACTTTGGTAAGATTACCTCCTTTATCCTCCTCCCGCGCTACATGCAATGGTTGGTGCAGGTCGCCCACGAAATGAACAATCATTTTTAAAGCAAATATTTTAATGGCCTTGGTAGATTTCGGATTGGCGAGAGCGCGCTCCCAATGCGTCAGCGCTATATATACATTGGGTGTAGTCTGCTCATACACTGATTTTTGAAATTGCGTGAAGTTTTCATCAGCAGGAACATCGATATAATGCCAGGGTGAAGTATACTGAAAAAAAGAATCCGGCCGGATCTCATCAGCATAGGTACTTACGTCGGCTAGTGTTTCGTTCCCCAACAATTCTTTAATGGCTGCGGCTGCCCTGGGAGTCAAATGAGCCGCCGCAATATATCCAATAGCCTGATGTCCGACTTTGCCCCAGGAAATCAGTAGTGCGGCAGATAATGCCAATGGGAAAGTTGAAAGAATACGACGGATCATTGTAGCTTTTTCTCAATTTAATCCACTATTGCAAAAACTGAATCATTACCAGATTAAATAATTATAAACATCATAGATGCTATTAAATAAATGAACAATCTTTAAAAATCAGTTGAACCAAACAGCATAGCCTTTTCGTCTTAAATCCAGCGCAAGTTTTTCTTCCATTTTCAAAGCCTGCTGCCTGTTCATTATTTTTAAGTTGATATGATCATACAAACTAGGGCATAGGTATATCCCATATTTCTGAACAATATTGGCCGACAGTTTCAAGCCCTTCTTGTTCACATATCCGGTTTTGTGTTGCCTCAGTCGTTCCGAAGGGGTTTTGCTTGTCATACCCACGTAAAGACACTCAAGTACGCCATTGAATTGCGGATTCGCGGCGCGGAATTTTGCATTCTCGGTAAATACCCGTTTTGTCAGCTCAACTACGTATACCTGGTATCGCATACTTTCTCATGTTGGAAACAATAATAAAAGTACTTATATCGTACATACGCACTCCAAACGACACTTATTCAAGATGATGTTTGCTTTTGTAATAGGCAAGCAGACTGGTCGCTTTATCCTTTAAATCGCTTAATAAATTTCTCTGGGCCAAGGTGATTCTTAAATAAAGACCCAGTTCATTAAACCATTTATTTATTAAAACCTTATCACCCGTCAAAAATAAAGGACCATTTAAATCTGTATGTGTCGTATCCTTTCCGATTAGTGGTGCCGCATTCTGAAGTGGAAAAATAACTCTGAAATTCGCCAGTTCATTTAACGTATTCCTCACATTATCCTGGGCTCCCTGAAAAATGGTGGCCTGGAAATCATCATATTGCCTGAACATACTCTCGTATACAATAATGCTGTCCGCGTCTTCTTTCTGCAATAACCGGTAACCACCTGCATTGGCAAGTTGTCTTATCGTACGATCAGTCAACTGAAAGGTTCTGTTGGTTTTTGAAAACTTTATCAATACCCCTGTACATGCAGTTGCTCCTGGATTTTTTGAAACTGTATCATAACAGGCTTTCATGGTGTTTAACGCTTCAATTTTTTCATCATCATATTTAATAAGATAAGCCAGACGTGCGGTGTCAACACCCAAATCTTCGTAGAGAGAAAATACGTATTGTTTTTCTTTTGACGCATCCGTAAAATACTCCCGAATATTCTCTGCTATAAATCCCATAGTCACTGCAAGAAATATCATCAGGAATTCAAGAAAATATTCAACAAAGTTTTTCTTTTTGTGGTGTAAGTCGGGATGATGGTGTACTTCCATATGAAGGTTGAAATTCAAATATAGTCCGAATAAACCGCATAAGTTATGCATGACCGATAGCTGATATGAGCGCAACGGACAACCGATTCTTCGTTGGATGCAAGTTATAAAAATACCAGTTTTGACAGCCTCAAATAGGAACAACCTGTGTGCTAAAATCGGACAGCAGTTCATATCCGAAAGATTTCAAAGATCTGATTGTCATGCATATATAAATTGGTATCTTTTTGGGATACAAAAAGGTCAATTAATATTGTATGATAAAAAATTACATTAAAACAGCCTGGCGTAATATCATCAGAGGCAAAGGATATAGCATGTTGAATATTTTCGGACTGGGAACCGGTATGGCCGTCGCGCTGATAATCGGGCTCTGGGTTTATAATCAATATGCCTATGACAAATTTCTTCCTGGATACAAGCAGTTATATCAAGTACGCAGACATTTTTACGGAAATGGAGACACGTTGACTTTTGGTGGCACTTCATTAAAATTAGCAGATGCGCTACGAAATAGGATTCCTGAAATAAAATCAGTTGCAGAAACGGATGGTGGCGGTTCTCATGGGCTGATGGCTGGTAATAAAAAACTATATCTCACCGGTATTCAGGCGGCCGGCGAATTTCTTTCTATGTTTCCCTATACTTTAATCGAAGGTGAAGCTTCTACAGTTTTGAAAGATCCATATAGTATAGTTCTAACGGAGCATACTGCAAAGATATTATTCGGCGATGAAGATCCGATAAATAAAACGGTGCGATTCGATAATAAAAACAACTTAAAAGTAACGGGTGTTTTAAAAGATATTCCCCCAAATTCGACATTGCAATTTAATTACCTGGTGCCGTTCAGCTACCTTGAATCAACTGACAATTGGGTAAAACAGGCTAGGTCAGCCGGATTCGGATGGACGAATTTTGCAACGTATATACAATTAAAACCTGGCATATCTTATGTGCAGATCAGCGCAAAAATAAAAGATCTGGAGAAAACGGAAAAGGACAATAGTTTTTCAATGGCCACGGATGTTGTTTTGGCTCCCATCGAAGACTGGCATTTGTATGATAATTTTGAGAATGGCAAACCTACTGCCGGATTTATTGAATATGTGCGCATATTTAGTATTGTGGGCATATTGGTACTTCTTATTGCCTGTATCAATTTTGTTAATCTTACCACAGCGAGGTCGGAGAAAAGAGCAAAAGAAGTTGGGGTAAGAAAAGCAATTGGCTCCGGAAAAAAAGAATTAATATTTCAATTCCTTACTGAATCCGTTCTGCTAACATGCATTGCTTTTCTTTTTTCCATTCTTTTAGTTCGATTGGCGATGCCCGCGTTTAATTTACTTACCAACAGTAAAATTGAATTTCCCTACACTAATATAACGTTTTGGATGATGGCTGCGGGCTGCGTATTGATCACAGCACTCGCCGCAGGGAGCAGGCCGGCTTTTTATCTTTCCTCTTTCAATCCTGTAATAGTTTTAAAGACAAATATTCATGTTGGCAGGGCAGCTACATTGCCAAGAAAAATATTGGTGGTATTGCAATTCAGCTGCTCAATAGCACTTATAATAAGTACGTTTATCATCTATCAGCAGATTCAACACGCCAAGGACAGACCCTCGGGTTACAATAAAAACAGACTGATGATGACGGATATGAATGAGGATCTGACGCGTAACTATACTGCCATCAGGAATGAAATAAAACAAAAAGGTATTGCCGAAATGATAACTACTGCTTCCAATGACGTGACTACGGGCGGTAACCACCGGGATGTAGACGAATGGCCCGGCAAAAAGCCCGGCGAATCTGTAAACATGGGGTATGTACATGTGTCAGAAGACTATTTCAATACGCTTGGCATGACAATGAAAGAGGGAAGAAATTTCTCAGGTATTTCAGATACGTTGAATGTGATTTTTAATGAAGCTGCGGTGAAACTATTACGATTAAAAAATCCCATCAATCAGGTGATCACCAATATGGACGCCCGCTTTAAGATAATCGGCGTGGTTAAAGATGCGCTCATGGCTTCCCCGTTTTCATCAGCAGATCCAACAATATTTACCTACGAAGCAAGTCCGCAAAATGTAATGTTATACAGATTGACTCCACAAATAAAAACACAGGACGCAGTTGCGGAGCTGGGCTCTGTTTTTGATAAATACAATCCTGCTTACCCTTTCACATACAGATTTGCCGATGAAAGTTATGCAGCAAAATTTGATCTGGAAGTCCTCATCGGAAAACTCTCAGGATTGTTTGCTTCGCTGGCTATTTTTATTTCTTGCCTCGGTTTATTCGGACTCGCTGCGTATATGGCTGAACAAAGAAATAAAGAAATCGGCATTAGAAAAGTCCTGGGTGCATCTATACCACAGGTATGGATGCTGCTTTCAAAGGATTTTATCCTGCTTGTGCTGATAAGTTGTTTAATTGCGTCTCCTGTTGCTTTATATTTTTTAACAGGTTGGTTGCAAAAATATGAGTATCGGATTGCAGTTAGTCCTTTTGTATTTATCGGTGCAGGCATTGTAGCTATCGCTATAACTATCATCACCATCAGTTTCCAGGCTATTAAAGCAGCCATCTCAAACCCGGTAAAGAGCCTGCGATCAGAATGAATTCAGATTGTCCAGAATTATGACTTTTTAGAATCAGCATCCTTTTTCTTTTTTTCTTTGTCGGCTTTCTTTTTTGCGCGTTTTTCTTTTCTGATTTCTTTTTTTGTTTTTTTGGGTTCGGATTTATTTGTAAACATTCCACCTGATGGGGGTGGCCCTACAGAGTTGATGTTTACTGAATTTTCAAGGGATGGATAAAGTGCCTGTATAAAAGCATTTTTTAATACCTGACCGATAAGATACCAGATATCTATATTGGGGTTTTTGATATTTCCTTCGAATTCAACCTTGGTCGCAAGTTGTTTTTTATTGTGATTCTTGAATACCCAGGCAATCGCTTCAGCAACTGCTTCATAAGCAATCTTCAGTGGTTTTTCTTTATCTTTTTCCCAATTTAATACTTTCAGATTCTTAATGATGGGTTTTGTATAACCGGTAATCAAACCCCTTTTTGCAGCTGCTTCAGTGTAGATACTGATTTCTCCGGACTTAATATCAAACTTTGCAAATGCATCAATAAAATTATTCAGGTTAGCCAGATTAAGTCCTTCCAATTTTGCCTTGCCTTCAAATGTCGGCGTCGTTGCCAGTGCATCCATCTTCATGCTGGCTGTGGCTTTTCCGCCATACACATCCGCTGATGCCGTGATGGTTGAAGGGAGTAAATCTTTATTTTTCTCGGCATTACTCAGATTTTCTGCGAGTATGTGTACCCGTTTAGTGTAGATATCAAAACTTGGTTTACTGTGAAAATCGCGATAATGAATTTGTCCTTCTACGATTTCAAATTTATTCAGTTTTAAGGGCATCAGTTTTTTCACAACATCGGTCCAGCTGGAATCGATCTTGGTTTGACTTGTTTCTTCTGTTGGACCCTTCACAAAATTCAATGTGGGTTGATCGACTTCGATCTCACCTACTATACGTCCGTGTAATAGGGAAGCCCATTGAATGCTAAGGTCTATGAGTGGTGCTGAGAAGAAGGGAACCGGTATTTTTCCACCCGTCTTTTCCAGTTTTATAGATTTAATTTTGTACGCGCCGCGAATCAATGCCACGTTGATGTCATCTACATGCCCGGTATAACCGGGAATATTTTGCAACTCCTTATTTACCAGCTTCAGGAGAATATAAGGCAACGCGATTCTAAGGGCAATCAATAAAACCAATATCGATCCCAAAATAATATAAACCTTTCTGCGCTTTTTTGAAATCATACCTTCTAAAAGCAATAAGCATGCCTCAGGGTAATGCCAATTCAAGCCAGGAAAAGCTATTTATTGAAGTATTTTTCCAGTATATCAATCGTCTTTTTCAGGCCATCCTCCAGATTCATTTTTCCCCCTATGGAAATGGCGTTATTAACAATTTCGGGCGTTTGGACTTTTTCAATCGCATTGGCGAGTTTCTGCGGTGTGAGCCTTTTAAATGGGATGTGGACGCCCAGTTTTTTACCTTCGATGATTTTACCCCACCAGGGTTGATCCGCTATAATTGAAACGATCACTACGGGTATTTTAGCAATCAATACTGCCGCTGTAGTGCCGACCCCTCCATGTATAACAGCGATTTTACATTTTGGCAGCAACCACTGATGGGAAACAGATTTGATATGAAACAGTCGCGGGTCTTTCGGAAGGTCGAAGGGAAGCGTCCAGCCGCTACAAAATAAAATTCGGTGGCTGGTATTTTCGATGAGGTATTTTATTGCCAAGGTAATTAGTCCAGGATCAGGAACAGGAATACTGCCAAAGCCAATATATACTGGTCTTTCGCCGTCTTCCAACCATTGTTTCAAATTATCCCGAATATTATCAGTTGTTGAAACAGGGAGAAAAAGAAATCCAGTTATATCGTTGTTCTCCTGCCAGTCAGACGGACGCGCGAGAAGTGAAGGACTGAAACAATGCAGATTTGGAATTTTTTCTACTTCGATCTGTTTCAACAGGGGAATTTTCAATTTCGGCATTTTTAGTGAAGCGCGAAAATCATTGACTATTTTTTTACCTGCATGGTGATAAGCAAATTCAAAAAAGCGATAGGTAAATAAATTGTATACCGGAAAATCAAAAAAATCCATCATTACCAACGGAAATTCTTTTGTGGGAACCGTAGGCAGACTAAGCTGCAATACTGCCCACCGCTTTCCCAGTTTTTCTGCAATGGTATCCACCCAGGGTATTGCAAGCAAACTGGCAACCAGCACATCAGCATTCTTACAGGATTCCAATATATCCGCGACGATCGTCTTTGCCGTCTCTCTGCTCATTTTCTCCAGATAACGTGAAAAAGACATGAGATCCGCTTTCCTCAGTACATTACCTGCTTCTTCGGATTGCAACATCTCCTCTACGTTTCCCTTCATCGATATAAACGGGACTTCATAGCTTTCTACGAATCCCTTGAAATTTTCATGAGCCATTAACGTAACCTCATGTCCTCTTTTTTTCAGACCGAGCGCCAGTGCAATAAAGGGTTGTACATCACCCCTGGAACCAATAGCTACAATGCCGTAATGCATAGTATTAAATTTTCCCCGAAGAAACGCAGAGATATTGATATAACAGTGCGGGAATTTCAAACAGTTCTCAGGCAAACCAATAGAATTCCATTTCTACGGAAAAAATACCATATCCTATTGGCTGGATATCACCTGTACCTGCATTTTTGAAATCAACTCTTCGATGATACCCATATTCTTTTTCCATCCGCTTGTCATTGCTTCAAAAATTTCCTTATTCACGTTTTGAGTGAACCCGGTATGAGCCAGCAAAAGCTCGGTTCCTTTTGCTTTTGGGACCAATGTCCAGGTTACAATGGTATCCATGTTAATCTTACCTGGCTCCGGACCCGCCTTCCATGAATAAATCAGTTTCTTATAGGGCACTAATTCCAATATTTCACAATAAACTTTCCCGTCAAACTCCATTTCTGGTAATGGCCGCATGGAAAACATGAATTTATGACCCATAATGGGCTTGATATCACTATGCATCAACCATTGGGAAAGTAGCTCAGCGTTTGTAAAAAAGGCGGCTAATTATAATTTCTTAAGCATTGGAATATACATGTATCGTCTTGTTATCTGATTCAATCTCTTTTTCAAATCTGAAACCCAATTTAGTAAGCAACCTGATTGATTTCAGGTTTGTCTGTTTTACTGTTGCCAGAATTGTTTGGAATTCAGGAAATGCTGCCGCCATCAGCATTACAGCTTTCGTAGCTTCATAGGCATAACCCCTGTTGTTAAAATCCGGGAGAAATGCAAATCCGATATCAAAATGTTCTAAGTAATTTCTCTTTTGAAAAGAAATGATGCCAATGGAAGTTTTTTTTTCTTTCGTTTTAACCACCCAATAAAACAGATGTTCAGTTTTGAGTAGTTTATGGACGTATGAAATAGCGTCGTATTTTGAATACACGTTCCTGTCACCAATATTTTCAAGCCATCCCTTTGTATTAACCAGCACTTTAACGAAGTCGGAATCGTCAACATGTAGTTTTTCTAAAATAAGTCTTTCGGTTTGTATTACATCCTGCATCATATTTCCCAAAGCTCAGAATATTTTATCATTCATTAATTTTTCCTCTAACTTTAATTATGAGGACTGATACAGTTTGGATAAAAAAAAATATTTCCTCTTCACGCCTATTATGGCCTGTATTGATTTTGGTCTGCATAATATGCAGTTCAGTTATTCTTTTCCCGGTCTTTCCTGGTCAAATCTCCACAATTACCGACAGTAAAAAATCCATTGCTGTTGTTCCTTTTGTTATTACAGATACGGTTAAAGAGAATAATTATATAAGCGATGGTATTACGGGCGAAATTGTTCTTCGACTTTCTGGCATTTCCGGATTACATGTTGTTTCAACATATCAGCTTAAGGCGGTTAATTATAAAAATCTAAGTCCGACACAAATCGCCGCAATATTTCATGTTACTTCCATACTCAGAGGACAGATAAGCAAAGATGGAAAGAACCTGCATATTATCGTTCAACTTATCGATGCCGTAAGCGGAAAAGAAATCTGGACGAGAAATTTTGAAGCGAGTCTTGACGATTTATTTTCTTTTCAGAATGAACTCGCACAAGTAGTCGCAGAAGAACTCCAGTCTAAATTAACGGAAGAAGAAAAAAAACGCTTGAGCTTTCGGCCAACTCAAAATCTCGAGGCATATGATCAGTATCTCAAAGGAGTTTATTACTGGAACCAGCGTGACAGAATTTCTTTAGCAAAAGGAGTCGGATTTTTTAAAAATGCGATAGCCATAGATTCAAATTATGCGAAAGCCTGGTCGGGTTTAGCCGATTGTTTCTCTGCGCTTGGATATGGCAGCAATGATCTGCCTGCTGCTGATTTCCTGCAGGCGGAGAAAGCTGCAAACAGGGCTTTATTGCTGGATTCATCCCTTGCCGAACCGCATACCTCCCTTGGCTATATTTATTTTTACTATTATTGGAACTGGGGGAAAGCGGAAAATGAATTTCTGCACGCCATTCAACTGAATCCGGATTATCCACTTGCTCACGATGCTTACGTTTATTTGCTTACAGCCCGTGAGCGGTACGCCGAAGCCAGTCTTGAAATGGAAAAAGCACTGAATCTGGATCCTTCATCAGCCTACATTCAAACTGATAAAGGATTTTCATTGTATTACGCCAGACATTATAATCAGGCGATCGCAGCCTTAATGGATGTGCATATCAGATATCCGGAATACCCTTTATCCTGGTTATGGCTTGGAAGGGCTTATCAGGAGAAAAAAAAATATTCTGAATGCCTGATTGCATATCAGAAGTCACTCGTTAAGGATCCTTCGTGGCCGGTCGCTGTCGCAGCTACAGGTTTCGTTTTTGGTATTACCGGTCAAAAAGCAGAAGCGGAAAAACGATTGCAACAAATGAAAGAATTGATGAAGACACGTTATGTTACGCCGTATGCCATGGCATTGGTATATGCCAGTTTGAGAAATAAAGATAAAACTTTTGAATTTCTGAACCGGGCTTATGCCCAAAGGTCACATTGGCTGGTCTGGCTGAAACAGGATCCACGATGGGCATATATCAAAACGGATCCGCGTTACCTTGCACTAATTCAGAAAATCGGTTTGAATTCAACGAACATACCTTTAAAACGGGATTGATTCAACTCTGTGTAATCGGGATTTCGAGGTGCACTTTCGTGCCGCTAATTTTTCCAGAAGCATCGTTCATGTCCTCGGTGCAAATTGTCGATGGATTCTCCGGACTACCAAGGAGTTCCAGGCGCTCCTTTGTAAATTGAATGCCAAACGATTTGCCGTGATCAGGATGATTCTGGTTCATATTTTTTGATCTGCTGATGCCAATTCCATTGTCCAGAATATCACATACAAGACGATTATTTTTCAGATGAAAATGTATCCTGATTAGGCCATGATGTTTCATTTCAGGCTCAAACCCATGCCAGATGGCATTTTCCACAAAGGGTTGAATTATCAGCGAGGGAACCAGTAAATCTTCGGTTTGTATATCAGATGTATGTATTTCATATTGGAATGAATTTTCGAAACGGAGTGTCTCTAAGTCCATATACAATTTCAAAGCATTCAATTCTTCTTCGAGGGTAATAAATGAGTCGCCGGATTTTTCCAATACGATGCGAATAAGTCGTGCAAACTTGGTGAGATAATCCGCCGCTTTCTCGGCTTCATTGCCAATAATAAAACGATTGATGGAATTCAGGCAATTAAATATAAAATGCGGATTCATTTGTGCGCGTAGTGCTTTGATCTCCAGTTCGATCTTTTGCTGTTCTAATGTTGCTTTTGTTTTTTCAGACTCAAGCCTTTGAATCGTCATTTCGTTTTCTACTATTTGCCTCTGTCTGATCGCCGCTTTTCGCTTCACAATCAGATAACGTGACAACAAAAAAGTGAAGAGCATTAATAACAAAATCCCGATCAGCAGAATATTTTTAAATAATGCCTGTTTTTGCATATTCATTTCCTGGATTTCATTCTCCTGATTCATTCGGCTGATCTGTTGCTCATAAGTAAGGGCAGCCATTTTACCGCGTGTTTGTGCATTTAAAACGATATCACGGGCAACGGCATATTTCCGGAAGTAAAAATTGGAACTGTCGATCAGACCCATCTGTTCAAAAGCATCTGAAATTATTTTGTATCCGTCGCGCAGATACTGTACCGCGTCTTTAACAAGTGCTTTTTCTACGCCGGTTCGTCCAAATCTAATGGCCGCCTTTGGATCACCGAGTACTGCATAAACTTTGGCAATATCCAGCATTACTCGCAGATCAGTTATTTCGCTTGCATTGTTCTTTGCGGAGTCAAAATTTTCTAAAGAATTCTGGAATTTGCCCTGTCGAAAAAGAAATTCTCCTGTACTTAAGCGATAGTTTGCGGTATCAATGCGGAACCGCTTTGAGTAACGGTTAAAATAAACCCACGCAGAGTCATATTGTGAACTGTTGGCAAATGTTTCCGCAATCTTTAATTCCAGATTGTTATTTGCGAATTGGTCGCTTATTTTTTCGCGGATATCCAACGCCCGTCGAAAATAATTTAATGCGTGGGGATAATCTTCTATCGCACTGTACAATTTGCCCAATCCTGTTAAAGCTTCTAAAATACTTTCAGCTCTGCCGGAACCGATGGCAATATTGTAAAGTTGCTCAGCATAATCGAAACTTCTGGCATAATCCCCACTCTCGAGATAGATTTCAAACATGGTTTCGAGAGACAAATAAAGACTGTCGTCGTTGCCTGATTGCAATGCGGCCGCATATATTCTATTGTTTCGTGCGATAACGGTGTCCCGGTTGACGAAATCTGCTTGATCATCTGGCTGTCCACTGCAACCCGACGAGAAAAATAAAAATAAAGCCGCCGCGATCGTTTTGATCATTTACTGAAATTACTTCTTTTTAGAAAGCCTTATTTAAAGGCAACTCCAAAAAATACGGATGCACCAATTGAAGGAGGCTGACTATTACCGAATCTCAAGGGAATGCCCAAGGCTACAAATAAACTGTTCTTTTTCTGCGGAGTGAATACTTTTGTAAGTACAGTGCTCTCACCAAAGCGACCGGCGGTTTCGAATGCAATTCGGGTGATAAGCAGGAATCCTTTTTTCATACGAAAAACGGGACCTGGGTCAAAGATGAAATTGGTAACCCGGCTATTGCCCCCGGTCGTCGTAATTACCGGAGACACATCGTAACTAAATCCGAATCTGTCGCTGTATAATATATTTATACCTGTGGCAAAACCCAGTGTAAATGTGGTAGAAAAATTCCATGTCGTTGTTTCGGAATTCGTGGAAACGATTGGCACAAAGATACTGGTATACACCACCGTTTTGGGATAAACAAGTAGGCTGGAGCTTTGAGAAAAGGTAAGCAGCGGGCATAACATCAGCAAATGAATTAAAACTCTTTTCTTATTCATTATGGTGGTTGTTTAGGTTGTTGTCCCGCTGCAAACTTCCGCTCAATTACCTAACAGTATATTCGTCACAATTGCTGGTGAGAACGGTATTTAATGTAACGGCATCTATAATCTGAAAGTGAATGCGGAACTGCGTCCCTCTCGCAATTGAAGTGATATCCCGGAAGAGCGTTTCATGTCCATTACCCCTCCCATCTGTGTGAATTGATTGTGCAACAAGCCCCAATCCGAGGGTGAGCCACGCTGTACTCGTACAATCCGCGTCCGTGATGGGATTCACGGCTCTCTGAAGAAGATAATCGTGATTGGGTTTCATGTTATTCAGCCAGGTGTCCAGGGTAATAATGCGATTCGTATCCGGGTCCTGCCGGAATTCGATAAAGCCTCTTTCCAGACCACCGGTTTTCACATTCGCAGGCAGGAGATCAACATTGATATTGTAAATTCCAAGATCTTCATCGGGGGGCAGGCTTTTATCACAGGCGACAAATGACATAAAAAATAACATCAATATTCCCATTCGGGAATGGCTACTCAATTTGAGGAACATTTTCATAAAAGAAGTTTTAATGATGAATAATCCCTAAACTAGCTTAAACTAATGATGCCAGTGGGTTCACTGAGTGAACTGCGAAAACGAGTGAGTCAGATGCGATATATGCACGTCTGGGCGTTAGTTAAACCTGCAGCTGAGTGATGAATTTCATCAGTACCTCTTTGCGGTTTCGGGATACCGGCACTTCCAAACCATTACTTACAATCAGTTCGCCACCCTCGCCCTTATTATAACGGATAGCGCAATCCAGGTTAACAAGCCAGGATTTATGGGCCCGAAAAAACGGTGCTGTATGTAAAATATATTCTATCTCTTTCAATGTTCTCGAAACGATCAGTGTTCTTCCATTGATAAGGTGAACACGAGTATAATTGCTGCTGCCCTCACAAACGACGATATCAGTCATGGAAATCAATTCGAATCCGTGCAGTGTCGGAAATGCCATTTTTCGAAATGACCGATCAGGATTCCTGCTTGTTTGTGTGAGAAGAGCAGCAAGTTGAGTTATTGAAACCTGTTGTTCGTTCTTGATGGCTTTTTCTAATGCTTTGAGCAATTCATCTTTATCAATCGGTTTCAACAGATAATCGAGGGCCCCGGCACGAATCGCCCGAAGTGCATGTTGATCATAGGCTGTAGTAAAAATTATCTGAAAGGAATGGGATTCCAATTTTTCCAGCATTTGAAAACCATTCTGCACCGGCATCTCCACATCCAAAAAAATCAGACCAGGCGAAAGTTCCTTAATTTTCGTTATCCCATCCATGCCATTTGAACAAACCCCAACTACTTCTACCTCCGGGCAATATTTATTTAGCTGCCAGGAAAGGTTATCACAGCAATGTTTCTCGTCATCGATAATCAGTGCGCGAATCATTCAACCAAGTTAACCAAATTTGACATTATCACAGTTAGTCGTAAATTGTTAAACAAAAAATCACCAGATCATGAAAATAAAGATGCATTTTCTCAGACTTTCACTGGTTCTTTCTCTTTTTACTTTAACCATAAATGCCCACGCGCAAAAAACGAGACAAAGTCCCCATGATACAGTTACTGCTCAAATCAATGGCGCTAACATTCGTGTTACTTTTGGAAGTCCTGCAGTAAAAGGCCGTACGATTTGGGGAGATCTGGTTCCTTACGACAAACCCTGGCGTGGTGGTGCTGACGAAGCCACACTTTTCACAACAGATAAAGACATTACGATTGATGGAAAAAAATTAGCCGCGGGCACATATAGCTTATTCGTTACACCTTCCAAAGACAAATGGACCTATATTTTCAACTCACAAACGGGGCAATGGGGAATTAAAATGGGTGGCGTTGCCAATTTCGACGAGTCAAAAAATGTTCTTACCGTTACGGCAGACCCAAAAACAGTACCCATGGAAGAACATTTGAAATATGTGTTCGACGGAAAAATGTTTGGTTTAAACTGGGCCCAACAGCAGGCACTCGTTAAGATAAAATAGCCAATTATTAAAAATAGATTAAAAGGGTTTGCGAAAATGTATTATTTGCAAACCTTTTTTTATTGATGACCCGAAGAAAAACGTTTTAACGATCTTCTTCCTTATCTTCTTCAAGATCGTTATGGTCGTCACCCCCAATGCTATAGTAATTATTTTCTTCGTCCTCTTCGCCAATCTCTTCATCTGCATCGTCGAGTTCAGCGCCCGGGACATCGAGGCCTTCTGATAATTTGGCACTTAGTTTTGCTTCTTCATCTTCATCCTCCAAAGAAACTTCTTTCTCTTTAGCATAAATATCTTCATCTGCAGCATATATGGGAAGTGGGAATTTCTTGTCTTCCGAGTTCAATTTTTCAGGTTCGCTTGATTTCTTTTTCATATGAATTATTTTTTGGCTATTGTTATGTCTTATTCGGCCTTAGAGATTAAAGTTCACACTTTTTTTGTCAATAATGCATCATATAAATATAGGCCGAATGAACATGATGCCTAATCCATGTTGCATAAGTTATGCCAAAGAGAGGGCTAATTGATTGTCGGTAAATACAATGAGTTAATGCCTGGGAGTTATCAGAATTCTGGCGTCCGCTTCCAATCCAATACCGGTAGGGGGCGATGTAACAGTAGTATCCTGAATTTCATCAATCAGTTTAATACTTAGCAACATCGGGTTAGCAGGAAATTCTATTCCTCCCGAGTAACTGATTGCACCGGAACTCGCAATAGACCATTCTGGAAACAAGGTCCGGGCACTTGTATCGCAAGTGATTAGTACACGTTTTTCAGCTCCCGAAGAAACGTTTCCCTGTGGAAAAATCGCACCAGTCGCTCCTTTTATATTAATCATCCCGATGGTATCGGGTATCCAGGTACATATATCGCCAGAAAGAGGATCGGCTCCGGATTTTGGAGTTGTATTGGGATATTGATTGAGAATATTTGAAATAGTCACTACATCATTTACGATATCCACACGTAAAAATCCTGAATCGGTATAGTCGTCAATAAAACATGAATTGGTTCCGGCCTGGTGCCAGGCTATCAGAACGTCGTAGCTGAGTGAATAAGTGGACCCTGAAGGACTATTATTATTGTTGTTATTATTATTGTTGTTATTTAAGGAGGAAGATTTTGTGCACCCAACAAATAAAAATAAAATGATTATCCAATAATCATATCGGTTTTGAAACGAACGCATATGCATAAGGTTTAGTTTGTTTCAAAGCTACCTGTACTAAGAACGCGGGACAATAGTATAAAAGTTAGTGTCCCATTAATTTCCACGTGAGAGGTTCTATTTTTTTGAAACCTTATTCAGAGCTTCCGTACGATTATGTACGTGAAGTTTTTCGTAGATATTGTGAATGTGTTGCCTTACCGTTCCCACTGCAAGGGAGAGGTGATCAGAAATTTCTTTATATAACAATCCTTTCGACAACAATTCAAGTATTTCATTTTCCCTTTTTCCTAGTAAGACTGAATGAATGGCACTGTCTTTTTTTTCCCGAAATATATTTACGACTTTGCGTGCAATATTCGGACTCATCGGAGAACCACCGTTGTAAAGTTCCTTTATTGCATCAAGTATTTGCATTGGATCCGTATTTTTCAACAGGTATCCCGATGCGCCTGCCTTTAAAGCTTCGAAGATCTTTTCGTCATTCTCATAAATGGTAAACATCATGAATTGAGTTGCAGGGCAATCATCTTTGATTGCCCTGATACAATTTATCCCGTTCATATCCGGTAGGTTGATATCCATAATTGCGATATCAGGTTGTACGGCGGGAAGTCTGATCATCGCTTCTTCGGCACTTGCGACAGCACAAACAACTTTAAGTTCCTTGTCAGGCTCAATATAATTAATCAGACCTTCCCTGATTTCCTGCAAATCCTCAATAATAGCAACAGAGATGGGCATCTGCAAAAGTAAGAGCAATCATTATGAACTGCAATAGAACAAAGGTTAGTGAGTCATCAAATATCAAAATCAGTCTTTTTCAACCGGAATGGCAATTTTAATGACCGTACCTGATTCATTGAAGAATTGCACCCTGCCATTGATAGAATGTATCCTTTTCCTGATATTGGTGATGCCGTTTCCGTGTGGCCTGAGCTTATCCCAGTCAATACCTCTTCCATTGTCACGAATTTCGATATTCAACTCTTCATTCAACTGAAACCGGATGTGGACATGGGTTGCATGGGCGTGTTTAACGACATTAAAAAGACTTTCTTTTACTGCCAGAAAAAATTGTGCGTCTCGATTCCCCACTTAAAGAGAGTGAATTGCTGTCGTGAGGGAGTTCGACATCATAACTTATTCCGTGGTTATGGAGATAGTCGGCAGCATAAGAACGTGTAAAAGCAAAAAGGTCCGCCATCGTGTCATTTTTTTCATTCATAGCCCAAACGATTTCACCCATTTTTTCAATCATTTCGTCGCTAAAAGATGATATCTTAATTATTTCCGGAAGATAGGACGGGTCCTCCGGTTTTTTTCTGCGGATACTTTCGCTGAGAAAACGAATTCTTGCCAAACCTGCACCTAAGTCATCGTGCATATCCGTTGCAATACGGGTGCGTTCATGTTTGATGGCTTCTTTTTTTTCAAATTCGAAGCGCTGTTTTTTTATTTTTCCCTGGTAATATGATCGTATTGCATAAACTATAAGAACCAGCGTCATACATACAGCAATTGCTTTAAACCACCATCTCTGCCACCATGGGGGAAGTATATTAAATGAAAAAGATGTTTCCGAATCCTGGTATCGGCCATTAATAAAATGGGCTTTAGCCTTTAGTATATAATTACCCGGAGCGAGTCCGGCAAAATTGAGGATTGTTTGGGTTGATGGCTCAGACCACTTTTTTTCTCCGCTGCCGAGGAGCAAATAACTGTATCGTATAGGTTGTTCATCAATAAAACTTGGCACCGCCATAGAAAAGCGCAGATTATTTTGTTTATATGAAAGAGAAATAGGGGCATTTTTTACATCAATGGGATCGACACCCTCATGAACTGTTCGCAGCATAATGGCTGGTTGAAAACCAGGTGGGCCGGCGGAATCTGGTGAGATTTTTATTACACTTCCGCCAGTAAGCGCCCAATGCACGTTCCCCTTACTGGTTTGTACTTTCGAAATGTACTGGTACACATTGTTACTTCTGGTAATATTTTCAATCAGATAATGACCACTGTTAAATTTGATTCTATCCATTCCTCCCTGCGAGCAGGCCCAAATACTTCCATCTGAATCTGTAAAGAGATAGTTGATAAAATTATCGGATAAACCATCATTGATCGTAATTTGCCTCCATGAGATAATACTCCGCGAGCTGTCAAATAAGAAACAAAACAGGCCATTGTCACGAGTGCCTACCCATACATTTCCTGTCTGATCAACGGTAATAGAACGTGGACTAACTTTCGGCAATTCGCTGTTGTACTGATGTAGAAGCGTAAAATAATGAGCGGTGTTGTCCGGATGAATATCGAATTCGAACATCGTGTTCCCACGTGTTGCAACCCATAAATGGCTTTGCGGGGTTACCTTACAAGCGTCAGCAAAGTATCCCAGAGGATATGAATACGATTTGTTGTCCGGCATCAAAGCAGTAATAGCTGCTGATATAAGAATCAGGTTATTCCGATGATCAGATTGTAAAAAACTAAAAGCGAGGTTTATATTTTGTATTGAATCACTGCTGTGGATTATTTTAAGCGATGCTTTATTTCCGGTCAAACGGCATTCATATACGTTGAATAAGTCCGTCAGATAATTTTTATTTCCACCGATATAAAAGAACCGATATGGAGGAGCGACAGGTTTTTCCAGCCTGAACTCTTCAGATCTATTCTTATATTGAAGCAGCAGCCTGCAATGCACACCGTCTAAAAACCATACGCTGTCGGAACGATTTTCTGTAAAAATATCAGTTGTCAGAAAACCCGGTTTGATCCGGTAATAAAATTCAAACTGGGGATTTACCAATTTACTAATACCTGTTTGTTCGTTTGTAAACCAGATCGTATTTTCCTTATCCTGAAAAATGGAAGACTGACTATCTGTAGTGAGTCCATTGCTTGCAGTAAATTTTTTAACATGACCCAGCTTGTCAATTTTTAAAATACCCCCCGAAGTACAAATCCAGAAATTTTGCTGACGATCGAAATACATATAATTGGACACAAAACCGGACACAGACGTGTATGGTTGGGGCGGTAAACCGAAACTGATTTTATTTTGGAGGAGGGCTTTTTCATCTAACGCTTTAATTCCGAACCTGGTAGATAAAAGAATATCTCCGGCGGGAGAGATGGCAATGAAATATGCTATTGGGTCGCTATTAATAATCAATTGTTTTGTTTTGATGTCAAATACAAGCAAACGTCCTGGTCCGGCAATTGACTGTATATTTGGATCTGTGATCAAGTAAAGTCTGTTATTACGTTCCACAATGTTTTTGAAAAATCCGCCGGCATCGCGGCCATCGCTTCCTTTGAGTTGCACACGGGTAAATTTATTATTTTCATATTTGAACAAACCCTCATCGGCCAGCGCATAACAAGTACCATCACTACTTCTGAACATTTTGTTGATGACCGGACAAAATCCATCACTGGTTAGTAGTTTTTTGAGCCGTCCATTTATCAGGGTAAAAACCGAAGCAGCATTGGGAACGACCCATATCGTATCATCACCCATCTCCATAATGTCATTTAACGTATTCGTTGGGAGACCATTTCCGGATGTATAGTTTGTGAAGCGTGAGCCGTCATAAACACTGAGTCCGCCGTAAGTAACAACATATAAAAGGCCATGCCTGTCCTGATAGATCTGGCGTGTTCGATTGTTGATCAATCCATCTTTTGGCGAATAATTTATGAACGGATACGTTTGCGGGAAGCAAGGATTATAAATGAAAAAAGCCAACAGTAATAAAATGGCTTTGATTTTCATAATGAAATGAAGAATGGTTGTTAAAGAAGGGGTAACCCACTGCAAAAGGCATCCTTTCAAATCTACGAAAAATTAGTACTATTGCGCTTTGAAGCCGGTAAAGCCATCTATTCAATAAATCTATCAATATGAAAAAGATTTCTGTACTACTATTGGGAGTGATCCTGTTTGTTTTGCCAGTCCAATTGCGGGCAGAACTCCAGGTTGGCAATTCTCTTTCCGATGTGCTCAATTTGTATTACGCTGTTAAAGATGCGCTTATAAAGTCCAATGCAGCAGAGGCTTCAGTACAGGCTGGACTTCTGTTAAAAGCGATCAACAATATCGACATGACAACCCTCACAAATAAAGAACATGAAGTGTTTATGTCCCTCATAAACAAATTAAGTCTTGATGCCCGACATATTTCTGAAGTACAAAAAATCGAGCACCAGCGGGAACACTTTGCAAGCCTTTCTTTGAATATGTATACACTGGTGAAATCTGCAAATACAGGCAGGCAGGTAATATATGAAGACTATTGCCCGATGAAAAAAGCTTATTGGCTGTCCTCAGAAGCCGAAATCAAAAACCCCTATTACGGAAGTCAGATGCCGGACTGTGGCGAAATAAAACAGAAGCTTCCATGAAGAAAGTGTGAGAGTGTGAGAGAATGTAGTTTACCTTGAAACTTTCTTATCCAAATTCATCAGGTAGTCAGTTAGTTTGGCTATATTTTGTCTGAGGCCCTGGTCCGCATTGAAAGTTTTAACAGTCTGAATGAATTCGCTCCATTTCCCACCTATTTTTAGTTCCATAGACTAAGTGAAAACTCTTAAGTCAACAGACTTTAACAATTTAAAAGCAGCGTATTTCACAGAACCTTATGTCTGTTTAATTAATGAACAACCCTCACATGAAAAATAATCCCCTCTTTCTTATCCTCAGCCTGGTCTCATCTGTTCATGGAAACGCTCAGAATAGTCCCGTATATAAACCTGTTGACGTTGAAATGGGATTTGGGATTGCCTTTCAACAATACAATAGCTACCATTCAAATGATAATGGCGTAGTTCTCAATATAAACCCCGCCTATACATTTGCCAATCGGTATAGGGCAGGCGTTCAATTTGAGGGAGTCGTTTATAATATGGAAACGACTGGCTCTTCGATGCTTACTTTTGACTATTATTTTATCTCCAATGCAACCTTCCGATTATATGGCGGAGGTGGTTATGGATTTTCCAATAGTTCCTTTTCGGGTGGATGCGGGTTACCATCAACATCCGAATACGGTCAGTACGTTGTGACAAAAGGTAAAACTGGGGTTACTTTGAGGGTCGGTTTTGATTTTCATCATTTGAATGTTCGCGTGGCCTATAATTTCGCTCCTTCCATTTATTCCACCTATATTTCACAAGGATATCCTCCTTCTTCGTCCGTTTATAAAAATGGATACCTCGGTATTACTGTCGGAGTAAGTATTTTCGGATTTAAAAAATCACCGACGCGCTGATATTAATTCAGGCGCCATTTTAATTAAAATAAACAGTAAGTATTCGATTATATTCTTACAACCATGAAATGCTTAGACTATTTTATTAATCTCCAGCACTACTTTGTCCGGACGTAGTGTGATGAGAGGTTTCATTTCCGGCACCTGGGCTGTAGGCAAAATGTTGAATTGCTTAAAAAAGCAATGAACAAAAATGCTTATTTCGGCCATGGCAAAATTATTCCCGATGCACATGCGCGGGCCTGCTCCGAAAGGAAAATATGCAGGATGCTTTTTTATTTTACCTGACTCATCAATGAATCTTTCTGGATGAAAGATTTCAGGGTTTTTCCAATAATGGGCATGCCGATGCAGTCCATAGAAAAAAGGAATCACAATTGTGCCCTTGGGATAAGAATATTCTCCAAATGCATCATCTGCCAAAGCCACACGGTCAGTAATCCATGCAGCAGGTTTCAATCGCATGGACTCATTGATGACAGCCTGCAGATAATCATTCTTCATGCTGTCGAATACATTGGTTTCTTGAATGGCAACGCTGATCTTTTCAAGGATCTTTTTGTGAGGGGCTACATGATAGAGGAACCAGGATAACGTGTTGGCCGTCGTTTCATGTCCCGCAAATAAAAGAATCAAGACTTCATCGATAATCTGATCTTCAGACATTGCCTCTCTGGTGTCTTCATACCGGGCATTTAACAAAAGATCGAGCAGGTCATGGTATTCTTTCGGATCTGACTTTCGCTGGCGGATAATTTCGAGAATGATCGTTCTCAATTCGACCGACTTCTTTAAATTCACCCGATCTTCCCTTGTAATCGGATATAATAATCTCCGAATAGGTAAATTGATATCGTTCATGAAAAAATCCTGAAGCTCATTAAAGATCCTGTTTAAATCCCCGCTTTGCTTTGAGGTAAGTTCGATATCAAACAGTGATCTGACCGCGATATTAAAAGCAAGTTGATGCATTAATGGGTAAACATCTATCTGTTTACCTACCGGAAATTCGGCCAGGAATTCTTCCGTCGTTTTTACAACTATCTCATAGAGACTCTGTATTTTTTTCTGATGAAAACTGGGTTGTATCATTCTTCGCTGGCGTAACCAATAGGCGCCATTTGAAAAGAGCAGTCCATTGCCGAACAACCGGCCCCCGCGTGTAGATGTCAGAGCCGACTTTTGATAGTTTGTATGATTTTCACGAAGCACATAATTTATCAGACCAGGATCCTGCGTGAGAATAAAATGCTGGTTTCCCGGTAGCGCCGCAGAATAAGTTCCTGCGTAAATGGACATATTCTCCGAGATGGTTTGTATTGGGCGTCGTGATGAACGGAAAGATCGCGCAATAGTCTGGAATATGGTAAGTCCCTTGGGAAAACGATATGTAATTTTTTCTGTTTCCATCCGGATATAACCAAAGGTAGAGGGCAATCCTGAGATTATGATATGCCGATCAACTTACTATGGAGATAACAAAAATTTATGCCCATTTAGATCGATTCTGTAGAAATTACCCGATTCTATTACTAAACCCTGAGAATGACCTTCATGTTCATTTACATCGACCCCGAATACCTTTCCCTGATAAAAAATCCCAATGTTTTCGATGATATCGTGTCCTACAATAATATGCTTACACTGATAAAAAGCAAGCGTATTATCGACCTGTTCCTGTGTTGCTTTTGGTTCTGTAAAATATCCCCGATACCAAAAGGGAGAAATGTTATTTCCGTCGAAAAAAGCCCAAAGTGTCGTATCAGAAAACTGCTCTGGACTGTCACCCAAATCGTAATAGGGGCGGCAATTAGTGTTTATTTTATTTATCCCCCACCGGATTTTCAGCACTTTGGGTGATATGCCGCCATGCAGACAAAGATTATCTCCAATCTTTTCAATTATATTTTTGCTACGCAGCCATCTTCCCAATTCTGAATTTTTATCATACAGATCAACATAATTCTTTCCGATGATTTTCGCATCTTCAATATAGCGGGGATGCACATATCGTATATCACCACTGAGATTCATAATATCGTGATTTCCTAGAATTGTATGAACATAACCACCACTTGCGATGGCTTCATCTTCCAGTTTATACAATAACCAAAGTTCAGCCGCGACATCCTTACCCCTGTCGAAGAGGTCTCCGCAAACGATAAGCAGGCCATTCCCATACGTCCAGTTGTATAAACTATCCATCACATGATCTGCCATCAACAGGTTGCGAAAATTTTCAAACTCCCCTTCGATATCAGAAATAGCAAGCATTTTATCTGCACCGGGGGACAAGGATGGTTCGTTTTTTATTTTATTTCGAAAAGGAACCGTAAAATCCCAACCCTGATGATTTGAAAAATGAATAGACAGTAAATGGCTACTCTTTTCTGAAACGGGAAACGAATCGAGGACTGCAGATCTGTTACTGTCTACCGATCTTACAATGATGTAATTTTTTTTATATTCGACGTAGGGACCATCGCACACGTTAGCCTTCTGTGCCTCCCCGCAATAAGAAATGAAAATTACTATCGAAAGAAATATCGGGCGCATATTGAAAATATGCACAAGTTACTAAGTAATCGCAATTTTATTTGTGACCTACCAAAAATTTAGTTGCCCTTATTTTTATCATCCAATCTTTCTATGATCTCGTTTTCCCTTTCTTTTTTTATTTGATTCAGATGCGAAGCTTCATCAATAGAATGGGACTGCTGAAGACTTTCTTCGTTTTTCGTCAGTTTACTTAGCCCGGCATAATATTTCTGGATTACCTTCATTTCTTCCTCAGATAAATTCTCCACGTTTACAAGTCGGTTACTTGCAAATTCATGAGCCGCCACGAGTTCATTCAATTTTAGTTGAATGGCGAGAGAGTCTTTATTCTGTGCTTTCTGGATTAAGAAGACCATCAGGAAAGTTATAATAGTTGTTCCTGTATTGATAATCAACTGCCAGTTTTCTGAGTAATGAAAGAAAGGACCCGAAACTGCCCATACAATTACGATCATTAAAGCTAGGATAAATGCACCAGTACTGCCAGTTGCTTTTGTTACGCTTACGGCAAATCTTTCGCTAATTCCGGCGCTTCTGTTTTTTTTTGTCTGATCCATAAAATAACTTTAAACGAAATGATTGAAAAGCCATTTATTCAGGGATTTTACTGAAGACGCTGGCCGGAACATAGCTGATGTATGAACTGAAGCTTTTTTACCACAGGCTCAGGAATGATAAAAGGATAAAAATCTGAATATCCCATACTCCTGCTTAAGCTGTTCAGCGCGAACGTCAAGGGAAGCCATGTATTGAATATTTGAGTGAAATCTGCGACTTCATAAGGATCACGATTTACATTAGCCTGAACCTCTTTTATTTTTATTCCGGTTTCCGGCTTAATGTTAATTCCAAAATAATAGGCTGTCTCCATAGTGTCCATCAAATGCAGATAATGGGCCCAAGTTTCAGCCCAGTCCTCCCAGGAATGAGAAGTTGCGTAGGCACTGATATAGTTTTCGCTCCAGTTTGCTGGCGATCCGTTTTTATAATGTCTTTCAAGTGCCTTACTGTAGTCTTCTCTTTCATCACCGAACAGATCGCGATAATTTGATAATACCGGCGAGTCTTTGATAAGTACTTCCCAGTAATAATGACCTATTTCATGTCTGAAATGCCCCAACAGTGTTCTGTATCGTTCTCCCAGATCGGTCTTATGTTTTACCCGTTCGGCCTCGTCGGCTTCGTCTATGTTTAGAGTGATCGTACCCAAATCATGGCCCGTTAACACTTTTTCGGCCGAAGTTTCCGCTAAAAAATCAAATGCAATACCAGTTTCTTCGTTTCCTGATTTTTTTTTCACTGGCAATTTTAATCTGAGTAGCGAATAAACCAGCCGGTGTTTTGCCACTTCAATATTCTTCCAAAGTTTCAGGTTTTCATTATTCGATAAGTCCGGAATTACCCTGTTGAGATCGCAAGCCTGGCAATAATCGCCAACCTGTTCTGATGGAATCAGCCAGTTGCAGGTGGAATGCTCGGCATTCTTGCAATAACGGAATTTTTGATTTTTATTTTTAATATTCGAGAACAGGTTATTGTTTTCCGAAACAAGTGTAATCAGTTCCAATGGCCCCGCATTAAATCCCAGGGCGAATTGGCACTTAAGACAAATATTATTTTCAAAATAAATCAGATTTTGGCAATTGCTACAAGTGTAAACTTTCATTTTTATATTTATATCTACTTTTTATCTACAACGATAATATGACGCAGGTGAGTGATGTTTTGAAGAATATAGGATAAGGTAAAACTGTAAAACACGAATCCAATAAAGATGATATAGCCAGGCTGTATGGCTGTGTTGTTTGTCGTTAAACTGGTAATCGTACCATTATTCATATTCAGATCAGACAACGTACTATTCACGATACCATTAAAACCTATGAATGTCATTAAAATAGCTATGACCAAAACATCGGCCATACTCCATTTACCCGATTCGAAAGCAAAATAGTGGATCAGTTTATTCTTTGCCCATTTCCTTTTGTCCAGCATATAGATACCTGTTGACATTAGTTTCGTTATAGGAAATAAAATACTGAATACAAGAATAAGCACCCCCACAATCATGGAATCTACTTTACCGGTTTGAATCAGGATGTGCACTACGTCGACTATACTTTTACTTTGAAAAAAAAGTACCTGGTCCTTAAACGATACGTTCTGTCCCAGTAGATGAAAATCCATAGACTTTATTCGTGCATCAATCTGAATCATCGTCGTAGTAAGTCCGACAGCCAAAAGGATAAGTGCAGAAACAATCGACAAAATATATAGTGGAGTATGCACTTCAGGGCGATTCCTGACCAGCCACCAAATAAAAAGTATGAGCATGATGCCTCCTAGCATGCCGAATGCCCAATCATAGGTTTGCTTTTTAATGACAGCCAGATCCGTTTCCGTTTGTTGTTCAAAAGATGCTTTGTCGCCTGCATTGTACTTTTTGAATATTGAGTCCATCAGGGTTTTCTCTGCATTCTTCGAACTATCGTAGGTTTGGATTCCAAGTGAATCCACTTCCGATTGTGCAATTCTCTTCAGCCTGTTATAACTCGATGGTTTGTTAATTTCATCGATAATTTTTTGCGAATATCCGGGAACCTCATCGTGCAACTTCTTCTCCTTCACAAATGCATTAAATGCCGCTTTCTCCAGCTTTTTACCAACATTTTTACTTGGTTTTTCGATGGAGTCTACAACTTTATTAAGCAATGCGTTTAAAATCTGTTCTATTTCCTTTTTCAGGTCTGCATTCTGCTGGGCTGTTAACTGAAATTTCTGAATCTGGGTTTTGGCTGCCGTGACAATATTGTCCCTCCATTCATCAACCGAAAGAAGTCCGAACGAAACGCTGTTCACCACCATATAATCTCTCTTAACAGCTTCCTGACGTTTTGAGAGTGTATGAACCTGTAAACCACAATAAGCTACCGCCAGGATTATTAAGGAGACGAACAGAATGAGTCCGATTCTAAACCCAATAGAACTGCCGCCGGAAACCTCGGTGTTTTTATCTTTATTCACGTATTACAGAAAAGAAAATTTTAGATAAAGAGATCGATGCTCTTTAGCAAAACTCAAGCCTATCGTTTTTCACTCAGGAAAACTCCCCCTTCTATGACTGGAAACATGAATTCGGGGATAAAATACCCCATTATAAGGAATCAATGATCTTCACAGAAGCTTTTAAGAACTCAGAGAAATAGCTGAAGCCTATTTCCCTGACTGAATAATTTTTTTTATAAGAACAATCTGTCCCAGGTGATAATGCGCGTGTTCAATGACTCCCGAAATATTTCTGTAATAGTTTCCGTATTTGCCATCCGAAAATATTTCCCAGAGTTTGTTCTCTGGCATTTGTTCAACCATTACGGCAAACTTTTCAGCATTTGCCCAGCATGTATCCAATAACCGATCCCAGTCGTTTTGGGACAGAACTGGCGGATGAGCAAAACTGTATTTGTCACTTGCAGCAAGTGTTTTGCCTTTTAATACCATAATTACCGCTTCCACGTAATAATTCATATGAAATACCAGAGCCGCAATGGTATTAAAAGTATAAATCTTTGTTGTGGCCTGTTGCCAGTCTATGCCTTACAGGTTTTCTTTCAGGCTAACTCCGGTCCAGTTACCGCCCCAATACAATTCCCTGTATTGTTGAGCGATTTGCTTTGTGAGTTTCATGGTTTGATAAGTTTATGATATTACGTGGTTGATATATGCTTCTGCAAATTATTAAATATAAAATGCCCTTCATTACCGAAGGGCATTACAATTATAATGGGTTAATTACAAAAGCCAGTAAAATATCAATGTGTATCCTGATATAATCTAAAGTACAACGCTTTTCTCAGAGAAATCCAGGCCTGTTTCAGATCAGCTTCAGCTTGTGCTTTATGGCCCCCAAAATCGTCAGGCGCGTTGTGCAGGGCTTTCATGGATTTTTCTATATCGTGCATCGCATTCGTCACGTTAGGATGATTGGCTTCCTCCACCCTCATGAGGTTTACCTCATTCGGAGCTGGCGGTCGATTGCCAACGATTACGTCGATATTGATCCTGGGAGGAGGTTGAGCCAGCAAGAACGTGGCAGATATCATGAACACAGAAAATAAAAGGAATAGTTTTTTCATATAGTTATTTTAAAGTCTTGTTAGAAGAAGTCTAACGAAAGATTCCTTTTGTTTATTTCAATATTTTCCGGGTTACTACTCTTTTGATAACAATAAAACTCCCAAAATACATCTTAAGATATTGAGTATTAACCAGAATGAAGAAAAATTCACCAATTGTTAAGCTATTGAAAACGGTAAATAAAAAATATCTTGCACCGAATCCATCCGCCATGACCAGGAACACCGGTTTACTGTTATTTATTACATTTTTCATCTGCACCCACAAGGCGAGGTCACAGGAAGCTGTGAAATTGGATTCAACTATAACTGACACGCTGCGTTTTGAAAACAGATCGATAACGCAAGTATTACGAAAAGTACATACGGAACCAACCTATTTTGTATTTGTTGAAGTAAAACAACCCGCCTCGTTCAGATCTTCCACCTTTCAGCAAATGGTGTATCTTGATTCCGTTCAGTTTGATAAGGTGGCGAGTTTTTCCAGTGCTAATTTCAATGAAGGAACGGAATTAATAGGGGCAACTTTTAAAGATTACTGCGATTTTACTTCAGCCACATTTACAAAAGGCGTCGATTTTACGGGAGTGAAATTCAGGCACCAAACTGATTTCTCGGGAAGTAACTTTCTTGGATCCGTCGATTTTTCAGAAGCTGAATTTAACGGCAAGACATCTTTCAACAATCTGCAGTTCTCACCGGCTACGGAATTGATTTTTGCGGGAAGTTACCTTCCTGATACCATCGATTTCTCTTATAACACACAAAAAATTCCGAGCGGAATAGATCTGACAGTCGCCAAATTCAGGGATAGTGGTTTGGTAATTGAAAAACCACACTTCGTAATCCTGTACAAAACCGACATTTCACAATTTCATCTGGATTATATCCATTTTCGCCTGCTGGTTCCGGATAGTATCAGGTCCCCTGATGACATGATAAAACGAAAGGTGTCAGACGATGAGAAGGAATCGATGTACGAGGGATTGCTGAATAATTTCAACCTGCACGGACAAAAAGAAAGCTACAGAAAACTCGATATTGAATACCGGCGATTTAAATTCTATAAGAAATGGTGGACCAAACCTTTTTACTGGATCGATCTTCTCTGGTGGAATTTTGGCTATAATAAAGAACTCGTTTTTTTGTGGACCATATTTTTCATCATACTATATTCTGCAATCAATTTTCCACGCCTCGAATATTTGAATAACAATGTTTACACAGTAGATAGAATACCAGAAGACTACAGTCACATTACCGGCACCAGGCGTTTTTGGTATTCTTTTGTTTATACAGCGGTACTCTTTTTTAAGTTCACCTTAAACACCGAGAAACTTAAGTTCAACCACATCGGGGCAACCGTGTATATTCTCGCAATCTATACTTCTGGACTTGTTTGCCTGGCATATATGGCCAATTTCATTATACAGAAATAGTTGATACGACTCCGAACTGAAAGTTTAGTATTTAGGACAACTCCGATTTTAAGAAGCGTTCTCTTTTTTGTCGATATTCCTATATACCCATCCGAATATAAGGGGGAACACCAGCAATGAAAATAACATAGCACATAAAATTCCTCCAATTACAACCCTGGCCAATGGGCGCGAACTTTCCGAACCAATTCCGGAAGAAATAGCCGCGGGAAACAAACCGATTGCTGCCATGAGTGCGGTCATCATTACGGGTCTTATCCTGGAATGAACGCCTAGTTTAATTGCTTCATATAAGGCACCCCTGCCCGTTTTCATCATTTCGATATTCTGTTTGAAAACGGTTATCAGTAAAACACCATCCTGTATACAGATTCCAAACAATGCAATAAAACCAATACCTGCGGAAATACTGAAATCTGTTCTGGTGATCAGTAATGCTACAATACCTCCTACAATGGCAAAGGGCACGTTTAGAAAGACCAGACCAGCGTCTTTAAGACTTCCGAACATTACAAAAAGCAAAAGAAATATGAGTATAAGGCTTATGGGAACTACTTCTGCCAGTCTGTTCTGGGCTCTTCGCTGATTTTCAAAATCTCCCTGCCAAACCATGGAATATCCTTTTTTTAGTTTAACAATACCATCCGTTTTCGATTGCGCTTCTGCGATGGTGCTTCCCATATCCCTTCCCCGAACGGAGAATTTAAGAGCAGCATACCGGTCATTGTCATCTCTGAATATCAGGCAGGCACCGGTCTTTTTTGTAATGGTTGCAATTTCTCTAATGGGAACTTTTGAACCGCTCATAGTAGGCACCATAATATTTCCTATATCAGTTGGATTTTTTCTGAATTCTTCTGGGAAGCGAACCCGAACGTCAAATTTTTCAATTCCCCTGCTTTCATACAATTGCGTAACTGCCTTTCCACCGATCGCCATTTGAATGATTGCATTTGCATCGGCTGTGGCAACACCGTATAGTGCCATTTTATCCTGATCAAGATCGATATCTAACTCGGGTTGCCCAATATTTTTGATCACTCCCAGATCTGAAATCCCCCGGACTTTTTTTAGTATGTCGTATACTTCCGTCACTTTCTGTTCCATATAGTTAAGTGAATCGCCAAATACTTTTACGCAGATCGATCCCTTCACGCCAGATACTGCTTCCTCTACATTGTCACTTATTGGTTGGGAAAAATTTAAATCAATACCAGGAATCACGGAAATTCTTTTCTGCATTTTATTAATCAGATCCTCTTTTGAAATTTCGTGTTTCCATTGTTCTTCCGGATAGAGTATTACGTCAAATTCATTATTATAAAACCCCGTTACGTCTGTCCCATCATCAGGTCTGCCTGTCTGCGAAGCAACGCTTTTAACCTGAGGAAATTCCATGATCATGCCTCTGATCTGGTTAGCCACTTCGCTCGATTTTTGAAGAGACACGCTATAAGGCAGCTGCGCCCGAATCCATATGGCACCTTCATCCAGTTCCGGCAGAAATTCACTGCCGAGCAGATTAAATGCAAAAAACCCAACAACGATCATCGAGACGGAAGAAATAATAACCAGCTTCCGGTGTTTATAGTTAAAATTAAATCCACGAAGCATGATATCTGTTAGGAAATGAACAATAGGATTGTGTTTTTCATGTACATTTTTATGGAGTAATATATCGATCAGTACGGGCACCAGCGTAAGCGTAGTAATAAGCGCGCCAAGTAATGCGAACCCAAGTGTGTATGCAAGTGGCGAAAACATTTTTCCTTCCACTTTCTGAAAAGAAAAAATCGGAAGTAATCCCGTTATAATAATCAGCTTCGAGAAAAAAATAGCTTTCCCTAATTCACCTCCCTTGTTTTTAATAAGCCCCATTTTACTAAGCTTATTAAATCGCTCCATACCTATTCCCTTTGCTTTATTATCGAGAACAACAAACATTCCCTCGACCATTACTACGGCACCATCAATAATAATCCCGAAGTCCACAGCACCCAGTGAGAGCAGGTTGGCCGACATGCCCATCAGGTGCAGACAGATAAACGAAAACAATAAAGAAATGGGTATAATTAAAGAAACAATCAGCGTCGTCCGCCAGTTAAACATAAATAGCGATACCAATAGAGTCACGAGCAAAATTCCTTCAACGAGATTATGCAATACAGTATGGGTGGCATATTTTATCAGGTCCTCCCTGTTATAATAAGGCACAATCTGAATGTCGGGTGACAGTACTTTTTCATTGATAAAGGATATTTTATTTTTTAACGATTTGATCACCTGCGCTGCGTTCTCTCCTTTACGCATCAACACAATTGCCTCAACCACATCGGAACTGTCTTTGATGGTGCTTTTCCCATTTATTATAATGTCGTCAGACCTTCCTACCTGGCCGAGTCTTGGTTGATTTGAAATTTCAACGTCTGCAACGTCCTTTATTAAAACGGGTATCCCGTTTATATTCTGGATAATAATGTTTTTAATTTCATTGATATCATTTAAAAGGCCAATCCCACGAACCACATACGCCTGCGAATTATCCACAATTACGTCTCCTCCGATATTGATATTACTTCTGCTCACGGCGTTATATACATCGAGTTCCGAAATGCCCAATGAATTCAACTGCTGAGGATTCACTTTGATTTCATAAGCTTTCACCATACCTCCGAAACTCACGATGTCCGCAATTCCGGGAACTGAACGGATCTGTCGATCAATGATCCAATCCTGCACCGTTTTTAATTCTCTTGGATCTCGACCTATTGAACTTTCGAGCGTATATCGAAATATTTCACCAGTGGGACCAGTGGGAGGCTGAACATTCGGATTTATATTGTCGGGCAGGGTTACATTGACCAATAAATTGTTAACCTGTTGCCGCGCATAGCTATCCTGCACTTCATCTTCAAAAATCAATTTAACCATTGACAAACCAAATACGCTGGTGGATCGCAGACTCGTTTTTTTCTGAACGGAATTAAGTCCAATTTCGATCGGTATAGTCACAAATTTTTCTACTTCTTCGGCACTTCTGCCGGGCCATTGGGTAATAATGGTAATCTCGGTATTGGTTACATCGGGGAACGCCTCTATAGACATATTCCTGAATGTGATGATCCCATAAATAACAAGGAGAATGGTTGCAAAAAGAATGAAATATTTGTTCTTGAGAGAAAATGCGATGATTTTCTTTAAAGCCTTGTTCATAGTTATAGTTATATCGAATGAATTGGAGATGCACAAAAAATAGATGCTTGTGCAGCAAGCAGCCTAGTCCGGAAAAGAACCCGGATGCTAAAAACGCTGATGTAAATGATTCAAGTGAGCAATTCCCACGGTGGCGGAGAACCAATTTCTGCGGGTACAGATTGAACTTTTAAGATGTATGGGAAGAAATGAACTTCACTACCTTGTCGCACTATGAGGATAGATGTAGCATAATTTTCGAGGTCTGTCAATGTGGTAACGGCTTTAACCGTGTTCTTGGAGTCAATATTATTATAGTTGTAAGTAAAAACGTCCTGCTGACCGAATTTTAATTCCACAAGCCATTCAACAATGGATTCCGTAGGATCCGCCTGGTTATCAGAATAATTGCTGGTCTGGTAAACATTAAAGTAAAACCAGTAAGCTTCACTACATATGCTCATATTCAGCAGCTGTAAAGCCAACACCCATAAAATAAGCGATTTTACAAAATTCAAGCGCGGTTTTTCATTAAACGACAAATGTAAATCGCAGGTATTTGTTAAATGTTAACTGCTGACGAAACAAATGTTAATGACGTTCCTATGATGTTTGGCAATTCGGGCATTATGAACGGCCAGGTAATTGCCAGACCCGTGGCATGAATATTGTCTTAATTAGAAAAACTCGCCAAATATGAAAAAAATCCTCATAGTAGAAGACGAAGCAGATATGTGTCTGCTGTTAAATATTTTGCTTACAGGGAAAGATGTTCAGTTGGATCATGTGAAAAGTATTTCAACTGCTACTTCCTATTTGGAGACCGAAAATCCATCCATTATCATCCTGGATAACAAACTTCCCGACGGCTTTGGAATCGATTTTATTCCTAAAATGAAAAAAGCATATCCGCATATTAAAATCATCATGATTTCAGGTTTTGCGGGAGCTGCCAAAGACCTGGCGCTGGAAAACGGAGCAGATATTTTTCTGAACAAACCGTTTACAAAAGACCAGCTTTATTCATCTGTAAAGTCATTGCTGAACTAACATGGGGCAACAAATACCCAATCAATAATTAGCCTGGATCTCTGATCAGCTGCGAATAATCTTTTAGAAAATTGAGGTAGTCCCGGCGTACTGTATGAGAATAATTAATGGCATATTTTAATACCCTCTCCTGCCATTCTTTGTTCTCTCCGAGCTTCATCAACTCATCAGCATTGACAGAACCCTGTCTTCCTGAACTTCTTATCTGCGATGAAGCTGTTAGCATGGCCATATCGGCTACTACCTGGTAAATATTCCTGTATTCTTTTTTTATCAATTTAAAATTGATGCTATCTTTTGTGGGTTGCATCTCCTGCATAACGTAGTGATCTCCCTTAAACTGCGACGTGCTGAGCAATGCCGGCGCACGATTTTGCATTCGTTCCTGAATCGTAACAATCCTTTCCGCATCATTTTGCCAATCCGGCTGCTTAAATGGTACATAGGGAGCAAGCGAAGACGGCACCGATTGTTTCATGTCCACAAGTATGTATTTCTCCCCTATTTCGTTGGAAGATTTCAATAAAACCGCAAATCTTTTTACTCCTACACTGCCAGTACCTGCTAGCCGAAATACAGCATCCACTACTTTATAATTATACGGGCTGTATTCATCCGTTTTCAACCAAAAGCTGATGTGCTCGCCCAATTCTTTTTTTAACTTTTTATCGAGTTTAAGGTGTTTAGGATCGTCTAGCAGTATTTGCAGTTTATTCTTTTTGATCACCGTTTTCTTCGACAATATATCCTGTTGTTTTCTTTTGTTCACGGCGTTTAAAAATTCTCTGACGATTCCCTTGGCTGTATTTCTTTCAATATAACTTGCTTTATCTGCTGCGAACATCTCACCGATCGTCTTTAAGAATAGCTGGGCCATATGCAGTGCCTTATTTTCTTCGATTTTAAGAGTATCAAATGCGATGAAAATACTCGTAGTCATTCGTACAATTTCCCAAAGAGAAGGCGCAAGAATGGCCTCATCAAAATCATTCAGATCAAAATAAACCTGGCGGTTATCACTTTTGTAAGTTCCAAAATTTTCTAAATGCAGATCTCCACAAATCCAGGACGCCGGAGAATCAGGAAAGTCTGGCGCCCTTACCAAATCTTCATAAAAAATATGATTGGTTCCCCTGTAAAAACGAAACAGGTTTTCCTTCATAAATTTATATTTCAGTTTCACCATTTCGGGCAGACGGGTACGGTTAAAAGCAAGAATTCGTTCCGATATTTTTTCCATGTGAAAGTTCCAGGTGTTGGGATTCAATATACACTTTAATGGCCAGTCGGAAGACCAACAAAAAAACTAGTCCCCTTTCCCGGTGTACTTTCCACATTAATTGAACCATGATGGAGCGAAACTATTTTCCTGCAAATGGTCAGTCCGATACCCGATCCCTCAAAATCATGACTTGCATTTAACCTTGAAAAAGCATCGAAGATTGTCAGGAAGTCTCTTTCGCTTATACCAATCCCATTATCTGCGACTTGAATCATAACCAATTCATTCTGTAGCGTTGCTGTAACTTGAATAATTGGCTGCTTATGCGTGAATTTTATAGCATTACTGATCAGGTTAAGAAAAAGCTGACTAAGATAACTTTTATTGCCTTTTACCGTAGGAAGGTGCCCAAAATCTATGATCGCATTTTTCTCAAGAATTTTTATTTCAAGATCATCCAGCACTTCACGTATTACTTCTTCCAGATTTACGTCCTCAAATGCTATCGTGCTGGATATCGTTGAAAGTGAAAGTACATCACGTATGAGCGTCTGCATTTTATCAGTAGAGCGTTGAATTTTACCCGCAAGAATTTTACTTTCATCTGTAAACTGATGCTCGTTGGCTTCATACAACATGGAAGAAAATGTCTTAATCTTTCTCAGCGGCTCCTGCAGATCATGTGAAGCTACATACGCAAATGCATCTAAATTCTGATTCACCTCCTCCAACCTGCGTTCAGCAAGTTTTCTTCTTTCAATTTCATTCTCAAGTTCTATACTTGTTTTTTGCCTGAAAGCATCGGGAAGAATTTTAATCAAATAATAAACTGTAAATAAGCTAACAAGACCCGTAAAAAATCTCACCAGTCCATTCAGACGATACATGGGTACCCAAAACATACAGGCATCGAGAAAATGCGTTGTACCACACAACAAAATAAAAGCTGCGAATAAGAGATATACCCCTGAAAATTTAATAACCTGCTTCCGCTTTGAAACGTACCTGAATATAATTATGGGTATCATGAAATAGGCGAGCCAGATCATTAAATCACTTGCGATATATAGCCAGCCTTGAAAGTCGGACCAATAACCACACTTCCATTTGGGCGGCCACAAATCAGTGTCGAAGAGCCCACTGAAAAAATCTGTAATTGGTTTCATCTAAGTATTAAATTAATACCCATCAAGTTACCAAATAGAATTTTAACTAAACGCGCAGGCTTTTAATAGGATATTCTATTGCTAAGATAAATAGTTATTTTCCCAAAACTTTGCGCAAAGAAGATCCCTATTTGCCATCCTCTGGAATGTCTGAATAATAGGTTATATCAAAGGCTAGTCTTACAACTTCTTCAGGTTTGGAATGTCCAATCCTTGATGCATCAATCGGAATTTGTAAGTGATTTCCATTACCTCTGATATAATTCCAATTGAGATTATATACAAAGTCAGGAAATGTAAAACTGTATATTCTGAGGTGAATTTCAGCTATCTGAGCGTCTGGCGGAAGCCAGATATCCACATGCCAGTTTTTTCCTGCTGAGAACAGCATATCGATGTCGTCATTGTATTCTATTTTTTTCATAGGAGGGGTTTATTGCAGCTGCACGGCTTTTACAGCAATCATGGATGACAATAAGGAACCACGGCCAAGTATTACATTACACGCTTTTGACAATTCTTCTACTGCATGTTTAAAGGTTCGCCTATTTTCGATCAATGAGTTCGGAATGATCACTGTCGGAATTTTCTCTTCCCGTGAATGAAGGGAATGAGCAAATTCAGTCATTGCGTTATATCGCTGCCGGCTGGCAATGCTGCCGATTTCAATGTATAGTTTCCCGGGAATAGCCAGGTCGACTTGCTTAAAACCGTCACAATAATTAAGTACAACTGGAAATTTTCTTTGCTTAAGCTCCAAATACAGATCAATAATGTGAGCCGTGGTACCGGATTCTTCTAATAAATATTGGTCTCTCATACACAGAGAATGTCCATAAATTCTTTGCGAAAATTCATGTACTCCCCAGGATATCGGCATTCGGCACTCAAGACATCGCATGATCATTTTCATAGAGTGGATTTAACCCTTCAAATTGCAAAAAATGACCTGATTTATGAAAACTCTTCGGTGAATCGATGGATAACTGCGATTAACGGGATGAATAAATCGCCGAAAAAAATTGCTTTTTACCGAATTTCGGAGGATAGCGGTGTCCTGAGGTTTTTATATTGCATCATATCGGCTTTTACCGATCCTACCACAATAGCGCTTTCTACCCTGAGCGGAACGTGATTAAGGTCATCGCTTACCCAAACAGTCATTTTCTCTCCCTCAGCAAAAAGGGTCCCTTTTATGAGCAGTGGTTTGAATTTGATTGCATGAAATCTTCCATATTTTGTCTTAACGATTTCTTTGCCAAGGAAACGTATGTAAGATGGATAAATCTGGTTTTCCAGGAACATGGAAAACGGAATTTTATCGCCCGTTTTCACGTTGGTGAAATCTATATTTCGCAAATAATACATGGCACTCAGCACATCATGTATACATACGCTCACTTTATATACTCCTTTGTCAGTAACGACCGAATGTGAAACCTGATTAAAGCGGATATTCTCGTATTTCTTATTTCCGCCTTCATTTACATCACGTATAAACTGATAAGGTTTAAGTGTTTCTGTATCAGCGTATGCCTCATAGCGGTCGCGCACTTTATAAAAATGATCGTAAAAAGGCAATGTTTTCCCAGTGGCTGAAAAATGATAAACCGGAATATTGTTCAGTTTTTCCAGATTACATGAAAAAATTACTTCTCCGGACTCGACGTACATACCGGCAAGCGTATAATATATTTTATAAGTAATCTTCTCTCCTTCTTTGAATGCCGAATTTCTCAAATTGCAATAGTCCTCTTCCGGTTTTACCGGAATAAACAAAATAATAAAAACAGGTATTATTATAAATCGAATCAGAAAAAGATTTTTCGTTGTGAATGTAACGCAAGTTTGCAAATACTCATTGCAATTTTAATTACTGCTGCTAAAAGCAGTCCCGACTTCTTACATCAGTATATATGCTGATAGTGCAACGAAATGGTAGATTCAAATACCCTAAAAGGGGAATATTTTTAACGATTTTACCAACATATTTTGGAGCAACACATGATCAATAAAAAAGGACATCGTGCTAATTCGATAAGGCCGCTTGGTGTTGGCAGCTATGGAAGTGTTTGCTACAAATAATCTCGCTTTAATAGCAGATGTTAATCGAAATCAAGTTGACAAAATACAAACTTGTGGAGAGGCCAATATCAGAAGCCGGCTAATGGGTGCTATATTTTTTGCTTTTTATACAGGCTACAAAACTACCAACAGTATTCATGGTTTCTGATTCTTCATCAGTAATAGTAACTCCAAATACTTTCTCAATTTCCATCCGTAGTTCAATCAGATCCAGAGAATCAACACCCAGATCGTCCTGAAAATGGGTATCATCATGTAGATTATTTACGTCAAGACCGAGTTTATAGTGGATGATCTCCTTCACTTTGTCGGTAATATTTACCGAATCATTTTTTCCGGGCAGCCGAACAATAGTTTTCATGCCAATAGAACGTAAAAAACGCCCAAAAGTTTGCGATTAACAATTATTTAAATGGATGAATAAATCGAGCGAAACTTTCGATGAAAACGTCTGATATTCAATGGATTTCGGTGTTCTTTTCTGTAAGTTTCGCAACCATTGGCTTGGAAGGATGCGATAAAACCGCATGTTTAACTGCCGGATGATTACACTGCCCCAGAGCAAAATACACCAAAAAAAATATCAAAATAGTACTAAAACAGCCGCCTCCCAGTTTCTTGGCGCTGTATCCTGCAATTAATGCTCTTAGCCAGTCGGGCATAACCTGCTTTTTAAATTATTAATTTTAGCCTGAGGCGTACAAGTTAACTTATTCAGGCTGATATTATATAAACATTTCTATAAGCCAGAGGTGGCCCAGGGGATCCAGAAGCTTACCCTGCCTGTACCCATATTCATAACTTGTTGCAGGCGAAACTTCTTTCGCTCCTGAAGCAACTGCCCTTTCCATTACAGAATCTACATTTTCCACCATTAATCCAATGATCGTTGTTGTTCCATTGTGTTTATTCGGACTGAATGTGGTGCCGTCGTAGGACTCTTCATGAAAATGAAACATCGCCTTACCAATAAACATTTCAGAAACATGGATACTGCCATCGTCGTTGGTAAGATGCTTGGTTTCAACCGCATCAAATGCTTCTTTGTAAAAATCGAGATCCATTGTTCCATGATCGATAATCAACTAGGGTACAAATGCCGTTAATGATTTTTCATTCATAACAAATCTGTGATTTGCCATTAAATTTACAGAGAATTTCAAATTGCCGGCTTGAACACTAAATGAACGGCTTTTGGAATCTGTACGCGAATCGCAACTTGCCACCCCGGTTCAGCTCATCCTGTCTATAATAGGTACAAGATCAAGGAGGTTGTTGATGATGTAATCAGGGTTTGATGACTGCAGTTGCTGAAAATTATGTGCTCCGGTAGTAATTCCTATACTGAGGCCACATCCGGCATTCTGCCCTTCTTCTACATCGATAGTCGAATCACCCACTTTAATTACTGTTTTTGCGTCGTGAATATTATATATATCCATTGCCAGAACGATCATTTCAGGATCGGGTCGATTTTTCTCAACATCACTCGCAGTAATTAAACTGTCGAACTGCTCTCCCTTTTTCCATCCCAGTTTTGCAATTAGTGATTCGGCCGTATCAGCATCATAACCCGTATTTAAAACCACTCTGATATTTCTTTGCCTTAAAATCCTGAATAACTCAACTGCATTCGGTTGGGGAAGCACTTCGATGTTCTGATAAGCATCGGACAAACGAACAATAAAATCATCATAAATTTCATCTGCCAACGCGTTGTCATTTTTTTTGGCATAAACTTTCAATATACTTTTTATTGCTTCCAGCTTTTCTTTCCCGGCTCCTTCAGCAAGTATCTGATCGAGGGAAAAATCATACCCTCTTCCATTAATCGAATGCTGAAGTGTTTTATATACTACATTGTTTTCATTGACTGTAGTTCCTGCCATATCGAATACTACCAGACTGATCATGAAATTATTGTTTTTACAGTTGTTCAGCAATTGCCCGTGATCGGATACGATCAGTCATGTAACACCAAAATTGCTTTTATAGAACGATTCATCACCTGGTTCACCGTGCTTTTATTAAAAATCCGGTAAACAATATTATGATGTCTTTTCACTACACAAAGGATGTCCGTCTGATTACTGACTACGAAATTCATGATTCCCTCAATAGGATTCGATTCCTTTATGTAAACAAAGTCTAGCCGCGTTGTATTGATAGATTTTTTTATCTTATCTTCTCCAGCTTCATTCTTTTTCCAATCCGGACCCTCTATTACATTGAGTACAGTTAAACGATCAGAGCTGAAAGCTTCGAGTAATTCATTCAGCGCGCTAATGTCACCGGTGGAAAAATCAGTCGTAAAATCAGTCGCCAGCGTAATAACAGGGTTCATGGAAAATTTGGTTTCCAGCGGCACAATCAGCATGGGAGTCTTTGTTTTTTCCACCATAGTGCTGGTATTACTCCCAAACAAACTGCTAATACCTGTTCCACCCATAGTGCCCATAACGAGTAGTTCGATTTCATTTTCGCTCATATATTTTGAGAGCACGCTGCTTACAGATCCAACTTCTGCTACCGTGTGTACGGGAACGCCACTGAGTTCTTCACGATCGCTGAATGACTTCGCCCATTCGCTCAGTGCTTGTCGTTTATTTTTATAATAATCTTCAATGTACAGAGCATTATAGGTGTTATTAAAAACGCCTTCGGTAGATCCGATTGCGTGGAGTACATGTACTTCTATTTCGAGCACTTTGGCCATATGCATTGCATATTCCATTGCATTTGCTGCGCAGGTTGAAAAATCGGATGCGACAAGAATTTTTTTCATTTTATAAATTTTATTACAAAAAGTATGAGGGCTGTTATACAAACAAATGAAAAATAACAAACAAAATTATAGCTAAAAGAATAGAAACCGGTAACGTTAATACCCAGGCCATCGCGATGGCTTTAAGTGTCCCCCCATTCAGATTTTGTGTTCCTTTCGAAGCAACCATCGCACCGGCAATACCGCTCGAAAGCACGTGTGTGGTGCTTACCGGTAAGCCAAGCCCTGTACTTAGACCGATAGTAGTTGCCGCTACGATTTCTGCTGTTGCACCCTGTGCATAATTTAAATGTTCCTTTCCTATTTTCTCGCCAATTGTCAGCACGATTCTTTTCCAGCCAATCATCGTGCCTATACCGAGAGAGATCGAAATGGTAGCAATGACCCATACCGGCGCGTAGTCAGTCATCTTTCCAAAATTACCAGATTCCGATAGCAGCTGTTTTTTGTCATCGGCTGTGAGAGTGACCTCGCTGGATGTGGCAACTGTTTTCAATTGTTTTGAAACAGCCTGAATCAATTTTCTTGTTTTAAATGTCTCGGCACTCGATGCTGATCCCTGAACACTTAATGCGGCTTCAGCCTTTTCCAACATCCTTAGGGTGGAATCAACAATTCCATGCGATCCCGAAGCGGATGCTCTTTGCAGAATCTGCCGGCTGTTTACAACTGCGGCAGACATTTTATCCGGTGCCATATTATGATCCAGCGCGAATTTTGCAGGGAGAAACGCTATCAATATAAGCATAAGTAATCCCACCCCTTTCTGTCCGTCATTGCTTCCGTGAAAAAAACTCACAAGCGTACAAGTCAAAATCAGTAAGCCGCGAATTAATATCGGGGGCCTGTCTTCACCCTGTGGAATATGAAATAGAGCTTCTGCTTTCAACACGTTTTTCAGAAAATACATTAGTAAAGCTGCCGCACCGAAACCAAACAAGGGTGAGAGCAAAAGCGAAAGCCCTATTTCTTTTGCTTTGTCCCAATTCACACCGGTTCCCCCATAATAATAAGTAAACGCCAGTCCCGCGCCGATCATTGCACCAATCAACGTATGCGAACTGGAACAGGGAATGCCCAGATACCAGGTGCCCAGATTCCAAATGATCGAAGCAACGAGAACCGATAACACCATGCAGGCTCCCACTTGTACCGGCAAGGTCATCAATTCGTTTAAAGGGACCAGTTTTAATATGCCCATGGCCACCGCGACGCCTCCGGTAAAAACTCCCAGGAAATTAAAAAATCCCGACCATGGCACAGCTACCATAGGCTTTAGGGCCTTGGTATAAATAACGGTTGCCACTGCATTCGCCGTATCATGAAAACCATTTACAAATTCAAAAGCAACTACAAAAAGCAGACAAAGAAAAAAAACAAACAAGATAGAACCTGGCAAATTAACCTCGCCAATAAATGGAAGACTAATGGTACCCAATAAAGTAAACATAAATAACTACAGTTTAGAATTTAGTAAAAAAGAAAGAACTCGCTTTTTAGTCAGGATAAGATCCAGGTTAACCTAAGGTGGGATTACAAGTGATGTCTACACTGCTATATTATGCAGAAACCGCCTTGGACTGCGGTTTCTACTAATTCCTTCAAACAAGATCGTAATTACTTCGCGTGGTGCTCGGCATGCTGTTTTGCCGCATGTTTTGCATGTTCTTCAGCATGCAAATGATGCGCATGAGCAGCATGTGCATGATGACCGGCAGTTTTATGATCACCCGCTTCATAGTGCTTTGCTGCTTCCAGATGATGTTCAGCTACCTTCTCATTATGCATTGCTGCATGTTTGTGGTGTTCTGCATGTTCTTTTGACATAATATAAAATTTTAAGACTGAAAGGTATATTTTCAGTTAACCCCAATATGTTTTCTAATATTAAGTCATTATTAATATCAGCTATTAAACGGCAATCAGAAAATTCTCATTGCTATCATCCAAAAACCCGGAATATAATTGAACCTAATAGCATGGAATTAAAATTGACCGTATGAAATCTGGATATCATAAAAAAGCTGTTCTTCGAGTTAACATTCAGGTAACATTAATCATGTTACTTCAACTACTTCAAAGGATTTTTCTTTTCTTGTATGGAAAATTATATTGAACCTACAACAGAAATAGCGCGTTATTTTAATCGCGATTTAAGCTGGCTGGCGTTTAATCAAAGAGTTTTAGAAGAATGTCTTGATCCGCTTCTACCCGTTGCTGAAAAAATAAAATTCGCCGCTATCCATGCCTCAAATCTTGATGAATTTTACCGGGTAAGGGTATCTCATCTGGAAACACTGGAAAAACTTGGAGAATACAATGAAGAAGAAAATCTTTCTTACGCTGAAATTATTAGTGAAGTCAGGACGGAAGCTAACAGACAGGCCAATTATTTACGAACAATTTTGGCAAATATCATAGTTCCCGAACTTGCAAATAATAAGATTATTCTATACCAGAATGATGAGCAGATTCGAAGCGAACATCTTGAGTTCATTCAGGAATATTTTAACACACAAGTTGTTTCCTTTCTGCAGCCTGTTTTGCTAAATAAGGAAAATGCTCCTTTCCTGGAAGATCAGTCACTCTATTTTATATGCCAGATTTCACACATAGAGGATCCCGATCAGTTGATTCTTGTGAATATTCCAAGTCATGTATTACCCAGATTCATATCGCTACCACCCGTCGAAGGGAACCACTATATTATTTACCTGGATGATATTATACGGGTTGGCAGCATCAAATTCCTTGAAAATTATCTTGTGAAAGGAATCTATTCTATTAAACTCAACCGGGATGCAGGTTTAAACCTGGACGAATATTCTGGTGCCATAGCTGATCAGATGAAACTGAGTCTTCAGCAAAGAGAATTTGGAGCACCTTCCCGGTTTCAATTCGATTCGAACATGCCGGATGATTTAGTAACCATATGCCAGCAATACTTTAAACTGGAACCTGAAGAATTAACTGCTACTGGTAGATATCTACAGACCAGTGATTTCTTCGGATTTCCCATACCTGCAAATACACTTTCAGGTCTTAGTAAATGGAAACCACTTAAACATGTAAAACTCTCTTCGTATAAACATTACTTTAATGCTTTGAATGAACAAGACTTCATTTTGCATTTTCCATATCAGTCTTACGATCATGTACTGATATTTTTCAACCAGGCGGTCCTAGATCCTTACGTCACGGAGATTATGGCGACATTTTACAGGGTCGCTTCCGATTCACATATTGTAAATGCATTAATCAGCGCGTCGAAAAATGGGAAAAAAGTAAAAGCGTTTGTGGAGGTTAAAGCGAGGTTTGATGAGGCCAACAATCTTAAATGGGCGGAGAAAATGAAAAAAGCCGGTATCGAAATATTTTACAGTTTACCCGATATCAAAGTACACGCCAAAACAGCATTGATTACACGCGTTAAAAATGGTATTACAAAAACATACGGATTTTATGGTACAGGGAACTTTAACGAAAAAACGGCAGGCATGTACTCCGACATTGGACTTTTTACTTCCAATGCAGAAATGAACGAAGAGCTAAGGAATGTTTTTCATTTCCTCTATTCAGAAAACCGTCCCACGGGATTCAAACACCTGCTCGTTTCCCAGTTCAATATTATTTCGGGCTTTAAGAATCTTATAAGGAACGAAATAGATGCTGTAAATCGCGGTGGTGAAGGAAAGATCACAATCAAACTGAATAACCTGGAAGATAAAGAGATGATCGATGCACTGTATGAAGCATCCTGTGCAGGTGTCAAAATTCAATTGATCGTACGAAGTGTTTGCAGACTGAGGCCTGGCATAAAGGGACTGAGTGAAAATATAAGCCTCGTTCGTGTAATCGGCAGGTATCTCGAACATTGCCGTGTATTCATTTTTCACAATAATGGAAATCCCCGAATATATCTGGGGTCTGCAGACTGGATGGCGAGAAACCTGCGTTCAAGAGTTGAAGTTGTTTTTCCAGTTTACGATGAAGGCTGCCAATCAGAAATCCTGGAATTCATTCGCATACAACTTTCGGCCTATCAGAAATCTAGTCTTTTGAACCAACATCTCCAACGGATGCCCTTTCATACGGAGAGTCTTTCGGGATATGATGCGCAGGAAGCTTTTTATCAATTCATCAGTAAAAACAAGTAATTTTCGTTGCGGTGTAAACTTTATTAAATTATTATTTTGCGTTTATCCGTACCCGATATGATTTCATAATGAAATATTTCTTATATTTATTATGCATCTACGCGCCAATGCCCCGTTTTTAAAATCCAGCAATTATCATGATATTAAAGATTATCTGATACTTTCATCTCAGATAACTTGTACCTGCCCATAATTTTCTTTTGTAATTCTAAATGTTGATTGTTCTTTTCCCGGCTCATCGACGATCATAAAAACAACACTCATCTCAGTGAGCAATCTTATTTTATATGAGTGATACTGAATGTAAAAAGAAGTGCCATCCTTTGCTGAAAAAGCCTTACCGATTTTATTAATGAAATCATTTGCCTCTTTTTTATTGCTAAAGATAATTTTAGTGGTATCGCCTGATTTACCCATCGTATTTTGGTAGGAAAAATAATATTTACCATCGTTGGTTGCAGTTAGAGCGAACTCAGCCCCTGCAGCGGTAAGACGTCCCGTTTTTTTAGCCGCTGCGTTTTTCGTTTGGGTGTACGCCGTGCCGCCAAGAAAAATAATTACCAATAGCAGATAAAAAGCCTTCATAAAAATAGATCTACTTAAATCGTGCCGTATTGAGATCCTGGCATTCGTTGATTAAATATTTGAAAATGAAGGGTGTTTATTGGGTAGAAAGAAAAAGTTGAACGAAGCTGTGGAAATAATTACCGCTTTCATTGTGAAATATTCATGATCTTTTAAAATATCGATATAGAAAAGCGGCCAAGAAACCGATGATTACGTAAATTACCAGCCTGACAGAACGATTTTTCATAATACATTTTTATCGCTTTGAGCCTCATCATTTTAATCTAAAGTAAGCATTTTGAAAATTCTTGTTTACATCTGTATTTTACTTTTAGTTTCTGGTAATCTTCTTGCGCAGCCCGACAATCCCAACAAACGCATCCTACTCCCCAACGGCTGGAGTCTTACGCCTTCCGGAAAGTCAATAGAGCTGGGAGATCTTCCGCTAAATATAATCGTATCGCCTCACAAAAAATATATAGCCGTAACGAATAACGGTCAAAGTATCCAAACTATCCAACTTATTGATCCCGTTCACGACACGGTCCTTTCGGAAGTAATCATACCTGAATCCTGGCTGGGACTGGCATTCAGCTCAGATGATAAATATCTGTACGCATCGGGTGGGAATGATAATGTTATCGTAAAATATCATATTAAAAAGGGTCGGCTCATAGAAACTGATAAAATAAAACTGGGCGAAAAATGGCCCATGAAGATTTCTCCGGCGGGATTACAGATCGATGACGAATCGCATACACTTTTTGTTGTAACGAAGGAAAACAACAGTCTTTATGCAGTCGATTTAATAACAAAACAAATGCATGCATTTGCACTGGGGGCAGAAGCTTATACCTGTCAACTTTCCAGAGATCGGCGGGAACTGTACATATCTCTTTGGGGCGGCGGAAAAATATTAGTTTTTGATATATTGAAACAGAAAATTTCAGACAGTATAATCGTAGGGGATCATCCAAATGACTTATGTATTAACAGGAAGGGAAACGTATTGTTTGTGGCCAATGCGAACGACAATTCCGTTTCCGTTGTGGATATAAAAAGCAGAAGCGTACTAGAGACGCTGGATGCAGCGCTTTACCCTGGCTCAAGTGTAGGATCTACAACCAACGGAGTAGCGTTAGATGAGAATGAAAAAACGCTTTATATAGCGAACGCTGATAACAATTGCCTTGCAGTTTTTGACGTGAGCAAACCAGGATCATCGAAATCCCTCGGCTTTATCCCTGTAGGCTGGTATCCTACTTGCGTTAAAGTAATTGGGAAAAAGGTTTTTGTATCGAATGGGAAAGGGCTAAGTTCTTTACCAAATCCAGGTTACCGGCCCTTTGATACGAGCAGGATGAATATATCTTATCACAAATCCGCGGTCAAATCTGAATATATAGCCGGTTTGTTTAAAGGCACCCTCAGTATTTTCAAGACGCCCAATTCAGAACAGCTCGCGAGATATTCCAAATTAGTGTATGAAAACACCCCCTACGATAAAAAAAAGGAACTGACGGCTCATGGTGAACGCGACAATCCTGTGCCGATGAGAATTGGAGATTCTTCCCCGGTAAAATATGTTTTTTACATTATCAAAGAAAACCGGACTTACGATCAGGTATTGGGAGATGTGAAAGAAGGAAATGGAGATTCGAGTTTGTGTTTATTTGGAGAGAAAATTACTCCAAATCTACATGCACTGGCAGCTGAATTTGTTTTATTGGACAACTTTTACGTTGATGCGGAAGTAAGTGCCGACGGGCACAACTGGAGTATGGGAGCTTATGCAACAGACTATCTTGAAAAAACTTGGCCAACCGGTTATGGCGGCCGTGGTGGAACATACGATGCGGAAGGGAATAGAGCCATTGCAAACAATAAGAAAGGATTTATATGGGATTATTGCGCCCGTGCGGGAATCAGTTATCGTACATATGGTGAATTTGCAGATGATTATAAACCCAACATTCCTGTTCTTAAAAACCACTATTGTACTTACTATACCAGCTGGGATCAGCACGTACGCGATACAACCCGTGTCGGTCAATGGAAACGCGACTTTGATTCTCTCGTTGAACACCACTCACTTCCCCATCTTAACACGCTGCGCATTATTAATGATCATACCGAAGGGCTCCGTAAAGGCCGACCTACGCCATTTGCTCACTGCGCTGACAACGATCTGGCAGTTGGGATGTTCGTCGATTATTTAAGCAAAAGTGCCGTTTGGAAAGAATCCGTGGTTTTTGTTTTAGAAGATGACGCCCAGGACGGTCCTGATCATGTAGATGCACACAGGAGCCCGGCATATTTAGCAGGTGGTTATATCAGGCGACATTTTGTAGATCATACCATGTATTCCACAACATCAGTGCTTCATACGATTGAACTTTTATTGGGTTTTCCACCCATGAGTCAATATGACGCGGCTGCCGAACCCATGTGGAGGTGTTTTTCAAATCGTGCCGATACAAATACATTCAATGCAAAGCCGCTCCAAACAGACATCAATGCCATAAATACTGTCGATAATGTATGGCAGCAGAAAAGTGAGGGTTTTGACCTCACTAAAGAAGATATGGTTCCTGAACACGAGTTTACTGAAGTTATCTGGAAAGCAGTTAAAGGAGAAAGTTCCATCCCACCGCCTCCTAGAAGAGCAGCTTTCGTTAGGGAAACAGACAAGAAAACTGACCCTGATTAAATGAGCCGATGGCGGGATTTTCCGAATCTCACAAACGAATTCTGCAAAACTTAACATTGGATAATTCTCCATTATATTACCTTCATATTATCAAATTGTTATTAAATCATCGGAAATGTCAAAAAAAGTCAAGCATAGCGCACTCAAATCACAGAAAAAAGCTCTTTTACTCCAGGTAGAGGCCAAACTCACTGAATCCTTAATAGAATTTCCTAAGAAGTTGAATGATAAAAAATTCAAGAAGGTGGTTCGGAAAGCAGGTAAGATGATTACGAAATCGCTGGTAACCAAGCCTGTTAAAGAAACAGCTTCTAAATCTGACCTGAAAAAGCCTAAGAAGGAAGTTCAGGAAGTGAAAGCTGCCATATCTTAAAATAAGTTTTTGAAAATTGATAGACCCTGTTTGAAAAAACGGGGTTTTTCTATTAAGGTCGGATATTGTTAAGAGGGCGAATTGAAAGGCATTAAATCCCGGATATAATTTGTTTAAAAGCTTCTAATGCACAACAGGGATATTTGTTTCTTGAATACAAAATTTGCCTTATGTATTTTACTGATTTTTGTCAGTGCCGCCTGCCAACAGCGATCAAAAGAAATATCGTTTTACTATTGGAGAACGCGTTTCCATCTTGATAAGTCCGAGGCAGGCGCAATAGTGAAAAATAATGTAAAAACACTGCATGTAAGATATTTTGATGTTGAGTGGAATCAAATGGCTGCCGGGGCGGTTCCGGTTCAGTCTGTTTCATTTGATACTTCCGGCATTAAAAATATACAGATCATTCCCGTTGTATATATTACCAATCAGGTTTTCGACCTGATCCAGCAGGATAGCATATCGGACCTTGCAAATTCGGTTTATCATTTGATTTCTGACATCAGTCGTTCGCAGCAAATCATTACTCCGGAAATCCAGTTTGATTGTGACTGGACGGAAAATACAAAAGGGAGGTTTTTCACTTTCCTGAAAGATTATAAAAGGGTATCAAATACCAACATTTCATGTACCATACGCCTCCACCAAATAAAATATCCTGGTCGCATGGGCATTCCACCGGTTGACTATGGAGTACTTATGTTTTATAATATGGGGAAAATTGCGGGTGATGCCTCCAATTCAATTTATGAAAATTACCTTGCGGAAAATTATATACCTGCAATACAAACGTATCCCCTCAGTCTGGATATTGCATTACCTATATTCAGCTGGTCACTGCAAATCCGTCAAGGGCAGGTAATTCATCTACTTAACAAGATGAGTTTTTCAGATTTTGAAAATCTCCCTAATTTCAGGAAGACGCAGGAAAATCGCTATGAAGTTGAAAGATCTTGTTTCATGAGAGGTTATTATTTTATGCAGTCAGATGAAGTCAAAGTAGAATATATTTCGGCAGGCAATTTAAAAGAAATGGTTCGTCAGGTTAATAAATATACCAATCATAAAATCCGTAACCTTATATTTTATGATTTGGATACGAAGAATTTAAAGTTATATGAAAGTAAAATTTTCAAGGAAATCGCTGACCGTATTGATTAGCGCGGGTTCGCTTTGGGCTGGGATCATCTTCGCGTGCGCAGGCGGAGATTATCCGGAGTACGGAGTTTCCAATTTTACTCCGGAAACATTTGTGCGACCTGCGTACAGCCCTTTTTTCTATTCTGATATGTTTTACTATAAAATAGAACATGATGAAAACCAGAACACCCGATTCAACGATGAAAACGTAAAGGAATGGTCCGCCTATCTTGGATTGATTATTTCAAAGAAAACAATTCATTTCATTCTTGAGAGTGCAAAACTTTCAGTGATCGATAGCGCTGTTAATTATTTTCTGGGAAAATCTGCCATATGGCCTGTGGCGCTGAAAATATATATTCCCGAAGAAAAAAGAACGGACACGAAATTGTCGGCTTTTTTTAAATATCTGCGTCTTGCAAAAACAAGTGAACAATTTGCCGTAAATGAGATTCAATATTGGCAATATGATTCATCTAAAGCTAAAAATAAATACAACGCGAACTCGCTGAATGAACAGCTGGATTCAGGTTTTCACCATGCTGAGGATGACTTTTTGAAACAACGATATCTTTTTCAACTGGAGAGGTCCTATTTCTACAACGGAAATTTGCAACAGGCCGTTGATCTATTTGAAAAAGAAAGCACTACCATGGAAAAAAATATTTTGTATTATCGCATCATGGCTTACGTCGCCGGTTCGTTTTACAAAAACAAACAGTTCGATAAAGCCAACTATTATTTCAGCCTGGTTTATGAAAATTGTGACCTGTTAAAAACGACTGCTCACTATAGCTTTCATCCCCAAAATGAGGATGACTGGCAAAAAACACTTGCCTTGTGCAAAAATACTGAAGAGCAAATTACACTTTGGCAAATGCTGGGCATCAGGTACGCTGACGAGGCCAGGTCCATCAAAGTGATTTATGGGTTAAACCCAAAAAGCACTAAACTCGACCTGCTACTATCCAGAGCTATTAACAAATTAGAACAAAAGTTCGACTCCGGCTTACATGAATACTTTGCCATTAAAACCGATACTAACTATGTATATGATGATTCTTTGAAAAAACTAATCTTTCTCATTGCAGACGAGGAAAAATCTGATAAACCCTGGATCTGGGATCTCGCCGCAGGGTATACGAATACGTTGGATCATCGGTATAATGAAGCAAATCGATATTTTAAAAAAGCACTTGGAACCCTACCCCAGGATAAGCCTGCACAGGATCAATATCGCTTGTTACATTTGATAAATACAATTGCAGCGAAAGATAAAATTGATGCGACTTTTGAAACCAGTATGATCGGTGAAATTGATTGGCTCGGATCATTTAAGAGTAGCAACCGGGGTGATTTCCGGGCTGAAGATGCATTTGCCTGGTTAAAACAAACTTTTTCTGATCGGTTTAAACTACAGGGCGAGCCGGCAAAAAGCGAATGCTTTGTAAATAATACAGCCTTTTTCAGTGTTCCACAAAACCTGGAAGCTATGAAGCATTTATTATCGAAAGAAAATAAAACACCATTCGAGGAGTTGTGCACAAGCCTTTCTGAAATCAAATTAAATGATATTTATGAATTCGAAGCGATACAATATGCTTATTTGGATAGTACCGTACTGGCGATAGAAAAAATGACTAAAGCAGGCGAATCCGGCGAAACGATGTTATTGGGTAATCCATTCAATGCGAGAATTCTTGATTGTCACGATTGTGATTTCATTGCGGCACAAAAAATAAAATATTCAAAAATATCCTTTTTAAAAAAAATTCAGGAACTGAAAGAAAAATTAGCCCAAAACGAAGATGTCTACACCAATGCTATGCGGTTGGCAAATGCATATTATAACTTAAGCCAATACGGCAATGCCAGGGTTTTTTATGAATGCAAAATTCTGGGTTCCTCCCATTCAAATCCAATGTATATCGAAAAAGAATATCGACCGATGCTCATCAGCCAGGATCTGGCTTTGAATTATTATCAACGGGCTTTAGATAGTGCCAGAACAAATGAACAAAAAGCAAAATGTGAGTATCTGATGTCTAAATGTGAACGCAATCAATGGTACAATCTAAATGTATATAATAAAGAAGATAACAGCGCGTATGAAAGTCGCATGATCAATGTAAGGGACATCACCAGATTCGATAGTCTTCGAAGGTTTCAGAGTACACAATATTATAAAGATATCATTCGTGAATGTGGATATTTCAAATCATATGTAACCAAAACCACTATGCCTGCCAAACCAGTCAGTCATACCTCGTATTAACCGGCTGCCAACCCTATCAGATGGACTTTTATTACTCCGATCGCAGACTTTTAACAGGATTGGCAATGGCGGCTCTGATGGATTGAAAACTAATTGTGACTAAGGTAATCAGAATGGTCAGGATACCTCCTGTGACAAATAGCCACCAGCTGATATGTATCCGATAAGCGAAATTGTCGAGCCAGTTATGCATCACCCAGGCAATGAGTGGCACAGAGATCACAAATGCGATGCTGACAAGTATTAAAAATTCTTTAGACAGAAGTAAAAGAACCTGATTCACCGAAGCGCCAAGTACTTTTCGAATACCTATTTCTTTTGTTCGCTGTTCCGTGATATAAGATACCAGTCCAAGCAGGCCCAGACTCGCGATAATAACTGCAACAATTGCAAAACCGGTAAATATTTGTCCCGTTTTTTCCTCAGCGGAATAAACTGCAGCAAATTTGTCATCTAGAAAATAATAGGAGAATGCAGTACTGGAATTGAGCGCATGCCAGTCTTTTTTTACATCTTCCAGAAAACCCGCAATGTCGTTGGTTTTAATTTTCACTATAAGCGTGCCATTGTTATGGCGAAGCATCATCATCACGGGAATAATCCGTTGTTTTGCTGACGAATAGTTAAAATCTTTTACTACGCCAACTACATGATAAGAATGCTGACCTGAGGAAATAATCGTCTTGTCAATAGCGGTTTGATTATCCTTCCAACCCAGATCACGCACAGCCGCCTCGTTGATTACCACAGCCGAAGAATCACTTCCAAAATCCTTCGAAAAATATCTGCCTGACACGATCTGCATGCCCAATGTGGAAATGTAATCATAGTCGACATGAAAGAAATTCGCATGAATCTCACTTTCTGTTTCATGTGATTTATTCTCGCTTGCATAAACTTCTGAACCGTCCATATCGCCCTCAGAACGCCCTACCGGGACATCCCGTGAGATCGTAGCATTCAGTACGCGACTATCTTTTAGTATGTTTTGCTTAAATGTGTATTGGTTACTGTCCAGTCCGTATGTATCCGGAATAACCAGCACCTGATCCCTGTTATATCCTAATTTTTTATTTTGCATAAAGTGCAACTGTTTATATACAACAAGTGTTGCAATAATCAGAGAAGTGGATATCATGAATTGAAATACTACGAGTCCACTCCGGAGATAACTTCTTTTTGCTGGCGTTTGAGATACAGCGCCTTTAAGCACACTAACGGTTTGAAACGAAGAAAGAAAAAAAGCAGGATATATTCCTGCAACAATTCCGACCAGCAATACAAAAAAAACGGCAAAGGAAATAACAGGATATTGGAGGAAAAATGAAAAATTAATTTGTTTGCCGGCAAGATGATTAAACGAAGGCAGGAGCAGGTAAACAAATAAATACGCTACTAGTAGGGCGCAGAAAGCAAGCAAAACTGATTCCATCAGGAACTGACTTATCAATTGCATTTTTAACGAACCGAGTACTTTTCGTATGCCAACCTCCCGGGAACGACGGGATGAGGCCGCCGTAGAAAGATTGGTAAAATTAATGCAGGCAAGCAACAGAGTAAAAACGGCTAACGAAGCGAAAATATACACGTATTGAATATCGCCATTAGGTTCCAGTTCATATTTTGAATTGGAATGAAGATGTATATCAGTTAAAGGCATCAATAATAAATGCCATGTATTCACTTCTTTTTTGGCTTCTGCCATGGAGATTCCCATATCATGCATTGCTTCCGGAGCTATGTATTTTTGAATCAGGTCTGGAAATTTTGCTTCAAGCTTGCGAGGGTCAGTATTTTTTGCGAGAATCAGATAAGTATAAAAGCCGATGTTACTCCAGGTAGTTCCGTGGGTCATAAATGAACTACTGGTCATACTTATAAATGCGTCAAAGTGGAAATGGCTATTCTCCGGGACCTTTTCGATTATCCCGGTTATTTTAAAGGGCTGCTTTCCGATGGTAACGAATTTTCCCAGCGCACTTGCACCACCAAAATATTTGTGTTCCATTGCGCGGGTTAAGACAATTGAATTAGGAAATACCAGGGCTGTTTTCGGGTCACCTTCTAAAAGAGGGATGGAAAATACCTGTAAAAAATTGGAATCACAGAATGTAATGTGTGATTCCTTGAATATTTTATCTTCATTCTTCACGAACATCGGGTTATTGCCGTTTGTACGCGTTGTTGCAATTACTTCAGGGAAAATACTTTTGATGCCAGCTCCTACCGCCACATCTACATCCGGATATTCAGCCGTTCCACCATTTTGATTTATCAGTAATCTCAACCGGTATATCTGCGAGGCCAACACGGGATTTCTGTCATAATTCAGTTCACTATAAACAAAAGCACCCATGAGTATGCATCCCGTTATACCTATGGCAAGTCCAAAAATGTTTATGAAAGAGAATCCTTTGTGCCGGGCCAGGTTTCTGATGGAAATTCTGAAGTAGTTTTTGAACATTAAAGAAGATTTATATTAGACAGATCGAAATTCACCACCAATAATGTACCGAAATAAAAAGGGTTGATAAACAGGATATTGAACATGGCGATACCGGAAAGGAGTACGTTTTTGTAACAAACTGTCCGGTTTTGATGCAAATGCCAATAATATTTTATTTGAGCCCCGGAACAAGATAGTCTGAACTGTCGCCTTCAAATCCATGCATTCTATAAATCACGAAATTTCGTACATGTGCCCCGCTCCGATATTGTGGCAACAAAACCGAATCTTCTACGCTAGAGAACTTGTTTCTGATTTTTCGATCAGGCGGCCCATACTCATTCGTTGGATATATAAAATAAGCGTCAGAGCCTCTGTTTATTCTTGGCCGCGAATAATTCAACCAGGCAAATTGATGAATGTTATTCAGATTTCCGAATGCAAGCAGGTTGTGATGAAAGGGAACCGCAATATAGTGATCCAGATGACCAGCCGGAAACCAATAGTCTGTAATAATAACCGCATCTGGTTTTATTTTGTGTGAATCAATGTCTGTTTTATACAGCGAATCAAAACGAATTGCAAAATCTTTCCAGCCGCTCATGTCGAGTGTTATATCTCCCTTGCCCAGATAATTACTTTTGTCATTTCCAATTCGCAGGGGCAAAAAACGGATGCTCAGGCTTCCCAAGACCAATACTATAATAAATACCCATTGCGACGTTCTCAGAAAGCGTCGGCGATTAAACTCCGTTCGTTGTTCCAGCCAACAGGCGCCGATCAGCATCATTGAGAAATACGCAGGGCCGGACCAGTGCGGCAACGTTTCATTAAAAACAGAGGTTATGAGTAAAATAATGATAAGCGGAAGACTCAACCATAAAAGCAAAACATAAGCTTTGGGTGGTTCTTTTACCCTGTATTTAGCAAAGGCATACAATGATAAAATATAAATAATGAAATTTACCGGGTTGCTATAAAACAAAGAACCGAAGACCTGTTGCAGAGGGCGATCGCGATCAAAATGGCTAACGAAGAAGCCAATTCTGCCCTGGTGATAGGTGTAAGTAACAAAATGGTTTGCCAGATTCCAGAAAAATATCGGTGAAATAATTATGATTGTGATCAACAGTGAAATCCACAACATCGGTAATATTAAAAGATCTCTGCGATGGAAAAGGATAAATAATCCAAAACCAACCATCAGAAATATGCCATGTATTTTACACATTATCGCCAGACCGGTACTCAGGCCGAGCGTAATAAAATAAATATTCAGTCTGCGTTTAGGTGTTTTATTGTCATCTATAATACAAATCATCGAATACATTGCCAGAAGCCAGAAAACAACCTGTGGAGAATCGGGCAGTATAAATATTCCTGCAATAACTGAAGAATAGAAAGAAGTTGTATATAAAATGGCAGCGATCCAACCGACGTATTCACTTTTTATTCGTGAACCAATTTTAAAAATCAGATAGGTACCAATGGCTGCGCAAATGACGGCACCCAGTCTTATAAACAATTCACCCTTAAAGTATAAATTGAATGTGAAAATTCGGATCAGCAACGCTACCATTGGCGGATGATCGAAATAATTCCATTGCAAATGTTGTGCATAAGTCTGGTAATACACCTCATCATTGCCCAGTTCCAAAAAACCGGCCACCAATAAGCGTAGCACCGAGGCGCCTATAATCAGTAGGGCGATTTTTTTACGAAAATTCAAATCAGATAATTACCACAATTTAAAGGAATGTTCGGGTGAATAGGTAGCCGGAATTAAAAGAAAGGCTGCTGTTGATACCGTCACCCCGATTACTGAACCTGCGAGCACGTCGATAGGAAAATGTTGGGAAAGATAAATTCTGGAAAATCCAGTTAATACTGCCAACAGTAAAAATAACAAAACAGATTTTCTTGCCGGAAAATAAAGAGATAGCAATGTGGTCAGCGCAAAAATCGTTGCAGCATGTCCTGAAGGAAAACTTCCATAACCTGTATGAGTTACACCATGGATAAAATGGATGGTTTGAGAACCGAAGTACATGGTTGGCCTTGGACTATGTATGAGACGCTTAACTATCTGAACAGTTGCGCCGGAAATCAAAAAGCTAGCTGCCATTTGTAGGGACCAGATAAATTTTCGCCTGGTCATCATGAAAATAATCACTACAATGAAAAATAGCCCGTCGCCAAGGTTGGTAAAAAGAATAAAAAAATAATCAAGATAAGTGCAGTGGTATTGATTAACCAGCAAAAACCCTTCAGATTTGGGGATATACCAACAAAAGCAGGTTAACATGACAGCGAAAATCAGATAACCCGTATAAAGTATTGGATTTTGGCGCAGAACCTGAATCAGCGTTTTCATGATAAGGTTAAAGAGTACGGCGCAAAGGTATAGTTGATCAGATCCGGTCTGGTTAAATGCTGGTTAACCTGTAGTTAAGTTTGGGCTGTCAAAGACACTGAATGGAACATTTTAAAAAGAAATAAGCAGCTCTTAGATTATTTTATTTTTACTTTTGGCGTATGTGTAAGCAGTCATTTAAGTATTTTTTCCTTTTCATGCCTGCTATTGTGTTTTCACAGTCCAAAAACGATAGTACAATCCTCCCATCCTATTCACTTATGTTTAATGTCAGCACCGTTTTCTATACCGCAAAAGATTCCAGAATCGATAATTTTCTGACTAAATACAACTATACAAAACCTCAAAACGTTCCCGTAGGACTCAGATTTGAAATTGCAGCTATGCCCAACGGAGGAAAAATGTTGTATAGTATTAATGCAGGTACAGTTATTTCAAATCAGGATATTGTAACTGCGGATATTTCAATTGGTGCCTACAGAAAAATTATTGAAACAAACAAAATCTGGATAACGGCAGGTTTGAGTGTTGGAGAACATTTCGACCGCATTGTTTTGAATGGTGAGCTGCCCCCTTCTTTTGATAGTCTGTCTAAAAAATATAATACCACATTATCGCTACACCGAAACGGGGTTATTGTTGAACCGGCCGCTAAGTTTTTCTGGTATCCTTTCACAACTAAAAAGACACAGCTGGGAATATTTATGGGTATTTATTATGATTTTGATTTCAATAGTCACTGGCGCGTAGGATATTATCCCGAAAATAGTAAAACATTCAAAAATCTTCGAAAACCAACCAGCGTGGCTACCATCCATGAATTCGGATGGGTGTTTAGTTCAGGTATAAGTATTTGTTTTTAATTTTTCCCGGAATATTATCGGTTATATAAATACAACTAAAACGAGGATGAAGAGACTGGCGTATTTTTTTCATTAAGGTCTTTTCCGCCGTAAAAGCCCATATCGATATTCTTAAAAAGTTTAGTCAATAAAATAATCTGACCTGTATGATAGGAGTAATGTTCCGTAATATGGATAATAATTCCAATGCCTGTATAGGAAGTTTTTTGTACTATCCGTTGACGTGCTAAATTCTCCAGACTGGCAGACACAATGGTGGATTTCGCTTCTTCAACTGTGCTCAGTAGTTTCACTTCCAGTTCAGAACTTGTAAAACCATCCTTCGTGGAAAATTCCAGATCCCTCTCGCGTATATCCGCCTTTCCACCTATTGATGAAATAACATATTGTCGGATGTTGCCGCACAAATGGAGGATTATATTTCCGATGCTATTGACATGTTCATTGGGACGTAGCCAAATATCCTTTTCGTTCAATTCCTTTAAACAGGATTTTATCTTCAAAGTGTTTTCGTCAATGAAACGAACCGTCTCATCAATAAACTCTCTGTAAAAATGCTGTTCCATTTCCCGTCTCTTGATATGAATTTATCAAATTTTTCCCAACCGAAATCCTTAATAGGTTTTACTAAATACTTCCTGCGAAACTTTAAATCTTTGAGAGAGTTTTGCAATGAGTTCTTCAGATAGCTCCTTTCTGTAATTGAGTATATCCGATATTCCACTTTGACTTATACCCAATGTAGTTGCGAGGTCACTTGGATTAATTTTAAATTCCTTCATGAGGTTGTCTAATGCCAGAATGGGGTCGCGAGGAGGAGCTTTGGGTATGACCTGGGATTTTGTACTATGGTCAGCGTCCCATTTTTCAATTAACGAGATTAAAAGGGCTATTGATTCCTTATCGGTCTCGGACTTATCTTTGATCCATAAAAGCTTTTCGAGGTAGCTCTCATACGATTTGTATTGAGCCATAGACTTAACCGGTTTGTATTGCAAGGGCTGGGTTTGTAATTTGGGAACTAGCAAAAATAAGGCGCTTTTACTTATTTTGCAATATCCATGCCATGACTCTTTATATTATTTTTCACCTATAAGGTTGTCGGTGATTGACATGGACGATAAAAGAATCGGCGGCTTAACGAAAGCAAAGATAATTAGGGATTAAATGATCCTAATATTAAATTATTCATTCCAACTGTAACTAAATGTCTGGTGAAAAACCTAATAAAAACACGTTATACGAAAAGATTAAAGATATTCTTAAAAGAGACTGGAACCCATTGAGCGTTCCCGAGTCTCTGGAAACGGAATATGAAGCGTACATTCCGGAAGTGTTAGAACTAAAAAAGTCGGGAGCAACCGCAGAAGCAATTGCCAGTGCCTTACACAGAATCGAAAGGGAAAAGATGGGTTGTCCCGGATCAATGAAAAATTGCCAACGGGCCGCAGATAAAATTATGGATCTGCCAGATTTTTTTGCCTGATGAAACACAGACAAAAAAGTGAGGAATCTGCATATAATTATTCAGATCACAGAACTTAAATCTGCTTCGTAACAAACCTTAATGGCTTATTATATTATGCAAGTCAACGCTAATCCATCATTGCAGATCAGGAATGCAGTTTTGGCCGACCTCCCGCAAATATTGGATATTTATAATGAAGTGATAGAACATACCACTGCCGTATTTTCTTATATAAAACATAATCTCGCTATGCGTGAGGAATGGTTTCAATCCAGGCAGCTGGGAAGATTTCCGATTTTTGTTGCCGAAGAAAAAAATGAGATATTCGGATTCAGTTCTTACGGTCCTTTCCGCGTTTGGCCTGCTTATAAATATACCGTGGAAAATTCGATATATGTTTCCAAACAACATAGAGGGAAAGGCATTTCAAAATTGTTGATGCAACCACTGATTGATGAAGCAGTCCGCCAGGAATATCATGTAATGATTGCTGGCATTGAAGCTTCCAATTATGTAAGTATTCGTCTTCATGAAGGTTTTGGATTTTCTGAAGTCGCTCATTTCAGGGAAGTAGGTTTTAAATTCGGTAAATGGCTGGATTTGAAATTTCTTGAGCTTTTATTGCCAACTCCGGTTAATCCAAGTGAATCCGATGGTTAAAAGCTCAGATTATTTTGCGATAATGAATGAATCCAGTGCGATCCGCAACCTGATTATATAACTTCATCGCTGTTTCATTTGTTTGATGAGTCAGCCAATATACACGGGAAGATCCGGCTTCTGCTGCTTTGTCATAAACAGCATGGATCAACGACCTCCCGATTCCTCTGCCCCGAATCTCAGGGTCGGTAAACAAGTCCTGTAAATAACATACAGGTGTTACGGTGGTTGTACTGCGATGGAAAAGAAAATGGGTTATTCCTACCAGATTCCCGTCACGTTCGGCAACCAGTGCATAGACCGGTTCTGATTCATCAAAAAAACGTTCCCAGGTTATTCGTGTAATTTCCGGATCCAGAGCAGTAGCGCCAAAACGTCCATAAAATGCATTATAGCCCAACCACAAGGGCATCCATTGAACATAGTCCCGTTCCTCTATCAGGCGAATGATAAGATTCTTATTCATTTCCCCAAGATACAAATGGAGATTTGAACCGTAATAATAACCCGGTATTGCTACCTGGCATGAATATTTCAGGGATAATAAGAAATCAATTTTTCACACTAAAATGAATTTTATGGGTACCATTAAAGAGAATCCCAACGATGTTCAAACAAGACAGGCAAAAAGCACCAGACCCGGAAGTATCGAAAAATCAAAAAATAAAGAATACAGGGAAATTCAACAGAAGAAAGAAAAAAAAGTAAATGGTAGCCCTGATGAAGCGGCTTCGGATGAAAAACCCTTTGACGCCAGATCAAATAATATGCATCAAAAACGATAAACCATCCGGAAGGACTACGATCCCGATGCCTGCTTACAGCTCAGATGGAATATTTCCTGTCAACTAACGTCCATCAATTCCACTTCGAAAACCAGCGTGCTGTTCGGTCCAATATCAGATCCTGTTTGTCTGTCGCCGTAAGCAAGTTGCGGCGGAATAAAAAACCGCCATTTGCTGCCTACCGACATCAGCTGAAGACCTTCGGTCCACCCTTTAATAACCATATTTAACGGAAAAGTTGCGGGCTGTCCCCTTTTAACAGAACTATCAAAAACAGTTCCGTCAATCAAAGTACCATGATAATGGCAGGTAACTCTATTTTTGGCAAGTGGTTTTATTCCATTCCCATCTGTTATCACTTCATACTGCAGACCGCTTGGCAACGATACTACACCGGGTTTTAGTTTATTTGTTTCCAAAAAACGCTGGCCTGCCTCCAAATTTGCGATCGCCTTTTCGTTCTTCATACGGAATAATTTATCTCCTATGCCCATAATTTTTTTATGAATGTAGTAACCTTCCGTTAGTTTAAGAACTTTATAAGTGAAAGTCAAAGAATATCTTTTCCGGAAAGTTGCTCTATGTCCCAAGACCTGATTTATAAAAAAGATGATGCCCCCGGGTACTGGCTTACCCGTTTTTTGATTATCCGTCTTTTGGGAGCCATTTATGCAGTTGCTTTCCTCGTTGCCATTAATCAGATTTTACCACTGATTGGAGAAAAAGGACTTCTTCCCGTTGGATTGTACTTGGAACGCGTGAGCAATGCCCTTGGTTCGGACACGGCGGGATTTCTTCGGCTACCTTCAATATTTTGGTTTGGTCACTCAGACGCTTTTCTGCTAAGTTGTGCCTGGTTGGGTTTTCTTCTTTCCTGTATAGTGTTGGCGGGTTATGCCAACGCATTGATGCTGACTTTCCTTTGGTTTCTTTACATGTCGTTCGTGCATGTAGGTCAGGATTGGTATGGATATGGCTGGGAGATTCAATTACTCGAAACGGGTTTTCTTTCAATCTTTCTTTGCCCGCTGCTGGACGGGCGACCGTTTCCAAAATCCGGCCCACCCCTCCCTATTATTATACTTTTTCGTTGTCTGACTTTTCGCATTATGATGGGCGCGGGGATGATAAAAATCAGAGGCGATGAAGTTTGGAAAAACGGAACTGCTTTGTATTATCATTTTGAAACGCAGCCGATACCCGGGCCCTTTAGTCGCTGGTTTCATTTTCTACCCCGTCTATTTCTAAAATTCGGGGTCTGGTATAATTTTCTGGCTGAGCTGATCGCACCATGGTTCATTTTCTGGCGCGGCAAAACTCGTTATATCGCAGGTGTCATAATAATATTATTGCAATTCATCCTGATGCTAAGTGGCAATCTTTCCATTCTTAACTGGCTTACAATAGTGCCGGCGTTAACCTGTTTCGATGACCGGTTTTGGTCAAAAATTCTCCCTGTTTCTCTCGTGCGCAGGGCGGCGTTTGCAGCAGATCATGCAACCCCTTCACCAGCTATGAAACTAACGTCATGGATGGCAACCATTCTTATTGCGGTACTCAGCATACAGCCGTTTTTTAATATTTTATCACCCCGCCAGATTATGAACACTTCATTTGATCCTTTCGATCTCGTGAATACCTATGGAGCTTTCGGGTCTGTGGGACAGGAAAGGTTAAATGTTGTATTTGAAGGGACCTTGGATGAAATACCCAATGACAATGCCCATTGGAAGGCTTACCGATATAAGGGGTTACCCGTAGAACTGGATAAACGTCCGCCACAAATCGCACCCTACCAGTTGCGACTCGACTGGCAAATGTGGTTTGCAGCCATGTCCTCACCAGAGGAATATCCATGGATATATCACTTAGTCTGGAAACTTCTTCACAACGATGCGGGAGTTCTAAGTCTTTTCGCCGACAATCCTTTTCCCGACAAGCCACCACTATTTATTCGGGCCGTATTGTATCGCTATCAATTTGAAAAACCGGGCAACCTTCAAGGGTTTTGGTGGAAGAGAGAAAGACGGGGAGATGAATGGATTCCTCCTTATTCACTGAAAGACGAACATCTTATTGAAATACTTAAAAGCGCTCAATGGATCCAATAATTAAAAGTGCGTTTATCTTTTTGCCCTGGAGCGTCACGAAGCTTTTTTATTCATTTTTTCGATGAAGTCCAGTGTTTCTTTCTCATGTGCTGATCCATTCACAAACGAGTCGAATGTGAATACTATTTTACCTGACGTGTCGACTACAAAAGTTTCCCGCCCGGAAATAAAAAACTTAGATTTTACACCGAACATCTTTAACACTTTGTTGCCCGGATCACTTAGTAATGTAAAAGGAAGCTGATGATGCTGAATAAATTTCCTGTGGCTTTCCACTGGCCCTGAATTAATGCCGATGACCTTCGCCCCCGCTTTAGTGAACATATCATAGTTATCTCTGAAGGAACAAGCTTCCTTTGTACAACCACTGCTTTCATCTTTTGGGTAAAAATAAATAACCAATATTTTTTTCCCGATATCGTTTGCTATCTGATATAAGCTGTCGTGCTGATCATACAACGAAAACAAAGGAACCATATCACCCACGGTTAGGTGTTTATTCTGACCTTTTGATGTCATGAAAAAAGAAGATGCGACAGTAGACAAAATCAACATTTTATTCATCCTCGAAATTAAGCCCGATTAATTAATTTTTATAAATAATCATTATTGTGACTCGCATAGTTTCTTTAATTCGCTCAGTACGGGATTTTCTTCTCCCTGAGGAGCTTCCTGTTTTGCCCCGGGACGATTATCCTCTTGTATAATATCGAGTTTTACCTGACTTTTATCTTCGTGCAACCGATAAATCATCTGAAAATAATTTTCCTGTTTGTCTTCGATTCCTGGTCTTGGCGCAAAAAGACTGTATTTTATCAGTTTCAGCGGAATTATTTCCAGTATCTTTCCCCACTGTTCAAACCATTTATTTTCCCACGCCGTTCTGAACCGGATATCACTCCCAACTTTCCAGTCAGTAATTAATTCACTCCCATATTGCCATTGTTTTACCAAATCCGGAACCGTCAGTACATTCCATACATTCTGTAAGGTAGATTTGATATAAATTGTTGAAATATTTGTTGCCATTTTTTCCGTTTAAACGCTTTGTACGAGGTAAATCACTAAAAACATTCCAATTATCAGAATGGAAGCAGCCAGCAAATTGATAAGAATACCAGACGGTTTATAGGAAGGATCGGAAATCTGTCTTTCTATTTTGCGATATCTGAAAAAAGACAGAATACCAATCAACGCGCCGAATGCTACAAGGCCAATACCCATTATGGAAGAAAACCCGCGGGAAACTGTTGGAATCGTGCGATCCACGGCAAACGAAATTTGTTTTAAGAAAATTGAAAACTTAACAACTACAAATCCGAATCCCATCAAACCGATGCTGGTACGTACCCATGCGAGAAAGGTTCTTTCATTGGCTAGATGATCACTTATTTTTCCTTCTTCCTGCATAACTAAAAAATAAAGCTATGAAACATTTACTGCTCTTTACAGCGATTTTTTTGGGTTTCTCATCCTCAGGCTTTTCACAGAAATTAGATTCCGTTAAACATTATTTTATCATCACAGCCGGCACCACCATAAATGCCTATTATAATGATAAACCACTGGAACTGGAAACAATCACTGATTTCAATGACTATATCCAGAAAAATGCAAAAATTCTAAAAGAGTCCTGGGTTGTTGTTACCGGCAAACCAAAAGAAGGAACTTTTGACGATGTCATAAAGACGTTAAGTCACTACAGGTTCAAACATGTGACAAAAAATATTATAGCGAATTGTTATGATGAAGTCTTCAACATTGGAGATACGAGTTATTCATCGCCATCAAACTTCAAATCGTATTCTATAACCGGGAAAAGCTGTAATACCTGTTTTTTTCCTCGAAATCCAACTTTTCTTAATTTTTAATGTAATTGTTAATATAAACATAGCGGTATGAAATATAATCTTTTGGGGCACACAGGCTTAAAGGTTTCGGAGTTATGCATGGGTACCATGACTTTTGGTGGTAAGGGACGGTTTCAGGTAATCGGTAATCTGACGCAGGGACCGATTGATAACCTGATGAAAAAAGCTGTTGATGGGGGTATCAATTTTATCGATACGGCGAATGTTTATTCAGAGGGTTTAAGCGAAGAACTAACGGGTCAGTCTATCCGCAATCTGGGCCTTCACCGCAACGATTTAATTTTAGCTACCAAAGTGCGGGGTAAAATGGGTGAGAAACCCAATGATAGCGGTTTGACACGCAAGCATATAATTCAGCAGGCCGAAGCGAGTCTGCGTCGTCTCCAGGTCGATTATATCGATCTGTATCAGATCCATAGTTATGATCCACTAACGCCATTTGAAGAAACCCTATCCGCACTTGACAGCCTCGTTCAAAGTGGAAAAGTGCGCTATATTGGCGCCAGCAACCTGGCGGCATGGCAACTTATGAAGGCATTGGACTACAGTCACTACAACAAAACTTCTAGATTCGTATCCCTTCAGGCTTATTATACCATCGCTGGCCGGGATCTGGAAAGAGAATTGATTCCGTTGTTGCTGGATCAAAAAATAGGATTGATGGTTTGGTCTCCGCTCGCGGGAGGACTACTTAGTGGCAAATACTCAAGGGGCAAAGAAAAAGATGCAGAAGGCAGAAGAGTCAATTTCGATTTTCCACCGGTGAACAAAGAACGCGCATTTAATATTGTGGATGTTCTTCAGCCAATCGCCAGGTCCAAAAATACTACAGTGGCGGGGTTGGCACTGGCTTGGTTACTCCATCAGCCGGCGGTCACCACGGTTATCATTGGTGCAAACAAAATGGAACAACTGGAGGACAATCTTAAATCAGTGGATTTGCAGTTTACGACTGAAGAATTGGAACAAATCAACAATGTGAGTATGCTGCCCGTCGAATATCCAGGATGGATGCTTGAATTTACAGGCGCAGACCGAAAGATTTAACCGACATCGAATAACATGTCGGAGAAGGACTTTCAATTTATCAGCAAATTATTTTCTTTAAAATTCTTTATTTCATTTCTTATCCACCAGATCCTGACAGATTCTATAAACAAATGGAACCAACCTGTATTTGATTTTGGATATTCTAAAACATATTCCATAAAAAAAATTATAGAATTCAAAAATAGGTGCATCCATTGTTAAGCGAAACTCCAAATCGGTAAACATATGTTATGAATCGGTAAGCGGTGCCAATTGGTAAAGCAAGTGTTAACGCTACTGCAAAATCCCATCTGTGCTTAATTGTCCATGGATCGCGTTACTAACGTCTTCGAATAAGGGCACGGTGCCTCCTGGTCTGGTTGTGCTGGTATTTGCAGAATAAATAAGGGTATTGGTATTTAGTGAATACACATTTACCTGAACAAACCATGTATATATATTCTGCGTATGACCCGGCGTTCCTGGATTATAATGATTAACCCAGTGTGGGCCGCCCCAGTAACCCCAATAACCGCCCCAGGTTGTATAACTTACCGGAGCGCGACCAGGTATATATTGTTGCTGATCATTATCGCCCGTTTGCTTCATTATAATAATTCCATCAAAACCCAGGTTTTTCAATTTCTGACTTTGCTCTACCTCGTCTGTCACCAGCGAATCCCCAATAAGCTGGTAGGATTGCGTTGCTGTTCCGGGGTAGAGGCTTACTACATAATCCTCTACAATGTGACGTACCCCCTGATTATAAATCAGGGCCGCGATAACAACTTTATGTACAGAAATATTCTGGTTGGTGGAATTCGGGGCGCTCCAACTGTTAATGATTGCGGATTGGGCGGAACTTAATAGCGGAACAAAAATGACAAATACTAAAATCAATTTCTTTTTCATGACGTTTTTTTATGACGCAAAAATATTGTCGTCACTTCGCCATCACTATCCTAATTGTCGCAAAGAATATAAAAATGGTGTCAGAGGGGGATAAAAAGAAAAAACCGCTAGTTGACAATAGCGGTTATTCAAAAATAGGATTCTAAACGTCTTTCGTTAGGATTGGATCGGTTTCTTTTAGGACTGGACTGGTTTCGTTAGGATTGGATCGGTTTCTTTTAGGACTGGACTGGTTTCGTTAGGACTGGTTTCGGTTTCCTTAGGATTGGTTTCGGTTTCTTTCATCGGATTGGTGATATAAAAGTAACACCTCCATGATTAACGGGAAAGCGAACCAACACTCGATTTTATCGTAAGTTTACGAAACGTAGAAAACCTTAATTCTTCAATAATTGCTGTTAACGGATACAACATATAGTAAATCAACCTGTTATATTTTTATAACTAAAGTGAAATTATGAGTATAAAAGACCTTTTTATTCAACTGGCCAAATACAACCAATGGGCGCATAAACGGCTATTAGACCTGATAAATACACTCAATCCTGAACTACATCACCAGGCGATTCCAAGTAGCTTTAACAGCCTTTATAAAACAGTTTTTCATATTTGGGAGGCTGAAAGTTTGTGGTTTTTGCGGTTAAGTCAGAAATCTGCTAAAGTGACTGCAGATGATTTTAATTCTTCTATGAAACAATTGTCTGATTCTCTGGAGCTGGTAGATCAACAATGGATTGATTGGGTCGATGGCAAAAGTGACGAAGAGCTGAACGAGAAGTCACATTATCAAAACAAAACGGGACAGCCATTCTACCAGACGTATAATACATTACTCATACATATATTCAATCACAATACGTATCATAACGGACAGCTGGTAACCATATTAAGGGCTCTGGGAATTGAAGGTATTCCGTCTACAGACTTTGTTGCCTGGTCGCGACTGCAGTCTGAATAAAACAAAAAAAGTACGGCCACCTTTCGGCAGCCGTCCAATAATTCTTTGGTGTACATCAAACTTTGGTTTTCGGTTTTCTCAGGATATAGGACTGATTTCTCGGATTTGGATATGCATGGTTTTCATCGGATTTGGTATTTTGTGCGCTTCAACTATACAAAGATGCGAACCCTTTTCCTGCTCCCATAACCTATTCGGCGTAGTGTTAAAAATCTTCGATTTTTGGCCAAAATTGCCAGTTGAACGCTATGATTTATTTAATGAAATCGGAAAAAATATAAAATATGAAAGATCTGGAACCAATTTTGAATGTGTTGTGTAGTTACCATGCAGGTTATGTGTTGAGTGAAAACGAACTCCTTGTGTTGAGGGAATGGTTGGAAGAGTCACGAATACACGAAGATCTTTTTAATAACCTGAAAACAAGAAATGGCATGCAATTTATTGTTGGATCTACGGAGGGAAATATCAGAGAAGAAATCCAACGGAAATTAATTGAAATAGAAGAAGGAAATTACGGAAATATGTAAACGCAGCGACGTGAATAACATTTCAAACAAAATAATTAACCTGCAATTATTTTTGTATTCAAAAGAAAGTTCCATGATGAAAAATATTGTTATTGTATTCGTTGTTCTGGGATTTTTTTCCTGTACTTCACCAACCCGTGTTTTGAACAGTTGGAAAGACCCCGGCACCAGTGTAACAAATCCAGGCGTACATAAAATTGTTGTTGCCGCGCTACTTTACGATCAGGGTGTTCGCAGACAGGTGGAAGATTATATGGCTTCTTTGTATCCCGGCGTCGCAACCCAGTCTTATCAGATTCTTGGCGGGGATTCTATTTTAACGGATGAACATGGAGAAAGTCAGCGTTTGAGAGGAATGGGATACGACGGTATCGTAATCATGAAACAAGTGGCACAGAATACAACACAACACTATGTCCCGGGCACTATGCCCTCTTATTATACTACATGGGGTGGCTATTGGGGTTACGGATGGGGACCCCGATATGGAGGCGTGACATACTACAATCCCGGTTCTCCCGGATATGTGGAAACCAATCATCACTGGTATGTACAGGTAATCGTTTATTCCCTGGTTACAAATAAACTGGTTTGGGAGGCGAATACAGAAACAACAAATCCGGGAGGAAGGATTCCCTTATTTACAGATGTATGTAATGCCGTGAAGAGACAGATGAAAAGTGACGGATTTCTGAAGTAATATATCTTAATGATTACCGTTTATACATTAAAGAATTTAAGATAAAAAAATATACCTAATTTACGAATAGATTCGTAATTGATTTAATGGGTTAAACATATAAAATTCTCATGTGGCTGTTTAAAATAAATAGCCCACGGGCCTTGTTTCCACAGGGCCCTCTTCATTTTCCGATGTTTTGCACTTGTTTTCATGGATTAATTTTTGTTAAAGTCAAATCTCCATTCATTTTAAGCCCAACTTTCGGAGTGATATCGGAGCCTGCGAAAGATTTATTTTTCACCAGATTTTAGCGTCACGTTACTTTCATTTTGTATTTAGATCATATTTCTTTCAGGTTTCTTTCAGGTTTCTCTCAGTATTCTATAGGGATTCCGAAAGAAACCTGAAAGAAATATGATCTAAAACTGACAGGAATATTTTTAAATTGGTCCGTTTACATATCAAAAACCTCTTATGTGTAGGAAAAATAATCTGTCGGAGGCTCCGATGCGACTACGAAAGGACCCCTGAAAATCGGTTTATTTTTTGGAAAAAATTCGTTGAGTTCCTAAGTGGCTGTGATCTCTGTTTTGAGTTTCACACTATTAGCCAGGTAAGCGGCAACCAGGATGATGCACATTCCAGCGATTTGAACAACAGTAATTTTTTCATCCGCAATGAGATAACCCAGTAAAACTGCGATTACAGGATTCACATAAGCGTATGTACCTACAAGTGCCGCCGGTCTTCTGGCCAGCAACCAGTACAATGAGATCAGCGCAACGATAGATCCCGCAATGGCCAGATAGCATACGGCCATCCACGCTCGTAATGGCACAACGGCAAAATTGAAATTCCGCCATTCACCCGCAAAAAGACTTATCAGCAGGCAACAAACCATACCTCCGATGAGTTGCCAGCCCACATTTTCGTATAAGGATCCTCGTTTGTTGTGATATTTAAAATACAACGAACCTGCTGCCCAGCAGAAACATGCAGATACGGTGACTACCGAAGCAACTATTGGTAACCATCCGGTTTGTTGCTGCTCAGAAGCTTTGGATGGATTGATAAATAAAACGATGATGCCAATGATTCCGAGACCAATGCTAACGAGAGTCAGCTTGCTTTCTTTATAAGTATGCCAGTTTCTCCGATCGGTTATGATATAACAAATCGGCAACAACGACCCGAAAATGGCTGTAAGTCCTGAGGATATATATTTCTCGGACCAGAAAGCAATGGCTTGTCCAAAAGTCATAATGAATGCACCGATAACCATATTTCGAATGGCATTTACGGAAAATATATTTTCTTTTTTTAGTAATGAAAACAAAAGAAGCAACATTCCGGCTATGAGGTATCGAATGGCTGCCATCATAAAAGGCGGGAAATCTTCTATTCCGATTTTTATCGCCAGATAGGTTGTTCCCCAAATGATATAAATGGCAGCGAAAGCAAGCCACAATCGAATATCTGTACTTACCGCCTTTTTGGTTTTAATATTCATTGATGGAAGGTACCCTGTAATTTAAAGCGGCAGTTGTACCGGCAGTCACATCGATCGTAACTCCGGTTATTTTGCCTGCCATTTCGGAGCATAGAAATACTGCCGAACCCGCTATATCCGACATCAGGGGAAGTTTTTTTAGCATGGTGTCTGCCTCCATTTTTTGTATGACTCCTTTCATTTCATCCGGATATTGAGTCATTGCATCGTTGAATACTTTGGAATCCGGTGATCCCCCTGATCGTATATTCACTACCCGAACTCCATAAACGCCGAGTTCCGAAGCAAGGTTTCTGGAAAATGCCTCAACAGCACAACACGCAGGTCCAAAACCGCCAGTACAGGGATAACCAATCCCTCCCGGTGTGGCAGTAAGTGATAATATTACACCAGATCGTTGCTTCATCATGACTTTGCCCGCTGCCATAGCAGTTAAAAATCTAGTCCGCGTATTTGTTATGATCGGCTCCATAAAATCATCTAATGACATGTCGGTCAGAGGTATATTTTGCTTTACTTCCCTTCCTACTGCGTTGAAAGAAATATCAATCGTTTCTGCTCTTTGAAGCACCCATGATATATGACGATCAATGGCTTTTTCGTCCAAAGCGTCTAATTCATATATTTCTGCCTTACCACCCGAAGCTAATATATCGTCCGCTGTTTTTTGTACGGATTTCAAATGAAGTCCGGTTAAAAATACCCGGGCCCCGGCAGCAGCGAAAGCCTTGGCGATGGCCGCGCCGAGTGACCCACCGGCGCCGTATATAATTGCATTTTTGTTTTGAAGCAGCATCATCAAAAATTTAGATGGTTGATGTTTTTTCCGCTCAGGAAGGCCACACGGTTAATCTGTAACTGCTTCCTGGCATGTTGGATTTCCGGAGGGTTTTGCATGTATCGCTTTGATTCCGAAGATAAGAATTGAAATGCACCCGTGCATAGTCCGTTGTTTGTTTTTAAAACCCAAAGCCAATTTGCAAACCTCCTGTACGGTGGTAAATACTGGTTTTAAATTCTTCAGTCATACCTGTTCTATAATATTCCAGATAGAGCGAACGAAAAACAAGCACCAATCCAAATTTATCCTGCAGTGTGAGCCTGTTAACATCCGCTGTCTCAATAGTGTAAACGCTGGAATGATTGAAAACGCCCCCCTGAAGCGTGGCATCGTATCCTACGGCGTTACCTGCAAGATGAAAATATGCATACCATTGAAAAGGTTTTTTAGGTAATTGCATAGGAGCATAGGGAGAGTTAAAATTTCCAATGCTTGCCGTAAAACCCGCAGAAATTTTATCACTGAGTGTTCCGAGTCTTGCAGATCCATATGCAGATACCAGGAAATGATGCTGGTATTCAAAGACCGCCTTTTCCATATTGACCTGATAATTCAGCACCAAATCATTTTGAATCTGATTGTGCCAGCCCTCGGGCTGAGTATAATTAATCCAGTGGTGTATCGTGCGCTGCATTTGCTCCCCTCCGGCGGCCTGACCAATAATACCTGTATTAAATGAAACGGATATCCTCCATCTCTTTTCGAAATTATCGGCAATTAAAAAAGACTTCAACATCAGTACGCCTGCATAGGGTCGGTCACCATACTGAATATTATACTGACTGATGTCATTCGGCGTATAGGCATTGTGTTCGATGGCAAGGCCGTATTTGATATCAGCGAGTTTCGGATGCCAAAGTATTTTCATAAAAGGGAAAGCCTTTAAAGCCGGATGGACTTTTTCAATCAATATTCCCTGTGTGTAATCCCTGTCGAATGCAGCAAAGAAATCGTTCTCGTAATTTATTCTGAAATATTTATCTCCCGTTATATTTCTGTAAGCCAGGGTATTATCCATAGCCTGCGCTTTAGCTTCTTGAATAAAAACAATCATCACCCATACAACCAATACTGTTTTGCTCACCATCAGGCGTATATACGCATTACACAAACAGATGGATTTCAGCAGAGAGTCATTTCAGACGACCCCGTGATAACTTCATTTCAGAGAATTTTTAATGACTCAGGACGTTTTTTTATAATTCCAGATTGCCCAACTATTGAGTACCAGTCCGAAAGCAAGAATATAACCCAGCTCGCGTTCAATGTCCGAAAATCCACTACCCTTCAACATAATCATCCTGACAATTTTAATAAAATGGCTGACAGGTGTACATGCCGAAATATACTGCGCCCATACTGGCATACTTTGTACAGAAGTAAACAACCCGCTCATCAAAATAAATATCAGAATAAAGAAAAAAGCGATAAACATGGCCTGCACCTGGCTCTCGCAAAAAGTCGATACCAGCAATCCGAAACCAAGTAGTGCAATCATGTATGTCGCAGCAACTGAGTATAGGAGTGGAATGCTGCCAACAGACGCAATTCCATACACTACCCGGATAACAATTAACCCGATAGTAAATACCACCATGCCTATTATCCAAAAAGGAATCAGTTTACCTAAAATAAATTCCCATTTTTTAATAGGTGTTACATTAATCTGTTCAATGGTTCCCACTTCTTTTTCGCGCACGATATTCAGCGCAGTCATGAATCCGCCAATTAACGTAAGAAGCAACACCAACACTCCCGGCACAAAATAATATTTGTATTCAGCATGCGGATTGAACCAATTACTAAATGTAATGTTCAGCATCCCTCCTGTTCTCGGCAGTGAATCCGGAAGCCTGATCTGATTTATTTCGAGACCGGTATTGAAATCAGCAATCACGGATGCGAGGTACGCTCCTCCGATAGAAGCTTTGGAGCCATTGATTGCGTCTATTGAAATTCCGATTGTCTGTTTTCCTTCTCTCACCAGGTTGCGTTCAAATCCGTCCGGCAGTTCCATAATCAAATCAGATGAACCGTTCTCGATCTGTTCCAGCGCTTCACTATACGATCGATTTGAACTGACGATCCGGAAATATCCGGAAGATCCGATTTTTGTAATCAATTGTTGGGAGTAAGTGCTGTGATCTTTATCAATGATAGAAAGATTGATATTTTTGATGTTGAGATTCATGGCCCAGGGAATAATGATGAGCTGAATAACCGGTACGCCGATCATCATGGCCAGAATGATTTTGTCCCTGAAGATCTGCCTGAATTCTTTCTGAAGAAGAAAACCCAATTTTTTCATTGCAGGCGTATTTTAAATTTCCTTAAGGCAATTCCCATCAATACGACTGTCATAACAATAAGGATCAGCGTTTCCTTCCAAACAAATCTGAATCCCAGCCCCCTCAGCATAACGGATTTAATGATGATGAAATACCATTTCGACGGAACCACATTGGATATCGTCTGTAATATCCAGGGCATATTTTCCAATGGAAATATAAATCCTGTAAATATGATCGTTGGCAGCATCATGCCCATCATCGAAATCAACAATGCCGTTTGCTGGGCGTTGGTAGCATTCGAAATCAAAAGACCCAGTGATAGACAGGTTAAAATAAAAAGTGCGCTTTCGCCGTATAATAAAAGAAAACTTCCTTTTACCTGAATATGCAAAAGGAAAATAGACAGTATTAATATCAATGTGAAATTGACCAGGGATAATATAAAATAAGGAACCGCTTTGGAAATGAGTACCATAACGGGTTTAAAGGGCGAAACAAGCAAAATTTCCATGGTTCCCAGTTCTTTTTCTTTTACTATGGAAACGGAAGTTAGGGCTGTACAAACCAACATCAGAATGAGCGCCATCACACCCGGTATAAAATTCATGGAACCATTGTCTTCTTCATTGTACAACATCCTGGGTTCTGTAATAATCTGATATTGCAAACCGGCAGATGGAAAAACTTCCGTTTGATATACATTCATCAGGGTTGTAAGATAATTTACGATCGTTTTGGCCGTATTCGGATCAGTGCCATCCGTTATGATCTGAACCTGCGCTTTTCCCTGATGAGTTAAGTCACTACTAAAATTTGCCGGAAATATCAGGACACACTGAATGTCTCCTTTTTTGAAGGTCCTGTCTATTTCTATACTTCCAATTGTCTTTTCCTGAACGTTGAAATAATTTGTTGCCCTGATTTTATCAGTAATCTTTGTAGTAACCGGATCCCTGGAATAATCGGAGATCAGGATATTAATATTTTTTACTTCACTGGTGAGTGCGAATCCAAAAAGCACAATTTGTACAACGGGTAAACCAAACATGATGAGTAGTGTCCGCGGATCCCGAAACACCTGTTTAAATTCTTTTCTGATAAATACGAATAATTGCTTCATATTATGTGGTTAATCCGCTGTTCTGACTGCACCCCTCGCGAGTTTATAAAATACTTCGTCCATATTATCCGTGGAAAATTGTTTCTTCAAATTAGCCGGTGTATCCAATGCTTCCATTTTCCCGTCAACCATCACGGAGATTCGATTACAGTATTCAGCTTCATCCATATAGTGTGTAGTTACGAAAATGGTTATTCCAGAGGCGGATGCATCATAAATCATATCCCAGAATTGCCTTCTTGTAACAGGATCCACACCGCCTGTGGGTTCATCAAGAAATACAATCTTTGGCCGGTGAAAAATGGATACTGAAAACGCCAGTTTCTGTTTCCACCCGAGTGGCAATCCTCCTACCAGTTTCTTCGCCTCTTGTTGCAGACCGAGGTCCTGAATTAATTTATCTGATCGTTCTTTTATATCTTTTCTGCTTACACCATAGACTCCGCCGAAGAATTCAATGTTTTCAACCACAGTGAGGTTTTCATAGAGAGAAAACTTCTGGCTCATATAACCGATGTTCTTTTTAATGGACTCCTGCTGGTTTTTAACACTAAACCCTGCAACGGTAGCTTCGCCGGAAGAGGGATACGATAATCCGCAAAGAATTCTCATCGCGGTTGTTTTACCGGCTCCATTGGCGCCCAGAAAACCAAATATCTCTCCTTTGTTTACGTCGAAAGATATCTTGTCCACGGCATAGAAATCACCGAATTGCTTTGTGAGATCTTTACATATAATCACTTTTTCATCCATTATCATTTATTTTATAAAACGGCCTGCGGTTCCTGTTTCATCAGCAGAATAAAACTGTCTTCAATTCCAGGTTCTATTTCTTTAATTTCAACCCCTGAATGATTGTTTTCCTTCGCCATCCTGTTCAGGATTTCCAGACCGGGAACATCTTTATCTTTTAATGTAATATGTATAAATTCACCAAATGCATAACAACTGTCTACTTCGGGTTGTTTTCTGAAGTCATTTATTAATTTATAGATGTCATTTGATTTGGCTGCATATAATTTCCCGGGATAAGCATGAATAATATTTTCGGGCGTGTCTACCGTCATGATTTTACCATTTTGAATCAGGGCGATCCTTTCGCATAATTTAGCTTCATCCATATAAGGTGTGGAAACGATAATTGTTATTCCGAGGGCTTTCAGTTTTTTGAGCATGCCCCAGAATTCTTTCCTTGAAACCACATCCACTCCGGTGGTCGGTTCATCCAGTAGTAAAACTTCGGGTTTGTGAATCAACGCGCAGCATAACGCCAGTTTTTGTTTCATACCGCCTGATAATTTTCCCGCCCTGCGGTTACTGAATGGTTTTATCTGATCATAGATTTCTTTTATAATATCAAGATTCGCTTCTATGGTAGTCCCGAATACGGTGGCAAAGAATTCCAGGTTTTCCTGAACGGTAAGATCCTGATACAATGAAAATTTACCAGGCATATATCCTACCCTGTTGCGTATCTCCCTATAGTCTTTGATTACATCAAAGCCAGCAACCGTGGCATTTCCGCTGTCTGCCAGCAATACCGTGGTGAGGATCCGAAAGATCGAAGTCTTCCCTGCCCCATCTGCGCCAATAAGTCCAAACAACTCGCCTGGGTTTACTTCAAACGAAACGTTATCTACCGCACGTACCTTTCCCTTTTCGTACGTTTTTGTGAGTTGACTCACTGAAACGGCTGCTGGTTTGGAAATATGTTGCATTAGTTGAAGTTCACTTCTCCGTACATACCTATTTTCAGATAACCATCGTTTTTTACACGAACCTTGATAGCATATACAAGATTGGCCCGTTCGTCTTTTGTCTGAATTGTTTTAGGAGTGAATTCGGATTTTGAAGAAATCATGGAAATAAAACCATCATAGTGCTTGTACCCGCCATTCGCAGAATCTATCCGAACACCCACATGTTGTCCTGTTTTTATCTGCGGCAACTGATCTCCCGTTACATACGCTTTCAATGTCAGCGTATCCGTATTTGAAATTTTATATAATGGCTTTCCGATCATTGCCATCTCTCCGGCCATGGCATATTTTGAGAGTACCACGCCACTAACCGGATTGATCACCTGTCCCTTACGGATTTGTTCCTCCCATTGGGCGACGGTTTTTTCGAGTGGCGCCTTCTCACTTAATACACCGCTATTCGCCGTATTAACATTCGTGGTATTTACTTTTAGCTGTTGTTTCGTAACGGCCAATTGTTTTTGGAGCTGAAGAACCAGGGCGTCGATATCGTCGAGTTGTTTTTGTGTGGCTGCGTCTGCCTTCACCAGGTTTGCTGTTCTTTCCCTTTCCTTCAATTGGTGATCCAGCTCAACCTCCTGAACCACCAGTTGTTTTTCCACCAGGTCGTTCGTTGGTTTTACAGTAGAAGTTTTGGCCTTCAGCGATTGAATGGTTGCTATGGCCTGCTGCATCTGAAGTTTCAGCACGGTGGTATCAATTTGTCCGACTAACGCGCCCATCGGAATGGTATCTCCTTCATTCAGATTGAAGGAAAGAAGCTGACCATTTTGCTGGGCTGAAACGATCACTTCATCCGACTCAAAATTTCCTGAAGCATCAAAAGATTTTTGTTTGTTACAGGAACAGATCATCAGCAAGGCGAAAAGTCCGTTCAGTTTAAAATAATTCATAAAAAATATTGATTATTAGTTTCCGGTTGTGTTTTTGAATTCGTATTGTGCCTGGATAAGTTGTATTGAATGAAGGATTTTCGATTGTCGAGCCAGGTTCTCATCATTTACTTTGGCGATATAATCATGGGTAGTCACCACGCCATTCTCCAACTGTGCTTTGGCAGCAATCGCTACAGCATTTCGCAGCGATATTAATTTTTCGTCCTGACGAAGCAACGAGGCATATTTGATCATATGCTGACTTTGATTTTTCATTACCAGGTCCGTATTATATAAAAATGTTTCTTTATCGACGTCCACCGACTCCTTACTAATTTTCAGATAGTTTCTGTTATTCTTAAGCGTGTAGAGACTTCCCAGATTCCAGATCATTCTGACACCACCGATATACCATCCGCCAAAATTGTTATCGATGAAATTCAAAGTAGGTCTGCCATAGGCACCCTGAATAAATGCATCGAATTTTGGTAAATATGCCGATTTAAGAGCTCTGTCCTGCACGTCAAATATTTGCTTGTTGAGATCATACAGGAGCAGTTCCGGTCTTTTAACCACAGCTTCCGTAACTATTTGCGGAGGCATTACCAACTGCGTATTTTCATCCAGCGGCTGTCCAATAAAAACAGATAACATATCCGTATAAGCCTTCCTGTTGGATTTGAACTCTATATTCGCCATTTCGATGGTAGCTATCTCCGCGAGAAATTCATCTACATTACTTTTTAAGGCGGTACCATTATCGAACGCAGCTTTTGCCTTTTCTGCCGAATTTTGAAAATTATCCCGGTTAATATTGTTCTGCCTGATTTGTTCATCGATCAACAGGATAGAAAAATAAATCTGATTGATCCGGTCGTTAAGTTGATATAGCGCAACTTCAAGGCTTTGTTCCTGACTTGCTTCATTGGCCCGGATGATGTCTTTGTCATTCTTTGTTTTTCCTCCGTCGTAGATATTCTGATCAACTTCTGCCTGAATCTTATACTGATCTTTACTCAATGGCGGAATGAGTATTCCCGGACCACCACCAATTACTTTCTGAAAATCGATTGTCTCTGACTGATAAGTAGCCTGCCCCCCAATCGAAAACTGAGGCAACCAGCCTTTGCCGGCATTTTCGATCGAGTAGTCGCTGCTTCGCGCGATCAGGTCATGTTTTTTGATCAGCGGATAATTTTGTCTCGCCAGGGCATAACATTTTTCGAGCGTATAAATAGTCGTCTGTGCCTGAACAAAGAATCCTGCCAGAAGAAGACCCATTAAAAAAAACTGTTTCATATATACTCGTTGATTGGTATTTTAGTCTATTTAACTTTCAGTAACGCCTTGCACCATACCGGAAGTAATTTTTTTCTATCCAACATCATCTGCCTGTGTTTCATTTCATCCAGTTCCGTAATTCGCATGAACACCGGTTTCATCAGAAAAGGGAAAATGGTCATCCCTAACATACTGAGTAAAAACTGCAGAGGATCCTGATCAGGCTTTTTTTCACGCAGCTGTTTTATGAACACCGAATTTTTCAGAAAATCTTTTTTTGGCATCGCATTGAGTACGATGGCAGGGTTATTTCTCGACTCGCCCAGAATAAAAAAAGGAATATCCGGATTCTCAAGCAACATGTCCGTATATATAGATACAATACCTTCAATCTTCATTTCCAGCGAACTCGTTTCATCATACATAATGGGACCTATGAATCCAAAAAACTTTTGCATTTTCTCCAGGTAAATAATTTCAAAAAGCTTTTCCTTGCTTCTGAAGTAGTAGTTTAATAAGGCGAGGTTAATGCCCGCCTCCTCGGCAATATCCCTGGTTCTGGTAGCGGCAAATCCTTTACTTGTAAAAACACTCCGAGCTGCCTCTTTTATTTTTTCTTCTGTTGACAGATCCCTTTTATTATCCTTTTTTTGATCAGGCTTCTTTTGCTTCATACGGCAAATGTATAATCAAAAAATTAAATTAACCAAACATTTTAATCATTTGATTAATTTATTTGATATAACAATTCTACCAAAAGAATTGCAGGCAAATGGAATGCTTACCTGTTTTCTCTGAGCTCTTTTTGGATAATTTCCAATTCGTAATATTGTACTATGGAATTTAAGTCAGTGGACGATTTCAGGAAATCTCTTAAGGGTGATCTGCCCCGGGATACCTTTTCGGTATATGAAAAAGCGCTCTGGTGGGCGGGCATGGGGAACTGGGAGCGTGCGCATGATCTTGTACAGGATTTGGAAGACAGAAAAGCCTACAGGATTCATGCATACCTCCACAGACAGGAAGGTGATCTCTCCAATGCATCATACTGGTATTCAAAAGCAGCAACCCAAATGCCATCCTGCAATCTGTAACAGGAATGGGAAACGTTAGTGAAGGAAAATTTGTAAATTCTTATTTTACTTCCACATCAATGGCAGCCGTTTTTACTCCCATACTCCCATACTCCCATACTCCCATACTTTCTATGGTTTTGCTTCAGCGTCTACCAGACAAACCGCATTGCTGTGCAGCCATAAAAAAGAAGCGGGTAGTTCTGTACTGATTTTCTTTTTCAACAACGCAGCAGTTATCGCACGCTTTTTCATACCGCTTATGATAAGCAGAATAAATCTTGATTTTAAAATATCTGCCATGCCAAGCGTAAGTCCATAAGAAGGTTTTGTTCCCATTTCTTTTACCATAGAATGTGTTAATGAAGTTTCAGACAGTTTCGCAACATGCACACCCGCTTCGAGGGAAGTGCCGGGTTCATTTAATGCCAGGTGACCATTCATACCCAATCCCACGATACAAATGTCTATGGGTCCTTTTTTCTTTATTTCCTCCTGAATGCGGATACACTCTTTTTCGGGGTCACGCGGATCACTTTGAAAAGATATATACCGGCTGCTTTCAATTTTCAAAGGTTTTATTACATGGTTTTGCAAAAAGCTTTCACAAGTACCAGGGTTGTTCATCGGCACGCCACCCCATTCGTCCAGCTTAAGAATCCGAATCCCTGAAAATAGCTCCCGTTGCTTTTTATATTCCTGATGTAATAAATCATATAGCCTTTCCGGACTATTCCCTGTTGCAGCGCAGAGAAGCGCATCTTTTTTTTGTCTTAATTCCGTTAATACGAGAGTAGCAGCTTCTTTGCTGATGGATTCGTAAGAATCCAGTCTCACAATCTTCATTTAAGTAATTTATTTTAAAGCTTTAGTTCACCCCAACCTTCCCGATAGGTTCTCTTAATAAACTGATTGGCCTGTTCAAAATTGGTAATGCGCATATTGGCTCCATCCCATTGATAGTTAATATAACGTCCCGGGAATTGTAAGGATTCAAGTTCACCGTACACCGGATCCTTGCGTTTTATTTTCTCCTGAATATTGAAACTTCGTAACATCAGGTTACCAAGTAACACGGTTTCTGTTAACGGTCCCGCATAACCGACAAACGGCGAATCCACTTCGGCATTTCCGTATCCTGCGATGCAGGCATCCACCCATTGCCACCAGTGACCATCCATATCGCCTTCAACACGGGGATATTTTTTAGGCACGTGAACGTCTTTATTCAAAGACAAAGGAAGAAGGCGCGGATAACTGCCGCCCCAGCCACAGGAGACTTTTCCCTTAGAACCTATAAATAAGGTTCCTCCTTCATTGTCATTGTCTTTTGGCCAGTCGAAAAGTGCTTCATACATATTCACTGAAGGATCTAATTCGTTGATCCGTTGTGGCACGATGCCTCCGTCCATCCAGAAAAGATCAAGTGTTTTTCCATTCTTTAACGGAAAATTGAATTTAATAGAACTCGATACAGGACCACTTTGTGGATAAACACCTTCTTTGAAAATACCCTTGTAAACAGTACTTGCACTTCCTGAAATCTCTGTCGGATAACCCAATTCGAGTAGTTTAAAAGGTGGTCCGATAATATGACAACCCATATCGCCGAGTGCACCTGTTCCAAATTCCCACCATCCCCTCCAGTTAAAAGGAACCAGGTTATCGATATAATCTGTTTTCTGTGCAGTGCCCAGCCATAGATCCCATTTTAATTCTTTGGGTACCGGAGGTTTGTCTGTCGGCCATGCAATACCCTGCGGCCAAACCGGACGATCGGTCCAGCAATACACTTTTTCTATTTCACCAATTAAACCTGCCTCAAACCATTCGCGCATCGTCCTCATACCATCGCAGGATGCACCCTGGTCACCCATCTGTGTAACTACTTTAAATTTTTTGGCCGCTTCTGTTAAAACCCTTGCTTCATAGATGTCATGGCTCAATGGTTTCTGTAGATAAAGGTGTTTTTTCATCGCCATGGCGCTGTACCCAACAATCGCATGATTGTGATCGGGAATGGCTACGGATACTGCGTCAAAATTTTTATGCTCTTTATCAAATAATTCGCGCCAGTCGTAGTAGAATGTTGCTTTAGGAAATTCTGCCCGTCTTTTAGCAGCCGGACGATCATCCACATCACATAGAAAAGCGATCTCGGCATTTTTTTTCGGCGCAGCAGCATAATGATGAATATCATTCTCTGCTTCACCGCCTGTTCCTATGGCAGCGATATATAATTTATCACTGGGAGCCGTAAAACCTACGCCGCCCAGCACATGTCGTGGAACTATATAAAATCCTGCTGTTGCCATGGCAGCTTTTCTGATGAACTCATTTCTGCTCAGCGACTTTTTGCCATCCGTGTTTTTCTTTATTTCCATTATAAATATTTGAAATGATATGTAAAGACCGTTTTCTCAGGGCAGCGAATGTCCAGGCAAGGCCTGCACGGCGATTTCTTTAAAAAAAACCACACTGTGATCGCTCTCGTTTTGCAAACCGACATATCCTTCATTGGGTCTGATCCCCCGGTAAGGTTCAAAATCAAATTTTCGCACCGTAGTCGGTTGCCCCTCTGTATAGTCAGTTACCATTTCACCATTTAACACAACGATGGTGCGTGGTCCATCCAGTGTAATCTCCATCGTGTTCCATTGCGGCCCGGGTTTGCCCGATTTCGACATGGGCTTTGTAAGCGAATAGAGCGTGCCGGAAATATGGTATTCATCTTCATTGGAGGTTTCCGGATGATTGTCGATCTGTACTTCATAACCATAAAAAACAGGCATCCAGGGTTCAAGGGGCTCGATGGGGATTCTGATGAATACTCCGGAATTGTCGTTAAATGTTTTCATTTTAAAAACGACGCGTATTTTGCAATTGCCGAATTTGTTTCCCGCATAATATGTCAAACCCATCCCACCCTGCGTTTGCATGAGTCCATCACTAACGATCATACTTCCCGGACCGACATGTTTCCAGCCATCCAGATTTTGTCCGTTAAATAGTTGTTTCCAGTCCGAAGTGTCATTTTTTAGAAAACTGCCGGAAAACAGGTAGGCTGATTGGGGAGGCACCGTCCAGGCACTGACAGAAATCACGAGAATAAGTGCAGCAAGCATCGTCTTTTTCATATTGGCAATCGTTTGAATCCACCCAAGGTATTATATTTTTTAATGAAAACCAGTCATGGTGAATCGGAATGAAACACAGAACTTAGTAGCCAGGAATTTTCAGGAATTATGTATGTCAGTACGGATATTAAAACTATTTCCAGCCCGATACATGTATCAGAAACGGTGGCCCTGCTGAAGAAACGATTACAGGAACATGGAATGACAATTTACTGTCATATTGATCAGCAAGCTGAAGCTTTTAAGTCGGGACTTCAATTAAACCCCTTACAACTTTTAATTTTTGGAAATCCGAAGGGAGGCATTCCACTCATGAATGCCAACCCCATTTGCGGACTTGACCTACCGCTGAAACTTCTGGTATGGGAGGACGAACAAAAAAAGATTTGGGTCAGCTATAATTGCTTCGGATATCTAAAAAAAAGGTTTGATCTTCCCGAAATTCCGATCCAAAATATTTCCAAAGTGGAATCGATCATTCTTGACGCATTAACGTAAACCTTCATTGAGAAAATGTCCAAATAAAATAAATTACAACTGCCTTGTTTAACCGCGAACCCTTATTATTTCTCAGCCTCTTAAAAATACCATAAATTTATAGCTATGCGCAAAGCAACCCCTTCATTCTCTTTGCTTACCATAGCAATTCTTTTTATTTTTATTTTATCGTCGTGTAATAATCAGGCTGTAAATGTTCCCTTCCCTTTTGGTGACAGCGGATATCCGCAACCGGTCACATTGCCACTGAAATTTAATGCACCAAAAAAATTAAACTGGATTGCTATCAAAACCGGCGCTATCAAACCGTCCGTCATGAAGTTTGATATCAATGCCCTGCCCAATACAAATTACGACCCCACAGGTTTCAAACCCATCGCTAAACCTGCAGAGACAATACATTTTGATTATAGTTCGCTGCCCGAACATCCATTTAATCTGGAAAAAAAACCAGACAACCCGCTCGGATTTAAGACCTACATATTAGATGTCCCTTTAATTTCGAAAGCGGGTCAAATAAGTTTGAAATACAACAGTCCCATTTCTATTTATGAAATTGGTATTGCCCAGGCATTGCATGAAAAAGTAATTCTCAGTTTACTTAAAGACAAAAATGGAATTGTCTGGATAGGAACCCAAACCAAAATCTACAAGTACGACGGGGAAAATTTGATCACCGTTTTGCAAAAACCTGCAGCTGGTTTAATTGAAGACAGGTCCGGAAAAATTTGGTTTATAAGTGAGCTGGGGATCGGAGCAATCGATACAAAGTCGGGCGTATATGGTTTTACGGACAAATTCAACGCCCCTTTTCCAGGTCTTCCCAAAATGATTCTTGATCACGAGGGGAATATCTGGATTACACAAACCGACAATAAGGGAATTGAAATTGTAAATCCGAAAACCGAAACGTACAAAGAGCTGGGAAAAGAGGACGGGTTTACCGGCCGATGTTATGGATTATCTGAAGATGAGAAAAACAACATATGGGTAGCTACAATAGGTGGCGGACTTAATATCATCGACCGCGGAGCGGGAGAGATCAAATATCTCACAAAATCAAATGGGATTATCAATGATACATTACACGCGATGACGCGGGATAAAAAGGGCCGGATATGGGCAGCATATAAACATGGTGGCATTTTAGAGATAGATATTAATCAGGGGACGGTGACGAACTATGGTAAAATGCAGGGGCTTGAACACGAGAACACCTATACCTTAATAAGCGATAATCTGGGCCAGATCTGGATGGGCACGAGATCAGGTTTATGCATATTGGATCCAGTAAGGGGACTGATAAAAAAGTTTGGGGACATTGATGGTACTCCAGGCGATTTTATACTTGATTTAATGATGGATGATAAACATAAAATGTGGGTCGGAACCTATAGTGCAGGGATATTAGTTATTGATCAAAATGCCGCAACCATTCATTCTCTTCCGAATAAAACCATTTCAAGCCTTTTCGAGGACGCCGATGAGAATATCTGGATTGGTGGTAATGGATCCGGAATTACTATTTTAAACAGAGATAAGGGAACTTCGAAGTCGCTGGATAAACAACATGGTATCGCTGATGATTTTATACAATCGTTTTCTCAGTTTAACGGTAATATATGGATTACCAGCAATGGGGGACTCGATATTATTGATTCCAAAAATAAAACACTCAGTCATACGGGACGAAAAGAAGGTTTAAATACCGACACCGTTTATTCCATATTGAAAGATAAATATGATAATGTCTGGTTTACCGGACCATCGGCAGGCATTGAAATAATGGATTCTGCCAAAACCAATATAAAACTGGCGACAACAAAAACCGGATTAAGCGACAATGCAATCTCCGCCATTAAGGAAGACAAAAATGGCCTTATCTGGATAGCTACGAATAACAAAGGACTGGATGTAGTTGATCCGGTTACCTGGACCATTCAAAATCTGAGTAACGTTCCTGGTCTGAACGACACCTGTTACAAAGTTTTATTGCCCGACAAATATGGCAGGATGTGGGTAGGTACTGATAAAGGAATTTATGTCATAGATAAAAACCAGGGTACGATTACCAATATCAGCACCAGGGAAGGTCTTTCAAATGATTATATTTCTTCTTTGCTTGAATATAAAGATCAGGTAGTTGCCGCTGCTCACGAGAAAGTCAATATTATTACAGCACCACCGTATACAAGTGATTCCGGAAAATCAGCAGCTGGTAAATGGACCATTTCATTTCTATCTAAATCAGAAGGTCTTGTATTAGGTGCACAGGCCTGGGACGTGAATGCAATGACCAAAAAAGGTAAATATCTCTGGGGAGGCACGGGTGTAACCACCATCGAAGAGATCAGGGAGACCGTGGATAGTACGCCCACATTTATTACTGGTTTAATGATTATGAACCAGAACATGAGTTTTGCTAATCCCTCTATGTATGCAAAGCACGATACCATACGGACCGTGGACTCATTTTATGTGAAGGGGCAGGTTCCTGCTCATTCGCCTTACCAGCAGCAGGGAGACTTTACCTGGGACAGCGTATCAGAGCAATACGGGATACCGGTTAATCTTAAGATTCCTTATAATCAGAACTATATACAATTTCAATTTGCACAGGCTCATACCGGAAGGGAAGATTCCGTTCTTTATTCTTATATTCTGGAAGGTATTGACAAACGATGGAGCGCTATATCCAATAAGACAACCACCGATAATTATCTCAATCTTCCCCCGGGAGATTATGTATTTAAGGTATGCAGCCGCGATCTGGGAGGTCATTGGGGAAAACCAGCCGTTTTTAGTTTTACGATCACACCTCCCTGGTGGAAGACCTGGTGGGCGTATGCAATTTGTATTTTATCCCTGGTCGGTCTTTTGTGGTGGTTCATCCACTATCGTTCAAAAAAATTACTCGATGAAAATCGTTTACTGGAAGACAAAATATCGGAAAGAACGAGAGAAGTAAAACAACAGGCAGATGAACTATCAACAGTAAACCAAATTAGCCAGGCCCTGGTTAGCCAGGAAGATTTGCAAAGCCTGATCCATCTTGTAGGTAATAAGTTAAGGGATTTGTTTAAAGCCAATATCGTATATGTGGCGTTGCTGGATAAAAAAACCAGGATCATCAGCTTTCCTTATCAGTACGGTGACAAAATGCCTCCGTTAAAATTGGGAGAAGGGCTGACTTCTAAAATTATATTATCGGGAGAACCATTACTCATTAATAAAGACGTGCATGAACATACTGCTTTGTTGGGTATAGATCGGGTAGGCATACCAGCTTCCTCTTATCTGGGTGTACCCATTCCCGTTAGTGACGAAATTATCGGCGTGCTGAGTATACAAAGTACAGAAGACGAAAATCGGTTCGCTGAAAAAGACAAACGGCTGCTTTCAACGATCGCCGCCAATGTTGGTGTCGCCATAAGAAAAGCAAGGTTATTCGAAGAAGTAAAACAGGCGAATACAGAAGCGGACGCCGCGAGAAAAACGGCAGAAGAAGCAAATGCTGCAAAGAGTGCCTTTCTCTCAACGGTAAGTCACGAGCTGCGCACACCGCTGACATCCGTTCTCGGTTTTGCCAAGATTACCAAGAAAAGACTGGAAGAAAAAATATTTCCTTTAACAGACACATCAGATCCTAAAACCATAAAGACCATTGAACAGATCTCCGGAAATTTAGGGGTTGTCATTGCGGAAGGTGAACGTTTAACGAATCTGATCAATGATGTACTGGATCTTGCGAAAATTGAAGCGGGCAAAATGGAATGGAATATGGAACCCGTTCGGATACAGGACGTGGTTGATCGTGCCATCGCCTCCACATCCGCTCTTTTCGATCAAAAGAATCTGAAGCTGGATAAAAAAATAGACGAAAATCTTCCGGAGATTTCTGGTGACCGGGATAAACTCATACAAGTAGTAGTTAACCTGTTATCCAATGCAGTTAAATTTACCAATCAGGGTGCCGTCACCTGCAGTGTTTATCAGAAAGACGGTAGTATTGTAGTTGGCATCACGGACACAGGAATCGGTATTGCACCGGAAGATCACGATAAAGTATTTGAACAGTTTAAACAGGTAGGCGATACGCTTACAGACAAGCCGAAAGGAACTGGTCTTGGACTTCCCATTTGTAAAGAGATTGTTGAACATCACAATGGCCACATCTGGCTGGAGAGTGAACTGGGTCATGGTAGTACATTTTATTTTATGCTGCCGGTCATTCCGAAAGATGAAAACACCGTCAGACATATCCAGCTGAATGATCTGGTTCGTCAGTTAAAAAAGAGGATGGAACAATCCGGTCCGGCCATGCAGGTTGAAAATGCAACAATACTGGTAGTAGATGACGACGATGGCATTCGTTCTCTGCTCAAACAGGAATTAACCGAAGCAGGTTATAATGTAGATGAAGCAATCAACGGCAAAGACGCCATCGTAAAGATCAGATCGAAGCGACCTGACCTGATTATACTGGACGTCATGATGCCTGAAATGAATGGCTTTGACGTGGCAGCAATTCTCAAAAATGATCCGCAAACGATGGAGATCCCGATTATTATATTGTCCATCGTACAGGATAAATCGAGAGGCTTCCGTATCGGTGTCGATAGATATCTTACCAAACCCATCGATACCGGGCTGCTGTTTTCTGAAATCGGCCATTTGCTGGAGCAGGGTAAATCCAGGAAAAAAGTAATGGTCGTTGATGAAGATTCTGTTACGGTACGTACGCTTACTGATGTGTTGGAAGCCAAAGGATATCAGGTGGTGGAGTCAGATGGCAATGAATTGGTTGAAAAAGCAATAGCCAACCAGCCGGATATCATTATACTCAATTCTGTAATATCCGATAAACACGAAATTGTGAAAACCCTTCGATTCGAAAAGGGTTTAGAGAATGTGTTATTTTTAATTTACCAGTAAAATAAAATGGAACAAAAAATTTTAATCGTAGATGATGAAGCGCATATCCGGATGCTGATTGAACAAACGCTGGAAGAACTGGAAGATGAAGGGGTCATTTTTCTCACTGCTGAAAACGGGGAGGCAGCACTTGAAATCATTAGCACGGAAAAACCACAGCTCGTGTTCCTGGATGTAATGATGCCAAAAATGAATGGCATCGAAGTTTGCAGACGCGTGAAAAAAGAACTTGGCCTGGATGACGTATATATTATTCTTCTTACCGCAAAAGGACAGGAAGTAGACAGGCTGAAAGGACAGGAAGTGGGAGCTGATGTTTATATGACAAAACCTTTCGATCCCGAAACAATTCTCAATAAAGCTAAGGCAATACTGGGTCTCGCATAGCTTCTTTTAATTATTAAAATCCAATCCTTACAAATCCCCTGCGTTTGCCTGCCGGCGTACATATTCCATTGATAAAATTATGGCCAGAATTAGTCTAAAAAATATTCTTTCAGGCAAGTCGGATGTGCGTGAGCTGATCAGTTCATACATCAAAGAACTGAATGCCAATGTCTACATTGAAGATGTAAACCAGAAGTTATTACTCGGCAATACAACAGATTCCCAATTACAAAGTGAGCCTGTTAAAATCGACGATGAAATTGTTGGGTGGGTAAAAGGAGATCATAAAACAACGATTGTTGCATCACTCATTAATTTATTACTGCAAAAGGAATCTGAGAAAAAAAGGCTCGGCGGCGAAGTACTCATTTTATATCAGGAAGTTAATCTGATTTTTAATTTTTCCGAGAAACTGGCAGAGACGATCGGACAAAAATCAATTGCGGCTGTTACGCTGGAAGAAGCGCGTCGTTTGATAAAATCTGAAAATGGATTAGTTCTATTATGGGATGAAAAAACAAATGAAATTGAAATCCCCGCTTTATCAGGCAGACTACTTTTTAATGAAGAAAAACTAAAATCCAATATTGAACTTCTTGTCAATATCTCCCATAGTGGGCAGTCGGATATTGTAAATGATCTCTCTGCTTTGAAAAATACGGGCCTGTTGCTTCCGGAGGTTCAGTCTTTGATTTATGCGGCATTAAAAGTGAAACATCGTGTGATGGGTGCCATTATACTGGCAAGAACTGAACCAACACAATATTCAGCGGCAGATTTAAAATTTCTGATTACAATCGCATTGCAATCTTCTTCTGCCATAGAAAGTGCGATACTATATGAGAAAAATATCCTGGAAGCAAAAGAACGGGAAGAAGCCATGCGCCGCATTTATGATGTAACCAATAAATTTGTGCCCCATGAATTTATCAAATCACTTGGCAGAACAGTGATTACTGATGTCCAACTCGGTGATCAGGTAGAAAAAATTGTGACCGTACTTTTTTCTGATATAAGGGACTATACTACGCTTGCAGAAAAAATGACGCCGGAAGAAAATTTCAGTTTCGTATGTTCCTTTAATGAACGTATTGGTCCGATCATAAGGCAAAACAATGGATTTATCAATCAATACCTGGGGGATGCCATCATGGCCATCTTTCCCCAAAACGCATCGGATGCGTTAAAAGCCGCTATTAAAATGCAGGAGGCTGTAAATGACCTCAACGAAATGCGGTCGTTGAAAAACAAGGCAGCCATAAAAATAGGAGTTGGTATGCATACTGGTCCTTTAATTATGGGCATTACAGGAGATCAGGACAGAATGGATGCCACCACAATTGCTGATACCGTAAACACGGCATCGCGGCTGGAGGGCTTGACCAAACATTACAAAGTAAATATTATTCTCAGTGAGGCAAGTAAAATCTCACTGGATTCTGAAGAATTTCACCTGCGCCATCTCGGAAAGGTTCAACTGAAAGGAAAGCAGGAACCCCTGAGCATCTATGAATGTTTTAACGGAAATAACGATGATCATTTTCATAAAAAACTTACCCTGTTACCCATCTTCAGGCAGGGTATGGCGGACTACTATAACAGGTCGTTTAATGAAGCCGCAAATAAATTCCACGAGGTTCTCACCCTTTTTCCAGAAGACACCGCTTCGAAAATGTTTTTAGGAAAAGCCAAACAATTCATCGACAAAGACATACCTGATAACTGGACAGGCATTGAAGAAATGCAGAATAAATAATCTACAGCAGGCAAAACGCCTGTACCGGATCCGGACAATAAACTGAAAAACGAACAGTCTGATTGCATCGCCTATTTGATAAAGCAATCGCTTTCAGCAATTTGGAAACTGGCACATCTTTCGTTGCCGTATGACAAATTTCACTTAAATGAAATGGAAATTACAAGGTTTAGCGATTGCCCTTTTATTTATCAGCACTCAGGTAAATGCCCAGTCGGTCAGTTATAATCTGCAGCAGATGTTACTTGAAAATAAAATTGCGACGGTGCCCGCATATGAAACAAAAGCAATTGCAAATGATAAACCAGGAGCCATTACAACTAAGGGGATTATATGGTTAAAAGGCATTGACTTTACCAACGGAGTTGTAGATATCGATCTCAGAGGAAAAGATGTATTTCTCCAAAGTTTTCTGGGAATTGCTTTTCATGGGTCCGATACAAATCACTGTAACATCATTTATTTCAGGCCATTCAATTTCCGGAATGCCGACAGCGCCAGGTGGAAATGGTCACTCGCGTATATGCAGCTGCCTGATTATAATTATGCACGTTTAAGAAAAGAACATCCCGGGGTTTATGAAAATAGAATTGTTCCACCACCCAAGGCAGATGAATGGTTTCATACTACAATCTTGATCAATGGTCGCAGCGCAAAAGTGTATGTGAATCATAATGAGACGCCATCACTTGAAGTGACCATGCTTGAAGGTAGACCAGATGGTTTGTTCGGCCTATATTCTGACGGACTAACCAACGATTTCGCCAATCTCACAATCACCAGGAATATTCCGGGTATGGTTCGAAATGTAAATATCCGGTCATATGATCTGGCAAAACTTCTTGCGAAGGGAAAGCTCGAAACCAACAAAATAAATCAGGTATCGATAGCGAATGGTTCAGAAAAAGCTGCTGTAAAGATTCAGGGTATATCATGGCTTAATGACACCACTTTTTCAACAGGCATTATAGACATTGATCTTCGGGGGAAAAATGAACAGGGTAATAGTTTTATAGGTGTGACCTTTAGTGGAAAAGATACCAATAATTACGAATGCGTTTACTTCAGACCCTTCAATTTTAAAACAACGGATTCTCTTCGCGCGAAACATATGGTTCAGTACATGAGTCTGCCGGACCATGACTGGCAGCAACTGCGAAATAATCAACCACTTGTTTTTGAACAGGGCATAGCTGTCGCACCAGAACCGAACGATTGGTTTCACGCAACGATTAAAGTATCTGAAGACAGCGTTCGGGTATATGTAAATTATTCATCAGATCCCTGTCTGAGCGTTAAAAGGTTTAGAAATCACAACGGACAAAAATTCGGATTATGGTGCAGTGCCCTACCCGGAGACTTCGCCAATCTTTCTTTTCAGCCATTGTAAATCAAACGATATTATTTTTTCGCCAGACGTTCCACGTCCGCTTCCATTTTTCTAACCGAATCTTTTACCCTTTCGATATTTTCTTTTATTTCATTTTTTAATGCAGCATTATCCTCTACCCTTTCGATACGTGGCCTGTAGAATTTTTCTTCATTAAAGTGTTCGTGTTTGTAGAATTTATCTGAATTATGGAAGTCTTCATCTAAATAACTAACTCCTGTATTCGGAGCGAAGACGGAACGAATGGCATATTCAGTTTCTATGCTTATTTTCCCCTTTTCATAGGTTGGAAGAGAAGCAAGATGAGCTACTGTTAACTCGGGAAAATAGACGACCTTTTCACTACGATGTAATTCGGCCAGCCCTACAGGTATAATAATATTTCGGGAGAGAAGATTCAACGGTTTACCATTCAAATCGATTACCAAGTATCGCACTCGCTTTGAAACTTCATCAAACAGCAGATCGACAATCTTCCCGATTTCCTGATTTTGTAATGTGACTACATTCCAGCCTCTAATATCCGGTTCGCCTTTAACCATTTCGTAATCGCTGGCGTGCAGTTCTTTCAGGCGGCTATTGTAAACATATTCTTTAGCTGACATAATATAGATTTTTGATTTTTAATAATTCCGAAGTGTCCATTCTATTGACTACCATTGCTGAACTTGATTTGGCAGTTCCGGTTTGATTTCTTTTTTGATAATAGTTAATATAATAATACAAAGCACCTGCAATGACGATGAGGGCAATCACGAACCAAATCCAAAGGTTGTGACTTTTTTTGCGCTGTACATGTAATTCTGCCATGGTTATATGATTTAAATGTTGAGAACTGTTAAGGTAAATCCTGCATTGTGTCTGTTCCCAAATCATGCCGCCTGAAAATGAAAAATCACTGCTCATTCAAATGTTTGATTTCCAGTGAAATAATCCTGTTTGCCTTTTTATAAAGGGCACAAATTGTGGAACTTTTTACCAGGTAACAGCTCTGTTAATTCGGGATGATACCTCTTTGGTACCTCCACGCAGATTCTTGCTATGTAACAACATCGGCAACGCAGGATTCAATTTTCCAGGTTACGCAGCAAACAGTCTGAGCAGACCAGGCGATGGCTGTGAGGTAGCAGTGAGGTGTCAGTCAGGTGTCAATGCGGCCAATATACTCTATAATGTCTCTATAAGGTCCCTATAATGTCTCTATAAGGTCCTTATAATGTCTCTATATTACCGTAGATTATTTACAGGAAAGGTTATTCAATTAGTTATCTTCCAGTTTTTTAACTACTGTTTTCTCTTTTTTAAGATCTGTGCGCAATAGTCCGAAAAGACTCATGTAAACATTAGCCACCCATACCAGGGAAAATCCCGCAATAAGGTATCCACGCCACCCCTCCATCAACAGGTGGAATCGGGTAATGAAAAGAAAAATAAGCGCGATATAATGACTGAAACAATATTCACAGGTGAACAAATAGAAGAATTTTCTTTCAGCAAAAGACTTTCCCTGCTGACAACGACGTTCGCAATATAGCCTTGGCTCTTCAAATATTTTTTCATGGGTAACTGTCCATGCAATGCAGGCGATCGGTATCGCCAGTAAAAACAACCAGCAAATCTGTTCCCAAAAACTAATTGTCAGGTGCATGAAGAAGAATTTTTCCCAATTACGCTAAAAAATGCATACCATGTACTTATATTTTTCTGATTGTTATTTTTCGAGCCAACCACCTGTGTATCCGGCCAGGCGAAGACCGTTCTTAATATAGATGCATTGCTTCATAATATTCCAAATCATTTCAGTTTGAAAATTCTCAATCATAATAATCATGGGACCTTCATTTAGTCCGAATTTCCATGGTGAGACCCATCCCTTCTTTCCATCACCCGTTGGAAAAATATTGTTGAAACTCGCGTCAAACCCATCGTTCCCCGAATTTCTTTCCTTCAACCTCAATAAAGCATGTCTTATAGTATTGATTACGATGTCCGGCGCAAAAGGAAGTGATGCCACCACAGCCCAGGGCGAGATGGTACCATCGTCCGGTCCAAAAGGAACACCTCTTGCTATATAATCATAAAATATTTTTTCTACTCCGTCTATAAGTACAACAGCAGGTCCCGGTCCATCGCTTGCAGTAAATCCCCAGTTATTTTTATTATAATGTTCAAATTTTAACGGATTTTTTATTGCATATTCCTGCTGAATGCAAGTTGCCCGACGACTGTTTTCGAAATAGTCGATATCATGTCTTCTGTTAAGGTCATCCTGAATACCGCGGAAATCGAGCCATAGATGAGACATCTGGTGAATAAAAAGAGGTCCCGCATGAATTAATTCTATGCCATCTATATTCCGCCACGTAAAAGTGGACGTCCAGTTTTTATACCCAATCGGGTTGATACTTTTTGTTGGAGAGCCCACGGCAAGAATATATAAAATAATGGCTTCGCTGTATCCATGGTCCCAGTAATTATCCAGGAAGCCCGATTCCGGCTTCCAGCCGTGACATATTTCAGTCCTCCCGTTGAGTGCCCATTGCCAGTCGATTCGCCCGTAAAGATTTTCCGCCAAGTCTCTTATTTCCTTTTCCACCATATCATCGGCATTAAAATAGGTAGCGGCAGTTAATACTCCGGCAATAAATATTGCCGTATCAATCGTTGATAGTTCGCTCTCCCATGCACGTTTGCCTTCCTGCATATCCAGGAAATGATAATAAAATCCCCTATATCCCATGGCATCCGGTTCCGGACCCTGGTGACCATTATAAAAAAAACGAAGTATGGTAAGAATTTTATTAACAGCATCTTTTCGCGAAAGTAAATTTCGTTCCAGCCCCACTATGTAACAGGTAATACCCAACCCTACAACCGCGATACTGGAGTGGGACTGTGGATCGGATTTGTCGGCAATTAATCCATTTGCAGGATTCAGATATCGAAGGAAATAAGTAAACGTTTCCGATAGTAACTTCTCCAGCATACGTTTATCTTCTTCCAGGACATTTGCTTTCATTTGGCGAACTGTCGACTCCATTTTTAGAATTCTTTTTTGTGCCGGAGTGAATATAAGAATTATAAAAACAACGATTTCCATACAAAGTTGTAACAAACACGGCCGGAACCTGATATCTACAGAATTAAATCAGATTTGACGCAGATCTTGTTCCTAAAAAAGAGATAATGGTTAGGTCATGGGCTGTCATGTTGTTTGCTCTGGTGACCGGAATGAAGGCCGTTGCCCAAAAAAACACCCTTGATTTTTATGTGCAGGAAGCCGTTCACAATAGCCCACTTTTAAAAGATTATCAGGCGCAGGTAGAATTAAATTCAATAGACAGCCAACGAATCAGGGCGCAATACAGGCCACAGGTTACCGGTTCCAGCGTAAATTCATTTGCACCCGTAATACAGGGTTTTGGATATGACCGCGCTATAACCAACGGCGGTCAGCTTAGCGGCATCGTAAATGTAGACCAGGCGCTGGTAAGTCGTGGTAATCTTTCCGCTCAATATAAAAATCTGCAACTCCAGAGTGAAGGGATCAGAAACAGTGCAAGAATATCTGAGCAGGATTTGAAAAGGACCATTACGAATCAGTACCTGACAGCTTTTGGGACTTTACAAGAACTTAATCTGGCGAAAGAAATAAAAACATTACTTCAAAAAGAGGTTTCCATTTTGAAAACCCTGACTGAAAAAAACGTATACCGGCAAACCGATTACCTTACTTTACTCGTAACGGTGCAGCAACAAGACCTTTCTCTTCGACAGCTCGATATTCAATTTCACAACGATTTCGCTACGTTGAATTATCTCGCCGGCATCATCGATACGTCTGCAATCAATCTGGACGAGCCTGGATTGGAAGTGGTTAACCTGCCCAATCCAGACGAATCGGTTTTCTTTCAAAAATATACAATTGATAGTCTGATCCTGGTTCATAACCGCGTACTCATCGATTACAGTTACAAACCAAAGCTCAATGTATATGCAAATGGCGGATACATGTCGTCGTTTGAATATCAGGGATATAAAAATTTTGGAACCAGTGTGGGACTGAATTTAAATATTCCAATCTACGACGGTAAGCAAAAGAAAATGCAATACAGAAAGCTGGACGTTTCAGAAAGAACCAGGTCTTATTACAAAGCATTTTATACCAGTCAATACTACCAACAGGTTTACCAGCTGAAGCAGCAATTACAACAAACAGAATCCCTTATAAGTGATATTAATAATCAAATCAAATATTCAGAAGGACTTATAGAAGTGAATACAAAATTGCTTGAAACCGGAGACGCTAAGATTTCAGATCTAATCATTGCACTTAATAATTACCTGACTGCAAAAAATTTGTTGACACAAAATAAAGTAAGCCGCTTCCAGATTATCAACCAGATAAATTACTGGAGCCGGTAAAATATAACATCATGTCGAAATCTTATTTATACCTGCTTTATTTTTTTCTGTTGTTGGGTGCATGCACGTCCAAACCTGAAGAGAAAGAAGAGGCTGCAACAGTTGTACAAACACCTGTTACCGTAACCGGAATTGCCAATGAACCCATGGGGGAATTTATTGAACTCAATGCCACATCATCTTTTCTCCTTAAAAACTATGTAAAGGCCAATGCAAATGGATATTTGGAATCAGCACGTATTACGCCAGGTGAACACGTAAATGCGGGTCAGGTGTTGTTTACCATGAAAACCAAAGAAGCCGTAAGTATAGGTAATGCCATCAATCAGCTGGATACTTCATTTAAGTTTTCCGGAACCAACAGCATCAGGGCGGGATCGAAGGGATTTATCAGTCAGCTGAATCACCAGCCTGGAGATTATGTCCAGGACGGCGAACAACTTGCTGTTATCAGTGATGAAAGCAGTTTCGTTTTCCTCCTTGAATTGCCTTACGAATTGAGACCCTACGTAAAATTAAATACCCGGATAGACGTGTTACTTCCCGACGGTGAAAAAGTACCGGGAACCATCACTTCTTTTATGCCTACCGTTGAATCTACTTCTCAGACGATTCCATTAGTGATTAAAGTAGATCCCGGGAAAAAGATACCTGAAAACCTCATTGCGAAAGTCAGGATTCAAAAAACGATACGTGAACATGCTGTTAGTCTGCCGAAAGCATCCGTTCTGACGGACGAAACGCAATCTTCTTTTTGGGTGATGAAACTGATTGACAGTACAACGGCAGTAAAGATTCCTGTAACGAAAGGAATTGAAACCAAAGATCAGGTCGAGATTCTGTCACCTCAATTTACAAAAGACGACAGGTTCCTCTTAACCGGGAATTACGGCCTGGGAGATACCGCAAAAATAAAAATAGTTCAGCCTTAAGAGATGAAGACATCCTTTTTCCAGACATATAAAAATCCTGTCAGTGTACTCATGGTCCTGTTGATTGGCGGAGGTTTGTTTGCCTACAGCAGGATGCAAACGGCGCTTTTCCCGGAAATAAGTTTTCCCAAGATCAAGATAATCGCGGATGCCGGGTTGCAACCGGTGAATAAAATGATGATCACGGTAACCAAACCATTGGAAAATGCTATCAAACAGGTTCCGGATCTCAGTACCATCAGATCAATCACCAGCAGGGGCAGTTGCGAGATCTCGGCGTTTATGGACTGGAATGCAAACGTGGATCTCAGTCAGCAGAGAATAGAATCAAAAATTGCGCAGATAAGAAATAATCTTCCACCGGAAACGCAGATCACGGTTGAAAAAATGAATCCCTCTATTCTTCCGGTTATAGGATATATGCTGGAAAGTACCGAGAAGTCGCCCATTGAATTAAAGCAACTGGCTAATTATACTATCAAACCATTTCTTTCTCAGGTGCCAGGAGTTTCTGAAGTCAGGGTAATAGGGGGGAAAATAAAAGAATATCGTATTCAACTGGATCCGCGTAAAATGAGCGCGCTGTCTGTTACACCTGATCTGGTCAATACGGCTCTTTCCCAAACCAATTTTATCCGCTCCAATGGATATTTGTCAGATTACCGGTTTCTTTATCTCACAACTACAGATGCAACTGTACATACCACTGAAGACCTGAATAATATCGTAATAAGAAATGACGGGAAGCGTATCGTTCATATTCAGGATATAGCAACCGTGGATATCAGGGAAGCGGCTGCTTATACAAAAACAAATGCCAACGGAAAAGAAGGCGTGTTGATTGCAATTATCAAACAACCCAATGCAAACCTGATTGAATTGTCTGATCAAATGCAGGGTAAAATTTCTGAATTAAAAAACATCCTTCCAAAGAATGTTCATATTGAGCCTTATTATATACAGGCCGATTTCGTGAGAACTTCCATTCAAAGTGTTTCCGATAGTTTATGGATTGGCCTTGCCCTGTCCATTATTGTCGCCATATTATTTCTTCGTTCACTGAAAGCAAGTATTACGATTTTATTTACGATACCTATAACAATTTGTTTAACGCTGATAGTACTATACTCCGGGGGTTTTACACTCAATATTATGACGCTCGGTGCTATTGCCGCCGCTATTGGTCTGATCATCGACGATGCAATTGTAGTGGTAGAACAGATTCACAGGACACACGAGGAGCATCCGGAGGAACCAACCGTTTCACTATTGCAAAAAGCTGTGGCATACCTGCTGCCTGCGATGGTCGGATCTTCGTTAACGACGATTGTAATTTTTCTGCCATTTGTATTTATGAGCGGAGTGGCGGGCGCATATTTCAAAATTCTTACAAATACCATGATTATAACGTTGGTATGTTCTTTTTTTGTGACCTGGATCTGTTTGCCCGTTATCTACCTGATTTTTTCTAAAAACGCTCCCGCTAAAAAAATCAAACCGCATGAATTGAAGAACCAACAATGGGTTTCGTTTTTCATTTTTCGTCCATGGATCAGTTTTCTTTTGATCGCCGGTATGGTTTGCGCTATTGTTCTTATACTGCCTAAGCTGGAAACTGGTTTTCTTCCCGAGATGAATGAGGGAAGCATTGTGTTGGATTATGCGTCGCCACCCGGCACCTCTCTTGAAGAAACGGACCGCCTGTTAAAGGAAGTTGAGAAAATGCTGAAAACGATTCCTGAAGTGTCTGCCTACTCCAGGAGGACCGGCACGCAAATGGGGTTCTTTATTACAGAGCCAAACACCGGTGACTATCTGATTCAACTGAATAACAAAAGAAAAAGAACTACCGAGGAAGTTATTTCCGATATCAGGTCAAAGATTGAATCATCACAACCGGCTCTTCGGGTTGATTTTGGTCAGGTCATAACTGATATGCTGGGTGATCTGATGAGTTCAGTGCAACCGATAGAAATAAAAATTTTCGGAGATAACCAGGAGCAACTGCACGATCTTTCCAAACAAGTTGCAGGCATCGTTTCAAACACAAAAGGAACAGCCGATGTTTTTGACGGAATTGTGATTGCAGGACCTTCCGTTACCGTGACTCCGGACTATAATAAGCTCGCACAGTTTGGATTAACTCCAGCGGCTTTGCAATTTCAGTTGCAGAATTATCTGGAAGGAAATGTAGTTGGCGAAATGCTGGAAAAAGAACAGTCCACTTCGATCAGGATGTCGTATCCCAATAATCTTAAACAAACTGTATCCGATATATCGAAATGGGAGATTTTTCTTCCGGATGGAAAACTAAACCCAATTGGTTCACTGGCTACAGTGCAAATCAATCCGGGTGACGCAGAAATTCAACGCCAGAATTTGCAATCGATGGGTGTGGTTACAGCAAGGCTCGAAAACAGTGATCTGGGAACCGTGATCAAAAATATTCAGTCGGAAGTGAAATCGAAAGTGAATTTGCCACAGGGATATCATATTACCTACGGAGGTTCATATGCTGAGCAACAGCAATCATTTCAGGAACTATTGCTCATACTCATTGCGGCAAGTCTCCTGGTTTTTTGTGTCATACTTTTCCTTTTCAAAGAATTCAAACTGGCACTCATCATTTTGACTATTTCGGTGTTAGGAATATCAGGCAGCTATCTCGCACTTTTTATCACCGGAACTCCGCTGAACGTGGGAAGTTATACCGGTCTTATTATGATTGTTGGGATCATCGCAGAGAATGCAATCTTCACCATACTGCAATTCAAAGAAGCAAGGCAAACTAAATCAGTTGATCAATCCGTCATTTATTCAATTTCCACGCGTCTGCGGCCAAAACTAATGACGGCCTTCGGAGCCATTATTGCGCTGCTTCCCCTCGGACTTGGCATTGGTGCAGGAGCACAGGTACATCAGCCTCTGGCAATTGCAGTAATCGGAGGATTTATTATCGCTATTCCTCTTTTACTTATTGTACTACCCTCTCTGTTGAGACTTGTATATAATAGAAATCAAATTTCAGTTGTTCTTTAAATTTTAAAAACTCAGTTATGAAAAAAATCACATTAAAAGTCCTGTTTATATTCGGGGCCGTTTATTTTACAAACGCCGGCTTATTTGCACAAAGTCAATTTAAAGTCGCTACCATTTTTCATATTGCGAGTTCCGGAGGATGGGATTATATCGCATCGGGACCGGACAACAATCGCCTCTATGTTTCTCATGGAACGCAGGTAAATATACTTGACGAAACGACCGGTGATTCCATCGGGGTGATTCCCAATACTACCGGAGTACACGGAATCGCTTTTGTGACTGCACTTGGAAAAGGGTATACCAGCAATGGAAGACTAAATACAGTTACCGTATTTGATTTAAAAACAAATCAGGTATTGAATCAGATACCCGCAGGCACGAATCCTGACGCCATCATGTATGACGAGTTTTCGAAAATGATTATTACCTGTAACGGTCGCAGCAACGACTTGAGCATCATTGACCCAGTCACTGAAAAAGTGGTAGCGACGATTCCAGTAGGCGGTAAACCGGAAACAGCGGTTTCAGATAAAAAAGGAAAAATATTTATAAACATCGAAGACAAAAATGAAATCATAGCAGTAGATATAACCGCTCATACCGTGTTGAACAGGTGGAGTCTTTCCCCTTCAGAAGGTCCGACCGGATTGGCTATTGATCTGAAAAATAATCGTTTATTTTCCGGATGTGATAAAACACTGGTGATTTTGGATGCTGGCTCGGGCAAAGTCATTCAACGGGTTACTATTGGAAACGGATGTGATGGTGTTGAATTCGATCCTGAGCTGGGTTACGCATTTGCCAGTTGTGGGGAAGGAGTACTCAGCATAGTGAATGAAAACAACGGAGTGTACAAACTTCTCGAAAATGTACCTACCAAGGCAAGTGCGAGAACAATTGCATTGAATAGAAAAACACATACGGTGTATCTGCCTGCAGGTGAATTTGGAAAGGCCACAACTCCGGGAACAAGACCTCCACTGGTACCAGGTACTTTTCAGATACTTGTAGTTAAACGCTGATCGGTCACATAACAGGCTTGTACATTTCTCTGTTTAAGGGAAGAATGTTGCCATCCATATCTATAAAGTCCTCTTCTTTTAGAATGGGTGTGTTTCCATTTGTCATCTTGATAATTCCGTCCGGCATCACAATGGACCCGTTTTTCAACGTAATGGGACTTTCCATGGGATATAAATTCCCCCTGCGCACTATTTTGATTTGGCCACCCTGCATCACCAGTCCATCCTTTATATATTTATATTCCATATTGGAATCCAGTGAATAAGAAGCATATTGGTTGTTGGAGAAAAATCTGTTTTCGTTCATAACATTTACCAGCGTATCCTGAAAATTGGGATAACGAACCTGGCAGAAAACATGTGAGTGCCACATTATAGCTACTACAAATACAAAAATCTTTTTCATAACCTGCCTTTGCATTTGTACTCGCAATTCAAATGCCACCAGACAAAATTCAATAGATAAACTGTTACAACTTACAGGCTGTTAACAGGTTAAAAGCAGTGTTAAATCATTACCAGAGAAAATCGGGAACAAAATGGAGCAGGTAGTCTAAAAGAAAAAACCGCCAGGATTAATCAGCGGTTTTTCAAAAATAGGATCTTAACGGCTTTACAGTAGGATTGGATAAATGGTTTTTCGGATTGGATCGGTTATTTCTTTCGGATTGGATATATCAAAAGTAGGATCTTTTAAGATGCTGGCGAAGCGAGAGAACACTCGATTTCTACGTAAGATTACTATAGTAAATTAACGGAGAGATTTGAAAATTAGATTGATGGCATGGTTTTTTTAAGGTATAGGACGTATCCATCACGAAATTCAGTCAACATGAAAAAAGCAATTTTTATTATTATTTGTGTAGTAGCGGCTGCTGTGGCAAATGCGCAGGTACCACCGCACCCCCCACTTCCGCCTCATCCACCGCACCCACATGCACACTATGTGCATCACAGTTACGCTTACTATCATCCCCATCATCATTACTACCATCATCCTTATCATCATTATAGCTATCACCATCCGTATCATCATGCATATCACCACGGCAGCGCTGGAATGCCACCCAGACCACCAATGCCGCCAAGACCACCAATGCCTCCGCATCCGTGACAGGCGCGATGATCCCGGCTTTCAGTCTTTACGGCAGAAAAGATTTACCTGCGTGTTGTTGCTGATAATATTTTCAAAATCTGGTTTTGAAAGTCCCTGTTCATTGATAATCCAGGGAGTGAATCCATAGCTTTTTATCAGATCGATATATGCCATTGGGTCGTGATTTATTTCTTTCATCATACCCGGAGAAAACTCGGTCATGAGATAATCGGTCAGAGCGAGAGCATGGGCAGCGCCCAACATAGCGGCATATTCATATCCTTCAATATCTATCTTGATAAGTTTAATTTTTCTATTATCAAAGCCCTGCGTTTTCAAAAATCCGTCAAGCTGAATAGTTTCTACTTCTGCGGTACCGACAGAATTACGTTGTTTGATAAATGAATGTCTGCCCTGATTGTATTTCTTATACAAATGAAGCGTCATTTTTCCGGGCTTGTCACTTACTCCCAGATTAAAAACATGAATATTGTTTTTTTTATTCAGTTCAATATTATTTTTCAGGATTGAATAATTGAAACAATCGGGTTCAAATGCCAGTACCGTCGGTTTATTTCTGGAGGATAGCACCAGAGAATACCAGCCTATATTACCACCAATATCAATTATTAAATCTTCGTCTGATATCCCAATTTTCTCCAGCAGAAAGCTGGTGATATAATCTTCCGAATATACTCCCTTCTTGTAGTAGATATCTCTTCCTCCTCCGTCCTTAATATGAAACCTGAATTTCAAATCATATTTCTCGCTGTAAGCAATCAGCGTTTTCTTATTCGTAAAAACGGAAAAGAATATATGTTTAAGATGGTTGCCAAATAAAGTTGTTTTTGACATGGGTTAAATTTAATAGTGCTGCACGGAAGGTAGTCAGGATACCAATAATTGCAAAATGTTAAGATACCCCATTCGATTTATGTATGTTGAAGTTTATCAAATAATTCTTTCGGTGTAAGAAGCAGCACTGGTTTTTGATCCGGATTTTTGAAATTGACTTCGATCTGATAAGGCTTTTTCTGCATAACAAATTTGTCCAGGAAATCCAGTATTACAGGGATATTTTCATACATCGGAAAAACTGCAATTTCATGACCCATGCCCTGCTCACTAAAAAAATAATAAGGATAATTATGCTCGCTGAATATTTTTGCCAGCCAGGCAGATCCGAAAAATCCCTTATTCAGGAACCGGACTTTATTGTAGGGTACTATCTTGTCGGCAGTACCATGAAACATCAATGTGGGTGCCGGCGGTATTTTGTATTTAATTCCCCAGTCATAACTAAGTATTGCTCCTGAGAAGGCAATGACACCGGTATATTCGAATGACGACGGAAGTTTTCTGGAAGAGCTGTCGTCATTTCTCCTTTTGTAATCAGATTCAAGAACAGTAATTGCGCCGGAACTTGAACCGGATAAGATAATTTTTGATGTGTCAATTCCTATTTCAGCAGCCTTTGTAATCACCCAGTTTGTAGCGTCATATACGTCGTCCACTGCCATGCTGATGGCACTTTTAAGGGGCTTGGTATTGAATTTTGAAATGTTTTTTGCGCCTTTTAAACCCAATCGGTAAGATATGGAAACGACGATATAATTGTGTTCGACGAGATTATTGAAATATTTATAATAGATCGAGTCATCTCTGCGGCCGCCTACAAATGCTCCCCCAAAAACGAATATCACGCAAGGCTTTTTGATTAAAGAATCTCCATCTTTCAACTGGTAAACATCCAGTCCAAGTTTATTGGTATCCTTAACAGCGTAGATAAAACTCTGTTTTACAAGTAACGGACTTATTTGCTCCATTTGTGCAATACCATACCTGACAGAAAGCATGCATATTGTGCAACAGATAGAGATCTTAAAAATTTCAGCTTTGACAGATTGTATTGTGTCCGGCATATCCCCTGTTTATTTAAACGCAAATGTCCGACTACTTTAACCAGGGGAATATACCTTATGTAGCGATTACTGTAAATATTGTTTCGGGAGTCAATCAATTGACATCAGCCGGAAACAAATTGGGAATTATGTAAGTTATTCCGACCTGAAAAACATTATTTTTTATACTGGCGTCGTTGTATGCGTTGCTGTTACTATTCGGAACTTCCGTTAATCCTACATTGTACCTGATATCCAGTCCGAAGTTCTTAGGCAGGTTCACACCCAAACCGAAAACCCATGACCATCCATGGGTATTGGTCTGATCTTTAATATTCGCATCAGGATATCCGGATTCTTTAAGTTGACTGCCTAACAGGAATCCTAATTGAGGCCCTGTTTCCAAATACACATGTCTATTTGAAACGAATTTCAGCATGATCGGAAAATTGAGATACTGGGAAGTATACTCACCCGATGTGCCGCCCGCCAGAGTAATATGAGCGCCCTGACCAGAATAGACAGATTCTACTTGTGCGAAAAATCCCACTCCCAAAGGTATTGCAACCACTATCCCTCCATTAAAATTGGACAGTGAAGAGTAGGAATACAAATTCGATCCGGTGCTCATATAAAACGTCGACAAATTATATCCCGCTTTGGCACCTACCTGAATCTGAGCACGCGAAACCGTAAACATCAAAATGCAGGAAACGAGGACTGAAATTTTTTTCATAATGGTATCCGGGTTGGTTACTTGAGGGGATGAAGATATAAGACTAACAAAAAGGCAATTGTTAATTATTTACAAAAGGTTGCATCCCGTGAAATCCGGCTAAATTACAATGTTTAATCTTATTAAGTTTTTTTGTAGCCGATACTGAATGCATACCAGTCTTCTTCTGGTTTTGAGGTTGTACTATTATTTGAGTTGTAATTCCTCGCGCCTCCCATTCCATGCATTCCCCTCATCCCGCCAGCACCGTAGGAATTGTGCGGGTGATATCCATTTCCGGAATTGGCGGCAGCATGGTGTAAATCGTTGACAACAATTCCCACGCTCATATTTCGGGGTTTATTTCCTGATTGGAGATCGGAACCAAGTATATATTTGATAGGAATGGACGCTTCATAAACCAGGCTGCTGTCTTCATTTAATTTAATTGCCAGTTGAATATTATTTTGTTTGTAATGAATATCGACCTGACCATTTTCGAGGTTTAAAAAACCAATCGTATTATAATAATCAGATTGCGCGATTAATTGCTCTTCACTAGTTTTTGTATCGTTGTATCTTATCGGATTCCCATTTCGGTTATCGGCAGGATCGTCGGGTTTCCTTATCGGAAAAACAAGACTCATTTTTTTATTTTTTTCACCCTTCGGATCAAAACAAATGCTCATTCCCGCTTTCAGGATTCTTTTTTGAAATAATACATCCTTCGTGTATACACAAACATAAATATTCCGGTTATCATTGGTTACCGAATACTGCATGGTATATCCGGGATTGCTAAATCGAAGTGGTAATCCCCAGTCAGATATACTACCATCAATAATAACAGGAGCAGTTTGAAAATGTCCCTCAGGTAACAATTTGTTTGAACAGCCAAACTGTATAAAAAAGCCTCCGGTCAAAAGAGAAAGAAATAAAATCTTTTTCATGAAAAACCTTTGGCGGGCAAATTAATTCCGTAGCAGGCAACAGAAAAGCCAAAAGACGTTAACTACTGGTTAGAGAAATCTCGCTTTACCTGATGAGTACCATCGTTCCTTTCTTGGTTACAACTGTTCCCTGGTAGTCGGTTCCCTGTACCATCCATACGTAACCGCCAATGGGCTGAGCTACCCCGTTAAGTAGTCCATCCCAGCCGTTACCTAGCGTGGTTGTGCTGTAAACAAGTTGTCCTACTCTGTTGTATATCCGAAAATATGAAAGTGTAGCAATTCCTACGGCGATCGGTCGGAACACCGCATTTACAGCGGTGCCTGGCGTAAATGCATTGGGCACAAAAATATCCGGTTTCGTCTTATACACTTTAACCGTGATATATCCAATGCCGGTGCATCCAAATAAAGTTGTCGCTTTCACGGAATATTTAATTATATCGTCATCTGCTGTATAAGTAGCTACCGGATTATAAATAGTCGGGTCGCTTAGTTCTGTGGCGGGTGTCCATAAAAAACTATCGGGACCTGCGTCACTTGAATAAGCATTGAATTGCATTACCTGTCCAACCACTACCGAAGTATCCCTTCCGGCATTCACAACCACGGGTGCCAGCACCTTCACATGAAATGTGTCGAGCAAAGGATTAGGACAACCGGCATTTACAATTCGTAAAACGTAGTCCGCTGAACTATCTGGCGCTACCTGGGTTGAGAAATTCGACGGTGTGCTGCCAATACTGCCTGCACCAACCGAAGCAGGATTCCAGGTATAACTAGTGCCAATATCAATGTGCACGTTAAGTAATGTTATCGCGCCATAACAGATAGTGGTGTCTGAGGGTGTTATGTCAGCTTGTGGAAATGGGATGGGATTAAATGCAATGCTGGCAATGGCACTTGTATCGGGTGGGCAAACGCCATTTTTATCTATCAGGCGAAATTCTGTTGTTGACGTAATATTACTTACCGTGTTTGTTGGAGTCGAAATCGCAGGAACATAATCATTCCAGTTGGTGCCGTCAGATGAATACTGCCAATTTTGAACATCCCCTGTGTTCCCCGTTAAAAACAGGGTTTCGCCTACGTTCTGTCCGGCACATAAAACAGCGTCAACCGGACTTATTTGGCCGCCGACAGTTTTTTGATCCACTGCCACCACTGCAACACTACTGGTGTCAGGTGGACAAACCGCGCCTTTACCAACTACGGCCTTAAACAATGTTCGCTGATTGAGATTTTGGGCTATATATTGAGTTGATATATCGGGTATAATTGACCAGTTGACGCTGTCGGTTGAGGACAGCCAGTTATTGATGGTACCTGAATAATTGGTGAGGTTTAGGATGGTACTATTTTCTCCGATGCAAACTGTAGATGATCCGTCCACATCACCGCCTTTTGGTCCGGGGAGGGTTTTAATTTGTATGGTATCGGATAGATCGGCGCAGCTGTTTTTCTCCCTGACGCTTAACGTACCACCGGATGCAATCGGTTTTACCTTAATGATACTACCGGTATCACTCGAGGCAAGTGTCCACGAGCTGGGTACTATCCAATCGTAGGTCGCACCAGCGAGTGCCGGCACTGAATAAGTTACTATGGTATTGAAACATACCAGGGAGTCTCCGCTGATTTCCAGTCCCGCGCAACTGTTCCTGATGGCAATATATGCATAAGCGAAATGTCCTCCGGGCACACAGTTATCCGCTTCAAAAGTCAGACTTACGTTTTGACCCCGATAAGGGGAAAGGTCAAAAGTTACTTCCGTCCATTTTTTAAACCAGACGTCCTGCAGATTTCCTTCACCCGTAGTGGGATCGGGATTAGAGTTCGGCGAACGCGTGTAACTTACTGAAAATCCGTTTGCTTTTGCCTGAGCGCTGTCGAGTGTGGCACCGCGGCCGGATTCACCAACGTTATTAAAAGTGGGGAGGTAATATCGGGGTGAAGCACAGGTAATTAATCCGGCCGGAGTTTCAAGTCTTGCAGAAATAACGGGTTGATAGTTGGAAATATGTGTACCATTTTCCAGTACCATAGCATATGCGTATGTCATGGTATAAGGTTCCGTTACGGGACCAGGTGGCACTTTAATATTATAGCTTACCCCCCTTACATATCCTCCGCCACTTCCCGCAGAACCGTTTCCTTCCGTAATAGCAGTAGAACCCAACAGAATGGAATATTTATAACTGTAACCGTTTATAGTTGGAATCGTTGGAAAAAGTCCAAATGGATCTGTCCTGCTGGTTGTTAGCACCTGAATCCCTCTATATGTGGGCAGCAAATATTCCTGAATGGATTGTGTACCAATTGTGCCTCTGGGAGGTCCAACGGTGGAATCATAATCCTGGATAAGTGCGCCTGCCCCATATCCGTTCATATTATTTCCGGTATACGCGAACCAGTGGGTAAGATCTCCGGTAACAAAATTAATATTGACTGGGCAGGTTTGCGACTGCGGGAATGACCTGATACAAAAAAACAGCAGCATGACACTCAACCTGCACTTCATCAGACGTGATTGTAGTAGTTAGATACAGAAAGGCGTCTTCCAGAGGAACGAATCAAGTTGAGCTGAACAGGCTAGTATTACGTAATTTACGAAAAAAAGGTTGCGGAGAAGAGCGCTATTAAAAATTGCCTGTAACCACATGAACGACAACGTGGAATTCAATGGAGTGGACCTCCAAACCAGTCGATACTTTTGGGAAAAACAAGTACTTCTCCATAAAATAAAACAGCCTCAGATCTCAGGCAAAAAATTCAGGTCATCTGCTCCCCATACCGGCAATCATTAAAGCTGCTCCTGCGAGACCCGTATCCTTGACAAGATTGGTAAGGGCAATACTCACCAATGGTGATCCGTCGGTATGCAGTAAAGCCGGCAAGTGAATAGTTAGTACTACAACAAGTAAGTAAACCGCTAGAAAAAGGCCCGCAGCCCTGGTTTTTTTTCCTGATAAAAAAGAAATGGAAGCTGCAATTAATGCCGCACCAGTGAGGTAAACCCAAAAGATGCCACCAGGGATAAAAGAGGGAACTGTTTTTTGAAAACCTGTACCATTTAAGAAATGATTGACTCCAAAAAAGCCAATTACTAAGGCATATAATACAATGCCAACTTTGTAGATGGATTGAGTATTCATAGCAATCGTTTTTGTTGTACCTAAATATAATTAAATCTTATTGTATTTTTTCGAGTGCCTGGTGTTTAGTCATCGATTCAGCCGGTGTATTTCGTCTTACCCAGGAATTATTGTAGGGAACAAAACAGCTGTTTTTATTTAACGATTCGAGTGTTACCGTATTATTCATGTATCCCGCAAGTGATTCAAAAGCACGGGGTTTTTCCTTTTTCAATATCAGGAGACAGGCATTGGCACCGGCTTTTGCTGCAATGGGAACACCTCCTCCAAGTTCAGCCCAGTGCCCTCCGAGAATAAGATTTTTTACCGGGGTACGATAGTGAGATATTTTATTTTTCATATTCTCTCTTCCCGGGCGAGCGCCCATCATGGTTCCATTTTTATTTCCAGTATAACGCCAATGCGTAACCGGAGTAGCTACTTCGTAGAAAAGAATATGTGCCTTTAATCCCGGTGCAAGTTTTTCCTCCACTCTGGCGATCAATACATCAGCCACTTCTTTTTTTAAAAGCTGGTATGCTTCTCCCCTCACCCGTTTCCCGAAAATATCCAATTTGGTTTCCCACTCATTTTTATAGTCCATGCTGGCGGGCATATAAAGTGTAAGTGTTCCCTGATTTTCCGGCGCCAGTGATTTATCCCGTAACGAAGGAGCAATAATGCTGATTTCTGATCGGCGGGGATCTCCTCCGCTTTGTTCGCTGAAAGGCTGGTTCTCATCTACCAAATGGATCAACTCTTCATTGAATCCAAGGGATTCCGCTGTACAATCGAGTGCGAGTGAAACGGTAATCGATGAACTATACAAATCAGCAACTTTTAGTTTTTTCTTCAAACCGGCAGGTATGGCATCTGGTGGTAACATCTTTTCATACAATGTTTCTATATCACAGGCGGCAACAATATATTTACTCTTCAGGGTATACATTTTACCCCGCTGTTCGAATGAAAGGCCCTTGCATTGGCCGTGCTCTACAATTATCTGTTTCACATCACATTGGAGCCTTACAGGATTTTGATAGTATTCAATCACGTATTCGAGCCATTGGGGAATGACCTGACTTCCACCCTTAGGGGGACTTTGAAAATCATGAAAATAAGACCATCCGATGGGAATGAGGCAACCGAGCATTTCCTGTTCCCCGGAAAAAATATTCTGTAATCGCGGATTCTTTATAAATTTTGTCAAGCCCTTTTTTAAACCATGTTCACCGGTAAAAGATAGATAAGGAATAAATGGAATGGCAAATTCCAGCAATCGAATTTTATTTTTGAGCCGTTGAAAAAAGGTCATTGTTTCTTCCGAACGGAAAATTCTGTTGTAATTTTTAAAAGACATTCCTATTTGTCGCGCTTTTTGAAACAGCCTTTCAATTCCGCGCTTTTCCTCAGGAAAATCTTTTATGAGCTGATCCCGCATGTCATCAGGCTGACTGGTAAGCAGGTAATCGAAGTTCTCTCCCTTATACCGCCGGATTCGTGATTGTTCCATTGCTTTGGGATGGTCACTTCCAATGGCTTTGAACAATTTATCAAGTATGCCATCGGGCCCAAACTGGTTTAGCCAGTGAATGGCCGTATCAAAAATGAAATGTTTTCTCCTGAATCCCGCCAGATAACCTCCAACATGAGGCTCTTTTTCCAATACACAAACGGAAAGTCCGGCTTTGCTCAACAACGCAGCAGCGGTTAAACCTCCTATTCCGGCACCTATCACGATCACGTCGTAAAACTCGTTGAATTTATTGTGCGGCATTTCAGTAATTTACCGAATTCCTGCCGGATGAGATAAAAAAAACATTCAAAAGGAAAATGGTAATTTTAACCAAGAAGAATGTGACCGATCATATGCAAACAAAAGAAAACGTTATAGAAATTATCAATCATTTCCTTCACGAGGAGTTTGAAGTGGAACTTTCGAAAATAAAACCTTCCGCGGATCTGAAATCCACCCTTGAATTGGATAGTCTGGATTATATTGATCTGGTAGTTGTGATGGAGAAAAACCTGCATATCAAAGTGGATCCCGCCGATCTGATTGACATTCATACTATACAGGATCTATATAATTATGTGATCTCTAAAATGGATATCCGCGCCTGATATGGTCGCAAATAAAGGATTTGTTTGATCTTCATTCCATTTAATTATCCTGAAAAAAGGATTGATGCTACGTTATAAAGCAGTTTATCAACAAATATTGTGAAGAAAAAACTGGTTATACTTACAGGTGCCGGCATCAGTGCAGAGAGTGGACTGAAGACGTTCAGAGACAGTGACGGTCTCTGGGAGGGATATGATATTCATGAGGTAGCCACTCCGGGAGCCTGGAGAAAAAATCCGGGACTGGTTCTCGAATTTTACAATATGCGGCGTAAAAATGTTCGGGACGCTATGCCCAATGAAGCGCACTTGGCACTCGCACGAATGGAATCCTACTTCGATGTTAACATCATAACTCAGAATATTGATGATCTGCATGAAAGAGCCGGATCTACCAGCGTTTTACATCTGCATGGCGAGATTTTTAAAATGCGCAGTGAAACCGACGACTCAAAAGTGTACGATATTTTCGATGACATTCAATTGGGAGATCAGGCTCCGGATGGCACACAATTGCGGCCGCACATCGTTTGGTTCGAAGAACCCGTTCCTTTAATTGCTGATGCAGGGAAACTTGTAAAAAATGCAGATTTCTTTGTGATCATCGGAACGTCTCTTGCAGTATACCCGGCTGCAGGACTCACAGACTTTGCTCCTGTGAATATTCCTAAATTTATCCTCGACAAGAACATTCCCCACAACCGCGGAATTCATAATTTAACAAGCATACAGAAGCCGGCAACCGAAGGCATTCGTGATTTGGAAGAACTACTGTTAAAATCTTTCAACCGGGATTAATCCAAAATTCCCAAGGCATCTTAAAGCATAGCCTTATATTTGCCTTTTCTCGAAATCAATTAAAACATTTTCCATGAACAAAGCAGAACTGATTGCAAAACTAGCCGACGACGCAGGCATCACAAAAACTCAGGCCGGTGCCGCGCTGGATTCATTTACAGAAGCCATTGCTAAAACGCTTAAAAAAGGGGACAAAGTCACGCTCGTGGGCTTCGGCACTTTTTCAGTGTCAAAACGTGCAGCACGTAATGGACGTAATCCACAAACTGGTGCTACCATTAAAATCAAAGCAAAAAAAGTTGCTAAATTCAAAGCAGGGAAAGAGCTTGCCAGCCGGGTATAAAATCTTCAACTATATTTTCATAGCGGGGCCGGATATACCGGCCTTTTTTATTTTCTAAAAAAATAAAATCACAAGAAACGTATTAGTCCGCCAGTTTTTCATCCGGACTTATGAACTCTAATTTATAGATCCGCATAAGTAATAGAAATATGGAAATCAGTAATGGACCAAAAATCAGTCCTATGAAACCAAATAGCGGCACACCCACAAAAACGCCCGACAGTGTAATCAACGGATGCACATTGCCAATTTTTCTCTGCAGCCAGATACGAAAAATATTATCCATGGTAACAATAACTCCCAGACCATATATAAGAATGATGATAGCTTTCGCTGTTTCACCATTGGCAAATTGAATAAGCGCAAGGGGCACATATGCGAGTGCAGGTAAATAATACAATTCCCAAAACGGACAACATGACGATAAAAAAGAACTGCCTGACTTTTTCCGGCTCAAAGGTTTTCATTATAACAGTTTATAGCAAGTTACTAAGACTAACTGTTGAAGACTTTTCAATTTTATAAGTACATTTATCAATATTAAATGATGAATGCCTAAAAACTATTTTATTTCGCTGGCTGTATTTACAAGTATTTCATTACATGCACAGCAACGTCACATTTCAGGATTTAACGATAGTAGCGCTATATCGGAATTAAAAACGGAAAAAGCGTTCGACGATCTCATCAGCAGGGAAAATATTGGTTTAACGATTCGTGATTTGTCGTCGGTGCCGCACAATCTCGGTTCTGCTGGCAGTAAGGAAGTAGCAGAAAAAATTCAGCAAAGATTCCGTGAATTTGGTTTTGATGTTCACATGGATATTTATCAGGTTCTTTTCCCCGTGCCCACAGTAAGGATATTAGAGATGACAGCGCCTCAGACTTTTCATGCTTTGTTGAAGGAACCTGCATTAAAAGAAGATGCCAGCAGCGGACAGCCAAACCAGCTTCCTACTTACAATGCCTGGAGTGCCGACGGAAATGTTACTGCTGCATTGGTATATGTGAATTACGGATTAAACTCAGATTATGAGGAGTTGGCCAGAATGGGCATTGATGTGAAAGGTAAAATTGTTATCGCCAGATATGGACAGAGTTGGCGTGGTATAAAACCAAAAATTGCGCAGGAACACGGAGCCATCGGTTGTATAATATATTCCGATCCGAAAGACGATGGCTATTACCAGGGAGAAGTTTATCCGAAGGGTGCGTTTAAAAATGAGTATGGCGTGCAACGTGGAAGCGTAATGGATATGGTTGTATACCCCGGAGATCCACTCACTCCGGGAGTGGGCGCCACCAAAGATGCCAAGAGGTATGCATCTCACCTCGATGCTCCCAATCTGCTTAAAATCCCGGTTTTACCTATCAGCTACCATGACGCAAAACCGCTACTGGAAGCGTTGACCGGACCGGTTGCACCTGAAAATTGGCGGGGTGCCCTTCCGATAACTTATCATGTAGGCCCTGGAAAATCTATCGTTCATCTTGAACTGAAATTCGATTGGAAGCTGGTACCCTGTTACGACGTAATAGCAATGATAAAAGGATCTGCATTCCCTGATGAATGGATTATCAGGGGAAATCATCATGACGCCTGGGTTAACGGGGCTATGGATCCGATCAGCGGTCAGGCTTCCATGCTGGAAGAGGCAAAGGCAGTCGGGACGCTCGTCAAATCCGGATGGAGACCAAAACGAACAATCGTTTATTGTTCCTGGGATGGAGAAGAACCAGCGCTTGTGGGATCTACCGAATGGGTAGAAGATCACGCAGCGGAACTGCAGAAACGTACCGTAGTATATATTAATTCAGACGAGAACGGCCGGGGATTCCTGAATGCTGGCGGTTCGCATGCGCTGGAGACCATGGTAGATGAAGTTGCCAAAAATGTTCAGGATCCTCAAACAGGTATCAGCATTTATGAAAGATTGAAAGCGTTTAAGGTTACGTCCGCAGCAGGTCCCTCAGAAGCGAAAGAGATCATGGATAAAACAACACTTCATTTGGAAGCTCTTGGAACGGGTTCGGATTTCTCACCATTTCTGCAACACCTGGGTATTCCTTCCATCGATTTGGGTTTTTCCGGAGAAGATAAAGGTGGATCCTACCATTCAATTTATGATTCCTACGATAATTTTGTCCGGTTTATAGATCCCGGATTTTATTATTGTGCTACGCTCTCCAAAATGGCTGGTCATGTTTCGCTGCGTATGCTGGATGCCGACAGGCTGCCATTTGATTATAGAACGCTGTACAAAGAAATAAAATCATACGAGACAGAACTTCAAAATTCCGTTACGAAACTCCGCGAAACGACCGCCATAAACAATGAAATCATACGCAGGAAATATCCGGAGTTCGCATCGGATACGGCAAAAACTTATATCCCTGCATCCATAAAACCCGATGTGCCCTATATCAATTTCTCTCCTTTGGAAAATGCCATTGCCAATCTGGGCAAGGCCTCAGATCATGCCTTTGAAATGTTGGAGAACGGAGCACTGAGTGCAAATCAACAAGTTCATCTTAACCAGCAACTTTACCAGGCGGAACAACAATTATTGCTGGAGAATGGACTACCACTCAGGCCCTGGTACAAGCATGTATTGTACGCCCCCGGATTCTATACCGGTTATGCTGTGAAGACTTTACCAGGCATACGGGAATCCATAGAGCAAAGAAATTTTCATGAAGCTGAAAGTGGAATCAATCGGGCAGCTGCTGCAATTAACAGGCTGGCGGAATATCTGGAAGCCTTGTGAATGTTACTTATCGGGAGGATAAACAAAAGTCTGTTTCACCTGCTCAGACTTCAATAAGTAACTGAACCAAATTACAGCATAAAGAATTCTGGAAATCTGAATGACACTGTCGTGGCGTATGCTAATCATATTCGCCGGCATGGAGATGTGGTGATAAACGACCAATAATATCAACGTGGCGATAACATAAAAGCCTACATAATAAATAAACATCATCGGGAAAATATCTCTCCTTCCGAAGAACCAAAATAAAAGTGCCGCTGTTCCTGTCAAAGAAAATAAAGAAAGAAATAATTCAATAATAAATATAATCTGGTATTCGACGCCGCCGTTCTGTGCCAGCATATTCCAGTTGGAAAGTGAATAATAATCCGCCGCCCAGAAAAAATAGGCCTGAATTAAAATCCTTGCTACAAGATTAAATCCCAGAAAAAGCAGCCAACCATGCAATGGTAAACCGGCATTGCTGCGCTGATCAGCGGTTTTAGTTTTTTTATTCAGAAACCCGAATAACATGGTAAATAATACACCAAAGAAAAAACTCTGCCAGACAGCAAGCCAATTGATATTGGAAATTCGTGCGTTGGGGACATCTCCATTTGCCATAGATAAGTAACAAATCGGCAGCAATAATAACAGTATAAAAATACGGCGCACGCTGATCGTTTAGGATTTACCAAACATAATAAATAAATGGCACTAAATCCCCCTTTTAAGCCCGCTCATCCTGACTATGAACAATTTAAAACAAACGCAACCAGACATATAAAATATCGTACTCACTTCTAAGCGCTTATATTCTTTTCATCAAAAACTCATAGTCTTTTCTATTAAAACGTCAAAACTAAAATAATGCAATTAAAATATATATTACCCGCCAGCGCATTCTTCGTATTGTTTTCTTTAATAAGCGCCTGTTCTAAATCTACTGGTTATGGAGGTACTACCCCGCCTGTTACCTATCCGGTTACTCCGCAGACAAGCTCATTTGAGATAAAGACGGATTCCCATTTTGGGTCGTATTTGACGGACGCGAATGGGAACACGCTTTATTTTTTCTCCCTTGACGCAAAAGACAGTTCTGCATGTACTGGTAGCTGCCTGACCTCATGGCCTCTTTCTTATGTAGCCGGTCCGACCTTCGGTTCAGGTTTGAATGCTGCTGATTTTTCAACCATTACAAGGGCAGATGGTGCTAAACAGACAACTTATAAAGGATGGCCCTTATACACCTATGCGGGAGATAGTCCCGGAAATATTGGCGGAGATGGCATAGAAAATATCTGGTATGTTGCTAAGCCGGATTATACGGTCATGCTGGTAAAATATCAACTTACCGGAAATGATGGAATACATTATGACAGCACATATAAACCGGGAATCGGAGCAACTTATTATTTGACCGATGACCATGGCGTTACTTTATATTCTTTTTCCCAAGACAAGTTTAATAAAAATAATTATACGCTTTCGGATTTCAGCAATGACAGTTTCTGGCCAATCGTTCAGATTAGCTCCATACAAAGTGTACCTTCAACATTGGATAAAGCTGCATTCTCTTCGATTACAGTTTTTGGTAAACCACAGATGACATATAGAGGCTGGCCCATATATAAATTTGGCCCTGACGGTAATATTCGGGGGAACAACCAGGGAATCAGCGTACCATCCCCAGGAATCTGGCCGGTAATGGATCAATTTAGTCAATCCGCCCCACAATAATTGCATTGAAAAGAAACTTATACATCACCAGATTTTGGATAATATAGTTTACGTCATAGAAGGGTGCAGGAAACAAGACGCACGTTGCCAGAAAATACTATACGAGCGATTTTATGGCTACGTACTGAAAATTTCTTTCCGGTATGTTTATCGATACGATGTGGCAGTAAATATCGCCAACGATGCGTTTGTGAAAATATTCCGTCATATGGAAAGATTCCGGTATGAAGAAGAAGATTATCCGGAAAGACTTTTGATGGCATGGATGAAAAGAATTGCGATCAATACTTCGATAGATGAATTGCGTAAAAATAATATGACTCCGGAAATTGGTGGTATTCCGGATTATGTATGGGAAGAAGCAGACAATAGTCAGAAAGCGGATCACCTGTTGTTATATAAAGAGCTGATAAGTTATGTTAAAGGGTTACCGCCGATGTATCGGATCGTTTTTAACATGTTTGTGATAGATGGTTGTACGCATTTTGAAATTGCGGATACGTTGGGAATCTCGGTAGGTACTTCAAAATCAAATTTATCGCGCGCGAGAGGCATTTTGCAAAAAATTATTAAAGAAAAGGAGGAGTCGAAATCATGGAGCATCTAGAGAATGATATGGACGACCTGTTCCAGAAAGCAGGCGAACTTTATCCACTCAAAACCTCCGGGTCGGATTGGGAAGCTGTGCTTGGTAAACTTAATGAGGAAGGCTTTGGAGATCAACAGAGTGCGGCTAAGGTCGGTTCAAAAGGATCGGGAAGTAAGCGCAAATGGCTTTTACTGTTACTCCTTATTTCATTAAGCGCAGGGTCCATTGTTTATTTTTCATCATCCGAAAACAAAAATCGCAGTTCGGCGTCTAATCAGGTAAATATCACTAAGGTCCACAGGGCCGCAACCTTAGTAAACACCCCGAATTCAAAGGTTTCTGCTTCCATAAAACCAGTTCCCATGCAGACACAGACTGGGATATCCAAAAAATATGCAAGCCATAAACGAAAAACAAATAAATTAATCAATCAATCAGAAAATTCGGATATCCAACGTCTGCAGTCTGATTTATCAAATGGAATTGTACAGCAAAATAGATTCAGTAGTTCCAACAAACGAGAACGGGCTGTTTTAAGCAGCGAAATAATCAATGCCAACCTGGCACTTTCTGATAATTCCAGTGTTAATCAAACTGACTTGCAGCGAACACTGGCAGAAAAGCCTCTTTCCCTATCCGTCGTGCATAGCAATGATAGGATCAAAGTAGATGCGATTCCATTGCCTTCCACTTCAAAATCCGCAAATGATCCATTACCAGTTGTGCATTCAATGAAGCCCGAAAAAAAATCCATTAATAAAGGCTTCTATGTTGGGTTTCTTGGCGGACCGGATGTAAGCATGGTGAAATTCCAATCGGTAAAACAATTAGGGTTTAGTTTGGGAGCAATTATAGGATATCGTTTCAATAAAAGATTTTCTGTAGAAACCGGGCTGCTTTGGGATAAGAAATATTACTATTCAGATGGGGAATATTTTAAGAAAAGCGGAACTATGCTCCCTCCTTATACCTCGATATTGACCGTAAACGGGAATTGTAATATGTGGGAGATTCCCATATCCCTTCGTTATGATTTTGCAATGGGAACCAATCATTTGTTCTTTGTAAAAGGTGGCTTCTCTTCTTATATCATGAAGCACCAAAATTATGTTGCAAGTGTGGACAATTCGGGATCCAACCCCTGGAATTACCCTTTTCAATCTAACCAAACAAAAAATTATTTTCTATCCATTGCTCAGTTAAGTGCCGGATATGAATATTCCACCAGTGCCAAAACTAAATTAAGTTTTGAGCCTTATGTAAAAATACCACTGCAGGGATTTGGAATCGGCAATATGCCCATTTCAAGTACAGGATTTTACATTGGAATCATCTATTCATTCCATTAACGATAAAAGGTTTATAAATCATCATGCGAAAAAAACTTTTTTTTGGCATAGGCATCTTCTTGCTCCTGGTGTCTGCATGGGGTATTTACAGGGTCACTCGCCCGCACAAAAATGCAGCGGGTGAGCAATCATCTGCGACCTTGTCTGCATGGACTTTTTATAGTGAATTTATATCCAACGAGAATGAAGCAGATAAAAAATGGGTAGGAAAAGTTATTACAGTCACTGGTATCATTTCTTCGAAAAATGAATCCGCCGAATACGTTTCAATAATATTGCGGGCTAAGCCGGAAGGTGGTGTTAATTGCAGTATGCTTAAAAAAGATTTCGAACCGGGCGACAATTCTAAAATAGGAGATTCAGTAGTCATAAAAGGAAAATGCACTGGTTTTCTTGTGGATGTAAATATGGTTGATTGTGTTTTTATAAAATAAACAGGTGTATTGAATAATTAAATTAATCCAATGAAACTTTTCGGGTACCTGATGATCTTGTTTTCATTCATGACATTGACTGGTGTTCCTTCCTGCACGTCCGTAAATAAGGAAGAACTCATTCCTTCGGGCTGTGATACGGCAGAAATGACTTATGCTGCAGACATCGTACCCATACTACAGAATCACTGTTATTCCTGTCACAGCGCCGTAAATCCAAGCAGTGGATTTCCATTGGAGGGATATATTAACCTTCATCCGTACAGCATTGACACGACCGGTGGGAGAACATGCACGCTGATTGGAAATATATCACATGATCCGGGATATGATCCCATGCCTTTCGGCGAACCTAAACTAGATAGTTGCTTAATCAATCAAATTGCTGATTGGGTAAACAGAGGAGCACTAAATAATTAAATCAACTACCATGAAAGCACCATATTATCAGCTTTTACTAATAGGCCTGCTTTTTACATTCGATGGATTCAGTCAGAGATACAGCACAAAAACCGGGTTTATTGGATTTTATTCAAAAACCTCTTTGGAAGATATCAAAGCAGAAAACAATCAGGTCTATTCTGTGCTGGATCTGACGAGCCATCGTTTGGCATTTGCTGCCCTGCTTAAAGGATTCCTATTTCCAAAAGAACTAATGCAGGAACACTTCAACGAGAATTATGTTGAAAGTGATAAATATCCAAAAGCTACATTTTCGGGAACATGTACCGGTGAAATGGATCTCACAAAAGATGGCACCTATCAGGTGGTAATCAAAGGCGATTTAAATCTGCATGGTATTACGAAGCCGATCGAAACCACAGCGCAGTTGATTGTGACAAAAGATCATATCAATGGAACGTCCGTATTCAAAATAAAACCGGAGGATTTTAATATTACAATACCCGGTATTGTCAGGGACAAAATTGCAAACGAAATGGATATTAAGGTTCAAACGGACTGGGAAGCATCAAATTAATGAATATGAAAAAAAGAAAAATTTTTCTCTGCATACTACCGTTTATCGGAATATTTCAATTGAATGCCCAGGATAGTCTGCTTTTAAGTTTAAACGATTCAATTGCTTCAGGGCACCATGCTGAATATGTTTCCGGAACTTTTAAAGCGTTGTATATTGTTAATATGAAAACTATCGAAGCCCCCGCGGCAGGTTCATTGAATTTTGAGATCCAACATCGGTTTGGTACAGTAAACTCGGGAGCATACAATTTATTTGGATTGGATTTTGCAACCTTTCGAATTGGACTTGACTATGGAATCAGCGATCGGCTTTCTGTAGGACTCGGGAGAAGCACAAATTTAAAAACTTTTGACGGGTATGTGAAATACAAACTGTTTAGACAAACAGACAATTCCACAAAAATGCCTGTGTCTGTGAGTTTATTAGGCACATCGGATTATTATTCCCAACATTTTAATATCGGAAAAGAGGATAGTATTTTAAAAAATGAATACAGATTCAATTATACTGCACAAATTCTGATAGCAAGGAAATTCAGCAGCCAGTTCTCTATGGAAATCACGCCGACATTCATTCATTATAACTTAGTTGATTCGAATAACGATCACAATAAAGTATTTGCTCTTTGTACAGGTGCCAGAATGAAAATAAGTAAACGCATGGCGATCACTGCAGAATATGACTATTTATTCCCAAATCAGTTGAATTCACAATTAAATCCGGGAGGTCCTCCGAGAACAAATTCTCTTTCATTTGGATGGGATATCGAAACAGGCGGTCACGTGTTTCAATTGGTTTTTACCAATTCAGAAAGCATGGTTGAATCGCAATACATTGGCCAAACCTCCGGCACATGGAGTAAAGGGTATATTTATTTTGGATTCAATATTTCACGAAATTTTAATTTGAAACCACACGACAAAGCCAAAATCGCCGGCTGACTTTTCATATGACTTCAATGGTTGTACACTTCCGGATTTACGATGCAAGGTAATTTTTCGCCTTTTAGTCCCGCGACGATATTTTTTGCTGCTATCAGTGACATCGCAGCTCTCGTTTCTTCAGTAGCCGATCCGATATGCGGCAATACACAAACATTGGGCATAAATAAAAGTGGATTTTTAGGATCCATAGGTTCCGGATTGGTCACATCCAAACCAGCTCCCCATATTAATCCCTCGTCCAAAGCTTCTTTCAGATCAGGCTCATTATGAATTGCTCCTCTTGCGGCATTTATAAAAATGGCAGTCTTTTTCATTTGAGAGAAAACTTCCTTATTGAATATGCCCCGTGTTTCTGCGGTTAAGGCAGTGTTAACAGATATCACGTCGCTTTCTGCCAGGAGTTCTTTAAAACTGACCCTCCTGGCCTTCAATTCTTTTTCAGCTTTTTCGTGCTGTCCGCGATTGTGATAAATAATATTCATTTCGAAAGCGGTGGCACAACGTTTGGCCAGTTCAAATCCAATTTTCCCCAGACCAAATATCCCGAGCGTTTTGCCCCTGATTTCTATGCCCAGATTTGCCGTAGGTTCAAAAAAACCCCAATCACCGTTTTGTATTGTTTTATGCAAGTAAAATGCTTTTCGGGAGGTTGCGAGAATCAACAGAAAAGCGGTGTCGGCAGTCGCATTACTGAGTACTCCGGGAGTATTTCCTATGGGAATACCCAGAGCTGTCGCCACATCCACGTCCACATTATCATATCCAACACTATGAAGACTGATTACTTTCAAATGTTTGACGGCGCGCAGAAATGGCTCATCGATGCGATTGCCGCCTGCGCTAAGTAACGCATCAGAATTTTTGCAGAATTCAATAAGTTCTGAAGAAGTCAAATCTCTTTTGGTTGTCCATTCGGAGATCTCTATACCAGCATCACGCAAGTAATCCAAACCACCATCCATTATTTTTCTCGTAATAAATACTTTCATCTCGTTCTTAAATCAGTTAAAAAGCGGCCACATACAATCGTTCCTTTTCTAACCGCAAATTGCCTGCCTGTTTATTGCTTTTCCAGTTTCATAGCAAAGCCACCACCCGGTGCTACGGGGATTTCCATGTTCGAGGAACTATCCAGGATGGAAGATTTCATTAAAATTCCATTCGGATTGAAAGGAATTTTCAAATCATCCTGATAAAGTTCTGAAGTCCAGTTACCTTCCTGCAAAAATGAGAGCGATATATTCAACTTCCCTGATTCAGACCCCGATATCCCTCCTATCCACCAAACTCCATTTTTCTTGCGTGCAATGATTAAATATTTATCAGGAACTGCATCCAGTACCATCGTCTTATCCCATGTAGTCGGAACATGTTGGATAAAATCAAATCCTTTCTGATTTTCATATGCTTCGGGATAATCACAAACCATGGCATTTGCGTTTTCCAATACTACATACATTGCCAGCATATGACATCTGGTTCCGAGTACAAGTGGTCTTGTATATTGAGCCCGAAACTTATCGGCTGTGACCGCCCTGAAGCCTCCCAAATGATAATCAGTACTCCCTGCAATGAGCCTCGTAAAAGCGATATCAAGATCATGTTGGGGAGTAACCCCGAGAGGATTCCATTTGTCATGCTCGTAATTTAGCGTGCCTTCTCGAGTAAATTCGTTTGGATACGTGCGGCTTAGTCCGGTGGGTTTATATGCGCCGTGAAATTGAATATGCAAATGATGATCAGCTGCTTTTTGAAGTATTTCTGTCTGGATATTCACCATTTCCTGATCATCCCTGTCCATAAAATCTACCATCAGTCCGGATAATCCCCATTGTTCAAAAATCGTAAATGCGCTGTCCAATTTTGGATAAAGTGCCCACCAGTGAACCCAGACTCTCACACCCACACCCTTTGAATGCGCATACTCACAGACCTGCTTCATGTCAAGGCCCGGCACTGGTTTTAGTACATTGCTGTGGGGACCAGGCATAAAACTTATACCGTCGTCCTGATACCACTGATGCAGGCCGTACTCGACAACCGAATGGTATTCAATTTTATTTCTGGCGCAGAAATCTATATAGTATTGCTGGGTAACAAAATTATTGCCCGGAGCATTTAATGTATCGGCTGTTACGTTTCCATTCCACCAGGGAAAGGTAGTTTTACCGGGTTTTATCCAACTGTGGTCTTTGATTCGGTCAGGAGGCGCCAGATCAGTGATCATATTTGTTTCAAGAAACCGCCCGGGTTTATTGCCGATTAAGATTACACGCCAGGGGCTTTCATGGGGAAGCGTTGCGATTACTGCATAAGAAAAATCCGAAGGCAGTGGTGATAGATTTGAAGTAAGTCCGCCGTCCAGTTTCGTTTTCACAAGATACATTCCCGCATAGTCCAATAAAGCGGCCTCCGTAATAGCCATATATAAACTGTCGTTGAATTCGAGAAACAATGGCATGTCGATGAGGCTGTCAACTGGCAGTTCTTTGTAAGATCTATGCAAATACAAACCTTCATGTGAATTGTGATAACCGGGTAATATCAATGCATGCACCAACGGATTACCCGCTATTTTAAAACGGGATAGTTCTTTCCTGATGATCAGTGAATCACCGTTGAATTTTGGGAAATGGTACCGGAAGGCAACTCCGTCATTAAAAATGCGCACTTCAATAACCAGCTCTCTTTGCAGAACAGTTGTTTCTCTGAGATAAATCGTCAGCTGACGAAAACGGTCATTCACTTCGTTTGATCGCCCTGTCATCAATGCATAGCTTTCCATCGAATCCAAACGGGCAGTTTTTACCAGACGAACGGCGTTTAAACCTGAGCTATTTTCGAATACCAGGCTGAGAGTTGAAAAATCAATCAGGCGTCTGCCCTTATAAAAAACACGATAACCCGGCACTCCATTACGAATTTCAAATTCATAAATGATCTTATTGTCGGGGCTCGTTAAACGAACTGGCGATGATCCAAACGCAAAAATTTCAAAGCGAATGCAAGAGATAAAAATGATTAGGAAATACTTCCACGATTTTTTCATAAATGCCCGGCTAGAAAATAATTCCAAAAGAACTTATTGAGTACAATTCACCATCCACCGGATTCCAAAACGATCTGTAAAATTGCCGTGCCAATCACCCCAAAACTGCTTTTTAAAAGGGACATTTATCTTACCGCCCTCACTCAGCTTATCGAAAATTTGCATAGCGACCTTATCATCGTGAAGCCCGAGCGACATAGCTATATTACTGTGCAGTGTTTCGCCAAGTTTTTTGGGCATCATATCGCTGGCAAAGATTTTGTACTCGCCGAAATAAAAAACAGCATGAAGAATTTTATTTTTGAAATCGTCAGGAGCTTTCATCGCGGGATTATCATATCTGGATACAATCTCTATTCTTCCGTCCAGCACCTCCTTGTAGAAATTCAGCGCCTCTTCGCAATTCCCCTGGAATTGCAAATAAGGCGATAACTCAATATTATTATTTGACATAGTTTCTTTTTGAATATTAAATATACTGGTTTTGAATCGAATCCTTAATGCCGGCATACGAGCAAATAATTTCGGAAAATAAAGAAAAAAGCTTCTGCGACAGAGGTTGAACCTTAAACCTTAAATTGCGGCCATGAATGTTCAAATGGAGGCCGGATGGAAAAAAGTACTGGAATCTGAATTCCGAAAGCCCTACTTTTTACAGATCGTCCATTTTCTGAAAACAGAAAAAAACATCGGCAAAATAATTTATCCGCCGGGAAGTCAGATATTCAATGCCTTTGAACAAAGTCCGTTTGAATCAACCAAATTAATTCTGCTTGGTCAGGACCCATATCACGGCCCCGGTCAGGCTCACGGCTTAAGTTTTTCTGTCCCCGACGGCGTCAGGCCCCCTCCTTCTTTACAAAATATTTTTAAAGAATTATCAACCGACATTGGAATGAATATTCCAAACACCGGCAATCTGACTCCGTGGGCAAAACAGGGCGTATTGCTCCTCAATGCATATCTCACAGTAGAAGCCGGAAAACCCATGAGTCATTCACAGATAGGATGGGGTGAATTCACAGACAGTGTAATTCAACAGCTTTCGGATCTGAAAGAAAATCTGGTGTTTTTATTGTGGGGAAAATTTGCGCAGGATAAACAGGCATTAATAGATGAGACAAAACACCTTGTACTAAAAGCCGCACATCCTTCGCCCTTTTCTGCTGATAAGGGATTTTTTAATTGCAGACACTTTTCGAAATCCAACGAATATCTTATGAAAAACGGTATGGATCCAATTGACTGGAAACTTTAGAAAAATATCATTTGCAAACATTTAAAAATATATTCGGAAGAATCTGGGCAGCCTGGGGGGCGTTTGTTTTTGTCCTCACCATGTTGATTTTTTTGATTCCCTTCTTTTTATTTATCCATTTTCAAAAAGAACCTGTAAAAACAAAAAGGTTTATCAGATATTCAAGAATCTGGATGGATGTATTTTTAGGCCTGGTGGGCTGCCCGCTGAAGATTCAGGGACGTGAATATTTTAAAAAAGGGAAAACCTATATCGTTGTATGTAATCACAATGCCTTAATCGACGTCCCCGTGTCTTCTCCGGGAATACCCGGAGGTAATAAAACAATTGCCAAGGCAGAGATGGCAAAGATTCCCCTGTTCGGACTCATATATAAAACCGGAAGTATTCTTGTAGACAGAAAAAATGAGAAAAGCAGACGCGATAGTTTTGTGAAAATGAAAGAAGTGCTGGATATGGGGTTACACATGTGCATTTATCCGGAAGGCACGAGAAATACCTCCAGTGAACCCATCAAACCTTTTCATGACGGGGCATTCCGACTCGCAGTATCCAATGGAAATTCCATTATTCCGATGATCATATTCAATAGCCGCAAAGCGAATCCGCCCGACAAAGGATTTTATTTAATGCCGGTAAGACTCTACATGCATTTTTTGCCGGAAGTGGCATTGAATCCGGGTGAAACTGTAGAAGGCTTAAAGTCAAGAGTATTTAACCTGATGAAGAATCATATTCTGCAGCATCAATAAAATGTGCGCGACCTGTTGATATGCAAGTCTCTGAGGATACTCGATTTGGGATTGATGGTAATATTGAATGACCGCCATGGACCAACTGGTGTAACGTTGATTGCTAATTGCCAGCAATGCATATCTCGGGAGAGAAAAGTAGTCAGACTCTGCATTTTTAAATTCTTCACGTCGTAATAACAGTTAAACCCCATTTTCCATTTTTCGGTAAGATTAAAATCTCCGTTCAATATCATCGCAGAATTAATCTGTGTTACAAAATGGTTGACGACAAATGTATTGCTGAAGTTGAATGAATACGAGATATTCAACGTCCAGGCGATGTTGAAATCAACAAATTCTCCGGGATTCTGCCGGATATAATCTAATTGTGCCTGTTGTTCCTCCAGCGTCATGGGCATCTGATCCTGCTGACTCAGGCTGTTTTTCTGATCTTCCGCTTTTTTGGCATCGATGGGTTTACTTTTGAAAGACGTGGATATTGCAATATTTCCGCCAATAATTCTTCCCAGACTAAAACCTTTTCCTTCCCAGGCATATTTATCGACATCGATTCCAAGCGTATCAAATTGATAAGGATCCAGCGTTGTGGAAGCAGAAATATTTATTTTTTTAAATAGTGTACTGCGTAGGTAGAAGTAAATCGGACTCAGTTTAAATGAATCAGCCAGGTAATTATAACTGCCATTAAATCCAAATCCGTCTATAAGCTTTATTTTTTCATTTGCTCCGGTAGTTGTATCCGTTTTTGATTTGACCTTCATCTCAATATTATTGTCAATTCCGTAACTGATCCCTCCGAAGGTTCCTGGGGTAAATGCAGAGTAAACATTACCACTAAAAAGATTGATATTTTGAATATTACCCTCTGAGGTATACTGGACATTTTTATAGTAACTCTTAGACAGGTCGGGAGAATAGGAGAAACTTATGGTAGGTCTTATCGTATGACGTATTCCAAGGATATTACTGTTTTTGCCAAAATTCTGAAAGGTTCCGAAAAGTGCCGTAGTGAAAGCAAGTGAAAATGCTACCGAATTTGCAAAATAGATGCCTTTCTGTGTTGACGTATCAAGCTTTTGCAGGTAGGGATTCCAGTTATAATCGTATTTGTTGCTGAGTATCCGGTTCTGAAAAGTTACTCCGGGTGTAAGTTGAATTACTCCCATAGGAGGCAACGCAAGTGTTATCGGTATATTATTTTGAGCACCGTATTTAAACGTATCCAGGATATGATGGAAGCTTGACAAAGAATCATAAAAATTGGTATTACCGGTAATATTAGAACTCAACCCAATCCCGAGTTTATAATACCATTTTGGCGTTCCTACAAAGTCCTTGGGAGCGAACGGATAAATCGTAATTGCCGTAAATCCAATGGAAGGTGCAGTGATATTCACCAGGCCTGACAGGTTATTCTGACTGTGATTCCCGCTAACCGTTAAATTATATTTCCCGTCATCAAATGTTTTGGAATAAGCAATGGAAGAATTGATGGAGTTTTGATATTGGGCTGTTGGATTCGTGAGGTTATAATTATTAAATTTTGCCGACATCAAATTCACATTTGCCGAAAAATTCTGGCCGGGATGGGCCTTACTGTCAACCGTATGCGCCCATTGAAAATTGTACGTCTTGTTTTCATCGTAGGGTTGGTCACCTGTATTACTGAGCGTTCTGGTAAACTGATACGCAAAATTAACGTGGCCGCTATAGTGATATCTTACTCTGTATTCCGGGTTGATATAGATATTATAGCCACCGTAAGAATATATATTTGCCCTCACCGCCACATCGAAATTATCGCTCAAAACTTTATAGTAACCGATGCCATCGAGACCCAGACCATACTGAGAGCTTACATCAAAAGTGGGAGCCAGAAATCCGGAATGCCTTCCCTGGGAAATGGGGAAATATCCAAATGGAATATAAATCGGAATGGGCACGCCTTCAAATTCCGGATGTACGGGTCCTGTTATAGCCATCTCCTTATTTATAAGTTTCATTTTATTTGTCCGGAAAGCGAAATGAGGCGTATCCAGGTTACAGGTTGTAAAACGGCCATGAAAAGCATAGTAGTCATTCTTGGAGATCTTCTTCATCTTTTCTCCCATAACATACATTTCGCCGCTTTGCGTAAATGTATTGATGGTGATGCCCTTTTGCGTTTTCATATTAAACACCATGGAATCCGACTCCATTTTCGTTTCAGCCTGTGTCATTTTCGGTTGCCCGATCATGGCTCCCAGTGTGTCTCTGGTATAAGTAGCCAGCAGGAGATTATTCGGCTGATCCATCCGGATATTGTACGCCTCCAATTCCATGGTCTTGTACTTCGTTACGGCATTATTATAAAGCGTTATATTTTTCGTAGGCACATCAAGCACCACGGAATCCTGTGCACTATAGGCAATGGGAGCATCCAGCGAATCCTTCGAAACAGGTATATGCAGTGTATCAATTTGCTGACTTACACTATCTGAATGAAAAGGAAGGGTATCCAGCGAAGCAGAATCTGCGATTACAGTGTCCCTAACAATGGATATGTTTTTTTTAGGAATTGTATCAGACTGTGTAGAAAGGTAGGGACGACTATGATTCAGATAATAACGGGCTGAACTGTTAACAGTTATACAAAAGAATAGCAAGGTTAAAATCAGCGCGGAAAGGTATTTTAAACTAATTTTGCACCCGTTATTCATACAATACAATGGTACAAAAATAGGGGTATCCTATCTAAGAAATTGTGAAGATTAACATCTTGACAGTCAAAATGAAAAGTATGCTGAGAGCGTTGTTTGTTCTATTTATTTCCACTTTCATTTTTTTCACTTTTTCATCTTTTAATTCAGATAGAGGGCCGGCTGCGATCAAACTCCGAACCATCGTGATTGATCCGGGACATAGTCCATGTGATCAGGGAACCAGGGGACTCGTTTCAGAAGAAAAAGATGTTACATTGGAAATTGCATTGAAATTGGGAGAGTCCATTAAAGCAAATTTGCCGAACACTAAAGTGGTTTTTACCAGAACCACAGACGCCTGTGTTAATAATGCAACCAATTTACATGATGATCTGCACGGCCGGGCACAAATTGCGAATCAGGCAAAAGGTGATTTATTTATTAGCATCCATTGTAATGCAACCCGCCAACCTGCAGGTGGTTATTACGAAAAAAGGGTCATCGGTCATAAGAAAAAGCTCGTTTATGTAGGGAAGGGATCAAAAAAACATAAGAAATGGATAAACGCACCCATCTATGAATCGTATTGGGTGAAGAACACCCGTGTTGGAACTGAAACCTATGTTTGGAAAGCAGGTAAACAAGAGAATAAAAATGATGCCATCAATGAGCGGGAAGAGAGCGGAGAAGATGTTACCGATAGCACAGCTGTTGCGCAGGAGGCCTTCGATGTGACGTCTCCGGAAGCACGCATGCGTGCTGTTCTGTATGAAAAAAAATATTTCGATAACAGTGCGCTCTTTGCTTCCATGGTTGAAGAATCTTTTGCCGCTGCCGGAAGACAAAGTTACGGTGTTAAGCAGCGAGATAAAGGTATTCAGGTGTTACAGGCCACGGGCATGCCAAGTGTGTTGATTGAAGTAGGTTTCCTTTCAAATAAAGAAGAAGAAGAATATCTGAATAGCGACAAAGGTCAGGACGAAGTTGTTCAAAATATCGTCGATGCACTGCAACGTTATAAAAAACAGGTTGAAAACGGTAATTCAGCTCCAACCAGCCAGCAAACAGATTCTACCAGTAAATAAGGAGAATTGAAGGGTGAGATGAAACGATCTTTTTCCTTAGGTTTGTAATACTTAATAAGACGCTGTCAGCAAAGCATTCAAAATAAAAAGGAGAATGAAAATTACAAATGAAACAAAAATAGGTGCCCTGGCCTCGGTAGCCATCGTCCTGCTCATTCTCGGATTCAATTTTCTGAAAGGAAAAGACTTATTTGAACATCGTAAAAAAATATATGCTGTTTTTAACAATGTTGACGGCTTGGAACTTTCCAATTCCGTTAGCATAAAGGGTCTTGATGTTGGAACCGTTTATGCAATCCGTGCAACAGATAAGGGTATTAATGGAATACTTGTTACCATTAGCATGAAAAAAGACGTAGACATCCCCAAAAATTCTATTGCTTTTATCAATGCGGGATTGATTAGTTCATCGAATATTGTGATAAAGAAAGGTGACGCAACCGATTTTATCGCCGATGGCGATACCCTGATCACAATGGATAAAGGAGGTCTCTTATCGGAAGTGCAGAGCAATCTGAGTCCGGTCATGAAAAGCCTCAATGGCACATTGGGATCACTGGATTCGCTGATAAGAGTTGTGGGTGGCCTGTTCGATCCCGGCGTGAAAAATAATTTTTCTTCTATCATTGCGAATCTTGCCCGTTCTTCTGCATCGCTGCAGGTCATGTTAAACGACCGGACGGGATCTCTGGCGCATTCCATGGTACATCTCGACAGTTTCACCAATAATCTCGCAAGCAATAACCAGCGCATCAGTGGTACACTGGATAATTTGGAGAAAACCACTGGCAAACTTGCCAATGCGAAAATTGATGAGACCCTACAAAGTATTCAGGGTGCTACGAATTCCTTAAAAGATGCAATTAATAAAGTAAACAGTACCAATGGCACGATTGGTTTGTTGCTGAATGATAAGAAATTGTATCTGAATCTTGAGAATACTTCCCGCAGCCTCAATATTTTACTGGATGATCTTCGCATGCACCCGAAACGTTATGTAAACATTTCCGTTTTTGGCAGTAAGGATAAGAAGGGACCTTTGATGGCGCCTATGAATGATACTACTGGCAATCCTCCAACTGGTAAGTGATGAAAAAATCCGTTCGATTACTGGCCATCCTGATACTTTGCATATCGGGATTTCGAACCCTCGCGCAGATTTCGGTTCCTTTTAAATCTAAAACCAGCGACAGCGTTCACAACGTCTATATATGGCATTCCGATACCCTGCGTGAATTTCACAAAGATTCCATTGCAATTCAATCCTTGTTTGGTCACGTGAAGCTTCAAAGTGAGAAAACCTTTTTCTATACAGATAGTCTCGCGATGAATCACAAGGACAACTTTATTGAAGCATTCGGCCATGTTCATATTAACGACAAAGACTCGACCGATATCTATTCGGACTACATGAAGTATTTCGTGGATACCAAGAATATCATCTTCCAAAAAAATGTTGTATTAAAAAGCGGAAGCGGCACCCTCACTACAGACGAGTTGCATTATGATATGAACGTACATATTGGCAACTACTATAATGGCGGAAAAGTTGTGAACCAGACTACAACGGTCACCAGCAAAGAAGGAACTTACTTCGCAGATACCAGGCAAATGTTTTTTAAAAACAACGTGATACTGGTGGATCCTGCATACACTCTTAAGACCGATTCTCTTCCTTACAATTCAGAAACCCAAATTGCAACTTTTGTAACCAGCACTTATATCAAGGACAGCAGTGGCCGAACAATTAACACCAGCCAAGGATTTTATGATCTGAAAAAACACGAAGCCCATTTTACAAAACGAACCACCATTACCGATCAGGCCGAAACGATTGTTGCAGACAGCATTCAATTCGACGACAGTACGGGCGTAAGCACCGCAAAGGGAAATGCGATTTTCATTGACACCGTTCAAAATCTGACGTTGATTTCCAATCTGATGGTGGCCAATAAAAAAAACAATACATTTTTTGCCACACAAAAACCTTTAATCATTCTTAAACAGGATGAGGATTCCATTTATATTACGGGAGATACGGTATATTCTGCTCCCATTCCTGATTCGGTATTAAAAACACAGGATTCAGTGCAGGGCATGCCCATTATTCGAACGGCAAAAAATCCCAACGACAGCAGCCTGCGTTTTCTGCAGATATATCATCATGTGCGGATTTTTTCTGATTCCCTCCAGGCTGTGGCCGACAGCGTTTATTATTCAGGCCTGGATTCGATCTTCCGGATGTTCAACAATCCGGTGGCATGGGCCGGTGGTTACCAGGTTACCGGAGACACCATGTTTCTCTTCACAAAAAATAAAAAACCAGATCGGCTTTATGTATTCGAAAACAGCCTCGTTGTTGGTAAAAGCTACACGAATATGTATAACCAGATTAAAGGAAATACACTCAATGGATATTTTAAAAATGGGGTAATCGACTACATGCGATCCAAAGGAAGTGCCGAAGCGGTTTATTATATAAAAGACGATAGCATGGCATTGGTTGGCGTGAATCGTGTGAACAAGGCTGATATCATAGATATGATTTTCCTCAACAAACAGCTGAATAAAGTAGTTCTCCGACAGGATGCTGACGGAGTCATGTATCCGATCAAAAAAGTGAATCTGGACGAAATGAAACTAAAAAATTTTAAGTGGCTGGAAGAGCGAAGACCGAAAACAAAATTCGATTTGTTTGATCAAAGCTCAAAGCCGAAAGTTTAAAGCTAAGGCTTGGAGCTAATCATCTCATGTTGGATGCTTGCATTTTCCTTACACCAGCTTACTCGCTGATGACTCAGCAAATAATCTTTAAAATATTGCTGTACTCATGTAGATTTTGCGCATTAAGTGTCAGGTCTTCTACTTTTTAATGCGCGAAAAAAAGATAAGAAACGAGTATCGCAGTAACAATAGCAGCAAGGTCAGCTAAGAGTGCTGCAGGAATGGCATATCGTATCTTATTTATTCCTACAGAACCGAAATACAACGCCGCAATATAAAAAGTGGAATCTGCAGTTCCCTGGAATACGCAGGACAATTTTCCAACAAAAGAATCGGGTCCATATTGTGTCATCGTCGATATCATCATACCTCTACCGGCGGCTCCGCTCAATGGTCGCATGAGTGCAGTGGGTAACGCGGGAACAAAATCAGTATTTATATGAAGGGATTTGAAGAACAAATCGATTCCGTTGACTATAAAATCCAACACGCCACAACTTCTAAGAACGCTTATTGCCACCAACATGGCTACGAGGTAAGGGATGATGGTGACGGCTACCTGAAATCCCTGTTTCGCCCCTTCAATAAATGCTTCATATACATTTATTCGCCGAATAAGACCGCCCACAATAAAAACAACAAACAATAAAAAGATCAGGCCATTACTAAAAACTTTCGAAAATGGATCAATGAATCTGCTGTGTATTCGGAGAAAGATCACAAGAACACTAATCAGTATGGAAATGCCGCCAACCCATAAAAGAATCACAGGCTGGAATAAATTAATTTTTTGTTTGATGGCCACAATCGTGAGCGCTACAACTGTCGCAGCAAAAGTCGCGATCATGCAGGGTATAAATATACTGGTCGGGTCATTGGATTTGAGTATGGCGCGCTGTGCAATAATACTGACTGGAATAATTGTTAAACCTGAAGCATGCAATACCATAAACATGATCTGTGCATTCGAAGCGGTATTTTTTTGGGGGTTTAACTCCTGCAGGCTTTGCATGGCTTTTAGCCCGAATGGTGTCGCGGCATTATCCAATCCGAGCAGATTCGCAGAAAAATTCATTACCATATGTCCCATGGACGGATGATTTTTGGGTACTTCAGGAAATAACTTGCTGAAAAATGGCCCGATTATCCTGGAAAGGAAATTAACAGCTCCTGCTTTTTCACCAATATTCATAAATCCCAGAAAAAGAGCCATCACCCCGATCAATCCAATTGCTATCTGAACACTGGTACCGGATGAATCAAACACACCGTCAATGATTGTCTTAAATATCTCTGTGTCTCCAAAAAATATCAGTCGTATCAGCGCCGTAACAAACGCGAGCAGAAAAAATATGACCCAGATCAGATTAATTCCCATTTCCTTTATTGTGAATTGAATATAAGTAAATAAATACCGATCCCTCAAATACTTCTATCTTTGCGGGCGCAAAAACAAACAGATTTAAAGATCTAAAAAGAATTTCTATGGCATTGAAAGCAGGCATCGTCGGATTACCGAATGTAGGAAAATCCACGCTGTTTAATGCGGTAAGCACCAGTGCAAAAGCCCAGGCCAGCAATTACCGGTTTTGTACGATCGAACCCAATGTCGGACTTGTAGATGTTCCGGATGAGCGTCTTAGCAAACTGGCAGAACTTGTTCACCCTGACAGAATCGTTCCAACACAGATTGAAATCGTGGACATCGCGGGTCTTGTAAAAGGTGCCAGTAAGGGGGAAGGCCTGGGTAATAAATTTCTGGCAAACATCCGCGAAGTAGATGCCATTGTGCATGTTATCCGCTGCTTTGAAGATGAAAATATTCTCAGAGATGAAGGTGCTATCAACCCCGTAAGTGATAAGGAAATTATTGATACAGAACTTCAGTTGAAAGACCTGGATGGAGTTGAAAGAAAATACCAGAAGGCGGAAAAATTATTGAGAACAGCAGACGCAAAACAAAAAGCTGAATTCGAAGTTCTCAAAAGATGTAAAGAACATCTCGAAAAAGGGAAAAACATCAGGGAATTGAATCTTGATAAAAATGATAAGATCGCCATCGCCGATCTCTTTTTACTCACAGATAAACCTGTTTTATATGTTGCGAATGTGGACGAAGCGTCCATGCATTCGGGCAATCGTTTTTCTGAAGCTTTAAAAAAAGCCGCCGAGGCAGAGCATGCACAGATCATTGTAATGAATAATTCCATTGAACAGCAAATTGCAGAATTGGATAATGCGGAGGATAAAGCGATGTTTATGGAGGAATATCATATGAATGAACCCGCGCTGAATAAATTGATTCGATCAACGTATGCCCTGCTTGAATTACTCACTTATTTCACTGCGGGAGTACAGGAAGTGAGAGCCTGGACCATTCATGCCGGATGGAAAGCCCCCCAGGCAGCTTCTGTTATTCACACTGATTTCGAAAAAGGATTTATTAAAGCGGAAGTAATCGCTTACGACGATTTTATAAAATATAAATCTGAAGCCGCCTGTCGCGAAGCCGGAAAATTAAGGATAGAAGGGAAAGAGTATGTGGTAAAAGATGGAGATGTGATGCATTTCAGGTTTAATGTATGAGACAACTGAAGAAGTATAAGAGTATAGGAGTATAAGAGTATAAGAGTATAAGATTGAATTTTAGAAAGGTACTCTTACACCCCTATTCTCTTATACTCTTATACTCTTATACTCCTATACTCTTATACTCCTATACTCTTATACTAAAAAACGTTGTACCCCAAACTAATATAGTAAAGTCCTCCCACCTGCGGATTTCCCACGGCATCTGTATAGTAATGATTCAGGATATTGCTTGCGCCGATCTTGATCATACTGTTGTTCATTTTCGGAAGCTTCATGCTGATCTGTGCATCCAGGACGCCAAATGCAGGCGTATTGCCGGATACAAAGGAAGATTGGTAGTAGTAACTTTCCTGCCAGCGATAGGTCAGGTTAAATCCAAAAATCTTTTTTATGGTATAATTGCCAAACGACACATTGTATTTAATCTTGGGCGTGTTGAATTGGGTAAGCACATCGGCATCTGCATTGGATAAATCATTATATGCAACATTGCCTCCTATAAAAAATCCTTTTGGCAGTGAATACTGTAGCCCAAGTCCCGCTCCCACCGTGTTTACCTTGTTTGTGCTGTTAGTGTATATACCATAAGTATTATATGCATTAATAACAGGTGGCGTGAAAGGTCCATTTGGCTGAGGATTTTTTACCAGTACAGTCAATCCGATAAAATTGTTGTATTGGGCATAAAATCCATAAATATCTATGAAGAGTCTTTCATCAATAATTCCTTTATAACCAATTTCCCAGGAAGACACCGTTTCGGGTTTGAATTCCTTAAATTGGTAGGAAGTAGCTGGTGGTTGCCCGGTAGTTTTCAACGCTTCAGAAAGAGACGCAGTATCATATGTATTCTGATTCAACCCATAATACGTGATAAACTGCGGGAGACCTCCAATTAAACGCGCTTCTCCGGTTTGCAGATCTATGTATTGGTTTTGATTTGATGGGAATCGGTAAGCGGTTTGATAAGACGCCCTTATGAAATTATCTTTCGCAACCTGGAAAACAGCGGTTACACGGGGTGTGAATCTTCCTGTGAAGTTGGTGCTTTTGTCATAACGGCCTGCAACGGTGATTTTTAGCATATCCTGAAAAAATCCTTTTTGCAACTGGGCAAATGCACCGCTTTCATTAATTTTTATGGTTCCTGCAGTATCAGCGAATATAGTACCGTGAGAATTTAGCACATATTCTTTGGTCGAAGCACCAACAGTAATATCAGCCCATTTAACCATATCGCCGAAATTGTACATGCCCTCGCCAACATACAGATCAGTTTGATCCTCAAATTTGCCACCATTTGGGATAGGTGTTTGTTTGATGGTATTCAGGGCGGTATTAAAAGCTGTAGTTCCCGGAAGTAACCTGTTTTGATCTGCGGTTGTTCTGGCAAAATTACTGGCCGTAACATAGGCTTGTGCCGGAGTTTGTCCTCCTGGCCCTACAGCCGCCGCAAATGATTGCGCATACGCCGAAATATAAGTTGGGGCCCATACAGTGGCAGTCGGAGCATATGCTTCATTGAGATAGTCTCCAACAACCACCATATCGTACGAGTTACCTGCATTTTCCTGGGTTGTATAGGCCCTCACATAAAAATTCTTGCCGGTTACTTCTGCTTTATATTGACCGATTGTAACGTTCTGAAGATTGTAACGATCGGTTCCCGTGTACACGGTATTGGTGGACCCAAAATTTCCTGTCAGGCTGGCTGTTGTATTGTCCGATATCTTATAGAACAATCCTCCTGAAGCTTTGAAATTGTAAGCCTTATAATTAGTTAGCGTATTTTCTGCATAACCCGTCCTGGTAACACCGGCATTTTGCGGAGAAAGTCCTGCAATTTGCTTCAACTGATTAGCAATTGCAGTGTCCTGAGGCGTCTGCATATCCAAATATTGTTGCGCAGCTGAATTCAGTCCTCCTGTTATAGTAAAAAATTCATTTTCATCGCCATATGTATTCACACCATTGTAGTTCGGCAAACTCCTGTCGCCGGCAACGGGCGATCCCTGGATAGGACTGTAATTACTATAGTTAGTGGCAGTCCAGTCTTTCCCCTGTATATAATCCGCAGAAAGGCGGAAAGCAAATTTGTTAAACGACTGCGCATATCGGGCCATGATATCGTCATACGGCGCAGCACCCATACTCGGATCACTTATATGATTCACACCCTGTTTGAATTCGGCACTAAATCCCTGATATTTATACGGATCCTTACTCGTCATCAGAATTGTACCCGTCATACCTCCTGATCCATAGAGCGCAGAGGACGCACCGGGCAATAATTCCACATTGTCAACATCGAGTTCATTCAGACCCGCAATATTTCCTACTGAAAAATTTAGGCCCGGAGCCTGGTTATCCATCCCATCCACCAATTGATTCATTCGCAGATTGCCACTTCCGTTAAATCCCCGCGTTCCCATCGTTTTGAAAAGCATGGAAGATGTTACCACATCCACACCTTTTAAATTCCCTATGGCATCATAAAATGATGGTCCCGCCACTTCCCTTATAGCAGTACTACTCATGCGTTCGATGGAAACAGGCGATTCAAGACTTCTGATCTGTGAGCGCGTTGCAGAAACAACAACCTCTGTACCCATCACCGAAGCGGGTTTAAGTTCGATCTCTGCCGAAGACGCCGATTCAACAATAAATTCTTTCGTCTCATAGCCGATGGAAGATATGACCAGCGTAAAAGGGAACGAATGGGCAATCGTTAATTTAAAATTTCCCTGGCCGTCTGTATAAGTTCCGTTGGAACCGCCTTTCAGAACAACGGACGCAGCCGGAACTGCTTCTTTGCTTTCGGCATTTGTGATTTTGCCTGTCACAGTCTGCGACTGGGCAAAAATTCCGTTCAGAAAAATAAGGCTGATAAAGAGTAAAATCGTTGTGCGTGTAGTTGTTTTCATGGCAATTGTTTTAAATCGTCAGACCAGCATCCGATCATCAAAAAATAAAAACGAAATGGATATAATATATAAATGTAATACTTTAGGATTTGGAGATTTTACTTTTTAAGTTTTACTTTTTAATATATAATCTTTGCACCTAAAATCAGATTATGAATCCTTTCCATTTCGCGGACCAGACTGCTTTTTACAAAGGTAAAGTTCGTGACGTGTATACCATAAAAGATCAGATTCTGGTGATGGTAGCTTCCGATCGCATCTCCGCGTTTGATGTGATCCTTCCACGCACCATCCCATTTAAAGGACAAGTTTTGAATCAGATTGCTGCATATATGCTGGACGCCACGATGGATATTTGTCCCAATTGGCTGCTGGCTTCCCCCTGTCCCAACGTGAGCATTGGTAAACGCTGTGATCCATATCGCGTTGAGATGGTAATCAGAGGAAACTTAACCGGTCATGCATGGAGAACTTACCAATCCGGAAGCCGGCTATTGTGTGGCGTAACATTACCCGAAGGTCTGAAGGAAAATGACTATTTCCCCACCCCCATAATTACACCGTCCACTAAGGCAGAGGCTGGTCACGATGAGGATATTACAAAAGAAGAAATTCTGTCAAGGGGACTTGTGAAAGAAAAAGATTTTCTTCAAATGGAAAAATATACCTATAAACTGTTTGAATTTGGAAAACAACTGGCAGCTAAACGGGGGCTTATCCTGGTTGACACCAAATACGAATTCGGAAAAATCGGGGATACCATTTACCTGATGGACGAAATTCACACGCCTGATTCTTCGAGGTATTTTTATGCAGACGGATTTGATGAAAGACAACAAAAAGGAGAAAAGCAGAAACAACTAAGCAAAGAATTTGTACGCGAATGGCTCATCGCAAATGGCTTTATGGGAAAATCAGGACAGAAAGTTCCAACTATGTCCGACGAATGGGTTCAGACAATCTCCAATCGCTATATAGAACTTTATGAAAAAGTAATCGGAGAAGAATTTGTACCTGAAACTTTCAATGCAGATGAAACTTTTCTTCTCATCAACGAAAGCCTTAATAAAATCAAGGAACTTACAAGCGTTACGCATTAAGCCTTATGCGTTACGCGTTAAGCGTTAAGCGTTAAGCGTTAAGCTTTCGGCGTTAATGGTCTCCTGGATTTATTAAATATTTTCTGACCGTTGACTTTCCCTTTCCTCAATTCCTTTTGTTTTTCCACCGGCAGATGATAAGTTTCCATACAGGTCTCACTGCAGCATCCGTCATATCGATCAGCACACGCTGCGCATTGAATAAAAAGCAGATGGCATCCGCTGTTTTTACAATTTGTATGGGTATCCGCCGGTTGGCCGCACTGGTGACAAAACGCTATAATTTCTCCGGAAATAGACTCACCAAGCCGCTCATCGAAAACAAAATTCTTTCCCCTGAATTTATTTTCAAGACCTTTTTCTTTTACTGTATTCGCATAATGAATAATACCTCCTTCGAGATGGAATACATTTTGAAAACCTTTATGCAAGAGATAGGCGCTGGCTTTTTCGCAACGGATACCCCCGGTACAATACATGATTATTGGACTGTCTTTTTTTTCTTTCAATAAATCTGCCGCCAAAGGAAGTTGATCACGAAACGTGTCGCTGGGGATCTCTATAGCACCGTCAAAATGACCGACTTCATATTCATAGTGATTTCGCATATCCACAACAACAGTTTTGGGATCTGTGGAAAGACGATTAAACGTTTCTGCGTCCAGATATTTACCCTTTTTCTCCATGCTGAATACGGGGTCATGAATCCCGTCTGCGACGATCTTTGTTCTGACTTTGATTTTCAAGACCCAAAACGATTTTCCATCATCCGAAACCGCCGAATTTAGTCTGATGCCATTTAATGGTTTAATACTATACAGATAGGACCTGAATTCATCGAACTTTGTTTCCGGCACGCTGACCTGCGCATTGATGCCTTCATGAGCCAGATATATCCTTCCGAAAACTTCCAGTTCTGCCAGCTTCTGATACAATTCATCCCTGAATATATGAGGATCCGCGATGGGAAAATAGTGATAGAAAGACAACGTCCTCCGAGTGATTTTTTCTTCCTGAAGTCTTTGCTTTAGCTCTTTTTGTGATATCCTGTTATGTAATGCAGCCACGCCGCAAATTTACAAAAGGATTCACGTTTTACGAAACCATGGTCTATTTCATCAAACACTGCGTAATTGGCCAAAAATTTTTTACTTTTAAATGATTTTAATTTGAAAACCGCTCCATGAAATTTGTCCCACTGCTGATATCTTCTGCCATTACCATTCTTTTAATCCTTGCATTTAATACCAGATGGGGCAATAAGCCCGCATTAGGCGAATTGCTGAGTCCACAACACGGTTTTTGGCAGAATGCAGAACCGATAGATAAAGACTTCGGTCAGGATCTTCAACTGCCAGGCCTAACCGAACCCGCGGAAATTTATATGGACGATCGCCTGGTACCTCATGTTTTCGCGGCGAATGAGAACGATGCGTATTATTTACAGGGTTATCTGCACGCGAAATACCGGCTTTGGCAGATGGAATTTCAGACCTATGCGGCCGCTGGTCGTATCAGCGAATTAATCGGCTCTGACGGATTAAACTATGATAGAGAAAAAAGAAGGCTTGGGATGGGTTATGCGGCAGAAAAAGCAGTAGCTGAAATGGAGCAGGATTCCGTTTCAAAGGCTGAAGCCGATGCTTATACGGCAGGGGTGAATGCTTATATTACAACCTTGAAAGAAAGCGATCTGCCGATTGAATATAAATTGATGGGTTATAAACCTGAATTATGGACCAATCTGAAGACAGCCCTTTTCTTAAAATACATGTCTTTTGAGCTTGCTGGTTCAGAAAATGATTTTGAATATACAAATCTTCGGTCCAAACTCGGGTACAGCATTTTCAATAAAATGTTCCCCATGTCGCAGGATTCCCTGGATCCCATTGTACCAAATGATACGTTTAGTAAGACACCTGGCGTGATGTTAAGAACCCCTCCGGGTTATGATTCAGCCTATCTTCAAAATGATGATACGCCAGTTATCCGTTCCGTCAAGCCTGATAAAGACAATGGAAGTAACAACTGGGCCGTTAGTGGAATCAAAACAAAAAGTGGTTCACCCATACTTTGCAATGACCCGCATCTCGGATTAAACCTGCCTTCTCTCTGGTATGAAATACAAATATCATGTCCTTCTTTCAATGCATACGGTGTAAGTTTCCCGGGCGCCCCAGGTGTTGTAATTGGATTTAATGACAGCTGCGCTTTTGGTTTTACGAATTCTATGAGAGATGTGCGGGATTATTATGAAATCAGTTTTAAAGATGATAGCAGAAAAGAATATTGGTATAACGGGAAATGGGTTCCTACCGATTTCCGGATTGAACACATTTTGCAAAAGGATACTGCAGAGTATACCGACACTGTGGCTTACACGATATTCGGGCCAGTTATGTATGACAAAAGTTTCTCCGGTAACAGAAAAACAAATAATAAATACTATGCTGTAAGGTGGAAAGCGCACGATCCAAGTAATGAGCTGAAGATATTTAACGGTCTCGACCATGCGAAAAACTATGCTGATTATCAACAATCAGTAAAATGGCTGCATACACCAGGTCAAAATGTAATTTTCGCGTGCAAAAACGGAGATATCGCTATAACGGCACAGGGTGAATTTCCGGCTAAATGGAAAAGACAGGGCGATTTCGTGATGCCGGGTACAGATAGCAGTTATCAATGGCAGGGAACCATTCCACAATCCGAAAACCCGTACATGTATAATCCGGAAAGAGGATTTGTGAGCAGCGCAAATCAATACCCAGTGAATCCACTTACTTATCCATATTATCTCGGAGGAGATTATCATAATTATCGCGCGCTTACAATCAATCATTACCTGAGTCAGGCGAGTGAGATTGGGATTGAAGACATGATGAAACTGCAAACAGATACCTATAACCCGTTTGCAGGCATGGCGAAGCCGGTATTGATAAAAAATATCGATACGACTGACATGACTCCCGACGAATCAAAATATTATGAGATATTGAAAGACTGGGACATGCACTATGATGCTGAAGGTAAAGGAAGTTCCATTTTTAATATTATTTGGGATAGTCTGAAAGCAATCGTATGGCATGACGAACTTGAAAAAGCCGGAATGCCTGGTTTTTACCCAAGTAATGGCACGCTGCTGGAAGGCATATTGCGCGACAGTGCTTACCAGTTTCTCGATGATATTACCACGCCTGAGAAAGAATCACTCAATCACGATGTAAACCTGGCCTTTAAAAAAGCGGTAATTACCTGCAAGAACCTCGACAGAGAAGGTAAATTAACCTGGGCAAAATTAAAAGCCACGCGCATTGAGCACCTCGCCAGACTGGATCCATTCAGTCGCTCGGATATTGATAATGGTGGGGGAGAATATGCAATAAGTGCCGTAAAAAAAGATCATGGCCCCAGTTGGCGTATGATTGTACAACTCACAAAAAATACGGAAGCCTATGGAATATATCCGGGCGGTCAGAGCGGGAATCCAGGCAGCCAGTATTATGATAATTTTGTCGACAATTGGACAAATGGCAAATACTACCCCTTGTGGATGATGACAAAGGAAGAAGAAACCGATAAACGCGTGAAGGCAATCATCCGGGTTACCAAACAATAAAAGCGACATATGTTGAAATATATTTTATCCATCGTTGTAACTGCCTTACTTGCTTTTGTTGCGGGTCTTTATTTGCCATGGTGGGGGATTGCTATTGCGGCATTTCTTGTAAGTGCGGCCATACCGCAAAAGCCTGCTTTTTCATTTCTTTCGGGTTTTCTGGGCGTCTTTCTTTTATGGGAAGTACTCGCCTGGTGGATTGACAATAAAAATAACGGCATTCTTTCGCAAAAAGTGGCAGCCTTGTTCAAAATGGGCAACTCGTCGGTTTTATTGATCGTTCTAACTTCTATTCTCGGGGCACTGGTAGGAGGATTTGCCGCTTTGGCAGGTTCTTACCTGAGGAGACTTATATACCCTGTTCCTCCAACCGGGGCAGCTTAACTTATTCGGCCTTCAATCGTTTTATATTTCTTCCATGAGGAAACTCAAATTGTTTTTATTTCTTCTGGTCCTGACTCATTGCGCTCTCGCGATAAAAATCAGCGGAACGGTTACTGACGACAAAGGAAATATACTTCCGTTTGCTTCTGTTTTTGTAAAGGGAAGTTCACAGGGTACCACAAGTAATAATCGAGGAAAATATTTTCTGGATATTCCGGCTGGAAATTATACGATCGTTTGCCAGTATGTGGGTTATGCAAGACAGGAGAAAATAGTTGTTCTGTCTGCTGAATCCATTACGATAGATTTCCAGTTGTCGATCCAGCAAACAAATCTGAAAGAAGTTGTGGTGAAAGCCGGAGCGGAAGATCCTGCCTATGAAATTATACGGCACGCTATAAAAAAAAGAAAGTCTTACGAGAATCCTCTGGACTCATTTACCTGTGAAGCGTACATAAAAACACTCGTCAGAAGCCGCAGTCTTCCATCAAAAATTCTCGGAAAAACTTTTTCAGATGAAGACAGAAAAGATCTTGGTGTGGATTCTGAAGGAAGGGGCATTATTTATCTGTCCGAATCGCTTACAAAAATTGCATTCAAAAAGCCTGACAACATAAAACTGGAAGTGATATCCGGCAGGGAAAGCGGATCTAATGGGTATGGATTTAATTTCCCGACTTTCATAAATTTCTATAATAATAATGTAAACATTTTTATTACCCAATTGAGTCCGAGAGGATATGTGTCCCCTATTGCCGATGGTGCATTGAACTATTACAAATATAAATTTCTCGGATCATTTATGGAAGACGGCAAAGAAATTAATCAGATCCGGGTAATTCCAAAAAGAAGATTTGAGCCTTTGTTCTCAGGCACCATCAATATTACAGAAGATGACTGGCGAATTCACAGTCTGGATCTTATGCTCACAAAAGACTATCAGCTCGAAATCGTCGACACATTAACGATCAAACAAATTCATGTACCGATAACCCCGCTGGTATGGCGCACACAAAATCAGGTCGTCAATTTCTCATTCAACAAATTTGGTATTGACGTAAATGGAAATTTTCTAAACGTGTATAGCAACTATGATCTGGAACCAAGATTCAGAAAAAAATACTTCAATAATGTAGTTGTCAAGTACGACACCGGAGTAACGAAAAAAAGTTTCGCTTATTGGGATTCCCTGCGACCTGTACCACTCGCACCGGAAGAATTAGAAGACTTCCGTACAAAAGACAGCAGTTTCAACAGTCGAAATGATTCGGCCAATCTGCGAAAAACGGCCGATTCCCTCCGCAAAAAACAAGGCCGTATAACTGTCATGAATATCTTTTTTAATGGTATCAGGAGATCTGACTATGACCCTATAAAACCTTTTAGTATTAGCGTACAACCTCTTTTGCCATTGATAGAATACAATACAGTGGAAGGGTTTGTTGTGAATGGCGAAGCCAGTTTTCTCAAAGAATACAAAAACACAGGAAATAGCATTGAATTCGTACCTCATATCCGGTATGGTTTCAGTAATACCCATCTCAATGCCTGGGCCTCTCTTAATATGGCAAAAAGAAAATTTGCAACTGATCTAAACGGAGAGGCGTTGAGTCGATCCGCATGGACAATAAGTGGCGGTAAAAGAGTAAGTCAGTTTAATCCGGATAATCCCATAGGACCCGTAATGAATGAATTGTATACCCTTTTCTTCCGGGATAACTACATGAAAATATATGAGAATTATTTTGGCAGTCTGCAATACAGAAAGCGATTCGACAATGGTTTCAGAGTAACAGCTTCGTTGTTGTACGAAGACCGGCTGCCACTGAACAATACTTCCGACTTCTCATTTTTCGGGAGTAAAGACAAAGCGTTTACCCCCAACTATCCCTATGAAATTATAAATCAGAATTTTCAGCCCAATCAGGCTTTTATCGGAGGAATTGACCTTCAATTCAAACCCGGACAACGATACATTGAATTCCCGGATAATAAATTATCCATTGGATCTAAATATCCTACACTCGCTCTTTCATTCCGCATGGGTATCCCGGATGTACTAGGGTCCAATGTAAACTATGAAAAATGGCAGTTTTCACTTTGGGATAATGTGAATTTCAAATTGAAAGGCGTATTTAAATATCGTTTTGGTATAGGTGGTTTTCTCAATACAAAATCCGTTTACGTAATGGATTATCAGCAATTCAACGGAAATCAGACTTTTTACGCCAGTCCCTACCTGAATAGCTTTCAGCTCGCTCCTTATTATCAAAATGCAACCACCGCGTCCCTTTATGGCGTGGGCCATATAGAACATCATTTCGATGGAATGCTGACAAATAAAGTTCCTTTATTAAGAAATCTTCAATGGAATCTGGTTGTAGGTTCCAATGCGTTTTACGTTAATCAGGAAAATAACTACGTTGAAATATTTGCCGGCCTGGAAAATATATTTAAACTCTTTCGGGTGGACGTGATCGGTTCCTATTTAAATGGTAAAACTGGTCAGGTTGGTGTTCGCGTGGGATTTGACGGACTTTTCGGAACCGCCATAGGCGACGCGTTGAAGAATCCGGGAGGAAGACCAAGAGGAAGATAGAGAACAAGTGTGAGAGTGTGAGAGTTAAATCAGTTTACCGGGGAGTGACATACATTTTCATTTATTAACTGATTATCTTTTAAATACAGACATTTGTAAGACAGATGAAAGCGACAAAAAATATTCTTGGATTACAACTTGTTACAGATCCGCGTTGGGTGGACCTGGCAAATATTTCTATTGAAGAAATGCTGACAGACCATGCTTTTTGTGAACAAAAAGCTGCGACCACATGCATAACGCTCATCACAAAATATCCCGACCGCACCAGGCTCGTTTCCGAACTGGCACCAATAGTAACCGAGGAGTGGGGACATTTCAGGATGGTATTGGCAGAACTTGAAAAAAGAGGACTTAAACTGGGCAGACAAAGAAAAGACGAATACGTAAATCATCTGATTGCCTTCCAGAGAAAAGGCGGCGATTTTGAAGAAAGATTTCTGGATCAGCTACTGACAATGGCCATGATTGAAGCGCGCAGCTGCGAACGGTTCAAACGATTAAGTGAAGGCTTGCCCGACGAATATCTTAGAAATTTCTACCGTCGCTTTATGGAAAGTGAGGCCGGTCACTACCATCTTTTCATCGAGCTGGCAGAGGGTTATCTTGGAAAAGAAAAAGTAAAAAACCGCTGGGCAGAATGGCTAATATTTGAAGCGGGACTCATGAAAAATATGGAAGTCCGAGGTGATCGGATACATTAGAGCAAGTATGAGAGTGTGAGAGTACTTGAAATTTACAAATCATATTCTCACACTCTCACACTCTCACACTTGTTTTAATTGCTCCAGTTCCCTCTCGAAATTCAGGAAAGGATATCTTCCAGTGAGTTCGGTTGCTTTCCTATATTGTTCCTTTAAAAAAAGCCGGTGCGCTTCCGTTTCAGGATGTAGGGGCCGGTGCTTAAGAGATGTTTGCAATTTCCTGACTTCTTCTGCTATCGATCGGGACTCTGGATCCACATAATGCTCCATAAAATTTTCCAACACATATTGGGTCGCCATATAATTTGGATGCACGAGATCTTTATCATAAAACCTATAATCCCTTAATACATCAATCACGAGTTCATAAGACGGAAAATAGTACGTTCGGTTAAATTTGCTGACAAGCTGATGCGCAACTTCAATAAGTCGCGCTTTACTCCGGTTGTTTTCAATAACACCATCGCGAATGTGACGAACGGGACTGATGGTGTATATTATCTGTAATTGGGGATTTATTTCAAGTAACCGGTGCATTGTTTCATCTAAAACTGCAAGCATCTTATCAACAGGAAGAAGTTTTTTTGTAAACCAGTTAGCAGGTGCACGGTGACAATTCGCAACGGTTAGGTTTTTTTCCTTCAATGAATAAACAAAAGCAGATCCAAGCGTTATAATCAGCCAGTTAGCCTGTTTCAAAAAAACATGCGCGGATTGTTGCGATTCATTAATTTTTTTCAAAGTGAACTCCTGATACGTTTGAGAGAATACACCATGGTGTTTCCAGCTTTGCCAGAGTTCGTTAAGAAAAAAAAGATCCTCACCCTGATACATATCCGGTTTCAGATAAGAAATCAGACTATTACCAACACTCAGGGGATCGAACAATATCCCATTGGGATTTTGCATCAAGTCAAATTTCATCTCTGACAGATGTTGTCCGATATGTTCCGTAAAACAGGATCCGATTAAAAGGATCTTCTGTGGGTACCTGATTTTTTCTTCAGGTGGTTGTATCTGAATGGGCAGTAAAAAAGGTTCCACTTTAATGATTTAAAAATATCTCATTTGCTAAACCTATACTTTTATTGAGTGCCTGTTCATTGAACAATGGCAGCATTTTCTTCTTCTGAAAATAATCGATCATCACCAGACTATCGATATTTCCGACCAATTCATCTCCTGCCATCGGGCAACCACCAATTCCATGAATGGCGCCATCAAAACGACGACAACCGGCACTGAATGCAGCATCCAGTTTTTCAGTAATGTGTTCTCTCCGGCTATGGAGATGTACACCAGATTCAACGGACGGGAATGCTGTTATAAGCAGTTTGGAGAGTTCATGAATCTGGACAGGAGTTGCCAAACCCACGGTATCAGCAAGCGAAATCACACGAACTCCTGCTTTCACCAGTTTTTGTACCCATTGCAATGCCATATCGTATGACCAGATATCACCATAAGGATTTCCAAATGCCATTGAAATATACACTACCAGTCGTTTTTTTTTCTGGCGGCATATTTCCAGCATATCCAAAACCGTCATGAGAGAAGTGGCAATCGATGAATTGGTATTACGTTTTTGAAAAGTTTCTGAAATGGAAAAAGGAAAGCCGATATCGCTAATATGCGAATACCCCGCAGCTTCTGCAGCTCCTCTGGTGTTTGCCACGATGGCCAGTAATCTGGTTTTTGAACCGGAGGTTTCGATTGTTGAAATAACCTGCTTGGTGTCCGCCATCTGAGGAATGGCTTTATGGGATACAAAACTGCCGAAATCCAGACTGTCGAAACCTACCTGCAGTAAGGAATTGATGTAGTCTGTTTTTTTTTCTGTGGGTATAAACTGGTTCCATCCCTGCATGGCATCCCGTGGACATTCAATTAATTTTACCCAATCTTTGTGATTTACCTTTCCGATCATGCCACGAAACTAATTCAAATCGGAATTTAAAGGTTAAAATGTTCTGATTCTCGATTCTACTTTTTCACGCATGGCATTGAAAAACTTTCTTCTTTCTTTTTCGCCCACAAAACTCATAAGGGTTGATTTCCGCATGATATTCTGAAAATGTCCATAAGTATACTCTACAAAAGCCGCATCTTTTGTACTAATCACATTCAGCACAGTATGATTCAGATAAACCATTTTCGCATTATTTAATACAACCATATTACTGTTATCACCGAGAATAAATTCATTGTAGTAGAGCTTATAGCTGGCACTGGAAGTTGTCGGTTTCCCGCCGACTGGAAACTTACAACCTGCCTCCGCCTGTTTTTCAATATGATTAACCATCGCCAGCAGGCTTCGATATACACCCAGTGCATATTCTTCGGAGGGGAAAATCTGACTTTGACGGTAATAATCGATTTGTCTTAAAGTGGCATTAATACTGTCATCGTGCCAAATCTCCACAGAAGGAAGTTTGTTATACGCTTCTCCGATCCTTGTCGTGAACTTAAATACACTTTCTCTCTGCATATACAGGTTCAACAATTCCTTGCCTTCAATGGGATATTGCAGAATGGATTTCATCCAGAAAAAAACTTTAAATATCGTTAGTTCATGAAAACCGAAACAATGAAAAATATATAAGTCTTTACCTAAATAATAAAGCTCTCTGTTTTCGAACGAGTTGAAATAATTTAACTGATTCAGCAGGTGTTCCATATACTGTTCGATACCATGATTCGTATTATTAGCAAGAGGACCACTGAACAAAAACGAATCATTTTTCAAATGAAATAACTGATCCATCGAAATCTGATATTTCGAACAAAGAACATTAATCTCTTCAAAAGACAGGGGCTTTTCGCCACGTATACGCCTGTAAGCGCTATCATTACTGATATGCAGGATTTCGGCAATTTCATCCACCATAGAAAGATGGCTGGCGAGGTTGTTTTTGATATGTTGAAAAAATACCTGCTGTACGCTGGGCTGATCCATCGATTCGTTGTTTAGTGGTTAAAATAACTCCCTACAGCTTCTGTAAATTCCCGGTATAAAATAAATATAACCTATTTTGATGCAAAAAAAAATAGCTTTAACAGAATTTAAACTGTCCGCTAAATTCATGACATAAAACAACTTTGTCGAATGGAACTTCAGGATTTCGATCGTGTGAAGGAGTTTAACAAGTGATTTGAGAATCCAACATTCTTTTTTTCATGGCTTCATAAAGTATAATTCCGGCAGCAACAGAGACGTTCAAAGAGTCGAAATTTCCGGACATGGGTATGGTAAATCTTTCATCAGCCGCTTTGTTCAGATAAGGCTGTAATCCTTTGTCCTCGCTGCCCATCATAAAACAACAGGGCAACTCGGAAGGCAGATCGAATACTTTTTTATCACTTTGCATCGAACTGGCATACACCTGTATTCCATTCAAATGCAAACTGTCAACGGCTTTCAGCAAACTGTTTACCCGACATATATGAATTTTCTCCAGAGCACCTGCTGATGATTTAAGCGCTTCGTCATTTAAAGCGGCAATACCTTTATCAGGAATGATCATTGCCTGTGCGCCGCAACAAACGGCGCTTCTGGCAATAGCTCCTATATTTCTGACATCTGTAATTCCATCTAAAAGAATAAATAAAGGCACCTTTCCTGTAGAAACCACCTGATCAATTACCATCTGCAAGTCCATATAAGTAAACAGGGCCGCCAGCGCAACAACGCCCTGGTGATTGGCTCTGGTCAATGACATAAGTTTTTCTACAGGAACCTGCTGAATGGGTATCCCACGTTTTTCTGCCTGTTTGCGTATTTCACCGATGGATTCACCACTCACATTTCGCTGGAACAAAATCTTATCTATGGGTCTGCCCGCCAGCATGGCTTCAATAAGTGGCTGCCTGCCAATAATAATTTCAGAAGATTTCAATATTTACTTTTTAAGTTTTTCTGTTAAAACCATTAACCTGACCTGTTGAATCGCCGCAACAGACAATGCGTCCGTAATGCGTCCGTCCATGGCCATCTGAAATACGTCATCAAAGGGTAATTTCCTGATGGCCAGATCTTCCGTTTCCTCAGGTGAGGCTTTTCGCTCTTCCAGATTTCTGGCCAGGTAAATAATTGCGAGTTCATCACTCACGGAGTTGGATAAATGCATCGTCAATATTTTTGTCCACTCTCTAGCTACCAGACCTGTTTCTTCCAGTAACTCTCTCTTTGCAGCTGCAATCGGATCCTCATCCATTCTTCCACCACCTTCTGGAATTTCCCAACTGTATAAATCCAGCGGAAAACGATATTGGCCGACCAACCAGGTGTTCCAGCTTTCATCTATCGGTATCACACCCACTGCAAGATGTTTATAGTGAACCTTACCATAAATTCCGTCACCGCCACCTGGATTGATCACCTGGAACTCTGTCAGCTGAATCCAGGGATTTTCATAGATTTCTTTTTTACCGAGAATAGTCCAGGGATTATCTTGATTATCCATGAGCCGAATTTAATGGTTTATGAGCAATGATTTGGGTTATAGATGAAGGATAACGGGTTATGACAACTCATGAATGAAATCTATTTTTTACCCATAACTCATAACCCATAACCCCAAAAGCTCCTATTCATAAACAAAAAAGGCCAGCACGACGGCTGACCTTAAAAATTATGCGTATTTTCTTATTTAAGCTTAAAAGCCTGTTTCACTTTATTAACGTAGTCCAGTTTCTCCCAGGTAAAAAGTTCCACTTTCTTTTTAACTGTTTTCCCGTCTGGTGAAACAAAAGTCTTTACCACCGTTCTTGGTTTACGGCCCATATGTCCATAAGCAGCCGTTTCGCTATATATCGGATTGCGCAATTTCAAACGTTGCTCGATAAAATACGGACGCATATCAAATATCTCACTGACGATTTTCCCAATGGCACCATCTTTCATTTTTACTTTGGCAGTTCCAAAAGTATTTACATAAATAGACGTCGGTTCTGCCACGCCGATGGCATAGGAAACCTGTACCAGCACTTCCGTAGCCACACCGGCTGCTACCAGATTCTTGGCGATATGACGCGTTGCGTACGCCGCGCTGCGATCTACTTTCGAAGGATCCTTTCCGCTGAATGCTCCGCCTCCGTGTGCACCTTTTCCACCATATGTATCTACGATGATTTTACGGCCTGTAAGTCCCGTATCTCCGTGTGGACCACCAATCACAAATTTGCCGGTAGGATTGATGTGATATTTAATACGCTTGCTAAACAGATGATCGTATTTTTTATACTTTGCCTTTACCCTTGGTATCAGGATATTTTTGATGTCCTTGCTAATTTTTGCCAGCATCCTTTCTTCAGTATCAAAATCATCGTGCTGTGTGGAAATAACAATCGCATCTATTCTTATAGGATTGTTCTGATCGTCGTATTCCAGCGTCACTTGACTTTTAGCATCCGGACGCAAATAGGTAATTTCATCGTTTTCCCTTCTGAGAGCAGCAAGTTCTATCAGGAGTTTGTGTGCGAGGTCAAGCGCCAGCGGCATATAATCAGCCGTTTCGTTACTCGCATAACCAAACATCATACCCTGATCTCCCGCGCCCTGTTCTTCTTTTTTTCTACGATCAACCCCCTGATTAATATCAGCAGACTGTTCATGAATCGCAGAAAAAATACCGCAGGAATTCGCTTCAAACATATATTCGCTTTTCGTATAACCGATTTTACGAATAACGGAACGGGCTATTTCCTGAACATCCAGATAAGCCCTGCTTTTGACTTCTCCCGCCAGCACTACCTGACCGGTGGTTACCAGCGTTTCACAAGCCACTTTGGATTGCGGATCAAAAGCCAGGAAATGATCAATCAATGCATCAGAAATCTGGTCAGCCACTTTGTCGGGGTGACCTTCAGAAACACTTTCAGAAGTGAATAGATAAGGCATTTTTATTGTTTGAATTTATCACGAAAATAAAAAAACCATTAACTACATAACGTAATTAATGGATTGCGGTGCAAAGATAATAGTTGAAGCATTATCACTTGTAAATGACTGGAACTAATTATTGAGACAGATCGGCATACAATTGCAAATAATCGCTCAGGTCGGACTCCGTATTGTAGGGAAGTACTTTTTTACCTCTGACTTTACTGAATTCCTCAATGAGCTTCTTATCCGTTTTTTCTGCACCAAAGGTTATCGCATCTGCATAACCAGCACCAATGCGAAACAGATCGGTATTGGTAGCCTCACTGTAAGGTTCGAGATCCTTTTCTTTTATGGTAGCATGAATATTCGCGACCTTGGTAAAGTTGGAACCCAGTTTTTCCTTAAATGTATTCTGGCCAATCGTGTACACTACTTTACTGTGCGCAAAAACGGGCTCTTTTTTATAAACCGTTTTGAGATAGAATGGAATCAGGCCCGTCATCCAGCCGCTACAATGAATGATATCGGGTGGCCATCCGAATTTTTTTACCGTTTCCAGCGCCCCTTTGCAAAAAAAGACTGTCCGCAAACCATTGTCGTCAAACCACTTTTCCTTTTCATCATGGAATATATACTTCCTTTTAAATAAATCTTCATTTTCCAGGAAGTAAACCTGAAGTCGTGCGTTGGGAAGCGAGGCAACCTTGATTTGCAGTGGATAGTCGTCGTTATCTACAGACACATTGATACCTGACAGACGAACCACTTCATGCAAACGGTGCCTTCTTTCATTAATTACCCCAAACCTGGGCATGATACAACGAACTTCAAAACCACTGTCGTTGGATTTTATCGCTAACTTATTCACTGTTTCCGCAAATTCTGTAAGTTCCAGATAGGGAGACATTTCATTGGAGATAAATAAAATTCTTTTCTTTGCTACCATTAGGACTGAGAATTGATGATCAGGAGAATACCTGAAATTCAGTTTGCAAAGGTACGGTTAATTCCCTAAATAGGCTCCCCGAAAGGCCCCCGAATGTTAAAACGCTGAAAATGATTCTATTTAAACGGTCAGAAGACCTGCGGAATTGGCTGGACGACCTGAAAGCCAGGGGGGTCAAAACCGGTTTTGTACCGACTATGGGAGCGTTGCACGAAGGCCATATTGCTTTAATCAGGGCCTGCCGCGAACAGTCGGACATAAATATTTGCAGCATTTTTGTAAATCCTTCCCAATTCAACGACCCGGAAGATTTTAAGAAATATCCGGTAAGCATTGAGAAAGACATAGAAATGCTTGAAAAAGCAGGCACGGATTTACTTTTTCTCCCTTCCGTTAAAGAAATCTACCCACAGGCTGATGGCGGTTTGGAAACCTATGATCTGGGACCACTGGAAACCTTATTGGAAGGACGTTACCGGCCGGGTCATTTTCAGGGTGTCTGCCAGGTGATGAGCCGGTTGCTGTCGCTGGTTAAACCAGATGCCTTGTTTATGGGTCAAAAAGATTATCAGCAATGTCTTATCGTACAACGATTAATTCGGTTGCTTAATCTGTCAGTTGCATTTAATATGGTACCGACGATAAGGGAAGAAGGCGGATTGGCTATGAGCAGCAGGAACCGACGATTAACTGACATCCAAAAACTAAATGCCCAATCCATATTTCAGGCGCTAAGTAAAATAAAAAGCCAACTCAAACCCGGAGCTATAGGACCGGTTTTAGAAATAGCTTCGGAAATGTTAAAAAAATCAGATTTCAGGACAGATTATATATCCGTTGCCCAACAGGAAGATCTGCAACCAGTTGAAAACTGGGATGGAAGGAAAAAAGTCATTGCGCTGATAGCTGCATTTCAGGGAGAGGTAAGACTGATAGATAATATGCTGCTCAATTAGCATAATTTTGCCGCTCAAATTAAAAAAAGCCCATGGAAATCGAAATACTTAAATCTAAGGTTCACAGGGTAGTAATCACCGAAGCCAATCTGAACTATATAGGCAGTCTCACACTGGACGAAGATTTGATGGACGCGGCAAATTTAATTGCCAATGAGAAGGTTCAAGTGGTGAATGTTAATAATGGTGCAAGAATAGAAACGTATCTGATTTCGGGTAAAAGGAATTCAGGTATTTGTTGTCTGAACGGTCCCGCTGCACGATATGGGGCAGTGGGTGATATCGTGATTGTAATTTCATATGCCCGCATGGATTTTGAGGAAGCCAGGAAATTTAAACCATCCGTGGTGTTTCCTAAGGAAGGTAACAGGATATAGATAAAATTGTATCTTGCCTGATTCTATGAAAAAGCATTTTTTATCGGTCCTGCAATACTTTTTTTTCGCCGGCCTGGCAGTGTTTTTTGTATGGCTGAGCATTCGGGGAATGGATCATGAAAAATGGGAACAGTTAAAAAAAGCGCTTGACCATGCGCATTACTGGTTATTGATTCCTGTCTTCTGTCTCCTGCTCGCTTCTCACTGGTTACGTGCTCTTCGATGGAGACAATTGATGGAACCCATGGGCTATCATCCTTCGAAACTGAATGCATTTTTTGCAGTCATGATCGGTTATTTTGTAAATCTGGGAGCCCCGAGACTGGGTGAAGTGATCAAATGTACCATACTTGCCAGATATGAAAAAGTACCGGCGCAAAAGCTGGTAGGCACCATCGTAGCAGAAAGAGCTTTCGATGTGATTTGCCTTCTGCTCGTATTCGGACTCACTTTCGTTTTTCAGTTTGACATTGTTTCGTCGTTGATGCACGACTATATCTATCCACTTTTTCAAAATAAAAATGGCCAGACCGCCTATCGTAAAATATTTATCATTGTTGCCGCAATCGTTGTATTGCTGATTATTCTTAAAGTCATTTTCTCGCGGTACGAACATATAGATCTTGTACAAAAAGTGAAAAACATTCTTACTGGTGTCTGGCATGGTCTCATCAGCGTGCGGGCTTTAAAAAATAAACCGCTGTTTTTCTTTTATACAATTGCCATATGGTTTATGTATCTGCTCAGTACCTGGTGCGGATTTTTTGCCATTGACGCGACAAGTCACTTAAGCCTCGCCGACGCGCTTACCGTGCTGGCGATGGGCAGTGTCGGAATGATTGTGTCTCCGGGTGGTATTGGGGCATATGCATTACTCGTAATGGAAACTGTTGCATTATATAATATTCCCAAGGAGCCTTACGGACAGGCGCTGGGATGGTTACTGTGGTTTGGACAATTTTTAAGTTTCGTAATATTTGGAGTATTTAGTTTTATTTTATTACCTCGTGTAAACCGTTATAAACTCAAAGAGGATGAAACAGCCCCAGGTTATTCAGGCTAAAATTTTAACTGCCAAGGAAATTCTGTTTCAGGTGAATCGTTGGAAACTTCTGAATAAGACCGTTTCTTTTACCAATGGTTGTTTCGATATTCTTCATCCCGGCCATATTGCTTCCCTTTCCGATGCAGCCCGCGAGGCCGATTTCCTTGTAGTGGGTTTAAATTCAGATGCTTCGGCCAACAGATTAAAAGGGGCCGGTCGGCCTGTAATGAACGAGGGATCCAGGGCGTTGATGTTAGCCTCACTGCTGATCGTGGATGCAGTAGTTATTTTTGATGAAGACACTCCGCTGGATCTTATAGAAACCATAAAACCCGATGTACTTGTAAAAGGTGGCGATTATACAATTGATCAGATTGTAGGAGCAGAAGAAGTTATTGCAACCGGAGGTCGGGTTGTGATAAATCCCATTGTTGAAGGATTCTCAACCACCGGAATTATTGGTAAGATTCAAACATTGTAATGTGGCAGATATGAAAATGTAGAAAATAAAAAATGTGGGAATTAAATGAGGAAATGATAATTTGAAAATGTGAGCATCTTAATCACCCCCGATACATTCTCTCAACCTCCTGCACGATAATCTCAACATCATGATCTTCACCCTGGGCATCGTAGGGCTGCTTGAGACTGCTGCCGAAAAAGAAAGCTACAGTCTGCCAAAGACGGGCTGAGAACCCACCTCTGTATTCTTTAATGATATCGTAACAATTATTCCCCGTCTGCCGGTTTATTAATTTCATTAAAACCATTCCCTGGTATACAGATAGCTTCTCCATCGGATCAGTAAATTCTTTTTTCAATTCCTTCTCCATTGATTTCACATAATCCTTCTTTTCCGATTCTGAGTTCATTTTTGCCATATGGGCGTTCATATCGTTCAGTATCATCCCTGCTTTTCTGGCATAGGGATAAGTGACATACACGGCGTTGCGCAGCCTTGTCATTGCTTCCTTTCTCTTACGCATGGCGTAAGTCATGGTATGATACACATTCACAACTGCATAAGTTTTTGCCGGAATCGTATCACCCTCATAAACAATTACCTGACTCCAGATGGTGTCGTTCTTTCCGAACCGGTTATTAAATTGTTGCAGATCCAGTCTCTTTTTTTCTTGTGAAAGCTGGCTGGAATCAGGAGGCGATTTTTGGGTCTGTTGTGAAAAAGCAGACTGTACCGTAATCAGCAGGATGAACGGAAAAAGAACACACAGATATCGTACACGAAACAGGGGCATGTAAAGGCTAAAGTTAATACAAATTCCGGGAACCCCCAACAGGCATGAAACCCGCTATGACAGCGCCTGTGGCTGTTTTTTGCTCACCAGTTTCCGACGGTTGACGATACTGAATACAAAACCCGTCATCATGATAATGATGCCTATCCAGACGAGATTAATCTGTGGCATTAAATATACTTTCAGGGCAACAAAAGGAACCATGTCTGCCGATTCCTTTGTAAGCAATTGAATTTTCTTATTGCTCATTACAGACCCAAGTTCCACTGCCAGGTTTTGTGCGTACAGGGTATCTGCAATTCGATGAATCATGTTGTCTTTTACGTAAAGCAAAGGATACATGATATATTGATTACTATCCCTGCTGATTACCCTGACTTTTGCCATCAGCGCAGTATCTGCGGATGTAAAATGATATTTATCTGTTACTGGATTTACAAAAACCGTATCAAGAATCATAAGCCCTTTGGAATAAAAAATCGTGTCGTGCAATGCAACAGGAAAAGTTTTAAATCCGGATGTATCTCGCTGTTTATCCTGAATATTTGCATAACTGACATAAGTGAAAATGTCACTATTCAAATAATGACGCTTGTCAGGGTTGTTGGAATAATTTTCCATACCCTTTGTATTTTTTATCAGGTTGGGCCAGAGATCGAAAGATTCACCTGTTTTTTTATCCTGAAAATTTATTTTAAAATAAATGATATTACCTGCCTTGTTTACAGAATCATTGCTCAGATAAGTAACATCATACTTGCCCATATCTGTTTTCACATTTTTGATCAGCGTGAGATTTTCCAGGGGATTCTGATTTGATTTTGGATCGAATGGCAGATTGATACCCGTCGTATTAATAGAAAGCACTTCTTTTTTGGATGAAGAGATCAGGATACCGACTAAAAGAATACCGAACCCTGCATGTGCAACTGATGCGCCCGCAATTTTTATTTTTCCTTTTAGCGTATTGAAGATATATGCCGCATTTGCAATAACAGCATAAACGCCGGCAAACAACGCTACGTGTATGGCCCCCTGATATCCGGTACCATATGCCGTATATTGTATGTTACCAAAAACACTCGCGCAAACTGAAATGACGAGTGCAATTAAGGCAGGCGGCAGGAGTTTTTTCAGTACCGGCAATGGGGAACTGTTTTTGTATTTTAAATACTGAACCATTGCTGTCAACAAGCCAAGTATTATTGCGATGAAAATCTCGATCCTGTTGTAGGCAAATTTTGGATCGTCTCCGGTCGACCATTTCGTCCTGAAAATATTATTGATCACGGGCAGTGACGTGGCCACCATGATAAAGACGGCTGAAAGAAATATAACGAGGGCACCAATAAACATCCAGAATTCTCTCGACCAGGTATTCTCTTCCCTGGCAACATGCGGTATCCTGCTATATCGCAGAATAAATAAAATGATGGCTGGAATAAAAAAAACCAGAATCAGGATAATCAGTTGCAGATCCAGTCCCGAACCCACAAATGCGTGTACCGATGTATCCCCCAATATACCGCTCCTGGTAAGGAACGTGGCATAAAGAATCAGCGTGAATCCCAATATCAAAAAGAGCATGGTTGCACGCAAAGAATGACCTGTAGCATTATAAACAACCTGTGTATGCAATCCGGCTACCAGCACCAGCCATGGAACCAGCGAAGCATTCTCCACGGGATCCCAGGCCCAGTACCCTCCAAAAGTGAGTGACTCGTATGCCCAGGCCGCTCCCATCATGATACCAGTGCCCAGTATACAGCAGGAGAAAAGCGTCCACGGTAACGCGGTTTTCGTCCACGATCCATATTCTTTTTTCCATAACCCGGAAACCGCGAAAGCAAATGGAATCAGTGTAGATGAAAATCCAAGAAATAAAACGGGTGGATGTATAACCATCCAATAGTTCTGTAACAGAGCATTCAGACTTTGTCCGTCCTGCATTTGCGGAATGGACATATAATCGGCTCTCTGGAAAATAGGAGCTTCCTGAAATAATTGTCGCACGAGCATGAACGGACTATGACCAATCTGGAATGAAAAAACATAGACCCCGAGAATCATCGTCAGCAGAACAAATTGCGCGAAGCTTATAATCGAGAGAATGGGTGCCTCCCATTGTTTTGCTTTAAACATGAGGATGGTCCCCAAAACACCATTCCACATCATCCACAATAAAAAACTTCCTTCCTGTGCCTCCCAAATACAACTCAGCATGTACTTCGGATCCAGGTTCCTGCTCGAATGTTCCCAGGCAAAATTATATTCGAAATAATGGTTGCGAACGATATAGTAAATTGTCGCAAACACTATAAAAATGGAAATCGCACTTAGAAGAAAAGCAAAACGGGCCATCTTTTTCCAGGATGCGGCATCTTCAGACGATGCGGCATTGGCCGATTTAAAAAAGGAGAGCGTGGCAACAAAGGAAGCCGCAAAAGAAAGTATCACAAAGAACTGCCCAAACTCTCCGGGCATTAAATGTTCACCAATATAATCCATATCAACTATTGGGTTTTATTGAGATCCTTTTTCTCAGCCTCGGGATCATCTTTGTATTTGGACGGACACTTAATAAGAATGCCATCCTTTTGGGAGATCTCAAAAACATCACCATTCATTTTTCCTTTCAATACAATACGTTCCGCCTTTTCCATATCATATGGTTTACCATAATGATAAACAACTTTCGCTCTGCCACCCAGTGTATCCAGAATATGAAAACTAAGATAGTTTGGATCTTTTGCAGGATCATACTCCATCGGTATGCTGTTGTCCAGCTTGGCAATGATGGTAACACTTTTGCCCTCTTTCTGTTTGGCAGATGCAATGGTTTCATAGGTCGACAAATTACCCATAAAACTTACCAGCAATCCGATACTGAGGGCAATAAAAACCAGCAAAATGATTTGAGTGCGCTTCATGAGCCGCAAAGTTATCTTCTAATTGCCATTTGCAGAATAAATTTATGATGGCCCTGGTCATGCTCAACGCTTAAGGCGTAAGGCTCAAGGCCGAATACATGCTCATATTTTCTCATCTACAAATTACTGATTTAGCTTTGGCCCTGCGCTTTAAGCTTTCAGCTTTTTTTGATATTCCCTCATACTGAAGTAACTTTGCCAGCCGTTTTAAGGCTAGACAGCATATCATGACAGATTTATCCCACTTCGATACAAACATCGCAAGTAATCCAAAAAATACCATTTTTGGTCTTCCGTTTACAGAAACAGATGCACGACTAGTGATTCTCCCTGTTCCATGGGAAGTAACAGTCAGCGCAGGGTCAGGTACATCGAGAGCCAGTGAGCATATTTTCAATGCCAGCATGCAGGTGGATGTTTTTGATGGTGAATCAGGCAATGCCTGGAATCAGGGAATCTTCATGCGACATCCTGATCGTAAAGTGTTGATGAAAAGTGACTATCTCAGAAAAGAAGCTGAACTCTATATCAACTATATTTCAAAGGGAGAAGAGATTGAGAAGAACACTTTCATGTGTAAATCCCTCAAAGAGATAAACGAAGGAAGCGCCGTTCTTAATAAATGGATTTTTGAACAAACCAGCGGTTTGCTGAGAGATGATAAACTGGTAGTATTGCTTGGTGGCGACCACAGCGTTTCACTCGGTTATCTGAAAGCTGTAGCTGAGAAATTCGGAGAATTCGGGGTACTTCAGGTAGACGCTCATTGTGACCTCCGCAATGCTTACGAAAATTTTATTCATAGCCATGCGAGCGTAATGTTTAATGCGTTGCAGGAAATTCCCCAGATCACCAAACTCGTACAGCTGGGAATACGTGATTTTAGTGAAGAAGAATTCAATTATATAAACAACAGCAACCAACGGATTGTCGCATATTACGATAAGGATATAAAAGAGAAATTATTTGAGGGAAAAACCTGGCGTTCGATAGTAGACGAAATAGTCCAGCAATTACCTGCCTGTGTATACCTGAGTTTTGATATCGACGGACTGGATCCCAAATTATGCCCTCACACAGGAGCCCCTGTAAACGGAGGTTTTGAAGTAGAGCAAATCATTTATCTGGTTAAAAAAATTATTGAGAGCGGTCGTAAATTTATCGGCTTCGACCTTGTTGAAATTGCTGTGGGTGAAAGCAATTTCGATGCAAACGTAGGCGCAAGAATTCTATGGAAATTATGTAATATGCTGGTCGCCGCGAATCCTCAGCCACTAACCCGTAAAGAACCGGAATGCACTACGACTATGTAGTCACGTTGAAAAGGGATAATGCCCGAAAAACGGATTTTGTCAGCGTTCTTTTATTGGTTTTTTCTCTCCTAAATTTCTGCTACGCGCAAATCAGAAGCGGCTTTTCCACCTACCTTATTGTTTCAGTTTTTATTATAATTCTCGGCCTCACGGTCAATATATATCGTGGGCGGACCAACAAAGAAATGCGATTCCGAAACTGGTTATTTGTCGCTGGCATACTGTGGCTTGGTATGCCATATTTTCAATGGATGTTTTTACCCTTCATCTTTTTTGCCATACTGGAAGCACAGGCAAAATACCCGCTGGAAGTTGGCTTCTCATCGGAAGGCGTTGTGATCAATACATTGTTCAAAAAAAAATACCAGTGGACTTTGTTCCAGTCTGTCGTATTAAAAGACGGTTTGCTTACACTCAACTTTAAGGATAATAAATTAATTCAGAAAGAGGTAGTGGACGATGATGAACCCGATGCACCTGAGGATGAATTTAACGACTACTGCCGCAGCAAACTCGTAAATTTGTGATCATGTCACCTTTCATTTTATATTCAGACGGTGAAGGAAATATATTTGAAGATATTTCACTTTTTGCCTGCGGACGCAGCGGATGGGATGCACTACCCGTCGACGAGTCTGACTGGATACAACTGCCCGAAGGTGGTTCACTGTATGAATTACCCGGACGACGTGGCATTGGGATCGATGTCGAAACGGGCGATATGAGACTTTGTGAAAAAGGATGGGCAGTCGCTGCTTTCATACCACCTGCTCACACAGGATTATTCCTTGCAGCATATGAAACAGAACCGGACGCGCCCACCCTGCCGTTGTTTTGTTACACAGCTGCCGGCTGGTTCAATGAAAAATTTTATGTGCCTGCAGTTCGTATCGAACCAGACATTCGTCAGGAAGCCAAAGGATATAATTCGATAAGCATCGCAACGGGATCAGCAAACCTGTTGAATGCCTATCCGCATAACCGCCTTGTAAAACACCTGATGGAAAATTGCTGCAACACATATCATTGTCCCGCGGCAAGAAATCTTTCCTTAGGCAGATGGGAATGCCCTGTTCCTGTTTCACCAGCCTGTAATGCAAATTGTATCGGATGCATTTCTTTTCAGCCGCAGGAAGAAACGATACACTCCACACAGGACCGACTTACTTTCCGTCCCTTGACTGAAGAGATTGTAGAATTTACGGTTCCACATTTACAAACGGCACCTTATCCCATCGTAAGTTTTGGTCAGGGATGTGAAGGTGAACCGCTACTGATGTGGGAAACCATTCGCGAGGCGATTGTTGAAATCAGAAAACATACAAACAGAGGAAGCATCAATATCAATACAAACGGTTCGAAGCCCGACGCAGTGAAAGTTTTGTGTGAAGCAGGCTTGAATTCTATAAGAGTGAGTATGAATTCCACCCGCAAACATATTTATGAATCGTACTATCGGCCGAATAATTATCGATTCGAAGACATTATAGAAAGTTTGCGTGTAGTAAAAGCTGCTGGTGGATGGACATCCATAAACTATTTTGTTTTCCCAGGCATGACTGACAGCGAAGAAGAATATGAAGCATTGAGAAAAATGATTATCGACACGGGACTGGACATGATCCAATGGCGCAATTTCAATATTGATCCCGACTGGTACCTTGGCAAAATCGGCATTATTGAAACAGGTGATGCTATGGGAGTACGACATCTCATGGAGCTACTGAGAGAGGAATTCCCACTGTTAAAATTTGGTTATTTCAATCCTCCGATGGAACGCATTCGGGGAAAATTTGAAGAGGATTTTGCTTCTTGAGCCTAAAGCTCAATACGTAAAGCTCAAAGCAGAAGCTTGAGAGCAAACGCTGAAGGTTCAAGGTTGAATTAATTGACTAAATTTTTATTAAAGTTCAAGCCTGAAAATAAAAATTAAAATAATTTACTTTTCTTGTTAGCCTTTACAATTTGCTTTTAGGCTTTAAGCTTTAGGCTTTAGGCTTTTTTAATTTATCTTCACAAAGTGAATAATGTCAATCATGCATTTGAAGTCAGTAAAAACAGGAAAGCTGTTTTATACACATTGATTATATGTGGTGCATTGCTGGCTTTGTTATTATTAATATCCTGGGACCTGCCCTTTAATCCACCAGCGCCTGTCGAACAGGGATTGGAAGTAAATCTCGGTAACAGTGATCAGGGACTTGGCGACAATCAGCCCTACCTTCCCAATGATCCTTCGAAACAGGATCAGGAAAAATATACGCCACCAAAAACAACAGTAGCAACTAAAGAAGCGCTGAAAGATGTTGAAACTGATGATAAAAATCCGGATGACGTGCCTGCTGTTAAGTCGCCGCCGGTAACAAAACCAAACGCAACTAAAATACCCGATAAGGACCTGACAGTAAAAACGCCTCGCAAAACTATTCAACCGGCATTAAATCCAACACCGGCACCTCCTAAACCAAAAGCTGTTTTTCATGGAGTGAATGGCGATGGTACCGGAGGAAATGATGCCGATCATTTTAAACCGGGAGGCAATCAGGGTATTGCTGGCGGTAAGGGAGATCAGGGAGCACCTGGCGGCGATCCCAACTCAACGAACTATAAAGGCGGCGGACATGGAAACGGCATTGCAATAGCCGGCGGTTTGGAGGGAAGAAAAATCAGAAGCACTCCATCCTTCACCGATGAATTTAATGAAAACGCAAAAGTTGCTGTCGATATTCATGTAGATGCCAGCGGAAATGTGATCAGCGCCGATTACCAGGCCCGTGGCTCAACAACCGCAGACGCAGGACTTAAAGCCATCGCTCTCCAAAAAGCTCATCAGGTTAAATTCAATAATGGCTCAGATGAATCCGTGGGCACCATCATTTTCAATTTCAAGTTAAAAAACTGATTTTAAATCAGAAAGCTGAAGGCCAAAAGCTTAAAGCTTTGCATCTAAATGAAGTGGCGTATTTAAATAATTGCTATCTTAAATGAGCAATTAACCTGCATAATAAGATTTTGAATGAAGAAAATATTGATCCTCCTTTTTGTGGTTTTCAACATTTATGCTGTGCAGGCGCAGAGATTTTATTATCTGGAATCCGACAATACAACTTCCGATCTGGTAAAAGCCGAATTGACGAAGACCTCCCAATTTATTACCAAATCCCCGCTGGGGTCAGACTATATCATTAAAACGAATGTCGCGCTGCAAACGGATCCTAATAAACTGGCCCTGAATATTATTCTCGAAGATTCTATTACGCTGCAGGCAATCTATCAGACCAACGAAGAATATTCCTTAGGCTTCGTAAATAAAAAATCGAAGGTTTTATTAAGAACCGCCATTCAGGCATTTATAGATAAAAATATCAATCACATCATTCTGTATGCAAAAGATGATCACTTTGATTCCCGCATGAAGCCGCTCAAACCAAAGAAAGATAAAACCTGATCTTGAGAAATTATCTACCCTTACTGAAAATAAGCTCCATCTTCTTTTGTTCATTATTATCTATTGCGTGCGGAAATAATTCGGACCAAAAAGAAACGGTTACAGAGCATACTAAAGACGAATCTCCCGCAAACATCCAATTTAAAGTAGTCAATGTATTTCCTCACGACACCACTTCTTACACAGAAGGTCTTCTGGTTCACAACGGACAACTATTTGAAAGTACCGGTCATACCAATTCCTATCCCTCCACAAGATCATTGTTCGGTCCTGTAGATTTAAAAAACGGAAAAATCGACGTAAAAGTAGAAATAGATAAAAAGAAGTATTTCGGTGAGGGTATTGCTTTTGTAAAAGACAGGGTTTATCAACTGACAGATACAACGCATATCGGTTTCGTGTACGATGCCAATAGTTACAAAAAGCTGTCATCATTTGAATATGATGGCGAAGGCTGGGGGTTCACAACGAATGGAACAAATTTGATTATGAGTAATGGAAGCAGTAATATCTATTATCGCGATCCGGTTACATTCAAAATCATCAAATCCATTGCTGTTACCGACAACAACGGCCCGGTTCAGAATATCAATGAATTGGAACTGATCAAAGGATACATTTATGCAAACCAATGGCTGACGGATAATATTCTCAAAATCGATACCACCAGTGGTAAGGTGGTTGGTAAACTCGATCTCAGTTCGCTGAAAACAGAATCTAAAATCCGTTATGCATTCTCTGAAGAAACAAATGGCATTGCATACGATTCAATTAACAATAAAATCTACGTTACAGGTAAATTGTGGCCTCAGATTTATGAGATACAATTCGACCATTGATTTTTCCTTCCCTCGCCCATACTAAACGGCAGATCTTTTCATTCATTCAATGTTATTCACGTAAAAAGATGTTTTAGATCTGGTAATAAAGATTTGTGAAATAACAGTTTTTAACTTTTGAAAAAAAATATATTGAATTGTATGCAGGTTAAATTTGGTTACACCAAAACACCCGCTTATGAAACAGCTACATATCATCTTATTTTTGTTGCTCACCTCTTCGGGTCTAACTTCTTGTCATTTTTATAAGTGTTGTGCACCAGTTCAATACCCCGGTAACTGGGTCAAGGAATCGGACTTCAAAGGAATGGGCCGCAGTGAAGCGGTTGGTTTTACGATTAACAATTTCGCATATGTAGGAACTGGTTGGGATGGTGGCGATCAAAGATTTAGAGATTTTTGGAAGTGTGATACTTCCGGTTCATGGGAGCAGGTTGCGGCATTACCACAGGGCGCCGAACGAAGTTCTGCTGTCGGGTTTTCAGTGAATGGTTTTGGATTTTGCGGTACAGGTTATGACGGAATCAAATATCTCAATGATTTTTACAAATTTGATCCCGCGGCAAATGTCTGGACAATATCAACCGCTATATTTCTAGGCACACCCAGAGCGGAAGCTGTTGCATTCGCTATTGGAAATCTCGGATACGTGGGAACGGGCTTTGATGGAACCAATGCTATGGCAGATTTTTACTGTTATGATCCTTCCGGTGATTCCTGGACAACTATTGACTTTCCAGGTAACAAAAGATATGGGGCAGCTAGTTTCGAATATAACAATCAGGGTTATATCGTAACTGGTGTAGACAGTGGAATCATGCAAACCGATTTCTGGGTATTCAATCCAGCTTCTGACACGTCCAAGTGGCTGCAACTTCGCCATATTTCCAACGTCAGTAAAGATTCTTATGATGACGGTTACACAAATATTGCACGATGGAATGCAGCAGCATTCGTAATTGGAGACAAAGCATATATCAGCACGGGCGAAAACGGAATCTATTATACCTACACTTGGGAATATGATTTTGCCCCAGATCTCTGGACACAAAAAACACCATTTGAAGGACCCGCTACATCCGGTGCTGTTGGATTGAGTGTTTCAGGCAGAGGTTTTCTGGCAACAGGAAGAACTGCACTGGGTCAGTCAGCAGCATCTGATAACCTGTGGGAGTTCCAACCAAATGTTATGGAGAATCCAAATGACAATTAAATTTAGTTGGTTCTTTTTTACAATCTTTGCCAAATGAACAGGGAGAGAAATAAAATAATTAACCATTATCATGATGTGCTGCTGTTTATTATTTTAATCCCAATCATCAACGCACTAAATTATTATCTCACTTATTCGTCGATAGTATTTAATACCCATACGCTACTGACTTTTTCAATTGACACTATCCAGGGATATGCTGCATGGTGGATCATTCGCTCCAGCATATTGCAGCTGGATAGGAAATTGCCCTATTCACCGAATCCAATTAAGAGAATCGTTATTCAATTGGTATTAACAACCATTTCCGCACTGGCTGTAATAATTATTACTACAGAATTAATTAACTGGATTGCAAAAGATACACCGGTGCCCTCCAATTTTTACCGATTCGATATTTTTATTTTCGTTATCTGGTTTTTGGTAGTGAATGGAATCTATATCGGTTTGCACTATTATATGGTGTGGAATGAATCTGAAAAATTAAGGGATGAAGAGAAAAGAATTAAGGTCGAAGGCTTTCCTGTTAAAAAAGGAAAACAATCCCTGAATATTTTATTCCCCGATATAGCTGGAATCTATGTTAACGGCGATTATGCAGTACTCATAACGATGGATAGCAATAAATATCTGCTTGACCATTCTTTGGATAAAGCTGAAAAGTCATTACCTCCGGAATTATTTTTCCGGCTTAACAGGAAATATATCCTCAACCGACGCATGATAACGGGCTACGAAAGATCAGAAAATGCCAAAATAAAAATCCTGCTTGCACCATCCGGTAACTTCCCCGAACTGGTTCAGATGAGTAGATTGAAAGCACCCGCATTCAAAACCTGGTACCAGGCGCATTAATCAATACAGTTGAACCTCTGATTTGATACATTTCAACGGAATTGCCTCTCAAAAAACCTTCACACCATTCATTCTAACAGGATATTCAATACAGTTGACGGTTTTTGAATGCCTAAAATTCGGTCCGCCTGGTACCCCGTCGTTGCTTTGTCGAAAATTACTTACATGAAAAAGGTTCTTTTATCTCTGTTGATCGCCTCATCCATCGTTATCTTAACATTTGCACAGACAAAAAATGCAGCTACAGCCTGCGAACCGGACGTTCCTATCAACAAGAATTTTTCAAAAGCCGCTATTATAGATAGTATCATGAGAAAATACGTGGCCGGTGGATTGCCGGGCGTTTCTATGGCAGTTTACACAGAACTGGAAGGCTGGTGGGCCGACGCTGCAGGTTATTCCAAACTGGAAACCAAAGCGCCAATGACCAATTGCAACATCCAATATCTCCAGAGTGTGTCCAAAACCTATATGGCAGTTGTGATATTAAAATTGTATGAAGAAGGAAAAATTAAACTGGATGCATCGATCACCAGTTATCTGCCCAGGAAATACAGCAGATATATTAAGGGTGCGGATAAAATGACCGTTCGGATGCTGCTCAATCATACTTCCGGTGTACCTGATTACGGCAATAATCCCGTATTTGTTGCCAATATCATTCTACATCCAACTACCATTTTCAAAATGGAGGAAGCCATTTCCTGTCTTGCTGACGAAAGTCCCATTTTCGAACCTGGTACAAGACATTCCTATTCAAACACCAACTATCTGTTGCTGGCTATGATTGCTGATGTGATCACCGGAGATCATGCAAAATACATGGAAGAAAAAATCTTCAAACCATTGGGCCTGAATCACACATTTTATAAAAGCAGCAAAGACTATCTCCACTATCCGGCACTCACGGATTCTTATTGGGATGTACTGAACAGTGGCAGGCCTGCCAATATTACTCCGCTCCAGAAAGCCAATGTTGCCATGTTAAAAGGTGATGATGGAATTGTTTGTACAACCACCGATGCCATAAAATTCCTCAAGGGGCTTGTGGAAAACAAACTTTTACATGATTCTACATTTGCACTCATGCTGCATTGGGTAAATGATGATAAAGGAAATCCTATTTACGGACTTGGACTGGTTCACTATGAAGCAGGTGGTCTTGTTGGTTACGGTCACAGCGGTGGTGGAATTGGCGCGGGATGTGTTTTAATATATGTCCCTTCAAAAAAAACCTATTTGTTTATGGCAACCAATCTTGGGGTACTTATTGAAAGCGACCTCTCTAAAAAGGCAGACGGGTTGAAGGAAGAAATCCTTGCTGCCCTGTTGTTTTAATTGAAGGAGATTACGCCGTTCAATATTAATTTCTAATGTAAGTTGAAGATCCTGAACCGACCGAACCACTAAAATCATAAGAAAATGTCAAAGTGTCATTTGTAATCGAATAATATGTAATTGAATCTGTCGCACTATTTGCCTTAAAATAACCGATACGATTTATGCTTTGCCCCCCAAGATTTTCGGCTATGGACGTGGTATAAACCCCTGAGTTAACTATCATGTTATTTATTTTTAGAACCCAACCGGTATTTGTAAATGTTAAAGATTGGCTGATTCCGGAATTTATGGGGGTCAAAGGATTTAAAGGTCCAGGAGCACCGTCATTAAATGTTGAGATCCAATTCCAATCTCCCACAACACTGGGTGCTGACATATTTGATTTCTTGCAACTTATAGATATTACGATTGCCAGAAAAAGCATGGTCATCTTTTCTTTCATTAAATCCTTTTTCGGTGATGACAAATGCATCGGTAAATAGGTTGCCTTAAAGTTTACTGAAATTTTATTTGTTATTCATCTTTCATTTACGTTTTTTATCAGCGGGCCTTGTAATTTTTAGCAACGGGAATTTTATGAGAATGTCCGGTTGTACCATTGGGAGAATGGATCAGATATAAGAAATATGGTGCGACACACGAATCGGAGCCGAAATGGTTATATCCGATACCATTCCAATGCATTTTTATTTTCACCTGAAATATCATTATTTAATCTTCACGCGAAGTACCCAGTCGTTGGCGGTAATGTACAAAACATCTTTTGATTCGTTGAAAGCGCAGTTGGAAGTTTGTTTGTTGTAAATTCTGATCAGGCCCAACAATTTACCCTCCGGAGAAATAATATTGATTCCGTCGGGTCCTGAACTGAAGATATTTCCATACTTGTCGATCTTAAAACCATCAGCACCCGTTTTCATATTGATAGCTTTCTTCTTCATTTCATAGCCATCCAAAAGTATTTTACCGGATTGTATATTCCCGTTACTATCCAGTTGATAGGCATACCATTTTGTATGGTCATCACTACTACCAATATATAATGTCTTTTCATCCGGAGATAGCGCTATACCGTTAGGTCGTGAAATGCTGTCGATCAGTAAACTCAGTTTACCGGTATTGCTGATTTTGTAAACTCCTTCAAAATTCAGCTCTCTGGTAGGATCCTTATCCCATTTGGGTAAGCCGTAGATAGGATCAGTGAAATAAATATTGTTTCTGCTGTCAGCAACCAGATCGTTCGGACTGTTGAATTTCTTTCCATGATAATTTTTCGCCAGTACAATGAATGATGGTTTTGGTGACTCCAGTGAAGCATCCATACGCACTACCTGCCGATTTCCAGACTGACACAACAATAATCTGCCATCCTTATCAAGAGCGAGTCCGTTGGATCCATTTTCACCATTTCGGTAAGCAGTATCTGTATAACCCGATGGCGTAAGATATAATACCGGCGTATCTGTTCCATCCCATTTGTAAATCTTATTTTCTCTTACAGCTGAGAAAAGTAACATTTTGTTTGATGGCACCCACACAGGTCCTTCACACCACTTGTAATTTTTACCGATGCGCTCAACCACAGCCTGACTGTTGATAATATTCGTATCAGTGCCTTCAAACAATTCCACTTTACCAAAAGAGCTATCAACAGCGGCAGCAACCTGTTTCTCATTTTTGTAATTACAGCTGCAGAGACTAAATACACAGAACAGTGTGCTAAGAAAAATATAATTCATGATGGCCATCGTTAATAAATTATTCACCAGGCAATGCCGTAGTCTTCACCATAATTACTGCTGCCACCCCAGAAACTGCCGTGTTTTGTATCGTAGTAAATAGCGTTGACCGGACCACTGGTATGATCTGAGAAACGCATGGTGTAACCCATATTTTTCAGGTCATTTCTCACCGAAGAATCTGTTTTGCAGTTTAATAAAATATAACCGGGTCTGGGCTGGCGGTCAATTTTTTTATCTCCACCCAGCGAAAGCCAAAGCTGATCCGTATTTATATTAGCCGCTTCCGTTGCCTGTTGCACGGTCATATTGAATTCAACAACATTCAGAAAAAACTGTAAAAGATTCTGATCCTGTGTATCACCGCCCTGCACAGCAAATGAGAGAAATGGCTTTTCATCTTTCATAGCGAGTGTAGGTGTTAAAGTAACTCTTGGTTTTTTGTAAGGCTCAAGCACGTTAAACGGATCGAGTGTGGAATCCAGCACAAAACTTTGCATACGCTGACTCATGCCTACTCCTGTATTTCCTGCGATGCAGGCGGGAAGCCATCCGCCACTGGGTGTTACGGAAACCACCCAGCCTTCTTCGTCACAGGCTTCAATGGATGTGGTGCCGCGCCAGAGTCTGTCCTGATATTGTGCTTCCTCCTGAGGGCTCAACACAGTACGCTGAACGCCGAACGCAGCATGCTGAACACTTTTATCCGCAGTAGCTTCAGCAAAGGAGGATAATGGGGCATTCTCGTTTTTCGCAGATGAGTTTAAAGCCACGCTGCTTGCTGGCCATCCTTTTCCAAATCTGGATTTCAGCAGATCTGTATATGGATTTGTTTTCCCTTCAAAGGGATATGGATCTCCAGGGGCGCAGAGACTGTCATTGTATTTATATTGAATTTGTGATGCTCTTAGTTTTGCATATTCTTTACTAAGCAAACCTTTGATGGGTTCATCGGGTTTGAAATAGGGATCCCCGTAATAAAAATCACGGTCAGCAAAACTCATATTCATGGTCTGATAAATCGTATGAATGTATTTAGTGCTGTTGTATCCCATGGATCGCAGGTCGATGTTTTCAAGAATATTCAGACTTTGCAATAATGCGGCACCCTGCGACCATTGTTGCAATTTATATACTTCGATTCCTTTATAATTTACATGCAGCGGTTCTTCTTCCATAGGTTTCCATCTTGCAAGATCTTCCATGCTGATGAGTCCGCCCTGCTCCTGACAACCACGCACAAATTCCTTTGCGATATCACCCTTGTAAAATCTGTCGTAGGCAGCATAGATCGCTTCCTTTCTTGTTTTATGTTGTTTGAGTGCCAGGTCTTCAGCTTCCACCATTTTCGTAAGCGTTGCCAGTAAATCTTTCTGAACAAAAATCTCTCCCGGTTCAGGTGCTTCTCTTTTTTCTCCGGGATGTGTAATAAAAACTTTGCTGCTGTAAGGCCATTGTTTAATCCAGGAAAGATTTCGTTGCATATTATTTGCGGCCATAGCTTCAATCGGATATCCGGCCGCAAGTTGCATGGCGGGAGTAAGCACCTGTTTCAAACTCATCGTACCATATTCTGCCAGCATATAACAAAGACCTCCGGGTGTACCGGGAGTAACGGCGGCTAACGGTCCATACTCAGGTGGGAAATAATATCCTTTGGATTTGTAATAAGCAGTCGTTGCTTTACCAGGAGCAAATCCAAGTGCATCTATGGAAATAACTTTTTTTGTTTTTGGATTGTAAATGATGGCCTGCGTTTCCCCACCCCAACTCAACACTGCCCATTGGGTACACATCGAAGCCAGCATAGCACAGGCAGCATCTATCGCATTGCCACCCTGTTGAAAAATCTGGGCTCCTGATTCAGCACCCAATGGTTTACCAGTGATCGCCATCCAGTGTTTGCCATGCAGGGGTGGCTTTTCTGTTTTCTGCGACCACGCAGTTTCACAACAAACGAAAAGTATAATAAACAGAATGCATTTCATACAAATTATTGTCTCTTAAAGTTAGGGATTGAAATTGATTTAGATGACGGTTGACCGTTGACCGTTGACCGTTGGCAGTTGGCAGTTGGCAGTTGGCGGCTTTAAAAGAATATCAACATTTGTCTCTAGCACCCTCACACTCCCACACTCTCACACCCTCACACTCTCACACTTTCTTTATTTACCTTCGCAAGAAAAAACCGAATGCCCACCACCATCAAATGTCCGAATTGTCGTTTTGAGTTTGCGATGGAAGAAGCTGTTTCCGAACAATATAAAAAGGATCTGCGGGAGAAGATGGTCGAATTCACCCGCAAAAAAGAAGACGAGTTTCTGAAAAAAGATCTGGAACTGACAAGAAGGCTTAAAGAACAGGAGGAAGATTTTCTCAAAAAACTGAACGAAGAGAAAAAAAATATTCAGCAAAAACTGGAAGGAGATTTGCGCAAAACCATTCATGGTGATTTTGAAAACCAGCTGCTCATATTGAAACAATCCAATGATGAACAGCAGGAAAAATTGAAACTCGCAAGACAAAAAGAACTGGAATTTCTGCAAAAAGAGCAGGCCCTGAAAATAAAAGAGGAAGAAATGGAAATTTCCAGCCAGCGCACATTACAGGAAGAGCGCGTTAAGATCGCTGAGGAAATCCGTCGGCTCGAAGAACAAAAAAATCAGTCGAAGGAAACCGATTTTCAGTTGCAGTTGAAAGAAAAAGAAAAACAACTGGAAGATCAGCGCAAACTGATTGAAGAAATGAAACGCAGGGCAGACCAGGGCTCTATGCAATTACAGGGTGAGGTACAGGAACTGGCGCTGGAAAAATTATTGCAGCTGGCATTCCCTTTTGACCTGGTAGAGCCCATCGCCAAGGGAGTTCGGGGTGCGGACTGCACGCTAACGGTGAGAAATGCTTCCGGACAGGCATGCGGGAAAATTATTTACGAAAGCAAACGCACAAAAAGTTTTGAAACAGACTGGATAGATAAACTCAAGGCTGATATGCGTCAGCAGGGTGCCCAGGTTGCCATACTGGTTACGCGGGTTATGCCGAGGGACATGAACATTTTCGGTGAGAAAAACGGCATTTGGATTTGTAATTTTTCAGAAGTGAAAGCACTCACAGAAGTTTTGCGTGACGGCATTTCTAAGATATTTCTCGCTTCCAGGAATCAACAGAACAAGGGCGACAAAATGCAGCTACTATACGACTACCTCACGAGCAGCGAATTCAGTGAACAATGGAAGGCGATAAGAGAAGGATTTTCCTCTATGAAAATGTCCATACAACGCGAAAGAGATATGATGGAAAAATTATGGAAGACACGTGAAAAGCAGTTGGAGAAAGTGCTGCTGAATGCTGCACATATCAAGGGGTCTATGGAAGGCATTTCAGGACAGGATGATTTCAACATGAACCTGATTGATGAAACGGATGAGATATTGGGAATCGAATAACCGATGGCGGTTGGCCGAATAAAAATAGTATTAGGCCTTAAGCATTATGCCTTACGCTTTAGGCTTTGGGCTTTAAGCATTATGCTTTACGCCTTACGCTTTACGCCTTACGCTTTATGCTTTATGCTTTTTAAGTAAAAACAAAAGTCAACACCAGATCATCAAAGATCTTGTAGAAAACAGAAAGCGGGATTGGTTTATCTTTTCTAAACTCAAAACTTAATTCACCCAAATCAGCTGATCGGACAAAATAAGGAGCTTTCCACCTGATATGTTCCCTGAAGTCGACGCCCCCCAGACTATACCATTTAAATATAGACTCTTTGGCACTCCATAACAAGGTAAGCTGTCGTAAACGATGACCCGATTTTTCAATTCCCTCAAATGCTACGGCCGATTCGAGCGGAGATAAGAACTTATCCTTCACTTTTTCAACTACGGGACTTACTTTTTCTACGTCCACCCCCACCCTGCTGCTGTCACTGACAATGGCAGCTGCATAATTTCCAAAATGGGATATGGAAAAATGATACTTTTCGTTAACCAGATAAGGCTTGCGGGTATCGGCAATCAATATCTCTTCGAGAGGAAAATCAGGAAATAATTTTACCAACAGATAACGACCCGCTAAATGTTGCAGTCTTTTCTGCGCATGAGATACGTCACGCTTCAGGGGAACAGTCTTTAGAAAAAAATTCTCCTCCTCCGTGATGTGCCAGATCGCCAGTTTAGTAGATTCGTTGATATTATGTTGATAAAATATGGGCATCAGAAAAAAGCTTAATGCGAAATTCGCTGCGTTTACGTGCTGAGGGTAAACAAATAAACAAATAAACAACGAAAAGGATGATTTTATCTGATAAACGTATTATCGAAGAGATGGAAAAAGGCACGATTAAAATTCAACCGTACGATCGCGCCGACCTCGGCAGCAATTCTTACGATGTTCACCTCGGGCCCTGGCTCGCTACTTACCGCGAACACATACTGGATGCAAAAAAACACAATGAGATCGAATCATTCGAAATACCCGAGGATGGTTTTGTGCTCTATCCGCATATTTTCTATCTGGGTGTCACTGCCGAATACACGGAAACGCACGAGCACGTTCCATTCCTGGAAGGAAAATCTTCTACCGGCAGACTAGGAATCGATATTCACGCTACCGCAGGAAAAGGAGACGTTGGATTCTGCGGAAACTGGACGCTCGAAATTTCTGTAAAGCAACCGGTACGTATTTATAAAGGTATGCCCATCGGGCAATTGATTTATTTCCCTGTCGATGGTGAAATCGAAGTGAAATACAACCAGAAGAAAGGTGCTAAATACAGTGGGCAAACCAACAAACCGGTTGAGAGTATGATGTGGAAGAATAAATTCTAAAACGCCGCCGCTCCGTATTTACGGTAATATGCAATGGCCAGCCCTACTACTTCATCATATGAATTGATTCCCTGCGGCTGACGGTTTGCTTTCAGATAATTTCCGTACAGCGCATGAATCACTGGCTCAAATGGATTCTCATATCGTCTGTAGAAAGCCCTTAGATCCCGGAGATCCTGCCTTACGTCGGGATGCAGGGACTCACGGTAAGGTATAAACGCAGTAGAGTCAAGCGAGTATAAGGCATTTGCCGAATATAAATACAAATCCACATACACAGAATATCTGAACGCCGGATCATCGGACGATTTGGTTGCAAGAAAACCACAGAAATTGGCTTCCTCTTCTTTAGCATACCCCAATTGATGACCTATTTCGTGACAGGTTGTAAATGGCTGCACGAATCTGGGAATGGTAGTGTTCACCTGAGCTTCCCCGCTGAAAGGATTATAATAACCACTGAACCCCATATAGTTTGCCAGATATCCGTAGAAAGAAAATTTCACGGAAGGATTTGGATAGTAGTCAGCAGGTTCAGTAGCGCCTAATTTATGGTAAGCAGCTACCGAGTGATGAAAAATGCTGTCGTTTGTTTGCAAATCATTTCTGGCGACGCGTGAAACGGAATCGATCGTATTCATTCTTGTAACCAGAAGACTAACAAGCGCGGTAAGGTCCTCTTTTGAATATTGTCGTATATCCAGATGCATTTGATCGGCGATGGGCATACGATCATAATTCAACCCCCACAGAATATTAAAAACAAGATAAATCCAGAGTATGATCGACACGCATCTCTTTATACAAAGACGAAGATATTCCCTGTGTAGCGTTCTCCTGAATGCCCTGGTAAAGAACCGCACAAGTGAGTAAATGATATAGGCCAGACAGGCCGCATAGAAAAAATCGCCTACACTAAATGGAATCCAGCCAAACAATATTCTTTGTAACCGGGACATAACCGGATAGATTCCGTTTGAATAATATTTTTCCACGGCCGAGGGAAAGAAAGAGAATATCTTAATCACTACAGCAAGTGCCAAAGGTATCAGCCAGGACCTATAACGTTTCCAATGCATGGGCTTAAAAATACATATTATTAGATCATCCATACTATATTGCAGCATATACAATTATCATGGATCTTGATTTTAACAAGAATGAAGATAATATGAAACTGGCCCTTGGCCAGCTTCGAAACCGCTTCCAGAAAATAGCCATTGGAGGTGGCGTTAAATCGATTGAAAAACAACACGAAAAAAATAAACTGACCGCGAGGGAAAGAATTGCTTACCTGATTGATCAGGATTCAACATTTTCTGAAATTGGCGCTTTTGCCGGATATGATATGTATGAAGAATATGGCGGATGCCCTGCTGCGGGAACAGTTGCGGGTATTGGTTATGTCAGCGGCCGCCAGTGTGTTATTCTCGCCAACGATCAAACCGTTAAAGCCGGCGCATGGTTTCCGATTACGGGCAAAAAAAATCTCCGCATGCAGGAAATCGCCATGGAAAATCATCTGCCGGTAATTTATATTGTAGACAGTGCCGGTGTGTTTTTGCCCTTACAGGATGAAATATTTCCTGACAAAGAACATTTCGGCCGCATATTCAGAAACAACGCCAGAATGAGTGCAATGGGAATTTCGCAGTTGTCTGTTGTGATGGGTCCCTGTGTCGCCGGAGGCGCCTACCTGCCCATCATGAGTGATGAAACCATCATGGCTGAAGGAAATGGTTCTATTTTTTTGGCAGGGCCTTATCTGGTTAAAGCGGCGATCGGAGAAACAACCGACACTGAATCGCTTGGTGGCGCAGTAACCCATACTTCTATTTCAGGAATCGCTGACTATAAATTCGAAACAGAACAGGAATGCCTCGACCTGGTAAAGAAAATTATGTCGGGCCTTGGCAAAGAGCAAACCAGCGGTTTTGATCGGATCGAATCTTTACCACCGTCCAAAAATCCTGAAGATATTTATGGACTGATCCCCACCGACTCTTCCAGACCTTACGATATGCTTGAAATTATTACCCGGGTGGTTGATGCACCTGGTATTCAGCAATTCAAAGAAGATTACGGCAAAACCATTATTTGTGGATATGCACGTATTGATGGATGGTCCGTGGGAATAGTAGCCAATCAGCGAACCATAGTAAAAACAAAAAAAGGCGAGGTGCAACTGGGTGGTGTGATTTACAATGACAGTGCCGATAAATCGGCGCGGTTTATCATGAATTGCAATCAGAAAAAAATTCCATTGCTGTTTCTCCAGGATGTTACAGGTTTTATGGTGGGTACGCGCAGCGAACAATCGGGAATTATTAAGGATGGTGCCAAGATGGTGAACGCTGTTGCAAATTCTGTTGTTCCTAAATTCACCATTATCGTTGGGAATTCCTACGGAGCAGGAAATTATGCGATGTGTGGAAAATCATATGATCCCCGACTAATATTTGCATGGCCTTCTGCGAAGATTGCAGTAATGGGAGGAGATCAGGCAGCAAAAACTTTGTTACAAATTCAGGTTGCTTCCCTGAAGGCAAAGGGTCAGGTGATCGATCCCTCAGAAGAAAAAAAGTTATTGGATGAAATTCGTAACCGCTACGAAAAACAAACAAGTCCGTATTATGCCGCTGCCCGTTTATGGGTGGATGGAATTATAGATCCGATGGAAACGAGAAAAATCATATCAGAAGGAATTAAAGCAGCCAATCACAATCCTGATATGGCTGAATTTAAAACTGGCGTATTCCAGGTTTAATCACTAATATGGAATGTTGAAATTGTGAGACTGTAATAATGTATAAATGAAATGTTGGATTTAATTTTTAATTCCTTCTCCTTTTTTCTACATATACACAATTGCACCATTTCACACTGTTAATAAAACAAAATTAAAATCAATTTTGCAGGATCACGTAATCATGTATACCGACGGTGCATCGCGCGGAAATCCAGGGCCGGGTGGTTATGGCACCATACTTATGTGGAATGGAATCGAAAAACAATTGTCGGGAGGGTATCTCCGTACTACCAACAACAGGATGGAATTGATGGCAGTGATTGCAGGACTGGAAGCACTCCGCAAAAATGGAGTCAGACTGAAGATCTATTCCGATAGTCAGTACGTTGTTAATGCAGTAGAAAAAGGCTGGCTGAAAACATGGATTGCCACTGATTTCAAAGGCGGCAAGAAAAATAGAGATTTATGGATGAGATATGCTGTGCTGGCTGCAAAACATACCATTCAGTTTTTCTGGGTGAAGGGTCATGCCTCCAATCCTCATAATAATCGATGTGACGAACTCGCCACCGCCGCCGCTGATGGCCCTCACCTATTAGAAGACAAAGGATATGAGGGATGACTATTGGTTATGGGTTATGGGCTATAAATTATTAACGAGCGTTAATAGTCAACCATATTCCCATACTCCCATACTCCCATACTCCCATACTTTCTTAGCCTGCTTTTATCTCTTTCCCAACCGCACGGTAGTTTCTAATGAATGCATACATGCCGAAAAGTATAGCGGAAAAAATTAGTGTGGCCAGTATGCTGGTTTTATAAAAAGGAATTCCATCAGCATAACAGAGCATGAGACCGTTGAAAGTCTTAGGTCTGTCTAATCCGCGAATGGGTCCGTTACTGGCCCAGACAATAAAATTGGATGCGATGAAGTATAGCGTGGGTGCAGCAATGGAAGCAACGGTAATTTGTAAAATATTTAATTTTTTAATGGCCATTCCTACAAATACCAATAGTGTGAAGAGCAGATAATTTTGCCATTGTCCTTCATAAAATCCCTGCATGTTGGTGGCACCTCCGATATATAACAACTGGAATATCAAATCTGAAATAAACATAGACAGTACCGGGATAATAAAAGCCCATTTTTTATCTTTTATTACCGCGCCGGCAAATACAGCCATTGCCCATTGTGGTGCAAATCCAAATGGACGATTGGGTATCACCCGGTAAAGGGCAGCGATGATAACCAGTAGAACAAAAGACCAGACTATCTTATTTGTAGATTTCATTAGTTTGATTTAAACACGTAAAATTAGCTGTTTTTAAAAAAAAGGAAAAACATAATACCAGACGATACGAAATCACAAGCAATGCGTGTTAATGCATCGTGGGTATGGATGCCTTATAAATGACGGTATCGTCCAATGCGCTGATCGTACTCTCTGCGCTGTCGAAACTAACCCAGGCTTCACCTTTATTCCTTTGAAAGGATGTGCCGTCTTTTTCAACTATTTCCACAGAACCTGAAAAAACCAGAAATATTTCTATAGAGCGGGAAATGAGTTGCTCTCTACTTCCCTTTGCAATTTGCAGTCTGCTAAGCTCAAAATCGGGAGCGGGTGTAGGGTATACCAGGGTACCTCCTGATGTTTCTACGCCGGTTATAATGTTTGGAACCGTTACTTCAAATTTTACATGTTTCATCAGTTCCGGCACGTCCACGTGTTTGTTAGTTAAGCCGCCCCTCAATACATTGTCAGAATTCGACATGATCTCTACATTCTGACCTTCCAGATAGGCGTGTAGCAGACCCGCATCCTGGAAAACAGCCTGTCCGGGTTGGATATGTACCAAATTGAGAAAATAAACAGAAAATATCCCTCTGTCAATATGCCCATTCTGTGAATAGGTCATGGCTGCCCTTGCCGCCCAGAAGTCCTCTTTGTCCTTACTAAGTTTTCCCGCCTGAAAATGGGATACGATTCTTTCAACAAGTGTTTTTAAATGTCGGTCCACCTGAACCTGTGGCAACTCCATCACATGTTTGTAAAGCTTTCTGTAGTTATCACCTCCGAATACAGGAACCAGAAAATGCAGCTCCGGTATTTCGCGTAAAATGTTCTGCAGCGCCTTGGGAGACTTGAATCCATGCAGGAGCCAGAACTCGCTTAAAGCCAGCATCAGTTCCGGTTTGTGGTTGTTATCCTTAAAATTTCTATCAGCTGCGCCAACGTCAATGCCACGTTGATTCTCCTCCTCAAATGCTGATTGCGCGGCGGTTTTGTCGGGATGTACCTGTATGGACAACATATCTTTCACATCCAGTATCTTCAGCAAATAAGGCAGATGGCCAAAAGTCTCAAATACCTTTTCGCCCAATGTTTGTTTGGGAAATGATGCTATATAATCTTTCAGCGATATCGGGTTTTCTAATTTGTTTTCAAACTCAGCGCTGCCTCTTTCATGAGCTCCCAACCAGAATTCAGCGTAGGTTTCACCTTTTACAACAGGGATATTCAGCAATTTCGGTAAGTAGTAATATCCTCCCCAAGCGTAGTGTTGCACCTTTCCCGTTATCGGCAGTACCCGATATTTACTCAGTTCCATATTTTTCATTAGTGGCTCAAAGTAAAGCAAAAATGGCCGCACACAATGAATTTGGAAAAGCAGGAGAACAAATGGCTGCAGATTGGCTGGAGCAGCGGGGATTTGAACTGATTGCCCGAAACTGGAAATTCGCGCGATATGAAGTAGATATCATTGCCAGCAAGAATGCTGTATTACATTTTATTGAAGTCAAATCGCGACATGACGATCATTTTGGAAAACCTGAGGACTGGGTCAACAGGAAAAAGGGCCGACATTTGTTGACTGCCGGCGAGGCGTTTCAGGATAAATTCCCTATATGGAATCAGGTTCAGTACGATATTCTTTCAATTCTGTTAACTCCGGACGGTAAACGTGATTTCTTTTTTATAGAAGATGTATATTGGTGGTGATGACACAAAAAGCAGGTGACAGAGATGCGATAACACAGGAATACCAGCATAATATAGATCGTAACCGATCGGCTATCCAGAAGATTAAGAACGAAAGAAAAAATATTTCAATCGCCAGGTTTATTGTGGTAATTGTTGCATTTGGATTCGGCTGGTACGTGTGGCCTTCTGTTTCAACGGTTTTCGTAATTTTTCTTCTTTCGGGTATCCTGTTCACAATGCTTGTTTTTCGCGATGTCGACAAACTATCGTTTATAAAAAATTACGAGCGTCTTGTTATTATTAATCAGCATGAACTGGATGCCATCGGTCTCTCTATAACATCATATGATGATGGTCATATCTTTTCTGATCCAGCTCATGCATATGCTTCGGATCTGGACCTGTTCGGCCCCTCTTCTTTATATCAATGGTTAAGCCGTTGTCATGCAGAGCAGTCAAAACTGTTACTGGCTGATCGTTTAAAAGCTCCTCCATTTGGGGGACGAGTAAAAAAATACCAGGAAGCCGCAAAAGAACTTTCCGTTAAGCAGGCATCGTGTCAGCAATTTCAATCACATGCTATTGAAAACCCGCTCACATACGCTACCGAAAAAAAATTAAAAGATTGGGCAGCATCACCCGCACCCGGATTTGAAAAAGCGTACTGGAAGTGGGTTCAGCATATCTACCCCATCGTTCCGGTTGCCATTTCTCTTTTGTTCGCTTTTGATTATATCTCAAATAGAACGTTGGTTTTATGCCTTGTCATTTTTTATGTCGTGTACATGATACTAAGTCGCAAAATCAATCCTGAATTTGCCATGTTATTCAGTATCGAATCGGAGGTGGATACCATTTACAAACAAATTCGTCATATAGAGAATGAAAAATTTAATACTGAATTACTCCAATCAATACAGTCCCGCCTCAGCCCAACCACTTCAAATGCGACCTCCACGGTAATCAGAGATTTTCATCGCATCCTTAAAAAAATTGAGTTTCGTTCAAATCTCGTAGTATCGCCCATCCTGCAGTTTTTTCTTATATGGGATATTCGTCAGGTACTTGCTCTCAATGATTGGAAGAAGAAAAACAAACTTCAACTAAACGAGTGGTTTACGGTGGTAAGCGAAATGGAGGTTTTGGTGAGCGTAGCTTCCCTGGTACACAACGAACCAGACTGGTGTTTCCCCCAAGTAGACGACAATTTTTTTCATTTCGACACGGAAAATATCGGGCATCCATTAATTAAACCGGCATCCCGGATCTCGAATAATTTTGAAATGGAGGGAACCGGGCGGATTGCACTGATAACCGGTTCCAATATGGCAGGCAAGAGTACATTCTTAAGATCACTCGGCGTAAACACAGTACTTGCTTTAATGGGGGCGCCCGTTTGTGCTGATAAAATGAATATTTGTAATATGCATCTGATCAGCAGCATGCGCGTTGCAGATAATTTATCCGAGAACACCTCCACATTTTATGCAGAACTCAAAAAATTGCAATATATTATAGAATCCGTTAATCGCGGGGAGCACTCCCTGATATTACTTGATGAAGTGCTGAGGGGTACGAATTCTACTGACCGTCACAAAGGATCCAAGGCCCTGGTAAAACAATTGCTTAAAGAGAACGCAGTTGCTGTGATGGCTACTCACGACACGGAGCTTGCTCATTCGGAATCATCGGATAAATCGGTTTCAAATTATCATTTTGAAGGCAGGCTCATACAAGACGAACTCTTTTTTGATTATAAAATCAAAAAAGGTATTTGCGAGAGCCTTAACGCAACTGCATTGATGAAAAAAATAGGTATTCATTTTCAGGATTGATATATTTACCTTCATGGTCAACACTACAGTAAATCTCAGGTCATTCAAAAATCTCGTTTCCAAAAACAAAAAACGGCTAAGAAATTTCCTAACCCGTCTGGAAAAAAAAGATGCAGTTAATCTGCATCTTATTACACTGGAAGCCAATGAACTTTCGTGGGCCAAAACAGATTGCCTGGATTGCGCAAACTGTTGCAAAACCATGTCTCCTACTTATACATCTCGTGACTTGACCCGTATTTCGACGCACCTGGGTATGACGGTCAAAGATTTCAAAACAAAATGGCTGTATAAAGACAGAACAGGCGACTGGCTGAATAAGAGTCAGCCCTGCCAGTTCCTGGATCTGAAAACCAATCTTTGTGGAATTTATGAAGTAAGACCCGCTGACTGTGCAGGATTCCCTCATCATAGTACAAAAAAAATTAAGGATTACGGTCACGTGTATAAACAAAATGTAGAATTTTGTCCAGCTACTTACCGTCTCGTTGAATTCATGGAAGAAGGTATTTCGGATGGCAGGTGGAAGTTAAAGTAAACACCATGTGGGCTGCGGAAAAAAAAGGTTTTAAAGCATGGCTGCAATTGGAAAAATCACTGTCCGATCATTCAGTCGAAGCTTACCTGAGGGATATTGAAAAACTTACGCAATATCTTGAACTCCAGAAAACAGAACTGTCAATTGATGCCATCACATTGAGCGAACTACAGTCATTTCTTAAATGGATCGCAAATCTTGGCATGACATCCAGTTCCCAATCCCGAATTGTATCAGGCATCCGTTCATTTTTCAAATACTGTGTACAGGAGAATCTTACAAGACAGGATCCGACATTGTTATTGGAAACGCCTAAACTCAGAAGGCCACTTCCCGATTTCCTGAGTGTTGAAGAAATAAATAGTATTATTGGCGCCATAGATCTCAGCAAACCGGAAGGTGAAAGAAATCGCGCCATTCTTGAAACCATGTATAGTTGCGGACTTCGTGTATCGGAGTTGGTAAATCTGCGACTCTCTTCGATATATCCGGAACTGGGTTTTGTGAAGGTGATCGGTAAGGGCGATAAAGAAAGACTCGTTCCGATCGGGAATACGGCATTGAAATTTATAAATATTTATCGCAGTCAAATTCGGTCGCATATCAAAATAAAAAAAGGAAACGAAGACATACTTTTTCTGAATCGACGCGGATCGGCACTTTCAAGGCAAATGATATTTGTTTTATTAAATGCGCTTGTTGTCATTGCAGGGGTCAAAAAAAATGTATCCCCTCATACGTTTCGGCATTCGTTCGCCACTCACCTCGTAGAAGGGGGCGCAGATCTTCGCGCAGTACAGGAAATGTTGGGGCACGAAAGCATTACCACAACGGAAATCTATACACACCTGGATCGCGCGTTCCTTCGTGAAACGCTGCAGAAATACCATCCTGCTTTTCAGGTCTGACCAAAATTATATTGGAACACTATCATCGACTCATTAAAATGCCCATAATCGTTTGCATTCTGGCAAGATTGTTGAATTCTTAGTGGTATTAACCTATCTACATAAAATCAGGAAATATGAGCTTACAAAGACTATTTACAGCAACATTATCAGGCATCGTAATCGGAATCTTAATTGCTCCAGCCAAGGGCACTGACACAAGGAAAAAAATTAATGATTCCGTTGAGAGTCTTAAAGATAAGATCAAACGTATGCGTGGAACTACCAATGAAGAATTGGATGAGCTCCACAGGGTATTCGAACACGAAGTGACGGGCCTGCGCGAAGACGTAAGGGAAAAAGTGCTACGACTTATTGAAGTGAGTAAAAAAGGCTACAACCATATACGCTCGGAGGCTTTGTCTTAATAACGCTTAACGCATAACGCCGAACGCCAAATTCTTAGCTTTAAGACTTATGCCTTCGACCTTAAGATTTACGCATTGCGCCTTCGGCCGTAAGCTTTAAGCCTTGTGCCATCGGCCTTAAGCCTTCCAGGATCAAACTCAACAAGATAACGCCGATGGCGCCGATTACATTCAGCCAAAGGAAGCTGATATGTACAATTCCTTTTTGAAATAACACGAAAATAAAAAGGACAAAAACTTCTATAGTAACTGCACTGATAAAAACTGGAGTTGCAGTCACTTTTTTAAAATAAAAGGCAACGAGAAATATTCCGAGCGTAACGCCATAAAATAAAGAACCCAAAAGATTTACCGCTTCAATTAAACTGTTGCCGATATTATAGAAGAATTGCGCAACACAAACACAAAATATTCCCCAAAGCAATGTATATAATTGGGAATACTTGTATTCCTTTGCCTGGCTCATGGGTTTAACAACCCATCTTTTATGCAGATCATTAATAGTTGCCGACGAAAGTGCATTCAGAGATGCTGCTATCGATCCCCATGCCGATAAGAAAATTACTGCTATCAATAATCCGATCAATCCCCTCGGAAGATGGTCTACTACAAAACGAAGAAAAATATAATTCGTATCGTTTGAATCTCCTTTTACATCTTTATCATTTAACCAGCGTTTTATAATCGTTCTGAATTCTGTTTGTTTCTTTTGAACATACTGCATCGTAAGACCCTGACGCATCCTGTTTTCGGCTGAAGATTCAGAGGACGGAACCATTCCTGCTACTTTTTCATTTTGCAAAACTTCATAGTCGTTCAGTATAATTTTCAATGAATCGGCATATTTAGTTTTACTAAGCAGATTCAATTGTGTCTGGTTAAAAAACAAGGGTTCCTTTACGAATTGGTAATAGGAAAAAACAAGAACACCCAACAAAAGGATTCCGAATTGCATTGGAATTTTAACAAGGCCATTCATCAGCAGGCTGAGACGACTTTCGCGAGTGGACCGCGCAGTAAGATATCTGCCCACCTGCGATTGATCTGTACCGAAATAGGATAACGCCAGAAAAAACCCCCCAATCAATCCACTCCATATATTATAACGATCATTCCATTGAAAACCGTTTTCATTTTCTCCGCTTGTAATGACATTCAATTTTCCCGCCTTACCACCAATATGTAACGCATCAGTGAGTCCAAGATTTCCTGGTAGCAGGTGTACAACCATGTATCCGACTGCAAACATGCAGGCAAAAATGATAATTATCTGGATTTGCTGCGTATAGGCTACAGCCTTGGCACCTCCCGTAAATGTGTAAATAATCAATATGCCGCCCATCAGAATATTCGTCCACATAATATTCCATCCTAACAGAGATGAAAGAATAATGGAAGGAGCCGAAATGCTTATACCGGTGGAGATTCCTCTTTGAAACAAAAACAACAGAGATGTAAAAGATCTCGTTTTACCGTCGAACCTTTTTTCCAGAAATTCGTACGCAGTAAATAATTTTAATTTATAAAAGACGGGTACAAAAGTGATACAGAGCACAACCATAGCGAGTGGCAATCCAAAATAATATTGAATAAACCGCATCCCGTCTGTATAAGCCTGTCCTGGAGCAGATAGAAAAGTAACCGCGCTTGCCTGGGTTCCAATAATTCCAAACAAAATCAAGTACCATGAAGAGCTGCGATTGAGGAGGAAATAACTTTCGAGATTTTTTTCAGCTCTCCCCTTATATAATCCGTAGAGGATAATACCAACCAGCGTTAAGATGAGGACGATCCAGTCGATATAACTCATGAAAAATGTTTGGTAAAAAGGTAGAATAGCAAGATGAGGAGCACAAGGCAGCCTACTACCAGTATATACCAGGAATTCCAGGACCTAAATAACGGCGGCTTTTCGTCCTCCTGTTTCATATTACTTTTTTGAATCGCTTCCGCGATTTGCCATCAGCATGGCGGCAATTAATCCCAGCATCAAGCCAATCAACATGCCGATAGTAACTTTCTTAATCAACCGGCCAATTACAATACCTGTTACAATGGCTACAATAAATGCAATATCTTTTCGATTCAGCATGCGCTATTTCTTCTTTGTTTGATTGAGTGCAATAAGGTTGGCCAGCAGTCTGTAAGCACCGGGCACACCAGCTGGCAATTCCCGGAAAAAAACAAGACCTGTATAGGTAAAAGTTCCTTTGCCGTAAGAACCGATCATCAAACTTCCATTCTGTTCAGGTTCATCTGCATCGTGCATGGATAAAACGGCCTGATATCTTAAATCCATGTGTTGGGCGAAATAAATTCCTCTTTCCTGTATCCAGCCATCAAAATCACCGGAGCTGATTTCATTGGGAAAATGAAACACCCGGTGACCAGGTATCAGGAATTTCACTGCAGCATCTTCTTCGGTTACGCGGAAACTTGAAATTCCAAAAGGGTATGGACCAATGGCCACCGAATCTATTCCCAGATTGCGGTTGTATTGTACAATCAAATTGCCGCCGTTTTTTATGTAATCCATCAATATATTATACTTCCCGGCCAGCCAGTCATGAACGTCATAGGCCCTGACGCCGGCTATTACGGCATCGAGGTTCTGTAATGTGGAGGCTGTTAAAGAATTTTCATCCAATTTAACAACGGTATACCCCATCGCCGACAATGCATCCGGAACTTTGTCGCCCGCACCATCAACGTAACCCACACGGCTCCCCGCAATTTTCAGATTAACAGCAACTACGGTGGATTTCGCCGGCCTGAAATAGTCGATTCTCGGAATATGATCATAGGATATGGTACGACATTGAAGCAGGGTATCAGCAATTCCCCGATTTGTACTGACGGCCCAGGTATTCTGATTTAAATCATTCGAAATCACCGACTTCATAATGAAATGTTGTGTTCTGCCGGTCGTCTCTAATTTCTGTGTTTCAAATCCTGACAAATGTGTAAGTGAAACAGAGAACGGCGCAGCAGTTGATGCGTACATAGTTGCAGCAATTACCTTCTGTTGCTCAGTCACGCCCAATTCCCCTTCTTTTCCTTTTGTGAACACGAGTAATGAGGGATCACAGTAAACCATCCATACCGGAACGATCGTTAATGGCTGATAAGCCTCTCCTTTAACAGGATCGGTAAATTTATAGCAGACGCCTTGTTTAAATAAAAAAGGTTCACCACTAATAGTGACTGTAAAATACGCTTCCAGCGAAGGCGCATTTTGCGGATTCCCAATCAGCGTTTGATCGTGTACGTTATATGATCCTGCCGACATGGTTTCGGTCAGCCAATAGGGCTGTGAAATGGGCAAGTCACGCAACGATATTGGGCGAACAAGTGAATAATTGATATTTGTTTGCAAAAGCAGATTGCAGGAGGTGTCCTGGTTGTTCAGTCTGACTGAATTGAGCAATACGGAAACAGGCGTCCGGTTTATGACCCGCACACTAACCGGAATCGTTTGATTCACGAGTGCGTATGCCTGAGGAACAGTAGCTTCAAGATACAATCCACTGCATGCCTGAATGAGTGCCATGGATTCTTTCAATTTCTGATCGCGCCAATATCCCGACGGCAATACATTGATGGCTTTGTAAATATCCACTAGCGCAGGAACGGACAGGTAAGGTGCTTCGGGGTGATAATCATTTATTAACTGATCAATCATTTTTGAAATCGCTGCACCATGAGGAACGCGATTCCAGCTGCAGTCAATATGCTGGAGTAATGAAGAATCCGCTTTCTCTCCGCTGATTAATGTAAAATATTCTGTTGCTTTTCCTCTGGAATGTGGAATTCCGAATCCCTGGGAACGGTGTTGACTTCTACTGTCCGCAGCTATTTCGCCATAACTTTTTCCAATAAGTGGATTATATCCTCCCACATCTATTTTAAGTTGATCTTCGCTTGTTGTGTTGATAGTTCCAAATCTGTAATTGTTCCAGAAAAGACGATTCGTTTTCCAGGGCTGTACTCCATACTTGAATTGTTCCGGAAATTGATTTGGATCTGCAGCTGCACTAAATGCCAAACGGGCAAGAACTGAAGAAGCTGAATGTTGTCCATGACCTGCTCGCTTATCTTCGGGAAATCTGGTGATAATGACATCAGGTTGAAATTTTCTTATAATCCAAACAACATCACTCAATATTTTTTGCTCATCCCATAGCCGAAGTGATTCGGCGGTTGATTTTGAAAATCCAAAATCATACGCTCTTGAAAAAAATTGTTCTGCTCCATCCTGTTTTCTGGCGGCCAAAAGTTCCTGCGTTCTGATCAGGCCGAGTTCGATGCCCTGCTCATCCCCTATCAGGTTTTGCCCTCCATCGCCCCTGGTAAGTGAGAGATATCCGGTTCGATAAAGTTTATCCTTCGAAAGCCAGGTCAGTAGTAGTGTATTTTCATCATCGGGGTGTGCTGCAATGTATAATACAGATCCCAACACTTCCAGTTTTTTCATCCGGAGCAGCATCTCCGACGCATTCATCGTTTCGGGAATTTGAGCGAAAGAACTTGCCGAAAACAGAAGTAAAACACAAAGGAAGACGAAGATAACTTTCATGCTTAACGCGGATCTTGAGAGTTCAAATTAATAAATCCCCGATAAAACGAATGCGTTATTATATTGACGGCAATGCAATGGAATACCTTCGTTATTTTTACATAATTTCCAAGTAATGCATATGATATTGAAAACGACGATTTTTTTGCCAATCGCAATGGCTTTCTGTTTTTCGGTGGTGTATAGTCAGGATAATCAAAACAAAGTGCAGGAATCGAAGAAACTTATCCAATGCCGGAACGGAGCAGTAGTATCCGCAAATCCCTTTGCAAGCCGGGTTGGCATCAACATGTTGAAAGAAGGTGGAAACGCTGTGGATGCTGCCATCGCCACGCAACTTGCACTAGCAGTTGTATACCCTGCTGCGGGTAATATCGGAGGCGGAGGGTTTATGGTAGCCCGCCTGGCAAACGGGAAAAATGTAACGATAGATTTCAGGGAGAAAGCGCCGGCCGCAGGCAGCAGGAATATGTATCTTGATGATAAAGAAAATGTGATCGAAGGCAAAAGTGAAAACGGGCACCTTTCCTCGGGGGTACCTGGCGCAGTAGCGGGTATATTTGCCTGTTACCCATATGCAAAACTGCCTTTCAGTAAACTCATTCAACCCGCAATAGATCTGGCAGAAAAAGGTTTCCCGATTACGGCAGCGGAAGCAGCCGATCTGAATGAAACCCAGGATGATTTCAAAAAATATAATACGGTAACACCTGTATTTGTAAAAGCTTCAGGCTGGAAAGCAGGCGACCTGCTTGTTCAAAAAGATCTTGCAAATACATTGAAACGAATAAGAGATCACGGGGCAAAAGGTTTTTATGAAGGAGAAACTGCAAGGCTGATTGTGGAAGAAATGCAAAGAGGAAAGGGGTTGATCAGTTATGAAGATCTCAAAAATTATACAGCGAAGGAGCGGCAACCGGTAGTATTCACCTATAAAAAAGACTACACCTTAATAACTATGCCCCTGCCCAGCAGCGGTGGCGTACTTCTTCCTCAGATGATGCGTATGGTTGAAGACAGAAATCTCAACGAACACGGCTTTGAATCACTGTATTCCGTTCATTTAATGGCAGAAGTGGAAAGACTTGCATATGCAGATCGCGCAAAATACCTGGGAGATGTTGACTTTTATAAAGTGCCAACGAAGACATTGACAAGTTATCCCTACGTACAACAACGCATGAAGAATTTTAAACCAGATTCAGCAGGCAACAGCGAATCCATTCAGGCAGGGGTGATTGCAGAGAGTGAAGAAACAACCCATTTTGATACTTACGATCGGGATGGTAATTGTGTTTCTATCACTACCACCCTCAATGGAGGGTATGGGTCCCGGACAGTAGTGGCAGGCGCCGGATTTCTGTTAAATAATGAAATGGATGATTTTAGTATAAAACCAGGAGTACCCAACATGTACGGCGCAGTTGGAGGCGAAGCAAATGCCATCGCTCCCGGTAAAAGAATGCTCAGCTCGATGACTCCAACCATCGTGTTGTACAAAGACAAGCCTTTTCTAGTAGTGGGTACACCGGGAGGCACGACGATTACTACTTCCGTTTTTCAAACACTTATTGACATCATTGATTTTGGCATGTCGCCCTCAGACGCAGTGAACAAACCCAAATTTCATCACCAGTGGCTCCCCGATATTCTTTATGTTGAGAAAGGTTTTCCGTCTGAAGTAACCGCAGAATTGAAAAAAATGGGTTATCATGTTGAAGAACGCGAGGCCATCGGACGAACTGAAGTTATCCGCATTTCTTCATCAGGGAAAATTGAAGCGGTTGCAGACTGGCGGGGAGACGACGATGCTGAAGGCTATTAAACCGAATGCGGTTAAGGGTTATGGTGTATGGCACCCTTTTAATTCATAATCCATAACCCATAACTCATCGAACCCATTGAACCGCTTGTAGATCCAGCATGCTTTTTGTACTTTAGCCCTACTAATCTTCGTATCTGAAAAATGCCGGTAAAATAGTTCGCAGGACGCTGCTCACCCTTCTCCTACTATTAGTCTTCCTGTGGGCACTCATCCATACACATCCCGTTCAAAACTGGCTGCTGGCAAGGGTTACAACTACTTTATCGAAGAATCTGCATGCGCAGGTTTCCATTCAGGATATAGATTTTTCGCTTTTCAATAAAATGAAACTGAATGGCGTCTTGGTGAAAGACCAGAAGGGAGATACCCTGATTTCTTCAGGACAGGTTCGGGTGAATATCACCGACTGGTTCTTTTTTAAGGATAAAATTGAGTTAAAGTACATTGGCCTCGCTGATACTTATGTGCATTTAAACAGGATCGATTCCATATGGAATTATCAGTTTCTTGCCGATTATTTCGGTTCCGGTCCTTCTTCCGAGAAAAAAACCATTCAATTATTGGTTCGTGATATCGATATATCCAAACTCCATTTACTTAAACAGGACGCGTGGCGGGGTGAGGACATCGAGTTAAGTCTGAATGAATTTTCAATGGATGCGGAACAACTGGATCTCAGCAAAAAAAAAGCAGTGATCCATTTATTAAAATTCTCGAATCCCGATTTTTCCATTCGAAGTTATACTGGTAACCGTCCTCCTTCAGCCAGCGATAGTATCAACACACCGATTGATTCACTTCATCTGCGATGGAATCCTGCCGACTGGAATATCGTAGTGCGGCACATCATTATCGACAACGGCTCTTTCCGCGACGATCAACTGACCGACAGAAACACATCCCCGGTATTTGACAGTCATCACATGTACTTTTATAATATCAGGGGGGATTTTCAAGATGTTTCCTTTGTAAAAGACAGCATCAAAGCAAAAATGCATTTGTCAACAAAAGAAAAATCCGGCTTTAACGTGCAGGAACTGAGTTCCATTATTAAATGTTATCCCGAAGGAATGGAGTTTCAAGACTTCGATTTGAATACGGGTAAAAGTCGCCTGAGAAACTATCTGGCTTTTCATTTTAAAAGCTTCGATGATCTTTCCTCATTTACGACCAAGGTTAAAATTCAGGCCGACCTCGCCAATGCAACCATCAACAGTGACGACATCGCCTTTTTCGCTGCCGACCTTAAAACCTGGAAAAAAAATATCCTGTTGTCAGGTAAAATAAAAGGATCTGTTTCGGACCTCACGGGAAAAAACATTCTGATAAAAGCAGGGTCAAATACGCAACTGGATGGAGATTTTCATTTAGTTGGCCTGCCTGATATTAATAAAACTTTTATTGACTTCAGTTCGAACAATTTCCGAACTACTTACCGCGACCTGATTACCTTCATGCCTTCTTTAAGGAAAATAGAGAACCCCAGGATTGACCGGATAGAAAATCTTCGCTTTACGGGAAACTTCCAGGGAACAATTCAGCATTTTTTGACTTCAGGCACTATTGAAACAAACCTCGGAACGATCGTTACCAATGTAAATATGCAATTGCCTGGCGGAAATAACCCCGCTACTTATTCGGGCAGTATGCTGACCAATGATTTTCAATTGGGAAGATTTTTAGACGACAGTACGCTTGGTAAAATATCTTTCAACGGAAAAGTGCAGGGAATGGGCCTTGCATTAAATACAATCAATGCAAGTTTAGATGGGAACATCAGAGAGTTCAACTACCATGGTTATTCGTATGAAGATATTTTTGTAAACGGTCAGGTAACAAAAAAAAGATTTAATGGGAAAATAATATCAAAAGACTCCAATTTACATGCAACACTCATAGGTCTGATTGATTACAGTCAGGCTGTTCCTAAATTTGACTTTAGTGCGGAAATAGATACAGCCAATTTAAAGCAACTTCATTTTACGAAGGACAGCATCGCATTTACAGGTAAACTTCGATTTAATTTTACCGGAAATGACATCGACCATTTTCTTGGCAAAGCAAGGATATTTGATGCATCGATATTCAACAAAGGTCAGCGCATGATATTCGATTCACTGGTGGTAGAATCGAATATCATTGACAGCAGTAAGACCATAACAGTGATGAGCAATGAATTTGAAGGTGCCATTGTGGGTGAATTCTCGATAAAAAAACTACCCGCATCTTTCCAGGAATTTCTGCACCGATATTATCCGAGTTACATAAAACCAACTACAATAAACCTGAGTAAGGAAAAATTCAGTTTTGTTATTACCACAAGGCAGGTAGATCCTTATCTGAACCTTTTTACAAACGATATCAGAGGTTTTAATAATACCAATATCAATGGCCGGATTAACAGCGATCAAAACCTGCTGAACATAAATGCAGATGTCCCGCAATTCAATTACAAAAACATTTCGTTCTATAAAGTGGAGCTGAAAGGTAATGGAAACTACGACAGCCTTTCACTTGAAACGAATATTGGAGAAGTATATGTGAATGATAGTCTTCATTTTCCGTTGACCCATATCCAACTCCGGTCGTTCAACGACATCTCTGACGTCAAAATAAACACCAGCGCAAATCAGACACTCAATGCTGCAAATATTTCTGCAAGAGTGCAGACGCTGACAGACGGCGTGAAGATAAAATTCAACCCTTCCACCTTTGACATCAACAGCAAAACCTGGACTATTGATAAAAATGGAGAGTTATATTTCAGCAAAAATATAGTGGGTGCTGAGTCAATGAGGATTTACAATGGCGATCAGCAATTTCTGGTGAGCACAACACCATCGGGAGAAGGAAACTGGAATGATGTTCACATGGAATTGCATAAAATAAATATCGGTGACTTCGCACCTTTCTTTATAAAAGATGAGAGAGTAGAAGGTGTTCTGACAGGCAAAGTAGACATTACGGATCCTTTTAATCATACGTACGCAAAATTTAGTGGTACTGCTGAATATTTTCGTTTCTCGAATGATTCTGTAGGTAAAATAAATCTGACAGCCGATTACAGTAAGCAAACAGGGATTGTTAATGGGACCGTTAACTCTGACAACAAAGATTATCACTTTGATTTGAAGGGAATATTCAATACAAGCGACAGTGCTGCTCAGCCAATCAATATCATGATCCCTAACATGGTAAATACCAAAATTGATTTGCTGGAAAAATATATAGGGACCATTTTCAGCAATGTCACTGGTTACGCTACTGGCTCATTACAAATCGTTGGGCCTGGTGACAGCCTGAACTATATCGGTGACCTGCAACTTACTGATGCAAGGTTACACGTGAATTATACGCGTTGTACCTATCGCATACCCTCTGCATTGGTTCACATGCGGGCCGATCAGATAGATTTTGGATCATTCCAAATACTCGACTCACTGGGCAACACGGCGGAAGTAACCAAAGGCAAATTATATCATCGTTCTTTCAGAAACCTTAGTTATGATTTTGCGATTAACTCCAACAAGTTAATGCTGTTAAATACTAAAATTACCGACAACAACCAGTTTTACGGAACGATGATTGGCAGGGCTAATTGCAGTCTCACAGGGCCCCAGGAGGATTTACAAATGTATATTAAAGGTGAACCGACCGACAGTTCAAATATATATCTGCCTACCAATACCAGTCGTGAAAGCGCCGATGCTGATTTTATAGTTTGGAAAGTATATGGTAAGGAAATGAAAAAACAGGCGGCTACGTCTTCTTCAAATAATTTCACCGTAAATCTGGATGTTACGGCCAATAATTATGCAAATGTTTATTTGATTATTGATCCGCTGACAAAAGATATAATCAAGGCAACCGGACATGGAAATCTGCAAATGCGCGTTGGGACCAATGAAGACATGAGTATACGGGGTTTATACGTAATTGATAAGGGTAACTATAATTTTTCGTTTCAGTCTTTTATTAAAAAGCCGTTTGAATTCATGCAGGGAACGGAGAATTTTATTCGCTGGTCGGGCGATCCTTATGATGCTGATATCAATATCCATGCATTGTATGAAGCAGAAAATATTCAATTCAACGATTTAAAAGAAGACACCAAAGGTTCCACAGCACTAACGGGTAATACCAAAAACTACATCGGGCCTATCTGGGTCGTTGCTTCATTAAAGGATAAACTGATGCATCCCACAATCACTTTTGAATTACAACTGCCACCCAAGAGTGAATTGCGAAATGATATCAATGCACAATGGACGCTTGACAGAATTAACAGCGATCCGGGAGAATTAAACAAACAGGTTGCTTTCCTGCTTGTGTTTAACAGTTTCGGTCCTACAAGTACGAGTTCAGCTGCTTTTTCAGCGAACGATGCTGTGGGTGGTATTTTTGTATCGAGTATCTCCAGTTATATTTCCAGCGCTTTGAGTTCTTCCTTTTCAAACTATTTTCAACGGGTATTTAAAGACAAAAGCATACGTGTAAATTTTAATACCGCATTCTACAACGGCACCGCGCTGGAAACAAATGAACAAACGAGTGCGTCTACCTATGACCGCACAAATCTGAATCTTTCAGTTATTAAAAGTTATTTCAACGAGCGGCTAACGTTTACGGTGGGAAGTGCACTGGATTTTGGTTTAACAACCCAGCAAGCTACTTATGCGGCAGTGCAATTTTTGCCAACCGTAACTGCAGAATGGAAGCTTACTGAAAACGGTCGTGTTGTTCTTACTTTTTTTTATCGCGACTCTTATAACTATCTGTCACTCGGCAATCATACGATGAACAGTTCGGGAACCAGTATTTCATATCGTCGTGACTTCGACAGACTTGATGAGCTGTTAAAGAAAAAGAAAAAACCCGTGGTCGGTGCTACAACAGAAGCGAAAAACTGAGGAAAGTATGGGAGTATGGGAGTAATTTTTTAAATTTTGATTAGTACATTATGAACCCCACTTTTTTAAGCTGTAACAAATTAAAAGTTTCACACTCCCATACTCCCATACTCCCATACTCCCATACTTTCTTCATTCCTGTTCCTGCAGTTCGTGACCGAGCTTGTCGCGCTTGGTATTCAAATAGCGCTCATTGTGAGGATTTGACGGTATTTGGATTGGTATCGTTTCTACTATTTCAAGACCATAACCTGAAAGACCAGATCTTTTCTTGGGATTGTTACTGATCAGTTTGAGTCGGCTCACACCCATATAACGCAGGATTTGCGCACCCACACCGTAGTCTCTTTTGTCCATAGGGAATCCGAGATGGAGATTTGCTTCCACCGTATCCATTCCTTGCTCCTGGAGCTTATATGCTTTTAATTTATTTAATAACCCAATACCGCGGCCTTCCTGGTTCATATATAAAATGATACCTTTTTTATTAGCCTCGACCATTTGCATGGCTTTTTGTAATTGTTCGCCACAGTCACATCGAAGAGAACCCAAAATGTCTCCGGTGAAACAGGAAGAGTGAACCCGTACGAGTACCGGTTCATTTTCCTTCCACTCACCCTTGTATAACGCAAGGTGTTCGTTGGATGTATTTTTTTCTCTGAATGCAATCAATTTGAAATGGCCAAATTTGGTTGGCATGTCAACCCTCACAATTTCTTCTATAAGAGAATCCGTTTTCAGACGATACTCTATCAGATCGCGAATTGAAATCAATTTAAAATCAAAACGTTTGGCAATTTCCTTTAGTTCAGGTAATCTGGCCATGGATCCGTCTTCATTCATGATTTCCACCAGAATACCCGCAGCTTCATATCCTGCCAAACGAGCGAGGTCAATGGTTGCCTCTGTATGGCCGGCCCTCCTTAATACTCCTCCTTTTTTTGCACGAAGGGGGAATATGTGTCCGGGTCTTCCCAGATCACCTGGTTTTGTTTGCGGATTAATAAGTGCCTGAATTGTCAATGCCCGGTCATGAGCCGAAATACCGGTGGTGCATCCATGCCCCAGTAAATCTACCGAAACAGTAAATGCCGTTTCATGCAAAGCCGTATTATTATTGACCATCAGCTCAAGTTCCAGTTCGTCACAACGCTCTTCAACAAGCGGCGCACAAATGAGACCGCGTCCGTATTTGCTCATAAAATTTATTACTTCGGGGGTTGCATTGCGGGCTGCAGTGATAAAATCACCCTCATTTTCGCGATCCTCATCATCTACAACAATTACCAACCGACCCTGACGAATGGATTCTATGGCGTCTTCAATTCTGTCTAACATGCATTTTATTTAAGGATTAAAGTTACAATTTATAAATGCCTTTACATATCCCATCTAATTCATTGATTTGCAATTGTCAAGATCAATGAAATACAAAAATTTATTGCTTTTTAAAGAATGTTAATAAAAAATTATGTTATAAAAATTTTAACATTTGAATTTTCCTTTTCTTTATTCTTTGATTTTTGTTCCCACCGATTGCTTTCTAAACCTATCAGATTGCTGCTGTATTTGTTAATGGTTATTTAATCATCCATACGAATATTCTTTTTTTCAAGTGCCTTTATTTTACAAACTAAATGAATCGCTTTATGAGAAAACAACTCTTGTTTACCTTGCTATGCGTATTTAGCAGTTATTTAGCGTTAGCACAGGAAACGACTTGTCAGATTTTGGGAACCGTAACAGATGGCAAATTAGGTTTGGCAGGTGCGACGGTGGTCGCGCTTCATACTCCTTCAGGCACCCGGTATGCGACCACCACCAGGAAAGACGGTCGCTATAATCTTGCTGGTCTGCGCATTGGCGGTCCATATACAGTTATCATCACTTATGTGGGCTTCAAGACCGACAAACAGGAAAACATTAATCTTGTTCTCGGCCAGGACTTTACTTCAGATTTTACCCTCGCTCCTGAATCTGTTCAGCTAACTGAAGTCGTGGTGTCAGCAACACGTCAAAACAAAATCTTTAACAATAGTCATACTGGTAGTCAGGAATTTATCACACGTTCCCAATTAGAACAGTTACCAACTATCAATCGTTCAATTTCTGATTTCACAAAACTGGAACCTACTGCCAACACTACTTCATTTGGAACAAGTTTCGGAGGCCGGAGTGCACAATACAACAATATAACCGTTGATGGCGCAAACTTTAACAACGGATTTGGATTGTCGAGTACGCTTGGAGGACAAACCGGTGCCCAGCCGATAAGCCTCGAGGCCATCGATCAGATTCAGGTTAATGTTTCTCCTTATGATGTTCGACAGGGAGGATTCACAGGCGCAGGTGTGAACACCATTACAAAGAGCGGGACAAATACTTTCAGAGCCAGTGTCTATACTTATATCAAGGGACCAAACTTACAGGGATATAATGTGGAAGATGTTACCGTTGCAAAATCACCTTTTAGTTTTAATACCTGGGGGTTTTCACTTGGAGGACCCATTATTAAAAATAAGTTGTTCTTCTTCGTAAACTATGAAGATGTAAAACAAACAGCCCCTGCCTATACCGTTGTTGCGAGCGGAGGACCTTCCGGCCAGTCGCCAAGCGCAGGAGTTGTTTCACAGGCGAATTACGATTCGCTGACTGCCCTGGCAAATTTTCTTAAAACCAAATACAATTATGACCCAGGTGCTTTCCAGGGATACTCATTTGCATCAGCGAGCAAAAAAATCACTGCAAGAATTGACTTTAATATCAACAACAAAAATACGTTGACATTAAAATACAATTACCTGAGATCTTATTCAGAACAACCTCAGAGCACAAGTCGTGCAGGCGCGGGATTTGTTAAAGGACCCGCTTCGCAAAACTATACATTCGGTCTCCCTTACAGTGGCAGCAAATACGTGATCAACAATAATTTTGACATTTATCTCATCGAACTAAATACAAGATTTAATAATACACTCTCAAATAAATTCCAAATTGGATATACTAAAGAAAGAGACCCCCGTGCACCGGGAGTTCCGGGAACTACCATGCCCATGGTCGATATCCTGAATGGCAGTAACGTATATGCTTCCTTTGGATATGAAACCTATACTTACAATAACCTGATCAATACAGACGTGTATCAATTGTCAGACATACTGACTATGTACAAGGGAGCGCACGAAATTACCTTCGGTACACAGAATTATTCAAGAAAATACACCGACGCATTCGTACCCAGTTTTGCAGGAAGTTATCAGTTCCCTTCCCTTACTGCATTTTACAATGCGGCAAACGGACTAGGCAATGTGGACAATTATTATCAGCAATGGTCGAATATACCGGGCGGGGCTTTCCCATTCTATTCGGCAGGATCAACCGAAATTGGTTTGTTTGTACAGGATAAATGGAGAATGACAAATACGTTCACTTTAACTTACGGGCTCCGATATGACATGACCATTTATAAAAATTTGTTTCTCGACAATCCTTACTTCGACAATCTCACATTTAAGAATGGTGCATCCTATAATATTGGCAAAGCACCTGGAAATGCGGTATTGCTTTCACCAAGAATTGGATTTAACTGGGACGCATTGGGAGACAGAACACTCCAGGTAAGAGGTGGTTTTGGAATTTTCAACGGTCCACCTCCATTTGTGTGGCTGGCTAATCAGGGAGGAAATAATGGAGTTTTGATTGCAGGCGGAAACTATACTAATGTTCCTTTCACGTCAAATGCTATTGCAAACCCGCCGCCACCTGTTAATACAACACCTCCCGCAAAAACACAAAGTGCGGCAAGTTATGGTGCTGCAGTAACTGATCACAATTTCAAATATCCAACGATCATTAAAACAGGACTTGCAATAGATAAAAAAATAGGAGACGACTGGATTGTTACTGTAGAAGGAAATTATTCCAAGGATATTAACGCTGTGTATTTTTCCAATCTCAACCTGAATGAATCCAATGGTTATGCTTTGTCTGGGGCCGATAACAGGATAAGGTACCTCACGGGTTCATCTACGAGTAATAAATACTGGTACGGTCAGGGAGCGGGAGGAGCATCTCCGGATACGCCGAATTTGAGTAGTGCCATTTTAATGAAGAATGCCTCACAAGGTTATGCATATACACTTACTGGACGCATTCAAAAATCTATTCACAATCTGACAGTGAGTGTTGCTTACACCTACAGTGTGGCGAAAAATATTGCAACCGGCGGTAGTACCGCTTCTTCATTATGGAGTGGCAGACCTGTCGGCAATGCAGATCCCAATGGCGCGAATCTCGCCTATGCAGACTATTATCAGCCACACAGGGTAATCGCGACAGCAAATTATCGTGTCCTGTATGGTGACCATTATGCTACTTCTGTAGGACTCATATTTCAGGCAGCTCCATCAGGTGTTGGATCGTATACTTACGGAAACGATTTGAATGGTGATGGTAATTCCGGAAATGATCTAATATATATCCCAAGAAATTCGGGTGAGATTAATCTGATTGATGTGGGCTCTTATAACAGTGCAACGATGTCGGGAACCACCACTGGAACTGCAAAAGATCCCAGGACATCCGCGCAGATCTGGTCTCAGTTAAACAGTTTTATCAATCAGGATCATTACCTGTCAAGACATCGCGGACAATATGCAGAAGCAAATGCGGTAGTATTTCCATTCTTCAAAGATTTGGATATGAATATTACGCAGGATATATACTTCAATACAAGGATCAAAGGTGAGACTGATAAACACACATTGAGGTTATCTCTGGATTTAATAAACGTTGGAAATTTCCTGAATAAAAACTGGGGACTTGTAAAACTTCAGAATACTACGACTCCTTTAACATTTGAAGGAATGGCTGCCGATGGTAAAACTCCCCTGTTTTCGTTTCCATATGCAGATGCAACCAATTTTGTACCCCTCGTAAATAGTTTTTCAAATAACACATCTATTGTTTCACGCTGGCAACTACAGTTTGGAATAAAGTACTTATTTAACTAAATAACTAATTCGAAGAAAAATGAAAAAGATATATTTATTCTCTCTGATATTTTCGGGCATTCTGACTTTTAGTTGTACCAAGAACACCAGTGTTCCACCGTACACTCCACCTATTGCAAATAACTTTACGGTGACATCAATGAATCACACAAAGGACACAGTAAACGTGGGTGACACCATCTACCTGACTGTAGCGGGAACGATGTACGACACGCTGAGTGTGTACACCTATCTAACGATCAAATCGTCTGCCAGCGGCTCCCCTGTGTACAGTTATGGCAGTTCCTCTGCACCAATTAAACTGACGAGGGTTCTTGGTTCTGCCAATGTGAATGATGTAAATCCATGGACTTCGATAATTCGGGTGACGGGAGTAACGTCTATCCCAAATTCCAAACTTACGATTTCCGGCAACTTCATTTATCAATTGAGTCTGAGCAGCGAGGGAGGTGGTCTCGCTACCGCAACTGATGGCGGAGTCGTAAATAAAACAGTGTTTATACAGTAAAGCTTAAGGCGTAGAGCTCAAGGCTAAATCTGTGTGGAAATGTGAAAATGAATAATTTTTACAAATCAAAGATTTCAGCATACTGCAAAGAGCGCTTCAGGCTTTACGTTTTACGCCTTACGCTTTACGCCTTACGCTTTAAACCCCCACTGCAGAAAAGTGGGAAACGCAAGTGCCCAGGTTTCGATGTCATGTTTACCACCGGTAATTTCAAAATAGTAAATATCCGAGAGCAGATCATAACCCTTTGCAACCAGTGTTGCAATCAGGTCCCTGGTATCATCGATTGAATCAATAATCCCATTGTTATTTCGATCTGCGGATTCATCTGCCGTTCCACATTCAAAGAAAAATTTCATACCTGGATTAAACTGACTTACACTAATCTGATTGTGCATGATTCGATGCAGTTCGTCTTTATATGCCGGATCATCTTTATCGAGCGTGCGCCACCAGAGTGATCCTGAAAAAACGCCCGCAATATTAAATAAGGTTCCATGTCTCCAGGTGATATCCAAAGCACTTAAACCGCCTAATGAAAATCCTGCAAATGCCCAAAGATCTTTCAGTTTACCGGGAAAGAGCAGATGTATTGCAGGCACCAATTCATCAGTTATAAATTTAAGATACCTGCCAGCAAGATTACCACGACCTTTATAGTCAGGTGTAACTGCTGTACCATATTCAAATTTTCGAAGAGGTCCGGCGTGAATACCGACACAAAGTATTGGCCGGATGAGTTGCTGACGATACATTCTACTCAAAATGGCCCCAAAGTCCATCGTTTGCAGATCCTGGCCATCATTGATAAGTAATACCTCAAAAGACTGGTCTACGCCGGACGGAGGAAGATAAAAATCAATACGTATAGATCTTTCCAGTATTTCGGAAGGAAATGACAAAGTCTCCAATGTGCTTATTTCCGGGTGAACGGACTGCATATTTTCAAAAATAGGGAAGAATAGGGAGTTCATTTGTTTTTATAGCATTTTAAAAATAAATTTGGATGCCCACCAACACATTTACTCATGAATATTAAGGAAGAATATCACAAATGGCATTCACCATCTCTGGATCGTGATATAGAAATGCTTGTTTTCGGTCATGGCGGGCAACCTGTTATTTTATTTCCTACATCCAAAGGCGCTTATTATCAAAATAAGGATCAGGGAATGATAGAAGCAGCGCACTGGTTTGTTGAAAATGGTAAAGTGAAAATATATTGTCCCGACAGTATCGACGCGGACAGCTGGTATAATAAATCCATCCCACCTTATCAACGGGCGTACAATCAGGACCGTTACGATCAAATGATTTCAACAGAACTCGTTCCCTGGGCCCAACATGAAACCGGATATGAGAGAATGGCTTTTGCAGGCTGCAGCTTTGGCGGGTATCATGCGGTGAACACGGCTTTCAGACATCCAAGTCAGGCGAGTTATTGCTTCTCCATGAGTGGTGCATTTGATATAAAACAATTTACGGACGGTTATTATGATGATACCATATATTTCAACAATCCGGTAGATTTTATACCTGGCGATAACAATCCAAATCTTTGGAAAATGGGCATTGTATTGGGAACGAGTGAATATGATATTTGCAAACCCGACAACGAGCGCATGGACCTGATCCTGCAGCAAAAAAATATCCGACACTGGTTGGATTTAAGACCAAATGCAACCCATGACTGGCCGGTTTGGCGGGAAATGTTTCCTCAGTATCTCTCTTTAATCAACTAACTTCCTGATATAAATAAACCGCATGAAAAAGATCGGCGTTCTTTATGGCAAAGAAAGAAGTTTTCCCATGGCATTTATTGAAGCTGTGAACGAGAAAAATATTCGTGGTGTACATGCTGAATCAGTTCTAATTGATAAGGTACAGCAGGGCGAGTCCAGCGGTTACAGCGTGATCATTGATCGCATTTCACAGGATGTCCCATTTTACAGGGCTTTTTTAAAAAATGCCGCTGTTAGTGGAGCGGCTGTTATTAACAATCCATTCTGGTGGAGTGCTGACGAAAAATTTTTCAATAATGCGCTGGCGGTAAAAATTGGAGTGCCTGTTCCCAAAACGGTGATTCTGCCTTCCCGCGATCTGCCCGAAGACACTTCTGATTCCTCTTTTTCGAATCTGGCTTATCCGCTAGACTGGGAATCCATTTTTAAATATGTAGGTTTTCCCGCGTATATGAAACCGTTTGCAGGTGGCGGATGGAAAAATGTTTATAAGATCCAAAATGCAGAGGATTTTTATCAAAAACATAGTGAAACAGGTCGTCTGGTAATGCTCCTTCAGGAAGAAATTGTATTTGAAGAATATTACAGGTGTTATTGCATTGGAGGAAAATATGTAAGAATCATGTCTTATGAACCAAGAAATCCGCATCATCTGCGTTATGTCGCGGATTTCAATCCATCCGAAGAAAGACTTCGGCAAATGGAACAGATCGTTTTGCGAATTAATAAATATCTGGGATATGATTTTAATACAGTTGAGCTGGCGGTGAAAGACGGGATTCCATACGCTATTGACTTTTGTAATCCCGCTCCCGATGCTGAAAGAACGAGTGTAGGGGAAGAAAACTTCAACTGGGTAGTTGAAACCGCAGCAAATTACGCCATTGAGCGGGCCCTGGAGGCCAGAGAGGGCCTGGACAATCTTACATGGGGAGAATATATTAAAAAAAGTACACTTCAAAAACCGTTGATGGGATAAACCAGTGTGAGAATGTGAGAATGTGAGAGTAAAACCTGCATTTCTTGGCTCTCACACTCTCACACTCTCACACTCTCACACTCTCACACTCTCACACTTGTTGTATGGCAAATATTAATTACCAAAATTTCACACTGGGTATCGAAGAAGAATACATGGTTATCGACCCTGAAAGCAGGGAATTGAAAAGTCATGAACAAAAAATCGTGATAGAGGGTCAAAAAATGATCCGTGATAAAGTAAAGGCAGAAATGCATCAGGCAGTAGTTGAAGTGGGAACAGATATTTGCAGAAATATTACTGAAGCTTATCAGGATGTATCCACGCTTCGTAAAACCATTTCACAAATTGCAGCTGATCAGGGATTATGGGTAGGTGCTTCAGGTACTCATCCATTCAGTCACTGGGAAAGTCAGCTGATAACGGATCATGCCCGATACAATGAAATTGTGAATGAACTTCAGGAAGCTGCGCGCAGTAACCTGATTTTCGGTTTACATGTACATGTAGGAATGGAGAGCAGAGAGATGGCCAACCACATCGCAAATTCTACCCGATATTTTCTTCCACACATCTACGCTTTGAGTACCAATTCTCCTTTTTGGGAAGGCCGTAGTACCGGGTATAAATCTTATCGCACCAAAGTGTTTGATAAATTTCCACGCACAGGCATACCCGAATATTTTGAAAGTATTGAAGCTTATGAAAATTTCATCAAGTTACTGGTGAAGACAAATTGCATCGATAATGCAAAAAAAATCTGGTGGGATCTTCGCGTGCATCCATTCTTCAATACGGTTGAATTCCGGATCTGTGATGTTCCCATGACAGTGGAGGAAACCATTTGTATAGCAGCGTTGTTTCAGGCTATATGTGCAAAAATTTATAAACTCAGAACGCAGAATCTGAATTTTATTATTTACCAGCGGGCGTTGATAAATGAAAATAAATGGCGGGCCAGCAGGTACGGGATTGATGGACACCTGATTGATTTTGGAAAGGAAGAAGAAGTTAATACGCGTGTCCTGATATATGAGTTACTCGATTTTATTGAAGATGTGGTAGATCCGCTCGGTGTTCGAGATGCCATCAGTATTATTCCAAAAATGTTTGAAAAGGGAACCGGAGCCGACAGGCAACTTAAAGTGTTTGAAGAAACAAAAAGTCTCGTGAAAGTTGTTGATTACATTCACGACCAGTTCCTGCATGGTTTATAAGAGATTTTCTATAACCATCGCACTGGCACCTCCACCTCCATTACAGATTCCAGCCGCACCATATCTGGCTTTTTGCTGTTGTAGAATATGAAGAAGTGTTACAAGAATTCTGGCGCCGCTGCATCCCAGCGGATGACCTAATGAAACTGCTCCACCGTGCAGATTTACTTTTGAAGGATCCAGTTTCATTCTTTTACTGTTCTCAATTCCGACCACCGCAAATGCTTCATTGAGTTCCCAAAATTGAATGTCATTCATCCTCAACCCGGCTTTTTCAACAGCACGGGGAACTGCTATTGCCGGAGAAGTTGTAAACCATTCGGGCGCCTGTTCGGCGTCTGCATAAGAAAGAATTCTTGCGAGTGGTTTCAGTCCTAATGATTTTAATTTTCCCTCACTCACCAATACCATGCCAGCGGCCCCATCGTTCATAGAACTTGCGTTGGCGGCGGTAACAGTACCATCTTTTTGAAAAGCTGGTTTTAGTGTTGGTATCTTTTCAAATTTTACATTGAAGGGCTCCTCGTCCTGTGATATTCGAATTGTTTCTCCTTTTTTCTGTAATTCAACCGGAACGATTTCATCAGCGAATTTGCCCGTTTTCCAAGCCTCCTGTGAGCGTCTGTAACTTTCTATTGCGAATTTGTCCTGATCTTCCCGGCTGATTCCACAAGTTGAAGCGCAGAGTTCCGCGGCATTGCCCATCGCCTTGCCATCGTACACGTCGGTCAATCCGTCTTTTGCAAGACCATCGATCAGTAAACTATTTCCATATTTATTTCCCCATCTCATCTGATCCGCATAAAACGGCGCATTGCTCATGCTCTCCATTCCTCCTGCAACTACCACTTCCGAATCGCCCAGTAAAATATGCTGCGTTCCCACTGCAATGGACTTCATACCGCTTGCACAAACTTTATTTACCGTAGTACAGTTTACAGTATCCGGCAAACCTGCAAATTTAGCCGCTTGTCTTGCGGGCGCCTGTCCAAGGTTGGCTTGTAAAACTGAACCCATGAAAACATCACCAACTTCCTCTAAGGCAATCCCCGATCTGGAAATCAATTCACGAATCACAAGAGATCCCAGTCTGGTCGCCGAAATATCTTTTAACAATCCGCCGAAACTGCCTATTGGAGTTCTTAATGCGGAAACGATATACACCGCTGAAGATTTCATCAAAAAATTTTAAGCAAGTTAATTCAAATGATTACAGGCTATAAAGGTTTTTCAGTACGGGACGTACTGCCAATTTCGCAGTTGCCGGTCGGGTACTTACCCTAAAGACTTATATATTTATTCGGGAATTATTCGGGGTTTCTTCGAGATTTCTTCTGTATAGCTTCGGGAATACCCGAAGAACTCTCGAAGAACTCTCGAAGAAATCTCGAAGAAACCCCGAATAAAGCTGGGACTATTATTGGGTGCAATAGCTTGACGATTTGTCAGGAAAAAAACAAACTTCACATTTAGGCGAGCTGGAGTTAAAAAAGAATTCGCCTTTATTTTTTATCCATTAAATTTATTCTTTCATAATATTTTCAACCGACGATAGTACCATGGGAGATCTTCAGATACGAAAACAGCCAAAAAAATATGATGCAGTAATTGTCGGATCAGGCGCAGGTGGTGGCATGGCTGCTTATGTTTTGGCGCACGCAGGTTTAAAAGTTTGTCTGATTGAAGCCGGACCTATGTTCGATCCCAAAAAAGACTCCAACCAACTAAAAAATCCATGGGAATCACCAAGACGGGGTGCCAGTACCAAATTCCGGCCGTTTGGCGACTTTGACGGTTGCTATTGGGGTTGGGAAATCGATGGAGAACCATACACCCATGTAGGAGACACTAAATGGGAATGGTGGCGGGCGAGAATGCTGGGAGGCAGAACAAATCACTGGGGTCGTATTTCCCTTCGTTTCGGTCCTCTGGACTTTAAAAGAAAGAGTATTGACGGGCTTGGTGACGACTGGCCCATAGGTTACGACGATGTAAAACCCTACTACGACAAAATCGATCAGATGTTGGGAGTTTTTGGTACTAATGAAGGATTGTATAATGATCCCGACGGTATTTTTTTACCTCCCCCGAAGCCCAGGCTTCATGAACTCTTCATAAAAAATGCAGGTAAAAAGGCCGGCGTACCAGTTATACCATCCAGGCTTTCTATTCTGACCAAACAGATTAATAAAGAAAGGGGAGCTTGTTTTTTTTGTGCGCAGTGTGGCAGGAGCTGTAAAGTATACGGCGATTTTTCAGCATCATCCTGTTTAGTTATTCCTGCCCTGGCAACTGGAAATATCGATTTAGTTACCAACTCAATGGCCCGAGAAGTATTAACCGACAAAGACGGACTTGCAACCGGTGTTTCCTATGTGAATAAAGAAGATATGCAGGAATATCAGGTAAGTGGTCGTACGGTAATACTTGCCGCGAGTGCCTGTGAAAGCGCGAGGCTTTTATTGAACTCCAAATCGAACAGACATCCGAACGGTCTTGCCAACAGCAGTGACGTTGTGGGAAGATATCTGCATGATTCAACCGGGGCTGATATGGGGGGAATCGTTCCCGAACTATTCAATAGGAAAAGGTATAACGAAGATGGTGTTGGTGGAATGCATGTTTATAGTCCCTGGTGGCTCGACAACAAAAAACTGGATTTTCCGCGTGGCTACCATATCGAATATGGCGGCGGATTCGGCATGCCGTTATATGGTTTTAACTGGGGAATTGAAAATTTAAACGGACAATACAAAATCAACGGAAAACAAAAAGAAGCCGGCGGTTATGGTGCTTCTCTAAAAGAAGATTATCGTTACTTTTTTGGGGCTCACGTGGGAATGGCCGGTCGCGGGGAAGCCATTGCCAGAAGAGAAAGTTATTGTGAAATTGATCCGCAGGTTGTCGACAAGTATGGAATTCCCGTTTTACGTTTCAACACATCCTATACCGACTACGAAATCAATCAGGCAAAACACATGAAACAGACCTTCGCCGAGATTCTAGATAGTATGGGTGCAAAGATTACCTGGGGAGGCGACGACGGAAAACATAATAATTACGGACTGCATGCACCGGGGAACATCATTCACGAAGCAGGCACCGTGCGAATGGGCAATGATCCGAAGCATGCGCCTTTAAACAAATACAGTCAGGCGCATGAATGTAAGAATCTTTTCTGCGTGGATGGAGGTCCTTTTGTTTCCCAGGCCGACAAAAACATAACATGGACAATACTGGCGCTTTCCATGCGAACAAGTGAATACATTGTCGAACAGATGAAAAAACAAAATATTTAAAATAACAATCATGGACAGACGAAAATCGATCAAGACGCTGGTGATTGGAGGAATTTCAATAGGTGCCATTGCTGAAGCCTGTAAACAACATGAAAATAGTCCTGTTGCGCCAGCTTCCACGGAAAAAGAGATGATTGTATCTGGTATCAATAGAATGAAAGAGGAACTTGCTTATGAAAAAATGATCGATGCCGAACCCGCCTTTTTTACACCCGAAGAGATGGCCTCGATAACGATTCTTTCAAATATTATTATACCAAAAGATGACATTAGTGGCAGCGCCTCCGATGCAAAAGTTCCGGATTTCATAGAATTTATTGTTAAGGATATGCCCGAACATCAAACTCCTTTACGTGGCGGTCTGAGATGGCTCGATATGCAATGTCTTAACCGATATACAAAAGCTTTTAAGGATTGTGATGGGAAGCAACAAATGGAGATGGTAGATGAAATAGCGTGGCCCAAGAAAGCAAAACCAGAAATGATGCAAGGTGTTGCGTTTTTTAATCTGATGCGAAATCTTACTGCTACAGGATTCTATACTTCGGAGATTGGAGTAAAAGATGTTGGATATGTCGGCAATACGCCGAATCAGTGGAATGGTGTACCAGATGACGTATTAAAACAATACAATCTTGCCTATACAGAAAAGGAATTAAAAGAGTGCGTCAGTTTTTCCTGAAGATTAATTTTCCAGAGGATTCACATAATACCCTTCTTCACTCAAAACAAAACTGTTTGGTACAAATGAAAGAAGAGATTGTGTGATCATGGATGCAGCTTCCCTTAGATAGGTTGCACCGATTTCCGGTGTGCGGACTGCAAATTGCCAGCTCTGGATTTTAAGAAATGCAACTTTACTTTCCTGAGTTATCTGGTTATCCAGTTGACGGAAGATCTCTGCGAGACGATCCTGCTGGTTGTCGATGTTAGGGGACATAGGGATCAGATTTTGGGTTTCAAAGGATGATAAATTATTAACGATGTCTATTATCAAAAATTGTTTGATTTGTTAAAATCAATCTTTGACGACAGACGAGATTATCGTTTCTCTACATTTTCATGCTCACCCTTCATACTTTCCGCCATCAGAAGTGCGTCATATGCGTTTATAATCCCGCCACTTGAGGATAATTGACTGAAATCAACCCATTGGCCAGCACCCGGCCCTTTCACCCGGTTTTTTGGTAATTTCATTACTGTTTGGGTGAGTATATTTTTTAACTGACGAGCACTTAAAGCGGGATAATATTCGAGCAGCAGCGCAGCAATACCACTGACTATGGGAGCAGCCATACTGGTTCCACTATAAGATGCATACCTGTTTCCCGGAAGTGCAGAATAAACTTTTACACCAGGGGCGAATAAATCAACTTCTTTCTTCCCATAATTGGAAAACCGGGCAAGAATCATGCTATCGGGACCTCCACTATTTGCACCCACAGTGATCCAGCAGCATGTATTTCTGCCTGACATCTTATACTGCGGATTGGGATAATGTGTTATTGAGTCGAGATTTTGAGATTCATTACCCGCAGCTTCAATTAGAAGCACGTCGTGTGCTTCCGCATAACGTACAGCATCGTCCACCATATTTTTCCCCGGAGAAAAATATTTTCCAAAACTCATATTAACCACACGTGCGCCATTATCTACCGCGTATCGTATGGCGAGGGCAATATCCTTATCTCTCTCGTCACCTTCAGGGACTGCTCTTAAAACCATAATATATACCTGTGCATCGATGCCGTCAATACCTTTGCCATTTCCCCGTGAAGCTGCAATGATGCCAGCTACATGGGTTCCGTGTGATGGAGTTCCGGCAGATACATTGTTGTTACCATAATTCCTGTCGTTGATGTTGTTGTAATCGTCACCCACCACTTCTCTTCGTTGGGCATTCGGATCTCCACTAAAATATGTTAGTCTTTGTTTTGAAACTTGCAAGTATTGATTTGCTTCTGTTGCGAAACTACCCAACGACATTTCAGATGTAATACCATATCGTTTGAAATACATTAAAACATTTTTTTTCAGGGTCGCCGATCCGGAATCGGAAGGTTGGAATTGTACCACATCATTATAATAAATCGAATCCTTGTGAAGATTCATTTTAAAAATACTGTCGGCCATGTTCATCTGTGGTATAGCCTGCGTCAGAAAAAAAACGGCGCGTGCCACTTGTGTGGAATCACTCAACACATATTTTCTAACCTTATTCCGATATACGCTGTCAGAAAACTTTTCTCCGCCAGTTTCATATTTAAGCCGGTAGAATTCGCGATATGATTCATAGCTCTCAACGATAATATTCCGGCCATCTTTGCCTCCCAGAAAATTCCATCCATGCACATCATCCACATATCCATTGTGGTCATCGTCTATTCCATTTCCCGGGATTTCCTTTGAGTTTGTCCAGATGTGGCCCATCAAATCTTCGTGTGCCGTATCTACTCCCGCATCTATAACAGCAACAACTACGGAAAAAGATTTTTTTCCTTTAAGTAAATTTTCATAAGCGTAGTTTACACCAGCTCCGAAAACACTATCCTTTCGATAGTCTTCTAATTGCCATCCGTGATCGTTATATTTGTTATTCTGCGCAGATGCATATTGGATGTTTAAAAGAAAACTCAGGTGTAGCGCAAATGTGAAAGACAAAATTCCAATCCTCTTTTTCATCAAATATTTTTTGAGCTTTCTTACTTTTGAAAAAAAGCAATTTATATAAAATTTAAGTTAACGGAGAGTTACTACCCGATTGTTCAAATAATGAATTTACTCAAACCCTTGTATGCTACGCGATATCTTTATTTGAACGCTTATAGAGGATTATCGCGTTCCACCTGGCTATTGTCGCTGGTGATGCTTGTAAACCGCAGCGGTACGATGGTGTTACCTTTCATGACCATATATCTTACGGGAATCGGGTTTTCTCTTTTCAAGGCTGGAATAGTGGTGGGATTATTCGGAGCCGGTGCGGTATGCGGCGCACTGATCGGAGGCAAACTGACGGACAAAATTGGCTTTCGCCAAATTCAACTATTTACTTTAACCGGGGGCGGTATTTTGTTCATTTTATTGGGTCTCATGAAAAGTTATCCGCTGATATGCCTGTTTACTTTTATACTCAGCTTGGTCAACGATGCATTCCGTCCTGCAAATAACGCTGCGATTGCCCAGTATAGCCGCCCTGATAACAGAACCCGTTCTTATTCGTTGAATCGGTTGGCAATAAATCTTGGGTGGGCAGTTGGCGGAACGCTGGGTGGTTTTATCGCTTCATTCAATTATCATCTGCTTTTCTGGATAGACGGTTTTACTAATATTTTCGCGGCCGTTATGTTATACTATTTATTAAAACCATCTGAAATAGTGGAAAAAGAAAGGGTTAACCCCATGTCGGAATTGGAAAAAACATCTCCCCTGAGAGATAAAAAATTTACGATTTTCATTACGCTCGTTTTATTGTACGGTCTTTGTTTTTATCAGCTATATTCCACCATTCCGGTTTACTACAAAAACATTTACCATATGAGTGAATTGAATATTGGAATTCTAATGGGTTTAAACGGACTTATTATTGTTGTCATTGAAATGGTCCTCATTTTTTATCTGGAATCAAAAAACAAAACATTGGTTTTCATTTCACATGGACTCATCCTGACTTCCATGTCGTTTCTTGTTTATATATTTCTGCCGATGTACACATATACCGCACTGATCTCTGTTATCCTTGTTACCATGGGTGAAATTCTGGCGATGCCGTTTATGAACAATTATTGGGCGGGCAGAGCGTCAATACAAAATAGGGGACAATATGCTGGGTATTACGCAATGGCCTGGTCCTTATCGCAGGTTCTGGGACCTACCAGTGGTACCTGGATAGCCTCACACCTGGGTTTTAACAGCCTGTGGTGGATTGTTACTGTAATTTGTCTGATTACCGGTATTCTTTTTCGTTCACTGAAATTGCAGTAATCGTCATTTTCCTCCGAAAACCTGTTTAAGTAAATCAGTGACCTGAGCCGCAGGATCTTTGCGAATTTTTATTTCCTCCTGTGCAACATAATAGAAAATACCATTGATTGCTTTTTGTGTTACGTAAGCCGACAGATCCGGATTTACCTTATTAAAAGTAGTAGGTAATTTATTATAAGTTTCGAACACATCTTTCCAGTATTTGGTAGCACCAGTCTTTTCCAGCGCTGAATCTATCACTGGGGTATATACTTTTGTCAGACCAGGGGTTGCACTTTTTCGCAAGTAAGCTGTTGCTGCTGTATCTGAACCGCGTAGAATATTTACGCCGTCGGTAACATTCATATTCTTAATAGCATTCAGAAATATGGGTGCTGCAGATTTGGAAGCTTCTTCGGCAGCATGATTCATGCTGGTTATTGCATCGTCTACTAATTTTCCCATGCCCAGGCTCCGGAGTGTTTTTTCGGCTTTCTGGGCCTGATCGGGAAGCAGAATTTTAACTGCCTTATCGTCCAAAAATCCATTGACAGCGGAAAGGCGATCAGCACTTTTTTGTGCACCTAAAGAAAGAGCCTGTTTGAGACCTGCAACGATATCGTCGGAACTCAGTGATGAACTGTTATTACCAGTGACTTTCTTTTCAAGACTTCCAAGAACACTGCTGGATTGACCTATTGCGGCGATACCACCCAAAAGAAATAAGATTGTAAGTAGTCTTTTCATTAAGATTGAATTTTCCCGGCCGAAAGGGCCCTTTTTATTAAAACGTTTTATAAGCGGCAATATTACAATGTCGCATGTTAAAAGTATTGACTTAAAAACAAAGAAAATGTTAACAACTACGGACGCCTGAAAAGGTTTCTTATAATGGATAAAGAGTTTTCTTATTTTTGCGGCTGCAAAAATAAATCATGAAAAAATTTGTTCTTCTTTTTTCGATTTCAATGATAAGTTTTCAAATATTCGCCCAAACAACAAAAAAAACTCCATCACATACAACTTCAGTTGTAAGTCCGGGTAAACTGACAAACGAGACAGATTCACTTAGCTACAGTATCGGCTTGCTGGTAGCTTCATTCTATAAACAACAGGGAATAACACATGTTAACCAGGTAATGGTTAATAAGGCCATTTCTGACAAAATGGGTAGTGGCAACACTTTGTTGACTGAGCAGCAGTGTAATCAGATACTCATGACTTATGTAGAAAAAGCTAAACAAGAAAAAGCTTCAGTGGCCAAGAAAGAAGGAGCAGCTTTTCTTGCAGCAAATAAAACGAAACCAGGAGTAGTGACTACGGCGAGCGGACTTCAATATGTAGTATTACAGGAAGGTACCGGCCCTAAACCAGCAGCTACTGACAAGGTAAAATGTAACTATGAAGGGAAATTATTAGATGGAACAATATTCGACAGCTCTGTAAAACAGGGGCATCCAATAGAATTTAATGTAAATGGCGTAATTCCCGGCTGGACAGAAGCCCTCCAGTTAATGAATACAGGTAGTAAATATCGTCTGTTCATACCCTCTTCACTTGCATACGGAGATCAGCAAATGGGCCAGGATATAAAACCCGGATCTACTTTGATATTTGATGTAGAGCTGCTGGAAATTGTGAAATAGTTTATGGTAGATGGTTTTTGGTTAATGGCTAAAACTTACACCATTGACTATGCACCATACACCAAACACTATGAGTGATTAAATGTAAAGCTTCTCATAATATTCAGTGACCATCCTTCCTGAATCAAATTGGAAACGGACATCACGCATGCCGTTTTTTACTACCTGCCGCCAGGTATCTTTTTGCTCATAGTAAAGCGGTAGAATTTGATTTTGCAGAACATCATACAGCGAATTCAAATCCAGTTCATCCTGTTCCGGGACGGTCATGTTGCTATAGTCAGACTTTCCAATTAAAAACCCATTGTTGCCGTGGTTTATGAATTCCGGGATCCAGCCGTCGTCAGTCGAAAAATTGACAGCACCGTTCATAGCAGCGGTCATACCGCTGGTGCCAGAAGCTTCTCTGGGAACTCTTGGATTATTTAACCAACAATCTGCCGCCTGTTTTAACCTTCTGGATAAACTCAATTCGTACCCTGTTAAAACTGCCACCTGAGCATATTCTTTGCTTAGTTGGACCAGATAATTAAAGTCGTTTATTGCAGGATAATCCATTGGATAGGGCTTTCCGGCCCAGATAATCTGTACCGGATAATTTTTATTGTTGAGTAACTCCGTAAACTTTTTCTTGTCCCTTGCAATCAGATCCGCTCTTTTGTAACCCGCAAATCTGCGTGCCCATACTATGGTGAAAATATCCGGATTAAATAATCGACCCGTTTGGTCGGCCACCAATTCAAAAGATCTCTTTTTCAAAAAACGTTTGCGGTCGTCCCACCAAAAATTATCTCCTTCATCTAATTTTTTATAAAGTTGTTTGTCGGCCCAATAAGTCCAGTTTTGTGCATTGGTAATATAAATTATAGGACAAATCCCCTGATATTTACTCCACATAATCTGCGCAACTTTTCCATGTAATCTGGATACAGCATTGGCAAGGTGGGAAAAGCGAAGTGCTGCCAGCGAATGATTAAACAGATGATCTTCCATACCCGTCAATGCAGCGGCTTCCTGTATCGATAATCCGCAGAAATAGCTCATATCGAAACAGAGTTGCATATCGTGTTTTTCGTTGCCGGCTTCCTCAGGCGTGTGTGTAGTAAATACGAGCCTTTTTTTCACTTCGGCCAGATTCTTATTGAATTTCTGATAGAGGTAAAAAGCAGCACTTATCCCATGTGCCTCGTTTAAATGATACAGATCTGGCTGGAAATTTAATTGATCCACAAGTTTAGCTCCGCCAACTCCCAGAAGGATAAATTGTGCCACTTTGGTTGCAAGGTTGGCATCATACAATCTATGACAGATCGTTTGAGAAACGTAATCATTTTCAGTCAGGTCAGTACTTAACAAAAACAGCGGAGCTCCATTAAATGTCTCAGGAGGAAGGTACCAGGCTTTTACCCAAACAGGGTGATCGTGGATATTAATTTGAAACTTGATTCCAGTATCCTGTAAAAATGGATATTGTTTTTCAACCCAGGTTACCTGCAGACTCTGATCCTGATTTCGCGCCTGATCATAATATCCATATTTCCAGAGGATCCCTATAAAGATGGTATTCTGGCGAAGTTCATAGGCGCTCCTGACGTGGGAGCCGGCCAGAAAGCCGAGTCCTCCACTATATATTTTCAACGGTTGATGAACCGCAAACTCCATGGAGAAATAGGCAACTTTTTTTGCAAAACGGCTGTCAACTGAGTAGGGAACTGTAAAATTTGTAAAATTCATATAGATTGAGTAAACGGATGGGTATTTATTTTATTTTATCGTCGCTTCTGTTTGGGCGATTTAGGATTTGCTTCTTTTTGTTTGGCATAAACGCCGTCAAAATAACAACGAATATCCCGATGATTTCCACATCCTTCTAACTCTTTCATTTTAACTGCTTTTTCGGAGAAGTTAAATTCCACAGAACAGGGATCTCCGTTCGCAATATACCGGGCCACGGTGGAAGATACAAAATGAGCCTCTCCTTTGAGTTCGCCATTGCAGTTCCCATTATCTTTTTCGAAATGAACAAAAAAACGAAGCATTGAGTTGTTCTTTCCATCCCGGAAGGAGATAAAATTTCTCCTGTCCTGTATATAGTCGCCGGTGTATTTATGTTTATGACTCAGCGTATCTATAGGATTGTAGATTTGCGCAATCTTTGGTTTGGCCTCATTAGATTCACGCATTATCAGTGTAAAAATCCCTTCTTCATTATATACATAGACTGTGCGAACAAGAAAACTTCGACTTTCATTGTCCTTCCTGAATCGACTCAGTGAAATCGTATATTTATTGTCAATGGCGGCTGCATATCTGAATTCAGATTCTTCATCCCTTATTACCAACGCTAACCCGGTTTTGAATTTTCGTTCTTTATCCAGACAGGCAACATACAATATTTTTTTTGTGGGCGATAAGGCTTTTAATAACAGATAAGTTTCTGCATTCTTAACTACCAGACTTCCTGATGCATACAATCTTGGTTTTATCGATTTTCCAAAATATTTCTGAATGAGAGAATCTGGTAAAAACTGATTATAGACTTCCCAGCTTAGTGCCGAATCACCGGGCTTTCTTGAAAGTGAGCTGTCTGCAAAATTTAATGGCAGCTTCAGCGGTCGAAACGTTGCCAGAAAATCATCAGGATCGATTTTTTTTATTCCTCCGTCTCCGTTTGAGGATTTATGACGGCACGATATCAAAACGGACAGAATTGCAAAAACAAGCAACAATTTCATAAATCGCATGCCACCTAATTAAAAATCAAAAGTAAAGATTCAGCAATTACCCGGCCGGCTATTATTTTCCATCAGGTATTGTGAACAAATTTTAGATTTGTTCACACTGATTATCATTTATTAAGGAAAACGCCAGTTTTGGTCAATGAAGCAATCAAATTTCAACGATTTGTCTTTAAGCGAGGTCCATGGTTCTGTCACAGTTAACCAGACAGGCCCCCGTTGGAAACAGATATTTTCTTTTTTTGGCCCTGCATACCTGGTAAGTGTGGGTTATATGGATCCTGGCAACTGGGCTACAGATATTGCCGGAGGAAGCCAGTTTGGGTATCAATTGCTTTGGGTGCTTGTAATGAGTAATATCATAGCACTCGTTCTGCAGGGATTTTCGGCCCGCCTTGGCATAGTAAGAGGCAGAGATTTGGCGCAGGCAAACAGGGAGGCTTACCCCAAATTAGCTAATTTCTGCCTGTACATTCTGGCTGAAATTGCCATTACAGCTTGTGATCTTGCTGAAGTTCTGGGAATGGCAATTGGAATTCAGTTATTAACGGGCCTTCCTCTTATTTATGGTGTCGCAATTACCGCCCTGGATACGTTTCTTTTACTTTTTCTGCAACGACTTGGTATGCGGAAACTGGAGGTGTTTATTCTTAGTTTGATTGCCATTGTCGGGATTTCCTTTTTTATAGAGATATTTCTTGCAAAACCAAGTTTCCCAGAAATAAGTCGGGGATTAATACCCACGCTACATAGTTCAGCTGCGTTGTATGTTGCCATAGGAATTATCGGAGCAACCGTTATGCCTCATAATCTGTATTTGCATTCTGCCCTGGTTCAGACGAGAAAAATTCAAAAAGATGATGTCCATATAAAAAGAGCTATAAAGCTGAATCTTTGGGACTCCACCATTGCGCTCAATTTGGCATTCTTAGTAAACGCCGCTATTCTGATTCTTGCCGGGGCTGTGTTTTTTAAGTCTGGCAGGACTGATATAGCTTCCATTACGGACGCTCACAAGTTATTGTCGCCGCTCCTGGGTTCAAAGATGGCTTCCATACTATTCGCAGTCGCCCTGATTGCCGCGGGGCAAAGCTCAACAATAACCGGCACACTGGCTGGTCAGATAGTAATGGAAGGCTATCTGCATCTCCGTATAAATCCTTTATTACGCAGACTTATTACAAGACTATTAGCCATCATTCCAGCTGTTCTGGTAATTGGTGTATCCGGAGAACAACAAGTCGACCAGCTGTTGGTTTTAAGTCAGGTTATATTGAGTCTGCAACTTGGATTTGCAGTAATACCACTTATACATTTTGTGAGTGATAAAAAAAAGATGGGTGTATTCCGTATAAAAAATAGCACATTAATTGTTGCATGGGTGATAGCTACGCTGCTCCTTTTTCTAAATTTCAAACTTGTATTGGAGGAGGGGCAAAAACTATTTAACCAGCCAGGTCTGCTGATATGGAAAATAGTTTCGGTGTTTGTTTTGACCGGAGCATTAACACTATTGATATTTATTTTGATTCATCCCTGGATCAGTAAAAAGCCGTTAAAAGAAACGCCTTTACACGGCGTGGGAAAATCGATAGTAAACCTTGAAATCCCAACATTTCGTAAAATTGCAATCGCCCTTGATTTCAGTAGCCAGGATGAAAAACTTCTTGCATTTGCTATTGGACAGGGAGGCATGAAAAGCAACTACATTTTGATTCATGTTGTTGAAAGTGCTTCGGCCCGTATGCTCGGTAAACATAGTGATGATCTGGAAACCAGAACAGATCAGGAAAGGTTAAATGGATACCAGGCTGCTCTTGAAAAAAACAATTATAAAGCCATAACGCGGTTGGGGTATATTCATCGTGCAAAGGAAATTGTCCGCATAGTAAAAGAAGAAGGTGTAGAAATACTGGTTATCGGCGCTCACGGTCATTCAGGACTGAAGGATTTTATTTATGGGGAAACGGTAAATACTGTAAGGCATGAGCTTAAAATACCCGTACTGATAGTAAATCTATAAATATTATTTTATCAGATGTTTCAATCGACTGAATGTTTCCGGCTTCATATTCAGATAAGAAGCTAAATATTTCTGTGGAACACGTTGCAGCAGGTAGCCGTTATTTCTTATGAAATTGATAAATCTTTCCTGCGAAGTCAGTCTCACCCGATTGTATTCCAAACTTTCTTTCTTGAGGTATTCCTGCGTAGCGATAAGCCGCCCGAGCCGCTCCATTTTTGGACTGTATTCGTATAATTTTTCTACATTTTCCAATGTGATGGAAACCACCATCATCGGTTCCAAAGCTTCAACAGAAAAGTTAGAGGGTTCGCCAGACATAAATGAATCATAACAACAAATGATTTCATTCTCCCTGGAAAACTGCATTACCATCTCTTCGTTTTTCCGGATAAAATATTTTCTTGCAAGTCCCTGTAATATGAAATTCAAATATTTCTCTACCTGCCCCTCCTCCACCAGCTTTTGCTTCTTTTCGAAATTTCGTAATTCAAACAGACTTGCCAGATAATTGAATTCCTCCTCATTCAAATAAACATAATTTGATAAGTAAGATTTTACGATATCAATTAGGTCCATGAAAAGATGTTTGTCATTGTAAGGTACCAAGATGTTAGAGAGGTGACAAATTTTTCACATTCCTAAAAGGTAAAATGTATACTGAATCGAGAATAAAAGATTAAAAATAAACGTCTATTTATACAGATAAAAAAGACCGGAAAAGCCTTAAGCCTAAGCCTTAAAGCATTAAAGATGGATGTCTTTGAGAATTGCTTCAATTCATGTAGGTTTGCTGACTTTTCTATAAAAATTATATTCATGTCCAAAAAAATCAAAGTTGCCAATCCGGTAGTAGAACTAGACGGGGATGAAATGACCCGGATAATCTGGAAGTTTATAAAAGAAAAACTTATCCTGCCTTATCTTGAATTGGATATAAAATATTTTGATTTGGGAATTGAGTCGAGAGATAAAACAAATGACCAGATAACTATAGATGCTGCCAATGCGATCAGGGAATTTGGTGTTGGCATCAAATGCGCCACGATAACACCCGACGAGGCGCGTGTGGCAGAATTTCATTTAAAACAGATGTGGAAAAGTCCCAACGGGACGATAAGAAATATTTTAGATGGCACCGTATTTCGCGAACCTATCGTTATAAAAAATATCCCCCGTCTTGTAGTGAACTGGACTGCGCCCATTATTGTGGGACGACATGCTTTTGGCGATCAGTACAAAGCGACGGATACCGTCATAAAAGGAAAAGGAAAATTAACAATGACTTTCACACCAGCGGATGGAAGTCAGCCACAAACCTTTGAAGTTTATGACTTCAAGGGAAACGGAGTAGCACTTTCGATGTACAATACTGATGAAAGTATTATGGGCTTTGCGAGAAGTTGTTTTAACATGGCCCTCAGTAAAAAATGGCCATTATATCTTTCAACGAAAAATACGATTTTAAAAAAATACGATGGCCGCTTCAAGGATATATTTGAAGAAATATATCAACAGGAATTTAAACAACAATTCAAAGAGGCAAATATCACATATGAACACAGGCTTATCGACGACATGGTAGCCAGTGCGTTAAAATGGAACGGGAATTTTGTTTGGGCTTGTAAAAATTACGACGGTGACGTACAAAGTGATACTGTTGCGCAGGGATTCGGATCGCTTGGACTGATGACTTCGGTATTAATTACACCTGATGGAAAAATCATGGAAGCAGAAGCGGCCCATGGAACAGTGACGCGTCATTACCGTGATCATCAGGCCGGCAAACCCACATCTACCAATCCTATTGCTTCTATTTTTGCCTGGACCCGCGGCCTCGCATTCAGGGGTAAACTGGATGGGAATAAGGAACTTATTGAATTCTGTGAAACACTTGAAGCAGTTTGCATAGAAACGGTGGAAAGTGGAAAAATGACAAAGGACCTGGCAGTATGCGTTCACGGAAACAAAGTAACGGCAGGCAAGGATTATTTGAATACCGAGGACTTTCTTGATGCAATAGATCAGAACCTTAAAAAGAAGATTGGCTGATCAGCGCCAAAAAGAAAAAACCACCTCATTTTGTAGTTCCCAACCATTAGCTGGTAAACCCAAAAAGAGATGGCTTTTCTCTAACGATTGCTTACTAAAAAAATTATTTCTTAGCTGAATCTACTGCTTTCTTAGTAGTATCCTTCATTGCAGCAGCAGATGTATCAACCATAGTTTTAGTAGTGTCTTTCACTGTTACGCTGTCTGTCTTTACAACAGTAGTCGTATCTGTAGTAGTTGAGGAACTGGCAGAACCATTACAGGCTGCGAAAGCACCAATTGCTAAAACGGTCAATAGTTTTTTCATTGTTATTTGTTTGATTGTGAATGATTTCATGTTAATACGGCGAATTGGAAAAAGTAACCTTCCCGTACAGCGAAAATCTTCAATAAATATGTTAATGCTATATAATCAATTCATTATTAATGCGTTAGGATAAAAATATGGCCGGGGCGGTTCTCAAAAAAAGTAAAAAAATGAAAGCAATCGTTTTTTTCATCTTTTCCGTTTCCAATTGGGTTACGATTCTTTACTTTCAGTATTAAATAGAGCCTGGGTGACTACTGACAGCAATGAACAAGCGTTATTGAAGGGTTTGGCGGGAAATGACCGAAAATCGATTGAGTCCATTTATCGGGCGCATTACAGCATGATCCAGACCCTGATTATCAATAATAGTGGAACTTCAGATGATGCCAGGGATATATTTCAGGAAGCCATCATTGTTTTATACGAAAAGGCAAAGTCCGGCAGTTTTGAGTTGCACGCGCAGCTGAAAACATACTTGTATGCTGTATGTAGACGATTGTGGTTGAAAAGGCTGGCTTTTAATAAACGATTTTCAGGTGATCTGGCCAATGCACCCGAATCTATAGCAACGGAGGAAGATATTGAGCTGTACGAACATCGTTCCCAGGATTTCGATCTGATGGAACAGGCTCTTCAACATCTTGGGGAACCATGTAAGGAACTTCTGGAAAGTTATTACATCCGGAAAAGAAACATGTCTGAAATCGCAAAAGAGTTTGGTTATACGAATGCGGAAAATGCAAAGAATCAGAAGTACAAATGTTTGATGCGTTTGAAAAAAATATTCTTTGGTAATTATAATAACAACATATAAACGGGTGAAATGGAAGAGAGGCTGCTTTTAGAATCAATTGAAAGGTATATCAGGGGTGAAATGCTCCCGGAAGAAAGGAAATTTTTTGAGGACCTCAGAAAATCAAATCCCGGTATAGATCAAATGGTGGTTGAGCATACGGTTTTTCTTCATCTGATGGAAAAGTATGGCGACAGAAAAAATGTAAAGTCCAGTCTTCAGGAAGTACACAACCAGCTTTTCGAAACAGGTCAGATCAGGCAGACGCAGCAAACAAAGGTTGTACGACTTTGGAAAAAATACCGCAAGGTAGTAGCTGTTGCTGCTTCTATTGCCGGGATTACAGCTTTGGCAATCAGCAGTATAACTTCTTATTATGCACACAAAACACCAGACTCACAGTTGCAGGATCTCAATCGCAGGATCTCAATTATAGCGCGGGGACAAAAATCTTTAACTGATAAGATAAACAACCAGCCTCCTAAAGAGATTCCTGTGGAGGCAGATTTCAAATCGGGCGGCACCGGGTTTATGATTGATCCCAAAGGTTATATTGTAACAAATGCTCATGTAATTGGAAGTTCAACGATAGTTATTGTTCAAAATAACAAAGGGCAGGAATTTAAAACAAAGATTGTGTATGTAAGTCCCAACGAGGACCTGGCATTCTTAAAAATTATTGATAGTGATTTCAAGGCGACGGCCATACTGCCCTATTCCATTACCAAGGGTAATATAGATTTGGGTGAAGGTATTTTTACACTTGGTTACCCAAGAGATGAGATTGTGTATGGCGAAGGTTATCTGAGCGCCAAAACCGGATTTCGTGGCGACACGCTTACATGTCAGATTGCAGTTGCTGCAAACCCTGGAAACAGCGGCGGTCCCGTGCTGGACAAAAATGGTGAAGTGATCGGTGTATTAAGCAATCGTCAACTGCAAACTCAGGGGGCCGTATTCGCTATCCGAACAAAAAGTATTTATCTGGCTCTGGATGAAATCAGAAAAGATACAACTCTCGTGAACAACACTGATTCCAGTTTAGCCATGATTCGCTTACCTCAAAATTCCACGGTAAAGAATATGGACCGTGTTCAGCAGGTCAAAAAAATTCAGGAGTTTGTTTACCTGGTAAAAAGCTATTGAGCAAGTATGGGAGTATGGGAGTATGAAAATTAAATTAATAGTGTATAAATAATCACTTAACCGGTCTTAACTAAGTAATCAGACATTCACTCCCATACTCCCATACTTTCCTAGTATAGTTTCCTCGGATATTCTCCAGATGCTACCAGCTTATTAATATTTTCCTGAACTGAAGGGGCGTCTTCTTTATAGGTTACTCCAAACCAGGTTGATGCCGTAGGTATAATTTTAATTTGCCCCTTTCCATCATGTATAAACCGGTCACCAATAATTGGGATAAAAAATTCCGATTTCAACTCCTGGCCATTTTTTAAGAGAAATTCATGAAATATTTTCTCAATAAATGGAAAAACAGAAGGATCAAAACACCAGAAATTCATAGAAACTTTCGAAGTATCCGGAACCTGAAAAGTCTTCCCATCTTCCTCGTAGGTGATTTTACCATCTGCGTTTCTGTATATTTTTGTCCTTTCGTGAATTGAAATCAGGTTGTTTGCGTTGTCCACTTCGCAGACACCTCTGCTAACTGACCCATTTTCAGAAAGTGTTCTGGATAAATCATATCCGATGATGCTATAGGTAGACGCGTTACAGGCGGTAGTAAGAAAATCATACGCTTTTTCAAATGCATCCCGGCCGTAAAAATCGTCAGCATTAATTACGGCGAATGAATCTCTGATGGCTGGTTTTGCGCATAATACGGCGTGGGCAGTGCCCCAGGGCTTGGTCCGATCCAAAGGTGGTGTATATCCGTCCGTATAAGAATCCATCTCCTGATATACATAAGCAGTTTCTACTTTTTCACCCCATTTCGGTTCAAAAATATTTTTGAAATCATTGGCAAAATCTTTTCTGATAATGAAAACAATTTTTTCAAAACCGCTCTCAATCGCATCGTAAATCGAATAGTCCATGATGGTTTCTCCTGAAGGACCAAAGGATTGGACTTGTTTCATACTTCCATAGCGCGACGCCATACCCGCCGCGAGAATTAATAAGGTTGGTTTCATTAACGTAATTTTAATGCGAGGCGAAATTAAATAATAAACATAAAACAAGCTAAGATTAAAAGTGAACGTTATTGCCCCAGATTTAAAACATGTAAACCTTGAACCCTGGAAACACAACAGCTTCGTTCAAAAAAAAATAAAAGTGGACGTATTGCGGATGGATAAAATTCATCCTGATATATCCGGCAATAAATGGTTTAAATTGAAATATTTCATCGAGCTTGCCAAACGGTTCGACAAGCGCACTTTGGTAAGCTTTGGTGGTCCCTATTCGAATCATATACTTGCATTGGCCGCGGCGGCGAATTTACATAAACTCCAATCTGTTGGATTTATAAGAGGTGAAGAACCATTGAAGTTTTCGCATACGTTATCTGAAGCAAGTGAATACGGAATGGAACTTCGCTTTCTTCCGAGAACAGCATACGATGCGATAAAAAATCAGGAATATGTCGATATTTCAAATTTCAAAATACCGGATTCGCTTGTGATTCCTGAAGGTGGTGCTGCCTTAGAAGGTGTACGTGGCGCCGAAGAAATATTGTCTTTACATTCGACGCAGGAATATTCACATATATGCTGTGCTGTGGGAACGGGCGTAACATTGGCAGGTTTGGTTAACAGTGCAGCAACACATCAAACTAAAATAGGCGTGTCCGTTCTAAAAGGTACGAACAGGCTACAACCACTCAATTTATCCTGGATTAAAAATCAAGCGGGACTTTTAAATACCAGTATTGTTCATGAAGATCATTTTGGAGGATATGCCAAGAAAAATGAATCACTGATTCATTTCATGAATATGGTATTTCTCGAATCGGGCCTTCCGACCGATTTTGTATATACAGCAAAACTTTTTTTCTCCATATTACGATTGGCTTCGGAAGACATCTTCCCCCAGGAAAGCCGCGTACTTATATTGCATACTGGAGGTCTTCAGGGAAACCATTCGTTGGCGCCGGGAACACTTCAGTTTTAACTGGCAGAAAAGGGTTCATCCCTTATCTTTGCCGGGATCTAAGATTAAAGATAAGTTCGTGTCATGCGTGTTTTCTGTGCACTGCTTTTATATTCCGTTTTCCTGCTCCCCTATGCAAAAGCACAGGATACCCTGCCTGGCTTCACAGCGTCTCTGAAACCTGGCGGGAAAGTCCTTATAAGCTGGCGAAACAGCTACCCAGCAATTAATCAGATCAGTATCCAAAGGTCATCGGATAGTCTTCGCAACTTTACTACACTGGTTACTGTTCCCGACCCTCACATACCGGAAAATGGTTTTGTAGACAGCAAAGCAAACGGCGCAAAGATGTACTACAGGATTTTTATTTTATTTCCGAACAGTAAATATATGTTTACCAAATCAAGGAAGGCGATTTTGGAAACTACCGACCAACCCGTGGCAATACAAAAACCTGCGACAAAAGAAAAATCAAGGGCCGGTGTGCAAACATCTTCCATGTTGCAAAAAGAGACAAAGAAATCAGAAGACTCTTTAAAAACCACACCAATAAAATCTCAGGAAGAGGAGGATTATCTGATATTGCCAAAAATCGACAATTCAAGAATCTACTACATGATGGAAACTCCAAATCTCAAAAAACCGTCTATTTCAAACCCGGGCAGGGCAAAAGGTCCGACTATTGAGGTACAAAAAGTACTCGTAGTCAAAAGAAGAGACTCGGTGATTATGCTCCTGGCGGGAAATCAGGTGAGTCGGTTCAGTGATTCGCTGGTAAAACAAACGAAAGACACCTTATTATTTGTCAATGCAGATACGTTACAAATTAAACCATATATCGAATTATATAAGGAACCAAAAGAAGTTTATAAGGTATCGCTCTATGTATTCACTTCAAAAGATGGAAACGTAACCATTTCTCTGGCAGATTATAATCATAAAACTTATTATGTTTCATTTTTTGAAACGGATAATACACCCGTGTTGGAGGTAAAAGAAATCAAATACCCTATATTGGTTATTGACAAAACAAATTTTGGTCACTCCGGGTGGTTCCGCTTCGAACTTTACGAAGATGGTAAATTGAAAGAAAAAAATAAGCTGCTAATACCTAGAGAGTAAGGCTGTCTAAAAAATAACTCTTTTGATTGCTGTAAAAAAGGTTACGGTTCAGTTACCGTTTCTTTCACATCGATAAGCTCTGCATCGAATACCTCTTCAAAATGACTTTTTAGTTTTTTCTTCACTTCTGCGAGGTCGATTTCGCGGCCCAATTCGCGGGCAAGGGAGGTAACCTGTTTATTTTTTATTCCACACGGGACGATATCATCAAAATACTTAAGGTCGGTATTTACATTGAAAGCAAAACCATGCATGGTGATCCAACGACTGCATCGGACGCCGAAAGCGGCAATTTTTCTCTCACGCCCTATCTTTCCTGGTTCCAGCCAAACTCCAGTCTCTCCAGCTGATCTTTCTCCTTTGATGCCATATTCTGATAGTGTTCGAATAATAACTTCCTCCAGATTTCGCAGGTACTTACCAATGTCCGTTCCGAATTTTTCCAGGTCAAGTATTGGATATCCCACAATTTGTTCAGGTCCGTGAAACGTAATGTCTCCTCCCCTGTTGGTTTTAACAAAGAGAATTCCTTTTTCGTGCAGTTCCGATTCCCCCAATAATATATTTTCTTCATGACCTGTTTTACCAAGTGTATATACTGGTGGGTGTTCAACAAACAACAGATAATTAGTTGTTGAAATTTTACCGTGTTTTTGCTGAGCTGAATGATACTTTGTTTTAATATCCACGTTTTTCTTCAACAATACTTCCTGGAAATTCCATGCATCCGTATAAGGCATTAAACCAAGATCTTCAAAGTAAACGGGCTGCTTCTTCATAACTGCAAATTTAAGCCATTAATACGATGCCAATTTTAGGACTTACTTTCCTTCAATGCCATTGGCCTTTACGTGTAAGCATGTAATTTTGTATCATGCCCAGTACACCGGAAAAATCGGAAGATACCAGTTCAGGTAACATTGCCTCCTCCAAGGTGGTTTCAATTCGTGCCGATGATGAGCTCCTGACGAGTGATGATCTTTCAGAAGTTTCTGAAGTCCTATATGAGCGGATTAATCTGGTTATTGATAAAGGACAGGAACCGCTGCGTCTGGATAAATTTCTTACGGCGCGCATAGAAAATATCTCCAGGAATAAAGTTCAACAAGCCATCGATGGCGGAAGAGTGCTGGTAAATAATAATACTGCATCAGCAAATTATAAAATAAGACCCGGCGATAATATCGTTTGTTATTCCGACAGGCAATCGATTGGAGAAAAAATCATTCCGGAAAAAATGCCTTTGGACATCTTTTATGAAGATGAAGAGATACTTATCATCAACAAACCTCCGGGGCTTGTGGTTCACCCCGCATCGGGCAACTATACGGGCACGCTGATAAACGGGGTGGCCTGGTATCTTCACGAAGAAAACCAATCTATTACGGAAGAAACACTTCCGCGTTTTGGTCTCGTGCACAGGATTGACAAAAATACAAGCGGTTTGTTGGTGCTGGCTAAAACGAGCCGGGCTGTCGCAAGTCTGGCGAAACAGTTCTTCAACCACTCCGTAAAACGAGAATATATAGCCTTGGTCTGGGGAGACTTAAAAGAAGATACAGGAACCATAATTGCTCATGTAGGACGTCATCAACGGTTCAGAAAATTATTTGAAGCGTACCCTGATGGAGAATTTGGCAAAGAAGCGATCACACATTATAAAGTACTGGAACGATTTGGATATGTAACGCTGGTAAGATGTGTTCTGGAAACCGGACGCACGCATCAGATTCGCGTGCATATGAAATATATTGGTCATCCACTATTCAATGACGAAACATATGGAGGAGATAAAATATTGAAAGGCACGATTTTCAGCAAATACAAACAATTCGTAGACAATTGTTTTCAAATCTGTAAACGCCAGGCATTGCACGCGAAAACCATAGGTTTCATTCATCCCGCGTCGAATAAAGAAATGCTTTTCACCAGTGATTTACCCAAGGATATGAGTGAGGTGATTGAAAAATGGCAAAAATACGCATCAAGATCTGGCGCTTGAAAAATTCATCTTATAGTCCACATTAATCTTGCCTTTAGAAATATCATCCAGTTTACTTTTAAGCAATTTTCGCTTTAAAGGTTTCAAATAATCAATGAATAATTTTCCTTCTATATGGTCATATTCATGTAGAATTACGCGCGCGGTCAATCCATTAAAGGTTTTGGTATGATGTTGAAATTGCTGGTCATCATATTCAATAGTTACTTCTTCGTTTCGTAGAATCTCCTCCCGAATTTTTGGGATACTCAGGCAACCTTCTGTATAAGGCCACAATTCACCATTTAATTTTATGATTTTGGCATTAATAAAAACTTCCTTAAATCCGGGGCCATCCGGATATTTGCCCTCCTCGTCTTCTTCCAGATTATTAAAAATCTGAGTGCTGTCTATTACAAATAGTCGAATAGATTTACTTATTTGCGGGGCTGCCAATCCTACGCCACTGCTTTCATACATCGTTTCCCACATATCTTCAATCAACTTGTTCAATCCGGGATAATCAGCATCGATTTCTTTCCCCTTGGTTCTTAGCACTTGAGCGCCATAAGCAATTATTGGTAAAATCATGTCACAAAATTACATGCAAAAGCTTAAAGCTTATTGCACAAGGACTAAATCTTTATGGTTTGTAACAGGCATTTGTCATCCCAAATCACCATTCCTCAGGTTTGGGTTCCTGATCAGGAATTGGAAAGATATTCCTGTAGCATCATAGTAGCAGCGATCTGATCGATGGCACCTTTTTCTCTTCTGCTTTTCTTTTTCATACCCATTTGAACCATTGCACGTGAGGCCATTGTAGAACTGTATCTTTCGTCCATTGTCTTAACCGGTATAACCGGAAATCTTTTCTTTAACAGTCCAATAATGCGCTGTACATCATTAGTGAGATCGGTTGCGGTCCCGTCAAGGTTGCGTGGATCTCCGATCAGTATCAATTCAACCGCTTCTTTTTTTATATATTCCTCAAGAAAAGTAAAAATACGGGCAGATTCAATAGTTGTTAATGCAGATGCAATGATTTTCAATGGATCGGTAACCGCAATACCCGTTCTTTTTAAACCGTAATCAATGGAAATAATTCTCGGCATATCGCCTTAATGTTTATGCGTTATGAACATATCGGTTATCACGAACAACGCGAATACGACACTGGCTATGCCATTGACCGTCATAAAGGCAATATTTACACGGCTTAGGTCATTTGGTTTCACGATAGTGTGTTGATAAACCAGCATGCCTGCAAACAGTAATACTCCGATCCAGTACCAGGCACCAAATCCGCCTAAAACGCCTGAACTGATAACAAAAATCGTACTTACAATATGTAAAGTAGTGGCAATGCGAAGCGCCCGTATTTTACCTACCGCCGTCGGAATGGAAAAAAGGTTTTCCGACTTATCGAAATCCACGTCCTGCATGGCATAAATGATATCGAATCCACTCACCCAGCAAATGACTGCTCCTGAAAATAAAAGAGGCAGCAATTCAAAATGTCCGGTAACAGCCAGAAAAGCGCCAATGGGAGCTAATGATAAGCCGATTCCAAGCACGATGTGACAAAGGGCGGTGAATCTTTTGGTATAACTATAAAATAGAATAACAAATAAGGCAACGGGAGCAAGATAAAAACAAATTCGATTTATAAACCAGCATGTGATGATAAAAAGTATACAACAAAAAACGGCTAATCTCAACGCATTATTAGGTGAAATAATTCCACGGGGAATTTCTCGTATCGCAGTTCTGGGATTACGTGCATCAAAATGCCGATCGAGATAACGATTAAAGGCCATCGCAGCACTCCTTGCTGTAATCATACAAATCAGGACAAGAGCAAAACGAATTAATAAAACCGTTAATTCAGAAGAATCCGATTCAAACATATTATTTCTCCATACTGTTGGATTAAAATTCTTCCACCCAAATATGCCAAGAAAAAAACCAATCATCGCGAACGGCAACGCAAATAAAGTATGCGAAAACTTAATCAGACTGAGATAATTCTTAAATTGAGTCATACTTAAATTTATATTTGAAATGCTATATAACTGATCTAACCAGCTCCCAGAGGACCATACCAGCAGCCACTGATACATTTAATGAATGTTTCATCCCGAATTGAGGAATCTCAATGCACGCATCACAAATTTTTAACATCGGTTCGCTAACACCATCCACTTCGTTTCCAAAAACCAATACTACCTTTCCAAATTCAGAAAAATTCAAATCCTGGAGTGACATACTACCGGTAACCTGTTCGATACATAAAATCTTATAGCCCCTGTCTTTTAAAGCATTTGCTGCGTTTGTAGCATCCTCTGCGTATGCCCATTTAACAGATTCTGTTGCACCCAATGCTGTTTTATGTATATCTCTGTGAGGAGGTCGGGGAGTATAGCCGCAGAGATAAATTTCTTCAGTCAGAAATGCATCAGCGGTCCTGAACATGCTTCCCACATTATGCATACTTCTGACGTTATCCAATAACAAAATAACCGGTAGCTTTTCAGCCTCCCGAAATTCGGTTTTGCTTTTCCGCGGAAGTTCATCCATCCGTAGTTTACGCATACTGCAAAGATAAGCTTAACACGGAACGCGGAATAACTCTCATAAGACTTTCAAACTTGTTCACAACAGGTAAAACACTGTAATTTTTGGGTCTTCGTTCCTTACATTTGTCAGGTCTGGCACTTAATTTCCGTGTACAAGCACCAGATCCTCCACATGTCGAAAAATTCAGAAGAGACACCACTGATGCAGCAACACCGGGCAATCAAACAAAAGTATCCGGATGCAATTCTTTTATTCAGGGTTGGAGATTTTTATGAAACATTCGGTGAAGATGCGATTCATGCGTCCCGAATTCTTGGTATTACGCTCACAAAAAGGAATAATAACTCATCAAGTTCACTTGAGCTAGCGGGTTTTCCGCATCATGCACTGGACACCTATCTTCATAAATTGGTAAAAGGCGGATTCAGAGTGGCCATTTGTGATCAACTGGAGGACCCTAAATTCGCCAAAGGCATTGTAAAACGCGGTGTAACTGAAATGGTAACACCGGGTACTGCTACACAGGATAAATTATTGGAACATCGCAGTAACAATTTCCTTGCTGCAATACACTTCGGAGAGACAGTGCATGGTATCGCCTTTCTCGATATTTCTACTGGCGAATTTTTTGCTGCCGAAGGACCAGTCGATTATATTGATCAATTACTGCAGACATTAAAACCTGCGGAAGTTATTTTTCAAAGAAACTATCAAAAGGCGTTTAAGGAAGCTCATGGAGACCGTTATTTTACTTATTCATTAGAAAGCTGGGTATTTGATGAAACTTTCGCAAGAGAAAATTTAACCAAACATTTTCAGACGCATTCGTTGAAAGGTTTTGGAATTGAGTCTCTACTTTATGGCATTGTAGCAGCCGGTGCGATAATACACTATCTGAAAGATACCGAACATCCGCACCTGCAACATATTACTTCAATCCAGCGACTCGATCGGGAGAATTATTTGTGGATGGATCAGTTTACGGTACGCAATCTCGAACTACTTCCTGGAACTGACAATCGCTTTTCTTTGTTACACACCCTCGACAACACTGTTTCACCAATGGGAGCCCGGCTTATGAAAAGGTGGATGCTAATGCCACTGAAGGAAATAACACCAATCCGTGAAAGGCTTGACCTGGTTGAATATTTTATCCGCGAACCGCTTTTACGCTCTCAACTGATTCATCATATCAAGCTATGTGGCGACATGGAAAGAATGCTTTCACGTATTCCATCCAGAAAAATAAATCCACGTGAAGTTATGCAGCTGGGGCGGGGACTATTAGAAATTCAACACATTCTTAATCTATGTAAGGAAAGTATAGAGCCCTATTTGAAAAGATTGACTGTATTATTAAACCCCTGTTTATTAATGGCCGATCAGATATTGGCAGAACTTGTTGAAAATCCACCCTCGTTCGTTAATAAAGGTAATTTAATCAGGTCTGGCGTTAATGAAGAACTGGATACACTCAGAAAAATAGCTTCAGGAGGTAAACAATATCTGGCTGAACTGCAGATGAAAGAGTCTCTTGCAACAGGTATTTCATCGCTGAAAATCAGTTTCAATAACGTATTTGGGTACTATCTGGAAGTTACGAATGCACACAAACATAAGGTTCCGGAAAGCTGGATTCGCAAACAGACTTTGACAAATGCGGAACGATACATTACACCTGAACTTAAAGAATATGAAGAAAAAATTACAGGCGCGGAGGAAAAAATCCAGCTAATTGAAGCGAATATTTATGACAAACTTATTCTAACACTGAGAGATTTTATTGGACCCATACAGGTAAATTGTTCCGTAATAGCAACACTCGATTGCCTTTTGTGTTTTGCCGTGAATGCAATTCATTTGAATTACAAGAAACCAGTCATTCACGAAGATCCCACGCTCGAATTAACAGAAAGCCGACATCCAGTTATAGAAAAAAACCTTCAGCCTGGTGAATCCTACATCGCCAACGATTTGTCACTGGATCCGGAAAATCAACAGATAATAATTCTTACTGGTCCCAACATGAGTGGAAAATCAGCACTACTTCGACAAGTAGCCTTGATTACATTAATGACTCATATGGGAAGTTTCGTTCCTGCTACCCTGGCCAAAATTCCGCTTACAGACAAGATTTTTACCAGGGTTGGTGCATCTGACAATGTGAGTGGCGGGGAATCCACCTTTTTAGTTGAGATGAATGAAACTGCGAGTATATTAAACAATATCACTCACCGAAGCCTGATCATCCTGGACGAAATTGGCCGCGGAACTTCTACTTACGATGGAATCTCAATTGCATGGAGCATAGCAGAATTTCTTCATCATTCTGGTTATAAGCCAAAAACTCTTTTCGCAACACATTATCATGAATTAAATGAATTGGAAAACAAATTTTACGGCATCAAAAATTATCATATTACTAGTCGTGAACTTGGAAATAAAATAATATTTCTGCGGAAACTCGCAGCCGGGGGTTCAACTCATAGCTTCGGAATTCATGTAGCAAAGATGGCCGGCATGCCGGCTACTTTAATTGAGCGTTCAAACCAGATATTAAAACAATTGGAGGAAAGCCGCGGTGGAGAAAAGGATACTACGAAAGATGGATTCAAAAAAATTTTGGCCCCAGATATTCAACTTTCTATTTTTGACGCACATACGCAAACTTTTGAACAAATCCGAAAACTACTTCAGGAGCTGGATATTAACCGACTTACTCCCGTAGAAGCGCTTCTTAAATTAAATGAAATCAAGGGATTGTTGCATTAACTCGTATCGACTAACATAGCCATAACCATACTATTTCCTTCCATAATATCTCCGGATTAAGATAAGGTAAGCCTCATTTTAGTAAATCGTTCCCAAAAAGGGAAACAGGAGAGTACGAAATAAGGTCGCAATATGTTGAATATCATTTAATTAGCACTATGGCATGCTGGTTGGCTATATAGGGATAGCAACCAATTTTTATGAAAACACTTTTCACTTTTATCGCAGCAATCATCACAACCGCCTCTGGTTATGCTTTTCACATTTCCGATGGCGATCAGGTTACAAATCAGACAAGTACCACTTTGAGTGAAAATATCGTTCTTACAAATTTTGAGGGTCTTTTTTCCAACAATCAGTCTGTGGATCTTAGCTGGACAACAATGATGGAAGCCAATGTGGAATATTTCGAAATTTTAAGAAGTGGTGACGGAATAAATTTTGAGAAACTTGACAGTGTTCAATCAAAAATGAAAATTTCCACCAGTGCGTATCAGTTACAATATAATTATACCGACATGCATCCTCTCATGGGAATATCTTATTATCGAATTCAGGTGGTTGGAAAAAATGGATATATCAATCAATCACCTGTTGTACAAATTAACAATGCCCCGGGCGAAGGTACCCGTATCTACCCCACGCTGGTACAAAATAATATGCTCTTCATTGAATCTGACAAAAACCTAAGAGAAGCAAAGCTGGAATTTTTTGATCTTTCAGGAAAAAAAATCAGTGAAACAAATTGGGAATCCTTAAACGTACGTCAAAATGTACAGATTTCTAAATCAGGGATATTGCCAACGGGGACCTATGTAGCCAGGCTGACTGCAAACGGACAGAATGTTAAAAATCAATTGATAATTGTTCAAAATCAATAATACTATCTCAAAAAAATGTTAACATTATTGGAACGCTGCTTTACAGAAAAAGTTTTGGAGATGAATTGAAAAAACCTGTAAGAATAGACTTAAATTTGCAGCTGAAGAAGAGCCCGTTTTTGGTCCAAGATCCATCTGATCCCTTCGAAGATTTTACTAAAACACACATAAAAAGATCCAGCGTAGTGACTGGATTTTTTTATTTTACCCTATCACTGTTTTCAATTTTTCTACCACCAGGTCCACTTCTTTTTTTGTGTTATGGCGACTGAATGAAAAACGAACCGTTGTTCGGTCGGAATCTGGATACATAGCCTTTATGACATGTGACCCCTGTTGTGCACCACTGGTACAAGCACTCCCGCCTGATGCACAAATATGATTTATGTCAAGATTGAACAATATCATTTCTGATTTTTCGGAGTTAGGAAAACCAACACTCAGAATAGTGTATAATGACTTACCGAAAGGATCGCCATTGAAAGTGACATCAGGAATCTCTTCCTTTAATTTCTCCGACATATAAACTTTTAATTCGTTTATATATTTACTGTCTTCTTCCATACGTTCGGATGCCAATTCCAATGCTTTGGCGAAACCGACAATTCCATAAACGTTTTCGGTACCGGCACGCATATTTCTTTCCTGGGACCCGCCATGAATATTCGGCTTTACTTTCAATTTTTCATTTATGTAAAGCAGACCCGAGCCTTTGGGTCCATGGAATTTATGTGCAGCACCGGTCATAAAATGAATGTTCAGATTTCGCAGATCAAATTCATAGTGACCTAACGTTTGCACCGTATCTGAATGAAAAATGGCATTGTATTTCTGACAAATCGCTGATGTCCTTTCAATATCAAGTAGATTTCCCGTTTCGTTGTTTGCGTGCATAAGCGAAACCAGTACTTTTTCCGAAAGTTCAGACAACAAATGTTCGAGATGATTCAGGTCCATATGTCCATCCGGAAGAATGTTTAACAGATGAACTTTTGTTTCACCCGATGATTCATAATGATTAACAGTATGCAATGTAGCGTGATGTTCAAGCGGCGACGTGATAATATGTTTGCAGCCCAGGTCCTGAACCGATGCGCGAATGGCTGCATTACTACTTTCTGTTCCGCCGCTCGTAAAAAAAATTTCAGCCGGATGAGCACGCAGCAAATTCGCAACTGTTTTCCTGGCAAGTTCGATTGCCATGCGGGATTCCCGTCCATAAGAATATATAGAAGACGGATTCCCGAATTTTTCAGTCAAAAAAGGCATCATTACTTCAAGCACCAGCGGATCCAAAGGTGTGGTGGCTGCATTATCAAAATAAATTCTCTCCATCTGGGTAAAAAATTTTGCTCAGGGTTTAAATAAACTCCTGAATGTCTTTCATAAGACGCCGGGCTATATTATTTGCAGTGGTTTCGAAATTGCTTTCTGCATAAATGCGAATAATCGGCTCAGTATTGGATGTGCGAAGATGCACCCAATCGTCGTCAAATTCAATCTTAAGGCCATCTTCTGTGTTTGCGGGATGATTTTTATATTTTGTTTTTATCTTGTCAAATAATTTATCAATATCTATATTTTTTTCGAGCTCAATTTTGTTTTTGGATATGAAATAATCCGGATATTTTGATCTGAAAGAGCGCATTCCATTTTTATGTCTGGCCAGTGCGCTAAGAAACAAACCTATTCCAATTAATGCATCACGTCCGTAGTGAAGGTCGGGAATAATTATCCCTCCATTCCCCTCTCCGCCAACAACAGCATTTACTTCTTTCATTTTATTGACGACATTGACTTCGCCTACTGCAGATGGAAAATATTGTCCTCCATTTTTAATCGTAATCTCTTTCAGAGCCTTTGTGCTGCTCATATTACTTACCGTGTTACCTGGCTTTTGTGAAAGAACATAATCAGCAACAGCGACCAGTGTAAATTCTTCTCCAAACATTGTTCCGTCTTCACACACAAAACAAAGTCGATCCACATCAGGATCTACCGCAATACCAAGATCTGCGCCGGATTTTTTTACTTCCGCACTTAATCCAACGAGATTCTCCGGGAGAGGTTCAGGATTATGTGCAAATTTCCCATTTATTTCCTCATTCAGTATCCTGACATTTTCAACCCCCAAAGCTTTAAGCAGCGGCGGAATAAATAAGGCCCCCGTAGAATTTATAGTGTCCAGAACGACCTTAAAATGTTTCGACCTGATTGCTGACAGATCTATCAAAGGATAATCCAGAACTGCCTGAATATGTTTATGCAGGTAACTGTTATCAACATTGTAATTCCCTATTTTATCAACCGGGGCAAAAGAAAACGCTTCATTGGAGGCTTTTTCGAGAATCCATTTCCCGTTAGCTGAACTAATAAACTCTCCGGTACTGTTCAGAAGTTTAAGTGCGTTCCATTCCTTTGCATTGTGACTTGCTGTTATGATGATTCCACCAGCAGCTCTCTCACTGATTACAGCCAGTTCTACGGTTGGGGTTGTAGACAACCCTAGATCATGCACATCGAGACCAAGTCCCGTTAATGTGCTTACAACCAGGTTTCGCACCATTTCGCCACTTAGTCTCCCATCCCTCCCAATCACGATTTTCTTGGCATGGGTAACAGACTCTTTTATCCATGTGCCGTATGCCGCAGTAAACTTTACAATGTCCAGCGGAGTTAGATTTTCATTAGGTTTGCCGCCGATTGTTCCCCGAATACCCGAAATACTCTTTATCAGTGCCACAGACGATGAGGTTTAATTGAGTGCAAAAATACGGTTTTACGATTAACGCTTTCAGATTTCAGCCACTATGCCATGGACATTAAAAGCTAATCGGTGCGATATATTACCTGACTCGCCCTTAAATGTGTTCGTTTAATTTTTAAATGACTCACTGTAGTTAATCTCAGGAATCAAGCCTGATAAGGGCGATAAACTCATCAAACAGATAACGGCTGTCGTGTGGACCCGGTGTTGCTTCAGGGTGATATTGAACAGAGAACACCGGTTGATTTTTAAGACGAATACCCTCAATTGAATTATCATTGAGATTGAGGTGGGTTATTTCTACATTTTCGTTCTTTCTCACGGCAACCGGATCAACTCCAAATCCATGATTTTGAGTTGTGATCTCACATCTACCAGTCAACAGGTTTTTAACAGGATGGTTAAGTCCTCGATGGCCATGATGCATTTTAAATGTAGGTATTCCATTTGCCAGCGCAAGTAATTGATGACCAAGGCAGATTCCGAACAATGGTTTTTTTTCTTTGAGAATATCTTTGACCGTTTCGATAGCATAATTCATAGAAGCAGGATCGCCCGGGCCGTTTGAAAGGAAATATCCCGAAGGCTTGAATTCATTCATTGTTTTCAAATCAGTTTTGGCCGGAAATACTTTTACAAAAGCACCCCGATCAATCATGCATTGAACTATATTTTTCTTGACACCATAATCCAGTACTGCAATTCGTATGGTTGAATCAGGATTTCCGGCTTCATAGATCCTATCAGTGGAAACGGCGGAAGCTAATTCAAGTCCGTCCATATCAGGAACTTCACTCAATCGATTTTTTAATTCATTTATATCATTTATTTCTGAAGAAATGATGCAATTCATGGCTCCTTTGAGGCGAACATGGGTTACGAGCGCTCTTGTGTCTACCCCTTCTATGCAAACAATCTGATTAGCTTTAAGATAATCATCTAATGATCCCTTAGCTTTTATACGTGAAAATTGTTCCTCCAGGTTACGCCCTATCAACCCCCTTATTTTCACACTATCAGATTCTACATCATCGTCTTTTACGCCATAATTGCCGATATGGACGCTATTCATAATTAAGACCTGACCATAGTAACTTGGGTCTGTAAACACTTCCTGATAGCCGGTCATTCCGGTATTAAAGCAGATTTCACCGGAAGTTGTTCCGATTTTACCAAAACCCCGGCCATGATGTACGGTACCGTCAGCCAGCACTAATATCGCGGGACGAAGGGAAGATGTATTGGGCATTGTTCGTAAAAAGTTTTGCAAAGTAAACGAATTCCCGGGTCAAAAATAAAAAGCAGAACCTCATCGGTTCTGCTTTTTTTACATAACATGGTTGAATATTATTCAGGTTTTTGTTCTTCTTTTGAATCCGTTTTTTCCGGCTCAACGTTAGTGATATTTTCTGATTTCTTTTTTCCACCTGCACGACGGGTCTTTTTCCCTGCTTCCTTAACTTCTCCTTTGCCCTTTCCGTAAATTTCGTTGAAGTCAACCAGTTCGATCATCGCTGTTTCGGCGGCATCCCCGGCTCTTTTGCCTAATTTGATAATGCGCGTATAACCACCCGGACGGCCCGCTACCTTTTCTGCTACAACGCCAAAAAGTTCGGTAATTGCTTCTTTATCCTGTAAATAGCTGAACACAACTCGACGCTGATGTGTTGTATTTTCTTTTGATTTTGTAATCAGTGGTTCAATATATGTTCTCAATACTTTAGCTTTTGCGAGTGTAGTCACTATTCTTTTATGACTGATTAACTGGCTTGCCAGGTTACTGAGCAGCGCGCTTCTGTGGGAAGCGGTTCTGCCTAAATTATTAATTTTATCTCCGTGACGCATGACATTGTTTGTTTAAACTTTGCACCGTGTCAGGAATTGCAAAGCGATGATAAAAAGTATAAGAATGTAGGAGTATAAGGGTATAAGAGTTAGGCGGAATTCATTTTCTTCCTATTCTCTCATACTTTTATACTTGTATTATTCGTCGTCCAACTTCAATTTCGAAAGGTCCATGCCAAAATGCAGACCTCTCTCGTGTAATACCTGTTCAATTTCAGCAAGAGATTTCTGTCCGAAATTGCGGAATTTCATCAGATCTTCCTGTTCATATGTTACCAATTCACTAAGGCTGTTAATTTTAGCGGCTTTCAAACAATTGAATGCCCTTACTGAAAGGTCCAGATCTTCCAAAGGTGTCTTCAATACTTTACGCAGCTGAAGCGTTTGCTCATCAACCAAATCTTCTTTCTTTTCTTCCTTATTATCAAAAGTTATATTCTCATCAGTAATAATCATTAGATGCTGGATGAGAATCCGGGAAGCCTGTTTAACAGCTTCTTCAGGATGAATAGTTCCATCCGTAGAAACTTCCATCAGCAGCTTTTCGAAATCCGTTCTTTGCTCCACACGTGTATTCTCAATGGAATACCGAACATTTTTGATAGGAGTAAAAATTGCATCAGTTGGTATGTATCCAAATAAAGCATCTTTGGGTTTATTATCCTCTGCAGGAACATATCCGCGACCCTTGCCAATGGTGATTTCGATGTCAACCCTGGCCGATGCATCCATCGTACAGATCAGCAGATTTGGGTTCATCACTTCAAAACTCGGCAATGCATCACCAATTGTTGCTGCGGTGAATTCAGTCTTATTTTTCAGGCTTAGAGTAATTTTTTCCTGTGCAACTTCGTGGTCCACTTTCTTTTTGAAACGCACCTGTTTCAGATTCAGGATGATTTCAACCACATCTTCCGTAACACCTTTCAGCGTAGCGAATTCATGATCCGCTCCTTCTATTTTTACACCGATAATTGCATATCCTTCTAAAGAATTGAGCAATACTCTGCGAAGGGCATTACCTATTGTAACACCATAACCTGGTTCCAGAGGTTTGAATTCGAATTGCGCTTCGAAATCGGTCGCTTTTTGCAGGATGATTTTGTCTGGTTTCTGGAAATTTAAAATGGCCATATTAAAAATTTCGATTTAACGAATGATGAATGCTTGAAATTATTTACTGTATAATTCTACAATTAGTTGTTCCTTAATATTCTCAGGAATACTTTCTCTTTCAGGATATGCAACAAAGGTTCCTTTCATTTCTGTTTCATTCCAGTCGAGCCAATTGATCTTGTTATTTTTACCCTTTGCTGCAGCAGTAATACCTGCATTACTCTGAGAAGTTGATTTGAGACCTATAACATCTCCTGGTTTAAGTTGAAAAGAAGGCACATTTACCACTTCTCCATTCACTGTGATATGTTTATGCGAAACCAGTTGACGGGCTCCTGGTCTTGAATTAGCTATACCCAGGCGATAAACGGTATTATCTAACCGGGATTCCAATAGACGTATCAGGTTTTCACCTGTAACACCTTTTTTTCTCGATGCTTCGTCGAAGGTTTTGCGAAACTGCCGCTCGAGTACTCCGTATGTGTACTTCGCTTTTTGCTTTTCTTTAAGCTGAATTGCATATTCCCCCAGTGTCTTTCTCTTTTTTGTAGCACCGTGCTGGCCTGGAGGATTGCTGGTTTTAGTCAGCCATTTTCCGTTTCCTAATATTGGTTCACCAAATTTGCGGGAGATTTTGGTTTTTGGACCTGTGTATCTTGCCATGTTATGTTTTAGATTTTTAAGTTCCCGGTCAGGATTGTGAAAAATCTTAAAATTGAATCCTGACCAGCTTGTTAATAAATTATTTAAACCCTTCTCTTTTTTGGAGGACGGCAACCATTGTGAGGTAAAGGCGTAACGTCTTTAATCATTACTACTTCTATACCGTTGTTAGCCAAAGATCTGATCGCGCTTTCACGGCCTGACCCTGGTCCTTTAACAAATACATCGACTCTTTTTAGGCCTGCATCCAAAGCTGTCTTGGCGGCATCCGCAGAGGCCATCTGAGCAGCATATGGTGTATTCTTTTTTGAGCCTTTGAAACCCATTTTACCGGCACTGCTCCAGGAGATGAGCTGGCCATTTTTATTGGTAATACTTACAATAATGTTGTTAAAACTTGCGGAAATATGGGCATCTCCATAAGCTTCCACCTTAACCACTCTTTTTTTTGCTGCAGCTTTTACACTGGTAGCTTGTTGCGCTTTAGCCATTTTTCGAATTAGGTAATCTGGTTATAAATATTTTCCGATAACCGGAATCGAATCAATCCTCCCCGCGCACCCCGTATCTGGTATTGATTCTGAAATTGGTGCTTTAAATTTTATTAGTACTGACAATATTGTCAGGTTAATACTACTTTTTAGGTGCCTTCTTCTTGCCCGCAACAGTTCTTCGCTTACCCTTTCTTGTTCTGCTGTTCGTACGCGTGCGTTGGCCTCGAACGGGCAGACCTTTACGATGACGTACACCACGGTAACAGGCAATATCCAAAAGACGTTTGATACTCATCTGAACTTCAGACCTCAAAGCTCCTTCGACTTTTAATTCATTCGTAATGATATTTCTGATGGAATTTAATTCTTCATCATTCCACTGAGATACTTTTTTGTCAAAGCTGATTCCGGCTTTATTCAGAATATACTTTGCAGTCGATGGGCCTATTCCGAAGATATAGGTCAATCCAATTTCACCTCTTTTATTTTTTGGTAAGTCTACACCGGCAATACGCGCCATCTTATATTTTTTTCTTTTTTAAGTTTGTACACAACTATTATCCCTGTCTCTGTTTGAAACGTGGATTCTTCTTATTGATAATATACAATTTTCCCTTCCGACGCACGATCTTACAATCAACGCTGCGCTTTTTTATAGATGCCCGAACTTTCATACAAGTTATTTTAAAGTAAAAATTCCTTCTTTTTTCATTGAGCGTCAGACTCGTTACTTATATCTGAAAATAATCCTTCCTCTGGTTAAATCATATGGACTCATTTCAACTCCCACTTTATCTCCTGGCAATATTCTGATATAATGCATTCTCATTTTCCCCGAAATGGTAGCCAGAATTTCATGCCCATTTTCCAGTTTCACCTTAAACATGGCATTGGAAAGTGCTTCGACAATAGATCCATCCTGTTTAATGAGCGCTTGTTTAGCCATAGATTTTGGGAGCGCAAAGATAATATTACTCGGTGAAAGAATAAAATTTCATCGAATAAATATCCGCGGACCTTCAACTTAGGGTGTTATACACATCAGAAAGCGGGAAAAAGCCTGTTCTAAACCCTGGTCAGGTCGACTTTTGTCATTTGGTGATAGAAATTCTGGAGTTCATGGACCCCTATTGAGCGATGGATGTGACGGTGATCTTCCCTATACCATATCTCAAATTCATCGAATTGGTCCGTTTTAGGAATGAGGATTCTGAATGGTCCTCTTAAATACTTAACTGTCTGATCTCCATTTACTTGTTTCTCAAATCCCAGCTTATGAAGTTGTACGTCATCGACAGGAATAGGATACAGATCATTGGGTTCAAACCAATCTTCCTGGTCACCGTTATGGACGCAAACCTGCCTGTCTTCCAGGTTAATAGCAGAAACCTGACCTTCAGAACGTTGCCCTGCGAAATCCGTTTGAACGATGTCTCCTTCTTTAATATCCTGAAATCTGATCATAAGGCCTTGTTTTTGAGGTTATGAATATAAAAAAATTATACGAATTCAGACTGCATAAAGCGTAATCTTATTTAAAGTCCCCTTCCTATAATATCTCTTCCAGGCCATGGTATTGTCGCCAGAATAATTAAAAGGGCAAGAATGAAAAACCAGAATGCCCTTTTATATTTAACGGGATCGGCTATTTGCTTTTTCACTACTCCACGACCTAAGGTCATCAATAGGGTAGCCACCAACATTCCAAATGGATGTTCGACCCAGTAAAACCGATAAAACTTGTCCTGCATTAGTTTAACTCCTTCAGGAAGTCCCGTGCTCAAAATTCCGAAGCGCCCGAAAAGCAGGAGGATCAATCCTATCAATAGCGTGGTATGGGCACTAATCATTGTAAACAACCAAAGTTTTGCGTCAGCTTCCCTGAGTTCTCTTTTCCTTGTCCAACCTAAAAAACTTTGAATAATCGAAAGGAGCAATAATATTAATATTACCCATCTTAAAATACTATGAACCTGCAATAAAACGGAAGACATACTTTCTAGTTTGACATGAAATTAAAGTATTTAGATATCTGAAAGCGGCAGAGGAATGATTTAAATTTGCGAATGCCCGCGAAACGTTTTAGGTATTTCATTATTTTAGCTTCGATACTTACTTTGGCTGTAACGGGAATTGGGTGTAAAAATAAAGTGAGTCACTCGGATAACCAGGATGCAGTTCTCGTAAATGATCCGGCATTTAAAAATCTTAATGATAGCATAAGTAACTATCCCGATGATGCTTCACTTTATCTAAGACGTGCCAATCGACTTACGCAATTAAATATTCATGAACTGGCTTACTCTGATTACCTAAAAGCCTGGACTTTGCAACCCGTGCTGGACATTGGATTGCCCTTTGCTGCAAATCTTGAAATTCTCGGTAAACGTCAGGATAAACTGAATTTGCTCGAATCTTTGAATCATAAGTTTCCTTCGGACCCACATGTGAACAGATTATTAGCAGACACTTATACTACCAACGGAGACTACGAAAAAGCATTGGCGACGTACAATGAAATGATTTCCAGAGATAGCCTGGATCCCGAAACTTATTATGAAAAAGCATTAATCCTTGAACAATTAAAAGACACTATTCAGGCAATAAGAACGCTTCAAAAAGCATATTCGTTTCAAGGCGTGGATACTTATGGTCTGGAACTTGCCCACCTTTATGCAGAGCAAAAAAATCCACGAGCATTGGAAATCTGTGATTTTATCCTAAAACACGATTCATCTGACGTATTAATTGATCCTTTCTTTATTAAAGGAATATATTTTTCCAATGTGAAACAGTATCTCAAAGCCATTGCACAATTTGACTCCTGCATTTTGAGAGATTGGAAAACGACGGACGCCTACCTTGAAAAAGGACGAGCCTATTATCATTTGGAAAACTTTAATGCTGCAATAAAAACTTTCAACATGGCCATTACGGTGACAAATACAGATCCAGATGCCTACTATTGGCTGGGTCGTTGTTATGAATCTCAAAAAAAGAAAACTGAAGCTATCAACTACTATAGTAAAGCAATTTCACTGGATAAAGATTTTGTGGAAGCCAGACAAAGGATGCAAATCCTGGATAGTGGATTTGCTCATCCTTGACACTAACAGTACATTTGTTAATTCAGATCGAAAAATTTAATCTTTCATGAGCCTGATCGCCCCATCACTACTTGCCTCCGATTTTCTTCATTTGGAGGATGAATGCAACATGTTGAATAAAAGCGAAGCTGACTGGTTTCATTTGGATGTGATGGATGGAAGATTTGTTCCGAATATCAGTTATGGTATCCCGGTAATTGAATATATCAGGAAGGCCACCAGCAAAATACTGGATGTTCATCTCATGATTGAAGAACCGGAAAAACTCACTCCGGCTTTTAAAAAAGCAGGTGCTGATATTCTGATCGTCCATCTGGAAACCTGCAGAAATCTGCACAGCAATATTCAGCAAATCCGTTCGTTAGGAATGAAACCGGCTGTGGCTGTTAATCCCCATACGCCGGTAGAATTACTTAAAGATATTTTGGAAGATCTTTATCATGTACTGATCATGACTGTTAATCCAGGTTTTGGGGGGCAGTCGTTCATCCCCCATTCCCTGGAGAAAGTCCGTGAAATGAAAAAAATGATTTTAAAGACCGGTAAGGATATTCTTATAGAAGTGGATGGAGGAATTACTGTGGAAAATGCACCGACCCTGATTCAAGCGGGAGCAGACGTCCTGGTTGCAGGCAGCTCCATCTTCCACTCGAAAAATCCGACAGATACAATCCGGCTTTTGAAGCGGATCGCATGAGGTTTTCAATTCTTATATTCCTTTTGTTATTTCCAATAATACATCTGCTTGCCCAAAAATCGGGCGCCATTGTATCCGGCAGAATACTTGACGAAAATGAATCTCCACTGGCAAATGTATCCGTTGTTTTACTAGGCCGTGAATCAGGAGTTGTAAGCTCTGACTCGGGTACATTTCGCATTCACGTTCCGGTGGATAAGGCCTTTGCACTGATTTTCTCATTCACCGGTTATAAAAGTTTACAACAAAATTTTATTCTGAATGAAAAAGAAGAAGAAAAGATTGTTATCAGAATGGAAAGATCCGTTACTAATTTACAAAATGTAACCATCACAAGTGATCACGACAGGAAGGAAGCCGGTCTCATCCGCATAAATCCAAAAGATGCCATAAATATTCCAACGCCTGTTGGTGGAATTGAAAGCCTCATTAAAGTATACGTGGGATCTAACAATGAATTGACTTCACAATATTCGGTGAGGGGTGGAAACTATGATGAAAATCTGATTTATATAAACGATTACGAAGTTTTCCGACCCTATCTGGTTAGCAATGCCCAACAGGAAGGACTAAGTTTCATAAATCCCGAAATGACGCACAACGTAAATTTCTATAATGGTGGTTTTCAGGCTAAATACGGTGATAAAATTTCATCGGTACTGGACATTCAATATAAAAAGCCCGCGGAGTTTGGCGGATCTGCTTATATCAGTTTATTGGAACAGGGGCTTGAGTTAGAAGGCACTTCCAAAAACAATAAATTCAGTTATATTGTCGGAGCCAGAAACAGGAGTTTTGGAAGTCTGCTCAGTTCGCAGGAAACCAAAGGCGATTATATTCCATCATCTTCCGACATCCAGGGTTTGTTCAGTTATCAGTTAGACCAACGGAATTCGTTGGAATTATTTACTGTTTATTCTCAAACTTCATTCAGTCTGGTTCCGATGTCTGCACAACTTAGCACCGCTGTTTTCTCGCCGTATTTTACGGCCGATTTGGGTTTAGACATTTTCTTTTCTGGACAGGAAAAAGATAAATACAAAACCGGGCTTGTCGGACTTACATGGAATCAACAATTGAATAAAAATCTGAAGCTGAAATGGATGTTGTCAAGTTTCAGTGATATAGAAAGTCAGAATTACGATATTACCGGGGACTACCTTTTTGGAGAAAGAGATTTTGACATCAGCAGCCCCGACTTTGGTAAAATAGTAAATCCCCTGGGAGTAGGAAGCAATCAGAATTTTGCCCGTGATAACCTGAATATACATTTATATAGTTTTGCTCACAAAGGATACCTCAACATAGAAAATCAATATCTACAATGGGGAGTTGGGGCTGAACTTCAAACTGTACATGATCAGCTTCACGAATGGATATATGAAGATTCCGTGGGATACTCCCTTCCTTATCAACCTGGGTCACTCAATCTAAATTATGTTGTTAATGGTAATAACAATCTGAACATTGGACGATTTAATGGATTTGTGCAGGACAATATCAGCTTCAAGAGGAATTCGGATTTTACGCTTCAGGCTGGTGCACGTTTAAACTACAACACATTTACAGAGCAGCTTTTATTCTCGCCAAGAATGGGTATTTCCTGGAAACCTGCAAACAGTAAAAAAGATATAATTTATAAAGCAGCTATTGGCATTTATGATCAGCCCCCTTTTTACAGGGAACTCCGTGCACCGGATGGAACAATTAATCCTGCAGTAAAAGCCCAGCAGAGTTTTCAGGCTACCGCAGGTTTTGATATCAATTTCAAATCAAATGAAAAACCCTTCCGTCTGTCAGTGGAAACATATTATAAAGATCTTTGGAATGTAAATCCATATAATATTAATAATGTGAGTATCCAATATGACGCAAACAACAATGCAAAAGCATATGCCGTTGGAGTGGAAGGAAGACTGTTTGCCAATCTTGTGAAAGACGCAGAAAGCTGGATAAGTATTGGTATTATGCAAACAAAAGAAAAAATAAACGGCGCCACTTATTATGATTATACACTTGATTCGCTGAACAAACCTATTGACAGCACTTTAGTACACCAGGGGTGGATCCGGCGACCTACGGATCGTCTTTTCACGCTTGGTATGTTTATTCAGGACTATCTATCAACTAATAAAAATTTTAAAGTTTATCTCAACGTGATATATGGCAGCAACTTGCCATATAGTGTTCCGGGAAGTGTTAAATATCGTGATGCGTTAATTATTGATCCCTATATCCGCGCAGATGTTGGATTTAGTGCGTTGCTTTTAGACAACGATAAATCTAATCGAAGAAGTCATAACCCTTTCAGAAAATTGGAAAACATATGGGCGACACTTGAGATATTTAATGTGATCGACAGGGAAAATACCATTTCCTATCTATTCGTAAAGGACTTTTCAAATACTACTTATGCCATGCCTCAAAGACTAACTCCGAGGCTGATAAATCTTAAGCTGGTGACAAGATTTTAGGAATTATCCAGAAAAGAACGTTCTTTTCCCGTTTCGGGAGTCTTCCGATTGAATACTCGCATGTAATGGTTTGATAATCAAGTATTTAAATCTTGGCAAACAAATAGATATACTATATACAAATCAATCTTATGAAATCGATCCAAATCTTATTAGACACTTTGAAAGAACTGGTTGCCGAAGTAACACAAAACCGTTCCGGGTATGAAAATATGCGACTGATTCCAATTCCTGTTAAAGCTCAGGAAAGAAAACTGCCCAACAATAATAACAACCAGTAATGCTATTCTCAGTGGACGAGTTTATCAGCAAACATAATTCAGTCATGGAAATTGCGGCTTACCCTGAAAAATTTACAGACGACGTTACTGTTGAAATAGTTGCAGATTCTGAGGATCATTGTATCATCGTTTTGTCGAATAATTCAGGTCGAATTCTTCGTATGATGGGAGTAAATATCAATCGGGGGAGAAATCAAATTCATTTTGAAAATATTAATTCACTTGAAGCTGGTATATATCAAATTAGTGTAAAAAATACTAATTCAATTATTTTATATAATTCTATTATCACTAAATCCTAACGCCGTTACCAAATTCTAAAAGCTACATTTTACTAAGGATTTAAAAAAGGACCTGGTTGGGTCCTTTTTCAATTTTGATAACCCATCAATAATTTCCAGGTTATATCATTTACTTTGGGTGGGCGCATTTGTTAACTTTGCCGTATGGTCAGGTTGTCTGTCAATATAAATAAATTTGCAACCCTTCGAAACAGTCGGGGTGGTGATAATCCAAGTGTACTAAAAGCTGCAATAAATGCTGAGAGATTCGGTGCTGATGGTGTCACAGTTCATCCCCGTCCCGACGAACGCCACATCCGATATCGGGATGTTGTCGAAATAAAAAAAATAATACACACGGAGTTCAATATTGAAGGAAATTGTGAAGAACAGAAGTTCATTAACCTGGTATTATCGGTCAAGCCAGATCAGGTAACGCTGGTCCCGGATTCACAAGATCAAATTACTTCCAATCATGGATGGGATACTATTCGATATTCAGACTATCTGAAATCAATCATTCCTGTCTTTAAAAAAGCTGGAATTCGTGTTTCCATTTTTATAGATCCAATCGTCGCAATGGTCGAAGCAGCATTTACTACCGGGACAGACAGGGTCGAGTTATATACTGAAGCGTACGCAAAAAACTTTCATGCAAACAAAATAGAAGCGGTTGCGCCTTATGTGAATGCCGCAACGAAGGCAAGAGAATTAGGTATGGGTATTAATGCGGGCCATGACCTCGACCTGGAAAACCTCCGCTTTTTTGCAGAGCAAATCCCGTGGCTCAGTGAAGTATCTATTGGGCATGCGCTGATTTCCGACGCGCTATATCTGGGATACGAAAATGCAATCCAGCTTTATAAACGACAACTGGTTGCATTCACGTCGAATAATAAAATCGAACTCTGAAATTACTCAAACCATTTACAATAAAATAAAGAGTAATTAATTACATCCCAGCAAAGCACAAAGTCTTGAATCTAACTCCGTTCCTCGAAGGTTTCTACCTACGATTTTCCCATTAGGATCTATCAGGAAATTTTGAGGTATTTGTTGGATACGATACTGTATAGCAACCGCATTATTCCAGAATTTTAAATCGCTGACCTGTGACCATTGCAGTCTGTCGTCTAAAATTGCCTTGATCCATGCATCTCTGCTGCGGTCCAGAGAGACGCCCAAAACGGTAAAATTTTTCGTTTTAAATCGTTCATATGCAGCGAGTACGTTTGGATTTTCCATCCTGCAGGGTTTACACCAACTGGCCCAGAAATCCACTAACACGTATTTACCTTTGAACGACGAAAGGCTAACCGGTCTCCCGGCTGTATCTGTTTGTATAAAATCCATAGCTTCCGTTCCAACTGCACCTATTTTTCCATTGTCAATTTGTTCCCTTATATACTTGCCATACATACCTTGTTGAACTTCGGGCGACAAACTCTGATAACGTCTTTCCAAGAGAAAAACATCATCGGATAATTGATTTACGACGACGAGCAAAAACGGACTGACATATGAAGACTTCCTTTTTTGTAAAAAACTATCCACTTTTATCTGTATCATCATTACAGTAGCCTGATAAGCTTCCCCTATAGAATCCTTTTTAATTGCAGGATCTGTAGAATTTGCAAGCTGGCTCAGCTGATTTATCTGTGCAAAAAAAGGATTAAATTCCTGCTCAAAGGCCTGGAAATCTAGTTCGCTGGAAGACCCCTTTACCTGAAGCGTATTTAGATTTCCCGCATCTCCGGTAACAGTTATCGACTCATTTCCTATAAAGATGGGGGCTTTCTTTTTCGCTGATTCAAAATTCAATACCAGAAGATTAGGTTCAACAAGACGGCCACTCAATACAAAAGAGCCATTCCGCACTTCCGATTTTGCCAGCGTATCCGTCGTTTTATTTGCATCAGATAAAGTCACAACCGAATGATCGCTTAACCCCGCAATATGACCTTCTATGCGAAAGCCGGTTTCTTTTTTTTGCTGTGCATGGGCAACGCCAATAAACATACCGGCGACGATAATATATTTTTTCATACAGTTTTTTTGTAATGCCTGTCCCGAAGAACGTTTTTAACCTCTCTAAAATTATGTCCTTTAGCTTTCAACAGGATAAGAAAGTGAAAAAGTAAGTCTGCCGCTTCATTTAAAAATAGACTTTCATTTTCGTCCTTGGCTTCTATAATCAGCTCAATCGCTTCTTCACCAACTTTCTGGGCTATCTTATTGATCCCACTTTTCAACAATCCTGAGACATAAGAGTTCTCGCCGGGCGTATTTTTCCTGTCATCGAGGATATTTTCAAGTTCATCTAAAAAGTCAGTCCTCTCATTTTTTTCATTCCAGCACGTATCAGCACCCGTATGACATACTGGACCTGTCGGTACCGCTTTTATCAAAATAGTGTCCTGATCACAATCCAGTTTAATGTCTTTCAAAGTAAGAAAATGACCACTTTCTTCACCCTTCGTCCAAATCCTTTTTTTTGACCTGCTATAAAAAGTCACTTTTCCCAACTCCTTTGTTTTGTCTATGGCTTCCTGATTCATAAACCCAAGCATTAGCACTATTTGCGACTGATCGTCCTGCACGATTACGGGAACAAGGCCGTCGCTGTATTTTGCAAAATTGATGTTCATTATTCAATATTAAATTCTTACGTTGATTCCGTCTTTTTGTAAATATTTTTTCAAATCAGGTATTTTTATTTCGCGAAAATGAAATATGCTGGCGGCGAGCGCTGCGTCTGCTTTCCCTTCCCTGAATATCTCCGAAAAATGTGCCATATCTCCTCCTCCTCCTGAAGCAATTACAGGCACCGGGAATGTTTGGGCCAGCGACTTGATCAGATCGACTGCAAAACCTTTTTTTGTCCCATCGTGGTCCATAGAAGTAACCAGTATTTCACCTGCACCCATTTCTACACCTTTTTTTATCCAATCGTGACAAGTGGTTTGCGTAGCAATCCGTCCGCCGTTCAAATAAACATAATATTCTCCGTTTAATCCCCTTTTAACATCAACTGCCAGTACCACGCATTGGCTTCCAAAAGCATTCGCCAGTTCAGTGATCAGGCTTGGATTTTTAAAAGCCGCCGAATTTATCGAAATCTTATCTGCTCCGTTTTCCAATAAAATCATAACATCTTCTACTGAAGAAATTCCTCCTCCAACAGTGAACGGAATATTAATATTATGTGCGATACGCCTCGCAAGATTTCCCAGTGTCTTCCTCTTTTCATGAGTTGCAGTAATATCTAAAAAAACGATTTCATCCGCACCTTCCCTGGCATAAAGGGCTCCCAATTCGACCGGGTCGCCTGCATCTCTGAGATCCAGAAAATTAGTTCCCTTAACAGTCCGTCCATTTTTGATATCCAGGCAGGGGATAATTCTTTTAGTTAACATGCGCTAGGTCCTTGAGTGTAATGAGGCCTTCATAAATGGCTTTTCCCAGTATCGCACCGCTGCATCCCAATTTCTCTAATTGATAAATATCGTCTAACGAGCGAATTCCGCCACTCGCAATAAAATACAAATCGGGAAAACAAGTGAGAATTTCTTTATATAGCTCGAAAGAAGGTCCTTTTAAAGCCCCATCCATTTTAATATCTGTACAAAAGACCTGATTAATATTTACGCCAATAAATTTCCTGATAAAATCGTAAACTTCAATCTCGGTATCCACTTTCCAACCACTAATGGATATTTTTTCGTCCCGTACATCCGCACCTAATAAAAAAAATTCAGGTCCAAATGTTTTGATCCACTCCAGGAATAATAATTCATTTTTTACCGCCAGGCTGCCTATTGCGACAAACGCCGCACCTGAATCAAATGCTATCTTAAGGTCTTTGGTAGTGCCAACACCACCTCCAAAATCAACGCTAAGGCCCGTTTTTGCGGCAATGGTTTCCAATACCTTCCAATTGATGACCCTTCCTTCTTTTGCACCATCAAGGTCTACAAGATGTAATCTTTTCAACCCGGCATCTTCAAATTGCATAGCCACTTCTAACGGGTTTTCATTATAGATTTTCTCGCTTCCGAATTCTCCCTGCGTGAGCCGGACACATTTACCATGTAAAATATCAATAGCGGGAATGATTTCTATAGACATATCAATTTGCTAAAGCTGGATAAAATTTTTAAGTATTCGTTCTCCAATTCCTGCACTTTTTTCAGGATGAAACTGCACTCCGTAAAAGTTCCTTTTTTGCAATGCCGAACTGTACGCATGAATGTAATTTGTTTTTGCAATCGTACTTTCACCGGTGCCAGCGTAATAACCATGAACAAAATAGCAATAACTGCTGTCCGGTACGCCATTAAAAAGAACTGACTTCAGCTCGTATATATTGTTCCAGCCAATCTCCGGAATTTTGAGTGGCTCATTTTCGGAAGAAATAAACTTCCTGACTTCTTCATTGAATATTCCTAAACATGGCGTATCATTTTCTTCGGAATGAGAACACATCAATTGCATACCCAAACAGATGCCCAATACCGGTTGGTGCAGGTTTTGAATAAGCAAATCCAATTTCCTTTCATGGAGATAGTTCATAGCAGAACGCGCTTCTCCTACTCCTGGAAAAATGATTTTGTCGGCGGTGCTTATAAGATCAGGTTCATCGGTTACAATGGCATCAAAGCCAATTCGCTCAAGTGCAAATAGTACTGAGCGAATATTACCTGCATTGTATTTTATAATTACAATTTTCATCTAAGCGATTTTATAAAATCCATCGTTATACGTGCTATTTCCCCTGACAAAGCATTTTCCAACAACTTTATATAAGCAGTTCCGACGATGGCTCCATTTGCCAGAAAGCAGGCATCGGAATAACTGCGTTTATCTCTGATCCCAAACCCAATGAGAATGGGGTTTCTGAGTTTCATGGAATGTAACTTTTTGAAATAATTTTCCTGGTCTGTTATCAAAGTATTTTTACCAGTGGTAGAAGAAGAGGAAACAGCATAAAGAAAACCACTGCTTTGTGCGTCGAGTTGTCGTATGCGCAATTCTGACGTTTCAGGCGTTACCAGAAAAACAAAATCAAGTTTATATTTTTTTACCAAAGCACCATATTCATTTAAGAATTCAAATATGGGCAGATCAGGGAGAATAAGACCGTCCACTCCCAGCGCGGCGGCATCACTGCAAAAATTTTCAAATCCATATTGCAATATAGGGTTAAGATAGCCCATAAGTAAAACCGGCAAATGGATTTCATTTCTGAAATTTCTCAGTTGCTCGAAAAGCTTATGAATCGTCATTCCGTTTTGTAAAGCGCGCGCACTGCTTTGCTGGATTACCGGACCATCCGCCAGTGGATCGCTGTATGGCATCCCTAATTCAATCATATCTGCGCCTGCATCTTGAATAGCTTTCATAACCTCCAATGTATCATCCAGCGAAGGATAACCTGCCGTGAAATAAATATTTAGAATATTTTGTTTTTTTCTGGTAAACAATGCATCAATCCGACTCATATTTCCATGTTGACAATTTGAAAAATTAGATATTCATAAAATCATGATCAACTCTCCAATTGGCTACGCACTCGTTTTCTTCATATACGTATCCATATCCTTATCGCCCCTGCCACTCAGGCAGATGACTACATTATCTTCTTTGCCAAATGGGTATTTTTCCAGTAAAGCCAGCGCGTGTGAAGATTCCAGTGCAGGGATGATACCCTCCAGTCTGGCGAGCAGAAAAGCTGCATTCAATGCTTCATTGTCCGTAATATTATAAAAAGAAGCCCGTCCCGAAGAAAAAAGATTTGCATGAAGCGGACCAATTCCCGGATAGTCGAGGCCTGCTGAAATACTGTGGGGTTCCACTACCTGCCCATCTGCAGTCTGCATGACCAAACTTCTACTCCCATGAAGTATCCCTTTTGTTCCCAGTGCGGTAGTAGCCGCTGACCTCCCACTGTTAACCCCTTCTCCTCCAGCTTCGACCGCCAAAAGTTTAACCTGCAAATTATCTAGAAAATGGAAAAAAGAGCCTGCGGCGTTGCTCCCCCCGCCAACGCAGGCAATTACGGCCTGGGGATTTTCGACTCCTTTTTTTTCCTTTAGTTGCCATTTGATTTCTGCACTGATAATACTTTGAAATCTCGCCACCATATCTGGATAGGGGTGCGGACCCACCACACTGCCAATAATATAAAATGTATTTACAGGATGATTGATCCAATCACGAATAGCCTCGTTAGTGGCATCTTTTAGGGTTTTGCTCCCACTCGTTGCAGGTACTACCGTTGCGCCAAGCATTTTCATTCGTGCTACGTTGGGCGCCTGGCGTTGTATATCTTTTTCGCCCATATAAACCACACATTCCAAACCTTTCAACGCACACACTGTAGCAGTGGCCACCCCATGCTGACCAGCACCTGTTTCAGCAATAATTCGCTTTTTACCAAGTCGCTCGGCTAGTAGAACCTGGCCAATGGTGTTATTAATTTTATGAGCACCCGTATGGCAAAGATCTTCCCGTTTAAGAAAAATAGATGTACCATATTTTTCACTCAATCTTCCAGCAAAATAAAGTGGTGTTGGCCTTCCCGCGTAATCTTTAAGAAGCGATTCTAACTCCCTTGTGAATTCAGGCTCATTGATAATTCTCAAATAGTTGGACTTAAGTTCTTCAACATTTGCATGTAACATTTCCGGGATGAAAGCCCCACCGAATTCACCATAATATCCATTTTCTGTAGGATGCTGAAATGTGGCCGATTCAATCATCTTAATATTATTTAGCGTTCAATGACTTATAAAATTTCTCTATTTTTACCAGATCTTTTATGCCGCTTTGAATTTCAAACCGGCTATTAATATCTATTGAAAAAAGTTTTTTTGACACTTCTTCATTTAAGAATGATTTCAGCTTTTCTGTATCTTCTGGTTCAATACCGCCGCTTAAAAAAAATAATTTGTCAATCTCCACGGGTTTTAACAAATCCCAGTTAAATTTTTTTCCAGTTCCTCCATACCCCACTCCTAATGTGTCGAAAAGGAACATATCGCATGAATCTTCATAAGGTTTCGTTATCCATGATATCGGGTCATTCTCCCCCAGTCTGAACACCTTTATTACGGTAACATAGTTTGCGATCTGTTCACAGGCCCGGGGAGTTTCATCACCATGAAGCTGCACCATGTCAAGCCCATATTCATCCACTAATTGCATCATTTGTTCGTAGGGAGTATTGACAAAAACTCCCACTTTACCAATTCGCAGTTTTGCTTTTCGCATTTGTTCGCCAGTTATATGTTTACCTGCGTACCTCGGTGACTTCGGATAAAAAATGAATCCGGCAAAATCAACGCCCATTTCTTCAAGCTTCCTCACCTGATCGAGTTGTGTCATCCCGCACACTTTAACTCTCATAGCGTTTTGTTTTTAGTTGATCCACGAAAGAGGCAAATGCAATCGCGGGATCGGGAGTGTTCATAAACCGTTCACCGATCAAAAAACCATTAAATCCGGCAGCTTTCAAATGAAAAATAGTTTCTACGTCGTTGATGCCGCTTTCTGCAATTCGTAGTTTATTTTTTGGCAAACTTTCGGCAAGCCGCATTGAATGTTCAATATTCACCGAAAACGTTTTAAGATCACGATTGTTTATCCCAACGACATCTACGTATTCGTTCAGGTGATCTAACTCATGCTCGTTATGAATTTCTAATAGGACTTCCATGCCCAGTTGACGTGCGAAAGCCGCCAGATTTCTCGTTTCAACTGGACGAAGGCACGCAGCAATTAACAAAATCACATCGGCACCCATAGCACGTGATTCAACCAGTTGATACGGATCCAATATGAAATCCTTTCTGAGTATGGGCAAGTCATTGAATCGCGCATTTTTTAAATCCTCCGTTGACCCTCCAAAAAAAAATGAATCCGTAAGTATGGAAATCATAGAAGCACCGAACCTTGCATAAGCAGATGTTATCAATTCAACATTAGCGGTTTCATTGATGACTCCTTTTGAAGGAGATTTTTTTTTGAATTCAGCGATAATACCCGTTTTATCAGGATCAGCAATGAATGATTTCATGGAAAAAATCTTTCTATCGACTTTAACTTGCTTTTCCAACAAACGAAGCGGTGTGTCTTTTTTCCGTTTCTTTATTTCTTCCCTTTTGAAGGATACTATTTTTTCTAATATGTCTGAGGCTGCCATGAAATTTTATTGCATTGAAATCAGTGATTGTAAACTCGATAATGCTCTTCCGCTTTCCAGACTTTCTACGGCCGCCGAAAATGCAAGGTCGTAATCAGCATACTTTCCTGTACAAAATAATGCCAATCCCGCATTGGCCAGGACGACCGCGTTTTGCGCCCAGGTTCCTTTTCCCTTCAAAATATCCACAAAAATAGTAGCCGCTTCCACAGAACTATTTCCCCCATAAATGTCGGAGGGTGAAACCATTCGTTTACCAAGTTGCTCAGGTGTCATTACCTGTTCACCCTTATTGGTAATAACACGAGCATCGGAGGTTAATGATATCTCGTCATATCCGTCAAGACTGTGAATAATCGCGAAAGATGAATCCGTGTTCTGCAACATATAGGTATAAATCCGGGCCATTTCAAGGTTGTAAACACCTATCAACTGAAATTTAGGAGATACCGGATTCACAAGCGGGCCCAGCATATTAAAAAAAGTCCGGATACCCAGATTTTTTCTTATCCCACCAACTGCATTTAATGCCGGATGAAAAAGAGGTGCATGGAGAAAACAAATATTAGTTTCCTCAACTTCTCTATTTAGTTTACCGGAATCATTACTGAGTTTATAGCCGAGCTCCTCCATAACATTGGATGCCCCACTGATACTCGTAGCTCCATAATTACCGTGTTTGGCAACTTTCTGCCCAGCTCCTGCCACGATAAAGCACGCCAGCGTGGAAATATTAAAGGTGTTTTTCCCGTCACCACCAGTTCCTACAATATCGATAACTTCTTTTCCATCCAATTCAACTTTTACGGCAAGATCCAGCAGGGCGTCACGAAAGCCCTGCAACTCTTCAATAGTAATACTTCGCATAAGAAATACGGTTATAAATGATGTCATTTCAGATTCATTATATTGACCGCGTGAAATATTCGACAAAACTTCTCTGGCCTGTTCCCTTGTGAGCGTTTTGTATTCGAATAATATTTGTAAAATTTTTTTCATTTTAAAATCTTAAATCGGTTGATTAAATTATATCGGTTTAATCAACCAGTTTTTCATAATTCTTTCGCCCTCCGGAGTCAACACGCTTTCCGGATGAAATTGTACTCCCAGAACATCAAATTCCCGATGACGCAATGCCATAATCTGACCATTAGAATCTATGGCCGTTATCTCCAGAGAATTCGGAAAATCCTTTTGATCAATAACCCAACTGTGATAGCGCCCTGCCAAAAATCCATCAGGAATGTCTTGAAAAAGATCCGCATTAACTGATAATTTACCTCCTTGACGTGGAATAATTTTCACGGGGCTGGCTACACCATGATAAACTTTTGCAAGGTTTATCAACCTTCCCCCAAAAACTTCACCGATCGCCTGATGACCTAAACAAACCCCCAAAATGGATTTGGAAGAAGCATATTCTTTTATCAATGGAAGAAGCATGCCAGCTTCAGACGGGAGGCCCGGACCGGGTGACAATAATATTTTGTCATACACGCGAATGTCCTCCAGTGCAATCTGATCATTACGAAAAACATTCACTTTTTCACCAATAATTTTTTCCACCAGATGAACCAGGTTATAAGTAAATGAGTCATAATTGTCAAAAACGAGAATTTTCATAATTGCAGTTAAATTGTTTCCGCCAAGCCTATTGCAAGTTTTAACGCACCTAATTTATGGTTCACCTCCTCCAATTCGGATTGTGGCCTGCTGGCTGCAACAATCCCTGCACCAGCCTGATATGTCAACGTATTTAAACGACTTAGGAAACTTCGAATCATAATTGCCTGTGTACACGTTCCATCAAATCCCACAAAACCTATGCATCCCCCATAATAACTTCTTGAAGTTGGTTCATAAAGACTTATTAATTCCATAGCACGGATCTTAGGAGCACCACTTAAAGTACCCGCCGGAAAAGTAACTGCAAGCAATTCGAATGGATTACTGTTGCTTTTCAGTTTACCTTTTACTTCGCTAACCAAATGAATTACGTGTGAATAATATTGAACCTCCCGGAAATGAACAACCGAAACCTCGGAACATTGTCTGCTCAGGTCATTCCTTGCAAGATCAACAAGCATTACATGTTCTGCATTCTCTTTTGCATCTTCGAGCAAAGCATCAGCTTTTTCCCTGTCAATTTCATCATTACCTGTTCTGCCACAAGTTCCGGCAATCGGATGCATAATAGCTTTACCGTCTTTTATCAGTACTTGCGACTCGGGAGAAGATCCCATAAGTCGATAATCCCCGTAGTCGAAATAAAACAAATAAGGACTCGGATTTACATTTCTAAGCGCCCTGTACACATTAAACTCATCGCCTGTAAATGATAATTTGTACCTCCTGCTGAGAACTATTTGGAACACATCGCCACGTAGGCAACTTTTTATTCCTTTTTCAACCATTTCTCTGTATTCATCATCTGTTACATTACTTGTCTCGTCGCTCTCGGCATGAAATGGAAATACGGGAACGTCTTTGGAACGAATCAAAGACTCAACGAGTGGTAAATCACTTGGTATACCATCTACATGGTTTTCACAAATATAAAGCTCATCCTTAAAATGGTTTACTGCGATCACATATTGATATAAGCGGTATCGCATCAACGGAATCAAAGGAGCTTCGGAATTTTCTTTGAGTCGGATCCGATCAAAAAATCTAACTGCATCATATGTAGTATATCCAAAAAGGCTTTGGGCGGTTTTCACTGGTTTTTCCTCCGCTTTCACTACGTCGAAGTGTTCCATAAAATTCCAAAGCAGATTTGGAACATGAGCAGACTGCAGTGGATATTTTTCTGTCTGGCGACCTGGCAATTTAAATTCCATTTGTTCGCGATCAGTAATCTCAACTCCTCCTATCGCGTGAATCCCAATAAAAGAAAAACTATTCTCAGCTGCGTGATAGTCTGTGCTTTCCAATAAAATAGTATCCCGGAACCTGTCACGCAAACGCAAATAAATTCCTACTGGCGTATATAAATCCGACAGTAGTTTTTTATATGTCGTGTGCAGTTTAATTTTTTTCATGAGTAAGCCTGATGATTAATATTTCGTCCATTCAAATAAAAAAGCCCCGGGAACAACCGGGGCCAGATATGTGTACAACATAGCAATCGCATTACGCGCCCCGATCGGAGTCAGTATGCCACCACCATGTATTATTTTGTATTTTATTTGTCATGATCTGCAAATATGAGCGCTAATTTGGAAATTTCCAAATCGGATCTTAAATTATTCCTTTTGTAGTAGGAAGATTGTTATTCAAAGGATCCCTTTTTACTGCCATGCGAATGGCTTTCGCAAACGCCTTAAAAATCGCCTCAATTTTATGGTGCTCATTTTGTCCACTGCAGGCAATGTTAAGGTTGCATTTTGCCGCATCTGCAAACGATTTAAAGAAATGAAAAAACATTTCTGTCGGCATATCGCCAATCTTTTCCCTATGAAAAAAAGCATTCCAGACAATCCAATTTCTTCCTCCGAAATCGATAAGAACACTGGCATCTGCGTCATCCATGGGAAGGGCAAATCCATATCTCTCCATGCCCCTCTTGTCAGCAAGCGCCAGCGCCATCGCTTCTCCCAATGCGATCCCCGTGTCTTCGATTGTATGATGTTCATCGATTTGAAGATCACCCGATACATTAATCTTTAAATCCATATTCCCATGGCGCGCGATTTGATCCAACATGTGATCAAAAAAAGAAAGCCCCGTATGAATATTGGATTTCCCATTCCCATCTGCATTTAATTCAATGCTTATTTTAGTTTCCCTGGTATTTCGTTCATGATGTACCTGACGGAGCCCCAATTTCAAAAACGTGTAAATTTCCGACCAATGGACGGTTTCCAATGCAATCACTTTCTCGAGATCAGCGGCGGAATCATTTACTTCGAGTACGCCCAATTGAGCGTCCTGCTTTAACCAGATGGCACGACATCCAATATTTTTTGCCAGTTGAACGTCGGTAATCCGATCTCCAATCACGAAAGAACCCGCAATGTCATATTGAGAATTTTCCAAGTACGACTTAAGCATGCCCGTCCCCGGCTTTCGCAATGGTGAATTATCAGATGGAAAAGATTGATCTATATGAATCGCACTGAAATGAATGCCCTCATTAACAAGGCACTGCATTATAAATTCGTGTAGTGGCCAAAATGTGCTTTCGGGAAATGAAGTACTGCCCAAACCGTCCTGATTACTGACCATTACCAGCTCGTAATCGAATTCGCGGGCTATTCTGCCCATGTATTCGAACATATGGGGGTAAAATTCCAGTTTTTGAAAGTCATCTATTTGATAAGTCGGTGGAGATTCTTTTATCAACGTCCCATCTCTGTCTATAAAAAGGATCCTTTTCATCTGAATTAATTCAATTTATCCCTGACCAACTTTACGTCAGACACTTTAACGACTGAGGCTTTATTTCCGAAGCTATTGCGTATGTACGTCAGAACATCCGCAATTTCCTGATCACTGATTTTTGGATTCGGCGGCATAATTTTGTTGTAGGCGGCGTCATTCATCTCTTTACTTACAGAGGAACCCCTGATCACCAGCTCAATTATTTTTTTCTTGTCACCAACAACAGTTTTGGTATTTAGCGACGGACCTATTTTAGGAACTCCAATTCCATCAGGTTGATGACAACTCATACATAGCAAAACATAAACTCGCTTCCCGGAATCTAATGAGAGACGATAAGCTGATTTCCTCACACCACAGTGATTCCCGTCTTGCGCTTTCAATGAAAACGAGAACAATGAGAAACAGAAAATAACAGATGTGGTCCGAAGACCTGAATGGATTCCCATGTTTATTTATAGCTAATTCTCCAAATAGTTCCCTGTACGTCATCCGTAACATACAAGGCGCCGTCAGGACCCTGAGCCAGTCCGCAAGGGCGATGCAAAGCACCTCCAGACGCGGTATTCTGGGGTCCGCCTGAAAAACCATTTGCAAATACTTCCCATTTTCCAGCAGGTTTGCCCTTGCTGAAAGGTACAAATACTAAATAAAATCCCTGTTGTGGTTCCGGAGCCCGATTCCATGAACCATGGAAAGCTATGAATGCTCCGTTTCTGTATTTTTCAGGAAACTGATTACCTGTATAAAATAGAAGCCCATTGGGCGCAAGGTGTCCGGGAAATGCGTACACCGGATTGATTGCGTCCTCACCTGCAGTTTTTTTACCGTCTCCTCCATATTCGGGAGCCAGGATCTTTTTACCCTGAATTTGATCATAGTAAATATAGGGCCAGCCAGCATTTGATCCCTGATGCAATTCATACATACATTCGGCAGGAAGCTCAGCATTTTGTTTTTCAGTATACATTTCAGGAAAAATAGTATGTAACTGATCTCTTCCATGTTGCATAACAAATAATGTATTCGTAACCGTATTCCAATCCAATCCGACTACATTTCGCAAACCGGTAGCATAACGGACTCCGTCCGCATAAGTCTGATTCAATTTATCTGCTTTAAACTGCCAGATTCCAGCCGCAGAGTCCAAAATAGGACAAGGCTTCTTTCCCATAGATCCCACTTTCCTGTCCTCAATCTGGCAGGAATTTGAATATGCACCAATATTCACGTAAATATTTCCGCTGTTGTCCAGAGTAAATGCTTTGGGTTCATGCTCACCGCGTGAGATTAATCCGGTAATTATTTTTTCAGGGCGATCTGGATTTACAACCGAACCGTCGCTATTCAATTTAAATCTAAAAACTTCTTCATCCGAGGAAGCATAGAGCCAGCCGTTTTTTACTTTAATGCCGGTTCCCTTAAATGACCCAAAGTCCATTTCTTCATCCGCAACACCGTCTCCGTTTTGATCTTTTAACCTTACGATGGTATTTCCTTTTTTGCTGCTTGCAAGTTTTACATAAATATATCCTGAAGGTGTAACCGTAATATGGCGGGCCTTTCCCAATCCGACAGCAAAAACCGTTGCAGAAAACCCATTGGGCAGCGATAGGTTGACGTCAGATTTAGCCGGAACCAGTTTAAAAATTCTGTCGGTATCGACAATAGGAGAACTGGAAGTCGCAGCTCCGCGACCAACAATCACAAACGACATCGCCGAAATCAAGAAAATATTTCTGATTTTTTTCATTCTGTTTATTTTACAGTATTTGAGAAAATATGAATTCATGAAATTACAGGATGCTCAGTATCCTGAGCAAATTTTCGTTTTGTTTTTTTGTACCAACAGTGATTCGCAGACAATCTGCGCACCCTGGCGCAGAGCTCCTGTCGCGCACCACGATTCCTTCATTTAACAATATTTCATAAACTTTTCTGGCTTCTTTTATTTTAACAAGTAAAAAGTTTGCTTCACTTGGATAGACGATCTGAACTGATGATAAACGGCGGAGCTGCCCTGCAAGGTCATTTCGCAGGACAACAATTTCTTTAATCATTTCATTTACTTCTGACACACCGTTTAACGCCTCCAAAGCCAGTTCCTGAGTGGCCTGACTGATATTATAAGGTGGTTTAATTTTATTCAAAACTCCAATAATAAATTCACTTGCAAAAGCCATACCCACCCGTAAACCTGCCAGTCCCCATGCTTTGCTAAGCGTTTGCATAATTACCAGATTCGGATATTCGGTTAACTCCCGGATAAAGCTCTGTTGGCGCGAGAAATTGATATAGGCTTCATCTATTACTACTATACCGTTAAAATTATTAAGGATCATTTCAATATCCCTTCGGTCGAGTGTGTTGGCGGTAGGATTATTCGGAGAACATATCCATATAATCTTAGTCTGCCCATCTGCAAGATCCTCAATGGTATCCAGATTGAGTTGAAAGTTCTCTGTCAGTACTGCCTTGCGAACTTCTGTGTCATGAATTTGTGCACTTACTTCATACATTCCATAAGTGGGAGGATGAATGATTACATTGTCCTTCCCTGGATTGCAAAACGCTTTATAAAGAACCTCGATACATTCGTCACTACCGTTTCCCAAAAAAATATTACCGGGTGGGACACCTTTAATTTGTGAAAGCTTTTCCTTCACCTTAACCTGATGTGGGTCGGGATACCTGTTATATAAAGGTGTTATGGGAGAACCCAGACTATTTTCATTTGCGTCAAGGAAAATATGTGCGGAGCCACTGAATTCATCCCTGGCTGAAGCATAAGGAATCAATCTTTTTATATTATCACGTAACAGAGAATTTATGTCGTTCATTCTGATTTTAATTACTAATAAATAAGTACACAAACTCAGTGTTCTGCGAGTCTTATTGAAATTGCATCCGCGTGAGCCTGTAGACCTTCCGCGTTAGCCATCTCCACGACTGTATTCCCGATAGACTTTAATCCTTCTTTAGTTAGTTTCTGAAAACTGATCTTCTTTACAAAGCTGTCGACACTCACGCCACTGTAAGCTCTGGCATATCCATTAGTAGGGAGTGTATGATTGGTACCTGTCGCATAATCTCCGGCACTTTCTGGTGCGTAGTTTCCCAGAAATACAGAACCTGCATTTCGAACTTTCGAAGCAAGTTTTTCCACATCGCGACAGGCAAGAATCAAATGTTCCGGCGCATACATGTTGAGAAAATCCATGGCGTCGTCTGGATCCGACAAAAGAATAATACTACTGTTACCAAGTGATTTCTCTGCAATGGATTTACGCGGAAGTTTCAAAATCTGATTCTCTATCTCATCATTTACGCGTTCAGCGAACGTAGGGCTGATGGTCACCAATATCACCTGGCTATCGACGCCGTGTTCACATTGTGATAACAAGTCAGCCGCAACATATGCAGGAATAGCCGTCTCATCAGCATATATGGCTAATTCGCTCGGACCAGCAGGCATATCAATGGAAATACCATCCTGCTGGATAAGTTTTTTTGCCTGTGTCACCCATTGATTGCCCGGGCCAAAAATCTTATAAACGCGAGGGATCATATCAGTTCCGTAAGCCATCGCACCTATTGCCTGCACGCCACCAACCCTGAATATCTTAGATATTCCAAGCAGTTTTGCCACATATAAAATGGCTGGATGTATTGTTCCATCTTTTCGTGGAGGCGTACAAATGATAATTTCTTGGCACCCGGCAAGTTTTGCTGGTACACCCAACATGAGAAGTGTTGAAAATAAGGGAGCGGTACCGCCCGGTATATACAAACCAATTTTTTCAATACCCACTGATTTTCTCCAACAACTGATTCCAGGACTAATATTCACCTGCGGTTCTTCGGTCAATTGATTTCTATGGAATTTGGCGATGTTGTTTTCTGCCTGACGAATGGCGGTTTTCAATTTAACATCAAGTATTTTTTCCGCGTCCTCAAATTCCCTTTCACTAACGATCAAATTAACCTCAGGTATTTGGTCAAACAATGCCGTATATTTCGCCACTGCTATATCACCCGTATTTTTTATTTCATCCAAGATTTCCCTGACACTTGTTTTTAGATTCTCAGAATCAATAACGGGTCTGGACAGCAACGTAGTCCAGTGTTTTTTTTGAGGATTGTCTAGGATTCGCATCAGGGGCATTTTACAGAATCATTTTTTCAATTGGCACTACAAGAATCCCTTGCGCACCTGCATCTTTTAATTTTTCGATAATTTCCCAGAAATCATTTTCATTTACGACACTGTGCACACTACTCCAGCCCGGTTCAGCAAGTGGCAAGACCGTAGGACTTTTCATGCCTGGTAATAACGAAATAATCTCTTTGAGATTCCCGTTGGGCGCATTGAGCAGAATATATTTGGTGTGTGTCGCTTTGCGAACTGCGCGAATACGGAATAATAATTTGTCCAGAATGCTTTGCAGATCGCTATCAAGTTTGGAATGACGTATTAAAACAGCTTCCGAATGCAAAATTGTTTCAACTTCTTTAAGGCCATTCATGAATAGCGTTGAGCCACTACTTACGAGATCAACAATCGCATCAGCGAGACCAATGCCAGGCGCAATTTCGACGGATCCACTGATTTCATGGATCTCCGCCCGGATTTTTCTTTCATCCAGAAAATGCTTTAAGAGTCCTGGATAAGTGGTGGCTATTTTCTTATTTTGAAGAAATCCGGAATCAGTATACATTTCATTTCTTCCAATAGCAACCGACAATCTACATTTACCAAATCCCAGTTTTTCTATAATTGCTATTTTTCTATTTTTTTCATAAATCACATTTTCACCAACAATCCCGACGTCGGCCACCGCATCTTCTACATACTGTGGTATATCGTCATCCCTCAAAAAAAAGATTTCCATCGGAAAATTTTCCGCTTCAGTTTTTAATTTATTAATTCCCGTTTTCAAATCAATGCCGCAGTCTTTCAATAACTTTAAGGAATCATCGAAAAGTCTTCCTGATTTTTGCACCGCTATTCTCAGCCTTTTAGACATACTGTTGATTTAATATTCTAAAAAAACAAGGGGCTTACCTTTCGATAAGCCCCTGCAATTATATTTTATATACAAAACATCAGCAGCCTACCTATGGGGCAAGAAATGATGATGATGATTTGTGTTGAATGTTCTCATAAATAAAGCGCAAAAATAACCGGACTACTTCATAGATCCAAAAATAATCCTATTTGGTTCCCTTCGCATCGGCCAGAAATTTAGCAAGACCAATATCAGTTAAAGGGTGTTTTAATAACCCGAGAATAGGCTCCAGTGGGCTGGTAACCACATTGGCTCCCGCCTCAGCGCATTGAATGATGTGGAGAGCACTTCGGATAGAAGCCGCCAGTATTTCTGTTGTATATCCTTGTATCGCATAAATATTCGCGATTTGAGAGATCAGCTGAACACCATCCCAACCTGAATCATCAATCCGGCCTATGAACGGAGAAACATATTTGGCTCCTGCCTTGGCAGCAAGTATTGCCTGACCCGCAGAAAAAACAAGCGTGCAATTGGTTGCAATACCATTGTCTGTGAACCAGCGGATCGCCTTTACTCCTTCCTTTATCATCGGAACTTTCACGATGATATTCGGATTGATCTTGGCGAGCTTTTTACCTTCAGCTACGATACCATCAAAATCAGTAGAAACAACTTCTGCACTCACATCGCCTTTTACCAGGTCAGAAATTGTTTTGTAATGTTTGGTAATGTTTTCTTCCCCCCGGATACCTTCCTTGGCCATCAGCGATGGATTGGTAGTAACACCGTCCAGAATACCGAGATCATTGGCTTCCTTAATCTGATCCAGGTTTGCGGTGTCGATAAAAAATTTCATATAATCAATTTGTAGAGTTCAAATAAAATGGCAAGTTACTTATATCGCACCGCTCAACCACTTACCCTTGCTGCCTTCCGGCCCTGGGGGATTCAGCAGGAGCTGGCCGTATAAGACTTGCCGCTGCAAAGGTAAGAGTTTAGAAACTAAAGCCTGCGCTCTGAATAAGGAAATTCTATCTAAGATTATTCATGGTGTTCATGGAATATATACCAACTAACTGGTCGGAACGGCCACCTAACGGACGATAATACACCAGAATGTCATAATTGTTTTCGGTTTCATTATGGTTTCCTTCAGTCATTTCAAAAGACGGAGTCGGGTGTGGGTCACCAGCGTTAACTGTAACATATGCATAGTTGTAATAACCCATTTTTAACAAAGCGGAGCCTTCGTATGCACCGGATGACGGATTGAAAGTCATTCGGCTCGCGTCATTTAATTTATACCCTGTAAATTCTCCTAAAATATAGAGGTCTTTGCCTTCCATAGGGGTGTTGTCAGGCGGCACATAGATAAATCTAACACGTCCATAGTCGCCTTGAAAATTTGGATCTTCGCCATCTGTATTCTGAATGTAATACTGGCCATTATTGTCCGTATAAAAATAATAAGCCAGCCCTGATCTGTCTTTATCCGGTTTCAGCGTGAGTATCGTCCCGTTTTTTTGATATTCCGCACGCGCTATCCGATCACTTTGATAACGAAAGCTCTGCAAATCGATCCATCTCCATTGGTTACCACCCGGAAACAAGGGTATATCATCGCTATTGAATTCATAATTATTGCCGGAATAAAAAGCCGGGTTGCCCATGTATATTGCATTGTCCCACCGATTGTTTTGCAGCACCACAACATGTAATTGCTGAAAGGGATTTGAAATGCTTAGGGCTTTGCTGTTGATCGTAAACTGCAGCTTTTGATGAGTCGGTGAAAATTGGGGGTTAAGTGGTATAAGACTCTGAGCCGAAATCGAAACTGCATTCTGAACAACCAGAAATCTTTTGGTGAATGCAATCTTTGACTCGTCATTGTTCAAATACACTTTCAATAAATAATTGCCCGATAACGTTGGAACCGCATTAGTTTCAGGCAAAAAAATATGATAGTGTGTGTAATGTATAAGTGCGACAGAGGAGTAACGATAGTTTGTAATCTGATTTTGAGCAAAACCGCTGATATAATCAAAAGTGCTCACCTGAACCGGAGTCCAGTCTGCATTGCAAAGCTGATATGTATAATAGTAGTTTTTGACATCCGCATCCAGGTCGTCGTATTCGAGATCAAGCTGATCATTTCCACCTAAAGTCAGAACCGGGTAACTCATCTGATTACCCTTCTTAAAAAATTTGAGGCTAAATATATTCGGAGAATATACGGAATCGGGCACTTGCGCCTTCAATCCATTCGCCATGCTTGTCAATATCAATAAAAAAAGATATTTCATAAATAATTTCAGATACAATAATAGTTCAATTCCCTAAAAAACTTTTCAGACAGCAAGGGGAAGTCTATTTTTGAGTGTAAAATTTCCCATTTGAATCTTTCCCGATTTATTGCAAAGCGTATTGCTTTCAACAGTCAGCACTCCTTTTCCAGGTTTATTATACGTTTGGCCATCGCTGCAACAGCAATTGGCGTGATGGCAATGATACTTACGATCGCTTTTGCCAAGGGGTTTCAACATGCAATCGCGGATAAAATGTACGGTTTTTCCGGGCATATACGTGTTCAGCATTTTCAGGGAGGTAATTCAGAAAGCGATACTTCACTACCAGTATCCTCAGACGATACTACTTTGTCAGTAATCAAAACCGATCCGGATATTAAATATGTTTACGCATATGCCACAAAAGACGCTATTCTTAAAGGAAAAGAAAGTTTTGAGGGCTTAAAGCTAAAAGGACTGGAACCACAATTTTCATTTGAACACCTGCGGGAATTTCTGAAATCTGGCAGATGGCTTCGTTTTCCAGACAGCGCCTACAGCAATGAAATAGTAGTCTCTTCCTATACAGCAGATCAGTTAAAATTGAAACCGGGAGATAAACTTTATGCTTATTTCATTCAACCAGATGGTTCAAAAAGAGTAAGACCGCTGGTAGTAACAGGAACTTTTAAAACAGGAATCGAATATTACGATCGGGTAAACGCCCTGGTCGACATACGACTCATTCAACGAATCAATAACTGGAATGCAGGTGAAATAGACGGTTATGAAGCGTTTGTTAAAGATTATACTAAAGCCGATTCTGTGAGCAATCGTATTTTCCAAAAACTACCTCGAAACTGGAATAGCCAATCAATTAATGAAATTTATGGAAATATATTCGATTGGCTCAATCTGCAGGACACCACCATACTTATTGTAATTATCATAATGATACTTGTTGCTATTCTGAATTTAGTGACCTGCCTGATCATTTTGTTGCTGGAAAGAACACATATGATTGGATTGTTAAAGTCAATGGGCTCAACCAATCGAAATATTCAGATGATTTTTCTATACCATGGCGTACTCATTACAATTGGAGGTATTTTACTGGGCAATCTGACTGGCCTTTTGTTGTACTGGCTGCAAAACAGATTTGGGATTATCACACTACCCGAAGATTCATATTATATTTCTACAGCTGTTGCGTATATCTCCTGGCAACAGGTCGCACTCGTAAATCTAGGTACGTTTTTAATCTGCTTTGTCGTGTTGCTATTACCAAGTTACCTGATTATACGAAGGCTCAGTCCAGTAAAAGCGATTGCTTTTAACTGACAATTTCAATTCTAGATAAGAGGATCCCTGTCGCAACTGCAACGTTCAAAGACTCTGCGTTTCCTTTACCTGGTATTCGTATGCATTTCGTTGCTAAAGCCTGCAATTCGCTGGCAATACCTTTCGATTCGTTGCCCATAAGTAGCATACCTCCGGAGATGACGATTTGTTCATCCAGATTGGCACCTTCGAGTGAAGCTGCAAATACAGGAACTTCCTTGTTCGATTGAAGAAATTCCAACAGGTTTGTGTAAATCACCTCGACCCGGACAACACTCCCCATGGCAGATTGAATTACTTTCGGGTTGAAAACGTCTACAGTTTCTTCTGAACAGACTATTTGTTTCACGTTAAACCAGTCAGCCGTTCGTATGATTGTACCAAGGTTGCCGGGGTCCTGAATTGTATCCAGCAATAGGGTAAGGTTTTCCGTCCTCCTCAGTTTTTCAAATGTCGGTTTTCCAAAGACCGCTAATACCTGATTTGGTTTACTGTGAAAAGATATTCTTTCCAGGTCTTTTTCATCAATGCTGATGAAGCATTGCTCCCTTCCTTTTTCAATACCTCGGTGCACATCCAACCAGCTTTCCAGTGCATAACACTGTATTAACTCAACATTGTTCGATTGCAGGAGCTCCAGAACAATTTTCGGACCTTCTGAAACAAAGACTCCATCGGCATCGCGGAATTTTTTATGGCCTAAACTTTGGATATATTTGACTTGCGATTTTACAAGCATGGATTCGCCGTTTTAATAATATGTCATATTGCCGGCAAGTTACATCATCACTGGTCAGACCCATAATCGTCCCTTCGATTCTGATTTTCGCCCTCTTTTCCTGCCGACTTCCAGCAAACTTTCAATATCCTCAGGGAAAACCATTTATTTATAAGACTTCTGTAAAAGTAGAAGGGAATATTAAGGGCGATCAAAAAACGGATTTAACTCAAAGGCTTGAAAACCAACTCGACGATAGCCTTCAAGCAAAGACAGTTACATCCTTTTATAAACCCCCCTATTTTATAGTAAAAAAATTGTCATATACGCCTGTTTACGATCCTATGAGCGTGACTCGCTCCGTGGCATTCATAAATGCGTTATTAAATGCCAACGGTTATTATATGCCATTAACAAGGGACACGGTAATTTATGAAACCGTGCACAGCGGCAAGATTAAGAAAAACGGAAAGTACAAGGGACTGAGTAAGGAACAAAAAAGAGTCATAGTAAACTTTACGGTTACTCTCGGCAAACAATTGAAATTTGATTCAGTAGGTTATAGTTTACAGACTCCGGAACTCCAGCAAATAGCAATCAACTCTAAATACCAGTCTTTAATAAAAGTCGGAGATCCCTATTCACAATCTGTTCTAACCAATGATCTTAACCGGCTGGTCGATAGTTTTCGTAACAACGGTTATTACCGGTTTTCAAAAGAAGATTTATATGTAGAACACGATACGGTGTTAGCCGCACTCATTGATCCCTCCCTCGATCCCATCGAACAGGCTGAACTGCTTGAAAAACTGAAACTAAAAAAAGAAAATCCAACAATTAGTGTTGTAATTAAACAACGACCCGTCCGCGATTCCACACATGTAACAAAATATTTCATTGGAAATATCACCATATACCCGGATATGCCTGTTGCAGACGATACCGCAGTTGTGCATTCAGATACAACAACAATAAACCAAATTAAATTTATCAGCCGGACTAACAAATTCAAATTGCCTTTTCTTGCAAACAACATTTATCTATACCCAGGGGGCATGTATAAGCAACAGAATTATTTTCGTACTTCCAATCGTATTAGTCAGCTTCCAGCCTGGGACTATAATACCATAGAATTCCAACGATCGGCAAATTATGATAGCATTTTAGACGTGATTCTGAGAATGTATCCGGCAAAAAAACAGAAAATCTCATTGTCGCTCGAAACAAGTTATATCACCAATGGAATTGTAACTACGAGTAATCTATTAGGAACCAGTGTGATTTTGGGTTTGCAAAACAGGAACGCATACCGGCAATCTATTTTGACAAACACGAGCTTGCAGGCAGGGATTGAATTGGGATCAGGGTCCACTATTCAAACTGTTTTAACAAGTCTGTCACATACGGTTGTAATTCCGCACATCATACATATTATACCATTTCTCAACTTCCCCGCAAACCTGGATGCAAAAGGATATAGCACACAAACACTTATTAATGTGAATGCGGGGTACACGAAGCGTCTCGATTTTTTTACTCAGGAAAGCGTAAATGGATCGTTCGGTTATCAGTGGTCGAAAACACAAATTCACAAGAAAAATGATTTGACTTTTAGCGTTACCAAAAGCTATTTTTGGAAACCAATAAACATTGAAAATACGACCTATCCGAAAATCACCGATAGTTTTAAAACCATTCTCCAAGAAAATCCTCCGCTTCAAATTACTTTTCGGCCGGGCCTTGTGATTGGTCAGCAGTTTGCCTATAATATTGTTAGAGTAAAACGAAATAAAATAAATTACTTCCTGGTTGATTTTGAAGAGAGTGGCGCATTATTAGGTTTTTTTACGAATCTGGATAAAGGAGCATTACTTCGATACATCCGCGGACAAATAGAATTTCGACACACTATAGACTATGGGAAAAATCAACTTGCATTTCGTGCATATGGTGGCGCAGGCTATGCTTATGGTCTAACTGACAGCGGCTATGAACACACCCTTCCTTCCTTTAAGGCATTTTATGCGGGGGGTCCAAACAGTATGCGTGCATGGCAGGTAAGAAATTTGGGACTTGGGTCGTCCAAGTATTATACGGATGCTTTGAATTCTTATGATCTCCGATATGGAGATATTAAACTGGAATTTAATGCCGAATATCGCTTCCTTCTGGGCACACTTTTTAGTATCAAATTCAAAAGCGCATTTTTTACAGATATAGGAAATATATGGAACTGGACACCCATCGATACATCGGCGCTGGGTGTGGGAAGTGATTTCCAATTAAATCGTTTTTATAAGGAATTTGCAGTTGGAGCAGGCACAGGTTTGCGATTGGACTTTAATTATTTTTTGATACGACTCGACTGGTCCTATAGAATTCGCGACCCACAGGCCATTTATGGATCGGACACCTGGTTTTACAAACTCGAACTAAGCAGCGGACAACTTCAGTTGGGAATTAATTATCCGTTTTAAATTTCATAACTGCTTTCTCCGGAGTCAGCGCATCTTCCAATTTATATATCCCTATTCTGGTACGACATAATGAACTGAGATGCGCCCCACATCCAAGCGCCTGACCAATGTCATTTGCCAGGCTTCTTATATAAGTACCAGTTGAGCAAATAACCCTAAAATAAATAATTGGAAGCTGCTGAATATGCATCTCCAATTCTTTTATGCATATTGTTCTCCCTTCAAGAACTACTGGTCGTCCCTGCCGAGCAAGATCATAAGAACGTTCGCCATTTTTTTTTATCGCAGAATAGATTGGTGGGATCTGGCTTATTTCGCCAGTAAATTTTTTTGAAACTTCATTTAAGATTTCTTCATTCACAAAAGAAGAATCCTTTTTATTCTCGGGAGTTGTCTCCAAATCATAGGACGCAGTAGTAGCACCCAGTGTTATTGTCCCGGTGTATTCCTTTTCCTGAGCCATGTATTCATTAATCTTCTTGGTGAATTTTCCTGTACATAAAATTAACAATCCCGTAGCCAGCGGATCCAGCGTACCAGCATGACCAACTTTTACATGTACCAGATTTCTAACTTTTTTGACAACGTCTGCAGACGTCCAGTGTAACGGCTTATCTATAAGAATTACCTGACCATCTTCAAAAGGATTCATGACAATGAATTTTAAAAAATCAAATTTCTCTTCGGGCTTTTATTTGAAGGTATTTATTTACAATATCAACACTTAATTTTTCGGGCGCTGTCAGTAATGCGGAAATTCCGTATTTCTGAAGTTCTTTTATTATCAATTTCTTTTCCAAAATGAATTTCTCCGCTATTACCTTTTCATACAATCCTTCTAGGTCTTTTGCCTCACCAGACGATAATGAGTAAAGCGAGGTGTTTTCAAAAAATACAACAAGCAACAAATGTTTTTCAGAAATATTTCTCAAAACAGGTAGTTGCCTTCTAAGAGAAGTTAGCGATTCAAAATTTGTGAAAAGCACTAAGAGGCTCCTTTGTGTTACCCGGGTTTTTATAAGTTTATATAAAAAAGAATAGTCCGATTCCAAAAACCTCGTTTTCAAATTGTACAATACATTTACGATTCCCGACATTTGTGAAGATCGGTGGTTCGCCGGGAGAAAATCTCCGCTTGTATCCCCAAAACTGATAAATCCGGCCTTGTCCTGTTTGGAAATAGCAATCGAACTTAATGCGAGTGTTGCATTCACAGCATAGTCCAATAAGGTAAGTCCATTAAAGGACATCTTCATCGATCTGCCCTTGTCTATAATGCAATAAATCTGCTGACTTTTTTCATCTGAATACACGTTGACCATAAGATGGCCGCCTGTTCTGCCTGTGGCCTTCCAGTTAATACCCCGAATGTCATCTCCGTTTACATATTCGCGTATTTGTTCAAATTCCAAACTATGTCCTGTTTTTCTTACCTGCTTAAAACCAATATTTCCAGGATCTGTTATATGAGCTTGAAATTCAAATTGTCGCAGCAACTGAAATGCCGGGAATACTTTCACTTGTTCCTGCACGACCAAAGTGTATCTGCGAACCAAAAGTTGGAATGAGGTTTTAATGAAAACATATATATTGCCAAACATGTATTCTCCTCTTTCTTTTGGTCGAAATTCAAATTGCACTGTAGTATCGCTTTTTCCATCCAGATCGAATTTCCAGTATACATCCCGGATTTGCCAGGGTTCAGGAAATTCGTCAATTACCCGTAGGTGAACTTTAAAAGAATTATTGTTGGAAACCTGCCAGTACAAATTATTGATTTCCCCATTGCTCAGGCGTTCGGGGAGAACGCGCTTTACGGAAACCGGATCTTTCTTTGAAAGTAAAACTACTGCGTCTAACGCAAAAACTATTAACAACAAAACCAGTATCAACTGAGAAATTGCAAATAGAATCGGTATGAAGTAGGAAAGAATAAATAAAAAGATAACGATGGTTATCAGGCGATAAAGTCGTTTTCCAATAAAAATAGAAAGCCAAAATTGTTTCAGACTGTTCATGTTATCGAGGTATCTCAGAAGCCTGAATAATTTGTTGAATTACTTCATCTGTAGAACTACCCTCCATTTCTTTCTCCGGGGAGAGTACGAGACGATGACGCAGTACCGAAGGTACGGTATACAAAATGTCTTCTGGCAGTACAAAATCTCTTCCATTCATTGCTGCGATAGCTTTCGAAGATTGAAGTATACCAATAGAAGCCCGTGGTGAAGCACCTAAATAAATTGACTTATTTTGTCGTGTCGACGAGACAATCGATACAATGAATCGTATCAGTTTTTCTTCAACATGAATGCCTCGAACGATATGACGCATGTTCTCTATCATTGTTGCATTTAATACAGGCAAAATTACATTTTCGAAATCCGTTACGGAACCAACATGATGTTTGGTAACAACAATTACTTCATCCGTTTCACTTGGATAGTCTACTTTTATTTTGAATAAAAACCGATCGAGCTGAGCTTCGGGTAAATGATAAGTCCCCTCCTGTTCAATGGGATTTTGAGTAGCTATAACCAAGAATGGTTGTTGCATTGGCATTGTCTGCCCATCTACCGTAATCTGTCTTTCCTCCATCACTTCAAATAATGCGGCCTGCGTTTTTGCTGGCGCACGATTAATTTCATCTATCAAAACAATGTTACTGAATATGGGCCCGGGACGAAACTGGAACAACATTTCCCTGGGATTAAAAATAGACGCTCCAATAACGTCACTGGGCATGAGATCGGGAGTAAACTGAATCCTTGAAAAGCCAGCATCAATAGTGCGACTGAGCAATTTGGCTGTTAGTGTTTTTGCAACACCAGGCACGCCTTCGATAAGAACATGCCCGTCTGCAAGGATTCCTGCAATCAACAATTCAATCATTTGTTCCTGGCCTACGATAACTTTGCCAATCTCGGATTTTAATTTTATGAGTGTCTGCCTGAATTCCTGTAAAGGAGTTCTTTCATCAAATAATTTTTCTTCCATATTATATTGGTTTGTTAAACTGATTGATTTGTTGATGAAGATTCATTAATTCCTGATCCGAAAAACTGCCATGGAGCCGGGCATCATGTATTAAATGAATAATCTGCCTGATCTGATCAACCTGCCGCCCTGATCTGTTTGCAAGTTTTAATGCAAATTCCTCGTCCAGGTAAGAGGTCGAAAGGCGATATGTTTGTCGCACTGTTTCCAAAAATGCAGCAATCATCTTGAAAGCGAGGTTTTGATTGTCTTTTTGTTGATAATATAGCCGACCTACTGTTTTGACAAAGTCTTCAGAGGCGTTTCGCAGAACAGGTATTTCGGAAATCGGTCTTTGCCTTCGCTTCGTTTCAATGATGAAAATCAAAATAAACAAAGATATAGTCAGCCAAAATGCCCATCTGAGGGAACGCTGTCTAAGTATAAAACGAAATGCAGAAAAACGTTGACCTTGCCTGCTGTATCTAAAGTAATCAGACCATTCTAAAACATCTGTTCTTTTCGGAAGATAGGAAAGAGCTATATCATAATATGTTTTATTAGACTTATGTAATAAAAAAAAATTGGTAAACGTAAAAGGATTCAAATGAATATAGATAGCTCCTCCCCTGGCATAGGAAATCCTGATAAAATCAGCGTTGCCAGCCTCATCTTTTCCGAGTACCACTGCATGACCTGTGTCCATTACATGGAAAAAAGCACCATTGGTATATCCCGGATAAAAATATTGGATCCATTTCTTATTAACAGGATCGAATAGACTGACTTTGGCACTATCACCGGTTTGTATTAAATAATGCTGCACTTTAAGATGAAGCATACTTAATACGGTATCACCAAAATCGAATGCGGAAATAAAAACCTGATTGTTACCCTTTGCAGCGAAATGTATGATAGAAGTCATCTCATCTGGCTCCGGTTTGAATCGAGGTCCGATAATCATCAGCACTCTGGACCGGTCGGAATCATCCTTTTTTTGAAATATGATGGGAAAGTTGCTGGTAGTTCGAATATCTGCTTCAGGAAAAATGGATGACAAATTTTCATAGGCATATTTAGTTCCGTAGGGAATTTTGTCCAGCCTCCAAAGACTTACCCGTCTGTCCAGCCACTTATGTGGTGTACAGGAAATAAAAAAAAAGATGCAAGCAATACTGGCGATGCTTAATATATTTTTCAAACAGAAAGTTTTTGCTGAAAATCATCGAATTTTTTCTTTAGCTGGATATATAAATCACCCGAGGGAACAAATTCCCCATAATAAATATATTCATAAGCATTTGCCAGATACCTGAAGTCAGTTGCATATGGGTTTCCCAAAAAAGAACGTGAGATTTCCGCGTTAGTAGAAGAATTGCGTATGGATATAATACTATACTGCCTGATAGTTTCAATGGCTTTGAGATACATAAAGCGAACAGCTTGTCTGTAATCCCCTTCATTTTGACAACTAAGAATCGATCCATCATAATCAATTTTACCTGAGGGGCTTAAATAACCTTCCTGTGAAACTATTTGATTTCTCCTTCGGAAAAACCAAATGAAATTTCCCTCTTTAGCAAGTCGATATATTCCATAAAGTAATACACTGCCAATAATCAGAAAAATGACCCACTGCAATGCCCTGCTGTCAATAAATTTCGAAATGTAACCAGGTTTTACCGGTGCCTTTTCACGCCAGTAATCCGGATCGTTTGCATAAGCGTAGTCTGGATTTTTTAAATAAGCATTAATATTTCTTTGACTTACCTGCCTTATTTCACTGGACCGCGGGATTGCTGTATCCGATACAGGGTTGTAAATATCATCGGTATCGATTGCTGTTTTTTCAACAGATTCATCCCCGCCACCTGAGATCGTATCATTAAGACTGGAATTTATTGTTGAATCATTATTAGTTTGCGAATACGCTCCTTCAAAATTCTGAAGAAAAAAAATGAATAGAGCAAGTTTCAAAAATTTTATCATATACGGATATCTGGTTTTTCAGGGTGAACTAACCTTCCCTTCAAACCCAACCGTATGGGATATATAATAAAATACCAGATTATGAAACATACAGAGGATATAAGTATGGATAGACTTATCCAGATCGGCATGTGCGAATAACGTGTTACAAACCCTTCTAAAAAAGCAGCCAGTATAAATATGGGAACCAGTCCAATCATCAGTTTTATTCCGTCCTTTGCACCGCGTTTTAAAGAAAAAAGTCTTTCATATGTGCCGGGGAAAAGTAAACTTTTAGCCAACACAAGCCCCGCCGATCCCGCAATAATTATAGAGGAAATCTCCAGCGTTCCATGAATCCAAATAACAAGCACCGATTCCCATCCAAGTCCCCTCGAAAAGAAATAATACTGAAACGCTCCCAACATCACACCATTGGTAAACAACAGCCATATTGTTCCCAGCCCAGCCAGAATACCGGAAACGAACATCATGAAAGAAACTTTAATGTTGTTGAGGGCAATCTTAAAAAACATCGAAAGCGAATCCTGGTTTTTATAGACACCGAATGGATCCCCTTTTGATATATTTTGTTCGGTCATCTCTATATAATTATCACCAAGAACTCCCCTGACAAAAGATTGATCATTCGCAGCAGAAAAGGCGGCTATTAATGCAAAGAATAGAAAAAATAGAAATGAGTAAAGCAATTCCCGATGATATTTCCGTACCACAAGGGGCAATTCTGTTTTCCAAAACCTGACTATCCTTGACGTCTCTTCTTTTTTATTTTTATAAATACCTAAATATATACCCGCCGCAAGTTTATTAAGATATAGGGTCACTTTGCTCTGAGGATAAAAAGTCTTTGAGTACCCAAGATCATTTACGAGTTCGGTAAATCTACTCGCCAGTTCATCAGGATCCGTTGTAGGTTCATACTGATAAATTTTCCACTTGTCTATATTTTGCCGAATGAATTGACCTTCACGCACAAAAACTGTATTTTTATTTATAAATATAAAAAATAATAAATCATTGTCAACCTAAGTTTCCGCGATTGTTGATCGTGAACAATTTTATGCAAACTGTAAAACTCGACACAGGCTTCAATATTGAAGTGGACTTCCCAATCAGCCCATTTCATCGTCGTATGTTTGCATACTGTTTAGACTTAACTGTTATACTACTTTACGGTCTCTTATGCAGTAAAATCGTTGGGATCCTGCCACAAAAAAGCCTGACTGAAAAAGAATGGTTATGGATTTTGATTGGCTTACCTGCACTATTTTACTATCCTGTGTTAGAAATCCTCACCGATGGACAAACAATTGGTAAGAAGATAATGGGAATTCGTGTAATTACTCTGGATGGCGGTCACCCATCTGTTAGTCAATATATTTTACGCTGGGTATTTCGTCTTGCTGATTTCCCTTTTTGGATATTTCTGGCAATTGCTGGTGGAAATTTACCCTGGTGGCTGAGTTTTCTTCTTTTTTCAGGCATAGCCTGTGTAGTAATATCCGACAAGTCCCAAAGAATCGGAGATATCGTTGCCGGTACAATCGTAATTTTTACACGATCAAATACTTCCTGGGAGGATACTGTTTTTATTGAATTGGAGACAGACTATGAACCCAGATATCCGCAGGTTATGCAAATGAGTGACAAAGATCTCAATTCCCTCAAAATGATCATCACCACAGTCAAGAAGAGTAAAAATCACGATCTCGCTTTCCGAATTGCAGAAAGAATAAAATCTAAATTAGTTATGCAAGGTGATCAGGACGCACTCGATTTTCTGGAAACTCTGCTAAAGGATTACAATTACTATTCAAATCATTGATCAGGATCTATGTCCTATTATGCCTCCGATCACTGCGGCTATAATGGCCAGCCCATACAATGACAGCACAACAATTGCGATAATACCGTAAAACTTAAAAAATGATTTAAGATTTTTAAGCGCATCTGTAAGTACAGGCTGATCATTGTTTCGCAGCGCCTTGCGCATCTTAGTCGAAAAATTATACAAATAGAGGACGGGAACAAATAACACAGCTGCAACCAAAATAAGAAGGAAACTTATAAAAACACCACTGAATCTTGCAGGCATATCGGAATCTCCGCCCGTACCCTGTAACAAACTGTTCCCGATGGCTCCAAATAAAATTCCTATTATCAATAAAAGTCCGATGTAAATAAAACCGAGGATCGCAAGAAACCGGCTCCAACGGGATGCCTCATTTAAATAATTTATTGATGACTGATCCAGTTGTAATTCAAAAAGGTTAAGTTTTTCGGGTTGTTCCATGTAGGTTGTTTTGATTATAAATTAGATAAAAATTTTCAACCAACAAATAAAAAACATTTTAGTACGCTCTCGCAAAAAGAACACGCTCCACACTTGGTTTACCACTATAAATACAGAATCCTTTTTCAGGTGGATTGTCCAGTGGAATGCATCGTATGGTTGCTTTCGCTTTTTCCTTAATTATATCTTCTGTTTCAGAGGTCCCATCCCAATGGGCAGAAATAAATCCGCCTTTCTCATCCAGCAAACTTAAAAAGTCATTCCAATTATTTGCTTGAGTGATATGTGCATTTCTATATTCCGAAGCCTTCCTGAACATCGAATCCTGAATTTCTATCAGAAGTTGTTCAATTTTTTGAACCAGTCCGTTTTCCGGAATATTTGTTTTTTCTCGAGTGTCCCTTCTCGCAATTTCAATTGTTTTATTTTCCAGATCGCGCAAACCAAAAGCTAAGCGCACAGGTACACCTTTCTTTTCATATTCTGCGAACTTCCAACCTGGCCTGTTATTATCGTTGTTGTCAAATTTCACACGGATGCCCGCTTTTTTCAATTCGCCCGCTATTTCCTTTCCCTTCTGATCGAGTTGGTCCTTTCTGTCTTCGCCTTTGTAAATCGGAATAATAACCACTTGTATGGGAGCTATCCTGGGTGGGAGTATCAGCCCCTCGTCGTCTCCATGCGCCATAACAAGCGCACCGACCAGTCGGGTGCTCACACCCCAACTCGTCGCCCATACATAGTCTAGTTTATTTTGTTTATCGGAAAATTTCACATCGAATGCCTTGGCGAAATTTTGCCCGAGAAAATGTGATGTTCCGGCCTGCAAGGCCTTTCCATCCTGCATTAAAGCCTCAATACAATAAGTGTCCACTGCGCCAGCAAATCTTTCACTGGCTGTTTTTACACCCCGAATAACCGGCAGCGCCATATAATTTTCTACAAAGTCAGCATAAATATCGAGCATCAGTCTCGCCTCTGAAACCGCTTCGTCACTGGTCGCATGTGCTGTATGTCCTTCCTGCCAGAGAAACTCGGTGGTGCGAAGGAAGAGCCGGGTACGCATTTCCCAGCGCACAACATTTGCCCATTGATTAATTAAAAGTGGCAAATCACGGTACGACTGGATCCAGGTTTTATATGTGTTCCAAATTATTGTCTCACTCGTGGGCCTGACAATTAACTCTTCGTCCAGTTTTGCCTCTGGGTCAACGATGATTCCGCCGCCTTCCGGATCATTTTTAAGACGATAGTGCGTAACTACCGCACATTCTTTTGCAAAACCCTCCACGTGTGCTGCCTCTTTACTCAAAAAACTCTTGGGGATAAATAGGGGAAAATAGGCATTCTCATGCCCCGTATCCTTAAACATTTGATCTAATATATCCCTCATTTTTTCCCAGAGAGCAAATCCAAAAGGTTTGATCACCATACAGCCCCGAACCGCCGAATAATCAGCCAGCCCCCCCTTTATTATCAGGTCATTATACCATTGCGAATAGTCTTCTTTTCGACTTGTAATTTCTTTACTCATAAATTGGCACGCTGCGGGCAAACTTGATCTTGCTCATTTTAACAGTTTGGATCCGCATTTTTCTGAAGGGGGTTAATATATTTTGTAACTTTGATAAACCGCTCAAAAGTAGTAACTTAAGATCGAAACGTCTAAAAGCTTTCACTATGAAACGTCTTTACAAATTTATAGTACCCGTTGTTTTAATGCTATCAATTTGCAGTTGCTCAACGTATAAGAACAGTTCGGTTACCCCGGATGATGTTTATTATTCGCCCGGTAATGCCGCAAATCAGGGAGGAGCCCAGACTTCAAATTCGGATTACTACAGTACTCCGAATGAAAATTATGTGAAGATGCGGGTTCAGGATCCGGACAAGTGGTCCTATTTTGATGACTATAATTACGACTATTACGGCGGTTATTCTCCTTATAGCGCATATGCTCCTTTTGGATATGGAACCAGCTTTGGTTTAAGTATGGGTTTTGGTCCGGGTTTCTATAGCCCCTGGTATGGTGGCTTTGGATATTACAGTCCGTTGAGTTATTACAATAGCTATTATGCCTGGAATAATTTTTATAACCCATATTACGGATCTGTTGTTGTAATAAATGGGAAAAATACAACGACGCCTAGTTATACGCGTATGAGTACTTTCAACCCGTCTGCATATCAGGGCAGATACTACAACTCCAGGCCTGCTACAAATGGCTTGAATTACGCGAATAGCACTCAAAATTTTACTCCCAGAAATAATTTTAATCAATCAACTAACAATCGCTCCTACTATAATTCAACTACTCCCAATTCGACTGGAGGCAGCAGGAGCAGTGGAGGTTTCAGTGGAGGTGGCTTTTCAAGGGGCGGAGGTTTTTCACGCCCGGGCAGGTAATTCCCGAGAGATCATGAAACGCCTTTTAATTCTGTACTTCTTAGTACTAACTAGTTGTTTTTTAAAAGCGCAGCTTCCGGAAGACGCCTTACGCATGTCAAATACCCATCCCTCAGGAACGGCGCGGGAACAGGCCATAGGTGGCGCAATGGGATCTCTTGGTGGTGATATTTCAGCCAATTACATAAATCCTGCTGGTCTTGGTTTTTATAAAACTGGTGAATTACTGATAAGTCCCGGATGGACATTTAATTCTTCGAACACAGGCTATCTCACCAGTAATATGAACGGCCCTTCTGTAAATAATTTCCTCCTTTCTACTTCGGGTTTTGTATACGGATGGACAACAGATCCCGGTAAAAGTTCAGCAATAAGCCTGGCCGTAAATCGAAGCGCAGATTTTAATGGTCATATCGTTTATCAGGGGAAAAATAATTATTCCTCCGGGGCTGATACATATGGTGAAGAATTTGACGCCTCCGGCCTTAGTCTGGATCAGGCGTTCACAACTCCGGGTCTTTCCTATGGTACCAGGATGGCCCTGTATACATATCTTATTGACACTTCTCAGGGTGGATTTGGTGCGACAGTCGTTCAACCAGATAAAGTTCTTGCAGCCGGCGGACAACTTGACCAAAGTACCGACATCAGAACTTCCGGTGGCATAACAGAAATAGCACTGGGAATAGCCGGTTCATCAAAAGACAAATGGTATTGGGGTTTATCTATTGGCATTCCGATAGTGAATTATCAGCGCACTACACAATACAAAGAATCGGATCTGAGTGGCAACACAAATAATGATTTTGCAGCGTATACATATACAGAATATTATTCCGCAAAAGGAGGAGGAGTAAATGCAAGACTGGGAGCAATTTACAGACCCAATTTGCATTGGCGAATAGGACTTGCGGTGCACACTCCTACCTTCTATTCCATTACTGACCACCTATCCGCATCGATGGTGACGAACACTGAAGGCTATGCCGGAGTTATTTCTATTAATTCCGACACATTGGATCAGATCCAGAATGCGGGCAATAGCCTGGAATACGATTTGCAAACCCCCTGGCATTTCCTCTTAAGCGGATCGTACATATTTCCAGGAGCCGTTACAGACGGCAAAATGGGATTTATAACTACGGATATTGAATACGTAGCTAATAAAAGTTCGAGATTTAGTTTTCCACTGGACGACAACGGCAATCAACCTGATAACAGTTATTTTGATCCATTGAACAATACCATAAAATCATATTATAGGAACACATTAAATTTCAGACTGGGAGGAGAGTTCAAAGTAAATGAGATGGCTTATAGAATTGGCTCTTCGTATTCAACGAATCCTTATTCTTCAGGTGATTTAAAGGCAAATCGCACCACATTCAGCGGTGGTATTGGATACAGAAAAAAAGGAATATTTATTGACCTTACTTATGTGGAAGCTATAACAAACGATGTAAACTTTCCCTATCGGCTGGCAAATAAAGACAACCTATATGCTGCAGTAAAACAATATACCGGAAGTGTGATTATGACTTTAGGATTCAAGTTTTGAATGTTCAGACAGTATTCTTTCTTTAAAATCATTTTCAATCCAAATTACATTTTCATTCTTTTTCAGCCAGGTAATCTGACGTTTTGCATAGTTTCTTGTACTTTGTTTTATCTTGGAAATACTGTCATCAAGGCGACTTTTTCCACTCAGATATTCAAACAACTCCGAATATCCAACCGTCTGTAAAGCATTTAAATGTTGATAGGGAAGAAGGTCGGTTACTTCTTCTAACAATCCTGATTCTATCATTGCATCCACTCTGTTGTCTATTCTCTGATAAAGTTCTTTTCTTGGAACTCCCAGACCAAACTCCAGTATGCGAAAGGGCCTTATTTTTTTTTGCTGATTTCTGAATGATAGAATGGATCTCCCCGTGCTTTGAATCACTTCAAGAGCCCGCATCATCCGGTGGGGATTGGCTGTTTCACCTTCGTTGTAAAATGAGGGATCCGCAGCCTGAATTGATTCGTGCAACCAGCTAATTCCTTGTTCCTGGTAATTTGCATGTATTTGCTTTCTGATACCGTCATTTACGACAGGTATTTCGTCCAGTCCATCGCGAAATGCCTTAAGATAAAGTCCCGTGCCTCCACAAATTATAATCGTGTCGTTTACAACAAAAATTTCATCACACCATCGAACAGCAAGAGATTCAAAAATAGCAGCATTCACTTCCTCATGTATCGAGTGCGAATTAATAAAAAAATGTTTTATTTGTTCGAGTTTTAGCCTGTCAGGTTTGGCAACCCCTATGTTGAGTTCCTTGAAACACTGGCGACTATCTGCAGAGATAATGCAGGTATTGAAATGCTTTGCCAGCTCAACTGATAATTCCGTTTTGCCGGAAGCAGTAGGGCCCGTAACTATGATTACTGTTTTAAGAGACATTACTCCAGCGAAGTTTCCTCTTCAGGACCGAATTCTTCTTCAATATCCAAATCACCCGTTTCTTCACCAACCTCACTAAATCCCTCTGCTGTTCTGTTGAGATCATATTTCTCTTCCACTTCAGCCAGTTTATCTCCTACAAGACCACGGGTTCCATATTGGGAAGGACCAATACTTTCGGACTTAACCACCGCAGGATATTCAAGTTTGTTGTTTTCCTCTTTCGACACATTGATAAGCTCGACAAGGAAAGACCAGTTTTTCGCAAAATCGTACAGATATACAAATTTCTGATTGGGATCTTTAATTTCAGAACCAATAGTAGTTTCAGCCATCAGTAATGGTGCCACCTTATATTCCTTTTCGTATTTCTCGAGAGAAATCTCCCTGCCACGCTGCCAGTGATCATTGCTGCGGAAAAATGTAGCCTGGTGTTTATTGTCAAACTCGTATGCCTTCAGAATAACCTGATGCAATTCCGAAAAATGCTGATTGTGTTTCACCACCACGTCACGATAAACACTATCGTCCTCTTCAAAATATATCCTGAATTTTAAAACTGCCATATTGATAACTGATTATAATGTCCAAAAATAAATGAAACCGGCAAATTATCAACCAGCTTATTTAAGGGGCAAATTTCCACTATAATATTTGCCCACCGGTTTTAAATCCATTTCCGCTGCTTTGTCAATCATAAATCCATAAGCCGCCTCAAATGAATTCTCGATCTCTCCTTCCAAAATTGCTTCCCGAATCATATTTTTTAAGTCCCCAACTTTTTTAGATGGGCCTATATTAAAAATTTCCATAATCATTTCGCCTGTAACAGGCGGTTGCCAATTTCGAAGTCGGTCTTTTTCTTCAACTTCATCAAGGCGTTTACGAACGAGTTCAAAATTCTCAAGATACCGTTTTACTTTTTGTTTGTTTTTCGATGTAATATCTGCTTCGCAAAGTATCATGAGAGAATCAATGTCATCGCCAGCATCAAATAGAAGTCTTCTGATTGCGGAATCCGTAATGTTCTCTTTGGTAAGACTAATAGGCCTTAAATGCAATTCAACCATTTTACGGACAAATCGCATTTTTTCGTTCATTGGCATTTTCAGTTTGTCGAAAATCTTGGGAACCATTCTGCCACCAACCACCTCATGACCATGAAAAGTCCAACCATGCCCTTGCTCAAATTTCTTTGTGGCAGGCTTTCCGATATCATGTAAAATAGCCGCCCAACGTAACCATATATCTTTAGTACGTAAAGAAACATTATCCAGCACTTGTAATGTATGATAAAAATTATCTTTATGTCCAAGTCCATCAATATATTCTGCCCCGGCCAGTTCTGTCATTTTTGGGAAAATAATTTGCAACAAGCCGGATTTGTAAAGTAAATCAAAACCAAAAGAGGGTTTATCGGTTACTATAATTTTATTTATTTCTTCTGTTATCCGCTCCTGGGAAATAATAGACATCCTGCCGGCATTTTCAATGATTGCGCCGAAAGTTTCTGAATCAATTTCAAAACCAAGTTGTGAAGCAAACCTTATTGCACGTAACATGCGTAGCGGATCATCACTAAATGTTATGTGCGGATCCAGCGGCGTAACGATCCTTTTTTTACCCAGATCTGATATTCCGTTAAATGGATCAACCAGCCTGCCGAAGTCTTTTACATTTAGACTGATGGCGAGAGCATTAATTGTAAAATCCCTGCGATTTAAATCATCTTCCAGTGTGCCTGGAACAATATCCGGTTTTCTTGATAGCAAACGGTAACTTTCTTTTCTTGCTCCAACAAATTCCACGTCCATTATACGTTCTTCTGATTCCTGAATTTTAAAATGCGCCGTTCCGAATGTTTTGAAAATAGTCACTGATGGCCTCGGAATATAGTTATCGGCTACTTCATTAGCTAATTTCATGGCGTTGCCTATACATACCAAGTCGATATCACTCGTGGATCGGCCAATTATCTTATCACGAACAAAACCACCAATGACGTAAACTTCAGTCTGCATCCTGGCCGCAGCTTCGGAGATTCGTTGAAACAATAATAATTCCGTTGGTGTACAGGAGATTTCCATCGATTCAAAGATAAATCAAGAATATTTATCCGGAATCGTATCGCATAACTGATCATCTCTGATTTCCAAAGCACATTTGAAGTGTTTCTCAGGACAAGACGAATATCCGTGCAAACCGCAAGGTCGGCAATACAGAGGTTGCTCTATTTCTACAATGTAACGAATGTCAGACAACGGTCCGAATCCAAATGCTGGTATGGTTGAACAATAAACAACAGTGACCGGAGCATTTACTGCCGATGCAAAATGCATGGGTGCCGAATCATTTACATAGTTCATACAGGCACCACTCATCAATGCCGCTGATTCTAAAAATGATAACCTGCCTGCGAGCACCATTGTTCCGGGATGGCCGCAGGATTCCTGAATATTTATACAAAAACTTTTATCTCCCGGACCGCCCAACAAATAAATTTTATATCCAGCAGGAACTTTCCCCAAAAAAGAAATCCATTTAGATGCAGGAAATTGTTTTGTAAACCAAACAGATGCAGGACTTACGGTAATATACTTTTCGGACATCCATTGTTTAACAGAAGAATAGTCTTTTTCCGAAGGATATAGTTTTGGTTTGCAACTTATGAAATCTGTAAAGTCGGCTATCAATTGGATATTTCTTTCAGTTTCGTGTTTGGCCGTTTCGCCACCAACAACGTGTTTTATTTTTTTTGTAAAAAGAAAACTCAGTGGATTTTTGTCGAATCCAATGGTTTCTTTTGCCTTCGAAAAAGCAGTCAGAAAACCGGTAGCAAAAAAACGCTGAACATTGATCACCTTATCATATTTGCTTTTTTGAATGTTCGACAAAATATGAAAAAGATTGCGGCGTTTATTTTTCTTCTTATCCCATATAATAACTTTATGAAGATATGGGTGGTTGTCAATCAACGATTCATTACCTTTTCGAACCAGAAAATCAATCTGCGCATCAGGGAAAAAAATATGAAGCTTTTCTATCAAAGGCGTCGCCAGTACTACATCTCCTATGAACGCCGTTTGTATAATTAGGAATTTTTGCAAATACTTTATTTGGATTTATAAAAAATGCCTGAATGAATTTACATAAACAACCCAACTCCCATACTCCCATACTCCCATACTCCCGTATTTCCTATGCGCCCTCAACGATGATCATTTTTGTTTTAGCTGCTTTTTGTCTGATTGATTTGGCAATCCCGTATAAATCAGAATGCCACCATTCGTTTGCACGTTCCACGTTTGGAAATTCTAATATCACGATGCGTTCCGGATTCCAGTCCCCTTCAAGTGTTGTGCTTTTACCACCCCTTACAATAAACTTCCCGTTATAAGCGGCAATTGCTGCAGGCGTCAATTTCTTGTACGCTTCATATTCCTGCTGATCCTGAATGGAAACTTCAACGAGTACATAAGCCGACATAACTAACTGGATTTTTATGAAATAATAAAATTAAAGTTTTTATCAGGATCTCAGGATGATCGGCTCTCCATCGCTACCGAATTTTACTAAAACAGAAGGTTTAACCGGTTGTTTGTCCTCTCGACGATACGAAACCACATAGTCCACACCTTTTTTAATTACTTCCGATATCTCACTGAAATTTTTCGGACTGTCAGAACCTGAAATATTTGCTGACGTAGACACCAGGGGTTTTTTGTATCTTTTAATCAGATGTCTGCAAAAATCTTCTTTAACTATACGGATAGCCAGAGATCCGTCATCGCCAATGAGATTTTCAGCCACCCCAATTGCCCCGTCGTATATTATGGTGGTTGGACGCTCAGTTGTTTCAAGATATGCTGAAATATAAGGATGCGGTTGACTCACAAATCGATTAATATCTCTCTGATCGGCAAGCAGAACAATCATTGATTTGGCCTTGGGCCTTTGTTTAAGTACAAATATTTTTTCAACTGCTTCGGGGTTAGTCGCATCTGCGCCTATTCCCCAAATAGTGTCTGTAGGGTAGAGAATAATTCCTCCATCACGAAGCGTTTCCAAACAAGAAAGTATGTCTTTTTCAAACTCCAATATCATCCATTTGAGTAAAAATACCGAAGAATTCAAAATTCCAGAATTTCATCCATGCGTGTTTAACTCGTTACAGTATTTTTGCGGAAAAATAAATAAGATGGATCTGAAAGTTCGGATTGAAGAAGTTTGGAAGAACAGAGAATTATTAAAAAATCAGGAATATGCCGACGCTGTCCGGGAGGTAATTGAAGAGGTAGACAAAGGAAGACTTAGGGTTGCTGAACCTTCAGGTGAAGAATGGAAAGTAAACGAATGGGTGAAACAGTCGATCCTCATGTATTTTGGGATCCAGCAAATGAAGACCTGGACAGCAGGTCCAATGGAATTCTACGATAAAATGACACTTAAAAGTGACTATGCCACATTGGGTGTCCGGGCCGTTCCCCACGCCATCGCACGATATGGTGCATATCTGGCGAAGTCGGTTGTTCTGATGCCCAGTTATGTCAATATTGGTGCTTATGTAGATGAAGGCACTATGGTAGATACCTGGGCGACTGTTGGCAGTTGTGCGCAAATAGGCAAAGGAGTTCATCTGAGTGGCGGTGTCGGAATAGGCGGTGTCTTAGAACCCCTGCAGGCGTCGCCTGTAATCATCGAGGATGGATGTTTTATCGGTTCAAGATGCATCGTAGTCGAAGGCGTTCACATTGAAAAAGAGGCAGTACTCGGAGCAAACGTCGTGCTTACGCAGAGTACAAAAATCATTGATGTTAGCGGCAATACTCCTAAAGAATACAAAGGACGGGTTCCTGCACGAAGCGTTGTAATACCAGGTTCTTACCCGAAGAAATTTCCCGCAGGTGAATACCAGGTAGGTTGTGCACTTGTCATTGGTCAGCGCAAGGCATCAACCGATTTAAAAACCAGTCTGAATGATGCATTGAGAGAGTTCGCAATAGCGGGGTAGAACAAGTGTGAGGGTGTGAAGAAACTAATTCATTTCACCCTCACACTCTCACACTCTCACACTCTCACACTAAAAAGGCTTGCCTCAGTTAATTTGAGGAAAACAAATTCGGGTTATTTCTCTCAGCAGCTTCTATTTCTGTATAGTCGGAAAGAATATCTGCTTTATTTTTTTCAACACAAACATCATGTTCAAAATGAACAGAGACGCTATGATCAACAGTTCGAACTGTCCATCCGTCCGATTCGGTATATACTTCGCGTTTCCCAAGATTAATCATAGGTTCAATGGCCAGGATCAAACCTTCTTTCATTTTTATTCCTGATCCGCGTTTTCCATAATTGGCTACCTGTGGATCTTCGTGCATATTTCTTCCCAGACCATGCCCTACCAGTTCACGCACAACACCATAACCATATTTTTTCTCCGTATGTTCCTGAATTGCGAATGAAACATCACCAATTCGGTTCCCTGCAATTGCTTTTTCAATTCCTTTATAAAGAGATTCTTTGGTTACCCTTATAAGTTGCGCGATTGCGGCACCAGGATTTCCGATTGCAAATGTATAAGCATGATCACCATGAAATCCGTTTTTAAATACTCCAATATCAACAGAGACAATATCGCCTTCCTTCAATAAATATTCACTGGGAAACCCATGCACAACAACATCATTTACTGAAATGCATGAATTAAAGGGATATCCGTGATAGTTTAAAAAAGAAGGTGTTGCTCCGTGGTCGTTGATAAAAGTTCCAATAAACTTATCGAGAAATAAAGTTGTAATGCCCGGCCTGAGTAATCTGGCTGTTTCTGTTAGCGTTTTACTAACCAGTAACGCACTCTCCCTGGCAAGTTCAATCTCTGCTTTCGTTTTGTGGTAAATCATGCTAGATCACCGCATTGGTAACCGACTGACGACCTTGAATACGGCCGGACTTCATGAGCCCGTCGTACTGACGCATCAGCAGCTGGGTTTCGATCTGTTGCAATGTATCGAGAATTACTGCTACCATAATGAGCAGCGATGTTCCTCCGTAGAAAGCTGCAAAACCCTGTGTAACTCCTGCGCGCTGAGCGAAACCAGGAAGAATACCTACAATGGCAAGTAATACGGCTCCCGGCAAAGTAATTTTATCCATCACTGAACCAATAAAATCAGCGGTCGGCTGACCAGGTTTTACGCCAGGCACAAATCCATTGTTACGCTTAAGATCGTCTGCAACCTGCTTTGGATTAAATATCAAAGAAGTGTACAAAAAAGTAAATCCGATGACTATGATGCCATAAAAAATCATGTGCACATAGTCGCGTGGATCAGAAAATATTCTTGAAATTCCTTCTTTGTTTTCGAAACTTGTATAAGAAATAAGTGTTGGAAGAAACATAATTGCCTGAGCAAAGATGATAGGCATCACACCGGCGCTGTTAACTTTAAGAGGAAGAAACTGACGGGCGCCACCAAATTGGCGATTCCCTACAATTTGTTTGGCATAATTAACGGGAACTTTTCGCACGCCCTGAATCAGCACAATCAAACCCATGATCACAGCCACCAATATGGCCACTTCTATAACAAACAGAAGAATACCACCACTGCCATTTACCGCTTTTGATTGAAATTCACGTGAAATAGCTCCAGGAAAACGTGCAAGGATACCGATCATGATAATGATAGATGTACCATTGCCCAGACCCTTGTCTGTAATTTTTTCACCAATCCACATTACGAATAGTGTTCCCGCAGTGAGCAGTATCGGCGTTGTAAACCAGAAAAAAGAACTGAAACTTTCGATAATTGCATCCCGACCCATCGTTTTCAGATACCCAACATATGCATATGCCTGGGCAAATGTTACGATAACAGTCAGATATCTTGTCCACTGATTAATTTTCTTTCTTCCGCTTTCGCCATCTTTCTGGATCTTCTGCATCTGGGGAACAAGGATGCTCATCAATTGCATAAAAATCGATGCAGAGATATAAGGCATAATACCCAATGCGAGTATCGATGCCTGTGAAAAAGCTCCTCCTGAAAAGGCGTCAATTAAACCCAATGCTCCGGATTTTGCACCGTTCAGACTACTCAATTTATTCGGATCAATACCCGGTAAAACAATATAGGTGCAAAAACGGTAAACCAGGAGCAAAGTAAGCGTGACAAGAATCTTACTTTTTAATTCCGGAATGCTCCAAATATTTTTTAAAGTATCAAAAAATTTCTTCACGTTTTTCGTAATTATTTAGGAACCACTGCAAACAAAAAAGACGATCGGAATCGTCTGTGCAAGTTAACGACTATTTTAGGATTTTACTCCCATGACCACTTTCTTCACTTCCTGGATCTCCAAAGAACCTCCGGCGTTTTTGATGGCAAGTTTTGCTTTTTCACTGGCAGCATTTACCTTAAAATTCAGCTTTGTTTTTAATTCCCCATTGCCAAGAATCTTCACCATATCCGTACGTGCAATCAGTCCGTTGGCATACAGGTTCGCTGCAGAAATCTCTTTAATATCGTATTTTTCAGCCAGTTGTTCAATCTGAGACAGATTGAAAACTACATATGAAACACGATCAGGATTTTTGAATCCACGTTTTGGTAATCGACGTTGTATCGGCATTTGTCCACCCTCATGGGCCATTTTCCGCTGGTAACCCGCGCGGCTCTGCCCACCCTTATTACCTTTTGTAGACGTTCCTCCTTTACCCGACGCTTCTCCGCGACCCAGTCTTTTTTCCTTATGTGTTGCCCCTTTTGCTGGCCTGATGGTATGTAAGTTCATGTCGAAAATTTGAATATTTTAAAACTAAGGATAGTGATTTCTCACTCCCACACTCCCACACTCTCACACTTGTATTTATATCTCCTCCACTTTTAACAGATGTTCCACTGTCCGGATCATTCCAAGTACCTGTGGAGTCGCTTCGATATCTCTGGCATTGTGCAGTTTTTTCAGGCCAAGGGCCTGAAGCGTCAATTTCTGTCTTTCAGATCTGTCGATACCGCTTTTTATCTGCGTAATTCTTAACTTTTTCATTACTTCTGATATTATTCCGTTTACCCGTTAAATACTTTCTTCAACGAAATGTTTCTTGTTCTCGAAACATGTATCGGTTCTCTCAACAATCCCAGGGCCTTGAATGTTGCTTTCACCACGTTGTGGGGATTTGCCGACCCCAGTGATTTGGCAAGCACATCCGTAATACCTGCGCTTTCCAATACGGCACGCATGCTGCCTCCGGCAATTACACCAGTACCGTGCGCTGCGGGCTTGATCAGCACTTTTGCAGCACCTTCCTTTGCCAGCTGGTCATGTGGAATGGTACCATGCATAACCGGAACCTTAATGAGGTTTTTCTTTGCATCCTCAATCCCTTTTGTGATCGCTTCCTGCACCTCCTTGGCCTTACCCAAACCATGTCCAACTACGCCATTTTCATTCCCAACAACTACGAGCGCAGAAAAACTAAAAGCGCGTCCACCCTTAGTGGTTTTAACCACTCGATTGATAGATACTACTTTTTCTTTCAGCTCCAGGTCGCCGGCTTTAATCTTAGATATACTTGCTGTTGCCATGATAAATATTTACAAATACTGTTTTATGAATTATAACTGCAACCCGCCTTCACGGGCAGCTTCTGCAATAGCCTTTACTCTTCCATGATACAGGTTCCCCCCGCGATCAAATACCACTTTACTTATGCCCAATTCCGTTGCCTTACGCGCAATAGCCAGACCTACCAGTTTGCTCTTTTCAGTCTTTGTAACTTTCTGAGCTACGATATCTTTATCACGGGAAGAAGCAGCAGCAATGGTTTTGCCATTATCGTCATCAATCAGTTGCGCATAGATTTCACTATTACTCCTGAAGACCGACAAACGGGGTTTGTCAGCGCTCCCCGCAACCTTCTTACGAATGCGGTATCTGATTTTCTGTCTTTTTATAAGCTTATCCATCTCTTTGAATTTGAAAAATTTAAACTATTAACCTGCACCCCCATACTCCCATACTCCCATACTCCCAAACTTTCTTGTTATTTTCCTGCTGCCTTTCCAGCCTTCTTGCGAACCACTTCACCAGTGTATCGTACTCCCTTACCCTTGTAGGGTTCAGGTTTACGTAATCCACGAATTTTAGCTGCAACCTGCCCGATAAGCTGTTTATCAGTTCCTTCGAGCATAATTTTTGGATTCTCTCCTTTTTCCTGGGCCGTTGCCAGTTTCAACTCTTTGGGAATTTCAAATATGATATTGTGAGAAAACCCCAGGGCCAGATCAAGCAGATTACCCTGATTGGAAGCTTTAAAACCTACGCCTATCAGTTCCAGCTGTCTCTTATAACCTTCTGTAACTCCCTTAACCATATTGGATAACAAAGAACGGTAGAGTCCATGAAGTGCACGGTGACGTATCTGATCAGTGGGTCTCGAAATATGTACCTGGTTGTCTTTTACTTCCACTTTAATATCTCGGTCTATAGCCTGTTTTAGTTCCCCTTTTGGACCTTTCACCGTAATAACATTATCGGAACCCACAGAAACAGTTATTCCGCTTGGGAGAACGACCGGCTTTTTTCCTATCCTGGACATATTTTAGAAATTTGAAACGTTTATAATTCAAAAACTCCTGCTCACTCTCACACTCTCACACTCTCACACTTTCTTTAGTATACATGACACAACACCTCACCACCAACATTCTGGGCTTTTGCGTCTTTATCAGTCATGACTCCTTTCGAAGTAGATACGATGGCGATTCCTAGACCATTTTTTACCCGTTTGAATTCTACAGGACTCGCATACTGACGCAGACCCGGACGGCTCACCCTTTCAAGGCTCCTGATTGCCGGCTCTTTAGTACTCGGATCATATTTTAACGCGATCTTAATCACACCCTGCTTGCTATCATCCTCAAATTTATATTTGAGAATATAACCTTTGTCGTACAGAATTTCTGTCATCCGCTTTTTCAGGTTCGAAGCAGGAATCTCGACGATCCGATGATTCGCCATCTGCGCATTACGGATTCTTGTGAGAAAATCTGCTATAGGATCTGTTACCATTTTATATCTATTAAATACTTTATTAATTATTGTTAACGGTTGACTGTCATTGTTAACGGTTGACTGTTGACAGTTGACAGATTTTATTTCGATCTCCGCAAAAAAACGGTCAACGGTCATCAGTCAACGAACTACCAGCTCGCTTTTCTTACACCTGGAATTTTCCCCTGCAGCGCCATATCGCGGAAAATATTCCTCGATACACCGAAGTAACGGATATACCCACGTGGACGACCAGTTAACTGGCAACGGTTTTTCAGACGCACCGGTGATGCGTTTTTCGGAAGAAGGTCAAGTGCCTTATAATCGCCCGCAGCTTTAAGTGCAGCACGTTTGTCGGCAAATTTTGCGACCATTCTTTCCCGTTTCCTTTGTCTGGCTTTGACTGATTCTTTGGCCATGAATTTCTATTAATTAATTAATTAACTGAATGTATTAATTGGAATCTTCTTTTTTTGCATTTCTGAAAGGCATTCCCAACGCCTTAAGTAACTCATATGCTTCCTCATTACTCTTCGCCGATGTAACAAACGTTATATCCATTCCAGTTATCTTGTTCACTTTATCAATATCCACTTCAGGAAAAATAATTTGCTCAGTAATACCCATAGTATAATTTCCGCGGCCATCAAACGCCTTTTCGCTTACACCTTTAAAATCACGCACGCGGGGAAGAGCAGAAGCAACCAGACGATCAAGGAATTCATACATTTTAATTCCGCGAAGGGTTACGCGAGCTCCGATAGGGATACCCTTACGCAGTTTGAAATTTGAAATGTCTTTTCTGGAAATAGTCGACACTGCTTTCTGACCCGTAATCGTAGTCAGCTCCTCAATGGTAATGTCTACCAGTTTTTTATCCGAAACAGATCCATTGATTCCGCGATTCAGACAAATTTTCTCCAGCTTAGGTGCCTGCATAATAGAAGTATATCCGAATTTTTTTACCAATGCAGGTATCACTTCCTTTTTGTATTTTTCTGCCAGGCGGGCAGTGTATTTTGTGGTACTCATTATTTAATTTCCTCCCCTGATTTTTTTGCTATGCGTTTAAGTTTTCCGTTCTCTCTGGTGCGCTTTGCTTTAGACGGACCAGCAGATTTAGCGTCCCACAAAGAAACGTTGGATATATGAATGGGCGCCTCAAGTTTTACAATCCCGCCTTTCGTATTCTGAGCTGATGGTTTTGTATGTTTGGTAACAATATTTACGCCTTCAACTAATACTTTAGAATTATCCGGAAAAACCTCCAGCACTTTCCTTGACTTCTTGAGATCCTTATCATCACCAGTGATGACAACCACCTTATCTCCCTTTTTAATATTGAATTTGGGTCTGAATCTGCTATCCATTTTTTACTTTTTTTGCCTAAAGCCCAAAGCCTAAAGCTTAAAGCCTTTTTTAAATATTTTAATTACCAATTCTCATCTCGAATAAATCGACCAGCTGTAGGCTTTGGGCCTTAGGCTCTCGACTTATAACACTTCCGGTGCCAGCGATATAATTTTCATATACCCCTTGTCGCGCAATTCACGGGCAACTGGCCCGAATATGCGTGTGCCTCTTGGCTCATCACTCGGATTCAATAACACCACTGCATTATCATCAAAACGTATATAAGAACCGTCTTTACGACGTAACTTATTTTTAGTACGCACAATAACCGCTTTGGTAACAGTTCCTTTTTTAATACCTCCAGCAGGTAATGCATCTTTAACTGTAACTACAATCTTATCTCCGATTTTAGCATAATCCTGACCGCTGTTTCCCAATACACGGATGCACAAAACTTCTTTGGCTCCGCTATTATCGGCAACGTTTAATCTGCTTTCCTGCTGTATCATTAATTCCTTTTTTTTAAAATGAGTTACTTAGCTTTTTCCACGATTTCAACAAGACGCCAGCGTTTGGTCTTGCTTAGCGGACGACTTTCCATAATCCGCACCACATCGCCGATATTACATTCGTTCTTTTCATCGTGTGCATGAAACTTGGTTGTCTTTTTCAGGAACTTCCCGTAAATCGGATGCTGTACTTTTCTTTCAACAGCTACAACTACGGTTTTATCCATTTTGTTGCTGCTTACAACTCCGGTTCTCGTTTTCCTTAAATTTCTATCTAACATATTACTTATTTGAAATTTTGTACATCAGATCGTCCTGTTGGTAAATCCTTTTAAGCTTTTGCCAGCGCCGATTTTCCGATTTTTCTCCTGGTTAATTCTGTTTTAATCCTGGCAATATCTTTTCTGAGCAACCTGATATTTACCGGACTCTCCAGCGGTGAAATGGCATGCGCAAACTCCAGCTTTTTCAAGCGTTGTTCATCTTCGTGAATCCTCGCGTTGAGGTCCGTTTCACTCATGTCCTTCAGACTGTTTACAAAATCATTTCTTTTTGACATCTTGATAATTTTGAATTATAACGCAATCACATCATGGCGAACCACGAATTTGGTTTTAATTGGCAGTTTTTGCGCTGCCAGCAACAACGCTTCTTTCGCAACCGCTTCTGTTACACCATCTGCTTCGAAAAGCATACGTCCTGGCTCAACCACAGCAGCCCAGTATTCAGGGTTACCCTTTCCCTTACCCATTCTCACTTCCTGTGGCTTTTTTGTAATTGGCTTATCAGGAAATATTCGAATCCATACATTACCTTCTCTCTTCATCGAACGGGTAAGTGCCTGACGGGCAGCTTCCAGCTGGCGATTGGTTAACCAAATCCCCTCCAGTGCTTTTAGACCATAAGATCCGAAAGAAATATCCGTCCCTCTTTTTGCGACCTCGCGGATTCTGCCTTTTTGTGCTTTCCTATGTTTGCTCCTTTTGGGCTGTAACATGTTAGTTCAATTTGAAATTTGATAATTACTGTCTTCTTCCTGCACCACCACCACCTCTTCTTTCTCCGCCACCTGCACCACCACCGCCTCTGCGTTCTCCGCCACGGCTGCGATCTTCCCTATCTTTTATTTCATCTCTTCTTTCTCTTCTGTCGCTGACATCCGTTTTTCCGCCAACAAAATTCGGATTCAGATCACGCTTCGTCAATACTTCACCCTTACTGATCCAAACTTTAACTCCGATTTTCCCATACACTGTCAGCGCAAATACATTCGCATAATCAATATCCATGCGCAGCGTATGCAATGGTGTGCGTCCGGATTTGATTTCCTCTGTACGCGCTATTTCAGAACCACCCAAACGACCACCTACTTTTACTTTTATACCTTCCGCTCCCATCCGAAGCGCAGAAGCAATGGCCATCTTAATCGCTCTTTTGTAATTGATCCTGTTTTCGATCTGACGCGCTATGGTATCAGCAACAATATTCGCATCCAGCTCAGGGCGTCTGATTTCCAGGATATTGATCTGGACATCTTCCTTTCCCGTCAGCTTCTTCAACTCTTCCTTAATGCGATCAACTTCGCCACCACCTTTACCGATAATGATTCCAGGCTTCGAAGTGTGGATCGTTACAATGAGCTTGTTCAGTGTACGCTCGATAACGATCTTCGCTATGCCGCCTTTGTTGATACGTGCATTTAGATAGGTCCTGATTTTATTATCTTCAATCAGCTTGACTGAATAATCTCTTTTATTACCGAACCAGTTTGACTCCCAGCCGCGGATAATTCCCAGTCTAGCACCTATAGGATTTGTTTTCTGACCCATGTATCTTAATTAATTTGAATTATACTTTTAATTATGACAATTACTTTTTCTCGTCTACGATCAGCGTTACATGATTGCTGCGTTTGCGAACGCGGTATCCGCGACCCTGAGGCGCCGGACGCATGCGCTTCAAAACCCTCGCGCCGTCTACAAATATTGTTTTCACCAGCAATCCCGCATCTGCTGCACTCTTACCTTCATTTTTCAATTCCCAGTTCTTCACGGCAGACCACAACAATTTATACAAGGGAGTAGACGAATGTTGTGGATGATGTTCCAGCAAAGCAAGCGCTTTTTCTACCTGCAGGCCCCTTATTTCATCCGCCAGCAACCGCATCTTCCGCGGAGACGTCGGGTAATTTTTCAATTTTGCTAATGCTTCCATTTTTTTCCCTTTTAGGAAGAAGACCTGGGGAGCTTAAGTCGTAAGGCTCAAAGCGCAAGGCTCTTCTTATATTTTTATTACTCTTTCTAATTTTCTGTTTTTCTCCCGCCTAAAGCTTTACGCTTTCTGCTTTTAACGGCCTTAAGCTTTACGCTTTAAGCCTTGAGCTTATTCAGCAATCTTCTTGCTCGAATGTCCTTTGAAATTTCTGGTAGGGGCAAATTCACCTAACTTATGTCCTACCATAAATTCAGTTACATATACCGGGATAAACTTATTACCATTATGTACAGCAAAAGTATGTCCTACAAAATCAGGCGTTATCGTGGAACGACGACTCCAGGTTTTGATAACCCCTTTCTTACCTTTTCCTTCGTTTATGCTCAGGACTTTTGTTTCCAGATTCGCATCTACGTAAGGACCTTTTTTTATTGAACGACCCATAATATATTTTTTACTTTCCTATTTTCTTTCCTTTCTTAGTCTGAATAATTAATTTGTCGCTGCCTTTGCCCTTTGTTCGCGTTTTCAGTCCCCTTGAGTATTGACCATTCCTTGAACGAGGCTGACCACCGGATGCTTTTCCTTCCCCTCCACCCATCGGATGATCCACCGGATTCATCGCAACACCACGTACACGCGGACGAATGCCTCTCCAGCGATTTCTTCCCGCCTTACCCATGCTCTGCAAACTATGATCGCTGTTCGAAACAACGCCAACCGTGGCATAACAGTTGATCAGAATCTTCCGGAGTTCACCTGAGGCCATTTTCAACACGGCGTATTTTTCTTCTTTATTTGTAAGCTGAGCTGTCGTACCGGCACTTCGGATAAGCTTTCCACCCTGGCCTGGTTGCATTTCAATATTGTGCACATTTGTTCCCAAAGGAATATTTTTCATCTGGAGTGCATTGCCAATTTCCGGCGCTACTGCATCACCTGCCTGAACAGTTCCTCCAACCTGGAGTCCCTGTGGTGCGAGGATATATCTCTTCTCACCATCACTGTATTGTATCAATGCGATGAATGAAGTTCTGTTCGGATCGTATTCAATGGAAACAACTTTTCCGATAATGTCTTTCTTGTCCCTTTTGAAATCGATAACACGATATTTCTTCTTATGACCACCACCAATATAACGCATGGCTCTTCTACCCTGCGAATTACGCCCGCCTGTGCGGGTGATTTTTTCCAGCAGTGTTTTTTCCGGCTGATCAGAAGTGATTTCTGCATACGCATTACCAATTCTCCAACGGGTTCCTGCGGTAACTGGTTTATATTTTCTAAGTGCCATATTTGTTAAGCTTTAGCGGCAGCTTCGCCATTCTTTTTATTACTTAAATATTCGAATACAAATCGATTGTTTCTCCTTCGGCAATCGTGATCAGCGCTTTCTTATAACCGGGTTTCCGGCCAACGATCAGTCCCGCTTTTGTAGATCTGGATCTTGCTTTGCCTGGAACGATCACTGTATTTACATCAACCACCGTAATACCATAGAAACCTTCCACAGCTTTCTTGATTTCTAATTTGTTCGCCCGGGTATTTACCTTGAAAGCATAACGACGGAGTTTTTCCTGTTGTGCATTTGCTTTTTCAGTTAATATCGGACGTATGAGAACTTCACCTGATTTCATCTTGTCGAATTTGAAATTATTTTATGCTTCCTCTTCTTCTGTAAACATTTTTGCAGCTGACTCCGTAAGAACCAGTATTTCGGCGTTAACAATGTCGTACGTATTTACATCAGCCAGCAAACTGCTTTCCTGTCCGGGAATGTTTCTTAAGCTGAGATGCAGATTATTGTTATACTCAGGAGTAACAAAAAGTGCTTTCTTACCTGTCAGTTTCAATCCGTCAATCAGTGTAACTACTTCACTGGTCTTTGGAACTTTCAATTGTATGTCTTCCACTACGATGATTGAACTTGATTTCGCCTTATAAGACAATGCCGATATTTTAGCAAGATCTTTCACTTTGCGATTCAACTTGAAATCATATCCCCTGGGCTTTGGTCCGAAAATCGTTCCTCCCCCTTTATACAATGGGTTACGGATATTTCCTTTTCTGGAACCACCCGTACCTTTTTGCTTATGTAATTTTTTTGACGAACCCTTCACTTCCATCCTGGTCTTCACCTTGTGCGTACCCTGACGCTGAGCAGCGAGGTATTGCTTAACTGCCAGATAAATCACGTGATCATTCGGCTCCGTTTCAAAAATATCCGCCGGCAAATCCAGTTTGCGACCCGTTTTAGCTCCTTTTATATTTAAAACATCTACTTGCATGTGAATCCGATTAATAGGTTACTTCTGAATGTATACAATGGCACCATTGTGACCCGGAACAGATCCGGCAATCAGCAGATAATTTTTTTCTGGAAATATTTTTACGACTTTCAGTCCTTTCAGCTTTACACGATCACCGCCCATTCTGCCAGCCATTTTCATTCCCTTCATCACACGTGCGGCGTCAGATGAGTTACCCAGCGACCCCGGAGCACGACTACGGTCATGCTGACCATGACTCTGTCCGCCAACACCATGAAAATTATGACGTTTAACTACTCCCTGGAATCCCTTTCCTTTGGAAGTACCTACTACATCAACAATTTCGCCTTCAGCGAAAATGTCAACGGTCAGCGCTTCGCCCAGATTTTTCTCTATAGAAAAATTGCGGAATTCCCTGATAAATTGTTTGGTGGTGGTATTTGCTTTGGCGTAGTGATTCTTTTCAGAAGATAGTACGTGTTTCTCTTTCTTTTCACCAAAAGCAATCTGAAGTGCATTGTATCCGTCGGACCCGGTCGTTTTAACCTGCGTTACAACACAGGGACCAGCTTCAATAATGGTGCAGGCAACCTGCTTTCCATCGGGGGTGAAGACAGAGGTCATTCCAATTTTCTTTCCAATTAAACCTTTCATTTTATTCTTGGTTTGTGCCTGGGTCTAAGGACAATCAGCAGTCCAGTAAGCTTTTAAAAGCTGGTACTGATTTCAATCCCCCGTTTGCAACCGACCTTTTCCATTGACCGTCGAAGCTTTGGCGCAGGCGGTCTATTGCCTCACGTCGTCTTCTTTTCGGTTACTCATCCGCCTTCGCTTACGCTTCGGCGGACAAAGGAAGTACCGGTTGTAAACAAACCCCGAACGGCTTGTTCATATTTCTTTTCAAATCATCCAGCGCTGTTTCACCACTTACGCGGCCTGACAGATGGAATAGTTTACTCAGGCTTTAATTTCAACATCAACACCTGATGGCAAATCCAGCTTGGATAGCGCATCTACGGTTCTTGAAGTCGATGTATAGATATCCAACAATCTCTTATGCGTATGCAACTGAAATTGTTCACGTGCTTTTTTGTTGACATGCGGCGAACGCAAAACAGTAAATACTTTTTTACGCGTAGGTAAAGGTATCGGACCGGTCACAACGGCTCCCGTACTGCGCACTGTTTTGACGATTTTCTCAGCGGATTTATCCACGAGATTGTGATCGTAAGACTGTAGTTTGATTCTGATTCGCTGAGACATATGTCAATTCCCGTTTTTTGAACGGGATGCAAAGGTATGGGTTAAGCGATAAACCGTCAAAGAATTATGCAGGTTTTTTGAGAATTATCTCGCTCCGCCCGGACAATGGGTATCCAGGTAATTTTTAACCAGATTCCTGAGATGTTCCCTCGTGCCGGCCCCTTCAGAAATACTGTGAGTACGATTGGGATATTCCATGAACTGAAAGATCTTATTATACTTAATCAGCTCATTTAACAGCATTTCTGCATTGTCGAAATGCACATTGTCATCTCCGCTTCCATGTATATACAACAGGTTACCCTGCAGCTTTGAAGCATAGGTAATCGCAGAGCCTTTTATATAATCTGCTTTGGTTTCCAATGGGTTACCCATATATCTCTCTTCATAGATATTATCATACGTTTGCAAGTTACCGTCCGCAGCCACCGCTATGCCCGTTTTATAAATCCCCGGATACTGGAACATAAGGTTTAATGTTGCAGACCCTCCGCCGCTCCATCCCCAGACGGCAATCCTGGAGGTATCCACGAACAACCACTTGCAGATCTCGGCTGCGGCCTGCGCCTGATCATTAATATTAACGGAACCTATCTTTCTGTATATCGCTTTGCGCCAGACAGATCCCTTTGGAGCTGGCGTACCCCGGTTATCCAGCGAGATATAGATATATCCTTCCTGGGCAAGATTTCCAGGATAGACAGGACAATAGGTTACCCCGAATACATCTTTTACGGTTTGGTCCGCCGGCTCAGTATACACATAAAATAACACCGGGTACTTTTTTGTGCTATCAAATGGAACAGGTTTTTGCATCCACCCGTCCATGGTTACACCATCAGCTGTTGTTACTTTGAAAAATGATATATTCGAATGTACACTGTCGGAAGGATTTACCGCCTTGGCAGCTTCGGTTCCATTGAGCGTTTGATGATCCGGCATCGTAACCCATTCCCGGGTTGGAGCGGTATAATAATTTGAGAACCGATGTTCTGCATATTTCCCGTTCGGAGAAAATTCATAACTATGTGTTCCGGGCTGGTTGGCGGGAGTGATACGTTCCGCTTTTCCTGTGCCATCCAGATTGCATTTGTATAAATAAGCCTGTGTCGCATTTTCCGGCGAAGCGATGAAGTAAACCTGGTTATCTTTCTCATCCACCAAACAAATTTCCATTACATCATAATTCCCGCTTGTAATGAGCGTCTGTTTTTTGCCGTCCCGGCCGATACGATATAAATGACGCCATCCGTCTTTCTCACTTGCCCACAAAAATTCAGACCCGTTTTTCAACCAGTCCCAACCGCCCATTTTATATTTATCATCCCAGGAAGAAATAATATCAATCCATGCTGCGTCTGTTTCACTATAAATTGATTTACAGTCTCCGGATTTCGCATTACACACCATGATATCCGATGTGTTTTGATTCCGGTTTAGCTTTTGCACCATCAGTTCGTCACTTCCGGAAGCCCATTCCATTCTGGGCAGATACGTTCCATTCTTCGGATCAGTCGGGATGTTCATCCAGCGTGTTTGATTTCCTTTTATATCGATCACACCAATCTTAAATGGTGAAGGCATTTGGCCCGCAACAGGATATTCAACAGGAATAACCCTGGAATAAACTGAATCAGTTGTATTCAACATGTAATAATCGCGCGTACTACTGTCATTAATCTGCCAGTAAGCGATCGAACGGCTGTCAGGACTCCACCGAAACCCATCCCGGCAGTCAAATTCTTCTTCATAAACCCAATCGAAAGTACCGTTGATCATTTTACGGGAACCATTTTGGGTAAGCGCCCTGCTTTGATTTGTTGCAATGTCTTCCACATACAAATTGTGTTCACTTACATAAGCCACTTTGTTTCCATCCGGTGAAAATTTAGCAAACATCAATGACGATGCCGGCCGGTCAGCACCTACTTTTTTTAACGAAGCGTCTGATATATTAAATATCCAGTAGTTACCCCTGGTTTCATATCTCCAAACTTTCTTTGCATTCGTAAAAATTAAAACCTTTTTATAATCTTTTGAAAAGAAGAAATTTTTTATATCAAGCGATCTGGTTTGGCCCGCTGGTGTTAATTGCTGCGGAGTTATCAATACATTCCTGCTCTGATCGGCAACAGAATATTCCACTATGGCCCCGTTTTCACTGGAGTAAAAACGGCTTCCATCACTGCTCCAGGTCATCCGGTTATACAACTGTGCTGAACCTGAAAATGTAATAAAAATCAACATCACAGAAAAAATGGATTTGAATACGCGGAAACATGGCATCATTAAAAATTTATCCGGAAAAATAATCAAATGAGGCATAGCTCTGTTGCCGTTTAAAAAAAAATCCCGCATGCGCGGGATTATAAATAGAATGATGCTGAATCAGTATTATGCGGTTACCTTACCTTTTCCTTTAACTTTTGCGATTACTTCCTCAGCAATGTTATTGGGTGCAGGAGCGTAATGCGAGAATTCCATAGTGGAAGTGGCCCGGCCGGAGCTGAGAGAACGCAACTGAGTTACGTATCCAAACATTTCGCTCAACGGCACTTTGGCTTTAATCACCTGCAGATTGGCTCTGCTGTCCATTCCTTCTAAAATGCCACGACGACGATTTAAGTCACCAGTCACGTCTCCCATATACTGATCCGGAGTAAGCACTTCAACTTTCATGATGGGCTCAAGCAGAATGGGTTTTGCTTTACGACCTGCTTCACGAAATGCAGAACGTGCACATATTTCAAAACTCATCGCGTCTGAGTCCACATCATGGTAACTACCATCGAAAACCCGCACTTTCATATTGGTCATCGGATAACCGGCTAGTACACCATTAACCATGGAAACTTCAAATCCTTTGGATATGGCAGGAATAAATTCTTTCGGAATGGATCCTCCGAAAATATCATTCACAAATTGGAAATGTTTGCCTTCATTTTCTTTAATCCATTCTTCATCCGCTGGCCCGATTTCAAATTGTATGTCGGCAAATTTACCACGACCACCCGTTTGTTTCTTTAATACTTCACGATGTTCTATTGACGTGTTGAATGCTTCTTTGTAGGCAACCTGTGGAGCACCCTGATTAACATCTACTTTAAATTCACGACGCATACGCTCTATGATGATTTCCAAATGAAGCTCACCCATTCCACGTAAAATCGTTTGTCCCGTTTCTTCGTCAGTGTTTACTCTCAGTGTCGGATCTTCTTCAACGAGTTTGGAAATTGCCAGACCCATTTTGTCTACGTCTGCCTGAGTTTTTGGTTCAACTGCCACAGCAATTACAGGCTCAGGAATAAACATGTTTTCCAATGTGATCGGATGATCCTCATCACACAATGTATCTCCCGTTTTTATTTCTTTGAAACCAACCGCCGCACCGATATCACCAGCTTCAATAAAGTCGATCGGGTTTTGCTTGTTTGCAAACATTTTCATAATACGGCTGATACGTTCTTTTTTACCACTTCTTACGTTTAGCACATAAGAACCCGATTCCAAACGACCGCTATAACACCGGAAAAATGCGAGACGCCCCACAAACGGGTCCGTCATAATTTTGAAAGCCAGCGCAGCAAACGGTTCTTTAACGTCCGGTTTACGGCTGATCGGTTCGCCTGTATTAGGATCAGTACCTACCGTATCTTCCAGATCAATCGGTGAAGGCAGATAGCGGCAAACAGCATCCAGCGCGGTTTGTACGCCTTTATTTTTGAAAGAAGATCCGCACATCATCGGAACAATGCTCAGATCGATGGTCGCCTTGCGTATCGCTTCATGCATTTCGTCTTCGGAAATACTGTTGGGATCTTCGAAAAATTTCTCCAGCAGTTTGTCGTCGTATTCTGCTACAGCTTCTACCAATTTAGCTCTCCATTCCTGTGCTTCTTCCAGAAGATCAGCCGGAATAGGTATCTCATCGAACGTCATGCCTTCTGTTTCCATATGCCAGACGATGCCCTTCATTCTGATCAGATCTACTACTCCTTTAAAATCGTCTTCTGCACCAATCGGCAACTGAAGTGGTACCGCATTGGCACCCAGCATTTCTTTTACCTGGCTCACAACCATCAGGAAGTCAGCTCCGGATCGATCCATTTTATTTACGAATCCAATGCGGGGAACTTTATATCGGTTTGCCTGACGCCAAACGGTTTCCGACTGTGGTTCGACACCATCAACTGCAGAAAATAACGCGATCAGACCGTCCAGTACGCGCATGGATCTTTCCACTTCAACCGTGAAGTCCACGTGACCCGGTGTATCAATAATGTTGAAATTGTATTTCTTTGTATTAGCATCTACTTTCCCCTTATCGGTCGGGAAATTCCACTGGCAGCTTACTGCTGCAGATGTGATCGTAATCCCTCTTTCCTTCTCCTGATCCATCCAGTCTGTAGTGGCCGCACCATCATGCACTTCACCTATCTTATGAATCATACCGGTATATCGCAGGATGCGTTCGGTAGTGGTCGTTTTGCCCGCGTCAATGTGAGCTGCAATACCGAAATTTCTTTGGAATTTTAAGTCTGCCATTATGTTTAATTAAAGTATTTTCTTTTTGGTGCGCAAAGGTACCAATATTCTGCGAATAATGGGCAAATCTGGCCCAATCGAATTGTGAAAAATTGAAAAATGAAGCTGCGTTTTTCTATTTCTTACGCTTCCATTGTTTCGCCTTCGATAAAAGCTATATACAAGCTCGATTCCGGCCTTTAAAAAATTGCGAGTTCCTAAGGTCAAAAACAAAAAAAATCCCCTGTTTTAAACAGGGGATAAGTATATCAATTGGATGAAATAATCAGATTCTGAAATGGGCAAATGCCTTATTGGCTTCTGCCATTCTGTGCGTGTCTTCTTTCTTTTTGAACGCTCCGCCTTCTCCTTTGCTCGCAGCCAGGATTTCACCGGCCAGTTTATCTGCCATGCTTTTTCCGTTTCTTTCGCGGCTGTAACGTATAAGCCATTTGATACTCAGCGAAATCTTACGGTCAGCACGAACTTCCGCAGGAATCTGGAAAGTAGCACCCCCGATACGGCGGCTTCTTACTTCCACAGCCGGCGTAACATTATTCAATGCCCTTCTCCATATTTCGTATCCGTTATCATTCGATTGTTTGGAAACGCGGTCAATGGCGTCATAAAAAAGACCGAAAGCAGTATTCTTTTTACCCTGCCACATCAGGTTGTTTACAAAACGCGTTACCAGGATATCATTATATTTTGCATCCGGTGCGAGTGGTAATTTTTTGGCCTGTGTTTTCCTCATGAGTTATTTGAAATTAAAATTTGATTATTTCTTGGATGCTGGTTTTGCACCGGCTTTTTCTTTTTTGGTTCCGTATTTAGAACGGCTTTTCTTACGATCCTTAACACCGGCGGTATCCAGAGATCCGCGAACGATATGATAACGTACACCCGGCAGGTCCTTTACACGGCCACCGCGTATCAAAACGATCGAGTGCTCCTGCAGGTTATGCCCTTCACCTGGTATGTAGGCGATCACTTCAATTTTATTGGTCAAACGAACTTTAGCCACTTTACGCAGAGCTGAGTTTGGCTTTTTAGGCGTAGTCGTATATACACGGGTACATACACCTCTTCTCTGTGGACAGCTGTCCAGCGCCCTGGACTTGCTTTTCGCACGGATGATTTCTCTTCCTTTTCTAACTAATTGCTGTATAGTAGGCATTCGTAACCTGTTTGAATTTTGGGACGGCAAAGGTAACGGCCGGTAGGGGAATCTCCAAATTAATGTTGTCCCTAAACTTTTACCAGCCAGCCGTGAACATCGGGCCTTTTCCCCTCCCTTATTTCAGTTAGGATTTTCTTGGCTTCATGGGCCACCTCGAAAGTCGACACATCCAGATGGATGCTATAATCCCTGTATCGCAGTTCTTTAAGCGGTGAGATGGTGGCAGCAGTGCCGGACCCGAATATCTCTGTAAGCCTGCCTTTACGGTGGCCTTCCACTACTTCGTCGATGTTTATTTTACGTTCCTCTACTGTCAGGCCCTGTTCCTTCAACACCTGGATCACACTGTCCCTGGTTACACCTTCCAGGATGGTTCCTTCCTCCAGGGATGGAGTAACGACCGTTTTTCCAAAAACAAAGAAAACATTCATTGTACCCACTTCCTGAAGCCATTTATGTTCAAATGCATCCGTCCAAAGTACCTGATCATATCCCTGCGCTCTCGCCTCAGAAGTAGCTTTCAGTGCACCTCCATAGTTTCCCGCATTTTTTGCAAAGCCTACCCCGCCCGGTGCAGCACGTGTGTATTTTTCTTCCACGTATATCTTCATGGGTGTAGCGTAATAAGGACCTGTCGGACTCAGAAGAATCATGAATTTATAGGTCTCGGAAGCTTTTACTCCCAATGCCGCATCAGTGGCAAACATAAACGGACGTATGTAAAGAGAATATTCATCTTTCGCAGGAATCCATTCTTTATCAATCGCAATGAGCTGACGCATACCTTCAATAAAAATGTCTTCAGGTACAGCAGGCATGTCCATCCTTTCAGCCGAAATATTGAATCGTTTCAAATTATCATATGGCCGAAAAACAAACGCCTCCCCGCTTTTATTCCTGTAAGCTTTTATTCCTTCAAAAATTGCCTGCCCGTAATGCAGTGCCATCAGGGAGGGTTCGAATGAAATCGGCTGATATGGTTTAATGGAAACAAGCTGCCATTCACCGTCAGCATAATCTGCTTCCAGCATATGGTCACTAAAGAATTTCCCAAATGGCAGGTGATTGAAATCCATTTCGTGTATCCTGCTTTTTTTTACTCGGGTAACTTGTATATCCACCGTCTCCATCATAAATACTAATTTTGATTATACAAAGAAACAAAACATTCCCGGAGCATACAAAACACCAGTCATATTTCATCTTATTTTATGGGAATCGACGATATTGAACTTTCTCCCGACTTATTAACTTCCCTTTATGCAAACAGCCTGGTTGGAATCAGGGAGTCTTTTTTGGGAAATAACCAGCGTCATATCACCTTTCTATGCGAGCAGCAGGTGCCGGAATTCCTGCCGGAAGATCAGCTTCTTTTAATCAGCAAAATGCTATCTGCCTGTAAATACTCCATGGATGATATTGTTTTGATCAACTTAACCCGCTCATCCGTTTCTTTGGACGAACTGAAAACCGAGTTTCAGCCGAAAATTATTTTTCTGTGGGGCGTTTCATCAGAAATCCCGGGAATTACACAACCCCTAAAGGACTTCACCATAGAAGTCGTGGGGGATATTTCAGTAATCCGTGTGTCCACACCCACGTTGCTGACAGGAAATGACGTCGCAGCCCAATCGTTAAAACAACAATTATGGGCCTGCCTTAAAAAATTATTTAACCTGTGAAACTCATTTTTGCCAGCAATAACACACACAAACTGGAAGAGTTCCGTTCAGCTTTAGGTTCCGGACTTGACATCATCTCACTGGAAGAAGCGGGCATACAAAAAGAAATACCGGAACCGTATGAAACACTGAAGGAAAACGCTCAGGTTAAAGCCCGTACCATCCATCAGCTCAGTGGAGGAATCGACTGTTTTAGTGAAGATACCGGCCTCGAAGTAGACGCCCTCAGTGGAGAACCCGGAGTACACAGCGCCAGGTATGCGGGTGAACCCGTTTCTTATGAAAATAATACCAGAAAATTGCTGAAAGCAATGGCTGATATTACAAACCGCCGCGCAAGATTCATCACGATAATCTGCCTCATTCTCAAAGGGCATGAATATTTTTTTGAAGGTCGTTGCGAAGGTCAAATCCTCCAGGCTGCAACTGGCAGCGACGGATTCGGATATGATCCCGTTTTTTCTCCTGATGGATCTTCTAAAAGTTTCGCAGAAATGTCGCTCGAAGAAAAAAATACATTTAGTCACCGGCGCAAAGCAGGTGATCTCCTGATTGCTTTTTTAAAAACGGCAATTTCAATTCGTAAATTATGCCGAGAATAAAAATCGACCTGCCGGATTCATTTGTTTATAGCACATCTTTCAATGTAAGAATTACCGATCTGAACTATGGATCACATGTAGGAAATGACAACGTTCTTTCATTTTTACATGAAGCACGGGTTCGTTTTCTTCAATCGCTCGGTTATACCGAATTCAATATAGAAGGAGTCGGATTGATGATGGCGGATGCCGCACTGATATACAAAAATGAAATGTATTACGGCGATGAAATGCTGATCAGCATTCAGCCTGCCGATTGTACCCGCATTGGTTTTGACCTGATCTATAAAATAGAAAAAATGTCGGATGGGAAATTATTGCTGGTACACATTGCAAAAACAACCATGGTCTGTTACGATTACAACCTGAAAAAACTGGTGCCACTCCCCGACCTTGCAAGGGTCAAATTGCTGCAGTAGTCACTCATTCCAGATTTTCCAGCTAGCTTCTGCCTGAATGGCCAGCATATCAGCACCGTTTTTAATTCTCGCACCATTGATTTCACCTTTTTCCAGAAAAAGGGTTTTCGAAGGATTGTATATCAGATCGAACAGGTAGTGCCCCGAATCAATCCATTCATAGGGAATCGACGGGCAATTTTCTGTTTCTGGCGCCATACCCAAAGGCGTCGTATTCACGATCAGTGTATGTTTCTTAAGTATCCTTGCATCCAGATCGCCGTAAGTTATATGGTCAGCTGACGACCTGGTTTTTCTGGACACAAATAAAAATGAAATTCCTTTTTTTTTCAATACCCACGCCACCGCTTTGGAGGACCCCCCCGTGCCAAGTATCAACGCATTTTTGTCGGAGTCTTTTAATTTTTCTGTCAGTGATTCTTCAAAACCTTTAACATCTGTGTTGAATCCTTTCAGATGACCGCCTTCAATCCGTATACAATTACAAGCACCTGTTTCGCTAACAATAATATCCGATGCATGAAGAAAAGGAATCACATCTTCTTTGTATGGGATGGTCACATTCAATCCCCTCAACCCGGGATCTTTCAGTATTTCCGTAAGCAGAGAAATCGAGGCAATAGGGTAATTGGAATAAATGCAGTCCGTAATACCTGCCTTCCCGAATTTATCCCTGAAATATTTTTCCGAAAAAGAATGACCCAGCGGATAACCGATCAGGCCGAACTTTCTCATTTCGCAGTTTTTTTGTTCTTGTCAAGGAAAAGCTCGAAAGTATCTCCCCTTAATCCGATCCTCATGGCTTCCAGAGCAATCATTTCGTTGGGGGCAATATTACCCAAATTGACATTCGCCCCAATGAGTTCGATAAAATACAATTGCTGGGATTTCTGTGGTGCTTCCCACAATATTTTTTCGGACGGGATCTTGGTAAGAATTTCCTGAACCAGCCCTTCACGTACTTCGCCCGTTCCCCGGTAGATACCTACATTACCAGCCTCCCTGGCCTCCGCAATGACATATCTGGCGCCGGCGTTTAGTTCAGCCTGCATAAGTTCTATCCATTTGTAAGGCGGAATAATATGCGCCGCGTCTTTACTCCCCACTTCGCTGAGTACGGTGCCGTATTTTGTAAGACGTTCAATCAGTCTGCATTTTTCTTTGTGGTCAATGTCCACAGATCCATCACTCACTTCCATGTATCCAACACCATATTCTTTACAAATAGAAATATAATCTTCCAGCTGACCTCTTATCAAAAATGCCTCGAATAATGTCCCTCCAAAATAAATCGGAATATTCGCAGCACGATAAACTTCCAGTTTCTTATCCAGATTGGGCGTTACGTAAGAAGTGCCGAATCCAAGTTTTACAACGTCTACATGAGCTTCAGCAATACTCAGGAAGTTTCGTGTTTCTTCAATGCTCAAACCCTTATCCATAACCATCGTAATTCCGTGACTCCGGGGTTTCGTGAGTCTTTCAGGCATCTGACTTAGAGAAATATTCATCGACAATAATTTCGTTTAATAAATCCAGGCGGCGCAAAAATAAGGAAGATTTATCTTTTTCGGTAACGTGCAATCACGTCTACGATCGATTGCGACTGAAGCAGCGAAGGATTTAGCGCAATCATTTTCTTTAACAATTTTGGTGAATGCGCCAATGCTTTATCTAGGTGTATGAGTCCTTCTTTAGATTTACCCATAGCAAAATAAACAGCACTCATATAGAAAGTGAGCAATGGTTTTTCACCCAGCACACGGATCGCCTGCTGCACCTGTTCCAATGCTTCTTTATAACTTTCCGCGAGATATAAACATCTTACCAGTGCTTCCCATCCGGAAATATTTTTTGGTCTCAGCCGAACTACCGTTCCGAATGCCTGTATCGCATCCCTGAATTCCATGAGTTGAATCTGGCACTCACCCAACGCCAGATAATATTCCGGATGTTTCCCCTGAATCCGAATGGCGGATTCAAGTTGCTTAACAGCATTCGTCCACTGACCTTCATTCAGGTAGGTACAGGCGATCTTATAAATTAATTTACTGTCGTCCTGATTGAGATGAGAGGCCTTACGATAGTAAAAACGGGCCTGTGCAAATTGCCGTTGCTTGTCGTAACAATGACCGATCGCCTCATAAATCACGTCTTCGGGTTTTGAGAGTTCCAAAACCCTCTCAAGACTTTCGATTGCTTCCCGGTATTTACGGAGACGTATAAACGCATCGCCCATATTTCGAAAGGCATAGTCAAATTTCTCGTCAATGGCTACCGCGTATTTGTAAGCATCGATCGCTTTCTCGTATAATTTCAGACCCTGATATGCTGCTGCAAGATTGAACCAGGCAAGTTCAGAGTAGGGATTTTCTTCAATTATATTTTGATGCAGCCGGATGCTTTCCTCATTTCTGCCCGTAAAATCGGTCCAGAAACAAATTTTATATAAGGCTTCTTCATTTTCACAATCCTGCTCAAGTATCCAGCGGAGACAATCGAATATTTTGTCAAATTCTTCATAGTCGTCATACACATCCGCCAGCTCAAACAGCAGCTCGATCCGCTCCCTGCCTTCAAAATGGTTCAGGGCTTCCTGCAATAAAATAACAGCTTTTTCCTGCTGGTCCAGTGCCAGATAGGCGTCTGTTTTCAGAATATAAATATTGATATCATTGGAGTCCAGGAGCTCAACTTTTCCCAGTACCTGGAGGGCCTCTTTGTATTTTCTGGTTGCTATAAGCAGATCTGCTTTGCGAATATGCAGAATGGACGAATATGGGTATTGTTCTACACCAATTTCCACAGCCTCTAACGCATGGGTCAGCTCTTCCTTACCGTCGTAATAATCAATGATTTTCTCGAAGCAGTCTTCATCAAGAAAACTGTGTTTTCGACCATTTTTAAGCGCATTATACTGTTTCAACAGCTCTTTTATCTCTTCCTGCTCGGGTTGGTATGGATTTTCTTTCATTTGCAGTGGTTATACTAAATTAGTTCATAATCAATTAGCCACAAATTAATTATGAAAGGCAACGGGAAGGCTGTTTTAAGCGTAATGCGGGAATATAAGGGGGTTTTCCACAAAAGCGGCATGGAATGTGTTAAAATAAGGGTAGAAACCTCCTAATTAGGTTAAAAAATACTCAAAATTTATTATACCTTTGCCCCAGATGTCAACGCTCCACTATAAACCGTCTTTTTCAAACAGTCTCCGCATTACAGCGGTATGCCTTATGCTGTTTGCGGTAACAGCGCTGACCTTTGCGAGCAAAGGTGGTGGTGATAAAAAGAAGCATCACGAGTTCGAGAACAGTTTTACACCCATTAACGCTGCGTCTTCTTTTACATTGAAAAAAGCGCCCCTCTACAGCGGAAGTTCGATTTCTTTCCGCCCACAGGCTGATAACCACATTTCGCTAAACGCCATGATAACTTATCAGCGTGGTAATACTACATTCATTCTGCCTTATCAGTACAAAGTGAATGTGACTCCTGATTTAACCAGTAATTCACGCACCAACCTCCAGTTTCTCGGTGTTCGTATTCAAATGCCTAAATAAGCTTAAGGCTTAAAGCGTAACGCCTTCTTCCAAATACTATCTTCCTTTCCAACAGGGATTTCAATTTCTCAGTCAGAATAAATTTCTCATATTCCTTATTGACAAATCTCAGGTAAATTATTCCCCCTTTAGGCTTTAGGCTTTAAGCTTTAAGCTTTAGGCTTTAGGCTTTGCGCTTTGCGCTTTGGGCTTTAAGCTTTAGGCCTTCAGCTTACTGCCCTTTCATTTTCAAACTTTCCTCGTAAGTCAGTTCTCTGTAACCGCTCGTCGGAATATCGAATTTCGATGCCGGTACCGGGTTGAGGTTTATAGAAGCAAGAGAATATTTTATATGAAGTGGCCCTTTCTTCAGTTCATATTCCAGGGGAAGACCATCGAGATTTTTAAAAGAAGCATCATAGGATTTATTCTCAGGAATCAATTCTCTTGTAAAGAAAACGGTGACATCGAATCCGTCTGAAGTAGAAGCTGTTGCCCTTGTACAGGAATATCCGGCAATTACTTTGGATTCATTTGTTTTGATAAAATTAAGATTCAGAAACCTGCGGTTTTTCTGACTCCAGTTTTCTTCATTCATCCTTATCAGCAGTTTTTGCCCGTTAACTTCTTTTAATAAAACACCGGTACCGGTTTTCGAGTCGTAGATCGTAACAGAGGAAAACAAATTACTGCTTACCTCAGCGCGACTGAGATTCCCTTTCAGATAATAGGCTGTAATAGAACTGATCTTTCTGCTGGAATCATCCGCATTTGTAATAACGGAATTGTAAACAAGGCTGAGGTCACCCACGCGTTTCTGTGAAAAACCCGGAAAAGGAAGTAATACGATTACCACTATCAGCCATATACGATTCATGGAATTAATTTCTTTTTGCACTGGTGATCCTACTCCCATACTCCCATACTTTCCTCAGCTCTTCCCCTTCGACTGCTGAATTTTTTTCTGCGCCTCCTGCATTTGCTCAAATCGCTCCTGCCATTTGGGTTTGGTCTTGGGCTTGTTCCGGTTAGCCTGCAACTTGGCAAGAATTTTATCGTGGTCGATAATATAGTTTTGAATTACAAATTGCAAAATAAGCGTAATCAGATTCGATACCGTATAGTACCATGTAAGTGCTGCAGGTAACCGGTTGAAAAATAGCAAGAGCATCACCGGCATGATGTATGGCATGTATTTCATGGCCGGATTACTCTGGTCGGGTGTCATGCTCATTCCGTACAAAGAAATCAGAAAACTCGTGATTACCGCCAGCGTAGCAAAAAGACTGATATGATCTCCATATGCAGGAATCGTAAATCCAAACTTGACAACCACATCGTAGATAGACAGGTCGTGTGCCCATAAAAAAGGCTGTCCCCGCAACGCCACATTGGAATTGAAAAAACTGAATAAGGCAAAGAATATCGGAATCTGCAAGAGCGCAGGTATACATCCTCCCAATGGATTCACCCCAGCCTCCCGAAACAATTTCATTTGTTCAACTCCCATCTGCTGCTGATCACCATTCGTTTTTTTCTTAAGTATGTCAATCTCCGGACGAAGCGCTTTCATTTTCGCGCCACTTAAATAACTACTGTATACCAAAGGGGATGTTAACAGGCGAATGAACAATGTCAGCAATAAAATTACAATACCAAAGCTGGAAACAAATTTGTTAAAGAAGTTAAACACCGGCATGATAATGTAGGTGTTGATGGGACGAACAAATGAGTACATGTCACGCCCCAAATCCACGATACGATCCATATTCGGACCGGCTTTTTTCAGAATATAATAATCATTGGGTCCGAAATACCACTGAAAATTCAAAGTGGATGCATTGCCAGGAAGCTTGGCCTGCAGTTGCACATCAGCCGTTCCGAGCATAGTAGAAGTATCCGACGCTTCACGAACCCAGTGAATACCACCACCGGCAAAATTATTTTTTGCAATGAGCGTACGATTGAAAAACTGTTGTACTACAGAAACCCATTGAACAGGTTTTTCAAATGACTTTTCCGTTTTGTTGGAGATATAATCGAATTCATTGTCAGTAGAAAAACAAACATTCGTCAGTCTCTTCTCATAATACACATATACCTGCGTTTTCTTCATCTCTGAATGCCAGTCGATGTTCAGATTGTTTTGTGAGAACAACTGATTTACACCAGTAGTGCTCAGATTCCAGTCAACAAGATAATTGTCAGGGTGAATAATATATTGATGTTCCAGCGAAAGTCCACCGGGAGTTGGAAGCGAATAGGTGATAGTTTGTGTGCCGTCAGCAGCTCTTTCAACTTTTGCATCGTTAAAATACAAATCAGATATCTGGGCTGTCTGATTGGTACCAGTATTGATCGGATAAGTCAGGCGGTTCGCCAGACTGGAATCCACAAGCTGTACCTGACTGCTGTCGTACAGTTTAAAATGTTTGAGTATAACTTCCTTCGGCTGGCCACCCTTGTTGCTGAAAACAATTTTCAGTAAATCGTTTTCAACAGTTGTCAATTTTTCTGAACCGCCTATTGCTTTATTAAATCCGGTAAGGGAATCCCCTGAAGCTACTTTCACTTTTACGGAATCCTGAACTACATGCAATGCTTCCTGGACTCTTTTAACTGCCGCCAGCGAATCAGCCTCATGTAGCCTTTGCCTTTCCAGCTGTTGATTGTTCTTGGTGGCCGTAAATAAATAAACAAATAACAATAGTCCCAAAAGAACAAAGCCAATGATCGTATTCCGGTCCATACCCATTTTACACTCTATTTAAGGAGTGCAAAGATAGGGGGATCTTAGTCTTTATGGGTAAGGCTTCCACCCCCACTGGAATTAACGGAAACAACAGTAGCGGCACCTTTGTAAGTGACACTTCCACCGCCGCTGGACTCCACGCTGATCTGTTTGTTTACCGTAAGTTCGGCATCACTCCCACCGCTGGAATTGATCTTGGCAACGTCGGTAACCAGTCCATATCCTTTTAATGTTCCTCCCCCGCTGGATTCCAAATTCAGATCCTTTACTTTACCGGTAAGTTCCACACTGGAACCGCCTGATTGTTCTATATTTAACCGGTTGGCATTTAACTTTCCTTCCAAATTTCCGCCGCCGGAAAGTTCAACCCTCAAATCTTCCGCTGTGATCAAACCTTTCAGAAAGATGTCACTGCCACCGGATGCTCCCAGTGACTTAAGGGTGCTTATAGAAACATAAGCTTTCATATTAGTATTGCCCGACCCTGTGTTAAAATCATCTTCAAGGTATATTTTCAGGATACCATGAACTACTTTGGTAATGATATGATCACGCAGATCGGTGGTAGATGCACTTACAGAAACGGATTCCGGACCGTTGCTGAGATAAAGATCAATGCCATGGGAAACATCCACACCGGTAAAACCCGATACATTGCGGACCTGTGCATTGTTGGTCTGACTGTAACCAGCCAGGAGAGAAAATATCGCTAAGCCGGCAAAAAAGATTTTTTTCATATTTCGTATTTTTTTGAGCTATTGTGAAAGACACACTACTTCGCAGGATGTTGCATGCTGCAAAATTAAATATTCAGGTACGCAAACATCGCAGTTGTACTATATTTGTAGTGCCGGTGGAAAACCGGTATTTTAAGTTCCCGGGGTGCTGAATCTACCCGCCGATGGCGGATGACAAGGCTGAGATAATACCCGTTGAACCTGAACAGGATAATGCCTGCGCAGGGAGGTGGCTTCTTTTCCTCTTCTTTCGTTTGCATTTTCCAACTTTCCACTCATTCATTTAAAAAAGTTGGATTATGAAATCAATCCTTTTTACGTTAATCTTTCTGTGCACTATGTCGCATGTGATTTCTCAAACGAAATCTGGTAAAGACAGCAGTTTTAATAATCTGAATCCCGATTCTACAAAAATTAAAAACCCCGGTCTTTTTTTAAACCCTGTTGAAATCACAGCGATACGGGCTGGCGACAAATCCCCGTTTACTAAAGTCACACTGGGTGTAAACCAGATTGCCAAATTAAATAATGGCCAGGACCTTCCCTACATCCTGGATCAGACACCTTCTGTAGTTGTCAATTCTGACGCAGGTAACGGCATTGGCTACACGGGCATTTCCATCAGGGGAACAGATGCTTCGCGAATTAATATGACGCTGAATGGTATACCTTATAATGATGCTGAATCACAGTCGATTTATTTTGTGGATCTTCCTGATTTCGCCTCTTCTACAAACAGCATTCAGATCCAGCGCGGCGTAGGTACTTCTTCAAATGGCGCGGGTGCTTTCGGAGCCAGTATGAATTTCTCTACCAATGTATTTTTGCCAAATCCATATGCAGAATTCAACAACAGTTTTGGCACATTTAATTCCTGGAAGAATACATTAAAAGCAGGAACGGGTTTAATAGATGGTCATTTTACAGTAGACATGCGCCTCTCCAGAATCTCCAGTGACGGTTATATCGATCGTGCTACAAGTGATTTAAAATCTGCCTATTTTTCAACCGCTTATATTTCCAAAAAAACATCGATCCGTTTCAATATCATCATGGGCTCTGAAAAAACATACCAGGCCTGGAATGGAGTTCCCGAAGCAAAATTATATGGTGACAGTGCTGCACTCGAACAGGAATACCTGAACAATACCGGCTATCCCGGAGCTCTGTATAACACAACCGCCGATTCGCTGAACCTGTTCGACGCAAAACGAAGAACCTACAATTATTTCCTGTATTCAAATCAAACAGACAACTATATACAGAATCACTATCAGTTATTTTTTAATCAGGAAATTACTTCCACATTAAGCGCTAATGTTGCTGCTTTTCTCACCAGAGGAAAGGGTTATTATGAAGAATATATCAATCAGGGATCTTATAGTGATTATGGATTGTCGGGTCCCGTGTATGGTTCGGACACCATTAATACAACGGATCTCATCAGGCAAAGATGGCTCAGCAATTATTTCTACGGAGGCATATATTCCCTGCAGTATAAAAAAAATCATACGGATCTGACGCTGGGAGGAGGTTGGACGGAATACGACGGACAACATTATGGCAATATTATCTGGACAGCACAGGGAGGAGTTCAGCCCGATTATGAGTATTATAACAACCCGGCCAAAAAAACAGATTTCAATATTTATTCAAAGTGGCAGCAAGAACTGGGAAAATGGTTCACCAGTTTTGTAGACCTCCAGTATCGAAATGTCTACTACCGTATCAATGGCTTTGATAATACAGATGTTGACACCATCATTAACCACTACAATTTCTTCAATCCGAAAGCAGGACTATCTTATAATCGGGGTCCGTTGCAGGCGTATTTCTCTTTTGCACGCGCCACCCACGAACCCAATCACGACGACTATCAAACAGGTTTAAATCAGCAACCGGTACCAGAAACCGTGAACGATTTCGAACTAGGACTAAACAAAAAAACAGCCATTTCCAATTGGGGTATCACGGGTTACTATATGTTGTATCACAATCAGCTTGTTCTCACTGGAAAAATCAATGATGTTGGGGAATATACAAGAACAAATACGCCCAAAAGCTGGAGAATGGGACTTGAATTACAGGGAGGTATCAAACCAAACAAGTGGTTTCAGATAACCGGCAACATGACTATCAGTGAAAATAAAATTTCAAACTATACAGCCTATATTGACGACTACGATAACGGAGGTCAGGTAAGTACCACTTACAAAAAAACAGACATTGCATTATCTCCCAACTTTATTGCGGCAGCAACTGTAAGTTTTTTTCCAACACCAGTATTTGAAATCAGTCTCCCTGCAAAATTTGTAGGTAGCGAATATCTGGATAATTCAGAAAGTGACCAGAAGAAAATTGCCGACTATTATTTACAGCAGGTACGAATCATTTATACGCCCAAACTTCTTTCAACCGGTGAAGTCAATTTTGTTTTCTATCTGAATAATGTTTTCAATAAAAAATATGAAGCAACAGGTTATACGTACGGATACTATTCCGGTGGCGTACTAGTAAATGAAAACTTTTTATTCCCTCAGGCAGGAACCAATTTTATTTTTTCAATCAACGTCAAAATCTGAAGAAAGTATAAAAGTATAAGAGTGTAAGAGTATAAGAGTTCTATTCACCCACTCTTATACTCTTATACTCTTACACTCTTACACTTACTAAGGCTTCTGCCAGGCAAGCATCCCGCCCTGTAAATTTTTTGTATTACTGAACCCAAGCATATCCAGTATCTGGCAAGCCTGCCCGCTGCGGTTTCCGCTTCTGCAATAACAAATCACTTCTTCATCCCTCCATGCTTCCAGTTGCCCGATGTCCATTGCCTGAATTTTACCCAATGGTATATGTTCACCTCCTATATTAAATTCATTGCGCTCCGATAATTCCCGAACATCTACAAGATGTATTTTTTCACCACGCGAAAGACGATCTTGTAATTCACTAACTGAAATCAGCTGCATATGATAAGGTTTGATTGAAAGTTACTTGTTTAACGGGACTGCAGTACTGTCCGTAGTTCGATCTTTTTTTTGCGAAGAAAGCCAGATATCCACGATCTGTCCCTGTCGGATATGATTAACCTGTTTTTCATAATCAAACCTGTCGGGATTTTGACGATATACAAATGCATTCATGGTGTCCGCAACGTCCGCATCGGGCACAACGGAACCAACGATTAATCCCGCTTCCGCTATCGTGGCACGGGCATCCCGAAAAGTCATACCGAAAAGATCCGGCACGATGAATTCAGTACCTACTCCATTCCCCAGCACAAGAGTAATTTCACTGCCCTGTTGAATTTTGGTACCCGGTTTTATGCTTTCACCTTTGAATTGCTGATCAAGTACAGAATTTCTGGCGAAGTCGGGTTTAAAAACCGTGTCCCCCAGTTTAAGACCATAACGTCTGAGTACCATTTCCGCGTTGCGGAATGTCATACTCAACAGATTCGGCATATCGATTTCCGGGGCAATCGCCCGGTTGATGGTGAGATAAACAGTGCGATTAACCTTAACCAGATTATCGGCATCAGGAAATTGTTTAACTACCTGCAATGGTGGAATCGTATCGTTGTAAATAGAATCCTGAATAACAATTTCAAATCCCTGGGATTCAAGTGTTTTTCTTGCCCGGTCAACGGACTGACCCATAACGGCAGGAATTTTCATTGTTTTGCCGTGATGTGTAATAATATCAAGTGAACCCAGAAAGAGCAGCAACAGCAAGACCAAGACTACAAATCCTGCAAGGACATTAACCCATAGTGGTTTACTGGTCAGAAATCGGAACACTGATGCGATTTTAGGTGGAAAGATAATATATCCGGCTCAGGATTTTTTAGCCCTTGTTAAAGCGTCTTCAATCAACGCTGAATAGAATTGTTTTAGTGTCCACCCCTTTGCACGCACCTGTTGCGGAACAACAGAGGCAGCCGTTTGTCCCGGTACTGTATTGATTTCGAGGAGAAAAGGCTCATTCTTAATGTCATCATAAATCATATCGATCCGAATCACCCCACTGCAGTTAAAAACCTGGTAAATCTTTTTTGCTGTCTGTCTGAGCTTCTCTGCTTTAGATTCCTCCAGATCTGCCGGAGTGGTTTCCTCCGAAAAACCAGGTGAATATTTAGCTTCGAAATCAAAAAAATCCTTGGTGGTTTTAACCTCTGTAATGGGAAGTACAATGATTTCCTCCCTGGAGCGAAAAACGCCCACTGTAAATTCTCTTCCTGAAATAAATTCTTCAATGAGTACCTGATCATCTTCCCTGAAAGCTTTTACAAGAGCCGCTTCGAGATCCTCTTTTTTATTCACTTTCGACATGCCAATACTTGAACCGCCATTGTTCGGTTTTACAAAAACAGGCATACTCACTTTTTTGCCAAGTTCCACAACATCGGGGTTATCCTGCTTAAATAGATGAACGGAATGGGAAACATGGATACCGGCAAAAGCTGCCACGGCCACCGTATATCGCTTGTTAAATGTGATGGCGGAAGTTGCAGCATTGCAACTGGTGTAAGGAAGATTCATCAGGTCAAAATATCCCTGGAGTTTCCCATCTTCTCCTGGCGTTCCATGAATGCCTATCAGCACGGCATCAAATATAACTTTCTGACCGTTGATAAGAAGCGAAAAATCATTTCGGTCAACCTGAATTTTCTTGCCATCCTTTCCCGTATGAAACCATTCGGCGGGCGTAATATCAATGCGATACAGATCATACGAACTCTTGTCCACCTCCGCCTCCATCGTTATTGCACTCTTGTAAGACACTTCAGCTTCGCCGGAGTAACCTCCGGTTACAAAAGCAATCGCTTTTTTCATGTATTGGTATTAATAATTTGCCGGAATATCAGAGATGGAGTTTTTCTTTTTTTGCCAGCAGTTCTTCAACCGTTTCACGGTACATCTCATCCGGAACGCAAACATCTACCGGACAAACAGAAGCACACTGTGGTTCTTCATGGAAGCCCTGACATTCAGTACATTTATTCGGAACGATATAATATACGTCTACGGCTACAGGACTGTTTCGTTGATTTGCGTCGATAACAGTACCATCCATCAGTGTAAAAGGACCTTTAACGGAAGACCCGTCGGATATTGCCCATTCCACACCGCCTTCATAAATTGCATTGTTAGGGCACTCAGGCTCGCAGGCTCCACAATTAATACATTCATCTGTTATCTTAATCGCCATAATATTGTTGTTGTTAGGATTTGAATAGAATTAATTTCGCCGCACAAAGATAATCTGAATTATGGATTTAGAGAACCGGATCCGCTTACTTGTTGATTTGGGTGAATACATGCAGTCCGATGATCCCGAATGGCGTGCCGCCTGGACGCTGGCCTTTCAGCAAAACCCCTGGTTTATCCCTGAGTTTGTCGAATTGTCGGTAAAAAATATTACGTCTTCATTCCTGCAAAAGAATTTACTGGAAAGATGGGTTCGCTCATATGATTTGTCTTCTTCAAACAACCAGGAGAAAAATGTCGGGATCGTGATGGCAGGCAACATCCCGCTGGTTGGTTTTCATGATTTTCTTTGCTGTTTTGTTAGTGGTAACCGGCAGTTTATAAAACGCTCATCCAAAGACTCCATTCTGTTTACCACGTTCTTGAATTTTCTTATTAAAAAAAATCCCGAAGTCGCGCGATACGTTGAAGTCTCAGATATGCTCAGGAATATGGATGCTTATATTGCAACTGGAAGTAATAATTCGGCGCGATATTTTGATTACTATTTTGGAAAATACCCAAGCCTGATTCGACGAAACAGAACATCCGTAGCGATACTGGAAGGAGACGAAACACCTGAAGAACTTGAATCGCTGGCAGATGACGTCTTTCTGTATTTCGGTTTGGGGTGCCGGAACGTAACGCAGATTCTCGTTCCCGAACAGTATGATTTCGTACCCCTGCTGCAATCGTTTCGAAAATACCAGTGGATGGCAGACCACAACAAGTATAAAAATAATTACGATTACCGTTTGTCGTTAGCCATTCTGAACAAGCTTTACTATATGACCAACGACTGCATTCTGCTGCTCGAAGACAAATCACCTTTTTCTCCTATCTCGGTATTGCATTACAAGTATTACAGTAAAAAGGAAACTCCCGTCCCATTTATGGAAACTGTAGGACTACAATGCATAGTCGGCCGTGGTTACCTCCCTTTTGGGAAAAGTCAGCAGCCGGGCCTCAACGACTATGCCGATGGAGCAGATACCATGAAATTTTTACAATCTCTCTGAATGAATGTCAGTCATTGCCTGCTAAAATTTCTTTTGTAAATTTGGAGATCTGCCATCTACGAAGGTCTTAGTAAATTATTTGTTAAACTGAATAGGTGGTAATAACCTAAATTACTGCAAGACGTTACTTTGGTACACGATGGGCACGTAGTTTGACAATAACGAATGCACAATCATTGACAAAAAAAATTATAATAATGAAATTTAAACAAGTTGCCGGCATTGCATTTATCAGTGCAGCTACTACCCTCACCAGCCTTTGGGGGTATAACCATTTTAAGTCCGCTGGAACGTACGCCTACAACCAGAACGGAACATTTTCCAACAACCAGGATTCTGCTAAAGTCCCTTCAAACTACGCCAAGTTTTTTGAAGGCGGTAAATCTGCCGGACCCGCAGATTTCGTAGACGCGGCAAGCGCGGCGATTCCTGCTACGGTTCACATCAAAACAAAAACCGTACGCCAGGTTAGTAATAACCTGCCCAGAAAAAATCCTTTCTCTGATCTTTTCGGAATTGATCCCAATGATTTTTTTGGAGATCGTTCCCGTTCGATGCCTGAAATGGGTTCAGGATCTGGCGTAATTATCAGTGAAGATGGATACATCGTAACAAACAATCACGTCGTTGACGGCGCCGATGAGGTTACCGTAACCCTCAGTAACAAAAAGTCTTTTAAAGCCAAAGTAGTCGCAACAGATCCAAGCACTGATCTGGCTGTTGTGAAGGTTGATGCGAAAGGCCTCCCCTTCCTGCTCTACGGAAATTCTGATGAAATAAAAGTAGGACAGTGGGTACTCGCCGTCGGATATCCACTTTCTTTGGAAACAACCGTTACCGCAGGTATTGTCAGTGCCAAAGGAAGATCCATTGATATCAATAGTCGCCAGAGTGTAGCTCCGGTTGAATCTTTTATCCAGACAGACGCAGCGGTGAATCCCGGAAACAGTGGTGGACCACTTATTAATCCACAGGGTCAACTGATCGGTATCAATTCAGCCATTGCTTCGCCCACCGGATCTTACGCAGGATATTCTTTCACCATTCCCGTGAATATAGTTAAGAAGGTAGTTACCGACCTGATCAAATATGGCACAACACAGAGGGCCTATCTCGGAATAGAATATGCCCGCGATAACCTCACCGATGATCAGAAAAAAGAAAAAGGAATCAAAGACGATGCAGAAGGTGTTTATATCATGAATGTAAAAAACAATGGCGCCGCTTTCGCTGCAGGTCTGAAAGAAGGTGATCTGATTACCAAACTTAACGGAATGCCGGTAAATACGGGATCTGAACTCGTTGGACAAATAGCCATTTACCGTCCCGGTGATAAAATTAAAATCACTTATGTAAGAGACGGCAAAGAAAATGAAGTGCTCGTTACCCTCATGAACAATGTGGGAAATTTGGATCTCGTTAAAAATTCAGCTTTCGATAAACTGGGAGCAGAATTGCAACCATTGCAAAAAGCAGATGCTACCAAACTCAATGTAAAAGGCGGTATCGTGGTTACTTCTATTAGTGATAAAGGATTATTTGCCAAAACGAGAATGGAAGAAGGGTTCGTAATTCTCAAAGTAAACGGACAGCAAGTATCAACCGTAGACGATTTCCGTAAAATCGTTGAGCAGGCAGGAAACGGTTCGTTGAAACTCGAAGGTGTTTATCCCGGTTACGACGGATCATTTACCTATCCTTTGAAATTGAATGACGAATAAAGGTTAAAGCTGAACGCGAAACGCTGAACGCGAAACGCTGAACGCGAAACGCTGAACGCTGAACGCTAAACGCCGGACGCTGAATACGGTATATAAAAAAATGCGCTTCCTTAAAAGAGGCGCATTTTTATTTCTCAGTACTTCATTTATATAAACATCCCTTAACTCTATGACTTAGGCGTTTCGCGTTCAGCGTTTCGCGTTCAGCGTTCAGCGTTCAGCTTACTTCGTATAAACCCGATACTCCCATGCATTCAGTCGCAAAGGTTGTCCGGAAATAAAATCCTGACCATTTTTATCGAATACATCTTTGAATGATCCTGCAAGCGTATGACCGGTAATGATCACCGATCTTGCTTCGGACGACAAATTTAGTATTACCAGCACTTCATCTCTTTCATACCGACGGATAAAACTCAGCACGTAGTCCGAAGCGGTGTTAGACAGAATCATTGCCGATCTTTTTGTGTCGCCGCTTCTTAATGCAGGATTTTTTTTTCGTAATTGCAATAGTGTTTTGTAGAATTCGAAAAGATCTCCCTTTCCTTTCCATTCAATTTCATCTTTATCAAAAAATAGCAGTCGTTTTAAATTCGGAAGTTCCTGACCACTATAAATTAAAGGAAGGCCGTCGTAGAGGCAGGTGAAAACTGCAAAAGGCAACGCCGCGTCCCCCAGTCTTTCGTATTCAGAACCGCTGTGCGAATTTTCATCGTGATTCGAAGTAAAATAAGCCCTTATCGCGCCAAGAGGAAACTGATGATTGTAATAATAGAGTACCTGGATCAGGCCTTGCATATCACTTGATCTCTTCCAGTACGCCTCCATGATGTGCAACATCTTCCACGTATACGTAATATCGAATACCTCATGATACATAATCTCCTCGCATTCTGCAAGCCAGAAAAGAGGTTTGATATGATCGAGCGCGTTTCTCGCTTCTCTCCAGAAATGAAGCGGTACCAGCATCGCCATATCGCAGCGGAAACCATCAATATCGCACTGATCCACCCAAAATTTCATCGCGTTGATCATTGCGGTACGCAGCGCTGGCTGATCATAGTTAAGATCGATAACATCTGCCCATCCATGTGCATCGTAAAAATTTCCGTCTGTGTTTTTCCGGTAATATTCAGGATGTTCAGAAGTCCAGATATGATCCCACCCTGTATGATTAGCCACCCAGTCAATCAGCACTTTAAACCCCATCGCATGTGCCTGCTGCACGAGCCATCTGAAGTCGGCAATAGAACCAAATTCAGGATTTGTATTTACATAATCTGAGCAGGCATAATAACTGCCGAGCGTACCCAGACGCCCTTCCCTGCTGATGGGAGTAATCGGCATAAACCACAGAATCTCCACACCCATATCCCGCAGTCTCGGAAGATGATTTGCAAAAGACAGAAAATTTCCCTCCCTTGTAAACTGCCGGAGATTAACTTCATAAATATTTGAATCAAGCGACCAGCTAACAGTTTTGAATTCACCTGTCATTCATAACACATTGAATCCGAAAGATACGAATCAGTGCTCAACGCAGAAAAGGTGTGTGGGTTATGGGTTATGAGTTATGGGTTATGAGTTATGGGTTATGAGTTATGGGTGTCTTGTCCTGAAATAAGTGGACAGATTTTTAACAAGAATCTGACACAAACCATGACAACAAGATCAAAAGTACTGATTAGGTACAGTATTAGCTTTAAGCAGAAAGTAGTCCGGGAAGTTGAAAAAGGAGCGAGCTTTGTAGAGATCCGCAGGCGTTATGATATTAAAGGCGGCGGTACGATTCAAAAATGGGTGAAGCAATTTGGGAAAAACCATTTATTAAATCAGATAGTACGAATAGAAATGAAAGGGGAAAAAGACAGGGTAAAGGAACTTGAAGAAGAAGTAAAGCGCTTGAAGATAGCACTGGCAGACGCTACCATGGCCAAGGATCTGCTGGGAACCCTGGTGGAGGTTGCAAACAGGCACTATAAAACGGATTTAAAAAAAAATTTCGGACACAAGCCATTCAGGAAAACAGACAAACCCGAAAAAGGTACGCCTTAGAAAAAGTTTGCAGATTCTTTCATTATGGCCGTTCCGGATATTATAAAGCGCTAAAGGAACAAACAAAGGTTGAGGTTGCTGAAAGTGTTGTTGTTCAGTTGGTTCACAGACAGAGAAGATGCCAGCCGCGGCTGGGCGGAAAGAAATTATTTAAACTGCTGAACGAAGATTTACAGCAGCTGCAAAGAAGTATAGGCCGCGATAAGTTCTTTGATATTTTAAGGAATAAAGACTTGCTGGTAAAGAGAAAAAAGAAGTTCCAGCGGACAACGAACAGCTATCACCGGTTTAGGAAGTATAAAAACTGTTTTAAAGATAAAAAGCTTACAGCTCCCCACCAGGCCTGGGTCAGCGATATAACTTATATCAGAACCAGAAAAAAGTTCGTCTATCTTTTTCTAATAACAGACGCCTACTCCAGGATGATTGTTGGCTGGAAGTTATCAGATAGTCTGGCCATAGAAAGCGCCATGGAAGCGCTTTCTATGGCTATCAGGCAATGTCCAAAAACGGAAAGTGTAATACACCATTCTGACCGTGGCTTCCAATATTGTTGTCCAAAATATGAAAAGCTTTTACTCGACAATCAAATGATGATCAGCATGACTGAAGAAAATCATTGTTATGAAAATGCAATGGCTGAAAGAGTAAATGGAATCCTCAAAGACGAATTTTTACTCGATGAAGAGATGACTGATTTTAAAACAACGAAAAAGGCTGTAAAGCAGGCAATCGAAACTTATAATACAAAACGACCCCACTGGTCACTGGGATTAAAAATACCTTCTCAAATACATACGGCAGCTTAAAAACCTTAAAAATCTATGAATAAGTCTGAATATAAATAAAAGTAAATTGTCCACTTTTTTTAGGACGTGACAGGGTTATGGGTTATGGGTTATGGGTTATGGGTTATGGACTATGGACAATAAAAAAAAATATAACCCGGCTCATAACCCATAACCCATAACCCATAACCAATTACCTCTATATTATTAACTTTGACCGGTAATGAAAACATTCCAGGTTCCTCAATTTTATCGAAGCCCGCTGATTACCGCTATTAAAAACAAGCGACGTGCAGAAGATAAAATGAAAAAGGATTTTACTCCCTTTTTACTGGATTTTGGTATGCTAAAGATACATCTGGCACGTCATTTCGGTTTTTGTTATGGAGTCGAAAATGCCATTGATATTGCCTTTCGTACAGTTGAAGAAAATCCCGGAAGAAATATTTTCCTGCTCAGTGAAATGATTCACAATCCCCGGGTAAATGGTGACCTGAAAAAACAGGGAATCCGTTTTCTGCAGGATACAGGTGGCAGAGAATTGTTTCCTTTGGAAAATCTGTTGCCCACAGACATCGTTATAACTCCTGCATTTGGTACCAGTCTGGAAATAGATACATTATTAAAGTCAAAAGGAATTCATACGGAGAACTATAATACAACCTGTCCATTCGTAGAAAAGGTATGGAACAGAAGCGCACAAATTGCCGAAAAAAAGTTCACTGTAATCATTCATGGAAAACCAGGTCATGAAGAAACCCGTGCAACTTTTTCCCATGCTGCCGCTGGCGGCCCTGCACTTATTATTAAAGACATGGGGGAAGCTGTCTTACTCGCCGCATTTATAAAAAAAGAGAAACCGCCGGAAGAATTCACCGATATATTTCAAGGACGTTTCTCCAAAGATTTTGACCCGGTTACAGATCTTCAAAGAATTGGGGTGGTGAATCAAACAACCATGCTGGCCTCGGACACCCAACAGATTGCGGACTACCTGAAATCTGCGATTCGTGAAAGAGATGAAATGCAGCATGAAAAAACGGAAGAAAGTTTTGCCGATACGAGGGATACACTTTGTTACGCAACCAACGATAATCAATCAGCAGTAATTGGGATGCTGGGAACAACTGCCGACATGGCGTTTGTTGTAGGAGGATATAATTCATCCAACACCACCCATCTGGTCGAACTATGCGAACAAAAACTGACTACTTATTTCATCGAGGGACCGGAGAAAATACTTTCCGCCAAAGAAGTTCTTCATTTTGACATCCATAAACAGGTTGAGAAATTAACGAATAATTTTCTGCCCAATTCCGGATCGGTAAATATTCTCATTACCAGTGGTGCATCATGTCCCGACGCTATTGTCGAACAAGTCATTGAAAAACTCTGCGGATTTTTTCCCGAAAGTAAAAAATTTGAGGATCTGTTGAACGCTTAAGGCGTAAGGCGAAAAGCTTAACGCTTAACGCTTAACGCAAAACGCTTAACGCAGAACGCAAAATGTAGTTTCTAAAAATTGTCTTTGGAATTTGGGAATTGCGTTGTTAGCAAAAAACACCAGAGGTGCTAAAATATTTTTGTACCTTATTCCCCATTTTTTTACGCCTTACGCCTTACGCCTTACGCCTTACGCCTTACGCCTTACGCCTTACGCCTTACGCCTTACGCCTTACGCCTTACGCCTTACGCCTTACGCCTTACGCCTTACGCCTTACGCCTTACGCCTTACGCCTTACGCCTTACGCCTTACGCCTTACGCCTTACGCCTTACGCCTTACGCCTTACGCCTTACGCCTTACGCCTTACGCCTTACGCCTTACGCCTTACGCCTTACGCCTTACGCCTTACGCCTTACGCCTTACGCCTTACGCCTTACGCCTTACGCCTTACGCCTTACGCCTTACGCCTTACGCCTTACGCCTTACGCCTTACTTCATCGTAAATCCCTCAAGAAATTTGGTATTAAAATTTCCACTTCGGAAATTTTCATCCTTCATGAGCTGAAGATGAAAAGGAATGGTTGTTTTTATTCCTTCAATTACATATTCCATCAGTGCCCGATGCATGGTATCAATGGCTTCACTTCGCGTTCTTGCAACAGCGATAATTTTTCCAATCATGGAATCGTAATACGGGGGAATGGAATAACCCGCATATACATGCGAATCGACACGAATACCATGACCTCCCGGCTGATGCAATGTGGTTATTCTGCCTGGTGAAGGACGAAAATCATTATAAGGATCTTCTGCATTGATGCGGCATTCGATGGCATGACCCTGTGGTTCATAATTGACGCCGCTAATCGTTTCCCCCGCAGCAATCTTAATTTGCTCTTTGATCAAATCGAAGTTTACCACTTCTTCCGTTACACAATGTTCTACCTGGATCCTCGTATTCATTTCCATGAAATAGAAATTCCTGTGTTTGTCAACGAGGAATTCTATCGTACCCACACTTTCGTAATGAATCGCTGATGCTGCTTTGATAGCCGCCTCACCCATTTTGTATCTCAGCTCGCGCGTCATAAAAGGTGACGGTGATTCTTCTACCAGTTTCTGATGCCGGCGCTGAATGGAGCAGTCTCTTTCACTCAGATGGCAAACTGTGCCATACTGATCCCCCGCCACTTGTATTTCGATATGTCTTGGCTCTTCAACAAATTTCTCCATGTAAATGCCGTCATTCTTAAACGACGCACCCGCCTCCGCTTTGGCAGAATCATAGGCTCTCTCCAGGTCTTCTTCGTTCCATACCACTCGCATACCTTTCCCACCGCCGCCTGCCGTTGCTTTCAATATTACAGGATAACCCGTTTCACGTGCTACAGTCTTCGCATGTGCAATATTTTCGAGCAGTCCACCACCCCCCGGAACTACAGGTACACCTGCCTTAATCATGGTCTCCTTGGCAGTTATTTTATCGCCCATGGAATTGATCATTGCAGGCGTGGGCCCGATGAATTTGATCCCATGCTCACCGCAGATTTCCGCAAATCGTGCATTTTCTGCAAGAAATCCATAACCCGGATGAATGGCGTCTGCATTGGTAATTTCAGCCGCCGCCATGATATGCGGAATATTGAGATAGGAGTCCGCGCTCGCAGGTTTGCCGATACAAACCGCTTCATCAGCAAATTTTACGTGCAGACTTTCCTTGTCGGCGGTGGAATAAACGGCTACCGTTTTGATACCCATCTCGCGACAGGTTCGGATAACCCGTAATGCGATCTCTCCTCTGTTGGCAATTAATATTTTTTTGAACACAAATAGTAATTTGGAAATTTTAAGGTTTGGAAATTTGGAAATATAAACTTGAGAGTTGATACGTCAGCGCATTTTCATCCTGCATTGTGCGGGACAAATTTCCAAATTTTCAAATCAGTTTGGATCTACGAGAAAGAGAGGCTGGTCGAACTCCACAGGCGACGCATCTTCAACAAGTACTTTTACAATTTTCCCCTTTACTTCACTCTCGATCTCATTAAATAATTTCATCGCTTCGATGATGCAAACCACTTTCCCAGGTTCTGTTTCATCGCCTACATTTACAAACGATGGTTTATCCGGAGCTGAACTGCGGTAAAAAGTTCCGATCATCGGACTCTTGATAGTTATAAGATTGTCTGCAACCGGTTCAGTAGGCTTCGACTTACCGTTTGCAGCAGGTGCATTGCCTGACGAAGGCGACGAAACCGCAGGTCCTGCATAAGAAGAAACTGCCTGAGGCTGAAACGGAGCAGATATAACCTGCTGTATATGCTCCTCTTTTTGCTTTACAGTAATTTTAAATCCCTTTTCTTCAATCGTTACTTCACCGATATTAGATTTATTGATCAGTTTGATCAACTCCTGAATCTGTTTAAAATCCATCAGTTATGGCGTTTTACTTTTTAAAAAGGAAGACTAAGATAAGTGTTATTCTTTCACCCTTTCCACATATTCGCCTGTTTTTGTGTTGATCCGGATGAATTCTCCTTCGTTCACAAACAGCGGAACATTCACTGTTGCGCCGGTTTCAACCTTTGCTGGTTTCAATGTGCGCGTTGCAGTGTCTCCTTTCATGCCCGGTTCTGAATAGGTAACTTTTAATACAATTTTATCAGGCAATTCAACACCCATCGGCATTTCCGTTTCTGTATTCATAAGCACGGTCACTTCCTGACCATCTTTTAAAAATTGCGGCGCGTCCACCAGATTTTCCTGAAGTGCAATCTGTTCAAAAGTTTCTGTGTCCATAAAATTATATCCCGAATCATCTTTATAGATGAACTGATATCCCTTTCTTTCAACACGTACCGGAAATATATTATCACCACTATTCCATGTTTTTTCTATACTCCGGTTGTTGTCGACACCTTTCAATTTTGCCCACACTTTTGCTGCCGCCCTGGCTGTTTTATTTTCGCCAAAATCAACTACTGAATAAAGACTGCCATCTAATTTGATGATGAGTCCGCGGCTTATGTCTGCTGTATTTGCCATGAATTATTATTAAATGTTCTCCACAAAGGGCGACAAAACTAACGGTTTTTAACCTTATGCGCAAAGTAGCCTCTTTTGAAATGATGAGCATCCCGTTTTTTCCGTTATTTTTATGAAAATATCCCTTATGAAGGTAGTGCTGACAGCAGTTCTGGCTCTTTTTTCTCTTTTTTCTTTAGAAGCGCAGTCGCCTGCGGCCGCGCTTCCCGAAGCACCCTATTTAAAGAATCCTGGTTTTCCGCCCATTCATCTTTTAGAAGTCGACAGTGTACATTTTGTAACCAAGGAACTCATCAAAAAGAATCATAAGATTCTGCTGATGTTTTTCAGTCCGGAATGCGAACATTGTAAACACCAGACCCGCGATATTCTCGCCGATTTTGCCAAATTCAAGGACATAGAAATTGTTATGGCCACTTTTCAGCCATTCGACGAAATGAAAACTTTTTACAATTATTATCGTATCGGAGACCACCTCAATATCCTGATGGGTCGCGATGAAAAATATATGCTCCCACCATTTTACAGAATGCAAAGTCTTCCTTTTCTTGCATTGTACGATAAAAAGGGCCAGTACATCACACATTTCGAAGGAAACCAGCAGGTAGATACGATTATGAAAGCGTTCGATGGAGCAGATAAATAAAAAGAGTTATGAATTATGGGTTATGAGTTATGAGCCGGGTTATATTTTTATTTTTCATAGTCCATAACCCATAACCCATAGTCCATAACCCATAATTCATAACCCATAGTTCATAACCCATAACCCATAATTCAACCTAACTTTGCCTCTCTGTAAAAAGTATCATCCATCATTTTAAATAATTTCAGATGAAAGTAACCGTAGTTGGAGCAGGAGCAGTTGGTGCCACCTGCGCAGATAATATTGCCCGTAAAGAACTCGCCGAAGAACTTGTATTGCTCGATATCAGAGAAGGTTTTGCAGAAGGGAAGGCCCAGGATATTATGCAGTCTGCAACCTTACTGGGATTCGATACCCGCGTAAGCGGAAGCACCAATGACTATGCTAAAACCGCGGGCAGTAAGGTGGTGGTTATCACATCCGGACTACCACGCAAGCCGGGTATGACTCGTGAAGAATTGATTGGCACCAATGCTGGTATTGTAAAATCAGTGGCAGATAATATTTTAAAATATTCTCCCGATGCGATCCTGATCATCATCAGCAATCCGATGGATACGATGACCTATCTCACATTGAAAGAAACTGGTCTTCCAAGAGAAAGGATCATCGGAATGGGAGGTACATTAGACAGTGCCCGATTCAAATACCAGTTAAGTCAGCACCTCGGATGCAGTCCGGCTGACCTCAACGCGATTGTAATCGGTGGTCATGGAGATACAACGATGATTCCGCTGATTCGATTTGCAACCTGGAACAGCGTGCCAGTTACCAAATTACTTTCCGAAGAAAAACAGAAACAAATCATTGCCGATACCATGGTAGGTGGTGCAACACTCACAAAACTTATTGGCACTTCGGCATGGTATGCACCAGGTGCTGCCGGCGCGGCGCTGGTGGAATCGATCGTAAGAGACGAGAAAAAATTATTTACCTGCTGCGTTTCTTTACAGGGCGAATATGATCATAAAGATATTTGCCTTGGAGTTCCTGTTACTATTGGAAAAAACGGATGGGAAAAAATTATTCCACTCGAACTCAATGCAGAAGAAAAAGCCTTGTTCGCAAAAAGCGCCGAAGCGGTGAAAAGCATGAACGACGTTCTTGCTACAATTAAAGCTTAAGGCCTACAGCTTAACGCAGAACGCAAAACACTCAACGCGGAATGCTGATAAGCGCCGCTACTTCGTTGCTCGTTCCGCGTTAAGCGTTTCGCCTTAGGCTTTCAGCTTTGGGCCTTAGGCTTAGCAACGCTATTGACAATATCAACGCCCCATATTATCTTTAGCCTTTCTTTCTTTTTCCCTTAATTTTATCCTCGTATCCGGCGAAAAGTCGCGTTGAATCCAACGTTATAACAACTTGTTATTCGTATGCGAGGAATAGTGATTTTGACAGTTTTCCTGTTTTCCGGTTCCGTCATCAGGGCCCAGAACGATCTCGCATTTAGAGGGCATGATCCTAAAAAGGATCCCAATTTGAATCCTTTTATAAACAGAGAGATAAATCCCGACAGCAACCAGTCTATCAATCCTTCTTCCAACTGGAATATGAATCCTTTAAAGGAAAATTCCGTTAACCCAACCCAGAATTCAGCCATAAATCCAATGATCAACATGCAGCTGAATCCCCAAACCAACGACGTCCTCAACCCGGTGATCATGAAGGGTCTTCGACCTTCCACAGAAACCTGGAAAGGCATGTTTCTTTTTAATGATTCCAATCAGCTCTTTGGATATATTTCTGTAGCCACGCAAAATGTGATGCTGTCATTTGATAACAGCGGCACCTGGAATGGATATTATGTTAAAGCTGGCGGCTCCATGTATAATTATTTTACCCTGTTCGGCGTATGGACAGGCATGTTCCTTTGTTACGACAACCAGTCAGGATTTAACCTTTTTGACAAAAATGGCAAATGGACTCATATTCACGTTAAATGAAAACCCCGTTATTTATTGTATTTTAAACAGCCGATTGATCCGGCACCCACGTTGAACCATTGAAAAAAAAATCATGAAAAGAAATGTAGTCCTGTCTGTCCTTATGCTGATTTTGTTAAAGGCACCTGCTCTTTCACAGGCCCTGAATAATAATCACGATCCAAAAGTAGATGTTAACCTCAGTCCTACTTTTAACAGCACGATCAACCCGGAAAAGAATTCAAACATTAACCCAAAATATAACTGGAATATCAATCCGGTTCATAACAACGACATCAATCCCGAATTCAACAGCACCATCAATCCCCTGAATCATTATGAGCTGAATCCGGATGTGAACAAGACGCTCAACCCGATGTATCACAATGAATATCATCCGAAAAATCCTTCCTGGAAGGGCCTGTATATTTTCAACAATACCGACGACCTGATCGGATATGTTTCTGTGGCAACACAACAACTCATGCTCACGTTCGACTCAACCGGAGAATGGACCGGTTTTTACGTTAAAGCCGCACCTGGAATTTATAACCACTTCGACGTTAAAGGAGTCTGGGACGGAAAGTATTTATGCTTCGATTCTATTGTGGGATACAACATTTTTAATAAAGAAGGCACCTGGACCGGCCAGCATATCAAATAACAGAGATGCGCTTCCTGATCAAAGCGACCACATTATCCGGATCAATTTTCTCCATGCATTTAAAATGCCCACGGGGACAAATATCGTATCCGATTTTTGAACAGGGGCGGCAACGCAGATCATTGATCTCCACAATATCATAGGGAAGGTTTTTACCATTTGCAGCCGTTTGCCCCAGATATTTGCTGCCATAGTAAGGATACATCCCAAATGCCGGAACCGTATTTCCCCATAATGAGATCACCGGCCTTTTATAGGCAGCCGCAATATGCATAAGTCCGGTATCATTGGTCACAACAAGTTTTGCACGCCGAACCAGGTCTGCCGACTCATTCAATCCAAATTTTCCGCACGCGTTGTATATTTTTATTTTGTCGAAAGCTGCGATGCGGTCTCCCTCGTCTGCGTCTTCAAGTCCACCCAGCAAAACAATGGGATGGTCGAGTAACTCACAGATTTTTTTTACATGATGAAAAGGATATTTTTTGGTGTTCAGCGCAGCACCAATTACCACGCCGATATAACCAGCCGAGTGAGAGGTAGGCAGGTCATTCTCATTGAGCATATCTTCTTTGGAAATAAAATAATCAAGTCCCTCACCGTCATTGCTCACGCCAAATGCCTTTACCGTTTCCAGATAACGGTCTACAATATGAATATCCGGCAGCAGGTTCCATTTAAAATTTGTGTAAATCCATTTTTTTACATTCAGCTTGTCGTAAGCATATGATTTTACTTTCAGCGCATCTTTCACTTTCATGGAACGCAGATTGTGATGCAGATCGATTATAAAATCAAAGTTTTCTTTTTTAAGGTCCGCAATAACAGACAACAGACTTTGTTCCAGTAAATGAATTTTATCAACGTAGGGATTTGAAGAAAGTATTTGCTGGTAGGTCGACTTGGTCAGAAAATGAATTTCCGCATCCGGCACCTGTTTTTTGATACATCTGATAACCGGTGTAGTCAGCACGATATCGCCAATAGAAGAAAAGCGGACGATCAGAAATTTCATCGATTGTTGGTTTGCGATAAAAATTAGGCGCGAAGATAGGGATTCAGTTTGCGAAGACCTGTTTCGGGACTAATGTTCCAGATAATTCAGATCCTTATGATAAGTTTCTTCCGTGAAATAAAGCGATAAGAAACTGATCAGCATCACTATAAGACCTGTGGTAATACCACTGTTGATCAGGGTCCAACCCCAGCTTTTCTGGAAAAGATTCAGAAATAAGAGATTCATTAACGGTAATGCACCGCGAACCATATTGGGTGCCGTCGTGGCCGCCGTTGCCCGCAAATTGGTGCCAAATTGTTCCGCAGCAAGTGTTACGAAAATAGCCCAGAATCCGGTGGAGAAACCCAGCATCGCGCAGAACAGGTACATCGTAGTATCACCGCTGTTCAGGTGGCTGAAAAACAACCATCCCGATATCATACACAAAATATAAAACACAAGTAGTCCTGCCTTACGGCTTTGAAACCACTGACAAAGAAAACCGGAGAGAAAATCCGAAAGAGAGATAGACGCGTAAGCAAACATGATCGATCTGCCGGAGTCAAGCGTAGTACTGCCGTACATGATTTTTGCAAAACGGTCACTCTGATTAACAAGAATTCCAATTACAAACCAGGTTGGCAAACCGATGCATATCGTTAACAGATATTTTTTAAATCTCCGTCCATTGGTAAAAAACATCAGAAAATTGCCTTTCTGAATTGGCTGGTGTTTTAGCCCGAGAAACATGCCTGATTCCGCTACACTGATCCGAAGTATCAGTAATATGATACCCAGGCCGCCTCCGATCCGATAACACAGGCGCCAGTCTTTGGTAATTCGATACGTGAAATAAGACGCAACGGCACCCATGATCCCAATGCCCGCTACCACTGAAGTACCGATACCTCTTTTTGATTTTGGAAGCAATTCACTCACCAGCGTAATGCCCGCTCCCAATTCTCCGGCAAGCCCGAGACCAGCAACGAATCGCCAAATTGCATACTGATCTACGGTGTGTACATACGATGTGAAAATATTGGCTATGGAATATAAAATAATAGATCCGAATAAAACGGAGAGCCGGCCTTTTTTATCTCCCAGCATGCCCCAGAAAATTCCGCCCAGCAGCATACCGATCATCTGCCAGTTGATTACCCTGCTGCTGTCTGCCAGCATGGTGGCTTCCGTGGCGCCTACCTGGAGCATGGATTCCTTCTTGACAACCGTAAATAACAGGAGGTCGTAAATGTCAACAAAATATCCAAGAGCGGCCACAATAACCGCAATACTAAAAATTCCGGCGGGACGCTTCGCGACGGCGAGGTTCATGTGGATTTACTCTGTGTTTGAACTTGCTTTTTTGCCAAAAAACATTTTATATAAAACCGGTAATGTGGTGATCAATACAATGCCGATTACAATCACTTCCAGATGTTTTTTCAGGTCAAAATCGAATTTTTTAATAAAGAATTTATCGAGATAATGCCCCGCAAACAACATCAGAAAAACCCAGGAAACACAGCCAATCACATTATAAAACATAAATTTCTTCTTTTCCATCTGCACAATACCTGCGACGATGGGCGCAAATGTGCGAATGATCGGCAGGAATCGCGCGAATACGATGGCCTGGCCGCCATGTTTATCATAAAATGACTTGGCATCTAACAGATGCTTCTTTTTGAAGAAGAAATTGTCTTTACGCTGGAAAAGATAATGTCCGCTTTTTTTCCCAAACCAGAATCCTACCATATTTCCAATGATACCGCAAACCGAAACGAGGATCCAGAGAATTACGAGATTGAACAGGTCGCTGCCCGTACCTCCCGGTATCAGCTTGTCAATCAATTTCTGACTGTAGATTCCGGCTACAAAAAGCAGACTGTCTCCAGGAAGAAAAAAACCCACCATCAATCCCGTTTCTGCAAATACTATAAAAAGCATCACCCAGAGACCGCCATTATTAATATAAAACTCCGGATTTACCAGATCCCTGAACGTGATTGCCAGAAGTGTTACCATAGTAAAAGGTTAAACCGAGGCCGATATCCAGGATATGACCGGTCGCCAAATTAAGATATAATAGTAAATAATAAAATGAATTAAGGATTCATTCTTCCAGTACCCCTTCCATTTTGCATATTACTGCGGACGCCAGGCTATTACCAACTACATTGGTAGCACTTCTGGCCATATCCAGTATTTGATCGATTCCCAGTAAAAGCAATAAGCCCTGCTGGGGAATGTGAAACAGGGATAGGGTTCCGGCGATAACTACCAGCGCCGCTCTGGGTACACCGGCAACCCCTTTACTGGTTAACATGAGCACCAACAGCATCGTCAGCTGGGTACTGAGAGACAAGTGCATTCCATAAGCCTGGGCAATAAAAAGGGATGAAAATCCCATATACAACATACTACCATCCAGATTAAAAGAATATCCAAGCGGTAATACAAAACTGACGATTTTCCTGGGGCAACCCGATTTTTCAAGTTCTTCAATGAGCCTTGGAAATGCAGCTTCAGAACTGGCAGTTGTGAATGCCAGCAATACCTGATCTTTCACATTACCCAAAATCAGAAATACTTTCCTGCCAATCCACAAATAGCTGACACCGGAAAGTATCAGCCAGAGAATCAGTATGCTGATATAAAAAACAAGTATGAATTTTCCGTACGTATATAACAGATCCGGTCCCTTTAACGCAAGAATGGCAGACACTGCTGCAAAAGCAGCTACGGGTGCGAAATGCATAATATAACCGGTTATCTTAAGAATAATTTCAGTCAGAGAATCCAGTGCGCGGATAAATATTTTTCCTTTTTCACCAACTGCCGCCGTGGCGATTCCAAAAAATATGGCAAATACCACAATTTGTAAGATTTCATTGTTGGCCATGGCTTCCACAAAACTTCGTGGAAATACATGGGAGATAAATGTTTTAAAAGAAAGAGGAGTACTGTCCATTTTACCTGCATCAGAAACATCCGGTACGGGGAAATGAAGACTTCCTCCCAGGTTAAGAAGGTTCATGATCATCAAGCCCAGCAAAAGAGAAATGAGCGATGCACCCAGGAACCAGGCCAGTGTTTTTGCGCCGATCCTGCCGACAGCCCTCGTATCACCCAGTTTCGCAATACCTGTCACCAGGGTGGCAAAAACCAGTGGGGCGATGATCATTTTTATCAGCCGAAGGAAGATTTCAGTCAATATAGACATGCCGTCTGAGTACTTTTCAGCCCAAAACGCATCCGACAAATAGTGTATCATCAAACCTGCAATGATTCCGGAAATCATGGCAATGATAATCCATGCAGTTAATCCTGGTTTTCTCATTATTTTAATTAAACTGCAATGTAAAGAAAGCTGAACGCGTAACGCGTAACGCGTAACGCGTAACGCTGAACGCTTAAGGCGCAAGGCGTAAGGCGTAAGGCGTAAAGCGCAAGGCGTAGGGCGTAAAGCGTAAGGCGTAAGGCGCAAGGCGTAAAGCGTAAAGCGTAAGGCGTAAAGCTTCAAATATTTATACCCGATTAAACTTTAGGTATTACGACATCAGTGTTCAGCGTTGTGCGTTCAGCGTTTTGCGTTACGCGTTCGGCGTTGCGCGTTCAGCGTTACGCTTTCAGCCTTCCGCCTTACGCCTTACGCTTTACGCCTTCCGCCTTACGCCTTACGCTTTACGCCTTACGCCTTGCGCCTTACGCTTTACGCCTTATTAAAATTGCAGTCGAATAGAATATTTGTTTACTTTACAAGCTTCAAACTCTAAATCAAAATAAGCTTATGAGTCTCTTCAGAAGAAAGTCATTAAGTGCTCTGTTGGCTCAGGCCGCAGATTCTGAAAAAAGCCTGAAACGAACCCTTGGTCCCTGGAATCTTATTGCCCTGGGTATCGGCGCGATCATTGGCGCTGGATTATTTGTAAGAACGGCTGCTGCTGCCGGCGGACACGCGGGCGCTGCGGTTACCATCTCTTTTATAGTCGCTGCGGTCGGATGTGCTTTTGCCGGACTTTGTTATGCAGAATTTGCATCCATGATTCCGATTGCAGGAAGTGCTTATACATATGCTTATACTACCATGGGAGAAATCGTGGCTTGGATCATTGGCTGGGCTCTCGTGCTTGAATATGCTTTGGGAGCTGCCACAGTTTCCATTGCCTGGAGTGAATTTCTCAACAAGCTTTTCGACAATCAAATACCCTATCAATGGTGCCATTCACCCTTTGAAAGCATGCTCGATTCAAGCGGTGTGATGCATCACGGAATATTAAACGTTCCTTCTTTATTTATACTGCTGGCGCTTTCGCTTTTGCTGATCAAAGGAACACAGGAATCAGCCGTTGTAAACTCAATCATAGTTATTATTAAAGTATCGATTGTTTTACTTTTCATTGCGCTCGGTTGGCAATACATCAACCCATCGAATCATCACCCCTATATGATTCCTGCGGACGCCAAACCTGCCATACTACCCAACGGATCTGAATATACGTATACCGATTTTTTCAGGCATGGATGGGGAGGTGTTCTCAGGGGAGCAGCCATTGTATTTTTTGCGTTCATTGGATTTGATGCGGTATCCACGGCTGCACAGGAAGCAAAAAATCCTAAAAAAGATATGCCTGTGGGAATATTGGGTTCTCTGGTAGTATGCACGCTTTTATACGTACTTTTTTCATGGGTACTCACCGGAGTAGCGCCTTACACCGATTTTGTACGTGCGGGAAAAGAAGCTTCCGTTGCGTATGCGATTGAAACGTATATGACGAATTACCACTGGCTCGCCAAATGGGTAACCGTGGGAATATTAGCAGGATTCTCTTCTGTGATTTTAGTAATGCTCCTGGGTCAAAGCAGGGTATTTTTTTCCATGTCGAACGACGGCTTGTTGCCCAAAGTTTTTTCTGAACTGCATCCAAAATTCAAAACGCCTTATAAATCGAACGCATTGTTATTTCTGTTCGTTGGTGCAATTGCCACATTATTACCCGGCGATATTACCGGCGACCTCACCAGCATCGGAACCCTGCTGGCCTTCACACTGGTATGCGTAGGAATTATTATCATGAGGAAAAAAGATCCCGATCATCCGCGCCCTTTCAAAACGCCTTTGGTGCCACTCGTTCCCATCCTCGGCGCGGTGCTTTGTCTCGCGATGATCATCTCACTCGACAAAACAACCATACTTGTTGCGCTGGCTTGGATGGTAATCGGACTGATGATTTATTTCAGCTATAGTAAAAATAATAGTAAGCTGAATTCATAAAGCGGAGGGCATGAGGCTTAAGGCGGAAGGCGGAAGGATGAAGGCTGAAGGCTTAAGGCGTAAGGCGGAAGGCTTAAGGCGTAAGGCGGAAGGCTTAAAGCATATTATTAATGGGGTGAAGTTGGAATTATAAAAAATGAAAGATGTGAAAGTTGAATGATTAATGACAATTTGAAAATGTAATCGGGAAGGCTCGAAAATATTTGTATCGTAGAATCGGGCAATAAATGGCGATAGTCAGACCACATGAACACATTATCATTAATCATTCAATTTTCACATTGTCACAAATAATTGCGAAACGATTATATACAATTCCACATTTACCAGATTTATAAATATGGTTTAGGCTTTGAGCCTCATGCCTTCCGCTTTGAGTCTTATGCCTTCCGCCTTAAGCTTTATGCCTTACGCGTTAAGCGTTCAGCGTTAAGCTTTAAGCCTTCCGCCTTAAGCCTTCCGCCTAAACAAGATTGTGAAAAACTTTCTGCACATCTTCATCCTGCTCAAGCTTATCGACCAGTTTTAATACTTCCTGCGCCTGTTCTTCTGGGAGAGAGACCGTAGTGGTGGGAATCCATTCCACTTCAGCGCTTAACGGAACAATATTCTTTGATTCCAGTGTCCTTTGCATATTTCCGAAATCATTAAAAGCAACATGTAATACGATCAGCGGCTCTCCGTGTTCACCTTCTCCATCGCCGAGATCTTCCAGACCATGATCAATGAGTTCCAGTTCAAGATCATCCATATCCAACCCTTCGGGTTTCAATTTAAAAACACCCATTTTCTTAAATTGAAAACTTACGCTACCGCTTGTTCCAAGGTTTCCGTTACCCTTATTGAAAAACGAACGCACGTTCGCCACGGTTCTTGTTGGATTATCGGTAGCGGTTTCCACCAGCACTGCCACGCCATGCGGAGCATATCCTTCATAAAGTATTTCCTCCAGATTATCCATCTCCTTGCCCATCGCTCGTTTGATCGCTGCTTCCACCCGATCCTTGGGCATGTTCACACTCTTCGCATTCTGAAAACATCTGCGTAAAGCAGCATTGGTATTCTGATCCGGACCGCCCGACTTTACAGCGAGGGCAATTTCCTTTCCAATACGCGTGAACTGTTTTGCCATTTTATCCCACCTGGCAAACATAGTGGCTTTACGCACTTCGAAAATCCGACCCATAGTTAATTGAAGAATTTTAGGACTGCAAATTTACACATTAAGCTGAAAGCAAAAAGCTCAAAGCTGAAGGCTTAACGATGAACGATTAACGCGCAACGATGAACGCGCAACGCTTAACGATGAACGATGAACGCGCAACGCTTAACGATGAACGATGAACGATTAACACGCAAAGCTTAACGCGCAACGCTTAACGATGAACGATGAACGATGAACACACAAAGCTTAACGCGCAACGATGAACGCAAACAGTTCTTCGTTAACCCGTTTTCCACTCTTATACTCCTATACTCTTACACTCTTATACTTCTCTTCCATACCCCCATACTCCCATACTCCCATACTCTCCTATTCTCTCATCATCTCCTGCACCGCATCAATAATTTCCTCCACATTGGGTTTGCTGAAATAATCGCCGTCGCTGGCATAGGCCGGCCTGTGATCTTTTGCCGTAAGGGTTCTCGGAGCCACGTCCAGCCAGCGATATCCTCCCTGCTCTTCCATCACTTTATTAAACATATACCCCGCTGCGCCGCCCGGAACATCTTCATCTATAAATAGGATGCGGTTGGTTTTTTTGAGTGAATCCAGAATGATATGGTGTATATCGAAAGGAAGCAACGTCTGTACGTCTACGATTTCACAATCTGTTCCAAGTGCATGCAGGTCCTCCGCAGCTTCTGCGATAATACGCAGGGTTGATCCGTACGACACGATGGTAACGTCCGATCCCTCCCGGATAATTTCGGGAATACCCAAAGGCACCCGGTAGTCGGTGAGATTCGACGGCAGTTTTTCCTTGAGCCGGTAACCATTCAAACACTCCACAACGATGGCTGGGTCCATTCCTTCAAGTAATGTATTGTACATTCCAACGGCCTGCGCCATATTTCTGGGAACACATACATGAATACCCCGGATTGCATGGATGATCATACCCATGGGTGATCCGCTGTGCCAGATGCCTTCAAGACGGTGACCCCTGGTCCGTACAATTAAAGGAGCCGATTGTCTGCCGGCCGTTCTGTAATGCAAACTCGCCAGATCATCACTGAGCGTCTGAATGGCATAGAGCATATAATCCAGATACTGGATTTCTGCAATCGGACGAAGACCCCTCATCGCAAGGCCGATTCCCTGACCTATAATGGCAACTTCACGAATGCCAGAATCTGAAATACGACCCTTCCCATATTTTAATTGTAAACCTGCGAAGCCCTGATTTACGTCGCCAATTTGTCCCAGGTCTTCACCAAATGCCAGCACTTTGGGATTACGCGCAAAGAGTTCATCGAAATATTTATTCAGAATTTCATAACCGTTCATCATGGGCGCGTCGTCCGCATATCGCGCAGGAACGGCTTCAATATTTTCTATATTTTTTCTCCCTTCCTGATAAAGATGTGTATTGTAAAACCGGTTGTTTTCTTTTTTTAATTCATAATAATATGCACGAAGAGAAGCTGATTCCGGATTTTCGCCAGTCAGAAGCAGCGCCTGATGCAGACTCTGCATCACGTCGCGACGGTTTGGTTCTCTTATCTGTGAAAGTTGTTTTAAAATGGGATCCAGCTTATCCTGTTTTTCCGGATGAGCTGATGCACATGACCGGATCAGATTTAATGCATGATTCACCTGATCCAGAATGGGCGCCATGCATTTTTCCCAGGCGCTGTTCTTACTATTCCTCACAAGATCTTTTGCCTTGCTGTGTATTTCTTCCAGTTCTTCTACACTGGCCAGTGCATTTTCAATGATCCACTCTTTCATTTTTTTCATCGCATCCCAGCTGCGTTCCCATTCCAGTCGTTCGGGTGACTTATAACGCTCATGGCTACCCGAAGTAGAATGGCCCTGTGGTTGTGTGAGTTCCTGAACATGAAAGAGCGCAGGTGTATGTGTTGTACGTATTTTTTGTAAACCCGCTTCAAATGTTTCGCACATGCCTGAATAATCCCAGGCTTTTACAGTATAAATATCAATACCATTGGTACCTTCTTCTTTTTGAAATCCTCTCAATACTTCAGAGATGGAGCCCTTGGTAGTCTGATATTTTACAGGCACGGATATACCGTAACCATCATCCCATACAAAGATTGCGAGCGGAACCTGCAATACACCTGCCGCATTCAAAATCTCCCAGAAATGGCCCTCACTTGTAGAGGCGTCGCCGATGGTGCAGAAACAGATTTCGTTTCCATTGGCCGACAAATTACTAAGATCACTCAGCTCCCTGATTTGGCGAAAAGCCTTCGAAGCATAAGCAAGACCCAGGGATCGGGGAATATGCGCCGCTGTCGGGGCAAGCCCCGCAGTAAAATTTTTTCGTTGAGCGAGATCCAGAAATTCACCGTCTTCTCCAACCAGCGGCGAGGAAAAATGGGAATTCATATTCCGGCCCGCACTATGCGGGTCATGACGGATATCGGGGTCTGCATATAATTGTGAAAAAAACTCTTCGATGGTTGAAATACCCAACGCAAATCCAAGCGTTTGGTCGCGATAGTAACCGGCATAAAAATCCCCCGGTCTGAAAAACTTGGCAACGGCCACCTGGGGAACTTCTTTGCCGTCTCCAAAAATGCCAAATTTGGCCTTTCCCGTAAGCACTTCTTTACGACCCAGGAGGCTGGCTTCGCGACTTTCGCAAACCAGCCGGTAATCCTTCAGTACTTCTCTCCGGAAATGGTCGAAGGAAAGATTTTCCAAAGCTATTTGATCGCTGTCGAAGACATTTTCCATATTACATCGTTTAACTGATGGATGGCTTTGGAAAGGGGTTAAAATTTATTGGCAAAGGTGACGTTTACTATGTAATTTTATGAAGATTTCTGTATAAACTATGAAAAAGACATTATTGTTGATAATTTATGGCCTGTTTCTGATACTCGCTGTAAACGCCCAGTCGGAAATATTGAAATCACCGACAGCAACTGCCGCTCCCAAAGAGGATGTGCTGCAATTAAAAGAACCCGGTTATTCATTCGGAACCATTCCCCAGGGTCGTCCTGTTGTTCATACATTTCAAATTGTAAATACGGGTAAACAACCATTACTGCTGGAGAACGTACAAGCTTCCTGCGGGTGTACCACTCCTGAATGGAGCCGTGAAGCAATCGCTCCGGGAGCGACCGCAGATATTAAAGTGGGGTACAACGCCTATTCTGACGGACATTTTAACAAAACAGTTACCATCTTTTACAACAATGGACAAACGAAAACGTTAAACATCACCGGTGAGGTATACAAACTACCAGCAACCGCGGCCCCTGAAAACGCATCTGTCCAATTTTTAAAACAAACAAATCAGTAAAATGAAAAAAGCAGTATTGTTTTTCAGTGCTTTTATTTTGACGCTCTCTTTATTTGCACAAACAACCGCCACTCCCGCCCCGGATCTTATTAAGTTTACATCGTTAACTTACGACTTTGGAAAAATCAAACAGAGTGTACCGGTAAATCACGACTTTACTTTCACCAATGTTAGTAATGGTCCGATCGTTATCGAAACAGCTGTAGCTTCCTGCGGTTGTACCACACCGGTAAAACCTGAAGGTGCTGTTCCGAAAGGAAAAGACGACAAAATCAACGCGGGTTTCAACGCCATGAATCCTGGTCCTTTTAATAAAACCATTACGGTAACTGTACTCGGTTCCACCACCCCGATCGTATTGAGAATTACGGGTGAAGTACTTACAGAAGACGCTTACGCCAAATATCAGGCTGAAAAAGCAAAAGCTAAATCATAAATTAATTTCCTGCCGGCCGTTGGCCGTTTGCTGAAGACCCAAAAAGTTTCTTTTCCCTATTTTTATGTAGTGAAGAAAGGGAGTTCCGGAAACGGATTTTCAGCAACGCCCAACGGCTTTTTTAGGCTTAAAGCGTAAGGCTTAACGCGGAACGCGGAACGCGGAACGCGGAACGCGTAAGGCTTAACGCGGAACGCGGAACGCGGAACGCGTAAGGCTTAACGCGGAACGCTTAACGCGGAACGCGAAACGCTGAACGCGGAACGCTGAACGCGGAACGCTGAACGCGGAACGCGTAAGGCTTAACGCGGAACGCGGAACGCTTAACGCGGAACGCTTAACGCGGAACGCGAAACGCATAACGCGGAACGCGAAACGCATAAGGCTTAAGGCGGAAAGGAGTTTAATTAAAGCTAACAATCCCCACTCCCATACTTCTCTTCCATACTCCCATACTCCCATACTCCCATACTTCTCTTCCATACTCCCATACTCCCATACTCCCATACTTCTCTTCCATACTCCCATACTCCCATACTCCCATACTTCTCTTCCATACTCCCATACTCCCATACTCCCATACTTCTCTTCCATACTCCCATACTCCCATACTCCCATACTTCTCTTCCATACTCCCATACTCCCACACTTTCTTCTATCTTTGATGAAAGAAAAAAAATGCCATCCATCTCCCAGCGTGGTAAGGAAATGCCAGCTTCGCCCATTCGCAAACTGGTGCCTTTTGCCGAAGCAGCAAAAAAAAGAGGGCTGAAGGTCTATCATCTCAATATCGGTCAGCCGGATATTGAAACGCCGCCATCCACGCTGGAAGCAGTACGCCATTCCACTTTCAAAGTGCTTGAGTACAGTCATAGTGCGGGAAATGAAAGCTATCGCCGCAAGCTGGTGAAATACTACGCAGCCAATGGCATACAAATCAACCACGAACAGATTATTGTTACCACCGGTGGCTCAGAAGCCATTCTGTTTGGATTTCTGGGATGCCTCGATGCCGGAGATGAAGTGATTATTCCTGAACCATTTTATGCCAATTACAATGGATTCGCAGTGGAAGCCGACGTGCGCGTGGTGCCGGTGACTTCCTATATAGAAAGTGGTTTTGCACTGCCCCCACCTGAAGCTTTTGAAAAAGCGATTACCAAAAAAACAAAGGCCATCGTAATCTGTAACCCGAATAACCCAACTGGTTATCTCTACAGCCGCGCTGAATGGGAAACGCTCAAACAAATTGCACTTAAACATAATCTTTATCTGTTCAGCGATGAAGCGTATCGCGAGTTCTGTTATGAAGGAACCCATTTCAGCGCCCTAAGACTGGAAGGAATGGATAACAACGTCGTGCTGATGGATACCATTTCTAAAAGATACAGCGCCTGCGGAGGCCGTATCGGAGCTTTCGTTACCAGAAATAAGGAACTGCTGGATACCGTGATGAAGTTTGCCCAGGCCCGACTCAGTCCCCCTTCTTTCTCACAAATCCTTGGCGAAGCAGCCGTAGATCTTCCTGAAAATTATTTCGATACTACCCGCGAGGAATATAGAAAACGCAGGGACCTGCTGGTAAAAAGACTCAATGAAATACCCGGTGTATTTTGCCCGAATCCCGGAGGTGCGTTCTATGCGATGGCAAAATTGCCTGTACCGGACGCAGATGTTTTTTGCCAGTGGTTACTTGAATCTTTCTCCCATAAAGGCGAAACGGTTATGCTCGCCCCGGCATCCGGTTTCTATGGAAGCGCCGGACTTGGAACGAATGAAGTGCGCCTTGCTTACGTTTTAAACCTGGAATCAATCGATAAGGCGATGAATTGCCTTCAGGAAGCACTGGCAGTGTATCCGGACAGATTACTGGCTAAAAGCAAGCCTCAGCTTTCTACACATTAAAAAAATAAATATTTACTTTTAGTGCAAAATGTTGATAACATTTTGCATTTTTTTGTCATTTGTTCTATATTTTCGTCAACGCGACGTCAAATAGAATATATGTAAGATTTTTATATAGCAAGCAATCGTAAGATGCCCCCTGTTTCTACAGGGGGTTTTCGCTTTTATAGACCAATCCTTTTGAATTTCTGGTTCGGTGTTGAATATGTGATGGATTTTAAAATATGAATGACAAAAAAGGCAAAACTTAGAAAAGTTCTGCCTGTATTTTACCTAAACTGCTATAAAAAAACCTTTCGCTGGAAAAGGTTATTTGAGTAACCACATTTTCTGATTCAGATCGTCCTCTGTATAACCCTGTGCCGTCAATGCTTTATTCCAGTTTGCAGTATTTTGTTGTTGCTCTGTAACAGGGTAAGCCCAGCGAATTGGCACAACACCATTGTTACCAACACCACTTCCACCTTCAAAAGCCGGAACACCCGTCCTGCGCCAGTTGTAATACGCTTCATATCCGGAATTTTGAAAACTCGCGATATACTTTTGCAAAACGATCTGATTGATCGCAGTTGCGGGCACAGCGGAAAGCGCTACCGACGGCTGCGCATAGTAAGTCGCAAAATTGAAATTATACGGATAAGGCGCTACCTGTGTTACAGAGTTTTGTCCAGGCGGCAGGAAATAGGCGGTGAAGCTGGTTTTGGTTACATCAATACCATAAAAGGCCATCGACTCGGTGATGCCAAGTTTATACCATGTTTCCGCGTTTCCGGTAGCCCATCCTCTTTCAATACCTTCAGCAATATTGAAACACATTTCTTTATACCCTACCAGCACATCGGGTTCGCCCGTAAAGTTTGAATAATATCTTGCTCTGTTAATGAAAGAGAACGAATCCACTCCCGCTGCAGAATACATAAGAGCCAGTGGCAAACCTGTACTCGCTCCTACGAAATAATTGTACTTGCAGGGATTCGGATCTGCTGCAACATAGGCCCAGGCTGGTTCGCAGGTTACAAAAACACGTGCGTCATTTAATGTAGTCAATGCTTTCACATAGGTATCAGCCATATTGAATCGCTGCGCAATGGATCCGAAATTGCTTGGATTGAATGGATAAGTACTGTAGGTATTCGCATTCCCGGGATTGTAAACAAATTTAAAATCGTCTGCCTGACTCGTAAATATCGGATGCGTTGTAGGACTTCCCAGAATGGCTGCAAATCTTGCCGGAACATTTAAAAGGGGATCTGAAGCTTTGGCACTTAAAGCAACCAATACCCTTAATTGAAATGCATTCACCATTTTCTGCCAAAGTGCAAGGTCGCCGGCATAATAAATATCCTGAGTGGAAGATAATGACGTATTACTGCCGGCAATAAGAGACGCAAAATCTGTATTCGCCGTATCGAGTTCATCAAGAACATATTCGAAAATCTGCTCCTGTGGTGTATAAGCAGGCGTCTGATTACTTGAACCAAGTAGTGCTTCAACCTGCGGAACATCCCCAAACATGGAAGTCATATTGTAATAATAGTATGCGCGCACAAACCTTCCGACCGCTTCATATGGATTCAGTGCCGGCAATCCCCTGGACGTATTTTCTTTTTCCATTTGAATCACATTCTTCAATACGAGATAAGGATCAAATGAACCATTTGTCCAGCTGTAGATATTATTATCATAGTAGTCATAATTGCTACAGTGAAACTGGTTCCAGCGATGAGCGCCATCCCAGGAATTTACGCCCTCTGAAGATCCGGTTGCGCTCAGTGCACCTGCATTTCCGGTGCCCGAGATATCGGTTAATATGGTGCCCAAAATCAATGAGGATGGAACTGTGGTGGGATTATTAGGATCTACCCGTTTTTCTTCAATTTGTTTGTTACAGGAAGCCATTAAAAAGCTACCCATTATGACTACGAGAAAATATCTGATTTGTTTCATAATAGTTTTTTTATGGGTTCTAAAAGGTTAGATTAAAATTGAAACCGTAGCTGCGCGTAGTGGGCGTCTGCAGTCCTGATGTATAGGTAGAAGTACTGTACGCACCATTACTGCCAACATTATATGAGCCCTGGGAATATTGATCTACGTCGATGTCTTTGTATTTGTTTGGAAAGAAGTACAACAGATTTCTTCCCACCAGAGAAATGCTAGCGGCAGTAAAGAAGCTTTGTTTGCCGATGATATTTGCGGGCAGGTTATATGAAATCGTCAATTCTCTCAGTTTAGCATAAGTCTTTGAAATCACATCCAGATCCGGTATCGATGCTTCTCTTGTTACAAAAGCCTGTACCTGGCTTTTCACCGTATTTTGACTCTCCGTTAATTCCTTACTGTTAGTTATTACACCAGTAATTGGATCCAGCTTGATTCCATTGGGTCCTGTTAATATGACTCCGTCTGCTGTGTATGCGGCGATATTATCCGCATCCATAGGTCTTGCTACACCCAACGCTCCCGTAGCACTTTCAATATGACGACCGCCCTGCAGGGTTTTCTTCCTTACATAATCCTCAATCACACCACCAACCATTCCGTCAAACTGGAAGCGCATGGACCAGCTTTTATAACTTACGGTATTTACAACCCCCCATTGCCAGTTTGGGTCTGAATGTCCGAATATCTTTTGTGCTGATGATCCCAGATCGGAAAATCTCAGATAGTCTCCCGATGCCGGATCAATAACCAGTTTGCCTGCAGCAGTTCTCACAAACGCATTTCCATATACTAAATCGGTACGCTGGCCACTTTTTGTTTCATAGTTATCCGGGTTCGCATTATTAACCCATTTTTTTATATAACTGCCGATATTCACTGCTACGTTCCAGCTGAATCCATTGGGATTTATAAACGGTTTACCCGTTACTACAAACTCCCAACCGTCATTCGTATATATATTACCGTTAGTCAGGTAAGTAGAATATCCGGAAGAAGACGAAGTTCCCAAGCCAACAATCTCTGTATTCTTATAATGGTATCTTGTTATATCTAATCCTAATCTGTTATTGAAAAACCGGATATCGGCCCCAAATTCGGTAGCCTGTCTTTCTGCTGTGTGTATATTCGGATCTATTGTCTGATCAGAATAGGTAGCACTGCTTTGATTGGAATAGGTTGGTGCTAAAGTATAAGGTTGTGAAAACTGGTAGGAAGGAGCTGTAGGGCCACCATATGGTGAAGCCCAGTAGTATCCATATCCGGCCGCAGGCGTACTGGCCACATTTGGAGAAAACAGGGGACTTGTTCCACCATCCTTACTTTCGGCATAGGATCCGCGCAATTTAAAATATGAAATCACTTTGGGCAGGTTCACATAATCCGATACTACAGTAGCTACATTATAAGAAGGATAAAAATAAACGTCGGCGTTGGCGGGCAAAGAAGATGATTTATCCCAACGACCGGTAACGTTTGCTGTGATATAAGATTTATAACCAAGATCCACGGAATAATAACCACTCAACACCAGCATACTGGAATTAAAACTGCTGCCCGTGAGCGGTCCCTGGGAATTTGAAAAAGAATAAATGCCTGGTGCATTCAGATAGTTGGTGGATTCAAAAGCTGAAGTGAAATTCAGACTTCTCACACTTGCACCACCCAGCACAGACAAATCGAGAAATCCGGCAATTTCATTTTTATGATACCTGGCCTGGAAATCTGTGTTAGACTCAAATAAATTTCTGTTATCGGTTCTGTAGTCTCCCTGCCGTAATTCTCTTCCATACACGTCTGCGGAGTAAGGAAGTTTTTCAGAATTAAACATGTCGTAAGTATTCAGACTGGGTCTGAATTGTAAATCAACATTGTCATTTATTTTATAATTCAGCGATACATATCCGTATACATTATTCTGATCATGAGCCCTCAACCATTCGTACGACATGAAGTAGGGGTTGTTATACCTGTAGTATTCTTCATATTTCTGTTGAATACCGGCGTAACCGTTTTGCCAGTAATTCTTCATGTCACTCATGGCCCAGTCTGCACCACCCCAAATAATAATATTGTATATGATACTGTTCGGTCCATAGGTAACATCCGGAACGTTGGGTGATGACTGTCTGCTATAATTCATATAGGCAGTCGCCGTAAAATTGGGATTAAACCGTTGCACGATACTTGCCGTAAAATTTGCGTTGTTCAATTGCGTGTTAGGCACGATTCCCTGCTGGTAGGTATTTCCTATTGAAAAACGTAAGTCAGTTTTGTCTGTAGACGACGTAACAGAAATACTATTGGATTGTAATAATCCTGTCTGGATAAATTTTTTCAGATTATCCACACCTCTTGCAACCCACGGAGTAGGTGCAACATGGCCCGAATAGGATGTTCCATCACCAAATTTGGTAACATAAGTTTGTGTTGGATCATAGGCACCATCGTATTGTGGTAATAACTGACCGTTGAATTGTGGTCCCCACACGTCGTAATCGTAGTCATTGACTCCAACCCCAATTGCACCACTACCGAAATACGAAGCATTACTGGATCCACCTCCACCGTAGGCATATTTACCATTATCGCCAGGACCATAGCTGTCCTGATATTTTGGCAGTGCAATAAAACCATTGTTGAATTGCGTGGTGTTGTTAAAAGAAACGACAACACCTTTTTTACCCTTCGTACCTTTTTTTGTAGTAATAATGATCGCTCCGTTTTTTCCCTGGAAACCATACAAGGCTGCGGCGTTGGGTCCTTTTAATATAGTGTACGTCTCAATATCATCTGAGTTTAGATTGTACGTATCTGAAGTAATGGGAACTCCATCTACAACAAACATTGGGCGGTCGGCCGGATTATTTTCACCACGAATGATCACATCAGCAGGGTGACCGATTTCCTGGTTAATGTTGATTTCCAAACCTGCTGCATTTCCTTTTAATGAATTGATGGGATCTGCTTCTCTCGCCTGCGTAAGTTTTGACGCGTCGATCGTTTGCAGTGAATAACCTATTCGTTTTGTTTCTTTTTTAATACCCGTTGCAGTGACCACCACTTCATTTAAATTCCTGCTGCTCGTGGCCACTTTGATGGTGAGGTCATCATCAGCGCCTACTGTAATTTCCTGCCGCGTAATCCCTACTCCGGTTATTACCAGCACGTCTCCCTGATTAGCCTTGATCGTGAATTTTCCGTCAAGCCCTGTTGAAGTACCAACTTTTGATCCCTTGATAATTACCGTTGCACCAGCTACCGGCGACTGATCACCTGACGAAAGCACCTGACCTGTAATGGGTCTCTCAACAAAAGCGAATACGGGCAGAAGTAATACAAACATTAATACTCTTAAAAGAATAGGAGTAATTCTTTTGCTCATAGTAAATTAGTTTTAAGTTTATTTTAACAGACTTCGCAGGCGAATGTAGAATCGTGGTATGTCGGGAGGATTAAGAGAAAAAAAAGGAATTGTTACGATTTGCAAATAGATTGTTAAAGCACGAAGTGTGTATATGCAAGAATTTCAGGAGGAGTACATATCTGCAAAATCAGATATAAGAAAAAGGGACGTTTTTTCTGTTACAATTTATTAATGCAAAATTTACAACGGGGTAATATATAACCCGGGGGCGTTCATCTTCGATCTGATTTATGGAAAGTAAGAAAAGGCGACCTGCGCATAACTAATAAAAAGCGCGCGGTAATTTTTAGAGAATTATATTTTTTGGAGAATCGGGAAATCAGGACTGTTAGAGGTCACTGACTGCGTAAGTAGCATTCAATCGAAAACGACGACCAGCTATATTCAAGGAAGCGTTTTTTTTGTGTCCCCGAGGTTGTTCTTAAAATATTCTTTTATCAATGCAGTGTATAATTTTTTGCGGGTTGTATTCAGCCTTACCTGGGCGGCATTTCTCAGTTCTTCATTGGCCAGAATTCCCTTTGCATGGTAGTTGGCATCTGCCATGATCTCGTTGATGCGCAGTTGCTTTTCACTGAGCACCCTATTGCTCATATTCGGGTATTTGGTGACTACGGTTTTAGAACCATATTGTTTAAACACGAGCTCTTTGCCCAGTTGCCCGGACATTTTCTGCATAATAAGACTCTCGCTAATAGCCATAACTACTTAAATTATTTGATCAGACTCATTGAAACGTTCTAAAATTAGGTAATTTTTAGATTATTTACTATTTTTCTTCAGGTAATCTTAGGTAACTTTTACCACAAATACCTTAAGAATACCTTAGAATAACCTTAAGATGGATAATATCATTGAGATTCAGCAAAGGAACCCGGGAGCTATCGAATAGGCCTTTGAATGAATTCTTTAGGAAGAATTTAATATGACAATGGGATTTTCTCGTCTGTATCAGTCGAATACAACCTTATTTCTTTGGGTAATGATAAATAGCACGTCTGAAGCTCCTTTTGAACCTCAAATAGACTCCTTCGAACAGTCCGCGTTGCTGACTTAGTTTCTGTTCAATAAAGGCAGATTTCTTTTTTACGATTAAGAACTGATAGTCGTCTTTAACCCAAACGCTATAGGTTTCGAAATAATGGATATCAAGAGCATTGGAATCCAATATGTCGGTGAGTTTTTTTAGAAAAACGGGATTGTCTATTTCCTGTAATGCATTGGGATTATTCTTCTGATCAAAAAGAATATATGTTGGATTTGGAATATTAATCAGCAACAGAGAGTGCTGATCCATCCATTTTTCAATTTTCTCAAAAACCCTGAAATGCTCCTGTTCAGGAATATGTTCAAGCACATCAAACAATAGAATTTTTTCAAACGTTGCATTTTCCGGTTTAAATTCCAGAATGTCTGACGACGTAAAGGAAACATTCTTTCTTTTTTTCAGACGTAAACTTGCAAACTCAATTGATTTTGAACTAAAATCAACCGCTTCGATTTTTCCTTTTTTAATTTTTCGGCTCAATAAATAAGTGAGAGATCCAATGCCGCATCCTATTTCTAAAATATGATCGTTTTTTGAAATGCCTAAACCACAAACCCTTTTATAAAGACCGTATATACGATCGTTGATGCCGGTCCTGACCTGATAAGAAATAAAGTTGTCGTAATATTCAGATGAACCCATAACTATAGGATAAACAATCACCAGGAAACGAATACAAAGAAAACGCTCCTACCCGGTGAACGATAATACAGTTAAAAAAAACATCCCGGGGGTTGAAATTTGAAAATAGTGAATACACGCCGGATTGACATCCTTTGACCAGACTTATATAAAAAAAGACCCCTGGCGGAGTCTTTTATGTATCGAGGAGCAGACTTGAACTGCCGACCTTCGGGTTATGAATCCGATGCTCTAACCAGCTGAGCTACCTCGACGGGGCTGCAAAAGTAATTAATTTTTTGTTCTGAATGAGCTTGAACTAATGGGCTTTGGGTTATGAGTTATGGGTTATGGATTATGAGTTATGAGTTATTTGCCGCAACCCATAACTCATAATCCATAACCCATAACTAATTAACGTTTTGTGGAAACGGCAAGTCCCGGACTAATATGTTTTATCATTTCTTCGGTCATGTTTTTCAGGCCGAAGGCTGGCTTCCATCCCCAGTCTTTTCTGGCGACTTTATCGTCGATGGATTCAGGCCAGGAGTCGGCAATGGCCTGTCGGAAATCAGGTTCATATTCGATGTGAAACTCCGGGATGAGTTGTTTTATTTCCTGCGCAATTTCAGCAGGCGTAAAACTGATCCCCGCCAGATTGTATGAGGTTCGTATTGAAATTTTTTCATCGGGCGCTTCCATTAATTCAATCGTTGCCCGCACGGCATCATCCATGTACATCATGGGCAGTCGCTTATCTGAGCGCAAAAAGCTGCTGTACACTTCTCCGCGAATGGCAGAATGAAAAATCTCAATGGCATAATCTGTTGTGCCCCCACCCGGTAATGTTTTGTAACTAATCAGACCCGGATAACGGATACTCCGAACGTCCAGTCCATATCGGAAGAAATAATAATGACACCACTGTTCACCTGTTAATTTGCTGATGCCATAAACGGTAGACGGAGCGGAATAGGCTTCCTGCGGACAGTTTTCTTTGGGTGCGTCTGATCCAAAAACGGCAATACTGCTTGGCCAGAAAACTTTTTTGACGCCCTCCTCCCTGGCCACTTCCAGTGTGTTGATCAGGCTTTGCATATTCAGGTGCCAGGCAAGAAGAGGATTTTTTTCTCCCGCAGCTGAGAGCATCGCTACGAGCAGATAGATGGTTTTTATTTCATTACGCCGAACCTGCACACGGAGGATCTCTTTGTCCATAATATCCAACGGAAGAAAGGGACCAGTGCCCTTCAGCAAATCGGCTTCTCTCTTGAGGTCGGCCGCTATCACCATTTCACCACCGTACTTCTGTCTGAGGGCAAGCGTTAACTCAGTACCAATTTGACCGGATGCTCCAATTACCAGTATTTTATTCAAGACGAGATATTTTTTCGATTGTAAAACCCAGTCCTTAAATATTAGTCAGCATATATCAGTTCAGTGCAATGGAAAATTTTTGGGTAGCCGGTGGAAGACATTGCTGGTCATTACAAACCATGAATTCAACGGATCCGGAAAAATTGGTCTTCGCTTTTGTTTTCAATTTGACTACCTGCACAAAATCAACTTTCCCGTTAAAATATTTTACATCCACTCCAAAAACAGCTTCATGCTTTTTAATCAGCGTTCCGTTTTCCTTCACTTTACCGTCCAACGTGTACAGTGGATTTTTTGCGAAACTGAATTTGGTGGGCACCGGTCCGCCGTCGGGAGTGAATTGAGAATAAGTATGCCATGGATCGTTCAAATCAACATGAAAATGCAACTCGTATACGTTGTCGGATATTTTATTTGCTGAATAAGTCCAGGTGTATGGTGTACCCTGATTGGTGATTTGTGCATGAGCGGCGCATGCAAATACAATAATACCTGCAAGTAGGAGAATTCGTTTCATATTCAAATGTACATGATCGGTTTTTGGAAGCAGAAAACCTGGCAAAAATAAATTCCTAAATGTGATGAACGTGTGGAATGCGGGAACTGAGGTTCAATCCGTTTTATTATGAAGATAAATACATATGCCAATGGCGATCATAAATCCCAGGGTTACTAAGATATGAACGAGCCGGGAATGTTTTTTAGCACGTAGTGCGTGGTCATGAGAAATCATTTCTTCCCTGATGGCCCGGGAATAACCTCCCTTGTCCATAAAACTGATCCCCTTGGGTGTAATTTCCATTTCAAGACCATCGGGACCTACAAAAAACCGTACGTATCCGTCTTCAAACAGGATCTCCTGTAGATTGTGCAACTCTTCTCCGAAAAATTCACCATATCGGTCATAAAAATCCCTGAGCGGAATGGCAGGAACATTGTCAAATTCATGCATCAAAAGGGAAAGTAAACCGTCTAATTTCTCATCCAGGCCAGGGGTCTTGCTCGTTAACTGCATCGGTTGATCTGTTTAATACATATGTAAATAAATTCATAGGTATGGATCACAGATCGCAGGACCGTAAAACATTAGCCGAATAATGCTCGTAAGGAAAAGCGGGAATCAGCTTTCGCTGGACATAAAAGTAAAAATTATTTCAGCAAATCAAAATATTTTCAATTGAATTCAGCAATAAAATTTCTACCAGTTTTCATGTTGACCTTATGTACAACTATACGTTTCTGATATATAGCTGTAATGTTAAAACACGGGTGAAATTTAGTCAGGATCGTCGGGGTCTGGTCCGGGCCTGACGATAAATCGGAGAGACTGATCCTTGTATATATAGGCGATGGTCCAGTTAAACATCGTTTTTATCCTGTTGCGGTAATTGATCAGCGAAAAAAGATGAATAAACAGCCATAAAAACCAGGCGATAAATCCTTTAAAATGCACATGATGGGGCAGGTCGGCCACCGCTTTGTTTCTGCCGATGATGGCCATGGTACCCAGGTCTTTATAATGAAAGGGTTTAAGTGGCTTTCCTTTTATCATCGCTTTAAAATTCTCTCCCAGTAATTTTGCCTCCTGAATGGAAGGCTGCGCAAGTTGTGGATGCCCGTTGGGATATTCGGGTTCATGTGTCAGCATGGCGGTATCACCCAGCGCATAAATATCTTCCAATCCGATTACTTTGTTATAGGGATCGCAGATAAGCCGTTTACCCTTGCCATAACAACTGGCCGGGATGCCTTCAAACATCATGGCAGATACACCGGCCGTCCAGATCAGATTTTTGGTTTCGATCTCCTCGCCAGTGGATAATAAGACTTTATCTTTTGTAAAATCCTTTACCTGTGTCTGCAATTTAATAATCACGCCCATTTTGGTGAGCGCTTCCTGGGTGTCTTTCTGGGATGCGGCACTCATGGGTCCCAACACATGTGCTCCGCTGTCTACCAGATAAATCTGTGCGCCACTTCCTTTCATATCCGGATAATCTTTCGAGAAACTATGAACCCGGAGATCGGCCAGCATTCCTGAAACTTCTACTCCTGTAGGACCACCTCCTGCCACGACGATGGTAAGAAGTCTTTTTCTTTCGAGCGGATCGTCGGTTATGGTTGCCTGTTCGAATCTCTTCAACAACGTATTGCGCATTTCCAACGCGTCGTTTACATTCTTCATTGGAATGGAATGTTTGCGAATGTTTTCCAAACCAAAATAATTTGATTCTGCGCCGGTGGCCAGCACGAGATAGTCATAAGAAAGTGCACCGTTGCTTAATTGAATGGTATGGGCAGCTGGATCTACTTTGATCAGTTCTCCCATTCTGAAATTGATATTGGGATAACTTCTGAATAATTTTCTGAAAGGGTAGCTGATATTAGAGTTTTCTAAAAACCCTGTAGCTACCTGATAAATGAGTGGTGGGAAAAAATTGTAATTGTTCTTATCAACGAAAGTAATATCGAAATCGGGATCGTTTTTTAATTTCAATGCGAGGTTGATACCGCCGAATCCCCCACCCACTATAATCAGTTTCTTCGGTGTTTTCGTTTTATCATGCATGTTATCCATAATGCAAAATTAGTTCATCCCCTTTAATTGCATTTGGGTTGAATATACAGTGTTTTTATCCGTGTGGATTTATTTTCTCACTGCGCCCAGGGGTAAAACGATATAGCCATACACTTCATTGAGCAGGTTGGCAATACCTGTGTAGATGGCGGAGCCGCCACATAGAATACCTTCGAATCCTGCGAGTCTGATGACCGATTCATTTTTAGTAGCATCTCCGATTGCCAGCAGGAAAAATAAAATTGTGAGGGAGCCGAATACGAATTGAAGCGCTTTATTTATCCTGAGAGTTCCAAAAAAAAGCAACAAAGTGAAAATACCCCACATCGCCAGATAGGCTACCATCGCAGTTCCCGGTGCGGCAGTTATCCATCCCCATTTTGACATGAAGATGAGCGCTACTAAAGAAATCCAGAAAAATCCGTAAGAGATAAACGCCGTCATGCCGAAGGTGTTATTCTTTTTATACTCTAGCATGCCGGCGATAACCTGTGCAAGTCCTCCGTAAAAAAGTCCCATGGCGAGTATCATGGAATTCATTTCATACAATCCTGCGTTGTGTAAATTCAGGAGAACGGTTGTCATTCCAAATCCAAAAAGTCCGAGTGGCGCAGGGTTGGCCAGGCTGTCTTTGAAAACAACCGGTGTGAGTTCAGCAGGCATATGGCAGCTTTAGGGAGCAATATAATACAAGTATGGGAGTATGGGGGTATGGGAGTGTGGGAATTGGATTTAACTCCCATATCCCCATACTCCCATACTCCCATACTTTCCTTTATTCAGTTCTTAAGCTTTTAATGGGGTTCACCATACCCGCTTTTAGTCCCTGCAGGCCGAGTGTGATGATTGCCAGAACAGCGGCCAGCAAGCCGGCCCCCATAAATACCCCTATCTGCAGCGGTATACGATAGGCAAAATCCGATAACCACCGATCCATTACAAACCAGGAAACGGGCAGCGCGATACAGGAAGCTATGGCGATTAATCGCAAATAATTTCCTGATAAAAGACTTACAATATTGAACAGCGTGGCGCCAAGAACTTTGCGAATTCCAATTTCTTTTTTGAGTTGTTGGGCGGTAAAACTTACGAGTCCAAACAAACCCACTAACGAAAGTACCATGGCAAGTATGGTAAACAACATTGCTAAATTGCCCTGTTTTTGTTCAGATTGATACTGATGTTCGAAATTCTGATCCAGAAAGTGATAGTCGGCCTGATTTCCAGGATCGAAGCTTTTGTACGTAGCACTAAGGTAAGCCATCGCTTCGGTTGTTTTCCCTTTTGCCAACCGTATGCAGAGATTGTCCTGCTCTTTTACATTGGGTGGAAGTATCAGGACGAGAGGTGCCACTTTGTGCTGGAATGAATACGTATGAAAATCATGAATCACCCCAACAACCGTTTTCGGTTGACCATCCTTGTTAGCTCCGGACAACATCTTTTTACCGAGCGGTTGTTTCCATCCCATTTCTTTTACAAGGGTTTCGTTAACCAAAACAGCGTTTGCCTGATCGGTAGTTATCCTGTCAGAAAAATTTCTCCCCGCTTCCAGTTTTATTTGCATCGTGGCCAGGTAATCCTGATCTATGATCAGCTCCTGCATGGCTGTAGTTTGTGTTGACAAAGCGCCCTGATTATTTTCACAGAAGTACCCGAAGGTACCGAGGTCGTTATTGCCGATGGGATTACCGGCAACTGCCACACTTTCAATCAACGGGCTCTGTAATAATTTAGTTTTAATAACGGCAATCTGGGACCGAAGACTTCTGTTATCGATATGAAACGTAACGACCTGTTCTTTGTTAAATCCCAGATCTGCGTGACTTACATATCGCAGCTGCTGATAGATTACAAAGGAAGCTGAAATCATAAATACAGTGATTACAAATTGTAAAACGAGCAATGATTTCCTGAAAAAGATGGTATTATTCATTTTACCCGTATTCCCCTTCAGCGCGGGGATGGTTTGGAAATTCGACAATACCAGTGAAGGGTAAATGCCACTAATCAATCCAACCAATAGGGAAAATAAGATGATAAAGGAAATGGTTGGTTTAAACCCAAAATGCCAGATAGAAAGATTTTTTCCGGTCAGCTGATTAAACATGGGCATTGAAAATCGCACTAAAACAAGCGCAATCATTCCCGCGAGCAGGGTAACAAGGGCAGCCTCTGTTATAAAAAGTAATACAAGCTGCTTCTTTCCTGACCCCAGTGTTTTGCGGATGCCGATTTCTCTAATCCTGGAAGAAGCCCTTGCTGTCGCCAGATTTACGTAGTTTATGATGGCAATAAAAAGAATGAGCAGCGCGATGGCGCTGAATATGTATATCCTGCTCAGACTCCCATTGGGACTCATTTCGTAATCGAGGTTCGATTGCAGGTGAATGGAAGTCAGCGGCTGAATTTCCAGATCATAAGTGTCTGCATGCATTTCTTTTTTAATAGTGGAATTCACAAAAACCGGAAGCTGACTGCGCAATGTTTGCAAAGATGATGGTGTCTTCAATAACAAATAAGTATAGTAATGTGCGTTTTGCCAGTTGATTACCGTTTCAGACTGGAGCGGGCGTACGGCAGAAAAACGAAGATGACTATTCTGCGGTACGTCGCGTATAACTGCTGACACCCTTGCCGGACTATTACCAGGGAAAACGACCATCTGGTTAAAAGCAGATTCTTCAGAACCGAATAAAATGCGCGCAAGACTTTTCGTCAAAACTATGGACCCCGGATCCTTCAATGCACTGTTTGCATCGCCTTCCAGAAAATCAAAACTGAATATGTTAAAGAAAGACGGGTCAGCACTAATGATGTCATTTATTTTAAGCTTGCTGTTCCCGCGCGCTATCACGTCCCCACCTTCGGCGTCTATCCGGACTGCATCTTCAATCTGGGGAAATTTTTGTTTTAACATATCAGCGAACGGAGCGGATGTGAGGGCAATATTCATATTTCCGCCGTCCCAGGATGCATGTTGTGCCACACGCACAATACGATTTGCGTTCAGATTAAAACGATCATAACTCAATTCATCTTTTACATATAGAAAAATCAGCCAGCAGGCTGCAAGACTCACTGCCAGTCCGAATACATTAATAAATGAATACACTTTATGACGCTTCAGATTGCGATATGCGAAACGAACATTATTGTATAACATTTTTAATGATATTTAATTCAACAATGCTTTGCGAAAGCGGTGCCAGCATTACAGATGGTGATTGTCAATGCTTTAACAAAAAAAGAAAATACCATGTGTCCTGTTTTGATACAATGTTTGTACTGTTTTGAACGTTGGCGGTTGATGCGCTTTGCGTTAAGCGTTCCGCGTTCCGCGTTAAGCGTTAAGCGTTATGCCTTCCGCCTTAAGCCTTAAGCTTTACGCTTTCCTCCATCTCACTCAATTCCAGCCACCGATATTCCTTTTGCTGTAGCAAGTCTGTTATAGTTGTAAACCGGGTGGACAATTGCTGAATGGCGTCGAAGTTGATGTTAGCGTCGTGCAATTTTTCCGTTATCTGGTCCTTTTCTTTATTGAGCTCGCTGATTTCTTTTTCAAGCGATTCGAGTTCCTTCTTTTCTTTGTAAGACAATTTCGGTTTGGCGGATGCAGGTGTTTCTTTCAACGGAGCTGGCTGTATCGCTTTTACTTCGGCAACTTCTTCATTGTCCTTATTCTTCAGCCATTGCTGGTAGAGACCATAATTACCGGGGAAATCTCTGATCACACCGTTTCCTTCAAATACGAACAGGTGTTCCACCATACGGTCCATAAAATAACGATCATGCGACACCATTACCAGACATCCCTGAAAGTCGAGGAGAAAATTCTCGAGCACAGCCAGGGTTGGAAGATCCAGATCATTGGTGGGTTCATCCAGAATAAGAAAATTCGGATTGCGAAACAATATGGACAATAAAAATAGCCTGCGCTTTTCACCACCACTTAATGAAGATATATAAGTGTATTGTTTATCCGGTGGAAATAAAAACAGATTCAGAAACTGAGCCGCACTCAAAGAACTTCCATCAGCTAATGGAAAATGTTCGGCAATATTTTTTACAAATTCTATCACACGCATGTCTTCTTTAATCACAAGACCCGTTTGCGAATAATTTCCGAACACAACCGTTTCGCCAATATTTACCTTGCCACTGTCAGGAGGTTCCAGTCCCTGCAGCATATTCAGGAAAGTAGTTTTGCCAGCCCCGTTTTTTCCAACGACGCCGATCCGGTCGCCGCGTTTGAATGTATAGTCAAATCCTTTCAGTATAATTTTCTCACCAAAACTCTTATATACTTTTTTCAGCTCTGCTACTTTCCCTCCGAGACGGCTCATCTTCATCTCCAGTGTAAGCCGCTGTTCATCGAGGTTTTGCTTAGCCTTCGATTCAACTACATAGAATGCATCCTGGCGACTTTTCGATTTGGTAGTTCTCGCTTTGGGCTGCTTGCGCATCCATTCAAGTTCTTTGCGAAACAGATTCTTTGCTTTATCAATACTGGCCAGCTCTGATTCGATTCGTGCTGCTTTTTTCTCCAGATAATTTTCGTAATCACCTTTATAAGTAAATAAATCACTGCGGTCCATTTCCCATATTTCATTACAAACATTGTCGAGGAAATAACGGTCATGCGATACAACGAGCAACGTAATATTCTGTTGATTCAGATAATTCTCCAGCCATTCAACCATTTCAATATCCAGGTGATTGGTTGGTTCATCCATAATAAGAAAAGCTTCATTGCTTCCGAACGTAATGTCAACGAGCGTTCGCGCGAGCGCCACTCTTTTACGCTGACCACCGCTGAGTGTTTTCACCGGCTGAACGAGGTGATCGATATTGAGGCGACTGAAAATCTGTTTTACTTTGGCGTCAAAGTCCCAGGCGCTGAGATGATCCATTTGTTCAATACTTTCCATCAATGCATCGGTATCTTCCGTTTCGCTGGCGGCTTCAAATAATTTAATCGCCGTCGTAACTGGATTGGGGTGATGAAAAATATTATCGAGGATCGACAGTTCTTCCTGGAATTGAGGATCCTGTTCAAAAAAAACTACGTTGATGTCTTTTGAAATCCAAAGTTTTCCTGCTTCTGCTTTTTCCCTACCCGCAAGAATTTTCAGTAAAGTAGTTTTCCCTGTGCCATTTTTTGCGATCAGGGCTATTTTGTCACCGGATTCAATATGAAAGGAAATGTTGTCAAAAAGAGGCTTAATTCCATAAGATTTTCCCAGTCCTTCGGCAGATACATAATGCATCCGGCAAAGATAATTGAAATAGCGGCAACAGTACGGCGTGACATACGTTATACCAGTATGAGCAAAAAATTATTTGCTATTTTCATTTCTTTCTTTCTGATCAATAAATGTTTACCACAAGTGGCGAATCATCCGTTTCCACAACACAATGCTTATTACAAAGGGACCATCAAACCCAATCATATCTCACAGGAAGCAATGGATCAGCAGGTGCTTCATTTCTATCAAAGCTGGAAAAAACAATATATCCATGCCGCCATTGATCCCAATCAGGCTTATGTATTTTTTGAGGAAGAAGGATCCAAACTACAAAGTGTATCCGAGGGACAGGGATACGGAATGATCATCGAGACCATGATGGCAGGTGCAGATCCTGATGCAAAAGAAACATTCGATCATTTATTTAATTATGTGTCGGCTCATCCCAGTAATCCGAAAACGACGTTGATGGCGTGGTCACAATTGAGAAATAATACAGACAAGGACGCGACGTCAGCAACTGACGGCGATATGGATATTGCCTATGCACTGCTATTGGCAGATTCCCAGTGGGGCTCTAAGGGAGCATACAATTACAAGGATTCTGCCATCAGGATGATACGCGATATCATGCGGGATGAAATCAATGCAGAAACGTATAATGTATTATTGAGTGATGCTGTTAAGCCGGACAGTGAGGATTATTACGATACACGGTCTTCCGACTTCATGCCACTTCATTTCAAACTATTTGAAGAAGCAACGGAGGATGGCCGATGGAGGAAAGTACTGAATAAGAATTATTCACTCTTTTCACAAATGCAACAAATATATAGCCCTGATGCTGGCCTGGTTCCGGATTTCATAATAGCAATTAATCATCGCCCCAGGCCTGCCAAAGCGCGGTATCTTGAATCGAGATATGATGGATATTACAGCTACAATGCATGCCGTGTTCCGATGCGTATTGCTGTTGATTACCTGATAACGGGTGACAGAAGGTCGTATGAAATGATTCAGAAAATAAATAAATGGATTCGGGAGACCACTTCAGGAAATCCGGATAATATATCTGCAGGTTATACCCTTGCAGGAGATGATATTAAATCAAGAAAATTCGAAGCGCTTAGTTTTATTTGCCCTTTCGCCGTGGCTGCGATGGTCGACTCCTCGAATCAGCAATGGCTGAATGCGGTATGGGATTATATGAATGGGTTTAGTTTATCGGATTTCGACTATTACGACAACAGTATTAAAATGCTTTGTATGCTGACTATTTCGGGGAACTACCGCGTCCCGCGGCCACCTGTTTTATCGCCGCGGCCATAAGTTTGGCAACAAAAAAATTTCCGGCGGGATTAAGATGAACTCCGTCCATTGTTAAAATACCCCGGTCTGTGTTGGTGGGATTATTCGTTTTTTCATACGATAAAAACTCAGTACGCAAATCGATCAGTGTCAGGTTCTGATCGACAGCAATTTTCCGAATGATATTCGAATATTTGTTCAGATCACCGTCCTGTTCATTTGAGTAATCGTTTTTTTCGCCGATGGTTGCGGGAGTACATACAATAATCTTTGCGTTGATCGCCTTCAGTTTTTTGATGATTGCGAGGTAGAATTTTTCAAATTTGTCTGCATCGGTTCCTGTGCCCATTTTCTTATGCCAGACGTCGTTGACGCCGATCCAGATCACAACAATGTCGGGAGATTTGCTGATCACATCATCTTCCAGACGTAAATAGAGATCATACACTTTGTTGCCGCTGATGCCCGCGCCAATCAGATCATAATTTGCAGATCCGCCAGCATTCAGGAGGCTGTCGTCGATGCGGATAAATCCATTGGTGGAAGCACCGGCCTGGGTAATCGAGTCGCCAAAAAAAACGACTTTTATTTTTTTATCGGGCATAAATGAAAAGCTGATACATATAGCGGCGAAAGCAACTAACAGATTTGACTTTTTCATATGGACCGTTTAATATAGAAATATTAACCCTTTAATATCAACTTCATTTTAAATCTGATTCGAAATCACCCTAAAGGTAAAGCAGGCAGAGATAAATGAGCACAAATGACTAATTTCGGCCCAAATCTGCAAAAGAGATGGCAACTACAAGAATTACCGTGAAGGATAATGGTTCATTAAAGATTGAAGGCGATTTTGAAATCGTCGATAAAACAGGTGCGATATATGATTTGGGCGGCAGGGAAGTCGTTTCCGTTTGCCGTTGCGGACTTTCCAAGAACAAGCCATTTTGCGATGGCTCGCATAAAAATCACTTCGAACACGATGCCGTTGCATTCGCGCTTCCGCCGAAGAATGCACTTTAAATATGAAAAAAAATTAATTAGTCAAAGCGCTCAGCTTTCCTATCAGATAGGGCGATAGCGCTCTGCTATAAATTCGGATCTCATCAATTGATCCTGTGAAGTAATATGGAAAAGTTGTGTTTTCCGTTTTACCAATATACAAATCATTTGTATTCACATTAAATCCAAAGGGAGATATTCTGGCAGATCTCAGTGTTCCATTGATATATAATTTACTTACGAAACCATCATAGGTATATATTACTGTATTCCAATCGCCGCTGCGAATATAATAACCCGACGAATCTATAATACCTGCATTCGCACCGTCTCCATAAAATCCAGTAAAAAGTTCTTTTGAAGTATCCAATGCTGTTGTAAGATCATAAGAAAGTGGATGTACTCTAAGCCCATAAACACCGTCGGCCTGATCAGCAGGGCCCTTCATAAGTATTTCATTTCCCCAGGCATAACCGGTGTAAAATCCATTTAACTTGACAATAGCCATCAGGGTAATTTGCGAAGGGCTCAACGAAGTACTATTGGGTACCTGCATATAAGCTCCCCCAGAAAATTGATATGCATTACCGGCGCGTCCAAAACGATCTGCAGTTACAACCGCATTATTAAAAACAATATCATTCCCCTTTCCACTACTGTCTTTTAAATTACCATTGTTGAAATTATAATATGCCACCAGGCCATATTTAAGACTGTATAATGTGTCTATTGTAGTATCGTTTACAACCTTTATGGTAGTGTCATGCTTTATCGTAGTGTCGTGTACTGTTTTTATAGTTGTGTCATATTCAGTAACTGTTTTACTGCAGGAAGTTTGCATTGTACTTAGAGAAACTAAAAAAAACAGAATTACCAATGAACTTACCAGAGATTGGATGAGACGCATGTTAGGGTTATTTTTGAAGGGTAGAAGAAAGATTTTTCCGCGTTGTTGTTATGGCATAAATATAAAACTAAAAATCAAACTGTTTTATTATCTCTAAGGGTTTACCCTTAGGAAATTGCCGAAAATTCAATGAAATGTTGATTTGTTGATAAATGTCATTATACTATTTGAAATAAACGTGATGATTTATCGATTATTACCTGTTTTTGGCATTTTACTAAGAATTTCCATACAATAAAATAACTGTTTATTGGTATCCGCCGAAAATGAATCGCGGTTACAGAATTAAACTCAGGGATTTTGTTCGTGAATAGCTACTAAACTACCTTTAGAAAAATGTGACAAAAGCAATCCTTAAGTTCATATTTTCATCTACGAAATTGAACGAGGTACAATAAATCGTATTCGAAATGGCCAGACTTTTCCGCGGATCCAACTCAAAATTCCTTTTTTTAAAGAAGTCTTTTGGCACACATTCATTTAAGTTATTGGATATAGGAGTAGGTAATCATTCTGCATCTAAAACGGTCGCTCTGTTCCCGGCCTGCGAATACTATGGTGTTGATTTAAATAAGGATTATAATAACAGTGAGGATGATTTCAAAGTGATGAAGCGTTTTTATGAAATGGATCTTACAACATTGGATTTTCAGATCATCCCGGACAATTTCTTTGATGGCATTTGGATTGTTCACGTGATCGAACATCTTCACAATGGCGACAAAGTGATCGAAAATCTTATAGGCAAGCTTAAAAAGGGCGGATATATGTACATAGAATATCCGGGCATTAAGAGCACGAAATTACCTTCTATGTACGGTACACTGAATTTTTATGATGATCTGTCTCATGTGCGCATCTATTCTGTAAAAGAATTATCCGACTTGTTTACAAAACATGGTTGCCAAGTCATAAAAGGTGGAACGAGAAGGAATCTGTATTTTATACTTGCTTCTCCGTTCAGAGTTCTCGGACATTGGGTACGCGGTGAAAAACTAACCGGAAATATATTTTGGGATATCATGGGTTTTGCGGAATACATCTATATTCGGAAGAATAACTGAAGCAAGTGTGAGAGTGTGAGGAAATTATTCCGCCCACCTTTTTTGAAATCCGTAGGGGCAGTGTCGGCAACCGCTTCTGCAACAAAAACCGCGGGTGAGCAGATAAAACTCGGTAAATACGCGGTATTCTCCTTCTTTGTAATAGTGTATACCCTCTATCAAATCGCCCCCTCTGCCGGGAAAAGGATATTCTTTTTCTTTGGCGATCAACTGATCCAATTCGGTAAGACAGCTACTGCAAAGACAGTTAAAGAAGGTTTTTGTGAGATAGGTTTTTGTTTCGTTGCTCAATTTTAAGCGCGAGCAATCGCAGGCCGAGATATCTTCAGCATTACAGTTGAATTCCTTCTTACAGCGCGGACATATTTTACATTTGCCGTCCATCTATTGGTATCCTTTTGCCTGCAGCGCAAACAGCTCTGCATATTTTCCGTTGACGTCAATTAACTCCTGATGAGATCCGCTTTCTATCAGTTCCCCATGCTGTAGTACCAGAATGCGGTCGGCCATTCTCACTGTTGAAAAACGATGAGAAATCAGTACGGCCGTTTTGCCCTTTGTAAGCGCAGCAAATCGTTGAAATACTTCGTATTCTGCACGGGCATCCAATGCCGAGGTGGGTTCGTCCAGGATCAACACCTGCGCCTGCCGCATATAGGCTCTTGCCAGTGCCACTTTCTGCCATTCACCTCCGGATAACTCAACACCCTCCTCAAATCTTTTGCCGAGCATCTGTTCATATCCGGCAGGCAAACGGTTTACGAGTCCTGCAGCCAGACTTTGTTCCGCCGCAGAGACAATCAGTGGTGTATTTTCTTTCTGCTGAATATTTCCTACTGCTATGTTATCCGAGACTCTCATCTGATAGCGCAGGTAATCCTGAAATATGATTCCGATGTTTTGCCTGAGACTAACGATATCGTATGAACGCAAATCAACGCCGTCCAATAAAATTTTACCTTCTGTTGGTTCGTACAGTCTCGCGAGTAACTTCACCAGCGTTGTTTTTCCAGCGCCATTTTCTCCCACCAGTGCAATTTTTTCTCCTGCTTTCAGTGTAAAGTTTAAATGTCTTGTTGCCCATTTCTCGGCCCGCTGATAACGGAACCCAACATCCTGAAATTCAAAACCGAGACGAATGGGATTGGGAAAAGGAATTGAATGCGAAGAAGTTTTAATGGAAGGCTGTATGTCAAAAAATTCGAAAAAATCGCTGAGATAGATAGCGCCCTGTGAGACCGCGGTAAATCTGGTTAGTACGGATTCCATCAACGATTTCAATTGTCGAAAGGTACCAGCGAGAAAAGTAAGTTGTCCGATACTAATTTTACCAGAAATGGTTTCCAGTATTATGTAAACATATGCGCCATAATAACCGAGACTTCCCAGCAACGTGAAACCTGCTCCCCAAAGGGATCTGTTGATGGCAATGCTGCGATTACTGAAGTAAAATTTATTGGCAAGGGTTTCAAACTTTCCGATAATAAATGCGGAGAGATCAAAAATCTTTACTTCTTTGGCGGTCTCGTCACTTGCACCGAGATATCGCAGGTAGTCTAATTCCCGTCGTTCGGGCGTTTGCCGCCTGTTGAGAGCATAGGTCTGATCATTAAAATAAGATTCCCCAATGAATGAAGGCAGGATCGTAATAAACAATAATGCAATCAGCCAGGGATTAAATAAAATGAGTCCGGCTGCGAGAAATCCCATGGTAATCAGATCCTGTACCTGACTCAAAACCTGTGACAACAAAATGGTGCGACCCGTAGTTTGTTGTCGGGCGCGTTCGAGTTTATCGTAGAAGACGGGATCTTCGAACTGCTCCAAATCCAGTATGGCAGCATGCTTCATGATACGGATGGAACTTAGTTTACCGAAAAGATCACCCAGCAAACTGTCAAGCAGGGAGATACTCCGACCCAGTGCATCGTTGACCAATGCAAGCAGAAATTCAGCACCGATCAGCATCCATAGATGATGTGTTGAAGTATTTCCGTGCAGTCTGTTCAACATCACCACTTCGTCGATGATAAGCTTACCGATATAAAGTACAGACACCGGAATGGCAGAGCGAATCAGACGTAATGCAGCATTGAGTCCGGTCATCCAGGGACTTGCTGCCCAGACCAGCCTGAAAAAAGCCGGAAGGTTTCGGAGTGCGGTTAGTCGTTCTTTCCAGCCTGGTTTTTGAACTTGAGCCATTTTGATAGTGTGGGAGTTTGGTAGTGTGGTAGTGTGGTAGTGGAGTTAAGAGTTTAAGTTGCCTCACTACCACTCTACCAAACTACCACACTTCCACACTCTCCTTATTGTTTTTTCAGTGTTGTAGTGTACAATTTCTCTCCCTTGTAGTTGATAACATTGACCAGCATCGAATTGTTGGAAATGGCGAAAGTCATAAATCCATTTTCTGCTTTTGCGAATACGCCACCTTCAGGATGGATAACTGTCTTCGATAATTCGGAACCTGCGCCCGAAACAAAATAATATGTAAACCCAGGAGGTTTGATATATTGAAGGTTGTGATCATGGCCACAGATATAGGCGTTCACACGGTATTTCTCAAATATGGGCTTGAAGATTCTTTTCATCTCTCCTGTTTCCACGGCATTCATTCTGCCGCCTCCTGTGTATACCGGGTGATGGCCAAAAACAAATTTCCATTTGATATTCGGTGACGCGTCTCTCAAAGTTTTCTCGAGCCATTCCCTTTGACCCGTTGTATCCTGTCCCTGCACGTGTGTTTTCTCGCCATTGTTATAATACTCCGTCAAAAAAGGAGTCGTATCGAGAAATACAAATAACATCCCCAGGGTAGTATCTCCGTTGATATAAAATGTTTTTGAATAATAACGTGCAGGCATGTTCCATTTCCGGTCCACCAGGCTGTAATCAATTTCAGCCTGCGGATCGCCACCGTAATCGTGGTTGCCCAGCACTACATACCAGTCAGTCTGCAGAGAGTGTGCTGTGTAAATATCTTCGTAAGAAGCCAGCCAGCTATGGTCGCGGGTACTACGCACGCCATTGGGATAGAAATTATCGCCCGTAGAAATGATAAATTCCGGTTTGAATTTCTTTGCAATGACTCCCATTTCTTTAGCAACTTCTTTCTGATTGTCTTCTCCGTTTCTGCCCCAGTCGCCAAAAACAATGAATTTAAAAGGCTTCTTAACTATAGAATCTTCATTTTCATAATACGGCTTTGTGTCTTCCTGACAGCGGCCCGAAAATGCCGCGATGACAAAGCAAATGACGAGGATGAAAGAACGCATAGAAGATTATTTAGCAGAGCATTGGTATGGCCATAAATAAAAAGATGGATGGTTATAGCAAATAGATTCCGGTTAAAATGAATAACCATTTTCTATTAACTAAAACCATCCACCACAAAGGCGTTAAGTGTGTTCGTTATGCGTACAGATTACTAAGCGAAAGCTTAATAACGATTGCGATCACGATTATATCCACCACCACCACCGCCACGGTTTCCACCACCGCCACCGCGGGATCCACCGCCACCGGGGTTTTTATCTTCAGCAACTTTTACAGTAAGCGTTCTTCCTTCCAGGCTTGTGCCATCGAGGGCCTTAATGGCTTTCTCCGCTTCTTCATTACTTGAAAATTCCACAAAACCAAAACCACGACTCTTGTGGGTTTCTCTGTCTAAAATAACTTTTGCTGAACCAACGGTACCGTATGGTTCAAACAACTCTTGCAATTCTGAATCACTAACGGCGAAAGGCAGACCGGCTACAAAGATTTTCATTCCAAAACATTTTAATAGGCGACAAGATACCACATTAGTTTAGTTCAGTGGTTGATTGGGTCATTTTTTTTGGAATTATAGGCTGATTTCTTGCAAATAAGGCTGTTAAACAGCTTTCCGGCTGCCTTTTTTCTTCCAAATTGCCGAAACAGGTGACTTCCAGACCCCCAAAAGGGCTAGGCAGAGTAGACAGGAATTCTCAGGTCATACCAGGAGCCTTCGCCAGGTTTGCTGTTAATAGTAAAAACAGATTTGATTCTGTTGGCCCGCTTGAGCATATTTTGGAACCCATGTCCTTTTTTAATAAATAACTGGTTGAAACCACGTCCATCGTCTTTTAATTCAATTTGGATTTCATTCTGATCAGATTTTCGAATAATTAATTTTACGTGACGAGCCTGTGCGTGTTTCAAACAATTACTCATGGCTTCTTTAAAAATCATCATGATGTTCCGGTTATAATTACCAGGAAGTTTCGCATCTTCAGAGGCACCGAGCAAATTCTCATAAGAAAAACAAACTCCGGTATCCTGAAAAAGATCTATGCCAAGGCTTTCCAGTCTTTGTCCGATTTCTTTCATAATATCACTTTCCGGATTTAGTGCCCAGAGAATATCGCGCGTGCCCTGATAAAGACCACTTACATTTTCTTTTATCTGACCAATGATTCTTTTCTCTTCTTCGTGTCCTGAACCCAGTTTTGTATTCAGCACGTCGGTAAGTACCTGAATTCTCGTCAGACTATTGCCCACTTCATCATGAAAATCTTCTGAAGCAGTTTGTCGCACTTTAATATTCTCCTCGCGTTTCACTTCTTCAATCTGTTTTAATTGTCTCACGCGAATTCTCATTCGGATCCATTGAATCCATAATATCATTCCGACAATAAAAAACATGATCAGGAATTTGAAATAGGCTGTCTGATAAAAAGCAGCTTTGATTTCAAACGGGAATTCAATATTATTTTTTGAGAATCCCACACCTTGTAAAAATGCCCTTGCTCTGAAAGTATAATGACCAGGAGGTAGTGCGGGATATACAACAAAATGATTTGATGAAAGCGCTGAGTATGATTTTTCCATACCCTCCAGCTGATATTGATATTGAATTGCTTCGGTATGCTGGTAACTGGGACATCTGAAAGAAAATGTCAGGTGATTTTCATCGTGATGAAGTATCAGATTTTTTGGAACGTCGTACCAGTTATTTAGTAAGCCATCTGCACGGTATGTTGGAATGTTTTTTGAAAAGACCTGTACTTCCTGTAGTAACACGGGAGGTAAATAATTTTGTCTTGTGGTGGAGTCGGGAATAAATTTAAAAAGACCAGACACTGTTCCAAACCACAAATTGTTTTTACTGTCATACAGTGCTGCGCCCTGATTACATTCTGCGGAGGAAATATCGCCGGGTGTGGACAGGTTTGAAATCTGGATCGTCTGTGTGGCGGTATCGAAGACTATTCTATTCACTCCGCGACCCGTACCCAGCCAGATCTGATTTTTCTTATCTGTAACAACGCTGTAAATAAAATCGGCATCCAGTCCATCTTTCGTAGTAAACTGTCGGTATTTTCCGGTTACGCTATTATACAGGATGAACCCTTTATTGGAAGTAGCGAGCAAATAAAATTTACCGAGTGTGGCAATGGACATAAAATTCGCCTTGTTAAGAAGGGAATCATTTATTTTCCTGTAATTAAAATCGTTCGCGATCAGGTAAAGACCCTTGTCGGTTGAAACCAACATGGTGTCTTTTGAAATTTTTAAACTCCTGGTGGAATAAGAATCCAGTACCTGCGTTGTAATACCCATGGAAGAAACGTTGAAAAATCCCCAGCAGGAATTCACCCAGAACCCGCCACGGCCATCGGGTATTGCACTATAAACACAACCTTTTAGCGCGCCTAAATTTACCTTTGAAATGTTACCGTTGTCATTTCTCAGGAAAAGGCCACCGCCTGTAAGAATGTAGATTCCATTTTTTTCTGCTGGAAAAAGTTCGGTGATGTTTTGATCGGAACTGTTGTCGGGCAATCCCTTCACTACATTCATATCCTTTCCGTCATAACTGAATAAACCATTTCCCGTTCCGATATAAATCTGCTGGTTGTTCTCGATCATGGGCATTACACTGAAGTTTTTTTCTTCAGTAAACTGATCGAAAATCAGAAACTGCTGGGCGGAAAATCTGAATACGCCCGTACCGTTTGTTCCCAACCAGATATTTTCTTCACGATCCTGAAATATGACCGTTGTTCTATTACCCGCGTATCCGTTTGCGGCATTCAAAGCGATTCGTCCGGAGTCAACATATTGAAACAAACCGTTTGTGGATGTCAGCCACAAGGTGTTGGTCTTATCGAGGTACAAATTGGTGAACTTCTCCGTATTGCGGGCTTTGATCAGTGATCTGATCGAACCCTCATGAACAGAAAATATTTCATTATACGACAGCAGAAATAACTTTCCTGAATCTGCGGCATCGAACACTATTTTTTGAAAGACTCCATTCTCGTCGAATTCACTCAGTGGCACTACTTTTTCCCATCCATCGTTTGTTAATTTGAAAACACCTTTATTTAATACCACAGCCCACAACTCACCCTGTTTGTCGGTTTGAATAGCTGTTAGCTTTTCATTTTGTCCGGTAACGGGTGATCTGGTGACTTTGTCATTTTTATCTACGCCGTATAATTTACCCCCTGCCAATACCCAGATTCTCTGACGTGCATCTTCCAGAATGGATCTGACCATATTGCCGCCCATTGAATCTGAAAAAATTAAATTCTTAAAAACCTTCCCGTTAAATTTAGAAACACCATATTCTGTTCCGACCCAAATATTGTCGTCGTGATCGGCCATAATGTTATTGGCGTAATTGCTGATTAAACCATCTGTTTCACTATAATTCGTAAAAACCTTTCCATCAAAGCGGGAAATTCCTCCGAGCGTACAGAACCAGAGATTATCGAAATGATCCTGCGTAATGGCACTTACCTGAGACTGAATTAATCCCTGCTGTACATTATAATTCTGGAAGTGAAATTTTTGTGCGGATAAGCATGCAGAAAGCAGCAGACAGATAAAAAATATCCGTAAGGTTTTTGAAGTCTGACTATATCTTGAAAAAACTACACTCATACTTATATCAAAATATCACGCAAGCTCGATAATATTGGAGATAAACTATCTTTGACACCCGGTCTGTTACTGATAAATCCCCCAAAAGGGGGGACTGTCTTCTCCGAAAAATCGTGGAAATTTATAAAATATTAAATTATCATGGAGGAAGCAAATGTCAGGATCGTAATTGTAGAAGACGATAAAGTAATCCGAGAGGGCTATCGTTTTCTGATTGGCGAAAAACAGGGATATCAGGTAATTAATACCTATTCAACGGCCGAACAGGCTATCAAGAAACTTGCAGAAGACAATCCGGATCTTGTATTGCTGGATGTTGGTCTCCCCGGCATTTCTGGCATTGAAGCCATCCCCAGGATAAAAAACATATTACCCCAGGTACTCATTTTGATTTGCACCGTGCACGATTCTGAAGAAACAATATTCAGGGCACTTACAAACGGCGCATCGGGATATCTTACCAAAGACAGTTCGGCTGTAAAAATTATGGAGTCCATCCGTGAAATAATGCAGGGTGGTGCTTCGATGAGTGCCAATGTGGCTCAACTCGTAATAAAATCGTTCCAGCGAAATTCTCATTCACCCTTATCGCGCAGGGAAACGCAGGTACTTGAGGAAATCGCAAAGGGAAAAAACAGGAGGGTGATTGCGGATGAGCTATTTATTGATAACGAGACGGTAAAAAGTCATATCAAAAATATTTACGCCAAATTGAATGTTCATTCCAAAGCAGATGCTATACGAACTGCCAAAGAGAATAAGTTAATTTAAAAAAAAGCAGGTGGTGGAAACCACCCGCGGTCACATGAGAAAATAAAACTAGTAATCGGAATATCCATTTCGGGATTCCAACATATCTTCTAACAGAGGGTTCTCCTGTTCGTTACTACCTTTTGTTACCCATTTTTTAAAATCCTGCATTCGCACCTGGTTTATAAAAACCTTTTCTTTGGGCGCGGGAAAAAGTTCCACTTCAATCCTGCCGGCCACACATAGTTTGAACTTTCGCAGGGATTCGATATGAACCAGATATTTTTTATTAATCCTGTAAAAATCCGACGGGTCGAGAGCCATTGTAAGATCCCGTAATGTTTTGGGAACTAAATATTTCATACCCTGTAGTCTGTCAACCATAAAACAGGTTTTGTTCTCCAGATAGAAATAAGCGATATCATCTGTTTTAAACAGCAGATATTCATTCGCACGACGGATAATGATTCTGCGATATTGGCTGTTATTGAGATTCGTATTCATCTTCAGGAGATTGTACTCCCATTAAAATTAAAAACTTAGTTCTTTGAAAAAAGAAAAAGAGATAAAATGACGCCTGAAGGGGGAGAAACACGAAATATTTCGTGGATCACTCCGATGGATTAAAATAAATGGGGGAGGGTTTTTGAACAAGTATGGGAGTATGGGAGTATGGGAGTATGGGAGTATGGGAGTATGGGAGTATGATCCCACCTAACTGAATAATTTGATTCCTACACTCCCATACTCCCATACTCCCATACTCCCATACTCCCGTACTTGCCTCCTATTTCAAATGGGCACGCAGCATCCAGGCAGTTTTTTCGTGTTTCTCCATTAACCCTGTCACGAAATCAGCCGTGCCGGCATCTTTATGAGCTTCATCAAATTCTTTAATATTTCCGCGAATGAATTCGATGATCGTTTCATGGTCCGCCAACAGATTTTTAATAAAATTCTGACTGCTGGTACCACCGGTTATTTCTTCCGTAAGGTGAGTAAGGGAGAGATATTTTTTTAATGAAGCAGGCGCATAATGTCCCAACTGGCGGATACGTTCTGCAACTGAATCAGTATATTCTTCAGATTGTTCATACAATTCTTCAAGATATAAATGAACGGAATGAAAATCCGGCCCTTCCAGATTCCAGTGTGCGTTCAGCGTCTTTGCATACAACACAAATTCGTCGGCAAGAATTTTACTTAATTGTTCCGCTATCGTTTTTCTATTTGCTTCTGAGATTCCAATACTTGTTTTCATTTTTTTCCTGTTGAATTAGTTAAAATAAAAGCTACTTTCTATTCATTATAAAGTTCTGTTTATATTGTATTGTATGCAAATCCTTTTCAGAATAAAACCAGGTAAACGATGTAAACCTTTTCGTCAAGCAGCGCCAACAGTCAATTGACTAACTTCGCCCTATGTCCGAGCCTTTTACAATACAATATTTATACAAAGGGGTAACTGAGGAAATTTCCTGCAGTCTGAGAGTAAATACATTTACCTATCAGTTCCTCTGTACAATTGATAATGTAGAAATCATATTGGAGAAGGATGACGAGGGCAGGTTAAGAGTACTCGATGCTGATCCTTTTTCCCGTAAAAATAAAATGCCCGATCCAATCCGGGTATTGGCCGTAAAGGATGAACTGGAGAGAATTTTGCTGGAAAAGGATTAAACCCAATATTTATCAGAAGTTCTGATATCAGTCCACGATCGTCAACATGCAATACCGTCCCTAACAAATACAAAAAGAATCATATGGAAGAAAACCCCGAATTGCCGGTTTACACAAATATTGAAGCGGTTTTTAAACAGCGAAAAACTACTGATGATAAAATCCAGATGATTGCTACTTGTACGCTGAACGGAAAAGCAAATCGGAGTGTTTGGATTGAAGTGCCTACTGCATTGTACAACGGCTATAAAGGAAAGGTACAGATCATCGAATTCAATATTAAAAACGGATTACTCGAAGTGTTGAAGGTGCGGAAGGCTTAACGCTTAACGCGGAACGCTTAACGCGGAACGCTTAATGCTGAACGCTTAACGCTGCACGGTTAACGCTTAATGGGTTCGAGTTACTGCGTTCAGCGTTCCGCGTTAAGCGTTAAGCTTTAATACCATCAATCTTCTTCGCCAGTTTTCTATCTTTTTCTGTCACCACATCACCCGCGTCGTGGGTGGACAACCAGACTTCTACTTCGTCGTACGTGTTAGTCCATTTGGGATGATGGTCCATCTTCTCAGCTTCCAATGCCACGCGGGTCATAAATGCGAAAGCCTCGGAGAAATTTTGAAATTTAAATTTCTTATGGAGCGTATTGTTTTTTTCTTGCCACATATAATTTAGATAAAACGCCAATAACTATATACTTCATCAAAATGCAGGTTGGTATCAGGCCAGTGATCCATATCAAATCCGGGAGCTTTTTCAAGGACATCTTTGTGCTGATCGAAAATAAATCTCTTGTTGGGTGCATCCAGTTTCAGCAACCGGAGCGGGATAGCAAAATATTTTACACCCATTCCCAGAAAGCCGCCAAATTCAATTATGATATAATCTATTTTTCCTGTTTCAAGGTCCAGCATAATATCTTTTATTTCCCCAAGATGTTCCCCACCTGCATTTACAATTTTGTCTCCGGAAAGTGATGAGGCAGTCAGATACCGCCCTTTTTGATTGGGCAGAAGTTCTCCTTTGTTTTCACCGGAGAAATTATCTTTTTCGAATAGTTGCTCTTTCTCATTTAATTTTGCTTCCATTAGAAAATGTTTAAGTGGGATACCAAGTTATATCAAAAAAACCGTGCCACGGACTTCCGAGTGTTGCCAGATTTGGGACTAAAAGTCCACAATTAAGAATTGAGGACGCCACATTTTTGATTTCTTTGGCATTTTGGATGGAATATTGTATTTATTTTGCATCATAAGCAACTGATCCTGACCACTTAAAGACTAATTCTTTCTTAATTACCCGTATAAACATGAAACTGGTATGTGCATTGCAAATATTATTATGGTTTTTCATAGGATATTGGATTTTAAAATGGGCTGGATTTCTATCCTGGCCCTTTTTTATTTTATCCCCTTCTAAGTTGCCGTTTACATCTACTTCACGCATTCTAATCTTAATTTCATCAAATAATCAAAATCAATATGAAAAAAATTGTTGTCCCCTTTCTTTGTTTAATCGCGACATCCATTTCACAAACAGTTTACTCTCAAAGCAAGAGTAGTTCGGGTAATAACTCGCCGATGCAAGTGGGCAGTGTGCTGGTGAATGCGGGCATCGGTGTAGGAGCAGATTATAAAGGAGAAAATTATGGAACGGCGTTCGGTTTTAAAGTGGCTGCCGATTTTGGTCTTTGGGATGCAGGTCCGGGTGTGATTTCACTTGGACCCGAACTGGGAGGATCTTTTTCTAACGGCAATTATTATGGTGGATATTCGGGAGACTACAACTCCAATACATTTGTCGTTGCAGGAAGAGGCGCCTGGCATTGTGGTTGGGATGTGCCCGGACTGGACACTTATGCAGGAGCCTCGGCAGGTATTGGTTTTCATCATTATTCTTATTATGGATATGACGGATCTAATCAGGTAATCCCGGCCTTTGGTGCATTCATAGGCGGGTCTTATTTTATAAAACCCAATTTTGGCTTTAATGCCGAAGCTGGTTTTGATATAACCAACTTTCAGGTTGGTGTGGTTTTTAAAATTCAATAATTCTTAAACATGTTGGTCATAATAAATAAATCCGGGAGAAGATTATTCCCCCGGATTTATTTTCATCTCTTTTAAAGATTATTCAGAGTTACTTACAAAAGCCAACCGCTTGCTATCCGGCGACCAGGAAGGAGCATTGAGCGTTCCCTGTCCGCCATATAAATAAGCGAGAACTTTAGGTGCGCCTCCCGAAACAGGCATCAGTCGAAGCATAACTTTTTGATAAGAAGGATGAGCATTCGGATCAATATCAGGCGGAAAGGAAATAAAAACCATCCATTTCCCGTCAGGGGAAATGTGCGGAAACCAATTGTGATATTGATCGAAGGTTAGTTGTTCTTTGCCAGATCCATCCGGTTTCATTCGCCAGATTTGCATAGTACCGGTTGGATTTGCATTGTAATAAATATATTTTCCATCGGGAGCATATTCAGGACCGTCCACATGCCCTTTCGTGTTGAAAGTAAGTTGAATTTCTTTTCCTCCATTGATATCCTGTTTATAGAGATTAAAGATTTTACTCCCGCGTTGCGCCACGAAACATACTTCCTTATTATTTGGATTCCATCCATGCCAGTAAGAGGGTGTTTGTTCAGTGAGTAATGTTGGTTCGCCTCCCGAGAGCGGTAATATGTAAACCGACGAACCGCCGCCGGGTTTTCCTTCTCTTGAATTACTGATGGCCAGTGTTTTTCCGTCGAATGAAATTCCATGATCATTGTTGATTTTTCCTGCAGTACCAGTGTTTAATTTTTCCGGCACACCACCTTCGATCGGAATCGTAAACAACGAACCATGGTCATTGAACAATAATTTTTTACCATCTGGCATCCAGTTCGGTGCTTCAAACCGGCCTTTTGATTCATAGATTACCTTACGGTTACCATTTGCGGCGTCCACTATTTCAAGACGGCACCCCATTATTGTCTGGGGTTCTGGTTTGGCAAGCGCGGGATTTGGCTGATAAGGATTATAAACCGGCCTGTCGATGCGCAGATTCCACACACGGGCAGAAGCAACCGCATTTGAGTCATGTGCGCAGATATAAAAACCCGCAAGTACAGAGTCGCCCAAATCGTTCAGATCATGTTTACCTACTTCCTGTAATGGTTCTCCGGGATTGGCAACACGCATTGTCAGGGTTTTACCTTTTCTTTCCAACTGAATGGTCTGGAGACTTTTCTTTGGAAAGAATATCTCTCCCTGAGGATCCTGCATGTATGCTCCCTTCATTTCTCTCCACTGCAATGCGATGAGTCCGTCCATATGTAAACAGGCATTCATGCTCACCGCATCCGGCGCATCGGATTCCCTGATCATCCATCCCATTTTCCGATGGTTACTCGCTCCTGTAGTATCGCCGGTAAATGCAAAATCAGCAGTAAGTATAAAATCACCGGAAATTTTCTTACAGGTATAATGGAACTGATCGTCATTAAACCACACGTTACCTCCCGAGCCATTTGTTGTATAACTCTGTGAATTCTCATCGTACGTTGTAGAGCCCGCATGTTTTACATAACCTATGTCCTCCTGTTTATCAAACACACCAACCGGAGCATTTTGCGAAAACCCCAAAAAACAAAAACACGTGAAAATAAGGGCAAACAATGAATACTTCATAAACAGCAAGGTGAGATGAAGGAGTAAAATTTAATTGATAAAAATCAGACGAGGTTAGCCTTAATGAATTTTATACTCTGTGAAATACTGTCAAATGGGGAGCCCGGACATTTATCCTGTTCAACAAAGAAATATTTCATTCCGGCATCGTCTTTATGCTGAAATATGGTTTTGAAATCGATGATTCCATTTCCAACTTCCGTAAAATGCTGATCTGCATCTTTCGACATATCCTTAACGTGCCAGAGTGGGAATCTGTCAGGATATTTCTGGAACAACGCCAGTGGATCCTGCCCCGCTTTTTTCATCCAATATAAATCCATTTCCATTTTCACCAGTTTTTTATCAGTTCTATCCAGCAGGATATTATAGGGGAACACACCGTCCTGCACTTCAAATTCAAAATTGTGGTTATGGTAGCAAAACTGTATACCTGATTTACTACAAGCTTCGCCGGCTTTATTAAATATATCCGCCAGTTGTTTATAGTGATCCAGTGTGCCTCTTTCCTGGTCCGACAAATAAGCGCATACCATATATTTTAAGCCGACTGCAGAAGCATCGTCTACAGCTTTTTGCCAATCGTGTAAAATCGTTCCATTTACGACTGCGCCCTTATTCATTTCTTCTCCCAATCTGTAGTGACCGCTGATAGCAACCAGGCCGTTATTGGTTAGCACTTTTTTATATGTTTCCGCGTCCATCCCGTAAAACTTTTCTGAGCCGGTATAGGTTGCGTTTTCGACTGACGTGTAACCAATTTGTGCAACCTGGGCAAGTGTGCCCAAAGGATCCTTTTCCATGGCTTCACGAACGGTATATAACTGAAGTCCGATCAACGGTACCGGAGCAAATAAATTAACTGGTCCCTTTACAAATACGGCCGCTGATAAAGCAGATGCAGATTTAATAAACACTCTCCTGGATGTCATAAAATAAGTTTAAACTGAGCAATCGGTTTTCTATTTATAAATGTATGCTCTTTAAAACAAATTCCCTGTTTAAAACTTTAAGTCGGTTTTACAATATTTTCCGGACTTCATCCATGCAGTTAATTGAAATGGTTTGGTTTTTAAGAGTACCAGAGCAGATACCTATACCCTGTTCACAAAATTTTCATATTTTGAAGAACCTGCTCCGAAAAATCTGTAAATTAATGGGATGAAAGCCTGCCTGATGATTGTATGCAGTATGATCCTGTGTTCAGCTGCCGGAATACACAGCAAAAGCACGGAACTGCTTTCCCGCGCGATCAGTGACCATTCAAGCCTGCCCATTGGTTCTTCCGCACCTCCATTTTCTCTCCCCGGCACAGATGGAAAGACCTACTCACTGGGTTCTTTTAGTAACGCTGATATTCTTGTGATCATTTTCACCTGTAATCATTGTCCGACTGCGCAGGCATATGAAGACAGGATTATCCAACTTACCAGTGACTATGCTGGCAAAAATGTTTCTGTAGTTGCTATTATGCCCAACGATCCCGGATCAATCAATCTGGATGAACTTGGGTATACGGATATGGGTGATTCATTCGAAGAAATGAACATAAGGGCCAAAGAAAAAAAATTCAATTTTCCTTATTTGTACGACGGGGCGGACGAAAAAGTTTCGCTGGCCTATGGTCCTGTTGCAACTCCGCACGTTTTTATTTTTGATAAAAACAGAATCCTACGATATAGCGGTAGAATTGACGATACAGAAAAGCCAACCAAGACGCCCGCTCGAATGGATGCACGAAATGCGATTGATGAAATGCTGGCAGGGAAAACTGTATCGGTTCCCAGTACCAAAGTCTTCGGATGCAGTATAAAATGGGCTGAAAAAAGCAATTGGATAGAAGCTGCCAGACTCGAATGGGCGAAAGAACCTGTGACACTGGATACGATCAGCGAATCTGGAATAACGGAGATGGTTCAAAATCATTCCGATAAACTGAGGTTAATAAATGTGTGGGCAACCTGGTGTGGACCGTGTGTAACCGAATTCCCCGAATTTGTAACGATGAACCGGATGTACCGCAAACGGGATTTTGAATTTATTTCTGTGAGTGCAGATGAAATGACGAAAAAAAACAAGGCACTGCAATTCTTACAGAAACAGGAAGCCTCTTCGAAAAATTATATTTTTTCTGGTGACAACAAATACAAACTCATCGAAGCCGTGGATCCGAAATGGCAGGGAGCCCTCCCCTATACCATACTGGTGGAGCCCGGCGGCAAAATCGTATTTTCAAAAGAAGGAATGATTGATCCTGCCGAATTGAAAAAAGCGATTGTGGAAGACCGTTATATTGGGCGGTACTACTAGAGTTATGGGATATGGGTTATGGGTTATGCAATCCAAACTCATAACCCACAATCCACAATCCACAACCCATAACTCATAACTCATAACTCATAACTCATAACTCATTTCTAGGAAGTCGGTGTTCCCAACAATTTATAAAGCTCATCCAGTTTTGGTGAAAGAATGATATCCGTTCTACGGTTTTGTGTTCTGCCTTCCGGAGTACTATTTGATTCAACGGGATCATACTGACTTTGTCCTGATGCAATGAGTCTGGTTGGGTCCACCTGATAATTTTTTATGAGCACCCGAACAATGGAAACGGCACGTGCTGTGCTGAGAGCCCAGTTATCGGGATACATGCTGCTGCGTATGGGAATCGAATCCGTATGTCCCTCTATATCTACATTAATATCCGTATTTACATTCAATACCGCTGCCAATTTACCCAGTGCCTGAACACCTTTTGGATTCACGGTGGCACTCCCGGAAGGGAATAATAAACTTTCCTGAAGACTCACATAGACCTTTCCATTCTTAATAGCCACGGTTAGTTCATTTGAAGTAAATCCAACCAGTGCGTCGGTCATTTTTTTGCGGATATCTTCTATTGCTTTTTTCTGCTGATCCATTAATGTCTGCAACTGTACCAGTCTTTCCTGCTGCGCTGCCAGTTGAGAAGTTTTATTTGCAGATTCTGTTGAATATTTCCCTGCCTTAAAAGCCAGGTCACTCACCTGAGTATTCAATCCGTTAATCTGTGATTGCATAGTAGCCACTGATGATTGCAGCGTACTTACTTTATTGGCCAGTTGCGCACTGTCGTTTCTCACAGATTCCAGGGCCTGTTGCGATGCTTTAAATTTTCCGCTGGAAACACAACTTCCGAGAAACGTGAGGGCGGCTATTACTAAAGGACAATGGATATTTTTTATCAACATAATGACTTTTTTAAATAATTATATGAAAAATCGCAGAAGTACCTATGCAATAGGGGTGCCATGAACGATGAATTACCAGAAAGCGGTATATAATCCGGCGAGAATTCCCATAATAATAACGGAACCGAGGACGAAAGCAGGTGTTACCTGAAAATCCTTTTTATCAATTACAATGGCGTGTGCGTCTTCATCCCGCTGAGGTCTTGACAAACTGATTCCAATCATAATAAGAACTATCATCCCGAAAGTAATTGACATCCGATCGAGAAACGGGAAATCGGGGAAGTAGCCATGGGTCCAAACCGGAAGAAATTTCAAGACAGTCGATATTGGAATGGTGAGCAGACTTCCTGTGAGTGCGGCGGCGGCTGTTGTACGTTTCCAAAAAAAACCCATCAAAAAAATTGCAAGAACGCCGGGTGATATAAAACCCACGTATTCCTGAATAAACTGATAAGCCTGGTCCAGATTCTTTAAAGCGGGTGAAATAACTGCAGCGATTCCCATCGAAATGATGACGATCCATTTTCCAATGCCGACCAGTTGTTTCTCTGATGCGTTTCGGTTAAAATATTTTTTATAGATGTCGAGAGAAAAAATTGTGGAGATACTGTTTGCTTTTCCTGCGAGGGAAGCGACAACGGCAGCTGTCAGCGCAGCGAATGCCACGCCTTTTAAACCAGGCGGCAATAAATTCATGAGTGTGGGATACGCATGATCAGGTTTGATAATGCCGTCGGGCATCATTTCTTTTTGAAACATGCCATTTTTGTGTAAGACAAACATGGCTATGCCCGGAAGTACAACAATGACCGGTACCAGCAATTTTAGAAATGCAGCAAAGAGTAAACCACTTCTGGCAGTTTTGAGGTTGGCACCAAGCGCGCGCTGTATGATATATTGATTACATCCCCAGTACGCCAGGTTATTGATCCACATGCCTCCGATAATTACCGAAAGGCCCGGAAGGTCCTGATAGTACGGATTTCCCTTATGCAGGATCATATGAAAATGTTCGGGCGCTTCTTTGCGAAGAATCGACAGTCCCTTTAACAGATTATTTCCATAACCAAAATGATTGGAAAGCAGGTTCAGGGCAAGATACGTTGTAACCAAACCTCCTACCAGTAAAACGACCACCTGAATGACATCCGTGTATCCAATTACTTTCATCCCACCCAGCGTTACTATAATTGAAAACAATGCCAGTCCGGTTATACTCCATCCAAATGAAATATCTGAAATGGAATTAATGGCGAGCGCACCCAGATATATTATGGAAGTGAGATTTACAAAAACATATACAAGCAGCCAGAAAACAGCCATGAGGGTACTTACCTGCTGATTATATCGCCTCGCCAAAAATTGCGGCATCGTTATAATCTTATTCCTAAGATATATGGGCAGAATAAAAACCGCAACAATAATGAGCGTTGCGGCGGCCATCCATTCATAAGTTGAAATAGCCAGTCCTAAAGCATAACCGGAACCTGACATTCCGATAAAATGTTCGGCAGAAATATTGGATGCAATCAATGAAGCTCCAATTGCCCACCAGGTCAGGGATCCTTCGGCCAGAAAAAAATCTTTCGAGTCAGTGGTTGATAATTTTTTTCTGTGGTATACATAATACCCATAAGCGGATACCACGATAAAATAAATAAAAAATACAAGGTAATCCGCTCGTTGTAATGTATGCACGGGGAATGATCCTCCAGTTTCTGTTCCTTTTGCAGTTTAAAATTTCAGCGTTGAAGGCAGGTACTTACCTACCAGATCCTCATAGTAGGGTTTGAGTTTTATCCAATCCGGTGGATTGGGATTTTTGGAATACAGATCGTAGGGATTGAAAAGTTTCACCCACTTCAGCATTTCCCTGTCGTGATCATCGAGCAGATATTCATAAGCTCCCTCGCGATGCCAGGCATAGAAAGAATGATACCGTAGCATATACAAACCAGATTCAGGTAAGGAATTCTTCAACATTTGATAAACATATTCATCATGACCCCAGGACATCGTTACGTTGCGTAATCCGCAGTTAGGTTTATATACTCCGAGTGTTGAATTGAGCACCGGATCATTTGTGTCGGTATTGTAGGCAAAGAATTCCGGGTACACGATCTTGTCAGAATGCGCGCATCCCACCGGGAACGTATCACCGACAACGGCCCACTGGGGCTCGCCAAATAAACAAAGTACTTTGCCCATGTCATGCATAAGCCCCACTGCTACCATCCAGTCGGGGTGGCCGTCAGCGCGGATGGCTTCCGACGTCTGTAATAAATGTTGAAACTGATCCAGATCGGTATCCGGATCCGAATCGTCTACCAGTTGATTCAAAAACTGAAAGGCATCCCAAACCGGCATTTCTTTCTTACTGAACTGCAGAAATTCATTTCTTTTTGACTGTACAAATTCATAGGTCTGGTAGGTGTGATTCAGTTTATAGAATTCCCGAACGGTATCGCGTACCGGAGTTTCATAATTCCTGTATTCTTCTTTAGATTTTGCAGGCATTTCTTTCTCAGGATATCTTTTCAGTACATCGTCTTCCCATTCATCCAGGCTGTTAAGAGGTGCTATTTCGGTTTGAGAGAAAACTTTCTGATTTGACATGACAGGCAATTTATTGAATTTACGAAATGTTCTGTTGACGTCAAATAAAATTCAACGTATTCTTAAAGTACAATAATTTTATCATTCAATAAAACCATTGTTATGAAAAAGGTTTTGACCTTGCTGTTGTTTTTAATCCCGGTTTTTTTGGTTACCCGTGCACAGAAACATACACTTTCAAAATTATGGTCCACAGATGCCATCGTGAATACACCCGAGTCCGTACTTCCGGATTTAAAAAATGATCTGCTGTATGTGTCTCTGATTGAAGGCGGTCCCTGGGACGCAGATGGCAAAGGCGGCATAGGCCATATGACAACCAAGGGAACAGCATATGATTCGATGTGGATAACGGGACTAAATGCCCCAAAAGGACTTGGTATGTACAAAAACAACATGTATGCGGCAGATATTTCGGACGTTGTAGTGGTCGATATATCGAAAGGTAAACTGATTAAAAAGATACCGGTTGAAGGAGCCAGTGGGCTGAATGACATTACAGTCACCGACAAGGGCGTTGTATTTGTTTCAGATTCAAAAACCGGCAGGATCTGGAAAATTGAAGAAGACAAACCAACGCTCTATCTTGAAAATGTTACAGGTGCCAACGGATTAAAAGCTGTGAAAGAAGGACTGGTATATGCCAAGGGACCTGCACTTATGATTGCTGATGATAAAAAACAAATACGACAGATCGCCCAGGTAGGACAGGATATCGACGGAATAGAGCCCGTGGGAAATGGCGACTACATCGTAACGTCCTGGCCCGGATATATTTTCTATGTTTATGCGAACGGACAAACAGAATTAATGCTGGAAACGCATGAACAGAAAATTAACAGTGCAGATATCGGTTATGATCAGTTGAAAAGAATTCTGTATGTACCAACTTTTTTTGACAAAAGAATTGTTGCGTATCAACTTAACTGAGAGCAAGTGTGAGAGTGTGAGAGTATTAAACGACTGTTCTCACACTCTCACACTCTCACACTTGTTTAAGCTTTTTTCTTTGATGGCTGCTTCATGGCTGGCTTTGGATTTTCCTGATTCAACAATGCCTGTGGAAATTCACTGGTATAAATAACTCCATGTTTGAGTCTGCCCTTACCGTTCTTTTTGGTCCAAATCTGAGTAATGATATAATGAGGATCTGCGGATTGACTAAGCGCACTGTTATCTTCTTCGTAGTAATAAACACTAAACCGGAGATCAGATCCACGCCCGTAAGAATCTCCTCCAATTAAACCAATTGGCTGTCCTGCTTTTACTAATTGTCCGGGTTTTACAAACGCATTGTTTTTCTTTAAAATTCCATACCTGGCAAATGAACAATCTGCGTGTACGATTTCGATAAAATTCTCCGTTCCGATACTCGTTTGACCGGCGTCATTGGCACCGTTCTGATCACTTACAATATTTACGATACCCTTTCTTGCTGCATAAATGGTATCTCCCAATTTCATTTTGAATCGCAAAACATACCAATATGCGGAATCAGAAGTACGCGCCGATGAATCCTTTATTTTGTCGGGTGACATTTCATATACCTGGGCATCCTTGCCCGGAGATATTGGCAGGAGGTAAGTAAAATCTTTGTTGACGATGGGATGCATACATCCTTTCTGGAATGCACTGCTATATTTAAAAAGTATAGGCTGCTGCGGATCTATTGCCGAGATCGTAAATAATTTATTGTAACCAGGTTTCACTTCAGCGTGAAATGGCAGTGACCGGTCCGATTTTAAATTGTTGAAAGTGTTAAACCCAAGTTCCAAAATATAATTGCAATAAGCGTAATTGACACAGGAGAATGTATAATCACCTTTTTGATCCTGGTCATACTTTACTTCCACCATTCTTTGTGAGAACAATAAATGGCTGTTAGAAAACAGCAGTAAAAAAATCAGGGTCGCTTTAGTACTCTTGAAATTTAAAAACATTGCAGGCTTAAACTTTGGTATAATTTAAGATTATTTCCTCAACTGAATTTTCCAGGCTTGTTTCTGACCTTTTGAGTTTATGGCTACAAAGAAATAAGTGCCGGTTGCAATACCAGATGGAAAATTAACGGTCATCAGGTAGTTACCGGCAGTGTTGAGCTGTTCGCTGAATATATGTTGACCGAGTGTGCCAATCAACTCAACCTGAATGGGATCACCGAATGTGAAGTTCAGATTGTTTTTCAGGTAAACCAGATTTTGGGCGGGATTGGGATATAACTGAATGATTGCAAGACTAAAAGAAACCAGCACGTTGGGTGAATAAGTAAAATTATTCAACTTGTCGACCATCTTTAATCGATAGTAATTCACTCCTTCCACCGGATTAAGATCCTGGAAGCTATAATCCAGTGGGAATTTAGAATCACCTTTACCGGCTACAATTCCTATTTGCTGGAAATTAGAATTCGAAGTACTGTGTTCAACTTCAAAATGATCAAAATTCATTTCTTCACTCGTAGTCCAATTCAATTGTGAATATTGGTTATTGATATTGGTACCTGTAAAAGTGGAGAGCTTCACGGAAAGTGAATCCTGCTGAAATACTACTGACACGTTATCAACCAAAGCCGTACCGATTGCAGCATTGTTATGTGCAGTATATGCGAGTCCGGCATAAGCATGGGTTCCCAGTGCTACAATTAAAGAATCCACGGGTGACCATCCAACGCCGTCTTTAGAAACATACCCTACATATTTATTTCCGTTGCTGATCATCCTCACCCAATATGGAGTTTGAATATTACCCAGACTGGTATTCAAACTCTGCCCACTTTGTATTGTCCTGTTTTGGAAAGCTGCTCCGTTTCCCGGTGTGATTGACATCAGGACGTGTGGGGATCCCGGATCAAGATTAGAACGTATCATGACACCACATTTTGCCCAATCACTGGTATTCGTCATAGAAACCACTCGTGCCGTTATGCTCATATTGCCCGCGAGGACAGGCTGGAAAACGTTGTGGAAGGCATCTGCCGTGTTCCAGATGTCATCTCCGGAAGCGGTAATCGTATACGTTCCACTATCGAAACATACATCACCAGGAAAACCTACATATCCGATATCGGCGCTGGTCCATGGAGACGGCAATGGGTTTGAGCAAAGACTTGCGGAAGGGGCATTGAGTCCATAAACATTCAGCTTATTGGAAAATGTAGCCAGATAAACTTTGCCGTTTGCGATGGTAGGAGGAACAAACTTTGCGAACTTTCCGACGGAATCTCTAATACCACTGAGATTACTGTTCCATAATTCCCTGGAAACATCTGTAGCGTCGAAGGCCTGTAGGATCCCCGGTACGACGGATTGATTCGCATCTCCATTAATCGGATGTGAAGCCCATAAAATACCAGTGCCTGCCGTTGCACCATTAGAACTTACAGAAAGCATAGCTCCGGGCATGCCACCCGGAAGTGCAGTATTGCCAACGATTTTATTAAGTGTATCAAACAGCATTGTTGTACGCAAAAATGGAAATTGTTTTAATAATCCGTCCTCGGCCCATGCGTATATATATTCCTTGCCCTTATCATCCTGGAAATAAGCTGGTGAACCATGAATGTGTTTTTCACCGTTAAAATTTGCGTTCACATTGATTTGCTGCAACACGTTATTGTTGTATGTATCAGTGCCGCCCATTTTTGTATTGTCGATGAGATACAAATAACTCTCTTTACTTCCTGAAATGGATAAATGTGAGTTGGGAATCAATAAAACGCCATCGACACCATAGTCCAGATCCTGTTGATTCAAATAGTCATAGTCGCCCGGTGTGAAAAAATCCACTACTTTTAAATTACCTGATGCCGTGGATAGCTTCAGCAGACTTTCAGCTCTGTTAACCGTGTCATTTGCCGAAATCATAGTACCCGTTGTTCCATTTCCTGTGGAAACATATATATAACCGTCGTCATCTACTGCGGGTCCCTGCCCGCTCATCCAGATGCCCGCTTCAACGCCATCCGGGCTATCGTTGTACACATACTTCTGAGTAAGGGTTGCTGCATCATAACCGATGATCCATCCATTATATGGATCCCAGTCGCAATGGGAAGCCCATGAAATATACACAACTCCCTGGTAAAGCAATAAAGCGGGTCGTGGATTTTGCGTTTGCTGATTAAACGTAATTAGCTGACCGGGGGTGCCGGTATGTGTAGGATAAGTAGCCGTAATATAAACTGGCGGTAGTTTGTCGGCGCCTGTAAATAGATCCAATGCATGGAGGTATTGTACAAATGTAAAAGGGGCAACTTTAGTTACACTTCTGGCAACAACATAGATCGTACTGGAAATCGTGTCGATGACGGGGGTACCTACTATTCCCATATTGCCGCTGAAATCCTTATAGTTCCCGCCACAGGCGCCCGTCATGTCGGTGTTCATGATTGCCCTGTAGGAATTCGTATTTCCTGGATTGTAGGTAAGATTGTTTTGCCAATATGGTGAGGATGTTGCTGAATCGTCGGCATCGAAAGCATAAACGCTGTTGTTCACGGTGGCAACGATAACGATATTGTGTGTGCCACCTCCTATTGAAATCTGGTTAACGATCAATGGCTGGCAGTAAATCTGGTCATCGACTAATCTCGAAAATATTCTTCCAAATGTTCCTCCCTTGATATTTGTCTGATTCAATATCGTTTCCGAAGCGTTCCATCCTGTTCTTTTTAAATTGTTGTGTTGGGTAATGACATTTTGTGCCAAAACGGGAACAACCAACAACAGGGCGGCGATAATTAAAAATACGCTGAACAAAATACGGAAATGGGTTCTAAGGGTAATCAGTCCAAGCATTCGTTTCATTTAAGCAAGAAGAACGCTAAAAATATAGTAAATACCCCGTAACTCCTATGACAAAACTGATGATTTATTCATAATTCCCTAACAATGCCTTCATGTTGACATCATATTCAGATTGTTCTTTTGTACCGTATTCAGTTACTTAATATTCAACCCGTATGAAGCAGCTCAATTATCTTATAAAGCGTATCGGAATCCGGTTGTTTTTAGCCCGGCTTTCTGCTTTTTATCCGGCATTTAAATATTATAAGATCCATTAATGGATTTTATAAATCATTTTTCCGGATGAAAATATTGTACGCCATACAGGGAACAGGCAACGGCCATCTCAGCAGGGCCCGCGAAATCATCCCCATACTCCAGAAAAAAGGAGAGCTCGATCTTCTCATCAGTGGAACACAGGCAGACGTCGATTTACCGTATACGGTAAAATACCGCTTCCATGGACTGTGCTTCATTTTCGGGAAAAAAGGGGGCGTAGATGTTATGGCGACGTACAAAAAAAGCAATCTCAAGAGATTGTTCAAAGAAATAAAAAGCCTGCCGGTAGAAGATTATGACATCGTAATCAGTGATTTTGAACCCGTGAGTGCATGGGCATGCAAAAGAAAACATAAACACTGTGTTGGCCTCAGTCACCAGGCAGCAGTTATAAGTAAAGACGCACCAAAACCAGAAAAAAAAGACCTGATCGGGAAATCCATTTTACTTAATTATGCTCCTGTATCGCGAACTTATGGATTTCATTTCACTAAATACAACGACGAAATTTTTACGCCCGTTATCAGAAGTGAAATAAGGAATCCGCCCGCAGTAACCGAACCGCACTATACCGTTTATCTGCCCGCTTATTCTGATAAAAAAATCATTAATGTATTATCACAAATAAAAAATATTGAATGGCAGGTATTCAGTAAACACAATAAACAAACGTACCGGGAAGGGAACCTATTTTTTCGCCCGATTGAAAACGAAGCCTTTATTGAAAGCCTGATAAGTTGTACCGGCATTCTTTGTGGTGCGGGTTTTGAAACGCCTGCTGAAGCTTTGTATCTTAAAAAAAAGCTGTTGGTTATTCCGATGAAAGGTCAGTACGAACAGCAATGTAATGCGGCCGCTCTGGCGGACATGGGGGTACCCGTAATAAAAACTTTGAAGGAGAAACACCTGGATAAGATAAAATCCTGGACAAAAAATTCTCAGTCAATACCAGTTTTATATCCGGATATCACAGAAAAAATAATCGATTTGGTGATCAGAGAAAACATCTTCGAAGAAAACCGTACCATGATAGCCCTGGGCAATGGAATACATTCCGTAAAGAAACTTAAAGAGAAAAGTCTGGAACGAATACTAACTCAATCTGGAGAATAACATGCTTTTGAACAGGGCGGCTTTCGGCGAAAATTTCAATTGGGGGGTATCTACTGCTGCTTATCAGATTGAAGGGGCGCATGAAGCGGATGGCAAAGGAGTATCCATTTGGGATGAATTTACTAAAAAGAAGAAAAAAATTCTGCAGGGTCATCATGGAAATGTGGCCTGCGATTTTTATAACAGGTATCCTGAAGATATCAGAATTCTTCAACAGCTGCATATCCCAAATTATCGATTTTCAATTGCATGGAGCCGGATATTTCCTGAAGGGATTGGGAAGATAAATCAACCAGGTGTAGATTTTTACAACAGTCTGATCGATTATTGTCTTTCCTGTGGTATAGAGCCCTGGATAACCTTATACCATTGGGATCTTCCGGTTACACTTGAAAAAAAAGGAGGGTGGACAAATCGCGAAATAATTAACTGGTTTGGATCCTTTGTCGCTTTCTGTATTAAACAATTCGGCGATCGTGTTAAGCGATGGATGATTTTAAATGAGCCCATGGTATTTACGGGTGCAGGATATTTTTTAGGGGTTCATGCTCCAGGGAAAAAAGGCTTAACCAATTTCCTCTCTTCTGTACATCATGCGGCTCTTTGTCAGGCAGAGGGCGGTAGAATTGTGAAGAGCCTGCGGCCAGAGTTGGTAGTCGGCACGACTTTTTCTTATTCGCATTTGGAACCTTACAGAGAAAAAGAAAGAGATATTGGTGCAGTAAGAAAAACCGATGCTTTACTTAACAGATTGTTCATCGAGCCATTGCTGGGAATGGGATATCCTGTGAAGGACCTCCCCATTTTACAAAGTCTGGAAAGATTTTATAAAGATGGTGACAGCGCGAGGCTTGCATTTAATATGGACTTTGTAGGTCTCCAGAATTATACCAGAGAATTTGTGCGATATGCTCCGTTTATGCCCTTTATAAAAGCAAAGATTATCAAAGCCGAAAAAAGAAATGTGGAAAAAACCCAGATGGGCTGGGAAGTTCATCCAAAAGCCATCTACCATGCGCTCATGCGTTGGAGCCATTATCGCAGCCTGAGAGAAATTATTGTAACTGAAAATGGAGCCGCTTTTGATGATCATTGTATTGCGGGTAAAGTTCAGGATGAAAAAAGATTGCGCTATATAAAAGACCATATAACACAGGTTCTCCTGGCGAAGCAGGCGGGTGTTCCTGTGAATGGATATTTTATCTGGACCTTAATGGACAACTTCGAGTGGGCAGAAGGTTATTATCCAAAATTTGGCTTGGTACATATAAATTTTGAAACCCAGGAAAGAATAATAAAGGAATCAGGGAAATGGTATGGGTCGTTTCTTGCAGCAAAAGTGTTAGCGGATATCCCTTAATCCTACCATTTTACTTTTATCAGTATCCCATATTTTCAATCGAAGACAGGCTATAACCTCCTTAATTTTTAAGGAAGTACGTTTACAATTCTGCAACTCCTTCAAGCTCGCCATCACTTCCGGAAGGCGATAAAAGGGTATTTTGGAATTCAGATGATGGATGTGGTGATAACCGATATTACCAGTAAGCCAGGACATAATGGGACTCATCACCATATAACTGGAAGATTCCATGGCTGCTTTTTCATACGCCCAATCATTATTTTCTGCAAATGTTACACCGGGAAAATTATGCTGTGCATAAAATAAATACGCTCCCATGGCGAAGGCAACAATAAATGGCAGGAAAAAAAGAAAGAACCAGATATGCCACCCAAAAAGTATAAAAATCAGAACGGATAATGTAATGTGAATGATTAAGGCAATGAGTGAATCAAAATGTTTTCTTGGATTGCTTACAAAAGATGCAATACACATGCCGAATATAAACATGGAAAAATAACCGAGTGCTATCGTCACCGGATGTCTTATCGCCAGATATTCAAATCTCTGACGGCCGCTCATTTCTTCGTATTTCTTTCTGGTAGCGATGGGATAAGAGCCGATGCTGGCGCTGAACAATTTGGAATTATTATTATGGTGATGATCGTGCGATCTCTTCCAGATACTTGTTGGTGAAAGGATAAAAAATCCGAAAGCAGTCATTATGAAATTCGCAAATTTCGAATGCGTTAAAATGGAATGGTGTTGATGATCGTGGTAAATGATAAACATCCGAACCAAAAGAAGTCCTGACAAAATGCTGAAGAATAATTTTAGTAAAAAAAACGGAATGATAATGGTGGCAGATAATGACAATGCAATAAAAAGAAGTGTAGTAAGCGTGTAAAGCCAGCTCTTACCTCTAATTTCCTTCGCGAAAGGTTTAGTAGCTAAAATAAGTTCTTTGCCAGAGAGCATTCACTTACATTTAAAGTCCAGGTCGTTCGTGTTTCCATCTTCTGTGTGTCCAAAGCCAATTCTCGGGCTGGCTTCGGATATCTTCTTCCAATCTTCTCGTATGAATCTCGGTTATCTCACCACTTTTCCCGACTTTCAAAGGTAGTTCTATTCTATCAGCAAATACCTTATAGTGGCCCCTTTTAACTCTTCTTATGCTCACATAAACAATGGGATAACGAATCTTTAACGCAATTTTTTCTATTCCCAGAAAAACCGGCGTATCCTGATTTAAAAAATTCATCCAGTATGCACGATCAGGAAGGGGGGCCTGATCTGCAATAAACGCTGTGGCTGTAAGTTGGTCCCTGTTCTTCAACATATCCTTTAACGTGTCTTTCATCGGTATCAGCTTTGTGCCAAAGCGAGTGCGCATTCTGTAAACCAGACCGTCGAAGTATTTATTTGAGAGGGGATGATAAATAACATACAGCTGATGTTTGCAACAAATGCTGAATGTATTACCTGCCCATTCCCAGTTTCCAAAATGACCCATCACGACCATAAAACTCTGATTTTCTTCGGCGAGCTGATTGAAGATGGCCAGGGATTCCGGGACAAATTCACAATGCCGAATCATGTTTTCTTCAGAGATTGTAATGGTCTTAAAAGTCTCCAGAAAGAGATCACAGAAATAACGATAAAATTTTCTTTCTATTTTCCTGATTTCATTGGGCGATTTTTCAGGAAATGAGTTGGTCAGGTTTTGCCGAACGATGCCCCGCCTGTAATGCAGCAAATGGAATAACAGTATATAAACCCCGTCAGAAAAAAAATATAGCAGAGGAAATGGTAAAATAGCAAGCAGATAAATAAAAGGAAGACAACAATAATAAAAAAGTGCAGGTAAGAGTTTTTTCACCGGGAAAAAGTCAAAGATATGGCAATAATTCGTAGTAGATTGCGTTATCATTTGTTATAGATCCCCCATGAGACGTAGACTCTGTAGTTATACAATATGCTCCCTTTTTATCATCCTTGTTTTCAGTTGTAATAAAAACAACCCTCTTATAACTAATACTCCTGCTGACTACTATCCCATGCATGTAGGCAACTATATTATCTACCGTATGGATTCATTAAAATTTGTCAATGTAGGATCCTCGGATACGATTATTAGTTATCATGCAAAAGAAGTTGTGGACGATTCGATTACTGACAATCTGGGAAGACTCAGCTATCGCGTAATCCGATATCTGAGTGATACAAATGAAATGGCAGCCTGGACACCGTCTATTGCATATATGGTAACACCGCTTTCGGGTTCAGTAGAAGTGGTTGAAAATAACCTGCGCTATATAAAAATGGTTACTCCTGTTCAGGATGGAATATCCTGGCTGGGCAATGCATATATTGATACCAAGTCAGATACCTCGCTGGTACCCTATATGGATGGATGGAATTATACATATTCTTCCACGGGTATGCCCTTCAGTGTATTTGCGGGTACGATACCGATGTCAGTAATTGTAAATGAAGCGAATGATGTTACGGGACTCGGAGACAGTTCCTATACACAAACCGTATTCAGTGAAGAAGTTTATGGAAAAAATATCGGTCTCATCTATAAAAAATTTCTGTATTCTGTTTATCAGTCTCCGAATGTGGAATATCCTGCAGGAGCAACTATCGGGTACGGTTTGACGTTTAACATGGTTTCGCATAATTAAAAGCATTGCGCCATCTTTTCTTTTTTATCTTCTACTTTCTGTTTCAGCGTTTACAAGCGCAGGAGTATAAATATCTGATTCACCTAACCGACAAGAAAAACAATGAATTCAGTCTTTCAAATCCGTCTGCTTTTCTTTCGGATAAATCGATAACACGACGTACTAAACAGCATATTCAAATTGACTCAACTGATTTACCCATTAACTCTGCGTACGCGGATAGCCTTGCTTCTTTGCCCTCACTAAGAATTCTGAACCGATCAAGATGGTTCAATCAGGTACTTATTTCTGTTTCAGACACATCCCTATTACTTCAAATTGCACAGTTTAGTTTTGTTCAATCTGCCGAACCAATGAACAACAATCAGAGAAAAAAAGTGATGGGCATTGTTCCGGGAATTCAACAAATACAAAGAACAGGCAACTATGATTGTACTGTTCACTCCATTTTGAAAACTTTTGGTAACGACACCATTGTGTATGGTGCTTCACAGGGTCAGATATATATTCACAACGGTGAGTATCTGCATCATCGGGGATTTCATGGAGAGGGAATGACCATCGCGTTACTTGACGACGGATTCAATAATTATCTCACCAATCCCGCATTCGATAGTTTACGAAACGATAACAGGATATTGGGAACTTATGATTTTGTAAATCTGAAAACAAGTGTCAATGAAGAAGACCAGCATGGAGCCGATTGCTTTTCCATTATCGCAGCAAACATTCCCGGTAAGCTGGTAGGAACCGCCCCGGCTGCGAGTTATTGGCTATTTAAAACGGAGGACATTACTTCTGAAACACCCGTCGAAGAAGAGAACTGGGTGGCTGCCGCCGAATTTGCCGATAGCGCAGGGGTCGATCTGATCAGCACTTCACTGGGTTATGCTTATTTCGACGACTCCGTTTATAACCTGGATTATACAAAAAGAAATGGGCATACTTCTCTTGTTACGAGGGCAGCAAACTTTGCGGTTGCAAAGGGAATGATTGTGACTGCCAGTGCTGGCAATTCCGGAGGCAGTACAGGCGAACAAAAATATATTCTTTGTCCTGCAGATGGCGACAGCGTATATACTGTCGGATCTGTAGATGCGAGTGGCCAGATTGCAGTCTCCTCCAGCTGGGGTCCCAATTCTTCAGGACAAATAAAACCGGATGGCGTTTCAGTAGGTGAAGGCGCTTTTTATGTAGCACCTAATGGAAATGTCAATTCAGGATCAGGTACTTCTTTTTCAAATCCAAATCTTGCAGGGCTGGTAACATGCCTCTGGCAGGCATTTCCGGAATTTGTATCGCATGATATTTTAGATGCCGTTCGTCAGTCGAGCAGCTTTTATAACAGCCCTGATAACCGTTACGGATATGGAATTCCTGACTTTGAAAAAGCCTACACTGTTCTTCAGGATAAGAGACTGAATGCATACAGTGAATTACTCGGAAACGACTGGATTCATATTTTTCCGGTGCCATTTCAAGAAACTATTAACCTGCTAATCAAACCATCTGTTTCCGGAACCGCCTCCATTCAATTAGTGGATATATCAGGAAAAATTATCGACAAAAGGAGTATTCTTATAAATGCGTGTCAATTACAATTGACAGAAGTCGTAATTGGTCAGGCACTTTCAACAGGTGTTTATTTTTTGAGGTATGTAGATCAGAAAGAAAAAAGAACATTAAAACTGGTTAAAAACTAAGACAGAATCCTCTCAAAAGATTTTACTAACTTAAACCCTGAACACGGTTTTCATGGATACATTCATGTGACAAATTTGGATGCACTTATAAAATCAAGAGAAACAATTCATGGAAGAAAATACGCGCGAAAAAACCAAAACGAATGAACGTCCAGAAGTAATCGTTGTAAGAAACTGGAAGGAATACCTCGGCGAATCTCTATTAATTGTATTCAGCGTTGCACTTGCGATCATCCTGACAGAAATATTTACAAAAATTCACGAAGACAGACAAACCCGAGAAATATTACATGAACTGCGTCAGGAACTCAAAAGTAACCATGAGGCCGAAAGTATTCAATATCAATATCATATTCAGGTACTACATAATATCGATTCGGCTTTAATGGATGAAAAATATAGAAAATCTTTTATAGATAGTGGGGTGATTCACCTTCCTGCAATTGCGCCACATGGTATAACAAGAAAAGATCTGGATGATGTTGCCTGGCAGGTTGCCAAAGAAAATAATATCATTTCAAAGCTCAACCTGAAAACCTACAGTCTGCTTACAGACATTTATGATAATCAACAAAGGATTACCAAATTGGAAAATGAAATTGGTAAAGTGCTATTGTCTTACGAGTCCCGCAGAACTGAAAATGCCAGACTTACTCTCATATTAATACGTGATAACTATCATGCATGGGCAGTGGACAGAGCTCCGGTATTATTGGTAAAATATCAAAAAGCAATCGATGAACTGAGTGACTATTGAAGATAGTCAAACTGGTATGGTAGTTTCCGCAGGTTGTTTTCTCAGAACAGGTAGAGGATTCCTTTTCACTTTTGTCTTTTGCAAAAAACGCACATGCAAAACACCAATTCCAATGGCTATAAAACCTTCAGTCATTACTGTATTTTCCACACCGACGTGCTGCGATATGAATCCAATAAGTAGCCCTCCCAAAGGCTGCATGCCAAAAAAAGCCATTGCATAAATGCTGATTACTCTGCCGCGCATTGAAGGATCCACTGCCGTTTGAATCAGGGTATTTGTTATCGTAATCTGAGACATCATTCCAAAGGCACCGATCATTGCAAACAGCAATGCAAGCGGATACCATGTAGCGTGTGAGAAAAGAACTAATCCAGTTCCAAAAACAAACGTGTTAATAGCCAGTATTTTTTGAAGGTTGGTTCCGGGTTTCAATGAAGCAAGAAAAATGGCACCAGAAAAAGCGCCGAGTCCGATTACACTATCTATGACGCCAAACGTAGAAGCCGTTCCATGAAAAATATCTTTAGCGTAAACAGGTATCAGGGTACTAAATGGTAAAACAAATAAACTAATAAGTCCCAGCATACCAATTATAAAAGAGATTTGAGGTGTCTTCCGAACATAATTCAGTCCTTCTCTCAGATCTCCGAGTATATTTTTCGTATGTGGTTTTGCGACAAATGTGGGAAGTCTCATTAACAAAAGGGAAATAATAACGGCTACAAAACTGAGTGCATTTATGCCGAAACAAACATCGTCGCCGAATTTCTCTATTACCAAACCAGCAATGCCTGGACCAATCAATCTCGATAAATTTACCATGGACGAATTCAATGCAAGTGCATTTGGAAGATTTTTTTTGTCATCCACCATATCATAAACAAGTGACTGGCGCGCGGGGACGTCAAATGCATTCACAATGCCCAGCAATACACCCAGTGCAATGATTTCCCAAACATTAAAATGCTTGAAAAATATAAGCAGTGTGAGAAGAATCGCCTGGATCATGGAAATCACCTGAGTAAGTAATAAAACCCTGAAGCGATTATACCGGTCTGAAACTACTCCACCGATAAACGATAAAAGAAATGAGGGAAACATGGTTGCAAACAACGTAACACCCAGCATAAACTTGGAGTGCGTAAGCGTATAAACCACCCAACTTACTGCTGTTTTCTGCATCCATGTGCCAATCAAAGAGACTGATTGCCCGATAAAATATAATCTGTAATTGCGACTCTTAAAAGCGTTGAAAGTAGTAATTGCCATAATGAGTACCCGCTTCTCCTGCCATAAACATCCATGGCTCTGTGGTACGAAATTACGTTTTTTCCTGGTTTCATTGACAGCCATTCCGACTGTTTAACTTGGCTGCAAGATGTCCTTTCAGTAACTTCAAAAAATTTATCACTTAATCTCATTCAATCTTAATTAAAATTATTGATAACTTCTGCATATGAAACGATTACTACTTCTAACAACTTTCCTTTTTTCTTTGCTTTCGTGCTTTAGTCAGGAGAAAATCTCTATTATTCCAGAACCGGTTAAATTGATTGTCAATCAGGGTCATTTTATTTTGCCCTCCAAAATCAGTGTGAATGCAGATCAAAATCCGGATTTAAAACAAACGTTAACAGACTTCATCCAAGAGCTTTCTATTTCGACGGGGTATCATGTAATGACGACGAATTCCAGTTCTGCAACTATAAAAATAAACCTGAATAAAACGATTGACGAGGAACTTGGAAATGAAGGATACAGATTATCTGTGACAACAAAAAAAGTTGTAATAACGGCAAATCAACCGGCAGGTATTTTTTACGGCATTCAAAGTTTGTTGCAATTATTACCGCCAGAAATCGAAAGCAGCAAGGAAGTGAACAATATTACATGGAGTGCTCCGTGTGTGTCCATCACAGATTATCCGAGATTTGGCTGGCGCGGCCTCATGCTGGATGTAAGTCGACATTTTTTTACCAAGGAAGAAGTAAAAAAATACCTGGTGCAAATGGCGAAATATAAGTACAATACACTTCATCTTCATTTAAGTGATGACCAGGGCTGGCGTATCGAAATCAAATCATTACCACAACTTACCAATGTTGGAGCATGGCGGGTGAAACGTTTGGGCTTATGGGGAGAATTTCTACCTGCGCTGGCTTATGAACAGGCTACTGACGGCGGCTTTTATACTCAGGATGATATACGCGAACTGATCAGGTTTGCAAAAGACAGGAACATAACTATTCTTCCCGAAATCGATGTGCCGGCTCACAGTCTTGCTTTGATTGCTTCTTTTCCGAATCTCTCCTGCACACAACTTTCCTACAGTGTTAATGCTGGTTTTAGAAGTCCGGTAAGAGACGACAATGCGTTATGCATTGGAAATGATTCAGTATTTTTTATGCTCGATAAAATATTTACGGAACTCGCTGCTCTCTTTCCCTGCGAGTATATACATGTTGGCGGGGATGAAGCTTATAAGGGATTTTGGGCCGATTGTCCAAAGTGTCAAAAAAGAATGACTGAAGAGCACCTTAAAAATGTTGATGAACTGCAAAGCTATTTTGTAAAAAGGATAGAAAGCATCTTAAAATCCAAAGGAAAAAAATTAATTGGCTGGGATGAAATCCTTGAAGGCGGACTCGCACCCGAGGCTACCGTAATGAGTTGGAGAGGCATGAAGGGAGGCATCGACGCTGCCAAAATGAATCATCATGTTGTTATGTCGCCCTGGGATTATTGTTATCTGGATCTTTATCAGGGAGAAACAAGTGTTGAGCCTCCGAGTTATGGGATGTGCCGCCTTACTGATTCCTACTCGTATGATCCGGTGCCGGATAGCGTAGATGAAAAATTTATTTTAGGTGGACAGGGAAATCTGTGGACTGAGCGCGTTGCAAACTTCCGGCAGGTTGAATATATGACCTGGCCACGTGGGCTAGCATTGGCAGAAGTATATTGGAGCCCAAAAATTGAACGCAATTGGGATCACTTCATTGAAAAAATGGAAGCGCAGTTTCCACGTTTGGATGCGGAAGGAGTAAAATATGCACTAAGCTCTTATAATGTAATATACACTCCGGTTAGAAACAAGGACGGTCGACCATTTTCTGTGAAATTATCTTCCGAAATAAAAGGACTTGATATTTATTACTCATTCGATGGTACCAATCCAGATCCGTATTATCCGAAATATAACGGAGAGCCAATTAATTTTCCGGTGGGCGCTACGCAGATAACTGCGAACACTTTTCGAAATGGGAAACAGGTCGGGAAACAGGTTACGGTTAAAAAGGATGAATTGGCTGCCAGGTTAACACAGGGCAGACATCAATATTAGAAAATACTATTCTGCTATTAACGAGTAATTTTATCCCTAGTGAATTTTTCTAAATTTTGAAACAAACATCGAGTCTGCGTGATGTTCGTAACCGGAAATCATTTCCTGTTGCTCCAGGAACATCTCACCTGTTCTCATAAGGTTCGAAGAGACCATTTCATTTTCCTCCTTAAATGCAGAACAGGTTATATAAACAAGAGAGCCTGCGGGATTTAAGCGACTGGTAATATTTGCAAGTATTTTCTGTTGTCGCTGGCTATATGCTGTTATGTATTCTGGCTTAAAATAAAATAAGGCTTCAGGGTTTCGGCTCCAGGTTCCGCTGCCAGTACAAGGCAGGTCCGCCACTATGAAATTAAAAGAGTGATGCGGCAGGTCGTTCAAATCTGTAAGATCTGCTTTAAAAAGTAAAGCAGGTTTTATTCCGGCTTCTTCGAAGCGCCGCGTACAATTTTTCAATATTGATTCTCTGATATCTGATACAGTTAGTCTGCATTCGGGATACAGATCAGCAAGTAAAATAGATTTTCCACCGCTACCTGTGCAACAATCCCATATCTCTGATTCTCTATTTTTGTTTGATTGCAGGAAAAGAGCTGTTTTTTGAGAACTCAAATCCTGTATTACCGCTTCCTGATTCATCAGAAATACGTCGTCCAGTTTTGTGCCATTTACAAACGAGTAAGATTTAAATGGTAAAGCCGAAACGGGATCTGCATCCAGAAAACTGATATTTTTTTTTGATAGTTTCGCCGTAAGTGCAGTTTCCTTTCCGGGACGTGAACGAATAAATAAACGGGGCTTTTCCAGAAAAGATAAACAATAAGCTTCGTGGTTAATGCCATCGCTCAATAGATTTTCCCACGGAAAAATCTCCAACGGATCAAAATCCGGAAAGTTTCGTTTTACAATTTCTATTTTTATCTTCTTCGATTCTTCAGCATGAATATGCCATTCGGGATTCAAATGTTCCAGAATTGGTTCTTTTATATTATTGGATAAAAATAGTCCAATATGAATACGTTTTTCCATGGGGATATTTTTGAGCGTGTGACCCAGACGAAAGTAAGAGTACACCATTTCGCTAACCTGTTTTCTGTCGCGAGAACCCATTTGTGGATTTTCCCGAAAAAAGGATTTCAGCCAATTGTGCAGTGGAATTTCTCCATCATAAGCATCCAGTATTCTGACCGCATACCGAAGCAGATTATCAAATTTCATATTCAATGTTCAGATCAAATAAAAAAGGCGCGCAAAAGCGCGCCTTTAAAAATATTACATAGTGAACTAGAGTTCCAACAATGCTTTTACCGGATCTTTTCCAAAAAGAAGCTGGTCGGGATTCTCGAGCAACTCTTTTACGCGGACCAGAAAACTTACGGATTCCCGGCCGTCAATAATACGGTGATCATAACTGACTGCGAGATACATCATAGACCTAACAACAATTTGTCCATTCACAACCACCGCCCTTTCTTCAATTTTATGCATTCCCAGAATGGCGGACTGGGGAATATTGATTATTGGAGTGGACATGAGTGAACCGAACACACCTCCATTCGTAATAGTGAATGTTCCACCCTGCATTTCTTCCATACTCAATTTATTGTCCCTTGCTTTTCCGGCAAGTTCTACTACTTTCTTTTCAATATCCGCCATACTCAGGCTTTCTGCGTTGCGAATTACAGGGACCACTAATCCTTTTGGAGCGGACACCGCGATGGAGATGTCGCAATAATCGTGATAAACAATTTCTTCACCGTCGATATAAGCATTTACTGCCGGCCATTCCTGCAGCGCATAACAGCAGGCTTTGGTGAAAAAACTCATGAAGCCCAGATTCACACCATGTTTCTCTTTAAACTTATCCTTGTACTTTGAACGAAGCGCCATGACCTGAGTCATATCCACTTCATTAAAAGTGGTTAACATGGCCGTCGTATTTTTCGCTTCCACCAGTCTGCGGGATACCGTCTTACGCAGATTGCTCATTTTTTCTGTGCGGACATCCCGACCAAATAAAGCTTTACCGGGTAAGCGACCCGGATTAGTTATCGCTTCCAGTACATCGTGTTTTACAATCTTCCCATTTGCTCCGGAAGGGACAATAGATCCCTTGTCAACTTTTTTATCAGTAATAATTGCTGCGGCCAGGGGAGTTGCTTTTGTATCTGTGGCAGGCGGGTTGGTCTTGGCCGGCTCCGTAACAGGTTTTGCTTTATCTGTAACCGCTTTTTCAACTGCCGGCACACCGTTACTTTCTGATTTCTTTTCCTCTTGCTTTGCTGCGGGCCTGGGTCCTGACTCGTCAATATTTGCCAGTACCTCTCCAATTTTCAGAGTGTCACCTTCTTTGCCAAGCGTTTTTAAGGTTCCTGCTTTTTCAGCATTTACTTCGAATGTTGCTTTCTCACTTTCGAGTTCGGCTATCACTTCGTCTCTGTCTACGTAATCGCCGTCATGCTTGAGCCATTTAATAAGGGTTACCTCACTTATTGATTCCCCAATGGCCGGCACTTTAATATCGATCATCTGCTTTAAAATTTACGTGCGCTAAGTTAATTTAATTACTATGTAAGCCAATGGTTTTCTGATCAGATACTAAATGCTGTTTCAATAATTTCCAGTTGCTCCTGTCCATGCACTTTGGCATAACCGGTAGCGGGCGATGCGCCTGGTTGTCGACTGATAAAACCATAATTGATTGTTTTCAGGTTCATCTGCAGAAATGAGGCAGCACCCATATTCAGTGGTTCTTCCTGTATCCAGAACCAGGTAGCATTACTATATTTTTTATACAATGCATCCAGTTGATTTAACGGCAATGGATATAGCTGCTCGAGCCGTATAATTGCAATGTCTTTCCGGTTATCTTTTGTCTGTCTTTCAGCCAGTTCGAAATAGATTTTCCCCGAGCAAAACAATACTTTTTTAACTTGTGCGGGGTCTCCGGCAAATTGATCATCTATTACTTCCTGAAATGCGCCATTCGTAAAATCTGATATTTTTGAATAGGTGCCTGGGTAGCGTAAATATGCTTTTGGAGAAAAATTGATCAATGGTTTTCTAAATGGCCATGCCAACTGACGTCTCATGGCGTGAAAATAATTGGCGGAAGTAGTGATGTTTGTGACTACAAGATTCAGTTCTGCGCACATTTGAAGGAACCTTTCCATTCGGGCGCTGCTGTGTTCCGGCCCCTGCCCCTCATAACCATGTGGTAGTAGCAAAACAAGTCCACACATACGTTGCCACTTTTGTTCACCTGCTGCGATAAACTGATCTATCATAATCTGAGCGCCGTTTCCGAAATCGCCAAACTGTGCCTCCCAGATAACGAGTGTTGTTGGATTAGCCAGTGCATATCCATATTCGAAACCAAGTACACCATATTCGCTGAGAAGAGAATTATAAATCCTGAATAATCCTTTGGCATCGGGGATTCGGCTCAGTCTGTTATATGCTTCGTCTGTATTTTCATCTCTCAAAACAGCATGCCGGTGTGAGAATGTTCCGCGACGAACATCCTGTCCGCTCATGCGAACGTCTTTACCATCGAGAACGATACTGCCGTACGCCAGCAATTCTCCCGATGACCAGTCCAGTTTTTGTTCTTCATTAAATAACTTCTGCTTATCCTGGAGAAGCTTTTCGATTTTCCTGATAGGCGTAAAAGTTTGTGGCCATGTCATCATGGCATCGAATATTTTTCTTAAATCCGCATCCGAAATCGCCGTATCAGGTGATTTATCGAAGTCCGCCGGGGTTGCCCGACGCAGACTTCTCCAGGCGATTTCGGGTTGTTGGTAATTGTATGGTAGTGGTTTTTGTTTGAGTTCATCGAGTCTCTCCTGCAAATCGTTCCAGAATTTTTTCTCCATATCCTTCGCGAGGTCCTTTGCGTCACTTTCCCCATTTTCGATGAGGAATTGGGTATATACTTCGCGGGGATTGGGATGTTTTTCGATCATGGCGTACAGTGTGGGCTGCGTAAATTTCGGATCATCGCCTTCGTTGTGACCATGACGGCGGTAACAAACCATATCAATAAATATATCTGCATTAAAATCCTGCCTGTAACGTGCTGCAATTTCTGCGCATTTCACTACAGCTTCCGGATCATCACCATTCACATGTAATACCGGTGCGTGCAATGCGGAAGCAAGTGACGTGCAATAATCTGAACTCCTGGCTTCGTCAAAATCTGTCGTGAATCCGATTTGATTATTGATTACAAAATGAATCGTACCTCCGGTATAATATCCTTCGAGGTTACACATTTGGAGTACTTCATATACGATACCCTGACCCGCTGCTGATGCATCGCCGTGTATAAGGATGGGAAGAATTTTATCATAATCACTTTTATATAAGACGTCAGCTTTGGCCCGTGCAAAACCGACCACTACCGGATCTACCGCTTCAAGATGGGAGGGGTTTGGCATCAGTTTAACATGAACTGTTTTACCTGCGGGTGTTGTCAGTTCACTTCCATAACCCATGTGATATTTTACGTCACCGCTTCCCATTGTTTGATCAAGTTTTGCGGTTCCTTCAAACTCGCTGAAAATCTGTTCATACGTTTTACCCAGAATATTTGCGAGTATATTCAAACGACCACGATGAGCCATACCCATGACTACTTCCTGAACTTCGTGTTCCGCGGCCATATTGATCATAGCGTCCAATGCGGGAATGGTTGTTTCACCACCTTCCAGTGAAAATCGCTTCTGACCTATATATTTGGTGTGGAGGAATTTTTCAAACATCACACCTTCGTTCAGTTTTTCAAGAATCCGTTGCCTTTTTTGAAGTGGCAGAGGTTCTATGAATTTCTTCTCCATTTCTGAAGTAAGCCAATCTATCTTTTTCTGATCGCTGATATATTTGAATTCAATGCCTACATGGTGTGCGTAACATTTCTGCAAATGGGTGAGAATATTACGAAGGCTTGTGGTTCCGAGGCCTATCAGGTTCCCAGCAAAAAAAGGTTTATCCAGATCTTCCTCTGCAAAACCAAAAAAACCCAGGTCCAGATTTGCACCGCGGTCCTTACGTGGGCGAATTGGATTCGTCTTGGCAATCAAATGCCCTTTATTCCGGTAACCAAGGATGAGGCGATAGGCACCTAATTCCTTTTTCCAGTCTACTCCATCACTCGTTTTAAAGATTGCTTCTTTAGAAACCGGTGCCTGTCCGTTACCGTTTTTACCTTGGGTAAGCGCAAAATCGAAGCCTTCAAAAAACTTTTTGAATTCAGGGTCAACGCTTTGTGGGTCTTTTACAAAATCCTGATATAAACTTTCTATGAACGAAGGGGATGAATTCGTTATATACTGTAAGTCTTTCATTTTTTGACATTAATCGCTCTGCAAATATCGGCAAAAGAAACTTGCGGATTATTTTTCAATATTTGCCCGATTTTCCTACCTTTGCCGTCCAAATTTCTGAATGCATGGCTAATCACAGGGCAACGAAAAAAGATGTACGCAAGGCTACCAAACGTCGCGATAGCAACCGTTATTATGGTAAAACAACCAGAAACGCGATTCGTGACCTGAAAGCCATCAAGGAACCTAAAGCTGCGGGCGACAAAATGCCAGAAATCGCCTCCCTAATTGACCGTTTGGCAAAAAAGGGCGTCATCCACAAAAATAAAGCTGCCAATCTTAAAAGCAAACTGACTCGTAGCGTGAATAAACTGGCAGTTAAGTAAGGATTATAGATTATAAGATATGGGTTATGAGCAAGGCATTCTTACGGAATGCTTTTTTGTTACTAAAAGAACCGGAATGTAACAAACAATAACTCATAATCCATAACAGTTAATTTTCCCTGCCATGACACTGCTTATACTTCTTCCCACTTCCACATGGACACGGATCATTTCTTCCGACTTTTGGTCCCACTTTAATCGGCTCCTGTTTCACTGGCTCAGAAGGCTCATAATAATCCTTCCCTTCATCCACGATCGGTCCTGATCCGGCGCCCGCTGCTACAAGCTCATCCTTCCTGATTTTCATCCGGCTCATATCTGTTTTCTTCTCATGACCTTCGCGAATAGGAGTTTGCTGTTCAACCGGAATAGAACAATGGCAAAGAAAACTAACTATTTCTTTATTCATGTTGCTGTCCATTGTCCGGAATAATTCAAATGCTTCCATTTTATAAATGACCAGCGGATCTTTTTGTTCCAGATAGGCTGTCTGCACGCTTTGTTTCAAATCGTCCATAGCCCTCAGGTGTTCTTTCCAGGTATCGTCGATGATCGACAATGTAATCTGCCGTTCCACTGCGTTCATCAATTCCCGCCCCTGGGTATCGAGTGTTTTCTGAAGGTTGGCAAGTACATTTATTACTTTTTTACCGTCGGAAAATGGAACGACCACATTTTCAATGTGACGTCCCTGATTAATCAGAATATTTTTGAATACAGGAATTGCGTCTTTTTGTACTTCCGACATTCTGTGCTCATAATTGAGGGTTCCCTCCTGATACAGTTTTTCAACCAATTCGGCGGCGCTATCTTTTAGAAATTCTTCTTCTGTAATTGCGGTATCTACTCCAAAATTCAGTATCACCGCCACTTTGAATCCGGCGAAATCTTCAACATCGCGATAACTATTTAATATACCTTCCGCTACTGAATAAAAGGCATTATCCAAGTCGAGTGCCAGCCGATCTCCGAACAATGCGTGATTTCTTTTTTTATAAACAACATTCCTCTGTTTATTCATCACATCATCATACTCCAGCAACCTTTTACGAATGCCAAAATTATTTTCTTCTACTTTCTTCTGTGCCCGTTCAATACTTTTTGTGACCATACTATGCTGGATCACTTCACCTTCCTTATAACCCATCTTGTCCATGAGGGAGGCGATACGCTCACTGCCAAACATACGCATGAGGTCGTCTTCCAGGGCTGAATAAAATTGTGTGGTACCAGGATCTCCCTGTCGTCCCGCACGACCTCTTAGCTGGCGGTCAACGCGGCGACTCTCGTGTCTTTCAGTTCCAATGATTGCCAGTCCTCCCGCTTCTTTCACACCTGGACCCAATTTAATATCTGTACCGCGACCTGCCATATTGGTTGCAATCGTAACGGCACCAGTCAATCCGGCCTCAGCCACTACCTGGGCTTCCCGGGCATGTTGTTTTGCGTTCAGCACGTTGTGAGGGATCTTTTTACCATGAAGCATTTTACTTAAGAGTTCACTCACTTCAACAGACGTAGTACCCACAAGTGAAGGTCGTCCTTCAGATCGCAGTTTTTCAATATCGTCAATGACCGCTTTATATTTTTCCCTTTTTGTTTTGTACACCAGATCCTGTGAATCTTTACGAATCATCTGCACGTTCGTTGGGATTGTAACCACATCCAGTTTATATATATCCCATAATTCAGCTGCTTCTGTTTCCGCCGTACCGGTCATACCTGCCAGTTTGTGGTACATTCTAAAATAGTTCTGTAGAGTCACTGTTGCATAGGTTTGGGTAGCCGCTTCAATCTTCACATTTTCTTTGGCTTCAATGGCCTGATGCAATCCATCACTATAACGGCGACCTTCCAGAATACGACCCGTTTGTTCATCAACAATTTTTACCTGCCCGTCAAGAACTACGTATTCCACATCCTTATCAAATAAAGTATATGCTTTTAGTAATTGCTGCACGGTATGTATACGATCCGCTTTAATGGCATACTCATTTAACAGCGCTTCTTTTTGCTGAAATTTTTCTTCTGCAGTCATTTCGCTTTTTTCGATATCAGCGAGTTTGATACCAATATCCGGCAGAATAAAAAATTCCGGATCTTCGCCTTCACGGGTGATCGTATGAATGCCTTTATCCGTCAGATCGACCGAATTATTTTTTTCATCGATACTAAAATAAAGTTCACTATCAACCTTAGGCATTTCTTTTTGCTGGTCTGCCAGGTAGTAGTTTTCCGACTTCTGCAACTTTACCCTTATGCCGGGTTCGCTCAGAAATTTGATCAACGGACCGGACTTTGGCAGTCCGCGATGTGCACGCATGAGTGCCATACCGCCATCTTTCGGATCATCATTGTTTTCTGCAAATTTCTTCCTGGCCTCATTTAAATATTGATTGGCCACTTTTTTTTGCGCCTCAACCAATCTTTCAACGCGGCTTTTCAGGAGATGAAACTGCTGGTCGTCGCCCTTGGCAACAGGACCGGAAATAATAAGCGGTGTTCTGGCATCATCAATCAATACACTATCTACTTCATCCACCATAGCAAAATGGTGTTTTCTTTGTACCATTTCATCTGGCGTGTGAACCATGTTGTCACGCAAATAATCGAATCCAAACTCATTGTTGGTTCCATAAGTGATATCCGCCAGATAAGCCTTACGACGAGCTTCGCTATTCGGTTCATGTTTATCAATACAATCAACCGAGATACCGAGCCATTCGAAAATAGGTCCGTTCCACTCCGAGTCGCGTCGGGCCAGATAGTCGTTCACGGTCACCAGATGAACGCCTTCACCCGCCAGCGCATTGAGGTAAGCCGGCAGTGTCGAAACCAGGGTCTTTCCCTCGCCAGTCGCCATCTCCGCAATTTTACCACTGTGCAATACCGCGCCTCCAATTAATTGTACATCATAATGAATCATATTCCAGGTAATCGCTCCACCAGCCGCCATCCAACTATTGCTATAAATTGCATTTTCACCATCTATTTTTACATAGTCCTTGATGACACTAAGTTCTTTGTCGCGATTATTAGCAGTTGTAATTACTTGCGTGTTTTCTTTGAATCGACGGGCGGTCTCTTTAACGACGGCAAATGCTTCGGGAAGAATAGAATCCAGCACTTCCTCAATCAGGTCATCGCGTTTTTTCTTCAGCTCATCCATCTCTATGTACAACGCATCTTTACCCGATATATCGCTGAATGGCAGCTCTTCTGCTTTTTTCCCCAGGTCTGCAATATTGTTATCTATTTCCTGCAGATGTTCTTTGATTCTTACTTTGAATTCATCCGTTTTTGCTCTTAAAGCATCATTTGAAATTGAGAAATATGCGGCCTGATACTGGTTGATCTGTTCAACCTTCGGCATAATTGTTTTAATATCTTTTTCCGACTTATTACCTCCAAAAAGCTTCGATAAGAAACTCACCATATGACTAGAGTTGAGTATGAATTGATTCTGTGTTCAAATATAATGCTATCAACATTTTAGGGTCAAATTGACAGTCTGCAAAGGTACTAAAACAAGTGTAAGAGTGTGAGTGTGTGAGAGTAACAGGAACATTTAACTGAATTTCATCAAATTTTAAGCAGTTTTGTCCTTTTTGTTAAATAATTTAGTATTTTCGCTAAAACTATTAGCGATGTCAATTGCCGCGCAAAATCTCAAATATCTCCGCAAGCTTAGAGGATGGACTCAGGAAGAATTTGCCAATAAACTGAAAATTAAGAGATCACTGCTTGGAGCGTATGAAGAAGAACGGGCAGAACCCAGATTGGAAGTGCTGGAAGTTGTAAGTGACATGTTCCGGCTCTCGCTGGATGAACTGCTTCGTAAAAAAATGCAGGACGTGAAAGGAAGTAATTATCTGGCCAAACGGAGGGCACAGAAAATGGCTGCGCTGCCAAACTCCATTCAATTGGTGCCAGTGAAGGCAGCAGCAGGATATCTGGCCAGTTATGGTGATCCGGAGTTTCTGGATGAATTGAATACGTTTACACTGCCTATGTTAGCGCCAGGAAATTACAGGGCTTTTGAAATTGTAGGCGATTCCATGCTTCCTACGCCCAGTGGGTCTGTTATAGTTGCTGAAAAAATCGATAACCTTGAAAATGTAAAAAGCAATCTGACATACATAGTTGTCTCCCGAAATGAAGGTATCGTTTACAAAAGAGTCATGAAGAATAATAAGCTTAAAAATAAAATTACACTTATAAGTGACAATACTGTTTTTCAGCCCTACACAGTAAACGCAGAAGACATACTTGAAATTTGGAAGGCTGAGATGGTAGTAAGTAAAGCTAATACCGAACAACGTTGGGACGTAAATCAACTCGCGAGCCTGGTGAGTAATTTACAGGATCAGGTAACAACGTTAAAGAGAAAGATGAACTAAAATATAATGCTCGTAGAATGTAATCCGGTTTTGGGAAAAAGAATTTTAATGAAGTCGAATAATCTCATGATTCACTATTGCAAAAACTTCTTCTTCGGTATCCGGCCTGATTAAAGCCACTCCGGTGAATCTGCTAAAAGCTGGCAAAACGGCAAATTTTTTACCGAAATAGAAACAAGGAAAACATAAGGATTGTTTTCCAGGGCCTTGAATTCGAATTCCCGGATGCAAGTGACCGGAGAAAAAATAGGAACTACCATCGCTTATATTTTTGATAAATCCGTCTTTGTGATTTAACTGATCACTAATATCGTGCACGAAATGGAATTGTTGCATAGAAAGGTTTCGTGCACTCAACTGAATTCCTGCTTTGCTGTACCAATTTTCTTCAAGTATATCGTGGTTACCACGAACCAGTTTAATATTTATATTATTGAGATCGGATCTCCATTTCAAAAATAATTCCAGCTCCCTGTTTGCATGACTATGAAACATGTCTCCAACTACTATCAGTTCTGACGGTTGAAAATATTGAATCTGAGTAACCAGTCTTTGGAGATCTTCTTTATAAATGTTGGTTGGTACCGGAATGCCCGACTTTCTAAAGTGACCTGTTTTGCCAAAGTGCAGGTCGGAAACGATTAAAGCTTTTTCTTCTTCCCAATACATGGTCCTTTCCGTCGTAAGCCAGAATTGTGCGCTGAGGATTTTATGAGAAACGGGTTTTTGCAAGACAGTAAAGATATTTTATTTTACCGGCTTTTTTTCGTGAATGTCTGTCAATTGTTGTTGCATTTTTTTTACCCTGTCCGCAAGTTTCTCCGAAGAAAGGTCTTCGCGCATACTATCAACTTTTATGGGGAAACAGAAAGGAGTTAATTTTTCAGGAAACCGAATTACGATTTTACCTTTTAATATTCTTGCGAGCATATTGCGAAGCCTGAGTTCTTCCATTTGCTGTTCCATTACTTCATGATAGGCCTGACGTAACAGCAGATTATGCGGATCATATTCACTGAATACGTTGAACAAAAGTCCGGCTGAAGACTGCAAATGTTTGGTTTTTTTAAAATCGCCGGGGTAACCTTGAAAAATCAACCCTCCAATGACAGCTATATCTCTAAATTTTCTTCGAGCCATTTCCGCGCTGTTTACACTACGCTGGATATCGGTTGCAAGATTTTCTTCTGAGAAAATATCATAAACATTCGTATCGTCCAATGGAATTGGCTGATCACTTAGCAATTCAAATCCATAGTCGTTCATAGCAAACGAAAAGCTAATGGGCAGTATCCTGCTGATTCTGAATGCCAACAACGCGGCCATCGCTTCGTGAACAAGTCTTCCTTCAAAGGGATAAACAAACAAATGAAATCCATCATTGGTTTCAATTTGTTCAATCAGTAACTCATTTTCCTTTGGAATGTGCGACAACGATTCCTGTAATTCAAATAATGGTTTTAAAACCCTTAATTCGATATCTGTTTCATCGGAACTGGTGGTGTGCAGTATTTTATGAACCTCATCAAATTTTTTGCGAAGCATGAAACCCAAATTTGCAGACAAAGGCATGCGCCCACCATTCCAGCTGGGAACTATCGATTTTTTAGCATTTGACTTTTTTACAATAGCAGTCATTTCTTTTATCATCATAAATTCCAGGTTCCTTCCGGCCAGTGTAAATACGTCTCCCGGATTCAGCCTGGAAATAAAATATTCTTCTATGACTCCGACAAAACCACCGCCTAAAAATTTCACTTTCATCATTGCCTCGCTTACTATAGTTCCTATGTGCAGCCTGTGGCGCATGGCAATTCTTCGGCTGGTGATTTTATAAAGTCCCTCAACGACCTCCACTTTTTTATATTCATCGTATTGCTGTAAAGCCTGTCCTCCCTCCGTAATGAAATGGAGCGTTTGTTGCCATTCTTCCTTTTTGATTTCACGAAAACAATAAGTGGACGAGATCTCATTGAAAATCCTGTCAGGATAAAACCCCTCTCCAATCGCCAGTGTTCCCAGATATTGAATTAACACGTCAAAACACAATAACATAGGTTCGCGTTTTTCAATAAAATGCTGTTTCAGTGCAGACTTCAACGCTGCTGCTTCCACGAGTTCCAGTGAATGTGTTGGCAGGAAATAAATTTTGCTCAATTCGCCTGGCTGGTGACCACTCCTTCCCGCACGTTGTAAAAAACGAGCTACTCCTTTCGGAGAACCGACTTGAATTACAGTTTCTACGGGACGGAAGTCGACTCCCAGATCGAGGCTTGATGTGCATACGACTGCTTTTAATTTTCCGGTATGCAACGATTCCTCAACCCATAGCCTTAATTCCATATCTATGGATCCGTGATGTAATGCCACCGCTCCTGAAAGTTCGGGCGCCACATTGAGTATTTCCTGATACCATCGTTCGCTCATTCCACGCGTATTTATAAAAATGAGCGTAGTGCGGCTTTTTTCAATGATGGGAATTATTTTATTGACTAGTTTGATGCCAAGGTGACCTGCCCAAGGATATTTCTCAATCTCGTCTGGTATAATGGATTCGATATCAATACGTTTGTTGATATTCGCTTTGATTATTGTCGGTGCATAATTTATTTTATTCATTATAGACGACATCAGAACTTCCATTGCCTGTTCCAGATTTCCGATTGTTGCAGAAATACCCCATAGAGAAAAGGTATACGGCTCACTGGTTTCACGCAGATATGCAATTCGGGAAATAGCAAGTTCCACCTGTACTCCGCGTTTGGATCCCAGTAGTTCATGCCATTCATCAACTGCTAAAATCCTCAGGTGTTTAAAAACTTCGGGGTAATTTTTTTGTGCCAGCAGCAAATGCAAACTTTCGGGAGTAATGATAAGAACCTCCGGCATTTGTCGTTGTTGTTTCTGCCTTTCACTTATTTCCGTATCACCATTTCGAATGCCTACTTTCCACTGCATTCCCAAGTCGTCTATAACCTCTCGCATAGCGCGACCAATATCTTTCGCCAATGCGCGCAGTGGAGTTATCCAAACCAACAGAAGGTGGTTATTTTTTTTTACCTTATAGCTTTCAGGATGTTCATTAATAAATTCTATTACTGCTCCAAGGAAAACGGAAAATGTTTTGCCGCAACCCGTAGGTGCATTCACGAGACCTGATCTCGACTGAATGATGTGCATCCAGGTTTCTTCCTGAAAATCAAACGGACGAATTCCTTTTGATTTAAACCAGGAAAGAAGAACCTGGTATCCCTTGCTTTCTTTTAACAGCATCGGCAGATATTGAGACATTAGATACTATGGGCTACGCTCACAATGTTTTTAAATATTCAATAATGGCTTTCCTTTCATGATTATTCAGTTTATCGCCATAAGCATGCCCATAATTTCCATATCCTGGCAAATGGGTATTGTAAGTTGTATTGCCTGAGGTTGAATCCTGAACAGTATATTTCCAACCCAGTTTAAAATAATCATAGATGGGTTTCTCAAAATCACGTGACCAATATACAGGTCGCTCTTTGCTGTTCAGCAGGGTTTCAAGGTCCGGCACAGAACCATTGTGAAGATAGGGTGCCGTTATCCAAATACCGTCCAGCGGTGGCGCAATGTAACCATCGAACGGTTCGAGTCTTGCCGGATGATCCCCCTGAGCAAACCAGGAGTTATTAAACCATTCAACAAATTGGTAACTCTGATAATTACTTTTAAACAAAAAAGAATCTGTTTTAATTTCGGATTCCGGAATTAAAAGATTCGGGTATTTTTCTTCACTGCCATATAGCCCATGGCATTTAGAACAATGTTGTATAAATAAAATATTACCTTCTTTCTCCAGTTTTTTATTAATCGGATATGGATAAGCCGGTGGTTGAATCGAATAGATGTACGCCAGTACATCATTAAAACGTGCATCGACTTCCCGGGATTCTGAGGTATCATTTACGGTCAATAAATTGGATGCCATCAGGAATCTGCCAAAATCACCTCTTCCAAATCCATTATAAAACATGGCGTTTTTCCTTTTCAACATCCACCAGGCTGGCACATCAGTCGGAATTACCTCTTTCGGAATATCGAGCATGGCCTTATCATTCCAGCGAAACGTTTTGGGATCCCTGTGGCTTGCGAGCAACGCTGCTAGTCTGTCGGCAACATTTACTCCGCGAACCTCTGTATGAAGCTGTCCTCCGATGCCTTTTACGACCTGCAGAAATGGTTCAGCCGCGTCAAACTTTGCGGGATCGACATTTTTCAGAAGGTTTTCAACGGCGGATGCGTTTTTAGAATTCATTTTTTCGCCGTGGGTAAAATCAACAGTACTGTTTCCCAGCCCCATTATTAGTCTTCCTTCAAAAACCTGGGCATGACATTGCATGCAGTTGGGAGCAACAACAGGTTCACCATTTGGCGCATGGACAACTGTATAATCATACGGGATATCTTTATTTTCACCATCCCGGTTCAAATAGTTAACCGTATTTTTTCCGAAACCCATTTTAAAAAAAGAAAGAGGTATGCCACTTCTCAGATAATCGCCCGTAGTAAGATAGGCAAGACCTGCTTTCGGATCGCCCCTTCTTTGTTTACTTTGTGGTATGCTAACAGGATCCTCTCCTTTTATAAAAAAAATAAATGAACTGGAAGAAATAACAATCAATCCAAGAACCACATAAATCTTCTTCATTTCATTAAAATTAACCCAATAAGTCACACAGATTAAAACTTAAATTGAACTTTCCCGTATTGTTTCAACATTAATTGCAGGTCCTCCAATGTATTAATTTCATCGGGCTTTTTATCTTTTCGCCATCGGCTGATGCGGGGGAACCGAAGAGCAACCCCTGATTTATGTCGCTTAGATTCGGCAATACCCTCAAATGCAATTTCAAAAACGAGTTCAGGTTTTACTGTCCGGACAGGCCCAAACTTTTCGACTGAATTCTTTTTCACAAAATGATCTACCTCATTGAATTCTTTGTCAGTCAATCCTGAATAAGCTTTAGTAAACGTTACAAGCTCATCACCTTTCCGAACCGCAAAAGTAAAATCTGTGTATAAATTACTTCTTCTGCCATGTCCTTTCTGAGCATAAACCATTACTGCATCTATTACAAGCGGATCTATTTTCCATTTCCACCAATCACCTCTTTTTCGTCCAGTTTGATAAATCGCATCCCTTCTTTTCAACATCAGACCTTCGCTACCTAGCTCCCGTGCCTTGTGGCGTATTAACGCTAAATTGACCCATCCTTGAAATGTTATGAGTGGTGAAATCCTAAAAAACGGTTGGCGGACTTCTGCGATAATTTTTTCCAACTGTGCTCTTCTTTCCCATTGAGGCCGGTCCCGAAAGTCCTGCCCCTGAAATTCAAGCAGATCATAAGCAATAAATCCTACTGGAGCCTCAAGAAGTTGTTTGCGGGTTATCGTTTTTCTGCCGATTCTTGTTTGCAATACCGCAAACGGCAATGGTATAAATTGAGATGGATCGGCATCGTTTGCAATAAGACATATAATTTCTCCATCCAGCACAGTACCTTCCGGAAGAATATGCTGAAGCGGCCTATATTCTGGAAATTTTTCCGTCATGAGTTCCTCTCCTCTGCTCCACACAAAGAGTTGAGAATTCCTGAGAATGATCTCACCACGTATACCGTCCCATTTCCATTCTGCAAACCAATCTTCCGGATTACCGAGAGATTCCAAATCTTCATCCAATGCGTAAGCAAGATAAAATGGATATGGCCTGGAATCATCAAGTAATTGAGATGCCGTGCCGGTTAATTCACTGAAAGGGAATGTAAACGGGTCCCAGTTACCACTAATCCTATGGGCTATTATTGCGGGGTCATTTTTAGTAGTTCTGGCGAGCGCATTAATAATCATTTTCTGAGATACACCGATTCTAAAATTTCCAGTGATGAGTTTATTGAAAACAAACATTTCACTTCTACTCAGGTCTTTCCAGGATTCCAGGATAAAATTTTTTTTCTCGGTTTCATTCGCTTTCGACAAAAAAGTGAGTTTTTCTAAAAAGTAGTTTAGCTGCATTCCCGAGTTTGCTCCTTTACCTTCAGGTATAAGTAAAGATAAAGTTTCCGCCAGATCACCAACTGTGTGATAGCATTCCGCAAACAACCAGACGGGCAATCGGGTTATTTCCAGGCAATAATTAACGAGATCACCGGAAGAAATCACTCTTTTCGGTTTTCTCCCACTGAAAATTGCAATCATCCAGATTTTATCCCTGTCGTCTGCTTCTTTGAAATACTCAACAAGTGCCTCCAGCTTACTATTCGTTTTAGTGGCAGCACCAAGTTTTTGAATTAAAAGTGCAAAACGTCTCATAGTTTTTCCTGTTCGTCCCGCAAAAGCTGTCTTTCATTTTCCAGTTCTATTTCATCACCAAATTCTGTTTTTACCTCTCCGGATTCAATTCCAATCTCATTCAGATATCTGCTAAATGCAGCCTGAAATCCATGAGTCACAAATACTTTTTTCGCGTTGGTAGCGCGAATAACTGAAAGTAGCCCTTTCCAGTCGGCGTGATCACTTAATGAGAATGCTGCGTCCACGTTTCTCCTTCTAACGTTACCACGAACCTGCATCCATCCACTACATACGCCCAGCGAATACGGATTGAACCGATTCATCCACGAAGAATTCTCAGCAGAAGGGGGCGCTAAAATAATCTCTGTCTTAAAATCCGTCTTAGTCATTCCGGGTAAAACCCTCTTCACTTTGGGCAGTTGAAATCCGGATTTTAAAAGAGTTTCCTGGATATTCCAAATGGCCCCATGTACATAAATAGAAGATGATATTTCTTTTATGCATTGCAATAATCTTTGAGCTTTCCCAAGACTATAAGCAATTAAAACAGAATTTAAGCCCTTGTCTCTGTTGGATAATATCCAATTTTGAATATTATACCACAGTTCCTTCTGAGATTTCCATTCGTATATTGGCAAACCGAAAGTAGATTCAGAAATAAAAACATCACAAGGCAAGATTTCCATTTCACCACTGATTCCATCATTCTCGGTTTTATAGTCTCCGCCAGCAACCCAAACCGAATCTTTGTATTCGACTCTTACTTGTGATGAGCCAATGATGTGCCCTGCCGGATGCAGGGAAACTCTGACGCCATTAATATAAACAGGTTCGCCCCATTCTATAGACTGTACGGAAATCTCTCCAAGACGAAGTTGCAATAAGGGTTTTGTAAAATGATGACAGAGATAAGAGCCATTACCAGGTCTAGCATGATCGCTGTGTGCATGCGTGATAATGGCCCTTGATACAGGTTTCCAGGGATCAATATAAAAATCCCCCTGCCGGCAATAAATTCCCTTCTCATCAAAGGACAGTAAAGTCATTATAGTCTATTCGTGAAACAACAACTAGTACACTGCAACAACGTTGCCATTCACTTTTTTGATGTAATAGAGTTTCCTGTTTTCGAGGTATTGTAACGTCATATATCCGGAAGATTGACCACTGATTTCTTTGTTTGTAAAAACAGGCTGAATATCAAAATCGTTAAATACTTTATACTTCCTGAGTCCAATGCTTCCATCCAATCGACCTTTATTCATTTCTAATATTTGTCCAAAGTGCAGAATGGTTTCATAACCCCGAAAAACCATATCCGAAGGACGAGAAAAGAACCGCGTCTTAAAATACTGCTGTATTGACAATGCCAGGCTGTCTGTTGGATTGATATAAAAAGGTGATGTGTAATATATTTCGAGATCAGTATAAGCCGGTGCGTTAAAATCTGTAACAGCATCCCAGGTAGGCATTCCGATGATTTTCAGGGGATACGATTTACTTATGGGTGCAAGTTTTGCGCATATATTTTTACCGAAATTTTCATCAAGGCTTCCCACCAATATTATATTTTTCAAATTACTATCAAGAAAGGGTACAATTTGATGAAGGTCAATACTATTATCAATATTAATATACTTCATTTTTAAAGGAACAGACGCCGTAGTTTTGCCAATCTCGTCAAAATCATTCCGCAGTTTGTCTTCCTGAACCCCCGCCTTCCGCAGATAAAGGATATTAGATGTAGCCCAATTTCGCTGGATGAATTTATAAATGGCTTCGCAGTGTGTATGAAGTGTAGTATTTAATATTACAAATTCCGGATTGTTTGTCACTCCACCGTCATTGGGAAAGTTCACATTGACAAAAGGAACGGTCAGATTCCTCGCAGCATTAGCAAGGAATCTTAATTCCGTGGCATTTACCTGCCCAACAATCAGCTGCGTTTTAATGAAATCCGATTCTTCCAGAATCTGCTGTATTGATTTCGATGAACTTTTTGTATCATACACCGTTATTTCAATAGCAGTTCCCTTTTTTCTGAGAGAATCCATAGCCAGTACGAGACCCTCATAAAACTCAAGGCCGGGACTCAGATATTTTGGAAAAATCTGGTCAAATTTATAATTACCGTTGGTATCAAAAGCCGAATCAAGATACAACGGGAGAAATACTGCAATGTGGTATCTTGTACTATCTGAACTTTGAGTAAACCCTTTATTTATTACTGTTAATAGAAAACAGCAGGACAAAAGAAATCGGAGGCTTTTGTTCATAAATTATATTATTCCCACTCTATCGTTGCAGGTGGTTTACTGCTGATATCATAAACTACTCGATTGATCCCTTTCACCTGATTTATTATTTCGTTAGATACATGTGCGAGGAAATCATAAGGAAGATGGGCCCAGTCGGCCGTCATGCCATCCACGGATGTAACTGCTCGAAGTGCCACAGTGAATTCATAGGTTCGTTCATCTCCCATCACACCTACACTTTTTACCGGTAATAGGATCGCGCCCGCCTGCCAGATTGACCCATAAAGTTGCTGTTCGTGCAGTGCCTGAATGAAAATGTGATCAGCTTTTTGAAGCAGAGATACTTTTTCAGGATTTACTTCTCCTAAAATGCGAATAGCGAGTCCGGGACCTGGGAAAGGGTGTCTCTGCAGCAGTTCATCAGGGATACCCAGCTCCTTACCGACACGTCTCACTTCATCTTTAAAAAGATATCGGAGGGGCTCCACCAGACCAAGTTTCATTTTCCTTGGAAGGCCCCCCACATTGTGATGAGATTTTATAGTTTGTGAAGGACCATGAACGGAAGTACTTTCGATCACATCAGGATATATGGTGCCCTGACCAAGCAGATCAATTCCTTTTTTCTTTCCAGCTTCGTCCGAGAATATTTTTATGAATTGTTTACCTATTGCTTTACGCTTTTCTTCGGGATCTGTTTTTCCTTTTAGTTTTTTATAAAATTGTTTTTTCGCATCTACGCCTTTCACGTTCAATCCTATTTTCTTATACGTTTCGAGAACCTGTTCGTATTCATTTTTTCGCAGAACACCATTGTCAATAAAAAAACCGTAGAGATTTTTTCCTATGGCCTGATTGATTAATGTAGCCGCAACGGTGGAATCTACACCACCGCTAAGGGCCATAATTACTTTCTTTTTACCAATGGATTTTTTTAACGCTGCTACCGTGTCGCTGATAAAATGAGCTGCCGTCCAATCCTGCTTACAGCCACAGACGTCAACGAGAAAGTTGTAAATAATCTTTTTCCCTTCAGTGGAATGGTATACTTCGGGATGAAATTGCAAACAATATAAAGGAAATCCCTCACCATTATTTCTGAAAGCTGCGTAAGGAATTGAGTCGGTTTTAGCCAGCACATCGAATCCCGCGGGTAGTTCCAGTATCGTATCGGCATGACTCATCCAAACCTGGGACAGATCGTTCACGCCATGCAACATGTTGTCGTCTTTAATAATATTCATGAGCGCGCGACCATATTCACGTTTACTGCTGTTGGCCACTTTGCCTCCAAATTCTTTTGCAGTGAGTTGGGCACCGTAACAAATACCGAGGATTGGAAATTTTCTATGTAATGCTTTTACATCTACAATAGGCGCCTTAGGATCATTTACTGAAAAAGGCGAACCCGACAAAATGATACCTTTAAGAGATGCATCGGGTACAATTTTTTTATCGAACGGTACGATTTCGCAAAATACATTGGCTTCTCTCACCTTGCGGGCTATCAGCTGAGTATATTGGGAACCAAAATCTAGGATGAGAATTTTTTCGTTCATGGAGTTGCAAAGATAACATTTGTAACCTTTTCATGAGAAATAGCGTCACAGTGGAATTATTTTTTTCTTACCGGTAGAAAAACCGAACTTTTCATATTAAAACATTACCATGAAGAAGCTATTTTTCTTAGGGTTTATCGTATTAACCGGACTTACCGCCTGCCGTTTTATGGGTAAACGTATCCGGGGAAACGGAAATATCAAAACAGAAGAAAAAACGGTTTCTTCCTTTACCGAAGTGGAAGCGGATGGCAACGTCAAGTTAATGGTGACCCAAGGCGAGATGAAACCAATAAAAATTGAAGGTGATGAAAATTTACTGCGTTATGTAGAAATAACTCAGGAGGGGGAAAGAATAAAAATTCAAACTAAAGATGGTGTGAATCTTATTCCTTCAGGTGACCTCAACATATATGTGAGTTCACCAAATTATAAAAGCATTGAAGTTTCGGGATCAAGTGATATTATTGGCCAGACTAAAATTTCCAGTTCGGAAGAGCTCAGTCTACAGGCTAGCGGTGTGGGAGACATTCAAATGGAAGTCGACGCACCAAAAATAACATCAGGTATTTCCGGGAGCGGATCAATTAAACTCAAGGGACAAACTAAAGATCTCGATATTGACCTGAGTGGTGCGGGACATGCATATTGTTATGATCTGCTCACTGAAAATACTACCGTTCAAATATCCGGGGCTGGCAGTGCCCAAGTATATGCCAGTGTTAAACTGAAAGCTGACGTCAGCGGCGCTGGAAACATAAGTTACAAAGGAAATGCCAGTGTATCTCAGGATATTTCAGGAGCGGGTAGCGTAAATAAGGCAGATTAAAATCAGTTAACCAATTCACGTGCGTTTTCCATTGCAGCGGCGGTAGGTTTTTCGCCTGAAATCATTTTAGCAATGACAGTAATCCTTGATTCCTGATCGAGCTGGCAAATTTTTGTATTTGCAATTTCTTCCTTCATTTCTTTAAAAACATAGAAATGAGTATCTCCTTTAGCGGCTATCTGCGGTTGATGCGTAATACAAATCACTTGTCGTTTACGGGACAAGTCCTTTAAAATGATCCCCACCTGCCTGGCTGCCTCTCCAGAAATTCCCGTATCTATTTCGTCAAACAATAAAGTTGGCATATCCATGGATTGCGCTACCAACGACTTAATGCATAACATTAGCCGGCTCAATTCACCGCCTGACGCTACTTTTCTAATGGATTCAAACCGGTTGCTGTTATTGGCGTCGAATAAAAATTCTATGTTATCGATACCCTGCTCGTTCAATTCACAGATTCCGGATACAACCCGAATTCTGGCATTGGGCATTCCAACCTTTTTCAACAATTCATTTATTTTTGAGTCCAGTATCCCTGTTTCTGCATTTCTGTTCAATGATAATTTACGTGCGATCTCCGTTGATTCCTTCACAAGTAATTCAACTGACTTTTCTCTTGTATGTATCTCTTCCGCAATGTTGAGCGATTCTGATAGTTTATTTTGAAGTTTCTCGCGAACCGCTATCAACTCAAGTGTTGATGCAACGCCGTGTTTTTTAAACAGTTTATATCCCAAATGAATCCTCTCGTTTAATTTTTCAATCAGTTCATTGTCGAACCGGATACCAGCATTCAATGATTCTATTTCTTCAGAAAGATCCTGTAATTCAATATACGTTGAGGAAAGTCGTTGTATTATTTCGGGGAACTTTTCGTGATAGGCCTTATAAGGTTCCAGTTGTTGAGTAAAAAGTTTTAGCTGCTGTATCAACGGTTGCTCGGAATCAGATAAGTTAAAATGCATGCCTGACAACACATTTTTAATTGCTTCCGAATGACTCAATCGTTTCAATAGCATTTCAGCATCCTCAAATTCATTTTCTTTAAATGCGGCTTCGTCCAGTTCCGAAAATAAAAACTGGTGATAATCATTTTCTTTATCCGCCACCGCCTGTTTCATTTTCAATTGTGAGAGCTCTGTGCGACTAACAAGCAATTGTTGAAAAAGAGTATGGTATTTTTTCAATATAAGTCCATTCGCGGCAAGAGCATCTACCACGGCCAGTTGAAATCCGGCTTCTCCAAGTGCAAGAATATCAAATTGTTGATGCAGGTCTACCAGTAAGCTACTGAGTCGTCTTAATTGATCCAAATTGACGGGTGTATCGTTTACGAAGGCCCTGGATTTCCCATTTACGCTTATTTCGCGACGCAACACAAGTTCCTGTTCTTTATCCAATTCTTCGTCTGCCAGGAATTTTTCAACATCTTTTAAGCGTGCCACACGAAAACTGGCTTCAACTATCGCTTTTTGGTTTCGGTTTCTAAGAACTGAAGTATCAGCTCTTTCTCCCAGAACAAGTGATAATGCACCAGCGATGATCGATTTGCCTGCGCCAGTTTCGCCTGTTATTATTTGCAATCCCTCAGAAAAATCAATAACAATTTCTTCTATAATTGCATAGTTCTGTATATGTAATTGGAGCAGCATATAATGATTCTGAAATGAAATATAGCGAAAATTCTAACCATCTGTACAGCGTTCGATACCCGCTTTCGCCTTTTGATCCAAGGCGTTTTTATAGTCATGTGATTTCATCTCCAGTACTTTTCTAAAATAAAGGAGTGCACCTTTCTTGTCACCCCGAATTTCATATATATAACCAATTTGCAGGGATGCCCTGGCACCATAATATTCTCGTCGGTTCTCTCCCAAACGAAGGGCTTCCTCGTAGGCTTTCATGGCTTCGTCAGTACGGTTAAGTGCGTCATAAATCCTGCCGGTCCTGTAATAATACTCCAGCAGGTCAGTCGGGTCTGAAAAGGATGATGCAGTTTTTCCGCTAAAAAGCTGAAGTGCACGAACGTAATAACCTCCGTCATCCAGCAGACGCGCCCGGAGTAACAACTCGTTTGGCCACCGCCCCGATTGAGCCTCCTTAAGCGCTTGTTTATCTGCATCGGTTTCTATGCTTCCCAAAACTAATATTCTTGCCCTTGCAGCCTTTGCTTTTTCGCTATTACCCTGCAGGTAGTAAATCCAGCTGATTTTCTGCAGTACATCTTTTACGTAAAATTTCCCTTTAAATCTAGAGAGAAAACGTTCGAGGTATATGATCGATTCGTTGTCGAGGCGATCTGCTCTTGCATATCCCATCTGCATATCCCAGGTGGATAAATCAAGATAACCAGGATCACGATTTAGCCGATTGATGATTCTTTCTGTAAGTGACGCGTCCTGATTGTTGAGGGAAAGATTCGCTACCAGGTACGCGAGCAGATAATTATTTTTTGTATCCCAATTTTGTTGATGGATATATTTAAATACCTGTTCCCGTTGATTAAGAATATAAAATTTCAGGTATAGGTAATAAAATGAACCCTCATCGTGAAAAATCAATGCAAATGGGTCGTTGCTACCCAGCATTGATTCTAAATTACTCATACCCGTAGTAAGAGAGCCTTTTATTCCAAGCAGATTACTTACAAACTGATATCCCGGGGGTATCGTACTCGCTGCAACCTGCATTGCGCCCTGCAACATTCGTGATGGTTGGAAATCAGGATATTTTTGCAGATTTTCATTGCCAGTCAAAAAGGATTTCCGAAAAGACCAGGCGGCGTCCCAACGTTCACCGAATTTAATCTCTACTGCTGCCCATTGAAAATAAATTACTGAACGTGAAAAAAGATAAAAAGGAGAGGTCGGATCTCCTTTTTTCATCAATTCCAAGCGTTGTTCGAGAAATGGTTTTCTTCTCCTGTATTCATCAGGATCTTCATTAAAATAAAGAGTAAAAAAATCAATGTAGTTATCCAGAAAATAAGGAACAAGATTATTGGGATGCAGTTTTTTTTCCTCTTCGAGAATAAGTCTGCCGGTGTTTAATTTTAGTTTAATGATTTCTGCATAAGCATTCCTGCAGTTCGTGTCAAAATCGAAAGTATATGACTCTCCTGCCCGGCAAACCGGGATGAAAAAAAAGAAAATGAATAAATAGGTGGCAGTAAAAGATAAAACCTTATACATCATCCTGCAAGTTAGTCGACCCTTGCATCCCGAAAAACAGTTATTTCACATCTACACCGTCATTAAGTTCGCCATCAACGAGGATTCTCCCACAATTTTCGCAAACGATAATTTTTTTGTGTTGACGAATCTCACTTTGACGTTGTGGTGGAATAGCATTGAAGCATCCGCCACAGGCATCACGGACAATCGGTACTACGGCAAGCCCATTTCGGTAGTTGGTTCTGATTCTATCGTATGAATTCAACAGGCGGGGCTCTATTTTTTCACGAGCTTCTGCGGATAGTTTTGAAAAATGACGCTCTTCCTTTTCTGTTGTAGCAATGATTTTATCCAGTTCATCCTTTTTATTTTTGAGAACGGATTCTTTGGTGGAAAGTGTTTTTTTGGCCTTATCAAGTAATAACACTTTTTCAGCCACTTCTTCCTGTGCGTCTTTAATATGCTTTTCTGAAAGTTTTACTTCCAGTTGCTGCATTTCAATTTCCTTGTTAATAGCTTCAAATTCGCGGCTATTTTTTACGTTCTCGCTTTGTTTTTCGTACTTCTTGATCAACTCATCAGATTCTTTCATCGCCAGTTTTTTCTGACTAATGAATTCCTGGATGCCGTTTATTTCTTCTTCAATACGAGTTTGCCGGGAATTCAAACCCTGAATTTCATCTTCCAAATCACTTACTTCCATGGGAAGTTCGCCTTTCAACACTTTATATTCGTCTAATTTGGACTCTATCTTCTGAAGACTGATCAGAGAGGCTAATTTTTCTTCTACTGAAAATTCTTTGACGTTGGCCATAGTTTAGATATAATAATTGACCGGGTTTGAAATGGTACCCGATTTAAGGACGGCAAAGTTAGGAAATTTTTTGACGATAACCTCATGAAGCAAATCGACTGTGAACTGCTCACTTTCAAAATGACCGATATCCGCAATAACCATTTTATTCTCCCCTTCAAAAAAATCATGGTAACGGACATCGGCCGTTATAAAAATGTCTGCTTTTTCCTGTAAAGCATTGGGAATCAAAAAACTACCAGCTCCGCCACAAACTGCTATCCGCGAAACGCTCTTACCCCGCAGCGAACTAAATCTGATCACATTTGTGAGAAATAATCCTTTAAGATTTTTCAGGAATTGTTCCTCAGAAATGGGATTTCTCAAATCTCCAATTATTCCTGAACCAACCGAAGCGTTGTTGACCTTAGGAATAAGCACTTTTCTATTAACAAGACCTATTTTATCGGCAATCTTGGAATTTACACCGCTTACCACATTGTCCAGATTGGTATGCATTGAATAAATTGTAATGTCGGCACGAACTGCGGCTATTACTGATCTGCCAGTCATATTTTCGGGTGTTACACGCCGAACCGGTCGAAAAATCAGCGGATGATGTGATATAATCAGATTGCAATTATTTATCCCAGCTTCTCTGATTGTATTCTCGGTACAATCCAGGCAAACAATTATCCCAGTGCAATTCCTTTCAAGATCGCCAACCATAAGACCGCTGTTATCATAACTTTCCTGATATTCAGGTGGGGCGATAGATTCCAAATATTGAATGATCTCATTTATTATCATGGCCCTGAGAATTAACTCTTATCGTGAATTCCTTGTGATTTACTCAATTATTTTTTCGAGATGAATCAACTTACCATCGGCATTAAAACCCTCGAGGATAATACGTATCTTATGTGTAACATCGCTATTATAAAATGGAATACTGACCGTTCTCTTCCCTATGTTTGTCTGCAAATTCGGATTCCAATACAAAGTAGTTCGTATATCATCCGTTTCAGGCTCGGGATTTATTAAATAATCAGGAGAATAGAACTCTCTTTTTACACTATAGCCGGTTATACGGACCATTTCTAACCCTTTGATACTAGGATCTGGTTTTCTTGACGCTCCTTTTTTTGTATAAACAGCAATTACGCCACCTGTACCATTCCCCATTGCTCCTGCCGAACCCGGTGAGAACACTTTTACCATAGCGATGTCGTTCACGGCAATATTTTTTATCGATCCTGCGTCAGTTTCTATCTCGTTCAGATAAATTCCAGGAGTTGATCCCCTCCAGGATAAAGTGGGGGTGGGACCCTGTGTATTGCTCACCTGCAAGCCGGCTACCCTACCCTGAAGAAACATGAAAATATCCATCGAACCATAGGTAGAAGGATCATCCATCAAATCGAAAATGGTGGCGTTGCCCCCACTAAATAGACCCGAACTATATTCTTCATCCAGTTTTTCTTTATCTGATTTTACCCTTCTTCTTACAGTTACGACTTCGAGATTTTGAATTTTTTTATCCTGACTTTGCAGACGGGCAATTTCAGCGAAAACCTGACGACTTTTTCTCACCAATGAACTATCGTCTGGCGACCATACTGGCAAAGACAATGTAAATGGCTTTATCTTTTTACCACCGACATATAATCCATTTTTAATTACAATTGCGGCCTCGTTGGAAAGGTTCTTATTTAAATTAAAGGAGTAAAACGTTTTAACGGTATCAAAAAACACCAAACCCGGAAGTTTAAATTTTGAATTTGAAGTATAAGGAATGCTAAGCATATTACTGGAAGAGTCGCGGTATTGTAATATTACATTCATGCTCTCATCTTTAGCAATTCGTGAAGACGGAACACCAAGTACCTCAGCGTTTAATGAAAGGTAATTATCAATCGGATATTTGATAACAGGTGTTCTGCCTTTTGTAAGATCATCCCATTTAAATCTTCTCCAGCCATGCGTGAGCATTACAAGATCCAGTTGTCTGACCAAAGAGTCTGAGTTATTTTGGAAATAATAATAAGGATCTTTAACATGTCCATGCAGTTCTCCTGTAAGCAAAAGGCTTGAAACGATATTATCGCCCCAAGGCCTGTTACCATCAACTTCTGCGTCAGTTACTGCGACAGCCATGTTAGACTTTGTAGTATCCATAATTTGCAACTCTACTACGTTACGTCCCCTCTTTTGTAAACTTTTGGATGTAACGTTTAACTTGCCAACGAAATCGTAATTATCATTATTTATAAAACATATTCTCTCTGCCAGAGGCACCTGATTGACATCGAATACAGTTATTTGTAAGATACCCGTAGGAAGTTGTTGTGTTGGAATGGTTCCACCATTCATTGTAATATCTTTCAGATTCACGGTGGCCTTGTAAACCATCTGTTGATTCATGTGGGCAATAATAATCACTTGCTGATAAGCAAGACTTTCGGAAGGCCGGGCGATTGAAAAGACAAGTTTTAGATTGGTGTTCAAAACTCTGAGCACGATACCCGAAGTATTAACTGCGGGCAGGTCGGTACGATATTCCTTACCAAACTCATCTTTCCAGACGGCATAAAACGCGTCATTTTTATCGGGTATAAGGAGGAAACTTCCCATCCCTCTGTGAGAAGAATTAAAGTTATATATAGACTTTCCTGACTGGTCATATAAAATGCCGGATATCTTTCTGGGTTCGCCGAATGAATCATTGGCAATGAAAGCAATATTATTTTCTACACCGGCGATCAATTCACCCCCTTCAGGAAAAAAACGCAATGATGTAGGTGACGGATCGGGATGAGCCAATGAATCGGCCGCACTGCCGATAATTCGTAAGTCTTTTGTATAAACAAAACTCGTATCAAAATTTAGCATCCAGGTGGTATAGGCGCGAATGTGAATACGGGTGCCTTCAAATGAGGCGGGGAGATCAAAACTTCCATTTGCAGTTGATTCACTGAACGGTGCAGTTTTACGCAGGATCAGGTTACCATTTTCGTCGTATAATTCTGCATAAAAATTCTTGCTAAATGGAGAAGGATCAAATCCGGTAAATAGATACGCCTTAAACCATATTCTTTCACCTGGATTGTAAGCTTTTTTATCAAATTGTAAATAAAGTTTTTCCTGAGGAAATCTTTCTGCATATATATTCATCATCGAATCTATCATCTGGGCGCGGCCGACCATTGGGAAAAAATGTAATGCGAATACAATGCAAGAAAGCAGTTTCCAATTCATTTGATAAAAATTAGGGCAAATCTCTGTTATCTTGCCTTAGAAATAAAACTGATTTTTGTTATATATTTTTTTATATGAAAAAGGAAGAAAATAAAGCACTCTACGAGTCATACAGACAACATATGCGTAAACTGGCGGACGTAAGAGCCGCACTTGCGCTAATGCAGTGGGATCAGGAGACCTATCTGCCTTCGAAGGGTGTTGCGTTTCGAGCACAACAAGTAGCAACCTTGTCGGAAATGGCTCATGAACTGGCGACCTCAGATAAACTTGGTGCTTTACTGGAATCATTACAAAATTCAAAGTATCTAAGCGATACTGAAACCAAAAATATTACTTTGACCAAAGAAGACTTTGCGAAGCAAAAAAAATACAAACCTGCTTTCGTTCGTAAAATGAGTGAGGCTGTCTCCAAAAGTTTTAATGCATGGAACAATGCAAAAAAAGAAAATCGTTTTTCGCTTTTTAAAAATGAACTGGCGGAACTGGTTGCTTTAAAAATAGAAGAAACGCAGATTCTGGGGTATTCAGATCATCCATATGATGCACTCATGGATGAATTTGAAAAAGGTTGTACGGTAAAGCTAATGAACGGTGTTTTTGGGAATATGCTACCTAAATTGAAAATTATTCTAGAAAAGACACAAAGTGCAAATCCTCCTGATGATTCGATTCTTTTCCAAACTTTCGATAAAAAGAAACAATGGGATTTCGGCATACAGATGATCACAGAACTTGGCTTTGACTTTGATGCTGGAAGACAGGATATTTCCAGTCATCCGTTTAGTACCAGCTTTAATAAAAATGATGTCCGAATAACTACAAGGATTGACGAGCGTGATTTTAGCAGCATGCTCTTCAGCTGTATCCACGAAACGGGTCATGCGCTATATGAACAGGGACTACCAGAATCTGAGTATGGGTTGCCATCCGGCGAATTTGCTTCTCTTGGAATTCATGAATCACAATCGCGTTTATGGGAAAACCATGTTGGGAGGAGCCAGTCTTTTTGGATACATAACTTTCCATTTGTCAGAGAAAAGTTTCATGAAGTTTTTAAGGGCACATCAGAAAAAGAATTTTATAAAGCTATTAATAAAGTTAAACCGACGCTTATCCGCACTGAAGCTGATGAAGTAACGTATCATTTTCATGTAATGATAAGATATGAAATAGAAAAAATGTTAATCTCAGGGGAATTAAAAACAGATGACATACCAGCCTGCTGGAATGAGAAATATCAACAGTGGCTTAATATAACTGTGCCCGATGATCAGCACGGATGTCTGCAGGATGTCCATTGGAGTTATGGTAGTTTCGGATATTTTCCAACATATAGTCTGGGCAGTTTCTATGCAGCACAGTTTTTTGAAAGTATAAAAAAAACTGATCCTGCGTTAGAGGAAAAAATGGCAAACGGCAATACAACCGAATTGTTAGAATGGCTGAGGCAACGGGTACATGCTCTGGGTCGTATTTATACGAGTGAAGAATTGTGTAAAATAGCAACGGGAGAGTCGCTAAACGGGCAATATTTTCTGGACTATTTGCTTGACAAATATGGAAAGATTTACGAATTTTAGGCATATATCCAAGCAAAACCAATGAAGCACCCTCCCCTATATATTACGTTTCTGTTAATCCTGCTCGTCGTTCCATACTCATGTAAAAAATATATCCAGCAACAGGAAACAAATGCATTGGTGGCATTGGTTACACAAGGCACGTGGCGCGTAACCAGATTTGTTGATCATGACACCAGCGACATTACCTCCAGTTTTACCGGATATGCTTTTCAATTCAATGAAAACGGAACCGTATTTGCTGTAATAAATGGTGAACAAACAAATGGAACCTGGACAGCAAGTGTCGCAGAAAAGACTATAACTTCGAATTTCCCTTCAGCGCCTTATCCACTAACTATGTTGAATCACACCTGGACAATCAAAGACAGTTACTCCGATTCAGTAGCTGCAAAAACGGCTGTTGACACGTCTTTCGATATCCTGAATCTCCACAAGAACTAAATGCAAAGGGTTTAAAAACTGTTTACGCTAAGTATAAACCCTTAGTCAAGTGTCAATATACCCTTTAATTTCATTGATGTTTAGCAGAGAAAACAATTTTGATCATGGTTACACGTTATGCAATTCGTAGAAAAGATATTACCTGCATCAAAATATCATCTGCCAATCCGTATGCCCAGTGAATTTTTTTCGGCCTAATGCTAAAAAAATTTCCTACCCCTTGTAAACTATGATGTAATTGAACCTTAAATCGTTATCCGTTGTTTCGAAAACTACGCTTATTGACGTTTTTAGTACTGGCTTCATTTTCTAGCGCTATTGCACAGCCGGTAGCTACGATAACTGCAAGTCCTACCAGTGGATGCGCTCCATTGGGCATTTCATTTAATGGTTCAGCGACAGGAACTGGAACTACTACCTGGAATTGGACAATCAATGGCGGGAGTCCGTCTACTAGTAATATTCAGAATCCATCCTCTATTTTCAATACGCCAGGAACTTACAATATCATTCTCGTCGCGACGAATGCCAGCGGAACAAGCGCGCCTGCAAGCATTCAAGTCACAATAAATCCACCACCAGCGGCAGATTTTACACAGAACAAAACAACTGGTTGTTATCCTACTTATATACAGTTCACAAATACCTCTACTCCAGGAGCAGGTGCTACAATAACAAAATATTCATGGACATTTGGAGACGGCACGCAGGATACTGTGGCAAATCCGGATCACAGGTATACCTTGGCTGGAAACTTCCCAGTGACGCTGTACGTGACCAATAGTTTCGGTTGTTTGGGCACTGCTCAGATTAAAACAGTACAAAAAGCAATACAAATTTCAGGAGGAATTACAGTAGATTTTAGTAGTAGTTTAAATAGCAGCTGTACTCTTCCGGTTACTGCGTCCTTTGCAAATTCAAGCTCAGGACCTCCCAACTTAAATTATCTCTGGGATTTCGGTGATGGCTCTGGAACAAATAATTTGCAGAATCCAACCCACCCTTATACCGTAGCAGGGAACTACAATGTAAAACTTGCGGTAACGAGTACACAGGGTTGTAGTGATACCCTCATTCAGAAAGTGAATATTACTTCTAATGGTAATCTGACCGATTTTACTTATCAGGACACGGTTTGCGTGGGAACGTCCGTTAGTTTTACGAATATTTCCTCCCCCTTCCCGGTTAGTTCGACGTGGGACTATGGAGATGGGTCACCCATAGCTAACGTTAGAAATGGGCAACATACTTATGCTTCATCCGGTAATTATCCTGTGATTTTAAATAACACCTTCTCCGGCTGCACAGGCAGCATTACAAAAACCATTTATGTTGTCAGTCCACCGGTCGCTTCTTTTACCGGAACCAATATTGCGAGTTGCAAACCACCTCTGACCACTACATTTACAAATACTTCTACCGGAGCGACATCCTGGTCATGGAGTTTCGGCGACGGTTCACCTAATTCATCTCAGCAGAATCCACAGCATACTTATACATCTTATAGTTCCTATCCGGTTACACTTACAGCCAGTGCTGGAACCGGATGTTCAACGACTATAGTCAAACCCGATTTTGTTACCATTCTTAAGCCAATTGTTGCAATTACTGGTTTACCTGGATATGGTTGTGCTCCTTACAGTTGGACACCAGCAGTTTCTACCACAACCGCTGATGGGGTGGCGACTTATAGTTGGAGCTTCGGCAACGGAAATACATCCAACGCACAAAGCCCCCCCACACAAACCTATGGGCCAGGAGTGTATATGGTATATTGCACCATAACTACCAATGGTGGTTGCACTGCCACAGATTCGGGGATTGTAAAAGTCGGAACCATTAAGCCGGTTCCTGCATTCAGTTTTGTTCCACCGGCTGCCTGTGTGAAATCAGCCATTCAGTTCACTGACCTGACGCCTCCAGGCACTGCGAATCAATGGTTATGGCAGTTTGGAGACGGAAACACAGACACCGCAAGAAATCCGATTTATAAATATACCAAGCCGGGAATTTTTAATGTCAGACTAACCGCTTATAATAACGGTTGCTGGGACTCTATTTCTCAAACTATTGTTATAAATCCACCATTAGCTGATTTCAATTATCAAACAACTTGTGGCGTTAACAATAGTTTTTCATTTTTCGATAGTTCTACTGGTCCTACTTCGTGGTCCTGGAATTTTGGAGATGGGGGGACTTCTTTGATTCAAAACCCAACACATTCTTATGTTGCAGGTCCTCCGACACCAGAAACTGTTACATTGATTGTGACGGCCGGAACCTGCGCTGATACAGTTTCCAAGTCAATTATTGCAAATCAATCTACTACACTAAGTTTTTCGCCGACAGGGCCAATTTGTGTCAATTCGCCGGTGACAGTACAAGCGCATGCAGCAGTGGGCATTCTTTCATTCCAATTTGAAATGGGCGATGGTACTATCACACCACCAAATACAACCGGGGTTGTTTCTTATACTTATACAAATCCTGGCGTTTATCAGGTCAAAGTAATTACAACCGATAGCAAAGGCTGTGTAGATTCGTCAGCAGCGTATCCGCTCAATATAGGTGGGCCGACAGTAAATTTTTCAGGACAACCGGCTGTTTCCTGCGGAGCGATAACAATTAGTTTTAAAGACCTGACTATAGCTTCAGCTGGCTCATCTTTAAAATCCTGGGCCTGGGATTTTGGAGATGGTGGAACTTCTGTTGTAGAAAATCCGACCTATACTTATTCCTTCCAGGGAAATTTTCAACCGAGGCTGACAGTTACTGATAACAATGGCTGTACAAGTTCTTTGGATACCGCGCAGCCGATTGCAGTTTCCATTTTAAACCCAAGTTTCAATACCGTAGATACAAACTCCTGCCCGAACGCACCGAATCCTGTCAAATTCAACAATACGTCCACCGGCGGATTCAATCCTACATATTCCTGGAATTTCGGTGATGGTTCTCCGGCTGATCTCACGTTTTCGCCGATTCATAATTATCTTAATGTGGGAACCTTCACTGATACGCTTACTATGACAGACAGTTACGGATGTACGAAAAAATTTGGTTTTACTTCTATTCTCATCGATACCCCGAATGCGAGCTTCACTATGAGTGGAAATTATTCAGCTTGTCCGGTTTTCAACGACTTCTTTACGTTCACTGGGCATTATGCAACAACTTATGCATGGGATTTCAATGATGGTGGTATAAGCCAAAAACAAAACCCGGTTAATGGGTATGCTCTGCCAGGAGATTACTGGCCAAGATTGGTAGTTACAAGTCCAGGTGGTTGCATTGCATTATCTGATTCACAACACGTGCATATAGACGGGCCGGTCGGTACTTTTAGTTATGCCCCACCCTATGCTGCCTGTGATTCACTAACTGTCAATTTCCAGGTCACTACCACCAATGTTGTTTCGTTTGTATGGACTCCGGGAGACGGCTCAGCTCCGCAAACTACGCCTACCCCAATGTTTACTTATAAATATACTAAACCGGGCCAATGGTCTCCTTTTGTAACCATAACTGATGCGGCTGGTTGTAAACTCAATAAGATTGGTCAGAACTTGATTAATATAGACTCTATTTCCAAGGTGAATTATTATGCCAGCAAAACAACCTTATGTGATAGTGGCAATGTTATCTTCACTGACACTTCTATATTATCGCCGTATACGGTAGTCACTAATTATGTATGGGATTTTGGAGACGGTACGGGAACGATAACCGGTATGTATCCTACTATCACACATGATTTCACTACTGTAGGCACATACACTGTGTCCATGAGCATTACAACTTCGGGCGGATGTACGGGATTTGTTAATTATCCAATTACAGTGGCTGCATCTCCCCAAGTTGCTATCAACGGTATTCTAAATCAATGTGAACCTGCGATACTGACGTTTACCGGAACGGAACTCGTCCCAGATCCGAATGGCCCGTTAACCTGGTCATGGAATTTTGGCAACGGACAAACTGCCAATGTCCAGAATCCAAGCGCAGTGAATTATCCAAAAGCCGGAGAATACGTAGTCGAACTGACTGCTACCAATACGAAAGGCTGTAGTATGATGACTGATACGACAGCACCAAATCATTTATTCATTTATCCTGTTCCTACTGTTAATGCGGGAGCGGATACTACAATATGTCTCGGAACGCCACTACAATTGAATGGCTCGGGTTCAGCCACAACATATAACTGGTTACCGCCAACAGATCCGGGGGCTACATTAAGTTGCCAGGCTTGTGCTAACCCAATTGCCAACCCGGTTCCAAATAGTACTTTTTTTGTACTGAACGGCACAAGTATCCATGGCTGTCAGGCGAACGATACAATTCAGGTAACGGTGAATGTTCCACCTGTGGTAGATGTAAGCGGACCAGATTCAGTTTGTCTGGGCCAAAGTGCACAGTTAATGGCTACCGGAGCTTCAATATATACCTGGTCGCCAACGGAAGGTTTAAGTAATCCCGCGATAGGAAATCCTCTTGCCACACCCGATGCTTCACAGATCGGAAGTCAGCCAAGTAATGTGATTACTTATATTGTTACCGGATATGACAGCAAGAAATGTTTCTCCAATGTAGATTCAATTCAAATCACAGCTTTCAACTATCCGGTCATAACACTAACTCCTAACGCAACCATTAACGTCGGCAGCACTTACCAGATCAATTCATCCGTCACCACAAATATTGTAGGGATTAGCTGGACGCCATCAAATACATTGAGTTGTTCTGATTGTCTGACACCCGTAGCAACGCCTACAAAGACTACAAAATATTCTTTGACTGCAACAAATGAAGGTGGTTGTTCTACAACAGATAGTATAAGGGTACAAGTTATTTGTGACGGAACTAATTTCTTTGTACCCAATTCATTTTCACCAAATGGTGACGGTGTGAACGATCGCTTTATTGTGAATGGCGTCGGACTCAACGTGATACCGTCTATAACTATTTATAACAGATGGGGACAGATTGTATTTCAGAAAAGCAATTTTGCACCAAACAACGCTGCTGACGCGTGGGATGGAACGTTCAATGGACAACCCGCACCTTCAGACGTATATATTTACACCATTCAAATACTTTGTAACAATGCGACATTGATCCCTTATCATGGTAACGTAACACTGATAAGATAGAAATTCCAGAAAATGAGAAACCCGAACCCAATAAAAAAGTTTTGTTTGACGCTCACTCTCTTTGCGTTCAGTGTTGTTATTGCATATTCTCAGGACCTACACTTTTCGCAATTTTTCGAAGCGCCACTCTTAAGAAATCCCGCGCTGGCTGGAATTTTTACAGGCGACTACCGTATACAGGGTGTATACAGGGATCAATGGAATAGTTTTACCAATGCTTACAAAACAGGATCATTCAATGGTGAATACAAATTACCCGTCGGAAGAACTGATGATTATCTGACTTTGGGTATGCAGATCTTGTATGATAAAGCCGGAGATGCTGGTCTTACATCAACTACCGTTTTTCCCGCTATCAATTATAGCAAGTCACTTTCGAGTACACACAGCAGTTACCTGTCGATAGGTTTTATGGGTGGCTACGTTGATAAAAGAATCGATCAATCAAAAATTACTACTAATAGTCAGTTTGACGGTACGGCATTTAATCCATCACTGCCATCAGGAGAATCTTTTCCAACACCTGATATACACTATTGGGATGCAAGTGTGGGAATGAGCTTTAATAGCAGTTTCGGACAAAATCAACAGAACAGCATGTTTTTCGGTATTGCATATCATCACCTGAACAGACCCATGAATTCCTTTTATCAAAATACAGCTGTAGAACTTCAACCTAAATATGTAGTTTCCGGAGGCGCTAAATTTTTGCTGGATGAAAGGTCAACCATCACAGTGCAGGGAGATTATTCAAGCCAGGGGCCGGCTCGGGAAACGATCGGCGGTTTAATGTATGGGTATAATTTGGGGGAATTCACTGATGATCCTAAATATGTTTTAGGTATCGGCGCGTATATGAGAATTGGAGACGCTTTTATTCCCGTTATCAAACTCGATATGTTACCATTGTCAATAGGTATCAGTTATGATATCAACATTTCAACTTTGAATACCGTTAGTCAGGGTCAGGGTGGATTTGAACTTTCGATTTCTTATATTGGTTTTCTCGACCGTGAAAATTCAGCCAAAAACAGGGTGCTTTGTCCCCGATTCTAACTGAACATTTCTTTCACTTTTTCGAAAAAACTCTTTTCATTTTTATCAGGCTTCGGTTGAAAATTTGGGGACATGCTTAATTTTTCCAGCATTACTTTTTCATCAGAAGAAACCTGTTGTGGCGTCCAAACATTAATATGTATTAGTTGATCGCCTTTTTCATAAGAATTAACGGACGGAAATCCTTTCCCTTTTAGACGAAAAATTTTACCACTTTGAGTACCGGCGGGTATACGAATTTTAGCCTTCCCATCAATAGTGGGCACTTCAATCTGAGTACCAAATACAGCATCAGTAAAAGGAATGTGCAAGTCAAAAGCAACATTCAAACCATCCCGCTGCAAATCTGGATGTGGTTCTTCTTCAATCAGGATAATCAGGTCGCCATTGGAACCTCCTCTTTCCCCCGCGTTACCTTTACCAGCTGCACTCAATTGCATACCTTCCTGAACACCTGCGGGTATATCAATATTAACGAATTCTTCTCCGAAAACTCTTCCTTCTCCTTTACATATGGCACATTTTGCAGTGACATTGGATCCTTCTCCATTACATGTAGGACAGGTTGTAACAGTTTGCATTTGTCCAAGAAATGTGTTACTAACCCTTCTCACCTGACCACTCCCCCCGCAAGTGCTACAAGTTTGTACACTCGATTTATCCTTTGCACCACTTCCATGACATGTATTGCAAGAAACGTGTTTTTTTACTTTGATGTTTTTTGTTACACCCTTTGCGATTTCTTCGTAGTTAAGTTTGATTTTTATTCTGAGATTGGAACCACGAACACCATGTGATCGGGAATTTCCACCCCCACCCCTGCGGCCGCCAAAAAAACTTCCAAATAAATCGTCTCCGAAAACATCTCCAAACTGGCTGAATATGTCGTCCATATTCATTCCTCCCCCGTTGAAACCGCCGCGACCGTTGTTTACCGCAGCATGACCAAATCGGTCATATTGTGCACGTTTATCTGAGTCACTTAAAACCTCATAAGCTTCAGCGGCTTCTTTAAATTTTTCTTCTGCAGCTTTATCACCTGTATTTCGATCCGGATGATATTGCATAGCCACTTTACGGTATGATTTCTTTATTTCCTCAGCAGTGGACGACTTTGAAACGCCTAATATCTCGTAATAATCTCTTTTCATTCAGATGATATTCATTTTCCAACGATCACTTTCGCGAAACGGATGATTTTGTCATTTAAATAGTACCCTTTTACTACTTCGGCAACCACTTTGCCCTTTAAGTCTGGCGAAGGTGCAGGCACTTCGCTGATTGCTTCGTGTTTTTCAACGTCAAATTCCTCCCCAATACTTACCATTGGCTTTAGCCCCCGATTCTGAAGAATGTTTTTAAGCTTATTAAATACCAGTTGAATTCCGCTAAGATCTGCGCTATTTTTCTCTAATTGCAACTGTTTTTCAGCCCTTTCACAATCATCCAGTACGTCGAGCAAAGAAACAATTATCTCTTTACCAGCAGTTTGACTAAGTTCAACCCTTTCTTTAGAACTCCTACGTTTATAATTGTCAAATTCCGCCAGCAAACGCAGATATTTATCCTTTTGATCCTGAATTTCAGCCGTCAATTTATCTATCAACTCTTCTTCCTCAAGGTCCTGACTTAAATTAAGTGTGCCTGCAACATTTTCGTCGGTGTTGATATCAACCGTTGATTCTCTGTTATTTACGGCCTCAAAGTTATTCTCGTCTATTGGGTTATGTTTATTTTTATGCATATTCTGGAATTCTGGCAAAGGTAAGCTTGTCAATTATTTTGCCAACTGCTGTTTTGAGACAAATTGTCTCCTTCACTACTAGTTTTCGTCCGTTAAATTTGCGCAATGATCCCTGTAATTCTTAAAAAACGGATTGGTTTACGAATTGAACAAGGACATCCCTGGATTTTTGGTAACGAAATTGAAGAAATTGAGGAGACAGTCAAACCAGGGGATATCGTTACTGTTTTCAACAGTGATAGAAAATTTATCGGAAAGGGATTCATCAATCCCCAATCTCAAATTGCCATCCGTTTGCTCACAAGAGACAAGGCTGAAAACATAGATGAAGTGTTTTTCCACAGACGTATCATCGAAGCATGGAAATACCGCAAAAAAATCGGTTATATTGAAAATTGCCGAATTGTTTTTGGAGAGGCTGATGGGTTACCGGGGTTGATTATAGACAAATTTGGAGAATATTTTGTTATTCAAACACTTGCCCTCGGTATTGATCTTTGGAAATTTGCAATTGTCCAAGCTCTCCATGACATTTTCGGAACTGAAAAAATCTATGAACGTAATGATGTTCCTGTAAGACTGCTGGAAGGCCTGAATCAGCAGAAAGGCTTCCTATCAAAATCGTTCGAAACAAAGATTATCTTACGTGAAAACGGACTTCAATTCGAAGTCGATCTGGAAACCGGTCAAAAAACGGGGTATTTCCTGGATCAACAGGACAATCGTCGTGCTATTCGAAATGTTGTGAAAGGAGCAGATGTTTTAGGAGCTTTCTGTTATACTGGCAGCTTTGAAATCCACGCAGGACATTATGGTGCAAGATCTGTACTTGGTTTGGATATTTCCGAAAATGCAATAGCTCAGGCTTCCCGAAACTCAGCACTTAATCATTTGGGTGAGAAGGTCATTTTCGAAACACAAAACGCTTTTGATGTCCTAAAAAAATGGAGCAAAGAATCCAAAAAATTTGACGTTGTAATGCTAGATCCACCGGCATTTACAAAAAGCCGGAATAATATTAACAAAGCAATTACTGGTTACAAGGAAATAAATCTGAGAGGCATGAAGTTGCTTCATTCCGGGGGTTTCCTGGTCACATCGTCATGCACAAATCTTGTTTCTCCAGAAGCGTTTTTGGATGTTATTCGATCCTCGGCAAGAGACGCCGGAAAGAAAATCAAACAGGTGACGTTTAACACCCAGTCTCCCGATCATCCCGTGGTCTGGGGGCTAGAAAATACTAACTATTTGAAGTTTTTAATAGTGGAAGTAACTGATATGTGAGGTTAGGAGGAAAGCTACTTATTCACTTGAAACTTACCACTTTCTACGATCTTTCCATTTGGATCCCGGAGCTGAAATATGTAAATACCACGAAAGAAATCAGAGGTGTTTACTATATTCTTTTGATCGCCCAGTACAAATTCAAAGACTTTTTTGCCTAAAAAGTTAAACACCTGTATGGAGTAATTCTTGTCGTATTTCTTGAGAATATCTTCAAAAGTGATGTAGGAAATCGCCGGATTTGGATAAAATCGTATTGTCGCCGTTGATCCATTATCCGGGAACGGTGTTAACCTGCCTTGGGCTTTTAAGCCCGTTACATAAAAAACCACCAATAATACTAACAAGTAAAAACGCCTCATAATCTATTTTACGTACTAACAGTGTGTTGAATATAGGCAAAAAAACTCAAATGTACAAAAGGTTTCGAATCATTTTCATAACGTATAAATCCGTTTTAAATTTCGAAAAAGACAGGTGCATCACTATAAATATTGGCAAATCCCTCAGCGAAATCATATAAATTAGCACCAATTGCATCATATAATGCTGAAATTTCTATTCGTTTTCAGTCTTTTGGTTATTTTTTACACTTATATAGGTTACGGAGTTTTGTTGTTTTGTCTAGTCAAGCTCAAAATGATATTTTTTGGTCAAACAAAAAGACCGGATTTCTCACCATTTGAACCGGAAGTAACTCTCATAGTTGCGGCATACAATGAAGCTGATTTCATAGAACGAAAAATTCGAAATAGCCTCGATCTCGACTATCCCGTCGGAAAACTTAAATGGATCTTTATAACAGATGGATCTTCAGATGAAACGCCTCGAATCATTGAAAAATACGAACAAATTCTTTTGATGCATCAACCAGAAAGAAAAGGAAAGGTGGCTGCGATGAATAGAGCAATAAAAATTGTAAAAACACCTTACACGGTCTTCTGTGACGCCAACACTCTACTAAATCCTTCTTCAGTTCGAGAAATTGTAAAGCACTATAAAGATTCGAGGGTTGGTGGTGTTGCGGGAGAAAAAAAAATCTTTTTTGCTGAGAAAAACCTAGCAGTTGATGCCGGTGAAGGTATTTACTGGAAATACGAATCGCTACTCAAAAAACTAGACTCAGACCTTTATACTGTTGTCGGTGCAGCTGGCGAGCTTTTTTCAGTAAAAACCTCATTATTCCATCAGGCGAAAGAAGATACTATAATCGAAGATTTTGTGCAATCTCTGCAAATCTGCATGTCAGGTTATGTAATCAGATATGAGCCGAATGCTTTCGCGGTTGAATCTGCTTCCGCTTCCATGGCGGAAGAACAAAAACGAAAAGTAAGGATTGCGGCAGGTGCATTTCAAGCGATGTTCATTTTAAAAGATCTTTTTAATATCTTTAAATACCCCGTTTTGTCGTTTCAATTTATTTCACATAGAGTTCTTCGATGGACACTATGCCCAATCTGCCTGGTGATTTTTTTTGTCTCAAATTTAATACTCACAATTAACGCCCATAGCAGCTTTAATTTTTATTTCGCAGTTTTACTACTACAAGCCGTATTTTATGCAATATCTACAGTTGGTTGGATTTTGGCAAAGCGAGAGTTGAAAATCAAGGTCTTCTATATACCTTATTATTTTATATTCATGAATCTTTCAGTATTTATAGGTTTTTACAGATTTATAAGGAACAAACAGACTTCCATTTGGGAAAAAGCCGCACGACAGCCTCTTTTATGAGGAAATTTCAATCATAATATGATAATCTCTTATACGCCAAAAAAAGCCAATCAATATTTGGATCTTGAGAAAAAATACTTATTTTTATCGTAGATTTTCTAACCATCCGGTTCAATACCTCTGAAACCCCCAATCTATTCGGTTCGGCAATAATCAGCCATCCATCCTTGAAATCCCCCGATTGCTGATTTTAATATTAAAAACGATTGTCTATCCATATCTCGGATTAACCTCTGATACCAATATCGTTTGTTTAACCCTGAAAAATTCCTGCCTATTGAGGAACAGAGTCACCCTAAATCAAAATGACCTCTGAACCATGAAGAAACAAATATTAGCGGTAGACGATAGTAAAGCGATACGATTTTTGCTTCAAACTGTTCTTGGAAAGGCGTATCATGTAATTACGGTTCCTGATGGTTGTTCTGCAATGCATTGGCTTTCCAAAAGAAATTTTCCTCATTTAATTATTGCTGACCCACAGCTTCCTGATCTGGAAAACTGGGAACTTATACAACAACTTGCTTCTAGTGGTATTTACAAAAGTATTCCGGTAATGGTTTTGTCGGGATTAAGTGTTGAGGAGACAGAAGAAAAATGTTCCACATATAAGGTACACAGCTATTTCCGGAAGCCGTTCAACCCGGTTGATCTGGTAAATGCAGTGCACACATTAATAGAAAATAAATCATTTGATGCTTATTATCCCATGAGAGCTGTTTGATTAAACTAATCAACCCCGAAAACAGACCAAAACCTTAACCTAATATGGATTTTACATTTCTACCCAAGACAGTATATAAGAATAAATCGCTCGGACATTTTAGAGTACATCAGAAAGCTTATACAGCAACTTCGATAATTAGTAGTGGTTTTTATTATATTGGTAAAAACCCAGACAATATTGGTAAATTAGTGAGCTTATTTAAACGTGGATATGCTTCTGATAATATCGAAAATGCTCGTGCTGAGTTAAGAAGATTGATTAACCAGGAAGATAAGATAATTCCAGAAGTGATTTTCTGTGAATCGAGTTTCGATTTTTCGGAGGTAAAAAGTATCGTTCAATTTCTTAAGTCCTATCCAGTATTTGAAGCAATTCCGTTTATTATGGATGCTTCTAATCTTTGTGACATGGAGATTGGATTGTATAAAAAGCACATTTTAGCCGATGACATAATGCAAATTGATAGTGCCGATGAAAATTCATTATTAAGTAAAGTCCGCTTTCTAAACAAAGTAAAAACAAATGCGGTTGAAATGAAAACTAGCCTCAAGGATGACGAGGCGAAGATTAATTCTTCAAGCAATTTTGGTAACGCGTTGAAACGTTGCTTTGACATCATAATATCACTCACAGCTTTACTTTTTTTAAGTCCGCTATTTTTACTCATTTCACTTGCAATATTAATAGAGTCAGGAGGACCTATTTTTTATATTTCAAAAAGAGCCGGCCGAGGTTATAGAATATTCAACTTTTACAAGTTCAGAACTATGATCGCAGGTGCAGACCAATACATTCAAGAACTTTCTCATCTAAACCAGTATGAGGAATCGATTGCGAAAAAACCAAATTTTTTCAAAATAAAAAATGACCCAAGGGTAACAAGACTAGGTGAATTCCTTAGAAATAGCAGCTTGGATGAATTACCTCAATTATTAAATGTTTTATTAGGTGATATGTCATTAGTAGGAAACCGCCCGTTACCGCTTTATGAAGCGGCCACACTGACAGCCGATCAAAGTGCACAGAGATTTCTTGCACCAGCAGGTATGACCGGGCTCTGGCAAATCAAGAAAAGAGGACGGTCAGAAATGTCGACAGAAGATAGAATTAATCTTGATATTGAATACGCAAATAAAAATAATTTCATATATGATCTTTGGATAATAGCAAATACTCCTTCCGCTATTATGCAAAAGTCAAGTGCATAAAACCTCAAATTTTTCGATAATAAAGTAATATTATTAAAATTAATATATTCTGTTATCAAAATATTATCACTAGCTTCAATATAAGATAACCAATTTCTCAGAAAATCCACAATTGTCTCTGATCAAGGTGGTATTTTAAGATTCAAAAAAAGCATCCCCTCCGGTTGGTAAAAGACGATCGGACATCTAACGCCTGCTTGTTTTATTTCATATTCATTGCTTGTCTATTGACTTTTAAGTTGAGGAATCAAACTCTATTTTTTAAAGTTTCTAATGGACTTAAAGTTTTAGTCTTCAAAAACATATTAAAACTTGTCAGTTTATAAACGATGCTGGATACACAGCGAGCAACGGAAATAAAACTGTTTTATCATAGACCTAAACCTTTTTTATGAGATCCATATTTTTCCCCGGATTAACAAAATCTAACTCCTTTACACAGGGATTTCAAAGCAGCTCTATTAAAAGATCAGAAAGCGATTGTTTTATCAATGGATACCATCTAATAGGTAAATCAATTGTAAACATTCAGAAACTGAACGAGATATTTAATTCAGGCACTATATCAGAGAACATTTACGATGCAAAAACCAAACTGATCGAAATTCTAAAAATCAGTAATACTATCCCAAAAGTTATAATTTGTGAATCTATTTATGACATGACGGAAATTCAGGATCTTCATCTTTTTCTTACTACTCATTCGTTATTTTGTACTATACCCATTGTACTGGATGGTAGTCTACTTTCGGAAAAGGAATGGATAACCCACAAGAGAGCTAAAATAGTAGATGAAATTCTTCTAATAGGAGATACAACCAATGATCACCTCGAAGCCAAATGCAGGTTTCTTAAGAAAATAAAATCTGGAGAGTTTAATGGAAACAAGAATAATTTTGTGCAGACGCAGGGCCTCAATTTAAAAAATGTTCGTTTTTCTCTGATGATAAAAAGAATAATTGAGATCTTGATATCTGCACTGGCGCTTATTGTTCTAAGTCCATTATTTCTCTTGATTAGTGTGGCGATAAAAGTGGAGTCGAAAGGTTCTGTATTTTATATTTCAAAAAGAGCTGGGCGAGGATATCGAATCTTTAATTTTATAAAATTTCGCACCATGAAAGCTGGTTCAGACAGGCGAATTGATGAATACTCACATTTGAATCAATATAGTTATCCGCAAAATACTGGCGCATTTTTTATTAAAATAAATAATGACCCTCGGATCACTAAAGTAGGATCATTATTGCGTAAAAGCAGTTTAGACGAACTTCCACAGCTAATCAACGTATTTTTGGGTGATATGTCTTTGGTTGGAAATCGTCCGTTGCCCTTATATGAAGCTGCCACACTAACGACTGATGAATATGCCGGACGCTTTATGGCGCCAGCCGGAATCACGGGTCTTTGGCAAATCAAAAAAAGAGGAAAAATAAATATGTCTGTCGAGGAGCGCATAAGTCTTGATATTGATTATGCCAATAGATCAAATTTCATTTATGATCTTTGGATTATCGCAAATACCCCTACTGCTCTATTTCAAAAAGAAAATGTTTGACTTAAAATGCGGGACATTTAACTTGCATTGAATTTCATGACACTCGGATATAATCTTATACGATGTGACTATTTTAATGACTCAATCGCTACGGACGATCATTAAAAATGGTTATTTTTAACCATGCCAAGAATTCAAAAGTCAAGTAACAAATTATATTTTGATAATCTTGACGGTCTTCGTTTTTTTTGTTTTTTATCTGTATTTTTCTTCCACAGTTTTATTACAGATAATATAAACATTCAACAGTCCAAGATTTATTTATTTTTTAAAACGACACTATTTGCCAATGGATTTTTGGGAGTAAATTTTTTCTTTGTTTTAAGCGGGTTCCTAATTACGTATCTTCTTATAAAAGAAAAGAAATCTAATAAACGCATCCAGATCACCAATTTCTGGATGCGGCGGGTACTTAGAATCTGGCCTTTATATTTTGTCTGCGTATTTTTTGGATTTGTAATCTTTCCTTTTCTAAAAAAACTTACTGGTGGCATACCGGCCGAAACAGCAAATCCCTGGTACTATATTAGCTTTTTAAGTAATTTCGATTACATCAAAAAAGGACAGCCTGATGCAATGGGATTAGGTGTCTTATGGAGTGTGGCTGTTGAAGAACAGTTCTATTTTATATGGCCAATAATACTTTCTTTTTTCCCGGTGAGGAAATTCTGGATTCCATTATTGATTATTTTAATCTGCAGCCTAATATTCAGAGCTATGTATGATATTCCTATTCTTCATGAAATGCACACGATCTCATGTATTGGAGATATGGCTATTGGTGGAATGGGCGCATGGCTCGTAATTGAAAAAAGTTTCTTTAAAACGAAAATTAATCAACTTCCAAAATGGTTTATTATCTGCGGGTATATTGTTTTCATAATAGTTTTTTTATTCAGGAGTAAATTTCTACTATCCACTTATTGGTTAAGGATATTTGAACGCTCATTCATTTCCTGTATCATGTTATTCATTATTCTAGAGCAGTGTTACGCAAGTAATTCATTTTATAAAATGGGAAATCTTAAATGGGCGACCCGATTGGGAGTGATTACTTATGGTCTTTATTGTTTGCATTTCATAATTATCTCCGCTGTCATAGGATTGTTCAAGTGGATGGGTTGGAATAATGAAATTTGGGAGGTATTAATTCTGGAAACTATAGTTTCACTATCCGCTTCAATAATTGTAAGCCTGTTCAGTTACCGGTATTTTGAACAAAGCTTTTTAAGATTAAAAGAAAATTTTTATGGCCCGGCAAATAATTACTCGATGAAAAAAAACGGTTGATTATAATTTAAGTTTCTTAAATAAGAATTCCGGGATGCTTTTGATAAGAATCATTATCCAACGCCAATACCATTTTATATAAATTATATTCCTCTTCTTTCTATATGCAGCAAATATATAGTTAGATACTTCTTCTGGTGTTGATGTCAATATTTTTGGTAATTGTAAGTGCGCAGTCATTTTGCTATAAATAAAACCTGGTAGCACTGTGATTACATTTACATTATAATGATATAATTCGTTCCGAAGTCCCGAAAGATAATTTGTAAATCCGGCTTTGGAACTACCGTAAATATAATTGCTTGATCTACCGCGGTCTCCCGCAACTGAGCTTATGCCTATGATACAGCCGCTTTTCTTCAATCGATACTGAAACGCTATTGAATTTAATATTGAAACTGCAGCTACGTAATTTGTTTGAATTATTTTCTGAGCCTCTGAAAAATCAATTCGCGCTTTTTCTTCATCACCCAAATAACCAAATGCACAAGCAGTAATCAAGGGCATTTCAGGTAACAACGAAATAAATTTATTATGATTTTCAAACTCAAGGGCATTAAACTCAAAGAGTTCGCAATTAATGCCGTAACGAATTGTCAAATCAGATTTAAATGGTAATAATCTATCGCAATTTTTAGCTGCTAAGTAGACATTATATTTTTGAAAGGCAAATTTCCTCGCAAGGCTCATAGCTACATCCGAGGTCGCCCCTAATATTAATATTGTTGCCATAATTGCTACATTAATTCCTCGGTTAGTAAAAGCCGATCAGACAGAAGTGACTGAAGTTTTTTATCAGGATTATATTTATGAATGATCTTTTTAAATTCCATTAGCCTCGGGTAACCATTTTCTAAAACTGAAGCTTTCATTCTTGCATCTTTCGACATATAAAGTCTTCCTCCACTTGAGATAACCAATTCATCTAATTCGTCCAGAATTGGAAATAATTTTTTACTCACTGGGATGTCTAAAGCCAGCGTATAACCCTCCATGGGAAAACTAATCAAACTATCTTGCTTCCCGAATACTTTCAATACAGCCAAAAAAGAACCCAATCCTTTTTTACTGATGGTTTTAAGAATCTTGATTAGACCTTCTTTTGATTCAAGAGGCAAAACAAACTGATATTGTATAAAGCCATTCCTGCCATAACCTTTATTCCAATCCAGAATTGAATCCAAAGGATAAAAAAAAGGTTCATAAGAAACCACATTATTAATTTCCTTTCTTAAATTTTTATTATAAAAAAAAGTATTGAATAATTTTACTGTGACTTTATTCAGGATAAAAGATGGAAGATAAAAAGGCAGTCTAATTTGCCTTTTGGACGGTAAACTCAGTGGCAAGCGTTTATATTTTAATGGCAATTCATTCTCTTTCGCATGTTCACCGAGCATTAAAATACCCCGTCCAAAGTTTTTCCCATTTTGTAAGCAGTCTATCCACGCCACAGAATAAGTGGAATTCTTATATTTTTCAAAGAGCATCAACATCTCCTCGAGATTTGCGGCTTTAATTTGTTTTTGAGTTATATAAGACGTTTCAATTTTTTTTAGCTTAAATACAACACGTGTAATTAATCCTGTGAGTCCCATGCCACCGCAAGTAGCTTTAAAAAGATCTGCATTTTTTTCAGGACTACAATTCAATATTACCCCGGATGGAACCAGGACATCCAACTCTTGTACATGATTTGAGAAGCTTCCATCGATATGATGGTTTTTGCCATGAATATCGCTTGCTACCGCTCCGCCAACGGTAATAAATTTTGTACCTGGTGTAACCGGCAGGAACCATCCTTTTGGAACAGTAATTTCAAGAATCCGATCTAGTGTTATACCGCATTGGCAGTCAAAAACTCCCAGGTTTACGTCGAAAAAAAGTACTTTATCGTATCGGGTAGTTGTTATTGTTTGCGAACTGAGGGAGGCATCACCGTAACAACGTCCATTCCCTCTAGGTATATAATGGGTAAATTGATCGTGTATTTTTCTAAGTTCGTTATCAAATGAGAAAAGCCTGTCATCGGATTCTATTACGGGGAAATTTCCCCAATTTGCAATTCTTCTTCTCATTGGTAAGGAAAAGCTAATTAATTATTAAGCTCATGAATAAATGATGAAGCCCTGGTTCTACCCAACCCTGATCCGAATAGCCTTCACTCGAAAAAACTGACTAATTACAGAATCAAATTTAAGCATAAAATACCGGCATAACAAAGAGCGCAAAAAGTAGGTCCCAACGCATATCCTTGTTAGACGGTTAAAGTGTAATACAAACAAATCACTATATATAGCTTAATTTTTCATTTTAATAAACAGTATTTTCAATATATCTTTAACTATACAGTGCTTAATGAATTCGAAACGATTATCTCAGGCAGAAATTTATTTAATTTTCGTATTTGCACTGATCCCGCTTTTTATAAATTTTCCCTATCATATAAACATTTTTCTTTCCTGGGAAGGTGCATATCGGATAAGCCAGGGCCAAATTCCATTTAGGGATTTTGGATCTCCTCTGGGTGGGGTTTATTGGATAGTACCGGCTATTTTTTTTAAGCTATTCGGACCCCAGATGATTAGCTTGATTAAAGCGCAGGTTTTCATCAACATCGTCTCTGGTTTTGCATTCCGATCAATTCTAAAAAGTTTAAGAATTAAACCTGAAGCTAAATTTATTGCAGTAATTACATTTATCCTCTCTTATTCATTTATTAATTATTGGCCTTGGTATAACCATTCTGTTATTGTTTATGAATTAGTCGCACTTAGCTTTTTATTGAAGCATTTGTATCGAGAACACTATTTTTTTTTAGATCGACAATTAGTTCTTTCGTCATTTTTTTCTGTGTGTGCGATACTGACCAAACAGGACGCTGGAGCTATGACAATAATAATTTGTGGGATTTTACTGTTATATAATGCCGCCACAGAAAAACAATGGGCATCACTTTTAATTTATATCACCGGAATCTTCATTTTTACTGGTATTTATATTTTTATAACAAATTCAATGGGATTTAAATATTGGTTCAACCATGGTCAACCACCCCACAATTCCCGAGTTCACCTTTCAGATTTTGCTGAGGAATACTTTGGTGGTTCCCAGTGGATAAAATTTTATTTGCTTTTGATGGTAATATTGTCATTTCAATATCTGAACGATTGGAAAAATTATATTAAAGACAAAAAAATCGTTTTTCCCATATTGCTGACTTCTGGCATGTTAATAGAGGCTATGATTTTTGCAGTTACCAGTTACGTACCACCAGATAATAACATTTTCTTCCATGCATTTGCAATTGGCTTTATTTTAAATGCCATAATCTTATTAAACCCTGTCATTCAAAAACGTTCTTATTTTATTACTACGCTTTTGCTGGCATTCTTATGGTGGAGTCCGAATTACTGGAAATACATGCAAGTCATTTTCAAACCATTCAAGGCCAATTCAAAATCCGATGTAATGAATGATGAAAATATCGTAGACCGAAATTCCTATATCCGGAATAATGATAGTTTGGAAAATCCACCGGACAAATGGATAACTTCTAATCTGCCCACTTTAAGTCGAATTAGCCTGCCTTCAGCAACAGTCGACGGTATTTACAGGATAAAACGGCTGGATATTATCCGAAATACTAACGATCCCGTGATTCTCAATATGTCTGAATTAACTTCTTTGGCAGTTGAAATACCATACAATCTTGAGACTGGAAAGGACTATCCACTTTGGTTTCATTTAGGCGTAGGCATGTTTAATAAACAAGCTGAAATGTTCGAAAATAGAATTTCCACTAGCTATTATGATCTTGTAATTTTTGAGTATATTCCTTCGTTGAATAATTTTTACCCGTTCAGAGTAAGAAATAAACTGTTAAACTATTATAGCAAAATCGATAGTTTTCCTGCTCCAAGAAAGGGTGAAACTCAGGGAATAATAGAAGTATTTCAAAAAAGACCAAAAATTGGTTTACGTTAAACTTAATTTAAGTGATAAACTTATTGACTCATTTAATTATACGATTGACATTCAAAAATATTATTCACTTTGAAAAAGTATATACGTTTAATCAGACCTAAAGACTGGGCGAAAAACCTGTTCCTATTTGTCCCTATTTTTTTTGCAGGCAGGCTTTTTCAAAGCTCAGTTATAATTGGACTTTTCGAGGGATTTATTTGCTTTAGTATGGTTGCCAGCAGCATTTATATTATTAACGATTTCAGAGACGTTGAAGAAGATAGAAAACATCCAAAAAAAAAGACGAGGCCTATGGCATCCGGGAGTGTTAAACCGATTTTCGGTCTTTTTATCTCCATATTGCTATTTGCCGGAGGATTTTTAGGAGCCTGGTATATTGGTTATAAATTCCTTTTTGTCATCAGTATTTATTTCACCATGAACCTGGCATATTCGTTTGGTTTGAAAAATATTCCCATTCTCGATATCATTATAATCTCCGTCGGATTTGTTTTAAGAGTGAAAGCAGGTGCGGTGATTGCGGGAATTGGGCTCAGTGAATGGCTAACCATTATGGTTTTTCTTTTGGCGTTATTTATGGCCATTGGTAAAAGAAGAGACGATGTACTTCTAAAAACGTCCTCCGGTACTGATATGCGAAAGTCGGTCAAAGGTTATAATTTAGAATTTATTAATTCTGCCTTGTCATTAACAAGTGCCGTAATTATAGTTGCATATATTATGTATTCGACTTCGCCAGAAGTTGAAGCAAGATTGCACACTTATAGACTGTATTACACCTGTTTATTTGTGATGGCAGGAATTTTTCGTTATATGCAACTAATTTTTGTAAAACAGGATTCTCAGTCTCCAACTAATATTTTATACAAAGACCGATTTATTCAAATAACGATATTAGTATGGATCATCAGCTTTTATTTGATTCTTTACGTGAAGGATATCTCTGTTTTTAAATAGAAATTATTGGAGAAAAGTATAGCTTTTTTCGATTTTGATGGTACGATAACAAAATCCGATACCATGTTGGAGCTTGCCAAATTTATGCGAGGTAATTTGTCCTACTATCTGGGTATGTTCTTGATTTCACCCTGGCTGATTTCTATGAAATTGGGACTTGTTAGCAAAACAAACGCCAAAGAGAAATTTCTCACTTATTTTTTTGGAGATACATCTATTGAAAATTTCACAATCGTATGCAATAATTTTTGTGAAAAGTTATTACCTTATTTAATCAGAGACGATGCCATGAAAGCGATTGAAAAACATGTTGAAAACAAAACTTTAGTAGTCATAGTATCAGCTTCAGCTGAAAACTGGGTTGCTCCCTGGTGCCTGAAACATAATATTCAATTTATATGTACTCAATTAGTCGTAGAGAACGGTAAAATCAACGGAAAATTGAATGGTAAGAATTGTAATGGAAATGAAAAAGTCGACCGTATAAAAGCGAGATTTAATTTGAGTGACTTTTCAACAATTGATTGTTATGGAGATACTCCAGGTGATTATGAGATGTTACAATTAGCTACCCGGCCCCACTATAGAGTTTTTACTCATTAAAGATTTCTAGATTTTTTATTAATGGTGTGAGTATTCCGAATTTTTTGGCATTTCTTTAAAAAATAAAAATGACCCGCATGAGCGGGCCATTTTAGAATCCTGAAACTTCTAAATACTAATTCTTAACAAACTTAGCTACCATTAATTTCTGATTTGCAATATTCACCTGTATGGTGTACATAGCGGATGCTAAAGGACTTATGTTTAACGTCTTATTGATAACTTTGGCTGACTTTTCCACTTCCGTTTCAAGAACCAATCTACCATTCAAATCATATATGTAAATCTTGACGTTACCCGTTACATCACTTGTTATTTGTCCCGTAATAACATCATGAGCAGGATTCGGGTACAAAGTCAACAGATCATTTGATACATCCTGTTTAACAGTAAGTGTCATTTTCGCCGTTGATGTTCCACCCGCGTTATCAGTCACCGTAACCTGGAATTCATATTGACCTGCCTGCAAATCGCCTATACTAATCTGTTGGCCATCCATTGTAGCAGATGTCACGGTGTTCGGTCCGCTAACTTCCTGCCACACATATGAAGTTATCGTCCCATCAGGATCATTAGATAATGAAGCGTTGAGCGTATATGTATTAGCCGGCAGACTGATTGTATCATTGTTTCCTGCATTTGCTATGGGTAACAAATTAATTTTGTTAACGCCAGGATCCACAGTAATAGTTACCTGATCGGTATTTGTTGCTCCATTATTATCAGTAACCATTAATTGAAATACGTACTGCCCTACTATTAACTGTGAGACTGTTGGAGAACTAGTATTGTTTGCAGTAATTGCTGCATTTGATGGACCAGAAACCTGGCTCCAAACATAACTACTAATCGTACCATCAGGGTCAAAAGAACTAGTGCCATTTAATGTAATGCTATTTGTTGGCAATGTGATGGTCACATTAGAGCCAGCATTTGCCACCGGTGCCTGATTTGGCAGTACGATCTGCGGTAAGACTGTAACTGTCACCTCATCCGAACCTGATGCGCCATTATTGTCAGTAACGGTTAGTTTAAAAGTATAAACTCCTACCTGCAGACCTATAACTGATGGTATTGCGGTATTTGAATTGTTAATGGTTGTAGACCCCGGACCGGAAATAATTACCCAGGTATAAGCCGTAATCTTGCCGTCAGGATCGTAAGATCCCGAACCATCAAGGTTAACCGAACTTTGTGGTGCGGTTATCGTTAGATTCACCCCCGCATTCGCTACAGGGGGCTGGTTAGGGGCTAAACCGTTGACGGTTACCTGAACGATGTCTGTAGCAGTAGCACCACTATTATCCGTTACTGTTAACTGGAACTGGTATACACCCTGCACAAGACCACTGACTGATGTGCTCGCCGAAGACGGACTGGCAATCACAGCTGCCCCAGGACCCGATTTCATTGACCAGCTATAGGAGCTGATCGTGCCATCAGGATCTGTACCCGATCCGCTTAAAGTAACACTGTTTGTTGGTAAGGTAATCACTATATCCGCCCCCGCATTCGCTACAGGGGGCTGGTTAGGAGCCGCATTTACAGTGACCTTAACGATATCTGTACCTGTAGCACCACTATTATCCGTTACTGTTAACTGGTATTGATATACACCCGCTGCCGTCAGGCCGCTTACAGCCGTACTGGCTGAAGATGGACTGGCAATTACATCCGTTACAGGACCAGATATCATCACCCAGCTATAGGAACTGATCGTGCCATCAGGATCCGTACCCGATCCGTTTAATGTAACACTGCTTGTTGGTAAGGTAATAACAATATCTGCACCCGCATTCGCTACAGGGGGCTGGTTAGGGGCTAAACCGTTGACGGTTACCTGAACGATGTCTGTAGCAGTAGCACCACTATTATCCGTTACTGTTAACTGGAACTGGTATACACCCTGCACAAGACCACTGACTGATGTGCTCGCCGAAGACGGACTGGCAATCACAGCTGCCCCAGGACCCGATTTCATTGACCAGCTATAGGAGCTGATCGTGCCATCAGGATCTGTACCCGATCCGCTTAAAGTAACACTGTTTGTTGGTAAGGTAATCACTATATCCGCCCCCGCATTCGCTACAGGGGGCTGGTTAGGAGCCGCATTTACAGTGACCTTAACGATATCTGTACCTGTAGCACCACTATTATCCGTTACTGTTAACTGGTATTGATATACACCCGCTGCCGTCAGGCCGCTTACAGCCGTACTGGCTGAAGATGGACTGGCAATTACATCCGTTACAGGACCAGATATCATCACCCAGCTATAGGAACTGATCGTGCCATCAGGATCCGTACCCGATCCGTTTAATGTAACACTGCTTGTTGGTAAGGTAATAACAATATCTGCACCCGCATTCGCTACAGGGGGCTGGTTAGGGGCTAAACCGTTGACGGTTACCTGAACGATGTCTGTAGCAGTAGCACCACTATTATCCGTTACTGTTAACTGGAACTGGTATACACCCTGCACAAGACCACTGACTGATGTGCTCGCCGAAGACGGACTGGCAATCACAGCTGCCCCAGGACCCGATTTCATTGACCAGCTATAGGAGCTGATCGTGCCATCAGGATCTGTACCCGATCCGCTTAAAGTAACACTGTTTGTTGGTAAGGTAATCACTATATCCGCCCCCGCATTCGCTACAGGGGGCTGGTTAGGAGCCGCATTTACAGTGACCTTAACGATATCTGTACCTGTAGCACCACTATTATCCGTTACTGTTAACTGGTATTGATATACACCCGCTGCCGTCAGGCCGCTTACAGCCGTACTGGCTGAAGATGGACTGGCAATTACATCCGTTACAGGACCAGATATCATCACCCAGCTATAGGAACTGATCGTGCCATCAGGATCCGTACCCGATCCGTTTAATGTAACACTGCTTGTTGGTAAGGTAATAACAATATCTGCACCCGCATTCGCTACAGGGGGCTGGTTAGGGGCTAAACCGTTGACGGTTACCTGAACGATGTCTGTAGCAGTAGCACCACTATTATCCGTTACTGTTAACTGGAACTGGTATACACCCTGCACAAGACCACTGACTGATGTGCTCGCCGAAGACGGACTGGCAATCACAGCTGCCCCAGGACCCGATTTCATTGACCAGCTATAGGAGCTGATCGTGCCATCAGGATCTGTACCCGATCCGCTTAAAGTAACACTGTTTGTTGGTAAGGTAATCACTATATCCGCCCCCGCATTCGCTACAGGGGGCTGGTTAGGAGCCGCATTTACAGTGACCTTAACGATATCTGTACCTGTAGCACCACTATTATCCGTTACTGTTAACTGGTATTGATATACACCCGCTGCCGTCAGGCCGCTTACAGCCGTACTGGCTGAAGATGGACTGGCAATTACATCCGTTACAGGACCAGATATCATCACCCAGCTATAGGAACTGATCGTGCCATCAGGATCCGTACCCGATCCGTTTAATGTAACACTGCTTGTTGGTAAGGTAATAACAATATCTGCACCCGCATTCGCTACAGGGGGCTGGTTTGCCAGTGCCGGATTAACCGTTATTTTGACAGAATCACTGCTAGTTGCCCCGCCATTATCAGTCACCTTCAAAACAAATACGTATACTCCCTGTTGTAAGCCGGAAACTGACGTTGTTGCATTTGCAGCACTCGTAATGGATGCTGTTGAAGGCCCAGACACCTGGCTCCATGCGTATGATGAAATTGTTCCATCCGGATCGCTAGAAGCCGATCCGTTCAAATTTGTTGTATTTATTGGCAGAGTTATTATTTGATCAGAACCTGCATTCGCTATGGGGTTTATATTTGTCGCTCCCGGAATTACAACGGTTACTTCCTGAAAATCGCTTGCGCCTTTGCTATTGGTAACTGTATTTCTGAATACGTAAGTCCCACCGGTAAGTCCTGTAACAGTTGTGTTTTGAGAACTGGGATTAGTGATCGTTGGTGTATTGGGACCACTTCTCAAAGTCCACTGATTTGTCATTGTAATCGTCAGTGCATTGGTTGGCTGTTGCTGATGTGACCCGCTACCATATAATGTTGTAGACGTAGTTCCATTTGCCAAATATTGATTAATCCCCGCATTTGCAATGGGTTTTCTCAACATAGACGTAACTACAGATGGATCAATAGTCCAGGTTTGAGTTATTGGATTTATAAGCCTTGGCGCTGGTATATCTTCCCAATCAGGAAAATTAGCCTGATCAACAACTTTAAAAGTTTCTCCCTGTCCCAAACATTCACCCTTATTTCTTCCCCAGCTATACCAGTTGCCGGCCATATCCTGTCCATAAGTATAAAATACAAATGAAGAATTTGTTTTTATGCTTTTCCATTTACCCGGCAATTGTATCCAAGTTGCCTGGAGTCCTTCGGTTGGCGTATAACTGTAATTATATATGTTACTGTTTGTACCATTCCAGTTTGTTGCCCAGGACGGAGACATGTAGCCATTCCCAAGCGCACCGGTTTGATTGTTCCCAATACCAAATTTATTATTGTTATTGTCAATTGCCTCTACGCATATATAGTTGGCCATTATCTGTTTGAGTGGGAATGTAACACCGGCTGCTGTCATATTGGGCGCGATGTTCGTCATATCTGCATTTTCCCAGCTATAATGACCGCCATAATTCCCTCCGTTAAAGCCCCAGCACCAGACTTCATTTGTACTCGTTACAACCATGCTTACATCTGGTCCGCAAGCTGCATCCACAACCTGACCCGTCCATTTGGTTGGAAATCCGGGTTTGCCTGTAAGTTGAAAGGGAGTTGTATGTGTTTGATCCCATTGCCAAAGGGTACCATCGGAAGCAAGTCCCCAAAGTGTACCCGATCCATATGGAGATATACCGGAACCGAAAACGCATTTAACTATCGTCTTTCCCGGTGGCTGAATTAATTTTCTGGGTTTAGGTACCGGTGTAGAGAGCGTACTGCTAAACTGCAATAACATATCTTCCGGGGATGCTTGTGCTGCTGACCAATACCATACTTCTCCCGATTTAATCGCCACAATCATTCTCCACATGGCGTACGCCTTACTACAACCGGAAAAAGCTGCACCGGTATTATCAGTAGGATAGGCTGTTGATGTATTTGATTGTCCAACGGAACTATAAACCCTTCCGGCGTTATCAAGAAATACGGAAGTATATTGGCCACCATCGCATTGTACAATGTTACTAAGGCCTGATACCTGTGTCGGTGTCCATGTTACGTCATAAGCAGTATTATAAGTCACCCATACTGTTCCGTCAGATTTTACATATTGCGTAGAATACTCGCCTGTGGCTACATCCAGCATCGTTTGACTGAAAGAAACCTTTCCGACGGTAAGTAATAAAAATAAAGCAGGTATAAGTTTTTTCATTTGATATTGGATATGGATATATTAAAAACCGGCTCAGCTCTTCTCTCAGTTTTTTGTATTTGCCTTTGTCATCTAATTTAGCAAATGCAAAACACGCGACTCTTAAATACAATTAATCAGAAATGAAATAAAAAGGATTTTCACTGCCCTGTTTATTTATCAAATTCAGATGAAGCAATTCTTAACTAAAGAATTACCTACAGAAAAAAAACGAACACTTTGATGATTGGCAAATATTTTACGTGTATTCGTAAAACAGTATAAATCGATTTCGCAACTTTTTTGATTTATAATTCTATCAGAAACTGCATTCGCATTTGGGCATGCGAAACACTCCAAAATTAAATGGCTTTCATTGGTGGATTTCATCTTTTACGGTTTTAAATATTGGATCAAAAAACTCAAACTCTATTAACGCTATATAAACAAAATTCACTTGTAAATCAAACTACATTCTTCAATCCCTGTCAAAAAAATTACTTTATTACAATTTCATAAATAACTTCGCCCATATTTCAAAACCTACATATCTATTATATTTTAAGTTTTATCTATTTGCGCAAAACGCATAGTAAAACTGCGAGAAAAAATACTATGGTAATTCCTCAATTATATGATTATCAACGAAACCTATCATATAATCATCATATAATCAATTATTTCAAAAATCTACTTCTCTGGACCAATACAAAGTTCCAAAAATCATACCAATAGTACTTTTCAATCGTCATAAAAACTTACAATAAACATACCAAGGCTGTCCAGGTTTCAGACTTGTGGAAAAAATGTAGATATTAAAAAATCTCTCCGATAGTTGTAGAGATTCATTCCCTTACCATTTTTCAAATGGATTAATTACCACTGTTACCTCCTGATAATCACTCACGCCTTTACTATTTGTGACCGTATTTCTGAATACATATGTCCCGCCTGTCAAACCAGTAACAGTTGTATTTTGAGAAGTAGGATTGGTTATAGTAGGAGTATTAGGACCGCTTTTCAAAGTCCACTGATTTGTCATTGTAATCGTCAGCGCATTGGTGGGCTGTTGTTGATGTGATCCACTGCCATACAGCGTTGTAGAGGTAGTTCCGACAGGTAAATATTGATTAATACCTGCATTTGCAATCGGCTTTCTCAACATAGACGTAACTACTGATGGATCTATTGTCCAGGTCTGCGTAATTGGATTAACGAGCCTCGGTGCGGGTATATCTTCCCAATCAGGATAATTTGCCTGATCAACAACTTTAAAAGTTTCTCCCTGTCCCAAACACTCACCCTTATTTCTTCCCCAACTATACCAGTTACCAGCCATATCCTGACCATAACTATAAAATACAAAAGAAGAATTTGTTTTTATGCTTTTCCATTTGCCAGGTAATTGCATCCATTTATTCTGATCACCGTGTATCGGTGTATAGTCATAGGAATAAATAGAGTTTGAAGCTCCGCCCCAGTTTGTTTGCCAAGATGGAGCCATATAACCACTACCAAGTGAACCAGTTTGATTGTTCCCTATACCCCATCTATTATTACCCGCATCAATAATCTGCACACACAGATAATTCGCAATGATTTGTTTCAGTGGAAATTTAATTCCTGCCAATTGCATTTTTCTAGATATTTTGGACATTGTAAGGTTTTCCCAATCAGAATGTCCACCGTAATTCAAAGCATTAAAGCCCCAGCACCAGACTTCATTTGTGCTTGTTACGACCATAGTTATATCCGGCCCCATGGCAGCATCAACGACGGTCCCCGTCCATTTAGTGGAAAATCCTGATTTGCCAGTTACCTGAAAAGGGATGGTATGAGTCTGATCCCACTGCCAAAGCGTTCCGTCAGAAGCAAGTCCCCATAGTTTTGCAGTTGTATATGGAGAAATTCCAGACCCAAAAATACATTTGACTATAGTCTTTTCTGGAGGCTGAATTAATTTTCTCGGTTTCGGTACCGGAGTCGAAAGACTACTGCTGAACTGGAGCAGCATATCTTCCTGTGCAGCTACTCCGGGATTCGTAAATGACCAATACCATACTTCACCTGATTTGATCGCTACAATCATACCCCACATGGCATAAACTCTGGTGACCCCGGTAAATTTATTACTATCATTATCTGTGGTATATACTTTGGAAGAAGTAGATTGTCCAGGACTACTATAAACATTTCCCGCGCTATCAAGGAAGACTGAGGTATATTGACCTCCGTCTGCTGCTACAATATTTTTAAGATTTGATACACGTGTGGCTGTCCATAACTGATCATATACTGTATTATAAGTTACCCATACTGTACCATCAGATTTTACATATTGCGTAGAATATTCTCCGGTTGCGACATCCAACATCGTCTGACCGTAAGAAATTTTCGCAAAAAAGAAAATGAAATAAAATATTCTGTTCATTTATTTAATATTCTTTCGACGATGTACAGTTGGAAATTTAATAAAACATAAAAGTCATATTTTCATACAGTTTCGTAAAAAATATTTTTCTCGTCAGAATTTTTATGGTTTGCAATTGCTACCCTTCACAAATTATTTTTCTTGAGTTCTTCCACTGCGTAATTGCATGCCCTTGCGGTGAGTGCCATATAGGTTAAGGATGGATTTTGACAACCACCAGACGGCATGCAACTTCCATCCGTTATAAAAACATTCTTAACATCATGCATTTGATTGAATTTATTTAATACCGAAGTCTTGGGGTTAATTCCCATTCTGGCGGTACCCATTTCGTGGACTGTAGTGCCACCTATAAAATTATAATCGAATGTTTGAATTTTCTTGAAACCAGCAACCTCCAACATCTCTGCAGCACTACTCCTTGCATCCTGCCTCATTAATTTTTCATTTTCACCAAAAGCAAATTTGATATTAACAAGTGGTAAACCCCATTTGTCTTTCCGGTTTGAGTCCAGCGTTACCGTATTAGCGGCGTTGGGTAGACATTCTCCCCAGGCACTCATCCACATTGTCCAGGATCCAGGTTTAGTAAGTTCATTTTTGTAATCTTCGCCAAATGCATTATCCCCATTAATCATATCCCTCCATTCGCTCCTTTGTCCATTAGCCTGATATCCATATCCCCTTATAAAATCGGGACGCTGCTCCAAATTATTTATATTTCTAAACCTGGGAATGTAAATTCCGGTAGGCCTTCTACCGGCATAATACTGCTCTTTATAGCCATCATATTCTCCTGACGCACCTGTTCCTGAATGGTGGTCCATTAGATTTAAACCGATTTGGCCACTGGAATTTCCCAAGCCGTTTGAGAACCTTTTTGAAACCGATTGCAAAAGGATAGACGTAGTAGCAACAGTAGAAGCATTTAAAAAGATGATACGGGCAAAATATTCATATGATTTTTTGCTCAATTCATCAATGATTCTGACACCTTTGGCTCTCCCGGATTGCTCATCATAAATGATTTGATATGCAATAGCGTGTGGCCTCAATGTAAGGTTTCCCGTTGCCGCCGCAACAGGGATCGTAGCAGAATTGCTGCTGAAATAACCTCCGAAAGGGCAACCGCGATCGCATAAGTTTCGATATTGGCATGGACCTCTTCCCTTCCACCCTTTACTCAGATTGGCAACTCTTCCATGAATTACGAACCGATCTTTAAAATGTGCTTTTACCTTTTCAGAAAAATGGGTTTCTATACAATTCATTTCCATTGGGGGTAGAAAAACTCCATCCGGCAAATGAGGAATGCCTTCTGCACGCCCACTTATACCCACATACGATTCCACGTAATCATACCAGGACGAAATATCTTTATATCGTATCGGCCAATCTTCTCCATATCCGTCTTTGAGATTAGCCTCGAAATCCAAATCACTCAATCTGTAGGTTTGCCTTCCCCAGGTTAATGACCGGCCACCAACCTGATATCCGCGGATCCAATTAAATGGTTTCTCTTGTAAATAAGGGTGCTCTTGATCATTTACAAAAAATTGCTTGCTTCCTTCGTTGGCGACTATACTTTGTACCGGATTTTCATCTCTATACTTTTGGGAAATCTCCAGACGATCTGGAAAATCCCAGGGTCGCATCATAGCAGTTGGATAATCTTTAACATGTTCTACATCTCTACCCCGCTCAAGTAATAAAGTTTTTAATCCTTTTTCACATAATTCCTTTGCAGCCCACCCCCCGCTTATACCGCTTCCAACTACAATCGCATCATAAGTCAATTCCTGTTTCCCATTATTGTTAATATAAATTCCAGGCGGTTGCTGTCCCATATTAGTTATTTTGTAGCCCAGGATCTCTGATTCGCAGAAACCGGCATACAGGCAATGTATTTACCCGGAATATAATCATAAACCAATGCCTGAGTAGCACCTGATTCCGATGTACAAAAAGCAACGGTACAATAATATTTAAGTATTTCAAAGAAGGATTTCCCAAGAATTTTATTTTTAGCTTTCCCCAGATTACCTGTAAAATTCCTGCCTTTTTTATAAAAATGAGTTACTACTTCTTTTTGTTGCAAGGCAGACAGTTCGTTGAACGAATTTTTAAAAACCCTTATAGAATAACTTTCGAGAGATTTTAATCCTTCGATAAAATTATTTTGAGATTTTTTGTCATTTACGTTTTTTATCAGGCTAATTATAGTGTCTTGCACCTTCGCATCTTTAGCTCCTGGAGTATTTGTTCGGGGAATAATGATTTCCGACAAATTGGCTATTAACTCTTTGTTTTCATCCAGATACCGGAAGTCAGGAGTTTTATAAAGAACATACCATTCCCATCCGGAAAATGATGCGACAACTCCACCGGTCAGGCAAAAGATCGATAAAATTGCTTTTTTTCTGTTCATTAACTTGCATCAAAACTCTGAGAATGAATCGTACTATTTCTGCAGATTAAAAGCTTCCGATAATGGAACTCCTACCAGCTGTTCCAACTGAATAATTGCAATGTTTAAATCTTTTTCGTAACTCACTAACTTAGACTTTCCCATCAAGTATTCCTGATACGCTTTGTTCATAACATCAATTTTAATATCACCATCAGAATAAGATTTTTGCGCAGCTTCATAAGCTGAATAATCGTACTCAATGTAACTCCTCTCAATAAATACTATTTCCTTTTTTTCTTTATAGTTTTCATAAGCTATAAGTACCTGTGCTTTGAGTGTCTCTGCTTTTTCTTTCTTTAATTCACTATTGACTACAATATTCTCTCTTGCATATTCTTTTTCACTATTCACTCTTGAGAAAATATCCAACGGTAATGTAACTCCAAAATTATATATGGGATAATATAGGGCTATCGGAGAGTTTTCGACAGTAAATTCGTTTACATTTCCTGATAGAACAATAGATCCCAGCCATGAATTTTTAGCCCTGGAGAGTTGGGCTTCTGAGATTTTTATATTGGCATCAGCAATTTTCATTGCAGGCTTATTTAATGCCAACTTTACAAGTCTCAGTTTAATCAAAGAATCCTGATATGAAGAAATAACTTCCTGGTTATTTCGAGTTGAAAAGCCCGGTGGGGTCTTAGGAGTACCCTGACATAAAGCGTTGAAGTTATTACTAATTATTATTATAAAAACTAAGACGAAGTACTTCATTTTCGCTTTATTAGTAAGTTGAATTTCATTTTTTTTATATCCTTATAATTTATAAGCCAGAAGATAGATCATTGAAAATCGGGTTCATATCCCGATGCAGAAGATATCATTGCATAACTTTTTCACTAAATAAGTTGTTTCGGGGTGATACTTTTATTTTCATCAAATTCTTTCAACCTTCTCATTAAAGATAATGAAGAAAAAAAGAATATGCAAAAAGGATATTGTCCTGTAGTTTCCTGCGAATACTGAGTGATGATGTTTGGGAAAAGAGTGCAAAGAATAAGTAAAAGAAAAAACTTCAATTCATTGTCGTTCATTTTAAAATAATAATTTATCCCCTGATACAATATCGCCAAATTAAAAAGTATCATAAGTGCTAAACCAATCCAACCAATCTCCAGTGCGGCTTTTAAATAACCGCTATCCGTTGCAAAACCGGCCAAGGGGTGATTCGGATGATTTAATAATCCGGGCATATTGGTCGTGCCCATGCCTCCGCCGAAAGGATGACCGTATATGTATGGTTGAATCTGGTGCCTGTTTTTGTTTCTCAAATTAAAAGAAGCATCGCGACTGTCAAAAGTCGACCTTATTCTGTTCAAAGTTGCATTATTGTAAATCGGAACGAACAAAATACCAATGGCAACAATTGTGGCAATTAATAAAGCGAACAAAGTTTTTCGGTTCTGTATTGTAATTAAAAAATAAAGTAACAAGCCGGCCGGAATAATAATGTTGGTAGTTCTGGTGCCAGAATAAGCCATACCAAGTAACATAATTATGAAAAAGAAAAAAAGCGTATACTTTTTGGATTTCCCCCTTTCATTAATGGCTAAAAGAAGTGTTAATAAAGCCATACAGCCTGAAAGCACGCCAAATCCCACCACGTCAGACAAAAATGAAAATTTACGTAACTGACCACCCTGAAATAAAATTTCATAACCGCCAGGGGATCTCATTATATATTTCATTTCAAAAGAAAAATATCCAAACCATTGTTGATAACACCCGTACGCTGCTGCCACTAAAGACAGATAAACCCAGAATCGCACAAAATATTTGAATTTATCCAGACTATCAATCAAGTAATAACTGGAAACATAAAGGAGTATAAAAACAATAGAGCGCCTAAAGGTTGCTAGCCAGCCGTCGAAACCATCGACATTGGGATTGAGCGCCTGAGTCGCTACATAAAGCGTAAGCAAAAATAAAGTGATGGAAGTACCCGTTTTTAGGAGCCCATATAAATGAACATTCTTGGATTTTATGGATAATAGAGAACCTAAAAATACAAAAACGGTAAGTATTTCAATAATGCTGCCCGAAGGCAAAATATCTCGCCCTAAAAGATGATCGGGGAAGAAAATGAAAAAACTTAAAAAGATAACTATATAAAAACCTATTAATGGCTTAAACAAACATAAATAGACTACTACTATCCCAATTAAAATGGCTCCTATTGCCACTGTAATTAAAAAAAGATTAAGTGATGCAAGAATTCCCGAACCAATGGCTAACAAAACCCAAAATATGATACCCCATGGACTCAGGAGTTTTTTTTGAAACAACTCCTTTTTTGTCCAAGAATATAACTGGTTGGTGATATGGATAGATTCCTTGGGCATTCAAACAGTCTAATAAAACATAGTCTTTATGAATAGGAAAACCATGACAATGGTAACAAATAGCAATGCAATCACCTCGATTAACCTATTGTTTTTTTCTTCATTTTCATTATCTTCTTCTTCACGCAAACTCATGATTCTAATTTAATGTTTGGTTTACTGCACTGTATAATTTCATGACAGAGAGTTGCCAGGTATGGGATTTAGCTACCAGTTTACGCTTTTCGATACATTCAGCATTTTCAGACGTTTCCAATGCTTTTTCTATAGAATACAAAAATCCTGACAAATCCCGACATAAATAAGTAATATCCGAAAATTCTTCCATGGCTTCGGTTGCGGTTGCAACTACGGGTTTTCCCGCTGCAAGATATTCATCCACTTTTCTCGGATAATTCCCGATCGTCATCTGATTTATCACCTGTGGATTAATGCAAACATCAAAATAGTGAACATATGCCGGTAATTCCGATGGATCTTTAGATCCCATAAAAAAAACATTAGGAAGTTGATGTAATCTGGATTTCCGGAAATCATTATCTTCAGGTCCTACCAGCACTAAATTCCATTGTGGTCTTTCTAAAGCAATCGTAATCAGTAAATCGATATCCAATCGTAAACTTAGTAAAGCACCACAATATCCTATCACAGGTTTCCGAATACCAGCAATGTCGGAGGGAAAAATTTCCGGCTTTTTTGCAAATTCCTCCACATCACAGCCTTGACCAATATAAAAGGTCCGGGGATTATATTTCTTTGCATAATTTTCTAGATATATGGAATTGGTCAAAACGATATCAGATTTTTTCAAAATCATCGGCTCTGAACTTACACCATGTTTAAAAAAATAAGGTTGAGACAAAAGATAATCCCTGAGATAATATATTGAATTATCGATCTGAAGGAATTCTTTCAGGTACAAACCATTATTAAAATCATTATCATTGATAAGTAATGAATTTTTAAAATCAAGCTTTTTACAAGCAATGCCGATCTGATTTGCAAGTTTCTTATTATTCCGCTTATTAAAAAATGTATATAGTTTCCCGGGAGGCATCCAATTTATTGATTCTAGCACAACCTGAGGATTAAAAACGAAAAGGTTTGGTCGCACTTCCTCTAGAATCCCCTCGCTTTTTCTGATACTTTTCAGGCGGTTAACCGTTTTTATATCATTTCGATGGATAATAGTTGAAATTCTATCTATAGGTTTGTTTACGTAAAGTACTCGGTATTGCAGAGAAAGTTCAATAGCCATGTCCTTAAAATTGCTACCTATTTCCACATCCCATGGCTGAATTCCCACCATTATGATATCTCTATTTCGCTTCAATTTGTTTTCCATTGCGCCTTTTCAAAAATCATTTTTGAGAGTTCCGGATAAAATTTAAAAGCATATCTAAAACAGGATAAAAATTGAATTCCAAAGTATTTTCTAAGTATAAACTGACTTATAAAAAACCCTATTAGATGTGAAGGAATCAAAGCATAAGCCGCCCCCAAAAAACCAAAATATTTTATAAATAAATAGGTGAAAACGATATGCAGTGATGCAATTATCGTTATTGTGAGAAAATTCAGATTTGGCTTACCTGTGGAGTCCATAATAACACCAAATTGTTTTAAAAATGCAAGAAATATTCCACTTACACTAATAATCTGCAGGTACGGAATCGCATCGTAATAACGTGGCCCTGCAAGAATAAAAATGACTATTTTAGGGAACAGAAGGATAACCAATAACATGGGAATGTTAAAGCAAAGCGTCGCTCCTACTGTTCTTTCATAAAAATATTTTATTAAGTCCTTGTTTTGTGCATTTTCCTTTCTTGAACTTCTGGGGAAAAGCATATCACCTAGTACCTGTGAGGGAATGTCCGCTGTGTTGATAACCCTTACGGCTACGCTCTGAGATGCGGTATATGTTGTGCTTCCCAGCATTGGTGAAAGCATCATTTGTGCTGCATTTGAAAACACCATAGAACTTAACCCCGTTCCAAAAACATATTTGCCAAAATGCCATAGGCGGAATACCCAATCAGAAGAAAGTATAAAAGTTTTTTCCAGATATATTTTCACATAGTTATAGGCAATGAATATACCAACCAATATCCCGATGCAATAAAAAACAACTAATTGATTTAGAGAAACTTTGTGGTTAAGTATTATATATACAACCATCAATAACAAACCGAATCCCTGACGAAACAAAAAGGTCCAAAATAATCCTTTAAACTGGGATTTGCTGTACATGATCCATTCAAAATGAGAAAACGGGATTAATAAAAGCATGCCCGGGAAAAAAATATACATCATAGTCGTAAGAGCCGGAGCCTTCAATAAAGAAGAAAGAAAGGGAGTAAAAATGAACAATATTGCAAGCAAAATAACCGTAACGAGAGAATTTAAAAATAAAGCTGCGGATAAAACAAATTTATGCTCTTCCTCCGTGCTGTGATTTAGAAACTTTATTAAAGAAGTCTTGACGAGAGTCTGCCTTACAATTTCAACAAAGGAGGTAATTACCAGAAATAACGACCATACACCCATTTCTGTTTTTGTCAAAGCTTTATGTGCCAACAGCATAGTACTGAGAATGCCAAAAACCGGAATGGAAATTTTTTGCAATCCATTGAACAGACCAGCCAACAGCCATCCGCTATTTTTTGCTTCAGATTTCATGCAGGTTTGCCTTTATAAAAGCTCCTGCGAAATAAGAATAATTTAAGCGCTTGCATAATGTTTTTTTTTACTATTCTCCTCTAACGTAAAAATCCACTTCATATTTAACCTGGATGCAAGTTTATAGAGCGCTACGGGAACAAGCAGGCCCATAATGACAACTGTAGGAAACAAAACGGGAACGAATAATATTCCCAGTACCCTTATCATAAATATCCTAACCACGGCGAGCACCATTATATGCGCAACATAGATATACAATGAGTGACGACCCAAAATATGTAACCAGGGTATTAATTTAGCTCTTTGAAGATTAAAACTTAGCAATATGACGAAAAAGCAACCAATGAGTGCAATAACTATAAATGAAACTGGCTGGTAGTATTCAACATAGGTATATTTGATATTAGCATACGGCAGATTACCAATCAGAAATAAATATTGTGATATCAAAAAAGGAATCGCTACAATTAACAACAATTTCCAAGACTCAAAATATTTGACATTAGATTTATTTCTGATCGTCGTACTCAGTAAGTCACCAATGGAAAAAAATAAATAGTAATGAAGAATATCTCCTAAAAATCCAAGATTAATCTTGGCCTGATAAGCTTTTATGCTGACTAAAAACAAGATACTTCCGATTAAAATATTGTAAATCGGTTTTAATTTAAATCTATTATAGATGAGTACATAAAGAACAGATACGTTGAATAGAGCATACAAGTACCAAAATTGGTCGATAGCACGGGGCATATATAACAGGTCCAGGTAGCTATAAAAAGTTAGTTTTGAATTAATGTATTTACTTAGAAGTATCTGTATGGTAATCTGAAATATACCCCAAATAAAGTAAGGATACAGAATTGTGCGCGATTTTGCTATAATATAGTCTTTTAATCCTCTTTTCTTGTAGCTGCCCATGACAAAAACTCCTGAAACAATAAAAAACAGGGGCATACGAAAACTAAAGACCATCATATTCGCATGCTCGATGGCCAAATATGCCTGAACATTTATCCCGGCATCTTTTATACCCTCAAAAGCATGACGATAAACGACTAGTATAATGGCGATTCCTCTGGCATAATCAATCCAGGTTTCTCTTGAAGATTTCATTCAGTTATGCTGAGATCATGAATTAATATTCGCCGGCAATACTTTATTAAGTATAATCCCGCAATTCTTTTCCTGAAGGTCTGTAATAGACTTCCAATTCTTTTCCTGTAGTTCTGTAATAAACTTCATGGAAATTCTGTCCGTCTGAAGAAAAGGCGCGTCTGCAGAAAAAACAATAAATACGCCATCTACGAATCGCGATAATTCCTTGCTGTCCGAAAAATCATTGAGTGACGCACCTTCTACCAATATAAAATCATAATTTTTTTTTACAAAAGAGAAAAAAGCCGCCAAATCCTCTTTTAGAAATGCTTCTGATGGTGTTATGTTTCCTTCTTTACAACCAATGACAAAAAGATTATCGATGAGCGTATTTCCTGCCAACTCATCTTTTTTTATATGGTGTAGGAAACCATTAGTCTGTACGACATCCTGTATATAAATTTCAGAATTAAAAAGTCTGGTCAGCGAATTGTTAGAGAAATTCATGTCCACTACAAGAACTTTCTTTTTACTTAGCGTTAAACTAGTGGATAAAGCCTCTATAATGGTGGATTTACCTGTATTCCTTTGTGTGCTAGTAAAAAGGAAAATTTTTTTATCGCTGTTAATCAGATCGAATCTTAATTTTCTGATATTGTTTTTGAATATATTAAAATTCCAATACTTATTTCCTAAAAAGTCCTGCTGAATAATAGCTGTTGCGCTTTCCCGTTTCAATTTGACTTTGTTGATGATACTAACATTTTTTGATTTAGTCAGCCTGTAAAAGATGCTTGGAGTTTTAACGGACGAATCAAATATCTCCAGAAATAAGAACAAAATAGTTGACAGGAAAAAAACGGAAACACCCGCTAAAGCTATATTAACCAGAGTTTTCTTCGAATTTGGTTCTAATGATGCCTGACCAGTTATAGTTTGTATGAAGTTGGAAGTGGGATCATCTTTGGCAAGCCCCGCAATCTGATTGGCTATTTCTTTCAAATTGCTCAGCTGTTTATTTTCCATGCTCAACTGGGTTTGTATAGCTTCTGTCTTTACTGCAGTTCCCGGGTTTGTATTTGTTAATTGGGAATATCTTTTAATACTGGATTCATATTCGTCTATTGTAGATTTAGATGCGTTCAGCAATGTTTGCTCTTCCCGGATTTTCATAGTAATATCATCAATATCATCTTTGAGTTTCGATTTTTCGGAGCCAAGATTCGACTTGTTATTTATTTCTGTGCGCAAATCGCTTATCTGCTTTTCCAGAACCGGATCTTTTCCTCCTTTACGATTCAGTTCTTCTAATAGGTCATTTCTTTTATTAGTTAACCTTATCACTTCTTCATTTGCAGTATTTGTCGGGGTGGCGGATTGTAGTTCTGTTAATCTGGACGATAGTGAATTATATCTGTAAAAGTGTTCATTATATTTGCTCTTTTCATCGGCAAGTCTGGATTCAAGATCTGCAACAGTTGCCATGGCGTTGGTTGTCCGGCTTACAGGATCTACCGTGCCTTGGCTTACCTTTTCACTTATTAAAAGCTGCCCAAGACTATCTACTTTGATCTGTTGATTATACAGCAAGTCTTTTATATTATGAGCATTTTCATCCATTCTGGTTTGGTTGAGGCCTTTGTAATAATTTAAAAAAACAACTCCTATGGAATTTACCACCACGGCAGATAACTCCGGATTTCCCGATGTATATGATATGTCCAGATAATCTGTAATCCCAACCCTATAAACTGAGAGATTTTCCACCAGGTCCACATTATCATATTTATAAAGCTTCAGAAATTCAAGAATATTTTTTTCCTGTGGTTCGTTTGATCTCAGCAATTCGTTTTTTGCCAATTTGGAGGTTAGAATTTTTATGGCAGAGTCTTGATTTAGATTTTTATATGCAGGACTCAATTGAGCCTTTTTCGACAGCTTCGTGTACGCATTTTGAGGATTGGTCAGGTCGTGCAATAAGAGTATGTATGAAATTCTGCTCAGCACTTCGGCAGATTTCATTGTTTCTATTGCATTATCGAATTTCAGTTCTATGTTATAAAAATCAAGTGATGACGTTCCGTCTGTAAGCCTTACTTTTTCAGAAGTATAACCGGTCGAATATTGGGCAACCGACGTAAATAACGGAGTTTTATTAAGTAAGAATAAATAAGTAGAAACCATAGCCAGACAGGAGAGACCAATTATGATCCATTTTTTTCTATACAGAAATTTTATGTAATACAAAAGATCCATGATAATTTTCTTTATCCGGTTATTAAATTAAAAAAATCTGGCACCGTTAAGATACCAGATTTTTTTTAATGACTACTTTTTAGCCGGTCAGTTCAGATTTTCTTTATTGAACTTTTATTAATTTAACCGTCTGGGTTAATTTTCCATCTTCCAGAATACCGAGCATATAAAAACCAGGTAGCAATGCTCCGCTATTCGGAACATTAACAGTAATCTTCGACTTTCCTGCCGGCTGATTGGTGGTAGCGGTTTTATAGATCATCCTGGCATTCAGATCATATAATACGACGGTAATCGCCGAGGCCTTTTCCTTTACTATTTCGACATCTATTTTATTGGTGAATGGATTTGGATATACATTGATTTGTCCAATCGTTGTATCATTTGATGACGCCAATTCCGGTGTTGCTGCTAGCCCATTAACCAAGTTATTCCGGCCTCCATTAACTCCAGTTCCTCCTGTTCCATTCACATTTATTGTGGTATCATTAAATAATACCGGTGTAAAAGGTGTTGGATCATCATAAGCTTCAATAGTAAATGCGCTAGTGAAAGAATAAGGATCGCCACTCAAAGTAACCACATCAACTACCAAGCTACCGTCTGAAGAGGTGAGGTCTTTGAGGTATACTATTTTAGAGTCGTTATACACACTATTTAACTGAACAGATTTACCATTACATGAATAAACTGCCGTTGAATACTGATAAGTAACAGCACTACCAAAACAGCCAATCCTGTATTTCTTGCGTATATCCAGATTTGTAAATTTGACTTCAGAAACTGTTCCTGCGTCTGTCCAGTAAGTACTCGCCATAACGGCACCCGGGAAAATACCATTGGTCGATACTCCTGAAAATCCAGGTTGATTAAAATCCTTCGTTATTGTCATATTTATGCCAGTAGGAAGTTGGGAATCGTCTATCAAATTATTGAAAACAGACCCTGCAGATGAAGCACCTGTCGTATTATTCCAATAGCCTCCGGCATACTGTGATGCACTTGAATTTAAATCTATAAACACAATTCTAAGCGGTGTAACCAAAGACGCTATGTTACTAAAGTCGCTCGTTTGAGTTGCATTAACAGCGTTGACTTTATAATAGTACCTGACATTTGGCGTAAGACCGTAATCCGTATAGGCGGTTACATTTGCTGCAGTTGTATTAATCAAAGTATAAGTTCCCTGAAGTGAAGTTGAACGGTAAATCTGGAAACCTGTTTCATTGTCCGATTGATCAGACCAGGTAAGTTTTACTTCATTGCTATCAAGCACTGATTCTGCAAAAAGATAGTAAGGCCTGATGAGAGGTGTGCCAACATTGTATTCCTGAATAACCATCGCATTCAGATTCACGTATGCTGCAGCCGCATCCTTTGTTGCGGTAACTACTAATTTTCCGGTAGCATCTGACACCAAACCATTTAGCTGTACAGATACATTGCTATTATATTTTGATTCTTGCACTACTGACTGTGATCCACTGCTAAATGTAACTTTCGCAGACTGACCAGCATCAACACTGCTCATAAATACAACATTGTATTTCTTGGAAGGATCCAGACCGTTTATTTGAATGCCAAGAGGGCTGGTTGTGGACGCTACGATGCTGCTTAAGAGTACGTTGTCAGGGAAAATACCTGAATTATTGCCAGTTACCATCCCGAAAGTGAAGTTTCCGGTCCATGTTTGTTGTAAACTAACTGAAAATCCGGTGTTAACACTCGAGTCATCTAATAGTCCCGATAAGGGTATTCCGGCAGTAGGATAAGACATGAAATTATTCCATGGCGCTGGTTGCGGTATGCCTCCAGGCGCACCAAAATTGATATACACGTTTCGGAGACTCGAATTCAATACCGTTACTTTAAATGTATCGGAAACGCTGACACCAGAATTGTCCGTAACTGTAACAATGATGTTTTTGTAAACGCCAAGATCATTGGTAGAAGGCGACAAAGAAATCGTACCTGTCCCATTACCGGTATTCTGATAAGTTGCAAAGGCGGGTAAACCAGATACTGAAGTTGTCAATGTTACACCTGGTCCGCTGGTAGCAGAAATATTTACTACACTGCTCGAGCCCGCCTTTAATACTACATCATTAATAGCAGTTATAACCGGAGGCGTATCACCGGTTAATACATTTACAACATTAGTAAGACCGGAACTACCATTCGCATTGGTAGCTTCAATTTGATAATAGTAATTCGTATTGCTTGTAACAGGTGCATCAATATATGTAGTCGCATTTGCATTTGTTGCACCTGGATTCAGTAACGTAAATGGTCCGGTTTGGCTTGTAGACCTATAAACAAGGTAGTTGAGCTCATTATAGGCGTTGTCAGTCCAGTTTAATTGAACCGTACCATTAGGTAATGACACAGCCGCCAGATTTGTAGGTATTATTGGAGTCGTTCCATCATCGAAAGGCTTAACAAGAACCATCGCATTAATTAAACCATATGGTGTACCGGTTGCAAAACTCATGTTCATCGTAATAGTACCTGTGTTATCCGGCACCAAACCATTAAAGGTTACTGTATTCTGCTGATTATGGTCAACATATAATGGTTTTTGGACACCATTAATAGTATAAATCGTAGTACCGTTATTACCCAGTCCGGTCCAAGCACTACTGCCAAAGACTGTAAGATTATATTTCGCGCCGATTGTAAGTCCTGACAGACTTACGTTTACAGTACTGGGGGCTCCGTAAACTCCGAAATAGAAATAATCTTGAATTACAGCGTCAGGATACACACCACTGTTATTTCCTGTGATTGCGCCGGCATTTCCGCCCTGCCATGTTGTATTAAGGAAATTGATATTTATTCCTGTTGCCACTCCATTGCTGTCCAATAGATTAGACTTACTGGTGGAAGAAACATTATTCCATGGTGCAGGTGCAGCAGGGCTGGTATACTGCATATTTATGTATACTTTCTGAGTAGGTAGCGGAGAATTAGTTACTGTAAGTGTGAAAGTAGCTGACCCAACACCACCAATTCCATCATTGCTATTAACAGTTATTTGATAAACACCTGCTGCAGCATAACCAGGTTTTAGAGTCAATGTTCCTGACCCGTTCCCGTTGTCTGTTAAAGTAACAAAAGAAGGCGCAGAGCTGAGCGACCAAACCAAAGATGCGGTTCCGCTCTGGTCAGTTGCTGTGATAGGAATTGTAGTGTTGGAACCTTCAGCAACTGTGCTGTTGCTTATTGGGACAACAACCGGAGTATAATTTGCATTTACAGTTACATTGAATGACATCATACTGGTTCCCTGATTCGCATCAGTAACCATAACTGTGATAAGGTAAACTCCCTGATCGGTAATCGACGGATTTAACTGTAGTGTGCCTGCACCGTTAGTTGTATTAGTAAATGTTGCAAATGCCGGTAAAGGATTTGGAAATGAAATCACTAATGTGCCGGGATCGAGATCGGAGGCTGTAATATTTACGTTTGCCTGTGATCCATACCGCATATTGAAACTCGCTATGCTGGTTATTGTGGGAAGGTTATCAGGCGTTTTCACCAATAAATCTGCAGTAAAACTACTGGCACCACCAATTCCCACTGCCCTGACTTTATAATAGTAATTCGAATTCGCAAATAAATTATTATCTGTATAAGCAACAGTGGAGCCATTGCTACCTGGAATGGTTGATATCAATCTGTAATTACTCAAATCTCCGACAGAACGCCACAATTCAAAAGACGTCTCATTATTAGAATTATCATTGTATAAAAGTGAAATTGAACTTGTGGTCACACCAGTCGAAACGAGATTCGAGGGCGCAACAGGGATAGGAGGAAGTGCCAGTGTCGTATCAGCCGTATATGAATTGGTCATTAAAGCAAGAATACCCGGAGATGCAACAGGCTCTTTCAGAATAACAAAATTATCAATCAATCCTCCATAGTTAGTAGAACTTGTAGACGAATTGAAAGCATTACCAGTATTGGTTGCTCCAATACGTGATAAGCTGGTAGAACTTCCCACAGAACTGAAACTCAGATTTGCGGTTCCTATCAATATACTATTCAGGAATAGCTGAAGCACATTTACATTGTAGACAACTGTAACATGATTCCAGCCACCTGCAATCCAATTGACATTCGAAGTAATTGCTGATACCACAATGGATGATCTTATATTTCCACTAGCGATGCCCGCTTCAAGACCACCAGTGTTAAATCGAAGTGCAATTCCATTATCAGCTCCTCCTAAATCAAAAATGATTTTATTTGCCGCCGATATTGTAGACGCATTAGGTTTTACCCAGACGGATATACTTCTTGCTGTATAACTATCACTTGGAAAAGCTCCAGAGGAACTAAATGTCATATCCGCATACTGGCTGGTTCCATTCAAAGAAAGCGACCGGGTGCCTTCTTTAAAGTCTGTAGAATTGAATGTAGCACCAGCCCCATTTGTCAACGTATGATTATTGCCACTGGAATCTGCTAAATTATTATTGAAACCCCAGCTCCCCAATGTTGTGCTAACATAATCCGACTGGCCATATTGATTTACCGACCTGATCTTATACCAATATTTTGTCAAAGGTGATAGACCGATAGAATCAATAAAACTGGTTGCACCAGCCGGCGTCGTTCCGATATCTGAATAAGTTCCCAAGAAACTGGATGAACGCGTTATTTCAAAACCTGATTCATTGGTGCTGTTGTCAGTCCATATCAAATTTACCTTGTTGTATGAAGTAGCATTTACAGTGAGACCGGATGGTTTGACAGGTAAATTGGCCGGTGGTATTGTAATCGCATCTCCAAATGCTGAATTAGGAATTAACTGCCTTGAAATTCCTGCAGAAGTACAAGTCCAATAAACATTTATAGAGGCTCCACCTCCCTGTTGAAAATAAGTTATGGAAATCGGATAGGTGCCTGCAGTCAATGTCACAGTTCCCGTGGCAGATTGAGCACCATGCAAACCATCATTATTGACCAATGCTGTATTGCTGTTGTTATATGTGCTCAGATAAAGCTTGCTCCCATCGTCACTATTGGTTTCAAATGTATATGTGCCTGTAGCTGGAATATTGATATACCCCTGCCATAAGAATCCATAATTCGTTGTTTGTGTCGCTGGAGAAAGACTGACATTTGGCGTATTACCAGTTTTAACAGGTGTTAATGTATTGAAATCCGGTAAAGCATTCCATGTCCCCTGGTAATAACTATATGTGAGCCCCTGCAGTGCAGCGGTTGCACTTACCTGATTACTTGCTGGTGACTGATTACCTGTCTTGTCCTTCGCTGTTACATATATCCCGTATGTCTGAAAAGCAGTTAGTCCTGTTATTGTAAAAGTTGTATCGGTAGTGATATAAGCTTTTTGGCCATTGACATAAACATCATATTCAGAAACGCCCACGTCATCTGTGGCTGAATTCCACATGATCGATGCCAGTGTTCTTGTAGTGCCGGTAACTTTTAGGTTTGCCGGCGCAGTAGGAGCTGTTACATCTTTAATCGTAGAAACAGAAGCCTGGGTACTAACTGGTGCAGCACCATTGAGGTTAATTGCCCTTATTACATAGTAGTAAGTAGTGTTTGCCTGTAGGGCCACATCAGTATATGTCAATACATCCGGACTTGCAATGTTTATCAACACGTATCCTGAACCAGAAGTAGTGGATCTATAAATTTCAAATGCGGTTTGTTTGTTGACAGGAGCAGGATCAGCGTTCCAATCTAATCTGATAGAACTACTGCTTACTGCAGTAGCAGCAAAATTTGTAATATTTTCAGGCACATTTGTGCCGGCAGCCGCAATAACCGTAAAAGGAGCCGAGAAATTGCTGCTGCATCCAAATTGTTGTGTAACCTCTACCTTATATTGACCAACAGGAGCATTATAGGTACTATTTGAACTCACCAATGCATTATCGCTGGTTCTCACCCACTGATATGATGCATAGGTATTGGGAACCATTAATGGAATTGTTGTTCTTCCATCAACTGAAGGAAGCACGCTGCTATATAAACCATTAATTTGTATGGGCGGTGTTACCGTTGGAGGCATTAGAGAAACCACCACGGGAGTTGGTGACCACGCAGACCAACCAGAAGTGGCTGTTCGCTGATACCTCCCTCTGTAAGTACCATAAGTCTTTACGGTTAAGTCAGATGAAGTTGCTCCAGGAATTACGACACCATTATTATCCCACTGATACGCAAAAAACCCCGGATTAAGACCCATATGAACACTTACTGAATCCGAAGCGCAAAACTGAGTCCGTTGAAAATAAACCAACGGATTTGCTTTATGCTGCAGACCAAGATAGTTAAAGTAACCAGGGACCTCCCAGAGACTGTCCCACGCATCATGGCCCAGTGTTGAGAAAAAATTCTGTTTTATGTTTCCTCCCAATTGCCGGAACCCTGTAACATCTGCGGTTACATCACTGGGTGCGGGGGCCTTATCTTGACCGCCATTCGCTACCCAAATTGGGATCGTCAGGTATTGTGGAAAATATTGAACATAAGTTGCACCTCCCGCGGAAATTGGGATCATCGCTGCAACTTTTTTGTTATAAGTATTATTAGCTGAAAAATCCCAGACACTCTGACCACCTGCGGATAATCCTTCTACAATAATTCTATCGATATCAACTTTTACATATTTTACAAAAGAGTCAATCAGACTGCTTATCAAAGGAAAATAAGGCTGAGTATATCCAGCCGTGTTTTGCGGATAAAAAAGAAATCCATCGAAAGTACCGTTATCTACATTTTGTGCATGATTCTGTCCACCATGTAATAGTTGCTTCTCATTATCGAAAATGGTACCCGCTTCTCCATCGCCATGAAAAAATATGTACAGCGGATATTTTTTTCCGTCGTTTACATTCGGTTGATATGATTTAGGAAATTTCAGACGAAAGCACATCCCGGAAAAATAGTAGGATTTATAGCCATTCGCATATGGACCCCAGGTTAGGTCGGCGGTATGTCCCCATTTGAGTATGTTGTAATTATTCCATGCCGGCGTTGCAGGATGAACTGTCGAAGTATATATGACGTCCGGATCAGTTGGATCCAAAACACCTGCCTGTGAGAATGTCTTCGAAGATAAAAGAAGTAACAGTAAGGATATTAAGTAAAATACTTTTCTCATCTTTTTCTATTTAGGTTTAAGGTTTCTATTACAGGAATAGTCTTTCGGGCGGAATTGGGGGTAATGCAATTGTAGACCAACTGCTATAGAATTAGATCAAATAGACACGGCAATCGTTATAAGATAATTTGGAAATTAAACGAGATCAAGGTTGTTGCACAGGAACTGTGAAAGGGTACTTCGATAGGAGAATGGGTAAAAAATTATTCGACTGCAATGTTAAATAATATATTTGGTTCCTACAAGGACTCATCGACCTAAAACTTTTAAATCCGTTTAAATTTATTAACTATTGGTTAACTTCACCTTACTCTTGTCAGGATTTCAAGTTCGTTTAATCATAATCTTAAGACTATCATTGTAATACGTTTTTTAACTGCCTGAATTACTTGTGTATAAAATCAAATGACTTACGAAATTGATCGGTATATCTTGAATACCGATTCAGATCATATTAACTATTTAACATATATGTTGCGCCAGAAATACGAATAATTACATTTAGAGTTTACAAATTTCGTGTCCACTAAGAATTATTATTTCCTGAAATATTATTTTTCAACCCAATGAGAACTTATAAGGAAGATAACCCATTCGTTTCCATAATTACTCTTAATTGGAATCAAACTGCCATTACGTGTGAATTTTTAGAAAGCACCCGAGATTTTTTATATAAAAATTACGAAATTCTTGTCTGCGATATGGGTTCAAAAGTTGACCCAACCCCTCATATTAATGCATTAAATTTTCCGAATACCCGCGTATTAAGATCTGAAACAAACCTGGGTTTTACCGGGGGCAACAATTGGGGAATGCGACAGGCCAAAGGTGATTTTATTTTTATAGTAAACAACGACACAGAAGTAACCAGCAACCTGCTGGATGTATTGCTTGAACCATTTTATCAGGATAGTCTGATAGGTGTAACCTGTCCCAAAATTCGTTTCTATCATCATCCGAATATTATTCAATACGCAGGGTTCAATCCTTTTAATCTGTTAACCGGAAGAACAACGGAAATCGGCAATAAAGAAGAAGATAATGGACAACATGACGTGAGTGAATATACGAACGGCGCTCATGGGTGTGCGATGATGGTAAAAAAAGATGTGATTACACAGGTAGGCATGTTTCCAGAGAAATTTTTTATTTATTACGAAGAATGGGATTGGAGTGCGCGAATTCTCAAAGCGGGGTACAAGATCTTTTATCAGGCACGTGGATTGATTTTTCATAAAGAGTCAATAACCATGGGTAAAGAGAGTGCAATCAAGGTTTACTATCATACCAGAAACCGCATCTTATATATGAGAAGAAATACAAATGCGTTGCAATTTGCATTCTTTTCATTTTTTTTTATTTTTACATCGACACCCAAAGCCATCATCAAGTATTCCTCCAGCAGACAATTCACACATTTGAAGGCTTTTTTCAAGGGGGTCATCTGGAATTTCACTAAATCCAAATATTCGAAGGTCTAAAAGTTTGGCAACTTAAAACGAATCATATATGGCTACGACATCTTTAGTAACAGGGGGGGCCGGCTTCATCGGCTCACATGTAGTCCGACATTGCCTGGCAATGGGACACGAAGTAATTGTTCTGGATGATCTTAGCGGCGGCTTTAAAGATCACATACCAGACGGCGCATTGTTCGTACAGGGCAGCATTACGGATATTGATCTGGTGCAGGAATTATTCAGCAAATACAGATTTCAATATGTTTATCACCTCGCTGCATATGCTGCAGAAGGGTTATCTCATTTTATTCGCAATTTCAATTATAACAACAATCTGATTGGAAGTATAAATCTAATAAACGAGTCAGTGAAATTCAAGGTGAAATGTTTTGTGTTTACTTCTTCAATCGCGGTTTACGGTAAAGGGCAATTGCCGATGACAGAGGAAATGACTCCATTACCTGAAGATCCATATGGTATCGCAAAATATGCAGTCGAAATGGATCTGCGTTCCGCTTTTCATATGTTTGGGCTCAACTCCGTTATTTTCCGGCCCCATAATGTATATGGACAAAATCAAAACATTGGAGATAAGTACCGCAACGTAATTGGAATTTTCATGAACCAAATAATGCAGGGTAAAAAGCTGACGATTTTTGGAGATGGAAATCAGACAAGAGCGTTTAGTTATATAGACGATGTGGCAATCCCTATAGCGCAATGTGTTAATATTGAAAAGTCTTATAATAAGATTTTCAATATCGGTGCGGACAAACCGTACACGGTAAATGAATTGGCAATCGTGGTTAGCAAAGAATTTGGAATAAAGCCTGACATAACTTATTTGGAAGCTCGAAATGAAGTGCTACACGCATACAGTGATCATAGTAAAGCCCATGAAATCTTTGGTGAGCAAAGCGGAATCAGCCTGGCTGAGGGCATTGCTCATATGGCAAATTGGGCAAAAAAAGTTGGTGCCAGACACAGTAAAGAATTTGACAATATAGAAATTACAGAAAAACTTCCTGACGGCTGGAGTATCAAAAAAACGGCTTTTGCATAAATACAACTTTATTTTTACCTGCTCATAACAAGTAAAGTGAATAAGACTTCTTCTCAAAACGGGCAGCACTACCATAAGAGACCCATATTCTTTAAATAGCAATATCTAAACAACCTATTATGTCAGAAGTGTATATCCATAAGCCAAGTTGGAAAAATATCGGTAAATACAGTATCTATCTCAGCTATTTTATAGAATACCTGAAGTATGGAGATTTTAAATCTTTGGGGGCGTCACTTAAGTACGTGTTTACCCATAAACTGCCTCACAAGGATTATGAGACAAGTAGTGGCATGGGAAAGTTCATTATCAGGAAAAATACCAACGATTTTCAATTTATCAATTACGCATATGAAAAATCAATTAAAACTTATCTGCAAAAAAACCTGGATTCTTTTGATGTTTTCATAGATCTCGGAGCCTGCATAGGTGAATATTGTATTTGGCTTGCCAAAGAAGGCAAATTTTGCATTGCAGTCGAACCGGTTAATTGGAAAGGTCTTAAAGCCAATGTTGCGTTAAATAACCTCGAAGATAAAATCAGGATTTTTCCAGTAGGTGTAGGTGAAAAAAAAGAAAAAGTTTTTTTTAATATCCTGGAAGGAGTTACCAGTTCGAGTTATATGGACAAAGGCAGCTCAAATGAACCTAATGTTGAAATAGAAACGGTAGATCATATCATGCAAACGGTAAACATTTCTCCAGATGTTCGCATCATTATGAAGCTCGATATTGAGGGCATGGAACCGGAAGCTATCAGAGGTGCAGCAAAATTTATTTCTTCCTGTAAAAATTTGAGAGTTATTTACGAGCACTTTATTGAAGACGATTATAAAAATGATAAAGCGCTTATGAACATAAGCGATTTCATAATTCGAAATCTAGATAATGTTAACAGAATCGCCACGAAAACAGGAGTTTAGATATACCATTTCAAAATTTACCTTTCGATCCGATTAAAGATGAATTTACCGATCTATAACCTGCAAAGCAGATAAAATGATTCATTTGGCTGATAAAAAAATCAGGGTTCTGGAGTGTATCCGTCAGGGACAAATAGGCGGAGGAGAAACTCATTTGCTAAGTCTCGTGGAAAATATCGACAGAACAAAATTCGAGCCGGTTGTATTGTCTTTTACAGATGGACCAATGATTATCAAATTAGCTGATATGAATGTCAATACGCATATCATATATACGGAAAGACCCTTCGATATTTCTATTTGGAGAAAAGTAAGAAATCTGATATTAAATGAAAAAATTGACCTGATTCATTGTCATGGGACCAGAGCAGTTTCAAATGTTTTTAGAGCAGCAAAATCATTAAATATACCGCTCATCTATTCCATACATGGCTGGTCCTTTCACGAAGATCAGCATCCCCTGATAAAAAAAATAAGAATCTGGGGAGAAAAATACTTAACATCGGTCACCACAAGGAATATAGCCGTTTCAGAGTCCAGCAGAGCTTCCGGCAAATCATATATGCCTTCTTTCAAAGCATCTGTGATTCAATATGGTATCGATCAGAAGAAATTTGATCCTGCTTTACGGTTCAAAAATATACGTGGCGAAATCAATGTAGATTCTTCCGTTTTGCTCATACTATTTGTTGCACGATTCACAAAACAAAAACAACCTTTGAGTATGATTAGGGCTTTTGCGGAAGCTCTCCGGCAAAAACCGGCATTACATCTTTTGATGGTCGGTGATGGCGATCAAAAAAAAGAAGCATTGGAATTGGTAGGCCAATTGCACATTGAAAGCCATGTTCACTTTTTACCTTTTCGAAATGACGTTCCGGATCTGTTGGCTGCTTCTGATATATTTGTTCTGCCTTCTCTGTGGGAAGGCTTGCCCATAGGATTACTGGAAGCAATGAGCATGGGTAAGCCCATTATTGCGACGAATGTAGACGGAACCAAAGAAGTTATTAAAAATGGAGAAAATGGACTGCTGATAGAAATCGAGGACCTTATTTCCAATCTATCAAAGGCAATTGTGAGCCTTGCTGAAAGCGAATCGCTAAGAAATCAACTATCAAAAAATGTTTTGCAAACAATTAAAACAGATTTTACTGCGGAATTAATGACCAGAAAAATAGAGAAAATTTATGAGGAGTATGTTTAGAAGAAGAATAAATCAGAATAATTGGAGATCTCTTGTTGACAAGTTTGAACAGTTGCATCTATAGAATTTTTTGCTAAATCCTGAAAATAATGCTTTCAAGTGCACTGGTTTTCATATGGATCGCTTTCCAGATTATGGTTGGGCTTATTTTGATATTTCCAGTCCTATCTTATTTAGCTTTTCTATTTGTAAAATCGAAAAATGGAGCGGGCAATGATCTTTCGGAATCGGATTACGCCATTTTAGTTACAGCCTATAAAGATGTAAGCAACATCCCATATTTAGTCCAGTCTCTACTTCAGCTGAACTATTCGAATTACACCATTTATATAATTGCCGATGATTGCCCTGAAATTGAATTGGATGTCGATCAATCCAACGTGATTATTCTTAGACCTGAAACCATTCTTGAAAATCAGGTAAAATCACATTTTTATGCAATTGCTCACTTCAAAAAAGATCATGATCGTTTGACAATTATCGACAGCGATAATCTGGTAGATCCTGATTATTTGAGACGTCTTGATAAGGCGTTTGACCTGGGAGTCGAAGCAGTTCAGGGTGTGCGTAAGGCAAAAAACCTGGATACACCTTATGCTTGCCTGGATGCCGCCAATGAAATTTATTATTTTTTTTATGATCGTAAAATTCTTTATTCAATCGGGTCTTCCTGTATGCTTGCAGGGTCGGGCATGGCATTCACCGTTAAATTATTTAAGGCCTGTATGGAGAATTATCAAAGTAGTGGAGCCGGATTTGATAAAATTCTGCAGAAGGAAATAGTTGATAGAGGATTTAGAATAGGTTTTGCAGAAACGGCCTTCGTATTTGACGAAAAAACTTCCCAACCTGCGCAATTAGTCAAACAACGAGCCCGTTGGAATAATGCCTGGTTTCGGCATTTTAAACTTGGTCTTTTATTAATGTGGAAGGGAATCAAATCCACAAGCCTTAATCGATTTTTGTTTGGATTTCTAATTATTAGACCTCCTCTATTTATCCTACTGGGTATTTCCCTTTCGATTTTGGTAGTTAATTTTTTCCTGAATCCGTTCACTGCAATAATCTGGATGATTTTAATATCAATTTTTATTATAGGGTTTTTTATCGCACTATTTAATTCGAACACCGATAAACGTATTTATAAATCACTCATTCATATTCCGAAATTTATATTTTTGCAAATGCTTTCATTATTGAAAACCAGAAAGGCAAACGAATTTTCGGTGGCAACTGTTCACATGCACAATAAGGAATTAGAAAAAATATGAGTTTGTCTGAATATGAACTTTGCTTGGAATTTATAACTCGTTATTAACTTTCGCCACCTATGGGCTCCCCCTTTTGATCAGGCTTGAAAATCATTCTCATTTCTTTTCTCCAATCAATTTATTTTTATATATAAATGTGGTTCAGGCGGCTATGTTTTTGAAATAAAACTGAATCTTATAAATTTTTTGTTTTTTTAAACCCGTATTTTACAAAAACTATTTTGACCTCTTTTAATACTTCAATATTGTCCAGCCCGATCGAGTACCTGAAGGGTGTTGGTCCGCAGCGGGCAACGATTTTGCGAAAAGAATTAGAGATTGAAACCTTTCAGGATTTGCTCGATTTGTATCCATATAAGCATCTAGACAAATCACATATTACTCCAATATCAGATATTTCTACGTCAACAGAATTTGCCTTGATTAACGGCATACTCGGCATTTTTCAAATTATCGGAGAGGGAAAGGCTAAAAGACTGGTCACAACTTTACGTGATGCAACCGGCAGCCTTCAGCTAATTTGGTTTCAGGGAATTTCATGGACTGAAAAAAACTTGCGCCCCGGTTTTCGCTACAGGGCGTTTGGCAAAATCGGATTCTTCAATGGAGAAGCCCAAATGACGCATCCGGAAATGGAAACACTTGACGAAATCAAACCAGATGCATCTCGTCTCCAGCCAATCTATCCAAGTACTGAAAAATTAAAATCCCGGTTTCTGGGGGGCAGACAAATTGCGAAACTCACATCACAATTATTGTCTCAATTACGAGAAAGAGACATTCCAGATTTTATTCCGTTTAATATTCTCGAGAAATATAATCTCATTTCCAGATTCACCGCTTATCAGCACATTCATTTCCCGGACACGCCAGGTAACTATCAAAAGGCCTTGGTCCGTCTGAAATTTGATGAATTTTTTTTAAATCAGGTGCGGACGGGTATGATCAAAACGCAACGCCAAAAGCTATCGAAAGGAGTCGTTTTTAATCATGTAGGCCGGCTTTTTAATGATTTCTACTCGAACGTTTTGCCATTCGAACTGACATCCGCACAAAAAAGGGTGCTGAAAGAAATAAGGCAGGATACGGCTACAGGACATCAAATGAACCGGCTCCTTCAGGGGGATGTTGGAAGTGGTAAAACGATGGTCGCCTTGTTAACTATGCTGCTGGCTGCTGACAATGGCTTTCAGAGTTGTTTGGTGGCACCCACAGAAATCCTGAGCAACCAACACACTCAAAATATAAGGGAAATGCTGGAAAGCCTACCTATAAAAGTGGGAATGCTTACAGGATCTGTAAAATCTTCTGCCCGAAGAAAGATTCTAGGAGATCTTAAAGGAGGATCCGTACAAATCCTTATTGGAACCCATGCCGTGTTGGAAGATACCGTTGAGTTTAGCAATCTTGGACTGGCAATTATAGATGAACAGCACCGATTTGGCGTAGCTCAGAGGGCCAGGATTTGGAAAAAAGCGCCTACTCCGCCACATGTGTTGGTAATGACGGCAACGCCCATTCCCAGAACCCTTGCCATGACGGCATATAACGACCTGGATTACAGTGTAATTGATGAGTTACCTCCGGGAAGGCAACCAGTCAGAACGGTGCAGCGTTATGAATATAACAGGCCTAAAGTGATGGATTTTATTAAGACGGAGATAAAAAATGGAAGACAGGCCTATATCATATTCCCGCTTATTGAAGAATCCGAAAAGCTCGATTATGAGAATCTGATGAAGGGGTATGAAAATCTGAAGGCGTATTTCCCCGAACCAGCGTATTATATAAGTATGGTCCACGGCAGGCAAAAACCAGAAATACGTGAAACCAATATGAAACGTTTTGTTTCAGGAGATACACAGATTATGGTTGCAACAACCGTAATAGAAGTTGGCGTCCATATTGCCAATGCAACCGTAATGGTTATTGAGAGCGCAGAAAAATTTGGCCTCTCCCAACTGCATCAGCTGAGAGGTCGGGTTGGCAGAGGAGCAGATCAGAGTTATTGTATTCTTGTAACTGGGAATAAACTTGGAGTAGAAGCAAAAGAAAGACTGCAAATTATGTGTGAAACCACCGACGGATTCAGGATTGCGGAAAAAGATATGGAGCTTCGAGGTCCCGGAGATATTGCAGGCACCAGACAAAGCGGATTGGTGGATTTTAAGCTGGCCGATATTGTACGCGACCGGGATATTCTTCAGATGGCTGTTCAGGCTGCACAGGATTTATTAATTAAAGATCCCGAACTGGAATTCACTGAACATGTTTTGCTGAGTCGATATCTTAAACAGGAAAAGGGTAAAACTCCCTGGAGTCGCATATCTTAATCAAGCATATAAAACAACAGATTGGCACGTAAACCGGTTATATTTTTTATCGTATTCGTTTCAGCTCTGGTAAAATCCAATGCCCAGACCACCATTGGCAATCTGGAGTTCATACAAAATAAAGGTCAATGGGACAGTTCGATGATCTATAAGGCAGAAATGCCCAACTCCACTTTATTCCTCAAAAAACACGGATTTTCCGTACTTCTGCAAAGTCCCTCAGACATGTTGGCTTTGCGCGAAGCGCTGCATGGCATCCCTTCTTCCGGCAATGTGTCTGCTACAGCAATAAAATCAACTGCTACTCAAAAAGCGGATGCGACTTACACAATGGCTTCATCTGTTCCGGTCAAGGGATATGCACCTCAACATGAAGGAAGTGGAGCTGCGGGAGTTTCGGGTTCTGTTACTAACAGCATTCTTATGCATTCGCATTATTATGAAGTTGATTTTCTTAACAGTTCTGAGCTGGTCCAAATTTCAGGCGACAAGGCGCTTGACACTTATAGCAATTATTTCATCGGTAACGATTCCACCAAATGGCAGTCAAATTGCAAAATTTTTCAGGCAATTGTATATAAAAACATCTACCCCAATATCGACATGCGATATTATACCGATAACGGTCAGCTGAAATATGATTTGGTGGTGCATCCGGGGGGTGATCTCAACAACGTCATAATGAAATATAAGGGAGTAGGTAAACCCGTGGTAAAAACTGGCCAGATAACCATTCATACTTCCGTCGGTGATGTAAAAGAAATGATTCCTCACTCATATCAGTTTTCAAAAGATGGAAACAAAGACGTGGAATGTATCTATGTTGCAGGTCCGGATTCAACAGTAAGATTTCATGTTGGCAACTTTGCTACGACGGCTACCCTTATCATTGATCCCACATTAATATTTTCCACTTTTACCGGATCCCGTTCAGATAACTGGGGATATACCGCTACCTACGACGAAGATGGCAATTTCTACTCTGGAAGTATTACTCTCAATACCATCGGCAACAACGGCAACGGTTTTCCTGTAAGTCCCGGTGCATATCAGACACTCTGGAATGGTGGCGACAACACTGATGGTCCTTACCAGTATGACATCACGATAATGAAATTCAGCAGTAATGGGGCAAACCGTTTATATGCGACCTACCTCGGTGGTTCAGGAAATGAACAACCACATAGTCTTGTCGTTGATCAGTCGGGCAATTTAATAGTAGCCGGCAGAACGAGCTCGATCAATTTTCCTAATGTAAACAGTTCCGGCGTAAAAGATGTTTTAAAAGGAGGCTACGATATTATTTTGACGAAAATAAATGCAGACGGCACAAACCTGATTGGTTCAAGAATTATCGGAGGAAGTGCAAACGATGGAGTAAATATTGCGCCAAAATATTCAAGCAATATCGTTCCGATGGGCCAGAGTTCGCTTCGTCTGAACTATGGAGATGATGGAAGAAGTGAAGTGATTCTTGACAACGCAGGAAACGTATACCTCGCTTCCTGCACAGCTTCAAAAGATTTTCCAACGGTGAATGCATTCCAGAAAACCCCGGGTGGTATGCAGGATGGAGTGTTCATAAAAACAACTCCGGACCTAAGTGTTATACTGGCAAGTTCCTATCTCGGAGGTTCAAGTGATGATGCAGCTTTTGCTCTGGCGCTAAATCCAATTACAAATAACGTATACGTGGCCGGAGGCACTTCAAGTACAAATTTTCCTGGTACCAGAAACGGGAAAGTGGTGTCTGCCGCCAATAATGGCGGCATCGACGGGTTTTTATCGATGATTAGCAATGATGGGGGAACACTTATTAAGACTTCTTATTTTGGTACAACCAGTACCGAGGTTTTATATGGTGTACAATTTGACAAGCTGGGTTACCCCTATATTATGGGAACAACATATGGTAACTGGCCTGTAATCAATGCAACATTCAGCCAGACTAACGGAAAACAGTTTATCGCCAAGCTACAGCCTGATATTTCCGCATATGTATACTCTACCGTTTTTGGAAAAGGTTCAACCTATCCTGACATTTCTCCTACTGCTTTTCTGGTCGACCGATGCGAGAATGTATATGTTGCAGGATGGGGCGGCGGTATAGAAATAGAAGGAAATGGTGCCGCTGTTTACAATAACTCAAAAACAACCGGACTTTCAGTTACCCCGGATGCAATCAAGAAAAATACCGATGGCGATGATTTTTATTTTTTTGTGATGAAGAAAGACGCAGTCAGCCAGTTGTATGGAAGTTTTTTCGGACAACAGGGCGGACTGGGTGACCATGTGGACGGAGGAACAAGCCGTTTTGACAAACAGGGTGTGATTTACGAAGCGATCTGTGCAAATTGTTATGGGGATGGCACATTTGAAACAACCCCGGGCGTATGGGCACCAAGAAATGGAACGGGTGTAAATGGTTGTAACCTGGCTGCGGTGAAAATTGCATTTAATTTCGCCGGCGTAGGAGCAGACCCAAAATCGCTTATTGATGGCCGTTATGATAGCATGGGCTGCGTTCCATTACAGGTATTACTCAGAGACACATTACACAATGCAAAATTATATATCTGGAGTTTTGATGATGGAACACCCGATACAAGTACCGTGGCTTTTCAGGTGTTACATACTTTTACGGCAATTGGAACATACCGTGTGAGATTGGTAACCGTAGATTCCACCACCTGTAATATCACGGATACGGCATATCTCGATATTCATGTAAGAACGGATAAAGCCATATTGGGGTTTGACATTGTTAAACAGCCGCCTTGCCAATCGCTCAATTATATTTTTACAAACACTTCCACTCCGCCTGCTGGTAAACCATTTCAGCCGGGATCTTTTACCTGGTATTTTGGAGACGGGACAATGACACCGGGACTGGGACCTGTATCGCACACATTTGCGTCGTCGGGGACTTATCAGGTTCAATTGGTTTTAGTAGATACAAATTATTGCAACTATCCGGACACAAGTACACAAACACTCAGGGTATCTCCGGTGGTAAAAGCACAATTTATTGTTCCGCCTGGATGCGCGCCTTATGATGCTGTCTTCGACAATACCTCGCTTGCTGGTCAAACATTTACATGGAATTTTGGTGACGTTGGCAGCCCTGACAACACATCAAACGACGTTAACCCAACGCATACTTATCTCGACACCGGAACGTACACGATTACCCTTGTAGCAGTGGATTCCAATACTTGTAATATAACGGATATGACAAGTCAGACCATCAAAGTAGAACCTAAACCAACAGCCGGTTTTAGTTTTTTACCACTACCAGCACAATACAATACACCAACAGTTTTCAGCAATTTCTCAACGGGTGCTTCGATTTATGTCTGGTTATTTGGTGACGGTGATTCAACTATTAAAAACTCACTGGATACCGTGATTCATCAATATCAGCAGACAGGCACTTTCAATGCCTGTCTGGTTGCCATTAATCAGTACGGATGTTCAGATACTGCATGTCATGCTGTGGAAAGTCTGATTAATCCATTGTTGGATGTTCCAAATGCTTTTACCCCCGGAAGATTTGGTGAAAATGGAGTGGTAATGGTCAGGGGATTTGGTATCGCCTCGATGGACTGGAAAATATATAATCGGTGGGGGCAGGTAGTGTTTGAATCGAACGATCCTAACATTGGTTGGAATGGAACATACAGGGGTACACTTCAACCCATGGATGTGTACGCTTACACGCTGGAAGCAACTTTTTTTGACGGGACCAAAACACATCGGAAAGGCGATATAACATTGATACGCTGAACACATAACGTTTAACGCCGAATGAAGAATATGGGTCAAAAGATAAAATCATTGATTTGTATCATGAGCAGACAGAGATAAATGAAAAGACACAAAGGCATTATGCGTTCAGCGTTATGCGTTAAGCGTTATGGGTTAAGCCTTCGGCTTTAAGCTTTTATTTAACAGTTTTCTTTTCGTCGAACAGACCATCTTTGCAAATTATTAAAAAAAACGGATTGTTTAATAAACGGATATATAGCGTTGTTGTTTTCGCAATTATTTTAATGCATGCTTATGCGCAAACAGAAACACCCAATTTAGAATTCGTCGAAAATAAAGGACAATGGGATCCCCGTGTAATCCTGAAAGCGGACATCGGAAACGGCACGTTGTATTTCCATAAGAGAGGTATTGAAGTTGTGTTGCACGATCAGGCAGAAATGAGCAGATTGATTGCCGCACATACTCCTTTGTCTAAAACAGATACGACGAATCATTCAATATTGCCAGCAATCAAAAACGGCAGGCCCAATGCACTTCGCTCTCACGCGTACAGCGTGAATTTCCTTAACATGAATTCCGGTACAGAAATCATTCCGGATAAACCCCTCGACAGTTACAATAATTATCTGATAGGAAATGATTCTACTAAGTGGGGACGGCACTGCCGCATTTTTCAGGGTGTTACCTACAAAAATATCTATCCCGGTATTGATCTCAGATATTACACTGACAATGGAAAACTGAAATATGACCTGATCGTTCATCCGGGCGCAGATCCAAATAGTATTGCCATGCAGTATGAGGGATTGGACGGACTAGCGGTAACCAGTAATCGCTTATTGTTGAAAACGACCGTAGGTGATGTACGGGAGCTGGAACCCAATTCTTATCAGGCCGGGGATAATGGAAGACAATCCATACAAGTAAAATACAGGCTGTCTAGAAATAACATTGTGCGATTCGATGTAGGCCATTATAAAAACGATCAGGTACTTGTAATAGATCCTACGCTTGTATTTTCCACGTTTACCGGCAGTCTGGCGTCTAACTGGGGTTTTACAGCCACTCCAGGTCCCGACGGATCTTTTTTTGCCGGAGGCATCGTATTCGGCGACGGCTTCCCTGTCCTACCCGGAGCTTTTCAGGCTAACTTTCAGGGTGGATCTTTTGACGTGGGCATTATGAAATTCAGCAGCAATGGTCGCAACAGGATCTATGCTACCTATATTGGAGGTACTGCAAACGAATGTCCTCATAGTATGTATTCAGACCCCCAGGGTAATCTGGTTGTAATGGGCCGCACTTACTCTGAAGATTTTCCACATGATGTTTTCATAGGTAAACCGGGTTATTGCGAATTATTTGTTGTCAAAATAAATACTACCGGCACTGGCCTTATTGGTTCTTCCCTTATCGGTGGCAGTAACTATGACGCGGTAAATATCGAAGACCAGTTGAATCAGGAAAACGGAGATCATGAGGTTGCCAATTCTTTGATTAAAAATTATGGCGATGATTCCCGGAGTGAAGTAATTTTAGATGGAGCAAATAATGTGTATGTTGCAACCTGTACCCGTTCAGCAAAAGATTTTCCGGTTACCCCTGGTGCATTTCAAACTACCTATGCAGGCGGAGAACAGGACGGCGTAATTTTGAAACTCACTCCCGATTGCAAAACCTTGATTTTCGCAAGTTTTCTAGGGGGCTCAGGTGAAGATGCATGTTTTGTATTGAAAATAAATCCGATAACAAATGATATATATGTTGCGGGAGCAACCAACAGCCCTGATTTGAACGGCAACAAAGCAGGTACTATGCAACCTGCATATGCGGGAGGGTTGAGCGACGGATTCATATCCATCATCAGCAACGACGGGAGCACACTTAAGAAAACAACTTATCTGGGTACGTCGGGATTCGACGCTATTTATGGAATTGATTTTGACAAAGCCGGCTTTCCTTATGTAATGGGTTCCACCACAGGCAAATGGTTAACTACTGCGAATGTGGGTTTTATAAATCCGGGGGCAAAGCAATTCGTGGGAAAAATCCAACCGGATCTTTCTGGATATGTGTATTCAACAACTTTTGGATCTGCGGCCCCCAATCCAAATATTTCTCCCGTGGCTTTTCTTATTGACCGTTGTGAAAACGTGTATGTTTCAGGATGGGGAGGATGGTTGTACGCTGATGCCGATCCATATGGTCTGGCCGGTACAGGTGGTATGCCTGTTTCTGCAAATGCCATAAAGAAGGTCACCGACAACAGGGATTTTTATTTTATCGTAATTCAGAAAAATGCATCGGCGCTTTTATATGCTACTTATTTCGGTCAAAATGATGGTCCACAAAGTATTAGTGAGCACGTGGATGGTGGTACCAGCAGATACGATCGTAATGGCGCCATATACCAAGCCATCTGTGCGAATTGTGCCGGTCACAGCTTAACACCCTTTCCCACTTCACCCGGTGTCTGGTCGCCACGAAATGGTACTGGTGGAGAAGGATGCAACCTTGCGGCGGTCAAAATCGCTTTTAATTTTGCAGGAGTTTCAGCAGATCCTCGTTCACTCATTAATGGAGTGTATGATAGTTCAGGATGTGTTCCACTTCAGGTACTTTTTGTCGATACAGCACATAATGGGAAGCAATATATCTGGACTTTTGGAGATGGCACGCCAGATACAACAACCAACAGTTTTCAGGTCTGGCATACTTACACAGCCACCGGATATTTTCGGGTACGCGAAATAGCCATCGATTCGAATAGCTGCAATACTGCGGATACTGCTTATTTGGATATCAGAGTCCGTACGGATCGTGCCGTACTGAGTTTCGATATTGGTAAAATAGGTGTGTGTACTTCCCTGAATTATAATTTCAGCAATACATCCACCCCACCTCCCGCAAAACCATTTGTTCCCGGAGACTTTACATGGGATTTTGGAGATGGTACCAGACAACCCGCACCCAATCCTGTGGGTAGCACAAGTCACGCTTTTGCAAATACAGGAACCTATATCGTTCGCCTTATCTTGAATGATACGAGTTACTGCAATTATCCCGACAGTCTTTCCGACACGCTAAGGGTTTCACCCAATGTAAAGGCCCAATTCGAAGTGGGCGATGGTTGCGCACCCTACGATGCTATTTTTAATAACACTTCTCTGGCAGGTCAGCAATTTATATGGGATTTCGGTGATCTTTCCCCTTTATCATATCAAACAAATCCCACGCACTTATATGCAGATACGGGAACTTATATTATTCATCTGGAAGTCATAGACAGCAGTACCTGTAACATTAGATCCGATACATCAATTACAATCCATGTTCATGGTAAACCCACTTCTATGTTTACAGTCACGCCACAACCACCAGTTTATAACACGCCCACCGTTTTTCACAACAACTCAATCGCGGCTTCACATTTCACCTGGTATTTTGGCGACAATGATTCATTAAATACTGAATCTTTAGATACTGTGGCACACCAGTATCAATTTACAGGTACCGTGAATGCGTGTTTAGTTTCATACAATCAATTTGGCTGTTCTGATACGAGTTGCCAGGACGTTGAGACTTTAGTTAGTCCATTATTGGACGTACCCAATGCCTTTACTCCGGGCAGATTTGGTGAAAACAGTGTAATCATGGTAAGAGGGTACGGAATTGTTTCTATGAATTGGAGAATATACAATAGGTACGGTCAGCTTGTATTCCAGTCAAATACTGCTTCTCAGGGCTGGGATGGAACATTCAATGGAACTTTACAGCCATTGGGTGTTTACGCGTATACCCTGGACGCCACTTTTCAGGACGGAACTAAAACAACCAAGAGAGGTGATATAACGTTAATTAGGTAAAATGTATCTTTACAAGACCTTTTCAGAAACTCTGTACCGATGACGAGGATTAGCTATGTTTTAATGTGTATTCTGTTCCAGGTATCGTGTGGGTTGACATTGGAAGCACAGGACCTTCATTTTTCGCAGTGGTTCAATGAACCACTCCTTACAAATCCCGCAAATACTGGTTTTATTCCTGATGCGGATTATCGTCTGGGCGCAAACTATCGTAATCAGTGGTCCACAATCATGTCTGAACCGTACCGCACCATGAGTATCTGGGGCGACGCACAGGTTTTTCGCAATCGGATCCAATCGGGATGGCTTGGGTTGGGCGGAGCTATTCTTCATGACGTGGCCGGAGCAAGCAGCTTGAGCACAACTCAGGTTTATGCATCCGTTGCCTACCATCAAATGGTTGGTTATTCCAGTTTGTTGTCCATTGGTTTTAATACCGGCTGGGTGAACAAACGGATAAATACGACCAACTTAAAATTCCCCGATCAGTTTGATGGAAAGTTTTTTGATACAAACGTGCCCACGATGGTTACCATCGACCAACCCAATATCAATTATTTCGACATGCAGGTCGGGATGAACTATGCCTATTTCCCAAATGCAAAGACATATGTAAACGCCGGTTTCTCCATTCAACATATCAATAGTCCGCAGGAATCTTTTTTCACATCGGATCCTGTAGGTTATAATGATCATATCGCAGCCCGTTATATTGGTTTTATTAATGGCAGTTTTAAAACCAGCGATCAGGTAATTATTAATCCCATGGCTTACTATACCATCCAGGCGGATGCAAGTGAATTTGTAGCCGGACTAAATGTTGCATATAATTTGTCGGGCGATGGTGAACAACAGATTATCGGCGGACTGTATGACAGACCAGGCGATGCCATCATTCCCATGATCGGATTCGTATATAAAAATATCCGGATGATGTTCTCGTACGATGTAACTACCTCCTCTCTAAAACAATATAACAATGGCAATGGTGCCTATGAATTCTCGATTATTCGTCCGGGTTTTTATCCTGAATACAATGGCGACCAGCATCAGTCATTGTGTCCATCATTTAAAAATTAAAATTATCTGCTAACCAATATTTATGAAAAAACTTTTAGGATTTATTATAATCGGAATGTCTTTTACGCAAATCGGCATGGCACAGGACTCAGACGTAAAAGGGTTTGACAAATCAAAATTATTTGTAGGTGGAAATCTCGGACTTGCATTCGGGACTTATACGATTGTAAATGTTTCTCCCCTGGTTGGCTATCATTTTTCTCCTATGTTCGCAGCTGGTGTTGGTCTCAATTATTCATATTATGGATACGATGACGGTTTCTATAAATATGCGCAGAGTTATGCCGGAATGAGTCTGTTTGGAAGAGTTTATCCTTTGCGACAGTTTTTCGTTCAGGTTCAGCCAGAAGTCAATTATGTATGGGGAACTCAAACTCCGGATCCTGGGTATCAGGGCTATCCAACGTATAAAATTCCTACTCAATTTGTGCCCTCACTACTTCTTGGAGGGGGTGCTGCAATACCTACCGGGCCCAATGGCGCCATTATGATCAGTGTGATGTACGACGTTATTCAAAATCCGTTATCACCTTATTATCGTCAGGCCGTTTATGGTTTCGGGTATAATATAGGATTCTAAAGAAAGTATAAGGGTATAAGAGTATAGGAATATATGAATGCCATAACTCTTATACTCTTATACTCTTATACTTTCTTCAGCTTAATTTGTTGAAGACTTCCACTGGAGAGGAGCAAAAATAAATGGACCCGGGCATTTCGTCATATAGAAATCCTTCTTTCTGCATATGGGCGATCTGTTTTTGAAGATGATTATAAAAACCGTCAGAATTGAGAACAAATATTTTTTTATTGTGAATCTTTAGCTGATTCCAGGTTAGAATTTCAAACATCTCATCCATTGTTCCAAAACCTCCCGGCAGGACGATCACTGCATCACAGCGATCATAGATCATTTTTTTTCGTGTGTGCATGTCCGGAACTATGGCAAGTTCAGTAAGCCCTTTATGCTGGGCCTCCCATTCAATCAATAACTCCGGAATAATTCCCATTATCCTTCCTTCATGCTCCAATACAGAATCGGCGAGTACGCCCATCAAACCTTTTTGACCACCTCCATAAACCAGTTTTACTTTCAGCATGGCCAATAGTTTGCCAAGTTCTTTCACGTGCTGGTTAAACAAAGGATTTTTTCCACTGTGCGAACCACAAAAAACAGCCACAGACTCAATATTCATAGAATGTTACCGGTTGAGTGGGCTAAAATTGAAATTTTAATATTGTATTTCCTAATTTTCAATCACTAATTTCACATCCAGCCATGTCACCTCTTTTGCTTTTTTCTTTTGTTGTAGCCTATTTCGTGTTGCTTCTGGTAGTGGCCTATCGCACGTCCCGAGGATCTGATAATGATTCTTTCTTCATCGGTAACCGAAATTCCAATTGGATGCTTGTGGCGTTTGGAATGATCGGCACTTCTCTTTCAGGAGTCACCTTTGTAAGTGTTCCCGGCTCTGTTGCGAGAGATTCCTTTTCCTATTTTCAAATCACACTCGGTTATTTTCTTGGATATATCTTAATTGCTTATGTGTTGCTTCCATTGTATTACAGAATGCACCTTACCTCTATTTACAATTACCTGAATGAACGATTGGGTTTTAGTTCATATAAAACTGGTGCCGCTTTTTTTATTTTGTCCAGGGTACTGGGAGCCACAGCGCGCCTTTATCTGGTAGTAAATATTTTACAGGAGGCCATTCTTTCGGGCTTTCATATTCCATTCTGGGTCACTACTGCGATTATCCTCATCATGATTTTACTATATACGTTTGAAGGAGGGGTTAAAACAATCGTATGGACCGACACTTTGCAAACTACCTGTATGCTTGGTGGCATGGTGATATGTGTACTTTACATTTTACATCACCTGAATCTGAATCTTTCCGGTGCATTGCAAGCCATGCAGACAAAAGGATATGCCAAAATATTTTTTACGGATCCTGACAGTAAATTATTTTTTTTGAAACAAATTATCGCAGGCATGTTCATCACCGTTACCATGACGGGTATGGATCAGGAGATGATGCAAAAAAGTATTTCTGTTAAAACACTGAAAGATTCCAAAAAAAATATGGTCGTATTGGGATTCATCATGCTGGTGGTGATTTTTTTATTTCTCTTTCTCGGTGGACTATTACACCTGTTTGCAACTTCTGAAAATCTCACAGTTACAGGTGATCATTTATTTCCCGAACTCGCTCTTCACCATATGCCGAATATAATTTCTATTATATTTATCATCGCTTTGATTTCTGCTTTGTTTCCCAGTTCGGATGGTGCAATCACCGCACTCACCGCATCTTTTTGCATCGACATCCTGGGAATCAACAGAAATCAACATCTGGATGAAGCGGGTAGAAAAAAAATTCGCCAGCGGGTTCACCTGGTATTTATTTTTGTATTTCTTGTGTTCGTACTGATATACAAGTGGATCTCCAGCGACAGCATGATTGGTATCATATTGAAAGTAGCTACCTATACGTACGGTCCCCTGCTGGGTCTTTTTTCCTTCTCCATTCTTACCCGCCGAACTTTACGCGGCAAATGGGTACCGTTAGTTTGTATATTGTCTCCCGTGCTTTGTTTCTTTTTGGACAAATACCAGGAAGCACTTTTTGGAAACTTTCATATCGGTCTCGAACTTTTATTAATCAACGGGATTTTTACTTTTATTGGGCTTTGGGCCATCAGCAAAAAGGCTGAAGGCGAAAAGCTGAAGGCTTAACGCATAATGCTGAACATGGGACGCTTTATCTGAACAGTTTAAAAAAGTGATTAACCAAATATGAGTTAAACCACGCTCATATTTGCTCTCCTTAATACAACGCCTTTCGCCTTAACCCTTGAGCTTTCAGCGTTAAGCGCTATGCATTAAGCGTTAATTTCGCACCATGGATTTAATCAACCCAAAAGCGCTGTCATACGCTGAAAAATATTCTCCCCAGGAAGATGATAATTTAAATGAGATTGAACGTGCGGCTGCAACGCATCCCGAAACACATATGCTGAGTGGTGCCCTTCAAGGCAAGTTTTTGGAAATGATTAGCAAACTGATACAACCTACTTATATTCTGGAAATAGGCAGTTTCCTGGGTTACAGTGCTTTATGTCTCGCGAAGGGGCTAAAACCCGGCGGCGAATTACATACCCTGGAGCTGGATGAAGCCACAGCAGCGATAGCCCGTTCAAACTTTAAGAGTTCTAAAACAAAGAATAAAATAATTTTGCACGCCGGAAATGCGTTAGAGCTGCTTGAAAGGCTCGATAAACCCTGGGACCTTGTATTCATCGATGCCGATAAAACGGGTTATACAGATTATTACAAGGCTCTGGTACCAAAACTTAAATCCGGCAGTTTAATTCTGGCTGACAATGTTTTGTTTCATGGTCAGATTCTTGAAGACGTGGTAAAAGGAAAAAGCGCAAAAGCAATTCAGGCATTTAATGATATGGTATTGTCTGACGATCGGGTAGAAAAAATGATGCTGACCCTGAGGGATGGTGTTTATCTTATCCGGAAAAAATAAAAATGACTGATGAAAGTTAAATTTCGATTACTGGTGATTGTGATGATTTTTGGGCAACTCCTCCGTGCCCAAAGTCCGGACCAGATCTCCAATTATATCAATACCTACAAAATACTTGCGATTGCGGAAATGCAACGGTCGGGTATACCCGCTTCCATTATTCTTGCTCAGGGAATACATGAAACGCAGGCAGGTACAAGCGATCTGGTGATTGCATCAAATAATCATTTCGGTATAAAGTGTAAGGACAACTGGAATGGTCAGGTGGTTTATCACGATGACGATGCCAGGGGAGAATGTTTTCGGAGTTATCCTGCAGCTTCGGATTCATACCGCGATCATTCAGATTTTCTTATTAACAGCCCACGTTATGCATTTCTGTTTAAACTAAATCCGGAGGACTATGAATCCTGGGCTTATGGATTGAAGAAAGCAGGTTATGCTACTAATACTAAATATTCTGAAATACTGATAAGGCTCATTCGTGAATACGATTTACAAAAATATAGTTTGATTGCTCTGGGAAAACTTCCGCCGGAACCCAGTGATTCAGGAGCCATGGCTAAAAGAACGAATGATGAAACGGTTCAGGGATTTCTTGATACGGTTCAGATAAAAAAAACTGCAGACATTTCGTATCCGGAAGGACAGTTTGCGATTAATGCTACAAAAGTAATCTATGCGAAAGCAGGTGTTTCGCTTCTCGCCCTGTCAAACCAATATACGATACCTCTTGCCCGACTTCTTGAATTCAATGACCTGAAAGAGGAAGATGTTTTAGTTAATGATCAGTTAATTTTTCTTCAACGCAAACGTAAAATCGGAGGCACTCCCTATCACATAACACAGACAGGCGAATCGATGTACGTTATTTGCCAGGAGGAGGGTATTCGATATGAAAATATACTTGAACTCAATCACCTGGCACCCGGTGAAGAACCTGCGCCAGGTGAAAAGATATATCTTCAGTTCATGGCTACCGGCAAACCGGCGCTTAAAAATGCCGGAAATATGAAAACGGCATCGTCCACCCATTGACCTTAGTACATCAGCACAAAATTCAACATGGATATCCTTCAAATTCACGACAAGAAATTCAAACCCTATCTTTCTGAAGAAGTCATCCGTGAGAAAGTAATTGAGCTCGCAGCTGCTTTAAACGTTGATTATAAGGACAAAAAACCCATTTTTATCGCTATTCTTAATGGTGCTTTCATCTTTGCAGCTGACCTTTTTAAGTCGCTCAGATTTGATGCCGAGATCTCATTTATTAAACTGGCCTCCTACAAAGGCATGAAGTCAACTGGTCAGGTAATCACCGCTATAGGGCTGGATATTGAAATATTCGACCGTCACGTAGTGATACTGGAAGACATCGTGGATACCGGTAAAACCCTAAACGAGTTCCTGCCACAGCTTTGGCACCAACAACCCGCTTCCTTAAAAATCGTCGCCTTGCTGCACAAACCCGAAGCCACTGTTTACCCCCTGAAAGTGGATTATACAGGTTTTGAAATTCCTGATAAATTTGTGGTAGGTTATGGTCTAGATTACAATGGATTGGGAAGAAATACTTCGGCTATTTATCAGCTTTTTGAATAAAAAGCGTTTTTAACCGAAAGAAGGCTTTGTTACCAAATTGTTCTACTTGAAATTCCTGCTTATCATATGGATTGCTTTGTGCTCCTGCCTGCAAGCAAGTAGTCAATATTATTTACGTGGCGAGATAACAGACGAACAAAAAAATCCATTAAGTAATGTTCGAATCAAACTTGCTTCGAGTGACTATCCGCTATATTCTGGAACAAGCGGCGGTTTTGGATTCGCTGTTCCCAAGTCAATAGATACCATGACCATCGTGGCAGATGGGTTTTATACTTCAACTGTGCCGGTTTGTGCTGATAAATATCAGACGATTGTTTTGAAATCGCGTTTTGCCCCGCCACCAAAACCAACCAATCGTTTACTATCACTAACCAAAAATCTTTCTCCAGAAATGCGAGACCGGTGGACCGTTGGTGCGGAAACCTATAGCTCACTTTTGGAAAATCCATTCGTTCCTGCCGATCAATTTCCTGAAACAGGATTTGCCGTTAATATCAATAAAGCATCTTACAGTAATATCAGGCGTTTTATAAATATGGACAATGTAGTTCCACCCGATGCGATTCGATTGGAGGAAATGATGAACTATTTTAACATCCATTATAACGAACCCGGTGGCGACAGTATTTTTAATTATCAGTCAGCTATTTCATCCTGCCCATGGAATCCCGCCCATGAATTATTGTATATTAATGTATGTGCAAGAAAAGCACAGCTCGATAATATTCCTCCTGCAAACCTCGTTTTTCTGATTGATGTTTCAGGATCCATGGACCTTCCCAATCGTCTTCCTTTATTGAAATCCGCATTTAGTCTGATGGTAAATAACCTGCGACAAATCGATACGGTTTCGATTGTCGTTTATGGTGGAGTAAATGCCGTATGGCTTCCTCCGACATGTGGTGCTGAAAAAAAGAAAATCCTTGAATCTATTGCCCAACTTGAAGCAAGTGGAGCAACTCCCGGCGAGAGTGGAATCAGAGCAGCCTATCGCCTTGCCAAAAGTACATTCATCAAGGGGGGTACGAATCGCGTGATACTTGCTACCGATGGCGATTTCAATGTGGGTGAGCAATCGGAGGAAGGACTCAATCAACTGATTAATGGCTATCGTAATTCCGGAATTTATCTAACCTGCCTCGGTGTAGGAATGGGAAATTACAAAGATTCAAAACTGGAGGTTCTCGCCAACAGGGGAAAGGGAAACTTCGCCTATCTGGATAATGAAAAAGAAGCCGAAAAGGTTTTAATGGAAGAATTTGCACAAACCATATACGCCGTTGCCAAAGAAGCATATATCGAAATACGCTTTGATCCGGCGCTGGTGAAAAATTATCGTCTTATAGGATTCGACAATAAATTAATAGCGATGCAGGATAGCACCAATGTTATCCAGGGAGGAGAAATCGGGTCAGGACATTCGCTGATGGCCCTCGTTGAAATTGATCCTGTAACACTGGAAACATCTGCTGTTACCCGCTCAGCTCCATTCGCCAAACTTTGGATGCACTATCAGCTTCCGGAGGGAAATATAAATAAGCTGGAAGAATATGACTTGCCGTATAATTATCGTCCATTTAATGATCTGCCTAATTACTATCGATTCTCCGCGTCTGTTGCTTTATTCGGAGGCATGTTAAAAAAATCCACGTTCACTGAAAAAACAACCTGGGATGAGCTGGCACTTCTTGCCAAAACAAGTTACGACCCGAATGATGTATCGCAGACTGAATATCTGACACTGATCGACAAGGCGAAGAAAATATATCACAAGGAAAAAAAGAAAAAGAAAACAGCGCAGGACCAATAAGGAATTTTGTAACGCTACCACTCGTTTGAAGATTCAGAATTACTTCATTGACCTTTTACTTTTTTACTCTTCGTTTCGTATTTAAGTTCCTTCAAAAAGTGCGCATGGGATTTACTCAACAACTGACTATATGAACTATGTTCGAAACTTGTTAAAGCTCCGGTGTTTTTATCCACCAGAGTAAGTCTTAGCAGACTGTCTTCATCCATCGAAAGATCCAGATCATATTTTAGCAAAATCTGTTTTAATTTAGTTGTGTTTCGCATTCGCGGCAAATATAAGATTAAGGCGGAAGACTAAAAGCTAAAATCTCAAAGATGAAATAGATAGAAATTATGTGCATTATATTAATCCTTCAACCTTGCGCCCTCCGCCTCAAGCCTTAAACATGGATCTTGAAAAAGAATTATTGAAAAGGCAGACACTGGTTCAGTGTAATCGCATCGTCAAATATATTGGTGATAACGAATCGAAATTTGCCGACCTCATGAAATTGTTTTTCAAAGGCGATTACAGGCTTACCCAGCACGCAGCTTGGCCAATGAGCTATTGCATACGTCAGCATCATTTTTTTGTGAAACCATATTTCAAAAAATTTATTGACCAGCTTGCGAACCAACAATCCCATCCAGCTGCAAGGAGAAATATAGTCAGACTTCTTCAATTCGTTGAAGTACCGAAAAGATATCAGGGCAGATTGATGGATATCTGTTTCCAATTCATCAGCGATCCTGAAGAAGCCATTGCGGTAAAGGCATTTTCTCTTACTATACTCTCGAACTTCGGCGATACGTATCCCGAAATTCTTCCTGAAATAAAAACTGTTATAGAAGCACGGTGGTATGTCGAAACTCCTGCCTTCCGAAGTCGCGCCAGGAAGATTCTAAATAAACTGTCTTAACGCATACAGTCGTTGCATCAAAACCGTACAGCTTTTACCGATGATCAAAATGTAAAACACTGATTCTTAAATCCATAAATCATGGCATCTTTTTGGCGTTCATGGAAGATATTTTGTTTATCAAAACTTCAGATATGCTCAAAAATTATATCCGTGTCGCCTGGCGCCAACTCAGTCGCCATAAATTGTTTTCTGCGCTCAACGTATTTTGCCTGGCAATCGGAATTAGTTTTTGTCTGCTGATCGGTCAATATATCCTGCACGAGTCTTCCGTAAACTCAGACCTTAAAAACGCACATCAGCAATATCTTTTGTACAGCGAATGGAAAATCAAAAATACAGGACCCGATATCACTACGGTGGGTCCTCTGAGTAAGGAACTTAAAAAAAATTATCCAAGCCTTGTTTCCAATTATTACCGTTTTAACCCTGTCACGAATGTACTTTCCGCAGGAGACAGACATTTCAAAGAGGACATTGCCATAGGAGACACGACGTTGGTTTCAATGTATGGATTTCCGTTGTTGTATGGTGATCCGAATCATGCATTTACAAATAATACTTCTGCAGTTATCACAGAGGAATTTGCGCTCAAATTATTCGGTGATCGAAACGCAATCGGTAAAACAGTTACATTAACCAACACTACCGGTACCACAAGTAACTACAAAGTATCAGCTGTATTGAAGTCGAAACCATTTAATTCGGTTACTAACCTGGTCGACCAGAAAGGATATGCCATATATGTACCCTTCGAAGGAAATGATTATTATCCAAGAGGTGGTGCAAGAGGAGGCACCGGCGAGGAAGACTGGAACCAGTTTTTTACCGTCAGTTTTATTCAGTTACAGCCGGGTATTCTTCCCGACCGACTGACAACTGTCGTTAAGGAAATGCTGAAACTGAATTCACCGGAAAACATCAATAAGAATCTGACTGTTAAGTTGGAACCCCTCGACAAATATTACCTAACCTCCAATAATGGCAGTGTAGAAAAAACATTATCTATACTTTCACTTGTAGCGTTGAGTATTCTATTGCTCGCTGTTATCAATTTCGTCAATATCATGATGGGTACTTCCTTTTACCGAATCAAAGAAATTGGTTTAAGAAAAGTGTTCGGGGGACGAAGGAAACAACTTGTATTTCAATACCTCACTGAATCTATTGTACTTACGCTATTTGCCGGTATTATATCAGTTCTCTTATACGGAATATTTCGACCCATTTTTAATGATGTGCTGAATACGAATCTCACTCCCATTAATGGATTCCGGATAAGGGAAATTTTATTTTTGTCGGTCCTTACTCTTGTTGTGGGTTCTCTTGCCGGTGTTTATCCCGCATTGATTTTAAGCGGATCGGAAATGGTGAACTCTGTGAAAGGAAAATTAAGTTCTGTCGACAAGGGTATATGGATGCGTAAATCATTACTGGTATTACAGTTCACTGTGGCGATTGCCGTATTTATATTTTCCATGACCATTTCAAAACAAGTCAGATACTTTTTTAATACGGACCTTGGATATAATAAGGAACAGCTTCTGGTAGCAACTGCTTTTCCCAAACAATGGGATTCAGCCGGTGTTGCTAAAATGGAATCTTTACGGGATGGACTTCTTGGGGTAGCCGCTGTGAAAGATGCCACATTGTCTTTTGACATACCTGAGAGAACACCCCCGGGTCAATTGGGAGTTATACCTGAGGGAAGCAAAAACAATCAGCCAATCAGTGTGGAAACGAGTTCCGTTGATGAAAAATTCGCATCCACCTATGGCATACAGTTAACTGAAGGCAGGTTCTTTAGAGATAAAATCGGTGGATTTGTGTCCGGTGAGGCGGTCATTAACGAATCTGCTTTGAAAAGTTTTGGATGGAAAACCGCAGCAGGCAAAAAATTCACCATACCGAACCAGGGTGATGTAAATGTAGTAGGTGTTGTAAAAGATTTCCACCTGGCATCGCTGCATGAAATGATCAAACCGCTTATCTTCTTTCATGTGAAAGACGGGAAAGCGTTCAGATATATGACCGTAAAATTACAAGCGGGTAATCTGGCCAGTTCCATCGATCAGATAAGAGCAGCCTGGAAGAAAGCTGCTCCTACTGCACCATTTGAATATTTTTTTATGGATGAAAAATTGCAATCCATGTACAATGCGGAATTGCAGTTAAAAAAAGCTGCGAACATAGCAACGGGCCTTATGTTACTCATCGTGTTGCTTGGCATATTTGGAGTGATGACGCTGGCACTCACCAGGCGACTAAAAGAAATCGCTGTAAGAAAAGTGCTGGGAGCTGAAATCCATAACATACTTTCGCTGTTTATAAAACAATATGCGGCACTACTGCTTATCGCGAATTTAATAGCATGGCCACTCGCCTACTATTATAGCAACCAGTGGTTGCAGCAATTTGCTTACCGGACGATTCAGCCTCTGAGTATCTATTTTACCGCAGGAATGATTGTAGCTGCCATAGCATTGCTACTGATTATATCGCAATGTTTGAAAGCCGCCTTGCTGAATCCTGTTTCGAACCTGCGATCTGAATAAAATGGAGTTGTAATATACCTAAAACGGCCTTTCTTTACGTCTCTTTACGTCTCTTTACGTCTTTTTACGTCTTTTTAGCACTTTTTATGTATTGACTTAATTTTGATAAGTTCCGTTTAAACAGAAGTCAGTCTTTCCAGGGCCTCCAGAATACCATCGGCGCCGGGATTGACGCCTGAAGGAGAAAGATGGTTCCAGCGTATTATCCCTTTAGCATCTAACAAAAAAAGTGCCCGGTTACTTCGCCCGGCTTTCTCATCATAAACGCCGTATTTTTTTGACACTTCGCCCTTGGGTTCAAAATCCGCCAGTAATCTAAAATGCAAATTACGTGACTGGCAGAAAGCGGAGTGGCACCACTTTCCGTCAACCGATATTCCCAATAATTCAGCATTGTATTTTTTAAAATAACTAAGCGTCTCATTATAAAGTGCCATCTGATCGCTGCAGACCGGACTCCAATCTGCCGGATAGAAAGCGAGTATCACATTTTTCCCTCTCATTTCATGAAGTGCAAATTTCTTACTGGGTTCAGCGTCCAATTCGAAATCAGGCGCCGGCATATTTATTTCGATCATTTTTATCTAAATATTAATGAATTGATCATCCAATTTTAAAACCCATGATTCTTTTCGAAATAATCCAGTCTCAAATCTATGTCGTAATAACGGAAGGAACACAAAATCTTTAACGTACTGCAGCTACTCAAGAAAAAAGGCCAACTGTAAAAACAGGCGGCCTCATTTAAAACAAATTAAGCAATGGAAGTTTATAAATTGTTACCGTTAACGGTCAATTAACGTTTGGCAATTAACTCCATGCCTACAACCTAAGGAGAGTCAAATAATATGCCCATCAGTTATTAATCTGCCAATTCAACGGCAAAATCGCGCCCACACGGCGTTTTACAGCATACACTTTTTTTATCTAAAATCATATCATAGAATAAATCATTTCATTTTGAAAAAATATTTTCATTATGGAAAGAACCCTATTGAAACTGTTATTTACGATCTCATTTATTCTCTGCTAAAAGCCACTACCAAACTGAAAAATTTTTTTCATAATGGTAGTAAAATCCGGCTCCATATAACTTCAAAGCTTAATACTTAAAATAATGAAAGCCTTTCTGGTATTAGCTTTTATTGGGATTTAGCAATCTGAGACCTGAAGTGGTACATTTTTAGTCTTATTAGTTTCACCGTTCGGTTTTACAAATAATATTATTCGTTCGATTGCTTTCCGAAGTTTCATGATCACAAATTTCCATTGTGATGTGGGACTGTCTTGCCAGATCAGCATTCATTCGTAACCAATAATTATCGTTAAACATGAAACCAATTCCGTTTTTAATATTTTTTGCATTGATTTATTATACCGGATCCGGCAACATATCGGTTGTACATATGGATACCACTTTTAAGAGTATAGATACCGGTATTGTCATTTCAGCAGATACTCCGGCCAGTGCACCATTTGCTTTTGGAGACTTTTCCTGGCTGAATGGAACCAGCAGAAAAACAAGTGCCCCCGCATTTGATTCGAAATATTTTACTGGCGACATCACTTTTGATTTTAACTATTCGCATTCTTACAATGATCCAATAGATAACACGGTTGTTGGTTCTACTGCCCTTGCAAGAGACAATGAACTACAACTTTCCTTTATGGGTGTTGGAGGTGATATTCATTACGGTAATATACGCGGACGCGTTATGATGCAATTTGGGACCAGATCCACCGTAGTGCCACGTAATGACGGAAGTTCATATAAGGGTCAGTATGATCTACAAACCATCTACCGGTATATCAGTGAAGCCTATGCAGGGTATCACTGGGACGTTTGGCATGGGATCAACCTGGACGCGGGTATATTCATGTCTTATATCGGGCTTTTTTCCTACAATAATTTTGAGAACTGGGGATATCAGCCATCTTATACATCAGACAACACACCCTGGTTTTTCAATGGACTTCGACTGCAAACTTTCCCAAGTGATAAGTTGAAAATCGAACTGTGGCTTGTAAACGGCTGGCAGAGTTATGGTATGTTTAATCAGTCTCCTGGTGTAGGTGTTTCCATTTACTACAGACCGATAGAAAAGGAAGCCTTCGTGTTTAACAATTACTATGGCAAAGATGACCAAGGTGCACCTGGAAGGTATCGTTACCACAGCGATAACAGTTATGAGCTCCGATATTTTAAACGTCCGAAGGGAGGTTTTATAACACAGGCTGCTTTTAGCATCACAGGTGATTTTGGATTTGAAAATGGAGATGGCGTGGCACCATTCGGCACAAAATCAACAACAACTTCTCAGGGACTACCCTCTCAGAATTTTATTAGCGGCATGATCTATAACAGGCTGTGGATGGGTGATCATTTTGCGTGGACAATCGGAGGCGGTTATATGCACAATCCGGGACAATATCTGGTACTCGCTCCCACAGGATATGCAGATACACTGTATCAACATCAAACAGGCCCCGGTTCCACATTTGATGCCTGGGATTGCTCTACAAACATTCAGTACATGCCAAGTCAGAATATGACGATCGGAATTGAATTCGTGCACAGGGCTATTCAGAATATCGGAGCAGCCCCGGGAACACCTCAATTGACAGGATATTTCGCCGGCAAGGGTGGTGTAACGTCACCAACAGGATATGCAAACACGGGTACATATACTTACAGTTCCAGCGGCGCATCCATTGCCCCACCTCTAAACAGTTGGGGAGGGTGGCAGCCGGATATGGTTAATTCAGAATCAAGGATCATACTTTCTTTCCTGGTCAGATTTTAAAAAATCAAAATGCAAGTAAATGAAAAAATAAATATTAAACATCTGTCATTGTCGCACATTTCAAACAATGATCCGATTGATATCATGGTCAGGGATCTACTGTCAGAAAAATTGGGGATCGATTTTCATTCAATAAATGAAACCACCTGTCTCGCAGATGATCTTGACATCGATTCACTTGATTTAATAGAAACTATCACTGAATTAGAGAGAAAATTTAAAATCAAAATAAGCGACGAAGACACTGAAAAATTAAAAACAGTCGGAGATATAATCCATTTTGTAAAAATTAAAATATAGTTAAAATGAAAACGAAACTGATAGCAGGATGTATACTTAGCTTTATTATATTCACAAATGTCGCATTTAATAAATTTTCACCTTCAGGTAAATTTCAGCAAAAGGAATATAAAAATTACAGGATCTACGAAGGAGACTCATATCAAATACTGGACACGGCCGCTTTTTATCTTTATTACAGATATGTTAGCGAAGAAAAGATAAAAGGTAAATCACTATCAAAGTCAGGAAAATATTTTTTCAGTATGAATGCAGGTAGTCCTATTCAGGATTTAACCCTTGATAATTTAGAAAGATCTTATCCGGACAATCTAACATTCCATTATGCTTTAGAATCATTTTTCAGGACCAACCAGGATCTTGTGGCATATGATAGGTACTGCAACTGTTATAAAGTAAAGTATTTGTACAAACAGTCTCTTAAATAAAACTACCATGCATCAAGGAAATATCCTGGTTGTAGAAGATGATGCGAAAATCCGGCTTCTTCTTAAAAGAATATTATCACTGGAGGGTTATACCGCCTACGATGTGGCAGATTTAAAATCTGCTGCTCGCCTGGTAAAAAATGAAGAGATCGATGTAATCGTATGTGATGTAAATCTGCCGGATGGGAATGGCATAGAATTTACCAGGCGGATCAAAACGTCTTCGACAAATATTGAAATTATCATGCTTACTGCTTTTGGGAATATTGCAGACAGCGTGCAGGCAATGAGGAACGGAGCTTTTGATTACATTACGAAAGGGGACGATAATGAAAAACTCGTGCCGCTTGTAAATAATGCGATGGAAAAAGCAAGACTTCAACGCAGAGTTCAGCAATTGGAGGAGCAGGCAAAAAAGGATTTTAGTTTTGAAAGTATTATTGGAAAATCGATCCTTATTTCTGAAACCATTCAACAGGCAAAAAAAGTAGCATTGACAAATGCCACCGTTCTTTTACTGGGAGAAACAGGCACAGGAAAGGAATTGTTCGCAAGAGCGATACACGGTGCAAGCCCGCGTGCTGTTTATCCATTCGTGGCTTTGAATTGCAGTGCATTCAGCAAGGGCCTACTGGAAAGTGAGCTCTTCGGTCACAAGGCCGGAGCTTTCACAGGGGCCTTGAAAGATAAAAAAGGTCTTATTGAGCTGGCCAACGAGGGTACCCTGTTTTTGGATGAAATCGGTGAGTTGCATATTGATTTACAGGCTAAACTTTTGCGCGTGCTGGAAAACAGTGAGTTTATAAAAGTTGGAGATACTAAATCCACCAGAATAAACGTGCGCATTATTGCGGCAACCAACTGCAGAATAGAAAATGATGTAAAAGAAGGTGCATTTCGAAAAGATCTCTACTATCGTTTAAACACTTTTACTATTGACCTGCCGCCATTACGGGAAAGAAAACAGGATATTCCTCTCCTGGCGGAATATTTCCTGCATATTTTTTCTTTGAAAACAAATCAGTCCACCGAAGGAATAAGTAAAGCCTTTCTCGAACAGTTAAAATTGCATGATTGGAAAGGAAATATTCGCGAGTTAAAAAATGTAATGGAAAGGGCTGTCATTCTCGCAAGTGGAACACAACTCACGATCGAGCATTTACCGCTGGAGCTACAAAATGCAGCATTCAATTCCTTTACCAGTCAATCAACACTTGACTTGAGCAGTATGGAGAAAATGCATATCCAACGGGTACTGAATCATACAAAAGGAAACAAGGCTGAAACCGCTAAACTGCTGAACATCGGACTAACAACGCTATACAGAAAAATAGAGGAATATAATCTGAATCAGGCTGACTGGATAAAATATGATTTTTAGTAACCCCCTATGGCACAGTACGTTCTTCAATGACAGGCAATTCTGTTCTTTTTTTGTGAAATGCAAGTTTTTTCGATGAATGGAATATATGTTCGATGTATAGTCGTAATTCTACGACGAATGAAGAAAAAATACTGCAAAAAGCTTGCATCTATAAAAACTAAGTTAAATCTTTGTTGAGTCGTTCGGTGATACACAATGCAAGACATGCCGAACAGTACACACTCCGATATCAAACTTTTCGATCTACATCCTCTGAATTACGCGATCCCTCCAACATCCTGATCAACCAACGATCAATCCGTAATTTATTTACCCAACATACCTAAATCGTACTATTGTGAAAACAGTATCTACCTTCGTTTCCCTGTTATTGATTATTACTACCTGTGCTACAAGTGCTGTTCTTTATCTGAATGAGAATTATAATATATCTGCTGCACTTACCATCGTTTGGATTATCTCATTGACTATGTGGATCGGTAAAGCAACTGGTTTGCTGGATATCTTTATCCCTTCAAGACGTACAACACAGAATGCCTAGGCATTGATGTGGTGTTTCCATTCTCTGTTCTTAAGGCTGTATCTTTTTGAACTCGGATCCAGCAAGCAATAAATATTTTTCCTTCAACACTGAAGCACAAATCGGTTTCTTATTTTGTGCCTTCGGTAGTTCCAGACAGCGCAGGACAAATATTTCTCAATTCCTGCAGTGCCATATTCGATTGTACAAGACTTAGCATTCGCAACAGTAAAGAAGAATAATATTCCCGATCATTCTGTAAAGCATGCTTAAGCTGAAGTTGGTAGTGAAATCATTTTTTCTTTTTCGGCCGCACGTTAAAAAAACAAATCCTTCTCCAAAAAATGAAGAAGGATTATTTATGTGTCAGTCGGGGCGGCAAGATTCGAACTTGCGACCTCCTGGTCCCAAACCAGGCGCGATAACCGGGCTACGCTACGCCCCGAACTTCGATCGCCGGGCTGCAAAAGTAAGGGTTCAGCTTCAATTAAAGAAACAGGTCGGAAAATTTCATTCCATCCAGGAAACCTTTTGTTCAGCCTTGTGTTTTTTACCGATGATATCTTTATATAGTTCTGGTCTGCGGGCTTTTATATACCGGTAGCCTCCGGCCAGATTCAACTTATCCGGAGTACAGGTAGCTATCACATATTCATCCGAAAAACTCCTGCATTCCGCAAGAATATCGCCATATGGATCGAGGATCATCGAGCAACCATTTTTAAGCTGATCATCATCCATGCCGATCGGATTAGAAAATATGGCATATAACGCATTATCATAAGCACGTGCCGGTAGCCATTTCATGAGCCAGCTTCTGCCCTTAAGTCCGTCAAATTCCTTCCTCAATGATTCCGGGTCAGATTCCCTGTTTTTCCAAAGATCAGGGTTCACAAATCCCGCACCCGGCCTGGTAGAAGGCGTGCACATTGTAACATGCGGCATGAACAAAATATCTGCACCGAGTAATTTGGTAGCCCTTACATTTTCTATGATATTGTTATCATAACAAATCAGGATTCCACATTTCCATCCAAATAGTTCGAAAACTGTATATTCATTTCCTTGTTTGATATTTTTGTTAACAAAAGGATGCAGCTTACGATGTTTGGCAATTAGTCCGGTCCTGTCAACACACACATAAGCTTTGTAAATATCGTCCCGTCCGTCTTTCTCAAATAATCCGGCAAGAATCGTAATCTTGTTTTTTTCGGCGATTTGCCGTAACAGATAAATACTCTTTCCTTCGGGAATATATTCAGAAATTTCCAGCATCTGATGCAGGGATAGTTTTCTTGCATGGGAATATCCTGTAATTGAACATTCATGAAAGGCAATAACGTCGGCACCATCCCTTGCAGCTTGTTCAGACAATTTATCGATTATTGATAAATTGTACACTTTGTCGTCCGACCTATTCTCAAATTGTGCCGTAGCTATTTTGATATCTTGCATAAAATTTTATTTCCCGATTGTAAAATTACGCTGCATCGCTTCGATTGCATTTGCCAGGTAAACCAGCGGCGCATTCCAGTTAATTGCAATTTCGTTGGAAGCATAAGCGCAATCCGAGTCCAGATAGGCAGTTTCCGGTTCGTGAAAGTTATAATGGCAATGATCCTGTTCTCCCGGATTCGGTCCTCCTGCGAGTAAACCGGGTATTGGTTCGTCTATGCCGTCTGCTACTGACGGACGATGATGCGGATGCATCGTTGAGAACGTACCCATACCGGTAATAAAACAATATCCCGTAGCGTTCCTTCCGCAAATGTATTCTAAATTACCCAGAGCCGCGTCTAGGTATCGTTGCATTCCGGTGATATAATAAACTTGCAAAAGTAATATACCCTGGTTGGCGGCAATGGCATTACTCCCCCAAACAAAATCGGTTTTTCGCCCTCCCATGACGGTTAAAAACGCATTTTGTTCTGAAGTTTGGATATAGTGATCGGCCATATTTATTAAGCGGCTTCTGATAGTATCTACAAATGAATTTGTACGTTTTGTTTTATTCCTGAGCACACAATAATATCCCAGCATTCCTGTTTCGGACCAGGAGGGCAGTTCAAAATGATCGCTCGCATGTGCAGTCAGAATATTCAAATATTTCGTTTTCCGGGTTGAAATATATAATTCACTGGCACACCAAAACCATTCATCCGATAATTTATTATCACCATACCCACCGGTAACAATTTTTGGCGAAAACGATTGATTCATTGCATTCTGATCATATACCATATCAGGGTGTACTCTGGCCCATGACCATGCTTTTTCAGCTGCGCGAATACAAGAGTCGCTGAATCCGGGCAAAGCCTTTCTAAAGTGAGAAAAAATCCTTGCTGCTTGTGCGGCCACAGCCGCGAAATCCAGTGTTGCTGCAGTACCTTTTTGAACAACATATCTTTTTTGTAGAGCTTGATCCGGCATCACCATTGCATCGAAAGAAGCGTTCGTACATTTATTATAAACACCCCCGTCTTCAGGATCCTGCATCGTCAGCATCCAGCGAAGATTGTATAAGACTTCGTTCAATATATCCGGAATGGGTCTGCTCAGTTCGGGAATATTTGTGTGCATTGTATCGAAATAAGGCTTAAAATCTTCATAAGCAGAGAGCAGGGTTGCAGTACTGATTCCAGCATTTACCATATACTTATTATAATCGCCGGCGTCATACCACCCTCCAGGTGTAGAAATCAATTCACCTGCTTTTCTCTTCGAGGAGGCTGCTGAAGGATGAATAAAAACGGCTGTATCTGGATGCCCGGCTGACCGGCTCCATTTGCCTGCATACAACGGTTCCAGGGGAATCGACGCCCGCTGAAAATAAAATGCTTTTAAAGAGGCCACGGCAACGCTGCGATGGGCTTTATCTTCAATATTAAAAGGGTAAGAGCGCAGCTCGCCGATTAATATGTTATACATACCCGGAGTAGTCAGTCCGCTAAAGTTGGCTGATCTCGTTTGCAGAGAAGAATTTTTAGAAAATTTAATGGCAGAGAGTTCTCCACTGAACAAGGTATCTCCAGTATTCCCCCGGATCACATAAAATGAATCCCGATTATTCTTCCCGGATGAAGCTTTAATGAAGTTACCAGCAAGAAGAATAACCTTTGGAGCATTGGGATAATATCCCAATTGATCCAACCGGATGGCGATAAGGGAGTCCTGGGCGGGTAGCAGTTTGAAGGTGAAAACCAAATAGCCCAGAATGATTGTACGTATTTTCATATCAAACATTAATCGTTCCTGGGCAAATATAGTTTTTAAAACTATGGACTTTGCTTTCGTAAATTTGAACAGACTTACGGTTGTTGAACAAAATGAAAAGCTTTATACTTAAAATACATCCTTCCGATACCATTCTTGTGGCACTTAAAAATCTGCAGGCAGGAGAAACCATCGAATATAACGGTGTACCTTATACGTTAAAAGAGAATATTCCGGCTAAACATAAGTTTTACATGTTTGATTCGCCTGAGGGAACGGATGTAATTATGTATGGTGTGCTGGTAGGTAAAACCTTAACGGGCGTACAAGCAGGCACACGGGTGTCGACCGAAAATCTGAAACACGCATCCGGCAATTACGATTTCAGAAATGCAAGTTATCAGTGGACACCACCAGATAGTTCCAAATTCAAAAACGTTTGTTTTAGCGGGTATCACCGGAAAGACGGCAGCGTAGGTACTGCCAATTACTGGTTATTCATTCCGACCGTTTTTTGCGAAAACAGAAACCTGGATGTGATCAAAGAGGTATTACAGGATGAACTTGGCTATTCAGTCACGGAAAAATATAAAGCATTTACCAGAGAACTTATAGTTGCCAAAAAACAAGGCATCCAGCTCGCAGATCCAAACGTGGTATTAGAATTAAACCCGTCCAGGTCAAGGATTTTTAAAAATGTGGATGGAATACGTTTTCTCAATCACGATGGTGGTTGTGGGGGAATACGGCAGGACTCTGCTGTGCTCGGTAAATTGCTGGCAGCTTATGCAAATCATCCCAATGTAGGTGGCATAACTATTCTGAGTCTGGGTTGCCAGCATTTGCAATCTGATGAATTACTCGATGGAATTAAATCATTAAACCCTGATTTTGACAAACCCGTTTATTATTTTGAGCAACAGCAGTCGCTGAGTGAAGAACAATTGATACAGGAGGCTATACGAAAAACATTTGAGGGACTTACAATAATTGATCAACTCGAAAGAAAACCGACCACACTCGACAAACTCTGCATCGGCGTAAAATGCGGAGGCAGCGACGGGTTCAGCGGCATAACGGCAAACCCCGCGGTCGGATATTGCGCGGATTTACTTGTATCACTTGGTGGTAAAGTGTTGCTGGCAGAATTTCCTGAATTATGTGGAGTAGAACAGGAACTGGTGGATCGTTCCGTAAATGAGGCTGTCGCCAGAAAATTCATCCGGCTGATGAGAGACTATGAATCATCTGCACAGCGTGCGGGCTCGGGATTTCATATGAACCCATCTCCCGGCAATATAAAAGACGGATTGATCACAGATGCAATGAAATCTGCTGGTGCAGCTAAAAAAGGAGGCAACGCTCCGGTTGTGGACGTGCTGGATTATACAGAACCTGCCACAAAACCCGGGCTCAGTCTCGTGTGCACACCGGGCAATGATGTAGAGGCCACTACCGGTCAGGCTGCTTCAGGTGCCACACTAATTTTATTTACCACGGGACTCGGAACTCCAACAGGTAACCCTGTTTGCCCGACGATAAAAATCTCAACCAACTCGTCACTGGCTCGTCGTATGCCGGATATCATCGATATAGACACGGGTGTTATCATTGAAGGAGAAAAAACACTGCAGGAAATGGGAGAAGAAATACTATCTTATTGTATTCGCGCTGCCAGTGGAGAAATTACACCAAAGGCAGTATTGTTGAATCAGGATGATTTCATTCCCTGGAAAAGGGGCGTCTCTTTATAAATGTATAATACATGAAGGAATTTCTTGATCAGGATTTTTTATTGCACACGGAAACTTCCAAACGTTTGTATCATAAATACGCTGCAGGGCTTCCCATTATCGATTATCATTGTCACCTGTCATCACAACTAATTGCAGAAAATCACCGTTTCGAAAATCTCACTGAAGTATGGCTTAGGGGGGATCATTATAAATGGCGGGCCATGCGCATTAACGGAGTCGATGAATCCTTTATAACTGGAGAAAAAGATGATCTAAGTAAGTTTCTAAAATGGTCGGAGACGGTTCCGTTTACTTTAAGAAATCCTCTATTTCACTGGACGCATCTCGAATTGCAAAGATATTTTGGCATCGAGAAAATGCTGAATGTAGGAACCGCAAAGGAAATTTATGATCAATGCAATCAGCGATTGCAATCTCCGGAATTTCACGTACATGGCCTGCTTAAGAAAATGAAGGTGACATTTATTGGAACTACCGATGATCCGACAGATTCCCTCGAATACCATCTGGCAATAAAAAAGCTCAACCTGAATATTACGGTTGCCCCCGCTTTTCGTCCGGATAAAGCAATGTCTATTGCAGACTCGAAAGCATTTAAAAGCTGGCTGAACAAATTGGAAAAAGTTGCTGATATTTCCATTACCAGTTTCACCCTTTTTTTAGAAGCACTAAAAAAGCGACATGATTTTTTCCACACTGTTGGATGCAGAATTTCGGATCACGGGCTGGAGAGATTTTACAAAGTTGAATGGACTGAACAAGAACTGGAAAATATTTTTCAAAAGTTAATCCAAAACAACATCCCGGATCGCACAGCAATTGAAAAATTTCAGTCCGCCCTGCTCCTGCATTTTGCCGAATGGAATTTCGAAAAAGGCTGGGTACAACAATTTCACGTGGGTGCGCTCCGCAATAATAATAGTCGGATGCTTCTTGAACTGGGTCCGGATACGGGCTGGGATTCTATGGGCGATTTTACGCAAGGTGTCGCAATAGCTGCTTTTCTGGATTCACTGGATAAGAATAACCGGCTAACAAAAACGATTTTGTATAATAATAATCCGGCCGATAATGAACTCATGGCCACGATGATCGGTAATTTTAATGACGGATCCGTTCCCGGAAAAGTCCAATGGGGTTCGGCATGGTGGTTCCTTGATCAAAAAGAAGGCATGACAAATCAGCTAAACGCTTTATCGAACATGGGTTTGATCAGTCGTTTTGTTGGCATGATTACAGATTCGCGAAGTTTTCTTTCCTACCCGAGACATGAATACTTCCGAAGGATCCTTTGTGATTTATTCGGACAGGAAATTGAGAAGGGAGAGTTGCCGAACGATCCCGGATGGACCGGAAAAATCATTGAAGATATTTGCTATTACAATGCGTTGGATTATTTTAATCTGAAAGAATCATAAGCATCTGTTAATAAAGGAACGCCATGGGCAAGATTCTAAGTTTTGGAGAACTGCTATTAAGGTTTTCACCTGAAAATGAGGGTCGGTGGCTGAAAACAAATGAGCTGCCGGTATTTCTGGGCGGAGCTGAATTAAATGTTGCTACAGCGTTAGCACGATGGAACGTTCCGGTTTCATATTGTACCGCGCTCCCTGATAATTATCTTTCCAAAGATATCCTGGCAGTTTTGACAGAAAGAAAAATAATAACGGATACTACGTTGATGTCAGGAGAAAGAATAGGAAGTTATTATCTGAAACAAGGTACTGATTTAAAAAATCACTCTGTTATTTACGATCGTGCACATTCCTCTTTTGGTGAATTGAAAACAGGAATGATTGACTGGGATCATGTGTTACGCGATGTTTCCTGGTTTCATTTCAGCGCGATTAGTCCGGCACTGAACGAATCAGTCGCTGCTGTTTGTCTCGAAGCACTACAGGCAGCTTCAAAAAAAAATATCACCATTTCAGTCGATCTGAATCACCGTCCAAAATTATGGGCTCACCGTAATCCGCACGATGTGATGGCCGCCTTGCTTCCCTGCTGTGATGTGGTAATGGGTAATATCTGGTCGGCGCATGATTTATTGGGCATACCGCTGGATTCACATTTGATGTCGTTCAAAGAAAAAAGCACTTATCTTGAACACGCATACCACACTTCTATTCGCATCATGAAAAGATTCGCGAGAGTAAAAACGGTGGCCTGTACCTTCCGGTTTGAAGAAGGAGATCAGGGAATATTATATTATGCTTCTCTTTATACAGCGCATCAAAGAATGGACTCGAAAGTTTATCAAAGTAAACGGATCGTAGATAAAGTCGGCACGGGTGATTGTTTTATGGCCGGTTTGATTTATGGATTATATACAAAACAATCGCCGGCAGATATTATAGAGTTTGCCACATCTGCAGGATTTGGAAAATTTTTTGAGAAAGGCGATTCAACAAACCAAAACACGAATATTATTCTCACCAGGATAAAAGAATATGCATAAAAAAGAAAAAATCATTCAGGCAATTGTTGAACAAGGCGTTCTTCCACTGTATTTTCACCCAGATCAGGAAATAAGCGTGGCTGTATTGGAAGTTTTATATGCTTCCGGAATACGCGTAGTGGAATATACAAACAGGGGAAAACAGGCCTTGAAAAATTTCAGTATCCTGAAGAAAACCTGCAATAAGAAATTTCCAGATGTAATCCTTGGACTCGGAACTGTATTGGAAACAAAAACAGCATTAAAGGCAATTGGTTATGGTGCGGATTTCCTGGTAAGCCCGGCTTATTCGAAACAGCTTGCCAAACTGAGTAACGATAAAAACATGCTGTGGATTCCAGGTTGTCTCACACCCACAGAGTTGAGGCAGGCCCAGGAATCTGGACAGGAACTGGTAAAAATATTTCCCGCAAACACAGTGGGGGCAGGATTCATAAACGCAGTAAAAGAGGTTTTTCCTGATTTATTGTTTATGCCAACCGGCGGAATAAACAGTGGCAATATTGAGTCCTGGTTCAGGGCTGGTGTTTCTGCCGTGGGTATGGGTGGCAGCCTGATCAGCAGGAATCAAATGGAACATAGGGAATATGAAAAAATAAAATCCGGTGTTGGAGCAATCATAAAACAAATTGCTGCCATCAGGTCTTCTCTGATTTAAAATGTATGATGCAGCAGCCAATGCGAAAATTCAGGTGGGTAGTTGTTTCACTGCTTTTCTTCGCAACCACCATCAACTACCTGGACCGTCAGGTAATTGGATTGCTGAAAGACAGTCTTGCAAAGGATTTAAACTGGTCTGAAAAAGATTACAGTCGAATCGTTATGGCTTTCTCCACTGCCTATGCACTGGCGCTTATGTTGTTCGGAGGATTGATCGATCGAATTGGAACAAGGCTTGGATATGCAGTTTCCATAGTAATCTGGAGTGTCGCTGCCATGTTTCATGCACTCGCCTCTTCAACACTGGGATTTGCATTTGCACGAACAGCATTGGGTCTCGGCGAAGGAGGAAATTTTCCGGCAGCAGTAAAAGCTGTGGCAGAATGGTTTCCAAAAAGGGATCGGGCATTGGCAACCGGAATATTTAACAGCGGTACGAATGTCGCCGCCATTATTGGCCCTCCTATTATTGCCTGGATTTATTCATCGTTTGGCTGGAGGCAGGCTTTCCTTTGGACGGGCGCCCTGGGATTTATCTGGCTCATATTCTGGTGGGTGTTATACACTGTACCATCGAAAAAGAAAAACTTATCACCTGAGGAACGAGATTATATTGAAAGTGATAAAGACTTTTCAGATCAACGAAAGATTGAAGACAAGAAAAAAATCAGTTGGACCGAATTATTCAGCTTTCATCAAACATGGGCCATTGTATTGGGCAAATTTTTGACTGACCCGGTATGGTGGTTTTATCTTTTCTGGATTCCCTCTTATTTTAACAACACCTACCATTTGAAACTCACGAGTTCAGCCATACATGTTTCTACGGTATATATAGTGGCGAGTTTTGGGAGTATTCTCGGCGGGTATCTGTCCGGTTGGTTAATAAAAAAAGGATTGCCAGTATATAAAGCGAGGAAAATGTCGATGTTCTTTTTTGCATGTTGTGTAGTCCCCATTTTTTTCGTTAGATATACAAATGGCATCTGGCCTGCTGTTTGTTTGATCAGTCTCGCTGCTGCAGCACATCAGGCCTGGAGTGCAAATATCTATACGATGGGCTCAGATATTTTTCCCAAACGTATTTTAAGTTCTGTTATCGGAATTGCCGGCATGGCAGGATCTGTGGGTGGTATTCTTTTTCCATTTGTTATTGGTATAATTCTCGATCATTTTAAACTCATCGGGTCCCTCGGCACGGGATATAATATTATTTTTGGTATTTGTGCCGTTGCTTATCTACTAGCCTGGACCGTCATGCATTTGCTTTCTCCGACTATGAAACAGATTGAACAATAATTATTGATTATTTGAATTCATTATTGGGGAAAAGACTTCCCTTTTCTTCAAAGCGATCTTTGTTTTGAACAACAAAAGGGTGGCAAATAATTTGATACTTTGTTTTAATAAAAATGATATACTATGGCCAGATATTCAAAAGGCAGTCAGGAAAAAGTGAAGAAGGTAATGGACGAGATGAAAGAGGGTAAACTGAAAAGCGGACGTAGCGGAAAAACAGTGAAAAATCGTAAACAGGCTATTGCGATCGGATTATCGGAAGCCCGTAAAAAGGGTTATAAAGTCCCACCCGCTTCGAAAAAGACAGCTACAGCGAAATAATTAGTTGTGTTGCGGTAAAGGTTGATGCATAATCAGTTCATCGATGATTTCACGCACATTGGCAGGTGTTTGTTTTTCAACAAGGTGTGCCATCTTTGTTCCGGTTTTATCCCATTCATTAAAACCATCAGCGTTGATTTTACATGAACCTTTTTCCAGTAAGTAGTAGTTTTTCCATCCTTTAACTGCCACCAATACGGCCGTTTCATCCCAACTCATCCTGCCTGCACTGTCTTCAATTGCCAAGGGTATGCAAATCGAAAACACATCTTTCACCGGGCTTCGCAGAATGCTATCATTGTGAATAAGCCTGATACCCGTTTTTACTTTCTGTCCTATTTCAAATCCGCTGAACAAAATAGTTGTCGGCCAATCCCTCAATACTTTTGCAGATGAACGCACATCCTGATCCAGATTAAATTCCCTTCCTGTTGGAAATCGACCGGCCATACAAACGATATTGCGAACTTTTCGTTTTACCAGCTCAATACCACTTAACGGAGATACGGTGTCTCCAACGGAATTAAGCAAATTAGCCAGATTGGTCAGAAATCCAACGGTAATAATCGTCACCGACTGATCGGGCTGGGAAGTCAGTATTTTTCTGTACAGCATCAACGCATCCGAAACATCCCGATTACTTTTTATTTTATGGGGATAGCGACTTATTACAGAATCTGACCAGTGTTGTCTGTCGCCCAATGTAACAGATTCACCATTTACCATCCCTACCGGAATATTAGGTCTACCGAAATAGGTGTTGAATACATCGATCGCGGCAGCCGCATTTTTGTAGTTTGAACTACCCATTGTAGCCAGAATCTGGACCCATCCGCTATCTGCAAAACTGTGCAGCAGTGTAAGGGCACCCACGTCATCGTAATCGGGACCGAAATCCGTATCAAATATCACATGTAATGGATATGAATAGGGTTGAAAATCAGACTGGCTATAGCAACGACCTGCAGATGTGAAAAAAACAGCAATAAAGAAGAATCGCTTCAACATGAGATGAAATGGAGATTCACTTTAAATTATGAAATAATTTCTACCCGATTATTTATTCTTTTGAAGTGCTTCTTTCATCTCCTCCAGATTTTTCCATTCTCCATTTATCATATACTTCTTTTCCGATGCCTTTGCAATAACGGCTCCCACAACGCAACCAGCGCCTGCACCGATAAAGCCACCCAGCACAGCTTTATCTTCGGAAGATAAACCGAACCACCCCGAGTCGCTGCTTTGAGCGTACCAAATGAGAACCCCAATAACAATCCCGACAACTGCACCAACCAGGATATTTCTTCCCATGGCACGGGGTTTCGTCAGACTTATCTCCCGTACAGACTTATATATAACACCGGAGAGCATTAGAATTTTCATGAATTCTGTTTTAAGGGTTTACAAATTTGTCATGTTAACAACGCACTCTTTACTGAGATGTACGAGACAAAAATAGAATGGCAAAACACGCCGCTCTAATTACTAAATAAGCGTGCTCCATGAAAAAAAGCAAAACCCGCCTGGATAGAATCCCGCGGGTTTTTTAATAATTAATAACTGCAAAAAAAGTGAAGCAAACAAAATTAATGGTCAAAAATGCAAATGGAAAAACCCGGATAAGCAGAATTCACCAAAAAAAGGGTACGATAGCTGATATCAGGAAGTCTCTCTGCCAGGCACGGGTGCCGCAGCATAGTATTTGTTTAAAAATTCTTTCTTAGAATCCTTATAACTGGATACCATACCTAATTTGGACAGACTATAAATATATACCCAGGCCAGGTCCAGTTGATATGGAAGAAATCCGGCTCTGGCACTTCCCGGAAAAAGATGATGGTTATTATGCCATTCACCGGAAAGCATGCCTGGCCTTGTTTGATTTATTGAAAGATTAGACCTGTCAAAATCAATTCCATCCACATGTTTATCCTTCCCCTTTCCGTGTCCGGTATAATTAAATGCTCTCACCAATACGAACCATAAAAAAGCCCCACTGAAACATGCGAGTGCCAATCCATTTCCTCCGATAAGAAAAAGCGCAGCATACCAGAAAGTCCAATTGAATAACCAAAGTGCAATTACATATAGAGGTTTGGATACCGAGCCCCAGGACTGATATTGTTCAAAGGAGTTAAGGCCCACTCCGGTATGGCCCAGAAAATTTCTAACACGCGTGTATTTTTCGCGAGAGAGATCTTTTGAAATGCTCTGATGATTCACATCCGAAAGCATACAATACATAAATCCACCCATTGGATTATAGGGATCCCCTGGTTCATCTGATTTTACATGGTGAACATGGTGGGAGATCACATAAATTTCTTCAGGGAAGGTTTTGATTACAAGATTCTGCGTAATAAGCCTGAATATCGGATGACTAAACCGATATGATTTATGTGTACAGTAACGATGAAACCAAATAGTCCCATGGGTACTCATGATGACCATGGCATACACGACCAACACAATCGCTGTCTTCCAGTTTAAATAATACGCGATAAATATCACAAAGAGTGGCAACATACAGGTTGCCATGAACCAGCTGATGAGAGCTATCCAATTCTTCCTAGATTTGAATACGTTGATTCGGGAAAATGCTTCTCTAAAAAGTTGTCTCGTTGTGGGCTTAAGAAAAACTCCCTTTGCATCCATCCACCCATACGAAGGCGTCTGGAGGATCTCGTCGATAAAGGCCATAAAAAAAGAACGGTTAGTTGAAAAATCAGATTTCCATGGTCTTCTCAAGCACCAGACTCGGAACAATGTACGGGAAATAACCCGGTAAAGTTTCTTAAAACCGGAAATAAACCTGTTAATTTTATTGCGTGAAGTGCAATATATTTTCTCAAATGCTGACAGGGCTTATGTTTGCGCACGAATTAACCTTTTTGAATATGATTCTTGAAGTTGCCATTTTAAATGTAATTCCTGAAAAAACATCTGCATTTGAAGCAGCTTTTGAAAAAGCCGGTGAATTCATTTCTTCTACGAATGGATACCTGGGGCATCAATTACAGCGAAACCTGGAAGTCCCAAATCGTTATATTTTACTTGTTCGATGGGAGAAATTAGAAGATCATACAATTGGTTTCAGATCCTCTTCCGCATACGAGGATTGGAAAAAATTGCTTCATCATTTCTACTCACCTTTCCCGAAAGTTGATCACTACTTCATGATAACCGATAAATTCCCATAACTGTTCCAAAAGCATTAAACGGTTGATTCAGTAAAGCTTAACATCAGTATTTTAAAAAAGCAACTATCTTTAGATTATATAATTGTTATCAGAATATTATGGCAAAGAAAACGAAGGCGCTTTCACCAAAAGAAACGAAGAAAACGCTGTTAAAAGAAATTGAAATTAAGCTGACAGAAACGTTAAAAGGCTATTATAAAAAAATCAGCGACAAAAAATTCGAGAAAGAAATCCGCAAAGCAGGTAAAATACTCAGCAAACACCTGACAAAAGATCAAATCACTGTTGTTCACAAAGAGAAAGACAATACTCCCAAAAAGACTAAAGTTTCCGTGAAGGAAAAAAAAGTAATCGAAAAAGAACCCGTTTCCTAGTTCTAACATCGAATTCACAACCTTCTTCTATTTGTTTAATTAACTTCTCTACCGAGTTAAGATATAATTCATTCGCTTTTATTCAGGGTTAAAAATACTCAACATGAATACCCTTCATTAAACATTTCCATACTTCTGTTCAGGGATTCCGACTTTTTGTGATAGACTTAACCCGATTCCACGCACATCCTAGTATAGTTTTTGCTGCAAACATCATATTCTTTCATTTCTAAAAATTAAAGCTATGTCAACAACTGCAACAAAGGTTATGACTACAAAAGAAATAGCCAAGAAACTAAAAAAATACTGTGAACAAGGCGAATTTGAAACAGCTCAAAAAGAATTATTTGCGAAAGATGCGGTCAGTATCGAACCCATGGCAGGAGGTGGATTTGATAAAGAAACAAAAGGGCTGGACGCAATTGTCAAGAAAGGAGAAAAATGGAATAGCATGGTAACAGCTACCCATTCAATGGAAATTTCTGAACCGATGATAGCCGGAAATACTTTCTCGCTGACCATGCGAATGGATGTTACAACAAAAGACCGAGGACGTATGGACATGACTGAACTCTGTGTTTATCAGGTGAAAGATGGGAAGATTATTTCGGAGCAGTTCTATATGTGATTGATTTTTTAGTCTTAAAGAGTCCGTCTGTTTGTCAAAACACCGACAAACAAACGGGCTTTTTTAATTTAACTTAGGCTGGCGAAAACGAAAATCATATGACACTAAAAATTAAATCACAGAAGTTGCCGGTATGCCTATTCGTATTACTGTTTTTGTCTTCATCCTTTCACACGCCGTTAAAATACAATTTCAATTCTGATACAGAAAAAGGATTCGCAGTTGTTGAATTATTTACTTCTGAAGGATGTTCGAGTTGTCCACCAGCCGACGAAGCAGTTGGCAAACTGGAGGGCGTTGATAAAAATGTTTATGTTCTAAGTTTTCATGTGGACTACTGGAACTATCTTGGCTGGAAAGACAAATATTCGAATGCTTCCTATTCTGAACGGCAACAGAAATATGGAACATTTCTTCATGTAGAAAATATCTATACTCCACAAATAGTTATCAATGGAAAGGTTCAATTTGTGGGAAGCAATGAAACACAGCTCAAAGAAACGATATCTTCATCGTTGACAGAAATTCCCCAAACAGTCATTCAAATAAAAGTTTCACAGGAAACTAATCATAAAATACCGGTCTTAGTTTCCTCAAATGGAAATACCGGTCTCAAATTGAATCTGGCGCTGGTGCAGAAATTTGCAAAAGATTTTATTCAGCGTGGTGAAAACAAAGGCAAAACACTTTCACATTATTATACCGTCAGGGATTTCAAAGTATCGCAAAACCTGAATGGTTCAAATACATGCTATCTCGAGCTGCCGGCAGACCTCAAATCTTCGGATTGTTCTGTGGTGGCATTTTTACAAAATCCGGCCAACGGGCTTATAACTGCAGCAACGGGATCTTCTATACCGTAAGAAAATTTTAGTAAACAACTGTACAAATATTGAGCAAAGAGGCTATAAGCAAAATACTTAGCGTACATTGAATTAAAATATCATTTCATATGCGCGGCCGAGTGCATTGTTTTTTATTTGTTTTATTGTTTATATCAAATGTAAAAGCCCAGAACAAAATAGTCGTATTTCAATCCGATTTTGGTCTTAAGGATGGTGCCGTTTCTGCCATGAAGGGTGTTGCCATGGGTGTGTCACCAGATTTGAAATTATTTGACCTTACGCACGAAATTCCAGCGTACAATATTTGGGAAGCCGCGTACCGGCTGGAACAAACGGTACCTTACTGGCCAGCAGGTACGGTGTTTGTTTCCGTGGTGGACCCAGGTGTCGGAACTACAAGAAAATCGGTTGTATTAAAAACAAAAACCGGACAGTTTATAGTTACACCGGACAATGGGACACTCACGCTCATCGCATCTTCGCTAGGCATAGCAGAAGTGAGACAGATTGACGAAGTATTAAACAGACGCAAGAATTCACAAGAATCCTACACATTTCATGGAAGAGATGTGTATGCTTATACCGGAGCAAGACTGGCTGCCGGTGTCATTACATACGAACAAGTGGGGATGAAACTTCCTGATGAAGTAGTAAAAATTCCCTATCAGTTGGCTGTGAAAGAGGGAGACAAAATAAAAGGTACTATTTCTATACTTGATGTCCAATATGGAAATATATGGACGAATATCGGCGGCCCATTGTTTAATCAGCTCGGATTGTCATTTGGAAATATACTTCATGTTGAAATCTTCCATGATCAGCAGAAAATTTATACGGGAGATATGCCATATGAGCAGACTTTCGGGGCTGTTGAAAAAAATCAACCGCTTGCTTATTTAAATAGTCTATTGCAATTATCCTTTGCGCTTAACCAGGGAGACTTTGCAAAAACCTTTTCAGTGGCAAGCGGAAACGACTGGCATGTCGAAGTTTGGAAGAAATAACATTAGATAATGTAACGACCATATGGAAAGAAAAAAGTTTATCAAATTATCTTCTGCACTAATGGCCACTCCGTTTATTCCATCTTTTACCGGTTTAACACAAGATAAATTAAAGAACTGGGCCGGCAACCTGACATACAGCACCAACAATGTTTTCTATCCAAAAACAGTACCTGAGGTTCAGGCGCTGGTTAAAAAAACTGATCGCCTTCGCGGATTGGGGACCAGGCATTGTTTCAATTCCATTGCCGATAGCAAATACAATCTGATTTCTTCTAACAATCTAAAAAATATCCTTTCTCTGGATACTGTCAATCATTCCGTAACCGTAGAAGGGGGAATAAAATATGGCGAGCTAAGTCCTTACCTTGATAAAAAAGGTTTCGCTCTTCAAAATCTCGCATCGCTACCGCATATCTCTGTGGCAGGAAGTATTACAACTGCCACACATGGTTCCGGTGTAAAAAATGGGAATTTGTCAACTGCAGTGAGGGCACTGGAAATTGTGATCGCTGATGGATCCGTAGTTACCATTAGCAAAGAGAAAGACGGTGACCTCTTTAATGGTGCGGTAGTAGGACTGGGCGCCCTCGGCATTATTACGAAAGTTACACTAGACCTGCTCCCAACATTTACAATGCGGCAACAGGTTTTTACCAAATTACCGTTAGATCAATTGAAAGATCATTTCGTAGATATAATTTCTGCAGGATACAGTGTTAGTCTGTTTACTGACTGGCAATCCGATTCAATCAATGAAGTCTGGATAAAAGACAAGGTAAATCCCGACATTAAATATCATGGACCGGAAGAATTCTTCGGCGCGAAAGCAGCTACTAAAGATCTCCATCCGATTATTGAACTTTCTGCAGAAAACTGCACTCCGCAAATGGGGAAACCGGGTCCCTGGTACGAGCGTCTGCCCCATTTCAAAATGGGATTTACACCAAGCAGTGGAAAGGAATTACAAACGGAATATTTTATCCCGCAACAAAACGCAGTAGAAGCGATACTCGCAATACAAAGTCTCGGAAAACAGATTGGACCACACTTATTCATTTCAGAAATTAGAACCATCGCTGCTGATGAACTTTGGCTGAGCCCCTGTAGAAACCAGCATTCTGTAACTATTCATTTTACCTGGAAGCAGGAATGGGATGAAGTAAGTAAATTATTACCGCTGATTGAAAAGGAACTTGCACCTTTTAATGCGAGGCCACATTGGGGGAAATTATTTACGATCCCACCAGAAGTATTGGAATCACGTTATGAAAAATTATCAGATTTCAAAAAACTCGTTGCATACTACGATCCTAAAGGGAAATTCAAAAATGATTTCCTGAGTCAAAATATTTATTAAGCGGAAAGCGTGCTGCCTAGGGCCTGATCATTACGCGTTTAGGGTTATGCGTTATGCATCATTCGTTAACTGTATTCCTGTCTTAGTAAACACAATCTTATGTTGTTTATATAAATTTCCAGTTGTCATTTTAAAGGTCTTCTTACTGATATTGAAGAATGAATAAATTTCTTCCGGTGTAGATTTGTCGTGATAAGGCAGATATCCGTTATTTTCACCTAAGAGTCGAAGTATCTTTTCAGCTTCATCCTCTACTCTCTGATAACCGGGTTTTCCGGCGGCAACGTCTATCTTATTTCCAGGGAGTATATTTTTAATGAACCCCTGGAACCTGTTGCCTATTTCAATGGTTCGGTATATTTCATTTTCATGAAGTATTCCTTTGTGAACATTGTTGATGATCACTTCATATCCAATATCAGTTTTGCGATATACTAAAAGACTGACTTCTTCTTTTTCTTTGACAGTCAATACTTCATTTGATAAAAATCTTTCCAGTTTTTCGGTTGCCGCAATACGACCTGTCTGCTCATCCATAACAATCTTAACCAGGTACTCACCCATGGGTTGAATGAAGCTTATCATACCTGATTTCGGAATAAACAGATCCTTCATCAGACCCCAATCCAGGAATGCACCCTGTGGGGTAACACTCACCGCCTTCAGCTTAACAATATCACCCAATACACCAAGAGGTTTTTGTGTTGTAGCGATCGGTCTGCCTTCGCCATCATGGTATAAAAAAACATTTATTTCATCCCCTCTTTTAGTGCCTGGTGGAACAAATCGTTTTGGCATGAGAATTCCATCTTCACCATTATCCATGAACACACCCATATCCTTTACTTTTATAACTTTAAGCAGGTTATATTCGCCCATCCTTACCATAACAACTCTTTAAAATATGCAACAAAGATACAGATACCTTATTGTCGTTCTGTTTTTGTCTGCCTGCTCATCAAAGCCAACTGTTTTTGATCAACTATCATCTTTCAGTAAACCAGTTACATTTCCTGTATTAAGTCGTGATACAACAGCTGTTTTTTTTGACTCTGTTAAAAATGAAATTGTACACTGGAAGAGAGCCGATGTATTTAATCCCGCAGCCATGGTCAGAAACGATACCCTTTATGTATTGTCAAGATGTGAAGACAATCCGGCGGCTTCTTTGGGCGGACGTACTTCACGTATCGGGATTTCAGCCAGTCTGGATGGAATCCATTTTACATCATTTCCAGATCCCGTACTTTATCCTGCCAAAGACTCTTTTCAACATTATGACGTCCCCGGAGGATGTGAAGATCCGCGTATAGTACAAACGGAAGATGGGAAATATGTGTTGGCTTACACTTCGTGGAATTACAAAACTCCGCGATTAAGTATTGCCTTTTCAAATGACCTTTTTCATTGGGAGAAAAAAGGCCCGGCATTTGCAAAAGCCTATAACCATCGCTTTTTGGATTCTGCCAGCAAATCGGGATCCATGGTAACGGTCATGGAAAATAACAAAATGGTATTAGCCAAAGTAAGAGGAAAATATTGGATGTACTGGGGCGATTACTTTATAAATCTTGCCTGGTCTGAAAACTTATATGACTGGTATCCGCTTGTTGACTCCACGGACGGCTCGCTGATCAAAGTAATACAAAAAAGAGCTGGTCATTTCGATAGTGGAATCAGTGAATGCGGACCTCCGGCATTGATGACCGATAGAGGTGTCATGTTGATATATAATGGTAAAAACAGCAATGAAAAAGATGCGGATCCTTCATTGCCAAGGGGCACTTATTCGGTGGGAAGAGTTTTTTTTAACCCCAAAGATTTAGAAACTGTGCTGAGCCGTTCTGACGGACCTTTTCTGAGACCTACTTTGCCGCATGAAATCAGCGGACAGTATACTGCGGGAACTACATTTGCCGAGGGACTCGTATATTATAAAGAAAAATGGTTTTTATATTACGGCACTGCTGATTCTTATGTAGGTGTAGCGGTTTCACAATAATTTTCCCTGTCCACAAACAAATGCTATGTCGACATCACTAATTGACTTAAGTCATACTATTGAGAAGGGTTTGATAACGTACAAAGGATTGCCAGCACCCGTTATTTGTGATTATCTGAGTCGTGAGGATTCCAAAAAACTGTACGCAGAAGGCACAAGTTTTCAAATTGGTAAAATTGAAATGGTAAGTAATACGGGGACTTATATAGATTGCCCATTTCACAGATACGAAAACGGGCAGGATTTAAATGACACTCCGCTGGATCATTGTGCTGAATTAACAGGAATCATTATACGACTGCCTTTTTTACAAAGAAACGCAGTCGACGTTGATTGCTTTCAGGATCTTGATCTGTCAGGAAAAGCCGTGTTGATAAATACTGGCTGGGACATTCATTGGAACACTGAAAAATACTACTATAACCATCCATTTCTTACGGAACATGCAGCCGAATATTTAAAACGGCAAAATGTGCGGCTTGTAGGTATTGACTCACATAATATCGATGACACCAGTAAGAACACAAGGCCGGTACACACCGTTTTGCTGGGAAGTGGTATTCTCATTGTCGAGCATCTTTGCAATCTTTCTGCAGTACCAGATGAAAATTTTATTTTTAGTGCAATACCTCCTAAATTTAAGGGCGTAGGAACGTTTCCGGTTCGCGCTATGGCGAAATTAACCCAGAATGTTTAATGATTAAGTATGGTACGTTCTGTTATCACAGGCTCGGGTTGCTATATACCTCCATTTGTACAAACCAATCAGGATTTTGCACAACATGCATTCTATACGTCTGAAGGATTACCGCTTCCTTTAGATCCTAAAGAAGTAGTAAACAAATTCAAGAAGATTACGGGAATTGAAGAGCGCCGTTATACAACAGATGATCTCAATGCTTCCGATATCGGATTCGAAGCTGCAAAAAAAGCAATTGAAGACAGTAATGTAGATCCTGAAAGTCTTGATCAGTTGATTGTCGCTCACAATTTCGGAAACGTAATTAAGGATACTATCCAGACTGCGGCTGTACCCTCACTGGCTAGCCAGTTGAAACACGAATTGGGAATTAGAAATCCAGACTGTATTGCCTACGATATATTATTTGGATGTCCCGGATGGCTACAGGGGCTCATTCAGGCTGACTCATATTTTAAATCTGGTATGGCAAGAAAAGCATTGATCATCGGCACTGAAACATTAAGTCGCGTCATCGATATGTTCGATCGTGACAGTATGATCTTCAGCGATGGCGCGGGAGCTGTAGTCGTAGAAAAAAAAGAAGGTGATGAAAATTCATCCGGTCTTCTGGGTTATACTGCGCAAACTCATAGTGTAGATGAATTCGAATATATCAATATGGGAATTTCAAATTATCCTGATAGCAATCCCAGAATACGTTATTTAAAAATGAAGGGAAGAAAAGTTTATGAATATGCTCTAAAACATGTGCCGGAAGCAATGAAAGCTTGCATTGATAAATCCGGTCTATCGATTCATGATATTAAAAAAATATTTATCCATCAGGCCAATGAAAAAATGGACGAGGCGATCATTAAAAAATTATATGAACTCTACAAAATTGACACTCCTCCGCAAAATATAATGCCCATGAGTATCAGCTGGCTTGGCAACAGCTCAGTGGCTACGATACCCACACTACTTGACCTCGTTCGCAAAAATCAATTTCCGGAACACGCATTACATCATGGAGATATTCTTCTCTTTGCTTCTGTCGGTGCGGGAATGAATGTCAATGCGGTTTGCTACCGGTATTAAATAGGCTTAAGGCATAACGCAAAAGCTGAACGGTTTGATCATCAGTCGTTGCTAGTTAACTGAGGAAAAATGATAGATGCCTGAGCCAACTTCCAATACAATATAATTTCCATCTTTACCCTTAATTATAATTTCCTTTATTTCAGATACCGGACTTCCCTGTTCAGTAACTAAGTCGGGATTTGATGTTGGCATATAAATTATACCGGTTGTATTTGCAGGAATTTCAACATCCATCAGGAATTTCTTATCTGCGTTTTTCCAATGAACACTAATTTTCCCATATGCTGTTTCCAGATCACCATTAGCGTAAGTCAGATTTCCGCCAGGGTGTGGTCGTATACTTATTTTCTTGTACCCGGCTGCATCTCCATAGTTATCAATGCCAGTAATTGTTCTATACATCCAGTCGCCGATTGCGCCATAAGCATAATGATTAAATGAATTCATGCCAGGCGTTTGAAAACTGCTGTCCGGCTTTTGTCCATCCCATCGTTCCCAGATTGTTGTGGCACCCATTTTCACCGGATACAACCACGACGGATACGTTTCCTGAAGTAATAATTTGTAGGCAACCGTATCGTAACCAAATCTGCTGAGCACATGACACAGATAAGGTGTTCCAAGAAATCCCGTGGTCAAATGATTTTCATAGTCCTGAATATTGTCCGCCAGTCTTTTAGCGGCCTGCGCTCTTAGGTTCTCGGGAAGCATATCAAACTGAAGAGCCAGCACATAAGCTGTCTGCGTGCCGGAAACCAATCTGCCTGACGATGTTACATATTCCTTCAGATAAGCTTCTTTAATATGCTGAAGAAGGTCCGTATATTTTGCTACGTCTTCCGCTTTATTTAAAACCTTTGCTGCATTCAGCACTAACTGGGTAGAATATGCGAAAAAGCATTGTGCAATTAAATATTTGTCAGTGACGGCTGATCTGCCGTCATTGTCGTCAGCCGGACGATAGAACAGCCAGTCGCCAAAATGAAATCCTGTGTTCCATAAATAGTCATTACTATTTTTCTGCATAAACGCGACCCAGGATTTCATGCTGGCATATTGGTCGTCCAGAATTTTTGGATCGCCATACGCGAGCCACATATTCCAGGGAATTATTGTAGCTGCGTCGGCCCATCCGGCAGAACCTCCGGCCATATCACTCAGCACATTCGGAACAACAAACGGTACTCTTCCGTCATCGCTTTGATCAGCCGCAAGATCCTTCAACCACTTCGAAAAAAAATTGTGTACGTCCATATTGTAAGTTGCCGTTCTGGAAAATGCCTGAGCGTCTCCCGTCCAGCCCAACCTCTCATCACGTTGCGGACAATCTGTTGGTACATCCAGAAAATTTCCCTTTTGTCCCCACTGAATATTATGCTGAAGTTGATTGAGCATAGGGTTCGAACAATTGAATTGTCCGGTGGTCGCCATATCTGAATAAAGTGTTACAGCACCTGCGTATAAATAATTGGTTTTTGACCCTGTCCCTAAATCAATAAAATCACTCCTTTGTTTCCCATCAGAAGTATCTAACCGGATCTCGCCCTTAAATCCTTTGATCCGGATATATCTGAATCCATGAAAAGTAAAATGCGGTGAAAACGCACCTTCATTATCTTTCAATATATACATGTTCTCAGATTTGGCAGCTCTTAGATTATCTGTATAAAAATTACCGTCCTTATCAAGGACTTCCGCATGATCTATAATAATGGTATCACCTGGTTTTCCCGTAACCACAAATCTTTCCCATCCAACGAGATTCTGTCCGAAATCTACAACCTGTTCTCCCTTTGGCGTTTTAAAAACTCGTACAGGCTTAAAAGATTCATGCATGATCACAGGTTCATTGTATGTTGCAACTAAATTATTTTTCGGATAGCTATTCTCTTTTACTGTCTGCCAGGTCTGATCATTGAAGCCGGGCGCATCCCAGCCGTCTATTTCTTTTCTGGCATCGTAAATCTCTCCATTATAAATTTCTGAACTACGGATAGGCCCCTGATCTGACGTTTTCCAACTCCCGTCAGATATAATTGTTTCGTTACTTCCATCGGCATATCGTATTTCCAATTGCGCCAACAGACCGATTTTTTTACCGTAAATATTCCTGTTATTATTCCACGCAAGGTTTGTTCTGTACCAGCCACTTCCAATATTTACACCGATCACATTTTTCCCACTATGAACAAATTTTGTCGCATCGTACACCTGGTATTGCAGACGCTTTTTGTAACTCGTCCATCCTGGTGTTAAAAATGCATCTCCCAATTTCTGCCCATTCATGTATGCTTCATATATCCCGTGAGTTGTAATAAAAATTGAAGCAGAAATGATTTTCTTTTCCGAAGTAAATTCTTTTCGGAATAAAAGAGCAGGGCCGTTCACTGAATCTGCGTCGCTGGTTGATTCTATCCATTTCGCTTTCCAGTCCGTATTCTCCAGTAGTCCCATCTGCCAATAAGCTTTTTCACTCCATTCAGACGTTTTGCCTTTATTGTCAGTTACTCTTACCTGCCAAAAATAAGCGGCACCTGATTGTAGCGTACTGCCTGCATAAGGCAGGAATACAGATTGGGAACTCATAATCTTCCCACTATTCCAAAAGTCTTTGTTTCCGTATTTATAACCAACCCTGATTTCATATGCGGTTTGTTCCAGGTTTCTTTGCGTCGAAAACAATTGCCAGCTAAATCTTGGTCTCAAAATGTCTATTCCTGTTGGATTAATTCGATTCTCACATTTTAAATTTTTTATAACAACTTGCGAATAACCACTGCTCACCAACAGCATTCCGATAATCAGAAAACAAAAGTTCTTTTTCATGTTCAGTTATTAAAAAAATTAATTGTTTATAGAAGCAAGATAATTCCCCAATCCCACTACCACGGTTGAAAGTATCACGGTGAAAATGCCCAGCTTAATAACACGCATGGTGTTATTTCCCGAACCCTTCCACTCTTTAAAATAAATACCCCAGGCATTACTGACAATAATGATGAAAGCCATATGAAATGTCCAGCTGCTAAAATCGTATTTCCCCATTTTGCTGCTGCCCATGCCATAGAAGAAAAACTGCAGGTACCATGTTACGCCGGCAATTATACAGAATATATAATTCCATTTTAAAGGTGTTCTCGTATCAGCATAATCACCGTAGGATTTATTTTTTATATTCAACAATACACACCATATGAAATTTGTGGTCAGGCCACCCAGCAGAACCACTACAAGCGAAGGGAGATTCTGAAATATCGGATTCACGCCACTTTTTTCTGTCAGCGCCGCAATGGGTTTCCCAAATGCAAGTCCAAATGAAAAACAGGAACTAAGAATACCAGAAGTGGTTGCAACCAATATGCCTTTGCGTAAGTTAAATTCCTGTATGGTTCCCTGAGATCCTGAACCACTCAGATCTCTTTCCTTCATCACACCTGCCTTTCCACAAATCCCAATACCTATCAGGCATAGTAGCACACCTCCCAATATTATTTTTCCAGAACCTGAATACCAGAGAGAAGAAATAGTTGTCTGGTTATCGGGATTGCCCATGATGTCATAGTATAATGGCGGTATCAGCGTTCCGAAAGCAGCGCAATAACCAAGGGCAATCGCCATCCCAAGACTCATACCCAGATAACGCATACTAAGCCCAAAGGTTAGTCCTCCGATTCCCCATAACACACCCATAAAATAGGTCCAGAATATAGTCGTCCTGGAAACGGCACCAATGATTTCCCAAAATCCCGGCACGATCAGCCAGGCTGCAAAGACCGGAGCGATAAGCCATGAGAATAGTCCCCCGACCAGCCAATAACTTTCCCAATGCCATAATTTTACTTTCTTATATGGAATATAAAAACTTCCAGATGCAAAACCACCAATAAAATGCAAAAAAACTCCGACTAATACACCCATTCGGATTTTATTTTATTTAAGAAAATTATTTAAAGGTGAAAGCTTAAGACTGAAAACTTAAAGCACCTTTTAACCCTCACACTCTCACACTCTCACACTTTCACCCTTTCTTCGCGTAATATCTCATTTCAATAATATCAGTTGGAAAACTTTGCTCATTCCAATGTTCATGAACGGCCATCGCGGCTCCAATGGCACTGGCTTGAGCTATCGTAGCCGCATATACTTCGTGCAACGGAAACGCTTCTGCCAGCAATTGCATAAAGATTTCGTTTCTGCTAAAACCACCATCCACAAATATTCTTTTTACTGCGTCTGTAAGTATAAATCCGGTTGAAATGAATTGCTGATCGACCAAATTCATCAGCAAGCCGTGATATGCTTCTTCATAATTTTTATAAATGGTAAGATCTCGCACTGAAAAATTAGGAAAAGTCTTATCATTTTTTTGTTTTAATTCGCCAACAATGGCAGGGTCGTATCTAATTTGCAGACTATAGTCTTTGTCCTTCTGAAAATAGTCAGCTATTCGCTCATTCTGAGATTCATGTATATAACCCGCAAAAAGCCTGGAAGCTTTAATAGGTTTCCCTTTAAAACTCAAATAAGAAAGACAATCATTTTTCAATTCTGCAATGGTCAGCGGTTCCAGATTGAATGGATTCATACTAATGCTCCAGGTTCCGGTTGAAATGAGCAGAAACGGGTCTGGAAAAATCTCCAGATACGGGATTAAAGCAGCTGAACTATCATGCAATCCAGTTCCTATCAGACATGCTGCATGTTGATTGTCAAAGATGCGATCGTTCATTTCAGGTGTTATCAAGTGCATCGTTCCGGACGTCTGAATAGCGGGAAGTTTATCGATTATCTGCTCGCGATAAACCCATTCATGGTAGTAATTCTGCGAAAAATTCCAAAGGCCGGTATGGCATCCGATGCTGGTTATATCTGAGCAGGCATACGAGGTAAAAATCCAACACAGGTATTGCGGCAGGTGAAGGGAGTATCTTATTTGACTAAATAACTGTGGTTTCTCTTTTTTAATGCGATAGACCTGCATACCAGAATTTAGACTGCCCAATACAGGAGAAGCAGTCAGCATGGAAAAAATCATTTCTCCTCCATGCTGATCATAAAACTGTCTCTTTAATTTATCGGGATATGGCTTTAAATAATTATACAGGGGAGTTAACGGTTTCCCATTTTCTCCGATGTGGACAAAACTGGCGCCATAGGCCGAAAAATTGATTGCGCGTATTTCTACATCGCATGAATTATTGCCTTTAAAAAGTGTTTCGGTTGCCCACAAATTTATAAGATGCAGGTCTTCGCAGGGATCTCCATCTTCGTCTTTTGTTTCCCGAAGCACACAACTATCCTCCCATATAATGTTATACGATTCATCGAAGAGAAATATTTTTTTATTTGTCTTCCCGATATCCAATATCGCTATAGCTGAAGTTGATGGCATTACAGTCCGGAACTAATCGTTTTCGACCCTCTTGCGTCTATTAATTGTTTTCTGATTTTTAAATTTCGATAAAGCTCCAACGGATTGAGTGCCGCACCGGCCCTGAGTCTCGATTCCGCAATAAGCGGCCGAAGGTCCGAACGAAAACTATTCTGCAAAACTTCCTGCGCTAAAACAGGATCATTCGTTTGCTGCGCCTCGCGTAGTTTCACACGATCGACTAATAAAGCCTGTGCATAGGCCAGCAGAATGGCTTCCACTGATTGCATGAGGTCTTCCAACGGATCTTTTACATTGTGTGAAGCGTCGATCATCCATCCAAGATCCGTTGCGTGATTCATTTTATTGTTATCCATACCTTCTACCAGTTCATTAAAAATCAGAAATAACTGGTAAGGTTTTATGCTTCCGACTGTCAGGTCGTCGTCACCATATTTGGAGTCGTTAAAATGAAATCCACCCAGTTTATTTTCCATCAGAAGCAATGACACGATCTGTTCAATATTTGCGTTCGGGAGATGATGGCCGAGATCCACCAGCGTATACGCATTTTTGCCAAGTTTGGAAGCGTAGAGTAATGATTGTCCCCAGTCGCCCACTGTAGTGGAATAAAAGTTCGGTTCAAAGGCCTTATACTCCACAAAAAGTTTCCAATCATATGGCAAAGCCGCATATATTTCTTGCAGACTTTCCAGCGTATGTTGAAATGCTTCGCGGAAATTCAATTGTCCCGGGAAACAGGATCCATCAGCCAGCCAAACCGTGAGGGATTTTGATCCGAGTTCAATGCCATATTTTATTACATCCATATTATGCCGAATCGCCTGCTGACGAACTTCTTCCTTTACATGTTGAAGCGAACCAAATTTATAACTGTATGGCTGATTCGGTTGATCCTGAAACGTATTCGAGTTCATGGCGTCAAAATGCAATCCGAATTGCGAAGCGAGTAATTTTATGCTTGCGGGATCTTCCGGAATATCCCATGGAATATGTAAAGAAATCGCAGCACTTGAATGATTGAGTGCGTGGAGCAGTCCAACATCTTCTATTTTTTCTTCCAGATTTCTGGGCTCTCCGCCACCCGAAAATCTCGCGAATCTCGTGCCTCCGGTGCCGAGTGCCCAGCTGGGAATGGCGACCTGAAAGTCTGTTATTTTTTGAATCACTGATTCCGTCTCTTGCATACCACCGGCCAATGCATCAAACTTCTGTTTGTGAGACTGGAGGAATGGCTGGTTACATTCTTCGATTGTTGTTTTCGCCAGTTGCATGGAAAATATCTTTATTAACGAACAAATGCCATGGCTACTCCGCCGTCTACATTCAACATGTTGCCTGTCGATTTATTTAATAATCCTCCCACAAACGCAAGACAGGCATTGGCAATATCCCCTGGCAAAATAATCTCATTCAGCAATGTCCGTTTTGCGTAATATGCCGGAAGTTCACTTACGCTGATTCCATATGCTTTGGCACGGCCCTCCGCCCATGCACCTTCCCATATCTTACTATCCGAAATAACCGCATCCGGATTGACTACATTTACCCTGATTCTATCTGTACCAAGTTCAGCTGCATTCAACCTGCTCAAATGCAATTGAGCTGCTTTTGCTGAACCATAAGCTGCATTATTGGGACCGGAAACCAATGCATTCTTGCTGACAATATTCAGTACGTCGCCTCCCAATTGTTGTTTACGCATGATCTCCACAGCGGCTTTGGTAACGAGAAATTGTCCTTTCACAAGCACATCATATAAAAGATCCCAATCCTTTTCTGTATGTTCTTCCAGTGGTTTGGAAATAGAAAGCCCTGCGCAATTCACAATAATGTCTACGCCTCCGAAGGCCCTGCAGGCAGCAAGGAAACTATTTTGAATTGTATGCATGGCCGTTACATCGAGCAACACGGCAATAAATTTATCCTTACCGAATAGCTGCTGAAATTCTTTTCCTGCTCTTTCCAACCTGTCGGCATCATTGTCATTGATAATCACACAGGCTCCTTCTTCCGCAAAACGTTTTGCTATCGCTTTCCCAATTCCTCCTGCACTACCAGTCACCAAAGCGATCCTGCCCGACAATGCTTTGGGTGCAGGCATTCGTTTTAATTTGGCTTCTTCCAGCAACCAATACTCAATGTTAAAAGCCTCCTGTCGCGACAAAGATGTATAAGATGAAATTGCTTCCGCACCTTTCATTACGTTGATGGCATTGATATAAAACTCCGAAGCCACGCGGGCTGTTTGTTTATCTTTCGCAAACGTAAACATACCTACACCCGGATACAGAATGACAACAGGATTGGGATCGCGCATCGGCGGACTATCATCGTGTTTGCAAGACTGATAATAGCTTTTATACATCGATCGATATGCATCAAATACAGGGCTCAGTTTATCCCGAATCTTTGCATTATCTGTGAGATCTTCGTCAGGAAGAAAATCCAATACCAGGGGACTGATCTTCGTTCTCAGAAAATGATCAGGGCAGCTTGTGCCCATCGGGGCGAGTCGGTCGAGGTCATTGGAATTTACAAATTCAAGAACCCGTTCATCATCAGTAAAATGTCCTATCATTCTGTTTTCAGAGGAACAAAACCCTCTTAATACAGGAGATAACTCGGCAGCTTTTTGCAGACGCTCATTCTTCTGTAATGCATTTACTTTTATACCCCCGAATATTTTTTTGCTTTTTCCGATATTTTCTTCCAGGTAATCTGCACAAGTTTCAATCACTTCAAGCGTATTGACATAACAATCATATGCCGTATTCCCCCAGGTAAATAATCCATGAGAACCCAACATGACTCCACGAATACCCGGATTCGCATCAAGACATTCTTTTAATTTCAAACCAAGATCAAATCCCGGGCGTTGCCAATCTACCCATCCGATTTTTCCATCAAACAATTGCTTCGTTATTTTTTTTCCTTCTTTGGCAGCAGCAATGGCAATTGCTGCATCGGGGTGCAAATGATCAATATGAGTGAAGGGTAGAAAACCATGCAATGCGGTGTCGATTGATGGGGCTTTTGAATCCAGATCATAAAGACAGTAATTGAATAACTTCACCATGCCGTCTTCCTCCCCGATGCCCTTATATATTTTTTTCAAACTTAGCAGGCGGTTCATATATAAAGCTGCAAGATCTTTTTTTGTAAGTGTGCCAAGGTCACCGCCGGAACCTTTTACCCACATAACTTCTGTTTTTTCTCCTGTTAGCGGATCAGCAGCCAACACTTTACAGGAAGTATTGCCTCCCCCGAAGTTGGTAAGACGAAGATCGCTGCCCAATAGATTGGATCGGTAAATTAACAATGCAACATCATCCCCGGCCAACCCTGCCGCTGTTTCTTCATTCCACAAATAACTAACGTGTTTGAAATCCGACGCAATCATTTACACTTCAGATTTAATGAATGTCATATTCCTGTGTATCACTAAAATAATGTGTTTTCCAAAGATCATAACGTTTAAACTGGAAGGGCAGCTTCCTTTTAAATTCTTCCCAGTTTCTGGCAGATTTCGGACTCCATACTACTTCGCTAAGTGCATCTACCCTTGGAAAAATCATATACTCGATTTTGGAAGGATAGGGCATGTATTCGGTCCATACATTTGCCTGGGCACCCAGGATATAACGGCCATCTGCATCCGATAATTCAGAAGGAATAGGCTCGTATTTATACACTTTCTCCAGGGGTAGATAACCTCCGATTACAAGCGAGTCATCGTGTTTCGATTGCGAATAATCGAAATACACATATGTTGTAGGTGTCATTATAACCGTATGCTTTTGTTTCGCGGCTTCGATACCACCCTTCTCTCCTCTCCAGCTCATTACTACGGCATTGGGAGCAAGACCTCCTTCCAGTATTTCATCCCAGCCAATAAGCGTTTTGCCTTTAGCATTAATATATTTCTCCATTCTTTGGATGAAATAACTCTGCAATTCATGTTCATCCTTTAATCCAAGTTCATGAATGCGTTTTTGACATAATGGACATCTTTTCCAATTTGTTTTGGGACATTCGTCTCCTCCCACATGAATATATTTTGATGGAAATAAGGGCGATACTTCGTCAATTACGTCCTGCAGAAATTGAAACACACTGTCCTTACCCGCACAGAATACGTCTTCAGCAACACCCCATTTCTCGTAAACAATTTTACCCTTCGCTTTTTTTCCTGCATCAGAGAGTAAACTGTCGGGAATATTTGTTTTTTCATCCGGAAAACAACTCAACCACGGATATGCTGCAATCGCGGCACTGCCGTGCCCCGGCATTTCGATTTCCGGAATAATGGTAATATATCTTTTCGATGCATAAGCGACTACATCTTTAATGTCTTCCTGGGTATAGAAACCACCGTATAGGATATTGTCATTGCCTTTCCAGGGTCTTTTACCAATTACTGTTCCACCACGCCATGCTCCAACTTCTGTAAGTCGGGGATATTTTTTTATCTCAATTCGCCATCCCTGGTCCTCCGTCAAATGCCAGTGAAATTCATTCATCTTATGCAACGCGATATAATCAATAAATTTCTTTACAAACGGAACAGGCATAAAATGCCGGCCCACATCAAGCATCAAACCCCGATATGCAAATCGCGGTTGATCAGTAATCTGAATATAAGGAATGGAAAGTTTATTTGAACCAGACGGTAGCGGAAGCAATTGAATGAGTGTCTGAATGCCGTAAAAAACTCCCGTTTCATTGTCTCCGGCGATGTATATCCCTTTCTGATCGATGGATAGTTTGTAAGCTCCGGGGATAGAATCGTCCAATCTTTTAAAATTCAACACAATATTATTGTTACCACTTGCTCTTTGTGTAGTTTCCAGAGAAAATCCGTAATATTCCTTCAGGTAATCATTAAAAAATTGAACAGAATTATCAAGGCCACTTCCTTCCAGAACAATTTTCGTATTCGTATTAATAGTGAAATCAGCCATTATACGCGGCATTTTTACCGACGCTGGTTGCGGGATAATATTTACCTGGGCACTCACAGATAAACAACAAAGAACAAGAATAAACGGTAAGCATTTCATTACAATCGTTTTTTAAGTATTGCAAACTTATTGTTTTCTCCTGTCTGTACACAATATTCGTAAATTAGTGGAGCTGGTCTTGTGAGTCAGGAGAACAGGGAGACCGCAGTTAAATTTAAATCTTTTTCATGAACCTTAATCTGCAGGATAAGGTAATTGTTATTACAGGAGCCGCAAGTGGTATTGGCAAAGCAATTGCACAAAATCTCGCTGCTGAAGGGGCTGCTGTTTGCCTCATCGATCGCAATCTCACGGCGCTTGAAAATTGTTTTAAAGAAATAAAGGCAACCGGTTCCAGGGTTCTCCAATTTCAGGTGGAGTTAACAGTTCAGGAAGAATGCTCGCGCTCGGCAGAAATAATATTAAATGAATTTGGAAGAATAGATGGCCTTGTAAATAATGCGGGTCTAAATGACGGTGTCGGGCTTGAATATGGAGATCACAAGCATTTTATAGATTCATTGGAAAAAAACGTAGTGCACTATCAAACGATGGCAACATGTTGTTTTCCTTCATTGATTGAATCGAAAGGTTCCCTCGTAAACATTTGCTCAAAAACAGGAGAAACGGGACAAGGCGGGACTTCCGGATATGCAGCAGCCAATGGAGCACGTCTGCACCTAACTACAAGCTGGTACAACTTATTACTATCTTCCGATGTGCGGGTAAATGCCGTTGTTGTTTCCGAATGCTGGACCCCGTTATATGAATGGTGGATTGGCCAGCAGTCGGATCCCGAAGAAAAATTAAAGAAGATCAAATCAAAAATACCACTGGGCAATCGCATGACCAAGCCGGAGGAAATAGCAGATACCGTGGCGTTCCTATTGTCCCCTAAATCTCTTGGGATAAATGGTCAATGGATTCACGTAGACGGTGGTTATGTCCATCTTGACAGAGCCGTCGATTTGTGAGTTACTAATTCGCATGACTTTTTCTCGGCTGAATTAAATAATTATAGCTTTACATGGCAAAATTTTTATATGGCAATCAGGATTTTCGTAACCGGTGGGACTTTTGATAAAGAATATAACGAAATAACAGGACAGCTTTTTTTTAAAGAAACTCATATACCGGAGATGATCACCCGAAGTCGTGTCACACCCATAGTAAACGTAAGTACGCTGATGATGATCGACAGTCTGGACATGACGACGACGGAAAGAATGATGATCGCTGGTCAGTGTAATTCGATTTCCGAAGATAAAATCATCATAACGCACGGAACCGATACAATGGCCGTAACTGCCGCAGTACTTGCGGAAAATGTACCGGGAAAAACAATCGTACTTACCGGAGCTATGATACCGTACAAATTCGGAAGCTCAGATGGATTTTTTAACCTGGGTTGTGCACTGGCTTTTGTGCAGTCATTGCCACCGGGTGTGTATGTAGTTATGAACGGACGTTATTTTAACTGGAACAATGTTCGAAAGAATCGTCAAACCGGTCAGTTTGAGGAATTGATCTGATGACCTGTAATTTTTAAAGTAATTAGTGGTTCCTGGCATTGTCTACAAAAGTGTACTTCAAACTTTTGGGATCGTCGATAATTTTATAAAAATCATCCAGGTATTGAATCATTTCTGTTTTGCTTGCCTGCGTAAGTAAATTAAAATTATTTATAAGCGCATAAATATTGTCTTTCTGATTTCTGAAAATAACGGCAACTTCTTCAACCTCCTGTGGTGTTCTGGGAAATCCGCGATACAGCCGTTGTCTTACATTATCGATTTCGAGTTTCTCGTCAGGAATTGCATAACTCGTATTCACAAGACCGGAATAATCGAAATCGTAAGGCACAACAAAAGGCCTCGATAAAGAATCCTTTATTGATCCGATTAATTTCGTGTTGTGGTTCACAGACACTGCCCAGTCCGTATTGCCGATCATATATTCAAATATCGCCACGATGGTCATCTGCCGCCTGTCTGTTTGTTCAGTCTGAAGTTTAAGCGTCTTAAGATCTCTGCAACCGTTTCTTTTGGCAACGGACTTAATATCCTCCAGTAAAAAAGCATATTCAGAAATTGTTTTTTTCTTACCGGAACTGTCCTGCAGATTTAGCTTCAACAATCTCACGTGAAAACTCATATCAGAAATTAAATTGTAGATCTTGTATATAGTGTATTCCTTCAGAAGATACTGCTCAAATTCGTTTGAAATCTTACATTCATTGACCAGTTTGAGATCTTTCAATGAATACATTTTTGCATTCTCACTGTAATTAAAAATGAGCTTAATCGGAGGCACATAACAAAATCCAAGCCTGAAATGCCCTCTTATATTTAAAATTATTTTGTCGTTTACCTGAGTGCCATCGGGCAGCGTAGTCATAAAACTGGCAGGAAAGTCAACATCCTGTTTCCCGCGATAATTATAAATCTTCCCCATATTGGCGGTCAGCGTTGCATGCAGGATGGAAGTATCATTAAAAAAGTCTTTGCTGTTAATGGAAACGGTTTGTCCAAAATCAGGCTGGAGAGCCGATACACAAAACAAACCAACGAGAACGAATAACGATTTCATGTTGACAGTTTTTAATAAATGGAAACCTACCGGTATTTAAATTACACCAATTATCCTTAGAATTGGTAAAGAATAAGAAATAGCATAATTTTCAAAGGGCATCTATTATATAGTCAATTATTTGAAAATCAACCACTCTTTAGTGTAACCAACTATATTTTTTTCGGAAATGAACTATCAGGAAACCTTAAAAAAAGTCGCGGATCAGGTCATTCTTTACTTTAATGAAAATATGGATGATCGTTGTTACTATCACAACCTGGCCCATACTATCAGAACAATCGAAGCAATCAATAAAATAAACAGTCATTATAATTTAGACGACAGAAGCTATTTTATTCTTTCTGTAGCCGGATGGATACATGACCTGGAAATTTTCCAGTCTGCCACCATCCTACACGAATCAAGCACACATAAAACGACGGAAGAATTCCTGCAAAACCTGGGTATTGGTACGGAAGAAATTATCGAAATAAAAAAATGCATTGCATCTGGTTTTTCAGGGGGAAATAAGGATACTTTAACGGAGAAAATATTCAGTGATGCGGTGACTTTCGAATACGGATCACCGGCGTTTAAAGACTATAATAATTTATTACGTCGGGAAATAGAAGCATTTACCGACAAAAAAATGAAGGGCGGAGAATGGAGAGAAAGCACAATTGGCAGGCTGGAGAGTCACGAATTTCAAACTGAATTCTGCCAGCAGTTGTTATCCAAAACGAAAGAACAAAATCTTCATGTTATTATACAAAAACAGGAAGAAAAACACTGGGTCAGGCATCCGGCCAATATAGGGCACAAACAAAAGAAATCTGCTCACGATCTTAGGGAACATCTGCATCATGCCCTCAAGAACGATCCTTTAAATACTTCTGGAACGCAAAAGACGTTGAGCGGGAAAGATAAAAATGAAAATAAAGAAGTCAGAACTACCAAAATTAAACACCACCTGAGGGGGGTAGAAACCATGTTCAAGAGTTCCTCGTCAAATCATTTGAGGTTAAGCGTCATGGCAGATAATAAAGCGTTTATTATGATATCTGTCAATTCGATCCTCATTTCTGTCGGGATCGGACTGATTATAGGAAAATTTGTACTGGCTCCCAAACTTTTTATCCCAACCGTTATGTTACTTTCCGTTAACGTTATTACGGTTATTTATTCTGTATTGGCGACCAGACCCGGCCTCATGAAGGGAAAGTTCACAAAGGAAGATGTGGAAAATAAAAGCGTGGATCTCCTGTTCTTCGGAAGTTATTATAAAATGTCCCTGCAGGATTTCGAATTCGGCATGAGACAATTGATGGACGACATCGAGTTTTTATACGGAAATCTTATAAGAGATATTTATCAGCAGGGAAGAAACCTGGGCCGAAAATATCGCCTGTTACGCATATCATACAACATTTTTATGTATGGAATGGTGCTTTCTGTGATGGCGTATGTGATCTCTTTCTTTTTCTAGATTAAATATTTTCCGCAGGGCCGCTCACTGATTTAAAAGTATGGTGTGGATGGGATGCCCAATCTCTGCCCTTACATAATTCCGCATAAATTTCACCCTTGATTGTAAGTTCCTCATGGGTGCCTTCTTCAACAACCAAACCATCATGCAGAACAACGATTTTATCAGCGTCCTGAATGGTACTCAACCGATGTGCAATGGTTATTACTGTTCGGCCCTCCATCAGGTTTTCCAGTGCTTCCATAACTATTTTTTCCGATTCAGTATCCAGCGAAGCTGTAGGTTCATCCAGAATAAGAATGGGAGAATTTCTCACCACCGCTCTCGCAATTCCTATACGTTGTCGCTGACCTCCGGATAAAGTAACTCCCCGCTCTCCAACCAGCGTTTCGTATCCGTGCGGCATCTTAGAAATAAATTCATGTGCGTTGGATAGTTTTGCCGCTTCAATAATTTCGTCAAGCGTAGCTTCCGGACGACCGTATGCAATATTCTCCCGAACGGATCCATAAAACAACACTGTATCCTGCAAAACGAAACCAATCTGGTTTCGCAGGCTATCCAGCCGAAATTCTTTAATGTTCTTTCCATCTATCAGAACCCTCCCATGTGTCGGATCATAAAAACGTGCAATCAGACTTGCAATCGTCGATTTACCACCTCCGGTGGGGCCGCAGATACCGACACGCTGACCACAACGAATACTGATATTTATTTTATTAAGTATCAGTGATTCGGGATTATAAGCAAATGAAACATCTTCGAATACGATATCACCTTTTAATTTACCCGGATCCCGCCCCTCAGAAAATGTAATGATGGGCTCCGTTTCCAATATTGCCTGAATCCGTTCGAGCGCCACCGTTGCCTGAGCGATCGTACTCGTCATTTTAGCAAGATCCTGAACCGGGCTGAAAAATTTATTCATATACCAGATGAAAACTGTAAGCGAGCCAACGGTCATCAAATGTAAAAATATCAGGTCCGTTCCCCGCCAAAGAACCAGTCCGATACAAAGTGATACCGTAATGGTTACTACGGGTGAGAGAACCGACTTAACACGTCTTGCTTTGAGTGCGGCGCTCATTGTTTCCTGACTTAACAATTTAAGTTTATCTTCTTCAAAATCCTGTCTGCCAAAAGCATTTACCGAACGTATGGATTCCAACCCCTGCTGCATGGCAATAAACATATTGCTTTGATCTTTTCTCACTTCACGGGTCGCTTTCTTCATTGTTTTTTTGAACCGGATAACAAAAAACAGCAGAAAGGGCATAACGGCCAGGGCTGCGAGCGTAAAACCAGTATCCAGATAAAACATCAGGATCAGCATACCAAAGATGGTCATAGCGTCTACCAGTATGGTCAAAATTGTGGAAGATGCAAAATCCTGTATGGTAGAAACATCAGATGTTATTGTACTTAATAATTTGCCAGTTTGGTGGGTATCGTAATATGAGAGGGAAAGATGTTGAAGATGGTGATAAATTCTTCGCCTGAGATCATTTGCCACATGTTGCGCAACATTTTCGTTATAATAATTATTTATATATCCGGCCAGCGAACCGATCGCATTGATGAGCACAAATCCAAATGCCACAATAGCGGCCATTACAAATTTACTGTTGGAAGGATTTAGGAAGCCTGTCCAGCTAAGCCAATGGGGAAGTTTCCCATGGGCAACCACATCGTCAATGATCACTTTCAGCGGCCATGGTGTCGCAACACTCATGATTGCTTCGACGACCATGGCCAAAAGTATAATAAACACCCACTTCCTGTATGGACGCGAAAGGCTTATCGCCCAGGTCATCAGGCTGATGAAAGAATGTTGTCTTTCGGAAACATCATTATCGTCCCGTAAAATAGTACCTGGCATCCGTTTCTTATTGTACCAACTTGAGTTTCTCCCGCAGATGGGAAAAATTAAGTGGCTTTGTCAAAAAATCATCTGCACCCAGTTTCATTGCCTGCGAATAACTTTCATCGTCACCAAATGCCGTAATCATCATGACAATGGGAGGAGGTTTTTCAAAATGATCTTTGATATGTTTAAGTAACTCCAGACCACTCATACCCGGCATGTTGATATCGGATAAAATCAGAACCGCCTCGTGATTCAGGCTATTGAGGTAACCCAGTGCTTCTTCACCTGAATACGCAAACGCAAAATGAATCTCGCCATCCCGGATTTCTTTTCGGAAACGTTGTTCAAATAAAGCCCTTACGTCTCTTTCGTCGTCAACAACCAGGATTTTCAAAATCAATGTAATTTTATAATGTTTAGAAAATATCTAAATAGAATGTTTTTATTAGAAATCTCATAATTTGATTAAGGCAGAATGCTAATAAATATAAACCTCAATTAATTTATTGAATGATTTTCACAAAACGAAATTTCCTAATGAAAGGTAAACAATTACGACAAATTTGCCCACAACAAAAGATTGTAAACAGGAACAGCTGAACCAGTAAAAAAGAGGCTATGAAATCATTTTTGTTGTTTCTTTTAATGCAGACGGTAGTTACTTGTCTGGTTCAGGCACAATCACAGCAGGAAGTATTGAACTGGATAAATACGGTAAAGGCCGATAATCACGACTTCTATTATGAAATTCCATTTGAATATCGGAACGACGAAATCGTAATAAAAGTAGTCATCGGCAATCAGGTATACGATTATATTTTTGACACAAGAGGTTATAATGATATTACAAATGAAATTCAATTAAAAAATAGTTTTCCGGTTCTTACTACCCAGGCTGTAGGGAGTTCAAATAAACTCAAAGTCATGGTAAATCTTGTCAAAGTAGACACCCTTAAGATTGGTCCGCCTTTACAAATGAATTTCAATAATTCACCTACAATAAAGTGCACAATTGACGGTGCATTGATCGGCGCCAGCTTAATAAAAAACCACGTTTGGCAGGTTGACTTCTACAATAAAAAAATTATTGTAACTGACCGGTTAGATAGATTGCCAAATATTGACAGTTCTGTAAAAGTGCCAGTTACATTTAACGCACGTATGATGCCTTATATTAGCGTGGTGGTAAACAATACTCCAGAGAAGTTGATGTTTGATCTGGGCAGTTCATCTTTTTTAATATTGACAGAAAAGGAATCAAAAATCCACTTTAATAAAAATCCCATTATCAAAATAAACGGTGGAAGTATTGAAGGGGGAAACGGGATAGTGAGGCAAAACATGAAAATTATTAAGGCGGATTCAGTGGAGATTAACTCAGTTAAAATCAAAAGAAAACCAATACTTGTGATTCCGACAGCCAGTGAATCGCTTATTGGTAACCCAATCATTCAAAATTTCATTGTTACCTTAAACTTCAAAAATAGTGAGTTATATCTCAAGCCAGTTATTCAATCGCCTGTTGAAGAAGGCTGGGTAACATTTGGATTGGGTCTGGCTTTTCATAATGACACGGTGAAAGTTACCAGCATCTATGAGGGCTTAGCAGCCGATAAGGCGGGTTTGCTAATTAATGATGAAATTATCGCCATCGATGGACAGGAAGCAAAGTATACCGACGAATGCGCAGCCAATAAAACCTTGTCGACCTTACTCAAAACAAAAACCAGGTTGACTTTAACGATATTACGCGATGGAAATAAAAAAAATATCGAATTAACCAGAGAACGGGTATACTAAAGAGCAGGCTTTTCACGCCAGTAAAACGAAATGCCCCTCACGGGGCATTTCGTTTTACTGCGGAGAGGGAGGGATTCGAACCCTCGATACAAGTTTAAGCTCGTATAACGGTTTAGCAAACCGGCCCTTTCGGCCACTCAGGCACCTCTCCATTTAAGCTGAACGCCTAAAGCCCAAAGCTTAAGGCAATACCGCCAACCGTCAACCCATTGGAGGGATGCAAAAATAAAGATTAATTGCACAGATTCCGAATTTTAAACAGCCTAAGCAAAAACACTTAGTGTAAAGCAATAATTTCAGCAACATTGAGTTTAAGGGGAATCCTATATCTGATAAAAACCCGACATGAAGACCTTTTTCGCTTCTGTACTTGAAAATACAGGACCCATTTCCAGAAAGCTTTTGTTTTTCAGTTTTATGGCCGGATACCTTCTCGCAACCCTTTTATTTGTGTTCTTCAGACCACAAATTCACCATCTTCTGAACTCAATTCTACAAGGACTATGAATATTATCAGGGCTATCGTCAATATGATACAACTGGACAAAAAGAGATCCGTTGCACTGCTCGATCTGAAAAGGAAAATGCTTCATTCAAAGTTGAAAGCATAAGACGGAAATCCTTAAATAACAGAAAAGCCCACTGTTCGTGAGCTTTTCTTTCAAGTATTTATATATAATTACATCGCAGCCAATTGTACTTTCTGCTGCAATTCAGTAACATTTTCGCGAAACAGGCTGTCTGTATCCATCAGGTCTTTCACTGTCTGGCAGGAATGTATAACGGTGGTATGGTCCCTTCCTCCAAAATGCTCACCAATCGTTTTTAAGGAATTCTTTGTAAAAGCCTTTGCCAAATACATGGTAATCTGACGCGCCTGCACAATTTCTCTTTTACGCGTCTTCTGAAGGAGCTTATCATAAGGCAGATCGAAGTATTCACATACCATACGCTGGATGGTTTCTATCGTTATTTCCTTACTGCTCGTTTTTACAAAATTTCTCAACACTTTCTTCGACAATTCCAGGTCTATTTCCCTCTTGTTAAGCGAAGACTGTGCCAGAAGGGATATCAGTGCACCTTCCAGTTCCCGCACATTGCTGTTAATATTATATGCCAGATATTTTACGACTTCCTTGGGCATTTCAAGGCCATCATTTTTCATTTTGCGCTCCAGGATTTCAATCCTGGTTTCGTAGTCAGGCACCTGAAGATCGGCACTTAATCCCCAGCGAAAACGACTTAACAGCCTTTCCTGCACACCTTCCAGATCCTTTGGCGGTTTGTCGGAAGTAAGAATCAGTTGCTTACCACTCTGATGCAGATGATTGAAGATGGCAAAAAACGCATCCTGGGATTTTTCTGCACGGTTAAAGAATTGCACATCATCGATGATCAATACGTCTACCAGCTGATAAAAGTGAATAAAGTCATTGATGGCGTTATTCCGGCTATGATCTATGAATTGGTTGATGAATTTCTCAGAACTCACATATAACACTACTTTATTATGGAGAGTTCTCCGCACTTCATTGCCGATTGCCTGTGCAAGGTGGGTTTTCCCCAATCCCACACCCCCATAAATAACCAGCGGATTGAAAGAATTGGCACCTGGCTTTTCAGCGACCGTTTTACCCGCTCTTCTGGCGACGCGGTTACAGTCCCCTTCAATAAAAACATCAAAAGTATACACCGGATTGAGTTGGGAATCAATCTGCATTTTCTTTAAACCGGGAATCACGAAGGGATTCTTAACCGGGTTATTGATAATCAGAGGGAAATCCATCTCGTTGTTGGAAATCGTTTTATAACTATGTGCAGGTACGTCCATTGTTAAAGGTTTGTTTTGCTGATTACCGCTGTCTACCATAATCCGGTATTCCAGTCTGGCATCTTTCCCCAATATCCTACGCAAAGTTTTTGCCAATAAATTCACATAGTGCTCTTCCAGGTACTCATAAAAAAACTGACTGGGGACCTGTATAACCAAAACGTTCACTTTTAACTCAACCGGACGAATGGGTTCAAACCACGTTTTATAATGCTGCCACTCAACGATATCTTTTATGATCTCAAGACAATTGGCCCAGACTTTTTCAAAGGTTTTCGGCATTACAAAAAAAAGTAGTTTAAGGCTGGTTAAAAATCTGTTTTAAAATAATTTTTCTTAAGGTTAAATTGGATAAAATTTTTGCAGGGGGACGAATATCAAGATTAATTTCTGAATAAAAAATTATTTATTACTTGGTAATATCAGGGGGCTTTCAAAAGCAATGGAAACATAAAAAAAATTTCTCCGGTAATTAAATTTAAATTAATCGACTGTCAGAAATAAGCGATTAGATTATCCCGTACTTCGCCCGTCAATACTTCGCTGCCGACAACGAATCGCAGCCCCTGCCTGGTAATGGGTAATAAGAGAAGGATCAACAAAACACAATAAGGACGCAGGTTTAGAAAGAAAAAAAATGGAGAGGCGAAAAATAGAAGCGGATGTTTTAAAATATTTCTCCATATGATTTAATTGTGACGCAATTGAAGATACAGATATTTTGTGTCGAATTTGTGTTAACCAAAGTTTTTTTAAAAAAAAAAATCTTTCATTCGGAAAATCCTGAATTCACTGTACAGTAAACCACGGTGAACCAGTTAGTTCAGAGAAACTACCTGATTAAAAATTACACTGAAAATTTTTTTTGAAATATAGTTGTCCTAGATTTACGATCTACAAAAAAATCAGTACTTTCTGCAATACCCCGATCAGGATGCAAAAAAAAATTCAGATAAAATTACCTGCGGGCGAAATGACAAACGAAAAGGAAATTAAAAGCCTCCTGGCAAAAGAATCTGGTTGTAAGGAAAATCAAATTACCGGTTATCAGCTTCTTAAAAAATCGTTGGATGCGCGTTCGAAGTTTCCACAAATATTACTCACCGCCAACATTTTCGTAGATGAACCGTTTCAGTCCCGTCTTCCATTTCAGGAAGCAGGCCAGGATGTTACGGTTGCCAGAAAATCTGTTCTTATTGTGGGCGCCGGACCAGCAGGATTATTCGCAGCGCTCAGCCTTATTCGTTCCGGAATACGACCGGTGATTCTGGAAAGAGGGAAAGACATCAGGGCTCGTCGTCGTGATCTTGCAAGCCTGAACAAACAAGGGATCATCAACCCGGAAAGCAATTATTGTTTTGGGGAAGGCGGAGCCGGCACTTACAGCGATGGTAAATTGTATACCAGATCCGCCAAAAGAGGCAATATAAAACGTATTCTGGAATTGTTTGTGCATTTCGGCGCCGATGAAAGTATTTTATATGAAGCGCATCCGCATATAGGTACCAACAAATTACCGGGTATCATAACAGCGATGCGTGATCACATAGTAGAAATGGGCGGTGAGATTCATTTCAACAAAAAAATGATCGGATGGTCGGAGTACCATGAAAAAATTACTGAGTTGCAAACAGCCGATGGCGACCGGCTGCGCGCAGACGCCGTGATCCTGGCTACAGGTCATTCAGCTCGCGACATATTCATATTATTGAATCAGGAGAAGAAGCAGATATATGCCAAACCTTTTGCCCTCGGAGTTCGCGTGGAACATCCCCAGGAGTTGATAAACTCGATCCAGTATCATTATGTGCGTGAAACAGGACCGCGCGTAGTGGGTCTGCCACCGGCGTCTTACCAGCTCGTTCATACGGAAAATAACTGTTCGGTATTTTCCTTTTGTATGTGCCCGGGAGGAATTATTGCGCCGGCTGCAACAAACGAAGGAGAGATCGTAGTTAACGGCTGGTCACCTTCCAAAAGAAATAATCCATTTGCCAACTCTGGTATCGTGGTAAATATTGAGGAAAAAGACTGGACAACCTGGTCAAAAGCGGGCCCGCTGGCAGCCATGCATTTTCAGTCGTCGATTGAACAAAAGGCTTTCAGTTTGGGCGGTGGTTCTTTTAAAGCACCCGCACAAAGAATGACAGATTTTGTGAAGGGAAAGATTTCCTCAGATTTACCTTCCTGTTCTTATATACCGGGCTTGCAATCCACCAACGTTCCGGCTGTTTTTCCAAAACCGATTGGTCAGGCCCTCCAACACGCATTCACTTCATTCGGGAAAAAAATGAACGGCTATTTTACGCAGGAAGCAGTGATAGTCGCAACAGAATCCAGAACTTCATCCCCGGTTCGTATTCCGAGAGACGAGGCAACCCTTGCACATCCGCAAATCAGCAATTTATTTCCCTGCGGAGAAGGTGCTGGGTATGCAGGAGGTATCATGAGCGCTGCAATGGATGGAGAAAGAGTTGCCGAACGAATTGCTGAAATCTTTTCAATAAAATCTACCACTCATGTCAATGCTTGAACTGACCCACCTGAAAAAATATTTCGCCACCCAGAAGGCGGTGGACGATATCAGCTTCACGGTGCAAAAAGGAAAGATATTCGGATTGCTGGGTCCAAATGGCGCTGGCAAAACAACGCTCATCCGGATGATCACCGGAATATTTTATCCGGATGAGGGCAGCATTCTTTTAAACGGAAAAAAATTCAACGCAGATGAAGATGCTGCAAGAATTGGCTACATGCCTGAAGAAAGAGGTCTTTATAAAAAAATGAAAATCGGAGAACAGGCCCTTTATTTCGCAAGACTCAAAGGTCTCTCCGCATCCGACGCCAACCGCCAGGTTAAAGACTGGTTCATACGTTTTGAAATGCAATCCTGGTGGAACAAAAAAATAGAGGACCTGAGTAAGGGCATGGCGCAAAAACTACAGTTCGTGATAACTGTTTTACACAGACCAGAACTCATCATCCTGGATGAACCCTTTAGCGGTCTCGATCCCGTAAATGCCAATCTCATTAAAGATGAAATATTCAGACTTGCAGAAATGGGTTCTTCCATTATTTTCAGCACCCATCGCATGGAACAGGTAGAAGAAATATGCAATCAGATTGTATTGGTTAACAAAGGCAAAAAAATTCTGGATGGATCTGTAGCCGATGTAAAGCAGGAGTTCAAGGAAAATCTTTTCCGGATCTCTGCCAGTCCGCTTCCGCAACGTTTACAGGAAAATCTCTTTGAAGTACTTTCCAACGACGGACAAATACTCACGTTACGCATCAAAGAAGGATACAAACCCAACGACGTGCTGAGATATTTTATCGAGCAAAACTCCAATGTATCGTCGTTTACGGAAATACTTCCTTCGTTGAACGAAATTTTCATCAAGCTGGTAGAAGGGACTTCTCTTTCGCGCCAGTTTCAACCCACACAATCTTGATCTATGAATAAAATCGGTTTAATAATACGTCGGGAATATTTAACCCGTATCCGGAATAAAACATTTCTGATCTCAACTTTTCTTCTGCCATTCATGATCGTACTTTTCATCGCGGGTACGGTTTTCCTGGCTATCAAGGGAAGAACCAACCATCGTATTGCGGTGTCTGATCAGAATGGATATTTTAAAAATTATCTGAAAAGCGATTCTTCGATATTTTTCGATTTCTCCCCGGGTATTGACACGCTTAATTATGCAGAAAAAAACTGCAGTGCTGTGCTGATCATTCCGGTACTGGAAGAAGGAAGGAAAACGATTTATCGCCTTAAATATAAAAAGCAGTTGGGTCTTACAAATATGGAGGATCTGGAAAAGCGGATTAACAATGCCATCACAGATCACATGATTTTCACGAAAACAAATATCAGCCGTGAACGGCTCGATTCTATTCGCGCTGCGTCTGATATAGCCGAAATGCAGACCTTCTCAGATGAAGGAAAAAAATCGGAAGCATCCAGTCAGGGACTTGCATATGGCATTGGCTGGGCCTGTGGTTTTTTGATATACCTGCTTACATTTATTTATGGCGCCATGGTTATGCGGGGAGTGATGGAAGAAAAAACAAGTCGGGTTGCAGAAGTTATCGTGAGTTCAGTGCGACCATTTCCACTCATGCTCGGAAAGATAGTCGGTATCGGAGCAGTCGGATTAACACAGTTTCTTTTATGGATCGGATTGATTGCGCTTCTTTTCTTCGTTGCCCAGTCTTTTTTGCCACATGATTTAATGATGGAAGTAAGTAATATGCAAAAGGCGCAATCGATGGGAAGCGCCCAGATGGCGGCACAGGGAAGCGAAGCTGCAAAACAAATATTCGATCTGAAACAATCGGTGGCCCACACGAATTGGTTTGTCATTATCAGTTGCTTTATATTTTATTTTATAGCAGGTTATTTATTTTATGCTTCGTTGTTCGCTGCGGTGGGCTCGGTGGTAAATGAAGATCCCCAGGAAGCTCAATCGCTCATGTTGCCTATAACAATGCCCATTATTTTTTCATGGATCATCATGACGATCGTAATTCAGGATCCCGGAAGTCCGCTGGCAGTCTGGTCGAGTATGATTCCTTTCAGTTCACCCATCGTTATGATGGCAAGAATTCCCTATGGCATACCTACGACCGTTCCTTACTGGCAATTGCTTATGAGTATGTCGTTGCTGGTCGCCGGATTTTTATTTACAACATGGCTTGCAGGCAGAATATACAGAACAGGAATCCTGATGTACGGTAAAAAGCCCAATTGGAAAACAATGTGGAAGTGGGCGTTTAAAGGATGAACGCGGAACGCATAACGCTTAACGCTGAACGCTTAAAGCGTAAGGCGTAAGGCGTAAGGTGTAAAGCTTTAAGGTAACATAGGTGGCGATCGTTTGATAAAAAAAATCGGTACCAGCCAACAATTATATTGTACCCAAAATACGCGTTGCGTGTTATGCGGCATGCGTCCCGCGTTAAGCGTTCAGCGTTATGCGTTCCGCGTTAAGCCTTCAGCTTTCAGCCTCATTTTTTGAGTTGAACAGGAGCTGTACTTACGGAAGCGCTGGAAAAAAAGTAGACTCTTTTCTTTGAGAGCGGAAGGATCGCTTCGTTTTGTGTTCCGCGGGCGATCGTAATGCCGATAAATGCATTTGCAGGAAAATCAGTCAAATCAGTTTTTGTAAGATTGTAACTTCCATTATCAGGAACAGTAATATTGGCTGTAGCAATATCAGCCGGTAACGAGGGGTTCAATTTTCTACTCATGGTACTATAATAGAATATTTGAATGGTAACGTTTCCCCATGTATTGGCCTTGTCGGGAGCCCATTGCAATTGCAAACCTTTACTTACTGAAAACGTATCCGGATAAATGGTGACCGTTTGGGTCAGCTGCTTGGGAACGTACACAGAGCTGCTGACAGTATCCGCATCTTCCGTTCCACGAATCGTAACCAACACCTGTGAACCGAATACTTCGAAACCCTTGTTGATCTGGCCCGAAGTGAAATTGTAATTATAAGTAGAATCCTGCCCTGGCGGGATTACCTGATTGTTCACGGCAAGCGTGCGCACTACCGTTACCTGGTGATCATTGCTGTCAATAAATGCAGCACTCACACCAATGTGCAGTTCTTCGCTGTCGCTATTGCTCAGCACCTGATTGGCATTGATCAAAACGTAGTTGTAAACCGTACTGTTCTGTGTACCAAACCAGGTCCAGTTATTGTCCGGACTTGAAGCTTCTTTGTTGCAGGAAACCAAATAACCTGCACCGATCAGAAGCAGCAAAGGTTTATTCATCCCGTGGGCTTAAAGTTGTTCCATAAATATAGTTTTTTATGAAGAATTAAAAAAAACAAACTACCCCCATACTTACCTTTAGATACCATGGAATTCTCCAATCCGATAACAGCATTATTCAGGATAAAATATCCCATAATCCAGGCAGGAATGGTTTGGAACAGCGGCTGGCGACTGGCTTCAGCCGTAAGTAATGCCGGCGCATTGGGTCTCATCGGTAGTGGCAGTATGCAGCCCGATTTGCTACGCGAACAAATTCGAAAGTGCAAGATGGCCACGGCCCTGCCATTTGGTGTGAATATTCCGCTTTTATATCCTTCTGTTGAAAAACATATCGAAATCGTTCTGGAGGAAAAAATACCTATCATCTTTACTTCTGCCGGTAACCCGGCCAGCTGGACACGCGTCCTAAAAGATAAAGGAGTGATCGTTGTGCACGTAGTAAGCAGCAGCCGGTTTGCCCGTAAAGCCGAAGATGCCGGTTGCGATGCCGTTGTGGCTGAAGGGTTCGAAGCCGGTGGTCACAACGGAAGGGAAGAGACAACTTCCATGGTTCTGATTCCTGCAGTGGCCTCATCTGTAAAAATTCCCGTCATCGCTGCGGGAGGTATTGCAACCGGGCGACAAATGTTCGCTGCGATGGTAATGGGCGCTTTGGGGGTTCAGATCGGAACCCGTTTCATATTGAGTGAAGAAGCTTCTTCCCATCCCGATTTTAAGAATTACGTATTGAAATCGGGAGAAGGTGATACGATGCTGGCCCTGAAATCGCTGACGCCCGTACGATTATTGAAGAATAACTTTTTTAACCAGGTAGTCAGAGCGGAACAATCCGGAGCCAGCGCAGAAACCCTGAAATCGCTGTTGGGCAAAGGAAGAGCTAAAAAAGGTATGCTGGAAGGTGACTTGGAAGAAGGGGAACTCGAAGTGGGCCAGGTAAGCTCTATCATCCGGGACATCCTCCCTGCCGGGGGAATTATAGAAAATTTATGGATTGAATTTAGGAAAACCTGGGCCGATCCACTACCTTGTAAACCGCAAATCACATGAAAATCTCATTTTACTTCATTTTCTTCTTCTTCACTTGTCTGATTTCATGCGGACTATATGCCAATAGTGGTAATCCTGAGCCATGTTTGATTAAAGGCCAGGTGCTTGATGCAGTTACCAAGAAACCGGTTTCCGGAGTAGTAGTCTCTGCTGTGGTTCCGGGAGATCCCGAATCAAAAGAAGTAGTTACAGATGTAGATGGATATTATTTTTTCAAGGAACTTCCTTCCTGTCATATCAATCTGCGTTTCGAAAAGAAAGGATACCAGAAATATAAATATCAGGATATCATTGATATTCAGGAGAAAAAAACAGTGAAAGTAAATGTTGAAGTTTCCCCCGACAGTGATTCGGAACTTCAGCCTGAAGACTCAGAATATCCCTTACTCAGGATTTTAGGAATGAAATGATTTAGGCTTAAAGCAGAAGGCTTAAGGCTTAAAGCAGAAGGCTTAAAGCAGAAGGCCTAAGGCTTAAAGCAGAAGGCTTAAGGCCTAAAGCAGTTAAGTATAGTGATTGCCTTTCCCACACTCCCATACTCCCATACTTGTTTTAGCTTTCCCCCAAATCGATTTCAGTATTATCTCCAATATTCAAACTCCTGCTCTCTCCTTTCACTTCGGTATCACTTCCGATGAGTGAATGGGTTAACACAATATCGGTGAGGTTCGCAAAGGATCCTATAATGGAGTCTTTTAAAATAGAATAATTGATCGTTGTTTTTTCTCCGATGGCAACATTCGGACCGATGATGGAATTCTTGATGGTGCAACCAGATGCGATATTTACGGGATGGACCACAATGGTATTCTCCATATTATGATCCTCGGCGATATTGCTTCCGAATTTTTTCAGCAGCTTGGCATTCGACTCGAGCAGGGTTTCTTTTTTTCCCGCATCAAACCAGTTTTGCACTTTAAAGGATTCGAACTTCACGCCGTTGCGAATCATACATTCAATCGCATCAGTTAAATTATATTCACCATAACTGGTGAGCTGATTTCGAATATTACTTTCCAGGCATGAAAACAGCGCTTCCGTTTCACGGATTTTGTAAATGCCTACAAGCGCCATGTTCGACTTGGGGATTTGAGGTTTTTCAACCACGCGACTGATAATTCCATCTTCTTCAATTTCAGCCACACCAAAATCACGGGGATCATCTACTCTTTTTACACCCAGCATGGAAACAGGTTTTTCCAGTATGGGTCTTATATCGTACTCGCAAATGGTATCTCCCAATACAATAAATATTTCATCGTTTGCTACCAGATCCCGGGTTTGAGAAATCGCATGTCCGATACCGTGCCGTTCCGTCTGAAATACAAAACTCGATTCGAGATGAGGGTATTTATCCAGCACATAGTCCTGAATTTTTGTGCCGAGATAGCCAACAATAAAAATGAATTCTGTGATACCCCCTTCGAGCAGTTGATCCACGATAATACTCAGAATCGTTTTTCCCGCAAGCGGAATCAATGCCTTGGGTTGTGTGTAGGTATGAGGCCTTAACTTAGTTCCAGCGCCTGCTACGGGAATAATTGCTTTCATATTCAGTATTTGCCGATCCAGCTAAAACAAAACTTTGTCGTTTTGCAGCGCCTGATGGCTGATCCTGTTGCGGTAAAGTTCAAGAAAAACAATCAAACTAACGAAAATTCTATTTTCTATCATAAATTAAATGTTCTGTGTCAATTATTATATGATGAAATATTGTCTCCAGTTATTCATATTGCATGTTTTTTTTATCAGTGCCTTCAGTCAATCCACAGAAAAACAGATTGATTCTTTGTTACATTCAATATACAAACAGGATGCGCCTGGCGCAGTAATCGCCATCAAACAACATAAAAAAATAATATTTGAAAAAGCTTATGGCCTCGCAGACATCGATTCAGGAAAACAGATAACTGTAAACGACAATTTCAATATTGGTTCTCTCACCAAACAGTTTACAGCCTTCGCCGTTCTTACACTCCTCCATGAGAGAAAATTTTCCATGGAGGATTCCATTGGAAAATATTTGATATTACCAACGGCCCTGTCGCAAATCCGCATTGCCCAGTTACTGAATCATTCTTCAGGAATTCCGGATCATTATCCATTCACCGATACAAACAAAGTAAAACACGCAACAGACAAGGATGTACTCGTCGCGCTGCAGCGTGCAGATTCATTATATTTTCCTTCGGGTACGCATTATCGTTATAGTAATACGGCGTACTGTCTCCTGGGTCTTTTAATAGAAAAACTCAGCGGCGTATCTTACCCTGCTTTTCTTCAGTCAAATATATTCGTTCCGCTTGGAATACAGGATGCCAGCGTTTTTCAGATGAACGCTTACATCCCGCGAAGGGTCATCGGTTATGAATTATCAAATGGCACATTTAAAAAGTCAGACGCCGAAGAATCTATTTTCTTTTCCACTGAAGCCGATGGCGGCATTTATATTTCCATGAATAATTATTTGAAATGGTGCGACGCAGTGGAGTCTGGTGTTTTTTCTTCAACACCGCAAATTCGCGCCGCATGGAAGGGACAGACATGCGTAGATACATTGGGAGGCCTCTGGTATGGATATGGATGGTTTGTTCATCAAACAGCCGGCACTCCGGGATTAATATATCATACAGGTTTTAATGGAGGGTTTCGTACCGTCGTTTTTATGATCCCCTCATTGGATTATTATATTACCATCTTTTCTAACCGCTCGGATATTGACCTGGAAGATCTTGTTCACAGAATAAATAAGCTGCTGGCCATACCGGATAATTCTTTTATCAAATCAGGACCTCTTGAATCTTTTATTCATAGTTGGCCTATTTTTGCGCCATGCAAAGAGACCAAATTGTTTTCGACCTTATCCATCAGGAACTGGAACGCCAAAGACATGGTATTGAACTGATTGCTTCGGAAAATTTTACATCAGTCCAGGTGATGCAGGCAATGGGTAATGTGATGACCAACAAATATGCCGAGGGCTACCCCGGCAGACGCTATTATGGTGGATGTGAAATTGTTGATCAGACCGAACAGCTGGCAATCGACCGGCTGAAAAAAATATTCAATTGCGAATACGCCAACGTACAACCGCATAGTGGTGCACAGGCAAACGCAGCCGTTTGTCTGGCCGTTCTTCAGCCGGGCGACAAGATACTGGGCCTTGATCTCAGCATGGGCGGACATCTGACGCATGGGTCCGCCGTAAATTTTTCAGGAAAACTTTATCAGCCGCATTTCTATGGTGTCAAGAAAGAAGACGGCCGTGTAGATTATGACGGCATGGAAAAAGTGGCGATGGCAGAAAAGCCGAAAATGATTATTTGCGGTGCTTCTGCTTATAGTCGCGACTGGGATTATCCGCGCATTCGTCAGATCGCTGATAAAATTGGCGCACTGGTGATGTGTGATATGGCACATCCAGCGGGACTTATTGCAAAACAACTTTTAAGTTCTCCTTTTGATCATTGTCATATTGTAACATCCACTACGCATAAAACACTTCGCGGGCCGCGTGGTGGTATTATTATGATGAAAAAGGATTTTGATAATCCTTTTGGATTAAAAGATAATAAAGGAAACATCAGACCGATGAGCAATCTCATGGATATGGCAGTTTTCCCCGGTATTCAGGGCGGACCGTTGGAACACGTGATCGCAGCCAAAGCCATTGCATTCGGAGAAATTCTTTCAGATGAATTTACCGACTATGCAAAACAAATCATCGTCAATGCACAGGCCATGAGTGCCTGCTTTACCAAAAAAGGATACGACATTGTTTCCGGCGGCACAGATAATCATTTGATGCTGATAGACCTGAGAAATAAAAACATCAGTGGCAAAAAAGCAGAAATTGCTTTGGGCAAGGCTGAAATTACAGTGAACAAAAACATGGTGCCCTTCGATGATAAGAGCGCCTTTATTACATCCGGAATCCGGGTGGGCGTTCCGGCAATAACTACCCGGGGCATGAAAGCAGAACATATGAGCGGGCTGGTAGATTTTATTGATGAAGCGATTCAGAACGCAGAAGACGAAGTCGTACTGGGAGAGATCAGGAAAAAAATAAGAGCACACATGAAGGCTTTCCCACTTTATCCCGAATGGGATAAATAACCACAATTTTAGATAACTTGTGTATGAAATAATTTTTTGATTATGTTACAAAGAATGCAATCTGTCTGGCTGTTGCTCGCCGCGATCTGCGCTATTCTTACCATCAAATATTCATTCTATAGCGGAAATATCGAAACACCGGGACAGCCCACCAGTTTTCAATACCTGACTGCCAGCTTCAATATCTGGATACTGATTGTTACCATTGCGCTTGTTTGCATCGCCGCAATCGATATCTTTTTATATAAAAACAGAAAGCTTCAGGGACGGCTGGCAATACTTGGAATCATCTTATCCATTGGAAATATTTTCCTGTACCTGAAAGAAATACATCGTTTTGTTGAAAATCAGGGTAGTCATACGATTACAGCAATTTTCGTGTTTGCCATACCCGTGTTATTTTTTCTCGCCACAAGAGGAATCTACAAGGACCAGAAACTTGTTAAAAGTCTGGACAGGCTGAGATAATTTCCCCATGCAAAGGAGCAATTATTAAAAGCATCTAAATCAGAAGACGGGTCTGGCTGAAAATAATCTAACCAATTGACTTTATTGTGAACTGATGAATGTAACTCACTGACACCAAACTGACCGAATGAGACTTGCCATAATTTTGATTGTAACCTGCTTTCTGTTTAAGCCGGGTTATTCACAACGATTTGCAGATACACAGCTGGACCAGCTGGACGCTGCCCTGTTGGCGGTTCCACATTATGACCAGGAAAAAATAAAAAAAATAGCGCTCCTTCGCAACGGTCTTCTCAATAATTCAGCTCAGCCTCTTTTTCAATATTATCTGGGACTGTATAAAGAATATTACATATTTAATTATGACTCAGCATATGTGTATGCGCGGCGGATGCAACAGCTGGCGGTACAAGAAAAAAATGCAGGACTGATCACTTATGCTAAAATCAAAATGGGTTTTATTCTGCTTTCTTCCGGTATGTTCAAAGAGGTATTCGATACACTCGGTACCATTAATCCGAACCTGCTGGCTGCCGATCAGAAAGCAGAATATTATACGCTGATGGCGCGCTGTTATTATGACCTGGCTGATTATGACCATGATGATTTTTACGCCCCCTGGGACAATGCAAAAGGAAATCAATTCCTCGATTCCTCCCTTCAGCTGTATGACCAGTCGTCCTTTGAATACATATATTATAGTGGTTTGAAAAATATCCGGTCGGGACAAATGGCGGAAGCGCAGAAATATTTCCGGAGACTTTTACTTCAAAAAAACCTTTCGTTTCATGAATTGGCGCTGACTGCCTCTACCCTCAGCGACATATATATAAGAAAAGGACAAACGGAAACTGCAATTAATTTATTGATGCAGGCTGCCATGGCCGACATACAATCGTCGACCAAGGAAACTTCGGCGATATTCAACCTCGCTTCCCTTCTTTTTAAAAGCGGTGAATTGCAAAGAGCTTCCGTATATATACAGAAGGCAGTGGATGACGCCGTGTTTTATGGCGCAAGGCAACGCAAAGTGCAGCTAAGCGCCATATTACCTCTTATAGAAGCCGAAAAAATAAGCCGTGTGGAGAATCAGAAAAAAAACCTGATATCCTATGCAGCGGGCGCCACGTTCACGTTGGTGGTCGTCATTATACTGGCAATCATCATCTTCCGTCAGGTCAACAAACTGAAAGTGGCCAAACAAATTATTACCGATGCAAAGGATCAGCAGCAACTCATTAACAATAAACTGACGGAAGCCAATAAGATTAAAGAAGAATACATCGGATATTTTTTCAACGTTAATTCCGACTTCTTCGCCAAGATCGAACGGTTTAAAAAGCTGGTAGACAAAAAAATAAGCGACCGAAAATTCGAAGAGATCAAATTTCTGGTCAATAACATTAACCTGAAACAGGAAAAAGATGAGATCCTCAAAAACTTCGACAAAGTATTTCTTAAACTCTTCCCCGACTTTGTGAATGAATTCAATGCGCTGTTTAAACCGGAGGATCAGATCAAACTTAAAGACAATGAATTACTTACTACCGATCTGCGCATCTTCGCACTGATCAGAATGGGTATACATGACAATGAAAAAATCGCACAGATTCTGGAGTACTCGGTGAACACGGTGTACACCTACAAAACAAAGATTAAAAACAAATCCATCGTACCGAATGAAGACTTTGAACACCGTATCATGGAAATAAAGACCATGTAATACATTTCATTCCATTCATATATGTAAATATTTAATACGTGTGCAACTAATTGTACTACATATATTTACATAACTAATTCAACGCCATATTCTCCAATATTATTAATATTCTGTCCATATAAATTGTCGGCGGTTTCGAATCTTAGTTTTTTTGGTTTTCTAACGATTCACCAAAAAAACTGCTTGACTATATGGGAACAATCTCCATAAGAATCTGGTTGCTTCACCAGGTTCCACCACTCGGATTTTTCTCCGATACGTTTTCAACCTCCCGTTTATTCTCTTTATCAAAACTAAAATTATTGCTTTTATGAAAAAACTCCGACTGCTTAAAAGGCTGTTCTGTAGTCTTTGCCTTCTCCTGATCCTCCAGTCATCTTTCGCTCAGAAGAGTGAGATCGCCGGTACCGTTACCGACGATAAAGGGAAGCCGCTGGAAGGCGTAAGCATCACACTCAAAGGTTCAACATTGGGTGTATTTACTTCCGCCGAAGGATACTTTCACATCAGTGCTCCCTCTTCGGTTAAAGTACTGACAGTATCTCACGTAGGTTTTGAAACAAAAGACGTTCCCTTTAAAGGAGAATCCACACTCACCATTTCCATGACACCCTCACGTTCCAACCTGGATGAAGTGGTGGTGGTTGGTTATGGAACACAAAAACGCAGAGACCTTACAGGTTCCGTATCTTCTGTGAGTGGGAGCTCTGTGAAAGATCTTCCCGTAACAGACGCAGCGAGCGCTATTCAGGGCAGGGCTGCAGGTGTTGAAGTAATCAAAAACTCCGGAGCACCGGATGCTCAGCCAACAATCATCATTCGCGGTCTCTCTTCATTGCACCAACCGAATCCCCTTTATGTTGTTGACGGCGTACAGGTACCCAGTGATAATATTAACGTGCAGGATATTGCTACGATCGACATTCTGAAAGATGCGAGCGCCGCCGCTATTTATGGATCTGCCGCAGCCGGAGGAGTGGTATTGATTACCACAAAAAAAGGCAGCGGAACAAAACCCTCCGTGAATTTCGATATGCGCTATGGTGTTACAAAACCCAAGCTGATCCACATGCTCAATACACAGCAGTACATCAAAATGGAGAATGTATTGAATCCTACTTTTTTCCAGAATGCAACGCAGACCGACACGCTGGCAAATACTGACTGGACAGACGCCATTTATCAGAATGGTACAGAACAGAATTATAATTTATCTGTGTCCGGCTCAACACCCTCCACCAATTATCTCCTCTCCGGTTTTTACAACGCACAGAAAGGAATTTTTATAAAGAACTATTCCAACATTGGCGGTGTTCGCGTGAATACAGACGTAAAACTGGGAGATTATATCCGGATAGGTGAAAATTTAGCGGTATCACTCCGTACAACTTCGCCGGTCGGTTCCACCGTACCGATGCTGAAAAATGCGCCGTTCCGCTCACTCCCTATCATCCCATTATTTAATGAAGATGGCACCTACGGAACCGTTCCTCCCGGTTACCCCATACCTTTCGGAGGTCCGAATCCACTGGGTGTGGTTCAATCAGCAGATATCGCCAACACAAAAGATTACCTGCAGGGCAATGTGTACGCAGAAGTAAAATTGCCGTTGCACCTCTCTTTCAGAACCAACATCGGTTATTCTTACTACAACGAGAATCAGAATTATTTTCAGAACAACGAAAACTTTGGTCCGAGTACACCACCAACCAATTCACTCACCAAATATTCCGTCCTGAGCACACAGGTATTAACCAACTACGTTCTTACCTACGACCAGGCTTTTGGAAAAAGTCACTTTAATGCAATCATTGGATACGAACAGATAACGTCTGACTACAACAATATCAATACAACCATGACCGCGATTGGTTTGCCCGGAAATTCATTCCTGCAAACATCGGCATCCACCATTTCCACTTCGGGACAGGATGATCCGAATGGATTGATCAAATCCTATTTCGGCAGACTGAATTATAATTTCGACAATCGATATTTAATTTCCGGATCTCTCCGTCAGGATGCAAACTACACGGTGTTCGGTCCGAATAAACAGAAGGCAGTATTTGGCGCCGTTTCAGCAGGATGGAATATCAGCAACGAAGAATTTTTCAAAAATGTTGAATTCCTGAATGCACTGAAACTGCGTGGCAGCTATGGAAGTCTTGGAAACAGCAATATCCCTCCTTACTCTTACCTGGCTACTTATAGTCAGTTTATGGGTACACAGGGCGGATATGCGAACGGCGGACAGAATTTTGCTCCGGGCGCGCCACTCGAAATTGCCAATTCAATCAACTCTGTTCCCAATCCGAATCTGCACTGGGAAACTGTTTATGAAACAGACCTGGGACTTGATGGAGAAGCACTCAAGGGCAAGTTGTATTTCACTTTTGAGTGGTACAACAGGATCACAAAAAATATGTTGTATGCCCTGCCGCTGCCACAAAGCTCCGGATTTACGGCTCCCTATTTCGTGAACATCGGTGACGTGAGCAGCAAAGGAGAAGACATCACCATCGGATACCGCGATCATGCCGGTAAAGTTGGATACGATGTAAGTGTTACGATGGGATTCAATCAGAACAAAGTGACGAATCTCGATAATATTACCAACGACGCTTTGTATGACGGAAGAAATTATTTTAATAATCTCGATGCGAGTGGTTATAATCTGATGGGGACTAATAGCATTACCATTACAAAAGCAGGATTGCCATTCGGTTCATTTTATGGATATAAAGTACTCGGCATATTTAAAACAGACAAGGACGCTTCGGTGCAAACAGTGAATGGAAATGTTGCCAAAGCAGGAGACCTGCACTATCAGGATTTAAATGGCGACGGAGTAATTGATGCCAATGACCGCCAGGTTATCGGTAACCCAAATCCGAAACTGGTATATGGCATTCATCTCGTAGTGAATTATGAAGGATTCGATGTGCAGGCGCTCTTCAATGGTGTTGCGGGCGTGGATCTTTTCAACGGTGTAAAAGCTTACGAACAATTTCCTTTCTCCGACGGAAATACAACGAGCCAGGTTTTCAACGATTCTTATTTTGGAACAACGGGCCTGACAAATCAACCAAGAGCTTTAACGGCAGATCCAAATCAAAACTACAATTCAGTGAACAGCTATTTTGTTGAAAACGGCAGTTATCTGAAATTGAAAAATCTGCAGATCGGATATACATTTTCTAACAGTCTCCTTACGAAGATCAGCGTTAAAAGCGCCAGGCTCTATGTAATGGGTAACAATCTGTTTACAATCACCAAATATTCAGGGCTTGATCCGGAACTTGGAAGTTCTTATTCAGCCGCCGCTGCATCCGGTTTTGTTGGCAGTTCTGTAGGTGTTACAACAAGAGGTGTTGATGTGGTGCCGCAGTATCCGCAAACCAAATTGTATTCAGTAGGACTGGATGTTAATTTTTAATCCACTTAAATCTAATAAAATGTATAAGAAGATATTTTCATTCATTCTGGTCCTCTGTATCATGAATGGTTGTACCAAAGCGCCGACTTCTGAAGTAAGTCCGACGAATCAGTACGCAACAGGAAACTACCCCGCGTCGCTGGATGACGTGAACAGCGTACTGGCTGCTGGTTACTCAAATCTAAGAGACCAGTATCTTTTCGGATTTGATTATCTCACTAAAATGATGGCCAACGTTACCCACACATCCGATGGCGAATATCCATTTGGAGGGTTTGTAGACGTAAACAACCTCGATCCAAACAACGGCATGGCAGGTGGCGTATGGCAGGCATTGTATGCAGGTGTTAAGAACTGCAATGTTTCCCTTGCTGCCGATGACTCCTACATGAAAAACTTTGGAAAACCGGGGGACCAGCATGCGGTTGATCTCGCGAGAGGTCAGGCCCTGTTTCTGCGTGCATACTATTATTTCACTCTGGAAACATTATACGGAGAGGATAATATTATCAATCCAAGCAGCAAAGACACATTAGGTGTTCCACTTTTTATCGGATTGCCGACCAGTCTCGCTGCCACACAACAACCACGCAGTTCAATAAAAGCAGTCTGGGCACAAATCATCAGTGATCTTCAAGAATCAGCAACACTGCTCAAGGGACAGGTGTGGACAGGTAACGATATCGCGAGAGCCACAGAATGGTCGGCAAAATCCTTACTGGGAAAAGCTTATGTATTTACCAAAGACTGGGCAGATGCAAAAACCACGCTGCAGGATGTTATACAAAGCAGCGGTAAAACGCTGATGTCCTACAGCGATTACAGGGCTTCCTTTATTGGTGATCCCAATTATGAATTTAACAGCGAGTCCATTTTCGAATTAAACATCGATCCGAATAACAATGGTGACTATGGAGTATATGGTGGCCCTGCGAATGCTACTTCCATCAACGGATTGATCTGGTCTCCCTACGCACTGGGAACAGATGGAACAGAAAACAATTCAAATCCCATGGGATATGGGGCAAATATTGGTGTACACGAAGTGAACGTATTGCGATTCGGTTATAAACTGGGAACCTATACTTTGGTGAACAATCCGAATTACAACAGTGCAATCGGTCCCAAGTTTAACAATCCGCAAAAGATCATGGATCCGGTTTACAAAGCCAAAGCATTAGCAGCGCGTACTGATGGTTCGGTAGATCCCCGGTTATATGTGAATTGTGTGCAGCCATGGCTGGATTCCCTCAACTGGGACAACGCCAATCCCGGAAACTGGTATCCCGTTTCCCGCCCAAGTTATATTTTCGGCGATGCGAACCTTGCCAGCGAATATGGATTTGGCATGCGCAAATATGCCAGTTTGTTTAACAACATTGGTAACAACCCGCTGGAAGGAAACAACAAATATATTCTGCGGTTGGCTGATGTTTATCTGTTGTATGCCGAAGCATCCGCAAACAGCGGTGACAATGCAACCGCGTTGGAATATCTCAACAAAGTAAAACGCCGTGCTTACAATCTCCCTGTAAACGCACCTTCGGCAATTGACTATACCAGTCTGACGAGTACAACTTCCGCAGCAAATGCAGGCGACCCGGTGTTGGGAAACAATCCGCTGTACTATGAAAGATGGGCCGAATTATTCAACGAAGGAACCTGGTGGGCCGATGTATGCCGCTGGCACCTCGGCGCATCAGAAGACGCCTTATATGTAACGGCGAGATCGCTGAACGGCGCACCTTTTGTGTGGAACGACAAGGCCTACGCGTGGCCCATTCCGATCGCTGAGATTAACTCAAATCCGCTCGTAGCCGGCCAACAGAATCCAAATTATTAATCATTAAAAACAAACCGTGTAATGAAAGACTTACACGGTTTGCTTTTTAACCGGAATGTATGTTTGCTTTCAGCCTGAAAAATAAAGGTGGGTGGAAACTTTTGCTGTTCGCGGCAAACCTGTTTTGCACAGGTGTGTATGCGCAGCCATTGCAAAAAAATGAAGCCGCTCTGAGTCTTCCGATCAGCGGAAAAAAACTGGTGATCGCGCATTGTATGACCAATATCATCCGATACAAAGGACATACATTCGAAGACAGCTGCAATCCGGAATACTATGGTGACAAGGGAAATATCACTGCTTCTATCGGAGGACTTACGCAGGTATGGCCCATTGAAGATTCCCTGTTGAAAGATGCAACGCTCGACAGTGCCGTTTCATTCGAAATGCGCGCTGCCATCGCCAGTGGCATTGATGGATTTCAGTTTTACTATCCGCTGCACACAGAAAGCTGGGATAAAATTATCGAAGCCTATTTTCGTGTGGCCGACAGAGATCATATTCCGTTTTACTTTACGTTTTGCATTTCCCATCCTTCCGGTGGCACGGAAGAAAGCCGGATCGCTTCTTATGCAAAAAGAATCAACGACGTATTTGATGTGGTGGGAAAAAACAATGCCCACTGGCTTCGAACTCCTGATGGCAGACTGATCGTTTACCAATGGACGGGAGACGGTCTCGCTGACATTCCAGCCGATCTGAACGGATTGCCCGCAGCGGCTTATGTGGCCGGTGCCTATAAGAAACTGGCGGATGCCGTGCATGAAAAATTTGCCTGTATATTTCTTATCAACGAACAAATAACCAGCAGCAAACTGAACGACTATCTCGACTACTTTCCTGCCTGCTGGATATGGACCCTTCCTTATACAAAAAATTATATCGGTGAAATGGTAGCCGCTACCTGCAAAATCAGAAACAGAACATTTACCGGCTCCGCCTTTTGCGACTTCTACACATCCAAACTACTGGAAAGGGGCACCTGGAATATATACAGCGCGGAAGGAGCGGCACTTGCAGGACCCGACAAATCGGAACGGAAATATATTGTTACCGGACTTTCCTATAACTTTAGAAAGCTGTTTGAATTTGGCATACAGCAGGACGTTCCGATTATGAATATCATTACCTGGAACGATTATCCTGAGGGACATCACCTGGCTCCGGAGATCAATCACAACGAAGGATTTTCTATTTTGCTGAATTACTATAAAACAGTCTGGAAGAAAATACCTTCTCCGTATATCAATAAAGATGTAGCGGTAGTTTTTTTCAAAAAATACAAACTGAACGAAATTCCGCAGCCATTCCATTTTAAAGTAGTTGAAATTGAAAAAGGAGTCGACGCCAAAAAAGAAGACTATGTGGAAGTGGTGACCATGCTACGCGATCCAGCCACGTTAACGGTGAATGGCGTATCGACCCACGTGAATGCAGGATTTTCAAAAAAGAGATTTAATTCGGAACCCGGACCCGTGCATGTAAGCGTTTCCCGCGACGGAGCGCCGACAATAGATTTTACCACGCCTGAAAAAATTACCGATCATCCCTATCGTACCGATCAGCTAACCTATTCTTACAGCAGTGAGCACTTAAATTTTTATACCCCGCTGCTGTCGAACCCCTAATGCTCAATTAATAAGCTAACCGATGACTATTCGAAGAATCTGTTTTTGCATTTCTTTTTCCCTTGTGATGGTTTCCGCTTTTTCGCAATCTTTATATAGGGCAGAAGTATCCATGGGCAGCATCGACCTGCAGTTTTCGCTGAATGAAATCGGAGAACCGGTTTACGCGGTTAACTACGCAAAAAAACCAGTGATACTGCCTTCGTCGCTGGGATTCTCGCTGAGCGATGATTCCTTATTCTTTCGGGACTTTACGGTTACGGGCAAGGAAGAACAAATGGTAGACGAAAGCTGGCAACCGGTATGGGGCGAAGTAAAAAATATCCGGAATCACTACAGGCAACTGCGCATACATCTTGCACAAAAAAGATCTCCCTATCGTTTGCTCGATATGGTTTTCAGGGTTTTTGAAGACGGCGTGGGCTTTCGTTATGAATTTCCAAAACAGCCCGGCCTGCAATATTTTGTTGTAGAAGAAGAATGCACGCATTTCCATCTTGCGGGAAATCACAAAACATTCTGGATTCCCGGCGACTACGACACGAATGAATATCCATATACGACCTCATCACTCAGTGCAATAGACAATAAACAATTAGTGGAAACCAGCACGGCCATCGCGGTCAGGGTTGCGCCTGACCGTTATGCTGTGCAAACTCCGCTGATGATGAAAACAGCCGACGGGCTCTACATCAATATCCACGAAGCCGCACTGGTGAATTATCCCGCCATGCAATTGCACGTTAACGGATCAAACTTTGAACTCTCTGCGCGCCTCGTGCCTGATGCCGTTGGCAACAAAGCCTATCTGCACGCTCCTTACCATACCCCCTGGAGAACGATCATTGTGAGTGATAAAGCAGCAGATATACTTTCATCAAAAATGATTTTGAATCTGAATGACCCGTCGGTGATCACCAATACCGGTTGGATTAAACCCATGAAATTCATTGGCATATGGTGGGAAATGCAAACAGGCAACAGCACCTGGAATTATTCCGACTATCCCGACAGTACCGATGCGAACGGCAAACTAATTCCGAATAAAACCCACGGAGCCAATACGGCCAATGTAAAACGATACATCGACTTTGCGGCTGCCAATGGCATTCAGGGAGTACTGGTAGAGGGCTGGAACACGGGATGGGAAGATTGGTTCGGGAAATGGAAAGAAAATGTATTTGATTTTGTAACACCCTATCCCGATTTCGATGTGGATGGCATCCGAAACTACGCCAACAGCAGGGGCGTGCAGATCATCATGCACAACGAAACCTCCGGGTCGGCAACCAACTACGACCGGCAGATGGATACTGCCTTTCGTTTTATGAACGAACATGGATACCATTCGGTGAAGACAGGTTATGTGGGACAAATCATTCCACGTGGTGAACACCATGACGGTCAGTGGATGATCAATCATTATCTGCGTGCGATTCAAAAAGCTGCTTACTATCATATCATGATTGATGAACACGAACCCGTTCGTCCAACGGGTTTGCAAAGAACCTATCCGAATTTTCTGGCCAGCGAGGCGGCCAGGGGAAATGAATACAACGCATTCGCGGATGGTAATCAGCCTGAACACGAAACCATACTCCCCTTCACCAGACTGATGGGCGGACCGATGGATTATACACCCGGAATTTTTAAACTGAACCATTACTCCCACGACTCTACAAAGCGGGTTCACTCCACGCTCACCAAGCAGCTGGCGCTTTATGTAACCATGTACAGTCCGCTGCAAATGGCGGCCGATTTTCCTGAAAACTATACGGCCCACATGGACGCTTTTCAATTCATTAAAGACGTTCCTACAGACTGGGATGATACACGTATACTCGCAGCCGAACCGGGCGATTATATCTGGATAACGAGAAAAGAAAAAAACGGAAACCAATGGTTCATGGGCGCCATTACGGATGAGCATGCCCGTGAAATGACGGCCGACCTCTCCTTCCTCGACAAAGGAAAAACATATGAAGCCACCATATATGAAGACGCCGAAAATGCAGACTGGCTAAAAAATCCCGAGGCCTACAGGATAAGGAAAATAAAAGTAGACCAGACCACAAAACTCACGGTGAAACTCGCTCCCGGTGGCGGTACGGCTGTTTCGATAAAACCTCTGTTGTAATACTGTCGCCTGCCCCGCTTGTGCGGAGTTGGTTGGCCTGCCCGCTTGTGCGGAGTTGGTGGCCTGGCCAGCTTGTGCGGGTTGATCGCTCATTGAAACGAGAACTACCTCTTCGTTGTATCGGAGCTAAAAAAGGGTCTTTTTACCTTTGGAATTATGGGTATTTCAAATATAACTTTGTACAACAAACTGTGCAGCAGATTAGGTGAGCAGGAAAGTTTTGAGCTGGTTGAATTTATTCATTCAGAAATAACAGCTGAAATGGAAACGGTTAAATCAAACTTAGAAACCAAAACAATGGTGTTCCTGACCAAGGAAGACAAGATTTATTTAATCGTAAGAATGGATGTTACCAAATTTGAGCTGATAGACAGAATCGATGCAATGAGAACTGAGCTAAATGAAAAAATAAATGTCACCCGAATTGAGCTGATTGACAAAATAGATAATTTCAAAACTGAGCTTATTGACAGAATGAACAAACTGGAAAGGAGACTAACTATCTGGATCATCAGCTCATTTATTCTGAACTATATTTTGCTGATGGTAAGCAAAAAATTCTTCTAACGCCTCACACTCCCATACTCCCATACTCCCATACTCCCATACTTTCCTAAAGGTACTTCCCCGTAAAACTCTCCTTCACTTTCTTCAACCCCTGCGGAACGCCTTCATACACGAGACTTCCTCCCGCATCACCGGCGCCAGGGCCCAGATCAATAACCCAATCGGCGGAATGAATGACGTCGGTATTGTGTTCCACCACAAGAACAGAATGAGCCTGTTCGATCAATGCATTAAAGGAGCTCAATAATTTTTTGATATCGTGAAAATGTAAACCGGTGGTGGGTTCATCAAAAATGAAAAGAATATGCCCGAGACTTTTCCCCTTTCCTAAAAAAGAAGCCAGTTTTACGCGCTGTGCCTCACCACCCGAAAGCGTATCGGATGACTGTCCCAGTTTGATGTACCCAAGACCCACACTGCTCAGCGGTTTCAGTTTCTGCAGAATATCTTTTTCATCCTTAAAAAATTCGAGCGCTTCGTCCACGCTCATCTCCAGCACGTCGTGCACATTTTTATTTCTGTAATGTACGTCCAGCACCTCTTCTTTGAACCGCTTGCCGCCGCAGACTTCGCAGGTTAAATGAATATCCGCGAGGAACTGCATTTCCACCACCTGTTCGCCCTCCCCCTTGCAGGTATCGCAGCGACCCCCATCCACGTTAAAAGAAAAATGTTTCGGTTGAAAACCCCGCAGTTTACTCAAGGGCTGTTGGGCAAATAAATCGCGGATCTCGTCATACGCTTTTACATACGTAACCGGATTGCTGCGCGAAGACTTGCCTATGGGATTCTGATCCACCAGTTCTATCTGGCTAATGGAATCCATATCGCCCGTGATCGACTGATGCATGCCGACTTTATCGGCAAATTCACCCTTCAATTTCTGCAGTGCCGGGTAAAGAATCTGTTTTACGAGGGTGGTTTTTCCACTGCCGCTTACGCCACTCACTACACAGAGTACATTCAACGGGATTGCAACGGTGATGTCTTTAAGATTATGCTGGCGCGCGCCGTTGACGGTAATAAAATGTTTCGGTTTCCTGATAAATTCGGGCGCTTCAATCTTCAGATCGCCGCGCAGGTATTTTCCGGTAAGACTTTTTTCATTCTTGATAATGGCATCATAATTTCCTTCGGCCACTACTTCTCCGCCGAGATGACTTGCCAGAGGACCCATATCGATGATATGATCTGCCTCGCGCATCATCATCTCGTCGTGTTCCACCACCACCACCGTATTTCCCAAATCGCGCAGATCCTTTAATACGCCGATCAGGCGCTGCGTATCGCGGGAGTGCAGACCGATGGACGGTTCATCCAATATATATAATGAATTCGTGAGGTTACTTCCCAGCGAACGGGTTAACTGGATGCGCTGACTCTCGCCGCCGCTGAGCGTATTGGCGAGCCTGTTGAGGGTTAGATACCCCAAACCCACGTCCAGCAGGGTTTTCAGGCGATTGTGGATCTCTATTAAAATACGTTTGGCAACCTGCTGCTGAAAAACGGAAAGAGAAAGCGATTCAAACCATTCGTTCAGTTTACCCACGGGCATTTCGCAGAGTTCACCGATGTGTAAACCGCCCAGTTTCACATACAAGGCTTCCGGCCGCAGGCGATAACCGTGGCACCCGGGACAAACGGTTCTTCCGCGATAGCGCGACAGCAATACGCGGTACTGTACCTTATATAAATTCTTCTCTACCTCCTTAAAAAAATCGCTGATGCCATTCACTTCCTTATTCCCCTCCCAGAGCAACTGGTACTGCGCTTTGCTGAGATCGATGATGGGCTTATGAATCGGGAAATCATACTTTTTGGACGACCTGATAAAATGATCCTTCCAGGCGCTCAGTTTTTCTCCTTTCCAGGGAGCCACGGCGTTTTCGAATAAGCTGAGTCTTTTATCGGGCAATACGAGATCCGCGTCGATGCCCAGTACCTGACCGAAACCCTCGCAGGTTTTGCAGGCGCCGTATGGGTTATTAAAAGAAAACAGATTGGGCACGGGCTCTTCGAAACGAATGCCATCCATTTCGAAACGGTTGGTGAAAGGAATTTTCTCCTCGCCATTCACTTGAAGGAGTAACTGACCCTCGCCCTCATAAAATGCGGTGCTGATGGAATCGGCGAGGCGGTGCTGGTCGTCTTCATCAAAATCCTTGATGAGGATCCTGTCGATCAGCAGGAAACTATCGGCTTTGGGCAATCTTGGCTCCGTCTTTTTACTCTTTGCTGCAGGCTCCGGTGGAGTCAGCAAATCTTCAATTCGAACGGTTTCCTTATGAATGTATAACCGACTAAAACCCTTCTGCAGGAGAATATTCAATTCTTCCGTGGCATTCCGGTTGGTATGCTGTTTAAAAGGCACCAGTATGAGCACCTTATCGCCTGCATGAAAAGACTGCATGGCTTTGATCACATCCTGCACGTCGTGTTTCTTCACCTCTCTGCCGGAAACGGGCGAATAGGTAATACCCACGCGGGCGAAAAGCAGTCGCAGGTAATCGTATAACTCGGTCATGCTGCCCACGGTGGAGCGGGGGGTTCTGGTAGTTACCTTCTGTTCGATGGCGATGGCGGGGCAGAGACCTTTAATATAGTCCACGTCGGGCTTATCCATGCGGGCCATGAACTGTCGCGCATAGGCGCTGAGGCTTTCTGCGTAGCGGCGCTGGCCCTCTGCGAAGAGGGTATCGATGGTCAACGAAGATTTTCCGGAACCTGATACGCCGGTGACCACAATAAATTTATTGCGTGGAAAGTTGACTGAAATATTCTTCAGATTGTGTACCCTGGCGCCTTTTATCTGGATGGAATCCAGGGGTGCGGGGCCGTTGGGTTTGGAAGAAGTCTTTTTGATACGGGTGGAAGTTGGCATAAATTGGAACAACAAATATATTGGAACTGAAAGAATTAGAACCCGGTTTCCCGGCGCGGGAAAGGATGTTGGGAACTATTAGAACAAATTATTTTCCCAAAATGTTGTTTTTTCCAAAAATTGTATATCTTTAAATGCTGATTAACATTTCGTAACACAATAAAAAAGTTTTATAGAGTAAGGACTTCTACACAGAAAAGCCAGGCGTTCCAAAATCCAACATATATATCCTATCACCTTTAAAAACCGTAGAAGTTTATGAATTCGCTACGTACGAAAACCGACCATGAATTAATCCATTCATTTCGCGACGGCGACTTACAGGCTCTAGAAGCTCTCGTAATCCGCCACAAGGACAAGCTGTACACTTCCATTCTCTTCCTCGTCAAAGACAAGTATCTGGCCGAGGACATTTTCCAGGATGTTCTGATCAAGATTATCGACACCATACGTGGTGGGCGGTACACAGAAGAAGGCAAATTCCTTCCCTGGGCAATGCGCATTGCGCACAACCTCTGCGTGGACCATTTCCGCAAGGTAAAAAGGACCCCTGCCATCAAAACCAGTGATGACCGGGACATTTTTGAAGTCATCAATTTTACCGAAGACGGTGCTGACGTTAAAATCATGAAAAGGCAGAGCCACGACCGTGTTCGCCGGATGCTGGACCTTCTTCCTGAGGATCAGCGCGAAGTGATCATCCTGAGGCACTATGCCGACCTGAGTTTCAAGGAGATCGCTTCTCTTACCAACTGCAGCATCAATACGGCGCTGGGCCGTATGCGCTATGGTTTGATCAATCTCCGTAAGATGATGGTTGAAAAAAGGATCGCCCTCTAACAAATTTTACACTTTTAAAAGCAGAGCCGGTTCTCCAAGAGCCGGCTTTTTGCTTTTGGGACAGCCTTTTAATTTAAAAACTAATAATTAAATCGATTTTCTAAATGACATATTCGCCAAATATTAACAAGTGTTGGACTGTCTCACAAAACAGATTTTGAAATTCCTCTTAAGTCTAAGTTCTATCCATTTGAATTATCATATTCCTCCAACATATGCTGCGTTTTATCTATCAACATCAGGATCATCAGTCTTGCTTCCCTCTCCTGTTCTTCTGAGTGCTTCTCGGTTAAAGCGTCCCAGCCCAGGAAATGCCTTTCGCATTTTTTTAAACTCTCTTCATGGACTGCTCGTAACTCGCTCCATTTTTTTGCCAACAATTTTTCTTCTACTGACTTTCCAATCGGCATTTTTTTCAGATAATCCATTACTGATTTAACGTCGGTATCCGCTGCCCGGTAGAACGAGCAGTAGTCAGGCAACATGCTGCTTAACTGATTTTTCAATAAGAGGGACTGCAATCCATTCGGCTGAAATTCGCGAGCAAACCGAAAGTGTTCTTGCAGGTCTTTCTCTTTTGATCGATTACAAAATAAGTGGTACTCCGATCTCAAAAATGTAATTCTGGCCTTATCAAAACCGAATTCCAGATATTGCCATTCATTTGTTTCGGTTCTCAGGTAAAACAGCAGGTCATTTTCGACAAACCACAACAGGTCCTTGTAATATTCAATCTCACATTCCTTGTCTTCATCTTCTTCCTTTAATTCGTTCTCATGATGTTTTAAAATAGCAGTTAAACTCTTATTATAGATTTTGAACTGACCGTCTGATAATATTTTCCAGAAAATCGAACGTTCGTACTCCCACTCTTCCCAGTAAGACATGTCTCCGAAGGAATTCCAGCGTTCCTCCTCAAATTCATATATTTTTTTAGCCTGCCTGTTAGTAAGATTCAGTTCAACCGGAAGTACCCTGAATAATTTACTGTAGGACCTATCTTCCAGCATTTGGGTGTAGTTTTTGTTTTCCATTGTAATAGATGTTTTAGGTTTATAATTTGTGAGTGTTCTTATTCAAAATCGTTGAGCCTGTCGGTCAGACTCATTTTAAGCGAATCCAGGTATTTGGTTTGTCCTGTCTTGCGATAGCGGATCTGCTGAAAGGTTCTGGACGTATTGCCGAGATTTACGTTGGCCATGTTTCCAAGGGCAGTCAGGATTTTATGAACAGGCGCTTCACCGTTGTTGAATGTTTTGTTGGCCTGCATGGCATATCCTAATTCCGTCAAACAAACCGTAGGTACTGTAAGCACCAATCCATTGTTGCAGGGCTTAAATAAATTCTGAACAAATCTCTCGCGAAACTTCTCGAGCCTTTCAATCGTTCTGCCGATCAACGTGGGATAATCGGCGGCCACCCAAGTCTCCAGTGAAATATTTTGATTTAAGCATTTCAATTCGTGCATGATTTCGAAAATCGATTCAAATACGTCCGCCATTGGTTGATTGGAAATGAGGGTTTTTTCAGGGTTGGTAACCATAATTTTTTGTTTTTTTAAGGTGAAAAAAAATGTTTTTTTCTCTTGTTTTTAAAAAGAATAAAAACTAAACTTAGATTTTCCATTTGATAATTTTATCAGTTTTGTCAACTATTTATTTATCAACAATTCAGGGAAAAGCAGGCTGGATAAGGCATACAGATTATTTTTTAAAATCCAGGGAAAATGGATTCGCTCGGGGAATACAGCTTTTATTTTCTAATTAACAGGGAAATCCATGTGTCCCAAAGCATACAGGTTTTATTTTCAGAATATGATTACTTTTTGATGTTAGAACTATTTTAGTTTGTACTTTTTCAAAAGTTTTATTGCAATAAAAACGGGGCCGATCTAAAGCCCCCATCCGTATACTTCTGAGAACCTGACGGACTCGTGATGGATTGCATTTTTTTATCCCTTAATTAGTAGCCATGCAACCCCTTTCAAAAGAACAAATCCTACGTGGGTTCAACAGAGGTGAAGACAGAGCACGCGGCTCTGTTCACGATCTCTACCACGATTCGCTCCTCGTGATGGTCAGAAAAATTACACGGGACGCGTACAATGCAGAGGACCTGGTTAGTGAAGCTTTCATAGTGCTCCTCAAATTCGACCGCAGTTTTGATCAAATCACTGATTTACGAAACTTCCTGTTTAATACGGCCAGAAATCTTTGTAAAAAAGATTTCAGAAAACAGGAGAAGTCACAGAAAAAACACGAAGAACTGCATGAAGTATTTCCTTACGAAGACGAGGACCTCGATAACGTCATTATTTATAGTGAAACGAGGTCACTTCTTTACAAAAGCATTGAAAAACTTCCCGAAAGTCTGAAAACGGTTTTTCGTCTCCGGTATTTCGAAGACATGTCTAATGAGGCCGTGGCCAAGCTTCTCAATATTGCCGCAAAAACCGTTTACAACCGCTATTATGAAGCCAGACAAAAGCTGAAATGGGATCTGGAACAGGCCAAACGTTTTACACTTTATCTATTAAACTTTTTTTTATGACAAACACCGAACAGATCAGTAAACTTATATTCCGTTATATTCGCAAAGAACTAAGCAAAAAAGAAACCGCTGAACTCGAGGCCTGGCGCAAACTTTCTCCAAAAAACGAAACGATGTTCCAGGAAGCGATTGATCCGGTAAAAATCCAGGAGGATCTGAAAGCTCTTGAAGACAGCAGACTGAGCCGCCTTGAGAAAAGCCAGTCCACTCAAACAGTAACAAAACCAAAATCCGCAGTTCGTAGAATCGGATTCCGGATACTAAAAATTGCAGCTACTATTCTAGTAATAGCTGTCGTGTACATAGGTGTTATCGTTTTTCGGTTCTTATCAGCTCATAATCATCCGGCCAGGGACACAGAAGATCAACTGGCTGCCGTGATGGATTTTTCTGATCTGCTTGACAACACCGATTTCAATCGCGGCATTCTATCAGGTTTTGCCTCACTAAAAATTCAGGGAGAATCGGAAGGCTGGTTACTTGGGAATGTTCTGGACACAAGCAATCTGGGTAAAAATGTTTATTTCAGGCTTTTCACATCCAAGGAGGATCGCCTGTTCCTGAATTATTCAGACAGCACCCAAATATGGCTTAATACAAATTCAACCATTAAATATCCGGCATGGCAAAAAATCGACTCGATCCATATTTTTCTAACCGGCGAAGTGTACGTGCATATCCCAATGGGTAATAAACATGTTTATGAAATAAAAATTTCACCCCCTGCCGACAGCACAACACCTTCAGCGTTCCGCCAGGCCGTTGCTGATAAGACCAGTCGCAGTATGTATATGTTTTCCACCGGAGGCGATTTTTATTTGCACGCTTATTTCGGCGGAGCCGCAACCACTGCTACGTTGGTCAGAGGATCATTGTGCATAGATTCAGCTGCAGGAAAATATATTACACCGGTGTTATTGCAGCCGGGGCAGCAAGCGGTTTTGGATTCGGGAAGCCTGAAGATTATCAAACCTGAAGTCGTGAAAGATTTATCGGCGTGGAAAAAAGATTAAGCAAGTGTGAGGGTGTGACGGGGTGAGAGTACGAAACTATAAGAAAAACCAAAATAAGAAAGCCCCGCCGAAGCGGGGACTTTCTTTTACACACCTTTTTGAGATGTCATTTTGTGTCTGTCGGAACAGTGACCTGACTCACGGCACTGAGCATGGTTCCTGCAACAGCGAGGTAACCGGCAATCGTTGTGACGATTGCGGGTAGTGCAACGGGTGTGGCTACGATCGCGGCACTTACCGCGGCGAGCACCAACCCGATGTTCCTCAGCTTTTGAAAAAACGCAGGCGTGGGTGACAGAAGTCTCTCAATTATGGACATCAACATCCTTTTTAATAGTTAGAAAAACAGGGTTACTCCGGTCGAGTTCGGCGAATACCAGATCGGTCAGCTTTTTCAAAGCGACCCTGGAGCCGGTACCTTTTCCCATACCGGTTAAAAATGAAACCGGAGCGATACAGCCTTTAAGTTCATGCAGTGCATCATTTGCCGGATGAATGAGAATACAATCGCGATCCTTCACATGCATCACCTGCAAATGCCGGAGAAATTTTGGGCTCCATCTTTTTTCCAGTTCATATCTTCCTTCGGGTATGCACGAAACCTGTGCGTGGTTATTCTTCCAGGGGAGTTCGATAAAATAAAATCTCAAGCCACCCTGCGTAAGCATTCTACCATTGGTTCCCTCAGGATAATATGTTCTTAAAAGCTCCAGTTCCATTTTGTTTTCATTGGTTTGGTTTACGGATTAAAGGGTTACACTGAGTGTGCCGGTATTTCCTGGCAGGTCGGACGCAACCGCAGTGATCTTCGATCCGGCAGTAACTCCATTGGCGACTGTTGCCGTGTACTTCCAGTTTCCGTTTTCATCGAGTACTGCATTACCGGTTTCAATCAAAGCACCGGCGGCGCTATCGATGGTTACGACAACACCTGATACTTTGAAATTGTCCGTTGCCTCTATCTCCAGCGTATCGCCCACAGCACCGTGATAAGCGCTGCTGTCGATCTTGTTTACTACAGGGGGCGTAAAAGCATCTGCAGTGGCAACGTTATATGCACTTTGCAATCCTGTTGCGGCTGTTTTATACAACGCTTTTGTTGCAGCATTCAACATTGCTTTCTTCCCATATGCTACCGCAGTTAGAAACCTGGATCTCACGGCGAGCATTGCTTCAGAAGGCGCAGCGGAACTTGCCCTTCGCTTTTTCGAAACAATTGTAACGCCGGCTCTCTGACGGAATGTCAACGTTTTGTCGAGACTTCCGAAGAATCCTTTGGTTACAATATTGTCTACTGTCTGTGCCATATTGTTTTTTAAATGTGATTTAATAGATCCTTTTTTTGATGCTGCGTTTCGCCTACGATATACCGTCGATAATGGCCTTATAACAGCACCTGAAAAACTGACCTTGTTTACTAATAATTGTTTTTTTACAGGGGGCCCTCGCATTCTTAACTAGTATCAGTTTGCGATATACCTGCAAGCCATACAAACTGCAGCGCATTGTAAATTATTTTACGGCTGCGCTATGTTGCTTCATGTTGCCTTATGTTGCTTTATGTTGCGTTTGGTTGCTGGCCGCTGCGGTTTATTGCTTCTTGTAGCGCTCTCCTGCGTTTATCGGACTTCTTCCTGAAAATATTTTTTAAAAATCTTTCGGAGCCTCCGAAATGGAATTAAAAAACGATTCCATATTTGCTTCCATAAAGCGAAACAAGCAGTAATATGAATTCAATTTTCTCCTATGAAACCCGCATCTTTTTACGGTATTGGTAAAAAGAAATGACCCGGCACTTTCGGGTGCCGGGTTTTAAAAATTCAACAATGAAAAATGAAAAAACGGAGGAAGTCTGGATCGACAAACAGGAAATTATGATGCGGATGCATATCAGCGACCGCACTTTACAGACTTGGAGAAGCAAGGGGCTGCTACCTTACACGTGCATTGGAAGAAAAATTTTTTATAAAGAATCTGATCTCAAAAACTTACTGAATAGTCACATAAAACGGAAATCTAGTTCTGTATTGTCGAGGGCGCAGTATGGAAATACTTCCTGAAGTCCGGAAGGTATTTACATCTAAAATCCATTTCCATACTAAACATTTTAAAATTATTATCATGAAAGTTCAAGACAATCAACTTCCCTTTCTCGTCAGCGGAAAATTCGGCGATGTCATCGGACGTGTCGTAAACGGAAAACAATATTTTTCGAAAAAGCGTGGACTGAGAAGAAGTGAACCCAGCATTCGAGAGCTGGAAATCCGAAGAAATATGGCAATTGCAACCGGGTTTATAAAACCTATTCTTCCTTTAATTAGAAAATATGATAAGCCAAACGGCGAAAAAGGCTATCACAAAGCCATGTCGCAAATTTTGCGCAACGCGATGCAAGGCAGGCATCCAGATCAGCGAATCGACTATGGCAAAGTAGTTCTTGGAGAAGGAAATATACCCAATCCTGAAAAATATCATGTGGAGTCAGCTGCAAAGGGACTTCTGGAATTTAGCTGGTCATGGGAAAAGATGAAACGCGGTGTAGGAAAATCCGACAGTTTGTTCGTTTTAGTTTATAGCGAATCCACTCAACAATTCAGATATGAATTAGACGGCCCGGAACGACGAGAGAAGTTTTTCCTAATGAATGTTGCTTGCTTCTCCAAACAAAGAATAGAAGTATGGTTCGGGTTCGCATCTCCTAATAGCCTATTAGTTTCTACTTCCATTTACGCAGGTTCTATAAATATTCTTTAAATAACCCGTTTCGAATCCATATCCATGTAATAAAAAGCCGCTTCTCGAAAGCGGCTTTTTATTACATATTTTTTTCAATCCCCATGTGAGGTCTTTTTATGGTTGAATTTTGTATAACTTACATGAGGCTTTTGCTTCAGGGAAAATAAAAGGTTATATGACATCGTTGGAACGTGGAGCATCTTGAAAAATTCTTTTTGCTCGTCGAACTCTTTTTTACTCTTTGGGCGCGTTTGTCTCATTTATCTTTTTACCGGCTTTTGACAATAATTTTTCAATAGCGAAATGTCAATTTTTTCTTGATCTTTTTCCTAGAAACCCGGTCGCGTGTTGAGAAAATATTTCCTTAGCCGCAATAATGATGATGGAATCCCTGAGCATTTGCACTCAAATCTGCAAAGAGAAGTGATATATCTTTTTGAGTTCGAATCCATCTTCCATGTACAAGGTTATCGACCATTATTATAAATGGTACAATGAAAAAAGAAGGCACGGTTCGCATAAACGTCAGGCTCCTGAAACAGTATAGAAAAATTAAAATCCGATCCCTTTTGAAAATGAAAAACTACTAAACTATCTTCAGAAGAATGTCCAGTTTATAAGGGGTCGGACAAAAGAAACAAAAATCAAATTTTAGAAAAACCCTGCCTGATTTGGAATTTGGCGTAAATAGCTTTTACGAATTTTAGTTGCTTTAATCAAGCTGAACTAAACTTTCTGGTCAATCTAGGCTTGCATCATTGAATTTCTAATAGCCATTAGATGATCTTCTACATGTATTTCAACCCCTAAGATGGTTATAGCATTTGAAGTAATTACGTTTTTAATTCTGTTCTTCCAGATTATATTCATAAGGTACGAGGTCGGCTACTTTTTCCCACCCCATATAACCCTCAAAGTAAATATTGGAAGTGGGTATAAATAGACCATTTTCATCGATTGTTATTGGTCCAAAAAGATTTACGATTGAAACCTGACCTTCTGGCAGCCACCTGTCCGTGTATACACCGTCCAGGCTATAGTTTTTATTCTTATATTCAACTTGCTCTTTCCCTTTTGAATAAATTACGTATAGAGCATCTTTAAAATTTAGAGTTTTAAAATGATCATCTTTTGCGGTTAATAATGTGTCAAACGATACCTGCCGATAATCAATTCTTATTAAGCTTTTATTAAAACTCGTTAGGTCAAATGGCGATCTGTTTTTTATTTTATAGACAATGAATCCCTGAGCTTTACAATTTTCGTCGTAAATAGACCTAATGAACTGATGAATTGACCCCAGATAAGCAATGCGCCGATTGATCTTCCATTGTATTTCTTCTTCAGATGAACCTTTTAGTTCTTCAAACGAAGGATAACCTTCATAAATAACAGAGTTTTTGCTTTCATCATAATTAAAATTTAGAAGAACGTACTTTAGCTTATAACCTAGAGCAAGGTTTTTAATTATCAATACATCGTCAGTGCTAGCTGTAAGTTTTCCCGTTTTTCTATCGTAATTAAAAGTTAGAACTTCTGAATTCTGGATTTTACATTGCGGAGCATTTTCCGTTTCGCCGAGGAATTGCTTCTTAAATACTTCCAGGTTTTCAAGTCTTGACCTATCCGGGTGGATTGTCACTGCTTTCAGATTTGTTGTCTGCAAAGACAACTGCAACGATAGTTTTAAGTCATGATCATTAATCGTAACGTCCCTCACAATGGGCTTATATCCAATCATCGTAATTACAACACTATAATGCCCTGCAGAAAGGTTGTCCAAAATAAAATTGCCGTTTACATCTGTTGCTGTGATGTTCATTCTGCCTGTTAGAAAAACAGTTGCACCATGTAATGGTGTATTTCTCTCGTCGATCACATTTCCAGTTATTAAATGCCGCGTTTGTGCTACAGAACTCAAGCTCAGCAGAAATAGCAGTAAGAATAAAATATAATTTTCTAAACTTTTCATGATTTGTTTACAATTGTAATCATAATTTCAGAAAGAATCACCTTACCTGATACCTGTAAATCTTTCTTCCGATATCACCATTCTCATCAATACCTTCAATTACAACTTTGTAGTTACCGCTTAAATCATTATTATAAAAGCTTATAGAAGCTTCGCCATTTTTGTCTGTAATAACGTCAGGTTTCCAAAAAACAGTTGTACGAAGGTCCTTTTCTATAATTGATGTATCGGTCGCTTGATATTTAGGCGAGTAAAACTCCTTTGCTTTATAAAACCCAGTCATAGCAATTTGCAGGGAGTTGGAATCTAATGCATTCTCTACTTTAATTTCCTTTGGTCTTTTGGTCGTTATCACCAGTACACCTCCCGAACCGCTAAAGCCATACATACTTGCGTTTCCGGATCTGAGCACTTCTATAGTTTCTATTTCAGCTGAATTAATATCATTTATGTTCGGTGAATACATCTGAACTCCATCGAGAAGGATCATCATTGGTGTAGGCTTATCTTTTCCATTCGCTTCTATATTCAATGATTGTAAAGGAATGCCATTTACAAATATAACTCCGTGGAGACGCCCATTTAGTTGCTCCGATAATGATCCTCCACCTTTAAGTTCACTACCGTGCATCACTTGATCTGCATGTCCAGATCCGGCCAGACTCTCAGTTTGATAATTATCTTCGGACTTCTTACCAGGTACGATAACAGTTTTTAATACCTTAACATTTTTTTCATTCCTGAATTTTTGATCACCAGCTACAGTTTTCAAATAATTGTTCATATTACTGTCACTATAAGACAAAATTTCATTAATATCTGATTGATTGATCATAGGAAGAGGCTCGCCATCGAGGATAATTCTCGATGTATTTTTTGATGCAGTAATGGTAAAATGAACAGTTTTACTAAAATCCAAATTCCTGAAAACGAAATGGCCAGAGGAATCAGTTGTTTCCTTTAGCTCTGGTCCTTGTCCTGCCGCATCTCTTAATGTGATCTTCTCATTTCTCGCTGGCTTACCAGAAATAGACTTTACGGAACCTTGGATTTGGAAAAAACTTTCAGCTTTGTATCGTAATGGAATCAAACTGTCAGATATTATCTGTTTCCATAGAAGATGCCGATAGCCTTGTGTCATCATAAGCAAATCCAAGTTTTCAGGTACTTCATTTCCGGGATGTGTAAAATAATAATTGGGTTGTTCCACATACCCATTTAGCTCGCTTGTTAATAAGAGATTAGTAATAATGGAGGTCGCTTTATCATCATCTGTCATTAATATATCTTCATTAACCACTGCAGCTGAGAAGTCACCCTGAACCGGATTGTTCGTTTGACTTTTGGCTTGTAAATTAATTTCTATTTTTTCATGTTTACTATAAATATCCTTTTCGCTTTTGAGATTTAAATTCAGTTGATCACGATTCATTACAAAAAGTAAGCGTTCACTCAAGGGCTCGGATTGTGACGAAAATAAAGTTGCCCGCATAATGCCGGAATGTAGTGGTCTTTTATCTATCGCAAAATCAATACGCTCACTATCAAGTTTCGCCCTTGCCATCAAAGGAATCCCGCCCGAATATATCAACAACGTTATATCTTCATTCTGATGTTCTTTAAAATATTCTTTGGTCGCTAATACAGTAATTACTGCCGTATCCTGTGCTTCGTTATCGGCTGACAATACAATTCCCGCCAGGTTGGCATTTGGCAATACGGCGATTGTACTTGAACCATCGCTAAAAGTTAATTTTGTGCTATAAGATTTCCCATCATCTGGCCTAAGATAAAAAAAACCCATACCAAGATGCGAAGATTGAAAACGTGTTATTTCTTTGCCGTTATTATCGACCACAACGCCTTTCACTTTAATTCCCATTCCATTATTCCCAATCGCTTTAAAAGCAACTTTAGTTTCTACGCCCATTAACAATTCGCCGCCCTCAGGGAAAAATTGAATATCGGGCTTGCCAATTCGCGAATCGTTTATTGATACCACTTTTATTTGTGAAAATTGATTTGCAGAGACTACAGTAACCATTTGATTAAAAATTGAAGCATTTTCATCATTGAGCATCCATCTAGTAAAAGCCCTAATGCGATACAATCCAGCAGGAAGTGAATCGGCCAATTCAAAGTCTCCATAAGCGGTGCCCCGCTTCAGTTTTAATTTGACTGAATTTATTATATTATTTTCTGGGCCAATAAGATCTACGTGAACAACTTCGCTAAGTGGTGTTGGTTTATGCAGTTCATTAAACGTAACATACGTCTTAAAATAAATTGTGTCTCCAGATACGTAATAGGGTTTATCAAAATGAATATAAACATTCTCTACCGGTCGGTTCTTCCTAACGAACTCTACACGTGACAAAATACTATTGAAATTTGTACTATTTGACTGGGAGTAAGAAACCTTTTGAATAACTACGAGTAAATAAAATAATAATAAAAAACGCTTTGTAAGAAATTCCAAGATGTTCCGTTGTAATAGAAATTCTTTTATGAATTGCCGTAAATACATTGGCTAATGGCTTGGTTAGTTAACTTCAAATCCCCTAATTATGACCTACCGACTTAAAATATTTATCGTTAAGTCAACAGGATCGTTTAATAATGACATGCCTTTTTTATATTCCAAAGATATTATGTTTAATTGAACTCAAACATTAAAAGGCCTTCTTCATTTTTACATAAAACACTACTTACCTGGAGTCATGATTCCTATTTGCGAATTCACCACAGATCCCATTTTTGAATTTGCGTGTAAAATACAAGCCCGTGTTACTCCAACTCCCTAATTTTTCCTTCAAGATTATTCTAACGCTCGGTTAAAACTTTTACCTGACCCAAAAATCTCTCAATCAATTTACGGTTGTCAGTTATGACTTCAGCTTGGGCCGAAAGATTGTTCCTGAAGTGTATTTTCGCATTATAGGTGGTTTGTAAACCTTTAGGGAAATCCACTTTAATCCAGAAACTATCCTTCGAAGTTGAAATATTTGATATAAATTTTATCTCGCCTGTCAAATATCCAAATTCATTGCTCGGATAACTTTCTAACCGCGCCAATACCTTTTGCCCAATTTGTATTTTTCCCAAACCGCCTTGCGATACCGATAGTATACCGAAGTATTCGCTTTCTTTAGGTTGAATATAAAATAATTCCTGTCCTTGTGACAACAATTGATTATTCTCCAAAAACGATGCGAATAGTACTTTCCCATTTTCCGGCGAAACCACGATATATTGCTCAATCCAAGCCTGAATTTTGCTTTTCAAATCAAAAAATTCAGATAAAACTTTCTGCTTTTGGTCCGTGATAAATTTCTGCAATTCAAGCAGTTCTTTTTTTTTATTTTGAAGAGCCATTTCATCGTTTATTAGCTGCGCCTCCATTTGTCGTATATTTTGTTCTTTAAGAATTACTTTACCTTTATTTTGGTTCAATTCAAGGGGTGCAATTATTTTATCTTTTGCTAATGTTTCGTTCGCTTTGTATTCCATAAATTGTAATTCATAATCCTGTTTTAATAACTGTTGCTGCTGAAAGTTATTTGCCTGAATCGATTTTAGAAAGAGCGCATCCTTAAGTAAAGACCTTTTTTTTTGTTGATAATAACCATCAGCAAGGATTTGAATTGTTTCTTTAAAAGAATTTTGGAATTCTTGAAAAGCTACTTGTAGTTCACCTAATTGGTTAAATTCTGGTAATGGTTTTGACAAGAATATATCTAAATCATCGTTGAGAATAGACGGCTCTATTTCATAAATCCAGTTTCTTAGTTGTAACACCTGAAGGTGAGAAGCGGTACTCTGCAAAAATGCTAGCAACTGGCCCTGCTTCACTTCTTCCTCGTTGTATACCAATAGTTTTTCAAGTTTGCCTTCTGATTTTGCAAGCAATAGTTTGGGTGCATTGGTTGCTGTAAGTTTCATAGAACCTCTTACGAGGTCAGGGTAATTTATCAGACACGTTGAAGCAATAATAGATATGAGAATTAAGAAAAATAAAGTATTTCCTCTTCTGACTATCCAATGTGGACGGTAGCCAATAACATCCTGCATTTCGCTACTAACTAATTCATTTTGAAACTTTATTTCAAGGAAATTATTTTCCATTGTATCTAAGTATTTTAATGAATTCGAATTGAGATATGATATGTGTAATGTTGAATTTCAAAATACTTGTTCTTGATATTTAGTCTTCATTTTTTGACATTTGGTCATACTCCTAAATCCAATTGGTTTTTAACAAGTGTATAATATTCACCCCTGAGGTTTACCAATTCCTGATGTGTTCCTTTTTCAGTGATAATCCCCTTATTCAAAACTATAATTTGGTCTGCATGCCTGACTGTACTTAAACGATGGGCTATTATAATAACCGTCTTATTCTTCAAAAATGATCCAAGATTATCATTTATAGTGCGTTCATTATTTGCGTCAAGACTATTTGTGGCTTCATCAAAAAATATAAATTCAGGATTCCGGTAGACGGCGCGAGCAATTAGTATGCGTTGTCGCTGTCCCATGCTAATACCGACGCCCTCAGCTCCAATTTTTGTATTAAATCCCAAAGGTAAGTCTTCGACAAATTCCCGGACATTTGCAACCGACACGGCATGATTTAGTTTATCTACATCCATTTTTTCTTCCCCTACCGCGATATTTCGAGCAATAGTATCAGAAAAAATAAAACTTTCCTGCATGACCACTCCGCAATGTGACCGCCAAATTTTGTGACTAATATTGCTCAATGATATAGCATTTAATTTAATAACACCTTTTTGTGGTTCATAGAACTTCAATATCAGCTTCATTAGCGTTGTTTTCCCGCTTCCACTAACACCTACAATCGCTGTTGTTTTTCCCTTGGGAATACTTAAGTTAATTTCTTTCAACACAGGTTCATTACCAGCTCCCGAATATGTAAAACTTACATCAGAAAAACAAATTCCTTCCTTATCTAAATTATCTATTGAATTTGATTTAGGTTTATTAGTAAAGTTTAAATCTCCTACGGGAAATTTTTCAGTCAACTCAAATCTTAAAGACGCTGGAATTGCACCACCGGTCAATTGTCTGGTAAATGCAGGAGGTAATGTTTGCAATAGAAGCTTATTTCCGGGCTCTTCGTCTTCTATTCGATGTATCTCATTCAACCTATCCATACTTATTTTTGCATTTTGCCAACTTTGTACAAAACTTATCATTTGTTCAATTGGGCTATTTAGCTGTCCAATCATATATTGAATGGCAAGCATGGTTCCTAAACTCATTTGTGCCTTGATTACGGCACTTGCCGATAAAAAAGTGATAAATATATTTTTACCTTCATTTAAAAACGATGCTCCAGATTGCTGCCATTGATTAAGAGCCAAGCTCTTACTATTTAAATTGAACATTTTTGACTGCAATCTTTCCCAATTCCATCGCATGGGTCTTTCAACTCCATTCAATTTTATTTCTTGCATTCCCTGAACTATTTGAATAGCAGTACTTTGCTCCAGCGACGCAACATCAAATCGTTTGTAATCAAGCACTCTTCTTCTCTTTAAAAATAATATCACCCATATAGAATATAATATAGTTGCAATAATAAAAACGGTAAAAATGCCTTTGTTAAAAAGCGCAAGTATTACAGAATAGATAATTAATGTCGTGCCGGAAAAAAGAATATTAATTGATGACCCTGTTAAAAATGATTCGATTCGCTGATGATCGTTCATACGTTGGAGAATGTCGCCAGTTTTTTTACTATCAAAATAACTTAGAGGTAACTTCATTAACTTGATTAAAAAATCTGTCAGTATGGCAATATTAATGCGGGTACTGATATGAAGTAAAATCCAAGATCTTATAAAATCGGCGATCAACCTTCCCGCAAACAAAGCAATTTGGGCTAATAGAACTAAATAGACAAAACCGATATTAGCCGTATTAATGCCAACATCTACAACACTTTGTGTAAGAAACGGAATGATTAGCTGCAAAATGCTTCCAATTCCTAAACCTATAAAAAGCTGAAATATCATTCTCTTATATGGCAAGATATAATTGAATATATTTCTAAACGCCAATTTCGATCGCGATTCACTAATACGAGTATTGTAATCATCAGGGTCGTAAAATGTTGGATTAGGTCCAATCAATAAAGCAATTCCTTCGTCATTCTTATTTTCATTCTTATCATTTATCCATCGTTGTAAAAATTCCTGTTTGGTAAATATTGCTAACCCATGAGCCGGGTCAGCCACATATAATTTCTTCCTTTTTATTTTGTACAGCACTATAAAATGATATTGATTCCAGTGAAGAATACAGGGGAGTAGTGCTTCATTTGAAAGCACTGAATAGTTTAATTTTACTGCCTGGGTCCTAAAACCTATACTTTCCGCGGCCTCGCTTATGCCAAGCATGTTTACACCATCTTTGCCAATCTGAGATTTTTCCTTTAATGTTTGAAGCGCGATGCTTTTACCATAATATTTCGCAATCATCCGAAGACATGTTGGCCCGCAGTCCATAGATTCAATTTGGCGATAGAATGGAAATGATTGCATTGTATAGTAGCAATTTTACTATCAGTTATTTATGGTTCTAGATATAAAGTCATCTTTGTCAATAAGGTCGGCTCAATTAAATGAAACCTCAATAAATTTTTATCCATCTTTAGACTTTTTTTAACCATTATAGCTAATTTATTACCGTCAAAATCTTAGAGTAGCACTTCTCCTGAGAAAAATGAAATTGAGCATACTTGTACGCATTATTAGAAAGCCTTTTTCTTAGACTATAATTTTCCAAGATGGCATCAAATGCTTTTTGATATTCTTTTGGTTTATCAGCTATTAAAAATGCATCAGAGGCCCCATCTTCAATTCCGGAAGCACCGTGCTTAGATGTTATCAATGGTATCCCATGACTCAGGGCTTCTACGTTTTTAATTTTCAACCCTGCTCCACATCGAATCGGGTTGATAATTATATCAAGTAATTTATATTGCTCTTCTAAGTCATCTACAAAACCATGAAATACTATATTCATCCTACTCGTTTCCGAAGGCATTAAAAAACTGTCTTTGATATTTCCATAGACATTTAATATCAAATCATGTTTTACAATTATATCGGTCCAAACATTCCGTATAAACCAACTCAAGGCATCGACATTTGGGCTATAAGGGCTCGCAACATACCCAACGTTTCGGGCCTTTTTCTTAATCTTTTCTTTTCTACAATTAGTCGAATGAGGAACTAATAACAGTTTCTTAGAATCAATATTTTTTGCAATATTTTCAAAATCGTTTTTTTGAATCAAAACAACATAATCATAGCATTTATAAATATTTAATTCCTCCTTCTTATTAAGGACAATTCCGTCATACTGTATTCCATATTTTTTAAAGCTTTTGATTCTTTGAAAAACGACATCATGAGTATCTAGTATTTTCATGGTAGTATTGGGCAGAAACTCCAAAACACCAGATAATTCAATATATTCGATAAGTGCTATTTCAAAATATCTGTCCTTAATAAAGTCTTCGAATTTCTCTCTATACTCTTTAAATGTAATTGGTAAATCGTGACCTGCAAATTCAAATTTTATCTGAGGAAATTGTTTACGAATTAGAATATCATCGCCATCTTTTTGGCAGCCAGCAAAAAAAACGGTTATCTCGATCTTATCATTAAGATAAGTAATAATAGAACTTATCCTGGCCCTATGACCTGAACCCCTTCTCCAAAAATCTACATATGTAACCAACAGAAGGTTTTTCATATTTTACGTTTTAGAGATCATGTTTATTAAGTTATTTTCAAATAACTTCGGGTCAATAACGTAATTCCCATCGAAATAATCTTCATTTCCGTAGGTTTCACAGCTTTGATGATAATAGTTGATATCCAGCGCCTCTGCCATGTACCAAAAAAGAAAGCTTGGATGGTTCAATTCGTTGGTTTTGTTTTTATGCAATTCCAAAACCGAAGATTTTGGATTCATAAATAATATATTTGTTAATCCTGAGCCATGTTCGCCAACTAAATATCTTATTTTAGAGAAAATGCTTACCTGCTCAAGAAAAGTGTATTTCTCCGGCTGATATACACTAAAATCATATTTATAAAGAATCTTAAGTATTTCTTCTTCATTAATAACTTTCCTTCTTCCCGCTAATTTTCTACTTACGTATACTCTATCAGTATTTTCGAGAATGTCTATTTTTTTAGCTTCAACATAATTTCTGTAAAATCGATTAACCTGTCTCAAATGCCTTGCGTTATAGGAATCACAAACTGGTTTCAATTGCGGCAAACAGAGATTTTTGACAAGAATACTCCTCGCGTCAGGGATATAGAATATCTTTTTTATTTCAAATGGCTCAAGGGAATCTTTTATAAAATCTACATCATGGTAGAATTCCGGAAGTATCAATGTGAGTATATTCAATTTTCGCCGAACTAACCACAATCGAAATATGGATTCGCAAATCCAATGATAATAATTAAACCATGGGTGATGTATAGCTAAATACTTTGTATCATTGTCTAAGATTATCAGCTTCTTTGGGTCGTCAACTACCGCGTAATAATTTTCACTCGCTTCGTTAAAATATGACTGATATTGGATATCGTTATTGTGATGGCACTCCTTAATTAGACCATTTTTATTTATACAAAATCCGGAAAATGTGACGAGAACATTTTTGAAATATTTTATTTTTTGAACCGGATGTTTGTAAGTTATGTAGGGAATGTATAATTCGGATTCTGCCGAACACATATTTAGAGGTAGGGAGACCGAAACCAAGTCATTCATAATTAATATTATAAGTCACTAAATTTACCTATGAATAGATCCTTGTAGGGCTAATACAAAAAGTATCCGGAACTTTTCTAGATGTTCTTTTCGGATGATATACTTCCTTCAGTTTTATTAAATGGTATAACATAGCTTCATATTCATTTTTATAAATCAAAACTCCTTTTTCCCATTTCAATTTACCAGGCCTTCCTTCTATAATGTGCAAATTAAAATATGGCTTCAAATATCCCTCAGTTTCCAATTTCCGGATCACATGCATCATACTTTCGATTTCGGAACTTATCTCATAGTATTTTTTTCCCACTGTAAATTCAGCGTGTCGAAAATTTGTTTCATCAAAACAGTAATGGTAACAGCTAGATAGAACTTTTTCATAGTCTCTGCTATGCGTAAAAAGTAGTTTCATTTTTTCAGTGTTCTTAAAAAGCAAAAAACAGCCAGGCGTCCAATCTGGTCGTACGCTTATTAAGTCATAAACCTCCATTAATTCATCTGTAATAAACTCTCTGATATTACCGTAAATCACGTCAATGTCTCCATGACCCCAAAAATCATAACCGGAAATAATTTCATCAAATAAAAAGCCATAAGCAGGCTTGAAATCACAGAATTTGTAGCCGTTTTGAATATTAACGGTAAATCCAAGCTTTTTGGACGACAAGCTATTAATTTCAAGTAACGTTTTGTAGATAAAATGCACATTAATAGAATGTCTCCCAATAAACGATTTGTCATCCGTGATTATAAAAAAATCAACTGATTTATTAAACGTACAAGAATGCAAATAATATTTAAAATACCATGGAAGTTTACCCAGATAACAGACTATAATTGCGATCTTCTTCATTTGGCCTATTTTGAATTCATCAATCATAATCCTTCCAGTCAAAATGCCTTTCTTTTATCAAATATCACGTGAGTTTTTTAACGAAATTTGCAAACGTAAAACTGCAGTTCCCTATATAGTAAACTGCAGTACGTAGCAATACAATTGCGTTACCCACAACTTGCCTGGCACCCGCATACCCCAGTGCTACTTTCGCAACCTGCGGTTACTTGATGGTCAAAACAATTAATTGTGCAGGTTCCAAAACAGCCGTTTAGGCATGCACCACCACTTCCTGCCACTATTTTTTTCATCTCACTCCTGCTCAATTTTTTTACGCTTTCAATGCTTAGCTTTTTCATAATTACCAATTTAATTTTAAATATGTTGCCTACTCTTTTCTAAAGGTTTTCGGCTTTCCCTTTTCTTCGGCCGAAGAGATTCTTTATAAAATATGTTTCAATAGTCCCAGGTTGTAGTTCTCAGGTAACCGGTATCCATTTACAAAAATGGTAGGGGTAAACATTATCTCCGCATCTTCACACCATTTATTCATGGCTTCTATTTTTGATTCTTGCTGCTTCAGTTCTCCGCCTACTGGATATAACTGTGAAAATTCTTCATAACTTTTGTTCTCCGCTAAATACCAGTGATCCAAACATCGCTGCGTTTCTACTGCGTTACCTTTAGCTGCAATCGTTAACAAATGCCTTACAACTGCGGCACTCCTGCCATTGTCATTATTTTTTGTAATAAATATTATTTTCAGTTTTAAATCGCAACTGTGCTTTATCATTTCCTCAAGTTCCGCATGTGCTCTGGCGCAAGGACCGCAATATGGATTGCATATTTTCACAATTATGTGCTCAGCATTACTATTCCCTATATCTATGCCTTGATGCTGCCATCCATCGTGTAGTTTCTTTTGCTGGACCAAAAGACTATTAAATATTTCAGGATTGTATTGAAGGCGTTTATATGCTGATGAGTATAATTTTGCATCTTTCGCTGACGCAAACATCTGTTTAAGACCATACCAGGAAACGATTGGCAATAAAATACAAAAACCAAATGTTAATATTTGCGAAAAAGCCGATGATAGGGATATGTTTGCTGTCCAAAACGTAAAAATGCTCCATATCATTTCAGAAAATATGGCTGCCTGTACTGATAAGCAAAGCGGACACCACTGTTTGACAAAACGCCATTGGTAATAAAGACTGAAAAATATATAGGGTGTTGCAAGTGTGTTAAGTACCGCTATCATCGCAATTTTACTATAAAACGGAACAAAAGGGAGCACGAGCAACAATGTTGTAGAAGCAAAATAAAAAAAACCAATTTCACTCCAAGTAATGCCGTTAAACTTGGAGGCTTTACTATTCAATACCGCATCACAATTTAAATTCTTACCTGCGCTGCAAATGTCCTTCACAAAAACATTGTTTTTATCCATATCATAGATAAGCAGTAAAACAGTGGTCGCCAAACCAACGAATTTTATAAGAAGAAGGGAAATGAACGATAATGCAAACGCAGTTTCGAAATTCCCGGCCAAAATGAGGACTATCAAAATAATCACTGCCGTTCTCCACGCACTCATTCTATTTTTTAATACTTTTTCTGCTTTACGCTTTTTGTCAAAATTCTGCTCCCCACTTCTTTCGTCGGGATTTGCTGCCCAAATAACATGCTGGTATTGTTTATAGAACTCCTCCTTTAATACTGTTTGAGTTACCTTGTTTTTATAAAGGAAGGTAACTTCTCTTTCGTTTATGCTCTTAACTAACACAAAGTCTTTAGTCCCGTCTTGCACACTGGCAAATGCTAAAAAAGGGGGCACAAACTGATTTAGCTTTGTCGGAGCTACTTCATATGCATCATTGTCGATATGGTAATGATCAAAAGTGTCGCTTAGACTTAAAAGGCTTGGGTAATAAGGGTTTTCTTCTATGTCCTTTTTTATTGACGAAGAAGTGACTTTGATGTTTAATAGTTGTGCGTATTCGCTGGCAATTTCTTTTAAATTGGTATTGAAACTCTCCGCCATAAAGAGTAATTTTTTAAATGCGCCGATCTGAAGCTCGTTAAACTTATAATACAAATCCTGTTTCTTATGGTTATACTTTATAACCTTATACGTCGTGGGTGGGCACACTGTTGACAGTATATTGTCTACAACCTTATTGATAGAATTGAGTTTTAGAAGATTCAAATTTTGATTAATCGCATATTCGTATTTGTACTAAGGGTAAACCCTTAGTACAAATATTTTTTATAAGAAGATTTAAGATCATCTACGAATTTTTTGTTAACTAGCTTATATATTTTTGTAGGATAAAATGACTTTAATAAATTTAAGTAACAATTAAATATTTAATACAGTGTGTTCAGGTGAAACTTTAAAGCATCTTCGTCTTTTGAAAGACCTCAGCCAAAAAGGAATTGCAAATAAATTAGGCATTTCGCAACCTGCATATTCGAAAATTGAAAAAAAGAAAAATATAAATGATAAGCAGTTGAAAAGGATACTTTTAATCATGCATTGTGATTCGCGTGATATCGATCTGGTGGAAAAATTTGCTCCAGTGCAAGTTCCAACTGAATAGAAGTTGCTTTCGAGTTTGAAGCCTTACCGCACTTAATCGGAACCTAATCTCAATAAGTTGAAGTGAAATAAATTCTCCCGCTCATGTCGCTTTAAAAACCCACAACAATAATGTTGTATATCAGCATTTCGAACTATTTTTTATGAAAGGAAGAAGAGCTTTTATTACTTTTCTAGGAAACGACAGCTTTTTGCCAGGTGTGATGGCGCTTAATCAATCATTATTGGAAAACGGAAACGTTAATTATCCTTTTGAAATATTGGTATCTGAAACTGTTTCAAGGAAAACGGTCAATTTTTTAGAAAGAACATTGATGAAATTTCGGATTGTCAAAGAAATAAAAAATCCTTATCAGTTCGACAATGACATAAGAAATCTCAGCTGCATGTATACCAAACTACGGATATTTGAACTGTCCTATGAGAAGATTATTTACTTAGATGCCGATATGATAGTATGCGGGAATATAGAAATCTTATTCGAAATGCCTCACATGTCAGCAGTGATTGCAGGTGCGCTCATGCCAGAAAACTGTTCGTGGAAAGATTTAAACGCAGGATTTTTGGTTATTGAACCAAGTATCAACCTTTTTAAAAAAATGATGAATCTCATTAATAAACTGCCATCAAGGGATGGTACTGATCAAGGCTTTCTACATTCCTTTTTTCCAACATGGAAATTACGATTTGATTTACACCTTGATCACAAATACAATATCCCCAATCAATATATAGATGAATATTGCAAAACACAAGATTTTGAATTTAATTATTCCAGAGGCAATCTACTCAAAAAAAACATCGACATTATTCATTTTTGGGGACTTCAAAAACCGTGGAACCAAAGAAAACCATCCATTTTTCCAGGTATTTTAAAAAGAGATCAGTCTAGATTAATGTGGTGGGATCTTTTTGAAAAAGCACAACATAAATTCAATATTAGCTTAGCTCAACATTAATTTGTTAGGTTCGCCGAGTATATTTCTTGGCGACCTTGTGCGCAATACCTGTCAAAAACTATCCGGGAAGCTCTCTGGACTTTTTTGTCACCAAACAAAAAACCGTCCAAGACTAGTCGATACGGGCAATTAAAATGTCCCAAAATATTTAAGGATGTACATTTGAATCATTCGAATCATTAGCTAACTTTATCTCAAACGAAGGTGTAACCAGGTGCAATTCACCCCGAAAAATCTTGATATTTTCTGATGTTAATCACCCGTTTGTTCTTTTCTTGAAGTTGAACTACTGCCAATATGTTCTATGAACGGCGTCACAATTGAACAATTATTTATTTAACGAGGCAATGTAGGTGCCGGTTTCAGAGGCCGCGAAGTGTAATAGGCATTTTCGCTCGGTAAATCAAGTAGCTGCGCGATCTGCAAGAAATCTATTCCATTCCGTTACAACAATCGTATATAGCTTGTCCAGATAAATACCATTGATTCTTGGTTGGATGTCCTCACCAAACTTTACTATCTCGGTATTCGGTATTCGAGGTATAGATTCCAGTGTAATGTTTTGCCTGTTAAATATCAAATCATACTTATGGGGAATATCAATAAGGTGCCTAAGTTGATTACTGCCGTATACGCAGGTGTAGTTTCCCGCCTTGATTGAAAATCTCATTGTATCGTTCTTATTAGTATACTCTATTCCGTTCAATTGGTTTTCTATGTAGCTGTTTATATCCTTATTTGAACTGACGATATAATATTGTTTTTTCTCTTGCCCAATCTGGAAAATGTCAACCTGCGATTGCATGATTTCATGATTATCCAAATCGACAAATTCGACAATCTTTTCGTAAGAGCCGTTAATCAAATACTCCTTAACCGTTGTCATTCTATAAAGTTAAGAATAAAAAGTCCCGCATGGAGATGTAGGACGTAACCTTTCAAGCAACGATATGGTTATCGCATATGCAATGATAAGCAGGTATTGAAAAAATAAAAGGGAATCGGCAAGACACTGCGACTAAATTCACCAAAGATTTTTGGCCGAATGCATTAAGCATTTCATAAAAACACCCTTTAACTTGTTTTAAAAATTAATTTTATGTCAACATTCGAAGCCTTCGACGAAGTATTTAAGAGTTTTCATTTAGGAGAATTGGTTAAAGAAATCGACTTACTAACTGAGATTGCCCTGACTACCGATAACGGTTATTATGATGCCTCGGAAGAAAGGGACAGGCTGTTTTTCTTTAAAAGGACTTTAGTTAAATGTTTGGAGGCGGCGGAAGTATTAGCAGAAAAGAATTTCAATCGTATCAAACGGGAGTCGGTCGTTTTTCTGGACGAGGACGACCGGTAGCTGACGGGCCGGAAAATAACATACACGTTTCCTACGAAACGTTCTAGGCATCCGGGAGGATGATGTAAAATAAACCATCGACTTTTTCTTCCGTCATAAAGTTTAGATTATGTTTGCCGCCCACTCTTCCTATTGCCTAACCGAGCCTCTGAGGAAAGGTACTCCCATGGTACAGACTACGGAGGTTTTATTTTTTTCCACGTCTATTTCGTACTACGTAGTTAACAAGGTAAAACGATAAGCCAAGAACGAGGACGCCAATCCAAATTAAATTAGTCATATTCTAAATCTAATCTTTTAAAACCGCGAAAACTAAAGATTCTTTTCTGCTGGTCGGGTTGACGGCTGCACATGTATGTATGCAAGTATATTCAGCTTACCCGCTGTGCGCAGTTTCTCCCTGACAACTTCCTGTATCTTGTAAGAGGCTCCGCCATATCTTTCCAGTAGTTTTTTTTAGTTGACTATAATTCTGTACTGCCATTGTAGTTGAAACCCTATTGGAGCGAGCTATGGCAAACAGCGAATCAATCCCGTTGAAATAAATGGTTGGAAACTCATCGAAACCAAACTACGTTGATTTCCAGCCTTCTTATTGACAGTTTAATAAAACTAGAAATATATAAAGAAGGAATAGCCCCATATCAGGGTTAAATAAGGTTAACTATCAGGATTTATATGGTTCTTAGTGGAGTAAAAAAAAATAGGTCACTGAAATCAACGACCTAAGGAGATTTTGTGATTCCGCTGGGACTCGAATATTAACAGTTATTCTAGTCAATTAATTTATTTCGCATACCATACATGATAAGACCAGCAATGGTTTTAGCCCCAACTTTGGTCTTCATGTTCTGGCGAATGGTTTCTATAGTGCGGGGACTCAGGAAAACTTCTTTGGAAATTTCTTCAGTTGTTTTATCCTGTGCAAGAAGCCTTAAAATTTTTACCTCTTTTTCTGAGAATTTAATAGGATCCGGGTAAAATTGCCGAACCTGACGTTTGGTCTGTAGTTTAGAAAGCACTGCTTTATTTACCAGGTCGTTGAAATAAAAGTCGTCGTTCATACAGGCGAGAATAGCCTGGTAAATCTCTTCGGGATCTGTAGTTTTAGTCAGATAAGCATTCGCACCCATTTCCATCATCTTGGAAATCATTTCCTGATCATCGTACATAGTAAGCACGATGATTTTTACTTCCTCATATTCTTTTCTTAGTATTCCAATCGCATTTATCCCATCCACCTCAGGCATCCGGATATCCATTAATAATACGTCCGGCTTTTTTAACAGCATCTTGTGTACTAGGTCTCTTCCATCTTCTGCTTCCCAAATAATTTTCAGATAATCCTTATCCTTCAAAGCCATTCTAATTCCATCTCTGAAAATCTTATGATCGTCAGCGATGGCTACTTTAATTACTAATTCCGCACTCATAAGGGATTGGTTGTAAAATTGATCTATGCCTTTCTTTTATGGTTTTTTATTATAATATGCTAAAATGCATCTTTGCGTATAGCAATTTTACGTTGGATAAGGTATTTACCGAATATTTGAGAATGAGCAATACTGCTCTGGTTTAATAATTTTGTTAAATGTATTTTTGACTTAGAAAGTTGATTGATAACGCTTTTACCTGAACCATCCGATGTCCAAACTTACCGTCCAGTAAGAATTTCCAATTCCTTGAAAACCTTTAAAATCCGGTATCAGTCAACTTCTTTTTCTTTTACCTCCACTAAACGCAAAAACCCTCTGTTAATTGTAAATTCCGAACTTCGGGTTAACGTATTCAGTTGCAAATCTCTCCGTTTTTAAATTTGAATCAGGCCTTCTAAGGGTTTCTACTTATCCACAACACATGCCATTTTGGGGATAACATATTAATTATCATTGCGATTTCTCCAAAAAACCTAAAAAACCGACCGTATAAATACGATTCGGTTACCGGAACTTTACGTGACTTCTTTATAGTAATTATTTTCGTATATTTACTAAAACCCTCTACCAGACTGAATTTCAAGCAATTTAAGGGTTTTTAGCCTGTATACTAAGCGTTGTTGGATCTTTTTTTTAGGGGTTAATTACGTACGCATTCGGGTAAAAAAACTTTAAAACTCTGATTATGAACAAAGAATCACTCGTTAAAAGCCAAGTAGACTACACGTCCGTTGGAGAGGAAATTACACATGAATTGGCTGGGAAAATGATTAAGAATCACCTTGACCAGCATTCAGAGGAAAATTCCTATTCTTATTTTATAGGACAAGATTTAATTAAACAAATACTTTCACAACCAGGTTGTGTCGGTGTTCGTTTTATAGACGCAGTTAACGAAGCTGGTGAAAAAACCCTTGTGTCTGTTGGTTATGATGCTAATGGAAAAGATATCACCCAATATACTACTGTTAACGATTATGGTAAACTTGCAGTTACACCAGGAATGACAGGGGATAAGGCACTGGTAACCAATCCAGGATGGTGGTCAATTTAATTGGTAATAACTACGATATCTGCATCTAAGTCTCTATATTTGAGATAGTAATATACTTTTATTAGGTGCTAGAAATATTAGGTCTTCTTGCTTCATTGTTACCCATTATTTCTTTTATCATTTTCTGTAATAAGAAAGCGACAAAGGAATTATGGGTAATTTTTATATACAGTATATGCTCTTTAGGATTTGATTTTTACTTATCCACTTCCATGTGGGCTTATGAACACAGATTTCTCATATGGAATATCTTCGCAATTGTAGAGTATTTTCTTATCACTTATTTCTTCTATATCATTATTGATAGTCGTTTAATTAAGTTTTTAATAATCGTTTTCTCATTTTTTTACCTGATAATTTTCATTTTTTATTCGAAGTCTAATAAAGAACAATTCAATTCTATAATGAGCGCATTTGGCTCGGTAATTATACTTACGCTTTCTCTTTGTTTTTTTATTATCGCTTTAAAGCCTACGAACATACCGGTCATTAATATTTTTACTCCAAAATTCATAATCGTTATCGCTCTTTTACTTTACGTGGCGAGTACTCTATTTTTATATATAATTGCAAACAAATTGTCTGAAAAGGAAATGCTACAGTATTGGAGTATAAACGCATACTCTAGTATCTTAACTAGTTTAATATTTTCGATAGCTTTCATAGTTTTTAAATACCAGAAAAAATCCCCCACCCTCGAAAACCATACTGTTGATTTTACCAGCCCAAACGACAGGTAAAAAATCATCACACAAAACCCTGACCCTTCGTAATGATACTACTGCAAGCCTTAAGCCCGGACAACCAAATTTCAACAGTGCTGTTTTTCGGCACCATTGGTATGCTGGCGCTCACCATCGGATTGATCGTGTTCATTAGTTTCCACCAGCGTAAAGTAATCCGCTATCAGCAGCAGCTTCAGCATATGGAGCAGGATCAGCAGAAAACATTGTTGAACGCTTCCATCCGCCTGCAGGAGGAAGAACGCCAGCGCATTGCGGCCGACCTGCACGACGACGCCGGCCCCCTGCTCGCAACAGCCAGGCTCTACCTTAACGAGAATTTTGTAAACCTCGATAAACAAACACAGCTGCAGAGTATCTACAACGCCAAACAGATTATCGACGATACCATACAGCTGATCCGCAATATCTCACACAGCCTCATGCCGCCCACCTTAAAGAATTTCGGGCTCGAGTCTGCCGTGAACGACCTCTTCCAGAAGATCAGCGGATCGGGCAGCATGAACGCCAGCTCGCGTTTTCACGATTATCGTGAACGCCTGAAACCGGAGAATGAACTTATCATTTTCCGCATCATCCAGGAGCTCATCAACAATATTCTGAAACACAGCAACGCGAGTTTTATTCACCTCACACAGAATACCAGCGGACAGCGTTTTTTCATCCGCATTCATCACGACGGGCGCGGACTCACACAAACGGATTTTGAAAAACTGGGCAAGAGTAATGTGGGTCTTGGTTTGAAAAATATCCAGAGCCGGCTGAAAGTATTACAGGGCAAAATATTTTTTGAGAAAGACATGTCCCAAACCTATTATAAGGTAACCATCGAGCTGAACCGGGATGAAGAACTGAAGCACGTTATCGAAAGCAATTAATGCTTAATTTTAATTGAAGAAGAAACCATTCCTATGGGGTTAATAAAAGTTGCTATTGCTGATGACCACAAAATTTTCCGGAAAGGAGTGATCCTCTCCCTTCGCGCCTATAGCAATATCAAATTCGTACAGGAAGCCGAGAACGGTCAGGAACTGCTGGATGGCCTCGCCATCTCCCAGCCCGACGTGATCCTGATGGATCTGCGCATGCCCCTGAAAGACGGCATCGAAACCACCAAGTCCATCGCCAAATTATATCCGAATATTCATATCATTGCGCTCACCATGTATGAGGACGAACGTTTCGTGAGTCATATGATGGAGATCGGCGCCAATGGTTATCTGCTGAAAAGCGCCGACCCGGCAGAAATCAAAAGGGCCATCATGGAAGTTTCCTCCAAAGGTTATTACCTGAATAATTTTGTGAACCGCATTCTGCTGAAGAAGTCACACGCACGCACCAAGGTAATTCCCAACCTCAACACGGAAGTAACCCTCAGCGAACGCGAACGTGAAGTAGTGAAATATATCTGCATGGAATTTACCGCACAGGAAATTGCACAGAAGCTGGAAGTGAGTCCGCGCACCGTGGAAGCCATCAAGGACCGTCTCATGGAAAGGTTCGGCGCTAAAAACACGGCAGGGCTCGTTTTCTTCGCGGTGAAGAATAATCTGATTGATTAAGGCTGAACGCCGAACGCGGAACGCCGAACGCGGAACGCAACTCATATCCCATATCTCATAACCCATAACTCATTTCTCATAACCAAATAAATAACTGCTCATGCAGGATTTCTATAAAGCTGGCAGGTTTTTATTTGCGTTAGCGATTATTGCATTTGGTATCATCCAGTTCGCCACGGGCGATTTCATGTCGGCCTTCCTGCCCATCAAATTATCAGATCATGTAAGGACTTTTCTTTTATATTTTTTCAGCACACTGTTTGTCGTTGCCGGTGTGATGATGCTGTTTAATAAAACTGCCCGCGGTGGTGCGCTCACCGCAGTGCTGTTTGCTGTTTTTATTTTGTATCCCGATTTAATCAACCTGATCTCCGATCCGAAAAATCCGGGATACTGGACGGTATTCGGTGAAACGCTTGCCATCTGTGCCGGTGCGCTGATTGTTACAGGAGTATTCACACACCCTGCCGGCAAAAGAAACGCTGTGCTTCCCTTTCCGAAAAACAAACTGGCGGCGGGCAGAATATTATTCGCGTGCTCACTGATCGTTTTCGCCGTGCAGCATTTCATGTACGCCAATTATATCGACACACTGATTCCCGCCTGGATACCAGCGCCCCTGTTCTGGGCCTACTTCGTGGGCGTCGCATTTCTGGCCGGCTCCATCAGTTTGTTCATCCGTGTAAAAACAAAACTCGCCAGTATATTGCTCGGTTTCATGTTTTTATTCTGGGTGATCTTTCTCCACGGCGCGCGCGTATCGGCGAATCCGCAAAAAGAAACCGAATGGACCAGCTTATTTATTGCCGTTGCTTTCTGCGGAATATTTTTTCTGCTGGCCAGCGCTTCTTCCAGAAAACCAACTGCCTGATTTCATTTAAACATTCGCAATAAAAGGCGATTGCCGATAATACACTTTGTCGTTCAGCTGATCCACCAGAAATTTCGCGAGACTCGCTGCACTTATTTTCTCACCCGGACAATCAGCCAGGCTGATCCGTATCGCAGGTAAATCGTCTGTGAGTTCAATGAGCGGAAGTCTGACCAGCGTCCAGTCCAATCCGGATGCATTCAGCATCTCCCATTCAACTTGTTTGTCTGCCGTCGTTTTTTGATAATTTGTTTTCATCCATTCAGTGGCCGCGGCGGTATGCGCCGATTTTTCGTCCTGCGGTGTGTCCACGTTTAGTCCGGTGATAACAATATATCTGCTGACCTGAAAAATATTCATGGCCCTGATCACATTGCGGGTGGCGTCGCTGAAGATGGAAGGTTCGCCCTTTGGTTGCCCGAGGGTACTGATCACAGCATCACATCCGTTCATCAAAGCCTTCACTGCCTGAGGATCTCTGGCATCGCCCTGTACGATTTCCAGCAGCGGATTTTTTATGTTCCCGTTTTCGGGATTTCTGTGCAGCATTTTTATTCTTCTACCCGCATTCAATAAATGGCGGACAAGATAGGAGCCTGATTTACCGGTACCGCCCAATACGGCGATAGTATTTGTAGTTTGCATTTTTCTTTATAATAAATGGTAATAAGGAATCGTCAGATTCAACAGAGAATCTGTAACCGGCAGAGCCGTAAGCGGAGAACTATATGTATAAAGAAGTGGTAATGCCCCAAAGATAAAGTTTTTCAGCATACAGATGATAATAGTACAACGAACGTTCGAAACCGGACAGTCCAGGTTGTAGCCGCGCGACTAATATTTTGATTTATACTTCATTATCAATATGGCACTTATTTAGCAGATTCACGGAGATGCTTAAGGCGTAAGGCGTAAGGCTTAAAGCTAAACGCCGAACGCTAAACGCCGAACGCTAAACGCGGAACGCTAAACGCGGAACGCAATTAACCATTAACAATTAACAATTGACAATTAACTAAAGATATGTTCAGGAATTATTTGAAAGTTGCGCTGCGGAATTTTTCGGGAAACAAGGTTTTCTCTTTTATCAATGTGGCCGGCTTGTCGGTGGGAATGGCCATAGCGTTGTTGATCGGACTTTGGATTAACGATGAACTTTCGTTCAACAAACAATTCGAACAGTATAACCGGATCGCAGAAGTGATGCAGAGTCAGACGTTCAACGGCGAAACCGGCAGTCAGCGTTCGCTGCCCTATCCGATCGGCGATGAATTGAGAAAAGATTACGGAAGCGATTTCAGATATATTTCCATGGCTTCCTGGAATTCAGATCATGTGCTTGCCGCCGGAGAAAAGAAAATCACCACGCCCGGTGCGTATTTCGAACCGGCGATGACCGAGATGCTGAATTTGAACATGCTGAAAGGCACACACACAGGTTTGAATGATCCACATTCCATTTTAATTTCCGATGAAACGGCGAATATTTTATTCGGAAATAAAGATCCGATGGGTCAGCTCATTAAAATAGATAACGACCAGTCAGTAAAAGTTACCGGTGTTTATGAAAATCTTCCATACAATTCAGATTTCGGAAACCTGAAGTTTATCGGTAGCTGGAAACTTTATTTCGACAATATGCACTGGACGTTCAAAGACTCCGATCCCTGGCGCGCCAATATGTTCCGCGCTTTCGTACAGCTGAATGACCAGGCAGACATGCAGAAAGTTTCTGCAAAAATCAAAGACGCCAAACTCAGGAACGTAAATAAAAGAGAACTGGAATTTAAGGCGCAGGTATTTCTGCATCCGATGAGCAGATGGCATTTGTATGACGATTTCAAAAATGGTAAGAATGTTGGCGGACGGATCACGTACGTGTGGTTATTCGGCATCATCGGTTGTTTTGTATTGTTATTGGCCTGTATCAATTTCATGAACCTGAGTACGGCACGTTCCGAAAAACGCGCGAGGGAAGTGGGCATACGTAAAGCCATCGGATCATTGCGGGGTCAGCTGATCGCCCAGTTTTTTGGAGAGTCCATGTTATATGTTTTTATCGCATTTGTTTTTTCGCTGCTATTTGCACAGGCGGTTATCGGATTCTTTAATGAAGTGGCCGACAAGAAAATGACGATCCCCTGGTTGAATCCATTGTTCTGGCTCGCGGGCATCGTTTTCAGTCTGGTTACCGGCGCCATTGCCGGAAGTTATCCGGCCTTTTATTTATCGTCCTTTGAAGCGGTTAAAACATTGAAGGGCGCCATGCACGTGGGGCGATTTGCTTCCATACCGCGCAAAACGATGGTGGTGATTCAGTTTTCCATTTCGGTGATGCTGATCATCGGAACGATCACGGTATTTCGGCAGATAGAATTTGCAAAAAACAGACCCGTGGGATATACCAGCAAAGGGTTGATGATGCTGCATATGTCAACCGAAGATCTGCACAAACAAATAAATACCGTTCGTGACGAATTGAAAAAGTCCGGCGCCATATCAGAGATTTCCGAATCGTCCAGCGCGCCAACCTATGTTGACGAATGGGATGACGGCTTTGACTGGAAGGGAAAAAATCCTTCACTTACAGGAGACGCCGGTGTAGTATATGTTTCCTATGAATTTGGAAAAACGATTGGATGGAATATAAAGGAGGGCCGTGATTTCTCCAGAAGTTTTGGTACGGATACAGCAGCGATGGTTCTGAATGAATCGATGGTTAAATTCACGGGGCTGAAAAATCCTGTGGGTGAAACACTTCGCTGGATGGGCAAACCGTATCTGATTGTAGGCATTGTAAAAGATATGCTGATGGAAAATCCTTATGAACCGGTTTCCAGAACGGTATTTATTCTGGCCACCGATGCACAACCTATTGTGAACATACGCATCAATCCACAGATGAGTGCACACGAAGCCATTGCTAAAATGACCCCGATTTTTAAAACCTATAATCCCTCCCAGCCATTCGACTATAAATTCACGGATGAAGAATTCGCGAAGAAATTCGGCGATGAAGAAAGGATCGGCAAACTCGCCGCGTCGTTTGCCATGCTCGCCATTTTTATCAGCTGTCTGGGATTATTTGGTATGGCTTCTTTTATGGCGGAACGACGTATAAAAGAAATTGGGGTGCGCAAAGTACTGGGTGCTTCTGTTTTCAATCTATGGGGTTTACTGAGCAGGGAATTTGTTATCCTCGTATTCATATCGCTGCTGATTGCCATTCCGGTATCCTGGTATTATCTGCATGGCTGGCTGCAACAATATACCTATCGCACATCCATAAGCTGGTGGATTTTTGCAGTTGCGGGATTTGGCGCGTTGATGATCACGCTGATTACGGTGAGTTTCCAGGCGGTAAAAGCGGCGCTTGCGAATCCGGTGCAGTCACTTCGGTCGGAATGAATTGATCGTTGACCGTTCATCGTTCATCGTTGAACGGCCTGCGCCGCTTGTTCGGGTTGGCGGACTTAGCCGCTTATGTTAAAGCTACAGCGCTCGAAGCCAGGCTTATTTATCAAAACTTTCGAACGGTTTGGTAAAGAAATTATTTACCAGTTTGTCGAACTCATCGCGGTGTTCCTGCAAAGTGGCATGACCCGAATTGGGCACAATCCATAAATAGGCCCTCGGAATATTTTTGTATATCCCCACGGTATGCTCCAGCACAATCAGATCATGATCGCCGCTGATGATCAGAGAAGGACATGTAATTCCTTTTAAATTTTCCAGGGGCACATTGGGCTGCAGCCAGTCGAGCATGAATATTTTCCAGTCATTCTTCTCTTTTAATGTTGTCCTCGGTTTATTTTTATCCGATTCATATTGCTTCAGTTCATCCTTCCACAAAGAAGGTATCAGCGCGCCGGAATCGGGCATCATGTTCGCGCCTGTAGAAGCGAGTTTTATCACTTTATCCGGATGACGCAGGGCCAGGAGCAATGCGTTGATCCCTCCGTCGCTCCATCCGATCACATAAGCGGAATCGATATGCATGGCATCCAGGAGCGCCGAAAAGTCATCAGCCATCATTTCGAAACTCAGCGAGTCGTTGTTGTCGATTGTTTTTCCCTGCGCGCGACTGTCAACCGCAATCACTTTATATCTTTTGGAGAAAAATGGAATATTGTCTTTAAAGGCACTCATGCTGCCTCCGTTGCCATGAATCAGCAGCAGTGGTTTTCCTTCTCCATATACTTCAGTGTACATCCTGATTCCGCGAACCGGATAATATTTTCCTGCTGCGGGGTTGTTTCCGTAATCAATTTTTTTGGGCTGACATAAAGTGATCGTTGATAAAAACTGGAAGAGGACCAAAAGGAAAAATACGGGTTTGTATGTTTTCATAAATAGAAAAGATATTTCACAATAAAATCCGGTGGCAGGCAATTTAATAATTAAAATGCCCGCCATCCGGAAAATATCTTCATTTACTCCGATTTCAAACTTTCTGCGGGGTTTGTTAGTGCCGCTTTTACGGTTTGAAGGCCCGATGTACATAATGCTGTTATCAGCATTCCGGCTCCGCTCAACGCAAATATCCACCAGCTGATCGTTGTGTGGTCGGCAAATCCCTGCATCCATTTATTCATGGACCAGGATGCAATGGGCGTAACGATTACAAAAGCAAGCAGAATAAGTGAAATCATTTCTGTTGATAATAAAACGACTACCTGAACCACGGATGCCCCGAGTACTTTTCGTATCCCGATTTCTTTGGTGCGCTGGTTGGTAGTGTAAATAGCGAGCCCCAATAAACCAAGGCAACTGATCACGATCGATAATATCGTGGCCCATGTAAGTAATGTTGAAGTATGCTGCTCGGTTGCATATAACCTGCCTATATTTTCATCAAAAAAGTTGTACTCAAAATCGTCGTTGGGATAAATCTCCTTCCACGACTTCTGCATTGCTGCAATAGCCGTTTTCCATTCATCCCCATTTGCGGTCTGTGGTTTCAGAGCAATATGAAATGTTCCGTTGAAACTCGGATCGGTGCTCGTCATGATAACCAGGGGCGCAATCGGCGAATGTAAAGACTCCTGGTAAAAATCAGATACTACCCCTACGATCTGCATTTTCGTATCGCCGTTAAAATTATCAATTTGTTTTCCTACAGCGTCTGAAGGATTTTTAAAACCGATTAGTCCGGCGAGTGTAGTATTGATCAAAAACCCTTTCGAAATATCAGTTGGTTGCAGATTACGCCCGGCAAGTAATTTTATCTGATATACTTTAATATAATTTTCATCGCCGAATTTTACACCCAGGGTTGGAATGTTGATTTCTTTTTTTCCATCAAGGTACATTCCTTCTGTTGAGTGCGAGTCGTCGGAAGTAGGTGCATCGCGCCCTTCGCTGACCAAATCGACCTGGGGTATGGCCCGGAGTTTGTTCATGAGCACCTGGTTGCGACCGGGTTCCCTGTTTTTCCAGGGCGAATTAATGATCACAATGGCATTCTTTTTAAATCCCATGTCCTTATGCAGCGCATAATAAATCTGTTTGCTAACCAGCATCGTGCACATTACGAAAAACTGAGCAATCACAAATTGCGATACCGTTAATGATTTTCGAAGCAAAACACTTCTTGTACGACTGCCATTTGTCTGCGCCTGGTTTTTGAGCACATGGATCGGTTTGTAACCAGATAATACCAAAGCAGGATAAAACCCGGATAACAGACTTACAAATATTGTTAGCAGCGCGAGGAAGAAAAGTATATCCGGCTGACTGAACAGATCGGCTTTTATGCCGGCAGGAACAAATTCTGAAAAGGATTTTAATATCAATGGCGCCGATGCTGCTGAAATAATAACAGCGATCAGCGTTATAAAAAATGTCTCACTCAGAAATTGAAAAACAAGTTGTTTGCGGCTGCTGCCCATCGTTTTGCGGATACCAATTTCCTTCGCTCTGAGCACCGACTGTGCTGTAGTTAAATTGATAAAATTGATGCAGCCCAACAACAGTAAGAACAGTGCAATGGCGAACAATTCGAACAGGGTTGTTTTATCTGCCACGCGACCATTAAAAGTTCCGTAGTTCGGGTTGAAATGAATATCCGCCAGTGGCTGTAACCTGAATATTTGAAGACGGCCGGTATTGGTTGTCGCTGAAGGATTATTCTTTTTAAGTATGTCGTTCAGCTGTTTTTCAATATGAGTTATCGAGGTGTTGGATGATAATTTTACAAAAAGTTGCGATTCAGGACTGGTACCTCCCCAGTTATTCAATCGTAATGCTGCTTTCAGATCTTTATTCGCGAAAGCTGTTGAATAGGAAATAAAATCGTGAAATGTGAGATCGCTGTTTTGTTTCAGGGTCTGTACCACACCTGTTACTGTTGCCTGTATAGAATCATAGACTAACGTACGCCCCAACACCTGGTCGTAGCTGCTTCCCGGAAAATATTTCTCTGCCTGATCAGAACTAAGCACCACCTGATAGGGTGCGTTTAGTGATGATTTTAATGATCCGGCCAGCCATTGGTATTGAAAAAGGTTGAAGTAGCCGCTGTCTGCGAGCACGATGTCGTCCTGCAATTTAAATGCAACGGGCCTGCCGGTTTTGTTTGGCACACTCACAGTAGGTTGGGAAAACAATCTGAAAACCGGAGCGATATCTTCTAGGCCGGTAACTTCACTTTTAACGGCCCCTGGCAAAGGACCACAAACGCCCGGATTATAACCTGGTGATCCGGAAAATGAAAAATTGGTTACCACTCTGTAGATACGGTCGCCATCTTTGTGCGCTTTATCGAAGGTAAGATCGAAATGTATGATGAGATAAATAACCAGGGATGCACTAATCCCAATGGATAGGCCGATGATATTTATCAGTGTAAATGCCTTGTGCTTCAGGTATCCCCGGAAAGCAATTTTGAAATAATTCTTTAGCATGGATATTTTTTAACTGACAGTTTGAGACTGGTACCAACCAAGCAGATGCCAAACTGATATATTGCTAAAGACCAATAAGATATGATTTTTACATTTTTTCTTCATGTACCATAATGATGCACTGGCTGTTCCTTATCAGTCGTAAACTTACTTACCAGGGCAGGCCTGTATACTGAACATCTTTTCAAATGGTCATGGTTTTAATCGACTTCGACACGGTCAATTTCCCCAGTGTCTTCGACTGAATTACATCCACCGAAACGCCCGGCGCATTTTCAACAAGCAAAAATCCTTCGGGAGTAATATCTATCACGGCGAGTTCCGTTACGATTCTTTTCACACAGCGAACTCCGGTGAGTGGCAACGTACATGCAGGAAGTAATTTAGATTCTCCCTTGGGATTCGTGTGTTGCATGGCAACAATAATATTTCTTGCGCTGGCCACGAGATCCATCGCGCCTCCCATACCCTTTACCATTTTTCCGGGGATCTTCCAGTTTGCGATATCTCCTTTTTCAGAAACTTCCATGGCGCCAAGTACCGTCATATCCACTTTACCAGCGCGTATCATTCCAAAGCTTTCCGCACTGTCAAAAAAAGCACCGCCGGGTAAAACAGTAACCGTTTCTTTTCCTGCATTGATAAGATCCGGATCGAGTGCGCTTTCTTCGGGATAAGGACCCATACCCAGCATACCATTTTCTGATTGGATCATGATGGAAATTCCTTCCGGAATATAATTCGCTACCAATGTCGGAATACCAATACCGAGATTCACATACATACCATCTCTCAGTTCCTGTGCGATTCTTTTTGCGATTCCGTATTTATCCAGGGCCATTTTATTCGTTTATCGTTGTTCGTTTGTCGTTGGCTGTTGGCCGATAACCGTTAATAAGTCTTCTTCACAGTTTATCAAAAACTGCGCGAGCAGGGGATTTATTTCTTCCAGGATCTCACAATTCCTGCGATACATGAGTAACGTTTTTTCAAATCCTTCCTGATCTTCACCCAAATCAATCACCACGTTTTCTTCACCTTCCTCCTTATCTTTCGTATAATCGCGCACATCATCCATGATCAAATAAGTGGGATGAAGCGCATACCAGTATTTAAGTGCCAGCTTCCATTGTGCATCTGTTAATGGAAGATCGCAGAGGACATATAAAAAAACATCCGCCCGATTTAAAGAAGGAAAATCAAGTCCGAAGGGTTCCATGGTTTTCCATACCGGCTGATCCAGATAACGATTCAGCGCTTCATAATAAGAATGATTATTTATCCTTCCTTTCAGCATGTCGCGAATCGATGTCATTTCTTCCTGAAGGGTTATTTCTTTTTTTTCATGCTGTATGGCATAGTGCATCAGCTGTTCCATAAACGCGATGTGTTTTTCGCTCAATAGAGTATTCAGTGGAATTCCGATTCGGTGCAGTATATCATAATAAACGGGAATAGAAATATATCCGTTGCCAAATGATACATACAACAATTTTTCCTTCCAGAAACTATTGTTCTCCGGCGGTTTGCGATCGACAAAAAAACTGCCGATCGTTTTATTTACACCCATTTCACGTTCGAACTGATTGGCGGAGATAAACACTTTATTTAGTTATGGGTTATTTATTTGGTTATGAGAGATAAGAATTGAGAGATGAGATATGAGAGATGAGAGATGAGAGATGAGATATGAGAGATAAGAGATTAGTTATTAGTTATGATCGAGTTCTGCCCATAACCCATCTCTCATAACCCATAACTCATCTCTCATAACCCATCTCTCATAACCCATAACCCATAACTCATCTCTCATAACCCATAACCCGTTACTCATAACCCATACGCACCGTCCGTCTCTCGATTCTTTTCTCATAATTGCTTCCCTGAAAAATCCGGTGAACATAAATGCCAGCAACATGAATCTGATCGGGATCCAATGCACCAGGTTCAACCAGTTCTTCTACTTCAGCGATCGTAATATTTCCAGCTTTTGCCATAGAGGTTGAAAAGTTCCTCGTTGTTTTCCTGAATACAAGATTGCCCAACCGGTCGCCCTTCCACGCTTTCACGATGGCGAAGTCGGCATGCAGCGCCAGTTCCATCAGGTGCATTTTGTTATCGAAGGATCTTGTTTCTTTTCCAATGGCGATTTCGGTTCCGTAACCGGCAGGTGTAAAAAAAGCGGGAATGCCCATGCCCGCCATTTGAATTCTCGTAGCGAGCGTTCCCTGTGGTACCAGGTCCACTTCGAGTTCTCCCTGTAAAAGCTGTCGCTCGAATTCCGCATTCTCACCTACATAGGAGCTGATCATTTTTTTTATCTGACGGGTTTTTAATAAAAGTCCCAATCCGAAATCGTCCACGCCTGCATTATTAGAAATACATGTAAGGTTCTTAATACCTGAAGCTACCAGCGCAGATATGCTGTTTTCAGGAATACCACAGAGTCCGAACCCGCCCAGCATGATGGTGGCTCCGTTCGGTATGTCTTTGATAGCATCCCGGGCATTGGAATACACTTTATTCATAACATGAAGTTATGAAATCAGATCGCTTTTTTTACGGGAAGCGCGGTTACTTTGTTGGGGCTCTTTTTGGGCATATATAATTCGGGCTTCTTCCTGTTTGCTTCGGCAGCAAGGCTGTCGAATATTATTTTGTTCAGGTCGGGCCTCGATTCGTAAAAGCTGAGACTTTCCTTAAAAGCATCTCTGGTGGTGTGGTGAATTTTAAAAACGGTTTCCATCAGATCCTGATTGGCTTTCACCTTATCCTTTTTCGTAGAATCTTTAGCGATATACTGAATAGAATACTCGCCAGCCAGGATCAGGTCGCTCATAATCTTTTGCATGGAATCCACCGGGATGATATTCGATGGAATGCTCGTCCTGTTAGTGCAGGAAAAAAATAGGATGAATCCAAAAATAATCAGGCGCTTCACTGAAGATCCTGTTTATATTGATTCAGATTGGAGACGTCGATCCTCGAAAGGATATCATAAGCCCGGCTTTTTTCATCGGGTGTTCCGTGTTTAAAAACATTCCCGATTTCCGATCCCTTGCCCTGGAAGAAAAACTGCATAAACATGATATCGGGAAATTCATTGTTGATACTATTCATGGCAATCAACGCATTCATCACCGCAACACGGCCTTCTGCTTCGTGGTCGAACATCTGGTCCAGCCCCCTCCGGTAGTAATTATACATCGCATCATGAATCGGATTGTATTTTGGATCTGTGAGGTTCTCGACAAGCCAGTAACGATTCCTTACACCGTCGAAGGGTTTCCATCCATTGAGGTTGCTGGCTTCGGGTGCGTTGTTTACAATATTTTGTGCCTGCTGAAAATAGGGATCCCCACCCCGCAGACCATAAGAATCAAAATTCAACCCAAGTATCATATACACATAGTATGCAAATACCGCCGTGAGGTTTGCCGTAAGTGGATCCGTTCCACCTACGCGATTTTCGTTGAAGTCCAGCGTCTGATACTGAATATATTTGAACGTAACATTATCGTCCTGGTAATTCATCAGCGGACTCTGATAAGTCGTATTAAAAATCGGACGTCCTGTTTGTATGATCAATGACGCACTGTAGGTATTATTGTCCGTCGCCGCGCTGAAGTTCAGCAGGAAGTTGCATTGAATTTTCTCGTTGTTGTTGAATGCAACGTTGGTCCATTTTCGGCCGTTGAGAAAATCGTAGAGTGCGGATTGTAACGTCTGGAATATTTGTTTGTTAACTGCCGTACTTATGCGGTTGGACAAGACCGTTATATTTGCCTGTAATTCCTGACAACGCACGCTACCGAACTGAAGAAGAACAAATGAAAGAAGGATAAGGATCTTGGCGCGCATTATATAAGTTTAATGATACGGTCAACGATATCCCGGGCCACTGCCTGTTTGGATTTCTGTCCGTACGGTATTTCAGCACCATTTTTTTCAAAGATGGTTACCTGATTGGTATCGAATCCAAATCCCGCACCGGCATCATTCAGTGAATTCAGCACGATCATATCTGCGTTTTTCGTTTTCAGTTTCTTTTTTGCATAAGCCGCTTCATCTTTATTCTCCAGCGCAAAACCAACCAGTACCTGTGCGCTGGTTTTCTTCTCTCCAAGTGCCTGCAGAATATCTTTTGTGCGCGACAACTCCAGCGTAAACGTATCTGAATTCTTTTTTATTTTTTCTTTGGAAAAAGAAACCGGCGTATAATCTGCCACTGCTGCGGACATCACAGCGATTTGTGTACCCGGGAATATTTCCACACAGGCGTTGTACATTTCTTCTGCACTTTGCACCCTGGTTACGTGAATGCCCGGCGTATTTATCTCGATCGAAGACGGACCCAGCACCAGTTCTACTTCAGCGCCGCGTTGCGCAAGTTCGTTTGCGATGGCTACGCCCATTTTCCCGGTTGACTGATTACCGATATAGCGTACCGGATCGAAGGCTTCATGTGTTGGCCCTGCGGTTACGAGTGCTTTTTTTCCGGTCAGTTCTTTGCTAAAAAAAAAATTCACTTCCAGGAAAGAGATGATATGTTCTGGTTCTGCCAAACGCCCGTCGCCATAGAGTCCGCTTGCCAGTTCCCCTTTTTCTACGGGTATTACACGATTGCCAAAGGAATTTAATTTTTCGAGATTGGCTTTGGTAACCGGATGCAGCCACATGTCTTCGTCCATTGCGGGTGCTACCACAACAGGGCAGGTGGCAGAGAGATACGTTGCGAGTAAAAGATTATCACAGATTCCATTCGCCATTTTGGCGAGTGTATTACAACTCAGGGGAGCAATAACCATTACATCGGCCCAACGGCCGAGCTGAACATGGTTGTTCCAGGATTCATTCTGAATTAATTCGCTGTGGACTTCGTTTTTTGAAATGGTTGAGAGAGACAGCGGCGTAACGAAGTTTTTTGCCGAAGGTGTCATAACGACTTTCACTTTAGCGCCGGCCTTTATAAGCAGCCTGGTGAGAAGGATGGATTTGTAAGCAGCAATGCTGCCGCTTACACCCAACAGTATTTTCTTTCCTTCCACCATAGATTTGATTAAGAACTAACTGAACAGATCGTCTTCGTTCTTACGGTAGTAGATCTTGTCTTCCATGAATTCCTGCGTAGCAAGCAAGGCTGCATTGGGCATTCTTTCATAAGCTTTGGAGATTTCGATCTGCTCCTTGTTCTCGTGAATTTCTTCGAGGCTGTCAGTATGTGTAGCGAATTCTTCCAGTTTGCTGTGGAGTTCTTCCTTCATCGTTATGTTAATCTGATTGGCTCTCTTGGCAATGATGGCGATGGATTCATACAGATTACCTGTTTTATCCTTGAGATCAGTCAGATTCTTCGTCTCAGCCACATTGGCGATGTGGGTGTTTACCTGTCTTCTTAGTTTGCTCATTATTTAATTGTTTGTGTGAATTTCTTTTAGTGAGTTGGCAGCAAGATCACCGTATTGCAGCGCTTCTTTCTTCATTTTGCTTTCCGGAAAACGATCCTTGAAATCATTTACATCGGCCACCACCTGTTCAAGCCTTGCTTTTTTCTTTTCTTCCAGACTCTGAATGGCATACAGATAATCGGCTTTGATGATGTATAATTTATATTCATCCCCGTATTGAGAATCCGGATAGGTATTCATGAGTGTGTTGAAGGTCAGTGAAGCAGCTTTCAGATACGCGATATTGGTTTCCCTGAGATTAAAATACAGTTTGGCGGCTTCAAAATCTTTTTGCTCCAGTTTGTCCTTGCACTTGTCGATGATATCGTTTGCTTCTTTTACCTTATCAGAGTTGGGATGCTGTGCTATGAAGGCTTGCATGAATCCGATGGTCTTGGTTGTATTGGTCTGATCCAACTGGTATTTAGGAGACTGCATCCAGAAACAATATGCCCGCATATAATCCATTTCGTCAGACTTCTGACTGTTCGGAAAGGCTTCCACAAATCCTTTAAACAGATTCTCGGCGTTGATATAATCCTTTAAATAATAGGCGCAATAAGCATATTTATACCAGATGTCCTCAAAATGTTCCGAACCCTTCATAACCCGGTACAAATCATCATATAACATCTGTGCATGGTTATAATCCTTGGCCAGGTAATATTTTTCGGCCATCTGCAATTTAAACGTGTAGTCCGTGCTCTTTTGGATCTTGTTGAAATTGTTAGGGACCCCCTTTTCCGAGGCCTTAAAATAGGAGCAGGAACTGAAAGCCGTAGCAATGATTAAAACGAAGAAGAGTTGTTTCATGCAGCCTGCGAAATTACAGTTTTTACGTAAGAAACGAAAATAGGGCGTTTTCATTCTTAATCATGGCCCTTTTTGTTAAAATAAATGCATTAAACAGAAAGACCCCTTCCTCAGGTCCTCGAGGGACAGGAAGGGGTCTTTAATTACCCTGGGGGTTTATCTCTTGCGAAGGTTCGGATGCGGAGCAGGAACCGTGTTTGGTCCTTCTTCACCCGTTCCATCCTTAACATCAATGGTATTCTCGTCCCCGCCGGTCTGGCCGTAACGGAAGATGAATCTGTCGGAATTAACACCTTCTTTTTCAACCAGGTATTTAATCACTTCATTCACACGATCCCAGCTAAGCTGTTGCGCTGTTTTGCTGGATTCGCCATAACCTATTACAGCTACTTTACAAGCAGGGTTATTTCTCATTTTTTCAGCAATGGTAGAGGCCAGTGCCTTACCGTCTTTGCTCAGTGTTACAGACCTTCCCTTGAAGACGATACTTGGCAGGTCACCAATGGAACAACGACCTCCTCTGCCCATGCTTCCCAAACCACCGGAATCTAGCCTTGCATTGATTTCCTTGCAGCAGGCCGGATCTGGACATTTACCCACCCCGTCCGCATCTACAGGCTGACATTGTGTTGGTGTAATGAGTTCCTTATCCTTGCAATCGGGCACACCATCACCGTCTGTATCGCGGCTAACACCATGAGTATCAACCGGACAACCAGCAGGCGTATTGGGCTCATGATCGAACTGATCAGTAACACCATCTCCATCGGCATCATCCAACACGGGTTTTGGCAGTTTCATGTGTTTTGGGGCGTTGATTTCGCCATATGCATAATCCAGCGGGTTGATCCACCAGAGTGGTTCAACAGCTCTTTTGCCAATGTTATAATTGAGTCCAACCGACAGGTAATTATAAGAATCATAATCGCGGGTGAGCGAACGCACCTGGTAGTTTCCAGTTTCCTGCCACTCCTGACCATCGATCAGATCTGATTTGGTAATGGAGACCTTGTCTTCAATGGCGATGTTAAACTTGTCTGTAAGTTTGATCTCAATTCCACCACCCAGTTCAAGAACCGGACGGAAGGGAGTACCACCAAATATGGTAGGCTGTGAAGGGTCGTGCTGTGCGGGCGTTTCAAACGTCCCATCCATCATATTCTTTAAAGCAGATTTGATCGCTTTGCGGTTTGAATAAGTAAATCCATTCAGGCCAAACTGGTTAGTTATCTGGGTAAAATCGTATGGATTGCCGTTTGCGTCCAGCAGATTGTAGCCTGTGCTATAGGTCATGACTCCAAAACCACCCAGTACATAAATGGCGATATTCGACTTGGCCCTATGAAAACGGATGTTATTTAAAGTTGCAAGCCCCTGCAGTGAAAGTGTTTGGATCTTGGTCTTGTAATTATAAAAAACCGGAGTTCCTGCAGCCGCATTGTAGTATTGACTTATGATAGGATTGGCTGCATAACCGGAATAAGATGGCTGCCAGTTCAATCCCTTAGCAGTCAGGTTATCATATTCAAGGCGGGCGGAGAAAGTATAACCGAGCGCTTTTCTAACATGAATACCCCACCCAAAAGTAGGTAACCAGGCGCGAACATCACCCGATACGGTTGATATGCCCCCATTTACGCCAATTTCCCACTGATTGCGTGGCAATGCAGGAAAAGGGTAAGCATTATTTAAAAATTCGTTGTGTTGTGGGATTCTCTTGGCGGGAATTAATGATGAATCTCTTATATCGTAACTGCTGGCACTTTCAGCTGGAGTATTGTCCTGTGCGAAGCCTTGTGAAAAAAAAGCCAATAAAAAACCGGCTAGTACCGCGTACTTTTTCCCTATCATAATCTGAAGTTTGTATGAATGTCGTGATTAAAAACAATACTACACTTTAGCAAAAATATAAGTTAAGATTTAAATTGCAAATTTTTTGTAACAAAAGAAACTGGAAACCATAGAATTGTAGAGAATATTGCCAATTCATACACATGTATGCCGGGATTTATAATAGCCGTTTGATAAAGTAGTAATTTGGCGGACATTTTATGCAATTAGCCCAATCACTACTTAGGGAGGAATTGATCGTTTTTGAAAAAAAATTCAAGGAAGCGGTCAAATCCCAGGCTCCCCTGCTTGACCGCATTATGCGGTTCATCGTAAACCGCAAGGGAAAACAGCTCCGCCCCATGTTTGTATTTCTTTCAGCCCGTTTGTGTGGACCAGTTAACGAATCCACTTATCGGGCAGCTTCGCTGGTCGAACTGTTACATACCGCCACACTGGTTCATGACGATGTAGTGGATGAATCACTGGAAAGAAGAGGGTTTTTCTCCACGTACGCATTATGGAAAAATAAGATATCTGTCCTGGTGGGCGACTACCTTCTGGCCAAGGGTTTACTACTATCCCTGGATCACAGCGATTTCAGAATTTTACAACTATTATCGGGCGCCGTGCGAAAAATGAGTGAAGGTGAGTTATTGCAGATTGAAAAGGCAAGGACGCTGAATATGGAAGAATCTGTTTATTTCGAGATCATTCGGAATAAAACCGCTTCCCTGCTTGCTTCTTCCTGTGCTGCGGGTGTTTTTTCAACAAGCGGTGACGAAATAATGACCGAGAAGCTGAATAGGTTTGGAGAAGCTGTAGGCGTTGCCTTTCAGATTAAGGACGACCTCTTTGATTATGGTAATGAAAAAACAGGAAAACCGTCGGGTAACGATCTTAAAGAAAAAAAACTTACCCTCCCGCTGATCTACACATTGAATCAGGTAAACAAATCGCTTCGCCGCGAGTTGATATATATTATCAAGAATCAAAACAGGAATCCGGAGAAGATTAAATATGTCATTTCACAAGTTGTTGCAGCCGGGGGTATACGATACGCTAATGAAAAAATGAATCAGTACCGCGACGAGGCCCTTAAGATATTATATGAATTTGAGAAAAACGAAGTGCGGGATGCATTGGAGGAACTGGTGCGGTTTACGACGGATCGCAAATACTGAGGCAAGTATGGGAGTATGGGAGTATGGGAGTATGGGAGTGTGATATAAGTTTTTAACTTGAATCGGTCATCGGGCAACAGTCAACAGTTTGCGAATGGAGAAGAGATGGAAAATAAAAAATGCTGATGAGCAGGTTGCAAACGCACTTGCTGAGGAGTTGAAAATCCAGCCCATGATCAGCCGCATTTTGGTGGGGCGAGGGATTGACAGTTTTCAAAAGGCCAAAGCTTATTTCCGCCCGGAGATTTCACAATTGCATGATCCATGGCTGATGAAAGATATGGACCTTGCAGTTAAACGAATACTTCTCGCCATTGAAACAAAAGAAAAAATACTGGTCTTTGGCGATTACGATGTAGACGGAACGAGTTCTGTCGCATTGATGGTTCAGTTCCTTTGCAAAATTCATGATCAGTCCATCATTGATTTTTACATCCCGCACCGACAACGCGAAGGTTACGGGATTTCGAGAACCGGTATTGACTTCGCCGAAAAAAATGGTTTCAGTTTAATTATTTCTGTTGATTGCGGCATTAAATCTACTGACCTCGTTTCCTATGCAAAAGCAAAGGGAATGGATTTTATTATATGTGATCATCATCTGCCCGATGCGAATCTTCCCGAAGCAATCGCCATTCTAAATCCAAAACAGCCTGGCTGTTTGTATCCGTATAAGGAGCTTTGCGGATGCGGTGTTGCTTTCAAACTCATTACCGCGCTCTCACAGGCACTGTCTTTACCCGAAGAGACTTATTTAACGTATCTGGATCTCGTGGCCATTGCCATTGCTGCGGATATTGTTTCCATGACAGGTGAGAACAGAACGCTTTGTTTTCTTGGCTTAAAAAAAATAAATGAAGAACCAAACCACGGGATCCGTGCATTGATGACGTTGAGTGGATTGGCAAGTCCTGCTTCCATAACTTCCCTTGTATTCACCATCGCCCCACGCGTGAATGCAGCCGGCAGAATGGATGATGCCAGAAAAGCCGTATTGATGTTTGTTGCCCGGGACTATGAAGAAGCATTATTCTTCGCCAATTTGTTACATGCTGATAACACCGACCGGCGGGAGACAGATTCAAACATTACCGAGGAAGCACTGGCACTGATTGACGGCAATGAAATATTACGCAACCGGAAATCAACTGTCTTGTACCAATCTCACTGGCATAAAGGTGTTGTGGGCATTGTGGCTTCCCGACTGATTGAAAAATATTATCGTCCCACTATTGTACTCACACAGAGTGGGGCGTTCGCATCGGGAAGTGCACGAAGTGTACCAGGTTTTAATTTATATGAAGCGCTGCATGCATGCAGGGAGTGGCTACTTGGATATGGAGGACATTTTGCTGCAGCGGGTATGACGCTTGCAACGGAGCATATTGAACAATTCAGTAAGAAATTTGAAGAAGTAGTTGCCGAAACCATCAACCCGAAATTCCTGATTCCCGAATTAGAAGTCGATGCAATTGCGGATTTTCGGGAGCTTGATTTTCAAACGCACCGAATCATCGGACAAATGGAACCATTCGGTCCCGATAATTGCAAACCCATGTTGGTTTCGAAGAATGTTTACGAAGCGGGATATTCCAGGTTGCTCAAAGAAAAACACCTCCGTTTATTTTTACGTCAGGATGATGTGATTTTCCCAGCCATTGCGTTTAATATGGCCGACAAATGGGAAATGGTTTCTTCCGGTCAACCCCTCGACATCGCTTACCATCTCGATCTCAACGAATGGAATGGAGAGAAAAAACTTCAGCTGAAGATTCTGGATATTAAGCTTAAGGCATAAAGCTGAAGGCGTAAGGCGTAAGGCGTAAAGCGTAAGGTGTAAGGCGTAAAGCGTAAGGCTAAACGCTGAACGCTAAACGCAGAACGCTCGAAGCATTTTTTCGTCTATCTTTAAGCGTTATGCGTTTAGCGTTCAGCGTTTAGCGTTCAGCGTTTAGCGTTCAGCGTTCACCATTTCGCGTTACGCTTCTAAAATAATCGGGCTCTTTTTATCCCCTATCAGCTCAATACTTCGATGAATAAAATTCGTCAGTTCGGCTCCTTTCAGAAGTCCCTGGCTCAATAGCGCAAGATCTGCAAGATTACTTACCAGTTTCTGTTGCTTTTCCGCATCAGACTCATTCAGCACATGGGTATAAATGGGATGATTACCATTTACAGTAAGTGTTACTTCATCGGGCATATTTGCATAGAAAGAACCCATACCACCGCCGCCATTCAATGCCGCCATATCTTTCATTCTGCGCATAAACTCAGGTCGTGTAGCCAGAACGGGCATCACATCAGGACTTAATCCTTTTACTTCAACCGTAACGTGCAGCGCAGGTATATTTAAAGCAAATAATGATTTCAATTTCTCCACTTCCTCTTTGCTCAGTACACTTTCCGAAGTTTCCTGTTTGTCGATCAGATTATCCACGACTTCACTGTCGACACGGGTGAAATGTACATGTTCCCATTTCATTTCCATTTGATTGATGAACCCTGCGTCAACGATGGTTTCCAGCTTAACCACTTTGTATCCCTTGCCCTGAGCAGCGCGTATATAACTATCCTGCTGAATCGGATTGCTTGTATAAATGATTACGAGTTTTCCGTCTTTGTTTTTCTGCAGACTTTCTGCCGCATTTCTGTATTCTTCAATGGTATAAAAACGTGAGTCGTCCGCATCTTCCATCACGAGAAACTTATTTGCTTTCTCGAGAAATTTATCGTCGGTCATCATTCCGTACTTCACAAAAAGACCCAGGCTTTCCCATTTATCTTCATACTCTTTTCTTTCTTTATTGAAAATTTCTTCCAGCTTATCCGCCACTTTTTTCGTAATGTGATTGTTGATCTTTTTCACATTGGGATCTCCCTGCAGATAACTCCGGCTAACATTTAACGGAATATCGGGACTGTCGATCACTCCCTGCAACAGCATCAGGAATTCAGGCACGATATCTTTTACTTCATCGGTTACAAAAACCTGATTGCTGTACAACTGAATTTTATCTTTCTGAATTTCATAGCTCTGTTTGATTTTCGGAAAGTAAAGGATGCCCGTTAGATTGAATGGATAATCCACATTAAGATGTATCCAGAATAACGGAGGTTCATTAAACGGATATAGTTCCTTGTAAAAATTTTGATAGTCTTCTGTTGTAAGTTCGCTGGGTTTACGCGTCCAGGCAGGACGGGTGTTGTTGATTTGTTTATCTTCAAAAAATACAGGAATAGGCAGAAAACGACAATATTTTTCAAGGATGCCCTGAATCCGGCTTTCTTCCAGGAACTCTGCGGAATCTTCAGATATAAAAAGAACTACGTCAGTACCCCTTTCGGTTTTAGAACTCTCTTCAAGATTGTATTCGGGACTACCGTCGCACTCCCATTTTACTGCAGCCTGGCCTTCCCTGAATGATTTGGTGATCACTTCCACTTTGCTGCTTACCATAAAAGCGGAATAGAACCCGAGACCAAACTTCCCAATAATCGCATTTTCGTTCTGTCCCTTATATTTATTAACGAACTCTTCGGCTCCTGAAAGAGCGACCTGGTTGAGGTATTTATCTACCTCTTCGGCAGTCATACCGATTCCCTGATCGGAAATAGTAAGGGTCTTTGCTTCTTTGTCGAGTTTCACGCGAATGGCCAGATCCCCTATTTCGCCCTTGGCTTCGCCTACGGATGAAAGGGTTTTTAATTTTTGAGATGCATCTACCGCGTTGCTAATCAACTCTCTAAGAAATATTTCGTGGTCACTGTATAAAAATTTCTTGATTATCGGGAAGATATTCTCTGTCTGTACCCGTATACTGCCTTTCTGCATGGTGGTCATTTTAGGCATGCCGTTCAAACGGAGTGCCATTTGTATACGTGCTGACAGGTTGACGGGTTAAAGGGTTATGGGTTATAGGTTATGGGTTATGGATTATGGGTAATGAGTTCAATTGTTAATTCCTATTAAAAGCCATCACCCATCATTCATAACACATAACCCATAACCAATCTAATTTCCTTCGTTATTTGCCCAAAAAGACCTACTTTCGCAGCCCAATTAATTTTTTTAAACAAAATCAGGGAAATGAACAATTATGAATTGATGGTGATTTTTACCCCTGTGCTGTCTGAGGAGGAGTTCAAAGCCGCCCAGATTAAATTCACAACCTTCGTTAAAGACAACGGCGGTAAAGTGGTGCACGACAATCCCTGGGGTCTTAAATCACTGGCGTATCCCATCCAGAAAAAAACCACTGGTTTATACTGGGTTTTGGAATACGATGCGCCATCCGACTTCAATGAGAAACTGAAAATTCAGATTCTCCGCGACGAAACCGTGTTACGTTTCATGGCTACCAGACTCGATAAATACGCCGTCGAGTACAACGCCAGAAAGAAAAGTGGTGTACAACATTACGCACCTAAAGAAAAAGCGGAGGCATAATCATGGCAAAGACGAACGAGATTAAATACCTCACCGCAATCAAGACCCAGCAGAGGGCTAAGAAATTCTGCCGTTTCAAAAAATATCACATTCGTTATGTGGATTATAAAGACGGTGAGTTTCTGAAAAAATTTCTGAACGAACAGGGTAAAATGCTGCCGCGTCGTATCACCGGTAACTCGCTGAAGTATCAGCGCAAAGTAGCCGATGCCATTAAGAAAGCGCGTCAGATGGCTATCCTGCCTTACGTAACAGATCTATTTAAGTAAATAACATCCCGCCTAAGGCGGGATCAAATAAATAATAATGGAAATTATATTGATTCAGGACGTTGATAACCTGGGTGCCGCTCATGAAAAGGTGAGTGTTAAAAACGGTTATGCGCGTAATTTCCTGATTCCGCAGAAAAAGGCAATAGAAGCCAGTCCTTCTAACCTGAAACAGCTGGATGAGAAAATGAAACAGCAGAAAAAGAAAGAAGAAAAACTGCTGGCCGAAGTAAATAAAGTAATTGAAGTGCTGAAAGCCTCACCATTAAAAATCGGTGCAAAAACCGGTACAAGTGGAAAAATCTTCGGAAGTGTTACGTCCGTTCAACTGGCACGCGCCATACGCGACCAGAAAGGATATGAAATTGACCGCCGCCGTATCCATATTCTTTCAGAAGTGAAGGAACTTGGAACTTACAAGGCAAAGGTTGATTTCGGACATGGTAATGAAACCGAAGTCGAGTTTGAAGTGGCGGCCGAATAATACTATTGATTTAATTTAATGAGAACCCTCCCCATTCCGGCGGAGGGTTTTTTTATGGACTCCCGGATCTTCGGCCGGGGTGCCGTTGAGCTACAAAATTTTACTGAATTATAAAAATTCCTATCTTTACCGTTGCTCTGTTATTCTAGTTATAAGCTGTGCAGGTGCGGTCTTTGGATGGTACTTTGTTCATCGTAGCTAAGAAGTTTAGAGTTGTTTTAATCATTTTTAATTTTAGCACAATGAACATTTATGTAGGCAACCTCTCCTGGCAAATGACCGATGAGGATCTGAGAAATCTTTTTGAACAACATGGAGCAGTGGGTTCCGCAAAAATTGTGAAAGACAAAGTGTCGGGCCGTAGCAAAGGGTTTGGTTTTGTCGAAATGGAAAACGATGCTGAAGCACAGGCAGCGATCACAGCGCTGTATGATTCCGAAGTAATGGGTCGTAAAATTATCGTCAACGAATCACAACCCAAGCAACAGGGAGGTGGTGGCGGAGGCTTCAAAAAGAGAAGTTTCGGTGGCGGTGGCAGCGGCGGCGGAGGAGGATACAAGAAAGGTGGCTATAACCGTGGAAACGGCGGTGGTGGCGGTTTTGACAGAGATTACTAATCCCCCGAAATATAACCACATTCAAATCCTTCCCGCTTAAGCGGGAAGGATTTTTCATTTTGGACACGGTTTAAAACAGACTGTCTTTCATTTTTTACTTAAATAATATGCTGAAATTTTTAACTGCTTCAGGACGGTTTTGCTGCGGGATGCTGTTTTTGTTTTGCCTGTTTAATTCCGGCTGCAAACAACCTGAAACAAAACTACAAATACCAACGGGTGACAGCATTCCGGAAAAAGACATTCCAGTGCGTGGATATTTCAGTGACCAGAAAAATCTGCGCATCGACAGCAGCCAGCTCGATTCTTTTTTCCATAAATACAGTCTGCTGAAAAACTATGCGTCTGACGTAAAAACTTTTTATGGTTACAGGCATTTTTTTTATGCCTGGTATGATGACAGCACTCTGGATGAACAGGCCAGTAACCTGCTCAACCTGTTGAGCAATCTTGATAAAGAAGGTGTTCAAACCCATATTCCTTATAAGGAAATTGTAGACAGTATTTTGAATGAACCCTCCGGCATAAAACCTGATCCGGAAACTGACATCCTGCTTACGGCGGAATATTTTTTATATGGAGATAAAGTGTGGAGCGGAATTTCCGAAAAGGAAACGAAAAAACTGGAGTGGATGCTTCCCAGAAAGAAACTGGATCTTCCACTCCTGCTTGACTCCCTGTTAAAAGAAAAAACCTCCAGTTTTAATTCGGGAAATTATAATTATCGCCAATACAGTTTACTGAAAGAGCATTTGGAGAAATATCGTCAGTTGGATCTGTTGAATAATTGGGAAACACTGAAACCCACGACGAAATCATTTAAGAAAAACGACACATCCGAACTGATATTAAAAATCAGACATCGTTTGTATCTACTGGGAGATCTCTCAGCGGATTCCCAAAGTAATACACTCGACGATGAACTGGAAAAAGGTATTTCCCGATTTCAGGAACGCAATGGTATGCTTCCGGATGCTGTTGCAGGACCGGCATTTTTCAGAGCGTTGAATGTGACGCCGCAGGAAAATATGCGCAAACTGATTGTGAATATGGAAAGAACCAGATGGATGCCCATCGACTTGAATCATCACTATATTATTATTAATATTCCGGCTTTTACACTTTCGGCTTTTGATATGGATACCCTTACTTTCCGGATGAATGTAGTTGTGGGTAAGGACGTACATAAGACGGTTATTTTTAATGGTGATATCAAATACATCGTATTCAGTCCGTACTGGAATGTTCCTTCTTCCATCATGAAAAGTGAAATTCTTCCGGCGATCAAAAAAAATCCAAATTATCTGGCTAAAAATAATATGGAATGGTCGGGTAATATCATTCGTCAAAAACCTGGCCCCCGGAATTCATTGGGACTGGTAAAATTTCTCTTTCCCAATTCATATAATATTTATCTGCACGACTCGCCTGCAAAAAGTTTGTTTGGTGCGCAATCGCGTGCGTTCAGTCATGGCTGTATAAGGCTTGCAGAACCAAAAAAGCTTGCCGTCTATTTACTAAAAGATGATCCGCTATGGACCGAATCCAAAATTCAACAGGCCATGACGAGTGGTAAGGAGAAATATGTTACGCTGAAAAATCCGGTACCGGTATATATCGGATATATGACCGCGTGGGTGGATAATGAAGGAAGGCTAAACTTCCGGAATGACATTTATAAAAGGGACGGCGAGCTGGAGAAGATGATTATTCAGTAGTTATGGGTATGAGATATGAGTTATAGGAGATGGGTTATTGGAGTTAAAATTCATGCGGTGATTCCAAGTAAAGGGTCGTAAACCAAAACCCATAATCCATATCTCATATCTTATAACCCATAACCAAATTACTCCAGTCCAAACAATTTTAAGTTAAGTTTCTGCAGCGTGACATTTTTAAAGGAAGAGGGAATCAGCACGGAAACATTATGTTTGCTCCCTCCATAACTTACCATACGTACAGGTATGTTGGTTAGCCCTTCGAAAATTTTATTCAGCACGTCTTTTGTTTCTGCAATTTCATTCCCTACAATCGATACGATCGTCTGATCCTGCTCTACTTCTGTGTTCCCGAATGGTTCGAGTTCACGCAGAATATGATGCAGTTGCCCTCCATTGTCAATCGTAACAGATACGGCCACTTCAGAAGTAGTAACCATATCGATGGATGTTTTATATTTTTCAAATACCTCAAATATTTTTCTGAGAAATCCGTAGGCCAGCAGCATGCGGCTGCTTTTTATATTAATGGCAATGATGCCGTCTTTTGCTGCAATGGCTTTTACTCCGGATGCTGACGCAACTTTTTGAATCACTGTACCGGTAGCTTTTGGCTGCATAGTGTTCAGCAGTTTAACGGGTACATTTTGTTGTTGCGCCGGCCATATACAAGTGGGGTGGAGAATCTTTGCACCGAAATATGCAAGCTCCGCTGCTTCATCAAAACTCAATTGTTCAATAGGAATTGTTTTCTTAACAACCCTCGGATCGTTGTTATGCATGCCGTCGATATCTGTCCATATTTCGCATACGGTAGCATTGATGGCCGCTGCAACAAGGGATGCGGTATAGTCGCTTCCACCCCTTTTTAGATTGTCAACTTCGCCTTTGGCATTACGGCAGATATATCCCTGCGTTATAAAGAGTTTAATAGTTGGATATTTCGACAGCAACTCCATCAAACGCGTCCGTATCAGATCAAGCTGTGGTTCATCTTCATCGTCAATCCGCATAAATTCCAATGCAGGCAGCAGCATGTGCGGTATGCCCTGCTCTTCCAGGTATACACTGAATAATTTTGTGGACAGCAATTCGCCCTGGGCGAGGATATCTTTGTTTAATGCTTCACTAAAAGAAATTCGCAGAATGATGCTGAGGAAATCAAAATGTTCATGGATGATGGATTCTGCCTGTTTGCGGCATTTATCCGTTTTGAGCAAATGTTGTATGAAATCCACGTAATGGTGACTGAGTTTTCCAATCAGCCCGGCAGCTTTTTCTCTTTCGAATCTTGCGGCTGACTGGCCAATTTCAACCAATGCATTGGTTGTACCACTCAGCGCGCTCAGCACAACGATCTTATTTTCCGGATCGGTAGTTATCAGTTTGGCTACCTCGTGCATACGCTCCGGTTTGCCAACCGAAGTGCCTCCGAATTTCATAACTTTCATACGATCCGTTTTTGGGTCGCAAATATACAAACGAAAACGCCACCATGATTTTTAATCACAGTGGCGTTTCTTAAAAAAGTTTATTTATTTCTTTACGATTTTCTGGTTGTACAGGTTGTCATTAATCATCACCTGTATAATATAGATTCCCTTAGGAAGGTAACCCAGCTGATCTATCATAACACTGTTATTACCATTTGTGATCGTGAATGATTTTGTAATGATCTGCCTTCCGGAATTATCAATCAATCGCAGCATACCATTTCCTGGTTTATCTGAATAAATATTCAAGATCGTATAGTTGTCAACCGGATTCGGATACACCGAGAACATATTATCTGGCTGATTGAGTTTTACGGGAATGACTTTGCTATAGGTATAATGACCGCTGTTGTCTACAATCCGCAGACGGTAATAAACGATATTACCATTGATATTATACAGCTGATCATTTACATCATAAGTATGTATCGGATCTACAGAATTGTTGGCATCTACCTGCGCAACGCTGATGAAGTTCGTATTGTCGGAACTTCTTTCCACAACGTAATAAGCAGCGTTAATTTCATTGGTAGTAGACCATGAAACTTTCACATTATTGGCAGACACATAACTCGCACTGAAGTTCAGCAGGGTTACCGGAAGAACGACTGATTGACATATCTGCATATTCGGAGGAAGCTGTGTTAAAGGAAATGTTTGTGTGAGCACACCAGGAAACCCATCGCCGGCACCAAAATTATCAGTGCCTGAAGTACCGGTGCTTATTCCTGCAACCCCCTGTGCTACAGAAGACGCCGCATTTAATGCTGCATTAGAGAAAATTACACCACCACCACCACCACCACCCGGACCATGTTGCGTAGCGCCTACACTGTTTGGATTGTTACTTCCACCATTTCCGCCTTTTGCTGTTGCTGTAATTCCAGCCTGACCACTATTTGCATATATTAATATACTTCCACCTGCACCTCCGCCACCGGAACCGTCTATGACTACCGTGTTATTGCCGGTAAGACCGTTTGCATTGATCGTTCCTGTGCCAATGATGGTTGATGAATTAATAATTACAAGTCCTCCTCCGGTTGCGCCACCGCTGGCAACGCCGGAACCAGGTGTTCCTGTTCCATCGTTGGTAGACCCTGCACCACCGCCGCCACCTAAAATCAACCGGCTGGGTGAATAATAGGTTGTCGTAGGACTAAAAGTTTGAAAAGCTGTACCACCGTGACCTCCGGTAAAACCAAAGGAATACCAGCCATTGCCACCCAACCCACCGGTACCGCCATTACCTCCTCCGCCACCACCAGCATTCTGGTCGTTGGATGAAGGATCGCTATCTGAGGCTCCGCCACCTGCATTTGCAGGTGCGCCACGTGCATAACTGCCACCCGGATAACCTTCAATAGTATTATCTACCAGCGCATTGTTATAATAAATATACCTGGGAGTTCCTGCTATTCCTTCTCCCTTACTTGCATGAGCAGTAATGGTAGCCAGATCATAAAAATCATTCTTGTTTACTCCCGATTGACCATGAAGTTGACGTCCACCGCCACCGCGAAATCCTGCTCCGGAAGCATTCACAGTTTGTCCATTAAAATCAAGTTGATTAACTGCACTGATCACTGTTACACCTCCTGTTGAACCATTCCATACGGGTGTAGTAATTGTATTCCCAAGTTGTATATTGAAATGCGGTGATACCCTGATAACCTGATATGTGTACTGACCCGTAGTAGAAGAGTAAGGCGTGTTGCTGTATGAATAATTAAGACCCGCCAGCAAATTTAATGTTCCTCCACCTACAGGCACAGCGCTATTGGCAACGGCAAATTCCATGGTACCTGCCATAAGATTAGTAGTAATCATACCAGCACCATTTCCACTCAAATTGCCACCATAAAGTGAGTTTGTCGCAGAAGCCGGAACAGTTATCTGCGCACCCTGCATTTGTATGATCAATATGAGATCACCAACTGCAATGGGAGTATTTCCGAAGTTGGTTCCTGAACCAATCGGTCCCAAAGTGATAGACGTAGCGCCTGCTGTAACGGTCGCCTGAGTACCCGGGTAATAAGTATTTTCGTTTACCGTAAGTGTAGTGGTTCCAGAGGTAGGGCAATTCTGCGCTTTAAGGCCAATATTAAATAGAGATATTGAAATGAATAGAAAAAGTGAAATCAATTTCAGCCTCACGGTCCTCGCAGTCTGAGAAGCAAACAGCTTTGCGCCGGGCTTCTCTTTATTTTTACTGTAGGCGACTACAGTTGTTGAGTAAACATTTTTCATAGATTCGGTATTTGACACACCCAAGGGTTTCAATTGATATACCAATTCGAAAGTCCCTGATGTTTAATGGTTTATCTTATCTTTTCTGATGAGAATATTCCCATTTTGAGAATGTCATTCCTATATTGGATTTACTTCGCCAACTACGTCTGGCAGAACTAAGTGTAATAACTTAGTTGAAGCAGGTATTATTGCGTTTATTGGAAATATTCGTTATTGTGTCGGAGGCGAAATTTTAAAAAGATTGGCCACATAATGAAGGTCTTCTACAACGGAGTTCATGAGTGGTATGCCACTTTTTTTACGTTCCTGTTCGATTTGCCTTTCCGGATCGCCCGGAACTAATACCCGATCAAAATCCCTGGCAGGTTTCGCTTCTCTGAATCTTCTCAGCCATTGATCCATGTCTTTTTTGAATTCGGCCGACGGTCTGAACCCATCGATCCGCATGGCCCCAAAAAAATGCCCAATTCCTTTACCCGGCATATTTTCAGGAATAGGCACATAGGCAGGGAAAGGTGGCACCCAGGGACCGTAATTCGCTCCACTCAATACGCCCGAAAAGATATCCACGATAGCGCCCAGCGCATATCCCTTATGACTTCCATGTTCACGATCTCCACCGAGGGGCAGCAAAGCACCGCCGGCTTTCAATTCATGAGGATTGGTTGAAATATGTCCTTCTTTATCCTGTATCCAGCCTTCCGGAGCTACCTGATTTTTTCTTTGGAGAATCTCCAGTTTTCCATTGGCAGCCGTTGTCGTCGCCAGGTCAGCAACAAAAGGCGGCTCCGTTCCTGCCGGAATCGCCACACAGATCGGGTTGGTTCCCAGTAATCTTTCTATGGAAAATGTCGGAGCAACCAGCGCACTGGCATTAGTCATCACGATGCCAATCATATCTTCTTCCAATGCCCTCATCGCGTGCTGGGCTGCAATACCAAAATGATTGGAATTTCTTACGGCAATCCAGCCACTGCCTACATTTTTTGCTTTTCGAATCGCAATTTCCATTGCATAGGGTGCCACAACTAAACCAAGACCGCCGTCCCCGTCCACAACTCCTGTGGAAGGTGTTTCATGAACCAGCTGTATGTCGGGTTTGGCGTTTGCACGTTTAGCTTCCCAAAGTCTTACATATCCCGTTAACCTTGCGATGCCATGGGAATCGATACCCCGAAGGTCGGCTCTTAACAGACCGGTTGCAGCCAACGCGGCGTGATCATCACTTGCTCCGATACTTGTAAATACATTTTTTGTAAACCGCCACAGATTTTCATAATCAAAAATCTTTTCCATGCAGTATTATAATATTTTGTCGGCGAGTTTCATATTTACCGGATCCCAGTGAATGATTTTATTCTGAAAATAACTTTCATTGGCAGCCAGACAGGGCGCTGCAGCTCTGAAACCAAATACCGGGTCTTCCACTACCGGTGTACCTGATCTCACACCATCAAAAAAATGTGCGAAGTGTTCGACGTTCGCGTCAAAATTATCGGGTGCGCGGAATATCGTATCCGGATCACTCTGATCTTTTTGATCCTGAGCCGACCACTTCTGATTATAAGCTTTCAGTAATTCCTCCTGCATTTTTTTTGGATAGGTTTCCAGTGCATCCCAACCCCCAATGCCGGGTGCTTTCGACATTTTATGATGACGGATCGTATATCCATCGCCGTCGAGTGTTAATACGCCTTCAGATCCGATGAATTGGGTTCCGCCCGACTCGCTGTTCCCGCTGATAAAATCAACACGCAACATCACCTGGAATTCCGGATGTTCCGCAGTTTTAGGATATTGCATTACACCGGCCATTACATCCGGCACGTCGCGGCCATCCTGCCAGTAGCAGGTTTGTCCGGAAGCATATATTTTTTCTGGACCCTTGGAATCAGTGATCACATTAATCCCGGTAATCAAATGAACAAAAAGATCCCCAGCTACACCGGTACCGAACGCCCGGTAGTTTCTCCACCAGAAAAACTTTTTCGGATCATAGGGTTCATCCTTCATACCTGCGATATATCTTTTCCAGTCAACGGTTGACGCTGATGCGTCTGTAGGCATCGTATACTCCCAGGCGCCCAATGCGCTTTGTCTGTCAAAGTTGGCTACTACTACGGCAAGTTGCCCGATGGCACCACTTTTAATTGCTTCCCGTGCTTTGATAACACCAATACTGCTAACGCGCTGACTACCGATCTGCATGGTCTTATTGCTTTTTTTCCATGCGTCGATAACACCCAGTCCTTCGCTGATTTCATGCACCATCGGTTTTTCGCAGTACACGGCTTTTCCTGCTTTCAGTGCGTCAATGGAAATGCGGGAATGCCATAAATCGGCCGTTGCAATGATCACCGCATCAATATCTTTTCTGTTTAAAATTTCCCGGTAATCTGCCGTGGTCTGAATATTATTTCCGTATAATTCTTTTGCTCTTTCGAGTCGTCCGGTATACAAGTCACACGCAGCAACCATTTCAATTCCAGGAACTTTCAATGCCGTGTTGGTATCGTTATATCCCATGATACCCATGCCAATGGTGGCAATTCTGATTTTATCGTTGGGAGATATTTTCTTTGAGTAACCATCCACACGGTTTTGCCATTTGTCAGCAAAAGCCATCGTAGAGTTAGCAGCTGCCAGCGCAAGGGCTGTTCCACTCATCTGTTGTATAAAATGACGACGCGAAGAAGATCTTTTCATATGGTTATATTAATGTGGGAGGAAGGTAACAAAAGAAAAAGTCATCCCGCAGTTGACGGGATGACTTTTTTATCAACGGAAAACTTAAAAAGGCAGGTCGTCCATAGGTGCATTCATTTCTCCGCCTGCAGCTACTCCGGCCATGCTGCCGGAAGAACCGGCGCTGTAACTGTCAACTCCTCCGACTTCATTACTATTTCGGCTGCCAAGCAGTTGAACGGTAAATACCCTGAGCGTTAATGAAACACCCTGTGTACCATCTGTTTTCTGGTAAGTGCGCAGATCAGGCGTGCCTTCTGCATATATCTGTGTTCCTTTTTTCAGATAAGGCGCGATGGCAGTTCTGTCTGTCCAATATGCACAATCCACCCACACGGTTTTCTCCTTCTGATTTCCCTGGGCATCGCGGAATTTCTCCGTATGTGCCACATTGAAATTGATCACATTTTTACCATTCACAAGATTGGTCACACAATCTTTTCCAAGATTCCCGATGATTTGCATTTTGATCATAACTTAAAATTTAGCTGCGTACTTTAAAATTGTTTATAGGGCAATTTACACGTTTTGAAAGGCCTTTAAAATACTATTTTCCGGGAATAAGTATCTTTGTGGTTATGAGCAGAAAAGGCAAGGTCCTGGTGGCGATGAGCGGGGGTATTGATAGTACCATAACAGCCCTTATGCTGAAGGATCAGGGGTATGAAGTGATCGGTATTACCATGAAAACCTGGGACTATGCAGGCGCCGGTTCTTCCAAGAAGGAAACAGGCTGTTGTAATCTCGACAGTTTTAACGATGCGCGTTTGGCAGCAGTTCAACACGGATTTCCTCATTTTGTACTCGATATACGGGATGAATTTGGCACCGCCGTGATCGACAATTTTGTGGAAGAATATCTCGCAGGGCGTACACCCAATCCCTGTGTGATGTGCAACACACATATTAAATGGCGAGCGTTGCTGAAAAGAGCCGATGCACTTGATTGCGAATTTATCGCGACGGGCCATTATGCTTTTATTCACCGGCACGAGAACGGAAGATATTTTCTGAGCAAGGGAGTGGATGAATTAAAGGATCAGAGTTATGTGCTCTGGGGTTTGCAGCAGGATCTTTTAAGTCGTACCATGCTGCCCCTTGGGAAATATAAAAAACCTGAAATCCGCCAGATGGCTGTCGATTACGGATATCCGGACCTTGCGAATAAAAGTGAGAGTTACGAAATTTGCTTTGTGCCCGACAATGATTACCGCGGGTTTCTGAAAAAGAAAATGCCCGGCCTTGAATCTTCTGTAGAAGGCGGCTATTTTGTAGATGCTCAAGGAAATATGATGGGCAAACACAGGGGTTATCCATTTTACACCATCGGACAGCGCAAAGGCTTGGATACTGCTTTTGGAAAACCGGTATATGTAACCGCTATAGATCCCGAAACGAATACAGTAGTACTTGGAGAGGAAAAAGACCTGGCTGGACAGTCGATGATGGTATCCGGTTTAAATTTTCAGAAATATGATGTCGTTCCCGACGGCATGGAGGCGCTTACAAAAATACGTTATAAAGATAAAGGTGCTATCAGCAATCTATATATGGAAGGCAATCAGCTTCGGGTGCATTTTTATGAAAATGTAAAAAGTATTACTCCCGGACAAAGTGCCGTTTTCTACGAAGGCAACGATGTTATCGGAGGAGGGATCATTAACGCGAAACTTAAATGAGTTATGGGTTATGGGTTATGGTTAATATTTTCAATCATATCTCATAACCCATATCTCATACCTCATACCTCATAACCCATTCTCATACCGCATCTCATAACCACTATGAAGCAGCATTATTACCAAACCAATCTTCAATGGACCGGTAATACGGGCCGGGGGACGGAATCGTACCGCGGTTATGAAAGAGCGCATTCCATTGTTGTTGAAGGAAAACAAATAATCGAAGCTTCTTCAGATCCTTCATTCCGAGGCGACAAATCAAAATACAATCCCGAGGAAATGTTCCTCGCCTCATTATCTTCCTGTCACATGCTTTGGTTTTTACATTTTTGTTCTGTGGCTTCTATTGTGGTTGTAGAATATACAGATCATGCGATCGCTACGATGACGGAGTCAGATGACGGGAATGGAAAATTTACTGAAGTAATACTTCGTCCGAATGTAAAAGTTAAGGAAGACTGGATGAAGGAAAAATTAAACGAACTACACGATAAAGCACATCATTTTTGTTTTATCGCGAACTCAGTAAATTTTCCTGTGAGGCATGATGCCTCGGCATATTGATTTTTCCCGCACCTGACTCTCTGGCCCAAGCTTAAAAGTTCAGTAGATGAACCCCCGTCGCAAACGCTTCGATATAAAAACAAAAAATGGCCAACAGCTTCCCCCTTTTGCGGGATCAGCCATCGGCCTTCGGGTTTAAGGGTACAAAGTTTGGGTTATGAGTTATGGGTTGGGCGTTTAGCCTTCTGCCTTAAGCATTAAGCATTAAAAAGTGGATTTAATAGCCAATTGTAGACCTGACTTCCTACATGCATCAATGGATTCGAACTGGGTTTGGTTGTTTTCTCTACGTATTCAGTCGATTCTACTTTCACTTTCACTGCAACCACGTTTTCTTTTTCAAATGAACCTGCAAGCTGGCTTTTCAGTTTGTCGCAGGTTAATTCCTGAACCGACCAGATAATAGTAGCCACACCAGATACTTTAAGAAAGAAATCCTTTCCCTTTTTAAAGAAATCCAGTTTTGCCGGCATTTCGGTTGAAAAAGATTCAACTACCTGCGTAGGTTTGGGAATAATGAACCATATATTACCTTCTTCGTCAACTTCTGTTATACGTGCAATATGCGTTGGCAAATTGACCAGGGCATTGGATTCCGACATAAACAATGCATTTTCCAATTCTTTAATTTTCGCTGTTAAAAACGCTAATGGCATATCCTGAATCATGTTGTTAGGTTTGCCGGTAGAAATTCAATCTCCATACCAAATCAGGAAGATCTGAAACTGAGTGTTTTGCAATTTGGCACACCCTGATTTCCTTCCGGATTTGGGATAATATTTCCTGAAAAGAAATGGTTTACCATAATGACAAAATATACGGATCGTTATAGTCCTGTATAAACGCCTTTACATGATCTGTAAGGGGAAATTCGTTTCGGTTGTGCATCGTAGTTAGCACTACACATTCCATGCCCGCAAGTTTTGCAGCTTCCACTCCCTTGGGGGCATCTTCAAAAACCAGACAATCGGAAGGACTGACTTTTATTATTTCCGCCGCCTTCAAAAAAGTTTCCGGGTGTGGTTTGCTGATAACTACATCTTCGGCGCTCACGATGGCGCTAAAATATTTTCTCAGATCGAGATTGTCCAGAACAAAATTGATATTGAATGGAATGGCTGCAGAACCTATGGCCATCGGGACTTTTTTCCCGAGGGCTCTGTCAAGAAAGTTTTTCAAACCATTGATCAAACGAAGATGTGGCAGATATGTTTTCTGGTATCGTTTTTCCTTCTCGATCGACCAGTGTTCCATCTCTTCGTTCGTAAACTTTCCTTTTCCAAAAACCCTGACCAGTAATTCCGAATTTTTGCCATACATCTGACTCTTCAACTGCTCGGGAGTCAGCGCCGCTTTGAGATCATTATTTAGAATCTCCGCCCAGGCACGCATATGAAATTCCATATCATTGATCATCGTGCCATTCAGATCAAATATCAATGCCCCCGGTGGATTTTTCATGTATCGTCTTTATAGAAATGCAAAGCCACTGTCGGAGTTATCTCCGGAACAGTGGCATGCAGTATGAGTGATTATCAGATTATCTTATTGCTTTTCCAGTTTTATCGTCTGGTTATATGTGTCGCCCTGAATATGAAGAATATACATTCCGCTGCTGCTAACCGGCGGAAGCATGTTTACAAAATTGTCGCCTAATTGTGCCTGATATGACTGCGTCAGATAGGTTTTACCCTGCATATCAGAAAGCGTCATGGTCAGATTCTGCGATTTCGATAAATTAAGTTTCAACCGGATCTGGTCGCTGAATGGATTGCTGTAAATAACCAGGGGTACACTTGAATTGTCAGTGGTTACGGTAACAGTCTTGCTGTAGACATACTTACCATCCAGGTCTACCATTTTGAGACGATAATATCCTATTCCGTTCAAAGGTGCATTATCGTTCAGGAAATAACTTGAAGTGGTAGATGAGAATCCTTTGGCTTTTACAGTTCCGATGCTTGACCAAGATGCCTGATCTCCACTTCTTTCCACATCATAATAATCCGAATTCTGTTCCTGTGCTGTTGACCAGCTGACCTTAACTGAGCCATCGTCGTTTTTGGTAGCGAGGAACTGCACTAATTGAACTGGCAATGTCGTTGACACACCAAAAATAACTCCGAATGTTGGATTGCTTCCGGTAATCGCAGGGCCGTTAACTATGCCGGCAAGACAACCGGTAGGGCCGGGACAATTTAAATTATACTGTTGAAAAAATGCGCTGCCGCCAGTGGCATAACCATTTCCTTCTGCATTTAACACGTAAGAATAATTATATCCCCCTACTGGTGCAGATAAAATACTGTATATGCCGGCAACATTGGGTCCACCAACATTTGCAAAATCGGCATGTGGGCCAATCACCGAATTTGTTGCAGTATTGTTTGCATCAATATAACTAAAGTTGTTGCCGATTTGAATGGACGAAGTAGCGTCGATATCCAATTGATCATTTACAAACAAAGTAACAGGTGAAGTTGGATCATTTGAAAGTACCAAAGTCGTACCTGATAACTGCACATAGGTGTTGATATTAACCGTCGTATTGCCTGCCACTTTTATAGTGCTGTTATTGAAAACCACATCGTTTAAATTAGTGGTATTAAAATCAAGATCCACCCATTGGTTTGGAGCGCTAAACGGAAACGATGCAGCCGTATTGGGGAACGTTGGCGTGGATGCCTGCGTGAAAACTCCGTTGGGTCCAAATGTTACTCCGTCCTGAATTGCGGTCAGATGTCCGTTTGTAACAGCCGTAGTAAAGTATGCATTGTCTACTTCGAAATAGCCATCTGTCGGCGGCACAAAATAAGCAATCATATAATTTACGCCCGCATTTACAGGTATGGGTGTGGAAAATGTTGCATCCTGCCAGCCGGAAGCCGTTTCATTCGTAAAAGTAACCTGACCGAGCAATTGAATCGTTGGTGTGAGTTGCCAGATTAATCCGACATGTCCGGTATTACCCATGGGAGCCGCCTTATAAAATCTGACGCCTGTCACAAATCCATTTACATTCGGCTGGAATTTGGTACCTAGCGTAATACCAGTACTCAAAGTTACCGGCGCAGCGGCCGGTGTCTGGCTTGTAAAAATGGTGTTGTTCGGGTTTGCCGTACTGGAACCGGATTGAACCATGGAAACGTTGGCGAGAATGGAAATAGTGCATCCGTTACACGGATTAGGAGGCGCCACGTGACCAATCCAAAAGTTCGGATCATCAAAAGTCAGATTCGAAGGATTGGAACTAATGGAAATATAAGTTTGTGCCCGCGAGAAAAGTGAAGAAAGAAAAAAAACTGTCAGTAAGGTAGGAATGTAAAATTTTTTCATAATCATTATTTAATCAGTTCATCGGTATAACACAGAATCTTTTCGGGACTTTATTCAAGCCGGGCATGCACAGATATGGAAACTGATTTCAAGGGGAACGAAAGGCCTTTAAATGGATGGGATTTTGAAACGAAGGATTTTAACAGGATATATAACAAAAATAAGATACTGAATTGAATTATAATCGTTACACCCTAATTTTATCTGGTTTTTATTTCTAATATTTCTTTGAACAAAGTGCTGCCCCGAAGTTCATAAAATTTTAATCCGATAGTGATCGGGAAATTACTAAGGGTTTTTTCTTACCCCGGAATTTGTATTGCATTCAGCCGGGCTTACAGGCATCAAGAAATGCGCTTTTAATGGAAGCTGAAAAAGGCGAAGAGAGATCCGACATCCGTTCCGGATGCCATTGTACCATCAAGAGCCAGGATTTGTTGAGCGGCTCCTTCCATTCCATGGCTTCCACGATGGAAGGTTCACTGAAAGCAGAAATCTTCAGGAGGTCTCCGGGTTTGTCAGCAGACTGATGATGTGCAGTATTTACGGTTCCCTGTTCCTGACCGCAGATATTCCAAAGTAGTGTGTCAGGGACTATGCGGATAAAATGAGTCTGATCCACCCCGTTATACTTTCCGTGGCCGGTTGACTTATGTATAAGCGGAATATCAGGGACCAAAGTCCCTCCCAAAAAAACATTGATCAACTGGAGTCCCCTGCAAATACCCAACACGGGTTTTTTCTCTGTAAAGGCTTTTGCGATTACCTGATATTCAAATTGATCGCGTTCAGGAATGATTTCAGTCAATCCAAATTCCTGTTCGTATTCCGGTTTACCATACAGAGCCGGGTGCAGGTCCTCCCCGCCGCTGAAAATTACCCCGTCGCATTCACTCACTTCATCAAAATTCCCCGCATTCATACTGAGTTTTATTGACTTTATACCCGTTTCTGATTCAATCCAGCGGCGATAGTTTTCAAACTTGCCACAGTCGGTAATGCCGATGCGAAGAGGATGATGGCTCATGGTTTATGGTGTATGGTATCTTTTACGGTTGGCCGTAGGCCGGTTCAGCGTTGTGCGTTCAGCGTTATGCGTTCCGCGTGAAGCTTTCAGCTTTAGGCTTAAATCACAAATGTAAAGTAAAGACCGACCCCTCATTTTCCACCGACTGCACCTGGATACTTCCCTTATGCAAAAGCAGGATCTGCTGGCAAAGACTCAGCCCGATACCGCTTCCGTTTTTTCTGGTACTGAAGAATGGAATAAAAATCCTGTCCATCAATGAAGCCGGAATACCGCACCCGTTATCGGCTACTTTGATATGAATTTTGCTGCTCCCTGCAACAGAAAATGCCGATAACTGGATTCGTGGATTGGGTTTGTCTTTAACAGCTTCAATGCCATTCACCAGCAGATTGATCAGTACCTGTTCGATCAGCGTGGCATCCAGTTCATAGGAAAGGTCCGGATTCTGCAGTATAATTTCCAGTTCCACATTTTTCTGTTGCAGTGTGGGCAACATCAGCTGATGCAGGTTTTCAAACATATCCCGCAGGTACACTTTTTTTACTGTGGGTGATACAATCTTATTGAGGTTCCTGTACGTTTCTGCAAACTTCAGGAGACCCTCACTCCTTCGCCTGATCGTTTCAATACCCAACTCCAGGTCTTCGACGGCCGCCGGCTGTTCCAGCATAAAATCCGTTGCTTTTTGTAAACGGCTTAACATGGTGTCTGCGAGTGAGGAAATCGGAGCAACCGAGTTCATAATTTCATGCGTCATCACACTGAGTAATTTCTGCCAGGCTTTTGCTTCGGTTTCATCCAACGCTTCGTTTACGTTTTGAAATGCTGCCAGCTTATAGGTTTTATTATCCGTCTGGAATCCTGTAGCAGATGCCAGCACTTTTACAATTCCATTGTCCTTGGAGATGGACAGAATTTTTCCGGCTCCAGGCTGGAGCAGGTTGATTTCCTGAAAAAGGTAAAAATCTCTTTTTTCAAGTGAATGAAGCGTTTTGAGATAGGGGATTCCCAGGATTTTCTTTAAGGAGTCATTCATCCAAACTACTTCTCCGCTTTCTATTTCATAGGAAAGAATACCGGTTTCTACCAGTTCGAGTATTTTCTGGAGATAGAGGTACTGGGTTTCTTTTTCCCTGCTGATTACTTTGAATGTGCTATTAATATCATTGAAGCCTTTACGAATGGTTTTCAATTCGTCCGGAGCGTGATGCACATCGAAATGTCGGGAGAAGTCGCGATAATGAATCGATTCAACGAATTGTTCCAGTTCATCCTGTGTTTTGCGAAAAAAGCGATAAAAATCTGAGAACTGCCAGGCGATAACCGGCACGAGGATGATCAGATAAATGTATTGTGACTGTACCACCGTAACGGCCGCTACGCAGAGTACGAGGAACAAGAATATAACACGAATCAATATACGAAGCTCGAATCTTTTGAACATGGTTGACGGTTGACATTTGGACGTTGGCGGTTGGCCGCTAGCGGTTGGCCGGTATAAAAAGCTTTAGGCTTTGGGCTTTAAGCTTTAGGCTTTTAAATATCATATTTACTCAATCTGCGATAAAGGGCCGTACGGGTAAGGCCCAATTCACGGGCTGCCCGCGATATATTACCCTGGTGTTTTTCAATAACTTTCAGTATGGTGTTTTTTTCGATGGTGCTAAGTGTGAAATTATTATTGTCTTCATCCGCCATTTCCTTCACCGTTTCAATGGGAGAGAAAATGATATCTTCGGCCCTGATCTCATCACCTTCACACATAATGACTGCCCTTTCAATACTGTATTGCAATTCACGCACGTTTCCGGGAAAATGATAAGCGCGTAATTTTTCTATTGCTTTATTATCTAATTCAAGTGATCGCTTAAGATATTTACCCGCATACATCATGGCGAATTCCCTGGCCAGCGGTGGAATATCATCGGGTCGCTTTCTTAAGGGAGGCATCGTAATTTCTACTGTGTTGATCCGATAAACCAGATCCTTTCTGAATCTGGTTTCATTAGCCAGTTCCGAAATGGGCAGATTGGTGGCACAAATCAGGCGTATGTCAACGGGTATCAGCAGGTTGGAACCCAGTCGCGATACCTGCCTGTTCTGAATAACCGAAAGCAATTTCGCCTGTTGCTGCAGGGTAATATTTCCGATTTCATCCAGAAACAAAGTACCTCCGGAAGCCATTTCAAACCGACCGGTGCGGTCATCACGAGCATCTGTAAACGCACCTTTTTTATGTCCGAACAGTTCACTTTCAAATAAGGTCTCTGTTAGTGCACCCACGTCTACTTTCACGAATTGTTTGGCAGACCTTCCGGATCTTTCATGAATCATGCGGGCCATCAGGTCCTTGCCCGTACCATTCTCGCCCATGATCAGAATATTGGCGTCGGTGGGAGCGATTTTTTCCACTTTACTCAGAATGTCCCGCATGGGTGCAGACTGGCCAATGAAGGGAGTCTGTCCCTGTCCCGCCGGCAACTCGGAAGATTTCAAAGGTGCCGATCCATCTTTTTTCTGAAGGGTTTCACGAATCGTGGCCACCAGTTTTTCATTGTGCCAGGGCTTAACCACAAAATCCACCGCACCTTCTTTGAGGGAACGGACAGCCAGGTCAATATCACCATAAGCGGTTATCATAATTACTGAGGCAGCTGCGTCCCAATCCCTTATCTTGCGCAACCAGTACAAACCTTCGTTACCCGTATTGATTGCGCTATTGAAATTCATATCCAGCAAAATCAGATCGAAGTGATTTTTATATAATATAGATCTGATATTTTCGGGATTCTTTTCCGTGAGGACTTCAGCGGCCTCTGTTTTTAACAGCAGCCTGACTGCAGTCAGAATGTCTACGTCGTCATCGATTACCAGAATCCGGGCATTTTTTAAAACCATGGAAGGGGAAAATATTTCATGCGAAGATGCAACAAAACAATGCCACAAGTTTACTATAATATAAGATGGTGACAATTAGTTTTTTAAAAGGAATGTGTGTTAAAAGGCCTGTATCGAAAGCGAACAGTTCCTGTATCAGAAACGACCGGGGTGGGTCTGGGTCCATTTATAAATACTTGTAAATCACGTTCATTAGCTTCTGGCACGTGGTTGCATTTACCCTATCCGTATTTTCTAAGTTTCAGCTATGATTATATCACCGGGTATTTTTATACCGGGTGCTTTTATAAAAAATATTTTATCCAATGGTAGACAGGGTTATCAAGAAAAAGAGATGGTCAACTAAAAGACTTCTGACAATCGGCGGGATTGTCGCGCTGGTGTTACTTGCTTTTGGCAGTTATTACTTTACCTCGGGCAAAAGCCGCCTGAATGTGGATGTTGACCGAATTACGATTGCCACGGTAACAAAAGGACCTTTCCAGGAAACCATTCCTGTAAACGGAGTCGTTCTCCCGATCAACAGCATATATCTTGACGCAACGGAAGGTGGTCGCGTAGAAGAAAAATATGTGGAAGACGGAACTTTTGTGAAGAAAGGTGACCCGATTCTCCGCTTATCCAATACTGACCTGGAACTCAGTCTGGCCAACCAGCAGACTTCGGTATACACCCTTCTTTCCAATATGCGCCTTTCCAGTGTAACTGCCCAGCAGAATACCGTAAGTAAACTGACCAGCCTGGCCGATGTGGAAAGTTTTTATAGAGAGGCCGAAAGGGTATATACACTGGACAAAAAGCTATATGCCCAAAAAGCTATTGGGTACCAGGAATACAAACAGGCAGAAAATAACTACAATTATTATCTTCAAAAGAAACAACTCACACAGACGATACTTAAACAGGACTCCGTTTCCGTAGCACAGCAGGCAGACCAGGATAGACAGTCTTACGAAGGAGCACAAAAAACGCTGGCCATTCTCCATAAGAAAGTAGGTGATCTGATCGTAAGGGCTCAGGTAGAAGGACAACTCACTTCTCTGGACGCGGAAGTGGGACAGTCAAAGACTGCCGGAACCCGTCTGGGACAGATTGACGTTTTAACTGGATTCAAAGTAAGGGTGGATGTGGACGAACACTATATTTCCAGAGTTTATACCGGTCTCATGGGTAAATGGACCACATCGGACAGCACGTATGATCTGAAAATAACAAAAGTGTATACGGTATCTACGGGTGGACATTTCCAGGTGGATATGCAGTTCATCGGTCCTGCACCCAAGGGAATACGCCGCGGGCAGACTTTGCAGATTCTTTTAGCGCTTAGCGAAGAAAAAGTGGCAGTACTCGTTCCGAGAGGCGGCTATTACCAACAAACAGGGGGTAACTGGATATTCAAGGTAAGCGAAGACGGTAAGACGGCTTACAAAGCCGACATTCAACTGGGTAATCAGAACCAGGAGTATTATGAAGTATTGTCGGGCTTGCAACCAGGTGATAAAGTGGTAACCAGCAGTTACGAAAATTACGGGACCATGCAGGAACTCATACTTAAAAAATAAATCTCAATCACAGTATAAAGTAAAAAACAATGATAAAGATTCACGATCTGGAAAAGATCTACAGAACAGAAGAAGTAGAAACCATCGCATTGAACAAACTATCCTTCGAGGTGAATGATGGAGAATTTGTAGCCGTGATGGGTCCGTCTGGTTGCGGTAAATCAACCTTATTAAATATTCTCGGACTGTTAGACGATCCGGATAGCGGAAGTTTCCTGTTCAACGGAATTGAAGTGGCAGGCTTCAATGAACGTAAAAGGGCTGATCTCCGTAAAAGGAATATCGGATTCGTGTTTCAGAGTTTCAACCTGATTGATGAACTGACTGTTTTCGAAAACGTGGAGCTGCCATTGATTTATCTTGGCGTGAAAGGTGATGAAAGAAAAAAACGAGTGGAAGAAATGCTTGATAAAATGCAGATCATGCATCGTCGCAACCACTACCCACAGCAATTATCCGGCGGTCAGCAACAAAGAGTTGCCGTAGCACGCGCCGTAGTGAATAAACCCAAGCTGATCCTTGCGGATGAACCTACAGGAAACCTCGATTCATCCAATGGTAATGAAGTAATGGAACTGCTTACAGACCTCAACGAACAGGGTACAACCATCATCATGGTTACGCACTCTGAACATGACGCCCGTTACAGTCACCGGATCATCCGTATGCTGGATGGACAAACAGTAACTGAGAACATACTTGTTTAACGCTACGCGTTAAACAAGTATGGGAGTATGGGAGTATGGGAGTATGGGAGTGTGAAACCACTCACGGCCAACCGCCAACGGTTAATGGCCAACGATCAACTATTAAAACATGTTAAAGAATTATTTCAAAATCGCATTCAGAAATCTCTGGCGCCACCGGGTGTTTTCCCTAATTAATATTCTGGGACTTACAGTCGGCATGACCGCCTGTTTTCTGATCTTTCTTTATGTGCGGTTTGAGTTAAGTTACGATAAATTTCACAGCAAAGGCGATCGCATTTACCGGATTGTATGTGACATAAAAACGCCGACCGAAGTAATGAAACCAGGAGGTCCTTCCTGGGCCGTTGGTCCACATCTTATGGGCGGTTTTCCAGAAGTGGAAGCGGCCGTACGGACTACAGACGACGAGCTACTTGTAAGAAGAGGAAACGTAAAATTTCAGGAAAAGAATTCGCTTTGGGCAGATTCCTCCTTTTTTGACATGTTTGATTTCAAACTGATTAAAGGAAATCCGCACACGGCGCTAAACGAACCGCTGAGTATTGTGTTTTCTGAATCTGCCGTTAAAAAATATTTTGGCAATGCTGATCCCATCGGGCAGACTGTACTGCTCACAGGAGATGGTTTTACGGCAAAGATCACCGGAGTGATGAAAGATATACCGGAAAATTCGATGATCAGGGCCGATATGATTGTTTCCATGAACACCCTTACCAGAAAGCTGAATCCCGGACTCAATGACCAGTGGGGTAATTACGGAAACAGAACCTATGTCTTGTTAAAGCCCGGTACCAATGCGGCTTTTTTCCAAAAGCAAATACCTGCTTTTCTGGAAAAAATGAATGGAACGGAAATGAAGCAATTGAACATGTATCCCACCCTGATGCTTGAGAAATTTCCGGAAGCCTACCTGCATTCGGAAAGGAATGATAACAACTCTGGCAGCATTAAAAATGTTTATATATTCTCTATCGTTGCTGTTTTTATTTTACTGATAGCCTGTTTCAATTTCGTAAATCTTACGACTGCCCGTTCCGCCGAAAGGGCCAAAGAAGTGGGAATCAGAAAAGTAGTCGGTGCCGGACGTCAGCAACTTACCTGGCAGTTTATCGGTGAATCAGTTTTGATTTGTGTTATCGCATTTTTGCTGACACTGGGCATCGCAGCACTCTTGCTTCCATCTTTTAATACCCTCGCCGGAAAAACACTGGCAAACGGCATTTTCGACAACATGAAATTTATCTGCATACTGTTTCTCGCAAGCATTGGAATTGGTTTGCTGGCCGGTTTATATCCAGCGCTTGTTCTATCTTCTTTCAAACCTGTTACGGTACTTAAGGGAAGATTTTCAACGGGCACTAAAGGTATACTTCTAAGAAAGGGACTGGTCATTTCCCAATTCACTATTTCCATAGCGCTTATTATTTCTACCATCATTGTTTTTTTACAGATGCGTTTTATGCGAAATCAGGATTTGGGTTTTTCCAAAGATCAGATGATGGTAATCAATACGAATGGTGATCCGGCAAAAGTCGCTTTCATGCACGCAGTGGAAAGCATGCCTAACGTCAAGTCTGTTTCCATGTCGTCCAGCGTCCCTGGCGGCGGCAATATGGGTGCTTATTCAAAAATTCAAAATGTAAAAGGCGAAATGCAGATCGCTAACCTCGATCTCTATTTTGTTGATTTTGATTATCTGAAACAGTTCGATATGAAGATGGTTGCCGGAAGAATGTTCTCACGCGACTTCATGACGGATACCACCCAGTCTATGATTCTGAATGAATCGGCTGCAAAAATGTTTGGTTATCGAACCCCACAGGCAGCAGTGGGAAGAGATTTTAACCAGTGGGGCAGACAGGGGAAAATCATCGGCGTAGTAAAAGACTTTCATTTTAAATCTCTACAGAACGAAATTAAACCTTTGTCTATTCGTATAGAGCCCAATGGCTGCAATCTGGTCTCTGTAAAAGTGTCTGCAAATAATTTGCCCGGTACCATTTCTGCAATTGAAAATAAATGGAATACACTCATTCCTGCAAGGCCTTTCAGTTATTTTTTCCTGGATGAATATTTTGACGAACAATATAAATCGGAACAACGTTTCGGAAAGCTGTTCCTGAATTTCTCCATTCTGGCTATTATTATATCCTGTCTCGGATTGCTGGGGCTTGCCTCCTATAGCACGATGCAGCGTACGAGAGAAATCGGAATCAGAAAAGTGTTGGGCGCAACGGTTTCAAATATTGTAAACCTCCTTTCAAAAGATTTTTTAAAACTGGTTATTGTTGCAATCGTCATTGCATCACCCATTGCATATTTCGCCATGCATAAGTGGCTGCAGGACTTTGCCTATCGCATTCCGATATCGTGGTGGATTTTTGTGGTGGCTGCTGTAGCTGCGGCACTAATTGCAGTACTAACGGTAAGTTTCCAGGCGATTAAAGCAGCAGTTACGAATCCGGTGGTTAGCTTAAGATCGGAATAAAACCCAGGCCCAGGGCTTAAAGCCAAAAGCCCAAAGCAAATGGATAATTTGAGAAAATAAGAATAGAATAATAAATAATGATAAAACTAGAACATATATCAAAATGGATCAGCCAGGGAAATATCCGGAATTTTATTCTGAAAGATATCAACCTGAATATTGGTGAAGGTGAATTTGTTTCTATCATGGGTCCTTCGGGTTCGGGCAAATCTACGCTCCTGAATATTATAGGCATGCTGGACACACCATCTGAAGGCGACTACGATTTCATGGACCAGGAAGTATATAAGCTGAAGGAAAAACAACGCTCTAATCTATATAAAACGCATATCGGATTTGTATTTCAGGCCTACCATCTGATTGATGAGCTGACAGTATATGAAAACATTGAAACGCCACTCATTTATCAGGATATAAAAGGTTCTGAACGCAAGGCCATTGTTGCCGATATCCTCGACCGGTTTCAGATGGTCGGCAAAAAAGACTTGTTTCCAACGCAGCTCTCCGGAGGTCAGCAGCAGCTGGTGGGTATTGCCCGCGCACTGGTTGCCAAACCCAAACTCATACTGGCAGATGAACCCACGGGTAATCTGAATTCCAAACAGGGTGAAGAGATCATGGATTTATTTGTACAACTCAATAAACAGGATGGTGTAACCATCATACAGGTAACCCATTCTGAAAAAAATGCCGGATATGGAAAACGAATTATTCACCTGCTCGATGGTCGCATCGAAAAGACGATAACTAATTAAAAGAAGCAAGATGAAGCGGTATAGCAGTTGGATTTGTATTTTCATTTTTATTACTCATGTTTCGGGTTATTGCCAGGATAGCACAAAATATCTTTCCATCAAACAATGCGTTGATCTTGCAATCAAGAACAATTTATTGATTCAGCAAAGTGAAGTAACCCTGGAGACAAATGGCGTTGCCTTCAGACAATCAAAGGAAAATTTGCTTCCATATATAGCCGGACAGGTTTCTCAGGGAATGAATTACGGAAGAAGTGTAAACACGTTCAACAACACGTATATAGATGAACAAAACAGCTCTGGTAATTATGGACTAAATGGAAATCTATTATTATTCAACGGTCTTCAGCTGCAAAATGCTATTAGACAAAATGCACTTTTTTATCATGCCAGCAAAATGGATTTGCAGCAGCAGAAAGACAATATAACATTACAGGTTATCAATGCCTATTTAACAGTTTTGAGCAATCAGGAAGCGCTGGAAATTGCCATTAAACAGGCATCTGTCGATTCTGCGCAGGTGGCAAGGCTAACAATCCAAAATCAGGAGGGTGCCATTCCTCCCGCGACTTTATTTGATCTCAAGGGCCAGTATGCTGCTGATGAAGTAACCGTGGTAAATAGCGTAAATGCACTGGAAACCTCCAAGGTCAATTTATTTGCATTGCTGAATGTGTCCTATCAGAGAGAAGCAACTTTCGAAATGGTGAACATGGACGCTGATATCAGCGATTTGAACAATAGTTCTGACAGCATCTTTCAGACGGCATTGCATACGATTCCACTTATACAAGCAAATGATCTGCGGGTTCAGTCTTTTCAAAAAAGTATTGCTGTCATGAGAGGAAAACTCTGGCCATCGCTCTACTTATATGGAAACTTAAATTCCAACTATACAAGTATCGCCACGAATACAATTACGGGGAGTACGCCTTCTGTCGTTTCCACAGGTGAATTTGTAACTGTCGGTCCGACTACATATGATGTTTCGACAAACAGTTATCCTACTGAGAAAACATCCTTTGGCGATCAGGTAAAAAATAACCGCTATCAATCGTTTGGCTTGCAGTTGAACATTCCTATACTGAATTATTTTACAGCAAGAAATAATGTGAAGATTGCCAAATTGAATTATCAAAATGCGAAAGTGATTTCAGACGCATCTCATTTTCAATTGCAACAAATGGTAGAACAGGCCTGGCAGAATCTGAAAGCCGCTTACGGCCAGTATAAAGGATATGTTGATCAGGTGAATGCCTACGGAGAATCATTCCGTACCGCTGAAATTCGTTTTAATGAAGGGGTCATTACATCTGTGGATTACGTGATTGCAAAGAATAATGTGGACAGGGCAAACCTGAATCTCGTAGCTGCCAGATATAACTACATTTTCAGAACAAAAATTCTGGAATACTATCAGGGACGGCTTAGCTTTTAGCAGTTATGGGTTATGGGTTATGATTGTTTAGAATAAACCCATATCTCATAACCCATATCTCATCACTCAGCTTAGTTCATCCATTCCTTTAAACAGATTCCAATCTTGTCCGTTTCTACCATAAAACCGTCATGACCATACAGTGAATCAATAATAACCAGTTTGCTGTTGGGAATATTGGTAGCAAGGAATTCCTGTTCAGTAACAGGACAAAGAATATCACTGGTAATACCGACGATCAATGTACGCTGCCTGATTCCACTTAGAACTTTTTTGAGGTCAGTCGCTCTGTTTCGGGCAATATTGTGACTGTCCATCGCTTTGGTCAGTAACCAATAGCTGTAGGTATTGAAACGGCGCGAGAGTTTGTTGCCCTGATAAGAGATATATGAAGAAGCTTTATAATTATCGAGCTTGTTTATTTCGGGATCTGACTGCTTCTCTTTCATAATCGCATAATTCCTGTAAGTAAGTATCCCGATTCCACGTGCTGCCCGAAGTCCCTTTGCACCCGCTTCTTCGTTCCTGTCTGCCCAGGTAGGATCGGCTTCTATTGCCAGGCGTTGTGTTGTGTGAACAGCTATTCCCCAGGCACTTTCTGCGGCGGAGGTGGCAATTAAAAAAAGCTCATTAATAAGCAAAGGCTCCATGAGACTCCATTCCAAAACCTGATAGCCCCCCATGCTGCCGCCCATTAGTAAACGAATCTGTTTTATACCAAGGTGCTTACGGAGTAAAATATGAGCTTTTACTATATCCCGAATGGTAACCTCAGGAAAACTGCTGAAATAATTGCTGCCGGTCGCGGGGTCTTCAGTGAGGGGTCCCGAACTGCCATAACAGGAACCCAGGATATTCGCGCAAACTATAAAATACTTCTCTGGATTCACCTGTCGGTGTTCTCCTACCATTCCCGGCCACCAGCGCATTACATCCGAGTTTGCAGTGAGCGCATGGCAAATCCAGATTACATTATCTCCCGCTTCGTTTAGATTTCCATACGTATGATACCCTACCCTGATCGCCGGTAAAATCCGCCCATTTTCCAGCGGAAAGGGGTGATAATGCAAAAATTCCTCCATGCTACAGATTCTGATTTTATGGATGCAAAATAAGGGCATGCATGAATTACCTTTGCAAAAATCTTTTTATGGTACACGTAGAGGTAACCCGGGTGAATGATGACTATGGATTTGAGGGAAAAGATGCGACTGGTCATACCGTTAAAATGGACTCCAGTCCGGAAAGTGGCGGCAGGGATTTCGGAATACGCCCGATGCAAATGCTGTTGATGGGTTTAGGAGGCTGTAGCGGAATTGATATTGTCTCCATTCTGAAGAAACAAAAACAAAAAGTGGATGGTTTCAGGATACTCATAGACGGGGAAAGGGAATCAGGCAAAGAAGCTACGTTATGGAAGGAAGTACGTATCATTTTTGAAATGAAGGGACAGATTGAAGAAGAAAAAGCAAAAAGAGCCTGTGCCCTGTCGGTCGAAAAATATTGCTCAGTAGCTGCTACGCTTATGGGTGCAGGTTGTGACATAAAATGGGAAGTTAAAATCATCTCTTAATCAATTTATACATGTCGTTAGATCCGGTATCCAAAATGATCCGCACCAGGGTGCAGCAGACCAATGAAATGGAACATTCGTCGCCCATGTTCTTAACGAGTAGTTTCAGCTTCGACTCCGCTGAAGAAATGAGAGCCGCATTTGCTGATGAAACGGATGATAATATTTACAGCAGATTTTCGAATCCCACCGTGCAGGAATTCACTGACAGGATGTGCATTCTGGAAGGTATGGAATCGGGATTTGCCACAGCATCGGGCATGAGTGCCGTATTTGCCTCCATGCTTACTTTTTTGAAAAAAGGAGATCATCTGATTTCATGCAATGCCATATTTGGCAGTACACATACAGTTATCACAAAGATTCTTCCGAAATACGGAATAGAATTTACCTATGTTCCAGCAGCAGATCCGGCTTCCTGGGAGTCCGCCATTCAGACGAACACAAAAATGATCTACCTGGAAACCCCTACCAATCCGGGACTTGATCTGATCGACCTGCAGGTGGTGGGTGATCTCGCAAAAAAACACAACCTGATTTATTGCGTGGACAATTGTTTTGCAACGCCTATCGGTCAACTGCCTGCAAAATTCGGAGCAGACCTCGTAGTGCATTCCGCAACCAAATGGCTGGATGGTCAGGGACGTGTACTTGGTGGGATTGTACTGGGAAATAAAAAACTGATACACGAAATTTATTTGTTCTGCCGCAGCACGGGACCTTCCTTATCTCCTTTTAATGCATGGGTGTTGAGTCGAAGTCTCGAAACGCTTGAAGTTCGAATGGAACGACATTCATCGAACGCACTGTATATTGCCGGCAAACTTCAAAACAACGCCGCCATCAGCTGGTTAAAATATCCGTTTCTTGATACCCATCCACAATATGCCATCGCGAAAAAACAAATGAAGAACGGAGGCGGTCTATTATGTTTTGAACTAAAAGGCGGATTGGAAAGCGGTAGAAAGTTTCTTGACAATCTGAAAATGCTTTCCCGAACCGCCAACCTCGGTGATACCAGAAGCATCGCTTCTCATCCTGCCAGCACCACTCATGCAAAACTAACCGAGGAAGAAAGACTTGCTGTAAATATAACTCCCGGGCTGATACGGATTTCCTGTGGCTTGGAAAACAGAGAGGATATATTTAACGATATAGTTCAAGCTCTTGAGTAATGTGGTGAATGAGTAATTGTATAAAATTCATCACACTGAAGTTTTCTATTCCCCCCAAATTTCATCTTTACCTGCAATCCAGCCTTTCACATTTTCGGTAGTTACTGATTTCGGTCTTTCGAGAGAATAACCCAGGGCACGATCCCAGCAAAGACTGGCAAGCACACCGAGAGAACGGCTTACGCCAAATAAAACCGTGTAAAATTCATACTCCACCAGACCAAAATGAACGAGTAAGGCGCCACTGTGCGCATCAACATTTGGCCAGGGATTTTTTATTTTGCCGAGTGATTGAAGAATGGGTGGAACGGCTTCGTAAATATTCCAAACTGTTTTTACCAACGAGTCGTCGGGTAAATGCTTTTTGCCAAATTCCATCTGTGCCGTAAACCGCGGATCTGTTTTGCGCAATACAGCGTGACCATATCCGGGAACCACTTTACCTTCGTTGAGTGTTTTTTTCACATAAGCAACGATCTGTTCTTTGGTTGGTAATTCGGTATTTAATTCTTCGCGCAATTCCAGGATCCATTTAATCACTTCCTGGTTAGCAAGTCCGTGTAACGGTCCCGCGAGCCCATTCATACCGGCTGCAAAACTCAAATAAGGATCACTAAGCGCTGAGCCCACCAGATGTGTTGTATGTGCACTCACGTTTCCACCTTCATGGTCTGCATGAATAGTCATATACAGTCTCATCAGTTCATGGAAGGTTTCATTTTTATATCCCAGCATATGGGCGAAATTACCCGCCCAGTCAAGTAGACCATTTGGCTGAATGTGATCTCCTTTTTTATACTTCCTCCTGTATATATAAGCCGCCACCCTCGGGAGACGGGCAATCAGGTTCATGGAGTCGTCGAATATCGCTTCCCAATAATCTTTTTTGTTAAGCCCCTCGGCATATTTTTTTGCAAACTGACTTTCCGTTTGAAGAGCCATGATAGCAACCACAAATTGTGTCATGGGATGAGAAGAAACAGGGAGGGCTTCAATGGCATCGAAAACATAGTTGGGCACATGACTTCTTCGCTGCCAGTTTGCCGTTAGTTCCTGAACATCGGTTTCATTCGGCAGTTCACCCAACAGCATCAGATAAAATAATCCTTCGGGAAGCGGTTCACTACCTCCGGGTGCCTTGGGTAATTTCTCCTGAATTTCAGGGATTGAATATCCGCGGAACCGAATACCTTCCTGCGGATCCAGTAAGGAAGTTTCCGTTACCAGTCCTGTCATGCCCCTCATCCCGCTATAAATCTGGGAAAGCGTAACCTCTCCGATCTTTTTTGAGCCATGTTCTTTTAGGATCTCTTTGATCTCTGTATTCAGGCTATCCGCTTTGACCTTAAACTTTTCTTTTATGGGCATACCGCGCGTTTGTAAGGATGATCTGGTATAAGCCGTTAAAGTTAAACCATGAATCCTGTTGGAACAAATGATTAAAACTGAATATGAAAAATTAACCGGGGATTAATATTTATTTCGGAGCATTCCAGTACAGCCACAACGCTACAAAACTAAAGATGATGTTGGGAATCCAGGCAGCCAGCATAGGAGAAAAATTTCCTTTCGTTGCAAAGGTTACGGAGAACTTATCCATGATCACAAACAATGCTGCCATCACCAGTCCAATAGCGAGCAGCAATCCGCTGCCGCCACGAACTTTTCTGGTAGAAATCACGGCCCCCATCATCGTTAAAATAATCACTGAAAATGGTGTTGCATCGCGATGATATCTTTCTTCTTTATAGGTATTTAGCCCTTCGGAACCCCTGATTTCCTCCATACTGATGAAGCGTTTTAATTCAGGAGTTGTGAATTTGTCTTTCAGATATTCGTCCCGCCTCAATTCCTCTGGTTTCACATTGAGATTGATTCTCATGGAAGGTATCAGTCTCGCATTTTCTTTTAACCCGTCATTTGTATGTTCAACCACATTGGTCAACAACCAGTCTTTTTTGGTCGTATCCCATTTCATCGACTCAGCACGCAGATTATAATAGATCTGATTGTTTTTTATCTTGGAAAGAAAAAAAGCTCCTGCTCTTTTCTGTGCTGTATCATAATATCTGAGACTTACATAGGTTTCTGAATTTACCCGCAAATAAAAATTATTCGACCTGTATGGATCACCGTTATATGTGCTGTGCGGATCTATATAGGTAGATTGAAAATTCGTACGGATTTCATTTGCTTTCGGAATCCAATACTGACTTGCTACCCAAAAAAAAGAACCGAGTAAAAGGGCTCCAACAATATATGGCCGAAGCATCCTGTTATAGCGGACACCACCAGCGAGGATTGCAACAAACTCCGATTGTGTAGCCATTTTTGAACTGAAATAAATCGTCGCAATAAATACCATCAATGGGAAAATCATCGACATGATAAAAGGAATGAATCCGAAAAAATAGTGTGTTACAATCTCCCAGGAACTAAGTCCTGATTTTACAAAATCATCTGCTTTTTCACTGGTATCGATGACTACAGCTATTACCGTGATCGTGAGCATGGTGAACACAAACGTGGTCAGAAATTTCTTCAGTATGTACCAATCCAGTTTTTTCATTCCTATAAAGCATGCAAATTAGTTCTTCCGGCCCTAACCACCTGTCACTTTTCACGTTTTTAGCCCGACTTAACCTTATAACTTCGCAGCCTTAATTCATTGGCATGGTTGTTAAGAAAACCCTATTGTTTTTTCTAGTTTTTACGGCGTTCGCATACACAGGGTCTGCCCAGGACAATTTAAACTACGATCAGCACGAAGCATTTGCCCCATTATTTTATCCGGCTTATGGCAATGAAGTCAGAACTGCGGCCGGAACTCCGGGACCAAAATACTGGCAGAATGAAGCTGACTATAATCTGCAGGTTGTTCTCGACGACCAAAAACATACGATCACCGGCAGTGTACAGATAAATTACAAAAATAATAGTCCTGAGCCGTTGCCTTTTTTGTGGTTGCAGCTCGATCAGAATATATATAAAACAGCTTCCAGAGGAACATTGACAACTCCGGTTGGAGGTGACCGTTATGCAAACTCAGGATTTGAAGGCGGTTACACCATTCAGTCGGTATCCGTTTCCTATTTAGGGAGAGAACAGCAGATACATTACATAATCAATGACACCAGAATGCAGATTTTCCTGCCGGAAGCTCTCCGTCCGGGTGGAGATTCCCTGAAAATTAATATCGCTTATAATTTTGCCATTCCCGAACACGGTACAGACCGTATGGGGAGGATGGAAACATCCAATGGCTGGATTAATAATGTTGGTCAATGGTATCCACGCATGTGTGTTTATGACAATGTACTGGGGTGGAATACGCTTCCTTATATGGGTGCAGGTGAATTTTACCTGGATTACGGAAACTTCGATTTTACCATCACCACATCTTCAGATCAACTGGTGGTAGCTTCGGGAGAACTGATGAATCCAAATGAAGTGCTCACGCCAGAGCAAATAAAACGACTGGAGTCGGCGCGCAACAGCGATAAAACTGTTATGATCCGTACACTATCAGAAGTACAAAATAAGACGGGCCGGTTATCAAAGGCAACACTTGTATGGCATTTCAAATGCAATAAGGCGCGGGATATTGCCTTTGCATCGTCGTCTGCGTTTATCTGGGATGCGGCAAGGATCAATCTTCCAGACGGGAAAAAATCGCTGGCCATGTCGGTTTATCCGGCTGAATCTGCTGATGACTCAGCGTGGAAGCGCGCCACTGAATTTGTAAAGGGCGCAATCGAAGGATATTCATCCAGATGGTATCCCTATCCCTATCCGAATGCAGTTAATGTTGCTGGCAATATATCCGGCATGGAATATCCGGGAATTGTATTTTGCCATGCTTATGCAAAAGGAGCACAGCTTTGGGATGTTACGAGTCATGAATTTGGTCATACATGGTTCCCGATGATTGTCGGCAGCAACGAAAGAAAATATCCGTGGATGGATGAAGGCTTCAATACTTTTCTCAATGCTGTAGCAGACAAAGATTTTAATCACGGTGAATTCGCAGGTAAAAGACATTATAGGGAACGTGCGGTTCGTTTCTTTCAATCCAATTCCGAATCTATCATGACCGTGCCGGAAGTTACCAACGAGAATTATCTGTCTGTAAACGCTTATGATAAACCTGGAATGGGTCTCGAACTGTTGCGTTACGATGTTCTCGGAACCGAACGTTTTGATTCGGCATTTAAATATTATATCCGAAGTTGGGCATATAAGCATCCAACTCCCTGGGATTTCTTCCATGCAATGGAAAATGGAAGCGGCGAAGATTTGAGCTGGTTTTGGAGAGGATGGTTTTTGAACAACTGGAAAATTGATCAGGCAGTAACCGATGTGGCATATGCAGAATCTAATCCCGCCAATGGTGCATTGATAACAATACAAAACCGCGAAAAACTTCCCATGCCGGTAACGCTGGAGGTTAAGGAAGAAGGCGGAAAAACCGGCAGGATAAACCTTCCTGTGGAAATCTGGCAAAGAGGCCCGGAATGGAAATTATTTTATCCTTCCACAAGAAAAATTATCATGGTTACTGTAGATCCCGACAGCATGTTACCAGATTCCGATGAAAGTAATAATGTTTGGAAAGCGAATTAAATGGTTATGAGTTATGGGTTATGAATTTATTTGAAAAGAGCAGATCATAATTCATATCCCATTACCCATAACTAATTAAAGTCGCTCTTTCAAAATCCCGACCTGTTGTGACTTCCAGCTTGAAAAATCACCTGCTAAAATATGCGCGCGTGCTTCTTTCACCAGATGCAGATAGAAAGCAAGGTTGTGCACGCTGGCTATGGTAAGTGCAGTTAGTTCTTTACTTTTCATTAAATGACGCAGGTAGGCTTTGCTATAAAGATTACTGAAAGAGTTTTCAATTCCATCGTCGATTGGTGAGAAATCATTTTCCCATTTCTTATTGTCAATATTTATGATCCCCCGCGACGTAAAAAGCATTCCATTTCGACCATTACGGGTAGGCATCACGCAGTCAAACATATCTATACCCAGGCTTATACATTCCAGCAGATTCCACGGAGTGCCAACGCCCATCAGATATCTCGGCTTTTCATAAGGCAGACTTTCGCAACACAACGCCGTCATTGCATACAATTCATCTTCCGGCTCACCAACGCTCAGCCCCCCGATCGCGTTACCCACTGCATTTTTTGAACTGATGTATTCACAGGACTCTCTTCTCAATTTTTCGAAAATACCTCCCTGCACGATGGGAAAAAGATTTTGTGAATAGCTGTATTTATCAGGTGTCTCTTTAAAACGGCTGAAACATCTGTCAAGCCACCGGTGCGTCAGGTGCATAGATTTTTCTGCATAGTCGTAACCGGTACCAAATGCCGGACACTCATCAAATGCCATGACTATATCACCACCGATACTTCGCTGAATATCCATTACTTTTTCAGGACTGAACATATGGGGCGAGCCATCTATATGGGATTTAAACATTACCCCTTCCTCAGAAATCGTCCTGGTGCCGGCAAGTGAAAACACCTGGTATCCACCACTGTCGGTTAAAATGGGCGACTCCCAGTTCATAAAGCTGTGCAGGCCACCCGCTTTTTCAAGCACTTCCGTTCCCGGGCGGAGATAGAGGTGGTAAGTATTGCCCAAAATGATCTCTGACCTAATGTCCTGCTTTAGCTGGTTTCCAGTTACTGCTTTTACGCTTCCTGCAGTGCCGACCGGCATAAAAATAGGGGTGTGGATCAATCCGTGATCCGTTCGGATGAGACCCGCTCTTGCTGAAGAAGAACCGTCTTTACCGCTGAGTTCGAAAGTCAATTGGGCCATTCGGCGCAATTTAAGGCCTAACGCGTAAAGCACAAGACATAAGGTATAACAACACCTAATGTCCAATACTTTACTTTTTAATGAAAGAAGGCTTTGAACTCCGGGTTTTAGCTCTTGACCAGTCCGACAACTGGTGACAATGAATAAAAAAATCCTTAGGTTTTAAGCGTTCAGCTTTAAGCCTGAAATCCGTATTTTTACCATCCCTAACTAACTGTGGTTCGATGCATAAACTGCCCCCTTATTTGACGTGGAGCGAGATTTGGTTCACTTTGTTTTGTATTATCTGTTTCATTCAGCTTTTTTATTATACCTGGTTTTTCCAGCGCCTTGCTTTTTTTCGTAAGCCATTGAAAAGCAAATCACAACAACATCCCGTAAGTGTTATTATTTGCGCCCGGGATGAAGCAGTAAACCTGGCGGCAAATCTTCCCGGTGCGCTTTCCCAAACTTATCCAAGTACACACGAAGTGATTGTTGTGAATCACAATAGTCAGGATGATACCAGATATCTGCTGGAAGAATTTAAGAAAACATCCAAGGGTTTACATATTGTAAATCTGGAATATGAAGCCAAAGGCATACCTGGTAAAAAATATCCGTTGAGTATGGGCATTCGTGAAGCAAGGCATGAAATTATGTTACTTACCGACAGCGACTGTATTCCTGTAAGTGAATTTTGGGTTGAGAAAATGCAGGATGGCTATCTGGATGGTACGCAGATCGTATTGGGATACAGTCCTTATAAGAAAAAGCCAGGTGTGCTGAATAAACTTATTCGATTTGAAACGTTTCATTCAGCGTTACAATATTTATCCTATGCCCTGGCCGGCCAGCCTTATATGGGCGTTGGAAGAAATCTTTCTTATAAAAAAGAATTATTCCTTCGCAACAAGGGGTTTTCCTCCATCAACCATGTTCCGGGAGGCGATGATGATTTATTCATCAATAAGGTTGCTACATCATCCAATACTAAAATAGTTATAGACCCTGAGTCATTTACTTTTTCCGATTCAAAAAGAACATTCCGTGAGTGGGTTCGTCAAAAAACACGGCATTACACTACCGGAAAATATTACAAACCCAGACATAAATTTTTGCTCACGCTGTATTCAGTCAGCCATATTTTGTTTTATCCGGCTTTTATTCTAAGCATGTTATATTTTCACTGGCAATGGTCGCTGACCATATTTCTACTCAGATTTCTTTTGCAGGGAATCGTTTATTTCAAGTGCATGAAAAAACTCGGGGAATCAGATCTCTTTCCAATCTGGTGGCTGCTTGATATCTGGATGATCGGATATTATGTCATATTTGCACCATCGTTATGGAAGAAGCCAAAAGCGGAATGGAGATAGTCACCCGTTATTTCTCAGAATTTACGCCTTCACAAATCCAACGACTCGGGGCGCTGGAAAAACTATATCAGGAATGGAACACGCATATAAATGTGATTTCCAGAAAAGATATCGGCAGCCTTTATGAAAAGCACGTATTGCATTCTCTGAGTATAGCCGCTGTATTTGATTTTCCTCCTGGATCTCATGTAATAGATATTGGTACCGGTGGTGGATTTCCGGGTATACCACTGGCCATTTTTTTTCCCGAAACCCAATTTCAACTGGTAGACAGCATCGCAAAAAAACTAAAAGTGGTTGATGCAGTTGCGGATGCGCTTTCGCTTACCAATATCTGCACACAACATATTCGTGCGGAAGAAATCAAGGGAAGAAAATTTGACGTGGCCGTCTCAAGAGCCGTAGCTCCGCTAAAGGAACTCTGGTCATGGGCAAGGCCCCTGCTCCGTCCACAGAATATTTCCTCCGTCAAAGAAAATCCCGACCTTTTACCTAAAGCCAGTGGTCTGATCTGCCTAAAAGGTGGCGATCTCCACTCCGAGATATCTGAAAGTGGCACAAGGCCGGCAATTTATAATATCCAGGATCTTTTCCCCGAAGAATCTTTCCGTGAAAAATATATTCTGCAAGTACCCTATCAGCGAAATGTCTGATCAGTCCCTCCATTTTTTATAGTATACTTTCCTCCGATGAAAGGGTGATTATACTTTTTCTGAAAATATAACCCCCGGTAATTTTATCGATCACCGATGATCCCGCAGATGCGGCCCGTTATTCGTGCCGGGATTGTCATAACAGTTTCTTTATTAAAATGCTTGGGCTTTAGGCCTTAGACTTTAAGCTTATAAACATGATTAAATTAGCCATAGTCGATGATAATCCGGATTTCCGTATTGCATTCGAAAAAATTATAAAAGAAACCGAAGGATTTGAGATTATCGGAAGTTATTCCAATTCTCAGGAAGCAATCGTGTTGATACCGCTCATAAAACCCGATATTGTTCTGATGGACATCCATCTCGGTTATGGAGAATCCGGAATCGACTGTATTCGAAAGATAAAATCCGACTTCCCGGAAATACTATTTATGATTTGTACTGTTTTCGACGATGACGAAAAAATATTCGAAGCACTTTGTGCCGGCGCGAACGGATATATGCTGAAAAGAACTACTCCCAAAGAGTTGGTTCGCGCGTTAACGGAAATAAATGAAGGCGGCTCCCCGATGAGCGGCCTGATTGCGAGAAAAGTTGTAAACGTATTTCAGGTAAATGATAGTGGGGGAACCGGTTGGAATCCACTTCATGCGAAGAATGGAAAATCTTTACCAGGTCTTTCAAAGAGGGAAAATGAAATACTTCATCAGCTTTCCCTAGGTTTTCTGTACAAAGAAATTGCAGCCAATCTTTTCATCAGTGCCGAAACCGTGCGCAAGCATGTTTATCATATTTATGAAAAACTGCACGTGGGAAACCGCGTAGAAGCCATCAACAAATATTTTCGTAGAACATGAATCTAATTCCTGATTACCATTTTAACTCCAGTTTATTATTTTTTCTGTTCACATCTGCCATCCGATGGGAGGCGTCGATTTCAACGAGTGTGACATCTGTGAGTTTGTGGTTTATTTCAAATTCGTATACGGGATTCGTCCATTTCCAGGGCTCGTATACCTGACGGGGAATCTGTTTGTTTTCTTCCGGCTTCTCGCCAAACATTGAATACAAAGGAATGTAGGCTATTTCTTTTGATCCGTCTTTAAACTCAAACGAAACGTCGATGGGCATGGGCACCTGCCCAATCATCCTGAGTCTGATTTTTGTTTTTCCATTTACTTCCCACAAACTGTCGATACCGTAATCTATTTTTTTAATACTCTTGATCCAGAAATCCTGGTACCAGTCAAGCTGAATGTTACTTACTTTTTCGGCAACCCGAAAAAAATCATCAGCATTGGGATGTTTGAATCGCCATTCTCGATAGTATTGAAGCAGTATTTTATCCAGTACCTGGTCCCCAACGATATATCCCAGCTGTACTAAGAAAACGCTTCCCTTGCTATAACTCGAAGAACCATATGCTCTGTTCGTACTGAAATAATCTGCGTAGGTAGTCATAGGTTCCTGCAGATTACCTTTGGCGTAATTGAAGTAGGCATCAAACTCGTTCTTATAGGTTTGATCCGCAATGGTATCTTTTCTCAAATGACCCCAGTTCCGGGCTGCCGCGTATTGCGTAAATCCCTCGTCCATCCAGGGATATTTGAGTTCATTTGTACCCAGCATACCCTGATACCAGCTATGCATCCATTCGTGCATCCACCCTCCGGCATTTACCAACAGTGTAGCCATCGGATATTCCATTCCACCATCGCCACCATGTATAAATGAATATTGCTTATAAGGATATGCACCATATGTTTGTTCCATATACGGCAGAATGATTTCTGCAACATCCAGTATCTGCAGCCAGTTTTTCTCCTGTTCATTGGTTGTTTTATACAGCAGGTGTATCGTCAGATCGTTGCGAAGTTTTTTTGACACATGCTTAAATCCGGGATCTGCTGCCCAAACAAAATCATGTACATTGGGCGCAAAGAAATGCCAGGATAATTTCTCCCCTGCCGGCCTGACGACTTTAGTTCCGACAGACTCATAACCATATCCGATTTCCTGAGGATTTTGCAAATAACCCGTTCCTCCGAGAATATAGGATTTGTCGATGTGTATGTTTACGTCAAAATCACCCCAAACGCCATAAAATTCACGGCCCACATAAGGAGTGGCATGCCATCCCTCATAATCATACTCACAGATTTTTGGATACCACTGACTCATCGAATAACGCACTTTTGAATCGGGGTTATCTCTGCCACTTCTGCGTATCTGTAATGGCACCTGAGCTTCAAATTCCATATCAAAATGAACTGTCGTATTGGGAAGGATTGGTTTGGACAGGCTGACTTCCAAAATCGTTTCTTCCGTCTGAAAGTTTTGCGCTACCCCGTTCATTTTTAAGGAAATAATTTTCTGGTATCCAATCTCTTCAGGAGTAAGGTGAAGGATGCGGTCCTGTACCCTATAGTCCCAATCGGGTTGATCGTTGATGAGTGTATGGCCAAGTGTGCGGCTACGATTATCCATCATGCTGTTTGGCTGAAAGGCATTCCAATAAAGATGATAGAAAACTTTCTTCAGCGTATCTGGCGAATTGTTGGTATAAGATAATTGTTGTTTTCCTGTAAACCGGTTGGTGACCACATTCATATCTATATCCATCACGTATTTAACACGTTGTTGCCAGCGATCGGGTTGAGCGTATATCTTAACTGCAAAAATTTGTAATAAGAATAGCATTGCTACAGTTCGGAATAAGTTCACAAATAATTTCATTTGAAATATGATTACTTTTAATTTGATTTTTTACCCTAATTCAACAAAGATAGAAATGTTGAAAAACATGGCTATTTTTCCGTGCCTTCAAGCACAATAACAATCTCACCCTTCACGCCTTTTTCCTTGAAATGAAGAATTACTTCTTCGAGTGTTCCCCGAATATTTTCTTCAAACATTTTGCTTATTTCCCTGCAGACCGCACATTTCCTCGCAGAACCAAAGTATTCTGTAAACTCCATAAGCGTCCTGACAAGGCGCAAAGGAGATTCATAAAAAACCATGGTTCTCGTTTCGACCGACAATTTTTTTAAGAGTGTTTGCCGTCCTTTTTTTATAGGGAGAAAGCCTTCGAAGCTAAAACGGTTCATTGGCAGCCCGCTATTCACGAGCGCCGGTACAAATGCAGTAGCACCAGGCAAGCATTCTACTCTGATATTCACCTGAATGCATTCCCTTACAAGCAAAAATGCAGGATCGGAAACGCCCGGTGTGCCTGCATCAGTTAAGAGGGCCATCACTTTACCCTGCAGCATTTGATCTACCAAATGGCGCAATACTTTATGTTCATTATGCTGGTGATAAGGTGTAAGCGGCTTAATGATCTGATAGTGATTCAAAAGCTTCAGTGAAGTTCTGGTATCTTCTGCGAGTATCAAATCCACTTTTTTGAGAACCTCTATCGCCCGGAATGTGATATCCTGAAGATTTCCTATGGGCGATGGGACAATGTATAACATGGCTTTGGGAGTATGGGAGTATGGAAGTATGAGAGTGTGGAAATTAAATGTATAGTTTTAGTGCGAGAATTGAGAGTGGGCTTTTAAACAACACACTCCCATACTTCCATACTCCCATACTTTCAGTTAATAGTAATCTCAAAGTATTCCATAACAGGGTTAGCAAGTAACTTCTTACTGGCCTCTTCTGCAATTTTCTTTGCTTCATCGGGTGTGCCGGCATTTACCTCGAGTTGAATCGTTTTACCAATTCGTACATCCTGAATGGTATGGATTCCGAGATTCTGCAATCCGCCCAGTACAGCTTTTCCTTGCGGATCAAGCAATTCTTTCAGGGGCATCACTTTTATCTGAACTGAATAATTCATGCGAGCCTGTTTTTGAATAGCAAAGATATGACAATGTAAAAAAGGAAGATGAGTGGCACGGCCATCCATTGTAAAATAAAAACCGAAATGACCGCCAGCACGATCAACGCGATGCGTGGTATGAGTTGCGGATCATTTTTCCCTCCCCATTTCATAGACAGCATGGGGATGCGACTTACCATCAGGTATGACAGAAAAATCACGATTGCATACAGTATCCATTTGTTCAAAAGAATATTCAAAATCCAATTACTGTTTCTTGTCCAGTATATCAATGGCAATGATGCAATCGTTAATCCTACTGCTGGCACCGGTACTCCTTTGAAGCTTTTGGATTGCGAACTATCTAAATTGAAAACTGCTAATCGATACGCAGCTGCGCAAGGCAAAATAAGCGCAGGAAGCAGCCATATCATAGAAATATCGGCTCCATTTTCCTGACTCATAAAACATAATCTTAAAAACTGATACACGATAAGTCCGGGTGCCACACCGAAACTTACCACATCTGCCAGAGAATCCAATTCGCGTCCAAGTGGAGAATGTTGCTTAAGCAGTCTCGCGAGAAATCCATCCAGAAAATCTGTAACTGCGGCGAGCCCGATGAATAAAGGTGCAAGCCAGATGCGCTCGGGGATATCTGCATATTGAGTTCCTTCAGCGGAATAAATTATGGTAATTCCATTCTGCAGAATACAGATAATCGCAATACATCCAAAAAATAAATTCAGCAGCGTAAATAAATTGGGAATATGTTTCATTAAAAAAGTATGGGAGTAAAGAAAAGTATGGGAGTGTGGAAGTATGAGAGCGTGGAAGTTAGTTTTATATTCATAATGTATATTGCAACCAAAATTTATTTTCAGCGTTCAGCGTTCAGCGTTCCGCTTTAGGCCTTAAGCTTTAAGCTTTTCATGCAACTCTCAATCTCCTCAACAGTAATTGGGATATCTTTCATAAGATCCTTGTTTCCGTTCTTAGTGAGCCACACATTGTTTTCAATCCGTACTCCCAATTTTTCTTCCTGGATGTATATACCGGGTTCAACGGTTAGTACCATGCCCGGCATCAGCGGCTCGGCACGTGGACCAAGATCGTGAACATCAATTCCCAGGTGATGGGAAATACCATGATACATGTACTTCCAGTAAGCAGGATTTTCGGGAGTTGCATTTTTTATATCAGATTTGCTGAGCAATCCGATTTTCTGGAATACTGAATCCGCCTCCTTACCTACCAGAATATGATATTCGTTGATAGTGATGCCCGGCCTCAAAAGACTTTTTGCAAATTGATGTAAATGAAGGCATGCATTATATACCTCTTTCTGGCGTTTCGAAAACTTTCCATTTACCGGAATGGTACGCGTGAGATCAGCATTGTACCCCCCGTACTCAGCGCCAAAATCCATTAATATCATGTCTCCGTCCTTGCATTCCTGGTTGTTCGATACATAATGAAGTGTACAGGCGTTTTCACCCGAAGCGAGTATGCTGCTGTAAGCCGGACCAGTGGCGCGTTGCGAAAGAAAAGAATGCTGTATCTCGGCCTCCACCTCGTATTCAAAAACACCCGGACGGATGAATTTCAAAACGCGCAATAAGCTTTTTGCTGTAATATCAATGGCTTGCTGAATTACCACAACCTCTTCAGTTGTTTTCACTGCCCGAAGATTTTTAAATATACTTGCTGCCCGAAGGTATTGATGCAGTGGATAACGTTTCCTCATTTCCTTTATAAAACGATATTCCCGGGATTGCAACAGATTGTTTTTCCTGTCATTTTCATTTGAATCCAGATAGATGTTTTTCGCCAGATGTATCCAGACCTGCAGCAATGCATCACTGGTATCGAGCCAAATGACGGTTTTTATCCCGGAAATATTTTTCCCTTCTTCTGCGCGCAATCTTTTACCATCCCATTTTTCTTTCAGTTCATTTGGACGAACAAGGATCAGCACTTCCCTGTATTTTGGATCGGGATGATCCGGAAATAATACCACCATAGTGTCTTCCTGTACGATGCCAGTAAGCCAGTAGAGATCACTGTTTTGTTTGAAAGGATATAAAGCATCCCCATTGGAGGGTATTTCATCGTTACTTCCGAAAATGGCGATCGACGCAGGCACCATTTCTTTTACGAAACGCTCCCGGTTTTGCTTAAATATCTGGGGATTTAATGGTAAATATTTCATCCTGAATGGTTGGCTGGATGGATAAAACCAGCAGTTTTTAGCCTTAAAATGTAGCCGGAGACCCTATTTCAAAAAAAAATTAATGAAAACTTGTTATTTTAAAAATATTTTCGTCATCTTGGCAGCCAATTGTTTACTATTTAACGACCTCTAACGTTGTTTGCTATAAAAAGCTCCTTCAAAAAAGGAGCTTTTTTATTCATTCTGACTTCTACTCAATTTATTCTCACTTTTCTTGTTTTAAAATAAACCATACAATTGCGCGTCAATTCTCGTAATTATTTCCCCCAGATGCTCTTCGTTTTCAGGAAATTTATTTTTGTCCACATCAACCACCAGGAGACTTCCTTCCCTGTATCCATCGATCCATTTATTGTACAGGTCATTCAGTCTTTTCAAATAATCAAGCCTTATATTTTCCTCATATTCACGACCACGTTTCTGAATTTGTCCTACAAGGGTTGGAACAGAAGCCTGGAGATAAATCAATAGGTCCGGTGGTTGAACCATACGCTTCAATGTCTGAAAAAACTGAAAATAATTATTGTAGTCTCTTTTGCTCATCAGGCCCATGTCGTGCAGGTTGGGCGCGAATATATGGGCATCTTCGTAAATGGTGCGATCCTGAATAACCGTCTCGGTACCACTATAGATTTCCAATAGCTGATTCAGCCTGCCATTCAGGAAAAATATCTGCAGATTAAAACTCCATCGGGGCATGTCTTCATAAAAATCATTGAGGTAAGGATTATGATCAACATCTTCAAACTGAGGGATCCATTTATAATGCTTACTTAATAACTCAGTAAGCGTCGTTTTACCTGCACCGATGTTACCAGCCACAGCAATATGCTTGGGTTTCTTGGTTTTTGCCATTCCTAAATGTAAATCTTATGACCGAAATATAAAAAGAATCGACTTCATCTCAGAGATATCTAAATCCTAACGCTTTACGTACTTCCAAAAGCGTCATAGCAGCGCTTTTTCGGGCTTTTGCAGCCCCTTTTGAAAGTATGCTTTCAATTTTGACGGGGTCATTCTGCAAGTCCGCAGCTTTCTCACGGATGGGTTTGATAAATTGTATCAAATCTGCAGCCAGCTGCTTTTTAAAATCCCCATATCGTATCTGGCAATGATTAAAATCATATTCGTATTTCGAAAAGATTTCAGGATCTCCAACCAGTTCGAGTAATGTAAAAAGTCCCTGAATATAGTCAGGTTTTTCACTGTTTGGAACAGATGGACCCTGATCTGTTTTCGCCTTCATTATTTTTTTTATGATGAGCTCGTCGTCATCGTTCAGGTAGATGGTATTCATTTGCTGTTCACTCTTGCTCATCTTGCCACTACCATCTAAACTAAGAATTTTAACAAGATCTTCGCTATAGCTAAATGCTCTTGGAACGGGAAATACTTCGCCATAACGGTAATTGAATCGTTCGGCAAAATTTCTTGTCATTTCGATATGTTGTTCCTGATCTTTACCAACGGGCACATAATGGGCCCGATGTATAAGAATATCCGCAGCCTGCAACACAGGATACGTCAGCAAACCGGCATTTACATTTTGAGGTTGTTGTCGTGCTTTGTCTTTAAATGTAACCGTTTTTTCCAGCTCCCCTTTATATGCAAGCATATTGAGGTACAGGTACAGTTCGGGAATTTCTGGTATATCACTCTGCGCATATATGGTGCACTTATCGGGATCGAGTCCTCCGGCAATAAGTTCAGATACCAGATTTTTTGTTATGGATCTGAGTTCGCTCGTATCAGCATGCGTGGTAAGACTATGCCAGTCCGCTATAAAAAAATAGCATTCGTATTCGTATTGCATCCTGGCCCAGTTCTTCAATGCGCCAAAATAATTGCCCAAATGCAGAAAACCCGTTGGCCGAATACCGCTTAAAACAATTTCTTTATTTTTCTCCATGGAGGAAGGCGAAGATAATGAAGGGACACTCAAAATCTCCCTGAATCCATTATTTTTGTCCTAATCGCTTTTCATGGAGTTGAATGATGCACTCGTTGATAATTTATGTAAACTGGCGTGTCTTGAATATGACGCGGCCGGGAAACAGGAAATTAAAAAAGATCTGCAGAAAATAATAGGGTTCGTTGAAAAGCTGGATGAACTCGACCTCAGTGATGTTGAACCACTTTTTTTTATGGGTGAGGAAATCAATGTAATCCGGAAAGATATATCTGAAGAACCACTAAGCCGGGCGGAAGCTTTGAAAAACGCACCAATGGCTGATGAACAGTATTTTAAAGTACCCCAGGTTGTTAAAACCCCCACCACCGGCAAGGAAATTAAATGAAACCCTAACATGACATCGACCTCAATCATTCATCTGGAGAATATTATCAAAAGCTATTTCATGGGGAAACAGGCAGTTCCTGTATTGAAGGGTATTAGTCTGGATATTTACAAAAATGAATACGTAGCATTGATGGGACCATCAGGTTCAGGGAAAAGTACATTAATGAATATTCTGGGTTGTCTGGATTCACCTACAGAAGGAAAATATATACTGAACGGGAACGATGTCAGTCAGATGTTGGATGATAACCTTGCAGAGGTAAGAAACAAGGAAATTGGTTTCGTATTTCAACAGTTCAATTTATTACCGAGATTGACGGCTGCGGAGAACGTCGCATTGCCTTTGGTTTACGCAGGCGTCACAAAGAAAACAAGGACTGAAATGGCAATGGCTGTATTAGAAAAAGTCAGTCTTACAGACAGAAGTCACCATAAACCCAACGAAATGTCCGGGGGACAGTGTCAACGCGTAGCGATAGCACGTGCACTTGTAAATAATCCGTCGCTCATACTTGCAGATGAACCTACAGGAAATCTGGATACCAAAACCTCCATTGAAATAATGGAAATCTTCAACAAAATCCAGGCCGCCGGTAATACGGTTGTGCTGGTTACCCATGAAGAAGATATTTCTAACTATGCTCATCGTGTTGTAAGACTTCGCGATGGTGTTATCGAAACCGACAAACGCAAAGAGGGCGTTTTTGCGGGGGTGACTGCTTAATTTAGTTATGGGTTATGAGTTTATTTCGGGCCTAACCCATAACCCATACCCATAACTCATAAGTCATAATTCATAATTTCTATCGTGTCTTCAAAAATCTATACCAAAACAGGAGATACAGGTAACACAGGTCTGATCGGAGGAACAAGAGTTCCCAAAAATCATATCCGTATTGCATCTTACGGCACGGTAGATGAGCTCAATGCACATATTGGATTGCTGAGAGACCTTTTAGCAGGTAGTCAGGGTCATGATATGTTGCGCGAGATTCAGTACAGGCTGTTCACCATTGGATCCTCGCTGGCCCGTGACCCTGATAAAGAAATCAACATGTATGTTCCCGATCTATTGGAATCGGATGTTCTTCTATTGGAAAATGAGATCGATGAGATGAATAAGATACTGCCTGAGATGAAGAACTTCATATTGCCCGGCGGACATATCACGGTTTCAACAGCGCACATTTGCCGCACCGTTTGTCGTCGCGCGGAAAGATTGATCGTGGAGCTTGCAGATTCAGATTCAAAAACTCCGTCCACGATTCTTAAATATATGAACAGGCTGAGCGATTATCTTTTTGTTCTTGCCAGATACATTGGACATGAAAAAGGAGTGGAAGAAATTAAGTGGAAACCGAGGAAATAGTATAAGAGTGTAGGAGTATAAGAGAATAAGAGTGTAGGAGTTTGGGAATAACGATGACTTTTACACTCCTACACTCTTATTCTCTTATACTCCTATACTCTTATTCTTGTATCCTCCCATCTTTCATCCGAACCACCCTGTCGCTCATCTCGGCGAGCGCTTCATTATGGGTAACAATGAGAAAAGTCTGATTAAATTTTCGCCGGAGCTCAAAGAATAACTGATGAAGTTCTTTTGCGTTGGCTGAATCGAGATTACCGGTGGGCTCATCAGCAAATATGATGTCTGGTCCGTTTATAAGTGCCCGACAAACTGCAACCCGCTGTTGTTCACCCCCCGACATAGCAGACGGCTTGTTTTCCATCCGGTGACCCACACCGAGGATTTGCAGAAGCTCCTTAGCCCTGGTTTCGATGGCAGACTTATTCCCTCCACTGATCCATCCCGGTATGCATACATTTTCCAGGGCAGAAAATTCTGGTAACAGGTGATGGAATTGAAAAACAAAGCCAATATGACGGTTTCTCAACGCAGCCAGTGGTTTTCCCTTTAAACTGTGAAATTCCTGGTCTTTAAGGCGGATTTCGCCCTCTGCAGGCTGATCCAGGGTGCCTAAAATGTGTAGTAATGTGCTTTTCCCCGATCCCGAGGGACCCACCATACTTACTATCTCACCGGCATGTATATCCAGATTAACCCCCTGAAGTACATGTAACTCCCCGTAGTATTTGTGGATATTTCGTGCTGAAAGAATGAGAGAACCAGTTGCTGGTGGGATCATTCACAAATATAACGGCTAGTTCCAAGCATAGCCACAGATAACCTCTTATAAATGGTATTTGGTTGTTTCATTATAAAAATTACTTTTGCGAAAAATTAAAGGCAGGGTTTACCCCCTTTTGATCCGGGATTTACCGTTTAATCTGACCTTATTTAATACACCAGCAACTAAATAAAGGATACCGATGTTTTGGACACTTGAATTAGCCAGTTACCTTGAAGACGCTCCCTGGCCTGCTACCAAAGATGAACTCATTGACTATGCGATCCGCTCAGGAGCGCCTATCGAAGTAGTGGAAAATCTGCAGGAATTGGAAGATGAAGGAGAGATTTATGAAGGCATTGACGATATCTGGCCCGACTATCCTTCGCAGGAAGATTTCTTTTTTAATGAAGACGAATATTAAAAAGCCTAAAGCTCAAAGCCTAAAACTTTTAATAAAGTAAAAGTCCTTTCAAAAAATGAAAGGACTTTTTTATTTAATAATTTTACGTCTCAAAAATATCGGCCTTACGCCTTACGCCTTACGCCTTACGCCTTACGCCTTACGCCTTACGCCTTACGCCTTACGCCTTACGCCTTACGCCTTACGCCTTACGCCTTACGCCTTACGCCTTACGCATCCAGCTTCAAATGATTCTTTTCCATCTCATTTACTACGGCTTCCGTAACACCGGTAAAAGAAAATCCGCCATCATGAAAAAGGTTTTGCATGGTAACCATTTTAGTAAGATCGCTGAATAATACAGCAACATAACCAGCACAGTCATCCGCACTCGCGTTGCCCAGCGGACTCATTTTTTCTGCATAGTCCTGGAATCCGTCGAAACCCTTCACTCCACTACCCGCAGTTGTTTTTGTAGGTGACTGGGAAACCGTATTAATGCGTACTTTCTTTTTCATTCCATAATAGTATCCAAAACTTCTTGCAATACTTTCCAATAGTGCTTTGGCATCAGCCATCTCATTATAATCAGGAAATACCCGTTGCGCAGCGATATAGGTTAAGGCCACTACACTGCCCCAGTAATTAATGGCGTCCAATTCGTACGCGGTTTGTAGTACACGATGGAAAGACATGGCGGAAATATCCAGTGTCTTTTGATTGAACCCATAATCCAATTCAGTATATGCCCTTCCTTTTCTCATATTCACGCTCATTCCGACAGAATGTAAAATAAAATCAATCTTGCTACCGAAATGAACCATCGAGTCTTCAAATAATTTTTTGAGATCCTCAGATTTCGTAACATCTGCGCCTATTACCGGTGCCTTTACCTGTTCTGCAAGTTTATTGATCTCACCCATTCGAAGGGCAACAGGGGCATTGGTAAGTACCAGCTCGGCGCCTTCATCATGACAACGAAGCGCCGTTCTCCAGGCAAGCGACTTTTCATCCAATGCGCCAAATATGATCCCTTTTTTCCCCTTTAGCAGTTGATAAGACATATGGTTGAGCATTTTTGTGCCCGTAAAAATAAGGAGATATTTCCAACAGGAGCACGACAAAGTCCTAAGCCTCAGTCTTTCTGTGGAATATCTTCGACTTGATGGTATGGGCTTTAAATGTAAGGTAGTGGGTCATCTTTTTTTCGAGCCAGTGATGGAGGGGTAGTAACATGGAAATAATAAATATTTTTACTGCCAGTACTTTCCAGGGTTCTCCATGGGTTACAATCTGAATCTGATCGTCCAGTAGAAGAACAATGAATTCGAATAAAAAAATAAACGCAAAAAATCCCATTGCCCTAATGATGGATGGCGACATTTTAAAAACTCCGAGTAAAACGAGAATTATAAACACAGTTGCAATAACTGCGGTAATGCCCATATACTCGATATTATTACGCGTTCTTTTGTTTTCCTCTTCTACCAGCTTTTGTTGCTCTGCTCGCTTGGTCGCATTTTGAATTTCAATGCTTAGTAAGTCCTTTTGTTTACTCAGCGATTCTATAGAATCTCTGTATATATTATATCGTTCCAGATATTGTTGAGAAAGTTTATAGTCTCCCAAAAGAAAAGCAGTAGAATCCAGGTCCAGCATTACATCTCTCTGGAAATAAATATTCTCGGAAGAGTCTGCAAATTTGCTCGCAAGGAGCAACGTCTTATATCGTTCAGGATATTTGTGCATTAACTGATATAGATTCCCCACCTGATTGGCAAAATTGTATTTCTCATAGAAATTTCCCCGCTGACTATATTCAAACGGTAGCGCAAGATTCAGGTAATACAATGCTGAATCATATTTTTTTCTCGAACTTTCGAGTACCGCATACAATTTATTGATCTGGTATTCCACCCCGATCTTTCTTATAAATTCCATTAGATCCGGATGCTCACGCAGATAGGCAAATCCTTTAACAGGATCGCTGTTGTTAAAATAATAATTTAGAAGATCCAGATAGATCTGCAGTTTCATATTTGCTATGCCCAATGAATCTGCGTAGTTGATTGCTTTATCATAGTATAACAGGCCAAGCTTATCATTTTTTTGAAGGATATAGGTGCCTGCAAGCGCGCGAAGAGAGCTAAACACATATCTGCATTGTTTCCATTCCGCAGCCTGGTCTTTAGACAATGTGTAAAAATCTTTGGCCTTTTCATAGTCATTTATAGATACGTAGAAGTCTCCCAGTTCATGGAGGCTTTCTACGATTAACACGTGACCTTTGGATTTTTCAGCAAAATTCCTTGCATTCAGCAATGCCTGAAATTCCGAAAGTTTATTAGCCAATGCGTTCCAGGTATCAGCAATTGACAAATAAGACTGACACATCAAACTATCCGAACTTATGGCAGATGCCAGAGAAATCGCCTGGTTATTGAAATCAAGTGCTTTTTGATTTTGGGATGTATTCAGATAGTATCGCGCAAAATTTAAATACGCCTTTACTTTATATTTCTCAAGTCCGCTTTCGACAGCTACCAGAAGGCCTTTATCTGTATATATTTTGCCTTCTTCATAAATGGTTGGCAGGGAATAATAGCTTAAAAGCAATTTTGCAATCTGGCTATATGACAAACAGATAAGGTTTCTGTCCCGGCTTTCCTCCGCCTCTCTGATAAGCAGGTTCCTGAGGCTGTCACATATTGGCTCATCGGGAATATGCCGGCTCATAATTTCCGATGCAATTAAAATTCGATTCTCAGACGGCGAACCGTACTTCGTTTTCAGCAGTACCATCAGGCTGTCTTCTTTCAGGAAAAAATCCTGGGCTTTCAGCACATTTCCAAATAACAGAAAGGAGATCAATAATATCAGAAAGTTTGTCCTTTTCCTGATTGAGGTAGAAAAACAGACAACAGACCGTGATTCAATAATTTCAGTTTCATTTTTGAATCCCTGCATGAGATGAGATGTCATTATTCGTTCGTCCGCGAATCTACAAATAATAACAGAACAGAAACAATCCGGCTGTTGTCAGGCAGGACGAACGGAAATGCTGAGCTCCTTTAGTTGTTTGTTATCAATGGCGGCCGGTGCGTCCAGCATTACATCGCGACCACTGTTGTTTTTTGGAAATGCAATAAAATCACGGATACTTTCACTTCCGCCCAGTATGGCACATAGTCTGTCGAAACCAAAAGCGATTCCTCCATGCGGAGGTGCACCGTATTCAAAAGCGCCTAACAGAAATCCAAATTTGTGGTTAGCCTCTTCGCGACTCATGCCCAATGCATCAAACATTTTCTCCTGCAATTCGCGTTGATAAATTCTTATTGAACCTCCGCCAATTTCATTACCATTGAGTACCATGTCATATGCATTCGCCTTAATATTCGCATAAGGGTGTTCGAGATACTTCTCAGCATCTTGGATAACGGGATCGTTATTGATCATCGTGGCAATTTGATCCGGCTTAGGAGCAGTAAACGGATGATGACGTGCCACCCACCGATTATCTTCTTCACTGTATTCAAATAAAGGAAAATCAATAACCCAAAGCAGTTTGAATTCCTCTTTTTTCCTCAGACCAAGTCGTTCACCCAGTTCCAGGCGCAAATCACTCATGGCTTTACGGGTTTTTTCTTCTCGTCCGGCAAGAATCAGCACCGCATCACCCTTATTTGCGCCGGAAAAACTGGCGATGGATTTCAGTTTTTCTTCTGAATAGAATTTATCCACGCTACTCTTGATCGTGCCATCCTCGTTATATCGGATATATACAAGGCCCTGCATTCCAATCTGCGGGCGCTTAACCCAGTCCGTTAGATCGTCGAATTGTTTACGTGTCAACGACGCTCCAGATGGAACAGCAATAGCCAATACGGTTTCCGCATTGTCGAAAACGGGAAAGCCTGCATTGGCCAAAAGGAATCCATCTGCTTCTATAGAGCCCTTTCTTTTGAACGCTGATTTCAGATTGGCAATTTTCATTGCATATCGTATATCCGGTTTGTCGTTGCCGTAATTCCACATGGCGTCTTCCCACGACATTCTTTCAATGGCATCCTTGTAGTCTATGCCCTTGACTTCTTTAAAAATATAACGGATCATACCTTCGAACATCTGCAGAATATCATCCTGTTCAATAAAACTCATTTCACAGTCTATCTGCGTAAATTCAGGTTGACGATCAGCCCGAAGATCCTCGTCGCGAAAACATTTTACCACCTGATAATATCTGTCATATCCACTCACCATTAAGAGTTGTTTAAAAGTCTGCGGACTCTGTGGCAGTGCATAGAACTGACCTGCATTCATGCGGGACGGAACCACAAAGTCCCTGGCGCCTTCTGGTGTTGACTTGATCAGGAACGGCGTTTCAATGTCCATAAACTGATTCAAATGGAGGTAATTTCTGGCCGCTCTGTTAACAGCGTATCGTAATTCTATGTTCTTTTTAACAGGATTGCGACGCAGGTCGAGATAACGGTATTTCATGCGCAGGTCGTCTCCCCCATCGGTTTCGTCCTGAATCGTAAAAGGGGGTGTTGCCGATTTATTCAGCACAGTGATCTTGTTCACTTTTATTTCAATTTCCCCCGTTGGGATTAAAAGATTCTTGCTGGATCTTTCGGAAACCACACCAGTTGCCTGAATTACAAATTCCCGACCCAGAGGTGTGGCAGCAAGCGCTTCATTTTGAGCCTCATCCAGTAATAACTGGGTAATACCATAGCGGTCGCGGAGGTCTATAAACGTGATACCACCAAATTTTCTAAGGGTTTGAACCCATCCCGCCAGGGTAACTTCCCGGCTAACGTCTCCCAGGCCTAACTCGCCACAGGTATGTGTTCTGAACATTTGATTTCCTGATTAGCCGGCAAAGGTAGGGCGCCGAAAGTAGATGGAAAACGTTTAAAAAAAATAAAAAACCGTTATGCCCCCCTTTCATTTGTAAAAAATAGTTTTTATCTTGTATCCATCCGTACGATTCACCTCCTCATGATTAAACCTATCCTGGTTATTCTATTCTTACCTTAAAACGATTTTATCCATACCCTTGTAAGGCCTTCTGTTTTTTGATCGGACCAACCTGAAGCAATCAAAACGAAAAACGGACCTTATGGAATTCATTATTATTATTGCGCTGGTTACGGCCGTACTCATCCTGCACCGACCCCTTTCAGCCCTGTTCAACAAGCTTTATATCAGCCGTCAGGAGCATAAATTCATCGAATGCGAAACATTCTACCATACGGTAGTAAGCAAATACATTCGTTTTTATAACCGTCTTGGCCTGGAAGACCAACGTAAATTCCTTTTTCGCACTTTCCTTTTCAGAAAATCCCGCCGCTTTCATTACATCGAAGTAAAAGAGAGTGCCGAAATGCCCATCCTCATAAGTGCTGTGGCCATTCAACTCACATTCGGCCTTGATAAATACATGCTTAATTATTTCAACGATATCTATGTTTTGAAGGATGACTATCATTATGGTTTTTATTCCAGGCCTTTTATGGGTCATGTAGATCAGAGTGGCATTTATCTTTCCTGGGATAATTTTATAAAGGGTATCAGCGGACAAACCCCCAATTGTAACGTTGGTCTTCATGAAATGGGACATGCGCTGGCTTATGTTACTTTTATTACGGAAACTGAAGAAGACAAACATTTCAAAAAAGAGTTCAAGAACTTCTCTAAAGTGGCCAGACCCATTTTTGCCACAATGCAGGAAGGAAACCGAAACCTGCTCGGTGAATATGCTGCCGTGAACTATCACGAATTCTGGGCAGTTTCTGTTGAAACCTTCTTCGAAAATCCGGTTTGCCTCAAACACGAATTACCTGAACTGTATCAGGCCATGGTAAATCTGTTGCGACAGGATCCGCTTCAACCACGAAATAATAATGGCGTCGCAACTTTTGTGGTGAAGCCATCCAAAATAGAGGAGAGCCTGATTAGTTAGGCTCAAGGCTTAAGGCTTAAGGCTTAAGGCCGGATGCTTATGGCCTGCAACCCCACTCTTATACTCATATACTCTCACACTCTCACACTCTCACACTTTCTTCGTACAGTCCCTGTCCGGATTCGTACAACTTTTTACTCCTTTGGTAATATACACCGCTGATTAGTATGCAGTTGTCAAACCGGCACCGCTTTAGCTGTATGTTGCGTGCAATCAGCCGATTTCTCCCAGGATCAGATTAAATAATCCCATATGTTTTTCAATTACCTGAAAATTGCTTTTAGAAATCTCCGCAAACACAGGGCCTTTTCTATTATCAATGTTGCTGGATTGGCCATTGGAATGACCTGCAGCATTTTCATTTTTTTATGGGTGAGGGAAGAACTCAGCTTTGATAAATTCAATGCAAATGCTGATCGGATATTCAGGCTTACCGACAATGTGGGAGATTTTAAAGCAGCCGTCACGCCGGCTGGAATGGCTGCCGGACTCAAATCCGGATTGCCAGCCATTAAAAATATTACAAGGATTTCTAAGAATCATACTTCAGTATTCGAAGTTGGTACTCAAAAATTTCAGGAGAAAAGATTGATGTACGCCGATTCAAATTTTCTTGAAATGTTTGACTACCCCTTGCTCAAAGGAGATAAAAACACTGCGCTGCAAAGTCCTGATGATATTTTGATTACGGAAAATATGTCCCGGAAATATTTTGGGAAACTGGATCCCATGGGCAAACTTATCAGGGTAAACAACGAGAAAAATTATAAAGTCGCTGGCGTACTTTCAAATATTCCTTCCAATTCTCATTTGCAATTCGACTTTATTATTCCAATGTCGGCTATTGCATCTACCGATTATGATCTGATAAATAAAACCTGGGAATCTTTCAATTACTATACATATCTCGAGTTATTTAAATCCCCTACTACCTCTTCACTTGCAAATCTAACCGCTCAAATTCTGAAGATTTACAAAGTCCATGTCCCTGAATTTAAAATAGAATTTCATTTGCAGCCTTTACCGGGCATTCACCTTGGTCAGGCCCTGCAAATAGATCAGACCGGTCATGGAGATATGCAGTATGTAAATATTTTTTTTATAGTTGCGATCATTGTAATCGCAGTTGCCTGTATCAATTTTATGAATCTCGCAACTGCGCGTTCTGCCCGACGTGCCAAAGAAGTAGGTCTGCGTAAGGTGGTAGGCGCTGAACGATATCAGATTGTAGGCCAGTTTCTGGGGGAATCTGTTTTAATTTCTTCCGTCGCCTTCCTGATCGCGTTGATACTGGTTTGGATTCTCCTTCCTGCGTTTAATAATATAGCCGACAAATCATTAAGTTTTAGAAATATTGATATCAAACTATTGCTGTCCTTGTTTGGCCTCTCACTTCTTACTGGTTTGATTTCCGGAATCTATCCTGCTATCTATTTATCCGGTTTTAAACCAGCCAAGGTTTTAAAAGGTAAATTGAAATCAATGGGTGGCAATCTGGTTTTCAGAAATACGCTTGTTGTAGTTCAGTTTATCGTTTCCATTGTTCTGCTGGTTGGAACCGTTGTCGTATATCAGCAGTTGCATTTCATAAAGAATATGAATCTGGGATTTGAAAAAAGAAATCTGGTGTACGTGAGAATGTCTGGAGAATTGTGGAACAAACTTGATGCAATAAAGACGGAACTCAAACAGAGACCATTAACCAGCGACTATTCCATTATTTCTGACCTTCCAACAGAGTTGGTTACCGGCACCATAGATGTTCAGTGGGAAGGTAAAGATCCAAAATCGCAAATTGTAATACCATCTATGGACGTGGACGAAAATTTTACGAATGTATTTCAGATGAAAGTTTTGAATGGCAGAAGTTTCTCCTCCGCTTTTAAGGGAGACAGTTCAAATTATGTATTAAATGAAACAGCGGTGCGGACAATGGGTATGACTATAAAAAATGCAATAGGGAAATCTTTAAGTTTTGGACAGATCAGGGGCACTATTATAGGTGTTGTAAAAGACTTTAACTTCAAGCCAATACAACAACCCATAGAGCCCCTGGTATTAAGGTTGAATAAATACGGCGGATATATTTTTGTGCGTACAAAACCTCGCAGCACAGATCAAACAATTAAAACGCTGGAAAAAATTTGCCAGCAACTTAACCCGGCATATCCATTTGAATATAGTTTTCTTGATGAAGATCTTGCAAACCTGTACAGAAGTGAACAAAGAATCGGCAGCTTATTTAATATTTTTGCCCTACTTGCCATCTTTATTTCCTGTCTCGGCTTATATGGATTGTCTGCATTTATTGCTGAACAAAGAACCAAAGAAATTGGTGTTCGCAAAACTTTGGGCGCCTCCGTATTTAGTATCGTTTATCTGCTTTCCAGAAACTTCACCAGAGTAATACTAATTGCTATTGTAATTGCAATCCCACTATCCTGGTACGCTATTCATCAATGGTTGCAGGGCTTTGCTTATCATATAGACATAGGCTGGGGCGTATTCGCTCTCGGCTCGCTTTCTGCACTGTTCATAGCCTGGTGCACGGTTAGCTTCGAATCGGTGAAATCGGCAGTGGCGAATCCCGTAACCAGTTTACGTTCAGAATGAACTAAAGCTGTTGATAAAAGCGTGAGGGCCAAATAATTTCCTATTTGAGTTGTTTTAATAAGGAAACCCCGCTATCAAATAAAGTATTTGTTCGGGATTAATAGCAGGCAGCTTCATAGTTCGACTTTAGTATGATCGCATTTCCTTCGTTAAGCTATTCCAACGACATACGAACGAAATACAAATGTGGTACGAACGTTATACGAACGTCTTATGAATAAGACAGCAGTGAATACCAAATCAATCCCGAATAAATATCTGTTAATCGCCTTTTCGGCTGATATTCCGGAGTACTTTTTCAAACCTGTTAATATCGGCAAGCGGATTTATATTTCCATGCCCCCTTATTTTTTCCACCAACTCATTCGCGAAATAAGGAGCCAATGAACATCCCTTTGTTCCTAAACCATTTAGAATACCAATGCGCGAATTTAAGGGATGAAAACCAACAAATGGTCTGCGTTCGAGTGTCGCTGGACGAAGAGCGGCAAAATGTTCCAATATTTTAAACGGCAGCTTTAGGGTCTGATTCAACCACCGCTCTGTATTTTCTTTGAATTTTTGAGAAGGCAATTCATTTTCGAATTCCCATTCGTATGAGGAACCCAGCCAAAATATATTTTCATTATGAGGGATCAGACTCATACCTTTTTTAAATGTATGATTTGCCGGCAATCCTGAAATGTCAACCAGCATTCCTTCTCCTTTATTGAGTGCAAAAGGAAGCTTATTAAAATAAGGATTTTTGGCGGAAGAAATACCGTCACAAAAGATAATGTAACTAGCATGAATGTCCGAATATTGTACTCCATTGCGTAGTTCCCCACAAGAAGAAAAATCGAAAAATTCTTCTACCAGCAAATCATTTTTTGCAAGCCAATGCCGCCAGGCGATTAATAATTTTTCTACCTGAACCAGAAAACAAGGTTTAATGGCTCCCCACCCCAGTTCGTATCGGAACAAATCAGCATATTTTTCGCGATCATCACCTATAAACAAATATTGCAGGCTCCCATCATATCGTTTTTGAAATGCCTGCAACATTTGAACGGTTGGGAAAAAATCTATTACAGTATTTTCCTTTATGAAATTCTTGTTGAGAAAATGTCCTATCTCAGCGTATGCCTTTGTTGCGAAGGGTATAAGTTCATCTATCATCCAGGTGTTCACCAGTCTTCTTCCTGTAACCGGGTTGATTAGTCCAGCCGCTCTTACTGAAGAGCTGTTCTGATCAAATTTATCGATGATTTTAAAACGAATGCCCGCTTTATGCAACCACCATCCCAGCCAGGTTCCTGACAAACCTTGTCCCACAATAAGAACTTCTACATTTTCCATTGTCCTTTTTGAATTTGTCGTAAAGGCAGAATTCGTTGAATGCTTAACGCATAAAGCTGAACGCTGAATGCTGAACGCTGAACGCATAAAACTAAAGACAAAAAAATCCCCGCTGATTTCACGAGGACTTAACTGAGTTATGGGTTATGAGTTATGGGATATGAGTTATGGGATATGAGTTATGGGTTTTCCGTTTTGAGTTAAAGGCTTTAAGCTTTAAGCCTTCTGCTTTTGGCCTTTTAAAACCTTCGCCATGGTAGCTCCGATATCTGCCGGGCTTTGGACTACTTCGATTCCGCATTCGGTCATTATTTTCATTTTCGCTGCAGCGGTATCATCGGCTCCTCCGATTATGGCACCCGCATGACCCATGCGACGACCAGGAGGTGCAGTTTGTCCTGCAATAAATCCAACAACCGGTTTACGATTATTTGCTTTGATCCATCTTGCAGCTTCCGCTTCCATACTACCTCCAATTTCACCTATCATAACGATCCCATCTGTATCGGGATCATTCATCAATAATTCGACGGCTTCTTTTGTAGTTGTCCCGATGATAGGATCTCCGCCGATACCGATGGCGGTTGAAATACCCAGTCCGGCTTTTACAACCTGGTCAGCAGCTTCGTAAGTCAACGTTCCGGACTTGGAAACAATGCCTATTTTTCCTTTCTTAAAAACGAAACCTGGCATGATACCTACTTTACATTCTTCAGGGGTTATTACGCCCGGACAATTGGGGCCTATCAGTCGGCTATTTGTACCTGTGAGATAATGTTTCGCTTTCACCATATCCTGCACCGGAATTCCTTCAGTAATACATACCACCAGTGGAATACCCGCCTCAGCAGATTCCATGATGGCGTCGGCAGCAAAAGCAGGCGGAACGAAAATGATGGATACATTGGCTCCCGTTGTTTTAACTGCGTCTGCAACGGTATTAAAAACGGGACGATCCAGATGTTTAGATCCTCCTTTGCCTGGTGTTACTCCGCCTACCACCTGTGTGCCGTATTCTATCATTTGTGAAGCGTGAAAACTGCCTTCAGTTCCTGTAAAGCCCTGTACGATGATCTTTGAATTTTTATTGACTAATACCGCCATTGTTCTTTTTTAGAAGGTTTTCTAGACATCAAAATTAGTTATTTCAGTAATTCATCCATATTCCTATTATTGTCAATCTTGCCCTTCATTTCCAGTTGACGCATGTCTTTAGCATCCTGAAGGAATTCGGATGCGAAAATGAAATCATTCAATTTCTTATTCTTACTGAAAATAATTTCTTTATTCGTTCCCTCCCACTCTTTTATACCCTCGTACATATAAATAATATGATCTCCTGTTTCCATTACACTATTCATATCGTGGGTATTGACAACCGTTGTAATATTATATTCAATCGTAATCTCCTTAATAAGTTTATCGATCAAAATGGAAGTTTGCGGATCCAGACCGGAATTTGGTTCATCGCAAAAAAGATATTTTGGATTCAATACAATGGCACGTGCAATACCGACCCTTTTTTTCATGCCGCCGGATATCTCTGCAGGAAACTTGCTATTTACGCCCTTAAGATTTACCCGATCGAGCACTTCGTTTACCCGACTGAGTTTTTTTGAAAAATTGTCAGCGGTGAACATATCGAGCGGAAACATAATATTCTGTTCTACGGTCATACTGTCAAAGAGCGCGGAACCCTGAAATAACATGCCAATTTGCTGACGAAGCAATTTTCGGTCGTTTTCATCCATACTGGTAAAATCCTTTCCTCCGTAAGAAATATCTCCCGAGTCTGGTTCAAATAAGCCGACAAGGCATTTCATCAATACTGTTTTACCGCTGCCGCTGGAACCTATGATGAGGTTGCATTTGCCAGTTTCAAAAACTGCACTTACACCATTGATGACAGATTTGCCATTGAAACCTTTTTTTAAATCTTTAACCTCGATCATACAATGTGTTTACAAAAGTATATCTGAAAGCACGTAGTCCATTAGCAAAATCAAAATGCAACTTACCACAACCGATTTTGTGCTGGCTCTGCCGATCTCCAACGCCCCTCCATTTACATAATAACCATAAAAGGAAGAAATGCTGGAAATGATGAATGCAAAACAATAAGATTTTACCAGCGCAAATAATACGTTGAATGGTTTAAAGTATTGAAGCAATCCTTTGTCAAATTGTGAAGTGGACACGATTCCCGTACCAACAGCTGCCAGTTTACCGCCTGCGATTCCCAAAACAGCTGAAATAACGACCAGCATTGGAATGGTGAGCATAGCCGCAATGATTTTTGGAAGAATCAAATAGGTCTTTGTATTGATCCCCATTATTTCCAGTGCGTCTATTTGTTCACTCACCCGCATATTTCCAAGTTCACCTGCGATCTTGCTTCCGACCACACCGGCCAGAACGATACATACAAGGGTGGGTGAAAATTCAAGGATTACCGTATCCCGGACTATCTGTGCAATGGTTGAAAGGGGAATCAGCGGACTTACCAGCTGATAGGCTGTTTGCAACGCAGACACGGCACCCATAAACACTGAAATGATAACGACGATTCCGAGTGAACGTATTCCAATTTCAACACATTGGTGCATCAATTCCTTCCAGTACATCTTCAGGTTTTCCGGCTTGGAAAACATATCCTTCAGCATCAATATAAACCGGCCCAGTTCTGTAAAAATATTCATGTTAATTCCTGCGATGAAATTACGGTTTATTTCTTGGTTCTCTTCCACCACGGTGATCTGAGCATAGCTTCTTCGGGTGTTTGTCGGCATTTGGTTTGAGCGTCAATCACCGCTACAAGTGCCATATTATAAATATTCCTAACAGAACTTCCCAGTTGCAATACGTGAACCGGCTTTTTCATACCAAGTAAAATCGGACCGATCGCGTCGGCAGCGCCTACTTCTTTTAAAATATTATATGCGATATTACCTGCGGCAAGATTTGGAAAAATCAGGGTGTTTACTTCCTGATCCACCAGGCTGCTAAATGGGTAATTTTCGCGCAGAATCTCATTATTCAATGCAATACTTGCCTGCATTTCTCCGTCAACAATCAATGTCGGATCTTTTAGTTTTACCAGTTCAGTTGCTTTTGCCACCAGGCGTGCTTCAGGCGAATTGCTGGTGCCAAAGTTCGAATAGCTCAACATGGCAATTCTTGGAACGAGATTGAAATGCCTAACCTCTTTTGCTGCAAGTAACGTGATATCCGCTAATTCTTCCGCTGTAGGATTAAAATTTACCGTCGTGTCAGCAAGAAAAAGAGGACCTTTTTTAGTCAGCATCAGATACATACCAGCGATCTTTTTCACGCCTTCTTCAGTCCCTATTATTTCTATCGCCGGCCTTATCGTATCCGGATAATTTTTTGTGAGGCCAGAGATCATTGCATCCGCTTCTCCGGTTTCAACCATCATGCAACCGAAATAATTACGGTCACGCATGATCTTATTCGATTCATATTTATTAAATCCCCTTCTTTGTCTTTTTTGGAAAAATATTTCCGTGTATTTTTTCCGGCGCTCATCATGTTCTTCACTTCTTGGATCCACGATCGGGAATTCTTCTATATCAATATTGTTGGCAGCGGCCGTTGCACGTATTCGTTCTTTATTACCGAGAAGTATAGGGTAAGCTACGCCTTCATCAAATAATAATTGAGCAACTTTTAATATTTTAATATTATCTGCTTCCGCGAATACAAGTCGTCTTGGATCACTCCTTGCTTTACTCCCCAATACACGCATGAGTTGATTGTCCAGTCCAAGTCTCTTGTTGAGCTCAATACCGTAGGTATCCCAGTTTTCGATTTTTATCTGAGCGACACCGCTGTCGATAGCTGCTTTCGCAACTGCTGGCGCAACAGTTGCAAGTAATCGCGGATCGAAAGGTTTCGGTATAATATAAAGGGGGCCGAAACTTATCGTCTTCTCATTATAAGCCATGTTCACAATATCAGGAACAGGTGTTTTGGCAAGGTCTGCCAGTGCATGCACTGCCGCCAGCTTCATGGTTTCATTAATCTGTGTTGCGCGAACATCTAATGCCCCACGAAAAATAAAAGGAAAGCCGAGAACATTATTAACCTGATTAGGAAAATCACTTCTACCGGTAGCCATAATCAGGTCGTCTCTGACTGCCGTGGCTTTGTCGTACGAAATTTCGGGATCAGGATTTGCCATGGCAAATACGATGGGTCTCTTGGCCATCGATTTCACCATTTCCGGCGTTACGGTATTTCCCACGCTGAGTCCTACGAAAACATCCGCATCCACCATCGCTTTTTCAAGTGTGATGTCCGCTTTATCTATAGCGAAAAGCGATCTGTCTTCTTCCAGATCATTTCTGCCTTTGTGTAAAACGCCCTCTTTATCAAATATTATAAAATTCTCAGCTTTCGCACCCAGCGCAACATATAATTTGCTACAGGCCATGGCTGCCGCACCGGCTCCGTTAATTACAAACTTTACCTTTTCTATTTTTTTCTTTTGCAACCCAAGTGCGTTGATTAGCGCGGCGCTGCTGATGATGGCTGTTCCATGCTGATCATCATGCATGACAGGAATTTTCAGCGCGGCCTTCAGCTGTCTTTCGATATAAAAACATTCAGGTGCTTTAATATCTTCCAGGTTGATACCTCCGAACGTTGGTTCGAGCGATTTAACAATCTGCACAAATTTCTCAGGATCCGTTTCATTGATTTCAATGTCAAACACGTCGATGTCGGCAAATACCTTGAAGAGTACCCCTTTCCCTTCCATTACAGGTTTGGATGCTTCAGGACCAATATTACCCAGGCCCAGCACGGCCGTGCCGTTGGTAATCACTGCAACCAGGTTCCCCTTTGCGGTATATTTATAAACCTCTTCTTTGTTAAGTGCAATTTCCTTGCAGGGTTCAGCAACGCCAGGAGAATATGCGAGTGAAAGATCCCGCTGTGATTTAGCTTCCTTGGTAGGCACTACTTCAATCTTGCCAGGTCTCCCTTTCGAATGGTATTCGAGTGCCTCTTCCCTTCTAAGTTGCTTTTTTTGCATAATAATTATTGGGGCAGGTTATTCGTGTCGTAGATACTTGCGCCAAGCCAGGCCATCATTCCCATTCCTTTTTCTATGGCGGATTCGTCAATATTAAATGTAGGTGTATGCACGCTCGATGTAATTCCTTTCGCTTCATTCATTACACCAATTCGGTAAAAGCATCCGGGAATTTCCTGCGTATAATATCCGAAGTCCTCTGCTCCCATGCGTACTTCGGTTTCCGATACATTTTCGCTTCCAATAAATTCCTCAGCCTTTTTACGCGCAATGGGATATAGTGTAATGTCATTGTTTACAACCGGATATCCCACATCTACCAGCACGTCTATTTCAGCACCCATCGCCTGCGCAATACCTTTGCAGATTCTATGAATCAGTTTGTGTGCCTGAAATCTCCACGTTTCGTCCATCGCCCTGAAGGTGCCCATTAACTTAACTTCAGATGGAATAACATTCGTTGTAAATCCTCCCTGAATGGAACTGATGGAAAGGACAGAAGGTGAAAAAGGATTTTTGTTTCTGCTGATCACTTGTTGCAAAGCAACTACAATATGCGACGCAACAAGTACGGTATCCACAGTAAGCTGTGGTGTAGCTGCATGCCCTCCCTTTCCTTTTACGGTGATATAAATTTCGTCGGCGCTTGCCATAGATGGTCCGCCCCGAAAACTGAACTTACCTATTTCAAGACCTGGATGAACATGCAGTCCGAATATGGCCTGTGGTTGCGGGTCATGTAACACTCCTTCTTTTATGAGCAGGCTCGCTCCACCAGGGTTTTTCTCTTCTCCGGGCTGGAATATGAGTTTGACAGTGCCTTCCCATTCCGATTTCAACTCCTGCAGAATTTTCGAGGCACCAAGTAAAATGCTGGTATGCGCATCATGCCCACAAGCATGCATTACCCCGTCGTTTTGTGATTTATAGGGAACTGCATTTTCTTCACGAATGGGCAGGGCATCCATATCTGCCCGCAGAGCAATAATTCTTTTTTCAGGATTCCTCCCCTTTATCATGCCCACAACACCAGTAGTTGCTTTAATTTCAAAAGGAATATTCATCGCTTTGAGTTTCTCCTGCACAAAAGCAGAAGTCTGAAATTCCTTATAACTTAATTCCGGATGCGCGTGCAGATGCCTCCGGATATCTATCGTTTCCGGAGCATATTGTTTCGCCAGTTGACGGATTTTTTCTTTGAGCATATTCAATAATTAGTCGGGCTTCACTTCAATGATATCAGGAACCAGATATACTCCTGAGGGAAAATTCTGAATCAGCTTTTGTAAATAAGGATCCGCCTCCTCCTGTGTTTTGAAATTACCTATTTTCAATTTATAATTTGGCGGCTGATAAATAAGGTAAGGTTTTAATTCGGGATATAGCTGATAGATTTTGGTTTTGACTGAAAAGACTTCATTGCGGTCGTTAGAACTGGCCACCTGTATCCGGAAACCCGGAACATTACGGCGACTGTCCTTAGTAGTTATATCATTGATCTGAATCTGCTTTTTTATTAATGAGTCAACACGCGGATCGCGATTTATCAGGGAATCCTGCGCATACGCCATGCCGTTATACATTAAAAACAGTATCAACAAAAATTTCATATAGATTGTATGTTTGAAAGGGTCAGCTTTTCTTCTTCCACTATTTGCAGGCTGGCACTGCATCCCAAACGATCAGCGCCCGCTTCTATGAGCTCCTTCGCAAAGTTAAAATGACGGATACCTCCTGAAGCCTTGATCTTGATATGATGAGGCAGTGTTTTTCTCATCAGTTCCACATCCGATAGAGAGGCTCCTTTTTCTGCATAACCTGTAGAAGTCTTCATAAAATCAATATGCAGTCTTCCGTACAAATTGCAACACTGAATGATTTCGTTCTGCGTAAGGATACCACTTTCCACTATCACTTTTATGACCCTACCATTTTTATGAATGAGCGAAACAATCGACTGCATTTCATTCTCAAGATAAGGCCAGTCACCGTTTTTAAGTGCAATTAAATTAATTACCACGTCCAGCTCGTCTGCACCGTCGGAGATGGCTTCTTCAGTTTCAGTAATTTTTGCATCGAGAGAAGAATAACCCATGGGAAATCCAATGACTGTGGCCGTTTTTACTTCTGTCCCTTTTAATAATTGGACAGCCTGTTTAACCACAAATGGCGGAACACAAACTGCAGCAAATTTATAACTGACTGCTTCGTGGCATAATTTGTTAATGTCCGCCGACGTGCAAACTGGTTTCAATATGGTATGATCTATATATGAAGCAACCGGTTCTTTCATAATACTTTTTCAGGGGCGAATTTAACCTTTTAAGCTTAAAGCTTGAGGCCAAAAGCGGAACACTAAACGCCAAACGCATAACGCTGAACGCTTTGTTATAACGTTAAAGATGGAAAGTTTGGTGCCAAATATAAATGCTTTAGGCTTTAAGCTTTGAGCCTTAGGCTTTAGGCTTTAGGCCTTAAGCTTTAAGCCTCTCTTACGCAGATATCCGAATAAAACGATTGCACCTAACAAAAAAAGTCCGAATACCAATAAGTCAAACCGGATCATCGATGCTTTTTTCTGGTCATTCAGCTGAAGACGTTTTTCGCTGTCTTTAATATAATATGCGAGTCCTGGAAAATGTTTATTCAGCTCATCAACCTTTTTGAATTTAGATAAGGCATCTCTATATAACTGCCTGTCATACATCACTACAGCCTCACCAAAAAGTAAGGAGGTCTCACTGGGAATCGCCGTTACGCCTGCACTGTCGAGATATTCCTGCAAAATCGATACAGGAATTGCAAAATTTAATCCCGCTGCGAGGCTCCCGCTGTTTTCAAGACTACCGAATGTTGTCAATCCAACGACTTCTCCTTTTTCATTGCATACCGGTCCCCCGCTACTGCCCCGGTTAATATTAGCATCCATCTGGATAAGTGGCCACCCTTCTACAGAGTTTTTTAATGCACTCACAATACCTGTTGTAAGCGTTGGCTCGATGGCGGATTCTGTAGCTACGTAATTATTATTGGTGACGGGACTGGGGAATCCATATACAAATAGTTGTTCCCCCACTTTTGGCAGGTCGTCCTGGGCAACCGTTAAAGTCGGTAGTGTGCTGTCGCCATCCATTTTAAGTATCGCAATATCTTTCCCCGGCATTGGCTGTCCTTTGATGACAACCTGCGCGGATTTTTTTATGGAACTCGTTTTCCCGCTGTCTGTGTCAACACTATATTCTATATAAATGTCTTTTTTGAGGTCGTATAATGCCATCGAAAATAGCCGCGCATAGATTGAAGCGTAGGTATTATTTAAGATTGACTTTTGTTGCTCAGAAAAACGGGTAGCCCAGGCGTTTTCCAATGCAGAAATATTCGCGTCCGTAATTTGCTGAAACGCCGATAGGAAAAACTGACGACGGATAAAGGCGTTATCGCGGTCGATCAGGTGACAGTTTGTTGCTACATATCCATCTGCAGTTACGAGAAATCCTGTTCCACTGGATGTAATCTCCTCAGGTTCTTTAATATAGTCCAGGGATGCTTTAAAGAAAAGATTGGGGTGACTATTTATTTCCTTCAGCACGATATCCAGCTTTTCTTCGGCAGAATAGATGACCCCGCTGCTGTCTACTTTTCGAATGGAATCTACCAGGTGATTGAAATGTCGGGAATCGAGCCTGATCTTATTTACATATACATCGGCTGAAAAAACTGTGCGTACCATTACTACGCCGGGCCGGTTTGTACCATAATTTTGAACCGCGGTAAGTTGTTGTGCCCGACCATTAACCGGTGCGTTTACCAGGAATAGTAAAAGAGCGAAAAATGCTTTAAAAAGTCGAATATGGCTTTTCATGGTAAGGTCTTGCCCTTATATAAAACCTTAAAAAGGCTAACTTGTTGTAGATTAAAGGTAAACTTTTTCTATGTCATCCACTCCTGCGCCCCTGGCAGAACGTCTTCGTCCTGAATCACTTGACCAACTGGTAGGCCAAAAACATCTGACCGGAAAGGGTAGTATTCTGCGGACAGCACTGGAAAATGGGAAGATCCCATCCATGATACTGTGGGGAGCTCCGGGAACGGGCAAAACGACGATTGCCAACATTATCGCCCACACCCTGAATTTGCCTTTTTACACGCTAAGTGCCATTTCATCAGGTGTAAAGGAGGTTAGGGAAGTCATTGAGGAAGCCCGGCAAAAAGAGCATACCATTCTTTTTATTGATGAAATACATCGTTTTAATAAGGGTCAGCAAGATGCTTTCCTGGGGGCCGTAGAGAAGGGTATTCTGACACTTATTGGGGCAACCACAGAAAACCCATCTTTCGAAGTAAACAGCGCCTTGTTAAGCCGCTGTCAGGTTTATGTTTTAAAACCGCTGGGAAAGGATGAACTGATCGAATTACTCCGGACTGCGGTCAATAAAGACGTGCTGCTAAAAAAACGCAGCATAGAGTTAACAGAAACGGAGGCACTCATCAATATTTCGGGTGGAGACGCACGCAAACTTTTAAACCTGCTGGAACTGGTAACGGATTCAAATCCCGATCCGTTGATCATAACGGATGAAATGGTAATGAACACTGCCCAGCAAAAAATTGCTTTATATGATAAGAAAGGCGAACAACACTATGATATTATTTCGGCATTCATCAAATCCATACGGGGTAGTGATCCAAATGCCGCTGTTTACTGGCTGGCCAGAATGATTGAAGGAGGAGAAGACGTAAAATTCATTGCGAGAAGAATGTTAATTCTTGCGAGTGAAGATATCGGCAACGCAAATCCCAACGCGTTGCTGCTGGCCAACGCCACTTTTGACGCCGTTAGTAAAATAGGTTATCCTGAATCCAGAATTATTTTATCGCAATGTGCCATTTATCTCGCCAGTTCTGCTAAAAGCAACGCTGCCGTCGAAGCTATTACTGATGCACAGGGCATCGTAAAAAAAACAGGTGATCTGGCCGTTCCGCTTCACCTCCGCAATGCGCCCACGCGACTGATGAAAAGTCTTGACTATTCCAAAGGATACGAATACAGTCATAGTTTCGAGAAAAACTTTTCACTCCAGGAATATCTTCCTTCCGAGATCAGCGGAACAAAATTCTTTGAGCCTGGACAAAATGCAAGGGAAGAAGAATTACGTAAACACTTAAAGAATCTTTGGAAGGAAAAGTATAAATACTGAACACTAGTGTGGTAGTAGGGTAGTGCTTTGCCCTCCGAATCCCACATTTGCGGGAGAAGAAGGGTGGTGATGCTTTGCCCTCAGAATCCCGCATTTGCGGGAGAAGAAGGGTGGTAGTTAAAAGACGCTGTTTTTAAGGTGAAATACTCTTTCTATTTTTACCTTATTTGGTAAGATTTAGTTTTAAATAGTTAATCTTATCAAAATGAAAGAAGGTCCGATAGTGAAAAAATCAATAGCATTTTCTGTTAATATCATCAAATATTATAGTACGCTGATAAGAAAAAAGGAATTCGATATCGCGAGACAGTTGAAAAGATCAGCAACTTCTATTGGAGCGAATGTTTTCGAAGCTCAGTATGCCGAAAGCAAATTGGATTTCATTCACAAAATGAAACTTGCGTCCAAGGAAGCCAGCGAAACATTGTATTGGTTAACTTTATGCGAACACATATCTGATTTTGATGTACCAGTAAAATTATTGAATGATATAAAAGAGATCCTGGCAATTCTTTCAGCTATCATTATAACAACTAAAAAGAACTTAGTGTAAAATTGAAAATTTTCCACACTACCACAATAGCACACTACCACACTACCACACTTTTTTTAATATGCATTGGATTCTGAAACATTTTGACGATCTGACTCCCAAAGAACTTTACAAAATACTACAGCTCCGCAACGAAGTTTTCATTGTAGAACAGAACTGTCCGTATCAGGATTGTGACAATAAAGATATGTACGCCTGGCATCTGATGCATATGCAGGATGACAAACTCATCGCATATACGCGCCTGTTAGCTCCCGGAATCTCCTATAGTGAATCTTCGATAGGACGCGTAGTAAGTTCCCCTTCGGCACGTAAAACAGGCATAGGAAAAAAACTCATGCTCGAAAGTATTGCTCAAATCAAAAAACTCTTTCAAACAGACACCATACGCATTGGCGCTCAGCTCTATCTTCAAAAATTTTATGAATCATTTGGATTTGTAAAAGATGGTGACGTGTATCTCGAAGACAATATTCCGCACATCATTATGCTCAGAGAACCAAAATGAAACTGCATTCCAGTTATTGGAAATAGTCTCAATAATATAGTTTATCCTGTTTACACAATACAAAGAATAATTCCCGTTCTTGTATAGTAACTGTTTTTATTAATTTAATAATAAGAACAAAAAAATCCAAACCGTCGAAAACTAAATCGATATTCCATGAAAACAGGTTTACACTCCATACGGAAGTGTTTGTGCACGCTGGCTATTTCGCTGGTATTTTATAACGCTTCCTATAGTCAGCTTTCAGCTGGTAATTATTTTGAAGCAGGTGTTACAGTAGGGCCCATGGTTTTTTTGGGAGATCTGGGAGGACATTATGGTGTAGGTACCGGCTTTTTGAAGGACTATAACATGAATGCCACGAAACTTGCTTTCGGACTCTATGTAGCCGCACATCCATCAGAACTTTTAGGTATCCGTCTTTCAGCAAACTTCGGTAGCGTGGAAGGTGATGATAATTTTATTACTAATAAAGGTGGTGAAGAGGTAGCCAGACTTAATAGAAACCTGGACTTCAAATCTTCCATCACTGAGGCGAACCTGATGTTCGAATTATATCCGACTGTTTTATTTGAAGATCAACCTACGGAACAACAAGGAAGAATGAGACCTTATGGTGTTCTGGGTATCGGCGTGTTTCATTTTAATCCTATGGGACAATATGTAGATCCGAATACTTCACAAACAACTTGGGTTTATTTGCAACCATTACATACAGAAGGTGAAGGATTTGTTCCCGGTAGAAACAACTATGCCCTGACACAGTTGAATATTCCGATGGGTGTTGGTTTAAAATATTATATCAGCGAATCGGTAAATCTCAGTGTCGAATTACTTTACAGAAAAACGTTCACCGATTACATTGATGATGTGAGTACCACGTATGTTGATCCTGCAGTTCTGGCAGCGAACCTACCGGCAGGTACTTCTACTATAGCGATTGCTATGGCAAATAAGAGTCCCTTGCAGGGAATTCCGGGAAGCGGATATAATCCGGGTGATAAAAGAGGAGATCCAACCCAAACAGACGCTTACTTCACACTTGGGCTGAAGTTAGGTGTGCGATTGGGAAGTGATCATTCTTATGACAATTCAACAAGATGTCCTTTGTTAAGGTTCTAAATATTTTAAGTTGATCCGTACCCTTTTTTTACCTATGATGAAACATTTACTTAAGAACATTTACAAAAAACCGAGACTCGTCCTGCTAACATTGGCATTCATGACTGTCAGTCTCGCTTCCCAAGCCGGAAAATCATTACCTGTTCCGAACACAGTAATGGTTACAAAAAACCTGAATAGTAAAAGACATAAGATCCGGCTTTTTACTGCCGCAGATAACAAAACACTTCTGTTCACGGTAGACGGCGTGGATGGAATGAAATACACATTATTTGTGTTTGACCTGGATGGCAAACTGGTCATGCAAACTGCCATTCAAAACCGCGAAACAGGAATCCTACCAGAAATCGTTGCAGGAAATTACCTGTATGAAGTGCTTACAGAGGATACAAGAGTTGAAAATGGTCAACTGAAAATAAAATAACCCTTAAAACAATCCAATAAGTAGCGGGAGAAGATAGTAGAATCTATTTATCCGAAGGTTTAGTAAAACCTGATCCGTTCCCTATCATTTTGTACCCAAACGGTTTTATTAATCAACTCCCGCTTCCCTTATTGGAATAAAATTTTTGGTCCACCCAATATCCTCAGCAGCCGGCGATGAATAATTGCCGGTTGTTTCTTTTAGTTGATGGTTGACGGATGACCGTTGGCGGATAGCATATTAACTACCACACTACCACACTATCAGACTTTCATTACTTCATTTCTTCTTTCAAAAACTTTGCGGTAAAGCTCCTTTTCACCCCGATTAACCCTTCCGGTGTTCCTTCAAATAAAATTTCTCCTCCCCCATCTCCTCCTTCCGGACCCAGGTCAATTACGTGATCTGCTACTTTAATAACGTCCATATTGTGTTCGATTACAAGAACTGTATTGCCGCGATCAACGAGTTTATTCAATACATCCAGCAGGTGACTGATATCTTCAAAATGTAAACCTGTAGTAGGTTCATCCAGTATATAAAATGTTTTTCCTGTTTCTCTTTTCGACAATTCCGTTCCCAGTTTTACTCTTTGTGCCTCCCCACCACTAAGCGTAACCGCTGATTGTCCCAGTGTGATGTACCCTAACCCTACTTCCTGTAAAACTTTTATTTTTCTATACAGGTAATGAACGTTGATAAAAAACTCACATGCTTCATCAACCGTCATGTCCAGCACATCACTGATTGATTTGCCTTTGTATCGAATTTCAAGCGTTTCCCGATTGTATCTTTTGCCGTTGCATTTTTCACAGTGAACATATACATCAGGCAAAAAATTCATTTCTATCACACGCATTCCCCCACCCTCACATACTTCACAACGGCCGCTTTTAACATTGAATGAAAATCTACCTGCGGTATATCCGCGTATTTTGGCTTCGGGTATTGAAGCAAACAGCGTGCGGATATCTGTAAAGAAACCACAATAAGTTGCAGGATTACTCCTCGGTGTCCGTCCGATGGGTGATTGATCAATCTCTATCACCTTGTCAATATGCTCAAGGCCCTTAATATTTTTATATTCAAGAGGAACTCCTTTTGATCCGTAAGCGTGATGACTCAGGATCGGGTAAAGAGTTTCATTGATAAGTGTCGACTTACCACTACCGCTAACACCTGTGACTACAATGAATTTTCCAAGTGGAAATCTTGCATCCACATTTTTCAAATTATTCCCTTTTGCACCCTTTATGTCTAAATACTTTCCGTTTCCTTTCCTTCTTTCTGCAGGTATGGCAATCCGCCGGAGCCCGTTGAGATAATCTGCAGTAATGGTATTGAGTTTTAGCATTGTTGCAGGTTTGCCTTGTGCAATCACACGACCTCCATGAAAACCGGCTTTAGGGCCGATATCCACGAGATAGTCTGCAGCCATCATGATCTCCTTATCGTGTTCCACAACGATAACACTATTCCCGATATCTCTCAGATTCTGCAACGCATGAATCAATCGTTGGTTGTCGCGCTGATGCAAACCGATACTCGGTTCGTCCAGTATATATGTGATCCCCTGAAGTTGAGATCCGATCTGAGTGGCAAGCCGTATACGTTGTGACTCACCGCCACTTAAGGTTCTAGTTGGCCGGCTTAATGTTAAATAGTTTAGTCCTACGTCCAGTAGAAATTGCAAACGTTCCCGTATTTCCTTCAAAACATCTTTTGCAATCTTATTCTGCTTGTTGTCAAGCCTTTTTTCCACGTCCGCAAACCACAATGTGAGTTTATCGAGGTTCAATTCGCTCAGCTCTGCTATATTTTTTTTATCGATACGAAACCAAAGACTTTCTTTTTTGAGTCTTGCTCCGTGGCATGCGTCACAGGTTTTCAGTTCCATATATTTCTCTACCCATTCGTGCAAAGAGTCGTTACTGGATCCGGCAAACCACCGTTTCAACATCGGGACCAACCCTTCATATTCTGCATTTGCTTCTACCGATTCATTTTCATCGATATCCAAAATAGATTGAGGCGCCCCATCCGCTGTCCCATATAATATTAAATTCAAACCCTTTGCGGGCATATCTTCTATGGGGGTGTCCAAACTGAATTTATTTTTCTTTGCAAGTTTCTGAACCTGGGTAAAAACATAGGCTTCCCTTTCTCCACCGAGTGGGAGGATACCGCCTTCATTTACCGATTTCGTTTTGTCGGGCATGATGGCATCCAGGCTGATCCGGTAAACTGCGCCCATACCTTTGCACACAGGACAGGCACCGTAAGGTGAATTAAAAGAAAAACTATTCGGTGAAGGCTCCTCATAGCTAATGCCTGTTTCATCACACATAAGCTGTTTACTATATTGAACAACTTGATTATTGTCGTTAATCAGCAAAAACATTAATCCCTTTCCCATTTGTAAAGCAGTCTGAATACTCTGACTTACCCGCGTTTTCATATCGGCAGTAACAGCCAGCCTGTCGATCACCACTTCTATATCATGAATTTTATATCGATCCACCTGCATTCGGGGAACAAGATCTTTTATCTCGCCATCCACTCTTACTTTTACGAAGCCTTTTTTTCGGATGTCTTCAAAAAGCTCGCGATAATGCCCCTTCCTGCCACGCACTATCGGCGCAAGTACAGATATTTTCTTACCGCTGAATTTCTGAAATATATTTGCTACTATTTCTTCTTCACTAAACTTCACCATGCGCCTGCCCGTGTTATAAGAATAGGCTTCACCGATTCTCGCATATAATAACCGGAGAAAATCATACACTTCTGTAACAGTGCCTACGGTGCTTCGTGGATTGCGATTTGTTGTTTTTTGTTCAATGGAAATCACCGGACTTAATCCTGTGATTTTGTCTACGTCGGGTCTCTCCATGTCGCCTATAAACTGACGAGCATAAGCTCCAAAACTCTCCATATATCGTCGCTGGCCCTCAGCGTAAATCGTATCAAAAGCCAGCGAGGACTTGCCGCTGCCACTGATACCTGTAATAACTACCAGTTGATTTTTAGGTATGGTAATATCTATGTTCTTAAGATTGTGCTCCCGGGCTCCGAAAACTTCTATTACTTCATCTGTCGAATGCTGTAACAGGGGTTTTTTCTCCCTCCATTCAATTATTTCTTCGCTGACTCCAGGAGACGGGTTGTAATTTTCATTCATATTCATAGAGAATCGATAAAGATAATAACAATATATGGGGCTGGTTGTTCCCCGAACTTTTGAAAATTAATTTTTGGGAATTGAAGTCCCATGTTATCTTTGGGTCAGTTCTTTTATAGCTTATCAAGAAAGGCTGAGGGTAATGGCCCTGTGAAGCCTTGACAACCTGTTTCGCTGTTAGCGTGACAAGGTGCCAACTCCATCCGCCACTGGCGGACAGATAAGTCAGATATTGCTTTTTAATACTCATCATATTACAAGCTCTTCTGACCTTCGGAAGAGCTTTTTTATTTCAGGGCAGCCTGCCCGGACATTAAAAGTCTTTCAGGTAATTTCTTGTGAGCATATTTATTCACTCTTAAAAAAAAGCCAAAAAGGCAGGAGGATTATTTTATGCAGGAAACCACAGCTTTCATCCACAGCATTCCGGTAGATCCGCTCACCGGAGCAATTTCGGTACCCATCTATCAGACATCCACTTTTGTACAGGAGGCACCCGGGGTACATAAGGGGTATGACTATGCCAGAAGTAATAATCCAACAAGAGCCGTGTTGGAGAATCTCATTGCGGGTCTCGAGAAAGGCGCTCGGGGATTTGCATTCGCCAGTGGCTTGGCAGCGATAGACGCAGTTCTTAAACTGTTAAAATCAGGAGATGAGATCGTTGCCGTCGATGATATTTATGGTGGCGCTTTTCGGTTATTCGAGCAGGTATACAGGAAATTTGGGATCCGCGTTACTTACGTCGATGCAGCTTTACCCGAGAATGTTTTCAATGCAATAACTGAAAACACCCGTTTGATCTGGCTCGAGACACCGAGTAATCCAACACTTAAAATTGCGGACATCAGAGCGATTGCTGATATCGCAAAAGCAGGGAATTGTCTTCTATGTGTTGACAATACCTTCGCCTCGCCGGCTTTACAAAATCCCATCCAGCTTGGTGCGGACATCGTTGTTCATTCTGCTACCAAATACCTTGGAGGGCACAGCGACTTGATCGCAGGTCTCGTTGTAACAGCTTCCATAGATTTGGGAGAACAGATCAGGTTTTACCAAAATGCGGCGGGTGCAATATTGGGTCCATTCGACTCCTGGCTGGTAATCAGAGGAATGGAGACGCTCTCTTTAAGAATGAGACAACACTGTAGCAGCGCCCAGCTTATTGCTGAATTCTTATTGAATCAGCCTGAAGTTGATCAGGTTTTTTATCCTGGATTGCCGGGTCATGCCAACCACTCCGTTGCAAAACGACAATTGAAGGGATTCGGTGGCATCGTGTCTTTCACATTAAAGGAAGACAGTCTGGCGGCAGCCCGTTTGTTTGTAAGTTCTACTGAACTGTTTAAACTAGCGGAGAGCCTTGGAGGAATTAAAAGTCTCATCAGTCACTCCGCAGAAATGACTCACAAAACGATTCCTGGTGAAATTCGAAGGGCCGCAGGAGTCAGCGACAGCCTGATCCGATTATCTATCGGTTTGGAAGAACCAGATGATTTAATCACGGATCTTCGCAACAGTTTTGATCGTATATATGTTAAGTCAAATAAATATTCACATCGTTTAGAAAATTGTTGAAGTAAAATGGACGCACACAAGCAACTCAGGATTGGACTATTTGGATTTGGGGTTGTTGGAGAAGGATTATATCGAATTCTGCAACAAACCCCCTCACTAAGTGCAAATATTAAAAAAGTATGTATAAAACATCCGGGGAAAAAAAGGAATGCACCGGAGGATCTGTTTACTACTGATAAAAATGTGTTACTTAATGATCCGGATATTAATGTAATTGTTGAAGTAATCAATGAAACAGAACCTGCTTTTGAAATTGTAACTACAGCTCTTCGAAAAGGTAAAGATGTTGTTAGTGCCAGTAAAAAGATGCTGGCAGAACATCTTGCGCAGCTGCTTGAACTTCAAAAGGAAACAGGGCACTCGATATTATATGAAGCAGCGGCTTGCGCATCTATTCCTGTGATTCGCAATCTGGAAGAATACTACGATAACGACTTGCTGCATTCTATGCGTGCTATCGTTAATGGCTCAACTAATTTTATCCTTACGAAAATGTTTGAAGACAAGCTTGACTTCAAACAGGCGCTGCTTCTGGCCCAACAACTTGGATTTGCCGAAAGTGATCCCGCATTGGACGTGGAAGGTATTGATGCGGTAAATAAATGGTGCCTCATGTTGTTGCACGCTTATGGTATTATTGCAAATCCTAACGATATTGTCTTTAATGGCATTCAAAACATACAGGGTGGGGATGCCATTGTTGCTACCGAGAAACACTATGAAATAAAACTGGTGGGACAGGCAAAAAAATTACTGAATGGAAAAGTTGCAGCATTCGTACTGCCTCAATTTGTAAAATCAGACGATCATCTGAGTTTTGTCAAAAACGAATACAACGGCGTTGTGATAGAAAGTGGCTTCGCAGATAAGCAATTTTTTTACGGGAAGGGTGCGGGAAGTTTTCCAACCGCATCCGCGGTACTTAGTGATTTATCCGCCCTGAGGTATCAATACAGATATGAATACAAAAAACTCTATCATCACGCGCCCCTGGAATTAACAAATGAATTTTATGTGAAGACGTATGTGAGTTTTGATGACTGGTCCTATATCCCCAAAGAACGATTTGAATGGATCGAAGAATGGCATGCAGAAAGTGATCGTAAATATCTGATCGGTGTATTGTCGTTTAAAGAATTGCAGCAGTCAAACTGGTGGCGTGATAATAAAACATCGCTGATTCTCACGCCTGATCCCATAATTGAGGACGTGGAGATTCGCAAACTCAAAAAGAAAAGTCTGGAACTTGCTGGAATATCTTAAGCCTAAAGCCTAAAGCTTAAAGCTTTTGGAAAGTAAAAGTCCTCTCAAATTTGAGGGGACTTTTTTCATTTCGTAAATTTATCAGCTCCCAAAAATCAGGCTTTAGGCTTTAGGCTTTAGGCTTTAGGCTTTAGGCTTTACGCTTTAGGCTTTAGGCTTTGCGCCTTACGCTTATTAAAATTCCAATCCTGAATACCAGCGCTCCTGTATGATTGATTCCGTTCATGTTGTTTTTCTGGAGATCAATAAACCCGTAATTTCCACCTGCTTCCGCAAATATGGAAGTTGCTTTCATTTGATATTGAAATCCCAGATTTCCCGCTACGCCGAAATTTCCTTTGTGTAGTTGGTTTTTAATATCGCCTGCACTGTCGAATTGAACGGTAAGGTTTCCTACTTCCTGTGCCTCATTTTTGTCGAAATAAACTTTGCTTGATCCTTCAGTCGAAGCCTTCGCGCTGATGAGCAGGCCACCAAATATTCCGCCGTCGACATACAATTTCCAGTTTCCTGAGTTGCCGAGGTTCATATTATATCTGAGCAATACGGGAAGTAAAATATATTGCAATCTTACTGAGCTGGTAAAGTTGGCGTATAAATATTTCGCCGTTGAGCCTGGCGGGAAATAAGGCGCGAGTTCTGGTGAAGCAGGAATGGTTTGCAATCCGGATTTCTGGCCGCCCTGAGTTGACCACTCAAGCGATGTTTCAAGTGCAAACTTTTCAGAAAGGTTACGGTCTGCGACCAGGGCAAAATCCGGACCCGATATGGTTGCATATCCCTTACTTACTTCCGATCCTCCGGAGGATGTAAGATCAGGTAAACTCAGCCCACCTTTAACACCGAATAAAAAGTTTTGTGAATGACCATCTTCAGATAAGTAACATAAGAGAAAGAGAAACAAAGGCGCAATTTTAAACATCAGGGGTCAAATCTTTTTTAATAGTTTTCAATCGTTGATGATTTTAAATATCCCCACTACCACACTACCACACTACCACACTTCTTAAATTATATGAACGAATCCTTCTTCATCAACAGTCATCTTATTCTCCGCAGTTATAAAATCAATTACTTTTCGTAAATGTTCTGAATGTATATCTGAGAACTGATTGAAAAACGCAAGTGGCGTAAGTGAATTAAGCCGGCTGGTCTCGCGAAGCTTCTGATAAATAGCGTCGAATGCTGCCGGACTTAATTTCTCTTTTTCCTTCTTCACACAGTTATCACAGATGCCGCAGTTATTAGTACCCTGCTCTCCAAAATACGTTGCTATGGCCGCGGCACGGCAGTCCTTCGTTTGTACAAAAGACAATATGCCGTTAACTCTTTTTACAAATTGTTCTCTTCTGAATTGATATGCATTTTCGTCAATGTGAATATCTTTCGCAAGTCTGCGAGGTAAACTGTAATAGATCTGAGGTGGTTCCTTTTGTGGATTATAGTCGACGATTTGAAATCTGTGCAAAGTTGCCAGTCCAGCGGATGTCCTTTCCGGTTCCCAGTTTAGCAGGGATGTAATCATCTTTTCATGTATAGGCACTGGCTGATCGTAGATGCCGGAATATGTTCTCAACAATATCTTTATAAGTGGATCCAGCGACGGGTTTTCATTTTCGAACCTGGCGAGGGTTTCCCGTTCACAAATAAAATACAATGTTGAAGGAATAAATACGGGATCATTTAATGTAATAAATCCTTCCTGTTGAAGAACCTGAAGCGCCGAGTGCGTTGGTTTTGATTTAAATGAGAATTTTTTCAGAAAGTCATTCATGTCAAATGAGTAACTGACCTGCTCAGTGCCCAGCGGCACCTGCAGATAATTCGCAAGCCCCTGGTATATTTTTCTGATATAATCCAATGAGGGATATTGTATTTTATGAAGAACTGATAATTCCTCGAGCATCTTCTCATTATATAATAATACAGCGAATGATTTTTTTCCATCCCTGCCTGCACGGCCTGCTTCCTGATAATAGTTTTCCAGATTATCGGGTACTTCCACATGGATAACCAGTCTCACATCCGGCTTGTCGATGCCCATACCAAAAGCGTTGGTACAAACGATTACCCGAATGTTATTGTTCATCCAGTGGTTTTGTTTGTCATTTCGGTCTTCCTGAGAAAGTCCTGCATGATAATAATCTGAGGTTATTCCATGCATATTTAACATATCACTGATTTCTTTCGTTCTTCTGCGATTGCGACAATAAATGATAGACGAACCATCCAGTCTTCGCAATACATCCAATGTTTTGTTCAATACGGAGCTGGTAGCGTGGGCACTGAAAGAAAGATTTGGCCGCAAAAAAGACTGTATAAAAATGCAGGGATCTTTTAGTTTTAATTTCAGGCAGATATCTTCCCTGATCGCCGGTGTTGCCGTTGCAGTCAATGCCAAAACAGGTACACCTGCGAGCTCCTCCCGGATATCTGCAATGCGGAGATACGGGGGTCGGAAGTCATAGCCCCACTGTGAAATACAGTGTGCTTCATCCACTGCAATCAAACTTACTTTCAATGCAGGTAGGAATTCCCTGAACAAATCCGTTTCAAGTCTCTCAGGGGAAACATACAAAAACCTGCAGTTGGCAGTAGCCGCGAGCTTGAATGTAGATATCAGGTCCTTTCTGCTCATCCCGGAATAAATAGCAAAAGCCGTAATTCCTTTTTTTCGCAGATTCTGAACCTGATCTTTCATCAGGGCAATCAGTGGACTGATTACCAAACAGAGTCCTTCATTAACAAGCGTCGGCACCTGAAAACAAATAGATTTACCTCCTCCGGTGGGCAGAAGCGCCAATGTATCGCGACCGTTCAATATGGATTGTACAATCTCTTCCTGCCCGGGCCTGAAGGATTCATAGCTCCAATATTGTTTCAAAACTTCTGATGCAGTCCGGACCATGATAAAATATAATTCTCAATTTACAGCAGCTTTTTAACAAAGAGGCGTGAAGAATTGATAAGCAATACGACATCACTGAAAGCCATAGCTGCCGCTGCCACGCCAGGTGTAAGAAATCCAAATCCTGCAACGGGTATCGCAAGTACATTATAAATAAAAGCCCAGAAAAGATTTTGCCTGATTGTAAGAAATGTTTGTGTCCCGAGCTGCATAGCCAACGGTAATTTTTTCAAACCGCTATTCATCAGAACAACTCCGGCTGTTTGCATTGCGATTTGTGACGCATCACTCATTGATATACCAATCCCTGCTTTCGCCAGCGCCGGAGCGTCATTGATGCCATCTCCCACCATAACTGTAGGGGATAAGGAGGAAAGTCTTTCAATCTCCTGCAGTTTTTGTAGCGGAGTCTGTTCGGCAATTACTTCGTCTATACCAAGCACTTTGGCTGTGTCGATGCATTTTTGTTTTCGATCGCCACTGAGCAGGATTGTTTTTATATTTTTTTTCCTTAGGTATGCAACTACATCGATAGCTTCGGGTCTCAATTCGTCCCGCATGTCTACCCAGCCCACAAACTGGTTATTTTTCAAAAGGTAAATGGAGTGATTTGCCTCAGCCGATACGTCTCCAATAAACCTGGCCGTGCCGGCCCTGTATTCATCACCCTGTTTACTTATTGCGACAATTCCCTGGCCTTTAATCTCCTCAATTTTATCCCATTGAATCTCCGGCTTCGTTTTCCAGATAACCGTGAGTGATTTGGCAATAGGGTGATTGGAGTATTTCTCCAACGAGTAAAGAATCTTTCTGAACTCCTCTTCATTTATGTCGGCATGGAAGATCTTAAATTCTTTTATACTGAATGATCCGGTGGTCAGCGTGCCGGTTTTATCAAAAACTACCTGTTTGATGTTTTTGAATAATTCCAGACTGTCGGCCTTTCTGAATAATATTCCATTTCTTGCGGCTCTTCCCAAACCAACTGCAATGGCCGCTGGCGTCGCGAGTCCCATGGCACATGGGCAGGCAATTACCAAAACCGCAATACTCCTCATGATCGAAGAACCCGCATTATGAAGAACAATGTAATTCAATAAAAAAGTAAGTAGGGATACACCAATAACCACGGGGACAAATATGGCACTGATACGATCTGCCATCAATTGAATTGCCGGCTTATCCATCTGAGCACGTTTTACCAGCTCAACCATATTTGCCAAAACGGAATCTTTGGCAGAAGCTGTAACCTGGGCTTTCAGGCTTCCATCCAATAAAATAGACCCACCGATTACCAGGTCTTTTGCGTTCTTGTTAACCGGCAAACTTTCCCCAGTTATGATCGCTTCATCAACCTGGCCCCCGCCCCACAGAATTTTTGCATCGGCAGGAATCTGTTCACCACTCCTCACAAGCACCAGATCGCCACTCCGTAATTGAAGACTGTCAACAGGGAAGATAATTTCCTGATGTTTGTCATCAAAAGCTATCATGTTGGCAGTTACTTTCTGCGTTTTCACCAGCCTCGTTAGCGCTTTCTGTGTTGAATGTAAAGATTGCTCCTCAAGATAATTACCGAAAAAAACGAGTGTGATAATAGCTGCAGCAGTTTCATAAAACTGATATGATTCTCCCAGCTGCAAAAGAGTGCCAGTCAGACTGTAAAGAAAAGCAGCAGTCGCCCCTAATGCGATGAGTACATTCATATTGAGTGGGCCGTTTCGGATGCTGCTAACAGCGCTTCTTCCAAAGTAATTCATACCGGTAATGAAAACCGGAAAGCATATAATCAATTGAATCCACGCATTATGCAGCCAGTGCAATACCGGACCATGGCCCAGCATATGTAGCTGGAGTAACAATGTCAGAGGAACGCAGAATGTGAGGTAACGTACAAACTTGTTATGATGTATTTTCTCAGAACTTTCGTCAGCAACATGGTAACCCAGATTCTCGATTCCTTTTTTTAGTTCCTTTTCGGAAATATCAGACTCGTTTCTGAAGTGAGCTTCGCCTGCAGTCAGACTCACCTGTACATCCTGCATTCCTTTTTTCTCCAAAAATCCGTTGATTGTCTGCGCACAGGCGCTGCAACTCATTCCTTCAATCTTCCAGCTGACTGTTTCCATGCTTATTTCTTCAAATGCCAAATACAAATTTATCGAATTCAACCATGACCTTATGCATGTAATAAAACAAGCAGGAGGTTATCTTTGTTGAATGGAATGGAGGTTTAACCTGAATGAGATAAATAAGATCGCACGGGAGTTCTGGGAAAATTTCCCCGACAAAAAAATATTTGCTTTTCAGGGTATTATGGGTGCAGGTAAGACGAGTTTCATACGAGCGCTCTGTGATGCTAAAAATGTAAGAGAATCTGTTGGAAGCCCTACATTTTCTATAATCAATGAATACAGTTACGCTGCGGGTACGATTTATCACATGGACCTTTATCGTCTTAAAGATGAGGAGGAGGCCATAAAAGCTGGTGTGGAGGACTGTTTATACTCTGGTGAATTATGCTTAGTGGAATGGCCCGATCGGGCTCCGGGTATTTTCCCTGTGAACAGTCAGGGAATTTTGCTTGAAATGCTGGATGATAAAACACGAAAAATATCCTTACTCCCACATATTAGAAAAAATTCAGGATAAAATTGTAATTTTCGCCTCCACGAATTGCAGTACCCGGGGGAGCCAAATCACCTTATCATGTCCCAACACAGTAAGCCATTTATCAGCACGTCTTTCAGCTATGAAACGCTGGAAGAGACCTTGGACGTAAAGCCGAAATCGAGCATGCTCCTGATTGGCGTTCCAAAAGAAACTGCTTTTCAGGAAAACAGGATTGGACTTACACCAGAGGCTGTGAGCGTTTTAATCAGCAATGGTCATGAAGTTTTGATCGAACACAATGCCGGGGAGGCCGCACATTATGGCGACAGGGACTATAGTGAAGCTGGTGCCAGAATTATCTACGATAAAGCGGAAGTATATAAATGTCCGACCCTGGTCAAATCAGCGCCGGTGGTAGAGGAGGATCTTTCTCTGCTGCAAATGAACCAGACCATTATATCCCCCATTCATTTATCGGCCCTGAAATCGGAACTGCTTCAAAAAATGATGGAGAAGCGAATTACAGGTATTTCCTTTGAAAATCTTAAAGACGAAAGTGGAAGTTATCCGATCGTCAGAAGCATGAGCGAAATTGCCGGGGGCGCCGTGATGCTGGTAGCTGCTCAATATCTGAGTTCAGCCAATCATGGAAAAGGGGTTTTACTGGGAGGAATTTCAGGTATTCCTCCTACCAAAGTCATTATCCTGGGTGCTGGTATCGTGGGAGAATATGCGGCCAGAGCGGCTCTGGCACTCGGCGCTTCCGTAAAGGTATTTGACAACAGTGTTTCCAGGTTAAAAAGATTACAGAACAACATAGGATTTCGCATATACACGTCTGTTATAGAACCCCGCATACTTTCCAAACAGTTGAAAAGTTGTGAAGTGGCCGTGGGGGCGTTATCTTCTCAGTCAGGCAGGACTCCCGTTGTAGTGACAGAAGAAATGGTAAGCAATATGCGGACGGGCAGTGTGATCATAGATGTGAGTATTGATCGGGGCGGATGTTTTGAAACGAGTGAAATCACGTCGCACGAACATCCAACTTTTATAAAATATGGCGTAATCCACTATTGTGTACCTAACATTCCATCGGGTTTCGCCAGAACCGCTTCTCAGGCCATCAGCAATGTAATTACACCTCTTTTACTGGAAGCGTCCGAAGAAGGTGGATTTGACAATCTTGTATGGCACAAAATTCATCTGCGCAGTGGTATCTATATGTTTAAGGGAGCACTCACAAATTTTCATTTAAGTCAGCGGTTCGATTTAAAATATACCGATCTGAATTTACTTATCGCGTCACAAAGATAAAGCCACACACTACCAAACTACCACACTACCACACTACTTTTTAAGCTCTTTCATATCGATTATAGTCGTACAAAACGAATACTCCATCGGATCGTTTGAACTAACAATGATCAGTCTTTCGCTGCAATATTCGTTGATCAGATCATGATACAAACCAATACCCAAGGCATCAAGATTCGTTGTGGGTTCATCCAGAAGAACAACAGGTGTGTCGGAAAAAAACGCCTGTGCGAGTTTTATCCGTTGCTTCATCCCGGAAGAATAAAATCGAATCTGTTTATCGGCAGCATCGCGCAATCCGACCCGTTCCAATACTTGCTGAACTGAAAATGCAGGCAGCAAAGGCTTAAACTCTCCGTGAAATCGCAGGAATTCATTGGCTGTCATTTCTTCAATCGTTTCGAGATAGGGAGCTGCAATCGAGATAAGCGGATAATAAACTTCTACAGGCTTCTCCTCTCTGTTAAAATAAGAAAGTTTACCTTCTGTTGGCATGAGCGCTCCTGCAATGAATTGCAGAAGAGTCGATTTACCTGAACCATTAGGACCCGTAATGGCATAGGCATTAGAGGAAAAAAAACTGTAATCAAAATGCCGGAATATCCATTCGCGGTTGAATCGCTTGCCTGCGTCAGACAGGGTAATCCTCATCGAGGTTGCTTTTACTGAAGCGTTTTATGATACCGCGACTACTTTCCCGGATGAATGTTACGATTTCATCGCGTTCATCTGTAGCTGAGAAATCTTCTTCCAGAAATTCAAGTGCCTGAGAAGTATTCAAACCCTTGTTGTAAATGATTCGGTAAATGTCGAGAATATGATTGATTTTGTCGATACTGAACCCTCTTCTTTTCAATCCCACAGAATTCACACCACAATAACTCAGGGGCATCCTTCCAGCTTTTATATAAGGAGGAATATCTTTACCAACAAGTGACCCACCCTGTAGAAAGCTATGTCTGCCGACCCGCACGAATTGATGGATGGCACACATTCCACCCAGTATGGCATAATCCTCAATAATAACATGACCGGCAACCTGTGTATTATTACTCATCACACAATAGTCACCTACTATGCAATCATGCGCGAGGTGACAATAAGCCTGGATCAGGCAATTGCTGCCGATAGATGTTTTTTCTCTGTCCTTCGTGCCACGGTTAACCGTAACAAATTCCCGTATTGTAGTGTTATCGCCGATAAAAACATTCGAATATTCTCCCTGAAATTTCAAATCCTGTGGAATTGCCGCTATAACTGCACCTGGAAAAATCCTGCAGTTTTTTCCTATGCGTGCGCCTTCCATGATAGTGACATTGGACCCGATCCATGTACCTTCCCCAATTTCTACATCCTGATGAATGACAGAAAAGGGGTCGATTTTAACATTGGTTGCAACGCGTGCATTGGGATGTATATACGTATGGGGATGGATCATTCTTTCATCTGTTGATGTTGAGGCCTGCTGACCAATTGGTAATATATCTTTAATAATCGCAGGTTGCTTCATAAAAAATGCTGAGCAATACCCAGCCCCACAAAAATAACCTTATTTGCCACAAATCCGCTAATTTAACTTCGCTTTACAAGCTGCGCCATGAGATCCGCTTCTGTAACTATTTTGTTACCTACGAAAACAGTTCCACGCATTTCCACAATTCCCCTTCTGATCGGATTCATCAACTCCAGCTTCATTACCATCGTATCCCCGGGAACCACTTTAGCTTTAAATTTACAGTTGTCGATCTTCAAAAAATAAGTATCATACTGGCTTCCGCCCGCCATAGCATTGATAGCGAGAATACCTCCCGTTTGTGCCAGCGCCTCTACTTGTAACACGCCCGGCATAATAGGATTACCAGGAAAATGGCCTACAAAAAATGGCTCGTTAAAAGTCACATTCTTAATCCCGACGATATACGTGTCGGTCAATTCGATGATCTTATCCACCAATAAGAAAGGATATCGGTGGGGGAGCGTTTTCTCAATCTGCTGACTATTGTAGATAGGAGGCTGATTGGGATCATACACCGGCGTATTCTTCAGGTGTTTATTCTTCCGGATATATTGTTTAATCTTTCGTGCAAAATCCACATTGGTGGAATGTCCCGGACGATTTGCGATAATGTGTCCCTTGATAGGATAACCTATCAATGCAAGATCCCCGATTACATCAAGGAGCTTGTGACGGGCTGGTTCATTGGGAAAACGCAGTTCAAGATTATTCAGATAACCACCACTTTTAACTTCCATATTCTCACGGCCGAAAGCCTTGGCAAGTCGTTGCATTTCATCGTCCGTCACTTTCTTATCCACAATGACAATAGCGTTATTGATGTCGCCTCCCTTGATAAGATTATTTTCCAGTAGCATTTCCAATTCGTGCAAAAAGCAGAAAGTGCGGCATGGTGCGATTTCAGTTTTGAAATCTTTCATCGACTTGAGACCGGCATGTTGCGTTCCAAGCACCGGACTGTTGAAGTCGATTAGTGTTGTCACTTTGTATTCCATTGAAGGCATCGCCATCATCTCTACCCTCTTCTTCTCATCATAATGTGTAATGTTATTGTCAATGCTATACCAGGCTTTCGCAGCATCCTGTTCTTCCAATCCCACTTCTTCAATAATCTCTACAAAAGGCTCGGAACTGCCATCTATAATAGGTATTTCAGGACCGTTTATTTCAATAAGACAGTTATCGACCCCCATTCCAACCAGCGCCGCAAGAATATGTTCTATAGTGCTGACCCTGGCCCCATTATCTTCCAGCGTAGTACCCCTGGAAGTATCAGTAACCAGATCACAATCCGCTTTGATAAGCGGTCTGCCAGCCAAGTCAATACGCTGAAACTGAAACCCATAACCAGGATTGGCAGGCCTGAGCGTCATATCGACCATTATTCCCGTGTGAAGACCGGTTCCTGAAATATTTACTGCCTGTTTCAGCGTATGCTGTTTGTCCGGATTGAATTGTGCGTCCATCTATTGAATTATGACCGGCAAAGATACTATTTGGTGATGACTTACATTCCCACGGGCTGGTTTTGAGAGTATTAACAAAAAATTACCCAGAAAATCTCTATTCCCGGAAATGAATTAATTTTATTTGTATACAAACGAATTTATGGAAGGAAAAAAACCTAAGATCTTATTGTGTGAAGACGACGCCAATCTCGGTATGGTATTGAAAAATTACCTGGAGCTGAATGATTTTGACGTGACCCTGGAAAGAGATGGCAGGCTGGGACTCGCAGCTTTTCAGCGGGAACACTTTGATCTGTGTCTGTTAGACGTGATGATGCCACATATGGATGGTTTTACACTTGCGGAAGAAATCCGCGATGTAAATCCTGACGTCCCCTTATTTTTCATCAGTGCAAAAACGATGAAGGAAGATATTATCCAGGGATATAAACTGGGAGCCGATGATTACATCACAAAACCCTTTGACAGTGAAGTATTGCTGTTGAAAATCAGAGCCATTCTGAAACGCAACGACGACCTGAATAAAGAAGCCGACAACAAAGAATACGATCTGGGCTCCTACCATTTTCATCCTAAACTCAGGCAACTGCTCCATAACGGACAAACACAAACGCTTTCTCCCAAGGAAAATGAATTACTGAAGATGTTGGCTGAACACCTGAACGACTTACTACCCAGAGAATCTGCTCTTAAGAAAATCTGGGGAAGTGATACTTATTTTAATGGTCGCAGTATGGACGTCTATATTGCGAAACTCAGAAAATACCTACGCGATGATACGAATATTGAAATAGTGAATATTCATGGCAACGGTTTCAGACTCGTGGCACCTGTAAAAGCAACTGTATAAATATTCAGGTAAAAATTTAGTTCGGGTTTCATTTCCGCAAGAATCGGGTTGTAGTTATTTATATGCGACAATAGTTTTGTTGCCATTAAATATACAATCATGCATGTACAAAGTGAACCGGAAATATTATACTTCGGTACGCCCGTAGTATTGATTACTACGTGTAACGAGGACGGTAGTTTCAATATCGCTCCTATTTCTTCCATCTTCTGGCTTGGATGGCGATGTATCATAGGCATTTCAGCATTTTCAAAAACAACGGAAAATATAAAGCGGGATAAAGCCTGTGTATTCAATCTTCCTTCCGTTAGGGAAGCGGAAGCCGTCAACAGGATGGCACTTACTACTGGCAGCCTGCCAGTTCCCGTAGGAAAAAAAATCAAAGGGTATCGCCACGTAAAAGATAAATTTAAACTCGCGGGACTGACTCCGGAATCATCTGAAACCGTTAACATGCCGAGAATACTTGAATGTCCTGTTCAAATGGAAGCAGTGCTGGTATCCATTCACGACTTATGTGAAGATAATGAACAGCAAAAAGGGAAAATAAATACGATGGAATTTAGAATTCAACGTATTCACCTGGATGATTCCATTTTGATGGACGGGCGTACCAACAGGGTGGATCCTGATAAATGGAGACCACTGATTATGAGTTTTCAAAAATTCTACGGGCTCGGCGAGCAAATCTCTCATTCCAGACTTGCCAGTATTCCGGAACATTTATATCACTCCTCCGATTTGGATACTGCACGAAAAATTTCATCCGGGAGAAGCTTCAGCGTTTGACATGCGTGCCAACTGTACGAATTCGAACAAATATAAAGGAGCGCTTATAAATTAAATGATTAATCTTCAATCATTTAATATGAGGCATTGCGTTTGTTATTTTTTGTTGGAAGTCAAAATCAATAAAGCTTATGTTCAGGAATTTTATCATAACTGCCTGGAGAAATATTAAACGCCACAAATCAAACACCATTATCAATGTGGCGGGCCTTGCATTGGGAATGACCTGTTGTCTTTTTATTTTTCTTTGGGTAAACGACGAAAAAACAATAGATAATATCTTCCAAAACGGTAAAAATATATATACTGCTTATCAAACTACTACTTCGGAAGGAAAAACGGATGGAAGTTATGCAACGCCACAGGCTATTACGGATAATCATTTGATTCTGTTACTTGAGGGAGCAAAAGAAGCAATTCCGGAAATCAAAGCTGAAGCCTACTATGCGACAGGCTACGAGTTACCATGGGGTCACCTGGAGACCATTCAGGTAGGTGATAAATTATTAAAGCTGGAAGGGGCACGTGCTGGTGAGGACTTCTTCAAGATATTCAGCTTTCCCTTATTACAAGGCAACGCAGCATCCGCTTTAAAAAATTTGTATGGAATAGCCATTTCCAAAAAAATGGCAGAAATATATTTTGGTTCGCCTGAGAATGCGATGGGCAAATCAGTCCGATATGAAAATAGAATAAATTTCACGGTGAGTGCAGTATTCGAAAATCTTTCCAGACAAAGTTCTATGCATTTTGATTTTCTGCTAAACTGGGAGGCACAAAAAAAATTACTGGAATGGGCTTCCGGTGATTATCGGACTTATTTCCAACTATCTGACAACGCCAATCCAAAAAATGTAGAAACGAAACTTAATCTTTTCCTGGAGCCCAGACTCGATAAAAACATTCACATTAAAACGACGATCGGATTGCAAAAATTCGGAGACCAATGGTTGTACAATATTTTTGTAAATGGTAAGCCATCAGCAGGCAGAATAGAATATGTGCACATATTCAGCGGAGTTGCCGTTTTTATTCTGCTTATTGCCTGCATTAATTTTATGAATCTTGCTACAGCCCGATCCGTGAAACGGGCCAAAGAAGTCGGACTTCGTAAGGTAGTGGGTTCCACCAGATCCGCGTTAATAGGTCAATTCTTCAGCGAGGCGATCGCTTATTCTTTTTTATCGATGATCCTCGCAATGGTTCTGTTTTATCTTTTGCTGCCCGCTTTTACCCAGTTCACCGGAAAGCAAATAGGTATTCATAATATGCAATCATCATTCTGGGCTTACTTTTTCGGTCTGATGCTTGTAACCGGAATAGTTGCCGGTAGTTATCCCGCATTATATCTTTCCTCACTTCAGCCAGTTCGGGTTTTAAAAGGAGTAACACGATTTACGAGAGGATCTGTCATTTTCAGAAAAGGTCTTACGGTTTTCCAATTTGTTCTTTCTATCGTTCTTATCATCTGCACGATTGTTATTTACAGGCAGACCAGTTATACTCAAAATATGCAATTGGGATATGATCGGGAAAACCTGATTTACGTTCGAATTGAAGGAGAATTGTCGAATATCAATAATTATTTAAGATTTAAAATGGAGGCCACCGGTAAACCCGGAGTAGCAATGATTGACAGAAGTTCCGAAGTTCCTCATGCAATGGATTTCATTGTTACAGATGCCGTTAATTGGGAGGGGAAAGAGAAAAATGCGATAGTTGGCTTTAAACCTTGTTCCGTTGGTTTCGATTTTGTAAAACTAATGAATCTTCAGATTGTGGAGGGGCGGGATTTTTCTAGACAACATGCTACAGACTCCACGGACGCTTTTATGGTGAATGAAGAAGCAGTGAAAGAAATGGGACTCAAAAATCCGATCGGCAAATGGATTTCTGCCTGGGACAAAAAGGGACATATTATAGCGGTATTAAAAGATTTTCACACACAATCCCTGCACGAACCCATTAAACCTGTAGTAATTGACGTAAAGGAAAATGAATATTTTGGTGTCATTATTATCAAAACAGAACCTGGTAAAACAAAAGAAGCGCTTGCCAGTCTGGCCAAAGTCTACAAAGATAATAATCCCAATTTTCCGTTTGCTTATCAGTTTGTTGATGAAGAGTATACCAAATTATATAACAGCGAGCTCATCATTTCCAAACTTTCTATAGTATTCGCAGTGCTGGCCATTCTTATTTCCTGTATGGGACTACTCGGACTCGTAATGTTTTCTGCAGAACAACGTATAAAGGAAATCAGCATGCGGAAGGTATTGGGTGCGTCGTTGACACAGATCGTCACTCTTTTCTCCGCAGACTTTTTAAAGCTGATCCTCATAGCGTGCTGCATTGCCGGGCCAATTGCCTGGTTTGCCATGAATGCCTGGTTGCAGGATTTCGCATATAAACTGCCACTCTCCTGGTGGATATTCGCAGTAGCCGGGATTGTCGCCTTGTTCATTGCTATGTTTACAATCGGATTTCAGTCATTGAAAACTGCGCATGCAAACCCGATAAAAAGTCTCCGCGCGGATTAATATTGCATCTGAACATGATTGACCTCTTACGGTCTATCTTTTGCTTCCAATTTACCGGAAAGGATGGCAATGTAAAACTTATGTTGAAACTCTGACACGAAGAGTAATTTTGCATAAGAGACAATCCTAAGCATTTGAAATGTAGTTTGCTTTTTATCTTACTGTTCCTGGCTGATACCTCCTGTATATCTGCGCAGATCGAAACCAAAATAGATTCGGGATTGCAATGGTATTATAAACACTATCCTCAGGAGAAAGTATTTGTCCATACCGATAAAGACCAATATATCACAGGCCAGCATGTATGGTTCAGCACTTATGCCGTTTCATTTGATAAGCCATCAGAAATAAGCAAAATTATTTATCTGCAACTTGTCAATCGGGATGAAAGAGTTGTAGCTCAGGTAAAACTTCCCATGGAGAAGGGAAAGTCAGATGGTGATTTAATATTGCAGGACAGCCTGCCAACTGGTATCTACCAGATTAGGTGTTTTACCGCGTGGATGTTAAATTTCGACGAGCAGTTCATCTTTCATAAAACGATTTTTATACAGAACCCTGCTGGCCGGGTAAGCAACAGGACCAGAAATACTAACCATCCCGATAGTTATCATGTCAATTTTTTCCCGGAAGGCGGTGAACTGATTGATGGAAATCTCAGCAAAGTGGCATTTAAAGCTGTAGATGACAAGGGGGAACCGACTACTGTACAGGGTGAAATAGTAGACGAACAGAAAAATCATGTCGCTCCATTACAAACCATTCACGATGGTATGGGTGAATTTTCGTTTTTGCCGCACATCGCACATAAATATTTCGGAATCATTCAATTTAATGACGGATCAACCATAACTGTTCAGCTGCCTGAAATCAAAGCGTTTGGTGTGACACTAAGGGTTGGGGAACAGAATGATGAAGAGTTTACTTTGGCGATCTTTCATCACGATGAATATCTAAATGAATACCAGCATCTCGTTTTAGCAGTAACTCAAAACAGCGGACGCTCGGCCGTTTTCCCTGTGGAAGTGGAAAAAGGTAAAAATATCTTTTCTATAAAAAAGAATTTTTTTTCAACCGGTATCCTGCGATTTACCCTATTCGATTTAAATGGTATTCCCCTCGCTGAACGTGTATTATTTCTGAAAAAACAGGATAAATTTAAAATTGGATTTTCAGTCGACAGTTTATCGTTCAAGGCGAGATCGAGAAATGAATTCACCTTACAGGTTAAAAATGCAAGTGTAGACAAAAACGATACGTCTACTTTTTCAATAGCAATTACCGATGCCAACATCACTCAGGAGGACAGCCAGAAAGACAATATTTTTTCTTCACTGTTGATGAGTTCTGAGTTGAATGGTTATATCCGGAATCCGGCATTCTATTTTATTGATAATAATGACAGTTCAGGAATTGCTTTGGACCTTGTGATGCTTACCAATGGCTGGCGGCACTTCAAGTGGGAAAATGTACTAGAAGAAAAACCTGTCGATCTGAAATATGCTGCCGAAACTGAACAGGATCTGGAGGGAGAAATAATGGGATTCAATAAAAATGGAAAAAATACCGGAAATCTCAAACTCAAAATTCTAATCCAGAATCAAGACTCCAGCAGGTTTATCGGTTATGCTGAACCCGATAGCAATGGAAAATTCATATTACGAGATTATTCAGTAAAAGGCAGATCTACTGTATTTTTTGGAGGCATAACTACTGAAAAAAATAAAATCAAGTCAAATGAAATGCAGGTGCAGTTTTCAACAAGCACATTAGATAGTTTTCGAACGGCACCTTATCTGACTTTGTTTAGCGACAGCATGATCACGAATGTTCAAAATTCAGATGAAGTAAATCTTATTTTTCAGCAACAGAAGGGAATGCTGAAGGCAATAACAGTTCGTGGTCAACAGCCAACAAAGACGGAACAAATCATTTCTAAATATGTGAGTAACGAGTTCAGAGAGGGCAGGGCCTCCTCCATTGATTTCATCAATAATTTCTATTCGAACAATAACAGGATGTTTGATTTTCTAAAAGGCAGGTTTCCCGGTGTTACCATTAGTGGTACCGAAGACTTGCCCATATTTGACTATCAAGGACAGGCTACCCTGCATGATAATCCTACCGATTCCGGTGCTGGTCTTACGGCTGTTCCCTATTTCTACGTGAATGAAGTGCAGACATCCTGGGAAGAGGTAAAAAATATACCGTTTAGTGATATTGCACTGATCCAATTTCTACCGCCCCCCGTAGCAATGGCTCCGTTTAACGGCGGGTTCAGAGGTGTTATAACCATATATTTAAAAAAAGGAGACGAACTTATAAAACCAAAAGGAGTAACTGAAAATTACAATCACTATATCTTCAACGGCTTCAGTATTACCCGGGAATTTTATTCGCCTGATTATCGTTTCACGAAGCCAGATGTATCCGTTCAGGATCTGCGATCAACCCTGTATTGGAATCCACACTTCGTAGTCGAATCAAACAATAGTAAACAGTTTCATTTTTTTAATTCTGACAAAGCAAAAAAATTCCTGATTGTCATTGAAGGAATGGACGAACAGGGCAGGATGGCCAGCTTTACCAAACTAGTCGGGACTGACAATTTAAAATAACGCAGTAGCGAATATCTTGTTACTAATGCGGAGAGGGCGGGATTCGAACCCGCGATAGCGTTTCCACTATACACACTTTCCAGGCGTGCTCCTTCAACCACTCGGACACCTCTCCTTCCCCTTTTTAAAACAGGCGGCAAAAGTAAGGTTTCGTACCTTACCTTCCGAATATTTTTGCTGCATTCCCACTGGTAACGCTGGCCACATTTTCCACTCCAATACCTTTCAGTTCAGCCAGTTTTTCTGCAACATAAATTAAATAACTACTCTCATTCCGCTTACCCCGGAAAGGCACCGGAGGAAGATAAGGTGAATCGGTTTCCAATACCATATTTTCCAATCCGATATGCTTTAGCACTGCAGGCAATTTGCTGTTTTTATACGTTACCGTGCCCCCAATGCCAACATAAAAACCAAGGTCTATAATTTTTTTTGCGTGTTCCTCCGTTTCATTAAAACAATGAAATATGCCACGCAGTTTGCCTTTTTGATGTTCCTGAACGACCGCAATAGTTTGATCAATTGATTCACGCGAATGAATCACGATGGGCAAATCAAAATGTTGTGCCCATTCTATTTGCTGATGAAAGGCCTGATATTGCTCTTTTTCAAAACTCCGATCCCAATAAAAATCGAGTCCGATTTCTCCCACTGCTACAAAGTGGCGGCCAGCAAGGCTTTGCTCCACATGTCGCAATGCGCCTGTAAATTCAGCGTTCACTGAACAGGGATGCAACCCTTGCATGGCAAAACAAATGTCCGGATAACGTTTTTCGAGATCCAACATTGCTGCTTCAGTCTGCATGTCTATCGCGGGTAAATAAAATCTTTTGACGCCCGCTTCAAGTGCCCGTTGAAACACCTCATCAATGTCCTCTGAAAACGTGGGAACATATAAATGACAATGGGTATCAATCAGTTCCATATTAATTTCAATTTTTACCTGCAGTCCTGGCTTATTCTTCCATTCAGAAAAAGCTGACTAATGGTTTTTACTTAGGGCCATTTTTTTATAATCAATTTCATCCCCTTATGTTCATGCTTCCCTATGGGTAAATGCATGTATTGCCATGGTTATCTGCGAAATATGTTTGGTGAATCAAAAAAAGTTCTACCTTTAAATCAGTTTTCATAGGGTACGGATTAAAAACGGGCCAGGGTGTCTACCCCGGCCCAATTTTATTTTAGGGCTTTCAGGTTTTACATAATCTGGTATTCTCCGTTTAACTAATAATTTCGAAAGCATATCCTTCACGGGAAAAATACGCAAGAACAAGCGGTAAAGCCTCCGACAAAACCTTAAATGCTTTGCTACTATCATGAAAAACAACGATGCTTCCTGAACGCGATTTGCTGATTACCCTTTCCGCAGCTGCTTTCCCTGAAACCGAAGGATCAAAATCACCACTCAATATATCCCACATCACAATTTTATAACGTAATTTATCAATCAGATTTCGAATTTGAAAGGCCGTTACGCGACCGTAAGGCGGACGAAACAGATCCGAGTCAATCAGCTTCTGCGCCTTCTCGATATTTTCTATATAATCCTTATTCCCTGTTTTCCATCCATTCAGGTGGTTGTATGTGTGATTACCCACACGGTGTCCTTCCATCAGAATACGTTTGTATATCGCAGATTCCTCAGCAACGTTTTTACCAATACAAAAAAAACTCGCTTTGGCATTATACTTCTTGAGCTGATCCAGCACGAAAGGCGTTGCAACCGGATGGGGACCATCGTCAAAACTCAGGTAGACTTTTTTTTTGCCGTCCGTTACAGGACAATCCCAAAGGCAGGTTGGATATAATTTTTTTAACCAGAAAGGAGTTTTCGTGAAATAAAACATACTGTAAGTTACTCAGAAGCTGTTGATATGTACAACCTGACCATGCTGCCTGAATATCTTGCCATTGTCCTTTAAAAAAATTTCCTGACTCATTTTATCGGTAAGTAGTTTGTCGAGATACAGCTTCTCTTCTTCGCGTGTAATGGATAGTGGTTTACCGGCATACAATGCTTCATCACAATAACCCTTCAGCAACGGATCCAGTTGACTATAAAATAAATCCGATGAAGCAAAAACATCTGATCCGATAACTTTATCACCCGACATACAAACGAAGCCTACTATGGTGCTGTCGGTATTTTTAAATTTCTCCTTGAAATAGTTGTAATATTCATCGTTGAGCTGGACCATTTTTTTATTAACATTCCGGGATAGATAGGCTGCACTTTTGCTCTGTATATTATTTGCCTCGAGCTGTTTAGCAATCTCCTGCCAGATCAGCACCTGATTCTTGTTTACATCCAGCACTTTACGCAATGCCGGATTCGCAAAGTTTTCATAGGCAAACTTTTTCTCCTTTTCGCTCCACCTGTTTTCTTCCACACACATTACCGATACATATTGATCCTTTCCATTTGGCTCCAGTAAAGTATCACGCGTTATCATCCGGTCCTGCCTTCCACCCGAAATAAGTTCTCCCGATGAGATATAAATCGTTTGGTCAGAATGGTTATTAATACGAAGGAAATGTACATTCTCTGTGGATGCAGTGCCCCTTTCGGAAACGATTGCAATTCCCTGTCGTATTGCCTGGCTCAGGCTAATCGCTTTGGGAGCTTTTTTCCCAAATCCATTCTTAGGTCGAATGGGAATAATACGCAGGTTTTTAAATTCTACCGCAGAATCATAGTCAACGTATACATTGTCGTAAGTAATCTCCTGTGCCTGCAGGCATCTTACCAAGAACAGGAATAAAATGGTTACAAAAAATTTCACGGGTGAATATACTATTTCAGTCTGCTTTGAGCAACCGGTATCCAGTGCTTTAACAAAATAATCCTGATCTTTGCTTTCCATGGAAAAAAAAGTAAGAGTTCGGTTTGCACCCAGTCCCACAGGCGGTTTGCACCTCGGCGGCGTGCGTACGGCATTGTACAATTACCTGTTTGCAAAGCAGCACCAAGGCGATTTCATTTTGCGTATTGAAGACACCGACCAGAGTCGTTTTGTGAATGGTGCGGAAGAATATATTTACGAGAGTCTGAAATGGTGCGGACTGGAACCCGATGAGAGTCCGCTTAAAGGTGGCCCTTTCGGACCCTACCGGCAAAGTGAAAGAAAAAAAAATTATCGCTCATATGCAGAAAAGCTGGTGGAATCCGGCCAAGCCTACTACGCTTTCGATACTCCTGAAGAGTTGGAAAGCATGCGATCAATACACAGAACTGTTGCCAATCCCTCGCCTCAGTATGACCATCAAACACGCATGCTTATGCGCAATTCGTTGTCATTGACTGATGAGGAAACAAAAAAGTTGTTAGCCGCCGGAGCCTCTCATGTAATCAGGATCAGGATGCCGGATCATGAGATACTACATCTGCATGACATGATTCGGGGTCAGGTAGATTTCGATACATCTCTTGTGGATGATAAAGTATTACTGAAAGCTGATGGTATGCCAACTTATCATCTCGCGGTGGTGGTAGATGATTTTCTCATGAAAATCTCCCATGCTTTTCGGGGCGAAGAGTGGCTGCCGAGTGCGCCCGTCCATTTGTTATTATGGAGATATCTTTTCGGAGAAGAAAATATGCCAGCCTGGGCGCATTTTCCTCTGATCCTCAAACCGGACGGCAACGGTAAACTAAGTAAGCGTGATTCTGACAGACTGGGGATACCCATATTTGCTATGGACTGGAAGGATCCCGTGACCGGCACAGTAATATCAGGCTTTCGTGAAAATGGGTTTTTGCCTGACGCCTTTGTAAATATGCTGGCCGTGCTTGGATGGAACGATGGGACTGAGCAGGAGCTTTATAGCATGCCAGAGCTGATTGAAAAATTCTCCATAGAACGCGTTCACAAAGCTGGTGCAAAATTCAATTACGAGAAAGCAAAATGGTTCAATCAGGAATGGATCAGGCGAATACCTATTGAAGAGCTGAGCCCCGCAGTCAGCAACATCTATCTGCAGCATCATTTGCAAATCCCGAATGAAATTTATCTGCGTTCGGTAATAAACCTGATAAGAGACAGGTGTCATTTACTTGCGGAATTCTATACACAGGGTAAGTTGTTTTTTGTTGCTCCGCAGACCTGGGACCTCGATGTCATAAAAGCCAAATGGACTGAAGAAAAAGCAGTTTTCTTTAAAAGCTATATTAAATCTTTTGAAAATATAACAGAATGGAATGCCTATAATCTTGAAATAGTTTTCAAAGAACTGGCAAACGCCCAACAAATCAAACCAGGAGAACTGCAACTGCCTTTCCGTATCATGCTTGTTGGTGAAAAATCAGGTCCCCCCGTTTTCGAGATAGCAGCTTTACTCGGCAAAACCGCAACGGTTGAGAGGATCGAAAAACTCCTTGAAGAAACCAGTAACTGGTAAACCCCATGAAAGGAGTCAACAGGTTTTTATTACTATTGGCAATCATCAAATTCCTGCTTCCGTTCTTACTTCAGCATGCTGTATATGAACCTCACCGCGATGAATTTTTATATCTCGCTGAAGGAGCTCATCCTGCATTTGGATTTATGGAAGTCCCGCCACTACTTTCTGTTTTCGCATGGATTACCAATTTTCTTGGTGGAAGTATGTTCTGGATAAAATGCTGGCCGTCTTTATTTGGTTCGTTAAATTTCATGCTTGTAGGTAGACTTGTCATATTACAGGGAGGAAAATTGTTTTCCCTGTTCCTCTTATTTTGTTCTTTTGTTTTTACAAGTTATCTGCGTGTCCATTTTCTCTTCCAGCCTAATTTTCTGGAAATCTTTTTTTATACCGTAATCGCCTATGGCCTCATCCGATACATACAAACTTCTGAAAACAAATTCCTCTATTGCACCGCGCTGGGAATCGGCCTGGGTCTCCTGAGCAAATATTCAATCGCGTTCTATTTGATTAGTCTTCTCCCGGCTTTACTTATCACAAAACAACGGGCGATATTCCAAAACAGGCATTTTTACTTTGCTCTACTGCTTGCATTTTTGATTTTTTTGCCGAACCTCATCTGGCAATATGTACATCATTTCCCGGTTGCTTATCATATGAGTGAACTCACTTCTACACAACTCCAATATGTACCTCCGATTTCATTTCTGCTGGATCAGCTGCTGATGTTTTTACCCTGTTGTTTTATCTGGGTCACGGGTTTTCTATATTTACTTCTAAATAAAAAACAAAGACTTTATATTTTTTTATGCTGGGCGTATTTGGGCGTAATAACTATTTTGCTATGCTTCCATGGAAAAAATTATTATGCCCTCGGACTTTACCCCGTATTCTTTGGTTTTGGTTCGCTGGCTATTGAAAAGTGGACCGAAACGTCCCGGTATGTTTTGCGCTATGTTTTTTCGACGTTGATTTTACTAACCGGGACTTATTTACTTTTTATTTTGTTACCACTTATGAAACCTGAAAAACTGGCAGCTTACTACCAAAAAACGCATGCGGCCCTTACGGGAGCATTAAGATGGGAGGACCAAAAGGATCACCCATTGCCACAGGATTTTGCCGATATGCTTGGTTGGGAAGAAATGGCTGCGAAAACTTCTGCGGCATTTCATTTGCTGGACAGTGTGCAACAGATGAATACCATTATTTTTTGTGATAACTATGGTATGGCAGGAGCGGTAACATATTACCGCAAAAAGTATCATTTACCCCCGGCATATAGCGACAATGCCAGCTTTTTATATTGGATACCCGATTCTGTTAAGTTCCAAAATCTTGTTTTAATTGAAAGCGATCCAAAGGAAATGACGTATGATTTTGTGAAACAATTTGCTACAGCCGCAATAACAGATAGCATAACCACTCCCTACGCTCGCGAAAACGGAACGGCTATCATGTTGCTCAAAGGTGCTAACGACAAATTCCGAAAATTCTTTAATGAAAAGCTGATAGCAGACAGACTAAAAACACGTGGGTATTAAACTATATTTCGAGGGATCCGTTATGTACATTTGAAGTCTGGATAAATCAGTTGCACACTTTATATTGTATCACCTGGTAAGGTTGTAACTGTAATACGAAAATACAAAAATGTACTGCTATGTATGAAACATTATTAACCGAACTGACGGAAAACATTTATACCATAACAATCAATCGTCCGGAAAAATTAAATGCATTAAACGCAACTGTAATTCGTGAGCTCGGTGAAGCGGTGCAGGAAGTGTACGACAATGTGCAAATCCGGGCAGCGATCATTACCGGAGCAGGTGCAAAAGCATTCGCTGCAGGTGCAGATATTCGCGGTTTTGCGGGATTGACAAAGGATGAAGGAATGGCGTTGGCAAAACTGGGTCTTGATATTTTCTTTAAGATAGAAAACGCTCCCAAACCGATCGTTGCAGCAGTAAATGGATTTGCATTAGGGGGAGGATGTGAATTGGCTATGGCCTGTCATTTTCGTATTTGCAGCGAAAATGCTCTCTTTGGTCAGCCGGAAGTGAGTCTGGGTTTGATTCCTGGCTATGGTGGAACACAAAGACTTACAAAATATATCGGAAAGGGACTCGCTCTTGAAGCCATGCTTACCGGAAATGGAATAAACGCGCAGATGGCAGTTCAGTCTGGATTGGCTAACCATGTAACTACCACCGATGATTTGATTAACAAAACCAGATCCATACTTCAGCTTATCATTACCAAGGCTCCTCTAGCAATTAGCAAATGCATCGCCGCAGTAAACGCTGCTGATCGTAACGCCGACGGATATGCGCTGGAAAATAAACTCTTTGGCGAATGTTTCGCGACGGAAGATATGAAAGAAGGAACAGCAGCTTTTTTGGAAAAAAGAAAACCCAACTTTAAGGGACGATAGTAAAGGTTATGAGTTATGGGTTATGGGTTATAAATTTTAATCCATAATTCATAACAAGAAATCCAACTAACAGGTAATTGACTTCCCCTTTTTGATAAATTATCTTGTACGCGTTAAATAAACGCATGCTGGTTAAAACTTATGGCAGTGCTGTATATGGGGTAGACGCCATCACCATCACAGTTGAGGTGAACGTTATGAAGGGAAAGAATTACTTTATCGTAGGTCTTCCGGACAACGCGATTAAAGAAAGTCTTCAGCGGATAGAGAGCGCATTAAAAACAAACGGTTTTTTAATGCCCAGAATTAAATTGCTGGTAAATCTGGCACCAGCAAACATCCGCAAATCTGGTTCGGCATTTGATCTGCCCATTGCTATCGGCATCCTGGCGGGCAGCGGGCAGATTAAAAATATTGAAATTCTTCAGCAGCTGATTATTATGGGAGAACTAAACCTCGACGGAAGCATATTGCCCCTGAAAGGAGCGTTGCCTATAGCTATTCAGGCAAGAAAAGAAAAATTTAAGGGCTTTATTGTGCCCAAAACAAATAGCGGAGAAGCAGCTATCGTTAATCATCTGGCTGTTTATCCTGTGTCTCACATCAGGGAAGTAGTGGATTTTTTGGACAATCGAATCTCCATCAATCCAATGGATCCGAATACAAGACAAGATTTTTTCGCAACACAGTATCAATTTGACATCGATTTCAAAGATGTGCGCGGGCAGCAAAATATTAAAAGAGCGCTTGAAATTGCAGCAGCAGGCGGGCACAATGCAATCCTTATCGGTCCGCCTGGTTCAGGAAAAACGATGCTCGCGAAAAGAATACCGACTATATTACCTCCACTCAGTTTGCAAGAGGCCCTGGAGACAACAAAAATTCACAGCGTGGCAGGTAAACTGCAACCTGATTCCATGCTGATAGCCCGACGGCCATTTCGTTCTCCCCATCATACCATATCAGATATGGCACTCGTGGGCGGCGGCGGCATGCCACAACCCGGTGAAATTTCACTGGCACATAATGGCGTCTTGTTTTTAGACGAACTACCGGAATTCAGACGATCTGTTCTCGAAGTGATGCGGCAGCCAATGGAAGAACGAAGCGTGAATATCAGTCGCGCAAAAATGAGCATTGATTTTCCAGCCAGCTTTATGTTGCTGGCAAGCATGAATCCCTGTCCCTGCGGATTTTATAATCATCCAGACAGAGCTTGCAGCTGCCCTCCCGGAGCAGTTCAAAAATATCTCAACAGAATTTCCGGTCCTTTGCTCGACAGAATCGATTTACATGTGGAAGTGACTCCGGTAGGTTTTAGTGAACTGTCCTCAGGAGATGCAGGTGAGTCATCTTCGATGATTCGCGAAAGAGTTATCAAAGCCAGAGAAAAACAACACAGCCGATTTTCAGATCAGCCTGGTATTTATGCCAATGCACAGATGGACAGCAGCATGTTGAAAAAAATCTGTATGATAGAAAAAACAGGATCTCTTCTGCTTAAAACTGCCATGGAAAAATTAAATCTTTCAGCACGAGCCTATGACCGAATATTAAAAGTATCGCGAACAATTGCGGACCTGGATTGTAAAGAGGAAATCGGAACTGAACATCTCGCAGAGGCCATTCAATACAGGAGCCTGGACAGAGAATCCTGGGCAGGATAAATATCGCTGTGATATAAAACGATGCAAACCAAATGTCTGTGACGACTCCGTCCACAGCGTCAGAGGATTTACATAACTTGTAGTGTTTTTTTGTCGAAATTGGCAGTTCTGATCGCTATAATTTTATTATGAAGATTTTATTAAACTACCTCAAGCCCTATAAATGGCTTGCAGTTCTTACACTTTTTCTGGCTTTTCTGAATACAGGTTTTTCGATGTTGGATCCTATCATCTTCGGAAGAATCGTAAACCTTTCAAGTGGATATGAACACGCCTCTGCTTTGCATCAATCGTATACGGCGGACAATTTTTTTACACGCTTCTCCTGGAAAAATCCAGGTGTTCTGAACCTCCTGGTATTGTCGGTTGCGGTAGCGATGCTAAGTCGCATTGCAAAAAATTTTCAGGATTATTTTATGAATGTGGTGGTGCAGAAATTCGGCGCCAAAGTCTTCACGGATGGCCTTCAGCATGCCATGAAACTTCCTTACCAGGATTTTGAAGACCAGCGGAGCGGAGAAACACTGGGCATTCTGCAAAAAGTACGCACCGACACAGAAAAATTCATTAATTATTTTATCAATGTTCTTTTCGGTGTAATAGTCGGTGTGATTATCGTATTTGGCTATGCGGCCATTTTTATACATTGGAGTATTCCAATAGTTTATCTCGCGGGCATTCTGCTGCTCACCTGGATAAGTAATCTGCTGAGCAGAAAAATAAAAATTATCCAGAAGAATATCGTAAACCAAACAACTTCCCTTGCAGGATCAACTACAGAGTCACTGCGCAACATCGAACTGATAAAGAGTCTGGGGCTGGCACAGGAAGAAGTAAGCCGTTTGAATAAAAACACTTATAAAATCCTGGGACTTGAACTTACCAAAGTAAAACGTATTCGAAGTATTAGTTTTGTTCAGGGCACATTTGTGAATACGCTTCGCCAGATTATACTCTTTATATTGATGTGGCTGATTTTCAGACATGTCATGAATACGGGTCAGTTGGTAACCATGCAAATTTTCTCCTTTTTTGTATTTGGGCCACTCCAGGATATCGGTAATATCGTCCTGTCCTATCGGGAGGCACAAGCTTCTTTGAATAATTTTGAAGTGCTGATGCAAAAAGTTCCTGAACCTGAAGCAATCCATCCTAAACACCTTGGGAAGGTTGAAGAACTCCGATTCCAGGAAGTAGTATTCAAACATAAAACTGCGCAGCAATATGCTATCGATCGCATTAGTTTCGACGTGCAGATAGGTGAAACAATTGCCTTTGTTGGTCCATCAGGATCGGGAAAATCAACATTGATGAAATTACTCGTTGGACTTTATCGTCCTTTGCAGGGTAAGATTTTTTATAATAATCTCGATGAGAATTCGATCAGTTTCGATGACCTCAGGAATCAGATCGGATTCGTCACGCAGGATACACAACTCTTTTCGGGAACAATTCGTGAAAATCTTCTGTTTGTAAATCCATCCTCTACAGATGCAGACCTGATGGATGTACTTCAAAAAGCTTCCAGCCTCAATCTTATCGACAGGGCGGGTCAGGGTCTGAATACGGTGATAGGAGAAGGTGGTTTGAAATTATCAGGTGGCGAAAAACAACGACTGTCCATTGCGCGGGCGCTGCTACGCAAACCAAGGGTACTGATATTTGATGAAGCTACTTCCTCACTGGATTCTTTAACAGAAGAAGAAATTACTAAAACCATCCGACAGGTTTCATCGCAAAGAAATCAGATAACAATCCTGATTGCACACAGATTGTCTACAATCATGCACGCAGACAGAATTTACGTGCTCGAAAAAGGCAAGGTAGTCGAAACAGGAACCCATGATAATCTCAGGGACGAAAAAGGACTCTATTACGCCATGTGGCGCCAACAGATTGGAGAAAGAAAATACAGTCAGGATATCTCCGAATCCGTTATGAGCAAAGCGGGCTAAATCCAAATCTTTGATGGAAAAATTATCCGCTGTCATAATCACTTTCAACGAAGAAAAAAATATCCTGCGCTGCATTGACTCCGTAAAAGATGTTGCCGACGAAATTCTGATTCTGGATTCTAATTCAACAGATCAAACAGCCGCGATCGCAGAAAGTAAAGGTGCCATTTTTATAAGGGAGCCTTTCCTGGGGCATATTCAAATGAAAAACCGTGCTGTCGAGCTCGCATCAAATGATTACATATTGAGTCTGGATGCTGATGAAGCGCTCGATGCCCGGCTTGTTCTTTCCATTCAAAAGGTAAAAGAAAAATTTACCCATAAAGCCTATCGGATGAATCGCTGTACCAATTATTGCGGTCAGTTTATCAGGCACGGGAGTTGGTATCCCGATAGAAAAATCAGGCTCTTCGACAGGCGATGCTCCAGATGGGGAGGAGTAAACCCCCACGATAAAATTATGGTGGCAGAAAATATCGAAGTTGAACAGCTTGCCGGGGATATACTCCATTATTCTTATTACACCGTTGCAGAACACGTAGAACAAAATAATAAATTCAGTACCATCTCAGCAAAATCCCTTTTTGCGCAGGGGAAAAAAACGACTGTTTTTAATATTATCACGAATCCGGTATGGGCTTTTTTCCAGAGTTACCTTATCAGGGCCGGTTTTTTAGACGGGCTATTCGGATTCGTTATCGCGGTGCAGGTATCACATCTTACATTTTTGAAACACCTCAAATTGTATATACTTCAGACATCAGCAAAATAGCTGGTACCTTTGCAAAAATTGAAACTATGGCGGGTAAACCGGGATTCTTATGGAGTTTATTCACTTTGAAATGCCCCCGCTGTAGAAAAGGTTCCATGTTTACCAATTCGAATGCGTGGAATCTGAAATCGACGCTAAAGATGCCAACGCATTGTCCTGAATGCGGACAGCTTTTCGAGCTTGAAGTAGGCTTTTGGTATGGTACCGCCTATATCAGTTACCTCGTAACCGTTCTTTTTTGTGTATTTAGTTTTATTTTATGGTTTCTCACCATCGGATTTTCTCTGACCGACAATCGTTTTTTTTGGTGGTTAGGTATTAATGGAGTCGTATTGGTCATTCTTCAACCCTGGTTCATGCGTATAAGCCGGGCAATGTACCTATACTTTTTTGTTCGTTACAATCCGGATTATAAACATGATGCTCCTAAAACTTTTGACTATAGTTCAGAAGCTTTCTTTTTGAGAGATGAACATGAGGATAAGGATTAAAAGCAAAAGCCACCCGATATTATCGAATGGCCTTTGAGATCTATGCTAGGGGGTTAGTAAGGGTGAATAACGTAAAATTATAAATATTATTATTCAAAAGATCAATCACAGATCATTTATAGAAAAAAAATCTTTGCCACGGATGCCTTTTTCTGTTTTTTGAAGGGTGCAGCACTCATATATCGGATCGTGTTCAAAGAATAATATATAGTCTCCTGTAAAGGCTTCTTCCAAAAAAACTTTCTTTTCTTTTAAAGACGTCAGTGGAAACATGTCATAGGCCATTACATATGGAATGGGTAAATGACCTGCCGATGGTAGTAAGTCAGCCACAAAAACAATCGTCCTGCCTTTATAATTTATTTGAGGAAGCATCATCGCGTGTGTATGACCATTTGCAAACCGAATGTTGAAATCATTGGTAAATGAAATCTCTGTAAGTTTGGAATTATCTGTTTCCGTGGGTACTGCAACCATCTGTAATTGTCCACTTTCAAGGATAGGCAAAATGTTCTCTTTTAAAAAGGAAGCCTTTTCTCTTTCATTAGGTTCCATTGCCCAGTTCCAATGTTTTTCATTGCTCCAATACACGGCATTGGAAAACAGGGGCAGCAGTTGATTGTCTTTTCTAACTATAGCTCCCCCGCAATGGTCGAAATGTAAATGCGTGAGAAAAACGTCTGTGACATCGCTTATACTATAACCCTTTTCATTGATCGCTTCGCTTAAATTATGGGTATCTTTTAAAAAATAGTGACTGAAAAACTTATCGTCCTGCTTATTACCGATACCTGTGTCTACCAGTATAAGCCGGTCGCCCTCTTCAATAAGCAGACAACGAAGCGCCCAGGTACAAAGGTTATTTTCGTCTGCAGGATTTGTTTTATTCCAGATCGACTTGGGCACCACGCCAAACATAGCGCCACCGTCTAGTTTGAAGAAACCGGTATGGATAGTGTGGAGACGCATCTGATATATGTTTTGCTTTAGGGGTTATGAATGATGGGTTATGGGTTATGAATGATGGGTAAAAATAAATTGATAAAAACAAATCATGAGATTGTTAAAACCCATAACCCATCATTCATAACCCATAACTCATAAACGCTTTAGGCTTTAAGCTTTGGGCTCTCAACAGCCAAACCAATCCAAGCACAAAAAATACAATCAACGATAAAACGGAGTTCTTCATGCTGCCAGTGGCTTCTTCGATCAGTCCAAAAATAAACATCCCTATAACGATGGCCAGTTTTTCCGTGAAGTCGTAGTAACTGAAAAATGATGCGGTATCCTTTGTTTCAGGCATTAACTTCGAATAAGTGGAACGACTAAGTGACTGAATGCCTCCCATTACCAGACCTACTGCAACAGCGAGAACATAAAAGCCATATTCGGGATTGCCGCCCTGTTCCTTATAATAAGCCGTATAATACGCTGCCAGGCAAATTAAAATCCAGAATATGATGATACCACTAAGCACCCGGAGGTTTCCAAATTTCTCCGAAAGCCTGCTCATCCATATTGCTCCCGGAATAGCAACAAGCTGAATAAGAACAATAGTTATAATCAGGTTGGTGCTGGGTAACCCCAGCAATTTGCTCCCAAATAATGTAGCTGCCAGCATAACCGTTTGCACGCCCATACTGTAGAAAAAATACCCACGAAGAAAGTTTTTAAGTACAGGTAATTTTCTGATGGCCAGGTAAACTTCCTTCATGGCTGAAAAACTTTCAGAAATAATACCCGCACCAATCCTTCCCCCTGTTCGGTTTTCAGGCAATACAGCAAATGTGATCTGCGCAAAAGAGGCCCACCATATGCCAACGAGGAGAAATGTGATTCGTGGGGCCAGAAAAGGATCTCCGGGCATTAATACAACCAATACAAATCCTATAAGTTGAAGGATTACACTGCCTATATACCCGTAAGCAAATCCTTTGGCACTAACCCGGTCCCTGTCTTCAGGCGCGGCGATCTCCGGTAAATAGGCATTGTAGAAAACAAGGCTGCCAACAAAACCCATTGAGGCCATCATAAAACAAAGTATGCCCAGCCAGAGATTGGTGCCGTTGAAAAAATACAACAAGGCACATCCCAAAGAACCCATATAACAGAAAAACTTCATGAAGGACTTTTTATTTCCTCTGGTATCTGCAATGGACGTCAAGACAGGATAAAGAAGTGCAATAAAAAGATAGGCAACAGCCAGTGAATAATCGTACAGTGAAGAATTGACAAATTTTCTGCCGAGAAACGGGATGATATCGCTGCCAAATTGTTTTTTTGTAACGGCCGTAAAATATATCGGAAAAAAAGTAGTAGTGATAACCAGATTGTAAACAGAGTTCGCCCAGTCGTACATAGCCCATCCACGAATTACTTTTTTGGAGGCTGTTTGCATACCTGTTTAATTTATTGAGGAATAATTCCTTTCCAGATCAGGAAAAGTATAAAGGCTCCTGCAATTATTCGGTAATATCCGAATAACCTGAATCCGTGACGCTGTAAATAAGTGATAAAAAAACGTACAGCCAAAAGGGCGACGATGAAAGCAACAATACTTCCAACAATGAGCTGCGTCATATTATCGTGTACAAATACTTCGGGGTTGGCCTTATGTACATCATATACGCTTTTCACGGAAGCAGCCAGCATGGTGGGAACAGCCAGAAAAAAAGAAAATTCCGCAGCAGTCTTTCGATCCAGTTTTTGTTGCAAGCCACCAATGATCGTTGCAGCACTTCTGCTCAAACCAGGAAATAAAACCGAAAGCACCTGATAACACCCAATGATGAACGCATTGGTGTTTGTGACCCCATCCTGAGAATGAATGCGTGGTTTGGTAAAAAGTTTGTCGATAAACAACAGGATAATACCTCCTACAATCATTATAATAGCAATGAACACAAGGTTTCCCAGCATGGCGTCAATATGTTTTTTCAACAAAACGCCTGCAATGATGGCGGGTATTAGGGCGATAATCAGTTTTGCATAGAACCGGATCTTTTTGAAATCAAAAAACTGCTTATAATATAATACCACCACAGCAAGGATGGCAGCCAGCTGAATCACAATTTCATAAAGGTCGGTAAAAGCAGATGTTTGCACCCCGATCAGCGGGTTTGCAAATTTCATGTGGGCAGTTGAAGAAATAGGAAGAAACTCAGTGATGCCTTCAATAATTGCAATAATTACCGCTTGTATAAGGCTCATTGGAGATTCTGAGCTTTGGGTTTTTTAAAGATCCCAACTATCTCCAAAGCCAGCCCAGCAAGAATTAATATGGGTGCTATCGTAATTCTTCTAAAACTATATACCTGATTCGGATCAAAAACATTTGGATCCTTACTTTTTCCTCCAATCATCAAAAGAAGTCCCAGTAGGATCAATCCCAAACCGATTGCCATCCAGCGGTAATTTTCCTTGCCAAATAACGTCTTGTAATTTTTTGATCCCGCTGTTTTTACTTGTTTTGCCATAACGTAATTAGGTTCGCAATTTACTAAAATCAATACAATTCGTCCAACTTCATCTTGAGGTATTTCAGCACGCTTCTGTGTGTACTAAAAAATGAAATACATATCCCAAGCAAAATGATAACAATAAACAACATAATGAGCAATGGATAATCCCTGAGCGCTTTAAGGTATGGCAACTGATTCTCTGCGAAGATGATTACGGCGATAAGTCCGCCTACAGCCAGCAGGCCACTGATGAGTCCGTTAATAAATGCGCGAATATCCATTGGCCTTGAGATAAACCATCGGGTAGCTCCAACCATTTGCATGGTCTTTATCAGAAAACGGTTGCTGAACATGGCGAGCCGGATCGTATTATCTATCAGAAATATGACTAAAACAGAAATGATCACGATTACAGAAAGCAGAATGATACTGATCTTGTGAATGATGTCATTCAGATTGGTAACGAGTGACTGGGGATACTGTACATCACTTACAGCAATATTTTGCAGCAGATCATTCTTTATTTTAGAAAGTGAATCTATTGAAGCATATTCCTTGGTAATCCGAAAATCAATGCTGGCCGGTAACGGATTTCTGTCTAATAATGCACCCCAGTCTTTGTTCCCATCCTGCAAATATTTTTGTTTAGCCAGGTCCTTGGTTACATATTCATACCCTCTTACATATGGTTTGGAAGCGATATATTCCACAAGCGCAGCACTGTCTTTCGGGGACACGTTCTCGCGTATGTATACATTCATTGCGATATTCTCCTTAAAATATTGCCCCAGTTTATTGGCATTGATAATGATCCATCCTAAAATGCCCAGCAGAAACAGCACCAGGGAAACACCCACAATGGCCATTAAATAAGAAGGCGCGGAACGTTTGGCTGATCCTTTCCTCGTTTGTGCCATGGTTGAACAATCCTGTTTAGTCAGATAAGAGTAAGTGGCAAAAATAAAAGATTTACCCGCACGAAGCGTATTTTTGTTGGTTCATATGGAGTATTCATTCAACGCGATCGAAAGAAAATGGCAGGAAAGGTGGAAAGCCGATCAGGTTTACAAGGTTTATAACAATAGCGCCAAACCGAAATGTTATGTGCTGGACATGTTTCCTTATCCCAGCGGTGCAGGCCTCCACGTAGGTCATCCGCTGGGATATATCGCCAGCGATATTTATGCGAGATATAAAAGGCTGAAAGGCTTTAACGTACTGCATCCGATGGGTTATGATGCATTTGGTTTACCTGCTGAACAATATGCCATTGACCATGGAATACAGCCCGCTGTCAGTACAAAACAAAACATACAGAATTTCAGGGAGCAACTTGACAGGATTGGATTTTCTTTCGACTGGAGCAGACAAATAAACACGGCGGAACCTTCCTACTACAAGTGGACTCAGTGGATTTTTTTGCAGTTGTTTAACAGTTGGTACGATCGAATGGAACAAAAAGCAAAGCCTATAAGTGAACTGATCTTATTATTTGAAAAACAGGGAAGTCGGGATTTTGCTGATTATCGCCAGGTCCCGCTTTTTAGTTCTACCGACTGGGCATCTTATTCAGAAAAACAACAACAGGATATACTCATGGAGTTTCGCCTGGCTTATTGTGGTTTCGGAGAAGTGAATTGGTGTGAAGCGCTCGGCACTGTACTCGCCAACGACGAAGTAATCAATGGTTTTAGCGAAAGAGGTGGCTTTCCTGTGGTTAAAAAGAAATTGAGACAATGGTATTTACGCATAACAGAATATGCTGACAGGTTGCTCAGTGGACTTGATAAAGTAGAATTTAGTGAAGCGATGAAGGAAATGCAGACCAACTGGATCGGTAAAAGTTATGGCGCGGAATTGGATTTTGTTTTTGAGAAGGAACCATCTAAAAAATTACGTGTATATACTACAAGACCTGACACCATTTTTGGCGTAGATTTTATGGTGGTGGCGCCTGAACATGAACTGATACCTGATCTCATTATCCCATCAGAAAAACCGGCTGTGGATTCTTACGTGACATACGTGAAAAGCAGAAGCGAACGCGAGCGCATTGCTGAGAAAAAAATTTCTGGATGTTTTACAGGTTCTTATGTGCTCAATCCTTTTGATGGTCGTAAAATTCCTGTGTGGATATCAGAATATGTGCTAGCCGGTTACGGCACCGGTGCTATTATGGCTGTGCCATGCGGTGACGAGCGGGATTTTAAATTCGCGCAACAATATAAAATCCCTGTAACCAATATTATTGGTCATTTTTTTAATGGCCTGGAAGCCAACCCAACTAAAGACGCGCTGCTTGAAAACAGCGATTTCCTAAATGGTGTTTCCATGCGTGATGCAATACCGCTGGTAATTGACAAGCTGGAATCAATGGGAATTGGAAACAAACGCGTGAATTATAAAATGCGCGATGCCGCATTTAGTCGTCAACGCTATTGGGGCGAGCCATTTCCCATTGTCTGGAAAAATGGAATCGCCTATCCGATGGATGAAAAAGATCTTCCGCTTGAACTACCTAAAGTGGATTCTTACAAACCAGGACCGGATGGCGAAGGGCCTTTGGCTAATTTACCTGAATGGACGTCAAAACATCTGGAGACTAACACCATGCCGGGTTATGCGGGAAGTAGCTGGTATTTCCTGCGTTATATGGATCCACATAATGCAGAAACTTTCTGTAGTCGAACTGCTTCAGAATACTGGGGTCAGGTTGATCTTTATATTGGCGGAACAGAACACGCGGTTGGACATTTGTTGTATAGCCGCATGTGGACGAAATTTCTGTTTGATCTGGAATTTATTGGATTTGATGAACCCTATAGAAAACTGGTGAACCAAGGTATGATTCAGGGGAGCAGCCGGTTTGTGTACAGGATCGAAATTAAGGGATCAGAAAAAATGGAAGCACTCGCAAAACAAAAACCAATCTTCATTTCTGCAGGACTTATCAATAAACCCCTTTCAGAAATTCAGGTTGATATTCAGGATATATTGAATAAAAGCTGGGGCGATGAAGCTTCAAATGTAGAAGTGGTATCCATTTCACAACTGCACGTTGATGTTAATTTTGTGAATGGATCTGAATTAAATATCCCGGCATTCAAAAACTGGAGAGCTGACTATGCCGAATCCTTTTTTATTTTGGAAAATGGAAAATACATCTGCGGATCGGAAGTCGAAAAAATGTCGAAGTCTAAATTCAATACGGTCAATCCCACAGAGCTTGTTGAGCGATATGGTGCCGATACTTTCCGGATGTATGAAATGTTTTTAGGTCCTGTTGAACAAAGTAAACCCTGGGACACCAAGGGCATTGAAGGTGTTCACCGCTTCCTGCGAAAGCTGTGGAGATTATTTTTTGATGAAATGAAAGGTCGGGTTTGGACTAACGATACGCCTACAAGCGACGAATGGAAAATAATGCATAAGGCTATCAGGAAACTGGATGAAGACACTGATCGTTTTTCATTTAATACCGGAGTGAGTGCGCTGATGATAACTGTAAACGAACTGGGAGATTTAAAATGTCACAAAAAAGAAGTCCTTGAAAAACTATTGATTCTGCTAACACCTTATGCACCGCATATTGCAGAAGAATTATGGCATGGGCTGGGTAATGAGTATACTATTCTCGATGCGATCTATCCGAAATACGATGAAAAATTTCTGATTGAGTCAGCAAAATTATACCCTGTTGCGATCAATGGTAAGACCAGAACGGAACTCAATGTAAATCTGGACGCGAGCCAGCAGCAGGTAGAGGAAATGGTACTCGCCGATGAAACAGTTAGGAAATGGCTGAATGGCGCCACTCCGAAAAAAATCATTTATGTCAGAAATAAGATGATTAACCTGGTTGTTTGATAAGCATAAAGCTTAAAGCTTAAAGCGAAAAGCAAGTGTGGTAGATTTATTCCATTCACAATTAACTTCTTCGAAACCAACACTTCATCATATGAAAAAAGACAGTCCCGGAGTGGTTATCCCTCCTCCGTTATTTTACGCCGGCTTTTTTCTTCTCTCTATGTTACTTCAGGGATATTTCACCATTAAGGCTGCATTCTTCTTCCACACACACTGGGCAAATATTGCGGGATCCGTACTTTATTTTGTGGGCGTTTGTTTTATTTTTCCCGCAGCGTTTGAATTTGTAAAATCAAAAAACACGATCATCACGGCTAAACCGGCAACTTCACTTCAAACAAACGGAATTTATTCCTATTCAAGGAACCCAATGTACGTTGGTTTGCTGCTCATTTATATCGGACTGGCGCTGCAATTTGGAAACTGGTGGACCTTGTTGCTGATCCCATTCCTGATAGCTTTAATCACATATCGGGTTATTCTTCCGGAAGAGAAGTATCTTACCCGGGCTTTCGGTGAAGATTATTTGAACTATCAAAAACAGGTTAGACGCTGGATTTGAACAAAGACATTTGCGATCCAACTAAAAAAAATTCAACTTTAATTTTGAGCTTCAACTTTAGGATTGCAGCTTTAAGCTTACTAAGGCTTGACCAATCTTACCAGTGCGCTGCTTCCCATCGTGCTTTCCAGATGAGCTTCATATTTCTTGTCCTCCACAACCGCCACCATCAGTGAAGTATTAGGAGGTATGGTTCCCAAATTTTCGGCAACCATCACCAGCTCGTTATCCTGCTGTAAATCCTTTACTGATAACTTCATGATATATGCCTGCTCAGCCAGTAATATATGTTCTTTCAATAACTTTCCATTTAAAAAAACAGCAATCGAATCTCCGTCTATTTCTGCATTATCATAAAACCGCAATTCAATTGAGTCACCTTTTAATGGGATTACGTTTTGCAAAATCTTGGTTGTGTGAATAAACCGTTCTTGATTCGTTTGCTGCGAAGGAGGAAGGACTATCGCCGGCACGTTTTCCTTTTTTTCGTTAAGCGGTTTTTCCGTAAAAGATGGTATTGCATTTACAGATTCCTGTGTCACATCTTTTTCTCCACCCTGTGGCGCTACAAAAACATGCGCAGCCGGAGTTACAGACTGAGAAGGCCTTTCCGGTTCAGTTTGTCGGGGTGATGGCTCCGGATTAAATGCATACTGTTCGATACTATCTACCACTTCCGGATGATTCGTGCCATAGGCATAATTCTCAATCAGAAAATCCCATTCATCAGGAAATATGGGTGTTACACTTCCTTTCACCAGGTGCAATTCCTTTTTTTCTTTCTGGTCATCCTCCTTGAGAGAAGATTTTCCATCCAGTTTCATGACTCCTTCACCCGGACAATTAAAATCTGCAACAGCCAGCAGACCATCAGCCTGTGGACCTGTTCCCATCGAATGACGCATACCATGATCTTCAATCAAAACATCATCCCACCAGATGACATCATTTTTCTGATCATCAAAATATCCTTTTACGGAATATCTGCGATAACTCGTTTTCGAATCGTAGTAATAGGATGTACCAATAAGACTATCGCCTTTCCGGACCAGCTTCAATTCAACTCTGGAATTTCCCATTTTTCCCTTCCAGACACCAGTAATCGGCTGTGCCTGAATCTGAAAACAAACGAAGAGGAAAATGATCGTTTTGGGAAAGTAATTTCTGAAAAAAGCATTCAATTGCATGAGATCTCAACGCCCCGAAAGATCTTATATTTTGTCGATTTTGTTAAATCCCCACTACCAAACTACCACACTCCCACACTCCCACACTAACCAAGGTATACCTCTAACAACCCATCAGGAAGATTCAACATTAACGACTTCGACTTATGATCCACTTTTATAAGGGTCTGTTCGTTTATTGGAATCAAAACTTCTTTGCCATTGACTTCGATACGGCACAGTATCTGATGGCGTTGTTCTATAACCTCCAGTACAGGTCCAAGATCTTTACCCTGGTCTACGATATGATAGGATACCCAACTGATCGGATTATTTTTTCCGGTATGCGTTTGTACTTCTTCCTCTTTCAACCATACATCCCGGCGGATAAATTTTGATGCTGCTTCCTTGCTGTCTGTACCTTCCAGTTTCAGGTACAATTCGTCGTTGCCTTTTTTTCTGATTGCTTCCGGGAAGTAAGGAAGTAATTCATCCTTTTTTTGTTCGAGGAAGATCACTTTGATTTTAGAAACTGCAATTTTACTACCCAGATGATGCTGTACGATCATTTCACCTTTAAGGCCGAATGCGGAAACGATCTTTCCGATATTTCTATAATTATTTTCCATGACCAGGCGAAACAAAAAAAGGCTATCTGTCAGCTGTGACCCAGATAGCCTTAATAAATTAATTGATTTTATTTTCGCTTAACCCTGTGTTTCGTTCTCCTGCCTTCTTTCAACTCTTCTTGCAGGTGCGGGACCGCGTCTGCCACCAGGTCTTGCCTTGCGATTATCTTCCTGACGTTTTTTAACGTGCAGTTCGTGTTCGCTATGCCATTTAGAAAATTTTTCCATGGCAGCTGCCTCGTCAAAAAGACCGAGTTTAACGCCGCGTAAAAGATGTTTCAGGTATAACACGCCTTTGTAACTCAGGATCCGGCGAACCGTATCTGTGGGCTGTGCTCCCTTATGCAGCCAATCGAGCGCCTTCTGGCGATCAAGCTGTACTGATGCGGGAACAGTTAAAGGATTGTACGTACCGATTTTCTGAATGAACTTACCGTCTCTGGGAGCCCTGATGTCGGCGATGACGATGAAATAAAATGGTCTCTTCTTAGACCCGTGTCTCTGGAGTCTGATTTTTACAGGCATCTTAAATAAAAATTTAAATGCGTTATGAAATAAGGTTTAAAAAAGTCCGATCGCTTAAAGCAACCTGTTGCTGCAAATGTAATACATGATCGATAAAATGCCGAATGATTTATTGTATATTTTGATCATCCGGAATTTTAACGTTTTCCAAATCCCATGCCACCCATCGGCATTTTATTCATGGTTTTCATCATTTGTTTCATTTGTTCAAATTGTTTCATGAAAGCGTTTACCTCTTGTAATTCTTTTCCACTACCCTTTGCAATACGCTTTCTGCGACTTTGATCTATCGAATCCGGATTGGCACGTTCATAGGGAGTCATGGAACCAATCATGGCTTCAATGCCCTTAAACGAGTCGTTGCTGATGTCGATATCCTTGATCGACTTACCTACGCCCGGTATCATACCCAGAAGATCTTTGATATTGCCCATCTTTCGTATCTGGTCAAGTTGTTGTTTGAAATCTTCGAAATCAAATTGGTTTTTCCTGATTTTCTTCTCGAGTTTTCGGGCTTGTTCTTCGTCGAATTGCGATTGGGCTTTTTCGACAAGGGTAGTAATATCCCCCATTCCCAGGATCCTTTGCGCCATACGATCGGGGTAAAATACGTCCAGCGTCTCCATTTTTTCCCCACTGCTAACGAATTTAATGGGCTTATTTACGGTGTATTTGATGGAAAGCGCCGCACCACCCCTGGTATCACCATCGAGTTTGGTAAGTACTACGCCGGTGAAGTCCAGTCGTTCGTTGAAGGCTTTTGCCGTGTTTACGGCGTCCTGACCCGTCATGGAGTCCACTACAAAGAGTATTTCCTGCGGATCTACGGCTTTTCTGATGTCAGCCACTTCAGTCATCATGGCTTCATCAATAGCCAGCCGCCCGGCAGTATCGACAATCACCACATTTTTATTCTTGCTTTTGGCCTCGGCTACAGCCTGCTTTGCAATGCTTACCGGGTCTGTACTTCCTTCCACCGTGAATACATCCACCCCGATCTGACCACCCAGCACTTTCAGCTGTTCAATGGCCGCCGGACGATACACATCGGCCGCAACAAGCATGGGAGAAAGTCCTTTTTGAGATTTGAGCCAGCTGGCCAATTTGCCGCTGAACGTGGTTTTACCACTTCCCTGTAGTCCGGCTATCAGTATAACAGCAGGATTACCCTTGGCATTAAAGGCAGTTTCGTTGCCTCCCATTAACAGGGTTAGTTCATCCTGCACTATCTTAACCATCAACTGTCCGGGGCTGACAGCCGTCAGGACTTTCTGGCCCATCGCTTTCTGGCGAATGGTATCGGTAAACTCTTTGGCAATTTTGAAATTCACATCGGCATCGATCAATGCCCTGCGAATATCTTTAACTGTAGCGGCTACATTGAGTTCGGTAATTCTACCCTGACCTTTGAGCTGCTTAAACGCAGAATCCAGCTTCTCACTAAGATTTTCAAACATAAAATTCCTTTCAACAAATAATAATGAAAAGAAAAAACGTGAATAAACATCTCGTTCTATCCACGTTTTTCAGAAAGACAAATGTAAGAAAAGCTAGTGTAATTTTATATCAATAGAAATGCTTTCGTTGTTAAATACCCAGATAATTCCTCAGGGATTTGGCTCCTGAATTACTCCTGAGTTTGGTTATGGCCTTGTCTTTAATCTGGCGAACGCGTTCGCGTGTAAGGCTGAAACGGTCGCCGATATCTTCCAGGCTCATGGGATGATCCACTCCGATTCCAAAGAAGAAACATATCACTTCTTTTTGTCTTTCGGTAAGTGTTTTCAGCGACCTGTCAATATCTACTTTGAGCGATTCATTGTGTTCAATATTGGTTTCTGCCCTGTCGGCATTATGATTTTCCATCACGTCAATGAGGGTGTTATCCTCACCTTCTGATAAGGGTGTATCAACACTTACATGACGACCTCCAATACCCATTGTGGATGAAACTTCTTCAATATCCAGTTCCAGCAATTCAGCAAGTTCCTCGGCAGACGGTTCACGTTCAAACTGCTGTTCCAGCATAGAATAAGCTTTGGCTATTCTGTTTGTGAGTCCCACTTTATTTAATGGAAGACGCACAATACGGGATTGTTCGGCCAGCGCCTGAAGAATGCTCTGACGGATCCACCATACCGCATAGGAGATAAATTTGAAACCACGGGTTTCATCAAAACGTTGTGCAGCTTTTATCAGACCCAGATTCCCTTCATTGATCAGGTCAGGAAGTGTTAATCCCTGGTTCTGGTACTGTTTTGCTACTGAAACAACAAATCTTAGGTTGGCTTTAGTTAGTTTGTCGAGGGCTTTTTGATCACCCTGCTTTATGCGGATCGCGAGTTTTACCTCTTCTTCCGGTGTGATCAATTCAACTTTTCCGATCTCCTGCAGGTATTTTTCCAAGCTCTGAGACTCACGATTTGTAATACTCTTCGTGATCTTGAGTTGACGCATACTCATGGGCAGCTAATTTTAAAGGGTTATAGGTTAAATAGGTTTGTTCAGGATAATTGGATTTGTTAAAAACGTATAAATGATTCTTTTCTTATCTGTATCTAATAAGATTCAATTTAACTCAGTCAATATAAGAATTATGCATGAAAAATGCAAACGCGGACAGTGTTAAAACCCTGATATTCAGGTGATTCCCATTTTGGGTATATGGGAAATCCTCATAATCAGCACTTTCGGGAGTTAAAAAAAATTTCGGGTCATGAAATATTTATCTATACTTGCAGCCCACGAACAATTTGCACAAATAGATGAGCAAGAAACAGCAGTTTACGTTAGAGTATTCGTTAAAGTGCCCTCCCTCCATTTTATACGAGTTTTTAAGCACGCCAGCCGGACTTCAGGAATGGTTTGCCGATAAAGTAGATGAACGCGATAATATTTTCAGTTTCTCCTGGAATGGCTCGACCACAAAGGCCGAGGTTTTGGAAAGTGAGCTGGATAAATACGTACGTTTTCATTGGTCCGATTCTCCTCTCGAAGAGTTCTTTGAATTCCGGATCGAAAAGTCTGATATTACCAATCAAACAATACTTGTTATTAACGATTTTGCCGATAAAAAGGATATCAAGGATCAAACGCAACTATGGAGTTACCAGGTGAAGGATTTGTTTCACCGGCTGGGGAACTGATCGTTGACCGATGGCCGATGACCGATGACCGTTGGCCGTGATTGAAAAAGGGAACTTCCACACTCCCATACTCCCATACTCCCATACTTTCACACTTGCTTTAAGCTTTAAGCTTTAGGCTTTGCGCTTTAATGGCTTAAATTTGCGGCGTGATAAAAAAATTAGACAAGCTAATCGTTGGCGCATTCATAGGTCCTTTTATCGCCACGTTTTTTATTACGCTGTTCGTTCTCGTACTTCAGTTCTTCTGGCTTTATATTGACGATATTGTTGGAAAGGGGCTGGATATGCTTACCATCGGAACCTTTATTTTATATGTCTGCGCAACACTTGTTCCACTCGCGTTGCCACTTGCCGTTTTACTATCTTCTATAATGACTTTTGGGAACCTGGGTGAAACGTTTGAACTGGTTGCCATTAAATCTGCCGGCATCCCATTACTTCGATTTATGCGTCCGTTGTTTATAACCTCTCTCTTCATTTGCGGTATCGCTTATATGTTCAACAATTATATTATTCCTGTTGCACAACTGAAGATGCAGACGCTGAAGTTTGATATCATCGTTTCAAAACCCGCTTTCGATATTAAGGAAGGAGTCTTTTATGATAAAATAGATGGTTATATAATCAAATTTGGGAAAAAAGAAAAAGACGGAGCTACCATTCATGACGTCCTCATTTATCAGCACAATTACACCTTGTTACAGGATAACGTAATCGTAGCACAAAGCGGAAAGATGACGATCTCAAAAGACAAAAAATTTCTTGAGTTCAATTTGAAAAATGGATGGAACTATCAGGAAAAAGGAACGCGGAATTCACTCAATACCCAACTCATACGAATGGGTTTCAAAGAATACAAAAAAGTATTTGATCTGAGTTCCTTTAAACTGAATAAAACAGACGATAGCACTTTTAAGAATAATTACCAGATGTTGAATATGAGGCAACTGGCTACCACAATAGATTCACTGGAACATACAACGGCATCTTACAGAAAACAATCAAACACCATGCTGAGGCCCTATGTTCATCTGCTGAGATATCTTGACAGTCCCTGGAAATCGCAACCGCCGGTAGCTAAACTGGATTCTTTTAAAAGCATGATCCCCGACTCGTCGTCTACCTCCTTATATTTGAAAGCAGATAACACGATCAACAACATAAAAACCAGCGCGGATATCTCTGCCAACAGTTATGAAAATGACCGGAAGAATCTTCGATTGCATCTTATGGCCTGGCACGAGAAAATAACCATGTCCATTGCTTGTCTGGTCCTTTTTCTTATCGGCGCGCCTCTGGGATCAATCATCAGAAAAGGAGGAATTGGTTTGCCGCTTATTTTTGCTGTGATCTTTTTCGTTATCTTTTTCCTCCTGAATAATTTCGGAAGAAAGTTTGTGAAAGAAGACGTGATGCAACCCTTCTCTGGTATGTGGATGGCTACGATCGTTTTGTTGCCCGTGGGTATTTTTCTCACATACAAAGCCATGAACGATTCACAACTGTTTAACAGAGAATTCTACAATCGTCTGTTGAAGAAATTTCGTAAACTGAAGCCAGCCGAAAACAAAGTGTAATGCTTCTATAAAAAGACCCACTCCGCCACCTTGTTTAGCGTTTATTACTTATACATTTGCTGACAAATTATTTCGTGGACAAAAGCAAGGAAAATCTCCGTATACAATCCTGGATTCTTTTTGTAGCTGTGCTTTTGTTTTCTTTAAAAATAATTGCCTGGTGGATCACCCGATCCGTGTCTATATTAACTGATGCGCTCGAAAGTATAGTTAATGTGATAGCGGGCCTCGTTGGTTTATATAGTTTATATATCGCAGCCAAACCACGCGATATCAATCATCCGTATGGACATGGAAAAGCAGAATTTCTCTCTGCAGCCATAGAAGGTACCCTGATCATGCTGGCTGGCGTTTTTATTATTTATGAAGCAGTGAGTCAGTTGTTTCATCCCAAACCACTGCAACAACTTAACTACGGTATTTATTTAATGGGTTCTTCCGCTGTCATAAATTATCTGGTGGGCTTTTTAGCACTTAGAAAGGGGAAGGAAAATAATTCGGAAGCCCTTCAGGCCAGTGGCCATCATCTGCAATCGGATACTTATTCGACCCTGGCAATTATTGCGGGACTTATACTCATTTATTTTACGAACATCCATCAGCTGGATAGCATCGTGGCGATAATCATGTCCGTTGTTATCATGATTATAGGATACCGAATTGCGCGAAAATCCGTCGCTGGAATAATGGATGAAGCAGATGAAAAAATTCTCGAAAAAGTAATTGCCCTCGTAAATAAAAGTCGTCTGCCCAACTGGATCGATATTCATAATTTACGCGTGATTAAATTTGGTAATGTGCTACACGTCGATTGCCATATGACCGTACCATGGTATCTGAATGTTCGCGAAGCTCACGAAGAAATTGATAATCTTCGAAAACTGATCCAGTCTGAATTTGGATCCAGCATGGAATTTTTTGTGCATTCGGATGGTTGTATCACGAATTGCTGCGCGATTTGTATTAAAGCGGATTGCCGGGTACGCGAACACCCATTCGCAAAGCGAATAGAATGGGAAATGCAAAATGCCATCCCCAATAAAAAGCACGATGTGAACACTCCTTTTTAGGTAATTTCGTCACCGTTACGAATTGTCGTTGGCCGTTGGCCGTTGGTCGTTGACCGATGACCGTTGGTCGTTGACCGATGACCGATAACCGATCATAGTTGAACGGCAATATTTTAAAATTGATAATTAATCTTTCTAATGCAGATCTGGAAAAAATATCAGGAAGAAAATAAAGAACGATTTTTAGAAGAGTTATTTGGATTACTGAAAATCCCTTCCATCAGTTCGGATAGCCAACATAAGGCGGATATGCTGGCATGTGCAGAAGCCGTAAAAAAATCTCTTTTGCAGGCAGGTGCCGAAAAGGCAATCATTTTTGAAACAGCGGGTCATCCGGTTGTATTCGGAGAAAAAATCGTGGATCCTGACAAGCCAACAGTTCTTGTTTACGGCCATTATGATGTTCAGCCTGTGGATCCTCTGAATCTTTGGCACAGTCCTCCTTTTGAACCCACCATAAAAAATGGGATGATCTACGCACGCGGGTCTGCTGACGACAAGGGACAGTTTTTTATGCACGTCAAAGCACTTGAAATCATGAACAACTCGGGTACTCTTGACTGCAATGTGAAATTTATTATAGAAGGTGAAGAAGAAATCGGTTCGCCAAGTCTAGGTGATTTTGTTGCTTCACATAAAGATCTTTTAAAAGCAGATGTTATCCTTATCAGTGATACTTCGATGATAAGCCTCGAAACTCCTTCCATTGAAATCGGCGTGCGGGGACTTGCCTATATCCAGGTAGAAGTGACTGGCCCGAATAGGGATCTTCACAGTGGCGTGTATGGTGGGGCAGTGGCAAATCCTGTAACGATGCTCGCTCGAATGATCGCGGGTTGTCACGATGAAAACAATCATATTACCATTCCTGGTTTTTATGACGACGTGCTGGAATCTTCTGCAGAAGACAGAAAAAAGATGGCTGCAGCCCCCTTTGATGAAAATGAATATAAAAAAGACCTTGGCGTGAAAGCGCTTTGGGGTGAAAAAGGTTTTTCAACAAATGAAAGAACAGGCATCCGCCCAACATTGGAACTCAATGGAATCTGGGGCGGATATCAGGGAGAAGGTTCTAAAACCGTTCTGCCTTCGAAAGCCTCTGCAAAAATATCGGCACGACTTGTTCCCAATCAGACATCCGGAAAAATTGCGCACCTGCTGCTTGAATATTTCAAGAAGATAGCTCCTCCTGGAGTTACGGTTAATACGTTTGAGTTACACGGAGGAGAACCTTACATGACTCCACTCGACTCACGGGCATATATAGCCGCGGAAAAAGCGATTGAAGCAAGTTTTGGAAAAAAGCCGGTTCCCCAGCGCGGCGGAGGAAGTATTCCTATTTGTTCGCTGCTTGAAAAAGAACTCGGAATCAAAATCGTATTTATGGGTTTTGGCTTGGACAGTGATAATCTGCATTCACCCAATGAAAAGTTCAATATCGCCAATTTTTATAAGGGAATTGAAACGATTCCTTATTTCCATAAGTACTTCGCGGAATTGAGCCTAAAGCCGAAAGCTTAAAGACTAAAACCAATAGGAAACCGTCAACGGCCAACCGCCAACCGTCAACCGCCAACGATTAAAATGGGAGAGACAGAAAAATTACGAATCGACAAATACCTCTGGTCGATCCGGTTATTTAAAACCCGGAGCCTCGCATCTGAAGCCTGCGAAAAGGGAAAAGTTAAGAACGAATCCGGTCAGGTTAAACCTTCTAAGCAGGTACATATCGGAGACGAATATGAAATAAAAACCGAAGCTAAACGCTGGCGCATCAAAGTAACCGGATTGCTCGACCATCGCCTGGCTTATTCAGAAGCTGTAAAATTTTATCTCGATATCACTCCTGCCGAAGAAGTAGAAAGGATACAATTTCAGGCGGCAACTTTTCACACCGGGAAAAGATTGAGCAAAGTTGGGCGGCCCACAAAAAAGCAACGAAGGGACCTGGATGGCATCGATCATTCAGATCCTGAACTGCCATGAAGACAGGCCATAGCGCTCATTTTTAAGCCTGTTCTTCGAGATTTCTTCTGTATTACTGCTGGTTTTCTTCGAGAGTTCTTCGAGGGTCCTCGAAGAACTCCGCAAGGATTCTCGAAGAACTCTCGAAGAAATGCGATAAAAACACCTAATTATCCAGGAATCAATACAGAAGCAATATAGAAGAAGTGACAAATTGTCTCTTTTGAATTCCCAATGATGAACGGGAACTTAAGAGCAGATCAGACCTGAAAAAAGTTAATTTTGAAGCTTTTTAAACAGGCCGTCTGGGTTCACAATCTTTCAAATTGCGTATCGATATCATCAGTGTTTTACCGGAATTGCTAGAAAGTTCTTTTTCCCATTCCATCTTAAAACGGGCAAAAGAAAAAAATCTGTTAGAGATTTTTGTTCATCCTTTAAGAAACTGGGCGGTGAATGAATATGGCCAGGTTGACGACTATCAGTACGGAGGTGGTGCCGGAATGGTTATGATGTGCGAACCCCTGGCCAATGCCATCGAATCCTTAAAAAAAGAGAGGGTTTACGATGAAATCATATTCATGAGCCCCGATGGCGATCTGCTCAACCAGCCGATGGCGAATGCCTTGTCATTGAAGGAAAATCTGCTGATCATATCTGGGCATTATAAGGGCATTGACGAACGCATTCGGGAACATTTTATCACGCGTGAGATTTCCATTGGCGATTATGTGTTGAGCGGTGGCGAATTACCTGCAGCTGTTTTAACGGACGCTATTGGAAGGTTGTTGCCTGGTGTTTTAAATGATGAGACGTCTGCACTCTTTGATTCCTTTCAGGACAATTTGCTGGCGCCGCCAGTCTATACAAGACCAGCGGATTTTCGCGGATGGAAAGTACCCGAAATACTTTTGAGTGGTGATCCGGTTAAAATTGCTGAATGGCGGCATGAATCGGCACTTCGAAAAACTGCGGAAAAAAGGCCGGGGCTTTTGGAGGAATGACGCCTAATGCTTAACGCGAAACGCATAACGCTTAACGCGTAACGCGTAACGCGTAAGGCTTAAAGCGAAAGGCAACATATTAGAATATCATATTGTGCATGATTATAAAAGGTAGGCTTGTTGACATTTCTGCAAAAAGAATTTATCCGGCTGCAATAACTGTCGGCGATAAAAAAATAACTTCTATTCGGGAATTACCGGAAAACGAAATAGTTCCGGATGTATTTGTCTGTCCAGGTTTTATAGATGCGCATGTACATATTGAAAGTTCTATGCTGCTGCCATCAGAATTTGCCCGACTGGCTGTAGTTCATGGAACAGTGGCAACCGTTAGTGATCCGCATGAAATCGCCAATGTGCTGGGGATTTCAGGAGTAGAATATATGATTGAAAATGGCAGGCACACTCCTTTTCATTTCTATTTCGGCGCTCCAAGTTGTGTACCTGCCACAATATTTGAAACTGCCGGTGCATCTCTTGATACTACCGAAGTGGATCAGCTTTTATCGAGGCCTGAGATAAAATATCTCAGTGAGATGATGAATTTTCCGGGAGTATTACTTGAAGATGCTGAAGTCATGACTAAAATCGCATCGGCAAAAAAATACCATAAACCTGTAGATGGACACGCACCCGGACTGCGTGGTAAAGATGCGCTTAAATATATTGAAGCGGGAATAAGTACCGATCACGAATGTTTTACTGAAGAGGAGGCATTGGATAAATTAGGGATGGGGATGAAAATTATAATCAGAGAAGGCAGTGCTGCAAGAAATTTTGAAGCGCTGGCGGATCTGCTAAACGAACATTGGGAAAATATGATGTTCTGTAGCGATGACAAACATCCGGACAGTCTCGTGAAGGGTCATATCAATCAACTTTGCGCTCGGGCTGTAGCAAAAGGCGTTGACGTTTTTAAGGTGCTAGCCGTCGCCTGTATCAATCCTATAAAACATTATCATCTGGAAGTGGGCCAATTGCGTGTCGGTGATCCGGCTGATTTCATACTTTTAAACGACCTAAGAAATTTCGAAGTAAGCAAAACTTATCTTCAGGGGGAACTTGTTGCTGAAGCTGGTAATACGAAACTGGCTTCGGTTAAAAGTCCAAAAATTTTGAATCACTTCCATTGCGATCGTACTGGTCCTGAGAATTTTATTTTCGCTGCAGTTCCCAACAGCACGTCCACATACCCACACCCAGTTATCGAAGCTTTCGATGGTGAACTGATAACAGGTAAATTTCATGCAGAGATGAACGCGGATCATGGTGAATGGAAATCAGATCCATCCCTGGATATATTAAAAATTGTAGTAGTCAACAGATATAAAAAAACACCTATTGCGAAAGCGTTCATTAAAAACTTCGGCTTAAAGAGTGGCGCATTAGCATCTTCGGTTGTCCATGACAGTCACAATATTGTTGCAATAGGAGTTAGTAACGAAGATATAAGCCGCGCAGTAAATGCAGTAATCAAGGAGCAAGGTGGTGTCAGCCTGGTTTATAAAAATGAAGAGCGCGTACTTCCGCTTCCCGTTGCCGGATTAATGAGTACGGAAGACGGATATCGGGTGGCGGAAATTTATACGGAGCTGGATCTTATTGCAAAACAAATGGGTTCTAAACTAAAGAGTCCGTTTATGACCTTATCCTTCATGGCCCTCCTGGTAATTCCCCATATCAAACTCAGCGATCTTGGTTTATTTGACGGAGATCTTTTCAAACTGATCTGACCCGGAATCCTTACCGGCAAAAAAAGGGGATTCACCGGCATTTTAATCGGGATGGCCTAATTCCGCTTGAAAAGAATGATCTATGGCTTTAGCTTTATATCAAATTCGAAGAAATGGATAATCCCGATATAGGAAAGGATATGGCGAACGACATTAAAGACCATATACATGATCGCATAAGGAGGAGGCCCAATGGAAAGATTTGGTTTCCGATTGCGTTGGTGATGGTTGGCGGTCTCCTGATGGCCCGCCAGTTGGGAGCGGGCATACCTGAATGGATTTTCAGTTGGCAGATGTTATTGATTGCGCTGGGTATCATCAGCGGCCTTGCGCACGCTTTTCGTGGACCAGGATGGCTGATCATGATACTTGTTGGAAGCTTTTTTCTCATGGATCAACTGATCCCTGGTCTGGATATTCATCGATTCATCTGGCCTGCAGCAATCATACTGGTCGGGTTGGTGATGCTGATTCGTCCTAAAAAACCTTATTGGATGGATCACGACTGGAAAGATAATTGGAATCGAAAAGAGAAAGAACGCTGGCAGAGAAGACGCCAGAGACGGGGTTATCCTGGATTTAACGACATGGGCCCAAATCCGGAAAACGTATCTGACCCGAACGCTGCTGTTTTCGGAAATGCAGGTTCCAGTTCAAAAAGTTTTTCTTCAGAAGATTATATCGATGCAACTACAGTACTCGGAGGTATTCATAAAAATATTCTTTCAAAGAATTTCAAAGGGGGTGATATCGTGATCTTCATGGGAGGTGCAGAAATCAATCTGAGCCAGGCAGATATTCAGGGAAGGGCAAACATCGACATCACACAGATTATGGGTGGAACCAAATTAATTGTACCGTCCAACTGGGAGGTAAGGAGTCAGCTGACTTCTGTTTTTGGAAATATTGAAGATAAAAGGCAGAATATGGGAAATACAGATCCCCAGAAAGTGCTCGTAATAGACGGAACTTCTGTTTTTGGAGGTATCGAAATAAGAAACTATTAAACCTTATCTGATCATACATTAAATCAAAACTATGAACTGGTATCTGACAAAAATTGTATACAGAATTATCTGCGGACAGGGAAATCATACTGCTCAATTCGATGAACAACTCCGTCTTATACAGGCAGAAAATGCTGAAGAAGCATTTGAGAAAGCTACTACACTTGGCGAAAAAGAAGAAGATAAATTTTTTAATGAAGATCAGAAACTGGTTCAGTGGAAGTTTATCAATGTTGCTGAACTTTATAAACTAAGTGGTTTGCTTGATGGAGCCGAATTGTATTCCCGTATACAGGAAACAGACAATGCTGAATTATATATTGAGCTGACCAATAGGAAAGCATCACACATTCTGCAAAACAGCAAACATCAATTTCTGGAAATTATTTAAAAATCGTCTTTGACCAGGTCACCACTTAGTGTCAGCAAATTCCGCTACGGCTTTTTTGGGTGGTGGGTTATTTGGACTATACTGCACGTGCTGTTGGTTATGTATTATGGTTATGCATACAGATATGCTTTATTGGATGCTATTATCACCAATGCCCTATTGATGGCCGCCGGAAGTTTGATTATTAATATTTTACGCTTTTATTTACCATACCGCGACAGATACGGTTTTTTACTTTTAATCAGTATCATATTCAGTGTGGCGGTCGTATCGCTGAGTAAATTCTACTTGAATATGATTTTCGGTGTTCCGGCCGGAAGTCCTTATATGCTTTTTCTTTCAAACTCATACTGGATACGTGGCGGAATTGCATTTCTTCTTATTGGGGGCATGGCAATTATTAGTGTATTGTGGTACACGCAGGAAGAGGAACAGCAAAATCGTCAGAGAAAAAATGATGCAGAAAAACTTAGCAGGGAGGCCGAGCTTTTTAAGTTACGCCAGCAACTGCAGCCGCATTTCTTATTCAATAGCTTAAATTCAATCAGTGCGCTAATTGGTTCCGATCCCGTACAGGCCAGAAGTATGATTCATCAGTTATCAGACTTTTTGCGAACTACACTTCGAAAAGATGAAGAGCAATGGATAAAATTGGAAGAGGAACTTGAATCTCTCGAACTCTATCTGGATATAGAAAAAGTGAGATTCGGTCATCGCTTATCGACTTCCATCCATAAAGATGAAAGGAGTCTGAAGATGCTGATTCCACCTATGCTGTTGCAGCCGGTAGTAGAAAATGCGATTAAATTTGGCTTATACGATACAACAGAATCTGTAACGATTCAAATTTCGGTCTTACTGGAAAATGACATGTTGCGAGTAACCGTTCAAAATCCATACGATCCCGAAACGGCAAGCCCTCGTCACGGAACAGGATTCGGACTAAACTCAGTAAAACGCAGACTCTATCTTTTATTTGCGAGACATGACCTGGTAGAGACTTCAGCGAAGGACCAGATATTTACGACAACCATTAATATTCCAAGTCATGAAAGTTATCATCATTGACGATGAACCGCTGGCAAGATCTATCATCCGGGAATACCTCAAAAATCATACGGATCTCACATTAATCGGAGAATGCAATGACGGTTTTGAAGGAGTCAAATCCATTCAGCAACTACAACCTGACTTGATTTTTCTTGATATTCAGATGCCAAAAATTAACGGTTTTGAAATGCTGGAGTTGATTGAAGAACCGCCTGCAGTTATTTTTACTACTGCATTTGACGAATTTGCCATCAAAGCTTTTGAAAGTCATGCCGTGGATTATCTTCTTAAACCTTTTAGTCAGGATCGTTTTAATAAAGCCATTTTAAAATGGAAGCAAACCGGGCCAGCAACCCCTGCCAAAGAACAATTGGCACCCTTGCTGGAAACTGTTTCCACAAGTCAGTCAGAACAACAACGTGTAGTTGTAAAAATCTCCGGAAAAATCAGGATCATCCCGGTGGAAGAAATCCACTATCTCGAAGCAGCAGATGACTATGTAAAAATTCACACGCGGGAAGGCGCACTGCTTAAAAATAAAACGATGGGATACTTTGAACAGGTATTCAATAAAAACCAATTTGTAAGAACACATCGGTCTTATATGGTTAATGTTACAGAGATCACGAGAATTGATCCTTATGAAAAAGACAGTCATCTGGCCATACTAAAATCAGGATCGCGGGTGCCGGTAAGTAAAACGGGTTATTTGAAACTGAAATCTGTGCTTGGACTTTAGGGAGTTATGGGATATGGGATATGGGTGATGGGTGATGGGTGATGGGTGATGGGTGATGGGTTGGTAATTATTTGTTGTATAAATTTTAATATCTCTCCTTTATTTCGTTTTCGATTTCGATTAACTCATAACTCATCACCCATAACCCATAACTAGTATCCCATAAGTCATAACCCATAATTAGTATCCCATAATTCATATCCCATAACCGATAACCAGTATCCCATAATTCATATCCCATAACCCATAATTCATGACTCCTATACTGACCATATCGCCCCATTTACGCTATCTCTTGCGGCTCCTGTTACAGAATGCATTACATTAATTTCCTCTCGCCATCGCAGGGCTCCCATCAGCGCGATGATCAGGGCTTCTTTATAATCGATCATTTGTCCCGATGGAATTATCAGTTCTATCCCACGATCGATCTTGTCTCTTAAACGATCTGTCAAAAAGACGTTGTGTGCACCTCCACCGGTAATGAGTAGACGAAGCTTGGATGCAACACCTGACCTGGTTTTCAAGTGATTCAGTGACGATGAAACCTGAACTGCAATATGTTCAACGTAGGTTCTTAACGCATCCTCCATTGTGAGATTTTTCTCTATTATTAAGGGTAATAACTCCTTTAGTCCGAAATCATTTGAAAGCGACTTGGGAAAAGGCATTTTATAGTACGGTTGATCATTTAACAGAGACAATAGTTTTTCATCCAGCCTTCCTTTAGAAGCGAGTGAACCATTTTCATCAAATCCTTTTTCTGTTTTTGCGGCTAGTGCATTGAGAATGCGATTTGCCGGGCATACATCAAATCCAATGAACGATTCGAATGTTGCAGACAAATTCGCGATGCCTCCTATATTCAAAAAAAAGTCATATTCGGAAAACAGCAATTTCTCGCCGATTGGAACAACAGGTGCACCCTGTCCACCCAGCGCCACATCGGCACTTCTTAAATCCGTTATTGTTCGAATTCCTGTAGTGGCAGCGATAGCAGCGCCATGGCCCAATTGGGCTGTCATTTGCTTCGCGGGAAAGTGGAAAGTTGTATGTCCATGTGATGCAATCAACTGAACGCGATAGGCGAGATTTTTTTCCTCAAGAAAATCATTTACATAGTTGCCAAGCAACCGACCATATTCAGCATGCAGTAATAGATAATCTTTGGCGGAGAAGTCGACAGCATCCGAAAGCTTTTTTTTCCATTCCGCTGAATAAGGTATACATGCAGACTCGTGTATCTCATATGTCCATTTGCCAGCTGTTTCTTCAAAATGAACAAAAGCGATATCAAGGCCATCGAGCGAGCTTCCGCTCATCAGGCCTATCACATTATACTGCATAGGAATTGATTTTCTGATTCAATCTTTTAATTTTAGTTTTATTGCCGACAGCATTCCGAATATCGGATTTTTAATTTTTATATATGGTTATAAATCTGAGTAGAGATTATTCGATACTCTGCGACTGGGTCGCCGAGATTCGTGATCAATCGGTACAAACAGACCGCATGAGGTTCAGGCGGAATCTCGAACGAATGGGCGAAATAGCCGGTTATGAAATCAGTCGTTCGCTGCCATATGAAGAAATTGAAATTCAAACGCCACTGGGTTACGCGACTTCAAAAATGCTCAAAACGCAGCCCGTTCTTGCAACGATACTGCGGGCGGGGCTTCCCCTCCACCAGGGTCTTCTAAATGTATTCGACAAGGCAGACAATGCTTTTATTTCAGCTTATAGAAAGCATGAAGCAGACGGATCCTTCGAGATTAATATGAGTTATATTACCAGTCCTGAACTCGATAATCGGATTTTAATCATCTCGGACCCCATGCTGGCCACTGGCTCCTCCATGGTAAAAACTATACAGCAATTGAAGTCCGAAGGCAACCCCTCTGAGGTTCATATCGTTACGGCTATAGCCTGCACTGTGGGAATTGAATATCTGCGCCGCGCCCTGCCAACGTGTAAAATATGGTGTGGTGCAATTGATGACGAGCTTACAGCGAAGGGTTATATCGTGCCTGGATTGGGGGACGCTGGTGATCTGTCGTTCGGTAGTAAAACGCAGCTTTAAGCTGGTTCTACCCTTCGTTGTTTCAGGAATATTGTTTATTTTCAACGCTCGTCCAACAAGATTTTTCCTGTGAAACCATTTAATTACCCTGAAGAACCTACAGCTTTATGACTGAAATAAATGTACGGTTGTTCAAAAACTGCGAGCCGGCCGTAACCAAAGGATTGTGTTTATGAGAAGAATTATTTACGTGCTGTTTTGTATTACCTATTTTTTGCCGGGTATAATCCAGGCGCAGGATCCCGCATTTTCACAGTTTTTTGCTTCCCCCCTCACATTGAATCCTGCCCTTACAGGAAAGTTTAATGGTTCGGTGAGGGTGGCGGGTAACTACAGGAATCAATGGCCACAGATCAACAACGCTTATATCACTTCTACGATTTCTGTAGATGGAAATATCCTGACCAATAAGATTACCAATGGAGATGCGTGGGGCATAGGTTTGATGACCATGACGGACAAAACAGCCGACGGGATTCTGACCAGCAACTACGTGGCATTGTCTACTTCCTACCAGAAGGCACTGGATGAAAATGGCTGGAACCAACTGGGTATTGGTTTCCAGGGTTCTTATGCAAACAAAAGACTGGACGGTACCCGTTTAAATTTTGAGGACCAACTGGATCAACAGGGTGGATGGTCGTTACCCAGTTCAGAGCTGGTAAGTGGACATCAGGTTAATTTAAGTTATTTCGATCTTAATGTGGGCGTACTTTATAATGGATCCACCGACGGAAATAATAACTATTATTTTGGTGCATCAGCTTATCATATTTTGCAACCGACTGAATCTTTCTCTGGTAATAATCTGTACACATTACATCCGCGTTTCACACTTCATGGCGGTTATTCATTTCCTTTATCAGACGAGAATAACAATAATTTTATTCACCTGAGCGGACTTTATAGCAGGCAATCCAATGCTGTGGATGCAATGATCGGCGGCACCTGGTCGTATAATTTAAACAGTGATGAGCCATCCGCAAGTCCGATCAATCTGTATCTTGGTGTATGGACAAGATTTAGCAATCTGACAGATGCTATTATTCCTTATCTTGGTTTGGATGTTGGATCATTTACCGTTGGGATGACGTACGATGTGAATGTATCTTCTCTGAAATCTGCGTCGGAAAGCCAGGGAGGTTTTGAAATTTCATTAATCTATATCAAGAAACCTTCCGACGGAAGAAAATCTATTCCTTGTCCTAAATTCTAAGATTTTTTTGCACTCACGTAAGGGCTTCCTCTTACAATAAACCGATAAGGCAGTTCCGCATCTTTCCCAGCCCCGTCTACCCCAATTCTTTTAGTTACAATGATCTGGTCTTTTTTATAACGCAGGCCGTCATCCTCAATAAAAATTTCTTCGGAAAATACATTTGTTCCGGAATTGAGTTTGGACATACCCATTGCACGTGAAAGATTACCTGGTCCTTTTGTGAGTGTGTAATCTGCTGTCAGCTTGCCGGTTCGTTCCAGCATATATTCCACTCCTTCGAGAGGTTCAAGTGCGCGGATCAGAACCCCATGCGGCACATTTATTTTATTTGTGATTACGTTAAAGAGATGATGCATGCCATAACATATGTAAACATATACTGTACCCGGTGCTCCATATAAGTGTTCCGATCTTTCCGTCCTCCTGCCACCGTATGCATGGCTTGCTCTGTCATCAAACCCGGCATATGCTTCCGTTTCTACGATTCGTCCCGACGTACGAATGCCATCCACGATCGTAACGAGTACTTTACCCAGTAGCTCTCTGGCGATTTTAACAACATCTTTGCGATCATAAAATGACTTGTCCAGTTTCGTTATGTTCCCTGACATATACAAATGCTTGAAATGTAAATTAGTGTTATATTGAACGCCGATAAAAAATTGCTTTGCTAAAAGAAATTGTCATTGCCATTCAGGCCTATCGAAAGGCACACTTATTCATTGGTAAACACCGTTTGTGGAAGTGGATTTTGATTCCCGGATTGGCGTATATGATACTGTTTACGATTGGGCTTTATTTTTTTTGGATGTCGGCGGATACGGCCGTATCACATCTCAGCAGGATCTCAGGCGTGGATCATTGGTTACATATGCAACACAGTGCCGCGTGGAGTTTTATTCTGATAATGGTAGGAATCATGGCCCGGCTTATCATGATGTTCTTTTATTTTTCGTTATTTAAATATCTATTTCTTATTCTCGGAAGCCCTGTCTTTTCCTATTTAAGTGAAAAAACCGAGGCCATTATGGAGGGTAAAGAATTTGCATTTGACAAATCTGTTTATTTACACGATATCAGTCGTGGTGTAAAGCTTGCATTTCGAAATTGTTTCTGGCAAACAGTATACACGATATTTATTCTTTTACTTTCATTGATTCCACTTGTAGGATCGATTGCACCTGTTATTTCCGGTCTTGTTGAATGTTATTATTATGGATTTTCCATGCTTGATTACAGCTGTGAAAGGCACAAGTTGTCTCCTTCTGCGAGTATCAGTTTTATAAGTCAGCGCAGGGGTCTTGCTGTTGGTAACGGATTGGTTTTTTATCTTATGCATTTTGTTCCGTTTGTAGGCTGGGTACTTGCGCCGTCCTATGCACTTGTTGCGGCAACTATCAGCATCCATCATCAGCATATTGATTCATGAAAACAGCGGCTACCGTTTATCTTATTCCGAGCTTTCTGGATGAGGAAAATCTGGAGGTTTTGCCTTCTTACATTGTTGACGCGGTCAAATTATCAGACGCTTTCTTTGTCGAAAATGAACGAAGTGCACGACGGTATTTGAAAAAGCTTTGGAAAGAAATGGATATCGACAGCTATCCCTGGTTTACAATCCATAAGGCAGAAGATACCGTGAAACAGGAGTTTCTCAGATTCCTGAAGGAAGGAAAACAGGTTGCGATTTTAAGTGAAGCGGGTTGTCCGGGCATCGCCGATCCCGGGCAAATGCTGATCGCCGCAGCTCAGGAAGAAGGTGCTGTCATTAAACCACTGGTAGGGCCAAGTTCTATTTTGCTTGCTTTGATGGCCAGCGGAATGAATGGCCAGCATTTTCAATTTAACGGATATCTTCCGATCGAGAGTACGGAAAGAACCCGTCGTATTCGCGAATTGGAATCCACTTCTAGGAAAGAAGGATCAGCACAGATATTTATCGAAACGCCTTATCGGAATCTCGCGCTACTTGAAAGTTTAATAAAAACCTGTAACAGTCATTCGCGATTATGTATCGCTGTTAGTATCACCGGAAAGTCAGAGTCAATTCAAACGAAAACCATTGGACAATGGTCGAAGTCAATACCAGATATCAACAAGCGGCCTGCGATATTTATTTTGCAGGCTTGAGGGAAAAAGTATAGGAGTATAAGAGTATAAGAGTATTGAGGTGCATATTGAAATTCACACTCTTATTCTCTTATACTCCTATACTTTCCTAAGGTGTATACGGTGTACCCGGCGTTTTTGAATCACGCATGGAGTATACGCTGTCTACTACAAATTCAGACGTACCACGCCAGGGCAGCGCACCGTTATATTCCTTGTAATGCAATTCAAAATTTTTTCCACTGTTCATCATCAGCTGGTTAGCAACCGATTCGCTGGCCACAGAGAAACGAAATTCATTGGATTGAACAGATCCCGCTTGTCCGCCCTGAAAGCCTGCCTGTATTAACTTGCCTTCGTAGGTTTTGAACAGATAACCCTTCTTGGTAAAATTGTTCAGCTGACCGGCTTTCACGCCTTCACCAAATACCCAATAAAAGTGAAAAACAAACCATCCGCCACCGAGGACGATGACGATTAACAAAAAAATAGTCAGAAATTTTTTCATACTTGCAGTTTTTACAATCCGTATTTGTCGACCAGATAAATGAGTGCCGTCATGTTGATGGCTCCAAGTTCCAATTCTCTTTTATTTACATTTTCAAACACATCAGATCCTGCGTGGTGGTAGTCGAAATATCGCTGTGAATCCGGTATGAGTTCAGCTGCGAGAGCGCCGGTTGAATCATTTAGAGGATCCACGTCTGCCCCGGCACCGTTCATTACGAAAGACGTAACTCCGTATTCTGCAAACAGCGGAAGACGTTGGCGTATCGAATTCAATTGCGTTTCATTTCCTTTGAAACTGAAACCTCTGGGTGTAAATCCGCCGGCGTCGCTCTCAAGTGCAAATATATGTTTCTCATTTTTCTGTTTGGCTTCAGAACTATAAGTACCGGCACCTCTTCCGCCATTTTCTTCATCTGTAAATAAAACGATCCTTATCGTATGCCTGGGTTTATATCCAATTGCTTTCAGTGCTGTAAGGACTTCTATCGATTGAACGCAACCGGCCCCGTCGTCCTGTGCTCCTTCTGCAGGATCCCAGGAATCGAGGTGACCACCGACCGTGATATATTGATCGGGGAATTCAGTGCCTTTCCATTCGGCAACTACATTATATCCGACGGTATCCGGCAGTGTATGCGCATTGGTAGATATAAAAAGCTGGAGATCTTTGGGTGTGGATGCCGCCGCCACCAGTTTATCAGCATCCTGCAATCCTACAGCGAGTACGGGTATTTTGGGAAATGAATCATTGTAAATCATCGCACCCGTGTGCGGAAAATTATCGGTTGAACTACTCATAGATCTTACCAAAACTCCCACAGCGCCATATTTGGCGGCCCGACTTGCTCCGAATACACGATAGGGAACAGCGTCTTCATAGGCCCTGAAAGTCCAGACAAAATTTACGTTGAAGGGGTGATTATAAAAAACAATTTTGCCCTTGATTTCATTTTTTCTGCGTTCCAGTTCATCAAAATCGTGGATGAGAATCATAGGTGCAGTGATACCTCCGGTTTTTGTGGAAACGGAATTACCCAATGCGATAACAGCAAGGGACTGTCTGTTCCTGCCAGAAACCAGTGCTGCCTGATCACGCCCTCCCCGCACCCAATGCGGAATCATGGTCTTCTGCAAATAAACCCTGTCTGCCCCGGCCAGCTTTAACGCTTCCAGACCCCATTTTTCCGCAGCATAAGTTTGAGGTGATCCGGAAAGACGCGGGCCGATCGTTTTGGTTAAAGTGTGCAGATTGCTATAAGCGCTGCCGTGTTCAAAAATTTCATCCGAGATTTTACTTATAAAGGCAGAATCGGTTTGGGCTTGTAATAAATCGCTAAATAAAAAAAGAAAGGAACCAAACAAAAACCAACGCATATCTGTTTATTTCTGCTAAGATAAGTATTGCCCGGATCTTATAAAGCTCTGCAAATTCTGATTAACTTTAATCATTAAATTTAGAACATGAGGATAGGAATTGTTTGTTATCCAACGTTTGGAGGAAGTGGTGTTCTCGCTACGGAACTCGGCAAAGCACTTGCTGATAAAGGGCATCAGGTTCATTTTATAACCTATCAGCAACCAGTACGACTTACGGAATACAATGCAAATATTTTCTACCATGAAGTAAGGGTGACCACTTATCCGCTTTTTGATTATCCCCCTTACGAGACCGCGCTTTCCAGCACGATGGTAGATGTTATCATAAATCATAAGCTTGATTTACTGCACGTACATTACGCCATTCCTCATGCTTCGGCGGCATATATGGCAAAAAAAATTGTGGCCACTCAGGGAATCGCCATTCCGGTAATTACAACTTTACATGGAACAGACATAACGCTGGTGGGAAGGGACAAAACCCTTGCGCCCGTGGTTGCATTTTCAATAAACGAAAGCGATGCCATTACTGCGGTTTCCGAAAATTTACGCGATGAAACATATGAAATCTTTGATATCAAGAAAGAGATTGAAGTGATCCCTAATTTTGTGGATCTTGCCAGATTTCACAGAAAGGCCATTGACCCGTTTCGTAAAGTGATTGCACCAAATAACGAACGCATCATTGTGCATGCTTCCAATTTTCGCAAGATTAAGAGGGTGCTCGATGTAGTAAAAATCTTCGCAGCTATCAACAAACAGATACCTTCAAAACTATTATTTGTAGGGGACGGTCCCGATCGTCATGATGCAGAAAACCTTTGCAGGGAATTGGGCATTTGTAATGAGATCAGATTTATAGGCAAACAGGAACAGATAGAAGAAATTCTGGCTGTATCGGATTTATTTATTCTTCCATCGGAATATGAAAGTTTTGGACTTGCTGCCCTGGAAGCTATGGCTGCCGGAGTGCCACTTATTTCATCAGACGCGGGTGGTTTGCCGGAAATTAATATCAATGGCAAAACCGGTTATATGAATCCCGTTGGTGATGTGGCATCTATGAGCAGGAATGCCATTAAAATACTCGAGGATGATGAAACGCTAAAAACGTTTAAGATAAATGCTTCAGAGCAGGCTAAGAAATTTGACATTCATCATATAGTCCCCATCTATGAACGTCTTTACGACCGGTTCCTTATGAAACAGGCGTCCGCAAAAAAATTGTCTCCTGAAACTATATAATCAGATACAGTTATTTACGTAACCATTTTTCGGGATCGAAGAGTCTGTCCTTATCGTCTGAAATTACAAAGTCGAGCTGACCAATGTCTGCAAGTTTTCCTAATGTCTGACCTAATTTTACTGCTTGCCCTTTTGATACTGCGACGGAAGATAAATTACAATAAGTAGTGAAATACTTGCCGTGTCTGATCATTACGGCCATCACATCACCTACGTTGAATACGCTTTGAACATCTCCATCGAAAACTGCAGTTACTGCGGAACCCGTTGGGCTTTCAATGGTAATACCCTGATTATTGTGAATGATACCCTTGATATATTCATGTGGCCCAAACCGCATGGAAATTGTACCTGAAGCGATAGGCCAGGGCAAATGACCTTTATCTTTTTCAAAGTTTCCTGATAATGCAATGTCTGCTGATGTATTAAAAATATTTTCTGAGGCAGGTTTTGTAGCAGGTTTTATTGTTGACGGCATCAGTCCTGTACCGGTGTTGCCAGCTGTCGTTTTGGCCGCGTCAGTTTTTTCCGTAACAGCTGCAGCAGAAGCGGATGATGATTCCGAGGCAGCTTTTTTCTTTGCTTCACGAATAGCATCTTCCCTTGCTCTGCGTATGGCAGCTGCTATCGCATTCCCAAGTTTCTGATCCTGTTTTTGTTTGGCATTCATCTGCTTTTTCAGTTCCTTTTCCTGGCCCTGAAGCTGTTCAACCACCTGATCCTTTTCTTTTTTTTCAACCTCCAATACCTGTCTTTCCTTATTTTGTTTCACCAGCGCTTCATCTTTCTCAACACGCGTTCTCTTAAGGCCGTCGATCTTGTTCTGCAGCAGCACCTGGGTTTTCAGAATATTATCAGCTCTCTGTTCCCGGTAAGTTCTGTATGATTTAAGATATTCAACTCTTTTAATTGCGTCATTAAAATTGCCGGCAGCGAAAATAAAATTCAGATAATCGTAATTGGTTCTGTTTTCGTAGGCATAAATAACACTTTCAGCGTATTGTTTGCGAAGTGTATCCAGCTCTTTTTTTAATTTTATTATTTCCGACCAGGAGTTGTTCATGTCGGCCTGAATAAAATTGAGTTGTTGATTGATATTTGAAATGGCTGCTTCTCTCAGACGCAGCCTTTTTTGCAGCAGCGCTAATTGTCCGAGTGTCTGTTTCCTGTTTTTGTGTGTGACGTCAAGAGAATTTTTTACATCTTCTATCTCTTTTTGAATGGACGCCCGTTCTTTTTCGAGCTCACTCCGACTCTGAGCAGGTGCCTGCGCCCGGATGATGTTGAAAGAGCAAAAGAAAAAAATAAAAAGAAATACTGGTTTTCGCATATGCGTTTGACGTTCGGGATGAAGTTACTGTATAACGATTAGTTGTGTTTATAATTTTTCGGAATGGCGAATGGAAAATCTAAAGTCTCGTTAAAATGAATATTCTTAAAACTCATCTCCACATCGAGTCTGCCTTTTTCTGAAACTACAATTTTACGGTAGGTAGAGAAAAGAACGGTGTCTGTTTTTTCATAGTCACCGTAACTGAGATCGCAGGAACGATCCTTCATCTGATCCACGTCGTCCAGTATACTATGTTTCAGCGTGAGATCATTGTTCAGCGTAAGGTAGTTTCTGAAAACCGGGCCTACGCTCAAAACGGATATCCCCTGAACATCTTTCAGGTAGTACAGAATATTGCTGTCGAGATAAACAGGATTTCCAAGGATCAGCGATTGCAGCATATTGAAATCGAAAGGAAGGTGTGTAATTTCCTGCAGATATCCGATTGATCGTTGCTGATAAATCTTATCCAATTTGTTCAACACTTTTGCGCTATCGGGGGTGATCAGTACCCTGAATGCTTCTATGCCGAGCAAAGTGGCGTTGATAGAAATCCAGATCTTCTTATCCTTCTGTAACCGTACGAATGCGTTGAATTCATAATCTTTTCCATCGGTGGCCTCATAATGAACTTTCAATTTCGCCGAAAATGAATTGCAGTCTATACTATTTGATTTGATACGACTGTATACCTGATGGATATATTTCAACGAGTCAGCATGTAAATCTTCGATGGTAGCTGTATCTGTTTTTCTTTTAACGGTATCTTTTTTACTTATAGCGGTCGTAATTTTTTTTGCAGAGCGACAGGACGTTTGTATCATCGCGACACAGAGCACCAGTAACAGAAAAAAACACATCTTTAGAAAAAAAAACTTTCGGGTACTTCCCATATTCGAGATTCTTAACTTTTAAAGTTGATTACTATCTGGATCCGTCTTTTAGGCTTTTCCCGTATGACCGAAACCGCCATCGTTTCTGGCCGTCTGATTTAATTCGATTACCGGTTGCCAGTCGACTTTTTCAACCCTTGCAACGATTATTTGTGCAATTCTTTCGCCAGGCTGTATCTGTTGTTCAGTGTTTGAAAGATTGATAAGAATCACTTTTAACTCTCCCCGGTAGTCAGCATCAATGGTACCTGGGGAATTTAAACAGGTGATGCCCTGTTTTAGTGCAAGTCCGCTTCGCGGCCTGACCTGGGCTTCATACCCTGATGGTAATTCGATAAATATACCAGTTGGAACTAGTTGTCTCTCCATAGGCCGCAGAATAACTGGTTCCGGAATATTTGCTTTCAAATCCATGCCCGCAGCACCGGGTGTAGCATAAGACGGCATGGGAAAATTTGACCTATTGATGATCTTGACAGGAATGGACATGCCCGCAAAGGTAATTAATCCGCCTTCCTTAGCAATACAATCGCCTGCGCCATAATTCCTTCTTCATTCCCTATGAAACCAAGTTTTTCAGTAGTAGTTGCCTTGATAGAAATGTCGTCTGTGGTGATTTCCAGAATACCCGAAATTATAACGCGCATTTCGGAAGCATACTTCATGATTTTTGGTTCTTCCAGGCAGATTACGGTATCTAGATTGACGATGCGGAATCCTTTTTGCCGGATGAGTGCATACGTTCTGGAAAGTAGAATTTTGCTATCGATATTTTTCAGACTCATATCGGAATCCGGGAAATGAGTTCCGATGTCACCCATGCTGAGTGCACCCAGCATGGCGTCGCAAATAGCATGCAACAATACATCCGCATCACTGTGACCCAACGCACCTTTGCTGTGGGGGATTTCAACACCTCCCAACCATAATTTTCTACCGGTAACAAGCTGATGAAAATCTGTACCCAGACCAATACGATAAGACATAACTAAGAAATTATTGGTCTGTTCCGCTGGTTCCTACTGCTGGACCATCCAGATCAAACACCAAACCAAATCGTATCGTATTTGAAAGTGGATTTCTGGTTATACCGGATCCTGATGGAATCAGGTATGAAAAATTCAACCCAAGCATATTATACTTAAGTCCGATACCCATGGTGAAATATTGTCTGCCGCCCTGGTCCTGACTTTCATAAAAATATCCCAGGCGCAAAGAAAACTGGTCCATATACGTATACTCCGCACCGATAGATGCATTCACCGTGTTCCATTGTCCATTAAATGATTTAAACCAGCTGCTAACTACACTTTGGCTATAATAAGCCTGTAGCGCTTCGGTACTTACGGTATCTACGCCGGGAGCGGGTTCAGGAGGAGCCGGAACCAGTAATTTGTTGAGGTCCAGGCCAAAGCTGATTTTATTCTGCTCGTCAAAGACTTTCGTATAATTTCCACCAAGTCCCATATTGGCGGGAATATATTCTTTCTGTGTTGCATCGTTGGTATAGCCGATTTTCGTACCAAGATTGGATAAAACAAAGCCGAAAGTCCACCCTTCCTTGTTAGCGGCCACGTTTTTGTATGTCAAGGAAACATCTGCTGCAACTGCCTCGCCGGCTTTATATGCGGAAATACTTCCTGAAGCTGCTGCTGCACCCAGGGTAAGGTTGGAATTGATATACCTTAAAGCAAGTCCGATTCCCAATTTATCTGAGAGCTTACGTGAGTAACCGAGATCAAATGCAAATTCGCGGGGTCTGCCTTCACCCCAGTTATTTCCGTTATAATCAGAAAACTGGATACTACCCAGACTGAAATACCGAAGATCCGCCGTAATGCCCTCATTATCATTTATTTTATGGTATCCGGAAGCAGCCAACAGGTAAACATCATTCAGACCAAGGTCCTTTAGCCAGGGAGTGTACGTAATACCAATACCTGTTTTATAATCTGAAAAAGGCGTTTTGGAAAGGTTATAAAAACCGGAGTTCGCATCGGGTGAGGTAGCGATACCTTCTTCGCCCATCCCACCTGCACGGGCATCGGGGGATATTCTTAAAAAAGGAACTGCGGTAGTAACTACATTAACCGGATTCGTTTGGGCACTCACTAAGTAAAAAGACAACACTCCGCATAATGAAGCAGTCAGACGGAAAAACAGTCGTTTCATGTAATTTAATTTAGCTTTAAAAGGAACTGACCGTAAAATAAAACTATGGCCGTCAAAAAACCGTCGCACAGATTTATTTCAGCAATTAGAGGGTAGAAATTTTCAATAGCTAATCATGTGGTTTTTAGTGAGTTCCAATTCTGGTTGTCGCTCAGAGACTTTTTAACATACAGTCTGATGAAGACATACCCGTACTTCCGACAATCCAACGTAAACAATACCAGAATATTGCGCAAGTTAGTGGTTTCACGGAAAGAGCAAAGGTAAGCAAAAAGAAGTCCAATTTATAAACGGTTTAACATTCCCAAAACGGGATTTTTTCCATCAAACAAACTAATTTCGTGATCCGTGCGTATTAAGAGTTCAGGGGGCTCATTTTTACAATATTTGTTTCAAAACCACGTTTCTACACCTAACATATCACGGTTAAATGCGTTTTCTATGAATCTCAAAAATCTAGTTATCCTTGCTTCCTGTGCCGCAGCAATGGCTTCTTGTAAAACAAAGACCCAATCGTCTGCTGTAACCGGCTGGAATTATAACGATAAGAACATGGGGGGGTACCAGGTATCCAAAGAAAAGGAACAGCGTACCGGTCCGGGACTGGTATTTATTCAGGGGGGCACATTTACCATGGGAGCCACTGAAGAAGACGTTATGAGTGAATGGAACAATATTCCACGTCGCGTAACAGTAAACTCATTTTATATAGACAGAACCGAAGTAGCGAACGTTCACTATCGCGAATATCTATACTGGATCAATAATGTTTTCGAGGGTGACGAATATCAGACGGTTCGAAACAATGCACTTCCCGATACACTGGTATGGAGAAGTGAGCTTGCTTACAATGAACCACTGGTAGAATATTATTTCCGCCATCCTTCCTATAACTACTACCCAGTTGTAGGTGTTAACTGGAGACAGGCAAAAGATTTTTGTTTGTGGAGAACTGACCGCGTAAATGAAAAAGCATTAGTAGATCGTGGTTATATCAATAAAAACTCATTGAAAAATATTCAGGGGCTGGGTCAGGAGAATTTTAATACAAAATCCTATCTGGTCGGTGAATATCAGGCAACACCTGGTGCTGCAGCCAAATCAAAAAAGAACGAATTAAAGAATCCAAATGGTACTCCGCGCACGCAGGTAACATTTGAGGATGGTATCCTGCTTCCTTCTTATCGTCTGCCAACAGAAGCAGAATGGGAATATGCAGCTCTTGGATACATCAATCAGAATCCCTCACCAAGTAACACTGATAAGAAAAGAGGTGAAGAGCTGGTGGCAAACAAACAGGTTTATTCCTGGAGCCAGAATGTGAATGGTTTACGTGATTCACGTCGTGGTACATGGCAGGGAACATTTCTTGCAAACTTTAAAAGAGGAAACGGAGATAATATGGGGGTAGCTGGTGGATTAAATGACAACGCTGTATATACAGCGGATGTAACGTCTTTTTATCCGAACGGTTTCGGTCTGTACAATATGTCGGGTAACGTTAGTGAGTGGGTAGAAGACGTGTTTCGTCCTCTTTCTTCTCAGGACGTTAACGGAGTTGCTCCTTTCCGTGGTAACAAATTTGAAACGATGGATTTAGGCAAAGAAGGCAAACCTGAAAGGGACAGCCTTGGCCGGATCAAATATCGCGATGTCACTGATAAAGAAAGCGAAAACAGAAGAAACTATCAAAAGGGTAATGTAATTAATTATCTGGATGGTGACTCTCTGATCGCAGGCATCAGTTACGGTTATGGCAAAACAACGCTTATCAGCGACAAATCAAGAGTTATCAAAGGTGGTAGCTGGGACGATCGTGCTTACTGGCTTGGCCCTGGTACACGCCGCTTCATGGAAGAAGACCAGGCAAGTTCGACTGTAGGGTTCCGTTGTGCAATGGATCGAGTGGGAAGTGCGGCTGGCAACGGAAGACAAACAGGTATCAGTTATAAAACAAGAAAACAAAACGCACGCAAACAGTAACTCATTTATAAAAACTCAAAAAAGCCATCCCGCTTACGGCAGGATGGCTTTTTTGTTTATTTTCAGTCGAACAATTTTGAAATATGGGAGAAGCCAGCACCTCAGATCAGTTTCACGGCCGGTTTACAATTGAGAATTTATATAAAATTTATCTGGAGCATCCGATTGTCAGCACCGACACGCGAAAAGTTGGAAAAGGTGATTTATTCTTTGCCCTGAAAGGTGAACACTTTAATGGAAATCTTTTTGCCAAGCAGGCCCTTGATAACGGAGCTGCTTATGCGATTATAGATGAGACGCCGGTTGTAGATGATCATCGTTTTATTCTTGTTGAAAATGCTTTAAAGTGTTTGCAGTTGTTGGCTGCTCATCACCGAAATCAGTTCTCCATCCCGTTCCTCGCTATCACGGGTAGTAACGGCAAGACGACAACTAAAGAACTTGTGCACGCCGTGCTTTCAGAGAAATACAAAACCTATACGACAGAAGGCAATCTGAACAATCATATTGGCATACCCCTTACCCTTTTAAAAATCCGAAGTGACGCAGAAATGGCGATCGTTGAAATGGGGGCAAATCATCGTGAAGAAATTGCAGGATATTGCGCTTATACAAGGCCTACTCATGGAATCATTACGAATGCCGGCAAAGCACATCTCGAAGGGTTCGGAGGTGTTGAAGGCGTTAAAAAAGGAAAAGGTGAGCTATTTGACTATCTCCGTGCGCATAATGGCACTGCCTTCATTATGTGGGACTATGATTACCTGCATCAGATGAGTGTAGGAATAAAACATATCATTACCTATGGGACATCCAATGCGGATCTCACTGGTTTCGCTGAATCTGCGGCACCCTTTCTTCGCGTACGCATTACTAAAGGCGGGAATCCTGACTCGATACAAACCAGGATGACGGGCGAATATAATTTGCCTAACGTGCTCGCCGCCGTTGCGGTGGGCCAATATTTTGACGTGGGTGATTCATCGATAAAAAAAGGTATTGAAAACTACGAACCATCCAATAGCCGTTCCCAAATAATATCAGCAGGTACAAATACCATCATACTGGATGCATACAATGCGAATCCTTCCAGTATGAAACTGGCGATAGAAAATTTTATTAAATTTCCCGCTAAAGACAAAGTGCTACTGCTGGGTGGTATGGCAGAACTTGGTTCGGAAAGTATAACAGAGCACGAGTTCATTCTGCACCAGATTGAATTGCATCAATGGAAAGAAGTCATTCTTGTAGGAGGCGATTTTTTAAAAATAAAACATCCCTATAAAAACTTTGATAATTCTGCTGAAGCCGGAATATGGCTGTCTTCGCAAAAGTTTCAACAAACGGCATTTCTCATTAAAGGATCCCGCAGCATGCAAATGGAAAAAGTGGTAGCTTATTTAATTTCTAAAGCTCAGTAGGACACGATTTACTGCGCCTTCCATTTCACGATTTTGTTGCTAAGCGGTTTAATTGTTTGGATAAACGCGTAAATGTTTGCCAGATCCCTGTCCGTCATTTTGCCATACATGGTCCAGGGCATAATTGTCTGCATTTCTCCGGCGTGGATAATGCGATGAGCATTTGTACTGTCTCTGTACATTGCGAAATGCTGAATGAACATTTCTCTTGACCACAATCCAATGCCGGTCTCCTTGTCGGGTGTGATGTTCGCTGAAGTAATCATACCACCCGGAACTGGAAATACCCTGCCACCTCCCATTGCTTCTGATTCAACAAATTTACCTTTGTCATATGGTGTATGGCAATCGTGACAGGCGGCAATGTTAAACAGATATTTACCATTGGCAATACTGTCTTCAGTGGGAGGCATCGTCTGCGGATCGGCTTTCTCCGGAATCGTATTCAGAATAAAGTTCATCGGAAAATCAGATACCGGCTCAGGCACTGCATGCTGAATTGGATTTAATGAGCGCAGAAAAACAATAACCGATTTGATATCCTCTGAGTCCGCTTTTCTGTAGGAATGATAAGGCATTACGGGAAATATGGGCTTCCCGCTTTTTCTTACGCCAGTTGTGATGGCGCGATAAATCTCACCATCTGTCCAGTTGCCAATACCCGCGGGAGTAATATTTGCAGAATAATAAACACCTGGAAATCCCATTGTCTGATCAAATCTTTCTCCACCCATACCCATGGTGGTATATTCCATGGGCATTGAAAATTCCTGCGGGTTTCTGCTGCTATGACAATCCATACAAATCATAACGCTCTTGGCAAGGTATGCTCCCCGATTGACCCTCTCCGGTGTTTTTTCAACGGTCATTTGTGGCGCAGGACCGACATCAGGTAATGCAACTTTTATATAGGCAGCTGCAACAACAACTAACAGAAGAATCACGAGCACGGTGACACCGAGAACTTTCAGGAGTTTTTTCATGTTTGAAGGGTTATATAGAGGATGAAAATGCTAACGTAGACTGATAAGCGAAGTCAGCGGGGTTCTTCTGTTTTGGAAATCCATCATATCGACTTTCACGCTTCCTACACTGATCGGGCTTTCCACCCTTACAGGGATATGATTTGCATCATCGCTCACCCAGACCGTCATTTTTTCACCACCTTCAAAGATAGTTCCCTTGATAAGCAGGGGCTTTATTTTGATGGCATGGAACTTTCCATATTTAGTCTTGATGGTTTCTTTCCCGACATATCGAATATATAAGTTATAAACCTGATTATCCAGAAACATTGAAAAAGGAATTTTATCGCCGGGCTGCATTTTATCATAATCGATATTTCTGGCATAATACATCGTGCTTAAAACATCCTGTATACAATCGGGTGTTTTAAAAACTCCGGAATTTGTGATCGCTGTGTGCGCAGTTTTATTAAAACTGATATTTTCATATTTTTTATAAGAACCTTCACTTACATTTCGTATAAATTTCAGAGGTTGGAGGTTGGAGGTGTCGATAAAACTTTCGTATTTATCCCGCACTTTAAAGAAATTATCGAGGAAAGAATAATTTTTACCTGAAGCGGTTACATGGTATACGGGCCTGCCATTGAGTTGTTCCAGTGCAACAGTAAAAGTTGCTTCTCCAGCTGAAATATAAACACCCGCCAGTGTATAGTAAACTCTGAATGTGACACTTTCCCCTGTTTGAAATGCGTGATTGGACATACCACAAAAATCATCTCCGGCTCTCAGAGGTAATGATATAGATATTAATAAAATAAATGCGATTCCAACAATCGATTTCATTTGCTCTCAAATAGTTTTATCCTTAAAATTAGTAAACTCCCGACCAAAGCAGGGATTATTAAATTGATGAACCAAATACCCAGGGAGACTGCAAGTATGCCAGCTGTATTTATAGTAAACACCTGAAAAACCTGTATACCTGCCACCCATCGAAATCCGAGATCTGTTAAAAACGTTAACGTAGGAACGATCGCCATCAAAACAAACATAACACTAACGCCTGTAAATACCTGCAATCCATTCAATGGGATACCAAAAAGTGAAAACAACAGGAAATATTGCAATACAAATACCAGATAACGAATCGAAGCTATTAACAGGATGGTTGCCAGTGAGGAGAAACTAAAATTTAATGGGATTGAGAAATTCCTTTTATTCTTTTGCAGCCATTTATTTACCCTGGCCACCAACGGATCAAATCTAAAATAGATCAAACCAAGAACAGCCGCCGAAACTATTGTAATGATCATCGACCATCGAAAAAAGGCAGGTGACAACCAGCTTACCGGAAATTGGTAGTTTAGTGAAGAAAATAAATAAATACCGATCGATCCTGCAAACAATGTGATCAGCATCTGGGACATACTGCACAATATGGTTGGTGCAATCGAATTCACTTTATTGCCTGGATCTACAAAAAGCATTCTTCCAAGATATTCTCCAACGCGATTGGGAGTAAATGAAGCAATACAGGTTCCGGCCAGAATGGCTTTAAATGCACGGAAAAATCCAATGGGCTGCACAGAACGTAGTGCAATTTGCCATTTGAAAGATTCAAGTGCCCAGTTTACCCATGTCAATCCAAACATTACATACAGCTTCCATTGATATTTACCAACAGCAGCTTTCACCATATCATTTAACGAATCTTTCCAATGAGGTTGTTTCTTTAACTGTATCGTGACCGCATAGAAAAGAAGCAACATAATAAGCGGTCCGGCGACATAGTTGACTAATAATTTGATATTTTTGTTTACCGCCACATTCAAAAATAGCGTTCCCTCTGCAAAAGCACTCCAAAATAATATTGGGCATAGATCCTGGCACTCTGATGATGGGTTGGGGATTGATAAACGTGGTAGGAGTTAATACAAAATTTCTGGACATGGACGTCTTACGTGTGCCCGTACGAATGGACGCATATCAGAGACTTGAGTTGATTTATTTTACAGTTCAGCAACTTATATTAAAATATAAACCTGATGACTTTGCTATTGAAGCACCTTTTTTTGGCAAAAATGTTCAGAGTATGCTCAAACTTGGTCGTGCACAGGGCGTGGCCATCGCTGCAGCTATGCAATCTGGTATTCCTGTTTCGGAGTATGCGCCCAAAAAAATAAAACAGTCAATAACGGGAAATGGAAATGCAGGTAAAGAACAGGTTTGGAAAATGCTTCAACAGATATTAGAAATAAGGATGAAAATTGACCGGTTTGACGCGTCAGACGCACTCGCTGTAGCACTTTGTCATCATTATCAGTATCGTTTCCCTGTAGTAAGTGGTAAAAAATTAAACGGATGGTCAGAGTTTATAGCAAAAAACCCGGGCAGAATACTTTGAAAGTGTGAGATTGTGAGAATGAGAAACTTAAAAACGCTGATGACAATATTTACGAGAATCATAAAAGGAGAAATCCCGGCTTACCGCATACGGGAAGACGAGCATTTTTTGGCCTTTCTGGATATCAATCCACTTAGAGAAGGCCACACATTGGTAATACCTAAAATTGAAACCGATCGTTTCTTTGATCTCAGTGAATTTTATCTTTCAGGAATTCTATTGTTTGCACAACCCATTGCGAAGTCGATCGAAAAGTCTTTCACCTGTAATCGTTGCGGAATTTCAGTAATCGGACTCGAAGTACCTCACGCACATATGCACTTGATCCCCATTGATCATTTACATGATATGGACTTCAAAAATCCCAAATTGAAACTTACTGCAGCGTCTTTCAGGGAAATTCAGGAGCTTATCATAAAAAACCTGAAGGAGACTTATTAGTATTTTCGCCTTGACTGATAACTTTTTCCTGTAATTAAATAGTTATACTTTCTACCTTAAACTGAAGTTTTCCCGCGGGAACTACCACGTCGGCTATTTCCCCAACCTGTTTACCGAGCAATCCTTTACCGATGGGAGAAGAAACGGATATTTTACCCAGCTTTAGATCTGCTTCTTTTTCTGATACTAAATGATATGTTGATTGCTTTTTATTCGCCAGGTTGGTTACCGTAACTTTTGTAAGAATAGAAACTTTGCTGGTATCGATATTACCTTCTTCCAAAATTCTAACATTCGCCAGATCTGATTCCAGGCGTTGAATTTTCGCTTCGAGCAGACCCTGCGATTCCTTAGCCGCATCGTATTCTGCGTTCTCCTTTAAATCTCCTTTTTCACGAGCCTCGGCAATTGCTCTTGAAGCAGCAGGTCGGTCAACGCTTTTCATTTTCTGTAATTCACTCCTCAGCTTCTCGAGTGCGTCCTTTGTCAGATATGTGATTCCACTCATAAATCCTCCTCTTGTTTATTATAAAAGAAAAAAAATACAACGCCCTTTTAGGAAGCGTTGCATTTATGCAAAGATAAGGATTCCGTTTTCAAAAGGAATTTCGAAAGGAGTTACAAAAGTTTAACTGGAAAAAGTTAATTCGATAAGCTTACGATTGTATCATTTTACACCGCTGCGTGGCACTAGACATTAAATACCCAATTTGTCGAGTACTATTTTTGCCATGAGATAAAAGGCCTCCCTGCTATAGCCCGCAATATGAGGAGTCAAAAGCACATTTTCGAATCCAAGTAATTGTGTAAGTTGTTGTTTTTCAATGACTGTATAGGTCTCCAGCTTTTCATTTTCAAGAACATCCAAAGCGGCACCGGCTATTTTTCCCGTCTCCAGAGCTTTTATTAATGCAGCAGTATTCTGGGTTTTACCACGACTGGTATTTATAAAAAAAGGTTTGTTTTTAAGGGAGGAAAAAAAGGCGTCTCCTGCAAAATGAAGGGTCTCGTCAGTAAGAGGTACATGCAGACTTATCACATCTGAATACCTTCCAAGCTGACCCATATTTGCCTCTTTGATTTTACCTGATCCAAAATTGAATTTGTATTTGTCGTAAGCCAGTACAGTGACGTCAAAAGGTGAAAGCAACTTTGCAAATGCAGATCCCGTATTTCCATATCCGATAATTCCCACAGTCTTTCCCGATAATTCAATTCCCCTGTTTGCGTCTCTAATCCATCTCCCTTCTTTAATTTCAGCTGAAGCTCTGGGAATATTGTTCATCAGAGAAAGTAACATTCCCAGGGCATGCTCTGCAACTGCATTCCGGTTACCTTCAGGACTACTTACACAGCGAATTCCTTTACGTGTTGCATATTCCACGTCCACCAACTCCATTCCACTACCCAAACGTCCAATCCACTTCAGCGCATTAGCCCTTTCCAAAATGATTTTATCGATTTTCAATCTTGTAGTGATAATCAGCCCAGTTACATCCTGTATCTGATTTTTCAACTCCTCATAAGTCAGTTCGGGCAGATACAAAACGTCATAACCCTGTTTTTTCAGCCGGTCTATTAAATACTCATGAACTTTGGACGTTACGAGAACTTTTTGCATTGCATATATTTTAGAACGCGAACTTTAATCATAGTGCGAAGGTCCTGTTTATTTCATTTTCCAGGTTAATTCCTGAAATTGTAGAATCGACAATTGTTCTGCTCTTTTATTAAAAATCGGATCCCTGAGTACTTCATCCGCAAAGAGCGATTTTACAGCATTTCGAAGTGTTTTCCTTCTCTGATTAAACGCAGTTTTTACCAATAAGAAAAACATTTTTTCTGTTTTAACGGCAGGCGATTCTTTTATGGGGGTTAGTCTGATTACAGCGCTTTTTACTTTTGGAGGAGGATTAAAAGCCTGTTCACCTACTTCAAACAAATATTCAACCCTAAAAAAAGTCTGGAGCAACACACTGGTTACTCCATAAATCTTATTTCCTTCTGTAGCTGCGATACGCAGAGCTACTTCTTTTTGAAACATGCCGATCACACAATCCACATCCTGTCGCCAGTCGATTATTTTAAAAAGTATTTCCGTAGAGATGTTATATGGAAAATTTCCGATGATTGTAAAAGGTCCATCGAAAGGTTTTCCCATTTGGAGAAAATCGGCCTCAATAATAAGGTCATTTAGGGCAGGAAAATTCCTTTTGAGAAAGGCCACTTTCTCCCTGTCTATCTCGACTGCCTTGAAACCAATTCCGGGTATGCCCAAAAGGCTTTTAGTAAGCGCTCCCGCACCGGGTCCGATTTCCAATAATTGTTTGAAATGATTTTGCTTCAGTGAATCAACAATTCGCCGACAAACTGATTCATCAACTAAAAAATGCTGACCAAGAGATTTTTTTAGATTTAGCGGTCTTACCGAAGGGGACATTCAGCAAAAATAACCCTTCCTTCAGGCTAATAATCGTATTTTTATATTTCGAAAAATAATACATGAGCATTCCCCAACAAAAACCTGTCATAGGTATTTCCATTGGCGACCTGAATGGCATAGGAGCTGAACTGGCCATTAAAACATTTTCTGATAACCGCATCCTTGAAATGTGTACGCCGATTCTTTTTGCTTCCAATAAACTGATCAATTTCTATAGAAAGTCTATTCCGGATTCAACATTCAATTATCAGCACATAAAAGATCTTTCACGACCTTTTCATAAGCAAATCAACCTATTTAATTGCTGGGAAGAGGAGGTGGCAATTAACCCGGGACAACTGACGGATGTGGGTGGTGCCTACGCAGTAAAATCATTGGTTTCTGCAGTGGAAGCTTTAAAGGACAAAAAAATTGAGGGACTTGTAACTGCTCCGATCCATAAGAAGAATATCCAATCCGCCGGATTTTCATTTACGGGACATACTCCCTACCTCCGTCATATTTTTGGTGTGAAGGATGTGCTCATGTTAATGAGTTCGGACAACTTCCGGGTAGGTCTTGTAACGGAACATGTGCCGGTAAGTGAGATTGCAAAGAATATCACAAGGGAATCGATTCTTTCCAAATTGAACATTCTTAAAGATTCGCTGATGCGTGACTTTGGGATCGATAAACCGCGTATTGCAGTATTGGGTCTTAATCCGCATGCAGGCGATGAAGGTTTGATTGGCCGCGAAGAAGAAGACATTATTAAGCCTGCCATTAAGGACGCTAAACACAATATGCTGGTATTCGGTCCATACAGTGCAGATGCATTCTTCGCCCGTAACCAGCAACAAAAATTCGATGCAGTTCTGGCCATGTACCATGATCAGGGGCTTATCCCATTTAAATCTCTTGCATTTGGGGAGGGCTTAAATTTTACCGCGGGATTACCAGCTATCAGGACTTCTCCCGACCATGGAACGGCATTCGATATTGCCGGAAAAAACAGGGCGGATATTGGCTCTTTCCTGGCTGCTCTATATGGTTGCCTTGATATCGTGGAAAAAAGAAGAGAGTTTATTGAAAATCATAAAAATCCACTTAAAAAAATGGGGTCGGTTGTATTGGCAGGTGCGGAAGATGAAAAAATTGAAGAAGGCTGAAGCAAGTGTGAGAGTGTGAGAGTGTGAGAGTTAATTTTTTTACCAGGCACTTGCATATTCCAAAACCAAAAACTATCTTTGAAACGCCCCCCTTACCTACCCACTGATCGTTACCCCAGAAGACACTCCAATATTACGTGAACATTGCATATCCGATCCCTTTCTTTTGAATGACCTGCTGTTTTTCCCTTTAAGCTGAGCATCATCAAATTGTTCACTTTCTGAAATTAACAAAATGAAAAGGATCATTCCGTTTAGCCTTTACCTGTTATTGGTAATACCTGCTGTTTTATTTGCCAATCCGAACCACTACACTTCCAGAGAAAATACCGACACCAGTTCAAATAGTTCCGGCAATTCGAAAAGCTTAGTAATTCGTGGTAATCTGTCGGCTTTCAACGCTGCATACGGAAAAAATTATTTTGAACTCAACTGGAATACTGTCGCTGCAGATTTTGACCATTTTGAAATCGAACGCAGTCTGGATGGACAAAACTATGAGAAGATAGGCTTGGTAACCAACAAGGATTTTGAAGTAAAAGAAGGACAATACGCTTTCCGTGATCACTTTCATTCATCCGTCGCAAGAAACAATGATTTTTACTATCGTTTAAAAGAATTTGAGCCGAACGGAAATGTTATCTACTCCAAGATACTGATTGCGAGAATGTTCAATACGAAAAGTCTCGCTTCACTAAGCGTTACACCAGATCCGCTTGCCAATGACATTTTGGTTAATGTACAACTCAATGAAGAAGCATATGTGATGATGAAAGTAAGTGATGAAAAAGGGAACATGATTTTAAAAGAAGGACAGAAAGCAGACAATGGCCCTCATACTTTTTCTCTCGAAGGAACTCATAGCCTGCATCCGGGGTTTTACACACTTGAAGTTACAGTAAACAGCAGGGAGCGGATGATCATGAAGCTTTCAAAAGGATAGAAATACCAAGGAGATATCCGGCAGCCGAAATGTCGGAAATGTAAGCCCTTCCATATTATACATGTGAAGGGCTTTTTTATTCATACTTTGAAGGTTTCAGTTTTGGGCCTTCGGCTTTGGGTTTCAAACTCACATAAGATTCCAAACTCTTCACATACTGGTCAAAAGCTTTTGAGCCCGATAACGTGATTTTGCATACTGTATGTGGATAATTGTCTTTAAATTTTTTAATTACTTCTATATATCCCGCCTCTCGCAACTTGTTAATCTGTACACTGAGATTTCCTGCGGTAGCATTCGTTCTATCCTTCAGTAAAGTAAAATCAGATTCTCTCTCCCTCATGAGAAGGGAGATAATAGCCAACCTTAATTGCGAATGCAAAATAGGATCCAGGTCCTTAAATAGATTCATATATAACTGCTATTATTGGCATTTAGCCAATTGTTCTTCCGCCCTCGCCCGTCCCCAGTCAGGCCACATTGGTTTAGGTTTATCGGTCTTAAACAATGCTATGGATTTTTCAAATAGCGGTTTTGCTTTATCCTTTCCTCCCCCAAATGCTACCGGAGTACCCAACATACTTTCTCCCTGAAGGTAATAGATCCTTGGATTATCCGGATTCAGCTGGATGGCGATTTCGAGATCCTTTTTAGCATCTGCACCATATTTCTGCCATCGCGTTTGAGGATCAACCATCATCTGCTGTGTGGCAGACATATTTCTGAGTACATAGATTTCGGAATTCTTATCGAGCGCCTCTGCCTTATCACACAATGCATTTATCCTCGCAGAATTTTCATCTTTGTCAACTTTTGCATCATTCCATCCCGATGTCGACAATGCCAGACCGGCATAGTAATAGGGAAGCCATTGTGTTTTTTCAGCGTCTCCGATTCTTTCGAACGTATTGGAGACGGCCTGCAGGTCTGCAGTAGTTTTGGCAGAATCAAAAAGAGCCAGGTTTTTTTTCATAGCTGCAATGTATTTGTCGCTTTGGCCAGAAGAAACAAAGACAGAAAACATTAAAAGTGTAAAAACTAAGGACTTCATAGCTGGTTTATTTAATAAATGTTAGAAAATTACAAATTGTTATTAATAGCGTCTTGCGTTCTGTCTACACCCCAGCTTAAAAAGCACCCAACAAAATAAAAACGGGAAGCGGGTGGTGTTATTGGTTGTTTATACGTACCATCAAAAGAAAAATGATAACCATAAATAGAATTGTAACCAAGCACATTACTCATACTGGCGAATAAAACAATAAATGTTTTGGGTTTTACTTTTCCCAGGCTAGGTATGTATTCACAGCTAAAATTCAAACTATTGTAATCCTTGGTTCTACCTTCATCCGCCGTATAATATTTACCATAACTATTGATCATAAAATTGTAGTATGGCCGTCCGGTTGCAAATGTATAAGTAACATTAAAACCAGCCTTCCATTCATTGATGAATCGTTTCATAACTAGAGAGGCCGTGTTGGTAGCGACAAAATCGGGCGTGAGTTTGGAAGGATAATTCATAAACTGCCTTTTTGTGTCGATATATGAATAGCTGATCCAATAGTCAAAATCCTTAAATGTTTTTTTATCGCGCCAGAACAGATCGATACCGTCGGCGTACCCACTTCCGCCATTCATATATCCAAAATAGTTAAGACCGATGGGGATTGTTTCTACGAGATTGCTATACAATTTATAATATGCTTCTATCCTGAAAAGCTGATCCTTATTCATTTTCTGATAATTCAAGATGTAGTGCGTTGCTTCCGTAAATTTCAAATTTGGAGTAAAAAATAACTGCTGGTTATCGGGCTTTTCATAAAAAATTCCATAGGCTGCTGATATCTGCGCGTCCTTGCCAGTTTTGTAAGCTAAGGAAACGCGTGGTCCTAAGTCTGACTGTTTCAATAATGTAGAATATTCATATCTCAGGCCCAGTTGGGCTGCCAGTTCATTCGTAAGATAGATATTGGCCTCAGCAAATCCTGCAATTATATTGTCGCGCAACACCCGCATTGTATCATTATAGGTGGAAGGGTTGTTACTGTACCAATACTCAGTACCAAAACGAATGGAACTGAGACCAGAAAGTTTTTTTTCGAATACAGCCTTTCCGGTAGTGAGATTTTGTTTATTTGCCAGAATAAAATTTTTGGTTTGCATAAAGGCAGTGTCAGGATAATTGTGCGGTTGATTATCAGAACCCTGTACCTGCTGTTGAATATTGTCCAGGTTTGTACTGAAACTTGTCATCAGTGTCATTTTCCAACCTCTGTTCAATGGTTGCCGCCAACTCAGATTATTATACCAGTTATGATTTGTTAAACTAAAAGCGTCTTTCAGATTAAGACTGTCAATATCCTGCGTTCGCATGCCAAGACTATTATACGCAAACGTTGTATAATATTTAATCATGCCACCATTTTTCGTTTTAATTCTGAAATTGGCATCCGCATTATGAAAAGCGGGCAGGTGAAAATAATCGGGTTTCTGACTAACCAGACCATAATAAAGAGCCACATTTACATAGCTGTAACTCATTCCCCAGGAATATTTCTTGTTGTCGCCGAGTTGTTGGGTTCCCACTCCAGCGATGATGGGTGAAATGGACGCGTCTATTTCGGAACGCTCGGGCAAATCCACGGATTCCAGTAAAACGACTGACGAAAGAGCCTGGCCATAAAGTGCTGAATAACCACCTGTACTGAATACCGTTCCCTTAAAAAGAAAAGGCGAAAATCTTCCTCTTGTTGAAATATCCGGGACACTGGTATAGTAAGGATTGTTTACAAGACTTCCGTCTATGAATTGTTTTGTTTCCTGTCCTGTTCCACCGCGAACAAACAGGCCCTCTTGTTCTCCTACTTGTTGTGTGCCCGGTAAGGTTTTTAGTGCAGCAGTGATATCTGCATTAGAACCTGCAGTGGTAGCGATATCCAATGAACTCATGACGGCTCCGCGATGTGCATCACCAGCAGCAAATGATCCTGCTGAAATAGTCACTGCCTGCAATTCATTGGGCTCTTCTTTAAGCTGCAAATCCAGATGAATATTTTTACCCAATATTGGTAACGTCACTTCAATCGGACGATATCCTACAGAAGTAACAGTGAGCGTCTGCATTCCTGTGTCGCTGCTATTGAAAGAATATTTTCCCGCTGAATCGGAAGTGGCTCCATCAAAACTATTCTTAATGCTAATACTCGCTCCTGGAATTCCGTGACCTTTACCGTCTTTTACCAAACCTGAGATTTGAGTCTGCGAAAAAACAACAATACATACCATTTGCTGCACCATTAAAAGGAGCAACTTTTTATTTAATATGTACCTGGATTGTTTTTGAAGATCCATAAAATGCAGCTTACTAAGCGTTTCAAATTCAAATATAAATTAGTTTACATTATAAACCAAATAATGTAAAAAAAGGCCAGGTTTAGACAAACCCGGCCGTTGTTGATCGTACCCTTTAAAACTAAAACTTAAAATATCTTCTATAATTATTTAATCCTTGACTTGTTGTTTTTATCTGTTCATTGCAACCAGGTTGCCGTGTGGTATTCCTTTTACATGAACGTCATAGGTTAGTGATTTGAATAAAAGTGCATACATTCTGTTAGTCGATGTCGAACTGCAGGACCCCGTTTCCGCTCCAAGTCTTACTACCATTGAACCTGAGTCTTTGTAAAAATTGTTTACCATCGCGTCCTCTGCCACTATAGAAATCCCTGGATAATCCTTTGTTGGTCCATCGAATCTTTTGCCTTTCATCCGAGGATCTGATCCTGTTCCCTGAATCGTTGAGGCAAAAATGGCCGTTTCATGTTCCAATGAAAATGAACGAATTTGATAGTATGACTGGAATTCATGTAACTGTTTTCCGTCACCATCGATATCAAGTCCCGAAACAAAAAACTGGTTCACCGGCATAAACGAATTGTGGTCACTGTGTCTTACAAATGAAATCTTAAATTCCATCCACCAGATAAGATGTGCAGTAGCGGTTCCATCGCCGTATTTAATACGGGGCTGCCAAGCATTGTCATATCCAGTACCGCTGGTTTCGTTCTGTTCCGGTCCCTGTATATCGGCATTTGATAAAGTCACTTCCGGACCGCTACGTCCTAGAATGGTTATCAATGCATCTATACCCCATCCCACATTTTCAAAAATATAAACAGCTCCATCCAGACCATCCCCCGCACATCCTTCCCCTGTTTTCAACTTGGGATTTTTAAAAGAAAGCTCAGGTATCAGCGATTGTGCCTGAGTGGTAGCTGCTGTGAAAAATATAAAAAGAACTGAAGATATTCTCCAAAACGAAAACTTTATCCTAACACCATGAACTGAAATCCTGAACTGCATTATAGCTTGTTTTGACCTGGATTATTTTGATAACCCATAGTGATTGGAACAAGACGCAATTCTTCTGAAGGATTGGAAACCCCTATTTAAAATAATGGATAATTGTCAGCAGGAAAATTGGAAGGAAGTTTATCCGGAGATTGGTACGGCGACTACAAGACAAAGATTGCAAGCGTTTTTCAATAATGCAAGTGTTTTGGGAAATAAATGTTGATGGCCAATTGTTAATTGTTAATGACTACCAAATACGGATTCGGAGAGCCGTTAACAAACAACAATTGACCATCAAACGTTAAACTATTTGTATTGCGGAATCAAATCGTTTGCGAGTTGAACCGTCCTGCGGATCGCTTCATCTGAAAGCATTCCTTTTTTGAATTCAGCCAGTACATCCGGTAATTTGTTGTCCATTTCCAAAAGGAAATGTTCTTCAAATGCTTTTACATTTTTTACCTGTACCTGGCGTAATAATCCCTGAGTTCCCAGATAGATGATAGCTACCTGTTTTTCAACTGCTACCGGTGCATATTGTGGTTGTTTCAGTATTTCAACATTTCTGGCACCTTTATCCAATACGAGCTTGGTACTTGCATCGAGATCACCACCAAATTTGGAAAACGCTTCCATTTCACGATAAAGTGCCTGGTCCAACTTCAGTGTACCGGCTACTTTTTTCATAGATTTTATTTGCGCATTACCACCAACGCGACTTACAGATATACCCACATTAATTGCCGGGCGAATACCTGCATTAAAGAGATTCCCTTCCAGGAAAATTTGCCCGTCTGTAATAGAGATAACGTTCGTGGGAATATAAGCTGAAACGTCACCTGCCTGCGTTTCGATAATAGGAAGTGCTGTGAGTGATCCACCGCCTTTAACTTTGGTTTTGAGTGATTCAGGTAAATCATTCATATCTTTTGCTACGCCATCATCCTGAATAATTTTAGCTGCACGTTCAAGTAAACGGCTGTGCAAATAGAACACATCACCGGGGTAAGCTTCGCGTCCGGGCGGTCTTCTGAGTAAAAGTGACACCTCACGATAAGCTACCGCCTGTTTCGAAAGATCATCATAAATGATAAGTGCCGGGCGACCGGTATCGCGAAAATATTCTCCTATCGCTGCGCCGGCAAATGGCGCGTAGAACTGCAAAGGCGCAGGATCAGATGCAGAAGCAGCAACGATTACTGTATATTCCATTGCACCATTTTCTGCGAGTGTATTCATAATACCTGCGATCGTAGAAGCTTTTTGTCCGATGGCAACATAAATACAATAAACAGGCTTCCCTGCTTTATGGAATTCTTTCTGATTGATGATCGTATCTACTGCGATTGCAGTTTTACCAGTCTGACGGTCACCGATAATCAATTCACGTTGTCCGCGACCGATAGGTATCATTGCATCAATTGCCTTGATACCTGTTTGAAGGGGTTCTTTAACTGGCTCACGAAATATAACGCCGGGTGCTTTGCGCTCCAGGGGCATATCATAGCTTTCTCCTGTTAAAGGTCCCTTGCCATCAATGGGAAGGCCCAATGTATTCACGACCCTGCCAAGCATACTTTCATATACTTTGATGGATGCAATTTTTCCGGTACGACGAACTTTTGCGCCTTCACTGATATCACCGGACTCACCCATAAGTACTACACCTACATTGTCTTCTTCCAGGTTTAATGCAATAGCTCTGGTTCCATTTTCAAATTCAACCAGTTCACCACTGCTAACATTATTCAAACCATACACGCGTGCAATTCCATCGCCGACCTGGAGTACAGTTCCTACTTCCTCCATATCAGCAGCCACATTAAAATTGCCTAGTTGCTGGCGAAGAATCGCTGAAATTTCATCTGGTTTTATCTCTGCCATATTTTCTTTTTAAAAAAATTTATGATATTTATCGGATTCGGTAAATGAAATCGTTGTTTGCAAATTGTTTTTTAATATTCGCAAGATCATATGCAATACTTACGTCTACCCTTCGCCCGTCTGCTTCTAATATAAATCCCCCAATAATATTTTCCTGAACTGTTGTTTCCAGTTCTACTTCTTTCATATTGCCAGACTCTTTAATCTTCCGAATGATCAATTGCTTTACTTCATCGCTCAAAGGAACAGCAGTAGTTAATGAGACGGAATGAATTCCTCTTATAACCTTGTACTGTTCAGTAAATGCAACAATGATTTCCGGCAGATAATTTTCACGTCCCTTACCAATAAGAAGATTGTTAAACGATGCGGTGGTTGTCCCGATTTTTCCGGCAGTCAGTGCTTCAAGGACTTTTTGTTTTTTGTCGCCATTTACTACAGGACTCTTTAATATGGTAACAAGTTCAGGACTAAGTCTAATCAATTCTCCCAAATAAAGAACATCCTTATATACCGATTCAAGCTCATCCCGCTCGATTGAAAGATCAATGAGGGACTTAGCGTATCGCCCTGCTAGTCTGGGATTTGGCATCATCTGAATATTTATTACCGCTCAGGCGGTTTGAAATTTAAAAAAGTGAATGAAAAGTTTCCTTTCTAGTTGAGTTTTATTTCCTCAGCCAATTGTTTAATATATTTTTCCTGTTCCGGTTTATTTTCAAGTTGCCTGCGAAGGATTTTCTCCGACACTTCGACTACCAGGTTACCAATCTGATTTTTAACCTCAGTGATGGCAGCCATTTTTTGCTGTTCGATTGCAATTCTCGCATCACTGATGATCTTTCCGGCTTCTGTTTTTGCCTGGTCTTTAGCTTCATTAATGATTTTATCTTTTGTGTCGCGGGCTTCTTTCAACATCAAAGCCCTTTCTTCCCGCGCTTTTGTTAGCAAAGCTTCATTTTCACTCTTCAACTGAGCCATCTCAGCTTTTACGCGTTCAGCGGTAGCCAGAGCATCTGTAATGCTGGATTCCCTGTCTCGCAGGCCTTTTACAATTGCTGGCCACGCAAATCTTCCAAGTATAAACAACACAATAAGAAATGCAAGTAGGGTCCAAATCAACAATCCAAATTCAGGAAGAAGTAGTTTCATAATCGATAAATATTTTGCAAGCCGGCTGCTTAAAAAAATCTTTGGTTGGAAAAAAACTGCGTCCTCCGCCCTTTGCTTTGGACGCAGTTATTCATTTCGCAATGAGTTTACAACACCATTGCAAGAAAGCCAACAATGATTGCGAACAATGCTGCACCTTCCACAAGCGCGGCGGTCAAAATCATATTAGCCCTGATGTCGTTGGCCACTTCCGGCTGACGGGCGATCGCTTCTACTGCGCCTTTACCAATCTGGCCAATACCAATACCTGCGCCAACAGCTGCAAGTCCGGCGCCCACGGCACCACCTGCATTTCCAAGAGGTGTGCTGAGCATGATAGTCAATAAATCCATAATCTTGGCTTTATATTAAGTGAAAAAAAACTTTTAAGCCAGCATCGAATCCTCGTGCTTTTCATGATGCTGATGATTTTTACCTTCAATTGCCTGACCCACAAACACAGCCGTCAGCATTGTAAATATAAACGCCTGTAAAAAAGCTACCAGCACTTCTATCAGGTAAATAAAAATGGTGAAAGCAATTGAGAAAGGCGCAGTTCCCCATCCCGCATATTTATTCATGTTTCCAAAAATAAAAATCAGCGAAATAAGGCAAATGATGATGATATGACCTGCCACCATATTCGCAAACAAACGTATGATCAAAGCAAATGGCTTGATAAAAAGACTGATGAATTCGACCGGTACTAAAATAACTTTTACCCAACCTGGCACACCCGGAGGATTGAAAATGTGCAGCCAATAATGAGAGTCGGAACTGAAAAGAATCACAACAAAAGCAACTACCCCCAGAACAGCTGTAAAAGCAATATTTCCTGTAACATTTGCTGAACCCGGAATGAGTCCGAATAGGTTGTTTATCAGTATGAAAAAAAAGATGGTTAAAAGAAAGGGTAGATATTTCTGATAACTGGGGCCGAGATTTGGCTTTGCCACTTCATCCCTTACAAAAGTTATGACAGGCTCCAAAAGGCTTTGAGAACCACTGGGGGCGGAAGTAACTCCCTTTCCGTTCTTATATTTTTTAGCGATAGACAGCATCACCCAGGTAAACAATGCAAGTGCAATAAGCATCTGGATCACATTTCTCGTGATGGAGATATCATAAATCTTTACAGAAGGGTCGATATTCCCGTTATCATCTATCGCAACGATGTCTTGTGCGTTGAATTTTGCAGGATCAAGTTTAAGTTCCTGTATTTTATCATTTGTCAGCAGTTCATATCCCTGAAAATTTTCTTCTCCATGGTGAAAACGGGAAGACATAAAAGCAGTCAGGCCCCTCTGCTTCGAATACAGGATAACCGGCAGTGGTATCGAAAGCGGATGTTTCACCCCCTGATCATCAACATAGTCAATGATATGAAAATCATGGTTATTAAGAACGTGTCCGAATATGATTTCTTTTGCATCAAATGCAGGTTTAGCCTCTTTGTGCACGCTATCCTGTTGCGCCATAGCAACTGTTGAAAATAGAAGTAAAAAAACGCTGAAACCCGCTACCAATAAAGATTTGAACCTCCTACAGAACATGGGGTATCTAATTTTGCCGCAAAGATAAGGGTCGGGGGGTAATTTTCAAGAGCTTTTTACGCATAGCGAACAAGGCCCGGCGCCTAAAGCATTTTTGAAAATGGCAGTTTTTTTACCCACGAAAATGTCCCAGATTGACAAATAAAAACAGATTAATTTGCAAAGCAAGACCTGCGTTAAGCGTTAAGCGTTAAGCGTTAAGCGTTAAGCGTTAAGCGTTAAGCGTTAAGCGTTAAGCATTAAGCATTAAGCATTTACCCTTTCAAATTGCATTTGATGAAGTTTAAAATAGAAACCTTCTTTTTCCATCAGCTGGTCGTGCGTTCCTATTTCTCTGATTTCTCCTTTATCAAGCACAAGTATCTTGTCAGCCTGGCGAATCGTGGAGAGGCGGTGAGCAATCACAATGGAAGTCCTGCCGGCAATAAGCTTCCCGATGGCGTCCTGTATCATCAATTCTGATTCCGTATCTACTGAAGAAGTGGCTTCATCCAGAATTAAAATGGATGGGTCGAATAATAAAGCCCTGATAAAAGAGAGAAGCTGGCGTTGACCCATTGAAAGCGTATTGCCGCGTTCCATAACATCATATCCATAGCCGCCTGGCAGTCGCATGATGAAATCATGCATTCCGATCAGTTTTGCCGCATTCACAACCCTATCAAACGGTATATCTGTATTCCGTAATGTTATATTATCCAGTATAGAACCTGAAAAAAGAAATACGTCCTGTAACACCACTCCAATATTGCTTCGCAGGGAATCAAGTTTATATGATTCAATCGGCCTGTTGTCAATCAGAATATTTCCTTTTTGAATGGGATATAAACGGTTAAGAATACTTATAATGGAAGTTTTGCCACTACCCGTATGCCCCACAATAGCCAGTGTTTCACCCGGCTCAATCACAAATGAAATATCTCTCAAAACATAACGGTCTTCCGTGTACGCAAAATAGACCTTCTCAAAGGAAATCTTACCGGTCAATTTTTCAGGAGCGTATACGCCGTCGTCAGGCATTATATCATTATTGTCCAGTACCCGAAATACGCGTTCACTCGCCACCATGCCCATTTGCAGCGTATTGAATTTGTCCGCGATCAGTCGCAACGGTCTGAATAATAAATTGAGGTATAAAAAAAACGCGATGATCTCTCCGGTAAGCGACGCGGCTTGTTTCGGCGGGAGGTGTAACACCAAACTTGCACCCCACCAAACCAGTAACCCGGTGGAAAAAGCAAGTACAATTTCCACAACAGGGAAGAAAACAGAATATGCAAATATTGCCCGAATATTCGCATTGCGATGTTCCCGGTTAATTTTCCGAAAGCTTTTGAACTCGCGATCTTCAGATGCAAATGCCTGTACTATTTGCATGCCGGTAATATGTTCCTGAACGAATGCATTCAGGGCAGCGACGGCATTTCTAACGCGAATGAATGACTTATTTACGGTTTCCTTAAAAAAATAAGTCGCCAAAATCAGAATCGGAAAAGGTATCAGGCATATCAGCGTAAGCTGCCAGTTCGCGAGGAACATAAAGAGTAAAATAGAAATGATCGAGAGAAGATCCGAAACGATTGGAATCAATCCTTCTGAGAAAATATCATTTATAGCCTCGATATCGTTTATAGTTCTGGTAGTAAGCGTTCCTATGGGAGTTTTATCATACTGGGAAAGATTCAAAGAAAGTACTCTTTTGTAAACCGCAATTCGAAGGTCTTTTACCACTGTTTGTCCCAACCATGCCGTAATGAACGAGAAATAAAAACGTAAAACCGTTTCAATCAGTAGTATGCCAATTTGAAGGAAAGTAACATAAAAAATCATGTGAACCATTCGTTCGCGGATTGAAAGATCAGCACTTAGACCGCCACGGATATATGTATTAACGGTATATTGAATTAGAAAAGGCCGGAGCGGAGAAATGATGGCCAAAAGAATGGAAAGGGTGATAGAGCCGTAAAACCATTTTTTGTAAGGAGAAGTATATTTAAGTACCCTACTGAGCTGACTAAAATCAAATATTTTTTTCCTCGAAACGGAAGATGGCATTGAAATTAAAAAATTATGAAAAACAAAGGTAAGGTGCTTTCGTTCCCCTTTGAACTCCAATTTAGGTGATAAAGAAGTTTACGTCTTATCATTCTTCTTCGCCCATAGCATTTCGGTATGCTTTTATAAAAATAACTCCGAGGTTTTTGTAAGGCGGAATATAATCGTCAAATCGTTCACGGGCTACCGGATCCCTGTTGAATTTCTCTGTTAATGCTTTCCAGATGGGGAGCCAGTCAATATTATTACCGTCGAGCAGACTGGAGTTAATAGCCTGCAGAATCGGTTCATTCACAGATTTTGTTCCGACCTGTTTGGAAGAAATAATATGAGCGTCCGGACTGATACTAAGTACTTCACTCAAATTATTGTAACCTCCACAGGAACCCAGAATTACAATTTTCGCTGATGGCTGCAGTTGTTTCAAGGTATACCGTACGTGATAACTATGTCCCCGGTGAATATATATAGTGGGCTGTAGTTTATTATCATATAAATAGTCATCCAGATGGTGTTGTGCTTTATCATCCGGATCATCTTCTCCGAACAACGGGCGGTTAGCAAAAATCCATACAGGCTTTCCTTTTTGTGATTGTATCCATATCCATTCTTTTGTTGGATTCATGGTTACCTTCCATTCCGGTTTATTTAGAAATAATTTCAAAAAATCCTGGTAAGAATTTTGACCATCTTTGTCTTCATCACCATAGAAAAATACCTGTTGAATAACTCTTCCACTGTCGTCCTTCAACGAATCGTAGTTTACAGAATATACGGGAGGAATGCCAAGTTTTGCAGACAAATCGAAAGCCTGACTTGTATCGGCGGATTCAAACAGTGACTCCATCAGGTGATATATTACAGTACCCTTTTTGTCGCTGTTGAGCAGATTTCTTTTGTAGTTCCATTTCACTTCGTTCAGAACAAAGGCGGCAAGCGGAGGATTTTTGTCGTAAATGCTGCTGTAGGAATCCGCCACATCCACTGCATCTTCTTCGTTGGCTCTTTCGAGGCCAATAATAAATGCCTTCATTATAGTGGCCGCATTATCCTTATCCATGGTGGCAAGAAAATAATCCAGTTTGTTGTACGCAGCTGCCATCTTAATGAACTTGCGAAAATAATCTCCGTGCATTTGTATGATGAGACTATCACCACGAGGAACGGTCATTCTTTGAAAAATACGTTCATAAACTCCGAGATAACTGGACGTATAGATTTCGTCTTCACTGAGCACAATAAGATAATAGAGTTCTGCGGGGGTAAGTGTTTCCAATATCTTGAACCTGACTGCTGAAGGCTTGTCATGAAGCGCATTAATTTCCCTAACAAAAACGTCTTTTCCCTTACTCTGCAGCATGGTTGTCAATGCCTCCATTTCCAGCGCGGTATCCTGCTGTGGCGCAAGCATGCGCGCTGCATAGTCCATCCTGGTTTGTACCAACAACTTGTAATAAGCGAGATTATCATCTTTCACCTTATTGATATCGTTTATAGTGATGCGATGACTGATCAGATTGTCGAGAAAAGGCAGATATAATTGTCCACTTTTGCTGGATGCAATCCTTCCAACCATATTGATAATGGAGTCGTTGCTATTTCTTATCCGTGCAGCAAGGATGGTATTGCCCGAAGCATAATCATATAATTTCCGTATGTTTTTTTTACCGCCGGTTATGATCAGACTGTCTGCAAATGGCAGGTAAGGATTTGAACTTAGGATGGTAAAAATTTCATTGGGATGTAAATCACAATATTTTCGAATCAACAGTAAGCGTGAATCTTTTACACCGACATTTTCGACCGGCAAGAGGAAACATTCTACAATGATACTCCCCACTCCGTAAGTATTATCTAAAATGACCGGTTCAATGCTCTTATTTTGGCGATCAAGTTCCATTGCTTTCACAAATGCATTGAACAGGGAGGGCGCCATTGAACTGGGAAAATCCTTTTGCCTGAAATGATTATTATAGCCTTTCAGCATTGTTTCAAGTGAACGGAGGTTCTTGATTTTCATTTGTCCATTCAACGTTGAATCCATTTCTATTTCTTCCTGTAGCAGGTCCACCTGGCGGATCATGACGTCAGCAATTCCGAGATTGATATTATCGTCTTTTGAGACCTGAATGATATCGTCGGCCTTTCCGTCAAGAGCCAAAAGCCTTTTCTGCTCCCTGTCAATATTGTCGTGCCATAATTTGCGTTCCTGCTGAACCTTGTAATAGGGATCCGCCGTCTGCGCATCAAGGGACAGATAAAACAGCAGGCCATACGGAATAAGGAGATAACGGATAATGATCTTCATAATTTAAACAGGTCCAGCCCGATACATCAAAAATACAGCCATTTATGAGACGGGCAACCCGTTGGCGGTTAACCATTCATGGTTGATGGAAGATAAATGTTTAGGTCCCAATTTAGAAATTGTTTCCCTTTTTCAAGCTTTAGCCTTTGAATTGTGGGCATTAGCCCTGAAATCCAGTATTAAAAAATTGTAAACTCAGACTATATAACCTTCCCTACGGTGGAATTCGGTTAGTTTTGCGTAAATTTTTTGTTAATGGATGCCAAAGGCAAGAAAATTCTAATCGCAGATGATGAGCCAGACATCCTTGAAGTTCTCCAATATAATCTCGTAAGAGAGGGGTACGAGGTTACTACCGCTAAGGATGGTGATGATGCGTTAAATAAAGCGAAATCAACACACCCTGATCTGATTATCCTGGATATCATGATGCCAAAAAAGAGTGGCGTGGAAGTTTGCGAGATCTTGCGAACCCAACCCATTTTTCATGATACCCTCATTCTGATGCTCACTGCCTTAAATGACGAGGGGTTTCAGATAAAAGGCCTGGAAAGCGGTGCGGACGACTATGTAAACAAGCCGGTAAGTCCCAAAATAATCGTAAGCCGGGTTGGCGCTCTTTTACGCCGTTCAAATAAGGAGTCTGCCGAAAAAGTCCTTAAAAGAGGGAATCTGAATATTGATCCTACCAAGTTCGAAGTGCTGGTGGATGAACGTCAGGTTACGCTGGCAAAAAAAGAATTCGAACTGTTATATCTTCTCGCTTCCCGCCCGGGAAGAGTATTTTTGCGTAATGAGATCCTGAACCAGGTATGGGGTAATGACGTTATAGTAGGAGACCGCACAATCGACGTGCATATCCGAAAAATCCGACAGAAACTCGGACTGGACTGCATCACCACAGTAAAAGGTGTGGGTTATAAGTTTGTGAACTAAATGCTCAACACGCAGAATTTTACTCCAAAACAGTTGTCGGCTTTAACAGCTATGTTAATCGCATCCGCAGTAGCGGTGGGCATTTTCCTCCTTACTACCAGCTGGATCCATTTTTTTGGCGCGTTGATAATCGTTTTCAGCGGTTCATACCTGTTAATACAACTCACACTCGAAAAATTCATCAACCGGAAAATTAAACTGATTTATAAATTCATTCATCAAACTAAAGCGACAAGAAAGGAAGAAGTATATTTTAAATACATACTTCCCAAAAAAAGCATTGATGAGGTTCGGGAAGATGTTGAACGATGGGGTAATAAACAAATGGAGGAAATTGAACTGCTCAGAAAGAATGAAGCCTTTCGCAAAGAATTTCTTCAGAATCTTTCTCATGAATTGAAAACTCCCATTTTTGCTATCCAAGGCTATGTTGACACCCTGCTGAATGGTGCTATGGATGATCAGAATGTAAGTAAACGTTTCCTTGAAAACACGGAACGCAATGTGGAAAGACTTGTGAACCTCATGAATGATCTGGATGAAATTTCAAAGCTTGAAAGAGGTGAGTTATTGTTATTGAAAGAGAATTTTGTGATTCAGGATTTGATCCGGGAAGTCTTCGATTCTCTTTCTATCAATATGCAGGATAAGAATATGCGGACGGGAATAAAAAAAGGCTGCGAATATCCCACCCAGGTATTTGCCGATAAGGAAAAAATAAGGATGGTATTGCTAAACCTGGTTGAAAATGCATCTAAATATGGCAAACGAAATGGTAGTATACTGGCTAGTGTTTATTCTACTGACGGAAAACACGTTTTAGTCGAAGTTACGGATGACGGGATAGGTATTGAAGAAGAGCATCTCCAGCGCATTTTTGAAAGATTTTACAGGACGGATTCTGCACGAAGCCGCGATAAAGGCGGTACGGGACTTGGGCTGGCAATTTGTAAACATATTATTGAAGCACACGGACAACCCATTCATGTGCGAAGTACCCCCGACGTCGGCACAAGCATTGGTTTTACACTCGAGTCCAGAAAGGACTGATAAATCGGTGGTTTAGTTTAATATAGAATTTTTCAAATTGTCCTTCCCATAAAAGGATCACTAAATCCCGCTTTACCCGTTTCAACTTTACCTGCAAATCTTTTCTCAAAGAGATCGTTTCCTTCAACCCGGATTGAAAAATCGTACCATCCAAATTGTTTTGAAAGATCTATTGGAATTTTCAGTGTAGCATTCTTCACGTCGGCAGGGTTCACTGTTTTATTGATAACTGAACTTTTATACGCATTGTCCACAATGGAGATTTGAACGGGTTTGCCGGATTGGTTGCGCAGCATTAGTTCCACATTTCCGGTAGGTTTTAAATTTATCGTTTCATAATCGCAACGAATATTGATTAAAGGGTCATTTTTAGAACCGATAAACTCACGGAAAAATCCATTTGGTCCATATATGCGTAAATGATAAATGCCTTTGTCAAAATCTCCGATTGGCCAGGACACTGAAAATTGATCGGCTGCTTTGACCGCAAAAGCCCAGGCACGTAACTCCTTAAATACTTTTGAGCCATTTTCAGTCTGCAAATATTTCCCGGGGGCATACACATTGAAAGGCGATCCAAGAGTTTCCGAACCAAATATCTTTCCACTCGATTCGAACATAATGTCAAAGGAATTGTTGGCAGGATTTAAAGTGCCATCTGCATACAATTGATAACACAAAGCATTTGACGGTTTTATTCCCACCTCCTGTTTCGGCATAAACTCTGATGAATAAAGATCCTTTCGGAACACATTAATTTCATCTGCATTAAATGATTTATAACCTGATGGCAGTTTCTTAAATTTTGCATTGTAGATTGATTCCATGAACGCATTTCTTTTCAAAAATTCCAATCCGGTAACTGGCTCTTTTTCGTAAGGTTGGAAAATAGAAGTCAGATTTCCAGATATGGTTCTGCGCCATTCGCTGATATTGGAAGCATGAATCTTTTTCCCCGTCTTCTGAGATAAAAATTTTTCCAAAAATTGCAATGACGATGTATGATCGAAAACTTCCGAATTAACGAATCCCCCCCGACTCCATGGAGAAGCGACAATCAGGGGAACGCGAAATCCAAGACCTATTGAACTTTCCCGATTATATGAAACAGGAAATCCCTTTCTCTCTTTTTCCTGTTCAATGGTAACATATTCAACTTTTGTATCCATTCCATGCGAAACTTTTCCTGTCTCTGGTCTGTCGGAATGTGGAGCGGTGAAGGGTGGGACATGATCAAAATAACCATCATTTTCGTCATATGTAAGAATAAAAATCGTTTTTTTCCATACGTCTGGATTTTGTGTAAGTATGTCCATCAGTTCTGAAATATACCAGGCCCCATACCATGCAGAAGAAGGATGGTCTGATAAATTTTCAGGAGCAGCAATCCATGAAACCGTAGGCAGTTTCCCGGTTGTAACGTCTTCTCTGAATTGATGAAAAAGATCACCTTTGGGCAATTTTAAATTTCGTGAATCGCCATGGTCTTCATAATTTATTTCTTCGAGAGTATGATAATCGGGATCATTGATATTCGTTACAAATGCATTCTGATGAAGATTTTTGTCTTTGTTGGAGAGATTGTTGAATTTTTCCTGGGTATAATCATTAAGTTCTTTAATCGATGATTCCAGTTCCTTTTTCTTTTCATCCAATTTTTTGCGCACGTTTTTTTTTGCGGGATCTGAATCCTGTATGTTCTGCAGTTGATTTTGCAGTGCACTTATTTCAGCAGGCAACGTATCAACCAGATTTCGCACCTGAATCAGATGTTTTCCATGAAGACGTATATTGTACTGGGAAAAAAATTCAAGTGGGTTATCCTGAAAATTTGATAACCAGGGATCCTGCTCATCCTTAAATCCAACATCTATACTTACTTCATTCTGATAAAATTTCCAGCTGATATCGTTTTCTTCGAGGATTTCCGGGAATGTTTTCCAGTGAAGCGTTTCAAAATCCATGTCCTCATTCCAAACATGTGCTTTGGATCCCTCGTGTTGTTCCGGACGAATCGTTCCCGTCCAGAAATAAAGTCTGTTAGGATTTGTTCCCGTAAGAGAAGAACAAAAATGCTGATCACAAACTGTAAAACCATCGGCCAATGCATAGTAAAAAGGTATATCTTCTCTATTGTAATATCCGAGCGTCAATGGCATATCGGCATATTCTTTTATACTGTTTCTTTTTTCATTTAACCATTGATCGTACCTGCCATCATTTCGGGCATTGACCTGATTTTTCCAGGAATGCGGAAGAGAGCTCATCCAGGTGGACTTTGTATCTTTAATGTCCAACCGAAATGGTGCATAGGTTTCTCCCGCTGCATTTGTTTGCAACCAAACCGGGTTACCATTTGCGAGCTGAATAGCTCTTGGGTCGTTGAATCCACGCACTCCACGAAGACTCCCAAAACAATGGTCAAATGAACGGTTCTCCTGCATCAATATGACTACGTGTTCAGCATCCAACCAGGTGCTCCCGGCTGCCGGATCAATTGAAAGCGCACGAACAATAGACTCCGGAATGATTGAATGCATTCCCCCGGCCCCCGCCAATAACGCTGCTTTTTTTATAAATTCTCTGCGTGTTTCCATCAAAATGATTTCGTGCCGGAGAGAGCAGGCTGACTGTTACTCCAGCCTGCTTTTCCCGGACTTGTTATTTAAAAATTACAATTGAAAGAAAATCAAATGTAACCCAGCCATCTATGAACCTGTTCATGACGTCATGAACGAATCATTAAATTTATTCAAATTGTTTTTGACTTAGTTTTTTATTGATAGATTGAAAAATGTTTAGGGGCAAGAATAAAAATGCAATTGTAATTGGTGCAGGAATCGTGGGACTTGCAACTGCCCGGGCTTTGGCACTTAAGGGGTTTGAAGTACATATCTACGAAAGAAATCCGGCGGCATCAGGTGCTTCCGTAAGAAATTTTGGAATGATCTGGCCTATCGGCCAGCCGGCAGGAAAACAATACGAAAGGGCGATCAGGAGCCGTAATTGCTGGAAAGAGATAGGAAACCGCGGTAAACTCTGGTACGATCCTGTCGGGAGTTTGCATCTTGCATATCATACTGACGAATGGGAGGTGTTGCAGGAACTATTTGAAGCATTTACAAAAGAAGGAAGACATGTAAAACTTTTGGACAAAAGACAGGTATCAGAAAAATCTTCTCTTGTTAGAGACCAACACTGTATCGGCGGATTGTTTAGCAGTGATGAAATCATAGTTGATCCCAGGGAAGCCATTGCCGGTTTGCCCATCTATCTCAAGGAAGTTTTTAATATTCATTTTAATTGGTGCAAAACGGTATCAAGAGTGGAATCCGGACAAATCACCATTGGAGCAGAGATTATAAAGGCTGATCAGATTTTTATTTGCAGTGGTTCAGATTTTGAGACACTTTATCCCGAACATTTTGCCAATTATCCTTTAACCAAGTGCAAGCTGCAAATGATGCGACTTGTGCAGGAGGGATCTCCCAGGATAGGACCTGCTTTGTGCGGCGGCCTTTCACTCATTCACTACGCGAGTTTTAAAGCGGCGAATTCATTGAGCACATTGAAAAAAAGGTATGAACAGGAAATGTCCGAATATCTCCATTGGGGAATTCATGTTATGGTATCTCAAAATCAAACAGGGCAACTGACTGTAGGAGATTCTCATGAATATGGATTTGCACCAGATCCATTCGACAGAAAAATTATAAACGATCTGATTTTAAAATATCTGGATGAGTTCACCATCCTGAAAAATACTGCAGTTATAGAAACCTGGAACGGTGTATATGGCAAACTTACGAATGGCGAAACCGATTTATTTTTTTCTCCTGAACCAGATGTATATATTATCAATGCCGTTGGAGGTGCAGGAATGACTTTGTCTTTCGGACTTACGGAAGAACTCATTGAAACTATATAGAACCAGTTATTCAAATTAACTGCTCACGATAAGCAAAACCTTTGACTTCAGTCGCTTCCTGTTTTTTGTATTTGGCAGAAAAATATAACAACGATAGTATCGCACCTCCGATCCCCATAACGGATAAAATAATCACGCCATGCGAATAAAAAGTTGTCCATTGCAGTTTAACTTTTAAAATTTCTTTGGTAATCAGTACCCCTACACTTCCCAGATATCCAAATGAGTCGGCCACATAAATGAGGAATCCAACATTTCCTGGATACTTGAAACTTGCGATGAGTCTTTCGAAAAAAATACAATTGAACGGAATGTAAACGGTATACAAGCCCAAACCGGTAATGGTTAACCACCAGAAAGCGGAAATAGAACCCTGCACAAAAAGAAAACTGGTTATACCAGTCATTATGAAACCAACAATAATTATATAGTGAGTATAAACAAGTGCTTTTATATTGTTTCTTACGAGGATCATGCTTCCCATTAGCAAAAGAAGAACCAGTGTTACCGGTGCTTCCGTTTTTGTAAATATGGCTGGCTGCAATCCATAACCACTTTCTTTCAGCATGTCTGCCATGAAATTATCCCGTATGTCACGAAATACAGTCGCAAAAACATAAATTCCAATAGAAGCAATAAGTCCTGGAAGAAACATTCTCACAAAATCTCTTCTTTTTTCCGGCGTCATTGGCTGCCGTATACTTCTGTCACTGATATCGGCGGGGGAAGGATCCGGAATTTTTTCCAGCAGGAAAACGGCAATAAGTAACGGTACCGCAAACACTAATCCGGTCATAAAGGGCACCCAGTATTCGCTGGTACCGAATTGTTGTATAATAAATCCTGCAACGGTCTTTACAAATCCGGATGAAAATATAAAACTAACAGAGAGCGCAGCACCAATAAAATCTGTCGCTCTTCTACCTTCAACGTATGAAAATATAATACCCCATATGATGCCAAGTGGAAATCCATTGATAAACATAAAGGCGATATTCCATGGTGGAGGAACCAATGCAAACAAAAGAAGTCCGGTCCAGGAAATCGCTACCAACAATAAAATCAACCTGCCACGTCCGATTTTCTTCAATTCGGAGATAAAACGGATACCATAAAACTTGCTGCTTGCATAACCGAGCACCTGACTAACCACAAGCCAGACTTTATAACTTATTCCGGCATATTTCATTCCATCGAAACTGCATACTGTAAATCCTTTCCTGAAACCATAGACCATCGTATAAGTCAAAAAGCTTACGATTGCCGCAGATATTGCAATCGTTTTATCATTTCTGCTTTTAACAATCGGAGTTGTGGTCAATGAAATATTTATTTTAATCCGGCTGTTTTAATAAATGCTGATATATAAGTTCTCTGAAAACCTCCAATGGGGGCAAAGGCTGGTTTTCCAGTTTGGCCGCTTCATCCCATCGACGCATTTGAACAATCTCACGAAACAGCGGATCTTCTTCGAGAATATCAGCTTCGTCGTCAGACATCCGGCCGCCCTGAAATTCCAACGTATGCTTACTGGCTTCTGAAAGTTTATCGTAATAACCAGGTTCTCTTAAAGTCAGATATCTTTTTGCAGCTACATGAGAGGCTACCAGACGTGTAATACGAAAGGAGAAACCGCGATCCTCCAAAAATGATGCGCCAATTGCTTCGTGATCTTTTATTCCGTAACTGCTCATGGTATTTTCCTCCGTAACTTTTTCTGCAATATGACCAATGTCGTGTAGAAAAGCAGCCAGCACAATTTCATCATTAAATCCTTCTGCTCTCGCCAGTTGCGCCGATTGCATCATATGTTCCAGCTGAGACACTTTTTCACCAGAATATTCTTCATGGCCATATAAAGCATACAAATCAATGATCTCATTGGCTATTCGCTCTGCTTCCTGTTTTTTCATATTTAACTAGTATAAAATAGATTTAATTGGTGTTGCTTCACCCTGATCCGGAATAAAATGAAAACCCAGGAGGGCTGCCAACGTGGGTGCAATTTGCTTCTGATAAATCGGACCATCTGGAGTTTTAACAATACCCAACGCTTTGGTTTGTGGCCCCAGTGCTGCGATCCATATTTGCCCCGCATCTGAAATATCTTCTCCATGATCGGTCCATTGTTCCTTTTTTTTATCTCCCCTTCCATGATCACAGGTTATAATCAACGACGTCTTGTTTTTATATTCAGGCATGGATTGAATTATATTCCAAAGGTCATTGATCATTGCATCTTCAGCATGTGCGCTTTTGAGATACTGGTCATACAAACCAGCATGCGCAAAATCATCTGTTTCGTCAAAAGCAATATATAACACTTTAGGCTTGTAAGCTTTGAGGTATTCCCGTGCTGCAAAATATGTAAGAAGGTCAAGCCGTACATCAAGCGGTTTAGCCTCCAGAAATTGCATGTCGTTCACAAGTTTCAACGCGCTGTTATTGAATTTCAGTGAATCGACGTCAGCATTTACATATATACCGTTTCTCCAGGTATTTAAGATATAAGGGAATACATCCCATGTAGAAAAAACGGCCACCTGACCACCATAGTTCGCTTGTTTCTGAATAAATTCCAACACATTGGAATTGGGGTTCTTTATTTTATCGTTGGAATTCACGCCAGTATCGGGGTATCCGGTAAAGATTTCATTGTACCCCGGATAAGAGAATTTATAACGGTTGGCATTGTTCACTTCACTCCCATTTAAACGGTCCCCGAAAATTTGTCCTTTTGTTGCCGCCACGTTCCACAAAAAAGGAAACAATTTTCTCTTTCTTTCGTTCCTGTCTGCCGACCCAAAAATCGTTTCAATAGATGAAGAATCTCTTGTAAAATTCTTATTCACTACAATCTCTGAATCAATGCCGCCAAAAACTTCCTGCCAGCGCATCCCGTCGAGTGTTACAATAATCAGGTTCTCTGTTTTGTGATTCTGAGCATCAACACAGGCCACCGATACAATAGAAAATATAAATAATAAAAGTTTCATGTTGGTTATGATTCGAAAGTTAGCCCGCCGGATTCAATTATGCTGATCATCATATAACACCTGCATCATACAAACGAAACTATCCATGATGCGTGAAGAGAATGTTAATAGAGATTTACCTAAACGTTAACTTTACACGAAACTCAGTTATTCCAATTAGAATTATTAATTAACCATTAGGTAATGATTTAGTAATATATATTTCTGAGCTTTGAAAAACCTCCTCAATGGAAAGACGAAGACTGGATGTAGTAATTCTCTCTGATATTCATCTGGGCACTTACGGATGCAAAGCCAGGGAACTCTTAAACTATCTACGCAGCATCCAGCCGGACATGCTGATTTTAAACGGAGACATTATTGATGGCTGGCAGTTCAGTAAAAGTTTTTTTCCATCACTCCACATGCAGGTGATCCGCGAACTGATGAAGTTTATAACACAGGGTACCAGAGTTGTTTACATTACCGGCAACCACGATGAAATGATGAGGAAGTATACTGATCTTCATATCGGCCAGTTTACTCTTACCGATAAAATTGTACTGGAGATCGACAAAAAAATGACCTGGATTTTTCATGGGGATGTGTTTGACAATACCACACAGGGAAGTGCCCGCGTCATTGCCAAACTGGGGAGCAACGGATATGGTCTGCTGATTCTTTTTAACAGACTAGTAAATAACATGCTGGGGCTTATCGGCAGGGAGAAAGTTTCGATATCCAAAAAAATAATGGCAGGCGTAAACAAAGCTGTTGCTAAAGTAAATGACCTGGAGGCAATCGCTTCGGATCTTGCCATTAAGAAAAAATATGACTACGTGATTTGTGGTCATATTCATCAACCATCTATCCGAACCGTTGAAAACGCCGATGGAAAAGTTACTTATATGAACTCAGGCGATTGGGTCGAACATATGACCTCGCTTGAATACGAAAATAAAAGCTGGCGACTGTTTCAATATCAGGCAAAAGATTTTCCGGTTTCCCAGCAAACAGAACCCAAACACACGCTTAACGTGGTTACTGACGACTATACCGTTCATTTTTCCAGGGCAAAAATGTAATCTTCCTTTATTACCAACGTATGAAGAGGTTCTTTTCTTTTCGGGGATTCTTCGATATATCCATGATAATCAATGCTATGCAACTAATGTTAAGAAATTATTACTATAATTGATTAACTGAATCCGGTAGTTATTAACTCTATTTTTACTCAAACATTCTTTATGGCATTGAATAACATCATGAAAATCTTTATGCCCAAGGACAGGATTTTCTATTCACTATTTGAAGAAGTGGCTGCAGGCGTAACGCGGATGGGCCGCCTGCTAAAAAATGTTGTAAGTGAACCGGATAAAGATAAAAGGGCAGCCATCGTTTCTCAGGTTGAAGAACAGGAACACGTCAATGACGATCTGACTCATAAAGTTTTTACAGAACTGGGCCGCAATTTCATTACACCGTTTGACCGGGAGGACATTCATTATCTGGCAAGCGCTCTGGACGATATCTGCGACTACATTTATTCCACTGCAAAAAAAATAAATTTCTATAAAGTGAATCCCAATGATGCCGGCATTCAGAAACTGGCTGATCTAATCGTAGAAGGAACGGTTCAGATCGGTCTGGCCATCAGCGAACTTAGAAATATGCGGGATATGAGAAAGATCACAGATGCACTCGTAAAAATTAACAGTATTGAAAATCAGGCGGACGATGTTTTTGACATGAGTATCGACAAGCTATTTGAAACTGAGCCGGATGCAAAAGAAGTCATTAAGAAAAGAGAAATCTATCAGGCAATGGAAACCGTGACGGATAAATGCGAAGATGCTGCCAACGTGATTGAAACCATCATTATTAAATACGCTTAACGTTCATGTCTGAAAGCTTCTTAAAAAGAATCTTCGGCTGAGAAATCGATTTTCAAATTTTAGAATATTTATTAATGACTTTTCTGGTAATCATCATCGTACTGGCACTGATATTTGATTTTATCAACGGATTTCATGATGCAGCCAATTCCATAGCTACTATAGTTTCTACCAAGGTATTAACACCTTTTCAGGCAGTCCTCTGGGCGGCATTATTCAACTTTGCCGCTTTCTTTATTTCAAAATATCTGATTGGCGAATTTAAAATTGGGAATACGATTGCCAATTCCGTGAACAAGAATTTCATTACACTGGATGTAATTTTTTCAGGACTCATAGGAGCAATCGCATGGAATCTCCTCACCTGGTGGTTTGGAATTCCTTCCAGTTCGTCGCATACGCTTTTAGGGGGATTTATGGGGGCAGCTATTGCGCACGCGGGCTCTCTGAGTAAACAGGGAGTATCGGTTATTAACTATGCAAAAGTGATTCCTACTTTTTTATTCATATTTCTTGCCCCGATTATTGGGATGATTATCGGATTCATTATCACTATTACCATTGTTAATATTTGTCGCCGGGCCAACCCCTACCGGGCTGATAAATGGTTTCGAAAATTGCAGTTGGTGTCGTCCGCATTATTTAGTCTTGGGCATGGTGGCAACGATGCCCAAAAAGTAATGGGAATTATTGGCGCAGCAATCATTTTCTATCAGCAACAACACGGGAATATCCTCACGTTTAAGCAATTTGTAACTCAAAATACCTGGGTACCAATAGCCAGTTTTACTTGCATTGCATTCGGTACCTTAAGTGGGGGTTGGAAAATCGTAAAGACAATGGGTACACGCATAACAAAAGTGACGCCACTTGAAGGGGTAAGTGCAGAAACAGCTGGTGCCATTACCCTTTTCATAAGTGAAAAACTGGGGATACCGGTAAGCACCACACATACAATCGCAGGCTCAATCATGGGTGTAGGGGCAACCAAAAGGCTATCGGCCGTTCGCTGGGGTGTAACTATTAATCTTTTGTGGGCGTGGATACTTACTATACCCGTTTCTGCTGTCTTCTCCGCCATTGTATACGGTATACTTATGCTATTCAAACACTAAGCGGGAATATTGGTAACAGTATATGAGTATAAAAGTATAGGAGTATAAGAGTGCGGAAAATCAATTTCAAAAGTCTTGTACTCTCGTATATACTAATACTCCTATACTCTTACACACTTATACTCTTATACTCCTATGTTCTTATACTTTCCTCAGCTTTTTTGGGTACTTTGCGCCCGTTAAAAAAACCGGTCTATGAAAGGAATTATTCTGGCTGGAGGATCTGGAACCAGATTGCATCCGATTACGTATGCTATCAGCAAGCAAATCATGCCTGTATATGATAAACCAATGATCTACTATCCTTTATCTACTTTAATGATGGCAGGTATTCAGGAGATTCTGATTATTTCCACCCCCCATGATTTACCCCTTTTCGTCAGATTGTTTGGAGACGGCTCACAGTTTGGTTTGAAAATTTCCTACGCAGAACAAGCCGTTCCTAACGGACTGGCACAGGCTTTTGTTATTGGCGCCGATTTCATTGGAAAAGACAATGTAGCCCTCGTATTGGGCGACAATATATTTTATGGTTCAGGCCTCGGTGATCAGCTTTCTGCCAATAAAAATCCCGACGGGGGAATAGTATACGCATATCACGTAAGTGATCCCGAACGATACGGAGTTGTAGAATTTGACGCCGACAAAAATGTGGTTTCTATCGAAGAAAAGCCCGAAAAGCCAAAAAGCAATTATGCAGTTCCCGGACTATATTTTTACGATAACGAAGTAGTGTCCATTTCGAAAAATCTGAAACCAAGTACCAGAGGTGAATATGAAATTACTGATGTGAATAAAGAATATCTCAGAAGAGGTAAACTAAAAGTTTCCATAATGGACAGGGGTACAGCATGGCTTGATACCGGAACCTTCGATTCTTTGATGCAGGCAACGCAATTTGTTCAGGTGATAGAGCAAAGACAGGGTATCAAAATCGCATGCATCGAAGAAATTGCCTATCGGAAAAAATTTATTACAAAAGAACAGGTAAAAGCCATTGCAAAACCCCTGCTCAAAAGCGGGTATGGCCAATATCTGTTGGATGTAATTAACCAACCTTAATGATTGAATAATTATGAAAAAGATTCTTGTCTCAGGTGGATGCGGCTATATAGGTTCTCACACGCTGGTGGATCTTATCGATAATGGATTCGACGTAATATGTGTAGATAATAATTCACGATCAAATCCCCGCATACTCGAAGGCGTACAGAAGATCACGGGCAAAAAAATAAAAAATTATAAAGTTGATCTTTGTAACCTTGATGACAGTTTCGCCATATTTCATGAGAACCCGGACATTGCTGGTATCATACATTTCGCAGCTTACAAATCCGTAAGTGAATCAGTTGAAAATCCGCTGATGTATTTCGAGAACAATCTAATGTCGCTGATCAACCTGCTTAAATGTGTTCAGGAATTCAATATTCCCAATTTTGTTTTCTCTTCCTCCTGCACAGTATATGGAAATACGACGGAGATACCTGTCACGGAAACAACTCCACCCAGGCCGGCGGAGTCTCCTTATGGTTATACAAAACAAATGGGAGAACAGATAATTAATGAATTTTCCAAGTCCTCCAATTCCAAATGCATTCTATTGAGATATTTTAATCCCGTTGGTGCACATCCTTCTATTCTGATTGGCGAACTTCCCATTGGCCGACCAGCCAATCTGGTTCCTGCGATTACACAAACAGCCATTGGCAAAATCCCCCAGATGGAAGTTTATGGTGACGATTATCCAACACGGGATGGGTCCTGTATACGTGACTACATTCATGTGTCTGATATTGCTCATGCTCATACGCTTGCGTTACAATATATGCTGAAAGGAAACATCACAAGAAAATGTGAGGTGTTTAATCTCGGTAGCGGAAATGGAGTAACGGTTTTGGAAGCCATTCACGCATTTGAAAGAATCAGTGGAAATAAATTGAATTATGTTATCGGTCCCCGTCGTCCCGGAGATGTTATTGCCATCTATGCGAATAATGATCTGGCAGGCAAAGAACTGGGATGGGTGCCCAAATATTCGCTCGATGATATGCTATCGACTGCCTGGAGATGGGAACAAAAAGTAAAGATGGATGAATCTTTTTATAATAGTAAATTTTCAGAGCTAAACTAAAAGTTAACCTTACAATTATATGGTTACTGTAACAGGTCAGAAAGATACCAGAAGTGGATTTGGAGACGGGATTGTAGAACTTGCCAGAAAGAACACGGAGGTCGTGGCCCTTACCGCGGATTTGGCTGGTTCGCTTAAGCTGAATCAGTTCATCAAAGAATTTCCGGAACGATTTGTACAATGCGGTATTTCGGAGGCCAATATGATCAGTATAGCAGCGGGTATGACCATCGGAGGAAAAATTCCTTTTACTACGACCTTTGCCAATTTTTCTACTGGCCGTGTGTACGACCAGATCCGTCAATCGGTAGCTTACTCAGGAAAAAATGTAAAAATTTGCGCATCTCATGCCGGCCTAACGCTGGGTGAAGATGGTGCAACACATCAGATACTTGAAGATATTGGCATGATGAAAATGCTTCCGGGAATGACTGTTATAGTGCCATGCGATTATGCGCAAACAAAAGCTGCAACTTTAGCCATTGCTGAATATCAGGGACCCGTTTACCTCAGGTTTGGAAGACCGGTCTGGCCGATTTTTACATCAGAAATGGAATTCAAGATTGGCAAAGCGCAGCAGTTTACTGAAGGAAAGGATGTTTCGATCTTTGCCTGCGGACACCTTGTATGGATCGCTCTGGAAGCTGAAAAAATTTTAAAAGAAAAAGGTATTTCTGCAGAAATTATAAATATGCATACCATCAAGCCGCTGGATAGAGAGGCTGTATTGAAATCCATTAGAAAAACGGGTTGTGCGGTCAGTGCTGAAGAGCACAATATTATCGGTGGTCTGGGAGACAGTATTGCTCAGGCAGCTTCAAAAGAAAATCCAATTCCGATCGAATATGTGGGTACCAACGATACGTTTGGAGAAAGTGGAACGCCGAGTCAGTTACTTGAGAAATATGGACTGGATGCTGCACATATTGTAGCCGCAGCCGAGAAAGTGATCGCGAGGAAAAATAAATAATTCATTATCCAGTTAAGAGTAAAATCCAAATCCCGCATGGCGGAACAGACAACGGATACGGAACTTCTGGCTCTATTTCGTGAACCGGCTACCAAGGAGAAGGCATTTACTGAAATCGTAAAAAAATATCAGGAAAGGCTTTACTGGCATATCCGACGGATGCTGGTGGATCACGACGACTCGAATGACGTGCTGCAAAACGTTTTTATCCGTGTCTGGAATGCGCTTTCGGGATTTAGGGAAGACGCCCAACTGTATACCTGGCTGTACCGAATAGCCACCAATGAAAGTCTGACTTTTATAGAACAACAGAAAAAGAAAGCATCCGTGTCACTAAGTGACGTAGAATCCGGGCTCAGTAATAAAATAAAGGCCGATAAAGACTTTGATGCCAACAAATTAGAGTGGAAATTACAATTGGCAATTCAGCAACTCCCTGAAAAACAAAGAGTTGTGTTTATGCTTCGATACTATGATGAAATGCCCTATGAGGAGATGAGTAAGGTATTGGATACGTCGGCAGGCGCCCTGAAGGCATCTTATCACCATGCGGCCAAGAAAATAGAAGATTTTATACTTAATCATTAAACTTTAGTTACCATAAGAGGTCTTAATGACGCAATGAAAACCCCCATTGAAATATTAACAGAATTACAGGAAATAGCACCTCATCTGGGGAAACAGGGCATTTACCGGATTCCTTATTCAGTTCCGACGGATTTTTTTGAAGATTTTACGAAAAATCTGATGGAACGGATTCGATTGGAGGAGATGGACGAAGTTTCACCACATTTTGAAATTTCGGAAATTTCACCAGTGCTTGCGGAATTAAAAAATAAAAATCCATATCAGGTACCAGCAGGATATTTCGAGGCACTCAAAACAAAAATTCCGGCTTTAGAAACTTCACCGGCGACAGTAAATTTAAAACGGACACCCGTTTTTAACTTGAAGGTTTTTAAATATGCCGTCGCTGCAGGTATTGCCGCTTTACTTGGAACAGCCGTGTTCACTTTGAATAATCGTAAAATATCTGATCCAATAAAAGATCTGACAACAATAAGCGATCAGGATATGGCAAATTATCTGGATTCAGATGATATCCATTGGACACCTGGTCTATCATCCTCATCGGTTTCGACTGATTTCAACGAGAATGACGTGCAGGATCTGTTGAGTGGCGTGCCGGATGAAGAGCTTGAACAATATTCGACATTATTGCCGGATGACAAACGAAACGTAAATTGATCCTTAATGAAGAGACTTTTACTTTTAACTTGTTTTGCTTTTACTATTTTGGTCAGTGTAGCACAAAATGGTAATCGCCTTGAAGCACTTAAAATTGCATACATCACTAAGAGATTAGATCTAAGCCCTGAAGAGGCTCAGAAATTCTGGCCCATTTATAATCAGTATGCTGAAGAATTGAAAAGAACGAGGCAGGATGCGATAAGAAACAGCAGAAGTGAAATTGAACTGGATGAAGCCTTACTCAACGTCCGCAAAAAATACAGCGCCTTATTCAGTCAGGCGCTTTCCCCACAAAAAATAGATATCTTCTTCAAATCAGAAAAAGAATTCGGGCACTTTGTCCAGGAGGAGATCAGAAACCGGCAATTAAAAAAACAAATGCGGTTGCAGGAGAATCCTTAAAAGCCTGAAAGCTCAAAGCCAAAAGCCCAAAGCTTTATCCGCCAATCGGTAAATTTCGTTTTCATATTTCAGCAATTGTGTTTGGCAGTAGCTCAAGATCACCTTTTGAGTCGAATTAACAGGTAGATTACATTTCAATTTTCTCCGGTCATCTTGGCTGTTTATCTTGCATTCATACAATTAAAGATATGAGGAAATTATTTTGTGCATCGTTTCTTGTTTTCTCGGGACTACTTCACGCGCAGGACAGTACACAGCATGTTGTTCCAGGCAGAACGAATGGTGCCGATCAAATAAACAAACCCTATTTGATTCTGATATCTGCCGATGGATTTCGGTACGATCTCGCCGATAAATTCCAGGCGAAAAATCTGATTCAATTCAGGACCGCCGGAGTGGCGGCGGATTATATGCAATCGTCATTCCCGTCATTAACTTTTCCAAATCATTATAGTATTGCGACGGGTGATTATCCGGCGCATGATGGAATAGTAGACAATACATTTTTCGATCCAACACGCGATCAGGTTTATACCATGGGTAACCGAAAGGAAGTGGAAGATAGTTCCTGGTATGACGCAACTCCCATCTGGGTGCTTGCTGAAAAACAAAAAATGATAACAGCCAGTTATTATTGGGTTGGCGCCGAAGCGGCCATTCAGGGAGTCAGACCCACCTATTATTACAAATTCAACTCGCTGATTCCAATGGAGGAAAGAATCCGTGACGTTCGTAACTGGCTGATTTTACCCGAAGAAAAAAGACCTCACCTCATTACCTTTTACATTCCCGATGTGGATCACGAAGAACATGTACACGGCGTGGATTCAAAACAGACGGAAGATGCGGTGCATTATGTAGATCAGTCGGTAGCCCAACTGGTAAAAACGATTGACTCGCTCCATCTGCCGGTGAATTATATTTTTGTTTCAGATCACGGAATGACGGATATCGATACTGTCAAAACTCTCAGCCTACCAAAATCTATTGATACCAGTCGTTTCGTTATCACGAATTCCCTGGCGATCGTACATATGTATGCAAAAAATACGGCGGATATAATGCCCGCTTATAAAGAATTGAAATCTGCAGCAAAAGATTACGAAGTATATCTCGCGACTAACCTGCCTGCACGCTGGCATTACAGTAAAAAAGATGATCGTTACAATCGCATTGGAGATATTATTCTTGTAAGCTATCCCCCTAAAGTATTTAACTTAAACGGCCGGCACCTCAATCCGGCCACTCACGGGTTTGATCCGGCGCTCCCAGTCATGCATGCTACTTTTTATGCATGGGGACCTGCATTTAAATCAAAGATGAAAATCAAAGGATTCGAAAATGTAAATATCTATCCATTGATTACGAGAATTCTGCAATTAAAAAATACAGATCCTGTCGACGGCCATATCAAAGTGTTGAAACCAATCCTGAAATCCAATTGAGGATTTCCACTATTATTCAATAAAACGATGATGAGTGGAATCATTTTTGTGACTTATTTGTCGTAGTTCTTCTTTATAGGAGCTTCAACATAGGGACTTTACGTCTTCTTACGCTTTCTTACGTCTTCTTACGTCTTTTTACGTTATCCACGGGCGATTGCATAACCCAAATCCATTTCATGCTGACTCAAACTTGTATATGGGAGATTTTATGTCGTGATAGAACATAAACGTCCACCCTTCCTTCTGACCCTGTTCCCACCATTTCTGTCGAAGCTCCATACATTTCCGGCCATCATAATCATATTTAGCTACGAAACGGCTACGCATTTGATTAATCTGCGGCGCCACGTCACCACCAAAAAAAGCATGTTCTCCATCTGCTTCAATATGAAATACCTGGTGAAAGGGACAATGACCTCCCGTAACCTCATAACGAATATATCCGTCGATTACTCCATTGCCTTCCAGTTTTACAAGATTCGAAAGATTTTCCAGAAAAGCAAAAGATTCAGGTTCGTAACTCGGAAATCCTTTTTCAAATGCGTATTCCAATTCACGCTGCTGTAAATAATAAATGGCATTGGGAAACGATGCCACTTTGCCGCCACCCGGATTTGTTTTACCGGCGCCGCTTACGTGATCCTTATGTAAATGACTCAGCAACACTTTGGTAACGGCATTGGGATCTACGCCTGCCTGTTGGATGAGCCGATGAATCTGCATGGAACTGTCTTGTTCAAAGCCAAGGCCCGTATCCATGAGCAAAACATCTCTTTCTGTAATCAAAAGAAATGGCTGTATTTCGACGAGCAAACTTCCTGCGGATCGTTTTTGCAAATCATCTTTGGCCGGGTCGAAAGGAAGGAAGTTTTTTGTTTTGTCGATCGTAAAAGCACCTTCTGAAAGCGGAATGATTTGCATGACACAAATATAGTATAGGAGTATAAGAGTATAAGAGTATAGGAGTATAAGAGTATCGTTCTTACACATTACACTCTTATACTCCTATACTCTTATACTCCTATACTCTTATATCTTTATATTTATCTAAGGACCATCTGCCGGTCTGCGTCAAGTTTAGCGAGGATAAACAGCATGACGCTGAATGTCAAAAGTGAGGTTCCTCCATAACTTACGAATGGCAGGGGAATACCGATAACCGGTGCGAGACCAATCGTCATACAAATGTTGATAGCGATATGAAAGAAAAAAACGGAAGCAACACCGTAAGCGTACGCTCTGCTAAATACACTTCGCTGGCGTTCTGCGATGGTTACAATCCGCATTAATAGCACAACATAAATACCAAGAAACGCAATGCTTCCAAGAAAACCAAACCCCTCCCCTATAGTACAGAAAATAAAGTCTGTCCTTTGTTCAGGAACGAAATCGTAACGGGTCTGCGTTCCTTTAAGCAAGCCCTGGCCAAGTAATCCACCATTACTAATGGCAATCTTACTTTGTTTTACATTATAATTGCTATTATCCTTTTTCTTACCGACCGATTTCTCTTCAATTTCTTTTTCTGCTGCAGCATTTTTTGGCACATAGTCTTTACCGATGGCATCATAAATACGTTTTACCTGGTAAGGCTGAAATACATGATCAAACACAAAGGGAACTACAAACCGTTGCACACCCACACATACAAACCATATACTGGCAATAGCAAAAAGAACGGAACGTTGTCTTTTAATTTGTCTTCTTAATATATATACAGCCAGTGCGGCAATCCCGGTTAATATGAGTGCAAGTAAATTCGGTTCCATTAACAGTGTGGCCACAACAAGTACAGCAAATGAAAAACCAATAATCAGCACCAATGCCGGAAGACCTTCCCTAAACATTACCAGAAAGAAAGAAAAATACACCAGCGCAAGACCGGTTTCTTTTTGCATGATAGATAATCCTGCGGGAACCAGAGCGATTATAGCCGCTATAATTTGCGAACGGGGCCTTGCAAAGTCTGTTTCTACTCTCGACAAATATTTCGCCAGCGCAAGGTTTACAAATATTTTACAAATATCAGCAGGCTGAATCTGAATAGAAGAACCCAGTTTGATGATGGATGAAGTCCCTTTAATGTTGGAATGAAAAGGAAATACCAGCAGCATCAGGAAAATTCCGAATGCATAAGAAAGGTTGGCGGTTGCTGTAAAAAATTTGCTGTCAGTGAGCAAAATCACAATACCAAAAATGCCGCTAATCACAAAAAAAAGTGACTGGCGACTATAGTCCGTTTTTAAAGAAATAAACCCCTGCAGAATATTATCACCATCGTGATAGGTAGCTGAGAAAATGCTCATTATTCCAATTACTGAAAGTATAAACCAGAGCCAGATCAGCGATCGATCCGCGCCTTTCACAAAAGATGTATTGCGCTGGTTCATGGTGAAGGGTTTGTATTTGTGTCTTTCTGTATAACCGGTTCTTCTTCGGGTTTTATCGCAAACGTGTCAATCGGCTTCTTTGTATGGGTTCTGCCGGACTTTCCGCTTGTATCTGTTTTCCTGAAAATGGAAGAGTCTGTTCTTTTTACTCTGGAACTATCTGCTACGGTTCCGGAGATACGCGTTCTTGGTCCAAAAGGGATGGTTATATGGGTTGTCGGCCTGTGTAATGTATCGAGCATTTGTCGGCGAAGGGAGGGGTCCTGATATGTTCTCCAACGTGCGCTGTCGCCACTCTGCTTGGCCCATAGAACAGCTCTTACGGAATCAGTGATAAACTGCAAACGTACCAGGTATCCAGGAAGCAAATTCGTATTGGCAATTTCAGTCGCAAGTTTCACTCGTTCAGCTGTCAGCGTATCGCGTAAATATTTTTCTACCATCAGACTCGCTATTCGTCCGGCCCATGTTGCACCGAATCCTGCGTTCTGTATGACCACGGCAATCGCAATCTTTGGATTTTCCCTTGGAGCAAAACACACAAACATAGAATTGTTGTTCAGTTTGGTTCTTCTACCTTCAAGTGTCAAATAGTTTTCAGCTGTTCCCGTTTTAGCACACATATTGATACCGTCAATTCTTGCGATTTTGGCAGTTCCGACTTCTGTAACATCCTGCATTCCACTGATCACCGTTTCATAATCCGCATCAGAGATATGTGTGAGTACTTCGTGTTTTACATTGTATTTATCAAGAATGGTATCTTCTATTGAATGGCCTTCCACATTTTGCACGAAGTGAGGAATATAGAAATAACCCTTGTTAGCAACAATACACATGGCATTGGCCATTTGCAAAGGGGTGACAAGCATCTTATCCTGACCTATGCCGAGGGTTGTCATCGTGCAGGAATTCCAGGATCCGTGGTACTCTTTATCGTACGAAGTAGTATCAGGAATATTACCTCCGTCTTCACTTGGAAGATCCACGCCAATCCTATGACCAAGGCCGAATCTGTTCATATAGGATTTCCAGGTTTCCAATCCATCTCGTACATCGCCAATTTTGCGATTATCGACAGTTAATCGGAAAGTGTTGCAGAAAAATGAATTACAGGAATGTGCAATTGCAAGTCTCAGATTTGCAGCATGACCCGGCCATTTCTCGAGACATTTTACCGGATGGGTGCAAGCAAGATATACTCCCAGGCATGGATAACCGCTTGCCTGGGTAATAACTCCTTCATCCAATCCCACCAAAGCGCCCAGGGGTTTATATGTGGAACCAGGAGGATACAAACCTTTAATGGCACGGTTGAGCAGCGGGGCTCTTACATCAAGCGCCAGTTGTGCATAATTTTTTTGTTTGTCCGGGCCGGTTAAAGAATTTGGATCGTAGTCAGGCCCGGAAGCCATGGCAAGTATACCGCCCGTTTTTGGCTCGATGGCAACAACGGATCCAATTTTATTCGTGAGCAATTTCTCGGCAAGCTGTTGCAATTCGATATCCAGGTATGTGTGCAGGTTCCTTCCCGCCACCGCCGGTGTGTCGATAGCGCGATCCGAATAATGACCCACCAGACGGTTTTTATTGTCTTTTATCCAAAACTCTATTCCACGTTTTCCCATCAGTTGCTTTTCATAGAATTGTTCCAGCCCACTTCTTCCTACATAATCACCTATCTGATAAAAATAATTGGAACGTTTCAGAATACTTGAATCGACCTCACCCACATATCCCATAATGTGCGCAGCGGCATCAAAAGGGTAAATTCTCACAGGTCTTTCCTGCAAGTTAAAACCAGGAAAGCGCCATATGTTCTCTTCGAGTTTCGCATACAGGTCAGGCTCCAGCAAATCTTCAAATATGGAAGGTCGGAACGGGCCATTTTTTATTTTGGCGTCTAATACGCGGGACCTGAATTCGGCCGAGTCGATATCCAGGATCTGGCAAAAAAAAGCTGTATCAATGTTTTTTACCTGCGATGGGGTGACCATCAGATCATAAAGAATCGTATTGTTGAGGATTGCACGCTGGTTGTGATCATATATAATACCGCGAGTAGGGTATACTCTTTTAGGAAAAAGCGCATTTTCCTGCGCCATTTTTTTATACTTATCAGAAAAGATCTGGAGGTTAAAGAGCTGCACAAATATTACCAGGAACATCCCGCAAAAGATGAGGCGAATGATATTACTGCGCGATTGATTAAAAACAGGCATCTCCGGATATTGGAATTAATTAAACCGTATTTGTTCTGAACTTTTCCTTTCTGAAAAATAATAATTCGGTAAGCAATATCAACAACATACTGATACCGGTTGTTGCAATTACTTTCCCGATAAAATACAAAAAAGAACCGAAACTCATCCATTCCAGAAAAACAAGATATCCATGATGAAACAAGGTGAGCACAAATACGTAAGTAAAATAAGGCGCCCAACCCATACTGGTTATTGATGGAGATAAATAGTTCTTATCAGCGCCCTCCTGCGAAATCAGCATATTTACAACGAATGGTCTTAAATAAGCGATTAAAACGCATGCGGCGGCATGCAGTCCGGGTGTGTGCATAAAATAATCCAGGCTTAGTCCAAATAAAAATGCCACCGTCATTAACGCTGCGCGGGTCATGCTAAAAGGAAGCCAGAGAATGTAGAGATAGTATAAGTATGGAGTAATGAACCGATGCAGCGGTGGCATCTTGAAAAGAATAAACACCTGAACAAAGATAAACAGGATAAAACGAAATATATTTTTCAGCAATTCGCTCATTGGAATTTTTTTCGGGTCGAGTCTTCCAGCTGTTTTTGTTCTACCAGCTGGGCGTTTTCTATTACATACACATATTCAATACTTGAAAAATCGGTAGCCGGTTTAATTCGCAGCGTATAAAAATTGCTACTCTTGTCATCGATAATTTCATCTATTGTTCCCACCATCAACAAAGCACCTGAAAACATGGACGATGTTGGACTGGTTACAACAGAATCTCCTTTTTTTACTTTTGCACTTTTAGGGATATCCTTTAGTGTAACGTATAGCGGGCTCACACCATCCCATTCCAATGTTCCTCGTTCGCCGCCATTTTTCAGTTTTACGACGACTTTAAATTGACGGTTAAGAAGGGTCCATACCGTCGCATAATTATCGCTGACATTCATAACCTGCCCCACAATTCCCTGCGGGCCGGCAACACCCATATTTGGTCTAACTCCCTGCAATAAACCCCGATGAATGGTGAGAAAGTTAATTTGTGTATTGATGGTGCTTCCAACTACTTTTGCGCCCATCCAGACATACTTTCTTATTTCACGAAGAGAATCTGTTTGCAGGGTATCGTTTACCGTTTTCCCCGGACCACCAGCGCCTTCAAAATTCTCTTTGACCATTTGATTCAAGCGCAGATTTTCGGCAGCAAGCTGTTCATTGATTTGCTTAAGACGAAAATAAGACTCGACCTTATTAAATCGCTGATTAATGCTGCCCGTAAATTCGCCTGCAACATTCATAAAGGCTGCTTCATGATATTTATTGTACCTGAAAAGAAAACTGAGAGAAATTACCTGTAACAGCAGGAAGAATAGAAAATTCGAATACTTTCTGATGAAGAGAAAAACATTACGCACGTGGAGTTTATAATTTTAAATTTGCTTCATCTGAGTGAGAAAAAATAATGCACAATCCCAAAAGGTTACCCATACTTTCATTCTCCCATACTCCCATACTTTGGTCCTATCGCATCACAAACGGATATCTGTCATAATTCTTTAAAGAAATACCTGTTCCTCTTACAACGCTTTTTAACGGGTCGTCGGCAATATGAACAGGAAGTTTAATCTTTTGGCTTAACCTTTTGTCAAGACCCCTGAGCAGGGCGCCGCCACCGGTCAGGTATAATCCCCGACGATAAATATCTCCGGCTAATTCAGGCGGAGTAGTTTCCAATGCTTTCAGAATGGCTTCTTCAATTTTGAATATGCTTTTGTCAAGTGCTTCGGCAATTTCCTGGTAGCTTACCAGGATCTGTTTGGGAATACCTGTAACGAGGTCGCGTCCATTTACGGGAATATCATCGGGTGGGTTATCCAAATCTTTAAGAGCAGCTCCGATCTGGATCTTTATTTGCTCTGCCGTTCGTTCTCCTATTAACAAACTGTGATACCGACGAAGTGCTTCCATGATATCAGCGGTGAATTCGTCACCCGCAATACGAATAGACTGATCACAAACGATACCCGCCAACGCGATAACTGTAATACCTGTAGTACCACCACCAATGTCAATGATCATATTGCCTACTGGTTCTTCCACATCTATTCCGATACCCAAGGCAGCAGCCATGGGTTCATGGATAAGATATACTTCTTTGGCACCCGCCTGTTCGGCACTGTCGCGTACAGCTCTTTTTTCCACTTCGGTTATACTGGATGGTATACAGATCATCATTCGCCAGCTAGGGGGAAAAAGAGGCTTTTTAGGATAGATCATCTTGATCATTTCCCTTATCATGAGCTCAGCAGCATTAAAATCCGCAATAACCCCGTCTTTGAGGGGGCGAACGGTACGTATGCTCTCATGAGTCTTTTCATGCATCATGAGTGCCCGTTTTCCAACAGCAAGCACTGTTTTGGGATTGTTCCGGTCAAGTGCAACTATACTCGGTTCGTTAACTACGATCTCGTCATTATGAATGATCAGGGTGTTAGCGGTGCCCAGATCCATAGCAATCTCTTGCGTCAGGAAATTGAATAATCCCATTTTAAAAGGTCAGATTTATATTCTGTTACGATGCTGCAAAATTGACGGAAATAATCGGAATTAACAAAGCGAACATTAATCTCCGGTATCCTGCACTGAACGCTATTTTCAGCAGGATATTTTTTAAGGTCGTCAGTTTATTCTGAAGCAAATCCCAAACGTCTTTCCAATTCGCGGTCAAGATGAGGTAGTTTTTTTCTCTCAATGAGAAAACTCGTTAATTGAGCGATTTCCCGAAAAATGAAATGTTTGTCGATCGTACCCTGCAAATATCCACGTCCGGAACTACCACCTGTTCCAACCCGGGTTCCAATCGTCCGATGAACCATATGCATATGTCTGTAACGCCAGGTGCTTAGTTGTTCATCCATTTCCAGTAATGCGACAAGCAATCTGTAAGGGAGTTGGAGTATCGGATATCCGGGATAAATCATGATAAAAAGTCCCGCCCTGGAAGCCGACGGGCTCAGCGAACGAATAACTGGTTCTTTTGCTACATACTCGTCGGAAAATACGGTATCGAACAGAGCCGCATGATCTTTCTCTCCTTCAGTAAGACTTTCAAGATAGAGCTTACGATAACCCGTCCAAAATTCATTTTCCTTCAAAAATGGCATTCTTTGCAGCCATTCATTCACCAGCTCTAAAAGTGTTTTCTGAGATTCTACCTGATGGATGTTAGTTACTTCGTTTACTCTAAGTTGCGACAAATAGTGTCCCTTTTCATGTCTTTGACCGAATTTTAAACCAAGTTTCGCTTCGAGTATTTTAAACTGAATGCTTTGAAATCCCGAAGCTGGCCGTAACATATCCCGAAAATCCAGAAAATCCATGGGCGACATCGTTTCCATCACTTCTATCTGCTGGACCAATAATTTCAAAATCGTGTTGCAACGTGAAAGGCGGTGTACGATAGTTTGCAATTCAGGTGAATCATCATTTAATGTTGGCTTTTCAAATATTGCTGTAATCGAATCCAATTCATATATCAATTGTTTGAACCAGAGTTCATATGCCTGGTGGATGACTATAAAGAGCATTTCGTCGTGCGCATGCGACCCGTGCAGATCGCTCTGCAATTGCTGTATATCGAGGAGTTTGTCGAGTTGCAGATAATCCGAGTAGTGCAATTCTCTCATATGGTTGGCCGTTGGCGGTTGGCGCCTGGCGGTTGATTTGGATTTCGGCCAACGATCAACGGCTAACTGCCAACGATTAAAAAATAATTAAAGAAACTCATATCCGATATCCCGCCTGAAGTAGATCCCGTCAAAGTCGATCTGAGTTAAAACGACCATGGATTTACGGATCGCTTCCTGAATGTTTCCGGCATAAGAAGTTACACAAAGAACCCTGCCGCCGTTGGTGACCACTTCGTTTTTGACCAATAAAGTACCTGAGTGGAAAATCAGACTTTCATCATGTATAGTATCCAGTCCGGAAATTGGAAACCCTTTTTCATAACTGCCCGGATACCCGCGACTCACCGCGACCATTGTCGCAGCAACGCGTTTATCAATTTCTATTGTTTTTTCATTAAGATTTTTATCAACAACGGCACACAACAATTCCACAAGGTCGTTTTTCATTCTCGGTATCACCACTTCGGTTTCGGGATCACCCAACCGGCAATTATACTCAATAACCATCGGCTCGTCATTTACTTTTATAAGACCGATAAAAATAAATCCGCGGTATTCAATATTATCAGCCTTCAATCCCCGGATCGTAGGGTCCACAATTCGCTCCTTAACTTTTAACATGAATTCGTTATCTGCAAACGGTACGGGACTTACTGCGCCCATGCCACCCGTATTAGGACCTTTATCTCCTTCACCGATTTTTTTATAGTCTTTAGCTTCGGGTAAAAGCACATAGTGGTCCCCGTCAGTAAGCACAAAAACAGACAATTCAATTCCATCCAGAAATTCTTCCACAACGATCCTACGACCAGCTTCCCCGAATTTGTCCTGTTGAAGCATCAGTTCAAACTCAGCCATAGCTTCAATATGACTATTGCAAATAATAACGCCCTTCCCCGCAGCAAGGCCGTCTGCCTTAAGAACCACAGGCAGACTGTGTGACTTTACATATTCCAACCCTTCAGAAAAATGATCTGCATCAAATTCTCTGTATTCTGCCGTTGGGATTCCGTGTTTCTTCATAAACTGTTTGGAAAAGGCTTTGCTTCCTTCAAGTCTTGCTGCTGAAGCAGACGGACCAATAACAGGGATATGACTAATGGACTTGTCGGCTAAAAAATAATCAACGATACCTTTAACCAGCGGCTCTTCAGGACCTACAACCACCATATTAATATCCTTGTCCAGGCACACTTTACGTACAGCAGGAAAATCGGTCGGATCAATTGGCACATTCGTCCCAAACACTGACGTACCCGCATTTCCAGGGCCTATAAATAATGATTTACAGTCTTTGCTTTGTGCAAATTTCCATGCCAGGGCGTGCTCTCGTCCTCCACCACCTAATAATAAAATATTCATGAATCAGTTTGATTAGGCCCGAAATTCACGATTCGAACCCAGATCTTAAAAATAATTTTATAAACGGGAAAAAGCAAGCTGATTTTTGATGATTAAATTAATCTTACATTAGGCGATTCAATTACTAATTTATCTAAAGAAGTAAAAAACCATGAATACTGCGCTTCCGAAACAAGGACATCCCCGCGGGTTATATGTATTATTCTTTACAGAGATGTGGGAGCGATTTGGATATTATCTGATGGTAGGAATACTTTTTCTTTTTTTACACGATACCGTAGGGAACGGCGGCCGCGGATTTGATACAAGCCTGGCAGCGGATATAACGGGCAGCTATATCGCCCTTGTTTATCTTACTCCCTTTTTAGGCGGCCTCATTGCAGACAGATATTTTGGTTATCGTCTGTCCATTTTCCTGGGGGGCTCATTGATGGCGCTTGGTTATTTTTTAATGTCGGTACCCCACAGCGGAAATTTGATGTTTGTTGCACTTGGCTGTGTAATCATTGGAAATGGGTTCTTCAAACCAAATATCAGCACACTGCTGGGAAATATTTATAACAAGGAAGAACTCAAGCCAAAAAAAGATATTGCCTATAATATTTTTTACATGGGTATAAATATTGGGGCCTTCATATGCAATTTTGTTGCAGCCTATTTGCGAATAAAATATTCGTGGGGTTATGCGTTTGCAGCCGCCGGATTTGGAATGATTTTATGTCTGCTCATATTTGCCTCGGGACAGAAATACATAAAACATGCGGATGTAATAAAACCAGTGCAGAAAGAAGATATGCCTTTTTCAAAAATAGTTTACTATGTTTTTGTGCCGGCAATTCTGGCTGGTATCGTTGGATGGTTTGCTCCGGGATCCAATAATCTTTTCGGGTCCCACTCGAATGACGCGTTTATTTTTGCCTGTGTACCAATTATAATTTTTTATGCAAGTGTTTGGTACCGTTGTAAAGGTTTCGATAGAAAAAGAATCGCAACACTTTTCACGTTGTTCGGTGTTTCCATTATTTTCTGGAATATTTATAATCAAAATGCAACATCGCTGACTATTTGGGCTGACAGTTATACCAAAAGAGATGCCCCGGCGGTTTTGGAAAAACCATTGTCAAACTTTGGTTTTCTAAATACGGTAAATACTGAACTAAAAGAAGTTCCTGTACTGGACGGGCATTTCCATGCACAAGTTGATGCCAGCGGAAAAGTGGTGACACATCAGGGAAATGATCCTTATTTGCAAAATATTCCAAAAGATGAGTGGCCGGCAAAAGGAGAGAATTTAAAATTGATTTCTACGGAGATCTATCAATCTATTAATCCCTTTTGGATTATCGTGCTGACACCTTTGGTTGTTGGTTTGTTCGGTTATATGAAATCGAGGGGTAAAGAACTTTCGACGCCTTCAAAATTTGCCTGGGGTACAATCATTGCAGGTTTGTCTTCTCTTTTGATGGTCATCGCTGCTTTGTCGACGGACATTTATCAGCATAAAGTTTCTTCCGGCTGGATCTTTTTCAGTTACGGCGTGTTCACGGTCAGTGAACTGTTTGTGAGTCCTGTCGGACTTTCTCTGGTATCGAAAGTCGCTCCAAGACGATTTACCGCATTAATGATGGGAGGATGGTTTATCACAACTTCACTGGGCGGTAAAATAGCAGGCATCATGACGGGCTTCTGGGATCATTTTGACAGTAAAGCGCTGTTCTTTGGAATCAGTGCGGCTGCAGCTCTTATAGCGGGGTTACTTTTATTTCCTTTAACAAACAGATTGAATAAAATCGTAGTAGAAGCCACTGCGTCTGATGATTAATTATCGAATATTAATAATTGATTTCTTTTAAAGACCGCATAATTAAATATAATTATCAATAATTGATCATTAAGCTAGTTCATTTTAAAAGGAACAATCATTTCAAACATAGGAATGTTTACTTCAAAACTGGTTTTTGTATGCAGGTTTTCCATGCGATAGCTGCCATACATCTTACCCATTTCCGTACGCAGATTACAGCCGCTCACATATTGATACTTTTCCCCGGGTTGTAAAACGGGTTGTACACCTACTACCCCTTCACCTTCCACTTCCCGCTGACTACCGTTGCTGTCGAAAATATGCCACTGGCGTCTATGGAGCTTAACGGGAAAATTATTATGATTCCAAATAGTGATGCGATACGCAAACATATGCTCTCCAGCGACAGGATTACTATAGTCCGGCTGATAAAAAGTTTCTACATCAATTTCAACCCCTTCTGAAATTTTGTTCGCCATGGAGTTAATTTCTATAAAAATACGGAAAAAGCTCAAAGCCTAAAGCTTAAAGCCCAAAACTCGCATGTTTAACAGATTCTATAAATTAACATATTCATTGACTTGCCACTCCTTAAAACTGGAATGACATTACAATACCACGTTAATGAAAAGTTTTAGGCTTTTAGCTTTAGGCTTTAGGCATTAAAATGTAAATTCGCCTTCTTCAACCACTAATCATATCATGAAAATAGCAGTAGCAAAGGGCGACGGCATAGGTCCGGAAATCATGGAGGCAGTCTTACATATTTTTAACTCCAATAAAGTACCGCTTGAGTATGAAATCGTAGACATGGGGAAATGGGTATTCGATAAGGGCTTTTCCAATGGAATGACTCCGGAATCCCAACATGTGATTGAAGAGCTGGGGATACTTTTTAAGGGGCCTATGGAAACGCCAAAAGGAAAAGGTGTTAAAAGCATCAACGTCACCGCAAGAAAGACCTGGAACACTTATGCAAATAAACGTGTTTTCATATCGCTTCATGGTGTTGAAACGGTTTTTTCAAAAGCCGGTATTCCAATAGATATTACCATAGTGCGTGAAAATATTGAAGATACATATGGCGGCATCGAACATATGCCCACCCACGATGTGGCCTTAAGCCGCAGATTCATCACCAGACCCGGAAGTTTGCAAGTAATCAGATATGCATTTGAGATGGCCAAGAAAAATGGTGCACGAAGAATTACCTGTGGGCATAAAGCGAATATCATGAAGCTCACAGATGGTCTGTTCCTTGAATGTTTTCAGGAAGTTGCGAAAGAATACCCGGAGCTAAAATCAGACGATATCATTGTAGATGATCTGGCAATGAAACTGGTTGTTCAGCCACAGGAATTTGATGTAGTTGTGCTTACCAATTTACAGGGAGATATCATTTCTGACCTCTGCGCAGGCCTTGTCGGCGGACTTGGCTTCGCTCCCTCAGCAAATATCGGGGATCATATATCCATATTCGAGGCAGTTCACGGCACCGCTCCCGATATTGCAGGAAAGAATATCGCGAACCCTACTGCACTTCTGTTAAGTGGCATTGCTATGTTGCGTCATCTGGGTTTAATGGAAAATGCGGCGGTCATAGAGAATGCATTATTGTATACGCTCGAACAAGGTATTCATACCGGAGATTTCGGAGATAAAAAAATTCCAGGTAAAAACACCACTGAATTTGCACAAGCTATAATAAACAACTTTGGAAAAACTCCTGAACATGGAGCAAAGCCCGTGGTGCCTAACATGCACATTACACCGACATTGTTTAAAATGGATCATAACCAGATGATGGTTTCGGTAGACTCGAGCACGGAAAAAGAATATATCGTTGGGGTAGACATGTTTATTGAAAGCTCAGAGCAACCTGAGTTTATTGCAAAAAAATGTCAGCGGCATGGCGGTGTAAAATTCAATCTTCTAAATATCAGTAATCGGGGCACACAGGTTTGGCCCACGGGTTCCGTGTATACCAATCTGGTAAACCTTTATAACGCAAGATTCGAAAGTCTGGATGGATCTCCGCTGAATCAACAGGATGTAATCGGTTTATATGTAAGCCTGAGTGGCGATTTTAAAATCAGCTCACTGGAATTATTGAATGTAATAAACGGTAAAAAAGCTTACAGCCTGGCACAGGGACAGTAAAACAAGTGTGAGAGTGTGAGAATATTAGTTACAAATCTGATTTATTGGGTTTTAGTTTTGGGTTTTCGAGATGCCGGTTAGTGTCTCTGATATTCTTCTTTGCGAAATTTCTTTTCAGAGCATCAGTAAGATCTGTTCCGGTTTGATTTGAAATGCATAAAATAACCCATAATACGTCGGCAAGTTCATCAGAAAGCTTTTTGTCATTTTCGCCCTCTTTAAAAGACTGATCCCCATAAATACGACTCATCAGTCTCGCTACCTCCCCAACTTCTTCAGTTAATATCGCCATGTTGGTCAGTTCATTAAAATAACGCACGCCTATATTATTTATCCAATCGTCTACTATTCGCTGCGCATCGCGGATTGAAATTTCTTCAGTTTGCATCTTTTGGAATTTTGGTAAAACGGAAATGTTGGAGCAAATGAATTAATGGTGGTCAACCAGGCACATCAGATTAAATATAAAAATCGCCCTCCAGATAGGTAAGCGCGTGACCCGACATAAACACTCTGTCGTTCGCAAACTCACAATCGAGGTAACCGCGTCTTGCAGACAGTTGAATGGCCGTTAATCTATTTTTGCCTGTTTCAGCCGCCCAATAAGGGACCATTACTGTATGGGCAGAACCTGTTACCGGATCTTCGTCTATGCCTGATTGAGGGTAGAAACACCGGGAAACAAAATCTGCTTCGTCTCCTTTTGCTGTAACAATCAGTCCCCTCGCTGGAAGTTTCTTTACAAGGCTTAGATCGGGGTTTAACTTCTCAACATCCGACTGGCTCTCCAACACAACCATATAGTCAAATCGGGATTTAAAAATCGCTTTGGGGTTTGCCCCTATCGATTTCGCGATCACTCCATCGTCCGATATCTCTTCGGGTTTATTGGCAGGAAAATTTAATGTGATTTTATCCTCCTTCCTGGAAATATGCAGTGGTCCGCTTTTAGAATGAAAAACAAGGTGGTCACCTGTAAAATTCAAATGATTGAACAATATGTGCGCAGATGCGAGTGTTGCATGGCCACACAGATCAACTTCTACCGCAGGAGTGAACCAACGAATTGAATAGTCGTTCCCTTCTTTAACGAAATAAGCCGTTTCAGCCAGATTATTTTGTGCTGCAATTTGTTGCATCAATCTTTCGCTTAACCATTCATTCAATGGCACTACCGCTGCTGGATTACCCCCGAATTTCTTATCCGAAAATGCATTTGCTATATAAACTTTCAGTTTCATTATTCTTTTTGTTTTGTATCCAATATTATGGTAACAGGTCCGTCATTTTGGATTTCTACCTGCATGTCAGCTCCAAATACTCCAGTATAAATCTTCTTACCAAGGTCAATTTCCAATTGATAAATCAATTGTTGATACAATGGCACCGCGATATCCGGCTTTGACGCCCGGATATATGATGGCCGATTCCCTTTTTTTGTAGATGCAAATAACGTAAACTGGCTGACAAGTAAGATATCCCCGCCAATTTCCGGAAGAGACAGATTCATAATTCCGTTCTCATCGCTAAATATCCGCATGTTAACCAGCTTATTACTTAACCATTGAACATCGTCCGGACCATCTGCGTTTTCAATGCCGATAAGTATCATTAATCCAGATTCGATGGAAGAATGAACCAACCCGTTGATCAATACCTTGGCATGTTTGACCCTTTGAACAACTACACGCATCAATTTAAATTAATCAAATTACATTTACGAAATGAAGATAGATGTTTCACGGGAAATTAGTTTCCGCACTGCGCGAAGTGGTGGAAAGGGTGGTCAAAATGTGAATAAGGTCGAGACCATGGTAATCGGGTATTTCCATATCAGGAATTCAGATCTTTTTACAGAAGATCAGAAAGATCTGCTCGAAGAGAAATTAGCTTCCAGGATAACGAGTGATGGCTTTCTGCAAATTAAATCACAGGTGCATCGTTCACAGCTCGACAATAAACAGGAAGTGACAGAAAAAATGGGAAATTTATTGGAAAGAGCACTGATAAAACCAAAACCAAGAAAACCTACAAAACCCAGTTTTGCATCAAAAGAGAAAAAAAAGAAAGTAAAACAACAGCATTCGCGTACAAAAGAACTGAGAAAAAAAATCAACCGAATTGATTAATGTATTTCACTTGAATAAATTCGAAAGAAATTCTCAGAAATCCTGCCGTATAAAACGGATTCTGAGTTTTTTAATATTGCTTTTTATTTCTACATCTTTTCAGAAAACGAATTCCGTTACCAGCTTATTCATTCGTTTCAGAGTTAATGTTCATGGCGAACCTCTTCAACTTAACAAAGATTATAAAAATCCATTTGGAGAAACATTTGAAATCAGCCGGTTTCGTTTTTACGCAGGCAACATCTCACCAGTATATACAGACAAAGAAGCAAATTTGTTGTCAAAAGGGGACTATCAACTCATAGACCTATCGGACTCTTCTACAACGATGATGGAAATACCAGCGGGAGGAGGCACCTGTAATGGCATTCAATTTGAGCTAGGTATCGATTCTTTGGATCAGAACAGTGGGGCAAAAACAGGCCCACTTGACCCGTTAAAAGGAATGTTCTGGACTTGGAACAGCGGATATCAGAGTTTTAAAATTGAAGGCAATTCACCCTTATCAAATCTGCCGGAACATGCCATTGCTTATCACATCGGAGGTTACCGAATCCCTTATAGTACGGTATGGAAAATTAAAATGAATACAACGAATGACCAGGTATTCAGAATTACCAGTGAATATAAAATCATTGTTGAAGTGCCCATTGAACTCGACTATTTTTTTGATGGACCAACACCCCTCCGAATTAAGGATATTCCATCCTGTACAACACCCGGAGAATTATCCAGGAAAATATCCGAGAATTTTGTTGGGAGTTTTACGGGGCTTTCACTCACTTCAAATCCATGAAATCTTTCAAGGTCATAGCCCTGATAAGCGTCTGCGGATTTATGTGGATTAATACTCCATATCCGTTTATTGTTCCGAATGGTTTTCCCAAGCCTGTTTATACATTTCAAAATAATCCGCGAACTATGCAGGGTTTTGAATTGGGAAGAAAACTATTTTACGACGGTAAGCTTTCAAAAGACGGAAATTTTCCCTGTGCCTCCTGTCATCAGCAGTTTGCAGCTTTTGCAACTTACGAACATCGTCTCAGTCATGGATTCAACAATCAATTCAGTTTTCGAAATGCCCCGGCACTCTTTAATCTGGCCTGGGAAAAAGAATTGAATTGGGATGGCGGCATCAATCACATTGAAGTACAACCGCTTGCTCCCCTACTTGATCCGCATGAGATGGCAGAGGACCTCGGTCAGATAATCGGGAAATTGAAAAAAGATAAAGGATACCCTGAATTGTTTGAACAGGTATTCGGATCTCCGGGAATCAATTCTCAACGTATATTGAAAGCGCTTGCGCAGTTTACTGCTTCGCTGGTCTCAGCGAATGCAAAATACGACCAGGTAAAAAGAGGCGTTACCAAGTTTAGTCAATACGAACAAAAGGGTTATGAAATATTTCAGCAGAAATGTGCCCGATGTCACCGGGAACCTCTTTTTACGGATTTCAGCTACAGGAACACGGGCATCCCCCTTGACAGTACATTGAAAGATTATGGACGTATGCGGATCACCGGCCAAAAAGAAGACTCACTAAAATTCCGCGTTCCCTCTTTGCGGAATGTTTTTCTGACTTTCCCTTATGGACACGACGGTCGCTTCTCAACAATAAGTGATGTTCTTGAACACTATAACAAGGGAATTGTTCAGGGTCCAACATTGGACAGCTCCCTGACAAATGGAATTCCGATATCCGACAATGACCGGTTTTATTTAATCAGTTTTCTTGGAACGCTTACCGACAGCAGTTTTGTAAAGAACCCATTATATAGTGATCCGGAAGCCGGAACACAAAATGAAGTTCCCGCTGATAATCACTAGATAATACAAGTGTGAGAGTGTGAGAGTTTGTTTGGTTTACCCCACACTCTCACACTCTCACACTATTTGTAGTATGGAATAAGATCATCCCGAAATGATTTTTCTGCTTTCTCCCAGTTTTGAACGACTTCCTGTCGGCGTGTATTCAGATCCTGATTCAACTGATTAAAACTGTTCGCACTTGCATTGATGTCTTTCACTGCTTTATTATATTGATCCACATCTTCTTTTGTTTTATCAGTTCCCTTTGCTTCCAATACTTTTTTTATTTTATTGAAATTCTCCTGTTTCAAATAAAAATCAGTCAGCTTCGGAATATCGTTTTTTGCCATATTATTATAGAACTGTAAAGCATCTCTACAACCTGCAGATAACGATGGGTTGCCATTAAAAGTTCTCAAGCTGTCTGTTTGAAGTTGCTGAAGGCCTTCAGTCGCAAATCCGATAAGAGAATTTCTTGCCTGTTCTGCATCATTGAGTTTATGAGCATTCAGGGCATTAAAAAGCTGGCCATCTTCCCAGTTACACTTGAAAAATATAATATAAATTTTGTCGGTATAGCTGTTCACTTTCCCCGCCATACCCATTTTTTCCGTGAGCTCATTCTTTGAATTTACCAGGTTCACTTTGTATTTAGCCGCAAAATCTTTTTCAGCATGGGCAAGTGTTTCATTGGCTTCCTGCAGTTTCTGGCTGGTTTTTTCTTCAAGTAACAAAAAAGCCTGCATCTGATCTACGGACTGCTCCGCGATCTCTTCCATATTCACGATTTTTGAATAGTCTTCGTTAAAAATTCTAAAACAAAACTGAATATAGTCGATACTCGCCTGTCGGAGAGAGTTATCACCCTTGTATTTTGGAAGATCTGTGGTTTTGTATTTTGCATTGTTTATACTTTCCAACGCCTGACCTCGAAGTTTTTCTATTTTTCTTTCACGGCGGCTATGAGCAGATGCACTTATATACGCCATATATTTTTGGTTCATTTCCAGTTGCGCATTGGACATCGCAGTCATATAATCTCCTGCATTTTCTATAACCTGACCTAACGAACTGCATTGGAAATAAAATATAAAGAAACACAAATAAAAAATTCGGCGCATAAGAACATTTGATTTTGGACCCACGATCGTTCGCGTTTTATTTTTTCATACGAAAAGCTATTTCATAACCCAATAAAACGCCTGTATCCCGGGTCATTACCTGGGTGAGCATGAAATTTGACTTTTGAAGATCTTCATCCGACCGCATTCTGATTTTTTCATACTGATCCCATTCAATTTCATATGGAGTCTTCTGACTGTTTAGCGATTTTTCCCCTTCATTCAGTTTGTTGAATACCTGCGTTCTTTCCATCAACATATTTTTGAAAACAAGTGTCTGATCCCGCACTATCTGGCCGTTAACAAGGAGACCGAGATAGTTATTAAACGAAATAAATAAATTGTTCGTATCTGTAAATGATTTTGTAAAGGATTTCAATGTATCCAAATTTATGGGGGGATACGGATGATAATATTTGTTTGGATCTATGGTTACATTCTGAAGAGAAAAAGGCAGTGTTTTTTCTCTTTCCGACTGTGTTTCACTATAGTCCGGTAAGAATATGTCAGGAATTACACCGGTCTGTTGGGCGCTTGTACCGTTCACACGAAATAGCCGGTCAACTGTAATTTTTATAAAACTATCTGCCGTTTTCATTCTTTCCATATGCTGTTCATCGAAAACTGTATCAAGCGGCAGCACCACCTGCGCTGTTGCTTTTCCAAAACTGGGTGAACCAACAATAAGTGCCCTGTGATAATCCTGTAGTGTCCCTGCGAGCATTTCCGATGCAGACGCTGTAAATCCATTGATAAGAAGAATAAGTGGGCCGTCGTACACTGCACCTCTGTTCACGTCTTTCATCGTATAAATTTTCCCGTCTTTATCGCGCGTCATGCCTACCGGTCCAAAGTCAATAAAAATTCCGGCCAACGCAATAGCTTCCAGCATAGACCCACCCCCATTGTAACGAAGGTCTAGAATCAGACCTTCAATATTTTCCTTTTTTAATTTGATGATTTCTTTGGCCACATCATCAGCACAACCATTGTTCCCACCCTCTTCGCCGTTCCAATCTGTATAAAATGCAGGCAATGAAATAAAGCCAACTCTATGATCACCTTTCAAAATAAAACTTCGCACTCTGCTATTATCGTCATCGATGTCGGACTTTTCTTTCTGTAAAGTAACTTTGCGAATGGTTCCGTCGGATTTTTTCAGTGTAAGCGTGAGATTTTTTCCGTGATCACCTGAAATAAATGCGTTAACTTCTTCTGTAGAACCATCCGAAACATCTACCTCTTCATTTCCATCCCACTGCAAGGCTAATATTTCATCACCTTCATGAATCAGACCACTTTTGTATGCAGGACTTCCAGGTTTTAAGTGAGTGATTTCCGTAGCATCTTTCCCGTCACCAATAGTGAATCCAAATTGCAATTGCTTATCCCCCAGTTCTCCCTGGAATTCTTCCTTTTTCCCAGGGGAAAAGAATTCTGTGTGCGGGTCATAACAGGAAGCCACCGATTCACACCAGGCATTATCTACAAATCCTGCGATCCCTCCCGGAGTCAACCTGATTCTTTGTATATCTCTTTTGAAAGCGTGACAAACTTTGCGCCGGGCCGCGGGTTCCAGACTATCAATATTTAAGTTATTCTTTCCGGAATCGTCCTGATATATATCTACAATCGTTTCCAGCATATTTCGTTTAATGAGTTTATACAGTTTAACTTTTCGTACTATATCATTTGCAGAAAAACTACTGTCTTCATTTACTGTATATGTTTCATACAGATTCAAATCGAACCGGGTATTTGAAAGCTGATTTAAAAAGGAATCTGACTGATTGATTTTCCTGGTGTATATGTTGACAAGCAGATCCAGAAAATCTTCCTTCCTATTTAATAACTGACTATCGAGTTTATACCGGTAAGTGCCGAGTTGTGCAATATCCTCAATGCTTAAATAAATTTTATCCGGGTCAAGCGCCTTAATCATCTGTGAAAACAGATCAGATGAAAAGGACCTGTCCACGGCCCTCGGTTGAACATGGTATATTTCTGCCATCCTTGTAATGGTAAAGGCAATATCCGCTGTCGGACGGACAGGCTGGGCAACAGATTCCAGCGATGAAAACTGGGTCAGGATCAACAGGAGCCGAAATACACGCTTCATACTTTAAGTAAAGAATAAAACGGCAATATATAAAATGAATCAGCGTTGTGACTGAAAGTCAGTACTCTACGCTATTTTTGCGTCTAAATTTTCTTTTTGTCCAGTATTAAAAAATTAGCCTCTCAGACCTTATGGTATGGCGCAAGTTCCATATTTGCCCGATTTCTTTATTATCTGTTAACCCCCTATCTGACCGGAAAATTCAGTGGTACTGTAGAATATGGAAGAATGAGCCTCGTATTTGCCCTCATTCCTTTTCTGTTTACACTAATTGTCTTTGCTTTTGAAACGGCTTATTTCAGATTTATGGAGCGAAAAGAGTATAAAGTGGATGTCTACGACACCTTAAGTACTTCTTTGCTGATTTCAACGCTGGCTATCATCGGACTGACAATATTTTACAGGGCATCCATTGCGGCCTTCATTGGCCTGCCGGACCATCCCGAATATATTACTCTTTGTGCCGCAATCATTGGATTCGATGCGCTCAGTGCTCTTCCTTTTGCCAAACTCAGGCATGAAAACCGACCGAAAAAATTTGCATTTATAAGGATAACTGGAATTCTCCTGAATATATTCGTTGTTTATTTTTTCCTCACTGTTTGCCCATCTATTATCAGGAAAAATCCGAATAGTGTTTTACACTTGGTGTATAGTGCAAGATTTGGCGTAGCCTATGTACTCATTGCGAATGCAGTCGCATCTCTTTTTCAATTTCTGGCTCTTTCCAGGGAGTGGTCAGGTATAAAACTACACATTAATAAAACGCTTTGGAAAGAAGTGATGATTTATGCGTTACCTCTTACAATCGCCGGATTCGCGGGTATGATCAATGAGACGTTCGATCGTGTAATGCTTCAGCGCTGGTCACCGCTGAAAGGCGATGCGGCCACTTTTGAAGTGGGTGTTTACAGTGCCTGTTATAAACTTTCGATACTTATCACGCTTTTTGTACAGGCTTTTCGCATGGGAGCTGAGCCTTTTTTCTTTAAACAATCATCTCAGGATAACGCTCCAAAAGTTTATGCCAGGGTAATGAAATTTTTTGTGATTACCATTTGTGGTATGTTCCTGTTCGTTTCGTTGTATTTAAACATTTGGAAAGTACTTTTTATCCATGATGAAAAAATGTGGCCCGGTATCAAAGTAGTGCCGATCCTGTTGCTGGCAAACATGTTTTTAGGGATCTATATAAATTTATCCATTTGGTACCGATTGACGCGAAAAACCACCGCCGGAGCCTACATCACATTAATCGGAGCGGGTATTACTATAGCTGTGAATTTTATTTTCATACCCTATTTTAGTTATATGGCATGCGCATGGGCAACTTTTCTCTGTTATGGATCCATGATGGTCATTTCCTATATCTGGGGTCAGAAATCTTATCCAGTGCCCTACGCATGGAAAAAACTGATTGCCTACCTGGTGATCGTGGTGATTCTTTATTTTATTCACAGAGGTATTATTGCCATTTGGAATGAGCCGCTTATTAATTATGGCGTTGCAACGCTTTTCTTAGTGATGTACGGATTATTTATTTACAGAGTGGAAAGAAAAGAATTTGACAACTTTCTAAAAGCATACCGGAAATCTTAACCAATATTCGTCATTTATGCCGGCAATAATTTAATTAATCATATTGTAATCAATCTTTTAAAGCTTTAGCCCCTAAACTAAGACTGCATTCTGTATTTTTAGACTGGGCATTATATAATTTATTAAATGGAATCAAAAGAAATTATCGCGGTAATTGGATTAGGGTATGTAGGCCTCCCTCTTGCCGTAGAGTTTGCAAAGAAATATTCCGTAGTAGGATTTGATATCAACGGCCGCCGGGTGAAAGAGCTGATGGAAGGTTTTGACCACACCCTGGAAATTGAAGAAGATCAGTTAAAAAAGGTGTTGACTAAAAATGCAGGATCCCGAGGCTTATACTGTTCGAATCAAATTCCTGATATAAAAACCTGCAATATTTATATCGTAACTGTTCCAACTCCGACTGATAAACACAATAATCCGGACCTGACGCCATTGTATAAGGCTAGCGCGACAGTAGGAAGTGTTTTAAAAAAGGGTGACATCGTCATTTACGAGTCGACCGTATATCCAGGAGTGACGGAGGAGGAATGTGCTCCAGTTTTGGAAAAAACAAGCGGATTAAAATTTAATGTTGATTTCTTCTGTGGTTATTCGCCAGAAAGAATTAATCCTGGTGACAAACTTCATACCGTCGCAAATATTTTGAAAATAACTTCCGGATCCAATATGGAAACGGCGAAAACGGTAGACGCATTATATCGTTCAGTGATAATAGCTGGAACGCATATGGCACCTTCTATAAAAGTGGCAGAAGCTGCGAAAGTCATTGAAAATTCGCAACGTGATATCAATATCGCATTCGTCAATGAACTCGCAAAAATTTTTAATCTGCTGGGTATAGATACAAATGATGTGTTGGAAGCTGCAGGAACCAAGTGGAATTTTCTAAAGTTCAAACCCGGCCTGGTTGGTGGGCATTGCATTGGTGTAGACCCCTACTATCTTGCACAGAAAGCACAGGAAGCGGGATATCATCCTGAAATTATTCTTGCGGGCAGGAGGTTAAACGACGGTATGGGTGCGTATGTAGCCAGTGAAACGATTAAGCTGATGATAAAAAAGGAAATTCCGGTTAAGAACGCGAACATTCTCATATTGGGTTTTACTTTCAAAGAAAATTGTAATGACGTCCGCAATACCAGGGTTATTGATATTGTCGAGGAACTGCGCAGTTATCAGTCAATAGTACATATCTATGATCCTTGGGCTGAACCCGAAGTTGTTAAATACGAATATGGTATTGAAACTTTCAAACAGTTGTCAGACGATAAGAAAAAATACGACGCAGTAATTTTAGCCGTTGCCCATAAAGAATTCAATAAATTAAAAATTAGTGATCTCTTAAATAAACGATCTGTTGTTTATGATGTAAAAGGGGTATTAAATTCCGATACTATTGATGCCCGCCTTTAATATATGTATAAGTATCCTTACCACACTGCTGATTTGAGTAAATGCTCCTTTTTGATTACGGGAGGGGCTGGATTTATCGGTTCTAATCTGGTCGAATATCTTTTAAAATATGGAGCCAGGAAAGTCAGGGTACTCGACAATCTCAGCACCGGTCATTTTCACAACATCCAGCCGTATACTTCCAATCCTTCTTTTGAATTTGTAAAAGGAGATATCAGGGACTTGAAAACATGCACGGTTGCCTGTACCGGAATGGATTTTGTTTTGCATCAGGCTGCATTGGGCTCCGTACCGAGATCGATTCTCGATCCGATCACCACAAATGAAGTTAATATTTCAGGTTTCGTAAATATGCTGGTAGCGGTGAAAGATTCCGGTGTAAAAAGAATGATATATGCAGCCTCTTCATCAACGTACGGAGACAGTACTACGCTTCCCAAACAAGAGGATAAAATCGGAAATCCTTTATCTCCCTATGCAGTTACTAAATATGTGAACGAATTATATGCAAATGTTTTTGCACATACCTACAAACTGGAACTAATTGGATTGCGGTATTTTAATGTTTTTGGGCCCCGACAGGATCCTAAAGGAGCTTATGCAGCAGTTATACCAAAATTTATACTCCAACTAATGAATTGCGAATCACCTGTTATCAACGGAGATGGTATGCATTCCAGAGATTTCACTTTTATAGAAAATGTGATTCAGGCAAATATGCTCGCTGTTTTTACTACAAACCAGGCAGCCGTAAATACTGTATTCAATGTGGCATATGGAGAACAGACTACATTGAATCAGTTAATTCAAATACTGAAAAAAAATCTTTCTAAAAGTATTCCTCAAACCAATGAAGTAAAAATAATTTATGGTCCTGCACGAAAGGGGGACATTCCACACTCGTTGGCTTCCATAGAAAAAGCAAAAAAATACCTGGAATATTCACCAAAGTTTAATTTTGCGAAAGGTCTGGAACTCACCGTTAAATGGTTCATTGAAAATAACAAAGACTAAGAACCTAAATTTACTTCCAGGATCTCAAAAATGGATTATTCTCCTTTTCATAACCGATGGTTGTAGGTTCTCCGTGACCAGGGTAAACAATGGTGTCATCAGGAAGCGTAAAGAGTTTCTCCGATATGCTCTTTATTAACGCATTTGAATCTCCTCCGGGTAGATCAGTCCTTCCAATTCCCATTCTGAACAATACATCACCTCCGATTAAAAAGCCCTGTTTTTCATCATAGAATACCACATGACCTATCGAGTGACCAGGAGTAAATATCACCGCCATTTTATCATCGCCCATATGAATGTCATCGCCGTCTTTAAGGAACAATATACTGCCAGAATAATTTTCAAAAGGCATACTCCAGCGAACCCCGGATTCAGGTGCAAATTTAAATGTCGGCAACTCATTCTCTCCAATTTGTAGTTGGAGGTCATAATATTCCGCCACCCATTTGTTTCCAAAAACGTGATCAAGATGGCAATGTGTATTAAGTAATAATCCGGGATACAAACCGCTTTCTTTCAGCCAACTGGAAAGGATGTTTTTTTCTTCCGGAAAATAACATCCGGGATCGATGATAGCACAGGCATCTTTTCCATTGTAAACAACGTATGTATTTTCCTGGATGGGGTTGAATATGAATCGTTTTACCCTAAGCATATGCGCTTTTTTAGTTCAAAATCTATTTCACCGGTTTTAGGGATTGTCTTAACTTGAACCGGTTATTTTCTATAATTCCAAATAAGGTATGCAAGTTCCGCATAAGTTGAGGGTGAAAGGACTTTTTTTAATCATTACTACCCTGTTTTTCTTGGATTTTCAAGCTTCCGCACAGGTAAATACCGTAGAATTCGGCAAGAACCGGCTTCAGTTTAAACATATGAAGTGGAAGTATTACGAAACACAGAATTTCAACACCTATTTTAATCAAAATGGAGATCCACTGGCGAAGTATGTTGCGCAGGTAGCTGAAAAAGAATTACCTGGTATTGAACAACAGGTCGAATATGGTTTGCAGCGCCGGGGGAACATTGTTTTATATAATAGTTATAATGAAATGGAGCAATCCAACATCGGATTGGCAACAGAATGGCAGTCTCCGGGAGGTACAACGATGCTCGTAAATAATAAAGTGATTGTTTATTATACCGATGATCACAATAAACTTCGAATTCAAATCCGTCAGGGCATCGCGCGCATGCTGCTTCAAAACGTATTATTCGGAGACGACCTGGGGGAAGTAGCGGCAAACGGAGCCTTGCTCGACCTCCCACAATGGCTTACTGATGGCTACGTGGATTATGTTGCCGAAAACTGGAATACCGAATTAGATGATCAACTGAAATCTGCGATTCTTTCCGGACGTTACAACAATTTTTATAGCCTCGCATTTGAGAAGCCTTCACTCGCGGGACATGCATTCTGGTACTATTTTGCAAACAAGTATAAAAAAGAAAATGTAACCTATTTTTTGTACCTGTCGCGGGTCTATCGCAATACGAATACAGCTGCGCTGCGAATTTGTAAAAAGAAATTCAAAGAAGTACTGCAGGATTTTATGAATGAAGAAGAAGACCTCTACAACAAAGATATTCATGGCAGAAGAAATTTTCCGAAAGGAAGCATTTCCGTTGTGGAAGAAGTAAATGATAATAAAGATTTCTTTCATTTTACTCCCAGTCCTGCTCCACGTAGTCAGACTTATGCCGTGGTAGAATTTGTACGCGGACAGTATCAGGTGGTATTGCATGAAAATTTTGTAAGTCGTAAAGTACTGTTGAAAAATGGAGTACGCAGTAACGACAAACAACTACAACCACACTATCCTTTGGTTGCATGGGATCCGAAAGGAACCAGACTCGCAGTGATTTACTATAAAGAAGGAAAGATTCATCTTTTTGTGTATGACATCGTTTCCAAATACAAAAGAATAGTCACTGAGCTGGATATGTTCGACCAGATACAAGACATGAAGTACATGCTTGACAACAATACCCTATTGCTAAGCGCGGTTAAAGAAGGACAATCGGATATCTTCGAATATAACCTGACGACCTCGAAAGTGGATCAAATCACGAATGATATTTATGATGATCTCGATGCGTCTTTTGTTACTTTCCCGGGAAAAACTGGAATTATCTATTCCTCAAACAGGCCTTCAGGTACGGCACCGACGGGAGATACTGTGCTTCCTTCCAATAACAGATACAATGTTTTTCTTGTAGACAACTGGAATAAAAGCGAATTCAAACAAATATCCCAACTGACGCATCTTAAATACGGAAATGCCCGCTATCCTACTCAATACAACAATTTTCATTTTACATTTATTTCTGATGAAAATGGTATTGCCAACCGCTACGCCGGCTTTTTTACAACCCGTAGGGCAGGAATTGACACTGTTTATAAAATAGGTGATGAGATACTTCACAATCCCGACGCCCAGGAACTTGATTCTACGCTACGGGCAAATAAAGAAACTGAGCCGGACTCTATTTATACTTTTTCTATTACAAGAGACTCGGCATACACTTTTGCACTGACTAATTATCAAAGCAGCCTGACTGAAACTAAAATTGCAGGTGAAACAGGCCTCGTAAGTGAAGTTCGTCAGGAAGGAGATCTCAAATTTCTCTACAAATTAAAAGTAGATGAATCCGCACTCAAGAAACGGAATATTAATCCCCGCATCACTGAATTCAGAAAAGAGTCTATAACCGCGAGTCAGATTGCCAGTGGTCAGGCCCTGCAATATCAGCAAAAGAAAAAACCGGATACTGTAAAAGTTCAGACCGATATTTTCGAGAGTGAATTCGATAAAGAAAAGCAGGATACTGTATTAAACCAAAAATTGATATTACATCAGCCAACACCGGAACCATCGGATGAGGTGTTGAAAAATGCGAAACTATATGATTATAAGTTGAAATTTTCTGCGCAAAGTTTTACGGCAGGTTTTAACAACGATGTGCTGGCAACCCAATATCAGCCATTTACCGGGGCGTTACCCATTATGCTGGGTGGCAATGAGCCATTTAATGCGATGTTTCAGGCGGCTGTTTTTGACCTGTTCGAAGATATTCGTTTTACAGGAGCGCTTCGACTGCCTTTGTTTGGCGGAAGTTCTTCCACCGCGGTTTCTGCTGGTTCCGGGGGAATCGGAGTAGCAACATTTGTCCCTTCGGGCGGTTCGTTTTTTGACGGAGGTGGACAATGGTATGCCCGTATTGACTATTTAAAATTACGTACTGATTTTTCTCTTATCTATTTCCGGCAGACAGATGTGGGAACCTATCCACTTTATGATACAACCGGTCCAAATTCTTCACACACCTATGACTATGTCGATTCAAAACTTTATACGAATCTGTTTCAGGCGGTTATCAGATATCCCTTCGATAAAATCAGAAGTCTGAGATATAGTATTGGTGTACGTACAGATAAAGTGGGGCTCAGACCGAATGGCGAAAGTGCGTATGACCCGAATTATCCATTTGATACGCTCGCACTTCAATCCGGATTTGTAAATAAGCAGGTGTTTTTATTAAATCATGTTGAATATGTATTTGACAATACCATTATGAAAACAATGAACATCATGAATGGTCTTCGATATAAATTTTATGTGGATTTTAATTATCAGATAAATACCCCTACCACAGGCGAGGGCAGAAAGATGTTCAACTTCGGATTTGATGCGAGGAACTATTATCCAATTTATAGGAACTTTATCTGGGCATTGCGGGCAGCAGGCGATTTCTCATGGGGAAATCAGAAGATAATCTATTATTTAGGCGGACAGGATGGATGGATGTTTCCCAAAGCAAATCCGTATCCCACGCCGGATTATACACAGAATTATGCTTACCAGTCACTCGCAGTTAATTTGAGAGGTTATAATCAGAATGTGGCGAATGGTAACAATGCCATTACCATAAACAGTGAATTGCGCTTACCGGTATTTACCACATTGATGGATAAACCGATTAACAATGCCTTTGTTCGGAATTTTCAACTGATACAATTCTTTGATTTTGGAACAGCATGGGCAGGTGCGCTTAGCAATATTGAACGTCCTCAAAACAATTATTCAAATGGTGGATATAACAATATTCCCGTTAATGTTACCATCAAAGCTGGCGGAATTGGACCATTTGCGGGTGGTTATGGTTTTGGAGCAAGAAGCACATTACTCGGATATTTCCTTCGTCTGGATGTTGGCTGGCAAATGAATACTTTTTTTGGAAATTCACCTACCTGGCAGTTTGCAATGGGGGTAGATTTTTAGACCTTGTATCCTTCTTTTCGCAAATAAGTCTGGACCTTTACGATTTGATCTCCCTGAATCAGAATCTGACCATCTTTAACTGATCCACCCGTACCACAGAACTGTTTAAGCTTTTTCCCAAGTGCCTCCATGTCTTCGGGCCTACCGATGAATCCTACAACTGCAGTAACCGTTTTGCCACCACGATGTCGATTATCCAATAGTATTCGAAGACGCTGTTTAGCCGGAGATAACGTTTCGGATGAATCTGATTCTTCATGCTGAAATGTAAAATTGGGATCTGTGCTGAATACAAACCCATTTTTGTCGGAATTATTTTTCTTCGCCAATTTTAAAGTGATTAACACTAATGATTAAATTATTTCCATACTCCCATACTCCCATACTCCCATACTTTCCTAAACTGCTTTCAGACTTAAATCCACACTCCGGGCCTGATGAATAAGTGCGCCGATGCTGATAAAATCCACACCCGTCGCAGCATAATCCCTAACATTCTCAAGATTTATACCACCGCTTGCTTCCGTTTCTATTTTCCTTCCAATGAGATCCATTGCCTGAAATATTTGCGAAGGAGTGAAATTATCGAGCATGATCCGGTCCGCCTTACCAGACTTCATGACTTCACGAACATCTTTCAATGATCTGGCTTCAATTTCTATTTTAAGTTGAGGTTTATATTTATGCACATAATCAAAAGCTTTATCCAGCGCCTTTTCTATACCTCCACAATAGTCAATATGATTGTCTTTCAGCATAATCATATCAAATAAACCAAACCGATGGTTTGTTGCGCCACCGATACGCGCAGCTTCTTTTTCGAGTACCCTGAAACCGGGTGTGGTTTTCCTGGTGTCAAGAATTTTAGTTGGATAGTCAGCAATAGATTCAACATATTGTCTTGTCAGCGTGGCGATGCCACTCATTCTTTGCATACAATTTAATACCAACCGTTCACAGGCCAGAATCGTGGGAACGTGAGCTTCTACCATAAAAGCCTGATCACCGACATTCATTTCTTCTCCATCAATTTTATATCTGTGAAAAATAACGGAAGGGTCTCTCCATTTGAATATTTTTTCTGCTACCGCCATTCCGGCTAAAATGCCATTCTGCTTAATTTTCAGAACAGCCTTACCGCGCTCATTTGACGGAATAACAGCGAGTGTGGAATGATCTCCGTCGCCCAGGTCTTCCTCCATTGCAGCTTTAAGCAGAGCATGCAAACGTTCGTCAAAATAATTATCTGGTTTGCTCATTGCGGAGCAAAGTAGAAATTATAAAGTAAAAGAAAAAAAATAAGAGATGGCTCAAACTTTACTCTACCGTTTGAAATCTGATTTCCTGCAGGAAGTTTTTATCGCCTTTGTGTTTGAAGTATAAGGTGGTTCTGTAATTGCCACCTCGAGTTTGCAGCATTCCCGCACAAAAAAAGGTTCCGGCACTTTCTCCCTGTTGGGTTATCTTAAAATTCTGCACTTCGTTGTTATTAAAAAAGTCTCCGATAACCATCTCGGCCTGGGCCTTACTATAAGTGTCCGTTTTGTCTGGTAAACTAATATCAACACGAACATCAAAAAATGGAGAGAGCTGACTAACATTACCCGAACGGATCGCGGTCACCACCGCGTCTATATTTTCGAAACTCTTATAAGAAACGAGGACGAGGGCTGAAGCAGCCAGAACCCATCCCATTAACCTTTTCATAGGAATTGTTTTCAACCAATAAAAGCTAAAAATATGCCAAACTGAAAGCGATACCCCAAAATGGTCAAAAACAGACCATATACATTAACTTTGAACCCATTACGTTAATCTTTTCACAGGAAAATGGCAAAAAGATCAGCAATTCTCATCATTATGGACGGGTGGGGTCTTGGAAAAGTTGAATCAGCCGACGCTGTCCGACATGCAAAAACTCCCTTTGTCAGTTCTCTTTATGCAAAATATCCGAATAGTACGCTGGTAACCTGTGGTGAATCAGTCGGTCTTCCTGATGGTCAAATGGGAAATTCAGAAGTAGGCCATTTAAATATTGGAGCCGGCCGGATAGTATATCAGGAATTACAACGAATCAATGTAGGTATACGCGACGGCTCATTCGAAAAAAACCCTGCGCTGATCCGTGCACTTCAACATGCGAAAACCAACAATAAAAAGTTACACCTGCTTGGACTGGTGAGTGACGGTGGCGTTCATTCGCATATTAATCATCTTAAAAAAATAATCGATTGCTGCAAATCGGAATCTGTTTCGGATGTTTTTGTTCACGCGTTTACTGATGGCCGTGATACCGATCCAAAAAGTGGATATGGCTTTATAAAGAGTTTGCAGGATCACCTCGATGTTACCGGCACCGGAAAAATTGCCAGTGTTTCAGGCAGGTATTATGCGATGGACAGAGACAAACGGTGGGAGCGCGTTAAACTGGCTTATGATGTAATGGTAAATGGTATTGGAGGAAAAGGGAAGACGGCACTACAAATCGTGGAGGAAAATTACGCAGCAGATATTAGTGATGAATTCATAAAACCCAGTGTGGTTTTGAATTCCAGTGGAAATCCTACAGCGACGATAACCGATGGCGACGTGGTTATCTGTTTTAATTTCAGAACGGACCGATGCAGAGAAATTACAGAAGTGCTTACACAAAAAGATTTCCCTGAACTGGGAATGAAAAAACTTTCGCTGGATTATACTACCATGACAGAGTACGATCATCATTTCAAAAATATACATGTAATGTTTGAAACCGATGATTTGAAAATGACCATGGGCGAAGTGGTTGCTAAAAATATGCTTACTCAAATACGGATTGCAGAAACTGAGAAATATCCGCACGTCACATTTTTTTTCAGTGGAGGCAGAGAGCGTGAATTTGAAGGTGAAAAGCGACTGATGGTCCCCTCGCCTAAAGTGGCCACATATGATTTGCAACCTGAAATGAGCGCTGAAGGAATTACCGAAGCCATTATTCCGGAGATAAATCATAAAACGGCCAATTTTATTTGCCTGAACTACGCAAACGCAGATATGGTCGGGCATACGGGTGATTTCAAGGCGGCTATCAAAGCAGTAGAAACAGTTGACCGCTGTGTTGAACGCGTGGCTACAGCCGCACTGGCAAATGATTATATCGTTTTTATCACGGCAGATCATGGGAACGCGGACTATATGATTAACCCGGATGGAACGCCCAATACCGCTCATTCCCTTAACCTTGTACCTTATTTTATTCTTGATAATCAATGGCATGGAAATGTTTTTCCGGGCAAACTCGCTGATATCGCACCCACCCTGCTTACCCTGATGGGTTATGAAGTGCCGCCGGAGATGACCGGCAGTTTATTATTCCACTAAAAAAGACACCTAAACTTTATTTCGTGCAGCTTTAGCACATGAAAATTGTCTAATTTACAGGGCAACGAGGTTTAATATGACCGAAGAAGCCATCTTACAGGGCTGTTTGAAAAATCATGCTGCGGCACAAAAGGAATTGTACAACAGGTATAGTCCAAAGATGCTGGCAGTTTGTTACAGGTTTGCACATAACCGTGAGGATGCCGAGGATATGCTTCAGGAAGGTTTTATTAAAGTATTTCTTCAGATGCACACGTTTCAAAGCAAAGGCGCTTTTGAAGGCTGGATACGCCGGATAATCGTTCACACCTGTATCAATCACCTTAAGAAAAATAAACGCTTTAATGAGAGTGTGGACATCATTCAGGCAAATGCCATCCAGATCCGTGAAGAAAATATTCCTTCCATTGTGCAGGCAAAACAGATAGTGGATTGTATTCGAATTCTGCCGGTGGGCTATCGCACTGTTCTGAATCTGTATGCAATTGAAGGGTATTCACATAAGGAAATTTCGGGTATGCTTGATATCGAAGAAAGTACCAGCAGATCACAGTATACGCGAGCGAGACAAATGCTGGAAGATATTTTGATTAAGAGAAACCTGATACCGGCAATAAAAGAAAAAACAGATCGCCTGACCGCCATACATTAAAAGATAAGGAGCCCGACCAAAACTTCCGTAAATGAAGGAGCGATTTTTATATGATGAGGAATTTGAAAAGCAGCTGAAGGAGAAGGCTGATCAGTTCAAAATGTATCCTTCGGACAAGGTATGGGATGAAGTACATAGTACATTGCACAGCAAAAGCAGAAGATTCGTTGTTGGAATGACAATGCTTATCGGAGGTATTCTGATCCTCGCAGGTAGTCAGCTCATTTTCCCTTCAAAAACAGGTACCAGCAAATCCATTACCGCAAAAATGAGTGCTTCGGCGAAATCCGCTACAGCAGCCAATTCGAACAGATATGCCGCCAGTGATTTTGCCATACATCCAAACGATAATACAGATGATCAGCGAGTCGCAGATCAGAATCAGAATACTACTACCGCCTACGTTTTCCACGCAGGGCTGTCTTCTGACCAGGAGTCTCCAACCAATGAGTCGCCCGAATTACCATCTGAAAAAATACAAACTACGGAAAAGCTTGTAGCAGTTCAGACTTCTGACCTGAAGGTTACGGTGAAATCTGCTGCATCACAATCGATTCCTGTGCCGGATGAAAAACAGCAAATATTGGATCGGAAGAATCCAGCAATGGCGCCTGTTTCATCGGAGCTTATAGCCGAAAGATCTGCAACACAGATTAGCCGTATACAAAATGATAAATTTCGCTGGCAATTATACATAACGCCAACGTTTAATACGCACTATCTGAACGGAATCAATTATCAGACGATTGCGCAATCTGTTCAATCTTCACCTATTATGGTGGTTCATTTTGCCAATGTCAATGGATTTGTAGACAATACACCCATGATGGGTTATAACATCGGAGGAAATATTTTATATAAGATCTCTAAAAATATTTCACTGAAAGCCGGATTGGAATTCAGCTACAACCGATATTACATCAAAACATACAATTCGAATCCATATCAGGCTTCGGCTACACTGAATTCTTATTTGGGGTACGTTGCCGATTCTCTGGTAAATTCCAACTCCGGTATTACCATCGACAAGAATCAACAACATTACCAGAATCGGTACTACCAACTTTCCCTTCCTATAGGTGTAGAAATGAAAGTAGCGGGCAAAGGAAAATTGCAACTCCATTTGGGTGCAACGCTGCAACCTAGTTATCTGTTGAACACCGATGCTTATGTGCTGTCTGATGACTACAACAGCTATACTAAGGATCCTCAGGCTTTCAGAAGATGGAATCTGATTGCCGGAACAGAAGTTTATATTTCATATGCAATTGGCAAAATCCGCTGGGAGATAGGTCCCCAGGTGAGATACCAGATCTTCTCCACATACAAGAATAATTACCCGCTTCAGGAGAATATGTTGAATTATGGAATCCGCTTTGGGATTTCAAAATCAATCAGGTAGATTTCCCTCCTTACACTAATTTTATCGGATGAAGCAATCACTCATCCCTATTCTAACCATTTTTCTCTTTGCTGCCTGTCATTCCGGGGAAACACCGGCAACTGTCGATGATCAACATCAAAAAGACAGTACACGAAAAAGTTATCTTCCGGTTGCCGATTTGCTTCGCGCAGAAATTGCAGCCGTTGATTCCTTTCCGCAACGCCTGATGAAATATCAGATAACAAATGGAAAAACAGATTCAGGAATCATCACAACCCCTGTTTTCGATCAGATAGCAAGGGAGTTTTTAATGAAGGATCTGGACAGTACCAATTTTGAAAAAAAATTTGAAGAGAACTCTTTTGTAGATCGTTCCACCAACCTCGTGAGTTTCACCTATTCAACAAAAGATACGGGTTATGGGTTAAAGAGAGTGGATGTTCTTGTCGCGCCTGGCGCCGGCGCCGATAAACTGAGTTCGATTTATATGGAAGCAATCTCAGGAAATAAAGACAGTTCTGTTATAAGCAAACTGTCGTGGAAGGCAGGAAGAAATTTTGGAATCATACACATTTATCAGCCAAAAACAGGACCTGAAACTACAAGTCAGACGCTGGTAGTCTGGAATAACTGAGCATAATAATGGACCAGGAAGCATTTCAACAGATAGCACAGACCATTCCATTGGAACCCGGAATCTATAAATATTTCGGTAGTAATAAGGAATTGCTTTATGTTGGAAAAGCGAAGAATCTACGTAAAAGGGTGAGTTCTTATTTCAATAAAACACTCTCCAATTATAAGACCTATGAGCTTGTAAAACGAATCCATTCTATAGAATTTACCATCGTGAATTCAGAACAGGATGCCTTTCTTCTTGAAAACTCGCTCATCAAACAATTTCAGCCCAAGTTTAACATCAATCTAAAAGATGATAAGTCTTATCCTTTCATAGTCATAAAAAAAGAACATTTTCCCAGAGTGTTCCTCACCCGATCCAAAATAGAAGATGGTTCTGAATATTTGGGGCCTTTTACATCGGTGGCAAAGGTTCGGGAGCTCATTGATTTTGTAAAGTCGACCGTACAGCTCCGCACCTGTAAACTGAATCTGACACCAACGAATATCGCAAAGAAAAAATTTAAGGTTTGTCTCGAATATTACCTTGGCAATTGCAAAGGACCCTGCGAAGGACTACAAAGCGAAGAGGATTATTCAGGGGAATTAAGAAAGGTAAAAAATATTCTAAAAGGTAATCTGGGACCGGTTATAAGCGGCTTCCGCCAGGAAATGAAAGAAGCAGCCGGAAACATGGCCTTCGAAAAAGCAGAGATCATCAGGAAAAAAATAGACCATCTTGAAAATTATCAGTCCCGATCGGTAATCGTAAACAAACATATTGTACAAGCCGATGTGTTCTCCATGTTTAGAGAAGGCGAATCTGCTTTCGTCAATTATTTAATGGTTGAGAACGGAACGATTGTTCAGACACATACTACGGAGGCGAAATCACAACTGGAAGAAACGGATGAAGAGATACTCGCTTTTTCCATTGCACAAATTCGTGACCGGTTTAACAGCACATCACGCGAAATAATACTTCCCTTTTTAATCGAATACCCGGAGGATGGAGTTATCGTTACAGTGCCCAGAGGTGGAGATAAAAAGAAGTTGCTGGAGCTTTCGGAAAAAAATGTCAATTATTACAGAGAAGAGGCCGAGAAGAAAAAAATGCTTCACCTGCAAAAGAAAACACCCGGAGAAAGACTGGAGGTGCTAAGACAATTGCAAACTGATCTTCAATTGTCAGAACTGCCCGTGCATATTGAATGTTTCGACAATTCCAATTTTCATGGAAGCTATCCGGTTTCAGCAATGGTTTGTTTCCGCGATGGTGTGGAAAGCAAAAAAGATTATCGTCATTTCAATGTAAAAACAGTAGAAGGAATTAACGATTTCGCCACTATGAAAGAAGTCGTTTACAGACGTTACAAAAGACTTGTTGATGAAAATGAATCACTTCCTCAACTCGTAATTATTGACGGGGGTAAAGGACAGTTGCATGCCGCGCTGGAGAGTATTGAAGAGCTGGGACTGAGGGGACGCTTAACGCTTGTAGGACTCGCCAAGAATGAAGAAGAAATTTTCTTTGCCGGAGATCAGGAATCTTTGAAACTGCCCTATGACAGTTTGAGTTTAAAATTTATTCGCAAAATCAGAGATGAAGTACATCGTTTTGGAATCAGTTTTCACAGAAATAAAAGAAGCAGGGGAACTTTTAAGAATGAGTTGGAGAATATAAAAGGAATTGGAAAACAATCTGCAGATCAGTTACTCAAAACATTTCATTCAATAAAGAAAATTAAGAATGCCACTGAAGAAGAACTGGTTGCACTGATCGGTGTGTCGAAAACAAAAATTCTTATCAGTCATTTTATCAAGGAAGCAAGTGAAATGCAGGCAGAACAGGGTTTTCCTGATGGATATGCATAAAAAAGAAAAGGGGCCAGAATGGAAATTCAGCCCCGTTTTTAAAATCCAATATCCTATGAAAAACCGTTGTAAAAATAATAAAACAAATCTATTAAACAAGAACCGTCTTGGGTATTTTGAAAATAATTATCAACAGTTTAGTTATCAAAAAGTTACGATGCTATAGTAAAAATACGTTGCTTCCCATTATGGGAACGCTTAAGCCTAAAGCTTAAAGCCTAAAACCCATTTCGAAATTTATAAGTGTAGTGATGAGGAAAAGAAAAAAGCCATCAACTTTTCAGTTCGATGGCTTTCAATTTTATTAGCGTTCCGCGTTAAGCGTTAGGCGTTAAGCGTTAATCTTTGAGCTTAATATGACCAAAGGTCCTGCTCGTAGTTGAAGATTTTTTCTTTAATATCATCGCCTTCCAGGAGACCTAAGATAGGATCTTTGATATACTGTGCGATAAAATTATCACCGGGGTTATCGATTGTCGACTTAATAATTCTGCTCGAGAACATGCGGCTTTCAAACAACTCTTCCCAACTCATACGTGCTCCGTAATTTTTACCATTATAAGCTTCATATTTTGCGAGGAAAGGTCTGAGATCGGGATAGTAAACCCAGAATATCGGAAGCACAGCTCTGAAAGATCCATCTGCATTATAGATCGTCTTTTCAGGTGCAATACCTAATATACGAACATACATTCTGGATGATTCTTTATCAAATACCCACTCTTCTTTTATTTCATATCTTTCAACCGCATCCGGATTAAAATCTTCGACAATTGTAGTATCCTTCGTGATTCCTTTTGAACCATCCGGATCCACAGTCATATCCGGGATCTGAATGACTTTAGGTTTACCAACCATGTTTTCTGCGATCTGACGAAAAGTCATCGGAGTTGTAAACCGATCATCCATGTTCGCGTCGAATGCAGTTACATCGCCGCTGTGTATCAGATTTAACAGTATGCTGATGAAACGCTGGTTACCATTGTCTTCAGATGCTTTATAAACAAAGGGAAGATTCATTTTTTCATGAACATCCACTTCGCGCCAAACACGCTGACGGTATACGGCATCGTCTTCACGAATATGCTCATATGCAAGTGGCGTACGATCCTTTACAAGGTTAAGTTCAATGGACGCGTCATTACGTAATGATTTACGCGGAGTATCCAGTTTGATATCAGCAACAAATTCCTGAACAGGTTTTGCAACTGTATCCTTCGGGGGAACTACGGCAGTATTTGCAGCGCTGTTCTTACTGGTATTTGTCTTCTTGGTGGATCTCTTCGTCTTCTTCCTTGGCGTAGGTGCCTGTGCCTGCACAGTACCAACAGCCATCGCAAACATTGCGGCGAGGAAAGACAATTTGATGAATCGCATCTTCATGTTCTAAAATTTATCGTGACGTTACTAAACAGAGCCGCCACTACATTGTGGCGGATCCTTAATATTTTATTTTAAACTGAACACCATAGGTGTTATTTCACGTTGTTTTCCATCTGGACCTACCACACGTATCTGGTCGAAAAAGATATGGGTTCCCGGTGTAGCCCTGCTCACAATACTTGCGGCATTGCCAGACCACCTGTTTCCATCATTACTTGCTTCAGTATATGAGGATATTCCACCACCTTCTGCACCAATTTTATAGCTCACTACTTTAAAAGGAGCTTCAAAATCAGAATCTTCGAGACGTGCAATTAAACCACCGATTGCTTTGAATTCGGCAGAAGAAATGGAACCACCTTTTTTAGATCCGATGAAACCTGCTGGTAAAGGCAGATTCTTTACACGGATATCGAAAGGAAATGCTTTACCATTCGCAGTTACGATAATTTTTGCAAGACCCGGGGTAGTTGCCCTGGCTTCATAATGATCGCCGGTTGTCTTGGTTATTGTCGCTCCTGGACTTTCAAAACTAACGTGTACTTTTTCAGCACCTACGCTACCACCAGAGATGGTCATAGGATTCGCAACTCCAATATAAACCACGTTCATTTTTTCGAGGAAGATAGAAGCACCTGAAGGCATACCAACCGTGTATTTGATTGTTTTAGGAATCGTTGCGATTGTTCCATCTGGTTTCGTATAAGCGATATTTACAGTCACTGTATGTTCACCTGTACCTTCTACTTTAGTTTTATAATCTGCAACGCCGTCAGCATTCAAAGACTGATGTGCTCCATTAATAGTTACATCAGGTTTAGCTGCTGCGCTGAACGCACCAATACCAGCCTGCACTTCCAGTTCATCGCCTGGCATCAGGTAAGTAGCGTTTGTTCCGGCGAATGCTTCGAATTGATTATATACTACTTTAACAGATCCGATTTGTTTGTAACAATAATCTACCATTTGTGATTCAGAATTCTTCACATCGTTCTGAAACTTACTCAGGATAGTGATCGCTGCAATCGTAGGCGTCATGTGAAAATAATTGGTTACCCAGTCTTTCACACTGTCTGATGAAGGAGCAGCTCCTGTTTGAGATTTCGGAACTGAAAGATCCAGCGGAAGTTGTTTTTCAAACTCAGCTTGAGCCTGTGCAACTTCTTTCTGCAGGATCGGATTTTTTGCAATGTCCGGAGCATTTGGATTCAATACAGCCAGCATTTGTTTTTTGTAATCAGCAAGAGAATCAAACAAAATCTTTCCTTTGCCATCCTTGTCAAAAACACGGGTAGCCGCGTCCAGATTGGCATCGTTATATTTTATCAGTTTGCCATCCTTATCATAATCAGGTTGTGATTCCTGAATCAAAAGGTTCTGCATGCTGGCAATTGAATTGTACATCGCAGCTGAAAGCGCCTGAAGCTGTTTTGCTTTGGGAGCCCAGATCTCTGCATTCTCTTTCGTCTGAGCATCAGTTAATGCTTTATCGAAAGCGGCGTACGTAAGATTATTCTTATCAGTAACCACCGTGTTAGACGTGGTGATACTATGATTCACTGTTTTAAAGGCGTTAAGAATCTCAGCAGATACATTCAGTGCCAGCAATGCTGTAAGCACCAAATACATCATATTGATCATCTTCTGCCTGGGCTCTTTAGGTAAGGACATGAGCGGGAGAATTTAATGTGTTAACAAAGGTTTTTCAGGTTATTAGTCCCGATAATTAAATATTGGATTACTGTCTACCTTGCATTGCGCTCAGCATATTACCATATACATGGTTCAGGTTACTGAGGTTCTTCGCAAGTAAAGCAACCTGTTCCTGAGTTTTCTTAGCATCAGCAACACTTCCGTTCATGGCTTCAGATGCCTGCGCCAGATTAGAATAGAAGCTGTTCATTGCTTTCAAATGATTATTACTATCCTGCAATTCCAGTTCATACAGTGCATTCAATGAACCTAAATTCTTGGTTAATACCTGAACCTGGCCATGAAACTGTTTTGTACTTTCTGCAGCATTATTAAAATGAGATATTGTAGCGGTAGCTCCCTGATATGCATTCTTCATCGAATCCAAAGCAATAGAAGCTTCTTTCGTTTTTGTTGTATAGTCAGTAGTGGCAGCCAGTGCACCAGAAACATCGCTGATCTTTTCTACTGTAGTACCGAATTTTTTAAAACCGTCGCTCAGCTTAGCAAGGTTGGCTGGAGTGATGTCAGCTTCCTGCATCATTTTATCCATCTGTTGCAAAGAAGGATTTCCACCACCAGCACCTGCCAGTTTAGGAAGTGCTTCTGCCAGTGCGTGCATTTCACCACCTGGAGGCGGGAGGAACGCATATACGATAAATATTAAAGCTTCTGTAAGAAGACCCGCTGTAAGGAAGAAGTCAGCCAACCGTTGGTGGGTGATTTTCTGCCATGCACCAAAGATTACTACGGCTGCACCGACGCAGACGATAATGTTTACAAGCTTTTCGGTAGATTTTGAAACTCCGGCTGACATAATTTTAAATTTTTTAGTTTTTAATAGGTGTTGTAAGGGTCTCGGAAAAATATTCCGGATGACTTATTGATTCAAAACGTTGATTGTTTTAAAAAATTTTATTCGTATTGATAATTATCAATTGACAATTGACATTTCTGATTATCTCTTAGCTATGGATGCTGGCAGATCAATCACGCAACGGAAACCGATGTATGATTTTGCAGTATCCTGATACTCGTACGTTCTGGTACTTGTCTGCAGGAAATAACCCACATCTTTCCAGCTACCACCACGGATTACTTTACGTTTCATACGCGGAGGATCTGAATCCTTTGCATTGTAACGGATGTCCGGGTTCATATCATGCTGGAAGTTATAGGCACCTTCGTAGTATACTGATGACGTCCACTCTGCTACGTTACCCGCCATGCAATAAAGACCGAAATCATTTGGCCAGTAAGCATCGGCACGTGCTGTATAGAATGCACCATCTTCAGGATAATTACCACGACCAGGTTTAAAGTTGGCGAGAAGACAGCCCTTCTTATTTCTCAGGTAGTAGTTACCCCATGGAAACATAGATTGTGAACGTCCGCCACGGGCAGCATATTCCCATTCTGCTTCTGTTGGTAAACGGAAAGGGCTTTCATTTGCTTTTTTCGTTTTATCCAGGTAAGAATTTAAATATTGTGTTCTCCATTCGCAGAACGCAGTTGCCTGGTTCCAGTTAACTCCTACTACCGGATAATTACCGAAAGCAGGATGAGAGAAATATCTTTTTGTCATGGGTTCATTGTAAGAATAAGAGAAGTCACGTACCCAAACCAATGTGTCGGGATAAATAGGAACATCTTTCTTTACAATAAACTCAGAACGTGCCTTTCCTTCATTCACCTTCTGCGCAGCACGCTTAAGATCGAATGTTTCGGAATGGTAAATCATTTTGCGTGGATCAAGTTCCTTCTTACCGAAAATGCGGTTTTCAGGAGTCAGGATCAGCTGATCTATTTTTTCTGTAGTTGCCTTGTCTCCCCATTTAATAGTTTCTGCTTTTTTCCAGTCAATAGCAAATTTGCCATCCACTTCTTTGCCATATTGCATCATGGTGGCAGCAGTTGAGTCACGTACCCAGTTCACAAACTGGCGATATTCGTTATTGGTGATTTCGGTTGCATCCATCCAGAAACCCTGAATAGAAACCTGTTTATTACGAGCTGTATAGGCGTAATTGACATCTTCGTCACTTGGACCCATGTGGAAAGTTCCAGGTGGTATATAAACCATGCCCGGGGGCTTGCTGAGATTGTATCTGCTGGCCGGAGCAACACCGTGTAGTTGACCGTCGTCTGGCAGTGCCTTACCAGAATTCCCGGACTTACAACCAGTTACGGCTACGGCCGCAACAACGGTAATCAGAATGGACAGGTTTTTCATTTTCATTTTTATTAAAGGGTATTGGACAAAAATAAACTTTTGAGAATATCTCCTAAGAATATCTTCCATCGCAAGTTTAAAATTTATTTTTTACAAGTCAAAATTTTGCCAATAGTTTTAATTAACGGCGGAAAGGTCCGCCTTATTGTAAAATATGGCCGTCTAAACGGGTTTTTTTAAGAGTTTTTTATGAGACTGACTAACTCAGCGACTTCTTTTACAGGCTGTTGGCAGGTATAGTCCCTGCAAAGAAAAAATTGGGTCGGTCCTGTAACCGGTTTATTTCTCAAAAGCGGCAGGTCCGGATGGGTAGCGGAAGTTAATTGAAAAACCCGGTTTGGGATTCCCTTTTTGAGAAATTCCAACTGTTTTTTCTCAGAATGGGAACCCGCCATAACAATCTCATATAGTTGATACGATGAAGCATTTATCAAAGTTGCCCAAACCCCAAAAGATCCGGGATAACGAAGCACCATATCTTTTAACCCCGCAATGTTATTTATTGCCCGACTTTTCCATTCATTGATACCGAATACCGTGCCCAGGTAAAGGAGGTTGGCAGTCATTACTGAATTGCCAGATGGAGTGGCTCCATCATAGATTTCTCTTTTTCTGACTATCACATCATGCTGGTCGGTGTGCGTATAATAAAAATATCCTGTATTCTCTTCACTAAAATTTGATATAACCCAGGCTGATAGCTCTTTTGCGCGGATCAGATACAATGTTTCACCTGTTATTTCCTGTAGCTGAATATAGGCTTCCACCAGATAGGCATAGTCATCCAGGAAACCAGGTATCCCATACTCCCATACTCCCTTACTCCCATACTCTTTTTTGAAGCTGTGGTAAAAGTGAAATATCCCCTCTCCTTTCAAATTTTTTTCCAGAAAATCCATGGTGCCGATCGCCAGTTCCCGGTACTTTTCGTTACCCAACGCCGAATAGGCTTTGCAGCAAGCCGTTATCATTAATGCATTCCAGCCTAACAATATTTTGTTATCCAATGCCGGTCGCACCCGTTGGCCCCGGCTGGACATCAATTTAATCTTCCATTCCTGTTCTTTTTCTAAGGGAATGTTCAATTCAGGATGCTTGACCCTTAATATATTATTGCCCTCCCAATTGCCTTTTTCAGTAACATCATAATAAGTGCAAAACTCATCTGTGCCAGCACCCAATAATTCTGATATTTCATTTTTATTCCATAGGTAGAACTTGCCCTCTACGCCTTCGGAATCTGCATCAAGGGCTGAATAAAACCCTCCTTCGGCCGACATCAATTCACGTTGAATAAAATTCATCGTTTCATGAATAGCCTTCGAATAAACCGTTTTGCCTGTGTATTGAAAGGCTTCACTCATGGCAGTTATCAACAGTGCGTTGTCATATAACATTTTCTCAAAATGAGGGGCGAGCCATTCCGAATCTGTTGAATATCTCGCAAAACCCCCTCCGAGTTGATCATAAATACCGCCATAAATCATTTTATCGAGCGAAAGTAAAGCCTGATTAAGCGCTTCGGTGTTGCCGGTATAATAATGATGTTGTAAAAGGAATCTTATGGAAAAAGTTTGGGGAAATTTAGGTGCATGTCCAAAGCCGCCGTCTACCTTATCTGCTGTGCTGATCAATTGTTGATACATATGATCAATATCTTCTTTTGTGAACTGCCCTGTTTCTTTCGCAATACCCAAACCAAAATCAGCACGAGCAATATGTTTGGTAAGCTGGTCAGCCTGATCATTAATTTCAACCCGCTTTTCCAGAAAAGCATTGGAAATACCCAGAAGTACTGATTTCCATGAAGGTCGGTTTTGCAAATTGACGGGTGGAAAATAAGTTCCTCCAAAAAACGGTTTACCTTCCGGAGTAAGGAACACGTTCAATGGCCAGCCCCCATTGCCGGCGATAGCCTGCACTGCATCCATGTAGATTTGATCCAGATCGGGTCTTTCCTCCCGATCAATTTTAATATTGATGAAAAATCTATTCATCAGATCTGCTGTTTCCGGATCTTCAAAACTCTCTTTTTCCATCACATGACACCAGTGACAGGCAGAATAGCCAATACTAACCAAAATGGGTTTGTCTTCAGTTCTGGCCCTTCGTATTGCTTCATCTCCCCATGGATACCAGTTAACAGGATTGTGCGCATGCTGTAAAAGGTATGGACTGGTTTCAGTAAAAAGGCGATTGGTATGCATTTTGTTCATGTAGTCCTGCCCTGTACACATGGGAAGGGGTGGAATTTCAGAAAACGAATGTCGGAGAAAATGATTGGTAAATAGAACAACTGAGTATTAACAAAATTCCAGTCGGCCCTGCACAGCAACTATTCCCCACTAATCCACCACTAATCCCACACTCAACCACCACTAATACTCCGCTTCCAGCTTTAATAGAAAAAGCCCGGAGTATTTCCCGGGCCCTATAATAACATATTTCTAATGTAATTGTTCTTCACACTCCCATACTCCCATACTCCCATACTCCCATACTTGTTTTCAGTGTCTTTTTTTCGCCGCAAGATATTTCTCCAGAGCCGAAACCATCGATGGAGCAGCCGGTTGAGGCGCCTTAATTTCCAATACCAGACCTGCATCTTCAGCAGCCTTGGTTGTATTGGTTCCGAAGGCCCCTATTAGTGTGCCATTTTGTTTGAATTGAGGGAAATTGTCGAAAAGGCTCTTTACACCACTCGGCGTAAAAAAACATATGATATCAAAAGCTGCCGGATTGAAAGATGCACGAATATCATTACTGATCGTACGGTACATAAAGGGGGTAGCATACTCGCAATGGTTGCTCTTGAGCCAGTTTACGATTTCATTGTCCTGCTGATACTCAGAAGTGGGATAGAGGAATTTTTCATTTTCCTTATGCTTGTTGATTACATCAAGCATACTTTTATTAGTGCCATCAGCACCATAAAAAACTTTACGTTTCCTGTATAAAATGAATTTTTGCAGATAGAGTGCAACCGCTTCAGTAATACAGAAATACTTGGTATCCTGCGATACACTAATCTTCATTTCCTCGGCAGTACGGAAGAAATGGTCAATTGCGTGACGACTGGTAAATATAACGGCTGAATATACCCCGATTTCCACTTTTTGGCGCCTGAAGTCCTTTGAGGGAATACCTTCCAGCCTTATAAAGGGCAGAAAAGCCATTTCCACTGCGTGCCGCCGGGCCAGTTCAAAATAGGGTGACTTGTCAGATTCCGGCCGGGGTTGGGTGATTAAAATCCTTTTTACTGCAATTTCAGACATCTCGGCAATATCCTTTTTATCCCTGTTTTTAATCAATGTATATTAATATTTGTGAACCGCGTTTGCAAAATTAATAAGCTTTTTCCAAATAAGTAACTAACACTTTGTAAATCAATAGCAGAGGGGCTATTTCGAAGGCGCAAAGGTATAGAATAAAGTATAAACCACTGATTTTTATTTCTTTGTGAAGAGTTGCATAAGATCCAATAAATCGATATATGTAAAACACGCATATCATGATAATTGAAAGGGTTATGGCAATCTCAGTCAGCACGTTACCCGAGAACATAATGAGGGTCAAAAAAGGAAGCAGGAAAATTCCAATAATTTTATTGGTCATGAATACCACAAACAAATAAAAATCCGCGGCCCGACTGCGGTTAAATATCCAGCCAACTACCTTGATTATCAGGTATTTCAGGAGATACAGACCAGCCAGGAGCACCGCTATGTATTGAAAATGAAACCAAAGACTTTCAAGCGGTCCGTAATGATAATAACGCATTAAAAAGGCGCCATATAAACCACCTGAAAAAATAAAAAGAACATTCAGTAAAAGAGAGGGAAAGGGAAACTGAAGTACCTGTTCCCTCAATTGTTGCTGGCGCATGGATGCTCTGAAAAATAACGTGAGCAGATTGGCCAGATATTTCGAGAAAAACAATTTTACAATGGCAAAATAGAAAAGCAGGCCAACCATCAGATAAAACATGCCTTCGAATGAAACCGGTTCATAGCGTTCTGAACGAACATGCAGGGGCTTGCCGGAAAAGTTGAAATATTTCTGGTCACCCAAAAGTTCCATCCAGCCTACAGGCAGATTACTGAAATCTACAGGTCTCTTTTCGCTGTAACGGATCGAGTCGGTATGATAAACAATGACTGAATCAACTGCAGTTTTAACCTGTTTTTTGACAACGGGTTTTTTTGCAGTGGTATCGCCTGAAAGCGGTTTTATTGACCCCGTGTCTGTCTGGTGTAAGGAATCTGTCGACTGGGCTTTCAACAGCCCCAGTTGTAATAAAAGAAATAATAAAAACGCGGTTCGTTTTGCGAGAATTTGAAGAGTTAGCGTTTGACGATTAACCATTAAGAGTTGCATTGGTATGCCGCGTTCGGAATTCATTGATGGCCGCAAAGGTTGTGATTCAACGCTTAACTTTTAAAAAAAGTTTACGTAGCCCAGGTGAATTTTCGCCTGATTGAACGCAAATGGATCGCTGTTTTGTTTTCCAATTGCATATGACATATTAAATATTCCTGCTTTTGTTTCGAAAGCCAGACCGAGGCCAATACCCAGATAGAGATTATTGATGGCATAACCCGGCACGTCGTTTTTCGCCCATCCTCCATCAACGAAACTAAAAAGAAAAGAATTCATTCCTATCAGATACCTGTATTCAACACTCGTTACGGTATATTCGGAGGCCAGAATACTTTCTTCATCAAATCCTCTCAATAAACGATAACCCCCGATCTGATATAATTCATTTCTGAAAATTTTCGGACTTTGATACCATGCGGCATTCAGCGCAAAACGTATAGTAGAAGCGCGACTCAACTGAAAGTAATGCGCCCCAACAAGATTTAATCGAAACTGATACGCAGAAGTTAAGACAGTATCATATAAACTGCTGTAATCGAAGGAAGGGTCGTTTGGATCCTTGAGCTTTGTAATCTCACTATTTTTATTCAGTCTTTTTGTTCCCGCGGACCCAATGAAATAAATTTCATTACCCCGAACTGCATTGTACTTGTAGTTTGTGTTGTTGAATTCATAGGAAGCCCCGAGACTGAGAGAACTCACGTCAGCAACTTCTGGCAGTTGTCTGTTCGCGATGATCTGTGCAGTATCTATTGTTAATACAGTGCAACCTGTACTCTCAATAAAAACGGATCCCTTCTTATTTGATGATGCGTTGAACTGAACTCCCAATATTCCATCCGTATTTATATAAGAAGAATCTTTTTTATAAAGAGAAAATGCCAGACTTGCACCATAAGGAGTATGGAACATATAAGGCTCCTGAAAACTTATATTCAATCTTGGTGACTGTTGCTGCATCTGTTGCCAGTCGAGTCCGAGACTTTCACCATTGCCAAATGGATTTCTCAGGACTACGGTCGCTTCACCGGTAACCAGCAGTTTACCGCTTTGTAACTGATCGTTATTAGGCAACAAACCTACAAGCACATCAATCTGGCTACTCCTTTTTGGTTTCAGATATAAATTTAAAATGGAACCTGTGCCTAACATGCTTACGCTCCAGGGACGTTCTTCCTGAACGAACGGAAGTTCGAGAATCCGACGGCTGATCATTAATAGTTTATCTTTTCTGTAAATACTTCCTTCCGGAATACCCAGATATCTTTCCATGAATTCAACAGAAATTTTTGCGGCACCGATGATGCGAATACTATCAATTTTATATAAAGGACCTTTATCAATATTGAGTACGGCATTGATGGCTCCCCGTTCGATTGTAACACTATCCAATGAAATTTTAGCAAACGGGTAACCGTTATTTTCAAGATAGTTAAGCAATAAAAGTTCTTCTATTTGAAATTGTTCAGGAGTAGCAGGTTTCCCAGTCAGCTTTTTTGAACTCCAGCCAGCTGCAGATAACAGGCCGACATCATCCTTTCTGATTCTTATATCAGACCATGTAAAACGTTCTCCAATGTAGAGTTTGAGAAAAGCTGAATCGGCATCGAAATGGACGCTGTCTATGGAAGCAGACGTAAAGCCTTTATTCCTTAATAAGTCCGTGAGTTTGTAAACGTATTCTGTACATCCCGCCCTGTCTTTAAACGAAGATGGAATGCCAAGTGCCGGAGATCTGAATATCGAATCAGATGAACTTAGTTTTACATGCAATGCATATTGGGCAAAAGACGGGCATGTGTAAATAAGCAACAAAAGGGCGATCAGGCCATATAATCTTAATTTTGCCATTCTCTCAAAGCACATTCTTAATTTCATAAAATTAGCCAATCCTATGGCAGGCATCTATATTCATATTCCATTTTGCAAACAAGCCTGCAATTATTGCAATTTTCATTTCTCTACCAATCTTGCTTTGCAAAACGATTTTACAAACGCTTTATTGAAAGAAATCGAATTACGAGTCTCCTATTTAGAAAATGAAACGGTAGAGACTATTTATTTTGGAGGCGGAACTCCCTCTATTTTGCCAACGTTTTCCGTTACCAAAATCATAGAAGCAATTAATAATAATTTCAACATCAGCTCAAATCCTGAGATTACGCTAGAGTGCAATCCCGATGATATGTCCCGGGATCGCCTGATCTCGTGGAAAAAGGACGAAATCAATCGTCTCAGTATCGGTGTACAATCTTTTTTTGATGAAGATCTATCGTGGATGAACCGCGCTCATAATGCAACAGAGGCATTAAACTCCATAGAAATTGCCAGAGAAACCGGATTCGGGAATTTCAGCATAGATCTGATTTATGGACTCCCGGGTCTTACAGACGAAAAATGGAGTAAAAATCTCCACACTGCCCTGTCTGCCAGTCCCAATCATGTTTCCTGTTATGCACTTACCATAGAACCAAAAACCGCCCTTTATAAATTGATAAAGGCTGGAAAAACTGAAGACGTAAAACCTGAAATTCAAGCCCGTCAGTTTTTGCTTGGAGCTGAAATTCTCGAAGATGCAGGTTTTGAACATTACGAGATTTCCAGTTTTGCCAAACCGGGAAAAAGAAGTAAACACAATAGTGCTTACTGGCAGTCAAAAAAATATCTGGGACTCGGTCCGGGGGCTCATTCGTTTAATGGAGCCAGTCGCCAATGGAATATTTCCAATAACGCATTATACATTAAGTCCTTAGCGGCCGGCGAGTTAAGCATGGAATATGAACAGCTGAAACCAAGAGATATTTTAAATGAATATATCATGACATCCCTTCGTACATTAGAAGGGACTGACCTGCAATATGTCTCAACACATTTTGGAGATGATAAAAGCACCATGTTGGTAGAAAAGTCGGTAGAATATATAAGCGCAGCCAGGATGGAAAAGAAAAGCAATAAGCTCGTATTAACAAAAGAGGGGAAATTGTTTGCGGATGGTATTGCTTCTGCGTTATTCTTTGAATAACGTTTCCTTTAGATGTTGTGGGTCACGCGCTCCACGTCATCTTCTTTCCGATTATCTATGAATCGAATTTTAAGATATTTCAGAAGCTGTGCTACTGAAAGTATCGCAACCATCACCAAGATAGCCGTGAACCCAAAACCCTGATATGAAAGCGGTGTCATAAAATGTTCGTTGTTAAAAAATCAGACCAGGAAACCTTCCATATGTTTAAAAGCATCTCTGACATTAACATTTTCCCAGAGAATCCGGTAAATCGAGTCGGCAATTGGCATATCGGCTTTTAATTGCTGATTCACCCGAAACAAACATCGGCTGCCGTTATATCCTTCGGCAACCATATTTAGCTCCAGTTTCGCCGCATTCACTGTATATCCCTTTCCAATCATATTGCCGAAGGTCCGGTTGCGACTAAACAAGGAGTAGCAGGTAACCAGCAGATCTCCAAGATATACCGAAGCCGCATAGTTAGCCGTCTTTTTCTCATATGCTGATCCGCCGACATCGTGAACTCCAACTTCAATATGTCGTATACCGGCTTTTAAAAGAAATCCAGCCATTTCATCCGCACAATTAGCTATGAAAACACTCAGAAAATTGTCACCATATTCCAGTCCATGAGCTATACCCGCCCCCAACGCGTAAATATTTTTCAAGACCGCTGCATATTGTACGCCGATCACATCGTCATTGGGGATAGTATTCAGATAGTCCGTCGAAAAATAAGACGCCAGTTCCATGGCAGATGTTTCAGAATGCCCCGAGAAAGTTAGATAAGATAGTTTTTCCGAGGCAATTTCTTCAGCATGACAGGGGCCCATAACGGTAAAATAGTCTTCAGTCCGGACATTGAAATGCTTATGCAGATAGTCGTTTAACAATAAATTTTTGCCTGGAAGAATACCTTTTACTGCAGAAAGAATCTGCTTCCCTTTGAAAATATCCGTGGGAAGCTGATCAAAAATCTGTTCGATGTATGCGGAGGGGGTCGCAATCAGAATACAGGTAGCATTGCGAATCAATTCTTCCAGATCATTGGTTAGTGAAAGCAGGCTTATATTAAAATAAACCGAACTTAAATATTGGGGATTATGACCCTTTTTTTTGATATGATCAATAACGGCCGGATTTCTAATCCACCAGTTTAACGACTGCTGGTTATCGGTTAAGATTTTTACGAGGGCGGTTCCCCAGCTTCCGCTTCCTATAATTCCAAATCGCATTGAACCCTGCATTTTGGTGAATAAACATGGCCCGGATTATTTCTTAACCTCAAATAGTTTGTCCTTATCTACAACAGTTACTTTGGTGCCATTGTTTAATATTTTACTCACCGTGCCATAAGGGCCAGTTATCACCTGGTCGCCCAGTTTCAGACCAGCAGTAATTTCAATATAATTAACGTCCTGGATATCTGTTTTTACGCTAACCTGTTTAACGGTATTGTCAGGTTGTAACAGAAATACTACTTCATCGAGATCGCCATTGGACTCGACTTTCACGTCACCGTTCTGGTCCTCCACGGGCTTTTTGTCCTTTGCTGCAGCCTGACTACCGGCTGTTTTTTCTCTTGTTGTTACAGCGTTTATCGGCACTGCCAGTACATCGGTATGTGTTTTCGTCTGAATATCTGCGCTGGCTGTCATACCGGGACGAAATACCAGACTTTTCGGTCTTTTATTATCCGTCAGATCTTTATAGGTAGCGGGATTTAATCGTATATGCACTTTATAATTCGTGACATCATTTGTTGAACTACTGGAGGTGGTGGCAGTAGAAACAATGCTGCTTGCTATCTGCGTTACATATCCCTTAAATTTTCTGCCGTTATATGCATCTACTTCAATGATAGCAGAATCACCCAGATGAACTTTTGTAATATCATTCTCACCTACATCCACAACCGCTTCAATTTTGCTCATGTCTGCCACGCGCATGATTTCAGTTCCTGCAGCGAATTGATTTCCTGCAACACGTTCACCTTTTTTAACGCTCAAAAGGGAAACCACTCCATTCAGCGGGGAGTTAATGGTTGTTTTGCTCACATTGGCTGCCTGTATTGCAAGATTAGCTTTAGCACTGGAAACCGCCGCAATATTACTGGTAACGTTTTGCAGGGCAGCATTATAATTTGCCTGTGCAGTTCTCAGACTCGTAGTGGCAGTTTCAAATTCTGAAAGAGAAATTACTTTCTGAGAGAGTAGTGTTTTCTGTCTGTCGTATTGTGTTTGTGCCGCATCCATCGTTGCTTTTAAACCTGGCAACTGTGCCTTGGCGTTATCTACCATGGCTTCCTGCTGATTTACCTGTGCTACTGCCTGATTCTTCTGATTTGAATAAATGTCAGCAAAGATTTTTGCCAGTTGTTGTCCCTTCTTCACACTATCCCCTTCTTCCACATTAAGTTCCACGATTTCACCTGAGATGTCAGAACTCATTTTTACTTCTACTTCCGGATAAATTTTGCCGCTCGCAGTAACCGTTTCTATAATCGTATGATTGGCGGCTTTTTCCATTGAGACTTTAATGCCTTCTTCCTTGCCGATTACTCCAGCCTTTTTAAGTATAACGACTGTAAGTATAATGACGACAAGACTTACAATAATCCAGATCAGCTTCTTATTCATACGAAGGTTGTTGTAGAGGTTTTTTTAAAGTTTGATGCCAAGACCCTTGTAATATTCCAGTACTTTCTCACGAAATACGTAATCGTATTGGGCGATGAGCACATTAATCCGGGCTGTAAATAAATTATTCTGATTGGTGAGATAGTCAATCGTATTCAGCATCCCGATATTGTATCTCTTAGTCGACAAATCGTATGATTTTTCAGCAACGACAACAGCTTTTTTATTGGCCTCAAATTTTTCCAAGGAAGCCACTGCATTGTAATAAGCCTGATAAATATTCTGCTTCAAAGTCATGAGGTCACTTTCTTTGGTAAGTTTTGCGGTTGCAACATTCAGTTGTGCCTTCTTGTAATTCGTTCTCTGACTGTTGCCATTAAATATGGGAATATTCAATTGAAGACCTACCTGCTGGCCAAAGTTGTTGCTTAGCTGTTCGCCGTATCCCTGGAAAGCTTTGTAGAAAGGCTGGCTGCTATAAACAGGATTTACACTTGGATAGTAAACAGGATATTGCTCGCTGGGAACAGGCGTATTATTTAATGCATAGGAACCTGGTAACAATGCACTTGTTGTTTGATAATCTACGTGACGGAGGTCATTAAAAAAATTGTCTCCAAGGGCACCGTAAGCTGAAAGAGTCGGATATAATCTTCCCCGGTTGTAGTCTACATATTTTTCGGCTGAAGTAATCCGCAGATCGTTCATTTTTTGTTGCGGGAAAGAATTAACGGCAAGAGCATATACGATATCCGGTTGAAGTTGGGCAATGGGTTCCAGTGGAATTGTTTCTACCGGAGGAGTGTCCAAATCAAAGGGTGCCGCAGCATCCAGGTTTAAAATTGCCTTCAACTGCAGATTGTCTATGTCATAGGTTTCCTGTGCGGTAATAACCGATGCCGTGTCGGTTGCGAACTGCACTTCCAGTTCAGCAGCATTTAATTCAGGCACCGATCCGGCATCCACCAGCCTGCGGGTATTTGTCAATTGTTGCTCAGTGAGATCCAATTTTGTTTTAGCGAGTGTGACCTGTTGTTTAGCCAATAGCGCTGCGAGGTATGCAGCCGCAACATTCAGCGTAACGTCATTTTTTATTTTATCAATATTTACCACCTGTGCATCGTAACTGTATTTATTCGATTCTACAGCTCGCTTCAATGCAAACCAGTTGAATAGGGTTACACCCACGTTCAGCTGATAATATTGCGAAACTCCTTCTACATTTGAATAAATATTGGTGGTCTGGTTAATGGAACGTCCAAAATTAAAACCGAGTGCCGTTGCGCCGGTAGCCGTACCAAATTGTGTCCATTTAGATTGGTCCAGTGTCAATTTCGCGGTTCGGGAATCTATGTCAGCCTGTTTTATAGAAATATTATTTGCCAGTGCATAATTCACGCAACGCGGTAAATCCCACTTATCCTGGGCACAGACGTTCAAAATGGAAATGGAAAAAGATAAGAATAAGGTTAGTATTTTGGTCGTTCTCATGAAACATGTTTATAAAGGCACTCTGCTACCTTACAATAATTTGGTCTAAAGCAGTCAGAAATATCGCTAAAATAAAGAATCCATTACCATTCACCACCAAAAAAAAGCATAAAGTAAGGTTAGAATGACAAGCGGAAAGCCTGGTCCAGATCTTCAATCAGATATTGGGCAGATTCCAGGCCTACATATAACCTCAGCATACGGTGTTCCGCATTCTTTGCATCAAATTCCATGTCGTTCAGGCCGGCACAGCGGGGCAAAATTAAGGATTCGTGCCCACCCCAGCTAACTGCCATCATAGTATGTTTTAAATTTTCACAAAAGCGGACTATTTCCGCTCTTTTTTCGGCTTTTACGAAGAAGCTAATGAGCCCGCATGCATTTTTCATTTGTTTTCTCGCAAGTTCGTATTGAGGAAAAGTGGGGTCCAGTGGAAATAGGACTGATTCCACTCTGGGATGCGTTTTTAAATATTGAAGTACTTCAAGTGTAGATTTTGTAATCCTTTCAAATCGTATTTCAAGAGTTCTCAGACCCCTCAGCAATAACCAGGCATTAAAGGGCTGGATGCCACTGCCCACCGCATTGTACTCGCAGCTAAATATTTTTTTTATCATGCCACTGCTGCCCGTGAGTATCCCACCTAATGTGTCGCTATGCCCTCCCACATATTTGGTTGCAGTTTGCATGCAGAGATCAATTCCCATCGGGATGGGTTTCTGATATAACGGGGTACAGTAAGAATTATCGATTAGTGTAATGAGGTTGTTTGCTTTTGCAAAAGCCGTCACTTTTTCAATATCCTGGATGGAAAAATTCCATGAGTTGGGACTTTCGAGATAGATAAATCTGCTATTGGGTTTCCGTGAATTTTCAAATTGCTCCATGTCTGTTCCCTCGATATATGTTGTTTCCACACCAAATCGGAAAAATATCAAATCGAACATCCGCTTTACCCAGCTGTAAGGATTTTTCACAGATATAATATGGTCCCCTTTGTTCACATTCGCTAAAACGGCTGCGAATATAGCTGCGGCCCCACTATTGAAAACAAGACAGTCCTCCGCTCCATCAAGTGCTGCAAGTTTTTTTCGCAAAATTTCAACTGTTGGATTCAAACCCCTGCTGTACACATAACCTGAATATTCATCCTCAAATAATTTCTTCAGTTCTTCAACAGTATTTACCCGGAAATTGCTGGTTTGTATAATTGGAGGAGCTACCGCATTATAATAATTCGACCGGTCTTCGCCGAGTTCATTTAAAATAAAAGAAAGATCATTTTCAATATCCATCGTCGTTCAAATTGGATTTGAAAATAGTAAATCCGCTGATATCCGAGGCCTATTTATTCCACCACGCAGAATATACAGGGTTTTCAAGTATCAGTTGCTGATGTGTGCCTGTAATCGCCTCTTTTCCCTGTCTCAAATAAATTACTGCATCACAGTATAAAACAGTTTTTAACCGGTGAGTAATTATGATGATTGTTTTCATTCCGTTATAAAACCAGTGAAGTGTTTCCTGGACCCTGATTTCATTTTCCGGGTCCTGGGCGGAAGTAGCTTCATCCAAAATCAATATAACAGGATCTTTATAAATGGCTCTTGCAATTCCCAACCGCTGTTTCTGTCCTCCAGATAAATTGATTCCCTGTTCTTTAATGACTGTTAGATAACGATCAGGAAGACTCATGATAAATTCATCCAGCCCCAGGCGCCCGCAAATTTCGTGAATCCGTTCCTGATCAGGTTCTTTTTCACCCAATGCAATATTTGACAAAATTGTTCCCTGGAACAGATCTATTTGTTGAGGAACAACAGCAATATATTTTCTGATAACGCTGTTTGAAATATGTTGAAGATCCACATCTCCAATTTTAATATGCCCATTCTGCGGAGTATAAAATTTTTGAATCAGTGACAACATCGTTGACTTCCCACAGCCACTGTCACCAATAACTGCCGTCATACCGAATTGTTGAATGCTAAAATGCAATTCATCAAAAATCAGGATTCTCAATCCATATCCGAATGTTACGCGTTCAAATATTAAGTTACCGGCAGGAAAGATTTTTAACAAAGTATCCTCCTGATTTTCAGTTTCTGTTTCCAGATCAATGATTTCAAAAAGTCTGTCTGCAGCAATGATCGCATCCTGCATCGATCTGTTTGCACCTATAACTGCCCGGACCGGATTCGTAAAAAATAGGGTAAGTGTATAAAATGAAAGCAATTCACCGGTAGTAAATACATGTTCCAATACATAATAACTGCCTACCCACAGGACGGATATCGTCATCACTCCGGTTACTAATTCAGACAGATTTGCCATTATAAGTCCATTGCGACCGCTTTTAAAAATGGCCCATTTAAACGGATTAAAAACATTTTCAGTTTTTTCCATAAAAAAGGAAGCTGATCCAAAAAAACGAATGGTGGTTATGCCCTGCATACTTTCTATAAACTGGCTTTCAAATACTGCACCCGTTTCCATCATTTTTCTTTGCCATATTGTATTCAGACGATCACTTATCTGAAAGATCATCGCATATACAGGTACTGATAAAAGGATCATCAAAGCGAGTTTCCAAAAAAACACAAACATGATCGTTATGCTCAAAATCACGGTAAAGATCTGTACTATGACATTGATAGAAATATCGTTAATAAATAGTCGGATACGAACTGCGTCATTTACGCGACTGATTATTTCGCCAACCCTCATATCGTCAAAAAAATGCTGGGGTAATTTCAATAGATGTCGATAATATCCCATTATCAAACGAGTGTCCATTTCCTGGCCGGTTCGCAAAATGATGATGGACCTGAAATATCCCGCCAGTGTCTGAATGAAGAGAAGTACTAACATCGTTATACCAAGCGTATTCATTAAATTCCGATTAGCACCGGGCAATACTGAATCTACCATTTTCTGAACATAAAAGGAAGTGGAAAGGCCCATCGTCGTATATACAAAAGCGCCAAGCAATGCTATAAATAACAATTTTTTGTGAGGTACAATCAGTTCCCAAAATCTTGTAAAGGCATCCTTTTTTTCTTTGCCGCAACTAAACCTTTCTGATGGCATCAATAGCATTACTACACCTGTCCAGCTTTTTCCAAATTCAACCACTGAAAGTTTGGCTAATTTTCCAAACGCAGGATCCATTACCTGAATGAAATTTTTACCTATTTTATAAACGACAACAAAATGTTGCATCTTATTCTCAACGGTCAAATGAAATATTGCCGGAACCGGAATCCCATTCAGGTCAACGCCTGCAGCATTAACACCCCTGGCAGTTAAATTCAATTGGCCTGCAGCGGATATAAGACCGCTCAATGAGGTTCCTGCTTTATTGGTGCCGGCATATTGACGAACTTTACTGACCGGTACGTGCAGTCCATAATAGGCAGCCACGGAGGCAAGGCAAGCCGCTCCACAATCGGAAACATCCCGCTGTTTTACCTGAATATTTCTCCTCATCAGTAGGTGGATTTTTAATTTTCCCTGAACAAACAGTTAGCTGGAATTCAATGACAGTTATTCCTGGCAGTTATAGAAAAGAGACTTCAGTTGAAGTCTCTTATTTCAAATCAATAAAAAGGATCAGTTTATGCGAAACCAGTCAACTAATGACTTAAATATTAACTTTTAAAAAGACTGGTTACCCCATTTACAACGGTTCCGATGCCATAGCCTATCCAAAAGAAAATAGACTCTCCTCCCACAATAGATTCTGACGCTTCCATTGACAATTCCTGCATACCCTGCAATAATTCGCCATTCCATTTTGACTTCATAAAAATTCTTTTAATGTTCCTACTCTTTGCAACACGCATGGGTTTCGGAATTCCCATCTGCAGCAAAATAGTGGCCGTGTGAATAAAAAAAAATACCCGATTGGTGTAGTTTTCAAGGCAGCGTTTCAAAGCCTGAAACTGATTGATATTTCTTTGTGAGTAATTTCCACCCATATAAACGAGAACAAGGCATGCATTATAATTTCCAATTGCCATTCAGGTTCCTCGCTTTGAGCTTTGGGCTTTAGGCCTTAGGCTTTAGGCTTAAGGCTTAAGAAGTAAATCAGCATAAAAAAGCCCATTACCGCCAGCGCGGTGATTGCCGTTACCGGACTGTTTATAAAAATACTGACGGCTACGAAAGCGTAGGAAGCAATGAAAATGATCGGAAGAAGGGGATACAATTTCATTTGGTAAATTTCTTTGCCAACTGGCTGAACGTTTTGCTTTCTCAATTTGAAAATAGTTCCAGCGGAAGCAGCCATGCCAAAACAGTCGAGAAAAATAGTAAAACTTAAAATTTTATCAAATGCTTTCATCCAGAATACAATCAGCATGCATACCGCTGCAAAAGCAGTCAGCGAAGTAAAAAGCACGCCGGTGGATATATTTTGTTTCGCAAATATTTTTGGAATCACCCCGTCTTCCGCCATAGCAAACATCACCCTGGGGTTACTCAGAAGTAATACATTCACGTATGCCAGTACTGATAAAAAAAGTAATACGGACAAAATTTTACCAGCAGCATTTCCGAACACATGAGCTGCCATTACAGAGGCAACGCCTTTTGTATTTCTAAGATTGTCCAGGCCGATCACATGTACATAAGCGAAATTGATGCTCATATATAAAACGATAATAATAGTTATCCCCATAAATATCGCCCTTGGAATATTACGACTCGGCTGAGCAACATCGGATCCGAAGTTTATTGTTTGCTGATATCCTCCGTAAGTAAAAGAAACTGCGATCAAACCCGCGCCAAATCCTTTTAAATAGGCCATCCATCCCGGAAATATACTATGTGTTATTAAAGTATTTTTTCCGCTATCAGCAAAAAAAAGTGGTGTCACTAAAAGAACTACAAGAGATATCTTAATGATCGTAAGCACATTTTGTGTTCGGGCGCTCATTTTAAGCCCAAGCAAATTCACCCCATAAAATATTACTATTGAAAAAAGGGCAATCCCGATTTCCCGTATTTGTAATGCATCCCCTTCCACAACTTTAGGAAAAATGACACCCGAAATATATTCTGCACCTATCAACGCCACACCGGCGAGTGAAGCTGCATTTGAAATTAAAATGATGCAATTGATAGCAAAGGCAATAGATGGATGGTAACCATAAGCGAAGATCTTGTAGTAACCACCGGTTACCGGAAGCCGAGAACCGATTTCTGCGTATGTTAATGCACCGCAAAGAGCAATCAAACCACCTGCAATCCAGGTAAAGAAGAAAAGAAAATTATCCGGAACCTGCTGGGCAACATTCACAGGAGTTCTGAATATCCCCATACCAATGACAAGACTCACAACAATCATGGTGCAATCAAAAACGCCAAGCTTTTCATTTTTTGTCATATGTGGGATTGATCATTCTTTAACCAGACAAAACAAACTATAAGTAAGTCAAGATAATGAAATATTCTTTTCTACTTTTGAAGCCGAATAAAACCAATGAATGAAATACTGGATCTGCGGATTGATTTTGATAGTTTCCGGAATTGCCAGAGCCCAGAACGAAACAAAAGTTCCCGATACGGTAGAAAGAAAATTGTTGCAGGAAGTAGTTGTTCAGGCTTACGAACAAAATAGACGTCTCTCAGATGTACCGGCAGCAGTTGGTGTAATTACGAATTCCGAATGGAACCGATACAATAAGATGAGCATTGTACCGGCGATGAATAGTGTACCTGGTGTACGTATGGAAGAAAGATCTCCTGGAAGTTACAGACTAAGTTTTCGGGGCAGCACGCTTCGTTCACCTTTTGGCGTAAGAAATGTAAAAGTTTATATAGATGGAATTCCATTCACCGACCCGGGGGGTAATACTTATTTAACCCAGCTGGCTCCATTCGATATGTATGCATTGGAACTTATAAAAGGACCTGCCGGAAGTCTCTACGGAGCAGCCACGGGGGGCGCACTCCTTATCAAATCGAGGCCGGATGTCTGGCAGCCGGGATTCACTGCGCAATATGGCTATGGCACATTCTATAGCAACGATATCAATGCGCAGATCCGGTTAGGAAACCAAAATGGTGGTAATATGATCAATATTTCCCATCAGACATCCGACGGGTATCGCGATCACACGAATCTTCGGAGGGATATTATAACCTGGGAGTCCATGTTGAAAAATAATGAACGACAAACGTTGAGTACTTACGCATTTTATGGGAGCCTATATTATCAGACGCCAGGCGCACTCACATTGTCTGAGTACAATGCAAACCCGGCGCAATCGCGTCCGGCAGTTGGTAGTACTCCTTCAGCAGACCAGGCGCAGGCAGCAATATATCAGAAAACTTTTTTAGCCGCCATCACCAATACTTATCGGATCACGGAGAAATTTCAAAATACAACAAATTTCTATGGTGCTTACACCAACTATTTAAATCCTACATTCAGAAATTATGAGTTCAGGAATGAACCGCATTTCGGAGGCAGAACAGTTTTCAACTACACGGAGGATTTTTTGCACCTCAGCTTTGGTGGTGAAGCGCAAAAAGGATTTTTCCAGACACAGGATTACGGGAACACAAACGGAGCGCCCGATACTTTGCAGACAAATGACAACATCAATACCTGGACGTACACGCTGTTTGCACAGGCAGATATCTTTTTTGGAAAAGGCTGGCAGGCTTCTGCAGGTCTCAGTTACAATGAAGCTTTCATAGGTATCGATCGCATTTCGGTTCCGGGTTTCATTCCGAGAAATAAGCTTTTCAGCAACGAACTGGCCCCGAGAATCGCCATGTCAAAAAAGATCACCCAGGATATATTATTATATGCGAGTATCTCCAAAGGGTTTTCACCACCTGCTGTAGCAGAGGTCTTACCTTCCACAACCAGCATTAATACGGATCTGCAACCGGAAAATGGAATTAGCTATGAAACCGGAATTAAAAGCAGCTTCTTAAATAAACGTTTATACGTTGAAGTAATAGCATTTTATTTTGAATTGAAAAATGCGATAGTGGATCGCAAAGATTCCAGCAATAACGATTACTATGTAAATGCGGGCACTTCTACTCAAAAAGGAATTGAATCCCAGTTGTCATACCAACTTTTGCCATCAGCATTCGGTTTTATAAACAGCGCCCGTTTATGGGCAGCTTATACGCTCGATAATTTTACCTATGGTGATTTCGTAAAAGCAGGTGTCAATTATGACGGAAAACATTTTCCAGGCGTGGCTAATAATACTTTCACGGGTGGAGTTGATCTCAACAGTCGTCCGGGAATTTTTCTGCATCTTACTTACTACTACAGCGATAAAACTCCACTCAATGATGCCAATACTTCGTATGCCGCTGCTTATCAGTTAGTAGGCGGAAGGGTTGGTTACTCAACCATGCTGCAGAAGTTGGGCATGACCTTTTTCGCCGGTGTAAATAATGCGTTTAATGCCAAGTACAGTCTTGGCAATGATATCAACGCAGCAGCCGGCAGGTATTATAATGCAGCCGCAACCGCGAATTACTTTGTTGGTATAAGTATCGATTATAATAAAACATCGAAAAAATAAAATTCTTCGCTTTCTTGCCAAACTCTCCTTTACATTTGCAGCATCTGGTTCCCGCAAGGCGGGATTAAAAGGGAAGTCCGGTGAAATACCGGCGCTATCCCCGTAGCTGTGAGTTTCACCCGGATCAAACGGGACTATTTACACTGCAGCCACTGTCGCGGTTAATTCGCGATGGGAAGGCAGTAAATAAGAAACAAGCCAGAAGACCTGCCAGGTAAATATTAGTCGCAACGCTTTCGGGTGAAAGGCAGGCGGAGTATATATGGTTTTCCTTTTTATATTCCTTCTGGTCATTCTCTCTTTGCGCCATTGATATAAAACTTAATGCGTTGAACGTAGAATGAAATTGAATTCAAAAAAATACAACCAACATGATGTGGTAAATCCACGCCGGTTTGCCGTTGTTATATTTTTTTTATTGACTGTTTTTGCTTCAAGCGCTCAAAATTCCACCGATAGTGGCAAATCATTAAGTGGCGTAACGATCACTGCAGAAAAAAAACAGCATTCTTATACAGCAATCGTTCCCGTACAAATATTGAATCATGAAGCACTACAGGAAATAAATGCGGAAAATATAGCCGATGCGTCCAAGTATTTTTCCGGAGTGCTCATTAAAGATTATGGAGGCGTGGGCGGATTTAAAACAATTTCAGTTAGAAGTCTGGGAGGCCTGAATACCGGTTTGATTTACGATGGAATTACTATTGCCGATGCCCAAACGGGCCAGGTAGATCTCAGTAAATATTCCACCACTTTCGTACAGAGCCTCGAATTAGACCAGGCAAGCCCTCAAATGATGTTGGCACCGGCAAGGGTTTATTCCTCGGCCTCCGTGCTATCTTTCACCAGTAACACGTTTAACCCAACAAATTTTTCCCAAAACAAATGGACGGTCGGAGTAAACGCCGGTTCTTTTGGCTTATGGCAACCTTTCGCTGGAATATACTTTCCAGTTTCGAAATCTATGGTCATAAGTGGGAATGCCGAAGCAACCTGGTCCAATGGCAGTTATCCTTATTATGTTACAAACGGTATATTCTCACAAAAAAATTACAGGTTCAATTCTGATATCCGTGCGTTGCAGGGTGAGATTAATCTGGTTAACAGATTTGCAGACAGCTCAACATTACAAACAAAGATTTGGGGTTATCATTCTGACAGGGGACTTCCGGGTAGTATTATTTTCTTCAACGATATTTCGGTTCAGCGCCTTGAAGACAAAGACTATTTCGCTCAGACCAGGTATCTGAAAAAATTCAACTCCGGATTATCGGTTCTTGCTTCAGCAAAATACAGTTCCATGTATTCCAGATATACTGATCCAAATTTTCTAAATAATGCCGGCGGATTGGATGATCGCTATAAGCAAAACGAATTCTATGCCAGCATCAGTGCAAGTCAGCAGTTCGCTAAATACTTTTCTGTTTCACTGGCTTCCGACATTGCTGTAACGGGTCTTACCGCAAATATCAACAACTTCGCTACGCCAACCAGAACAAGCTTATGGAATAATCTTGCAGTTCAGTTTATAAAGTCACATTGGCAAATAAGTGCATCCCTGCTGAATACCGATATTGAAGACAAAACTGAAAATGGCAAACCTGCCACAAATGAAAATAAGTTTACGCCGGCGATTGAAGCCGGATACAGGATCAAACCGGAAAGCCCATTTCTTTTTCGTGCTTTCTACAAAGACATATTTCGTATGCCAACTTTTAATGATCTCTACTATACTTTTAACAGCAATGTCAATCCGAAACTACGTCCAGAATATTCCAGTCAATACGACGCAGGTTTAACATTTACTAAAAATTTTAAATCCGGGTTAAGACAACTGAGTTTTAGTCTGGATGGATATTATAACAATATAAAGGACAAGATCATTGCAGTTCCATCCCAGAATCTGTTTATTTGGACGATTGAAAATCTCGGTAGAGTAAATATTACGGGGATGGATTTGAATGCGGATGCAAATGGAAGATTTTCTTTAAAATCGGGATGGTCAGCCAGAGTTGCATTTACATGGCAGGAAGCGTTGGATGTCACAAATCCCTCAAGTTCCGAATATAAAAATGAAATCCCCTATACTCCAAATTATTCAGGTTCTGCCATATTGGTGTATGATTATGAAAGATGGGGTGTCGGGTATAGCATTCTTTATTCAGGAAAAAGATACGCGTTGGGTGAAAATGATCCTTCAAACGAATTACCAGGCTGGAACACCCAGGATATATATATAAGCAGGCAGATAATAACTGGCAATTTTCATTCCACAATAAAAGGAGAAGTAAACAATATTTTCAATACGTATTATGATGTAATCAACTATTACCCGATGCCGGGAAGATCCTTTAAAATAAGTATCACCATATACAATTTATAAAATCAATACAATGACCACGCAAAAATTATTATCACTGCTTTCTTTTTTGATTTTGATCACTATTTTTTCTTGTAAGAAAAATGGCTCACCAACCAATGTTACTCCTCCTGTAACGACCGGAGTATATACTCTTAATCAGGGAATATATCAGCAAAATAATACGATGCTGACCTATTATGATTTTTCCAGTGCAACACCCACTACCGACTTTTTTAAAAATGTGAATGGATTTGGATTGGGTGATACAGGTAGTGATTTCATTGTTTATGGAGGCAAAATATATATTGTTATGAATGTTTCAGGATACCTCGCGGTGGCTGATGCAATTGGCGCAAAATTCAGAGACACTATTGACTTTAAAAATGCCGGTGTAAATCGGGGTCCTGAAAATATTGTTGGTTTCGGATCAAATGTTTTTGTTTCATCTACGGACGGGACTGTTGCAGTTATAGACACGTCCAGCCTGACTATATCCAAGTTTATTACTGTGGGATCGAATCCTGCGCAGATGGCAGTATCCGGAAATAATTTATATGTAAGTAATACTGGGGGATTTAGTGCTTCTTATGATTCAACGGTCTCCATCATTGATTTGACATCGCTTACTGAAACCGGCAAAATTACTGTGGGATTAAATCCGGGGTGCATCGCTTCGGATAATTCCGGAAATATTTATGTTGCCTGTACGGGTGACTACAATACTGTAATACCCAGACTGGTAAAAGTAAATACAAGTACAAACGCTATTGTCTTTTCTGCCGACAGCGCCGTTGGCAATATTCGCTATTATAACAATAGTTTGATTACAACGGGCGGTTATCTCGGTTCTACAAATGTTGGCGTGTTAAGTCCTGAGGATTTCAGCGCCATTAGATCTTCATTTATTTCAGATGGAACAACTATTGTGAATCCATATGGACTGGACGTTGATCCGTCAACTGGAGATGTGTATGTAGGGGATGCAAAAGATTATATTTCTTCCGGAACAGTTTATTGTTTTGACAAAACCGGAAAAAAGAAGTTTAGTTTTTCAACCAATCCAGGCATAAGTCCCGTGAGAACGCAGCTAATACAACAATAAATTTTATGAACTGATTCAGATATCTTTGTGCGGTCACTCGCTTCTGTCATCAATTAAAATCAAAACATGCAAACCGAGTTTAATGAGTTACTGACGGTGACTTTTACTCTTTTTGCTGTAATTGATATCATTGGGTCCATTCCGTTACTATTATCACTGAAGAAAAAGATGGGGGGCCTGAATGAAATCAAAGCAACCCTGATTTCAGGTGCCCTCATGATTCTTTTTTTGTATTTGGGTGAGCCTTTTCTTCACATACTTGGTTTGGAAACACATTCATTTGCAGTTGCCGGATCCATTGTGATATTTATTCTGGGACTCGAAATGATTCTTGGAATAGAATTTTTCAAATCAGATAAAGATTCCAAATCGAGTATGATGGTTCCCATTGCTTTTCCGCTCATTGCCGGATCGGGAACATTGACGACAATCATTTCATTAAAAGCAAACTATGAGGAAAGCGTTTTGTTGATTGCGATATTAATTAATCTGATAATAATTTTCGTAGTGCTAAAATCATTGAACCTGATAGAAAGAATGTTGGGTCCCGGTGGAATGGTTGCCATTCGTAAATTTTTTGGTGTAATATTGCTGGCCATAGCTGTCAAAATCTTCAGCAGCAATGTGCCTGGTTTAATCAAATAGGCCTCGTCGTACAATGGATAGTATAAGAGTTTCCGAAGCTCCAGATCCAGGTTCGATTCCTGGCGAGGCCACTTCCAAAAACTAAAATAAGAACTATGGCTGCCGTTCTAGAAACAGAGCGATTGATTCTTAGAAATTGGGAAAAGAACGACATATTCCCGTTCATCGAAATGTGCGCAGACCCAAAAGTTATGGAATTTCTTTCTGCTCCGCTTTCTGCCGAAGAATCCCGATCCACAGCCGGCAGAATCCGGACTCATTTTAAAAAATATGGCTTTGGCTTATATGCTGTCGAGAAAAGAGAATCAAAAAAGTTTATTGGATTTATCGGTTTTATGATCCCCAATTTCGAACACTATTTTACTCCTTGTGTCGAAATAGGCTGGCGTATTCAAAGTGATGAATGGAATCAGGGTTTTGCAACGGAGGGAGCCATGGCTTGCCTTCAGTTTGGTTTTTCAGAACTTGGGTTTAAAAAAATTCATTCGTTTACATCCGTCCGAAATCTCGCTTCCCAGCGTGTAATGCAAAAAATCGGATTGATAAAAAAAGAGACATTCTATCATCCGATGCTGCCTCCCGATCATTCTCTGAGTGAACACATATTATATTGCACAGAATAATTATGGAAGCTTTTATAAAACTTTACTTAAAAGTATACTCCATCAAACTGCTGTTATCTACTCCATATTTTTTTGCGAATGCTTTTATCACTGTACCTGAAGTCACCGTAAAAGGATGTACGTATTCATATTTTTCCGAAAACGCAGGCGTGGTTCCATCAGTTGAATAATAGATTTTTGTACCGGGCGTTTGGCTAATAATCGTGATCTTATTTCCCAATACGGAAATTTCCGGTCTCTTAACCACATTCGCATACCTGAGCGTACGTTCGTCGCTAATCACTCCGTTCCAATTCAACCCGAATCCAAAATTATAAGTATTACCATTCGCATCCGTATAGCAAATCATATCGTGCGGAACATCTTCATATTGAAGTTCTACATTTTTCATACTTGCGGGCATCTGCACGGGTAACAATCCAGAAGGCTCCGTTACTCCGGTAACAATATCCATGATCGCCTGATTTTGTACGCCAAAACTCACGATTATACCATCTGCGTCTTTTTCAAATTCACTTAACACCCCAGGTTTTGTGAGTGATAAACAAACGATCACAGGTTTTCCATGCATTGCGGCCTTTGTATCGCGGATTGTTTTAAGATCCACGGCATTTGAAGCAGTTATGGTTTTGCCTTTATAAGATCTGTTGGTAATTCCGGGTTCAACAGGATCACCGGCGGCGATACTATGTTCCCTTGCGTATTCTGCAGTATATGTATCGTATTGCAAACTTATTGGAACATATCCATTCCCTCCTTTAACCAGATCGTCCTTGTCATACCCCGGACCACCCGAAGGACCACCTGCAAAAACAATTGCGTAATCTGCCTTTGCCGGATCATCCGTTGTAGTAAAATATCTTTTTAATATTTCGGGGTTAACTGCATCAACTTCTTTCGCAGGAGTAATATTTCCAAAGAAATCTTTCCTTGCGGGCACAAATAATTTGGGTATGAAAACCGTTTTCCCGGTTTGCAACGGTAACACATGATCGTTATTCTTGAGCATTACAATCGATTTAAGCTGGGCTTCATACCCGGCTTTCATGAACTCAGCTTTTCCAACTGTTTGCTTTGTGTTTTCGATATTCAAATATGGATTTTCAAATAGGCCTACACGAAAAATATTTTTCAGCAATCTAACGGCAGACTGTTCCATACGTGCACGCATAAACGTTTCACCATGTTCTCTGATTCCCATTTTATAAGCCTCAATAACCGGACCGGCATCGTTGTTGCCTCCGAACTGATCTACTCCTGCCATTAAAATTTTATAATGTCTTTCAGCGACTGTTTTGTTTTCCATTCCCCATGACTTTCCCGCGAATATATCAGGTGATTTCCCTTCATCTGCTGTTACCAGCCAGTCGGTACATATAACGCCGTCATATCCATATTTTTTTCTCAGTAAGTCCGTAATCAGATAGGCATTATAGCTGTTACCTTCATTTTCTTTGTTTTTACTATCCCTGTCATAGGATATAGTATAATAGGGCATAACTGCTGCTGCCATTTTAGTTTTACCTGTAAGATGTAACGCTCCATCCACGAATGGTACAACCTGTTCATCAAAATTATTTCCAGGATACACAGCAAATTTCCCATATGCAAAATGTGCATCCCTGCCGCTTTCTTCCGGACCGCCTCCGGGCCAATGTTTGATCATGGCATTTACACTATTGTATCCCCAACCATCGGTTATTTCACTGCTGCCCGTAGAAGTTTGAAAGCCATCTACATATGCCCTGGCCATATCTGCATCCAATTGAGGGTCTTCACCAAAAGTTCCATTGATACGAGACCATCTCGGTTCAGTGCCCAAGTCGATTTGTGGAGATAGTGCAGTAGTAATACCCAACGCTCTGTATTCTTTCGCTGCAATCTGACCAAATTGTAAAACAATGGTCGGATCAAACGTGGCAGCCAGACCAATAGATTCGGGCCATTGAGAAATTTTACCGCCTGCACCAGCTGTATATTCAACTCCTGCATTGGTACTATTTCGGGGATCTGTGCTGTTATTGGCCGGTATACCTAAACCAATTCCTTCTACCAATGCCTGCATGTTGTTATTCCATCGCGCAGCTACTTCCGGAGATTGGACCGAAGTAATTAAAACGTGACGGAGGTTATCATTTGTCAAAAAAGTTTTTTGCTGATCCGTAAGATCCCAGGCATTTGCACCACTTTCACCAAATGGCTTGCCACCATAACTTGCTTTGCCCATCGGACCTGGTAAAGCCGGAATTGCCTGATGGAGACTATACAACATCAGGCCAGCTATCTGTTCTATAGTCATTTTAGATGCCAAATCTGCAGCCCTTTTATCAACGGATATTCTCCAATCTTCGTAGATGTCCAGTCTGCCGTTTTTATTAAGATCTTTAAACGCAAGTCCATCTACTGTAAGAATCTTCACACCCGATTGTCCGGAATATCCCAGATCTGGTCCCCCCGGATTTTTGACAATCACAACACTATCTATTTCAGTCGAGGTCCAATTTCCCGAATTCGTGGTTTTGGTACTTATCAGGAACAGCGAACAAAGTCCCATCACTGTGCTGCTGGTGTAAAGCGTTACACTTTTGAAATTATATTTTTTCATATAAGAAAGCAATTCATTGTTTATAATCGAAAAATGGCTTTATAGTATACCAGGCAATCACAGGGAAAAAGACCATGGGCACAGCAAGACCCGGAAACAATTCAGGGTATTGAACATTCAAAGGCAACGTAATGGAAATAGGAATAATCACTGATGTAAAAGAGAGAACTGAAAAAATGAAATTGAACACAATTTCACTTCTGCTTTTAAACAATCTGCTGAGACCATAATTTAAAAACACAGCGATCATACAAACGAGAACATTTAATCCGATTACTCTTGGTATACCCAACACCTTGGAAAAATCGACTTCATTCGCAAAAAAATATATACGTTCATATATGATGGCTGCTATCGAAGATAATATACTGGCCAGCAAGCCGTGCAGGAATTTGGTTCTAAACATGGCCTCCTATTTTGTGACCGGCGCTGAAATGTCAACTTTGAAAGTACTGGCTCCATGATTTGGCTCGGCTGTATTGATATTATAATCCAGCCTGTTGACCGTTAAAGTGCCTTTAAATGTATTGTCCTGAAATGTGAAAGGGATGACTACTTCTTTCTGCACACCATGCATATTCAGTATTCCTTTTGCTTCATACCCATCGGCCGTTTTGCTGATAGCGGAGGAAGTAAATGCAATGGTAGGATATTTATCCACGTCGAACCATTTTTCGCTTTTTGCATGTGTGTTTTTCATACCGTTACCAGTATTGATGGTACTCACATCGATGGTCACGTCAAATTTCGAACCTGCGAGATCACCTGGATCAAAACTGACAATACCTTTCATACCGCCAAACTGCCCGGAAGGATCTCCTCCGTCAAATTTGACGAATGAACTTTCAGCAATTTTCCAATCCTGAGCTTTAAAACCTGTAAAAGCAGAAACTGCAAGAAGCACCATGGCCAGTAAGGGATAGATAATTTTTTTCATAACATTCGTTTTAAACCTAAAATTTTTAGATTTTAAAAATATCAAACATACAGCCCTGCCGCTAGAAATTGAGGCAAAACGGGTAAATTCTGAGACGAAATCTCCAATTGGATATAAATTAATTGATAACAATCCGCGGCCAGCTCTAATTAAAAACCCTTAGGGTCAGCGATTAGCCCCACTGTTGTCGTCCTGGTAGTACTTTATCCCGATTTTTAACAATCATTTTATGCAAATGCAGAATATTTCTGCGATGAATTCGTTTGTCAGAAAAACAAGTCTGTTCATTGTTATAACTGGTTAATAATTTTATCTTGTAGGGTGCCAATATAACCTATGAAACAAATACTTCTTCTCTCCATATTTTTTCAAACCAGTCAAACCAGTCGGTTTGAAACAATTCGTTATCCCACTGTCGATCTTATAAATATACGCCTGGCACCGTGGCCTATTAACATCCAAAGGATCATTTACTATACGGATACTTGTTACGCTCTTCAATTCAGGGATCAGGGAACGATGAATGCAGTTAACATGAAGACCATGGAAATATACAACATGGACCAATTGAAATATCTCAAACTGGGTTTGACCACATTAACAAAAGGCGCTACCGGAGATGTAGCGGAATTCAAAGACTATTCTATTAAAAGAGTGGGCACAAAAAAAGAGAATTCATGGTATATCCTGAATTATGATGGCGCTGTAACGAATTTTCAACAATCCGAGGCTAACAGAATGGTAACTATCATCAATAATTTAGAACACAGTCAAAATTAATTTTTCATATCAAATCCAACATGTTCAAATGAAAAAGTTCCTTTTACTAATTATGCTTTCACCACTTGTAATGAAGGCGCAGTTCAAAATTGTAAATTCGGCAACCATCAATATCATCGATGTGCGCCAGGGCACGTGGCCAATCAGTTTACAACGAATTACAAAACCCACTGACACTTGTTACGTATTACAATTCCGTACACAAGAATATAATAATTCAGTGATAATAAAGACCTTGAAATTTAAGGATCTTGAGCAATTAAAGTATTTCCAACAAGGTCTGACTGCGTTAAAGACCGGGAACAACGGAGATGTGGCAGAATTTAAAGACTATACCATTAAACGGGTAGATGTATATAAGGAAGGAATTTCTTATATCCTTACCTGTGATGGAGGTCTTACGAATTTCCAACAACCTGAGGCAGATAGAATGATAGCAGCAATCAGCAAACAATAAAATGATCTCATTATTGCGGCAAGCGGTTACGAACCAGACCGTAGAAAAAGGTGCCCGAAAGTGCGCCTAAGATTACCATGAGCATAACTGTATATCCTTGTCCGAGCAAAATAAAAATTGGTCCGGGACAGGCTCCTGTCATTGCCCAGCCCATCCCAAAAATAGATCCGCCTATCAGATATTTTTTCCACCGGGCATCTTTCGGAGGAAATTTTATTGCCTTTCCGTCTGTGTCTTTCAATCCAAGTCTTTTTATGACCGCAACCAGAATGATACCAGTTACCACCGCTGTTCCTATTATTCCGTACATGAAGAAGGACTGAAAACGAAACATTTCCTGAATGCGGTACCAGGAAACTGCCTCCGATTTGGTCAGTATGATTCCGAAGATAATTCCTGCTAGGATGTATCTGAATGCTCTCATAAATAGTCATTTAAAAAGTATTGGAAAAACCAGGTAGGTCGTAAATAACCCACCAATAAAAAACCCTATTACGGCGATCAACGACGGTAGTTGAAGCGTTGACAGTCCTGTTATAGCGTGACCAGAAGTACAACCGCCCGCATAGCGCGTTCCGAATCCAATCAAAAAACCGCCGACCAGAAATAACAGTAGTCCTTTCCCGGTAAACAAATATCTCCAGTTAAAAATAGATCCTGGCTCCAGATTGCCATCGAAGGGAATTTTTAATTTCTGCAAATCTGCAATGGTAGAAGCTGAAAGAGCGAGGGGTTTGGGTGACTGTAGGTAATGTACAGCGATATATCCTCCGATAACTGATCCAACCAGAAACCATAAATTCCATTGTTGCTTTTTCCAATCAAAATTGAAATAAGAAACCCGCTTACCAAAACCCATCATAGAACAGATATTCGACAGGTTAGCAGAAAATCCAAATGTCTTTCCTGAAAAAATAAGAATGGCCATTATAGCCGCTATTGCAGGTCCTGATATATACCATGGCCATGGCTGGCTCAAAAATTTAATCATATTTCTAAAATTAACGTGTAACCTTCACTCCCATACTCCCATACTCCCATACTCCCATACTTTACTTAGTTAGTTTACGCTTCAGCAAATTCCTTGTTTCCTGCAATGCTTCAAGGTTTGGAAAAGCATCTTTGGGAACCAGGAAAAAAGCCCGGCTACTAAAATATAAATGAAAGAAAAAGGGCGATTCAAGAAAACTACTGAACTCTTTCCATGCCCATGCGTGAGATCCAAGTTCGGTTTGTAATATAACCTCCTGATCGTTAAAGTTCATGCTGAATTGATCCCGAAAAGTCTGAGATCGTTTGTATACACTCAGGGGAAGCAAAAACCAGAAAGTTAAAAGTAAGATGAACCAAAGAAATGAAAATACTAAAAAAGATAAGGGCTGAATTTTATGTAAATAAAAGAGTATGGCGCTTAGAATGGTAAATATGTTCACTACAATCAGCAGAAATTTTATTTCCGGTCTGGAAATAAAATGATGCCTTAACGCACTCATCACCTGTTTTTTGTCATATTCGAAGTAGATTACCATGCTATCGCATTAGTTGTTTTTCCGAAATGCTCCAGTTAAATAGATTTTTCCCATCTTTTCCACGAAACTGTACGTTTAAAATACGATCATTTTTTTGACCCTCCACTCCCATTTTTGCATAATTCCTCTCTTCGACAAGACTGCCCGTAACGCGAAATGGATTGTTAATTTCGATACCCTTTACTTTTGCGACTCCACTGGTAAAGGGCGAAACCGTAATATCATACAGAGCGTAATTATTTTCTCTTTCAACTTTGATAATCTCACTGTGGTGCCGATCACCGGTTAAGAATAATATACCCTTGATTTTTGTTCTGTTTAAGAAATCCAATAACTGGTGAAATTCAAAACTGTATTTGTAGTAACCTTCATCAGTGCTAAAAGGATTTAAAGTCTGACTTCCAATTACTATTATTTTAAAAGTTGCGAGACTTTGAACGAGCGCATCTTCCAGCCATTTCAACTGCATTTCCCCCAAAAAATGTTTATCAGGATTGGGCTTACCGCCAATACTGTCTTCCATTTCATCAGCACTTCTAAAATACCGGTCGTCCGTTAAAAACAAATCAACATCGCTATAAGAAATTTCAGAATAGATGCCTTTCTGATTTTCGCCATAAAACGGATTACACCAATACTTCATAAAGATCTCCCTCGAAACGTCTTTCAGTCCATATGAAAACCCTGAATTATCGGGACCGAAATCATGGTCATCCCAAATAGCATATTGAGGCATTGCTTTCAGTAGATTTTGTATCACGGGTTGTGCCCGGTCGCGTGATGCGCGATACCATAAACCCCATGAACTTTGCAGATCAACCTCCCGGGTATACCAGTTATCACCAAGCCAAAGCATAAATGCAGCACTATCCTTAGCCATTGACTCAAAAATAATAGAATCGCCGCCATAAGGTTTGCCGGGACGATCATAAGCAGGTTCATTAAAGTAAGCACAGCTGCCGGTAAGAAAACTGAAATCAGGAGCTGGTTTGCGCCATTGCCAAAGATCCTTGGTTCTAAATCTTCCTGACGCTTTCGAAGGAGAACCGTTTAATTCAAATCGATACTCATACATACTATTAATATCCAAACCATTTAGTTCAATTTGTATCGGATTAAATTCCTTTCCAAGTTCTCCGCTAAAGATTATTTTATGTGGGTTTTCACTATGACCTTCTTTCCAGTAGATGACTGATACAGACTTAATATCCGCAGAAACCTGAAGCCATACGACGGCTGTTCTTAACTCTATCTGACCCAGCATAGGGCCCGACATTATGCCATTCGAAGGCGTTGATTGCGCAGCGGTAATTAGAATAGGTATAAAAAAGAAAATCAACCAAAGCTTTTTCATATTTGTCCATTGGATTCACAATGTACAAAGAAGCGCAATGATTGATGGAATTCGAAATACCTGAAAGTTATTTCATATACTTACAACTGTTGTAGTGATGGGTAGCTGCATCATATGGTGTTACATATCGGTTGCAGGAATACAACAGGGTTAATAGTAATGCAAGGGCAAGGACTTTTTTCATGGTTTTCATTTGAGGTTAAGAATTAACGGTTTCAGGGTACTTTAAATTGCAATAGATAACCCAATTTCCTTGCCAATCTGGGGGAAATATTCCCGGAATGGGACTGAATCGTTGGCTGTTGACGAAAGAACCCCGCATAGATATACGGGGTTCGTGGTTAAGTAAAACCGTCCAAAGTATTTTTATGAACTAACTGCAGCCCATGCTGTTTCCGCAGTTCAGACATTTATAACAGGTTCCGCTGCGAATCGTAATATGTCCGCAGGTATTACAAGCCGGAGCATCGCTTTGCATACTTTTCGCTGCTGCATTCACTGCATCCAGGCCAGATTCAGATTTCATCGTCTTGTTAATTGCTTTCGCCTGAAGCGTACTTGCAGGTGATGCAACTGGTTTTGAAACAATTCTCACTTCACTCAATTCCGGCGTTTTTTTTTCCGGTTCTGCTACTGGCAAATCCCATTCAGCAGTACCCGTATTTAATACTTCAGGTTTATCAAGCACGTGTACCAGATCCGTTCTTCCAAGATATTCATATGCCATTGAGCGGAAAATAAAGTCTACTATGGAAGTTGTGCTCTTGATGTTTGGATGATCCACCATACCCGATGGCTCAAATCGCGTAAATACAAATTTCTCAACAAACTCTTCCAGAGGAACTCCGTATTGCAGTCCGATTGAAATGGCAATTGCAAAACAGTTCAACATACTACGCATGGTAGCTCCTTCTTTAGCCATATCTATAAAGATCTCTCCCAGAGAACCGTCGGAATATTCTCCGGTTCTTAAGAAAATAACCTGTCCGTTTATCTTCGCCTTTTGCGTGAACCCTCTTCTTTTTGGAGGTAATGTTCTACGTTCGACAATCGTCGCAAGCTCTCTTTTCAGCTTGGTATCCGGTGATGCCTGAACCCTTTTTTGAACTTCCACCAATAGTTCCTGAACCGTGAGCTTACTCATATCAACGATATGCGGCTCCATTGCTACAAGCGGTTCATTCGAAATGGTAGCTACAGTTTCCTCGGGAGTTTCTGTTTTTTTCTTTTTATCCGACTTATTACTTAATGGTTGTGACAACTTGGATCCGTCACGATAAAGTGCGCAGGCTTTCAGTGCCAGTTTCCAGCTAAGTAAATAGGCGTCGGCGATTTCGTCAATCGTTGCTTCGTTTGGCAGGTTGATTGTTTTTGAAATGGCCCCACTTATAAATGGCTGCACCGCACTCATCATCCGAATATGCCCGTGTGCGTGAATAAAACGCTCACCTATTTTTCCGCATTTATTTGCACAGTCAAATACAGGAAGATGTTCTTTCTTTAAATAAGTTGCTCCTTCTACGGTCATTGTGCCACAGATATAATCATTAGCTTCTGCGATTTCATTTTCACTGAATCCAAGCGCTTCGAGAAGATTCCATTCAAAATTATAATACTGTTCTGCCTGGAATCCCAGGCGCTGTAAACATTCTTCACCGAGATTGTAAACATTAAATACAAATCCTATTTCAAATGCCGATGCAACTGCGTTGTCAAGTTTTTTTATTTCTTCAGCAAAGAATCCTTTTTCACTTAAAGTCTGGTGATTGATATGAGGCGCTCCTGCAAAAGTTCCCGCTCCCACGGCGTATTTGACAATAGAATCTATTTCTTTCTCTGCATACCCCATGTTCCTGAGAGCTGCAGGAACAGACTGGTTAATGATTTTAAAATAACCGCCACCGGAAAGTTTCTTAAACTTTACTAACGCAAAATCCGGTTCCACGCCTGTTGTATCACAATCCATCACAAGACCAATAGTTCCCGTGGGCGCGATAACAGTTGCCTGTGCATTGCGATAACCATATTTTTCTCCCAGCTGAACTGCATCGTCCCAGGCTTTGGTGGCAGAAGTGAGAAGATAATCGGGACAGTACTTTGCTTTTATCCCCTGAGGTTTAATTTGCAGGCCTTCATATTCATCTGCATCGTATGCTGCAAGACGGTGATTACGCATTACGCGGAGCATAGCATCGCGGTTTTCCTCAAATTTTGGAAATGGTCCCATCGTTCTCGCGATCTCAGCACTGGTTTTGTAGGAAATCCCGGTCATGATGGCACTTAGTGCACCAGCAATCCCTCTTGCTTCTTCGCTGTCATAAGCAATGCCCATCACCATCAGCATGGAGCCAAGGTTCGCATAGCCCAGGCCGAGAGTACGGTAATCGTAAGATAACTGTGCAACCTCCTTCGAAGGGAATTGGGCCATGAGAACTGAAATCTCAAGTACAGTTGTCCATAAACGACAGGTGTATTCGAATCCCTCCACATCGATGAAGTTGGTGGCTTCGTCATAAAATCTGCGGAGGTTAACGGAAGCCAGATTACAGGCAGTGTTATCCAGAAACATATACTCGGAGCAGGGGTTGGAAGCCCGGATACGGCCACCATTCGGGCAGGTATGCCATTCATTTATGGTGGTATCGTATTGGGTACCCGGGTCAGCACAACGCCATGCAGCGTACGAAATCTGATTCCAAACTTCTTTGGCGGGAATTTTTTTCATAACCCTGCCGTCGCTTCTCGCCTTCAATTCCCAGTCCTCATCGTTTTCCAGTTTCTCAAAAAAAGAATTGGGAATTCTAACTGAATTATTTGAATTCTGACCACTGACCGTTTTATAAGCCTCTCCTTCATAGTCGCTGGCATATCCCGCTGCTATCAGGGCGGCGACCTTCTTTTCTTCCTCCATCTTCCAGTTGATGAATTCCAGTATTTCCGGATGGTCCAGATCCAGACAAACCATTTTAGCCGCCCTGCGCGTGGTTCCACCGGATTTAATGGCACCTGCAGCGCGATCGCCAATCTTAAGAAAACTCATAAGTCCACTCGAAGTCCCGCCTCCGCTGAGCTTTTCGCCTTCACCGCGAATATTGGAGAAATTGGTTCCAACACCGGAACCGTATTTGAAAATTCTCGCTTCCCTTACCCATAAATCCATGATTCCACCATCATTCACCAAATCATCCTCAACACTCAAAATGAAACATGCATGCGGCTGGGGGCGCTCATAAGCAGAAGTCGACTTTTTTAAAAGCCCGTCAGCCTGGTCAACATAATAGTGACCCTGCGGTTTACCGGTAATACCATAGCTCTCATACAAGCCGGTATTGAACCACTGCGGGCTATTGGGTACACACGCCTGGTTGAGTATCGAATAAACCAACTCTTCATAAAAAACAGTTGCATCCATTTCTGTAGCGAAGTATCCATACCGTACGCCCCATACTTTCCAGCAATTCGCCATTCTGTGGGCCACCTGTTTAATGGAACTTTCCCGGCCCATACTACCATCGGATAACGGTACTCCGGCTTTACGGAAATATTTTTGGGCAAGTATATCGGTAGCAATCTGGCTCCATCCCCTGGGCACTTCCACGTTCGTCATTTCGAAGACAATCTCACCCGTCGGATTACGAATTACCGAACTACGGTAATCATATTCAAACTGGTCAAAGACATGAATGTCGTCGCGGGTATAACGACGGCTGAATTGCAAACCGTTCGCAGATTGCGTATGAGTGGCCATATAATGGAAATACTTTATGTGGTTAGGAAAATCGTTAGCCTATTAACAAATTGTTAAGCAGGAATCGAAAGTATTTTTTCATTTCCAATTTTCCCTCTGTTCATTTTCCACACCTGTGGAAAAAAACGGTTGATAAATCATGAACCCCAGTCCTGTATTCATTGAATTGATTTATGCACAATATTTTTGCCCTTGTTCACAATATAAATTTTGGAAAAACACAAATAATCGTTTACCTGTTCGTTCTTTGGTACGTTTCGGAAAGCGGGAAAGTTTTCGCACATTTGTAAGGTAATCAACCACATGAAGGACGCGATCTACTCTTCCTTACTGCTAAAAAAAAGAACCAGGCGGAAATCGTTCGCGCTTCTCATAGACCCTGATAAAGTAGATCCGTCAAGGACCGAATCACTTATAGAGCTGGCAATAAAGGCGGCAGTTGACTACCTTTTCGTCGGGGGTAGTCTGGTCGTATCAGACCAGCTCGAGCAGGTAGTAAAGCAAATACGTTCCCTTTGTAAAATTCCCATTATCCTTTTTCCGGGGACCCCATCTCAGATATCTCCATGTGCAGATGCCCTGCTTTACCTTTCACTCATATCCGGAAGGAATGCAGATTTGTTGATTGGTCAGCATGTGGTTTCAGCACCTGCAGTCCGCAAAACCGGCCTCGAAATCATATCCACAGGATATATGGTAATTGACGGCGGTGCTCCCACAACGGTTTCGTATATCAGCAACGCCCTGCCTATTCCTTCCGACAAAAATGAAATAGCATTGTGCACCGCAATGGCTGGGGAAATGCTTGGTATGAAGCTCATTTACATGGACGCCGGCAGCGGAGCCAGAAGAGCAATTTCAACGGAAATGATCGAACGGGTTTCGTCGAACATAGAAATTCCGCTAATTATCGGTGGTGGCATTCAGACGCCCGAAAAGGTCTATTTAAACGCTAGAGCCGGTGCCGATCTGATCGTGGTAGGAAATGCAATCGAAAAAGACAGCTCACTCCTGCTTGAAATGGCCAGCGCATTACATTCCGTTTCTGTTATTTAATTGACTTTTATCTGCCGAATATTTAACATTCCCACCTTAAAAAATATCTCAAAAATTCTGGAAAAGCTGTTACTTTGTACAGTTAACAACTATTGTCATCCCATTTTCATAAAATGAAAAAAAACTCACCCATATCAATCCTCACCGGAATGGTATTGCACGCCTTCAATAAGCGTGGGTTTTTTATAGCGCCAGTCCGCGTTATTTTTTCTGTTCGTCCCATTCCCTTTTGGGTACGACGTTGATATTTACCATCCATAGTTTTCCTTTAGGACCTATGCCCGTAATCAGCCGGCGTGTTCATTCAATGACCCGTTCATTGTTATTCAATTATCTCACGTATTCATTCAATGGAACAAGAACAAAAGTTCAGGATTCAAATCGCAGATCCCTCCCATCAGGATTTTGCAAAGATTATTTGTGACGAAATGGAATCTTCCGCCAAGGCCCGGGGAACGGGAATAGCCAAAAGAAGCCCTGACTACATCAAGGAAAAAATGCGGGAGGGAAAAGCTGTCATCGCATTTACCGAAGAGGGTATTTGGGCAGGTTTCTGCTATATAGAAACATGGAGCCACGGCGAATATGTTGCCAACTCTGGATTGATAGTGGCTCCTGCTTTTCGTAAAAGCGGTCTGGCAAAAAATATTAAGAAGAAGATTTTCGACCTGAGTCAGAAACTCTATCCCGAAGCCAAACTTTTCGGACTTACAACCGGACTGGCGGTAATGAAAATAAATTCAGATCTGGGATATGAGCCTGTTACTTATTCGGAGCTTACGCAGGACGAAGCTTTTTGGGCTGGCTGCAAAAGCTGCGTGAATTATGAAATTCTCATGAGCAAAGAAAGAAAAAATTGCATGTGTACTGCGATGCTGTATGATCCAAAGGATCAGAAGCCAAAAGAAACCGCACAGGATTTTGTGAAACATAGCAAACTCTACGAACGCTTTATGAAAATTAAACAATGGGGATTGTTAAAAACAATCCTGCGTAAAGAAAGAGTCGATATGCTACTCACAGAACTTGGAATTATAAGAACGAATAAATTCAAAAAAGAAAAACTGGCAAAATAAAAGGTTTCGACGCACGATGAATAAAGAAAATAAAAAGGTCGTTTTAGCTTATAGCGGTGGTCTTGACACCACTTATTGCGCCATTTATCTGAAAAAAATAAAAGGCCTCGAAGTGTATGCGCTCACCGTTAATACGGGAGGGTTTAGCGCTTCAGAATTAGAACAGATTGAAAAACGAGCCAGGGCACTCGGAGTTGTTTCATTTAAATCAGTAGATGTTACAGAGGACTATTACCAATCCTGTATACGCTACCTGATATTCGGAAATGTGTTGAAAAACGCAACATATCCTCTTAGTGTGAGTGCCGAAAGAATGGTTCAGGCAATAGCTGTAGCAAAATATGCTGAAGAGATAGGAGCTGCATTTGTGGCTCATGGTAGTACAGGTGCCGGAAATGATCAGGTACGATTTGACATGGTTTTTTCAGGCATGGCACCCGATGCAACAATTCTTACCCCGATCCGCGATTTGAAGCTCAGCCGCGAACAGGAAATCCAGTTCCTGAAAGAAAACGGAGTAGAGATGAATTTCGAAAAAGCCAAATACAGCATCAACAAAGGACTTTGGGGAACTTCGGTAGGCGGCCGGGAAACACTTAACTCAAAAGAATATTTACCCGAAGAAGCGTGGCCCACTCAATTATCAGAACATGAAATAAAAAAAATAAGCCTTCATTTTGAAAAAGGTGAATTGAAATCTGTCAATGACAAAATTTTCGACCACCCGGTTCATGCAATACAATACCTGCAATCCATTGCACAACCTTTTGCTATCGGAAGGGATATCCATGTGGGTGACACAATTATAGGAATTAAAGGCAGGGTAGGATTCGAAGCTGCAGCCCCGCTGATAATTATTAAAGCACATCATTTGCTTGAAAAACATACGCTAACCAAATGGCAGCTTTATTGGAAGGACCAGTTAAGTGCGTGGTATGGAAACTGGCTCCATGAAGGACAAATGCTGGATCCCACAATGCGTAATATCGAAAAATTTCTGGCAGACTCTCAAACAACTGTTTCAGGAAAGGTTTTTGTTACGCTTGAACCCTACCGTTTTACGGTTACAGGAATTGAAAGCGCTCACGATTTGATGAGTAGCCGTTTTGGGTCTTACGGAGAAATGAATAACGGCTGGTCCGGAGACGACGTAAAGGGTTTTGCAAAAATATTTGGAAATCAGACGTCCATATTCCATAAAATTAACGACGACGGAACTAACATAAAATGAAAAAAATCAGGATTGGAATAACCGGAGGTGCCGGATACACCGGAGGAGAATTACTCCGCATTCTGGTAAATCATCCAGCTGCTGACCTGATATTTATTCAGAGTAAAAGTCATGCAGGTCAATTATTATCAGACGTGCATCAGGATTTATTTGGAGAAACAAATCTCCGTTTTTGTGAAACAATGTCGTCTGATATGGATGTCCTTTTTCTTTGTGTGGGCCACGGAGAAGCGAGGAAATTTTTGTTGGAAAATAAATTGAATCCCGAAGTTCGATTGATTGACCTTTCCCAGGATTTCCGACTGGAAGCGAACAATAAATTGGCTGATGAAGAAATACCCTTTATCTATGGTCTTCCGGAATTAAATCATGAAAAAATTAAGTCCGCCAGAAAGATCGCCAATCCGGGATGTTTTGCAACCGCACTTGAACTGGGATTACTGCCACTGGCACACCTGGGATTACTGACTGAGGTTTATAGCACTGGAATTACAGGCTCCACCGGTGCGGGACAGGGATTAAATGCTACCTCTCATTTTTCATGGCGTGCGAATAACATACAGGCTTACAAAACCCTTACCCATCAGCATCTTAACGAAGTGAATCAGTCGCTTAACCAATATCAAAAAGGCTTTGGTTTTGATAATCTTCATTTCGTGCCCTGGAGAGGCGATTTTACGCGCGGCATATTTGTAAGCTCCCAGTTAAAAACAAAAGTAAGCCTGAATGAGCTTACAGGAATTTACAGGGACTTTTACAAAAATCACCCGTTTACTTTGATAAATGAGCACCCGATTTTTTTAAAACAGGTGGTCAACACAAATAAATGTCTTATTCAACTGGAAAAGCAGGAAGATGTACTCGTTGTTCATTCAGCTCTTGACAATCTGTTGAAAGGGGCCAGCGGTCAGGCCGTACAAAATATGAATCTGATGTATGGACTCGACGAAACATCAGGATTAACATTTAAAGCAAATTATTTCTAGGCCAAATGCGTAAAGCTTAAGGCTTAAAGCAAAGCCTGGAATTTGATAATTGAATTAAATAAATAAAAAAAATAACTATTAAACATTAAAAAAGCCTTGTGCCTTATGCCTTGCGCTTTAAGCTTAAAAAAATATGAAACTCTTTGACGTATACCCAATAAATGACATAACCATTACCCGCGCCAAAGGTTCCTATTTGTGGGACGATGCCGGTCAGCAATACCTGGATATGTACGGAGGGCATGCCGTAATTTCGATTGGTCATACCCATCCTCATTTTGTTTCCAGAATAACGCATCAATTAAACAAAGTTGCTTTTTACTCCAATTCAATTAAAATTCCTTTACAACAGGAACTGGCTGATAAGCTTGGAAGGGTATCCGGCAAAGACGAGTTCCAGCTTTTTCTTTGTAATTCAGGTGCTGAAGCGAATGAAAATGCAATGAAACTCGCTTCATTTTATAATGGAAGAAAGAAAATAGTCGCATTCAGTAAATCGTTTCATGGCCGAACGTCTTTAGCTGTAGCAGTTACAGATAATCCGCTGATTACCGCTCCCGTGAATCAAACTGATAATGTTGTATTTCTACCTTTCAACAATGAAGATGCACTGGATAGCTATTTTTCTGAACACGGAAATGAAGTCGCCGCTGTAATTTCGGAAGGTATACAGGGTGTCGGCGGAATAAATATTGCCACTAACTCATTCTTAAAAAAAATCAGATCGCTTTGCACAACCAATAATGCTGTGTTCATTGCAGACAGTGTTCAATGTGGTTACGGACGTACAGGAACTTTTTTTTCACATGATCAGGCAGGAATTCAGGCGGACATATATACTATGGCAAAAGGTATGGGCAACGGTTTTCCCGTGGCCGGTATTCTCATTGCACCTTTTTTAAAAGCCAAACACGGCATGTTGGGAACCACATTCGGAGGAAATCACCTCGCGTGCGCAGCCGCTCTTGCTGTTTTAGAAGTGATAGAAGAGGAAAAACTAATGGAAAATGCGATAAATACTGGAGAGTTTTTGATGGGACAGCTGCAAAAAATAAATGGATTAACAAATGTCAGAGGGAAAGGATTAATGATTGGTTTTGAACCTGACAATAATATAAAAGACCTGAGAAAAAATCTTTTACATAACCAACAGGTATTTACAGGTGAAGCAAAACCAAACACCATAAGATTGTTGCCTTCACTGGCATTAAGAAGAAAAGAAGCTGAGGAATTCCTGGAATCACTTGAAGAGGAGATATTAAATATGGTTTCATCAAAAAATCTTGCCTATCCTTCATGAAAAATTTTATTTCCATTGCCGATGTCAGCAATCTGGATCACCTGATAGTAAATGCGTTGCGGTACAAAGAAAATCCATATAGCGACAAATTATTAGGTCAGGGTAAGAAGATTGGGCTTCTGTTCCTCAACCCCAGTCTTCGTACCCGGTTCAGCACGCAAATTGCCGCCATTAATCTGGGATTGGAAGCTCTTGTATTCAATGTAGACAAGGAAGGATGGGCCCTGGAATTTGAAGAGGAAGCCATCATGAGCGGAAATAGTGTAGAGCATATTAAAGATGCAGCTCCGGTTCTGGGAAAATATTTCGATATCCTTTGTATTCGCACCTTCCCTTCTTTGAAGAACCGCGAAGACGATTATAGTGAATTATACATTTCCCAGTTTGTAAAATATGCCGGTATTCCCGTGATTAGTCTTGAAAGCGCTACGCTTCATCCGCTTCAAAGTCTGACCGATATATTAACGATAACAGAATGTCTTAGAAAAACGCCGCAAATTTCAAAGCCCAAAATTGTTCTGACATGGGCTCCGCATGTAAAGCCTTTGCCGCAATGCGTAGCAAATAGTTTTGCTCAGTGGGTGAATGCATGGGGAAAAGCAGATTTCGTAATTACACATCCCGAAGATTATGATCTGGATACCCGGTTCACCAAGGGGGCTACGATACTTCATAATCAGGATGCAGCATTAAAAGATGCTGATTTCGTATATGTTAAAAACTGGAGTACATATTTGGATTACGGTAAAATGTATACCAATGATCCTGAATGGATGCTTACCAGTGAACAATTGAAATTAACGAACAACGCAAAAGTAATGCATTGTCTTCCCGTCAGAAGGAATGTGGAACTTAGTGATGAAATCCTTGATGGACCGAATAGCATTGTAACACAACAAGCTGCGAACAGGGTCTGGGCTGCTCAATCTGTGATTAGTGAAATACTTAAAGCCTGATCATGGAGAGTCTTTACGTAATAAAAATTGGTGGCAATATCATCGACGACGACGCATTATTATCCGTGTTCCTTCGAAAATTTGCAGCGATTAATTCAAAAAAAATATTGGTACACGGAGGCGGGAAACTGGCAACCAGGCTCGCGGAGAAATTGGGAATTCCACAACAGCTTGTCGATGGCCGGCGAATTACAGATGCAGAAACGTTGAAGATTGTGACAATGGTATATGCCGGGTACATAAATAAAAATATCGTAGCTGAATTACAATCCTTAAAATGCAATTCCATTGGCATCTCCGGAGCGGATGGAAATAGTATTCTCGCTCATAAAAGAGAAAATACCGAGATTGATTATGGCTTCGCAGGTGATATAGATCAGGTAAACACCGGGTGGTTCAAACAATTACTGGAAAACGATATCGCTATCGCTGTTTCGTCTATTACGCACAATGGGAAAAATCAGCTGCTGAATACAAATGCAGATACAATCGCTCAGGAAATTGCAAAAAGCCTGAGTCCTCATTATCAGGTGACACTTGTTTTCGGTTTTGAAAAAACAGGCGTATTGATGGATATAGAAGACGAACATTCATTTATTAAAGACCTGGGAGAGGACAGTTATATTAAATTAAAGAAATCCAAGAAGATTTTTGCTGGTATGATTCCAAAACTTGACAACGCATTTGCGGCAGTAAAGCATGGGGTACATAGCGTAATTATAGGTAAAGGTGAAGATCTCGACGAATTAATTGCAGGTAAATCTGGCACAACAATCAGTCATGAATAAAGCATCCATAGAACCATTGCAGCTTGAGGCCATCGCATTACTCAAGGATCTGATTTCCACGCCTTCTTTTTCAAAAGAAGAAAACGACACAGCCGAACTTATATGTGCCTTTTTTGCAGGTCACGACATTCCGTTTTCGCGAGTTGGAAATAACATTTATGCACGGAACAAAAATTACCATCCTACACGCAAAAGCATTCTGCTAAATTCTCATCACGATACGGTGCGTCCAAACAAGCATTATAGTATGGATCCGTTTACTCCCATGGTGAAAGACGGGAAATTATTTGGTCTGGGGAGCAACGACGCGGGCGGATGTCTGGTAAGTCTGGCTGCCGTCTTCTTATATTACTATAATCATCCTGACCCGAAACACAATATTGTATTTGCTGCCAGCGCAGAAGAAGAAATTAGTGGTGTGAATGGCATAGAGCTCGTATTACCTTATCTCGGACAAATTGACTTCGGTATTGTAGGCGAGCCGTCAAAACTCGAAATGGCAGTAGCTGAACGGGGACTTATGGTAATTGATTGCGTCGCCTCGGGCAGACCTGGTCATGCAGCAAGGAACGAAGGTGAGAATGCGTTGTACAAAGCAATAGAAGACATAGACTGGATCCGCAATTACAGATTTGAGAAAAAAAGTGATCTGTTGGGTGAAACGCGCATGAGTGTAACCGTGATCGAAACGGAAAACAAACAACACAATGTTGTACCGGCGCATTGCAAATATGTCATAGACGTTCGCGTAAATGAATTGTATAGTTTCGAGGAAATACTGGAAGCCCTTAAAGTAAATCTTCAAAGCAGTTTTAAACCAAGGACCACCCGAATGAAATCTACTTCCATATCGCTGGATCACCCATTGGTAAAATCCGGAATAAGGTTGGGGAAAACATATTATGGATCTCCAACTACGTCCGATAAAGCGCTCATGCCTTTTCCAGCGTTAAAAATGGGACCAGGTGATTCTGCCAGAAGTCATACAGCCGATGAATATATTTATATCGATGAAATAAAAGATGGCATTTCCACATACATTGATCTTCTTGACGAGTTTATTTAGGGCAACTCCGTCAATTGCAGATGTAAAATATGAATACGAATTATAAAATTGAATTGATTATTTTCAATAATGCCTGAAGCCTTGAACTTCAAGCCTTAAGCTTCGACAATGAAACTCTGGGATAAAAAAGGATCTGACATAGACAAGGAAATTGAAAAATTCACAGTGGGTAATGATCCGGAATTTGATTTGATGCTTGCAAAATATGATGTGCAGGGATCTATGGCTCATGCAAAAATGCTTGAATCTGTTAACATGCTGACTACAGAGGAAGCGCGTTCCATTCAGAAAGAATTGGAAAATATCGCCGGGGAAATTAAAATCGGATCATTTCGAATTGAAGAAGGTGTCGAAGACGTTCATTCACAAATCGAGCTAAATTTAACCAGAAAAATAGGGGACGCAGGAAAAAAGATTCATAGTGGCAGAAGTCGTAATGACCAGGTAGCAGTAGACATTAAGCTTTACCTGCGCGCAGAAATTACCGAGATTAAAGACGAAATAAAAAAACTATTTGATCTATTAATTTCCCAGAGTCAAAATCACCAGAATGATTTACTACCAGGATATACCCATCTTCAAATTGCAATGCCATCTTCATTTGGCTTATGGTTTAGCGCTTACGCCGAAAGCCTGATAGACGATCTGGAAATGCTTGCTGCTGCTTTCCAGGTTGTAAATAAAAATCCTTTGGGTAGTGGAGCAGGATATGGTTCATCCCTTCCATTGAATCGTCAAATGACAACTGAACTTCTCGGTTTCCAAACATTGCATTACAATGTAGTCTACGCTCAGATGAGTCGTGGCAAGACTGAGAAATTGGTGTCGTTCGGATTGTCGGCAGTCGCAGCTACCTTATCCCGTCTTGCAATGGATTGCTGTTTATATATGAACCAGAATTTTGGGTTCATTTCCTTCCCGGATGAACTTACAACCGGTAGCAGTATTATGCCCCATAAAAAAAATCCCGATGTTTTTGAACTGATAAGGGCAAAATGTAATCGTATTCAGTCTATCCCGAATGAACTGAGTTTACTCCTAAACAATCTGCCATCCGGTTATCATCGTGATATGCAACTCACGAAAGAAATTTTATTCCCTTCGATTTTGGATTTGAAGTCATGCATCACGATGACGATACTTATGATTTCACATATTGAAATAAAAAAAGACATTTTAAAGGACGAAAAATATAAATACCTTTTTAGTGTGGAAGCAGTAAACGATCTGGTAAACAAAGGCGTGCCCTTCCGCGAAGCGTACAAAACAATCGGGAGCCAGATACAATCTGGAGATTTTTCGTATGACCAATCCAAACCTTTGTATCATACACATGCGGGTAGTATTGGAAATTTAAATTTACAGGAAATTGGAAAAGAGCTGGAACAAGTTCTGATTAGATTTAAAACGAAATTGTTGTAAAATCTTGTTGATATAATCTGCGGATAATTTAATTTTAAATAAAAATTATATGTTGTCCTTTATACATCCACGTCTGCTCTTGTGTTTATTTACTTTAACAGGTATCAAGGGTATGGCGCAGACGAATCCGGGGAAATCCAATCAATTAAAGTCACTTATCGAATCAAAAAAATATCAATTCAGTGCGCGATCTGCAACTTCCATGAGAGGCAAGACTGTACAACTCAACCCCGGTTATTTTCTAAAAATAAATGGAGACAGTCTTTTTGTGGATCTCCCATACTATGGCCGTTCTTCGACAGTTGACTATCCCGCAACGGACGTATCCGTACAGTTCAACTCAACCCGGTTTGCATACAAAGAGGACAGTACAAAAAAAGGCGGATGGGAAATAACTATTCAACCGAATAACGAATCAAAGGCAAACAAAATTACATTGTCGGTGACTTCGAGTGGAAGCTGCAGTGTGTACATCTCCAGCAATACCAGACAGGCTATTTCGTATTATGGCTCCATAATGGACTATAACTAATCATTCCATAACTACCCGCCGTGGAGTATCCTTCGCGGAAATAATAGAACCAGCGCTCAATCCGATTGCTCGAATGATCGCCGTCATATTATCAAGATCCAGCGTTTTAACTTCATCTCCCTGTGTATGATAAAATACTTCAGAATCCATTTTAGAAGTTGAAATAGTGTGCGCGGGTACACCCTTCATCGCAAGCGTTGCATTGTCTGATCGCAAAAATAATCCCTGTTCAGGATAAGGATCAGGATAAAACTTAAACTGACTGTTTATCAGATTTTTTTCCAGAATCGAACCCATATCCGATTTATCATATCCTGTAATATAAGCAGCGTTCTTACCCCATTTACTTTCAGTACCAATCATCTCAATATTAAACATGGCAATCACCTTATCGGCATCGATTATTTTAGAAAAATAGGCTGAACCAAATTCACCAATCTCCTCGGCAGTAAAAGTCACAAAAATGAGTGTTCTTTCATTATTATGAATTTTAGCAAAATAATTTGCAAGCAATATAACTGCAGTTGTGCCCGAAGCATCATCATTTGCACCATTGTAAATGGAATCGCCTTTGGCATTCGGCTTCCCAATTCCAAGATGATCATAATGCGCCGAAAAAACTACATACTCATCGGGCCTCGTTTTGCCAGGGATAATACCCACAATATTTTCAAGGGGCTCCCTTTTTATTTCCTGTTTTACTTCAATATCGTACTGTTGCGGATCTGAATTGGTTAAAATGAAAATACGATTTCCGGTACCATCAAACTGCGGTATCGTGCTGCCGATTCTTCTGGCAAAGTTTTTTGCAAAAGACGTATCTACGAGTACAATTACATTTTCCGGTGCATCCAGATATTTTATAATAACAGACCGGTAATCGGCACCCTTTTTTATATAAACTTTTTGATAGTGGTCAGCCGCTGTAATATGAACCATAGAGGCCGCCGAAAAAATGAAAATATTTTTATTGTCAACTGGTTTTCCATCCAGTGTCGCTTTAATTTCCGCGGGTTTTGGTTTTATCATAGCGAATGACTGACGAAATGTTGCACTTGATCCGGAAAGTGGTTTTAATCCTGCAGTCCGAAATTCTTTATCGATAAAATCTGCCGCCTTTTCAATTCCTGCTGTGAATACCTGACGGCCTTGCATATTGTCTGCTGCCAGAACGTTTTCAATTCGACTCACTTCTGCTTCACTGATAACGGGTAGCGTTTGAGATCGGCAGTTAATATATGTCAATAACAATCCTGATAGAAGTAATAATCGCATGCCGAAATTTTAGTGCCTTACAAACTCATCATTTCTTTGAACTTAACCGTCTGCCTTCTGCTTACTTCAATTTTTTCCCCGCCTTTGAGTTCCAAAAGAAGACCACCATTAAAGTAGGGTTCGATTTTTTCAATGAGTCGCAGATTCACAATATGCTTCCGGTTCGCCCGGAAAAAAACTTTTTCGTCCAATCGCTCTTCCAAGGCATTCAGAGATTTTAAAATAAGAGGCTTATTGGAGCCAAAGTATATTTTGGCATAGTTGCCAACACTTTCGAACAAGCGAATTTCCGCCAGTTTCACAAACCAGCATCGTTCACCGTCTTTTACAAAAACCTGATCATTCTCATGAAGCAGACTTTTATTCACCGCAATTTCATCATCAGCGACTGATTCACGATCCCGATTTTCCTCCAGATGAAGCTTATGCAATGCATCTGCAAGCCTGCGTGGTTCAACCGGTTTTAACAGGTAATCCAGTGCATTTACCTCAAATGCTTTCAAAGCATAATCATCATATGCTGTAGTAAAAATCACGTCAGGCGCTTTGTCAAGTTCAGCCAGCATATCAAAGCCGGTTTTACCGGGCATTTGTATATCTAAAAAAATAAGATCCGGATTGAGACTATCAATTTTCTCAATACCCTCATTTGCATTGGCCGCTTCTGCGATGACTTCAATTTCAGGAAATTCCTGAAGCAATTTTTTCAGCTCGTTTCTTGCAAGCCTTTCGTCATCAATAATTACAGCTCTTATCATATAAGTGTTTTAAGTTAATGGAATATGCAATTCCGCTTCCACTATATTTCCGTTAATCTCCCGGATGTTAAAATTTGCCTGATCGCCAAACAAGAGATGCAACCGGCTACGTGTGCTCTCTAACCCAAAACCATCTTCATTTCCTGAAGTACTTAAATGACCTGTATTGCGAATAACAAGTTGGTGATACTTTTCCCTCATCTTGGATATGATAGTTACAGTGCCACCACTTAGCTGTTTGCTGATTCCATGTTTAATTGCATTCTCAACAAGTGTTTGCAACATCATAGGCGGAATGGGTTGCATTAATGTGTTATCTGCTATTTCATATTGAACATTCAGCCGATCTTCAAAACGTATGTGCTCCAAAGCAAGATAATCTTTTACAATGTTCAATTCTTTTTCGAAAAAAACGGTTTCCTGTTTTTCAGTTTGCATGCTGCTCCTCAGGATATTACTCAGCTCGGTGATGGCAGTCCTTGCCCGGGGCGGATTCTCATCTATTAAAGCCCGAATGCTGTTTAAGGCATTGAATATGAAATGGGGGTTGATATGGTTCTTGATTGTTTTCAGTTCAAGTTCTTTGACGAGTGCCTCCAGTTTCAGTGTATCCAATTCCTGGTTTCTTGTTTTTTGTATATAATGGAAAAAATAGTAAATCAACACCCAGGGAATTATGTACATACCGTTTTCCACTGTAATGAGCAGGAACCTTGTGGAGAATTCAAGTTTTCTATTGATGCTGGATGGATCTACCCAGTTTATAATGGAAATACGAATGATTGTGTCCAATAAACAAACGATCAATACGCCAACGGCAAGTCGTAAAAGGGCTTTTTCAACAGGGAGTGAAAGCCAGTTCGCATAATGTATGTATAATCTGAATAAATGAGTGATAAAAATCCCCACCAGCATTTTTATAAAAGTATTGATGAAGAAGTGCTCGTCAACACGTTGACCAAACAGCAAGTTGATCAGGATTAATATAAGAGCAAGAGTACCCCAGCCACCAATCTGTAGCCACCAATAGTATTTACTAGTCTTTTGCATGTTCGCTTCATGGCAAAACTAGAAGATAAATCCTCCTTTTTTGCATTTTAAGTACTAGTGGATAATTCCGGCCTTTTGGCGGTCACTGGTCTCCGGGAAGGGAATTGACCTGTCCTGGAGCTTATATCGTGTTAAAATGTTATTTTTACCTGTTTAAATGAAAGAAATGGACCTCGTGCCAGGACCCCTTTTGCAAACCATTGATTCCCCGGATGATCTAAAAAAACTGGATAGGGATCAGCTACAGCAATTAACCGATGAACTGCGTCAATATATTATTGATGTAGTGAGTCTGCACGGAGGTCATTTCGCGGCCAGTCTTGGAGTCGCCGAACTTACTGTTGCACTTCATCATGTGTACAATACCCCGTATGACCAGCTGGTTTGGGATGTAGGTCATCAGGCTTACGGCCATAAAATACTCACAGGCCGACGTGATAATTTTTCAACCAACAGAAAGTATAAAGGACTAAGCGGCTTCCCAAATCGCGAAGAAAGTATCTACGATACATTCGGTGTAGGACATTCATCTACTTCTATCAGTGCGGCTTTGGGCATGTCAATGGCGTCAAAATACAAAGGTGAAAACGACAGAAAAGTGGTTGCAGTAATTGGTGACGGTGCTTTAACAGCAGGACTTGCTTTTGAAGGAATGAATCACGCAGGAGTTGCCGACACCGACTTGTTAATTATCCTCAACGATAATTGTATGAGTATCGACCCTAACGTAGGAGCACTGAAGGAATATCTCACAGATATCACTACCTCTCAAACCTATAACAAATTCAAGGATGATATCTGGAAGGCGCTGGGAAAATTACCTGTCGGTGGTCATTTCAGCCGGGAGATAGCGAGCAAAATTGAACACAGTATAAAAAGTTTTGTGAGCAAGAGCAGCAATCTCTTTGAAGCTCTGAAATTGCGTTACTTCGGACCGATCGACGGCCACAACCTGAATAAGCTTATCGAAACACTGCAGGATCTTAAAAATATTCCAGGTCCCAAACTTCTTCACATTATTACTGTAAAAGGAAAGGGTTATTCATTAGCAGAACATGATCAAACCAAATGGCACGCTCCAGGTTTATTTGATAAGATAACGGGCGAAATATATAAAACGAAATTTGACGCGGTTCAACCACCCAAATATCAGGATGTGTTTGGACATTCCATTATTGAACTCGCGGAAAAAAACCCAAATATTTTTGCCATCACACCCGCAATGCCCAGTGGGAGTTCACTAAAATTCATGATGGAGAAAATGCCTGACCGTGCTTTTGACGTGGGAATTTGTGAGCAACATGCCGTAACACTAAGTGCAGGAATGGCAACTCAGGGAATGCGCGTTTTCTGTAATATCTATTCTACTTTTATGCAACGCGCATACGATCAGGTGATTCACGATGTGGCCATTCAGGATCTCCCGGTAGTTTTTTGTCTTGATCGCGCAGGCCTTGTTGGTGAAGATGGACCAACACACCATGGTGCCTATGATATTGCATATATGCGGTGTATACCAAACCTGATTGTGAGCGCCCCTATGAATGAATCCGAATTGCGAAATCTGATGTACACCGCGCAACTGGAAAAAAATAAACACCCTTTCGTCATCCGTTATCCGCGTGGAGAAGGTGTTCTGCCCGAATGGAAAACCCCCTTTAAAGAAATTGAAATTGGCAAAGGAAGAAAATTAAAAGATGGAAAGGACCTGGCCATATTGACATTTGGACACCCCGGAAATTTTGCAACATCTGCAATTCGTCAATTACGCTCGGAAGATTTGAATCCGGCACATTATGATATCAGGTTTGTAAAACCTATTGACGAGGAAATGCTTCATGAAGTTTTTAAGAAATATGACAGGATTATAACAGTGGAAGACGGATCCGTCATTGGTGGATTTGGATCTGCTATTCTTGAATTCATGGCAGCCAATAATTACAAAGCCCAAATTGTAATGTTGGGGATTCCAGATAAAATCATAGAGCACGGATCACTGAAACAATTGCAACATGAAGCAGGCTTCGACACCGAAGCAATATATGCTGCTGCAAAAAAACTCCTGACTATCCAGCACGTACCTGTTGTTTCGTGACAGGCAACCACTAAGCTGCGAAATGCAAAGGAACTTCTATTGCCAGAATTTCCGCGTCTGTAGTTGCTTCCATATTTATTTCTTCTGTGTCAACTATTCCCAAAGCATCTCGTTTTGATAATGAAAGATCATTTACTCTCAATGATCCCTCAATAACAAATAAATAAAGACCCGAATTTTTTTTCCATTTCATTTGGTACCCAATGGATTTTCCTACTTCGAGGTTTACTAAAGAAAATCTCGCGTCCTGGTTTATATTCAATGCATGATCTGCACTATCCGGACTAACTACTACCTGCCAGTTGTTTTTGCGTTCATTAATCGCAAAATTCCGCTGACCATATACTGGTTTAATATTTTTCACTTTTGGAAAAACCCATATCTGTAATAACCTGGCCGAATCCACAGAAGAAGCATTGTATTCCGAGTGACGGATGCCGGTGCCCGCACTCATAATCTGCACATCCCCTTTACTAATAACTCCTTCATTACCCGTGCTGTCCTTATGTGCCAGTTTACCTTCCAACGGTATTGTCACAATCTCCATATTATCATGTGGATGCGTTCCAAATCCTCCGCCGCCTGAAATATGGTCATCATTCAGCACCCTTAGGGCACCAAAATGTATTTTTTTGGGGTCCTGATATCCAGAAAAACTAAAAGAAAAATAACTGTCCAGCCATCCGTGATTGGCATGGCCTCTTTCGTTGGCCGGGTATAATACTGTCTTCATGATGTTATGTTTAATGTTTGAACACCAAATAGGATGCCATCTAAATCGTCATGCCAAATGACTAGTTTCCAATGCTTTAAATGAAAATAAATGGACGATCTGGCAGAATTTTTATAATTTGTGCTGCCATTGCTTCATGGCGTTCAGCGTTCAGCGTTCAGCGTTCAGCGTTCAGCGTTCAGCGTTCAGCGTTCAGCGTTCAGCGTTCAGCGTTCAGCGTTCAGCGTTCAGCGTTCAGCGTTCAGCGTTCAGCGTTCAGCGTTCAGCGTTCAGCGTTCAGCGTTCAGCGTTAAGCGTTAAGCGTTCCTCATTATGTTCGAGGATGAAATTATTGCGGCCCTCGCCAATGAGGATATTCATATATCCCAATTGAATAAGTTCAAGAATTGAAAGGAATAAAAAAATAGCGTGGATGCGATTTTCGCATGCTTCAATAATTTTTTCGAAGGGTACCGTTCTTTCCCGGCTCACCAAATCAATCATCTGCTGGCGGGTATCCTCCATCGTATAATTATATTGAACAACGGTATGCCGTGGCTGGTTTTGGCGCGCCTGCATCCGCAATATGACTTTTTCAAAAGTCTTCATCAGTTTAAATAAACTGATAGACTGTATCTCAGTTCCTTCGCCTGATTCTTCCCCAATTTGTATCAGTTCTCTGTGCAGATTACCGCGGCGAATTAATTTCATTCGCTGCTCCTCCATATCGGCTAATTGAATGGCCGCTTCTTTGAATCTTTTATATTCAAGAACTTTATTTACCAATTCCTGTCTTGGATCAATCTCATTACCCTGATCGTCCAGCTCCTTCCGCGGAAGCAACATCTTCGCTTTAATTCGCATCAGTGTAGATACAAATAATATGAATTCACTCGAAAGTTCAATATTCAGTTCTTCCTCTTTATGAATGAAATCCAGAAAGTCTTTAATTAATTTATGAATGGGAATATTATATATATCCAATTCATCCCTCTCAATAAAAAACAGGAGCAGATCGAACGGACCTTCAAATTGCGATAGCCTGATTTGATAAGAGGAGGAATTGAGCATGTAAGATCTTTGAATACAAGAATACTAAAAAGCACGTTGATGATATGAATATTATCGACGGACTTTCCCACTATTCATTAACAAACAAATCGCCTGATGTACGCTTTTCTAAAACTTGAACGATACGCCGATTCCCAATAACTCCTGTATTTGTGCAGCCGGCCCACCAGGACTTCCATCTGCTTTAACCGTTTTTACGTCATTATCGTATATCAGGTTGAAAGTTGCCGTCATGGTGATAATCCCGGTAACTTTTACAGCAAGCACATTTGTCCAGTTAACATCCACATCCTGCGGATCGTGTTCATAGTTCGAAAATAAATCCAGTCGGCTCGTATAAACGACGTTCGCATTGATCTTGTGAGTATAACTGATTGTAGAATAAGCACCGAATTCTAGTTTGACCGTCTTGCCACTATCCACCCCATACGCGCCTTGGGCAGAAAGAGAATCATTCTTAACAAAAGTCCATCTTAAAGTAGCGGGAGAAATGAAAAATGAAAATTGATCATTTGGTTTATAATTTAATCCGGGAGACACAATCAAATAAGCCGGTGCCAGAAAATCAGAAGTGAGTACCGGGGCCGATTGAGTAGTAGGATAGGCATAACCGGGAGCAAATTGCGTACGAAAATTTACAAGGCCGCTGATGTACCAGTTTTTTCCAATATCATATCCATATTTTGAGAGAATATCGATTTTGTCGTCAGTTTTCCGCGAACCCAAACTGGTAGTATTAAGAAATCCATAGGCGAGGTCAACCGTATTATCCCAGGCATGTTTACCCTTTTTGTAAAATGCATATCCACCAAAAAAACTACTTAACCCGAGCGTATTCTTATCGCCACCAGCCGACCAGTTATCCTGGTATCCCTGAGTCATTGTAAATCGAAGATAACCGCCCAGTTTCCAAATTTTCGGAATCGTATCATTCGGATCCTTTTTTATTGTTCTGTTGGCTTCATCGCGCATCTCCTGCACTGATTTATCCTGTGCTAAACTCACAACAACAATTAGCATAGATAAACAACTAACAACTAACTTTTTCATAAAAATGTTATTCCGAGTTTTAAATAATGGGTTTATTTTTTGCGGAAGCAATCAAATCCAATTTTTATAGCAGAACCTTGAGGGTTACTGTTTCTTCAGTTCATCCCTGATTTCCATCAACAGCTTGTCAGTGCTGGAAGCTTCTTGTGCTGGTGGTACTTTTTTTCTTTCTATACTTTTCATTCCCTTGACTATGAGGAATAGTATGAATGCAATAATGACGAATTTAATTATGGCTGCTAAAAATAAACCGTATTTCACAGCGCCGTATTGCAGCTTATCAAGGTCCTGGGCATTTGCTGCTTTTAAGGCCGGTGTTAATAAAAGAGGCGTAATTACATTATCTACCAGTGAAGCAACGATTGCTCCAAAAGCAGCTCCAATAATAACTGCAACTGCAAGGTCAACTACATTGCCCCTCAGTGCAAAGTCCCTGAACTCTTTTAAGATTCCCATACATGTGATTTTAAAGATTAAGAATTAAAATGTAGCGTTTATTAAACGAATCAAACCGACATGATTTCCTTTTCTTTGGAAGACAGGTGTTTTTCGACCAAAGAAATATGCTGATCAGTGATGTCCTGTATTTGTTTTTCCGCATCTTTTGTAAGGTCATCACTCAGGCCATCTTTCTGCAACTTTTTAATTTGCTCTATGGCATCCCTGCGTATATTTCTTATGGCAACACGGGTTTGTTCTCCCTCCGCGTAGGATTTTTTTACAAATTCTTTTCTTCTTTCTTCCGTCAGTGGAGGCATAAAGAGTCGTATGGTATTTCCGTCGTTTTGTGGCGTAACACCCAGGTTGGCATTAATAATTGCCCGTTCAATAGGTTGCAGCATATTTTTCTCCCAGGGCTGAATGGTAAGAGTTCGTGCATCCATGACGGAAACATTTGCCATCTGGCTGATCACAGTAGGTACTCCATAGTAGTCAACGTTTACACCTTCGAGCATTTGGGGATTCGCCTTACCGGCACGGATCCTGATCAGTTCATTTTCAAGGTGATTAATGGCTTTAATCATGGAATCCGTTGCTATTTCCACAATAAAGTCTAATTCATCAGACATAGATGTTATTCTTAATAATAATTTGGGGGGTTTCTAACTTATTAATTTTTCTGTTCAAGCATACTCTCACGGATAAAGGTAACCAATTTTGATTCCTTCACCTTGTCGTTTTTTTCATTGCCTTCAGTTGCCCATGATATGGAATGTCGGGGTCTTGAATAATAAGCGATTGCTATAAATGTGAAAAAAAGTGCTATTACAGATAGTATTAAAATCGTACAGCCGAGTGATCTGGCCATATAAACAAACACGATCATACTTACATTCACCGCTACCAGTAAAAGAGTGATTGTCCGATGAGACAAACCTCTGTCGAGTAGTAAATGATGAATGTGATTTCTGTCAGGACTGAATGGCGACCTGCGTTTGAAAATGCGGATTGCAAATACACGTAACGTGTCAAGCAATGGAATCATGAGAATAGTAAACCCAATAGCCGGGGAGGATATGATTGGATTCATTGACTCTATACCATTTCCGGGATCAATAAATTTCAGAACCAATATTGCATTCACAACTCCGATTAGCAGTGAACCGGTGTCTCCCATAAATATTTTCGCAGGCTGAAAATTAAAAATCAAAAATGCAAGTAAACTTCCACACAATGAAAATGCCAGCACATAATACGACGGCTCCACTCCGGCATAAATAAAATATATTCCGAATAGTGCAGATGACATCAAGCCCAACGTGCCGGCCAATCCATCTACGCCGTCTATTAAATTAAATGAATTGATTATTACAATTACCGAAAAATAGGATATCAGCAAACTGAACATTTCCGGCAATTCGTGGATTCCGAAAAAACCGTGCATGCTGCGGATCTGAACCCTGCCATAATAGATTATTAAAAACGCAGCAAGAACCTGACCAATGAATTTCTTTATAGGAGTTAAAACCAAAATATCATCCTTCAGACCCAAAAAGAATATGACCATGCTGGCCGCAATAAAGTATTGAAATTCTGAAGACTCTTTGAAGTTTACTGTAAGCAGGCATCCAAATATAAATCCTGCAAATATGCCAATGCCACCCAGTGGTGTAATCGCGACCTGGTGAATCTTCCGCGCATCGGGCATATCAAATAACTTCTTCATTTCCGCCACATTTATAATAACCGGGATGGCCAAAAAAGTAATGGTGAAGGAAATAGACAGACAAAGTAATACGTCAAACATGTACCTCGGTTTACATTAAATAATTTCAATCATTGCTAAAATCAGGCCTTACTCTCTTAGCGCACGGTAAGGTTAGAGTGTTGATATTCAAGATGTTCGGACCAGCAATGTTATAATGTCACTGAGCGCATGAGCAAGCAAGTTAGAATAAAAAGTTTAATATGTTCCCAGACCCGGGTAAATAAATTCCTTTAGTTTTGCGGACTTCAAAATAAATCATTTGTTATGGCTGATTTAAGGGCAATTGCATCTCAAATTCGTCGGGATATACTAAGGATGGTCCACGGAGCTTCAAGCGGTCATCCGGGTGGATCTCTTGGTTGTGCTGATTTTTTTACAGCCCTTTATTTTGAAGTAATGAATCACAATCCGGATTTTTCGATGGATGGCAGAAATGAAGACATTTTCTTTCTGAGTAATGGCCATATTTCACCGGCTTTTTACGCTGCCCTCGCAAGATCAGGGTATTTCGATAAGAAAGAGCTCGCCACGTTTCGAAAATTGAAATCCCGCCTTCAGGGGCACCCTGCCACCCACGAACATCTCCCGGGCATTCGCATCGCCAGCGGATCACTAGGTCAGGGAATGAGCGTCGCCATAGGTGCGGCGCTTAGCAAAAAGCTCAATAAGGATTCAAATATTGTCTTTTCCCTACATGGTGACGGTGAACTGGACGAAGGTCAAATATGGGAAGCACTGCTCTTCGCCGCGCATCATAAGGTGGATAACCTCATTTCAACAGTGGATTGGAATCACCAACAAATAGATGGTACAACTGATAACGTGTTAAGCCTGGGTAATATCCGCCAGAAATTTGACGCCTTTGGCTGGAAAACACTGGAAACCAATGGAAACGATATGGATCAGCTGATAGCCACCCTTAAAGAAGCACGGTCTTTGACAGGGAAGGGGCAACCCATAGGCATCCTTATGCATACAATTATGGGGAAGGGTGTAGATTTTATGGAGAATGATCATGGTTGGCACGGCTCGGCACCCAATGATGAGCAACTCAAAAAGGCGCTGGCACAGATTCCTGAAACATTGGGAGACTACTGAAGAAAGTATGGGAGTATGGGAGTATGGGAGTATGGGAGTGTAGGCTTTTTAAGGTAATTTTTGAAAGGCGATAATCCCATACAAATAATCGAGTTTTGCCCCACTCCCATACTCCCATACTCCCATACTCCCATACTTTCTTCAGGTTTTAAGTTCAAACGGCTGCAGCGCAGCTTTCCTCGCAGGTAGCCAGGACGCTATGAGAACAACAACTAAAATCGTTCCGCCCACCAAAAGGAAATCTCCGGGAATCAGTTTCACGGGATAATAATCGATCAGGAAATTGCCTTCCAGGGGCACCAGTTTGAAATTCACCTGCAACCAGCATAAAACTATGGCTAACAGAAATCCAAAACCACCGCCCAATAGCCCAAGGAGGATGCCTTCATTTAAAAAAATTCCCTGAATAAAAAGATTATCGGCTCCCATGGCTTTCAGCACCTGGATGTCTTTCTTTTTTTCCAGAACGAGCATCGTCAACGCGCCGACTATATTAAATGCAGCCACAATTAGTATGAGGGTAAGAATTATATAAATCACCCATTTTTCCATTTTCATGGTACTGAATAAGGTCTGATTCTGTTCATCAAGTGTCCGAACCAGAAATCCACTGCCGAATAAATCTTGTAGTTTTTTCCTCAGTTCAGCATTTACAGAACCGTTTCTGGTGGCAATTTCAATAGATCCATATTGATTGGAGTCTAACCCCAGCATTCGTTGCATGAAACGAAGATTGGTAAACACGTAGTGGTTATCAAAATCTTCCTGAATTCTGAAAGTCCCGGAAGAAACAATCGCTTCGGATCTGATGGATGATTCAGGATCCGATTCGTTTACCGTTCCGTTTCTAAATAAATAAACTGTCATCGGTGTAATTGCCCGATCAGCTTCAATATTTAAAGCATATTCAATTCCCGAACCCAGAATGGCCTGCGGTTGGTCTAAGGTCCCAAGTTGATAACTTCCTTTAAAAATATTTTTCGACAGACCATTAATATTTTTATAATTGTCATCCACTCCTTTTAACATTACGGGTTGCAGACTATTATACCGGAGCAATGCCTGATCTTCCACCGTCAGCGAATAACCGGTAACCCCATCTATCTTTGTTAATTTTAGCAGCGTACTATCCTGCACATGAAAAAACTTTCCAGCAACAGGTGAAACCTTCACATCCGTATAAAAAGAAGAATACAACGACCTTACCAGTTGTTCAAGACCATTAAATACACTTAATACCACAATCAGGGATGCGGTGCCAAGTATAATAGCACTTACACTAACCCATGAAATGATATTGATGGCATTCGTAGATTTCTTTGCTTTAAAATAACGCCATGCGAAAAGGAACTTCAATGCAGAAAAATTAAATCAGGATTCTTTTCCAGTATCGGATTTGTTTTCATTTATCTCTTTAAAGAGATTTTCGATTTTATCAACGTAGTCCAGCGAATCATCAATATAGTATGTAAGCTGCGGCATCGTTCTCAACTGATTCCTGATGGAACTTACCAGATCTCTTTTTATTTCCCAGGCTCTGTCTTCAATATGTTTCAGGGTATCCTTGGGACTCACTACCTGATAAAAGCTCAAATAGACTCTTGCTTCAAACAGGTCGGGTGTAATTTTAACAGATGAAATGGAAACCATCCCTCCATGCATCATATTCAATCTAAGTTTCTGAAATATTTTATTGAGTTCCTCCAGTAATAATGCGCTGACCTGCTTTTGCCTTTTGCCTTCTTTCATATCATTGCCAATTTCAATGTAAATTTACGGGTTTACGCACCATCCAGAAATAATGAAAAGATTTTCGACGATTCTCAAATACCTGAAAGATCAGAAAGGTTACGTTGCTTTGTATTTCCTGGTTAATCTGCTTTCCATTTTATTTTCACTTGTTTCGCTCACGATGCTCGTGCCCTTTCTTCAGCTGCTCTTTGGCAAGGAGAAAATGGTAGAACAGGCTCCAACATTAACATTTTCGGCTTCCAGCCTGTTGGATTATATAAAATATATTCTGGGAATACTGATTCGCGATCACGGACCGGCGTATGCCCTGGCAGCTATTTGTATCATCATCATCAGCTCCATATTTTTTAAGAACTTCTTTCTGTATCTCTCCTACAGGATTTTAGGTCCATTGCGTAACCGGGTGCTGACCCGTCTGAGGGCAGATCTATTTACTAAAATACTGGACCTGCCGCTTGGTTTTTTTACTGAACAACGTAAGGGAGATTTGATCAGTCGCATGAGCAATGATATCAACGACATCGAGTGGAGTGTGATCAGCACATTGGAAGGAATATTCCGGGAGCCTCTTACCATTCTGGTTATTTTAGCGACGCTCGTATTCCTCAGTCCGCCACTTTCCATTTTCCTCTTTGTTTTGCTTCCTCTGACCGGTTTCATCATCGGTCGGGTAAGCCGTTCTTTAAGAAAGCAATCCAATATTGCACAGGAACAGCTTGGAACGCTGATGTCGATTCTCGACGAAACACTTGGGGGCCTTCGTGTAATTAAAGCTTTTAATGCAGAAAGCCTTATGAAAACGAAATTCTTCCAAACAAATAATTATCTAAATTTTGTCAGGAATAAAATTGTTTTTCGCAGAGACATGGCATCACCCATGTCGGAATTACTGGGAGTTATTGTGCTTTGCTGTATTCTTTTTTTCGGTGGTCAGATGATATTGACTCATAAGTTTGCATTACAGGCAGAAGGTTTTATTGCCTACATCGCCATCTTCACTCAGATTATCAATCCGGCAAAATCATTATCTACTGCGTTTTACAACGCTCAGCGGGGTACTGCAGCAATTAAACGTATTGAAGAAATATTGAATGCTGATATTGTCATAAAAGAACCGGCAAATCCAGTTCCGATAAATAGTTTTAATGATTCCATCGAGTTTAAAAATACAGGCTTCGCGTACGATGGAGCAGTGGTATTGCATAACATTGATCTCAAAATAAACAAAGGAAAAACAATTGCTTTGGTTGGGTCTTCCGGCGCGGGGAAGTCAACTCTTGCTGATCTGATCCCTCGTTTTCACGATGTAACCGCAGGCGAATTGCTGGTTGATGGCGTTAACATAAAAAATTATTCTCTGCATGCGCTGCGCTCACTGATGAGTATTGTTACCCAGGAACCCGTGTTGTTTAATGATACAATTGCTTCCAATATTGCATTGGGCACTCCGAATGCATCTATGCAGGACATTGAACATGCAGCAAGAATCGCCAATGCACATTCTTTTATCAGTTTGAAAGAACATGGATATCAAACGAATATCGGCGACCGGGGATCTAAATTGAGTGGCGGAGAAAGACAACGAATTACCATTGCGCGTGCGGTGTTAAAAAACCCACCTATCCTGATTTTGGATGAAGCGACTTCTTCGCTCGACACGGAAAGTGAACGTCTTGTGCAGGATGCCATCAACAATATGATGCAAAACAGAACCTGCGTAGTCATTGCCCATCGGTTAAGTACCATACGACACGCAGACGAGATCATCGTTTTACAAAAGGGATCAATTGTGGAAAGAGGAACTCATGAAGAACTGGTTTCCCAGAATGGATTCTATAAGAAACTTGTTGACATGCAGGAAATCAGATAGGACAAGTATGGGAGTATGGGAGTATGGGAGTATGGAAATTACTCTCAACCACCATCGGCCAACCGTCAACCGTCAACCGTCAACCGTCAACCGTCAACCATCAACCATCAACCGTCAACCATCAACCGATCAGTATTTCCGGATCAGTATAACGCCTATTATCAATAGAACTGCGCCAATGATTTTCCCAGCACTAATTTCCTTTACTGCCACGCCCAGCCAACCAAACTGATCGAATAAAATAGCAGCAAACATCTGACCGGCAAGTACAAGACTAAAAGATAATACTACACCCAGTTTCGGAAGTAATATAACGATACCGGCTACAAAAAAGGTTCCGAGTAATCCTCCCGTCCAGATCCACCAGGGAGAGGGTGAAGAAACAAAACGAAAATTAAATTGACCTGCGATTATTAAAAATATCATCAGGGCTACGGTGCCTACAGCAAATGAAACAAATGCTGCCATCACCGGGTTACCTGCTGTTTTTGCCAATCTTGCGTTGATAGCTGCCTGCATGGGTAACACAGCACCCAATGCCAACGCCATCACTATGAAGAGGAGACGGGATTGCATATTAAGTCTTAAAAGATGAAGACGGGATACCCATTCAATTTTCGTATTGGGAAAATGGAAAAAAGGAATACCCAAGTTTAGGCCATCGGGCGTTAAGCTTTTAGCTTTACGCCTTGAGCTTTAAAACTATTTGTTCATGGTTTGCTTGGCTTCGATGCTGAGCGTTGCATGTGGGACAGCTTTCAACCTTGCTTTGTCAATAAGCTTTCCGGTAACCCTGCAGATACCATACGTCTTGTTCTCAATACGCATCATTGCTTTTTCCAGATGATCTATAAAAGTAATCTGACGACTGGCCATCTGGCTTAATTGCTCACGCTCCATGCTCATACTGCCATCTTCCATCGTCATGTAACGGTTGTCGGTTTCATCACCTCCCATTTCATCACGTCTGGTTATAAGACCCTGCAGATAAGCAAGTTCTTTTTTCGCTGAATCCAATTTTTTAGTAATCAGATCTTTAAATTCGGAAAGCTCTACATCACTATATCTCATGGTGGGTCCGGTTTGATCCTGATGGTGAATATCCAATACGGATTTAGTAAATTCTGGTTCGTATTTCCGAACCGTTTTAGTTTTTATCTCTGGTATAACAACTTTTACGGCCTTAGTTGGCGGAGCTACCGGTTTTTTTATTTCTGGTTTCACGCTAACCGGACTGGTGTTTTTCACTTGCTGCTTAAACACAGGTTTTTTATCATCTGCCTTTGCCGCTGGTTTTACAGGTGCCTGTTGTACGGGCTTTGCTGCAACCGGAGGATGAGAAACAGGAACTACATGATTCGGCTTAACAGGAGTTGCAGCAACAGGCGTTTTTTTCGCAGGAACCGCAACCGCAGGTTTTTTTGCCGGATGCGCTACGGGAGCTATTTTCTTTGCCGGGACTGCCGGTTTTGCATTGGACGACTTACTTACAGACGCTGCAGGTTTCTTTACCACTTGTATGTGTTTTTTTGGACTATCCTTCTTTACATGTTTTGCCGCGGCAACTTTTTTAGCAACAACCTTCTTATCCACTGGTTTAGTGGTCTTTTTGGGTTGTACCTTTTTAGCGGCTTTTACCGGCTTTTTCTTGATTGCCATATGGTTAGGCTTTTTTTGTGACAAACACAGTTAAAGGGACGTCATTAACTTCAATTAGGGTGCCATTGCTTAATTCGGCAACCAAATCAAGTTTGTCTGCCAAAATTTCCGCGCAAATATAGGAATTAAATTCTCTTATAGTTTCCTCCAGTGTGATCGCACCACCAATTTGTACATTTATTCTGTCTGTAAGGTCAAATTCCTGGTCTTTTCTTATTTTTTGGATGCGATTTACCAGCTCCCTCGCATTTCCTTCTCTTTCCAGCTCAGGTGTCACTGTTACATCCAGCGCCACAGTAAGTGGACCTTTTGTCGCAACCATCCAACCAGGCAGGTCCTCACTGGTAACCTCCACCTCATTTAGAGCAATTTCAATGGATTCACCGTCTGCGATGATCTCTGTTTTGCCTTTCTTTTCCAATTCGCTGATATCCTTTTGGCCGAATTTGGCCAATGCACTGGTAACTGACTTCATCCTGGCACCCAATTTCTTCCCAAGAAGTACAAAATTTGGCCGGATTCTTTTATGGATAAACTCGTTGTCTGCAGACAGATATTCAATTTCTTTAATATTAACCTCTGAACGTATCAGTTCCGACACTTTTTGTAACTGTTCTTTCATTGCTGGATTTAGAACCGGGATAAGCGCTTTTTTAAGGGGTTGCCTCACTTTAATATTGATCTTTTTCCGGATGGAGAGTATCAGCGAAGATGCATCCTGAGCCAGCTTCATCCTTTCTTCGAGATCTTTATCTATTGTTGCCTGATTTACTTCGGGGTAATCGGTTAAGTGTACCGATTTTTGTCCCGACCTTTCAGTTACGTTGTTCAGATTTTGAAATAACCAATCGGCAAAAAAAGGAGACACAGGAGCAATTAACCTGGCCAGCGTTTCAAGACATTCATACAGTGTTTGGTATGCACTTCGTTTATCCTGTTCATATTCTCCCTTCCAAAATCTTCTGCGGCTCAAACGCACATACCAATTGCTGAGTTCCGTGTCAACAAAGTCTTCGATCAGACGTCCTGCTACCGTAGGTTCGTACTCATCCAAGCTTGCTATCACTTTTGCCGTAAGGCTATTTAAAGACGATAAAATCCATTTATCAATTTCAGGCCGTTCTGATACGGGGATATATGCTTCTTTAAATGAAAATCCGTCTACGTTTGCGTAAAGTGCAAAAAACTGATAGGTATTATATAATGTACCGAAAAACTTTCGTTGAACTTCCTTAATTCCCTCGGGATCAAATTTCATACTATCCCAGGGAGAAGCGTTTGTAATCAGATACCATCTTGTTGCGTCTGCACCAAACTGATCGATCGTTTTGAACGGATCCACCACGTTACCCACCCTCTTACTCATTTTGTTTCCGTTCTTGTCAAGAACCAAACCGTTTGATACCACAGTTTTATAGGCAACACTATCGAATAGCATAACGGCAATGGCGTGTAGTGTATAGAACCAGCCCCGGGTCTGATCTACCCCCTCAGCTATAAAATCAGCAGGGAAATTTTTAGAAAACCGATCCTTGTTTTCAAATGGATAGTGCCATTGCGCATAGGGCATGGCACCGGAATCAAACCAAACATCCACAAGATCAGGTATACGGGTCATTTTTTTACCCTTACTGCTTACCAGAATAATCTGATCTACCTGAGGTTTGTGCAGATCGAGCGTTTCTTCATTAATACCAGCATTCACATCATTCCCGAATTGCTGTTTTGATTTATCTATTTCTTCCAATAACTCACTGATCGAGCCGATACATTTTTCTTCATCTCCATCTTCTGTTCTCCAGATAGCCAACGGTGTACCCCAAAACCGGCTTCGGCTGAGATTCCAGTCAACCATATTTTCCAGCCAGTTGCCAAATCTTCCTTCGCCTGTTGAAGCAGGTTTCCATTGAATGGTTTTATTCAATTCAACCATCCGGTCTTTAACGGCTGTTGTCCTGATAAACCATGCGTCGAGTGGATAATATAATATGGGTTTGTCGGTACGCCAGCAATGGGGATATGTGTGTTCATATTTTTCAATCTTAAAAGCACGATTTTCCTTTTTCAGCTTTACACAGATATCAACATTCACATCTTCCCACGTGGGGTCGTCCTTGTAATTTTTAACAAACCTGCCACTAAATTCATTTACTCCATCTACAAATTTTCCCTGTTTATCAACCAGTATAAGTATTCCCAGATTATTTTTTTTCCCGACTTTGAAGTCGTCTGCACCAAATGCAGGCGCTGTATGCACAATACCCGTTCCATCTTCAGTCGTAACAAAATCTCCCGACACAATTCGAAATGGATCAGCATCAGGGGTAATGGCCCTGATTTGTTCGATACCCGCCGCCGGGCTGGGAATTAATTGCTCGTAACGACAGTTCTCAAGTTCCGAACCGCTAAAGGAATTCAGGATTTTCCACGGCAGTATCTTAGAAGCCGGCTGATAGGCACCAAAATCTATATCCTCATCTTCATTTTTAAAATATTTACCCAATAAGGCTTTCGCTAAAACCAGATTAACCGGCAAATGGGTATACGGATTGAAGGATTGGACAAGTACATATTCTATGGCTGGCCCCACCGTTAATCCCAGATTGGAGGGCAGCGTCCAGGGCGTTGTCGTCCAGGCCAGAAAGAAGATCTCCGCATTTTTTGAATCAGGTATTTTATCAAACAAAAATTGAGATTCCTGATTTTGTATTGCCTTAAACATCGCAACGCAGCTCGTGTCCTTAACTTCCTTATAAGTTCCCGGCTGGTTAAGCTCATGTGAACTTAGCCCCGTGCCCGCCGCCGGAGAATACGGTTGTATACTGATGCTTTCAAATAGCAACCCCTTTTTGTAAAATTCCTTAAGAATCCACCAGACGGTTTCGATATACTGGTTTTCGAAAGTGATGTAGGGGTGCTGTAAATCAACCCAGTAACCCATCCTTTCGGTGAGGTCGTCCCATTTGTCCTTATAGCGTAAAACCGCTTCCCGGCACTTCCGGTTGTAGTCCTCTACCGAGATTTTTCTGCCGATGTCCTCTTTTGTGATGCCCAGTTCTTTTTCAACACCTAATTCAACCGGAAGTCCGTGTGTATCCCATCCTCCTTTACGTTCAACCTGAAATCCCCTCATCGTTTTATAACGACAAACCAAGTCTTTAAGGGTCCGACTGATAACATGATGAATGCCGGGCAAACCGTTTGCACTCGGTGGACCTTCATAAAAAACAAAAGGTTTTTTTCCGGCACGTAATTCAACACTTTTTTTAAACGCCCCGGATATTTTCCATTGCTCCAAAACCTTATTGCCGATCTCTGGCAGGTTTAGCTTTTCAAATTCCTCGTAGTGCCCGGCCATAGTTGATACCTTAATAATGAATGGATTAGCAAAAGTTAAAAAGGAGAAAAACTTTTAACAATTTAAAATGGCTGCAAAGTTAGCGATTTCAACTGTTTTTTTTTCAGTATAACTCCCCTCAAAACAAATCGTTTGTGTACGTTGGCTCAAAGTATACTTACGCAGAAGTTGAGCATAATCAAGTGGTTAAGTGGAATCAATTATCCACAATCAAATCCTTTGGCATAATTTATGTTTGAAAAAAGGGAGTCCCGATCCTTTATAAAATCATTGGGAATGCATCTGTGAAAAGACATTCTCTGGTTCTGAAAAATTTTTTTCTACGGTTTAGGGTTTAGGGGTTAAAAAGGGGGGTATTCCTACTCCCCTTCCTTTTTAAACTAGACCTTTTAACATTTTATAATCCGCACCTTCCCGTTTTTAATTCCTTTTATCGCCATTGCAAAAACCAATGCTAGTATTAAGTTTTTACCAATGCCTGAATTGCCAGCGAAAGCCAGTTTCTGAAGGACCACCTTTTTGCCCCTTTTAAAAAAAACCTCCTTTGCGGGAGGTTTTTCTTTTTAAACTATGTCAACGCGATGGTTGTGATCCACCCATTTACTTGCATCATTTCTTTTCCCGAATCTTCTTGTAAATACGGATGGCCAGCATAAGTACGATAGCAAGTGACAGAATACCGACGATTCCAAAAACCCAACTCAAAGCCTGTTTTACGCTGGCCAGAAACACGATGGCAAATAGCAACAGGGTTGCCACCTCATTCCAGATTCGTAGCTTTTGAGAGCTAAATCGAAATATACCTTTTTGTTGTTCGCGGTATAAAATATGGAGGGAAAATTGATATAGATAAAGCAGCACTACAAACACAAGTTTTACAGCAAGCCAATCCGGTGTGCCCCCCAGTAATATCCAGAGCCAGGGACCGAAAATCAAGGTCAGTATCGCAGATGGCCATGTGATCACCAGCCATAAAAGCCGGATCATCACATTGAACTGGGAAAGTAAAATCGTACGCTCAGGTTCCGTTTTCTCAGAGGCCTCGGTATTATATATAAATAGTCGCACGATATAAAACATGCCACTGAACCAGGTGACAATAAAGATAATGTGAAGGGCTTTTATATATAGATACATATTCGTTAATCCCGGCTTAGATCAGCAAGCATTTGAACCCAGAGAGGATGGGTATTTAAACAGGGTATCATCTCAAATTCAGCACCACCAGATTCCAGAAAACTCTCCCTCCCCCTGATTTCAATTTCTTCGAGTGTTTCCAGACAATCACTCACAAAAGCCGGGCATACAACCAGTAACTTTTTTATCCCCTCCTTTGGCATCTCCTGTAACCTGAAATCGGTATAAGGTTTTAACCAGGGATCTTTTAAAAGTCTTGATTGAAAAGAGAAACTGAATTTCTCTTTAGGAATACCCAGTTCAGCGGCAACCAGCCTCATAGTAGTAAGGCATTGATGCCGGTAACAGGTCGCATGAGCAGTGGATGAAATGGTACAACAATCAGCCGACCCCAGACAATGACTGTGAGTTGGATCAGATTTTTTTATATGTCTTTCGGGTATACCATGAAAACTAAACAGCAAATGATCAAATTCCTTTCTCAAATATGGCCTCATATTTTCCGCCATTGCCTGTATATACCGTTTGTCCTGATAAATAGGTTGTATAAATTTTAAATCGAAAGAATATTTCTTCTTGTCGTAAACATCTTTTGCATGTTCAACTGCCGTTTCATAGGATGACATGGCATAATGCGGATAAAGGGGGATCGCCACGACTTCCTCCAGATCTGGTAATTTTTTTAGCAGAACCCGATAGGCTTCATCCATACCGGGATTTCCGTAACGCATGGCTATCGTAACGGGTTCCGGTAACTGCTCCTGTAGTTTTCCTGCCAGCTCTTTTGTGATTTCAACAAGAGGAGATCCGTTTTTTGTCCAGATAGTCCGGTAGGCTTTCGCAGATTCCGGCGCCCTTCGCGGAACAATAACAGTTCGCACCAGGAAATTTCTAACAAACCAGGAATCGATAACCCTTTTGTCAGTCAAAAATTCATTCAGATATTTTCTCAGATCGGGTATTTCAGTGGAATCGGGTGAACCGAGATTCATTAATATAATACCCCTTTTCAAATTTCCCATGTGCAAATGTAATTAAGAAACCTTCTGCCGGAACCTGTGTCAAAATGATTTAAATCATGTTAGAACATGACCAGAATCTCTGATATAAATGACATTTTCATGACATTAAAATAAGGCTATCGGAAAGCCAGCAAGTAATTTTGGCGTACTATTATAAGGATGAGCAAAAACCCAACTGCGGAGTTTTCCAATTTCTACGTTACAGGTATTAACTACAAAAAAACTGATACTGAAATCAGGGGTTCATTTGCTATTGGACCAGATCAGTATAATAATATATTACAGAACGCCGCCGATTATAAAGTCACCGATCTTTTTGTCCTGTCAACCTGCAACCGCTCTGAAATTTACGGCATTGCGGAAAATCCGGAATCTCTGGTTGACCTATTGTGCTCTCAAACCCAGGGATCGGCAGGAGTCTTTAAAGAACTGGCTTACCAGAAAAACGGATTGAAAGCACTGGAACATTTGTTCGATGTGGGAGCAGGGTTGGATTCACAAATCCTGGGTGATTATGAAATTGTAGGACAACTTCGGCAGGCCATGAGATTTGCAAAAGAAAAAGGATTCATTCATAATTTCCTGGAAAGAACACTTAATCAGGTGTTACAATCATCGAAAGAAATTAAAAACAGTACTGCCCTCAGCGACGGAACCGTATCCGTTGCATTTTCAGCTGTTCAATATATCAGGGAAAACATACAGGATTTGACGGATAAAAAAATCCTTTTGCTCGGAACTGGAAAGATTGGGACAATCACTTGTAAAAACCTGGTCGACTATCTCGGCACCAGCCATATAACGGTAATGAACAGAACACCGGAAAAGGCTGAACATTTGGCTTCCATGTTTGATTTGAGGACCGCATCCATGGAGGTCCTGCACGATGAAATAAAGAACGCCGATATTATACTCGTTGCGACAAATGCTCCAGATCCAGTTATCTATTTAAACGACCTGAAAAATAATTCCGGAAAAAAACTCATCATTGATCTTTCCATTCCCTGCAATGTGGAAAAAACGGTTTCACAAATTCGTGAAGTCACATTGATTGATGTAGACGGACTTTCAAAATTAAAAGACGAGACACTATTAAAGCGTGCGGCAGAAGTTCCCAAGGCTCGTAACATCATTCAATTTCATTTGCGTGAGCTCATGGAATGGCATGAAATGCGTAAAAACGTGCCGGTTCTAAAACTGGTAAAAACAAAACTGCAGGAGATACACGGTTCCCCTTTATTTGAAATACAACAAACCGTAGAACCCTCTTCTCTTATACGGGACCAAAAAATCCAACGGGTACTCAATGGTATGGCTACAAAAATGAGGCGCGAAAATCAACGTGGCTGTTTTTATATTGAAGCAATCAACGAGTTTATCGCAGATTGATAAACACCTATCACATGCCTAAAAAATTAAGAATTGGCACGCGTGAAAGCCAGCTTGCTTTATGGCAGGCCAATCGGGTAAAATCACTTCTTAAGAAGCAAGGCGTTGAATCCGAACTGGTGCATATTAAAAGTGAAGGCGACCTGGATCTTACCACACCACTTTATGCGATGGGCGTGCAGGGAATTTTTACCCGCAGTCTCGATTTGGCTTTACTCAACAATCAAATAGATCTGGCAGTACACTCCATGAAAGATGTGCCGGTTCAAATGCCGAAGGGATTAACTGAAGCGGCAATATTGGAAAGAGATAATCCCTTTGATTTGTTTCTACCGAATCCTGCGTTCGAAATACTGGATCTGCACAGTCACGCTTCAAGCATAATCGCATCCAGCAGTTTAAGAAGAAAAGCTCAATGGCTCCATAAGTTTCCTGCAGATTTGATAGAACCCATTCGCGGAAATATCAATACAAGACTTCAAAAGTTAAAATCAGGCAATTGGAGCGGAGCTATTTTTGCCGCAGCAGGATTACAACGAATAGATTTGCGTCCCGCAAACGCCATTGAATTAGACTGGATGATTCCCGCTCCGGCTCAGGGAGCCATCCTGGTTGTGTGCCGGGAAAAAGAAACGGACCTGGCCAACCTGTGTAAAGAAATAAATCATGAAGCAACTTCTTTTTGTGTGAAAATAGAAAGAGATTTTTTAGCTGCTTTAATGGGAGGTTGCTCCACGCCCGTTGGTGCACTGGCTGAACTGGAAGGAGATGAAATTTTTTTCCGGGGCAACTTATTGGATCCGATGGGTTATAAAATGTTTTCAATAGAAAAAAAGATTACCATAGATCTTGCTGCTTCAATAGGCAGCTCAGCTGCATTGGAACTTCTCCGTAATGGTGGAAGTGAAATTATGAGGGAAAAAACACATGTCTAATCGCAGATATAGCATATTGTCCACTGCAACACTTCCATTTGATCGTATTGATCATATTCCGGAATCAGTTGAAATTAAAGTAGTTCCTTTTATACAAATTATTCCGATACCCAGTGTTGAATTGAAACCAGCCATTAACGAATTGGCATCCGAAAAACAACAAATTATTTTTACGAGTGCACACGCAGCCAGAATTGTTGGCGAGTGTCTCGGGTACAAACCAGCGTGGAACATCTATTGCATCCGAAACGAAACCCGGTTAACAGTTGAAAAAATATTTGGAGCCGATTCCATTTCAGGATACGCTGATAATGCCCTCTCCTTATCGGAATTAATAATTAATGACGGAATAGAAAAAGCAATATTCTTTTGTGGTGATCAGAGAATGGCCGTTCTCCCTGACAGGCTTCTAGCACAAGGTGTCGCTTTAACCGAAATGGTAGTTTATGAAACACGGCTTACACCCGTGAAAATAAAAGAAAACCCCGACGCGATATTATTTTTTAGTCCGACTGCAGTAAAAAGTTTTTTCTCAGCAAATACTCCGCAAAATGAAACCCGGTTATTTGCAATGGGTAAAACTACCGCGCGTGCATTGGCAAACTTCACAACTGATAACATCATCGTTTCACCAGAGTCAGACAAGGCTCATGTTTTAAATATGGCAATTGAATACGCCATCTCACATCCAACAACTTGAACATGCTAAAAAATGATTTATTAATAAAAACACTTCGTGGCGAACCTACCGGCAGAACGCCCGTGTGGATGATGCGACAGGCCGGACGTTACCTGCCCGATTATCGACTTCTTAGGGACAAGTACGATTTTTTCACACGCGTTCAAACTCCCGAACTCGCAGCGAAAATTACTTTACAACCCGTTGATCAGATTGGCGTAGATGCTGCGATCCTTTTTTCAGATATACTGGTTGTATTGCAGGCAATGGGCCTCGAAGTGCAACTTATAGAAAATAAAGGTCCTATTCTGCCAGAGCCTGTCAGGATGCATAAAGATTTATCACGTGTTTTTGTGCCGAATGTCGAGGAATCACTCGGTTACGTATTCAATGCAATAAAACTGGTGAAAGAAGAACTGAATGGTCGCGTTCCCCTAATTGGTTTTGCCGGAGCACCATGGACGTTACTGTGTTATATGGTGGAAGGGAAAGGTTCGAAAACTTTTGACCTTGTAAAATCTTTTTGTTACACCCAACCTGAACTGGCTCACACCTTGCTGCAAATGCTAACTGACACTACGATTGCTTATCTTAAACAGCAAATAAAAGCCGGCGTGGATACGGTTCAGATTTTTGATTCATGGGGTGGTTTGTTAAGTCCCGATGATTTCGAAATTTATTCGCTGCGATATATGCGACAAATTGTTCACGCCTTGAAAAATGAAGTGCCCGTTATTTTATTTGCCAAAGGTGCATGGGGCTCTCTTCCTGAAATGGTGAATACCGGTGTATCGGCATTGGGGCTTGATTGGGGAATTCGTCCTGAAATGGCCCGGAAATTAGCGGGTACCGGTATCACGCTGCAGGGAAACTTTGATCCGGCACGTTTGTTAAGTCCCATCGCAGAAATAAAAAAAGAAGTCACTAAAATGTTAAATGGATTTGGACCTGGCAGGCATATCGCCAATCTGGGTCATGGCATTCTGCCAAATGTTCCGGTAGATCATGCAAAAGCTTTTGTAGATGCTGTAAAAAATCATGTTCATTATAAACAGGAAAAACAAGTTCTATCATCCCTTTAGCTATGAATGAAACGCGATGTGAAAATATCAAAGTAAACAGTTTGCGCGAGAACTGGATTGCATTCATTCACGGGTTACAGGACAACATTTGCAACAGTCTCGAGCAATTAGACGGAAAAGCAACATTTAAGGAAGATACATGGAAGAGGTCTGAGAACGGAGGGGGAGGAAAAACAAGATATATCGAGAATGGAAATGTGTTTGAAAAAGGCGGAGTGAATACTTCCGTTGTGTTTGGAGATGTTTCTGATGCAATGAGAACGCAATTAAGAATTGACGGTTCCAAATGGTTCGCCTGTGGGTTATCGATTGTGATTCACCCGTTAAATCCTTTCGTACCTACCGTTCATGCCAACTGGCGATATTTTGAATTGTATGACGACTCAGGAAAACAGATTGATTCCTGGTTCGGCGGGGGATCTGACCTTACTCCCTATTATCTTTTTGAAGAAGACGCAATACATTTCCACGATACATTAAAAAAAGCCATCGATCCATTTGGAGAAAATTTATATGTTAATTTTAAAAAAGAATGTGACCATTATTTTTCCAATCATCATCGTGGCGAAGAAACACGTGGAATCGGTGGTGTCTTTTATGACTATCTAAGACCACTGAATGAAGACGACGCAGAAAGACTTTTCCGTTTTCAACAGGCAAATGGTGAGGCATTTCTGCATGCTTACCTGCCGATTGTCGAAAAACGCATGACGCTTCCCTTTGGTGAAAATGAAATAACATGGCAGGAAATCCGACGTGGAAGATATGTGGAATTTAACCTGATTCATGATCGGGGAACTTTGTTCGGGTTAAAAACAAATGGAAGAACAGAAAGTATTCTGATGAGTCTTCCCCCACGTGCGAGATGGATTTATAATTATAAACCTGCCCCTGGCAGCAGAGAGGACGAATTGTTACAGGTGTGCTTACATCCGAAAGAATGGATACAGAATTCATAAATAATGTGGTAAATGTGGAAAGCTGCAAATGCGGGATCACACTGTGAATAAAACCAGATAATATTTAAATAAATGATTTTAAACCACCGTTCAAGAATATTAAGATCAACCCCTGCCATTCGATCTATGGTTGCAGAAACAAAATTGAATGCCGCTGATTTTATCGTACCATTATTTATCGATGAAGGCAAACAGATTCATCAGGAGATTTCTTCCATGCCCGGATATTTCCGGAATAGTCTCGATGTGACAGTTAAAGAAGTAAAAGAACTTTATGCCATGGGATTGAAATCCGTTTTGATATTTATTAAATGCAACGATGAGCTGAAAGACAATACAGGAAAGGAAGCCTGGAATAAAGAGGGTCTGATGCAAAAAAGTATTCGTGCAATTAAAGATGCGGTACCGGAAATAGTACTTATGACTGACGTTGCACTGGATCCGTATTCTTCTTATGGACACGATGGAATTGTAAAAGATGGTGAAATCGTAAATGATGAAACTGTTGAGGCGCTGGTTAACATGAGCCTGAGTCATGCGGAAGCCGGCGCAGATTTTGTTGCACCAAGTGATATGATGGACGGACGCATCGGTGCCATACGAAACGCGTTTGAAGAAAATGGATACCGTAAAACCGGTATCATGGCCTATAGTGCCAAATATGCATCCTGCTTTTATGGTCCTTTCCGTGACGCATTAGATTCTGCTCCAGGTTTTGGAGACAAGAAAACTTATCAGATGGATTATTCCAATCGTACGGAAGCAGTAAAAGAAGCCTTACAGGATGTAGATGAAGGGGCTGATATCGTAATGGTAAAACCTGCCCTTGCTTACCTCGACATCATACGAGAAGTAAAAAATGCGGTACGCGTGCCTGTTAGTGCGTATAATATCAGTGGCGAATATGCAATGATTAAAGCTGCCGCTAAAATGGGCTGGCTCGACGAAAACAAAGCGATCCTCGAAACACTGACTGCCATTAAAAGAGCAGGCGCAGATTTGATAGCAACGTATTTTGCGAAAGACGCTGTTCGGTTATTGGAAAGCTGAAGAAAGTGTGAGAGTGTGAGAATCAATTCATAAATTAAAAGCTTTAGGCCTTAAGCCTTGAGCTTTAAGCTTAAAAAATGGAAATAACAAAGAGCAAAGCATTATTCGAGAGGGCACAAAAATCAATTCCAGGTGGGGTGAATTCACCTGTACGGGCATTTCGCAGTGTTGGCGGCACACCGATTTTCATAAAAAAAGCAAAAGGCAGTTATCTCTATGATGCCGATGGAAATAAATACATCGACTATATCGCTTCGTGGGGGCCGATGATCCTCGGTCACGCACATGAAACCGTTGTGAAAGCTATTCAGGATCGCGTAGAACTTTCAACGTCCTACGGGGCACCCACTGAGCTTGAAATTGAAATGGCTGAATTAATCATTTCCATGGTCCCGAATGTGGACATGATAAGAATGGTGAATAGCGGCACGGAAGCATGTATGAGTGCAGTCAGACTTGCAAGAGGGTTCACCGGAAAAAATAAAATATTGAAATTTGAAGGTCACTATCATGGCCATGCAGATGCGTTCCTCGTAAAAGCAGGGAGCGGAGTTGCCACTTTGCAAATTCAAAACGTACCAGGCGTTACAGAAGGAGTTGCCCACGATACATTGACAGTTCCGTTTAACAATCTTACCGCTGTAGAAGAAATTGTGAAAAAACATTCAGGAGAAATTGCAGCTATCATCGTTGAACCGGTAGCTGGAAATATGGGATGTGTTCCGCCGGAAAAAGGATTTTTGGAATCTGTAAGAAAATTGTGCGACAGGGAACATATCGTTCTCATTTTTGATGAAGTCATGACGGGATTTCGGCTGGCTCCTGGTGGTGCTCAGGAAAAACTTGGAATAAAGGCAGATCTGGTAACCTATGGAAAAGTAATTGGTGGTGGTTTACCGGTGGGTGCCTTTGGAGGCAGAAAGGAAATCATGGAACATATTGCTCCTCTCGGAAAAGTTTACCAGGCAGGAACATTGAGTGGAAATCCAATAGCCATGATTGCCGGCATTACAACTTTAAAAATATTGAAAGAAAATCCTACTGTCTACACGGAACTGGAAGAAAAGTGCAGTTACCTCGAGAAGGGTTTGAATGAGGTACTTTCAAGAAAAAACATTCCATTTGTTATTAACCGATTCGGCTCGATGATCAGCATACATTTTGCTGATTTTCCTATAAAAGATTTCCAAACAGCCGCCGCTGCTGATATCAACAGATTTAAGCAGTTTTTTCACGGCATGCTCGAACAAGGTATCTATCTTCCCCCTTCAGCTTTCGAAAGCTGGTTTTTAAACAACGCCCTGTCAACACGTGATCTCGACGAAACAATCGAAGCCGTCGAAACCCTTAATCCGGGGCTCAGTTAAGAAATCACAGAAATCTCAACGAACCTGAATTGACTGGTCTTTAGGCAGTCAGTGCCTGTTCAAAAGGCCAGATAAGCCTGATATAAGCCAGAGATAAGCCAGCTATAACCCATAGATAAGCCATACTTTAAAAGGTCTGGCTTATCTCTGAAATATATCAGTCTTTAATGAGGCTTAAGTAAGAATCTATATGCCTGTTGATAGGCTTACACCTTTTAAAAACTTAAAAGACTTGCATTGCTGAAATGCTTCGAACGATCAGTTCCTGTATCGAATCCGAACAGATTCGTGTGATTTTATACAGCTAATAGTTTAATTTTCATTGGATTACGAATCCGGCATCTGATTGGTGAAACGTATTATATCGTTTGATCATCTTTTCAATAGGAACAACATGCTGAAGACCTACTTTAAGACAGCCAGCCGTTTTCTGCTTAAAAACAAAACGTTCAGTTTTATTAACATTTTCGGACTTGCAGTAGGAACATTATGCTGCCTGTATATTCTCGTATATGTGAATGATCAGTACAGTTATGACAAGCATCATGTTGATGTTAATAGAATCTACCGGGTTGATAGAAAATTATCTACGAAGGATGGTGTATTCACTTTAGCTAACACGGGTGGTTTTATTTCACCGGCTATGAAACGCGACTTTCCGGAAGTTGAGCAATTCACCCGCGTAGTGCCATTTATTGGAATCGAGAAACATCTTCTTCGCTATAAAGATCATTCCGTTTATGAAACGAATCCATACTATGTTGACTCAACATTTTTTCAAGTATTTACTTATCATTTTGTTGAAGGCAACGGAAATGCCTTAATGAAACCCTATACTGCTGTTCTGCTGAAATCTACTGCCGAGAAACTTTTTGGCACGACTGATCCAATGGGTAAAATGATTACCATTGATAATACACAGCAAATAACAGATTTCACGGTTACGGGTGTTGTGGACGAAAGCCTTGGCAAATCGCATTTGCATGCGAATGTTTTTGTAGCGATGAATAGCGGAGGAAACGGTGAATCCACTATACACAACGATTCCTGGTTGCAGAATAATTACATAGCCTCTTATGTAAAATTAAAGGCCAATACAAATGCGGGTTTACTGGAGAAAAAATTTCCTGCATTTGTGTCCAGATATGCCGGAAAACAATTGAAAGACGCTGGTCTTGAGGTCGACATGTATTTACAGCCTATTGCCAGCATCCATACTACATCGGCAATGGAAAACCCTGGTATTGGAAAACCTGTTAGTACGACCTTCCTGGCAATTCTTGTATTGATTGCATCGCTCATTCAAATTATTGCCTGTATTAATTTCATGAATCTTTCCACTGCCCGTGCGTCTAAAAGAGCAAAAGAAGTAGGTGTACGAAAAGTAATTGGCGCCGGGAGAAAGGATCTCATTAAGCAGTTTCTCGGAGAATCCTTTTTACTTTCTCTTATTTCCGTAATGATCGCATTGCCCCTGTTGATCATGGCCCTTCCCTATTTAAATAATATTACACAAACCGATATCAATCTGGGTTTTCTGAAAGACTATAGAATATGGATCATGCTCGTATCGCTGATTCTGATCACTGGATTGGTTGCCGGAAGTTATCCAGCTTTTTATCTGTCTGCATTCAGGGTAATTAACGTAATTAAAGGAAATTTTACCAACGATATTTCCGTGGGAGGCATCCGAAAATCACTGGTTGTTTTTCAATTTGTGTTGTCGATCGTTCTGATAACAGGAATCGTAATTATATACAGTCAGTTGGATTTTATAAAGAATAAAGATTTGGGGTTCGATAAAAATCAGCGATTGATTTTGACATTCAATACGGGTGAAGCATTCAAAAATATTCCTGCGTTTATGGATGATCTCCGGCAGGTTTCCGGTGTGAAAGAAGTAAGTAATTCCAGCAAATTTTTAAGCAATCCTGCCTTATTTTCAAACGTGTTCATGTTGCCTGGTCAACGTCCGGCTGATGCGAAGGGAGCGGATTTCATTGTCAGTGATGAATTTTTTGTAAAAGCAAACGGGATCAAATTGATTAATGGTCGTGACTTCAGACCAGACGACTCGGCAAAAGTGTTGGTGAATGAAACTTTTCTTAATAAAATCGGTTTGACTATCCAGCAAGCGCCGGGTACGAAACTTATTGATGGAAATTCAAGAACCTGGGAAATTGCAGGTGTTATGAAAGATTTCAATTTCGGATCACTGCATAAAGAAGTTGAACCTTTTATGTTGTGGATGAATCATAAGCAGGATGGCCTTTGGGCAAACCTGACGGTACATACCGTTACGGGGAATTACAAAGAACTGCTTGGTAAAATTGAAGCAGTATGGCATAAAGATCTTCCTTCTATTCCTTTTGAATATACTTTTTTAGATGAGCAGGTTCAGAAACAATACGAATCTGATATATCTATGTCACGCATTATTAATGTGTTTACGCTGATTGCGATTTGTATTTCCTGTTTGGGACTTTTCGGACTCGCTGCATTCAGTGCTGAACAAAGAAATAAAGAAATCGGAATTCGAAAAGTATTGGGTGCAAGCGTTTCAGGTATCGTACAACTTTTGTCGAAGGAATTCCCAAAACTTGTTCTGCTGGCATTTCTTATAGCCACCCCAATTTCCTGGTGGGCGATGAACAGATGGCTTCAGGATTTTGCTTTTAAAGTTCCCATAAGCTGGTGGATGTTCGCAATCGCGGGCGTAGTGACAATCGTGATTGCTTTACTTACTGTTAGTTCACAGGCTATCAAAGCGGCCGTTATGAATCCGGTAAAAAGTTTGAGAGGCGAGTAAGGCTGAAGGCTCAAGGCTTAAACCATAAAAAAATTCACTCATTTTAATCTGAAAATAATAAGGTAGCCAGACGATTTTATATTACCCTTAAAAACCATTTGGATTTAGGCATTAAGCTTTTAGCGTTAAGCTTTAAGCCTTAAAAAGCAGTTCACACGGTTTTAATCCGGTGTGTTTTTTGAACGCTGTTGAAAAATGAGAGATGGAGGAGTATCCCAGCATAACAGAAACGTCTGTTACACTCAGTCCCTTTTCATACAATAGATAACGTGCATGCTCCATGCGTTGTCCCTGGTAAAAATCGAAAATAGTGGTTCCAAAAAGTTCCTTGAAACCTTTCTTCAGGTAACACTCATTGATTGCTACTTTACGGCTAAGTTCACGGATAGTGAGCGGTTCACCAATATGTTCAAGCAATATTTCCCGGGCGAGATTTATTTTCTCCCTGTCCACACCGTTAGCAAGAAATTTACATTGAAAAGCCTCTACTTCTTTTTCACCCAGCATACACTCCAAACTATAAAGCAACAACATTTGAGTTTGGGCATTGATGAAAATATTTTCGAGACTGTCGGTATAGTTATGATTCAACAATCCTTCCAACAACATTCTCATGCGACTGCAAAGTGATAATATTTTAGAAAAGGAAGAAGGGTGTCTAAAATGGAGTACGTTATCCGACAAAGTGCCAGTGAGCTGTTGGGGCTTTACAAATTGCGAAAGATGTACAGGAGAAAAACGAAAACTCATCACGTCCACCGTCTCAGTTCTGTCGGGACATAGTCTGGAAGTATGCAGACGACAGGTATCGCATTCCTTTTCCTTTTTTTTGCAGTAGGCATTACCGGCTATACAAAAACGGAGTTCAAAATAATTTTCCTGAGGTTTTTCACGCTGATAGTGATAAACCATCATACCGGTATCGTCGAGACTCCATTGCGGATTTTTCTCGTATCGACGTATTTTGTACTGCACCGAACCAGGTATTTGCCGCTCTTTCTCATCCAAAAGCTGCAATTGATCCTGCATGAACGGCTGCTTATACGCCAGTGTAAGTATATCGGGTGGCTGATGCATAAATATCCGGCAAATTTAGCCCTCAAACCCCATATATGATCAGGATAATTGCCCTGCAATAAAAGGTGGGTTCCACTGGATGAATTTCAGTGTAAAAAACACACAAAAAATGTTTAAAAAAGAAGTATTCAAACCCGGTTCTTACCGCTGTTTTTAGTAGATTTGCAAACCCTGTTATTTTACATCTAATAATCGGTTTTTCAATTAAATATGAACGAAAGTCAAGAAGCAGTTGCAGCCTCGGCAGTCAATGGTTACGGAGCGGATAGCATTCAGGTTTTGGAGGGTTTGGAGGCTGTGAGAAAAAGGCCTGCAATGTACATCGGAGATGTAGGTATAAAAGGGTTGCATCATCTCGTTTACGAGGTGGTAGACAATTCCATTGACGAAGCCCTTGCCGGATATGCAACAAATATTGTGGTGGATATTTTTACGGACAATTCAATCAGCGTAGAAGACGATGGAAGGGGTATTCCGACAGGGATGAATACCAAGGAACAGAAAAGTGCACTGGAATTGGTAATGACGGTGTTGCATGCGGGTGGAAAGTTTGATAAGAATACCTATAAAGTTTCCGGTGGTTTGCATGGTGTTGGCGTGAGTTGTGTAAATGCGCTCAGCAGCGACCTTCATGTAACCGTACAAAGAGAAGGAAAGATTTTCGAGCAGGCCTATAAAATAGGAATTCCTCAATATCCCGTTCGTGAAATAGGACTGAGTGAGAAAACGGGGACCCGGGTTCATTTTCATCCTGATTCAAGTATTTTCATCACACTGGTTTATAACCGAGATATTCTTGAAAGCCGGCTCAGGGAACTCGCTTTCCTGAACAAGGGCGTAAAAATTGTGATCAACGATTATCGCGAAGTGGATGAAGCAGGAAAAATATATACAAAAACATTTTTCAGCCAGGGGGGAATCGTAGAATTTCTTGAAATGCTTGATTCGAACGCGACGAGATCCCCACTGATCCCAAAACCCATTTATCTAAACGTTTTTGATGCCGCTACCAACGTGGCAGTTGAAGTATCGCTTATTTACAATGACAGCTATAGTGAACATATTTATTCCTATGTAAACAATATCAATACGATTGAAGGTGGTACGCATGTTGCCGGATTTCGGCGCGCCCTTACCAGAGTATTTAAAAATTATGGAGATAAGCAGAACCATTTTGAAAAAGCCAAAGTCGAGATAGAAGGTGATGACTATCGTGAAGGGTTGAGTGCTATCATATCCGTAAAAGTTCCGGAACCCCAGTTCGAAGGTCAAACAAAAACCAAGCTTGGAAATAATGAGGTTAGTGGCATAGTAGACACCTCCGTGTCGAAAGTTTTAGAGGCTTATCTGGAAGAAAACCCAAGGGAGGCAAAAAATATCATACAGAAAGTAATTCTGGCAGCGCAGGCGCGCGCAGCAGCGCGTAAAGCCAGGGAACTGGTACAGCGTAAGAGTGTACTCAGTGGTGGTGGCCTTCCGGGAAAACTGGCTGATTGTTCAGAAAGAAACCCTGATAAATGTGAATTATACCTGGTGGAAGGGGATTCCGCGGGTGGAACTGCCAAACAGGGTCGGGACCGCAGCTTCCAGGCGATCCTGCCACTAAGGGGTAAGATTCTGAATGTAGAAAAAGCCATGGAACACCGGATTTACGAAAATGAAGAAATTCGTAATATGTATACCGCTCTGGGTGTTACGGTTGGAACCGTCGAGGATCCCAAAGCCTTAAACCTGGTGAAACTGCGGTATCACAAGGTGATCATTATGACGGATGCCGACGTCGACGGCAGCCATATCGCTACATTAATCCTCACATTCATTTACAGGTACATGGCAGCGCTGGTTGAACAGGGTCATATTTATATCGCCCAACCGCCTTTATATCAGGTTAAGAAGGGCAAAGAAAGCGTATATGCCTGGACTGAAGACCAGCGTCGACTGCAGATCGAAAGGCTCGCAGGAGGCAAAGAAGAAAACGTGAGCATTCAGCGATATAAAGGTTTGGGTGAAATGAATGCCAGTCAGCTTTGGGATACCACTATGAATCCGGCCACAAGGACCCTTAAACAGGTTACCATTGAAAGTGCAGCAGAAGCCGATCGTATATTTAGTATGCTCATGGGTGATGAAGTGGCTCCAAGAAGAGAATTCATTGAATCTCACGCAAAATACGCAAGGCTGGATGTCTAATTTCCATGGAAAGACCCGTTTAAGAATATTTATCTACCTTTAACCGCTTAGCCGATAAGCATTAAGAACCTTTTAAAATTTAAGATATGTCTACTGTAGTACTTACAGCATATAACGTCAAGACTAAAGAGAAAAATGTTCCGATCATGGATGCAGTAATTAGTAAAACTGCTAAAGGTGCATATATGGCACAGGGACATGATGGCAAGGGGAATAAACTCACTACTTTGCTGGGAGAAGAGAAAGCACTTGCCGCCATTAAAGCCGGCGTCGCGAAACAGAGCTGGTAATTGTAATTGTTAATTGTCAATGGTGAATTGTCAATGGTGAATTGTTAACATGCTTAACCATAATCATGAGACTGGCTCATTGACAATTAACCATTGACAATTAACAATTACATAGTTTTTGCTAAATAAAATTCAGGTATTCGTACTGGTGTCCGAGGATTTTGTAATCATCAGCCTGCAGCCATTTGTTCAGAACGGTTGCATACACCCGTTTAAAGTCCAACTGCTGGATCAGATCGCCCTCAGAAAGATTTGAAAGATCCGGCATTGCATTCAGTACGCCTTTATTTTTCAGACCCCCGCTTATCAGGAACATGTTGTTTGCCGTTCCGTGATCCGTGCCGGCGCTGCCATTCTCGCTCACCCTTCTTCCAAACTCAGAAAATGTCATCATCAGAACATCATTAAATCGATGATTGCTTTTCAGGTCTTCCACGAAAGGCTTGATGGCATCATTGAGATCGCTGAATAATTTCTCTTGTTTAGCCTGCTGTGACACGTGTGTATCAAAACTTCCCAACGACACGTAATATACCCGCGTATTGATATCGGAGGAGATCAATGATGCAATCGTTTTCAGGTTTTTTGCCAATTCAGAATTTGGATAAACCGTTGAGCTTGGCCTGAGTTTACTTTGCTGAAAAATATAGTCCGCGCCAGAAACGGTTTCCGACATCACTTTATACAAATAGGAAGAAGGATCATCTGCTTTCTCATTTATCCCTGCCTGCAGTATCTCTTTAAAAAAAGGATCCTGACTGGTTTCATACAATCTTTTCGGGTCTCTCAAAGCAATTCCTTTCATTTGTTCGCCACTCAATGCAAGGCTTAGCATGTCATCCATCTCTAAAACCTGAGTTGGTTTGGAACATCCGGAACACTGTGCATCAAGATACCGGCCCAGCCAACCGGAATTAAGATATTCATTGCTGTTACTGGCAGTTTGCCAGATATCCATACTCCGAAAATGTGACCTGTCGGGATTCGGATATCCTACGTTGTTCAAAATGGCCATATTACCTTCATCGAACAAGGCTTTTAAGTTGGTAAGCGAGGGATGTAATCCGACCTCATCTGTAAGCGTAAGCGCCTTATCTCTTGAGATCGCTAAAACGGGACGTTCCCGAAAGTAAATATCATTTCGAACGGGTATTACTGTATTAAGTCCGTCATTACCTCCACTAAGTTGAACAACAACCAATACTTTGTTTCCTTCTGAAAATATAGAAGGTGATTCAAAGGCTTTGAGGAACTTCGGCAACATAAGTGTACCCGTTGCAAGGGAACCCATATGAAGAAATTTTCTCCGATTTATCAACATAGTTTTTTATTTTTTTCAGCACAATTGATATTCCGGCGTGCCCATTAAACGTATCGTTACAGATTCTATTCGTGTTTGCCGGTTAGATTCATCCAAATATTTTACGAGGTCCTTTTCATCTATCGGCATTGATTTTTGCAAAAGAAAATCCCGGATCGCCGGATACAAATGATCGTCACCTACCCCATTGAGATTTTTTGTGTAGTCTTCCCAAAGAATTTTAGCCTGAAAAAATTGAGCGCCGGGGTTATTTATTTTTTTTAAGTTTTTAACAAACATCTGTTCCCGCATGCCCATCATGATATCGTCGTCATCTTTTGGCCTTGATAAAATAGCGTCTGACTGTGAGATAATCCGTGGAACCTGCATGCGCAACATCAGACTGGAACTGTCGATCCAGTGTTTACCACCAGGCCATCCGGCTACGTTGGGCGGTGAAAACAAAACTTGTCCGAGTAACCTTTCCAAAATGATTTGTACTGTGGGATTTTGCATTTCCATTGGCAGTTGACGACGCATCCCAACCATCCATAACACCGGTGATTTTATCTGATTGCCAATATTTGTCAGATCATAAAACCAGGACGAAGTAAATATGCTCACCATCAGAGCCCTAATGTCATAACCACTGCTGTAAAAATTCGCGGAGAGTGTTGCTATTTTATCTTCATCAGGATTTTCATTGACAAAAAATTTGTAGATCTTTCTTGTGATGAAGGTGGCGGTCTGTTTTTGCTCCAGTAAAATCGAAATAATATCTTCTCCTGTGAAATTACCTGTTTTATTAAAAAAAGTTTTTACGTCATCGTCGTGTTGTCTGGGTCTGAAAGTAAATTCTCCCTGAAGATTGGTTCCCCACCCGGTAAATGCACGTGCCGATTCTTTTACATCGGTTTCAGTGTAATTTCCCCGGCCGATGGTAAAAAGTTCCATCAATTCTCTGGCAAAATTCTCATTCGGATGACCCTTTTTATTCTGATTGTTATTCAGAAACTGAATCATAGAGGCAGTCTTGCTTACACTGAAAAGCAGGTCTTTAAAATTGCCGAGAGCGTTTACACGAATTACATTCAGGAGTGCCTGATCGTAAATAATATTGACCGTTTTAGAGGCGAAGTGACCGTGCCAGAACAAAGTCATTTTTTCCAATAACTGAGCCGGACTCTCCGTCATTTCCTGCAGCCATTTCAGATTCAGTTTCGTAATATCCTGCACCGACTGTTTCCGGATCATTTGTTTTTCCTCCGGCTTAAGCATTTGTATTTTCCTCAGGTTCATAGACTGAGTAGCAGCAACCATCTCCTTTAATTCCGGATCGACGACATCAAAAAGAACGGGCGTTTTTTCAGATGCCTTTAATATGGAATGGAATAGTTTTTCGGGCTTTTCTACCGATGATTCACCTAAAGCAGAAACAGGAGGACCAAAACCTGCCCGCCACCATACATGCTGATTTTTTAGCTGGTTGGATGTCATGCATCCTTATGATAGAAACTATTGGCAAAGGTTTAATGGCGTTTTTGAGCTGAACGCTGAAGGCTGAACGCATAACGCTTAACGCTGAACGCTTAAAACTTAGAGCTTTTGAGTTATTAATGATTAAATAATTGTCAATGCTCATTTCGAACCGGACATCCGGCTTTGAGTTTAAGGAATTGAACGTTACACGTTGAGCGTTAAGCGTTCAGCCTTAAGCGTTAAGCGTTAGGCTTTAAGCTTTATGCTTTCCGCCCTAAAATAAGGATGAATGGCTTCCGGCAAGGCTATAAAGTCTTCTTTCTGATGATTCTCCAGCAAACAGGCCAGGATACGTGGAAGTGCAAGAGAGCTGCCATTAAGTGAATGCAACAACTGCATTTTTCCCAGTTCGTCTTTGAAACGTATTTTCATTCTGTTCGTCTGGAAGCTCTCGAAATTGCTGACCGAACTAACTTCCAGCCATTTTTCCTGAGCGGCAGAAAATACTTCGAAGTCGTATGTTATCGCGGCGGTAAATGACATATCACCTCCGCATAATCGAAGTATACGATATGGCAGATTCAGAGATTGAAGGAGATTTTCCACATGTTGCACCATTTCTTCAAGGGCTTTATAACTTTTATCAGGATGAACGATCTGCACTATTTCAACCTTATCAAATTGATGGAGACGATTCAATCCTCTGACATCCTTGCCGTAACTGCCCGCTTCGCGCCTGAAACACGGGGTATACGCGGTCATTTTCACGGGCAGTTCTTTTTCCTTCAAAATGGTGTCGCGCCAAATATTGGTAAGTGGTACTTCAGATGTGGGAATCAGGTATAGTTTATCCTCCTGGACAAAATACATTTGCCCCTCCTTATCGGGGAGCTGACCCGTTCCAAAAGCACTGGCCTCATTCACCACAAGAGGTGGTTGGTATTCTACAAATCCGGCATGGGTATTAAAGTCCAGAAAATATTGCACTAGCGCTCTCTGCAATCTGGCGCCATGGTTAATATAAACCGGGAATCCACTTCCCGTAATTTTATTTCCAAGTTCAAAATCAATCAGGTTATATTTTTTGGCCAAATCCCAGTGCGCGAGCGCATCGGCCGGTAATGCCGGTTTGGTTCCACCCTCCCTCACGACCACATTATCATTGGGCGTCTTACCCACAGGCACATCTGCATAAGGAAGGTTGGGAAGTGAAACAAGTACCTGTTGTAATTGATCTTCAGTTATTTTTGCCGATTCCTCCAGGGAACCTAGTTTGGCTTTTAGCAGTGTGACTTCCCGTTTCTTTTCTTCTGCTTTATCTTTCTCCCCCCTGGCCATTAATTGTCCGATTTCCCTGGAAATTGAATTTAGTCCGGCCTGTTCGGTTTCTAATTCAAGTTGAGACTTCTTTCTTTGACCATCCAATTCCAAAATTTTAGCAACGGCAGATGAGGCATCAAAATTTTTAACTTTAAGGCGTTCTATAACAAAATCTGGTTGCTGCCGGATCAGCGCTAACTGTAACATGCAGGAAAATTTGCGCAAAGTTAGCTGATGCAGTGAAAGATTCCTTACACGGTTATCTTTGCAATATGAATGTGAAAGACGATATTCAAAGCAGGTGGTGGGCGTTGGAAGAAAAATTGATGGCCAGATTTGGAAAAAAACCTGATTTGGAAGCCATTCTTTTCCTGATAGGGATTCAGGAAGTTGGTGATTTCCGAACCAAATTTACGAAGGAACAGAAACAGGATCTGATGCATGTAGCGGTATGCAGCCTGCTTTCAGTTAGTGGATATTATGAACTGGAAATGATTGACGAAGAGGGATGGCCGCACTACCGGCAATTAAAGCCTTTACCCGTTTTCAATATGATCGAACAGGAAAACTTTATGAAGGATCACATTCTCCTTTATTTTGAAAACCAGGATATGCCCGCGTAGCAAACAGCAAGGAAAATATTGAAATCCCTCTATATTTGCAACTGCCGAATGGAATCACAAAAATAAAATATACTCCCAATGAGTTTTCCAAAAAACCTTCGATACACGAAAGATCATGAATGGGTTAGACAGGAAGAAGGCAATACATTTATTGTAGGTATTACGGATTATGCGCAACGTGAACTGGGGGACATCGTATACGTGGAGGTGGAAACGATTGGAAAATCCTTAGAAGCGGGTGAGGTGTTTGGGACTGTCGAAGCAGTTAAAACAGTGTCCGATCTTTTTCTTCCTGTACCTGGCACGATTTCGGAACTCAATCCCGAACTGGCCGGTTCTCCCGATCTTATTAATACTGACCCATACGGCAAAGGATGGATGATTAAAATGACGGTTAAGGATCCAGCGCAGGTTGCCAGTTTGTTGGACGCGGCTGCCTATGAGGCGCTTGTTGGATAAATGCAGCTGTCATATTTTAACTGTAAATTTTGGGATCACCGGGAATATATAGTGAGCAGGAATTGATCACTGCCTTGAAGGCAAGGGAGGATCAGGCTTTTTCATATTTATATGATCACTATAGTGGTTCTCTTTACAGTATCATTCTTCAGATCGTAAAATCGCAGGAAATAGCCGGTGACGTATTACAGGAAGTTTTCCTGAATATTTGGCGCAAGATAGAGTCGTACGATCCTCTAAAGGGACGTTTATTTACATGGATGCTCAATATCAGCCGAAATGCTTCCATAGATATGATCCGGTCGAAGGCCTACCTGAACAGCAAGAAAAACCAGGAGATTACTGATAACGTATATAGGATTGACCAGGTGACCCAAACCGATATTGACAGCATTGGCCTCACCAAATTCCTGGGAATGCTAAAACCTGAACAGCGCGTTTTAATAGAACTCGCGTATCTGAAAGGTTATACCCACGAAGAAATTGCGCAGATCGAAGATATCCCGTTAGGAACGGTAAAGACAAGGATACGAAATGCATTATTGCAATTAAGAGTATATTTAAAATAGGTGAACGTTCAAGAATATATATTAAGTGGAATTGTCGAAAGCTATGTGCTGGGGCTCGCGTCTCCGGAGGAATCCTTAGATTTCGAAAGAATGTGCGATGCACATAGCGAAGTACGTGCTGCACGTAATGCTTTTGAAATTCAACTTGAACAATCACTCATCCATCAGCATCTTGACGCGCCGAGAGAATTGAAGTCCCGTATTTTTTCTAAAATCGGCATGGAAAAGGATGAAAAATTTACAGGTTCATCGTTATCAAAACCCACCCTCATATTAAGAAAAGGATTCGCAAAATATATAGCAGCTGCTTCACTTATTTTACTTGCGGGAAGTGTGTTACTTAATTTGTATTTGTTGAATGAATATAAAAAATCGATTGCCCAGTATAAGGAACTCGTTGCGACGCAAACTCAGATTACCAGTACAAATCAGGTTCTGCAAACCAGACTGGAGAATTATGAAAATGCATTAAGTCTTATAAGAAATCCGTCGATGGCCATAGTAAAAATGTCCAGCGTTGCAACCAGCCCCGCGCCATCAAGTCAGGCGACTGTTTACTGGAATTCGGCTTCGAAAGAAGTTTACCTGCTGGTTAATCAACTGCCTGTTCCGGTTTCTGATAAACAATACCAACTCTGGGCAATTGTGGACGGTCATCCGGTGGATGCAGGCGTTATTGATATGAATTCAGGATTGTCATTTATGAAACTTAAGACAATTCCAAGAGCAGAGGCGTTTGCCATTACCCTTGAAAAGAAAGGTGGCAGTACAACACCGACTCTCGAAGCCATGTATGTAATGGGCAAGGTTACCAGTTAGGATCTTATCTTCGTGTTCATTCATATGCGCCAACTGCTGTATAGATTACTTTCAAAAAAGGCTCCCGCCTGGCTTTGGACCATTATTATTTTTATACTGCTGGCGTTACCGGGAAATATGCTGCCCAATGAAAATCACCTGGCCATATCAAACCTGGATAAATACGTTCATATTACGTTGTTTGGAACTTTTGTTTACTTATGGACTTTTTATTATGCATCGGGGAAGACTGAATACCCACTGAAAAAATCTTTTCTCATTTTGATCATTGCTTGTCTTTATGGAACTGCTATGGAATTTGTTCAGAAATATTTCATACCAAATCGGGATTACGATATCTATGATATTCTTGCAGATGTAATGGGAGCCATCGCAGGATTTTTAATTGTCCGATTTACATTTCCCTGGTTTAAGAAGGGATAAAATGTTCGCAACCTATCGACGTTACTAAAAAAGTAAGCCCCTGTGGAAACAGGGGCCGTAACCAAAACTAACTGCTTATGAGAAAATTGACTGCTTTTGTGAAGTCAAATAGAAAAGACCATTTGTAATAACAAGGCAATTCGAATGCCAACTCTCCATCCAACTTATCACTCTTCAAAAGAACTATACAAAGTTACAAGCCTCCATGAATCCAATTCCCCCGCTTTTTCTTAATAACAATTTTTTAAGATAAGGGCACATCCAAGTAACTCTTTCTTCACGTGTAAATTGTAAACGCGCTTGGACGCAGGCTCTTTATATTAAACGGAAAAAAGCGTTATAGGTTTAATGAATTAATGTTAAGGATTTACTATTATGAATTTACTACTTTATACCAATCACTTCCAACTATTCGTGCGGCTTTCGTTTCAGTTGTAGAAAAATAGCAACATCCTATGCTGGTTTTGCAATTTTTTCTGCGTTTTCCGCAAATTGTAATGCTTCGATAAATTCGCCAATATTCCCGTTCAGTACATCACTCAGGTTGTAAACTGTGAGACCTATTCGATGATCCGTTACCCTTCCCTGTGGAAAGTTATAAGTCCGAATTTTTGCGCTGCGGTCACCGGTACTTACCAGGCTTTTCCGATGTCTGGATATTTCCTCTTCCTGTTTTCTAACCTGTTCTTCGTACAAACGGGTTCTCAGCATCTGCATGGCTTTTTCACGATTTCCCAGTTGGGATCTTTCTGTCTGGCATACAACCACAGTTCCGGTCGGTAAATGAGTCAGCATCACCTTGGTTTCCACTTTGTTAACGTTTTGACCACCTGCCCCGCCACTTCTGGCAGTTTCCATTTTCACATCTGCGGGATTCAGCTCAAAATCCACCTCTTCTGCTTCAGGCATTACTGCAACTGTTGCAGCACTCGTATGAACTCTTCCACTCTGTTCTGTGTCTGGCACCCTTTGTACCCGATGTACGCCACTTTCAAACTTTAAAGTACCATATACATCCTCCCCCGTCACTTCAAGCTGTACCTCTTTGTACCCCCCCACAGTACCTTCACTTTCGCTAAGTAAGGCTGTTCTAAAACCTCTTCTTTCGCAATATTTCATATACATCCTGAGCAGGTCACCTGCGAAGAGGCTCGCTTCATCACCTCCTGTACCTGCTCTGATCTCAATAATGGCATTTTTTTCATCCTGTGGATCCTTGGGTATCAACAGCTGTCTTATTTCGGATTCCAGCGACAATTTCTTCTCTTCCAGGGCAGCTGTTTCAACTTTAGCCAGATCCCTAAGTTCTTCATCATCACCGTTAAGTGCCTCTCTGTTAAAAGCCAGGTCGTCTAAAAGATTTCGATAATTATCGTAGGATTTTACAATTTTCTCGAGACTGCGATATTCTTTGCTGGTAGCGCTGAACTTCCTGTTATCGTTTACGATTGCCGGATTGGTCAGAGCGACACCCAATTCATCAAATCTGGCTCTTATAGCATCCAGTTTATCTATCATAACCTGCGAAAAATTTATATTGCCGCAAAGTTAACTGATCCATGAGTTATAGAAGATTGAAAGCAGACTACTTATTTGACGGATTTGAATTACACAGGGACAGGGTATTGATTTGCAGAAAAGATGGTACAATCGAAGGGCATGTTGATGGAGAGGCAGCGGGAAGCGATTTGGAATATCTTTCCGGAATCCTATGTCCGGGTTTTCTGAATTGTCACTGTCACCTGGAGCTGAGTCACCTAAAAGGAAAAATTCCCGAGAAGCAGGGACTCGTAAATTTCGTTTTTTCTGTAGTCAGTATGCGAAACCAGTCTGACGAAATAAAACAAAATGCCATAAGAATTGCCGAATCAGACATGCTTAAAGAAGGAATTGTGGCAGTTGGGGACATTTGTAACACAGGAGATACCATATTTAAGAAGTCGGCAAAAATTCTTGACTACTACAATTTTATTGAGGTATTTGGCTGGGATCCCGGATTAGCAAGGCAACGCTTCGAAGAGGCTAAAAGATTAGCCGGACTATTTATAGAATCTGGCAGCGATGCAGAACATTTGTCTTTGAGCCCCCACGCACCCTATTCGGTTTCCGATGAACTCTGGAAGCTTGTTCAGGAAAATTTCCATGGGAAAACGGTCACCATTCATAATCAGGAGTCATCGGCTGAAAATGAATTCTTTGAATCAGGAACCGGTGATCTTTCCCGTATGTATTCACTGATGAAAATCAATTCAACCCAGTTTAAAATACCTGGTTGCAGTAGTTTATCGTATTATCTTTCAAAACTCCAAAACGCCGCGCAAATTCTACTTGTGCACAATACGTATACCGGGGAATCCGATTTAAAAATGGCTCAGGAATCGGCCAGGAAAATTTTTTATTGTTTTTGTCCTAACGCTAATATTTTTATTGAGGATCGTTTACCGGATTTGTCTTTGTTTCAACAATTCACTAAACAAATCGTACTCGGAACTGACAGCCTGGCAAGTAATCATCAGCTTTCTATTTTGGAGGAAATGAAAACATTAAAGAAAAATTTTCCATTCCTCTTAACCCGAAATTTACTTTTATGGGCAACATCCAACGGAGCCAGGGCCCTGTCATTTGATAAAACACTGGGAGATTTTTCAAAGGGTAAAAAACCCGGTATTATATTGATTGAGAACACGATCGAGGGGGAAATCACTCATGAGAGTTCAAGTAAGCGAATTCTATAGGAGTCCGACAGCGACTCAAACTTCTAATATCGCCCTAAGTACGGGCAATGTTTTTAGCGGCGTAAAACCGGTAATGTGAATTGAATAAAAATCCTCGAAAGCTGAAAGCAACATTCGTCTTTTTTCTCTGTTGAGGTGTAAATCGCTGAGCTCTGTTGGTTGCATTATCTTTAAAAGATGGGAACAAATTTCACTTAAAGGATTTTCAAGGTAGTGAGGGTGAGAAGGTCTCTCTTCAGAAAAATATCCCTCTTCCAAATCGAGGAAGGTCTTTTTCTCTGAATAATTGTCGTCCATTCTAAGTCCAAAGAATCCGGCGAGGTGTACAGAAAAAAAAAGAGGAAAATTTGCTCTCACCTTCAATTCTTCCTGATCAAGACTCTTTAATGCTTCTTCCATAAAATAATAAAGCTCCGGATTAGGTTCCGGTTGTTTCAGACATTTCTGAAGCAGTTCAATCATGAAAACAGCGATTGCGTTTGTAACCACGTCTGAAAATATGTTCTGATATAGCAGATTCCAGCTGTATTCTTTCAGTCGTTGAAGATTTTTTGATTCCTGATGATAAATTACCAAATCGAGGATGGCAGCGGGCTGAAATAACGCAGATTTCGATCCGCCTTTTGAGCTGTTGCTTCTTACTCCATTCACAAGATAAGATTGCAGTCCAAACAGCTCAGTAAGCATGGTAACAATAACGCTCGTCTCGGCGTATTTCACGGTTCGCAATACGATGCCCTTAGTTTTATGAACCATATTGAATGCTTATAACGAAATTCGCCTAAAATAAGTTTCTTTGCCGGGCAAATACCTGGTTTCATAAAAATTCTTCTACATGTGGGGACGTATCGCAGATTTTGTTTTGAAGTTTCGTTTGACTTTACTCATCATATTGGCAATTATTTTCGTCTGGTCGGCTTATGAAGCGTCCAAAGTTCAATTGAGTTATGAATATACCCGCGCCACACCCACCGATAATGCAAAATATCAGTCTTATCTGAAATTTCAGAAAAAGTTCGGAGACGATGGAAATTTACTGGTTATCGGGGTAGAGACAGACCATCTGTTCGATAAGAATGTCTTTAATGATTATCTGCTGCTAAACAGGAATTTGAAAAAAGTAAAAGGGGTTGATCAGGTAATAAGCATTCCGGATGCGATTATTCTAAACGTATTAAATAAAAATACCGATACCGGAAAACTGGTAGCCAGACCTTTGTTCCCCGGTCCATTTGATTCTCAGGAGAAACTGGACAGTGCAAAAAAAATGTTTGAAAATCTGCTGCTCTACAGGCGACTTTTATACAATAAGGACACGCACGCTTATCTGATGGCTGTCAGCGTGAACCGGCAGATCATGAATTCCTCTGCGAGAACTGCGGTAGTCGGGGACATTCTCAGACTCGGAAATACTTTCGGCGAAAGCCATCAGATTCAAATGCATTACAGCGGACTTCCGCTTATCCGTACTTATATGGCAACTAAGGTTGCGACGGAAATGAAATGGTTTTTACTCGGATCGATTATGCTTTCTGCATTGATTCTGTTTCTTTTCTTCAGAAGTGTAAGTAACATGATTTTATCTCTGGCCGTAGTAATCATCGGTGTGGTATTCAGCCTGGCAACAATGTATTATCTCGGATACAAGATTACATTGCTCAATGCACTGATTCCTCCGCTGATCGTGGTAATTGGCATACCCAATTGCATCTATTTCTTAAATAAATATCACACATCCTTTAGGGAAACTGGCGACAAAAGAAAGTCTCTGAGAGAAATGATCAGTAAAATGGGCGTTGTAACTCTTTTTTGCAATATTGCTGCAGCTATTGGCTTTGGGGTATTTGCACTCACGAAAAGTGCGATATTAAAGGAATTCGGAGAAGTGGCCGGAATCAATATCATGCTGCTTTTTATCATTTCCATTGTGCTGATTCCAGCGGTACTTAGTTATATGCCTGACCCAAAAACCAAGCATATGAAATACCTCACCAATCGCTGGCTTACGAATTTGCTCGATTGGCTTGAAGTCAGGGCTCTTCACTATAAAAAGTCTGTATTTATTATAACTGCAATTATACTGGCGATAGCAGTAGCAGGCATGACCAGACTTCGTTCCGAATCTTTCATATTGGATGATCTTCCAAAAACAGATACCGTTTATGCGGACCTAAAGTTTTTTGAACATCATTTTAAAGGAGTAATGCCACTTGAAATCCTTATTGATACTAAAAAGAAAAATGGGATTCGGGCAAATATGCTTGAGAATTTTAAAAAAGTGGATCAGCTTGCTGCATATATCGATTCGTTTCCTGTAATGGCACAACCCATTTCCGTTGTGGAAGGTTTGAAATTTGTGCGGCAGGCCTACTATAACAACGACAGCTTGCAATATGGTTTGCCAAACGAATTTGACCTTAGTTTCCTGGCTCCTTATTTGACATCGAAAACTGACAGCACCCGTAAACCCAATGCAGTGATGAAACTTGCGAATAGTTTTATCGATAGTGGTAAACAAATATTACGCATAAGCGTAAATATGGCGGATGTTGGTACGATTCGTTTACCCGTTATTCTTTCTGAGGTAGAACACCGCGCAGATCAATTATTCGATACGGCGCATTACAAAATTGATCTTACAGGTACTACCGTAACCTTTCTGGAAGGAAGTTCATTTATTATCAGTGGCCTTAAACAGAGTATCATCTGGGCTTTTATTTTAATTGCCGCCTGTATGTTGTATCTATTCCGTAGTGTACGTATATTGATTTGTTCACTATTACCGAACGTAATACCACTGGTAATTACTGCGGGAGTTATGGGCTGGGTAGGAGTACCATTGAAACCTTCCACCGTATTGGTTTTTAGCATTGCGTTGGGAATTGCTATTGATATCACCATTCGCTTTCTTGTAAACTATAAACAAGACAGTAATGTTGAAAACACCGTTCAGAGCACGGTCGTCAAAACAATACATTCCACGGGTATCAGTATTGTGTACACATCTCTGGTGCTCATTGCAGGATTTATAATTTTTTGTTTCAGTGGATTCGGAGGTCCGCAGGCACTGGGGTGGTTAACTTCACTCACGCTTGTAATGGCAACACTTACCAATTTAATTTTCTTGCCGGCGCTTTTGATTGTTATAAGCCCCCGGAAGAAAACAGTCAGCCCTTCCGAAAATTGACCATTAATTTGGGCAAAAACAGAATAGTTGAATTAGTTCAACACCTGTTTGAGTTTCGCATCAAGATCTTCACCCCGAAGCTCCTGAGCAACTACTTTTCCCGTTGGATCGACGAGCACATTAAAAGGTATGCCCTGGAAACCAAATATTTCAACAGCCTGACTATTCCAATACTTCAAATCACTCATCTGTGTCCATGCCAGATGATCCTGAGCAATTGCTTTTTTCCATGAATCCTTATCCTTATCAAGCGAGACACCCAGAATGGTAAAATTCCGGCCCTTAAATTCATTGAATGCTTTAACAACGTTTGGGTTTTCCATTCTGCAAGGACCACACCAGCTCGCCCAAAAATCTATTAGAAGAAACTTCCCGCGGAATGAACTTATAGAAACATCTTTTCCGTTTACATCCTGCATGGTCATCTCAGGAACTGTTTTGCCAATCCAAGAGTCGGTAGCGGGTTGCTCAGTCTGTTGCTGACCGGATTTTTCCATGTCTGCCAGGAATGCATTTCCCGGAAAGCGGCCCTTTAAATTCTTCAAGGCGCTATCCATATCGGCAGGTGGAAAGCTTCTGGAAGCCCAACCGAGTGCAAGAACACCCAGAGTAGCGTTCGGAGTAGTCTGAATGAATTGTTTCAAATAGTCATTCAATTGCGAAATGGCGAGATTTTTAGTTACGTTGGCCGCCACGAGCACACTATCGGGTGCGTTAAGTTTTTTCAGGCTATCCAGTGCATTGAACGCTGTTTGTATTTCATTATTTTTATTTCCAACCATCTCCAGTAAATCCTGCAGTTGTTTGCTGGCGGGAGATCCCGATACCGTATAAAAATTTTTCGTCTTAGAAAAATCCGCCTCGATTTGAATGTCGTTAACATCATTAATAAGGGGTATGGCCATTGCATTTTCACCAACTACCAGCTCGTAAATTCCCTGGCTCGAGTTTTTGCCCTGAAAAGTCAGGTTGCCGCTGACGCCGGATATTTTTTGCGAATCAATAATCAGCGGAAGCTGCGTCTTCCCATAAACGATTTCTTCGAGGAAGATCCATCCATCAGATTTTCCCGCATTTTGCGGTGTTATTATTTTGTCGCTATTTGAATAAGACAGTTTCACCTGGAATTTATTGCTGTCTTTGTGGTTACAGGACGCGATAAAGTACACCGTAATCACCACAGCAAGGAAAGACTTTTTCATTCTGGTATTGTTGAAAATTTAGTTTTCTAATTTTTGTAAAAGTAACTGGCTGGTTAATTGAGGATCCGCCTTCCCATTTGATAATTTTTTTACTTCACCAACAAACAAACCCAGTAAACCTCTTTTTCCTTTTTTGTATTCGATGACTTTTTCCGGCATTTTATCCATCGCTTCCTGAACCCATTTCAGAATCTGTGATTCGTCTCCAGTTTGAATCAGATTCATTTTAATCGCAATCTTCAGCGGATCACCCGAGTTACCTGCGGCAAGTTCCGGAAAAATTCTGGATGAAGCAGTAGAAAAATGAACTCTGCCATCCTCTACAAGGGAAATCAGAGACGCCATCAAACCCGGATTTATTGGAAAATCCGCGATTGAACAATTGTGTTCATTTAAATAGGATTTAACGGGTCCCAATAACCAGTTTGCTGCTGCTTTATAAAACGGAGTTATTGCAATGAGTGATTCATAATATCCGGCCATTCCCCGATCGTCGGTAATTACTTCGGCGTCATACCGGCTAAGGAAATAATCCTCCATATATTTTTTTATCAGTTGTTCGGGCAATTCAGGAATTGTTGCCCTAACCGTGTTCAAAAATTCTTTGTTGATTTCAAAAGGCGGCAAATCAGGATCCGGGAAATAACGATAATCATTTGCCTCTTCTTTAGAACGCATCGGAAACGTAGTTCCCGAGGTCGCATCAAAACTGCGCGTCTGTTGAACAATTGGCTCTCCTTTATCAGCTATATTTTTCATCCGATTCACTTCGAATTCGATTGCTCGTTTTACGTTCCGAATGGAATTTAAATTCTTTATTTCCACCTTGGTTCCCAATTGTTCCTCTCCTTTTCTGCGGATGGAGACATTTGCATCGCAGCGCAAACTCCCCTCTTCCATATTCCCATCACAGACATCGAGATAACGAACCATTCTACGAAGGTTGTTAAGAAATGCAACTGCCTCATCTGCATTGTGTAAACATGGTTCCGTCACAATCTCAATCAGGGGAACTCCCGCCCGATTAAAGTCCAGACTTGTAAAACGATCATCCATGTCATGAATGCTTTTACCTGCATCCTCTTCCAAATGAATACGATTCAATTTTATTTCTTTATAACCTCCGGCATCCGGGATTCGAATAAATCCCCCTTTACAAATGGGCATTGTATGTTGTGAGATCTGATATCCCTTGGGAAGATCGGGGTAGAAATAATTTTTTCTGGCAAAATAGTTCCAGGTTTCAATCTCAGATTCGCAGGCTATTCCCATTTTAACGGCAAGTCGCACGGCATTTTCATTCAAGACAGGTAATGTGCCGGGGTAGCCCAATGTAACAGGGCTTATATGGGTGTTGGGCGCCGCCCCAAAAGACGTTTTATCTGCGGAAAATAATTTTGTCTGCGTTAGCAGTTGTGCATGCACTTCAAGGCCAATTACCGTTTCATATACTTCGTCTTCCATATCAAAAATTGGAATTACCCGAACAAACAAAGCGCAAAGACTAGCCAGCAATTAGCCGGTTCTTTGCGCTTTGCGTGAACCAGTTGGATCCAGCACACGAAGGTAAAAAATCGCGGGAAGTATTTATGAATTCATTTAATTACCCTACAGATTAGCTGTTTTCAGTTTTCTTGGAATTTTAACCTCAATATCCTGACTTACTCCACCGCGCATAATTTTGAATTTAATTGCCGGAGATTTCTGACGGGCCTCCTGAAATTCGTCTACCAGTTCATTGGTGTTATTAATATCTGTTCCATCAATCTGAAGTATGACGTCGCCTTTCTTTAAACCCGCTTTCGCTGCAGCTGAACTGTCAACCACATCCAGCACATTTACACCTTTCCCGTCTTCGGCGTCCTGAGCCTTTATTCCCAGCTTTGGCTGCCTAAAACCTCCCCAATCCTCATTGAACTGCATATTATCCATATCAGGCATTGGAGGCATTTTGAATTTATAATTATAGTTGTAGTTGAAATTCTTCGACATCTGGTCTGTCTTTTCCAATGTGGCAGACGCCGTCTGTTCCTTGCCGTCTCTCAAAAAAAGAATTTTTACCATATCGCCGGGTTTAAGACTATGAACCGTTTCATAAAGACTTTCGGGACTTTCGATTTTAGTTTCGTTGACCTTAGTAATAACGTCTCCTTTTTTAAGGCCGGCTTTTTCAGCAGGACTACCCTTGGTTACTTCCAATACAGTAGCACCCCCTTTTTCTGCTTTACGGGATGACACACCTAAAAAAGCAGCGTTAATTCTAACCTGAACAGAATTATTCAGATACTTATTTTGTCTGTCCAGATTTTCCAAACTTCTTTGTAAATACTCCTGATTCCTGCCATAATTCATTCCATCTTCACGAAAAGGAGACAATGCGTATACTTCGGCGTCGTCATCTATCTTCCGTTTTTCTACAATTACATTTTGATCCACAAATTTATCGATGGGTTTTCCGTCGATAAATACATCTCCATTTTTAATTTCCAGCGTAAGTTTCGTGTCTTTGTCTCCATTTTGCCTGATAACTATTTCTGTTTGATCCCCTTTTTCGGATCCATCTATTTTTGCTGGTGGAGGCGCCGGAGGCATTGGGGCCTGAGCCAGTGTTAACTGTCCAATGGCTAAGCAAAAAGCACCTATTGAAAGCGCCCTGAGGTTGAATTTTTCCATTTCAAATTAATTTTAATTGAATATCTACGTCAAACTTCGTATTTCAAATATAGGGATTATTCTGAAATACGAAAATATTCGGATAAACTTGTTTTCTGATCTTTAACAGATTATTAAACTCTCCTTTTGGTTTTGAGAGTCGGTAGCGGTTCAATCTGATTTTGGGCAATCTTCAACTAAATCAAGGCTTTGATTTCTGCGATAATCTCGGGGAGTTTATCGGAAATCAGACCACCAGCAGTAGCAAATGTCTTTTGACCGCCCCCTCCTCCTTTGATTTTTGGTGCAACGAGGTCCCTGACGATTTTGGAAGCGTCCAGGTTTTTTTCAGTACAAATCTCATTACCAATTCCCACTACAACAAAGGGCTTCCCATCGGAAATGGTCGCCAAAACAAGCAAAATCCCGGGAATTTCGTTACGTAGTTCTGTACCCATCTTTCTCAATCCATCCTGTCCGACCCCTTCGATTATCTTTCCTATAAACTTATATTTCCCAAACGAATTTATTTCTCCAAGAAGCGTTGTTTTCGCCAGATTCGTCTGCTTTATTTCCATAGATTCCAGCCTCTTTTTCACGTTATTAAGATCCGTGTGCATGTCCTGCAATGACTTCAGTAAATCTTTCGGGTTTTTTTGTATTTCCTGAACAGAGGTCAACAATAACAACTCTTTGGAAATATAATTTTCGGCGGCCAAACCGGCAACGGCTTCGATACGTCTGACTCCTGCAGCTACGGCAGATTCAGAAATTATCTTAAAGAAGCCCAGCTCTCCGGTTGCTGTTACGTGCGTTCCTCCACATAACTCAATAGAATATGAAGGATCGATGGTTACTACGCGGACTGTTTCGCCATATTTTTCTCCGAACAGTGCCATTGCCCCCAGCTTTGTTGCTTCTTCTTTTGGCATTTCGCGGATGATCACTGGAATATTCTCCCTGATTTTTGAGTTGACCAGTTGTTCCACTTCTGCCAGTTCCTTTTCCGTCAGCCTGGAAAAATGTGAAAAATCGAAGCGGAGGTGATTTGAATTTACGAGTGATCCTTTTTGAGTAACATGTGTTCCCAATACTTTTCTCAATGCGGCATGCAAAAGATGCGTAGCAGTATGGTGTGCTTCGATATTTCTTCTTTTTAAAACATCTACGCTTGCAATTACAGGGGCCAATAAATTCGCAGGTAGTTTTTCAGTAAAATGAATGATAAGGTCATTTTCTCTTTTGGTATCGATTACGGGAATCACTTCTCCTTCTATCGTCAATATGCCGGTATCGCCTACCTGCCCCCCGCTTTCTGCATAAAACGGTGTTTTACTTAGAACAACCTGATTCAAATCCCTCCCTTTCAGTTTTGAATTACGCCAACGACTTATCTGAGTTTTCAGATTTAATTCTTCATAGCCGGAAAAAATAACCTTTCCGTTTTCATTTACGGTTACCCAGTCTCCCGTATCAACTTGTCCTGCAGCCCGGGATCTTTGTTTTTGTTTTTCCAGTTCAATTTCAAAATCGTTTTCATCAACTGACCACCCAATCTCCCTTGCCATAAGTGAGGTCAGGTCTATTGGAAACCCATATGTATCATTCAATTTAAATGCAAATGCACCTGATATGCTTTTTTTTATGGAAGGATTCATTTCGGAATCCTGGTTAACTTTTTGCTCAATATAGTCATTGAAAATTTTTATTCCTTTGTCAAGTGTTCGCAAAAAAGCCTCTTCTTCTTCGCGTATTACTTTTTCGACAAAACCCTCCTGCTCCATCAATCCTGGAAATACTTTTTTAAATTGACCAGCAATAACCGGTACCAACCGAAATAATAACGGTTCTTTCTGATCGAGATAAGAATAGTAATACCGTACGGCCCGACGTAATATTCTCCTTACAACATAACCTGCTCCGGTGTTTGAGGGAAGTTGTCCATCACTTATTGTAAAACAGATTGCACGAATGTGATCTGAAATTACCCGGAAAGCAATGTCCTTCTTGTCTTCGGAAGCTGAATATACTTTTCCTGTTATACTGGCTATTGCTTCAATCGTGCCACTAAATATGTCTGTATCGTAATTACTGGTTTTATTTTGAAGAACCCGAACCAACCTCTCGAGACCCATTCCAGTATCTACATGGCGTGACGGAAGACTTTCCAGAGATCCGGATTTTGTACGGTTGTATTGAATAAATACAATATTCCAGATTTCTATAACCTGGGGATGGTCTTCGTTTACCAAAGTTTTCCCATCCAGATTTTTTCTTTCATTATCGGGTCGACAGTCCAAATGAATTTCAGTACAAGGTCCGCATGGTCCGGTGTCTCCCATCTCCCAAAAATTATCTTTCTTGCTACCCGGAAGAATTCTGTCCTCAGAAATCCATTTCGACCATTCTTTTTTTGTCTCGTCATCTTCGGGTAGCTTTTCTGCGGTATCTCCTCCGAAAATGGTTATATAAATCCGATCCTCAGGGATACTGAATACTTTAGTCAGCAGTTCCCAGCCCCAGCTTATTGCTTCTTTTTTAAAATAATCACCAAAGCTCCAGTTGCCCAACATTTCAAACATGGTGTGATGATAAGTATCCACCCCAACTTCTTCCAAATCGTTGTGTTTGCCACTTACTCTCAGACATTTCTGAGTATCTGCCACACGGGGATACGGGGCCGGTTTGTTTCCCAGAAAATAATCCTTGAACTGATTCATGCCCGCATTGGTAAACAAAAGCGTAGGATCATTTTTTGACACGATAGGGGCAGATGGAACAATAATATGCGCCCGGGATTTAAAAAAATCAAGAAAAATATCCCTTATCTCATCGCTTCTCATCATATTTTAAATACAATATTTTAAATGGAGGGTTAAAAAAGGATAATAATTAGTACACTTGCGTTATTAATCAGGAGCTGCAAAGGTACATTGTCTGCTTCGTAAACTGCAGGCTGGTATCAGGTGACTGCATGAAAAAGATCAAATATTACTATAATACCAATACCCTCCGGTATGAAAAACTGGAAACTCCATTGCGCGTAACGCTACTGCGCATCATCGGTTTTTTATCTGCTTCCATTGTCACCGCCCTTATCCTCGTTTCGCTTGCCTATCGCTATTTTCCATCTGCAAATGAGAAAAGACTTATGCAGACGAATGAAGCTTTAAAAGATAATTATTTTGTTTTGAATGAACAGGTAAAGAAAATGCAGGAACAAATTTCAGGTCTTGAAAAAAGAGATAATGAAGTTTATCGTGCCATTTTTGAGGCCAATCCCATACCAGACAGTGCCAGGGCAAAAAATCTGGCCAAGCAACAGGAATTTCAGTTGGTACAGGGAATGGATCAGGAAAATCTGGCTACCTCCATTAGCAATTCATTAGTTAGCCTGGGTGCAAGAATTCACTCACAAACCAAATCTTACGATGAGATTAACAGTTTTATAAAAAATAAAGAACAACTTCTCGCATGTACTCCTGCCATTCAACCAGTGAGTAATAAGGATCTAAAAAGAATCGCTTCCGGATTTGGGTATCGAGTTGATCCGGTATATAAGACTACTAAATTTCATGCAGGATTGGATTTTGCCGCTCCCATGGGAACGCCGATTTACGCAACTGCTAATGGGACAGTTGAAACCGCCGGAAATACTGGTAATGGTTATGGTAATCACGTGGTGATACACAATGGATATGGATATGCCACTTTATTTGGACATATGTTTAAGATAAAAGTCCATGCCGGTGAGAAAGTTAAAAGGGGTGAAGTCATCGGCTGGGTAGGCAATACCGGTAAAAGTACAGGGCCACATTGCCATTATGAAGTGCACAGAAACGGTGAACCCGTTGACCCGGTTTTTTATTTCTACAATGATATTACCCCCGAGCAGTATGACCGGCTGTTAAAACTGGCATCTTCCAGTAACCAGAGCTTCGATTAATTTTTTTCGGCAAACTTTAGATCGTTTCGGAATAGTTTTTGTTATTTTTGAATAAGCATGACTACTTTCTCCCAGATCTCCATGAAGTTTGCTGAAGAATCAAACCTGACGCAGGATGGCGCGTTGAATCAGGAGGACAAGCCATTGAATATTGGCATTCGAATTAAAAAACTGAAAACGGATACAATCACGCTTGTTCCGAACGAACCTACAGACTCATTAGAATCCCACACGCCAACAGCAAAAAAAGCAGATATCTCTGAAGCTGTACAAAAAATTAAGTCTGGCAGGGGGAGAAAATCCATCAGACAAGTATCAGAAGAGGCAGATTTGATTCTCATACCCGAAGACGAAATACTTTTCCAAAAGCAGTATTACACTATGGGTGAAGTTGCTGAAATGTTTCGTGTAAATCAATCTCTTTTGAGATTCTGGGAGGCTGAATTTAGTATACTTCAACCTAAAAAAAATAAAAAGGGAGATCGGTATTTCAGGCCGGTAGACATTAAAAATCTCCATCTCATTTATCATCTTTTACGTCAAAGAAAATACACCATTGAAGGCGCAAAAGATTTTCTCAGGAGTAATTCCGGGGCTGAAGAAAAATTTGTTACTATTAAGAAACTGGAAGAGATTAAGAATTTCCTGCTCGAAATGAAAGCCAACCTAAGATAACTTCACTGTCATACCTGAGCCAGCTATAATTATTTTCCGACTTTCAATTAAACCCAGAATTTCAAGATTCAGTTTTTGTTTTATTTCATTGAATTCAGCCAGTGGAATAGGTGTTGTAAAATAGTCTATGTTGACCAGAAATGCCGTACCCGAAATGTCGTTCAAAAAAACAGTTACATCACTAATAAATGATTTATCCAGCAGGATTTGACGACAATCTTTCACAAAAGAATCAATCACCATTGCCGGCGTGGATGAGTCGAACTGTAATCTTGTTTCAGCTTTTCGATAGGTTCGCAACGTAAGATTATCTACGATACTGTCGACCATCTGTTTATTTGGAACGGTTACATATGTTTTCAAATCAGTGCGAATCCGGGTACTCCGCAACCCTATTTTCTCCACCGTACCCGATATGTTGTTTACTTTGACAACATCACCTGCCATAAAGGGCTTATCGAAGAATATAATAAATGAGGCTATAAGATTTTCGATACTTTCTTTTGTAGACAAAGCCAGAGCGGCGCCAGCGATACCCAGTCCAGTCCATAATTTACTTACTTCAAACCCGAAGGCTAGTCCCAAAATCATCAGAATCCCCACAATCCCAATGATGGCTTTCAGAAAGTCACGAAAAAAAACTACCAGCTGATGATCCTTCAGATCACCCGCCAGTCGGGCTTTTTCTTTTAATAACAAGGAAACAAAATCTATCGTTCTGAGAACGAGCCATATGAAAACGATGATCAGTACCGTCTTCGCAAATCCATGGATAATTGCTTTAAAAGGGACTTCGAAAATATCAAAGTCCAAAACGTCAGGAAATTTCAACTTATCTATTCCCGCAATAGAGACAAAAGAAATCAGAAAGATCTCCAAAGGGGGCAACATCAGTTTTACAAATGAGCTTTTGTCAAGACCCTTGTCTATCACTTTGGCACCACGAAAAAGCTGTCCGGCAACAAATTTAGAAATGATGCGCCTGAGAAGAAAGCTCAATGCGATCGCTATAAAAATAAATAAATATTTCTTCAGCGGATTATCGAATATCAGTTGATTCCAGAATCCATTCATAAAAATCAATTCTTAAAAACATGAATGCCATCCGCTTTCAAGACGTACAGGAAATCAGGCATTATAAGGATTTTAACCGCCGGCAAAAAGGTATTGGGAATTTGTTTCTTTTCCTCTGTGAACATAACCTTATCTTCAAATTTCAGAAATTCATGCCCATTCCATCCCAGCAACGTTTTGTTGATAACAGAAAAATGTCTCCAGTTTTTTAAGGGTATAAGTTTTTGAAACCCTCCGTAGTGATCAAAAACAAAAGCTCCTTTTTGCGGATCGAAAAGGTAAACCAATCCACCCTGATCAGAAAGTAAAACGGGATCGGGTACGGAGTCCGTGAATTGACGGATATCATTGGTTTGGCTGATCAGCGTTCCGTCGCCGGCAATTTTATTCAACTGGCCTGCCAGTGCATCATATACCCAGATATTATTGTCGTAAGCGAGTCCAATACATGTTACCTGATAAAATCCTAACTGACGGAGGTCGATACTATTTATATTATTCAGGAATCGGTCTAACATAACGATGGTTCCAAATTCCTGATAAAAAAGAAGAATTTTAAGTGGATTGGTAACATCTATGTATGCTATTTTGCCATATCTCCTGACATCGTTGAAGACGCTTAATGAATCTCCTGAACCATTATATTTTTTTAACTGATTATCGGGAGTGAGAAGGAAAAGATTTCCCAGATTGTCCACCTGAAAATCGACAAACGAACCGGCAATCAACAGCGATTGTTTAGGCGTACTGTCTGCTTGAGCAGATAAACTTACCCATGCAAGTACACTGACTATATAGCAAATTATTTTTTTCACTTTCTAATTATCTTAAAATCCAATGCCGGATCAAAGCTCTTTAATGCCAACTCATTTCCATCGAAGAAAGCGTAAGTGAAATAGTTTATCCAATCACCAAGATTTATATATCTGCTTCCATTAGGAAATCTAAAGTCAATAGGCAAATGTCGATGACCGAAAATCATGAAGTCAAATGTTTCTGTTAAAAGTTTTTCTTTACAATATTGTATTAGCCATTCACCCTCCTCACCCAAAAATTTTTCATCTGTTTGTTGGGTCGCAATGCGGCTTTTTCTACTGAAATAATTTGCAATACCCACTCCAATTGCTGGTGGAAGCACCCCAAACAGGCTTTGACTGAATTCATTTCGAAATAATTTTTTGAGCAATTTGTAGCCGCCATCGCCGGGACCCAATCCGTCCCCATGTCCAATCAGAAATTTCTTACCATTCCGCATAAATATTTTAGGCTCATAGTAAACAGGTATGGAAAGTTCTTTTTCGAAATAATTCTTCATCCACATGTCGTGGTTACCAACAAAAAAATGAATTGGAATTCCGGCGTCCGTCAGGGTTGCGAGTTTTCCTAGTATGCGTACATACCCCTTGGGAACGACTGTTTTATATTCAAACCAGAAATCAAACAGATCGCCCACGATAAAAATTTCAGCAGCCTGGTCCTGAATAGATTCAAGGAAACGCATAATATATTTCTCACGCTGAAGACTGCTGAGACGATCGGGCGTTCCGAGATGAAAGTCTGAAATGAAGAAAATTTTTTTGCCCTCTGCGATTTGCATGGGCAAATATAATTCACGGAGCATCTATCAGGAAAACATAAACATCTTTTGGTCCATGAACACCAACAACCAGCGTTTTCTCGATATCTGCCGTTCTACTGGGACCAGTAGCCAGCGTAATTAATGAGGGTATTTTATTCTTATATTTTTCAGACAGGATCTCGAGGCCCTCCCGGATATCATACACAAGCTGACTGGTATAAGCAATACATATGTGAACTGGTGCATATACGCTGGCAGTCCTTCCGCTTTCCTGGGCTGAACTCATTAATATACTGCCCGTTCTGGCAACAAGCGCTTCGCATCCTGTGATGGAAACGTCGGCTTCCGGCAGATCATCAGAGATTAACAATCCTTTTAGCGGCTCATTAAGTATGGACAATAAGTCTTTCTCCCTGCAAAATACCTGTGCCCAACCCTGTTGTGTTATCAGTTGCAACAATTGCTGAATCAGTTCTGCAGTACTGCCACAATAAAGAAAACGACCCTGGATGCGACCAAAGTTTTCTGCAAATTCAATTTCATTTTCCTGTACCGGGGGATTGTAAACACTTGAATTCCCTTCACTTTGGGGAAATGGAACAGGCGTCGGATTAACCAACGCCTGTCTAATTCTCTTGAGAATATTTTCTTTTGCCGAAGATACTTGCATATGACTTCTGCTATAAATCACCTATTGGCGGAACTGGCACCGGAGGTGCGGGGATGCCATTTTCAGCAATTTTGAGTTCCGGCACATCGTCCGGTATATCGTGATCAGATACATCGAGTGCCCTTTTTTCCTCGTAAGGTCGTTTTCCAATAAGAGCTTCGACATCACTCTGAAAAAGAACTTCTTTTTCAAGGAGTGCCTCCGCAAGTAAATTTAACTGATGAGCTTTTATAGTCAGTAAATCCTTGGTAAAAATATATGCCTTGTCAATAAGCTTTCTAACTTCCTCATCTATCAGTTTCGAAGTTTCTTCGGAGTATGGTTTAGTGAATTGATTTTCCTGCGCCGGGTCATAGAAACTTACATTTCCAATCTTGTCATTCATACCATATACAGTGACCATCGAATACGCAATTCTCGTCACTTGTTGCAAGTCATTTTGAGCACCGGTGGAAATCTTTTTGAAATTGAGAGACTCACTAGCACGACCGCCTAGTGTCATACAAATCTGATCAAACAACTGGTCGGTATTATAAAGATATTGCTCCTTCGGAGTATACTGGGCATATCCTAAGGCAGCTACGCCACGTGGCACGATGGTTACTTTAAGCAACGGATAGGCATGTTCGAGATACCACCCGCAGATTGCATGACCTGCCTCGTGATATGCAATAATTCGTTTTTCTTCGGGTGAAATGATTTTATTCTTCTTTTCAAGGCCACCGATTACCCTGTCTACAGCATCCTGAAAGTCTTCCATCTCAACACTGTCTTTCCCCTTACGTGCAGCTATCAACGCCGCTTCGTTGCAAACATTTGCAATATCGGCTCCCGCAAATCCGGGTGTTTGTTCTGCAAGTTTGTAGATGTCGAGTTTAGAGGAAATCTTAATAGGTTTAAGATGCACTTTGAAAATAGCTTCTCTGCCCTTCAGATCGGGTTTGTCGATTGAAATCTGGCGATCAAATCTACCAGGTCTGAGCAACGCGGTATCTAAAACATCCGGCCGGTTTGTAGCTGCAAGTATAATAATTCCGCTATCGCCACCGAATCCGTCCATTTCCACGAGTAATTGATTTAATGTGCTTTCGCGTTCATCATTACTCATTATGGCATTTTTGCCCCTGGCACGCCCAATTGCATCTATTTCATCAATAAAAATTACACATGGTGCTTTCTCACGTGCCTGTTTAAAAAGGTCACGAACGCGACTTGCGCCTACTCCTACGAACAGCTCAACAAAATCAGATCCGCTCATGGAGAAAAACGGAACTTGCGCTTCCCCCGCCATTGCCTTAGCCAGCAACGTTTTGCCGGTGCCCGGAGGGCCCACCAACAATGCGCCTTTAGGAATTTTTCCACCTAATGCAGTATATTTTTTAGGGTTCTTTAGGAAATCAACTATTTCCATTACTTCAACCTTTGCTTCATCGAGACCTGCTACATCATTGAAAGTAATATTTACACGTGTTCCCTTATCAAACAGAGTAGCTTTTGATTTTCCAATATTGAAAATGCCCCCCGGGCCACCACTACCTCCCTGACCACCCATTTTTCTCATGAGCATTACCCAAATCAATAAGATAATTAGAATGGGGAGCGCAATTTGCAAAAGTCCGGGTATCCAGTCACCTTCCTGAACCGAGGAGGTTGGCACTTCCAGAGAGGGGTTTTTAGCGAAGAAGTCATAAAGCCTTTTTTCAAATTCGTCGATCTTGGTAACCTGAAATTCGAATTGCGGACCATCAGTTTTTATGACCTGAAAATTCTTCCCGAGCAAGTCCTTGTAATACGGTTTGTCGAGACTGTCTTTCTTAATATAAACTCGGACGAGATTCTTATTGGTAACAAGAACCAGCCTGGCAACGTCTCCTCTTTCAAGCATGCTATTCCTGAATTCCATTTCGGAATCGATATGATGGGCATCAGCGGTAAAACCTGATCCTAGCAGATTATACGCAAGCAGAACCACAGCAATAATCGCCCAAATCCAATATATATTGAATCTCGGTCCTTTTTTTGGCGTGTTATCGTCTCCACTACCTCTTGGCTTAAATCGTGAAAATCCTGGCCTGTCGTTCGGTTTTAAATTATTATTCTGTGGCATTTGATGTTCTTCCTCTAGTAATTAATGTTTGGGAAATAAAAAAGTTCAGAAAACCCGATTAAACATTGAAGATGGTCAGCTTTCGTGCTCCTCCACTACAGCGTCGCTCCACATTTCTTCTAATTTATAGAAACGGCGACTGTCGGGGAGCATGATATGAACTACCACATTTATATAATCAATTATCACCCATTGTAAAACTTGTCTACCCTCATGCCTGTAAGGGATTTCGCTACATTGTTCTTTTACTTCAGTTTCTATGAAATCCGCTATGGCTCTTACTTGCGTGGTGCTTCCAGCTTCGCAAACAATAAAAAAATCTGCTACTGCTTCCTGTATTTTACGGAGATCAAGAGATATGATTTTTTCGCCTTTTTTTTCCTGGATTGCCTGAATTATGGCCTTGATGATTTTTGAGTTCTTTGCTAACCGAATGGCTTTATTTGGTTTCCGGTTAACCAACATTGACAATTGTTCCAATAATCAGAATATTTTAGATGATGAATTATGAAAGGCGGTGTTACCGGTATTCATAGTAATCCTAATTTCGCATTGCCCCAAAAATAGTAATCTTTTGCCACATCCGGGTAAGGAGAAGCAGTATACTACAACATTTGACAATCAGCTGGTTGAGCTGGAATCTGTTGACAGCACCAACAACTATGCCATGGCCCGAATTCATGAAGGAATGGCTTTCGATGGTTTAGCGTTTATTGCCCGTAACCAATGGGCCGGGAAAGGGCAAAGAGGCAGGATCTGGATTAGTGAGCCGGGTATGAATCTCAATATGAGCCTGATAATAGAGCCCAGAGACCTGGAAATATCAAAACAATTCCTGTTTTCCGCAGCAGTTTCACTGGGAATATTAGACCTGGTTCGAAGTCTGAAGAAGGGAAAATGGTCCATAAAATGGCCAAATGATATTTATTGGGGTGACAGAAAGGCAGCGGGTATGCTAATAGAAAGCGTTATCAAAGGATTAAACTGGTCATTTTCAGTAGTCGGGATTGGTATAAATCTCAATCAGGATGTTTTTCCCCCGGAACTTCCGAATGCCATATCTCTGAAAAATATTACAGGCAAAAATTACGAACCTGCTGTTCTGGCCAGGGCTCTGATTACTAAAATTCAAAAGCGGATCCTCGTTTTAAGAAAAAGACCGAAGTTAATTCTTGACAATTTTAATAGCTCGCTTTATAAAAAGAATTCCATTATTACATTTAAGCAGGGTTCGGAAATTTTTGAAGCGATCTTGCAGGGCGTGGATATAAACGGATTTTTGTTAACAGATAAGGGCCATTTTAACGTGGGTGAAATCAGTGTGATTGTCAGTTGAATGGATATCCGTTATCTGACAAAATGGATGGCCTGAGTTACTGAATTTCCCGCTTCATCTTCAGCGTAAATTTTCAACTCATGATGACCCTTGCTGCAGTGTTCGTCAAATTTGTAAATATATGCGCGGGCTTTGTCATTGCTAAACATCAGCCAATTTCCGTCTAATGTTGCGTGAAAGTTTTTTATTTTTTTATTATTGTCTTGAACCAAGACGATAATTTGACTCGCATTTTCCAGGTTCGCATTTTCTGAAACACCTGGTATACGAATGAGCGGTGGTTCTGTATCTAAAATCAACCGAAAATTTCCAAAATTTCTAAAGGCAGCCGTTGCCCAGTCGGACTGCCACTCGGGCTTCTTCACTTCAGACTCTTTTCCTTCATACCATTGAAGCAGTATATGTTGTTTTTGATCTACATGTTTCGATAGTTTTATTCTAACCGTCATTGAGTCTGCCAAAGGAATCAGGTTATTGCCGAAATGATGAACAGCAGAAAGTCCGTTCATACCAGCATCCATTGTATTCTCGGTGTAGTTCAGATGAACCGAATCATAAAGGCAATTTTCACCCAGATAAAAAGCCGCTTCTTGTGCTTCATAGCCGTCGACCATTCCGGGATAAAACATTTTTCCTGTCAAAACAGTTTTCACTTTCTCTTCTGGTTGATACCTTACTTTAAACACTAAATTTGATGTGTTTCCAAAAGCATCTTTCAGTTCTATGCGTATTTGATGCAACTTTCGATCTTCAAGATGAATTCTCCCTCCGTTTTTAGATTCGCGATAAATAGAATGCTTGTAACCTGGCATTCTAAAAAGAAGCTGATAATAGGCCCCCCCTTTTGCGTGAGTAGGGTAGTCAATATGGGCGTTGATGCCTTTAGTTTCGTTATAACTGATCTGATCCATCTGAAACCCGGAAACTGCTTCGCCATTATCATATATAATTCCCTGGAAAATTCCATTTGGATTTTTAGATCCACTCTGGGTATCGAAACCTGAAATACCAAATCCGGGGTTCGGCGTTTTAAGAACAAGAATTTGTTTAGCTATTGCAAACATGGATAAACCTCCTTTAACCGGGATAAAAAGGGGATCCTGTTCATAAAAGCTATTATTTAGATCATAAACGGACAAACTTTTTATGACAGGTGAAGTGTGGTCGGCTATCGGCAAACCAAACAACATGGGATTCACATTGACGTCGTCCGGAAACGTCCGAATTTCAAAATGAAGATGAGGTCCTTCTGAGCCACCTGTGTTTCCACTGAAAGCAATTAAGTCCCCCTTTTTTACGGAAAGGAAACCTTGTTGTAGTTCAAGTGAGATATCCCATTTCTGATTTTCATATTGTTTCTGTTTAACGTATGCAGCGAGCGGTGGGTAAAAGGAATTCAGATGTGCATATAAACTTATAAAACCATTTGGATGGCGAATGTAAATAGCCTGACCGAATCCAAAAGGTTCAACCTTAATCTTATAAATGTACCCGTCTGCTGAAGCATACACCGGTAGATTTTCCCGATGTTCTGTACGGATATCAAGTCCCATGTGATAATGATTAAGTCTTAGCTCGCCAAAATTGGCCGCAAGGCTTATCGGAACATCGAGGGGATTCCGAAATACATTTGAAGGATATTTAACAGCCTGAAAAAGCTGGCCTTGAGCTAAAATACTAAAGACCATCATACAAATACTTAGAACAAATCGCATCATCAAAATCCCAAATTTAGATTATTAAAGGCTAGTAATCCCAAAAAAGGATTTAAAACAAGCCACTTCGATGTTAGTAAATGATGTTAGTAAATGATTATGAGGGTTTTTAAAAAAAACTAAAAATTGGTACAGCTTTTGGCTTAAATAAGCTGTCTATATATTGAGACCTTCCATGAAAAAATGATAAGATGTTATTTAAGAATAAGTTTTTACTGCTTTTCGTCATCAGCATTGGTTCCGTGATCGGGATGGTGCGTGGGGAAGAAGCAAAACAAAAATGGGTCTTCAAGATCAAATCGAAAAGTGATAACAAAAGACTTACCGCCGAAAAACGGCAACAAGCCAAAAAAGGTGGCGTTTTACTTGATGATATTGAGATGGCTTCTTATCATAAATAAACAGGAACGTTAATAAAAGTCTTCCATCCCGGCATCCCGGGATTTTTTGTTCCCAAACATTTATAAAATTTCTCCGGGAACCCGTACAACCTTACTTTTGCGGAATTTGTTTTTACATGCCAAAAAATCCCGCCATCGGTTCAGTTCTTATTATCGGTTCAGGTCCCATAATTATCGGTCAGGCCTGTGAGTTTGATTATTCCGGTTCTCAGGCCGCCAGAAGTCTCCGGGAAGAAGGAATCAAAGTAATTCTGATAAACAGCAACCCGGCGACCATCATGACAGACCCCATGATGGCAGATCGGGTGTATCTTCTTCCGCTAACGGTGGAAAGTATTGAAAAAATTTTAGAGGAAAATCAGATTGACGCTGTATTACCTACAATGGGAGGGCAAACAGCGTTAAACCTCTGTAAAGAAGCTGCGGAACTTGGAATTTGGGAGAAATATAATGTCAATCTGATCGGTGTTGACATAGCTGCAATTGATACTGCGGAGGACAGGGAAAAATTTAAACAGCTGATGATTCGCATCGGCATAGATGTGGCACCTTCCCGCGTGGCAAACTCGATGCTTGAAGGAAAAGAATTCGCGCAGGAGATTGGATTCCCCCTGGTAATCAGGCCTTCATTTACCCTCGGCGGTACCGGTGGTGGCTTTGTTCACAGCAAAGATGATCTGGATGCTGCACTGGATAAGGGGTTAAAAGCGTCTCCGATTCATGAAGTACTGGTGGAAAAAGCAGTATTGGGGTGGAAGGAATATGAATTGGAGCTTTTAAGAGATAAAAATGATAATGTCGTTATCATATGTACTGTGGAGAACCTGGATCCCATGGGAGTTCATACGGGTGATTCCATAACGGTTGCACCTGCAATGACATTGAGTGATACAGCATTTCAGGATATGAGAAACAAGGCAATCCTGATGATGCGTTCTCTGGGCAATTTCGCGGGCGGATGTAATGTGCAGTTTGCATTAAACCCTGAAACGGAGCAGATCATTTCAGTTGAAATCAACCCAAGAGTATCCAGATCTTCAGCACTTGCATCCAAAGCTACGGGGTATCCCATTGCAAAAATTGCTGCTAAACTTGCTATTGGTTATAGTTTGGATGAACTGAAGAATCAGATCACACAAACTACATCAGCCTATTTTGAGCCCGTACAGGACTATGTAATTGTAAAAATGCCCAGATGGAATTTTGATAAATTCAAAGGTGCGAACGATACCCTGGGTCTACAAATGAAAAGTGTTGGAGAAGTAATGGCCATTGGAAGAAGTTTTACGGAAGCACTTCAAAAAGCCTGTCAGAGTCTTGAAAATAATGCGATTGGGTTGGGTTATTACGGAAAGAGTCAGATGCATGCTGAAGAACTTATTCAATATATAAAAATACCGAAATGGGATCGTATTTTCAGAATTAAGGATGCACTTATGCTGGGCGTCAGTGTAAAAACCATTTCTCAGGCAACTGGCATAGACAGGTGGTTTTTATACGAAATACAGAAAATTTGTACGACAGAAAAAGAGATTAAAAAGTACAAGCTGGAAACAATACCTGTGGAATTACTCAGGGAAGCAAAAACATTGGGCTTCAGCGACGTGCAGATCGCCACGATAATGCAAGATGGAAATGACGAGGCAGTATATGAAAAAAGAAAAGCAGCCGGTATCAACCGTATATTCAAAATGGTCGATACATGCAGCGCTGAATTTGAAGCGAAGACCCCATATTTTTATTCCACGTTTGAAAGTGGAGGAAACAATGAAAGTATTGTAACGAAGAAGAAAAAGATAATCATACTCGGTTCGGGACCCAACAGGATTGGTCAGGGAATTGAATTTGATTATTGCTGTGTGCATGGTCTGTTGGCTGTTAAAGAATGTGGATACGAGTCGATCATGGTAAACTGTAATCCCGAAACTGTTTCGACGGATTTTGATATGGCTGACAAGCTGTATTTCGAACCTGTATTTTGGGAACACCTTTGGGACATTATCAATTACGAAAAACCTGACGGGGTTATAGTGCAGCTGGGCGGTCAAACGGCACTTAAACTTGCCGAAAAACTTCACAAGAAAGGCATCCCGATTATCGGAACATCTTATGATAATATGGATATCGCTGAAGATCGGGGCCGATTCAGCGACATGCTAAAAGAAATGGATATCCCGTATCCTTCATACGGTACCGCAACAACAGTAGACGAAGCTGTTGAAGTCGCGAAATCAGTGGGCTTTCCCGTGCTCGTGAGACCAAGTTATGTATTGGGCGGTCAGCGCATGAGAATTGTGATTAACGATCAGGAATTGGAAAGCGCAGTGGTAAGCTTATTGAAACATTTACCCGACAATAAAATTTTGATTGATCACTTTCTGGATCGTTGCCAGGAAGCTGAAGTGGATGGCATTTGCGATGGCGATCAGTTTCATGTGATGGGTTTAATGGAGCATATCGAACCTGCGGGAATTCATAGTGGGGATTCAAACGCTGTTTTACCACAATTTAATCTTACGCCACTTATTGTGGAAACCATGGAAGAATATGCAAGAAAAATCGCTTTCCGCTTAAACATAAAAGGACTCATCAACATTCAGTTTGCCATTAAAGATGGAAAAGTTTATGTGATAGAAGCCAATCCAAGGGCTTCCAGAACAACGCCATTTATAGCCAAAGCTTATCAGATTCCCTACTTAAATATTGCGACCAAAATCATGCTGGGTCAAAATAAGCTGAAGGATTTTACATTCCATAAGAATTTAAAAGGATACGCTATCAAGGAACCGGTTTTCAGTTTTGATAAATTCCCTGGAGTGAATAAAGAACTGGGACCTGAGATGAAATCCACCGGTGAAGCCATTCGATTCATAAAAGATTTGAGAGATCCTTATTTCCGGCAACTGTACAAAGACCGGAGTATGTATTTGTCCAAATAGTATAAGAATTAACATTAACCACGTCCTAAATGCTCATACTTTAAACCTCCACGAGCTTATTGCGTATCGCATACATCACGAGTCCGACGCGGGATTTGACCTTTAGCTTCTCGAATAATGAGTTGCGGTATTCGTCCACCGTACGCGGACTCACGAACATCTTTGCTGCAATATCCTTATAAGTAATTTCAGAACAGATATGGCTGAGAAAGTCTTTTTCTCTCTGAGTCAATGTTATTGGTTCTTCTTTACGGTCAACATCTTTGTGTAAACCGCTGATTATTTTTCCGGAAATTTCCTCCGATAAGTAGAAATTTTTCACCATTACTGAGTCCAACGCTTTTTTTAATTCCTCAGGGTCGATATTTTTCATAATATATCCACGCGCACCTTGTTTAAGCATACGAATAATTGTGCGCTCGTCACTAAACATCGAGAGTGCTAACACTTTTATCTTTGGATAATTCTTATTTAGCCACCCAGCCGTTTCAAAACCATCCATTTCCGGCATGTTGACATCCAAAAGAATTAAATCGGGAACCAGGTGTTCGCCAATATTTTTTTTAATTTCTTTGCCATTATCCGCTTCGAATAAAACAGCATACTCGTCGAAAGTACTTATAAGTTTAGCTAATGCCTTCCGTAATAGTTTATGGTCGTCTGCTATAGCAACCTGAACCTGTTTTACAGAATGAGACATAAGTAAATAAATTTAATTCAGAGGTACAGTTACTGTTATGATCGTCCCTTTGCCCTGCTCGCTTTGAATGAATAAAGTACCTCCTATCATTTTTGCCCTGTTTTGCATACTTTTTAGACCAAGACCGCTCGAGCCGTCTTCCGGTGCATTCTTCTTGTTAACGTCAAATCCAACACCATCGTCCCGAATGGTCATTACAAAGGTATTATTACCGGAATAATCGAGCGCAACATTTACTGAACCGGCCTTGGAATGTTTAATGATATTATTCATCATCTCCTGGTACATTCTGAAAATGAAAATCGATTTCTGATCATTGAAATGAAATTCATCACCCAATGTATCAAAATGAATATTCAGCACTCCTGCTCTTCTAATGGATGAGAGGTCAAAGTTAATGGCTTCTGAAAGTCCGATATCGGCAATTCGATCAGTATGAAGGCTCTTAGTTAAATCAGCCATGTCCCTGATTACTTTATGCAACATTTCTTTTGAATTCTGTACCCCTTCGAATGCCTCATGGTCTTTTTCAATTGGTGCAATAGACATCCAGAGTTTAATGACCGAGAGCGTCTGACCTATATTATCATGCAGCTCCTGTGCGATGTTCTTCATGGTAGATTCCTGGATTTCTAATTGGGAACGTAGCACTTCCTGTTCATATTCTTCTTTAAGTCGGATTAGTTCAAGTTCTTGTTTTTGTCTTCTGCGTTGATAAAAGAATATCATTGCCAGGATGAACCCTACCAGCACAAATGCCAGTACAAAACCCATCGACATTATAAAATAGATCTCTTTATTTTGATCCTGCATAAAAAGGCAATCGTATATAAGGTTGAAGTCAAAGAATAAATGACATAAAATATTATAACTATATTCTCTATAATTAATTCAGGCATCTTTGTTATGAAACTAATAAAAGAAAAAAACGGGAATGTTAAAACTACGGTAAAAAGAATAGCAGTCGTTATCCAGAAAGCTGGCAACCTTGTAAGTAACTCCGAATCAGCTCTTCGAAAGAGTTCAACAAAATAATATATACAAAACGAAACTGTAATTAGACTACCAATTGTAAAATTGACAGGATTAAATCCGACCTTTTTTTGGAAATAGAGATTAATCATTGCGAATATTGGAAATATAAAAATTACGATTAAAATCAGCCGCCTCATTTTAATATTGACAATTATTTCTCGCAGTACTAAATAATAAAAACAAAATTCAAATATTCCCCAAGAGTTAGCTACTCCCGTTGTAAATTTTCCATGCAATTGCAAATATCCCATCAGCAGGCCATCAATAAGATCTAAAAAAAGATATATTGGAAATAATTTTAAGTAAAGAGGGCGAGGTTTTTGTACGAAAACAGAAAGACTAATTAGAAATAATATCAGTTGAATTATGTCAAAACCAGAAAATTGCATGTTCTTCAAATATCGTTAAAACTAAAGTTGCATAAAAAAACCTCCTTTCAGAGGTTCTTTTACTCATTAAAAGATTAAAAATACTATACAATTTCGATTCCTTTTTGTCCTTTATCTACGATGGCTATGCCCAGATCACCCATTCCTCCTTCAGACGGCGGATTGCAAGTTGGTGGACATATATAACGTGGATTAGAACCACTCAGAATTTTTAACATGCCACAACTCGAATAATAAATATCCTTGTTTGCATATTTTCCAGTTTCCATTAGTTTGGATTTTGTAGCTACCATTACTAAAGTCTGCCTACCTCCATACTCCGGCTTTTCGAAGTAGTTTTCAGGATATGATCCAAAATAGAATCTAATACCGTCCCCGCCGTATGACTTGGCGAGCGCGAGAAAATTTTCTATTTCTTCGATACTATAACCAGCACTTAGCGAGTCTGGTTTCCCGATACGTTCAGAATTGGGCACCCACCTGGTCTGCTTGTACTCTCTGATGAGCATGTCGGCCTCTTGGGTTTTGGCGTCTTTGCCATTCAATACTAATTTTTTTTGTTCCTTAATCATGAGCCTTAGTTTTTAACGAGTGAAAAAATTCTGTTCGTCTTAAAACTATCGACTAGGGGGCAGTGCAACTTCTGCAAGGAAATGCAGCTCAATACATTACAAGTTAATATTATTTATAAGATGAAGATATTCAGGCGATACCGTTCATATTTACATAAAAAAACCGTGATATCACCGTAAGAAATACCGTTAAAACAACAGATCTCGGTACCGTAAAATAGTTGAAAATGCCTGCTGGATTTAGCAATTAAGGTGATTGATTCGTGGAAGAATCAATCTTTCACAATGGATTTCAGTTTTTCATTGCAAAATGAGCTGTGGAGAAAAGCACCTTTTCTCAGACTATTGCCACCACTCCTTATCGGAATCCTGGTTCAAAAGACATTCTCGCCTCAAACTCTTTTTTTGACCTTGCTTTTTTTAGTCTCCCTCTTCCTGATGATTGTTTGCAACTGTGTTTCTCTTTTTGCGATGAAAGGATTGGAATGGGTTGCCGGATTAGCGATTCACTCAGCGATTTTTTCTTTAGCAGGTATTATATGCCATCTACATCAGGATGTGCAAGTTCGGCAATCTGCATGTTGGAGTCAGAACCAACGAAACCTATACCTGCTACGGCTTGTAAGCGAACCTGTTCAGAAACAAAATACATGGAAATGCTCAGGGGATTTAAAATGGTTGGTTAAGAATGATACTTGTTATCACGAGAATGAGAGCATCATAATCCATTTTTATAAGAAACCTGATCCACATACATATATGGAGGGAGCATTAATTATTTTCAGAAAGAATTTACAACCTATAGAAAATCTGAAAACTGCTCCTGAATTTGACTATACCAGTTATTGCCATTTGCATCACATTTATGCCCAGGTGTATTTAAATGAAAATGAAAGCATATCTGTGCCTTTTGAGAAGAAATTATCAGTTCCTTCTATACTCAATTGCTTACGTAAGAAATTGCTCCTTATAATAAAAAAATATGTACCGGGAGCATCTGAGAATAGTTTACTGGAGGCACTTATGGTCGGTTATACCGATGATCTGGACCCGGGTATTCTGAAATCCTATGCCGATACAGGAGTAATACACGTCATTGCCATATCTGGCTTACACCTCGCATTGATTTGTCAAATCCTTTATTTTATACTGCGAAAAGGCGGGCGAAAGAAATATAAACAATGGCTAAAATGGGCAACTATTATTTTAAGTCTATGGATCTACAGTATCCTTTCTGGCGCATCACCTTCAGTGATTCGGTCAGCCGCTATGTTTACCATCACTCTTTTTGCACGAAATGTACTAAGAGAGACAATTTTATACAATACACTGGCTTCTTCGGCCTTCTTACTGCTTTGTTTTGACCCCAATTGGATCCGCGATGTTGGATTTCAACTCAGCTACGGTGCTGTACTGGGTCTCGGTCTTTTCGCTAAACCTATCAGCAACTTTATGACACCAAAAAACAAAATACTTAAATCAATCTGGGCTGCAATTTCAGTAAGCATGGCAGCTCAAATACTCACTACGCCCATTACCATCTTTTACTTTCATCGCTTCCCGAGTTACTTCCTGATTGCGAATTTGGTGGCAGTTCCCCTCTCAAGTGGCATCCTTGTTTGCGGAATTCTTTTATGTATTTTTTCTTTTATCCATCCGCTGGGATATTTCATTGGAACTTTGCTGAATTTTGCAATAGCATTACTGAATGGATTTATCAAGTATATTTCTCTATTACCCGGCGCAGTTATTCCTGATTTGAATATTAATCTTTTTCAACTGATCACAATCTATCTTGGTTTGTTTTGCATATACCGTTTTTTATTTTTGAAACAGAAAGTATGGCTTATCACCGGACTTGTTATTATTAGTCTATACGAGCTAACGCATTTGTTTCCTATAACCTGACTTTGCAGTGAAAATCGTTTGCAGTAAATTTGCGACTCTCTCACATCTATAATGATCAATCCTCATTTTATGACGAAAAAAATACAATCCGCTTTGATTTCTGTTTTCTATAAAGACGGACTGGAACCAATCATCAGGCAGCTTGATGGACTCGGAGTCAGGATTATTTCGACTGGTGGAACTAAGGCGTTTATTGAAGGATTGGGCATTACCTGCACTGCTGCAGAAGAACTTACAAGTTATCCGTCGATTCTGGGTGGTCGGGTTAAAACATTACATCCGTCTATTTTTGGAGGCATCCTGGGTAGAAGAGAAGAACCGCAGGATTTATTAGAAATGAAGGAGTATCACATTCCAGAAATTGACCTCGTAATCGTGGACCTGTATCCATTTGAAGAAACAGTAGCGAATACGAAAGAAGAAAAGGCAATTATTGAAAAAATAGATATTGGTGGCCCCTCTATGATTCGTGCCGCAGCAAAAAATTTCTCGCATGTAGCGGTTATCGCTGATAAAAAAGACTATTCCTATCTGGAGCAATTATTAAATCTACAGCAGGGAGAACTTACAACCACCCAGAGAAAAGAGATGGCGGCAAAAGCATTTGGTGTCGTTGCCCGTTACGATAATGCGATTGACGAATATTTTAATCCGCATAAAACTTCAGACAATTCAAAATTAACCAGGCATTTGCGCTATGGAGAAAATCCACACCAACAGGCATATTTTAAAGGAGATTGGGAGAATATTTTTAAACAACTTAACGGAAAAGAAATTTCTTATAACAATCTCGTAGATATCGACGCCGCTATTCAGCTCATTAATGAATTTGAAGAGAAAACGGTGTTTGCCATTATAAAGCATACCAATGTTTGCGGTATAGCTTCCAGAGCATCAGTGCGAAGCGCCTGGGATCAAGCACTGGCCGGAGATCCCGAAAGTGCTTTTGGAGGTGTGCTGGTTTGCAACAATGAAATTGATTTACCCACGGCCGAAGCGATCCATGAATTATTTTTTGAAGTGTTGATTGCACCTTCTTTTACTAAAGAAGCTCTGGAGATGTTAAAAACAAAGAAGAATCGAATTCTTCTGCAGTTAATCGGAGAGCCTGCTAATCAATTGGTGAAAAAATCCCTTTTGAATGGTGTATTGGTCCAGGATGCTGATAAAGGGAATTATACAAAATGGGAGGAAACGGGGGGAAGAAGTAGTACGCCAGATGAAAAAAAAGATCTGGAATTTGGTAATCTTGTGTCTAAACATTTGAAGTCAAATGCAATCGCATTAATAAAGAATAAACAGCTCATCGGCAAGGGTTGTGGACAAACAAGCAGAATTGATTCGTTAAGACAGGCTATAGAAAAAGCTCACCAGTTTAAGTTTGACCTGAAAGGAGCTGCCTTAGCCTCTGATGCTTTTTTCCCTTTTGATGATTGTGTACGAATTGCAGCCGCCGAGGGTATCACAAGTTTTATTCAACCAGGTGGTTCCATTAGAGATAAAGACAGTATCGATTTTTGCAAACAGGAAGGACTTGTGATGGTGATAACGGGAATGCGTCATTTTAAACACTAATAAACCCAGGCGAAATCAGCCATTTCACATATCCCAATAAATCTGGTCCTTTAAAAAAACTTCATATACTTCCTTCCACCCCTTAAACATGGGGTCTGTACCAAAAAAATTGTTATGCCAAACTGTTACCATTAAACCATTGATCTGTTTAATCCTGTGATAGAATTCCATTAATTCTGAAAACGCTGCTTTTGGCGATAGTTTTCGTTCATAGAAAGCCGTCGCATCCATAAAACAAAAAGGGAACAACATAAGCCCGGTTTTCTTTTCAGCTTTCAAATCATACCAGTAAAATGACGAAGCGATTGATGCACGAAATCCGTTGGAAGATCCGTACCCCATTGAAAAATCTTTTTCAATACCTACGTCGATCAAACTGCGATAAGTCTGCGGCAAACTCACTCGGAGATAATGCTGACGACTGTATTTTACCGGAGACTTAATTATCTTTTGCAATTCATCTACCTCTTCCATAAGTATTGCTTCTTCATCACCGCTTTGCCAGGAAGGATGAATCCCAACGGTGTATCCAGCACTGTGATAAGAAATTAGAGATTGCAACGCTGATTTGGCCGGAGAAATATTTTTGTCAACTCCTTTTTGATTTTTCGCTAAAAGAAAAAAATAATATGCTCTTGTCCTGCAATACAAATGCAGTGAATCCAACCACTCATAGGAATCAAACGGATCTTTTTTCTTATTAAAAAGAACATCCCAGCGATCCAGGAAGTATCGCCACTGTCCTTTGGATATTGATCTCAAAAAGCCACCCAGATTTCGTTTAAGCCCTTTGTACTTATACGAATATGCAATGTCAATATCGTAACTCGGAATGAATTTAAAATCTTTCATCTTAAAATGCAACTCCGGATATTTTAATCGAAGAGCGGATTTGAAATCTTCAAGCCAATAGTTAATTAACGGAATACCGAGGAAATCTTCCCGAAATGCAAGTGACGACTGATGAGGGAACCGACCATATTTGTCAGGCTCAAAAAATAAATATTCCTCATACCTGCTGACCAGAAAAAACACAGCAGAAAAAATGTCGAAAGGAAAGTCACCTGAAGTTTCAAAAAAAGCCTGTCTTCCTAAAACATCAATCCTTTTAATTTGCTGTTCCCTGATATCAGATTCAAAAAGAAGACCCTGGGGCTTAATGAAAAACTCATTCGGAGACAATTGCTCCTCGGAATAATTCAGCTTGTGACCTACATAAGAAATGAATTGATGCTTGTCTGACACACAGGTAAAAGGTTCATTCAGGATTTCACTGCTTATCAGATCCAATATGTATGCGAGGCGCGGGCTGTTATGGCCGGAGTAAAAAAGCATATGCAGTATTCAGATTTTATGCTTATCCTTCCATTGCTGATTGAAACTTTTCGAGGGGAAATAAATATCAGCTCTTTGTCTGTTCCAGCCTCGAAATACTCTGTTTATAAACCAGTTCTTAATATTTGAATTTCCAATATTCATCCATTTTCTATGGAGACTAGCCTGTTTCCATCCTTTCCATGCCAATTTTTCCATCCATCCGGCTGCCCCCTGTTGCACGGCTTCGTGTCTATTCTCTAACAACAGTTCATGAAGATTTATTTTTACTGCACAAACTTCCGTGCAATTTCCACATAATGAAGAAGCGTAGCTCAGGTGTTTCCATTCACCGAGATCTTTGAGATGCGGTGTAATAACAGCACCGATCGGACCGCTATATGTAGTTCCATAACTATGTCCGCCTATATTTTTATAAACCGGACATGCATTCAAACATGCTCCACAGCGAATACAATAAAGACTTTCCCGAAGCTTTGTGTTTGCGAGCATTGTAGAACGGCCATTATCCAGCAGGATCACATACATTTCATTGGGACCGTCATACTCACCCGGTTGTTTAGGACCGGAAATGATCGAATTATAGCTCGTAACACGCTGTCCTGTGCCATAAGTCGCCAATAGTGGCCAAAACAACGCAAGATCAGTAAGCGACGGAATTAATTTTTCAATCCCCGTGATCACGATATGAGTTTTAGGATAAGACGAACACAGCCTTGCATTGCCTTCATTTTCCGAAACAGCAATACTTCCCGTGTCAGCAATGATGAAGTTCGCACCGGTAATACCTATCTCTGCCTCCAGATATTTTTCTCTCATATTTTGTCGTGCTATCAGGGTCAGTTCAGAAGGAGAAAGTCCGGGTGCAGTGTTTAATTTCTCGTGGAATAATTTGGCAATATCCTCCTTGCTTTTATGCATTGCAGGCGTAACAATATGGTAAGGCGGTTCATTATCCAGTTGCTGAATATATTCACCTAAGTCAGTTTCCAAACTTTCAATACCATTTTCTTTTAGAAATTCATTCAGGTGAATTTCCTCCGTGACCATACTTTTACTTTTTACAACAGCTTTACACTCTTTTGCTTTGCAAATAGTTAAAATTTCCCTGAGAGCCCCTGCGGTATCTTCAGCCCAAATGAGTTTTCCTCCCCGGCTTGTAAATGCCTGCTCAAAACGTTCCAGTTGCTGATCCAATGATTCAAGAGATCGCCACTTAATATTTTTTGCTCTTTCCCTGGCAAGGTGAATATTCTCGTATTGCTGTTTACCCAAAGGGACAACTGCATTGTATTTACCAATGTTATAGTTGATTTTTCTACGGTGGTCCAGATCGGCGGCTTTTGATTCGATCTTGTCCATAAAAGTCAATACACTTTCCTTACCTGTCATAAGATGAAGTTAATCATTTATCCGAGTCAGTCTTATTTACTACTCGCCCCACCAAGTGTCTTTATACTATCGATACCCCCGCTGACGCGACATCTGAAAATAATGCGAACCGTGTATTGTCGCTCTTCATCCTCATCGTTTTCATTTTTTCTGGTAGAATTTTTTGTACGTAGCGCGGTATTCTCCAATGATTATTTCGTCGGCAGCATAGGCTGGTGCGCTTTGCAATTTTAATGATTGTGTAACCGGTTCCGCGATAACACTTTTCAAATAAGTCGTATCATCCTGCGAGATTTTATACACCTGCTGGTTATGCGTATTGGCATGAAGAGAACCTGTAAATCTTCCCTGAAATATTTTAATCCCTACACCAACGCCTACTTTGAAACCGAGACCACTATTCAGTAACAGCGTATCATCATACTTAAAACTTAGACAACCGGCTGCAAAAAAATTATTGCCAGTTTTTTCTGGTTTGACAATCTCCCCATTTAAGTACAAGTAGAAATCAGCAATATTATATTGAAGTTCGGATTTGCTCTTGCCCCTTAAAACTCTTTTTGAAAACAACGTGTAAGAATCAGCAGGTTTAACCTGATATTTCTTCCAACCAATCCAGTGACGGGTTACCGAATCTTTATATATCGAATCAGCTATTGCATTAGCGATTGCTTTTAATGAATCCAGTGTGAATAGGGAGTCTCTGACAACAAATTTCACTGAATCGGTGTAAGTAGCTGCAGTCGGATCAACCACAAATTTGAACTCGGTGATGGAGTCTATAGAAGGAAATTTATTTTTAATTGGAGGTCTCGGAATATGTATGAGATGGAATGTGCTATGAAAAAAGCGGGCTTCCACTTCTGTAGAATCGTTTAATGGTGCTTTGTGTCTGGCTGATTTTTTTGCCACTGACGAAACAGCAATTGTCGTATCCTGAAGTTTTGTTTCCTTATCAAGTGTCGAATCTTTTACTATCTGTGTGGTAGAGTCAACTTTGATGTGCACATGCTTTGCACTCTTTTTCTTGGGCGGTGGAATATAATTGGAGGAATCCTGCGCAAGTGCATACTGATTGAAGAAAACCTCCAGGAGAAGTAACAATGCAACAGGTAGGATTTTCATAAGAATGATCAGGCTTTATCTTTTTTTTTCATTTGGTCAGCTGTTGCTTCCAACGCATCATAAAAATCCTCCCCATATTTCCTGATCAGAGATTCCTTCAAAAATATATAAACCGGAACTTTTAACTGCTTGCCTAATTTACACGCAGCTTTGCATAGATCCTGTCTTGGTTCATAGTTTACATACTCCTGATTCTGTCTTTTACTTTTGGTGATCTTGACGGGAAATAGATGACAGCTGATCGGCTTTTTCCAGGTTGTTTTCTTATCGAGGTAGGCCTGTTCTATACCGCATTTGATGATACCCCGCTGATCTCTGTACCCATAAGCACACATCCGGCCACCAATGGTAGGTGTTACCCAACCGAATTCCTGATCATATTTGTAAAGTCCCTCCGATTCGATGGTTTTCAGTCCTTCTGAAGTCATGTAAGGTTTGATATGTTCCACAGAATCACGCAGCTGTTCAAGTTCTTCATTCTCAAGTGGTGCACCGGCATCACCGTCCTCACAACAACCACCTTTGCATTTGTTCAGATCACAAACGAATTGTTCCGACACTACCTCGTCACTGATCAATATATTATTTATTGCTATCAAGTGTATTGTTTCAAAATCAGGCTAAGATAGTATATCAGGAAGGATTCTTTGTCAGTTTTTCCACTTCAGCGTATTGATGAGATGAAACATATCCGTCTGCAGAAATGTATTAACAATTTCTAAGGAATCAGCATTGGGGGTAGTATCAAAATATAGCGCTCCTCTGAGAAAATGCCTGGTTGAATCACTTACAAAGAACTGTTTAGCGGTTGCCGCATCTCCACCCACATTGAAGAATATGCCGTGAACACCCAGCGGCGTACTGATCACCGAATCTTCAATAGAACTCGCTTTATAAGTATGTTTATATGTCATTTTATAAGCGTCCTCACGCAGTTTGTCGAAGTTGCCTTTTACTTCTTTATAGCTTACGTAGATTCTCGCATGAAATCTGGGGAAGTCAATATTTATCCAATAAGGGTTTTCAGGTTTGTCGCCAAAGAAGGAAGTATCTCTGATAATATTTGCATATGTCGGATATTCAAATGAATAAGGAAATCCATTCCCATTAAAAGGCTGATAGGCATGCTCCGGAAAATCAATCCTAAAATAACCGCGGGGTTTCGGTGTATAAACACTGTTGCAGGAATTCAGCAGAGTAAAAAACAAAATATAAAGAAAGAATATTCGCCTCGAAGTCCGATTCAAGATGTGTGTTTTCATTGTTTGATTCGCACTTTTACCTTTTTAATTCTGCTGCTGTCAGCCTCAAGTATTGTAAATTCAAAATCTCCGCAGGGTATTACATCATTAATTTTGGGAATTTCGCCGGATAGTTCGAGAATAAGTCCTGCAAGTGAATCTGAATCACCTTTAACATTGTCAAATGTATCGACAGGAAGATTCAGCGATTTACAAACATCGTTAATCATAGTGCGTCCTTCAAAGATAAAAGATCCATCATCCTGTTTTGCAGCAGATCCTTCATCTTCATCAAACTCATCTTTAATATCTCCAATTACTTCTTCAAGTATATCTTCCAGCGTTACGATTCCACTTGTTCCACCGAACTCATCTACTACAATGGCAAAATGAATCCGATCTGTTTGAAATTCTTGCAACAAATCCTTGATCATTTTATGCTCATGTACAAAATGTGGTGATCTCAAAAGAGAATGCCATTCAAATTCATCGGATTCATTCAAATAAGGCATTAAGTCCTTCGTGTGAATCATTCCTGTGATATCGTCGAGGCTCTTTTTGAATACAGGTAACCGCGAATAATGCAACTCTTCAATTTTTCGTTTTAATTGTCCAAAATTCAACTCGTCTTCAATGCCGCTTACATCAAGACGTGTTTTCATGATCTGCTTAACAGTAATATTTCCAAATTTTATGATCCCTTTCAGAATATTTTTTTCCTCCTCAGTGGTATCATTATCAATCGCATGATCGAGTTCTTCGAGACTATTGGCAGCAGACCGCTGACTCCCGAAGAGGCGTTCAAGTTTCTCCGACTGACTTGCAAGCAGGTTGCCCAATCTTCTAAAAAGAAGATGTATCACTTCGGTTACCCCCGAAGTATAAAATGCAAATTGCAAAGTATTCTGGCTGGCCCAGACTTTTGGCATTACTTCGCCGAAAAGAATAAGTACGAAACTCACCATCACCACTTTCATCGCGAACTCTAACAACCAGTAACCAGGAATGAATGAAATCACCTGATCGATGAGAAAATTGGAAAGTATGATGATCGCTATGTTAAGTAGAATGTTAGCAATCAGTAAGGATGCCAACAATGTTTTGGGTTCTTCCAACAGACTGACGATTCTTCTCCACGAACTATCCTGTTTAGTCTTGAGGATATTTATTTCTTTTTCACTAAGTGAGAAAAAAGCAATTCTTGATCCGGACACAATAAAAGACATCACCAGAAAAAAAAGTATCAGAATAACCAGAATGGTTGTCGCCTGTGCATTAATAAATAACAACCCGCCCGAATGAATGTGGGCTGTAGACATGTTAAAAGGGTAATCCAAAATAAACAGGTTTCGTTATAAATCGGTTATTTGCACACGAAAAGCACCTTGCATTTTAACGCAGGATTGTAAATTTAACAAAACTTGGCTATTTCGCTTTCAAAAAGGCAAATCCCGAGGAGGTTCTCCGGTAGCATCGGCATCTGTACCATTCATTCCTTCAACGCTTTCATGTGATGTGAGGCCCGAATGATTGCCTTCTAATTTCTTATCAAGCATAATCAGGTTATCTCCAACTATTTCCGTGGCAAATTTCTTGTTGCCTTCTTTGTCCTCCCAGCTCCGTGTACGTAGTCTTCCTTCAATATATACCAAACTGCCCTTGTGAAGGTATTTTTGTGCCAATTCTGCCAGCCCGCGCCACAAAACCACGGTATGCCATTCGGTTTGTGAAATTAATTTACCAGTTCTGTCTTTAAAAGTCTCTGTGGTGGCCAAAGAGAATTTTGCCACCCCGATATTGCCCTCCAAATATTGAACATCCGGATCTTTTCCCAAATTTCCTATCAGCATAACCCTGTTAACGCCCCTCATAATACTATTGATTTAAATATAATAACCGTTTACCTCCGCAATATGTCGGTAAATAACACTGTATTATATCAAAACCTTTACCAGAGATTAGTGTAAGTCCGATATCTTCAAATAGTCTGTTATAATTTTAGGGAAAGGATATTCTTTAAGTTGTTTCCTGGGAACCGATCGATAACCATCAAGCTTGCTTACAGGTTTATCTATCTGTACAAAATAGCAGGTTATCACCTGGTGTGTAAGATTTTGACGAAAAGAAGGTGAAATTTCTTTTATACGGCATTCGTCGTTTCCGAAAATATTTTTATAAAACGAAGACTGCTGAAGCTTTTTTTGAGGCATAATTTTCCCAGTTTCCAACAACACAAATTCAAAGAGATTCTGCCAAATGTCTTTTCCAGTGCGCTCGCGTATCCAAATATTTTCTCTTCCACGGGAAACTACAAAATAATATAACCATCGTTTTTTACGTGAGATCGTCGGCTTTTTCATCGGTAAAGCATGTATCAATCCCTTCTGAAATGCATAACAATCTTTTGCCTGGACACAAACATTACATGTTGGATTTTGAGGTTTGCAAACAGTAGCGCCAAAATCCATAATTGCCTGATTAAAAATCGCCGGCTTCTTTATGTGAAGGAGATTCTCAGCAATTCTTCTAAATGTTTTCCTGCCCGCTGCAGATCCCACAGGCTCCTGGATTCCAAAATAGCGGGCAATTACTCTTTCTACATTGCCGTCGATCACAACATGGGGCAACCCAAATGCGAACGATGCAATGGCTGCGGCAGTATAGGGACCGACTCCCGGCAACTCCAGTATTTCATTATATGTTGAAGGAAACCGACCATCTAAGTCGAAAGCGATTTTCTTTGCAGTAGCAATCAAATTTCTGCATCTGGTGTAGTAACCGAGGCCCTCCCAGGATTTAAAGATTTCCTTTTCAGGTGCATTTGCCAGTGCATTCACATTCGGAAAATTCAAAATGAATTTTTCATAGTATGCAAGCCCCTGATCCACTCGGGTCTGTTGCAAAATGATTTCACTAAGCCAAATCCTGTAAGGATCTTTTTCACCTTTCCATGGCATGGACCGTCTGTTTTGGTCCCTGTCCCATATCAACAGCCTTTTGGTAAAATCCTTTTCCATCATAATCAGCAATAAAATTCAGTGGTTAAATAATTATTTGACTGGTAATCAACGTATTATAATCTATTGACATGCAATAGATTAGAAATGTGCTTGCTGCAGATAATACTCAATTTTATACAAATAGTTGTGGATTAATTTTTTTGTTATATATTTAAAATCAGAAACTTATAAAACAATTCCGCCATGAGAAAGGCAGACCTCGTTAATCAAATTTCGGATAAAACAGGTATACCTAAGGTAGACGTACTGGTTACATTAGAAACCATGTTTAAGGAAGTAAAAGATACGTTAGCAAAAGGAGAGAATATTTACATCCGTGGATTCGGCAGTTTTATTACTAAAAAGAGAGCTGCCAAAATTGGAAGGAATATTAAAAAAAATATTGCAGTTCACATACCTGAACATTTCATTCCTTCTTTCAAACCAGCCAAAGAGTTTGTTGCTGAAGTTAAAAAACTACAATCAATACAGGATAATCAACCAAACCCTGACGAAGAGATGTAATTTTGGCGGATAAAATGCCGACGTGAAGAAACAGCAAGTAATCGTAGCGCTATCCGGAATAGTTATTCTTGTAGTATTTTATTTTTTCGGAAATACAGTTCCCCAAGTAAAAAAGTCTCCTCAAATTGCAACCTCTGCAATTGCAGGCCAATCCCTTGATATCAAGACAATTCTGGATGCAGAAAAAACAAAACTCTCTCCTGTAAAACTCGCAGAAGTAAACAGGCTCGAAAACGCCGTCGTTCGTGGAGATGTTAAAAACCAACAGATTGCAGCCGACCATCAACTGGCAAATTTCTGGAAAGACTCCGTGGAAAATGGCTTCCTGGTATATGCTTATTATACTTCGGAAGCTGCAAAATTGGAAAATTCTGAAAAAAGTCTCACTTTTGCAGCCCAATTATTTTTGAACAACTTAAGGGGTCAGGACAATCCGGCTTTAAAAAACTGGATGTCGAACGAAAGCAGAGACCTTTTTGAAAGGGCCGAAACTTTAAATCCTGACAATGATTCTACAAAAATTGGATTGGGCGCCACCTATATTTTTGGAAGTACAGGTGAAAACCCTGCTGACGTGATGAAGGGAATCCAGACAATTCTGGAAGTGACAAGAAGAGATTCTCTGAACATGTATGCTCAGTTAATGCTTGGACTTGGAGGGATAGAATCGGGACAGTATGACAAAGCAATTCTGAGGTTATTAAAAGTAGTACACTTTGACCCCGGAAATCTGGAGGCCATTCTAAGTCTGGCTGAAGCTTATGAAAAAACAGGAAATATCGCTTCAGCAAAACTTTGGTATACAGCTGCAAAAAAAATGACGAATAACCAGGAACTGATCGAAGCGATCAATGAAAGGTTAGCATCTCTAAAATAAAAGCTCGAAGGAGCAAAGACAGAAATTATTTAGTAAACTAAAAAGGAATTATCGATGCCTTGTGGTAAAAAAAGGAAGCGACATAAAATTGCAACCCATAAAAGAAAGAAAAGATTGCGTAAAAATCGTCATAAGAAAAAGAACAAATAAACGCATTCCGGCTGGAATTCTTCCAGCCCTGTTCTGCTGAAAAAAATTATATGCTAACGCTTAACGTACTTGCTTGCATTCGTGACGCGGTTAACTAAATCCCCTTCAGCATTTCGATTCCTTCTTGTGTAGTACCGGACAGGCAGTAAATGTTACATTGACATTGAACAAGGAACTGATCATTAATGCAGCCCCGCAGGGAGTTGAAATAGCTCTGCTGGAAGATAAAAAGCTGGTGGAATTACACCATGAAAAAACTGATGCCAGTTTTGCAGTGGGAGATTTATATCTCGGCAAGGTAAAAAAACTGATCCCCGGGTTGAATGCCGCTTTTGTGGATGTCGGATTTGAAAAAGATGCGTTCCTTCATTATACTGACCTAAGTCCCTATGCCCGCTCTTTGTTGAAATTTACACAACAGAGTATGACTGCCTCAAAGGACGGGGAATTTGATTTTGGATCATTTGCTGTTGAACCGGAAATAGTAAAAACAGGAAAGATCAATGAAGTACTAAGTGGCAAGCCCAATATTCTTGTTCAGATTTTAAAAGAGCCGATTGCTGCGAAAGGACCGAGACTAAGTTGTGAGATTTCATTACCAGGCAGGTTTGTGGTCATTACCCCATTCAATGATATCGTAGCTGTTTCCAGAAAAATTCATTCGTCGGACGAGAGAAAAAGACTTCAGAAAATTGTGGAAGCAATTAAGCCAAAAAACTTTGGTGTTATTGTGAGAACTGCTGCTGAGGGGAAAAATACGGCAGAATTACATGAAGATCTTACTGACCTAGTAGCTACCTGGAAACTAATCCAGCACAATCTTATTGGCGCAGTTGCTCCTGCTAAAATTCTGAGTGAACAGACCAAAACAACCAGTATGTTGAGGGATCTGCTGAATGAAGATTTTAATAAGATCGTCGTTAACGATCGGAATCTCTTTAACGACACCAAAACTTATATTCAAAGAATAGCTGCGGATAAAATAGATATTATTTCGTTTTACAGCAATGGCTCTCCCATTTTCGATCATTTCGGGATCACGAAGCAGGTTAAGGCGGCATTTGGTAAAACCGTCAATCTTCCCAGTGGCGCTTATCTGATTGTAGAACACACTGAAGCCCTGCATGTAATTGATGTAAACAGCGGTTATAAAAGCGTTAGCAACAACCAGGAACAAAATGCACTGGAAACCAATCTGGAGGCAGCAGAAGAAATAGCCCGCCAGCTGAGACTCCGGGACCTGGGTGGCATCATTGTAGCTGATTTTATTGACATGAAACTTCCTGATAACAAAAGGAAGCTGGTTGAAGCCATGGAGGGCTTTATGCGTACCGACAGGGCAAAACACGCTGTATTACCGATTTCCAAGTTCGGACTCATGCAAATTACCCGTCAACGCATGAAACCGGAAATCACCATCAACACGCAGGAAATCTGCCCCACCTGCAATGGAACAGGCAAAATCTCATCAGCTCTGATTCTGGAAGATGAAATAGAAAAAAACCTCAGTTACTTACTGAACCACCAACATAAAGACCTGATTCTTATGGTCCACCCGATCATGTTCGCCTATCTGACGAAGGGTGGCTGGTTCAGCAGCAAGAAATGGAAATGGCGCAGAAAATACAAACAGGCCATCAGGGTAAAAGCGAACAACAACTACCACATGACCGAGTTCCATTTTTTCGACAAACAGGAAGAGGAAATCAAATTGTAAACTCCTTTTTCCGCCATTTTTCCTCAAAAACACATTAGTTTTTAAATTAATATCAACGATTTCTGATGGGGTGCCGCGCGTATGCGAAAATGGACCATTTATAAACTTTTCTGATGCTCATTTTCAAGACTTTAACAGAATTCATTTGAAAAATTATCCAAGATAATATATTGATATTCAATACATTAAAAGCTAATTACTGATTGATCTTAAGTTTAATTTTTATTTTTAAAGTTATTCACAGGAGCAAAAATTTATTTTGTTATGTGACCTGATTTTGTAATTTAGTGGAAGAATTTAATGGGTTAGTAAGTAAAAGGTCGGCTCTCGTGGTCGGCCTTTTTACTTTTATGCAATCTCCCCTTTACCTTTAATCATGAGCAAAATTAAAACCGCATTTTTCTGTAATAATTGCGGCTATGAAAGTGCAAAATGGCTTGGCAAATGTCCTTCCTGCGAACAGTGGAATACTTTTACTGAAGAAGTTATAACTAAAGATGACAGATTAGGTGAATCCGGATGGAAACACGTCACGGATAAAAAGGAAATCAAAACGATTTCAATTCACGATGTTATCAGTGGTGAGGAAAAGAGAATCATTACCCCTGATTCAGAACTTAATCGTGTATTAGGTGGCGGCATAGTTTCCGGAAGTTTAATTCTCGTTGCGGGTGAACCAGGAATTGGGAAAAGTACTTTATTTCTTCAGATTGGATTGATGTTGAAGAATATTGTTACACTTTATATCAGTGGAGAAGAAAGTGAACAGCAAATACGCATGCGGGCAGACAGGCTAAAAATCAGAAATAACCGTCTGATGATTAACCCTGAGAATTTTTATTTGTTAACAGAAACTTCCACACAGACCATTTTTCAGGAAATAAAAAAATTGAAACCGCAGGTTGTAATTGTTGATTCCATTCAAACATTACAATCATCATATATTGAATCCACACCCGGTACCATTTCTCAAATTCGCGAATGCGCTGCCGAATTTCAACGCTTTGCAAAAGAAACCGGCACACCAGTTTTCTTAATCGGGCATATCACGAAAGATGGCAATATCGCAGGCCCAAAAATATTGGAACATATGGTTGATACGGTCCTTCAATTTGAGGGCGACAGACATTATACGTATCGCATACTTCGCACATTGAAAAATCGTTTTGGAAGCACTGCAGAACTTGGTATTTATGAGATGACGGATGAAGGAATGCAGGAAGTAAATAACCCAAGTGAAATTTTAATTACACAAAAAGAAGAACAGCTGAGTGGTAGCGCAATCGCCGCAAGCATAGAAGGGCAGCGGCCTCTGTTGATTGAGGTACAAGCGCTCGTAACGACATCAGTGTACGGAACACCACAGAGAACAGTAAGTGGCTTTGACCTTCGGCGACTGCAATTATTACTTGCTGTTCTGGAAAAAAGAGGAGGGTTTCACTTTGGCGTTAAAGACGTTTTTTTAAATATTGCAGGCGGATTGAAAGTTGAGGATCCATCAATTGATCTTGCAGTTTTATGTGCCCTGTTGAGTTCTTTTGAAGACGTTCCACTGGCAGCAGATACTTGTTTTGCCGGCGAGGTCGGTTTGAATGGTGAGATACGCGCAGTGAATCGGATTGGTCAGCGAATTGCCGAAGCTGAGAAACTGGGTTTTAGTAAAATACTTGTTTCGAAATATAATCAGAAAGGATTGAAAAACGATAACCATCAGATAGAAATTAAACTGATGGGTAAGGTTGAAGAAGTTTATAAATATTTATTTTAAGGTTCCAATGTTAGTATGCGCATCAATATGAAATCGCATACCCGTTTTTTCAGATCTATATTACATCTTTTTTTCCCGCACATCTGTTGCGGATGCGGCACGGATCTGCTGAATGAAGATAATTTATTCTGTATTTATTGCCAGGCGGCTATGCCATTGACCTGCTTTGAGTTTTTTTCTCCCAATCCAATTGAAAAAATATTCTGGGGTCGCGTACCAATCGAAGCCGCTACTGCACATTTATATTTCACTTCGGGGTCGTGCGTTCAACAAAGTCTTCACCTGCTTAAATATAAAGGAAGAAAGGAAATCGGTATCTACTACGGTCTGCTGATGGGCAAAACTTTAAAGCAGTCGCAGCGCTTTAACAATTGTGACATAATTATTCCATTGCCTTTATATACTTCACGAGAAAAAAAAAGAGGTTACAATCAGGCCTCAAAAATAGCAGAGGGAATTTCACAACAACTCAATATTCCCGTTTTTTGCGATGCTGTTATTCGAATAAAAAAAACAGAAACACAAACACATAAAAGCAGGATTCAACGATGGAAGAATATGGAGTCCACATTCGAAATCAGGGATTCAGGGCAAATCGCAAATAAACATATTTTGCTGGTAGACGATGTAGTAACCACCGGGGCCAGTCTCGAAGCCTGTGCCCGGGTTTTGAAAACTGTCCCGGGACTGAAAGTAAGCATCGCATGTTTGGCACATACGGTTTCGGCTTAGTCGCACTCGGTTGATCGTTGACCGTTGGCCGACCTAATCATCGAAATATCTTGGTAAACCTGCAACGGGTAACCGCCAACCGCCAACGTCTTATTATCGTTATTTTTGTAACGATGCTTAAGAATCTGCTTTTTAGTACCCTGGCCATATTTGTGCTGATTTCCTGCCAGAAGCAGTCGGGTCTGAATGGTAGTTCTTATCTTTTCTTCTCCACAGATACATTGAGTTTTGACACCGTTTTTACCACCGTGGGTTCTGTGACACAACAGATTAAGATTATAAACAACAATAGTCAGGGTATCGGTATTTCCGCTATAAGTCTTGCAGGCGGCTCGGGATCCCCTTTTATAATAAACATCGATGGCACTCCTGGTCCAACTGCCTCCAACCTCAATATTCAGGGAAATGACAGTATTTATATTTTCGTTACCGTTTTGGTTCCTCAGGGCTCAAAACCCAGACCCTTCATTTTGCAGGACAGCATACAAATCAGCTATAACGGCCTGAATCAGTATATCCAGCTTAATGCCTGGGGACAAAATGCCCATTTCCTGAAAAATGCAGTTATTCAGGGGAATACCTTATGGCCTAACGATCTTCCCTATGTACTTTATGGGGGTTTAACTGTCGACAGCAACGCCACGCTGACCATTCAGCCAGGTACACATATATATATGCATGCCGATGCCCCGATATATGTTGACGGTACATTAAATATTTTGGGCGCTTCGCCAGATAGTCAGCGGGTATATTTCAGTGGCGATCGTCTGGATCAGCCTTATGCTGAATATCCAGGGTCCTGGCCGGGTATCTATTTCAGAGGCTCTAGTAAAGACAATGTGCTGAACTACGCCGTTTTCCAAAATGGATATCACACGCTTGTATCGGAAGGGCCGAGCACAGATGGCAATCCAAAACTTTCTTTAAATCAATGCATCATCAACAACTCTCTTTCCGATGGAATTCTCAGTACACAATCAAGTATCACCGCTATCAACTGTCTGATCAGTAATTGTGGACAGAATATAATCATCGCACAGGGTGGTACTTATCAATTTGAATATTGTACGGTTGCCTCGTATTCTACCAATCTGCTATCTCATCAATTGCCTGTTCTGACTGTTTCCAACGGAAGTACGGATGGAAGTCAGTCATTGCTCTCTGATCTGAACGCAGGATTTATCAATTGTATTTTCTGGGGAGGCGACGCCGTTACTGATGAAGCTCAGATTACAAAACAGGGGAATACTGTATTCAACTTATTGTTTGATCATGTGATTCTAAAACAACAAGACTATCCTTCGAATATCGACAGCAACGCTCTTTGGTTAAATACAGATCCACAATTTCTTGCCACAGGATATCCGGGTAATTCATTTGATTTTCATGTGGAAGCAAGTTCACCTGCCGTCGATCATGGTTCCAATCTGGGTATTCTGGTAGACCTCGATGGTAACCCAAGACCCGTTAACATACCCGATCTTGGTTGTTATGAACGGCAGTGATTCGAGCTTCAATTCGCTTAACTTTGATAGTGGAACATTGATTAGAAAATTAAATTATATTTTATGATAAAATTATTGCTCATTCCAATTCTATTTATGATTCATAGCAGCGTAAGCGTATACGATTTTAAAGTGCCGGCACTGGATGGCGGAACTATTGATTTATCAGCCTATAAAGGAAAAAAATTACTCATCGTGAATACTGCTTCGAAATGCGGATTTACTCCACAGTATGCTGACCTTCAAAAATTGTATGAAAAATACAAAGACAAACTCGTTATTGTCGGATTCCCTGCCAACGACTTTGGTGGACAGGAACCGGGAAGCAATACTGAGATTAAGGAATTTTGTCAGAAGAATTATGGCGTAACATTCCCGCTTGCAGCGAAATCGGATGTGGTAGGCGATAACACATCACCACTCTTTAAATATCTTACGGAAGAAGCAGTTAAACTGGGTACACCGGCTCCGGTTATCAAATGGAATTTTACAAAATTTCTCATTGATGAAAATGGAAAGCTTATTGGTGTTTACAACAGTAATATTACTCCAATGAGTGATGAGATTACATCTCACCTCAATTAACACTGACCAAAAGAATGTTATTCAGTCAGGTTATTGGTCAGCTGGAAATTAAGGAAAAGCTTCGCGGTCTGGTTGAACATAATCGTTTAAGCCACGCATTGATGCTGAATGCACCCGAAGGTGCAGGCGGACTGCCATTGGCATTGGCTTTTTCCCAGTTTCTGGTTTGCGAACGGGTTAACGAAGTGCATGCAAAAAATAATTTCCCGATTGAAAGCTGTAATGTTTGTCCAGCCTGCATGAAGGCATCAAAGCTGATTCACCCGGATATACATTATGTGTATCCGGTTGTTTCACAGAAACCTGGCGACAAACCAGTGAGCGCTGATTTAATATCTGAATGGAGAGAATTCATTTCGCAATTTCCTTATGGGACCATTTTCGACTGGCTGCAGTTCATCGAAGCTGACAACAAACAAGGCAATATATCTGCGCACGAATGTAATGAGATCAACCGCAAGTTAAGTTTGAAGAGTTTTGAAAGCGGTTACAAGATTCTCATCATGTGGATGCCGGAATATCTGGGCAATGAAGGAAATAAGTTGTTAAAACTCATTGAAGAACCACCGCCGGATACTTTGTTTATGCTCGTAACTGAAAATGAAGCACTGATACTCCCAACAATTCTTTCACGAGTACAAACGATCAGGTTACCCAGGCCTTCTGTTGCGGAAATACAGGAAGCACTTGTAGCGCGGGCTGGGGTTAGTGTAGACCAGGCAAGACAGCTTGCAGCTGTAAGTGAACAGAATTACAGGGAGGCATTAAGACAATTACAACATGGTCAGGACGACTGGCTGGGTTTGTTACGGGAATGGCTAAACGCAGTTTTGAAAACCGGTCCTATTGCCCAGGTAAAATGGGTGGAAGAAATCGGTAAAGCCGGACGTGAAAAACAGAAGCAGTTTCTTCAGTATTTTATTCATTTACTGGAGCAGGCCATACGGATTCGCATGTCAGAGAATACAGTGGATGATATGCCTGATTCGGAAAAAGACTTCTCATTAAGACTGAATAAAATAGCTAATTTATCAGCGCTGCAGGCAATCGCGGGTGAAATCAACAAATCAATTTATCACATTGAGCGGAACGCACATGCTAAGATGCTTTTTCACGCGTTAACCATCCGCCTCTATCATATCCTGGCAACGGGCGAAGAGGTGGTGATGACCTAGGAACTTAGTATATTTGTCGACTGCTTGTTAATATATTATTATTTATGGGATGTTCTAATTGTGGTACAGCCAGCGGTAAACCGGGTGGCTGTCAGAGTAACGGAAGCTGTGGTACAGGAAGTTGTAACAGGATGAATGTATATGACTGGCTCTCCAACCTGCCAATACACGACCCTGCGTCGGAGTGCAGGGTTATGGAAATAAGTTTCAGTCAGGGTAGCCGTAAAGATTTTTACAGAAATACAACCACTCAGATCTTCGAAAAAGGTGAAATCGTGAGCGTGGAGGGTGTTAGCGGATTTGATGTGGGAACTGTGAGTCTGACCGGTGAACTGGTCAGAATACAGATGAAGAAAAAAAGTGTGGATGAATTTCATCCCGACATGAAAAAAGTTCTTCGTCGCTCTTCTGAACGCGATCTGGATCTGCTGAAGCAAAATAAGGCACGTGAAAAAGAAGCGGTCATTCGCTCCCGCGCAATATCGCGCCAGTTGAAACTGGATATGAAAGTTTCACAGGTTGAAATACAGGCCGATGGACGCAAAGCCACATTCTACTATATAGCCGACGACCGGGTAGATTTCCGTGAACTCATCAAAATATTTGCTTCGGAATTTCGCGTAAAAGTAGAAATGCGACAAATAGGTGCGAGACAGGAAGCCGGCAAAGTAGGAGGTATCGGAAGTTGTGGTCGCGAACTCTGTTGCTCCACCTGGCTCACTGATTTCAAGTCGGTAAATACAACAGCTGCCAGGTATCAGAACCTCTCTATCAACCAGAGTAAACTCAGCGGCCAGTGTGGTCGGTTGAAGTGCTGTCTGAACTATGAACTGGATACGTATCTCGATGCGCTGCAGCAATTCCCGGAGAATGCCGACACCCTACAGGTGGCAAAGGGAAATGCCCTGCTGATAAAAAAAGACATATTCAAAAACCTGATGTGGTATGTGCTCCCTGATAGTAACAAGCAATATCCGTTGCTGATTGAAAGGGTTAAACAAATTAAAAATCTAAACAAGCAAAATATTATTCCCGACGATCTCGGTGCTGTTGAAGTCAACGGCAAACCAAAAGAGGAATTGGTGAATGTTGATCTTACAGGTCAGTTCAGTATTAAAGCACTGGATAATGCTGATCGCAAGAAAAGACAGAATCAGCGTCCCGGGCCTCCGCAGCAACGGCGAAATGATAACAGGCCTAATAATAATAACAGGCCCAATAACAGACCTGACAACAAACCACCACAGGGACCGCCAAGAAAGAAATAGTATTTCATGAAAGGCTTCAGGAAGAAAATGTTTTTGTTTACAGGGTTGATACTTGTAAGCTGGCTTCTTCTTGCACAGAGCTGTATGAGTTTCCGAAAATCAGACGCAGATGAGATTTCTGAATTTGCAAAAGATCATGTTACTCTACGGACATCAACGCTGAAAGTTGAAGGCAGGCATATTCACTATGCCATGACCGGCAATGATTCCTTACCAACCATTTTTTTCATTCATGGATCTCCCGGAAGCTGGACAGCTTTTGCAGAGTATATGAAAGACTCATTGTTGCTGAGAAAATTTCGAATGGTTTCCATTGACCGACCCGGATTTGGTTATAGCGACTATGGTCAACCACAGCATCTGGACGTACAGTCACTGTGGATTAGCAAATTATTTCCAGTACTGTCCAATAACAGACCCATGTTTCTCGCCGGTCATTCGATGGGTGGTCCAATGGTAATCAAGCTGGGTGCGGACAATCCTACATTATTTTCAGGTCTGGTAATTATCTCCGGATCGATAGATCCTTCGGAAGAAAAACCAGAGAAATGGAGACCGGTTCTTTTTAATACCCCATTAAATTATTTCGTTCCGGGTGCCATGAAACCATCGAACGAGGAACTATGGTATCTGAAAAAGGATCTGGTTTACCTTGAAAAGGACTTCTCTAAAATCACTTGTCCTGTTTATTTTATTCATGGCGCCATGGATACCTGGGTTCCGCCTGGCAACGCGACTTATGGTAAAAAGATGCTGGTAAATGCCCAAGACGTACAGATTACAATGATACCTGGCGCCAACCACTTCATTCCCTGGACAAAGTTCACCGAAATCCGCGATCTGCTGTTAAAATTGTATTAAGTTAAGAAAGCGCTGAGGTCCTCTTTACAATACATTTTCTTTTTACTAAATTGCAAGTCCTAAATAATCAAGCTATGGCTATTTTTAAATCAGGCAATCCTGCGATGAATGTTTTCAAGAATACAGTTACTCTGCCCGGAACAGGCGCTATGACGGAAACGGGTACGCTCAATAAATTCTTTCTATTGTTTTTGCTTGTTATGGCTTCTGCTTCCCTTACATGGAAAGCATTTTATGATGGAGTGAATGTGATGCCTTATATGCTGGGCTCGGCTATACTTGGATTTATTACGGCGATTGTCGTGATATCCAAAAAGGAATGGGCAGCCTATACAGCTCCAATATATGCTTTGTTTGAAGGCGTTTTTCTAGGCGCTATTTCAGCTACTTATAATAATGCTTTCGCTAAAACTGCACCAGGCATAGTGACGCAGGCTGTACTGCTGACATTTGGAGCTGTTATCGCGATGTATGTCTTATATCGTTTTCGGATTATCAAAGTGACAGAAAAACTGAGATCGGTTATTTTCATCGCAACTGCAGGTATTGCAATTTTTTACTTGCTTTCCATTGTACTTGGTTTATTCAACATTCATATAGGATTCATTACCGACGGTTCTATGCTGGGAATCGGATTTTCTCTATTCGTTGTAGTTATTGCTGCATTGAATCTCTTACTCGATTTCGATATGATTGAACAGGGTGTTGCAGCGGGTGCGCCGAAATACATGGAATGGTATGGAGCATTCGGACTACTTGTAACGATCGTATGGCTTTATCTTGAGATTCTCCGACTCCTGGGTAAACTCGCTGATCGCAGATAACTTACGACCGGTTTTTTAAAGTCATTTTATAAATTTAATGATAGCAAGAACGCTACCCAGTATGGCTATGAACTGAACAAAGCCGGCCAAAAATATGGCTTTATATGTATCTTCTTTTGACTGCTGAATTTCTTTTCTTAATGACAATTCCAGCAGATGAATATCATTCTTCAATAAATGAATATCATTCTTCAATAAATGAATATCATTCTTCGACGCTAGCTGGTCCTTTTTGTCATCAAATGTTATCCCTGAAATGTCATCTACCGCCATTACGAATTCCGCTGCCTTGTCATCAGACAAATGCAATTCCCTTCTGAATAAATCATACAGGCGTATGTGATTCATGCTCATCTCCACAAAAATAAAATTTAAAACAATCTACAACAAGTGCGAGTCCCAAAAAGGGTTAAAAAACGGTAGGCTTATCTTCTTTTTACCGAAAGACACTGCAGAAGAACGAAATAAAACTTACTGGAAATTCTAATTACAAGGACGAAGCCACATTTTCAGTCCCTTGCATTCTTTTAATCTGCCCATATAAATATAGGGTGAAAATTGCGCAACCCTTTTTTGTTTCGGAGTTAATACCAAAGGGTGACTTTCCATATTTGCAGGCTTATAATTACTGGTTCTATTTTCTTTTAGCTCCTCTTCTTCAATATGAATGATTTGACATGAATCACCGTCATTGCATTGAAGAATTCGTTTTGTTCTTACAAGTTGTTTTTCGTTGCGGCAATAAGGAATCGTTTTAAGAAGTTCACCACTAAAGGGCAACGGCTTTTTTACGTTGTTTGACGTTGTCAGCATCTTTTTCGATTGATCCTTTGCAAGTTCTTTCTCCAGGATCGGGTCTATATATTTTTCTTTAAGGATAATCTGGATGGCTTCTTTGTCCATACCCTGCTTTATCATTTTCAAAACTTCACCTGTAAGCGTGCGATAAAGAGCAAATACTTTTTGTTCCTTCGGCAATAGTTGATATAAAGAAGCCGCGATCGGAGAGGCCTGCTTCATCCGGTTTCCGCTATTTCGAAAACCCTCAAATGCAGTTTCTTCCGCTACCCTTTTGGTAGTAAGCGAACTTGACTTACGGATGATATTGATGCCATGGGATAAATAACCGCATATTCCCCCGGCATTACCTATAAATATAATATTGCTCTTATTAATTGGCATGTTGGAGCAACGCAGCCAGGCTGGTTTTATTTTGTAAGTGTCAAGAAAAATGTTATTCGTCTAATCTTACTCCCCGACTGGAGGTCGATTCGAGAAGTAAGATAAAGTGATAAAGCGCATTTTGTATATGCAGAAGTCACCCCGACGGCGAGGTGACTTCTACTGTAAATCAACGATTTATTTAAAATACGTACTAAAACCAGGACCCGATCCAGGTGGCGCTGACACCCTGACCTGCAAATTTTCTTTTCCTTCTGGCTTTCTCAATAGAATGCCTTACGAGCGTAATCGGAATCATTACCAAAAGGAATATAAATGTGAGCGGCGGTATGCCCATCATAGACACCCATTTCCCACCAAAATATCTGCGCATAGGACGCTTTAGTCTTTCAGCAATCAAATACATACTTGGTAGTATGAAGAGGGTCATGAAAAAAGCAAAAGCCAGTCCGAAGATAATGGTCCACGACAAGGGTTTCCAGAACACGGCGCTGTCTCCTCCAAAGAATATATGCGGATTCAATTCAGCGAACAGGGAAACGAAATTTATATTGAAACCAATAGCCAGTGGTATCAGTGCTAATATTGCTGCAAGTGCAGTAAGCAATACCGGAATGATTCTCGTCTTTCCTGCCTGTATCAAAGCTTCTCTTGTTTTCATTCCACGTTCGCGAAGCACATCTGCAAATTCTATTACCAGAATTCCATTCTTCACAACGATACCTGCCAGTCCTACAATTCCCAATCCCGTCATTACTGCTGATATCGTCATGCCCGTAAATGCAAATCCAAGCAGTACCCCGATGATACTGAATATAATTTCTGTAAGAATGATCACCGGTTTGCTGATTGAATTAAACTGAAGCACGAGAATAAAAAGGATCAGCATCAACGCAACAAGTAATGCAGACCCGAGGAACGAAACTGTTTCCTGTTGTTGTTTGCCCTCCCCTGTTTGCGTGATCGTCACATCGTCTGCTTTACCCTGGAAATTATCGATAGCATCTTTCAATTGGGCGTTTACAGCAGGTGGTGTATACCCGGTAAGTACATTTGAGTAAAGCGTTATCACCCGTTTGAGTGCCTTTCTTTTAATGCTACCATACGTGCTGGTGAAATCTATCTTCACCAGATTTGTGATGGGAATAGATTTGATGGATCCAGTCGGCTCGCGGAAAACAATTTTCATGTTCAGCAGGTCGGAAAGATTTCTTCTCTGTACTTCCGTATTACGCAACTGAATTTTATATTCTTCCTTATTGTCTTTAATTTTTGAAAGTTCTCTTCCAAAAAGAGCTGTGCGTATTTGTTGTCCGATTTGCGCTGTGCTTACGCCTTCGATCATCGCACGCTGACGATCGATCGTTAGTGTAATTTCAGGATTGGTCAGATCCACGTCCATTTTCAATTCTTCCACGCCCGGAGTCTGAATGGAATCCAGATAATTTTTTAAAGCAGAAGCGGTGGTCGTCAGATCCTCGAAATTATCACTTGCTATTTCGATATTGATGGGAGGATCCGTAGGCGGACCATTTTGTTCCTGGTCTACAGAGATCTGCGCTCCGGGAATTCCTTTCAATGCAGCACGAATAGAATCCATAATGGGCGTGGTGGCTCTTCCGTGGCGTTTTTCAAATTCTACAAATGAAATCTGCACCCTTCCAAGTTCAGGTCTGGTACTTCTGTCTCCACTCTGCGGATTATCTGCACCGATGGCCACATTTGAAATCACACTTTCCACCAGAGGATTCATTTTTCCATTTTCAATACCCAACACTTTGTTTACGCGTAGTTCAAGCTGATGGGTCACAGAATCGGTGTAGTCAACGTTGGTACCCACCGGTAATTTGAGGTACACATAAATAAAATTCGGATCACCTTTTGGAAAGAAAACAACAGGTACTTTGCGGATGCCCAGAAAAACAAAGGAAAATACCAGCAACAAAAAAGTACTGACCAGTAGCCATACGGGTCTCCATCCTTTCAGCGCCCACCGTAAACCAGATTCATAATGACTCATGATCCAGGGGAGGCTGCGATTCTGGAACGTATGGATCATACCCGTGAACAGATAGGCGTTCAGGAACATCAGGATACTGAAAAATATCAACAGATTGCCCGCAAATGTAAATGTGGAGAGATCCAGCAATATTCCCAGTACAAGGAAGGTATAAAACAATGGATTTTTAAATACTCTTGACTTTCTGGTTGCATGTCCCTCATCTTCATGATTCATGAAATCTACGGCGAATATCGGGTTCATTAAAAACGCAACGATCAGCGAAGCGGACAGCGTAAAAATCAGCATGACCGGCAGATAGATCATGAACTTTCCGATCAGACCAGGCCAGAATAATAAAGGGAAAAAGGGTGCAAGTGTTGTAAGTGTTCCTGCAAGTACCGGCACGAATATTTCTCCCGCCGCTATTTTGGCTGCGATGATTGATGATATTTTACCCTTACCCTCTGTAAAAATTCTATGTGTATTCTCGATAACCACAATTGCGTCATCGACGATAATTCCCAAACCGAAGAGCAAAGCAAACAGTACAATAAAATTCAGCGTAACGTGTCCACCAATAATAATATCGGCAGCAGGCAGGAACATAAAGGCAACAAACATACTCAGGGGCACAGAGAGCGCCACGAAAAATGCATTCGTAACACCCATAAAGAACATCAGAATCACGAGTACCAATACAAATCCGATCACAATGGAATTCACCAGATCGTTGAAAGATGTTCTGGTGGTTCGGCTCTGATCTCCGGTTACTGCAATGGTGAGATCTTTTGGAAAGCCGTTTGCTTTCATCTCAGAAACTACTCTCTTTACTTCGTCGGATGTTTCAATCAGATTTTCTCCACTGCGCTTAATGATATTCAGCGTTACCACATTTTTACCATCAAGACGGGCATAACTCTCACTTTGTTTTACCGTGTCTACGATGGTAGCAATATCTTTTAAATAAATAGGCGCTGCCGATGTATTTCTAACAACAATCTGCGCAATATCGGATGCCGTTTTAAACTGACCTTTCAATTGAAGGGTTCTTTTCATTGAGCCCACTTCCAGTAAACCTCCCGAGATATCCAGGTTCTCATTTGCCACTGCAGTTGCGATATCGTTGAATGTGATGTTCGCACTCTGCATTTTGAAATTGTCCACATTAATCTGAAACTCACGTTCAGGCGCACCCACTTCATCCACGCGATTAATTTGAGATAATTCCTCCAGTTTGTCTTTCAGATCGTCTGCAAATTTCTTAAGATGTTGGCCATCGTAATTACCGCTCACATTCACATACATGATGGGCTGGTCCGACAAACTCACTTCCACCACATTTGGCTGCACAGTAAGATCTGTAGGTAAATCAGGTTTTGATTTATCCACCGCATCCTTTACTTTCTGCAAAGCAACATCCGTTTGAACGTCTGTTTCAAACTCTACAATGATGGCAGAAAAATCCTGTACGGATGTACTGGTGAGTTTATTGATCTTGGCACCAGTAATACCCTTAATCTGTTTTTCTATGGGACGTGTTACAAGATTTTCTATATCCTTAGGAGAGTTGCCTACATACGTAGTCTGCACATAAATTGTTGGTATCACAATATCAGGGAACTGCTCTTTGGGCGTAGTAACAAACTTATTTACGCCGAGAATAGTTACAAAAATGATCAGCAGGTAAACCGAAGTTTTATTGTTGATGGCCCAACTGGTGGGCTTGAATTCCTTAAATTTTTCTTTAAAATTTTCCAGTGTGCTCATAAAAACGAATTGGAATGGTTATGTATGCTGCGCGAAATCACTGTACCTGCGTAGTGATGGGTTGTTGATCATATAATCCCTGATAGCCTTCAGTAACGATCTGATCACCGGCCTGTATGCCCGACAATACTTCTACCCTGTCGCCATACATCATACCGATCGTGATTGGTTTTTTTGTCGCTATCAAACGATCTCCAACCTTTGTTGCCACCATCACATATTTTCCCTTTTCATCATTCTGCAGACTGTTCAGGGGGATCGTCAGCGCATTGGAAGCGGTATAATCCTGTATTTTGATCAGCGCGATCTGGTTGGGATAAAAATCTTTATCATAAGGAAGTTTTGCCTCGATGTAAAAACTTCTGCTCGTTGCATCGATCGTTTTGCCTGTTACCGATATTTTCGTATCAATCGTTTTATTGTTTAATTCAGGAATAACCACTTTTAAATTGGACCCTACTTTCACTTTCCCCAGATAATTTTCGGGCACCTGAGCAACTGCTTTTAAATCGTTTGTATTTACCAGCCGGATCTGATTATTTCCCGTGAAAAATTCGCCCAGACGAATATTTACGTTGTCTGCAACTCCATTGATATCAGCGTATACGTTTGTTTGTTCAATTTGTTTGGTTACGAAATCAAGCTGACGTTGCGCCTGATCCACCTGATTCTTCGCGGTAACGAGTTCTACTTCAGATCCTATTTGTTGTGCCCATAGATTTTTTCTTCTATTATATAAATCCTGAGCAAATGAAAGTTGCTGTTTGGCCAGGGCCTGTTGTTGCACCAAAAGAGCATCATCCAACTTTAAAAGAAGTTGACCCTGTTTAACCATATCTCCCTGTTTTACGTAAATAGCTTTAACCTGACCACCACCGCCGTTGCGGGGTGTTACAAAAGCAATATTTAACGCATCGATCTTACCCTGCAATTCAATATAGTGTGTGAAATTTACAGGAGTCACCGGCTGGATGGCAACGAGTTTTGTTTTTTCTTTTTTTGCATAAGAAGAATCTACTTTTCCTAAATCCTCTTCGGCTTTTTGGATTTTTGACGTCAGTGCAGATTGCTGTTCTTTTAGTTTCTGCAACGCTTCTTTTTGTTTATCTACGGAATTACCTGCCTGCGAGCAGGATATCAAAAAAACTGTTGCGGTCATCCATGTTGATACAAATATCTTTTTCATAAACTGGTTTGTTTGGCGTTTTAAATTTTACCGATGGCTTTCAGGTAGTCTACTTTCGCTACTACCGCATTGTAAAGCGCATTTATATAATTCGACTGAGCTTGTATAAGATCCGTTTGTGCATTTGTCAGATCAGTAGAAGATGCAAGTCCTGATTCATATTTTTTCTTCGTCTGATCGTAAACTGATTCTGCCAGCGAGGTATTTTCGCGCTGGTTATCCATATTACTAATGGCATTTAAAAAATTGTTTCGGGCGGTACGAACTTCCACATCAATACTCTGTTTCAGATTCTCCAGCTGGTCGGCCAGAAGATTCGACTGCAGTCTTGCCTTTTTCAGATTAGCATCTTTTGAAAAGCCGCTGAAAATGGGAACATTCAAAGAAAGTCCGAAATAAGATGTGCTGTACCAGGTGCTTGACTTACTGAACAAATCGAAAGTATTGTTCAGCGCATTTTTCTGATAGGCACCATTCAGACTAAGCGTTGGATAATAAACCGCCTGATACCTTTTAATATCATATTCACTCAGCTGTTTTGAAATCTGCAATGTTTGAAAATCGTATCGGTCTTCATAACGATACTGCAGGTCCATTGGAATACCTCCTTTGAGTTGTGCCTCGTCGAAACTCGTAGTCAGTTGAATGGAATCTGCTGCAGGTATACCAATTAAATATTTAAGTGTCAGGTAACCGTTAACAACAGTGGTTTCCGTGTTTTCTCTGGAAGTTTGCAGGTTCGCCAGCTGTACTACAGCTTTGTTCACATCCAGCTTCTCTGCGAAACCATTATCATTCATCACTTTGGTGTCGTGTAAAAATTTTGCTGCACGTGCGATGTTAGCGTCCAGTAATTCAAGTTGGGTTTTACTAACAACCAGGGAGTAGTATGTTTTATAAACGCTTACGGAAAGACCCTCGATGGTCAGATCTATATTCTTTTTATAATAATCCAATGCACTGCTTCTGGCTTTGAGTCCGACGAACACTGAGCCATCGAATAATTTCTGCGTAAGCTGTACGCCACCTGTCAGATTATATTTCTGATTCAGTGAAACGGCTTGTGATGTTGGTGGAAAACCAGGCCCGAAGGAATTTGCTGCCAGTACGATTACCGGTATCTGAAAATAATTTGTTGAAGTACCAACAGCTGCAATATTTGGAAGGGCATCTGCTGTAACCTGCTTATTTGTTTGTTCCTGCACAGCCAGATTTGCCTGGGCAGTCTTCACCTGAATATTATTTTTCTTCGCGAGATCCAGTGCATCCTGGACTGTAAGCATATGAACAGACTGCGCAGAGGCAAAAGTTGCTCCTGACATGGCCGTTAATAAGGCCAGCAGTCGGTTAGGAAATCTTTTGTTCATGTAAAGTAGTTTTTTGACGTTCGTTCAAATATTTCTCAATCAGTTTTTTTCCTTTGGGATTACAAACGCTGTGAAGGAACAAAATGGCCAGTTCCTGGCAGGTTTGATTCATCGGATATTTATTCTGTGGGAAAGCCTCCTGGTTAAAAGGCATAAATGATGTTTCTATCCGATGACGTGTAGTGAGGTCAACGTTCAGTTCGCTGCGGTATAAATCCTCACGAATCCCTTTATCCAGATTCTCCTTGATGACTGTATAGAGAAACTGATATTTATATTGTTTCAACCGTTTGAACGCTGCCGGATGATGTTTTTCCAGGTCATACATCAACTGAGGGTTCATGGCTTTCAGCATTTCCTGAAATGAATCCAGCGCCAGGAATATTTCATGCACGGCGTTGTCGGCAGCAAAACTGAACTCACGACAACCTTCTTCATTTCTATTAATTTCTTCGTTGACCACAGCCTCAACCATCGAGTCCTTGTCGATAAAAAACTGATAGATGGTCTTTTTGCTCATTCCGAGTTGTGCTGCGATCTCGTCCATCGTGATGGACCTGATGCCGTATCTCATGAACAGGTCGTGTGCCTTCTCCAGTATTCTGTCTTTGTTTTCCATATTAAACCCTCAAAAAGGACCACAAAACTACGGAAACTATTTGCGTAACCAAAGTTTCCACCGATTATTTCCGGGTTTTCGCCGATAAATAGGAGACCTGGGCGGTATCGGCTGTCTTTTTAAACGTTGGCCGCCAAAGGATTGATTAAATTTGAGAACAAACCACTGATTATGAAAATTCAGATCATATTGCGTAAACTATTCAAGTATTTTTTGCAGGGTCTGATTATCCTGGCTCCCATTACCATCACGTTATGGGCTGTACTTTCTCTGTTTAATTGGGTAGATAATATTTTACCTGATTTTATTCATGATCATTTTCCCCGGCTTGCTCTCGACGAAAATGGAAATCCAAGACGAATTCCTGGTATCGGTTTTATTTTAGTGATAGGCATCGTACTTATAGTGGGTTATGTTTCGTCTTCTTTTATAGTCAGCAAACTGGTTGAGTTATTTGATAAGATTCTGGAGAAAACGCCAGGGATTAAAATCATTTATACTACAGTTAAAGATTTTTTTGAAGCCTTTGCAGGCAACAAGAGAAAATTTGATCGTGCCGTTTTAGTTTGTATTGAAGCGACGGATGTCTGGCGTATTGGTTTCATTACTCATCAGGAACTCAACGAATTCGGATTACAGGAATATATTTCAGTGTATGTACCACAATCCTATGCATTCGCCGGCCATCTTTATTTTGTGAAAAAAGAAAGGATTCGACTGATCACGGATGTTACTTCAACAGACGCAATGAAATTCGCGATATCGGGTGGTGTTACGAATATTGATGAATAACGGTTCGGATGACCGATGACGGATGACCGTTGACCGTTGACCGTTGACCGTTGACCGATGACCGAAATATAACCTGAAAATAGTATTTGGCATTTGATTCAACCACGTTAATTTGTTTCTGAAAATAAATCGGCCAACGGCTGTCAACGGCCAACCGCCAACGGCCAACAGCTTTCAATGATTAGCAGCAAACATATCCATGAAAAAAATATGCTGCTTAATCGCTTTCTCGCTGATATCACACCGATCCTATTGCTGGGGATTTTTCATGCATGAAAAAATAAACTATCACGCGGTTTTCCTGTTGCCACCGCAGATGATGATTTTCTTCAAACCAAATATTGGTTTTCTCTCGGAACATGCCGTTGATCCGGACAAGAGGCGATATATGGTAGGAAGTGAAGGAGCTCATCATTTTCTCGATATCGATCACTATGGTGTGTACCCTTTCCCTTCACTACCTCGTAACTACTCCCTGGCTATTCAAAAATTTTCATCAGATACTTTACAGAAATACGGAATCGTTCCCTGGTGGACACAAATTATGATGAGTCGCCTCACAAAAGCTTTTCGGGAAAAAGACAAACAGGCTATTTTAAAAACTGCTGCAGAATTGGGTCATTACATTGCAGATGCACACGTTCCCTTACACGTATGTTCAAATCATAATGGGCAACTGACGCATCAGGAAGGAATACACGCTTTCTGGGAATCAAGGGTGCCGGAGCTATTTGCCGAAACCGACTGGGATTTTTTTATCGGGAAGGCAATGTATATCTCAGACTTTTCAACTTTTATCTGGGACCGTGTTCTGGAAAGTGCGGCAGCAGCAGATACCGTTCTTCGTGTTGAAAAAGAAATAAGTAATCGCTTCAGCTCTGATCAAAAATATGCATTCGAAGAAAGGAAAGGGAAAATAATAAAACAATATTCCGCTGCGTATGCGACTGCGTATGAAAACAATCTGGATCACATGATAGAAAGACGCATGCGGCAGTCCATTTTTGCGGTTGCTTCCTGTTGGTACACCGCCTGGGTGAACGCCGGTCAGCCACCTCTCGACAAACTCACATCCGACAGTCTTTCCATCGCCGATCAAAATGAATTTCAGCGGCTCAATGTTGCATGGAAGAATGGGAAGGTGATGGGGAAGTCATGTGATTGACCGTTTGCGGTTGACCGACGACCGTTGGCGGTTTGCCATTGGCGGTTTGCCGTTGGCGGTTTGCCGTTGGCGGTTTGCCGTTGGCCGATATTTATTTTTATCAATGCGTTATGTCAAACTACAAAAATTTGGATGTCTGGAAACCGTCTATAGAAGCAGTAAAAGAGGTGTATGCATTAACTAAGTCATACCCATTTGAGGAACGTTTTGGATTAATATCTCAAACAAATAGAGCAGCAGTTTCGATCCCATCCAATATAGCAGAGGGACTTGGCAGGAACCATAAGAAGGATACAATTCAGTTTTTATATATTTCACGGGGATCTGCCTATGAAGTAGAAACGCTGTTAAATATTGCATTCTCCATAAATATAATACATGAGGATTCTTATATTAAAATCAATGAGATAATGGAAAGAGTCCTCAAGGTTATAAATGGATATATCAATTATTTAGAGAAAAAAACATAATCCCGGCCAACCGCCAACCGCCAACGAAATGTCGTAAATTGCGGCTCCAGAATTGCAACCCATGATTCACAATTTCAACGCAGGTCCAAGCATTTTACCGAAGGAGGTTTTTGAAGAAGCAGCTAAGGCTATTTTGAATTTCAGAGACACGGGCCTCTCTATTCTTGAAATAGGACATAGGACATCTTTATTTCAATCGGTATTGGATGAAACTGTTTCACTGGCAAAAGAACTTATGCAACTGGATGCCGATCATGAGGTTTTATTTCTTCATGGTGGTGCAACGACGCAGTTCTTCCAGGTACCCATGAATTTGCTGAATGAAAATCAAACGGCTGCTTATCTGGATTGCGGCGTATGGGGATCCAAAGCAATCAAAGAAGCTCGTTTGTTTGGAAATGTGGAAGTGGTAGCTTCTTCAAAAGATAAAAATTATACCTACATCCCCAAGAATTTTAAAATACCTGCGGACGCGGCTTATTTTCATTATACTACCAACAACACGATTGAAGGAACAGAAATGTTTCCCATCCCGGAAACAGATGTACCACTCGTTGCAGATATGAGCAGCGACATCCTGAGTCATGTTGTTGACTTCAATCGCTTCGCTCTTATTTATGCGGGGGCACAAAAAAATATTGGTGCAGCTGGCGTGAATATGGTTGTTATCAGAAAAGATATTCTTGGAAAGGTAAACCGCAAACTTCCGGGCATGATGGATTACCGTCAGCATATCGAAGCGGGATCCATGCTCAATACGCCACCAGTATTTGCTATTTATGTTTGTCTGCTTACGCTCCGCTGGTTAAAGCAGCAGGGTGGCGTGGCGGCTATCGAAAAAATCAATAGAACAAAAGCCGACCTGCTTTATAAGGCACTGGAATCAAAAGAAGGATTTGCGCCGACCGTTGCGACAGAAGACAGAAGCAGAATGAATGTGGTATTTCTGATCAATGATCCATTACTGGAAAAAAAATTCCTCGATGCCTGTAAAGAACAACATATGGTAGGTGTAAAAGGTCACCGAAGTGTTGGCGGATACAGAGTTTCCTTATATAATGCGCTTCCACTTGAAAGTGTCAAAGCGCTGACCAATCTCATCGATCAAATTTAATTTTAATTTATGGCAACTATTGCTCCCTTTAGAGCGCTCAGGCCAGCCAAGGATCTCGCACCTCGCATAGCTTCCCTTCCTTACGACGTGCTCAGTAGCACAGAAGCAAGGGTATTGTCGGAGAAAAATCCCTATTCTTTTTTACATATAACAAAAGCAGAAATCGACCTGCCAGAGGAGACCGACGTACACAGTGACCGAGTTTATCACAAGGCAGCAGATAATTTGTTCATCTTTAAAGACAACCAAATCCTGATTCAGGATGAACAACCCGCCTATTATATATATGAGCTCACGATGGGCAAAAGAACTCAAACAGGCCTCGTTTGTGTTAGTTCTGTTAAAGACTATGAAGACAACATCATTAAAAAACACGAACTGACCCGCCCTGAAAAAGAACTGGATCGCATAAACCATATGCGCATCACCGGGGCACAAACCGGAAATGTATTCCTGGCATTTAAAACCAGTGTGTCACTGGGTCAATTGATCAACAATTGGAAAAAATCTCACGAAGCTATATATGACTTTATTGCCGAGGATCAGATTGGACATCGTGTATGGATCGTTCACGATCCGCAGACCATTTCCGAGATTACCAGGATATTCGAAAAACAAATTCCCTGTACTTATATAGCCGACGGCCACCACCGCGCAGCTTCGGCCGCCAAAGTAAAAAATGCACTTGGCAGTCGGGCCACAACAGATGCCGAATATTTTTTAACCACATTGTTTCCATCCGATGAATTACGGATTATGGATTACAACCGGGTGGTGAAAGATTTGAATGGTCTAGATACAATCCGTTTTCTGGAAAAACTCAATGAAAATTTCAGGGTAGAAAAAACAAAAGCTGCCTATTCCCCTGGCAGCCTTCATCATTTCGGAATGTACCTGGATGGGAATTGGTATAAATTGGAAGCGAAAGAAAATAGCTTCCCGAAAGACCCGATAGGCATACTCGACGTTAGTATTTTGCAGGAAAATATCTTATCTCCCGTGCTCGGTATCCAAGACGTCCGAACAGATAACAGGATTGATTTTGTGGGTGGCATCAGGGGCCTGGCTGAACTGGAGAAAAGAGTAGACAGTGGTCAGATGAAGCTTGCTTTCAGCCTCTACCCCGTTAGTATGGACCAGCTTTTTGATATCGCCGACAGCGGTCAGATCATGCCTCCTAAAAGCACCTGGTTTGAACCCAAACTACGCGATGGACTTTTGACGCATCTGATCAGATAAAAGGTACTTTTGTTGGAACAATTATTTAAACTTCGGGCCGTTTCAAATAACGAAGTCTATATTCAATTCATGAAAAAAATCCTGGTTGCCACTACACTTTTTCTGTCGGTTTTTACGTGTTATTCCCAACAGGCAGATTCTCTACATAAGATTGCAAAGCAATTCATGCGCAGCGGAGATTATCCGAATGCGATCATCGTTTTAAACAACGCCCTGAAATTGGATCCGAACAATCTTGAAATGCAGAAGGATCTTACATTCACGCTGTATTTACAAAGAAATTATAGCGCAGCAGTAGAATCAGGCAGAAAACTGATTGACCGACCCGATGCTGATGAACAATGTTACCAGATTTTAGGCATGGCGTACAAAGCCATAGATGAAACAAAACAGGCCGATAAAATGTACAAACAGGGAATTAAAAAATTTCCCAGCAGTGGCGAATTGTACAATGAATATGGTGAGATGTTATGGGCCAATAAGGACGCTGAATCCATTCGTTTCTGGGAAAAAGGAATTGAAGTAGATCCAAATTATTCCTCTAATTATTACAATGCGTGCAAGTTTTATTATTATACTTATGATAAAGTTTGGAGTTTAATCTATGGTGAAATTTTTATTAATCTGGAAAGCTATAGCCGTCGAACACCAGAAATAAAATTGTTACTCGTGGATGGATATAAAAAATTATTTACCGATCTTAAGCTTCCGAAGAATCAGGCAAACAAAAATCTTTTCGCAGCTGCCTACCTATCCATTATGTCAGACCTTTCGCCGACTGTTACGATCGGTGTAACGCAGGAATCGCTCAACATACTCAGAAGTAAATTTATTCTGGAATGGTTTGAAAAATACGGAGATAAATATCCTTTCAGGTTATTTGACTATCAACGGCAACTATTAAAAGAAGGTATGTTTGATGCATATGATCAATGGGCTTTTGGTGCTTCGATGAGCCTTGCAGGATTCCAAACCTGGTCGTCGCAACATGCGGACGACTACAACCGGTTCATCAATTTCCAGAAGGGACGTGTATTTAAAATGCCCACAGGTCAGAATTACAGAAATCTTAATGCTAAATAATAACCATGAACAAACCTGAACGGTTATTCGACTGTCTCAGCTGCCAAATGGAAAAATTTCCTAAGCAGGATATGTTTGCAGCAAAGGAAAATGGCAATTGGAGAAAATATAGTACAGCAGAAATTTCAGAAACCGTCGACATACTGGCCTGCGGATTATCTGATATCGGCATTTCGGGTAATGACCTTACAGTGGAAAATCAGGATAAAATTGCGATTATTTCAAATAATCGTCCTGAATGGCTTATCACCGACATGGCAGTTCAGAAATTAGGAGCAGTGCTCGTTCCTGTTTATCCAACCACAAGTAATCATGAGATTGAATTTATTTTTAAAGATGCCGCAGTTAAATATGTATTTGTGAGTGGCAGGGAACTTTACGAGAAAGTACAGTTAGTACGGCCCAATGTTCCATCTATAAAAAATGTATATACGTTCGACAAACTGGATGGAGTAGATCATTGGTCATCTTTATTGACAAATGCAACGGGTGCTAAAAAATCAGCAATTGAAAATATTGGCAAAACCATTCTGCCCGAACATCTCGCAACAATAATTTATACATCTGGCACAACAGGTACTCCCAAAGGCGTGATGCTGACGCATCATAATATCGTAAGCAATCTGATCAATTCAAAAGAGAGTTTTCCGTTTGACGATAAACCGGAATACAGGGTGTTGAGTTTTTTGCCGCTGAATCATATTCTCGAAAAGATGGTCAGCTATATTTATATATATAGCGGCATCAGCATCTATTATGCAGAAAGTTTTGATACACTCGGCGCCAATCTGCTGGAAGTAAGACCAGACCTGTTCGCAGCAGTTCCCAGAGTTGTTGAAAAATTATATGAACGTATTATGGCGAAGGGTGCAGCGTTAAAAGGGTTGAAAAGGGCACTCTTCTTTTGGGCCGTAGAACTTGGAAAGAAATACGACAACAACAAAAACATGGGGGCCTGGTATTCTTTTCAGCTATCCCTGGCGAACAAATTAATATTCAGCAAATGGCGGGAGGCGCTGGGGAATAACGTCAAATTTGTAGTAGTTGGTGGCGCTGCCTGTCAGGTCAGGTTAATCCGCATTTTTACTGCAGCGGGCATCCCTATTTATGAGGGTTATGGCCCTACAGAAAATTCACCGGTAATCGCAGTAAATCGCCGTGGACCTGGTCTTTGTCGTTTCGGAACCGTGGGACCCATTATCAATGGTGTTGAGCTGAAACTCGAAACCGACGGAGAAATATGCGTTAAAGGGCCGAGTGTAATGAAAGGTTATTATAAAAGACCTGATCTAACGGCTGAAACAGTTATCAACGGTTGGTTACACACGGGTGATATTGGAGTAATGGAAGATGGAAAATTTCTCCGTATCACGGACCGGAAAAAGGAATTATTTAAAACCAGTGGCGGCAAATATGTTGCGCCAGCAGCTATCGAAAATAAATTAAAGGAATCACGTTTTATCGAACAGATTGTTGTGGTGGGTTCTGAAATGAAATTCGTGGGAGCGCTGATTGTCCCCGCCTTTGCACAACTTACCGAATGGTGCAAACAGCGAAACTATGATACCAGCTCTCACCTGGTAATGGTACAAAACCCAAACGTTATTCAGTTTTACAGAGAAATTGTGGATGAATTTAACCAGCAATTCAATCACGTGGAACAGATAAAGAAATTCGAACTGCTGCCTGTTGACTGGAGTATTGAAACGGGTGAACTAACTCCGAAAATGAATTTCAAAAGGAAAATAGTTCTCGAGAAATATAAGTCATACATTGACAAAATCTACGTCTGATTTTTTTCAAAGTACTTTTATGAATGAAGAAAACAAGAGACTGCAGGAAGCTTCCTGGAAAAACTGGGGACCTTATCTCAGCGACAGGCAGTGGGGAACTGTTCGGGAAGATTACAGTGAATACGGATCAGCCTGGGAATTTACCACACATGACATTGCCAGAAGCAAGGCCTGGCGTTGGGGAGAAGACGGATTGGGTGGCCTCAGTGATATCAATCAGCAACTATGCTTGTCCGTTGGTTTATGGAATACAAAGGATCCCATTCTGAAGGAAAGGTATTTCGGACTGAGCGGTAATGAAGGAAATCACGGAGAAGACGTGAAAGAACTTTATTATTTTCTGGATGCGACACCCACACATTCGTATCTTAAAATGTTGTACAAGTATCCGCAACAAAAATTTCCATACGACGAAATACTCCAGGTTAACCGGCAGCGTGGCAGGCTGGATCCGGAATATGAAATACAGGACACGGGAGTATTTAACGATAACAAATATTTTGACGTTTTTATAGAATATGCAAAATCTTCCGCCGAAGATATCCTGATGAAGATTACAGTATTCAACCGCAGCTCTGAACCCGCGCCCATTCATATTCTTCCCAATATCTGGTTTAGAAACACCTGGGACTGGGGATATTCATCAGATAAACCTTCAATAGAAAGACTGACAGACAACAGTATTATTCTGGAACACAAGACAATTGGCAAACGATGGTTTTATGCCGACGGGCCTACTGAGTTGTTATTCTGCGAAAATGAAAGCAATCCAGAAAAATTATACTCCATCAATACAGGCAAAAAAGATTGTTATTATAAAGACGGCATTAACGACTACATCGTCCACGGCGCCAGCACAATAAACCCGTCACAAGGAGGAACAAAAGCGGCCGTTCACTTTTTCAAAACAATCGATGCGGGGAAATCAGCAACATTCTCCCTGAGACTGAATGTGGAGCCCCTGGAGAAACCTTTTGATGAATTTGAAAACATCTTTAAGAAACGGATAGATGAAGCAGATACTTTTTACAGGGAATTACAAATCAATATTCCTAATGAAGAGTTGAAAAGCATTCAGCGGCAGGCTTACGCCGGGATGATCTGGTGCAAACAATTCTATTATTATAATGTAAATAAATGGCTCAACGGGGATCCTGCAGGACCGCCACCCCCTGAGCAAAGAAAGAAAGGAAGGAATCACGACTGGCGGCATCTCAACAACTCCGATATTATCTCAATGCCCGATAGTTGGGAATATCCCTGGTTTGCTGCCTGGGATCTGGCATTTCATACTATTTGTTTTGCTGATATTGATCCTGACTTCTCTAAAAACCAGCTTCTTCTTTTAACGCATGAATGGTATATGCATCCCAACGGACAGCTCCCCGCTTACGAATGGGCATTTTCAGATGTAAATCCGCCGGTTCATGCCTGGGCAACCTGGAAAGTATATACATGCGATAAAATTGCCAGGGGCACCGGAGATTTCAGATTCCTGGAATCGATTTTTTTAAAACTCCTCATGAATTTTACCTGGTGGGTAAATAGAAAAGATGAGCAGGGGAACAACATATTTGAAGGCGGTTTTTTAGGAATGGACAATATCGGTCTTTTCGACCGGAATAGTCCTTTACCCGATGGATCCATTCTTGAACAATCCGACTCTACAAGTTGGATGTGTATGTATTCACTCAACATGATGCGAATCGCATTGGAATTGGCTCTTACCAATCCTGTTTATCAGGATATGGCAACTAAATTTTTTGAGCATTTTCTGTATATCGCCGACGCAATGTTTGCAGATGGGGACGCAGGAACAGGACTCTGGGATGATGAAGATGAGTTTTATTATGATGCCATTCAGAAATCCGATGGAAACGATGTGAAGCTTAAGATCAGATCCATGGTCGGATTGATTCCATTGCTGGCAGTAGAAGTACTGGACGATACGCTGCTGTCAAGCCAAAAAGAATTTACTGATCGTTTGTATTGGTTTCTTAATAATCGTCCTGACCTGGCCAACCTGGTATCCAAATGGGGCGTTAAAGGAAAAGATGAAAAACATTTATTGTCACTATTGCGTGGACATCGGATGAAGCGGATATTATACAGAATGCTGGATGAAAATGAATTCTTAAGTGACCACGGTCTGAGAGCTTTGTCAAAATATCATCAAGCACATCCGTATGTTCTTCAAATCGGAGAAACATTATTTTCGATTCACTATACCCCCGGCGAATCAGATACCACTTTATTTGGTGGCAACTCCAACTGGCGGGGGCCTGTTTGGATGCCGGTAAATTTTATGCTCATTGAGTCGCTGAAGAGATTCCACGATTATTATGGAGATGATTTTCGAATAGAATATCCGACACGGTCAGGGAATCTTTTTTCATTGAAAGAAATTTCTGAAAAACTTTCCGAGCGGCTTATTTCTTTATTTATCAGAAATGCAGACGGTAACCGGCCCGTTTATGGTGATCAGCCTCTTTTTCAAAAGGATCCCAATTTTAAAGATTATATCCAGTTCTTCGAATATTTCCACGGTGATACCGGTAAAGGTCTGGGCGCTTCGCATCAAACGGGCTGGACTGGTCTTGTTGCCCGATTACTGTTGAACAGATAGCTATAATATTAGTTTATCTTTGCTGCCCGAATTAATCATAGTGGAAAAAAGCAATTTTGTAGATCAGATTCGTGTCTTTTGTAAAAGCGGACATGGTGGTGCCGGCATCAGGCATTTTATGCGAACTAAGTACAATGCACTGGCAGGTCCCGATGGCGGTGACGGAGGTCGTGGGGGTCATATCATTCTTCGGGGCAATAAAAATACCTGGACGCTTCTCCCACTTCGATACTATAAAAATGTACTGGCAGAGAATGGTGAGAGTGGCAGTGGGAACAACTGTACCGGCCGTTTTGGGAAAGATATATATATAGACGTTCCCTTAGGCACGATAGCAAGAGATGAGGTTACCGGATTAAAAGAAGCGGAAATACTTGAAGATGGTCAGGAATTTATCTGGCTAAAGGGAGGTCGTGGAGGACTGGGCAACGCACATTTTGCAACTCCGACTAACCAGGCACCTGAACATTCGCAACCAGGTGAACCTGGTGTGGAAGGATGGAAAGTGCTGGAACTAAAAGTACTTGCTGACGTTGGTTTGGTTGGTTTTCCAAATGCTGGTAAATCAACATTATTGTCCGTAATGACTGCCGCAACACCTAAAATCGCGGATTATGCTTTTACAACACTTGTGCCCCAGCTGGGCATGGTAGAATACAGGGATGGGAAAAGTTTTTGTATTGCAGACCTTCCTGGAATTATTGAAGGGGCTGCGGAAGGTAAGGGACTTGGCCATCGATTTCTAAGACATATTGAACGGAATGTTGCATTACTTTTCATGATTCCCGCAGACAGTCCAGACCATCGAAAAGAATTTGAAATACTCAGAAAGGAGCTCGAACAATTTAATCCGGAATTGCTGGATAAACGATTTGTAATTGCGATTAGCAAAAGTGATCTGCTCGACGAAGAATTAATCTCAGAGATTAAAAAAGAATTACCAGCAGGCATCCCAAATATTTTTATTTCTTCTGTTACCCAGAAAGGCATTCAGGCTCTTAAGGACCTGCTATGGTCGATTATGAACGAAGACAACCGCCAAATTAAAAAAATTCAGGAATAGTCCAAATTCCTGAATAGATCTTGTGGCAAAAAATTATTTTTGAAAAAAGAACCCATGAATTGTATTGCCATGATTCCGGCAAGATATGCGTCGACCCGTTTTCACGCAAAGCTCATGCAATTGTTAGGCGACAAAACGGTTATCCGGCATACGTACGATAACACAGTGAACACGGGTCTCTTCGATCAGGTTATCGTGGTTACGGACAGTCAGATCATCTTTGATGAAATCGAAAGTAGTGGTGGTTCTGTGATGATGAGTCGCAAAGAACATGAAAGCGGGAGCGATCGGATTGCGGAAGCTGTTGAGAATCTGGATGTCGACATTATTGTAAACGTACAAGGTGATGAGCCATTTGTTCAAAAAGCACCATTAGAAAACCTGCTCAAAGTATTTCAGGCAGATCAATCTGTGCAGGTGGCATCCCTGATGCAAATAATAAAAGACAAAAAAAATATTTCAGATCCTAACTACGTAAAAGTAGCAGTTGATTTGAACATGAATGCTCTCTTTTTTAGTCGCAGTATAATTCCTTATCCGAGAGATCAATCAGCACAAATAAATTACTATGAACATATAGGCGTATATGCGTTCAGGAAACAGGCTTTAATAAACTTTACCAACTGGCCCGTGTCGACGCTTGAATCAATAGAAAAAATCGAATGCCTGCGGTATCTTGAACATGGTATACCTTTAAAAATGGTACTTACTGAGTATATGGGTATCGAAATTGACACGCCTGAAGACCTGCTGCTTGCAGCACAGAAGTTAAAGTAAATGACTAAGAATTTTCATTAACAAATTGCATATGAAAGAAACAATGTGGGGCATTGATCTTGGCGGCACAAAGGTGGAGGGCATCATTCTCCGCGGCGACAAAGAACCGGAGACGCTGTTAAGGACCCGTGTTGATACGGAAGCCTCGCATGGCTATAATCATGTAATTGGTCAGATCGAAAAGCTGGTAAATAAAATGAAAACCGAATCCGGCCTGACTCCGGCAACCATTGGTTTTGGAACTCCGGGGATTCTTGATCCCATTAGCCAGCTTTTAAAAAACTCCAATACGACTATTCTCAACCACCAGCCTCTCAAAAAAGATTTAGAAGAACGTTTGCAATTGCCGGTGATTCTGGCCAATGATGCGAATTGTTTTGCTTTAGCAGAAGCAACATGGGGTGGGGTTAAGAAAGCGGCGCCACGAGCAAGAATGGTTTTTGGAATTATCATGGGTACGGGTGTTGGTGGCGGACTTGTTATAGATGGAAAAATTTGGGAAGGCCATCATGGCATTGCGGGAGAATGGGGTCATAATTTTCTCGATGAGTCTGGAGGGCCCTGCTACTGTGGCAAGATTGGCTGTGTTGAAAAAATAATTTCCGGCCCTTCCCTGCAGAAATTCTATGAGTCTGTCGCAGGCGCAAAGAAATCTCTCAAAGAAATTGTTTTACAAAAAGATACTGATTCTTTTGCCCGCCAAACGCTGGATCGGCTGAATCATTTCTTTGGAAAAGCGGTTTCGTCTATTACCAATATGCTGGATCCGGATATTATTGTTGTGGGAGGAGGTGTTGGAAATATTGATGAAATTTATACCGAAGGTGTAAAATCGTTAAAACATTTCATTTTTAATAATTATTGTAATGTGCCTGTCATCAGACCGCAATTAGGAGACAGTGCGGGTGTATTCGGAGCCGCGGCACTAACACAGTCATATAAATAAATTTATTCTTAACCTTATATTTTATTGAACATGAAGTTCAGGAATTTCAAAATGGTAAGTTATGTGGTGTACGGAAGAGGCAGCTTCGAACAGCTTGACGAAATATTATCACCCCAGAGAAAAGGAGATGCACCTATTATATTTTTGGTTGACCATTTTTTCGAAAACAAACCATTGGTGAATCGCATACCGCTTCGCCAAAGAGATAAAATTATTTTCGCTGATGTAAGTCATGAACCCAAAACAAAACAGGTTGATCATTTGGCTTACCAGCTGAAACAGGAATTCGGAAGCATAAGTGGAATCGTTGGTATAGGCGGTGGTTCAGTGATGGATCTAGCAAAGGCTGTTTCACTCATGATGAATAATCCGGGCTCATCTGCAGACTATCAGGGTTGGGACCTGGTAAAATTACCCGGTGTTTACAAGGCAGGCATACCCACGCTAAGCGGCACGGGCGCTGAGGTTTCGCGCACCACGGTGTTAACTGGTCCAACAAGAAAGCTGGGCATGAATTCAGATTTCACACCTTTTGATCAAATTGTTTTGGATCCTGAACTCACCGCAAATGTTCCTTCAAATCAACGTTTTTATACGGGCATGGACTGCTACATACATTGTATCGAAAGTCTCACAGGTACTTTTCTAAACGAATTCAGTAAATCATATGGTGAAAAAGCGCTGAGTCTCTGTCAGGAAGTATTTCTTGGAGAAGGCCAATGGAGTGCAGGTCACGACGACAAACTGATGATGGCATCCTATGCAGGAGGCATGAGTATCGCTTACTCACAGGTAGGAGTTGCCCATGCAGTCAGTTATGGTTTGGGGTACCTCCTTGGGACGCATCACGGCATTGGAAATTGTATCGTTTTTGATAAGCTGGAAGAATATTATCCTGAAGGCGTAAAAGAGTTTAAACGAATGGTGAAGAAAAATAACATCGAGATACCAAAACATATTACCAGAGGTCTGACCGACGAACAGTTTGAGACGATGATCAATGTTTCGCTCGGCATGAAACCTCTGTGGGAAAATGCGCTGGGACCGGAATGGGAAAAAATCATCACAAGAAAAAAACTCAGGGCATTATATGAACAACTTTAAAAAGTTAACGCTTTAATTTATTAAATTCGTGCGTTTAGCGTGTGTAATCATTGCCCACAAGGGTCCTCTGCAAATTGAACGGTTCATAAAAAAATTCAGCGGGCATCCTTTTGATTTCTATTTTCCGGAAAATTGATTTCTGAATTCAAAGAAATAAAAAAATTTATTTCGGAAGCGTGAGCAATACCGCTTCATTAATCGAAACCGGATATTTCTTCTTCAGTTCCTCAATCCAATTATTTTCCAGTTCATTCTGGTAATCATTGATCGCCATTCCCCGCGCTTCTGCAAATGATCTTGGCGACGGAGCCGTGTATAAATGAATGATATAGGCAAACTGTGTTGATTTGCTTTTACTGTCTTGGGAAGTTAAAAAATTATAAGGAGTAAGCCCGAGACCTGTATGATCTTTACCGCCACCAGGAATTTGTTTCCATTCGAATCTTCCTGAATCGGCCTGAACCTGCCCTGCAAGACTGTCGACATCCAGTCTCCAGTTCTGAAAATTATTTCTGATATCATTGAAAATCCTGTCGGCAGACGCAACATTTGCCGCATTGAATATAACAGCCTCCGCTCCTGGTTTCCACCAATATTTTTCTGAATGTGCATCAAAATATTTTCTGAGTCCAGTAGAATCCGATGAAGATCTATTCCATATTTGCCGCTGCATGATTTCAAAAAGCAGATTGCCATCACGAAATTCGTTCACTTGTGCTGCGAACGTGACGTTGTAATTTTCGAGATGTTGTTTGTAATATTCAAAAGCAACCAGCTGTCGGTATCCATTCAGAATTTCTGCATTGGTTTTACCATTTGTTAAGTTAGGTGAAGACTTCAGGCTTCTTCTGTAAGCAATCCAGTCGGCGACTATATAATTTTTTTCAGGAAATTGAAATAAAATGGATCTGTCATTGATGCCCGCGTCTGCTGCAGGTTTTTTATTTTGCAGAAGACTATCTGTATAATCCCAGAATTTTTTGCCTGCGGGTATAAACTCTTTAAACTGTGTTTTTTTCAAAATCGTTTGAAGCATCTGATCTCTTGACACAGCTATTCGTGGATCTTTCTTAATTTTTTCCTTCAAATCATTTAATGTTTTCTGATCTGCTGTGGATGGAACAGGAATTCTTTGAACTCGTTTTATAATGTGATATCCAAAAGCAGAAGCATAAGGCTCGCTTACATCTCCGTCTTTTTTAAGATTAAACGCTGTAACCTCAAATCCCTTTTCATATTTTCCTATCCCGAATTCAGGCAACGAACCACCCAGCTGATATGATAAATTATCTCCGCTGAATTTTTTAGCAAGGGCGGCAAAATCCGCACCCTGTTTTATTGCCCTATAAATAGAATCTGCCCTTTTTAAGGTTTCTGCTTTCGCGGATTCATTTGCCTGATAAGGAAATGCCAGAAGAATTTGTGCAGCGTGTATTCTTCCCAGTGCTGGCCTTTCAGCTGTCTTTTTCAGGATAATATAACCACTGCCAGTTCTGAATACAGGACTGTATTTCCCAACCTGCGTATGATAAGCTATTGTTTCCATTGCATAGGGAAGGTCGAACACGGTTATGAAATCAATATCGCCGTGGTTAGTTTTCACATAAGGATCTTCAGAAAACCGCAAAGCCACATCCCCAAAATCTCCACCTTTTTTTAAAGCGTCATTAGCCTCCTGAATTTTTTGCCAGGCTTTTGCCGTATCGGCAGGCGTAGCATTTTTTGGAGCTGCAACATATATATATGAAATGCGCAGGTCGTGTTGACTTCTGATAAATGCTTCTTTGGCCATTTGATCAAGACTTGTTTCGTCGTTAGTGTATTGATCAACAATCTGACTTTTGAAATTTTGCAACTCGGTAGTTTGGCCTGGAAGGGTATCCAACCCCAGGTCAAATGCCGCCTGTACCTTTAACCTGTATCTTATATACAGGTCAAGATATTCGCGATACGCTTTGTCAGTTGCTTTAACCTGGGAATTATTCTTTCGGAATGCATTTAGAAATTCCTGTCGTGTAATCGTATGACTTCCGTATCGAGCTAGCGTCTGGCCAAAAAAAGAATGAAATGAAAACAGGAATATTAAGATCAGTACGACATTCTTCATATCAGGGAGTATTGACCTTTTTCAATTTAAGGTTGATGACTTCATCTACTTGTTGATAGGTTAACTTTTTCGCCACTATTCGTTTTTCCTTATCAAGTAAATACAATACCGGAGTTTGGTAAACATCATACAATTGACGGTAGTCAGGTCTGCCGGCAGCTGCCACAGCATCGTGTTGCGCCGCTGTCTGGTAAACGTTTATCCAATCTCCCAAATTGTGAGCTCTGATAAAATTCAGCCAGTTATCCTTACCACCATCCACCATCACGCCAAATATCTGAACGCCTTCATATTTCCATTTTGCCTGGTAGATAGAATCCAGTTTGGGAACGGTTTCCTTACAATGACTACAGGTCGGATCCCAGAAACATACAAGCACAAAATTGGCCGGCACTTCATACAAAGTCCTTGTTTTTCCTGAAGTGTCGGTCATCTCCAGATTTGCAGCAGGCTGGCCAATCAGATTGGCCATAATACTATAGGCCCTGTCGTTGACGAATTTTCTATATTTCTCGGTAAAGAAATCGGCCTGTCCTTCATTAATATACTTTTCAAACAGATGGATGAACACTGCATCCTGACCCATGTATTCCGGATTAATATATTTCTGGGTAAAATAAACCATCAGAAATTTAAACATCTCTTTATTGGTACGCGAATACACCAGCATATAGTCTATCTCCCGATCTATAGAATCAGTTTCAGGGGAAACAAGATCTTTAAAATAATGGTCCAGTTTGGGTTCAAAAATCGGCGTTCTGAGCAACCGATCGTCGGTGAATGATATGCTATCCCAATAGTGGGCTTTATAATATCGGTAAGCAAACGTGCTGTCGGGACGTCCATTCGAAAGCCTTGGAATCGGTGGTACCACCGGTTCTTTCAGCGCACGCAGTAACGTCGTAAGTAAAGAGTTAGGGTCTTTATTTTCAACCCGGTCCCTCTCCGCTTTCACTTCTTCATTGATCTTTGCTATTTTTTGTTTCACGAGCGCAGAATCATTCTTTGATTTAGCCTGAGATAACTCTCCCTGTAATGCCGCCAGTGTTTTTCCGCGGCTATTCATGAAAGCAGTATATTCAAGAAAGGAACTGTTTTCAGGTGAACCTGTAAATGAAATACTTGCAGGGAGATTGGCCAAATCAGCGAAAATCGAGAATTTTTGTTGCTGATCTATCAGTAACTCAAATAGAATCTCCTTCTTCGGAGAAACAATAAAATAAATTCCGCCGGCTAATTTGTCTTTCCCCTTAAATACTCCCGACGAATTATCGTCAAGTATGAGAGAATCCGCCACTGCTTTTACCTTCCCGTAATGATAGCCAAGATAGACCTTGCTATTTTTAAAGGGTTTTAAAGTGAGTCGAATCTCGTATCCCTGAGAATAAGCAGCGTAAGAAAGAAATACTAAAAAAAAGGCGCAAAATGTCTTTTTAGATAAAAGGTTGATCATAGGTATGCTAAATTAGGATAATCCTACATTTGCCGCCGTGGGAAAAAAGAAAAATATCATATTGGATAATTTGCTTGTTACCGGGTATGCGGCTGAAGGCAAAAGTCTGGCTAAACACGAGGGCAAGGTTATTTTTATGGAAAACGCTGTTCCGGGGGATATTGTTTCGGTACGGCTGATAAAAAATAAAAAAGACTGGGCAGAGGGTCAGGTTATTTCAACGACTACCTGGTCCCCCCAAAGGATTCAGCCTTTCTGCAAACATTTCGGAGTTTGCGGCGGTTGTCAGTGGCAGATGTTACCATACGAACTGCAATTGGCATATAAGCATGATCAGGTTTTACAAAGTCTTAAACGAATCGGTAAATTGGAGATGCCGCCAATTCTGCCTATCCTCGGTTCCGCTGAAACCATTGCGTATCGAAATAAGCTGGAATATACTTTTTCCAATCGCCGTTATCTGCTAAAGGATGAATTAGCCAACCCGGAAATTTCGGCCTATCAAAATGCTGCGGGGTTTCACGCCCGAGGTGTTTTTGATAAAGTGGTGGATATCGACACCTGTTATCTTCAACGTGAGCCCACAAACGAAATCCGAAAAGAAATCAAAAGATGGGGCATTGAAAAAGGAGTCAGTTTCTATGATATACACCGTCACGAGGGATTTCTGAGAAATGTACAGGTCAGACTCTGCCGAACATCAGAACTTATGGTGAACGTTGTACTCGGTTATCGGGATGAATCGATGCAAAATGACCTCCTGAATCACCTGCTGAATCAGTTTCCATCGATTACAACCCTGCTGTACACTATCAATCCAAAATGGAATGACAGCCTGAACGACCTTCAGCCGATTGCTTTTTATGGCAACGGATGGGTGATGGAGAAGCTTGAAGAATTCATGTTCAAGATCGGACCTAAGTCCTTTTTTCAGACCAATACTTCCCAGGCAGAACGCCTTTATCAGGTTGTTCGTGATCTTGCAGGGCTGACAGGCACTGAAACTGTTTATGATCTCTACTGCGGTACGGGGAGCATTGGCATTTTTCTCAGTAAGCAGGCAAAAAAAATAATCGGAATCGAACTGATACCTGAGGCAGTTGCAGATGCAAAAGAAAATGCTTTGTTAAATCATGTGGATCATGCAGCTTTTTTTACCGGGGATGTTACAGAAATCTGCAACGAAGCTTTTTTTCAAACCAATGGTCGACCAGATCTGATCATTTCTGACCCTCCACGAGCGGGAATGACGGAAAAACTGATACAGAAACTTCTCGAAATAGCCGCTGAGAAAATCGTCTATGTGAGTTGCAATCCTGCTACACAGGCGAGGGATTTAAATCTTCTATCGGAAAAATATCAGATTTCAGCGGTACAGCCGGTTGATATGTTTCCACATACCCTTCATATTGAAAATGTGACCGCGCTTTTCTTAAAACATTAACTTGCAACCAGTAATTTTTGCAGAAATATGACTGACTTCCGATTGGGGCGTTCACAGGTGATCCCGCCCGTAATTAAAAACCTGATCATTATCAATGTACTGGTTTATTTGCTGCAGATGGCTGTTCAAAGTCGCGGATCACATTTTATGGAGGATTATTTCGCGCTGCATGACATCCGTTCAGATTTTTTTAAACCGCACCAATTAGTAAGTTATATGTTCCTTCATGGGGGACTCGGACATATTTTCTGGAATATGCTCATCCTCTGGATGTTTGGAAGTATTCTGGAAAATTATTGGGGTCCTAAACGATTTCTTACGTTTTATATCATATGCGGAATCGGCGCTGCGGTATTGCACTTGCTGGTAGTTTACCAGGAACTTACTCCCTATTGGCAGGAACTAAATAATTACCCCATACATGAACAGCTTGGATACAGACAGGAATATTCAGCGCCATTTAATACGGCTACGCTTGGGGCTTCAGGTGCAATTTTCGGCTGCATGGTTGCATTCGGTCTGTTGTTTCCTAACAGTCTGGTTTATATTTATTTTATAGTGCCGGTGAAAGCTAAGTGGGTTGTATTGGCTTATGTCATTTACGAATTATTTTTAGGAGTGCAAAATAACGCAGGAGATAATGTTGCCCACTGGGCACATCTCGGAGGTGGTCTCGTAGGACTGGTTTTAGTCTTTTATTGGCGCAAAAAAGACCGACGGGGAAATTATTATTGAACAAGCATTCCGTATGCATGTTAATGAGATATGGATTTAGCCCGATGGGCAACTAGTAAGAAAGAAGATATGGATGTGAAAGAAGAAAATTACAGGAAACGAATGTATCTGGGACAGGATGGCAACGCGCTTGTTGAGCTACTGGTCCTGAACGCTGTAATTTTTGTAGTATTGAAATTTGTGTATGTATTCTTTTTACTCACCAACGCATCTGCCGATAGTTTTCTCACACATGTTTTTAGTTGGTTTGTGTTGCCGGCGAGTCCAAACAAGATCGCGTGGAAGCCATGGACGCTGATCAGCTTCATGTTTTCAGATATCCAGTTGTTTCGTTTTATTTCCAATATGTTCTGGCTGTGGAGTTTTGGATATATTTTACAGGATCTCACTGGTAACAGGAAACTGGTCCCCGTTTACTTATACGGAGGCATTGGTGGAGCGATCATTTACGTATTGGCGCATCTCATTGTACCGGATTTGCGTCTTACCATGGACAGCGATATACTTACCGGAGCAAATTGTTCTATAGCAGCTGTTGCAGTGGCCACTACCGTGGTTTCACCTGATTATAGAATTTTTCCTATGATCAGCGGTGGCATTCCGTTGTGGATTCTGACGCTGGTTTTTGTGCTGTTGAATTTTTCAGGAATTCGAAACGGAGATCTTGCTTCATATTTTGCTTATGCCGGCGCGGCTGGTGTAGGATTTATATTCATTGATCAGTTGCGAAGGGGTCGCGATGGAAGCATTTGGATTAATAATTTCTTCGACTGGTTTGGAAATCTTTTCAACCCTGAAAAAAAGAAAAAGCCAAAGAATAAAAAAGATGAATTTTTCTATAATGTTTCCGGCACACAACCGTATAAAAAAATTCCCAATATTACGCAGAAGAGAATCGATGAAATACTCGATAAAATAAACCAACAGGGATACCGCTACCTTACTAACGAAGAAAAGGAAATACTGAAGCGGGCAGCCGAGGAGGAAGATTTCTAACTTCAAAGACGCTTCCTAATGACTTCATTGCGGGCATTTACAAAACGCTTTTTTATTCTGTTTAATATAGCAGTAGGACTGTTATTTCTTCTCGCGTGTTGTAACGCTTTTCTTCATCCGGATAAATGGTGGTTCATCGCGTTACTCGCATTTATTTTTCCGTTGTTTCTGTTGTTGTTAATCCTGTATTTGTTATTCTGGGCTTTCGTCAGTCCCCGATATCTCTTTATTTCCCTTATCTGTCTTCTGATCGGCTGGAAAAACATACATGCTTTTTTTGGCTTTAGTCTTGCCAAGAATGATTTTAGTCTTAAAGATTCGTCGAGCGTCCGAATCATGACATGGAACGTTCGCAGTTGGGATGAATTCACCACAAAAAAGATTGGAGATTCACGACATCGGATAGCGATGCTTGAACTCGTTGGCACACAGCAGGCAGACATATTGTGTTTTCAGGAGTTTTATGAACCAACGGATTCCTCTAAATCCAATATCCGGTTTATACAAAAACAACTCGGGTTTCCTTATTTTTTCTTTTCGAGAGATTTACGAAACCGCGCTTATAAATATGAAACAGGCATTATAATATTTTCAAGATTTCCTATCGTTTCGAAATCGCAGGTATATTTCAAATCTGATGCGATTCAAAAAACGGAAAGTATGATTGCCACCGACATTAACGTAAATGGTAAAATGATTCGCGTATTTACAACGCATCTTCAATCTGTTTTATTTAAGCAGAAAGATTTCAGGAACGTTGAGATTGTGAAAAATGCGGAAGATAGTATGTTGCAGGCATCCCGCTCACTCGCAAAAAAACTAAAAGACGCGCTGGGTTTGCGTGGATACCAGGCCGATACGGTTCGCCGGCAACTGGATATTTGTCCATATCCACTGGTGATATGTGGTGATTTTAACGACGTACCGAATTCATACACTTATTTTCACATCCGGGGAAACCTTCAGGATGCGTTCATTTCAAAAAATTTTGGTATAGGCAGAAGTTATATACATATTTCACCAACGTTACGTATCGACTATATACTTCCGTCAAAAGATTTTACAATTGTTCAAAGCATGAAACTTACCTCACCATATTCCGATCACCACGCAGTTCTTACAGATCTGCAGCTAAAGTGAAGAAAGCTATAAATGTTTATATTTGAGCGAAGCCATGAGTCATCTTAAAGTTTACAATTCTTATTCAAGACAAAAGGAAGAATTTATTCCTATCACCCCCAATCACGTGGGCATGTATGTTTGCGGTCCCACGGTAAGCGGCGAAAGTCATCTGGGTCACGCAAGAGGGTTTATTACATTCGACGTAATCTATCGCTACCTGCTTCACCTGGGGTATAAAGTAAGATATGTCCGAAATATTACCGACGCCGGACATTTTGAAGAAGAAGGCAGGGCGGCTGAGGATAAAATTTCCAAAAAAGCATTGATCGAGAAACTCGAACCAATGGAACTGGTTCAGAAATATACCAATCTCTTTCACTGGGCCATGCTTCAATTCAACAATCTTGAACCCAGTATCGAGCCAACGGCCACGGGTCATATTGTGGAACAGATCAACATGATTCAGGAAATCATCAAATCCGGATACGCGTATGAAGTAAACGGGTCCGTTTATTTTGACGTAAAAAAATATGCAGAGAAGTATCCTTACGGCAAACTCAGTGGCCGCAAACTCGACGACCTTCTGGAAACGACCAGAGATCTCGAAAACCAGGAAGAGAAGCGTAACAGGCAGGATTTTGCTTTATGGAAATCCGCACCTCCTGATCATATCATGCGATGGACCAGTCCCTGGGGAGAAGGTTTTCCCGGCTGGCATATCGAGTGTTCTGCTATGAGTACAAAATATCTTGGAAGCCAGTTTGACATTCACGGCGGTGGTATGGACCTCATGTTTCCTCATCATGAAAGTGAGATTGCGCAAAGCATGATTTGTAATCATCATTTGGCTGCCCGTTATTGGATCCACAACAATATGATCACCATCAACGGGAAAAAAATGGGCAAGAGTTATAACAATGTGATTCGCCTAACCGATATGTTCTCCGGCAACAGTCCGCTTTTGACACAGGCCTATCACCCCATGACGATTCGCTTCTTCATTCTCCAGACGCAATACCGGAGCACATTGGATTTTGGGAATGAAGCCCTACAGGCAGCAGAAAAGGGCCTTAAAAGATTGTGGGACGCATACCAGGAGCTGTTGAAAATGAAAACGGATGGGTCAAAAACTGTTAACGAGCAAATCGAAAACCAATTCAATTCCCTCTGCAGGGAGATGGATGATTTCATGAATGATGATTTCAACACCGCAAAAGTGCTGGCAAATATGTTCCAGCTGGTAAATCATATAAATTCTTTTCGTAGTGGGGATCTTGAAAAAACAACACTGTCACCTGAAACACTGTCATTCGTCCAGTCCATGTTTAAAACATATTTGGAAGATATTCTCGGACTTCGGGAAGATAGTAAACCGGGTTTCGACAAAATAAAAGGAGTTATGGATCTGCTTATTGAAATAAGAAGTGCTGCAAAAGCAAAAAAAGACTACCAGACATCAGATCGCATACGCAAACAATTATTGGAAATTGGTATCTCCCTGAAGGACGAAAAAGACGGCAGGGTTAGCTTTAATATGGAATAAATATAGCGCTCAGCATACCAGAAAGACTTTTTAAACGTATAGCATAAAAAGCCCGAAACCCGGGGCTTATTCAGACCATTTATTGAGGCTGTATTTATGATCAAATTTTTTGTGAGCATCCGAATAACCTTTTTATTGATTTTGCTGAGTGTGTTTTTATTCGTGGCATGCAATAAGACTTCGCCTTCGGGAATTAATGCACAAACTGCTACGCTTGGTTCTCTCCTGTCAACGGGCACGAATACTACCATTTTTAATTCGGCGGTTATTAAAGCCGGGTTGGATTCCGTTTTCAGCAGTCCTGCTATTTTTACCCTGATGGTTCCTAATGACGCTGCCTGTGTCGCTTCCGGTTACTCTCAAACCGTTATCAATGCATTTACTCCGGATCAGGCGAGAGCCTGGGTACTATATCAAACCTATGCTGGAACGGCATTGCCTTTTGAGTCCTTTATAGGAAAAACAGAGGAAAAGCTGATTATGGCCAATGGAGATTCGACATTTGTTTCGGGAGATTCTAACAGAACATATGTGAATGGTTACCAGTTTCTCAATTCGGAGGCCGCAGCAAGCAACGGCATAATGCTCGCATTACAAAATGTATTATTGCCGCCAACGCAAAGTCTCAGTCAAATGGTCAGCAGCGACACTTCATTAACTTTTTTTAATCAGGCCATTCAGTTGTCTACACCATTTCCAGATACGCTCTCCGTTTTGCTTTCAACTGGTGGCCCTTATACTTTGATTGCACCAGATAATGATGCATTCAGAAATGTAGGTTATAATACACCTGCAGATTTAAATTCAGTTAGTCCCGACAGCCTCCGTTCATGGGTATTATTAAGTATGATTCCGCAGCGGCTCTTCGGTTACGATGTTGGTGACAGCAGTATGATTCAGACTGCATCCGACAGCACTCTCATATTTTATATAACAGGAATTCAGACTACTGTTCAGGTACTGGGAAGCGATACCACTTCGAATGTTTTATCCGTAAGCCCTATGGCCAGAAACGGCGTGATATTCAAAATCGACGGACTACTGGAACGCTAAAACACCTTAATTTGCGTTCATGCCACCCGCTCCGTATCATTTGCATTTGTCGAAGGATAAAAAATTTGCCAGGATTTTAGAAGATAAAAAATTACTGAAGCTGTCGAGGCGCCAGCATGTTCATTTATATTTGTGTTATTCAATCCTTGGCCAGCAGCTATCCACAAAAGTTGCAGAAACGATTCGCAAGCGGTTTTTGAAATTATTTAATAAGAAACCCAGTGCAGAACAGATCCTGGCCATTTCCCATGAAACGCTTCGCTCGATCGGTTTATCCGGTGCAAAGGCAAACTATGTTCACAATGTTGCAAAGTTCACCATCGAGTTCGGACTGGATCATAAAATCCTTGGGAAAATGTCCAACGAAGAGGTAATTGAATACCTCACGCAGATAAAAGGAGTGGGTCGTTGGACGGCAGAAATGCTATTGATGTTTACCCTCGGTCGGGAAGACGTTTTTGCCGTGGATGATCTGGGGATACAGCAGGCAATGATCAAAATATACAAACTCGACAAATCGAATAAAAAAAAACTAAGGGAAGACATGCTGAGAATATCAGAAAAATGGTCACCCTTCAGGACTTATGCCTGTCTCCACTTATGGCAGCATAAGGATAATTCACCAGATTCGGTTTAAATGAATATGAAGCAACCTCTTATTTTGTTTCCCGTATTCAGGAAAAGAGATGTTACACAATATTCCGTTTAAGTAAATAAATTATCTTGCAACTGTAACCGCTCCTATCACCTCATATATTAAATATTTTAAGATGAAACAATTCAGAAGTTTTCTTTGTGTGGCTGCGATTTTTGCAATTGGCCTGGCTAGTTGTAGTAAAACAGGAAACACAGGTCCTGCCGGTCCTGCCGGTCCTGCTGGTCCCGATAGTGTGCTTTCTTCAGGCTGGATTTCACTGACCACTACGTACAATACAACTGACAGTTTATATGAAGGTACAGTTACGGCATCTGCATTATCACAAGCTATTCTTGATAGCGGTGTTATTTTGACTTATATAAATTTCTCAACAACAAGTGTTGCAGATATACAGCCAGTTTCTGCCCTGAACTATTTTATTTCTGAAGACTATACCGTAGGTCAGATAAATATTCTTTCAACACAAGACCTGACGGGTTTGCCCTATCGTTACGTAATTATTCCTGCCTCTAAAACAACGGGAAACAGCGCAGCCACCCGTAAAGTAAACGGTTATACGACAAGCCAGCTGAAAGCTATGACGTTCGCACAGGTTCAGCAGGTGATTTCCGGAAAGAACTAACTTGATTAAAGAGATAATTAAAATATAAAAAACCTTTTTCCAGTGGAAAAGGGTTTTTTTATAACCTAATTTATGAGACTATCCTGAATGTTTCTTTGTATAGAAAAGCAATATTTATTTATCGTATTTGTTTAACAAATCCACTATCTGCTGATTTACGACTGTAACAGTATCTGATATTGGCTTCCCAAAAAAATGGGTTTCATACTCATTTCTGTAAACACCGGACGCTTGAGTTTTGGAACAAGATTCTTTACTAAACGATGTAAAAGTCATGTAACCAACGGCAATTATGCCGAATACTGAATAAATCGTGAGGCAAACAAGGCCGCCCCATTTGATTACCTTATTTTTTGAAAATGTCACTGCTTGGTCACTTAGTACCGCTGCTATCAAAGGAATAATAGGAACCCAGAATCGGGGATCCGGAAATGGCCAGTTAAACAAAAGCAGGATATAGAAAAAAAGATAGGCTTTAACTACGAATGGAATTCTATTTTTCTTCAGAAAACAGATATAAATAAATCCACACACACCCAAAATGCCCAAAATAAAAAATAACCAGTATCCCAATGGCTGAGGCAGAACGCTTATCATTTTCGCTTTGGGCGTATTCATTAATATTTCCCCCCATTCAGAAAAGTGCCACACAAGTACATCGGAAAAATGAAGGCCTTCATTAAACTGTTTGAGCATTACAGCGGCATAGTGATTTAATCCCAATTGTTTCGAAAAAAACAATACTATTAAAATACATGCTATAAAAGCGAACAGGAGCGTTCTGTTTTTTTTAATAACAACAATAATCTGTTGCCTGAACTCCCAAATAAGTGAGGTAAGAAAAGTAGCCAACAACGTGATGCCTATCGTACGTGTTAAAAATGCAAGAGAGGCCATGATAAAAGCTACAACGAGATACCAAATATTTTTATCTATAGTAAACCTATAGAAGGCATAAATACCGCCAAGAGAAAAAAACAAATATTGCATTTCCGATAAAGGATGTACAACAAATTTGATCACTGTCCAATTAATAAGAATCAGGAAAAATAAAAAAAAGGGTGAGCGGATATATATAAATATTTTCCTCACAAAGAAAAGTCCGCCAAACAGATAAAGGCAATTTATTAAAACGATAGAGAACGACTTCAGTATACCAAGTTTTGAAAGAAGAAGTAAAAGCAGCGTATAACCCCAAGGAAGATAATCGTTAGGATCAGCTCCAGGAGGGCATTTCAATTCAATGCAATCCTTAATGGCAAAATAACGTAACATGTCATAATGAATCCTAAGAGGCGTAAAACAGTTTAAAAAAAATGTAATAAACAGGATGTAAGTTGCCAATTTAAAAAATAAGTCCTTCTTATTTGATTGCGATGGATACATTAAAGAACTCGACATTTTTTAATTCGTTTTTTTCCTTCCAACCGAAATTACCGATATGCCCGTAAATGGTGTAATCAACTTGTCAGCGATTTTAAACAGCGGAATGAATTGATTATATATTTTTAATTTGGCAGGCGATAAGATTTTTTCATGAAGTATATTGCCAGAAAACCACCACCCCAGAATTGCAGCGGCATTAAAATAACTGCTGTGAGTTATAAACAACCCAGCTGATTTCATTAATTCATTTATTTCAGTTTTTGTATATCTTTTATAATGACCAAGTTCCCGGTCGATGGAATTGTACAGCCATTTCCCAACTGGAACCAAAATTATCAGCTTGGCGTCATTTTTTAGAAGCGACATAGCATTCCGTATTGCAAGTGAATCATTCTGAATATGTTCAATTACATTTAATGCAATTACTGTATCAAATTTTTCTAATAAATCGCTGTATTGAAAATTAAAGTTCTCTGACGAAAGATCCAGTTCATAAACAGCCTGGAGATGAGGATCATTGTTAAATTTATTTCGTAGCAGGTTACAATATTCAGGGCGAAGATCACTTAATGATACATGATCATGATCTTTTAGTAAAAAAGCCGAAATATTGCCAATTCCACTCCCGATTTCGAGAATTTGACCCTTCACATAAATGCCGATTTTTTTACTTAACCAGTTGTTAAATGATAAAGTCTGGGAGAAAGCTTCAAGAGTTTCGAAACCGGAAGGATCCGATTGCGTGTTCAATGACATCAGCGAAATAAATTGTATTTTAAAATACAGAAGATAGCGCGGAAACCATCTTTCCATCCAATTTTTTTCCCTTCCAGATAAGTTCGACCATAATATGAAATTCCCACCTCGTAAATTCGAATATCCGGGATTCTGGCAAGCTTAGCAGTTATTTCGGGTTCAAATCCAAATCTCTTTTCCTTTAATTCGATATTCTGAATTATCTGAGTTTTGCATAATTTATAACATGTTTCCATATCTGTCAGGTTAAGATTAGTAAACATATTGCTTAATCTGGTTAACATTTTGTTACCTATTGAGTGCCAATAAAATAGTATGCGATGAGGATTACCGCCCAAGAACCTTGAACCATAGACAACATCTGCGGAACCTCGTATTACCGGCCTCAGCAACTCATTAAATTCCTCGGGATCATATTCCAGGTCAGCATCCTGTATGACCAGAAATTCACCAGTTGCTTTTTTTATTCCTGTATGAATAGCAGCTCCCTTGCCCTGATTGATTTCATGTCTGTAATATTGCATGTTCATTTCCGGATGCTTGGCCTTGTACTCTAATAATACAGTCTCCGTAGCATCTGTTGAACAATCATTTACCAAAATCACCTCCTTTTGTAAATTGTGGACCAAATTTACCGCATGAACACGGTCAAGGATAAGATGTATAGTCTTGGCTTCATTGTAAGCAGGAATTATAATAGAAAGTGTTTTAAATGAATCCATAATCTTGAAGAGATATTATTAAACTTTCAGGAAGAGGATTTTAATAAAAAGCCGGAAGTTGTTCGAAGACTGAGCTTCAGGTATCTAATATTCAATCAATTACTTCACAAAATAACCTATACTTTCTTATAATGCAAGCCTTCAACATATAAAAAAAATTGTCATCTGATATTACTTGACATATATGTTAATTGAAAAACCCAAAATAAAATGACGAGAATTGCCAAAAACAGAGAGATTATAGTTAGTTAAATAAAAAAGCCCCGGGGAAAGTCCGGAGCTTTTTTATCCAGCACCACGTGTTTATTTCTTTGCGTCATAGTTTTTTTGCGCTTCCTGCGCCTTTTTGAAGTCTAACACGACTCCATTAATGCAATATCTTAATCCTGTTGGTGGTGGTCCGTCGTCAAATACATGGCCGAGATGTGATTTACATCTGCCGCATTCTACTTCGGTTCTTTCCATTCCCAGAGAATTATCTTTAAGATAGATTATACTGGTTTTGCTGATTGGCTCGTAAAAACTGGGCCATCCGCATCCACTTTCAAATTTTGTATCACTTTTAAATAACGGGTTTCCACACACTGCACAATAGTAGGTACCGATTTCTTTCGATGTTTCAAACTTACTTGTAAAAGGCCTTTCTGTTCCTTTTTGTCTTGCAACATAATAAACGTCCGACGGCAGAATTTTCTGCCATTCCGCATCTGTTTTGTTTACAAAAGAACTGTCTGGATGAACCTGATTTTTATCCATAGCTGTATTTTTACTATTGCCGGTTTGAGAATAACACTGCTGAAAAAAGATTGCAAGCATTACGATACCGGATGATTTAAATAGTTTGTTCATGTTTATAATATATCTAACAAATCTACGCAGTAGCGGTTCGTTCGGTTTGTCATTTCCTTGACATATTAGATAAATGGGCGATTTCTTTCAGCAAATAATGTTGTATTTATTAGCTTTCTGAGCAATGAAACAGCTGATTTGTTAAAGGAATTATAACAACCGTACACTATATTTGTCAATACCTTATTCCGCTCATAATGTTTAATCTGGTTGCAATGTTTAACCTAATTCTTTTTGGTCCGCCTGGCAGTGGAAAAGGTACCCAATCCGAGAAGTTAATTGCTCTTTACGGGTTTAAACACCTGAGTACGGGGGATATTCTTCGAAATGAGATCAAAAAGGGCACCGCTTTAGGCCTGGAAGCCAAGAATCTGATGGACCAGGGCGTACTCGTCCCGGATGCTGTAGTAATCGGTATGATCGGCAAAGCGCTTGAAGAAAATCCAGGTGTGAATGGTTTTCTCTTTGATGGTTTTCCCAGAACAAATGCCCAGGCTGAGGCGCTTGATAAATTGCTAGCCGAGAAAAATATGTCTATCAATGTGGTCCTGGCACTCCAGGTTTCCAAAGCAGAACTCATCAAAAGATTGCTAAACCGCGGACTTACCTCCGGACGCACCGACGATGTAAACGAATCCGTAATCGGATCGAGAATTGAAGAGTATGAAAGAAAAACGGCAGCCGTAGCTGATTACTATAAGAAGTTCGACAAAGTAGTTTATATCCCCGGCGAAGGTTCCGTGAATGAAATCTTTGGCAAACTCATGGAAGAAATTGAAAGAAGACAATGAAAGCAAGTATGGGAGTATGGGAGTATGGGAGTATGGGGGGCGATTTCCGAATTGCAACTATCAACAAAATCTGTTAAGGCTGGAACGAAAATAATTTTCATTCTCATACTCCCATACTCCCATACTTGAATTTTAGGCATAGCCTAAAATTCACCTTCCTTCTTCCTTAGATTTTTCTCCACTCTTACTGAAATTCGGATGCTGATTTCATATAAAAGGATCAGCGGAAGTGCAACGATGGTCTGGCTCATCCAATCAGGTGAGGGTGTAATAACAGCAGCAACAAACAGAATGGCTACGTAGGCATATTTCCGATAGGTTCTGAGGAAATCAGGAGTGATTAATCCAATATGGGTTAATACATAACTTATAAGTGGAAGTTGGAAAGCGATACCCGATCCTATCAAAATATCCAACAGGTTATCCAGATAATCATCCAGCGTTGGCCTCGTTATCAGCATACCGCTCACGCCAAGCTTATAGTTCGAAAGAAAACTAAATGTAAACGGTGCAAGCAGGAAATAACCAAAAGATATCCCCAACATGAAAAAGAATGTCACAAAAAATATCGAACCACGGGTGCTTTTGATTTCTTTTGGTGACAGGGCCGGCTTCACAAATCGCCAGAATTCCCAGAATATATAAGGAAAGGCAATGATAAATCCGCAGACGCATGCAATTGTTATGCTTGAAATAAACTGGGACCCAAATGCCGTAGTTTGCAATTGCACATTCGCTGCCGGCAAACAAAGCGTATCTCCTATACCAAGAAAATGACTGAGGTGGCAAAGTCCAACGACCGAAAGAAAGTCCTGCTTCAACGGCCCCATTATAACATGCTCGAATATCCAGTCAATTTTAATAAATGCGAAAACTGCCAGAACAACAATTGCCAATACCGACCGTACAATATGCCAGCGCAGGGCCTCAAGATGTTCGATGAATGACATTTCCGCCTGTCCCGGGGTTCTCTTAAAAAAATTTAAAGCCATAGTTCACCGAATTGCCATTTATTAAAGAGTCGCAAAGGTAATTGAAAAGCCCTAAGCATAAAGCTGAAAGCTGAAAGCTGACGGCTCAAAGCTTAAAGCTTAAAGCTCAAAGCTTAAAGCGGAAGGCGAAACGCCGAAAGCATAAGGCGGAAAGTTTTTAAATTGCGGATGGTTAATAGCAGATGGTAAAGGGGGCTTTAGGCCTTCAGTTTTAGGGTTTAGGCTTTAAGCTTTAGGCCTTACGCTTTGTGCCTTGCGCTTTACGCCTTCAGTTTTAGGCCTTACGCTTTGTGCCTTGCGCTTTAAGCCTTCAGCTTTAGGCTTTATTTCAGAAGTTTCATCTTTACCATTTCAATCCGGGTATCGCTGACGCTAAGGATCTCAAATTCGTAGTCGTCAATGATGATATGTTCTTTAAGCCGGGGAATGGCTTCATGACGATTTATGATGAAACCTGAAAGCGTCTCGGATTCATTTTCAGGAAAATCAAGTTCATATTTTTCATTCAGATAATCCAGTTCAAGTCTTCCCGCGAATATGAATTCGTCGTTGGATAATTTCTTCTCCTCAAATTCTTCGGTGTCATATTCGTCTCTTATTTCTCCGAAAATTTCTTCCAGCAGATCTTCCATCGTAACAATACCAGCAGTGCCACCAAATTCATCCACAACCCAGGCAATACTTTTTCTCTCTCTGCTGAATTTGCTGATCAAATCCGTAGCGCTCATACTTTCAGGTACGGCAGGAATCGGCAGAAGAATATCACGAATGGATGCAGGCCCTTTAAAAAGATCCAGCTGATGAATATACCCCATCACATGATCAATATTGCCGTCGTAAACAACCAGCTTGCTGAGTTTGCTGTTCATGAATTTCTTTCGCGCGTCCTCAATAGTCAATCGAATATCAATCCCTTCAATTTCCTTGCGCGGTATCAGGCATTCTCTCACTTTCACTTTAGGCAATGAGAGGGCAGCTTCAAATAGTTCTGTATTCAGTTCCTGCTGTGGTTCATCGGCTTCACCCCTTTGCTGAAAGAAATTGCCGAGATCGGCTTTTGCAAAAAGGTCTTTGCGTTCATCGATACGAACATTAAAAACATATTTGAGAATCCATTCAGAAATACGTGTAAAAAAAACCGAGACAGGATAGAACAGATTATAGAAGAAACTACTTATCGATGCAAAAAAATCGAGCAGACTGTCACTTTTAGCTCTAAAAAGTGCCTTTGGAATTAGCTCTCCAAAAAAAAGAATAAAGAGCGTAGAGGTGATCGTCTCGAACATCAAACGAAATATATCCACCCAGGCCTGGGGAACAACGGTTTTTTTTATGATGAACTCCCATAATGGGGATAAGGTTTCACCCACCAGCAATCCGAAAATGACGAGAAATAAATTGAATCCAATCAACAGGGCACTGATAAAACGGCTTGGCGTATCAAGAAATCCCGATAATAAAATGCTTCTTTTTAAACCTTGCTTTTTCCTGATTTCAATGGTGAGCCGGTTCGCGTTGGCAAACGCGATTTCGATGCCGGCAAAAAATATGATCATCAGCCAGGCAATGATGATCCAGATCAGGGTATTGGTGTTGATCATGTAACTGCGAATTTAGGCTTTAACTTGATTATGGGTTATGAGATAAGGGTTATGGGTTAGGGGTTATGAGTTAATAATAATAAGATTTTTCATCCATAACCCCTAACCCATAACTCATAACCCTTTATCGCAGCTGCCGAGTCAGAAAGTCTGAAATGACGTGCCTTGCTTCTTCGCAGGCTTTTTGAAGATTGTCGTTTACAATAATATTGTTGAAATGATGGCGAAAGGAGATTTCGTAGGCTGCCTTGTTCAGTCTGTCCTGTAAGGCTTCTGCCGACTCAGTGGCTCTGAACTCCAGTCTCTTCCGCAGCTCCTCGATGGAAGGCGGCTGCACAAAAATAGATAAACTTTGTTCGGGGTATTGCTCCTGTACATGTATAGCCCCTTTCACGTCGATATCCAGAATGGGGATCTTATTTTTTGCCCTCAATCGCTGTAATTCAGACTTTAAAGTCCCATAATATCGGCCCTCGTACACCATTTCCCATTCTATAAATTCCTGGTTTTGTATTTTATGTTGAAATTCCTCTAAACTCATAAAATAATAATCCACCCCATCTGTTTCATCCGGACGCTGCTGTCGGGTGGCTGCTGAGACTGAAAAGGCCAGTTGTGGGAAATGCTGAAGTAGATAACGGGTAATGGAGGTTTTACCGGCACCAGAAGGTGCTGTTATGATAATCAGCATGGGTGTTATTTATAATCTTTTAATGGACGCGCCCAGTCGGTTAAGTCTTTCGTCAATGTACTGGTATCCACGATCGATCTGATCGATATTCTGTATCACACTTTTGCCCTCGGCGCTCATGGCCGCGATCAAAAGGGAAACGCCTGCCCTGATATCCGGGCTGCTCATGGTCACTCCCCGCAGTTTGTGTATCCTTCCCAAACCGATAACAGCCGCACGATGTGGATCACAAAGGATAATCTGTGCGCCCATATCCAGTAGTTTATCCACAAAAAACAGCCTGCTTTCAAACATTTTCTGGTGAATGAGCACACTGCCCTTGGCCTGAGTAGCCACCACCAGCATAACGCTCAGCAGGTCGGGTGTAAGCCCTGGCCATGGATGATCATATATGGTCAAAACAGAACCGTCGAGGTAGGTTTGAATCTCGTAAATATCCTGTTCAGGCACAAAGATATCGTCCCCCTGCATATCGAGGCGGATACCCATTTGTCTGAATTTATCAGGTATCTGACCCAATTCGTTTACAGCAGCGTTTTTTATCAGGATCTCACTTTGGGTCATCGCCGCCATACCAATGAATGATCCTATTTCAATCATATCAGGCAGCATCCGGTGTTCCGTTCCTCCCAATTCTTTCACACCGTTTATCGACAACAGGTTACTTCCAATACCCGTAATCTTTGCACCCATCCTGTTTAACATTCTGCAGAGCTGTTGTATATAGGGCTCGCAGGCTGCGTTATAGATGGTAGTAACGCCGGTAGCGAGACTGGCTGCCATAATAATATTGGCAGTTCCCGTTACGGAAGGTTCTTCGAGGAGAATATAATTTCCTTTAAGTTCAGCAGCTTCGAGACGGAAATAATCATCACCCGGATCATAAGAGAATTTCACCCCCAGTTTTTCAAACCCCGTCATATGTGTATCGAGTCTTCGCCTTCCGATTTTATCACCTCCGGGTTTTGGTACGTAGGCCATTTTGAATCTGGCTATTAGCGGACCGGCCAGCATTACTGAACCCCTGAGTCTGCCACTTTTTTTGCGAAAAGTCTCACTGTTCAGATAATCGACATTTACATCGTCGGCCTGAAAACTACAAACATGACGGGAAGATCTTTCTGTTTTAACTCCCATTTCCTGCAGCACTTCAATGAGCAGGTTGACATCCAGAATGTCGGGAATATTTGAGATGGTAATTTTGCCTTTGGACAACAACACAGCGCTGATAACCTGGAGCGCTTCATTTTTAGCCCCCTGTGGAACGATATCACCTTTCAAACGTTTACCACCGGTTACTTCAAAGGCATTCATTCAATATCTTTTCTTTTTGAATTTACCTCCGCGATCGTTGTTCCGGTTGTTATTATTATTGTTGCGCTGAAATTTCTGATTGCGTTTGTTGCGGTCATATCCGTACCCACCACTTCTCTCACGATTTTCGTTGGGTCTGAAGCTTCGAACGAAAGGTGTATTTGTAAATTCAAGTTGTCCATTGGTAATGGCACTTAATTCACCCTGGATCGCATCATCATGTACCGTTTCTTTATGCCAGTTGTTGTAGGCAAGTTTCATATAATAAGCCACTGCATTTGCAAATCCGTTTTTCTTTTCAGGATTTTCTTCAGCCAGCGCTTTATCGATAATCAACTCAAGATTTTTTCCCAGATGAGCGTGCTTTGGATATCTTTTAGGATATGGTAGCGGGTCAGATTTTACTTTCAGTGTTTCAGCCGTAGGTATGGGATACGGAGAAGAAACGTCGAGTTTAAAATCAGAAATCAGAAACAGGTGATCCCATAATTTATGACGGAAGTCCTCCACATTTTTCAGGTGAGGATTCAGAAATCCCATCAGTTCTATTACTACTGCTGCGTTTCTTTCGCGTACCACAGGATCCTCAATCGTAAGTAAATATTCGATCATCCGCTGGATGTGGCGGCCGTATTCACGCATAATCAGATGATTACGCGTAGTATTGTATTCCATTGTGAAGTATTTATGCCAGACAAACCTACGGAAAAAAATCAGTTCACAATAACCTTGGTCAGGAACTGCTTATTATTAGCCGGATTAATCGCCCTCAGGAAATAAATTCCACTGGCCGGTTTCACGGAAAGTTCCATATTGGTCATCGTTGTGCCCATCAACGCTACCTGTTTCTTTTCAATGATCTGGCCAGTCGTATTTACGAGTTCCAGATTGAAATTGCCAGTCTGTTGTTCATCAAACTGTACCAGGATATTCTGGGTTACTGGATTTGGATAAATCCGAATTCCCGGTTTCTGGTCTGTCTGTTGCAGGTTTATCGCTTTGACGATTGAGTAGACGACATTTCCCTGTTCATCAATCCGCTTGATCCGGAAGTATATTTCTCCCATATCAGTTTGAGAAGTGTTGTATTGATACTGGAATTGTGCAACAGTACCCGTTGGAGCAGATCCAGCCGGGACGGTTCCTGCTGTTTGCCAACTTTCGTTGTCTTTGCTGTATTCGATTTCATATACTAATCCATTTTGATCTATTGAGCCAAGCCATTGTAGCGAGACCATTCCATTTTGTTTATAAGCCGAAAAATTGCTGATCGCTGTTCCCAGAGCCACACTCGGACACCAGTAATAAGTTAAATGCAGTGTGCCACCAATCACGGTAGTAACGGAAGAATTATAGTTGGATCCGCCGTCGAGCGTAATCAATCCTCCATTAACAGAATAAGTAAATCCGACCGTTCCTGTTCCAAGATAGGCTGCATTACCGCCTGCTGATCCAATCCCTGTTGGAAAGCTTATGAAGTTCTCCGGTCCGTATGTAATGGTATCTCCGGGCTGGCCAAAAGGTGCCAACGTATCGTATCCATGTACTGCATTATATACATGGGTTAAAGTAATACCGGGTCCTGAAATTTTGTTCGTCAGCGTAAGCTGAAAAAGAAACGCTGTGCTGTCGGGACCCGTATTACCGGCACCCGTAACCGAAGTTCCGGTTATGGTATCATGAAGCGTCACGCAACTTAAATTTCCGATGGATGGGTCGAATTGTTGAAATGCAAAAGTCAGTGAACTGGCTGTGGTTGGTGAAATCGTAATGGACTGATCAATCGCAGTTGCCGGAATTCCACCTGTACATAAACACTGTGCGTATAGGGATGATTGATAGAATAAACAAAGGCACGCTAATAGCGAGCAAACCCTCAAGTAAAGATTTTTCATAGTACGGATTTTGATGACGCCTGCTTTGCAGCAGACAGGGATGACGGATGACGGAAAACAAACCAATGTAAATTTATCTAATATCATACTGGATTCACAGCGCGTAAATACTTAAAGGCAGGCTTCGTAATTTCCGCAGTTTTATTGCAGTGTGAATTTGATACAAAGCGACCGTTTTTACCAGTAACTTTGCTTTTTGGGGCCCAGAGCTCCAAGCTGAAAGCCTACAGCCTAAAGTCTAAAGTCAAAAACTTAAAGGCTGACAATGAAGCCATTATAAACAGATTATTTTCTACTTAAGTCAAAACTTTTATATTAAATGAATGCATCTGCGATACATATTGAGGTAGGTCTGGATGAGGAGAAAGTACCACAGGAAATTACCTGGAGCGCGCCTGATAATGCCCCTGAAAACACCAGAAAAGCCAAGGCATTTTTGTTGTCTCTCTGGGATGGTGGCGACAAGGCAGCTCTTCGTATCGACTTGTGGACAAAAGACATGATGGTAGACGAAATGGAAGATTTTTTTTATCAGACATTGATGACCATGGCGGATACTTATCAAAGAGCAACCCGCCACGATGACCTGGCCATCGAGATCAAAAATTTCGCCCGAAATATTTATCAGAAATCCAGGGCAAAACAGCTTAACGAGAATAAATTATAATGTATGAGTCTCGAACAAAAAGTAATGACCGATCTCAAAACAGCCATGCTGGCAAAAGACGAAAAAGCGTTGCGCTCTTTACGTGCAATCAAGGCTGCCATTTTACTTGCCAAAACCTCCGAGGGTGCAGCTGGTGATCTCAAAGAGGAAGAAGAAGTGAAACTTCTGCAGAAACTTCTTAAATCAAGAAAAGATTCTCTCGAAATATACAAGGCCCAAAACAGACCCGACCTGGCAACCAAAGAAGAAGAAGAAATTGCGATCATTGAGAAATTCCTTCCAGCCCAAATGAGTCAGGACGAATTGAAAATGATCCTTCAGAAAATTATCGCTGATACGGGCGCCAACTCTCCTGCGGATATGGGAAAAGTGATGGGGGTTGCCACAAAACAACTGGCTGGCAAGATTGATGGCAAAAGCATCAGCACTACTGTAAAGGAACTATTGGCTAAATCGTAAGCCCCTGAGGTTCAATGTAACTGATGAATTCCCTCTCTTAATAAATAAATGAGCCTATTATTTACAGGATGAGCCTATTATTTGCCAATTTTTGTATTCTTGAGCCTATTCTGGCTAAGGCAGGATATCCAGACTTTTCGTTTTTGAGAATGCTCACTTATTTTAAGCCTGCAGGCAGCCCTGGTTTAATAAATTGAGTTATACTCCTGATTTTGTGATGCATTGAATTACAACTTATTGAATTATTTTTTTGCAGATATCCCTTTTTTTCTTTCTGGTTCGATTTTTGGACATATATATATTCCCCCCTGTTATATTACAATTTTTAAAACCAGCTTATTTTACTTACGTTTTTCCTTCGTCTTTATTTCGTCATTACTTTTAATGTAATAGGAATAAATACCGTTACGAATAAAGCCGGCCAGTAACTGCTCCATAGTGTGTCGGTATTCTTTTGAAAATAGCATTGCTAGTTCTGCAGAACCGGTAAATCTATTCTTGTTGGATATTGAGGAGAAAAATAGATCGTTTGAGTGGCTTTTATAAAATCCGATTCTCTGGCTTCAAAAATATTCGGGACGAACGTCTGGGGGTTACGGTCAATCATCGGAAACCAGCTGCTTTGAACCTGGATCATGATTTTATGTCCTTTCTTAAACATGTGATTTATCTGGTGCAGACCAATAGTATATTCTTCCGGTTTGCCTGGAACAATAGCTTCCGGGTTCACAAAACTTTTCCTGAATTTACCCCTGAAAACTTCCATCGTCACGGGTAGCTGATAGTCACTCATTTTGTAGTTCACGGGATCCCAGTCTGGATAAACGTCGATTAATTTCACAACCCAGTCGGCGTCGGTGCCCGTGGTACTGGCAAACAAATGCGCTACTACTGAGCCAGTGACAACCAGGTCTTCTTTTAAAGAATCTGTGATGAAACTCACTACGTCGGGTCGGGTGAAAGCAAATCGCTGGTCGTCTACCTGCCAGGTACGCCAGCGACTATCCCTGCCATATGTCTGTTCAATGGGCAAAGTGCGGTAGGGCACTGGGTTCTGCGGATCGCTTATATAGGATACGGATCCATTAGAAACCGGTTTTGAAAAAGTGGCCTGAGCTCCCGGCGCTGCATAAAGAGATTGAATCACAGCGTCTTTTGGAGGCCAGCTTGTATAGGTTTTCCAGACATTTGAACCTGTTTGAAAAGTGTATGCTTCTTCAAATTTGCCGTCTCCGATTCCTTTGAGATAGTAGTCAAACCATTTTTTCTGAAGTGCCCGAAAAGTTTCTCCGGTATTAGATCCCAACGCGATCATACCGATGCTGTCGCCCATACTTCTACCCCACTGACCATGAAACCAGGGACCAAGAACAATATGATTTATATGCTGATCGTCCGACTTTTCCATATGCGCATACATCAGTTGTGGTCCGTTTAAATCTTCCTGATCATAATATCCACCAACATGTAATTGAGGTATTTCTGCTCTTGTTACATACGAGAGCGGCGAATTTTTTTGCCAGAAACTATCGTAGTCAGGATGTTTTACAAAATTATTCCAGGTAGGTATTCTGTTGTGAAAATATAATTCGTTTACATTTTTTAAACTGCCGAGTTTAAGATACCAGGTGAAGAGATCATATTGTGGAAAGGGGAAGTCGCTGTCCGTAGTTTTATCGTTTTCCAATTCATAGGTATATTCAAAACCATAACTAAGCCGGAAAGCGCCATTGTGGTGAAAGTCATCTCCGAGAAAAAGATCACTCATACAGGCTTGTTCCGACGAAGCCTTTAGTGCCGGGTGAGGATCCACAGCCCCTACCAGAGCAAGCCATCCGGGATAAGAAATTCCTACAATACCCGCCTTGCCATTGTTGTTTTTTACATTGTGTAAAAGCCAGTCGATCGTATCCCACGTATCCGTACTTTCATCTACTGCTCCCTTCTGCGTTTTGTGAATCAGGGGCGAATGAATTTCCATATTACCCTGACTTTTATATTTACCCCTGATATCCTGCGTGACGAAAATATATCCATCAACAGCCATATTGTAGAAAGGATAATTTTTATGCAGCGTGACGGGTTGATTCCCGGCAGGCAGCCCTCCATCAATTCCATATGGCGTACGAACAATCAGAAAAGGTGCCGGTGAATTATTCTTTATAGGTGTTAGAACAACCGTATTCAGCAATACGCCATCCCGCATGGGAATCATGTAGCTTGTTTTCTGATAAGTTAAAGAGTCTGGTTGCTGCGAAAACACAATGAAATAAAACCCTGTCAGCAGAACAAGCAATAATATTTTCTTCATAAAAAAATTTAGGACTATTCGTAAATACGCAGGCGGGCTCTCAGCAATTCGGCTTCCTGTTGCAACTCTTTTATTTTCTCAAGCATATGTTTCAACGCGTCGATACCGGGCACATTAATTTCTAATTCGTAATACAGGCGGCTGAATTTTTCAAGCTCGGCCAATTCTTCTTTCAGAAGATATTGTTCGTTTTCAACATAGCTGATTGAAATCAATCCATACGATTCCAGATTTTCGACAAAAGTTCGTTCTACTTTATAGTAAGAACAAAATGTTTCGATTGATATGATTTCGTCTGACATCTTTCGTATTTTATTTCATTTTCGAAAGTTCGGTAAAAAGTTCTTTCTGTCGCGGTGTAAGATGTTGCGGTATCAATATGTTATAGGTCACAAAGAGATCTCCAAAAGATTCTTCTTTCTTATAAACGGGGAAGCCTTTACCTTTTAATCTTGCTTTGGTTCCGTTTTGTGTTTCAGGTTTAACTTTGAGCTTGATTTTTCCATCGAGTGTATCCACCATCACCTCTCCACCCAGCACAGCAGTATACAGGTCGAGATCAAGATTCAGGTACAAATCATTTCCTGATCTTTTAAAAACAGTATCAGGTTCTATTCTGAAAGTAATATAGAGGTCGCCGTTAGGGCCACCGTTGGTTCCCGGTGCACCGTGATCTTTCAAACGAATTACCTGTCCGTCTTCCACGCCCGCAGGAATTGTAATGCGGATATTTTTTTGATTTACGGTCAGCGTCTGGCTATGGGTTTTAGCCGCATCGCGTAGGGAGAGGTGTAGTTCAGCCTGGTAATCCTGTCCCCTGAATTTTGTATTACGGGAGCCACCACGAGCGCCGGAACCAAACATCTGTTCAAAGAAATCGGAATATTGTCCCTCACCAAAATCTTCTCCGCCGCTAAATTCTGAAAACGGATTGGCGGATTGTCCTGATCTCCTTTGTCCTGCACCCGACTGACGGGCTTTTTCAAACTCTTCAGCTTTTTCCCAGTTCTCTCCATATTGCTGACCGTACTGATCGTATTTTTTTCTTTTCTCGGGATCACTTAGCACTTCGTTGGCTTCGTTGATCTGTTGAAATTTTTTACTCGCCTCCTTATCATTTGGATTGAGGTCGGGATGAAGTTTCCTCGCGAGTTTGCGATAGGCTTTTTTTACATCGTCGTCAGTAGCCGTTTTGGATAATCCCAGAATTTTATAATAGTCAGTATATGCCATATATGTACTGGTTATACCAGTTCTTTCACAACATTCCAGATTACTTTTGGTTTACCCAGCGTGTAGTAATGTAGTACAGGAACACCTGATTTTTTGAGTTCGCGACTTTGTTGTAATAACCATTCAGTTCCTATCAGTTCCACTTCGTCGTCGGTTTTACATTTCATAATCGCGTTTGCCAGATCAGCAGGTATATCTACATGAAACACTTTGGGTAAGAGACTGAGTTGTTTTTTGTTAGTGATGGGTTTCAGTCCTGGAATAATGGGCACTTCGATGCCATTGCTCCTGCAGGTTTTTACAAAATCAAAGAATTTCTGGTTATCAAAAAACATCTGCGTTGTAACGTATTCTGCACCTGCCTCCACTTTTGCTTTCAGAAATTCGAGATCATTGGCAAGGTTCGGAGATTCAAAATGTTTTTCAGGATAGCCGGCCACGCCGATACAGAAATTGGTTTTGCTTCCATTCTTAATATCTTCTTCCAGATAAATTCCCTGATTCAGATTCACAACCTGTTTTAACAGATCGATTGCGTATTGATTTCCTCCCGGCTCCGGGCTGAAAGCCGCTTCATTTTTTGGAGCGTCCCCACGCAAAACGAGCACGTTGTCGACGCCCAGAAAATGCAGGTCGATCAACGCGTCTTCCGTTTCCCGCTTCCCAAATCCCCCACAAATTAGATGAGGTACGGCGTCGACCTGATAATGATTCATAATGGCCGCACATATGCCAACGGTGCCCGGCCTTTTCCTTACTTCCACTTTCTCAAACGTGCCATCATTCTTCTTTTTGAACATGGTCTCACTCCGATGGTAGGTGACATTTATAAAAGCCGGCTTAAATTCCATCAGGGGATCCAGATGGTCGTAAATGGAGCTGATCGTCTTCCCCTTTAGCGGCGGAAGAATTTCAAAGGAAACGGCAGTATCTTTTGACTCGCGAATGTGATCAATAACCTTCATCAGTGTGTCCCAGAGCGGTTTATTGGTGGATTGCAAACTTAATTCAATAGCGCTATAACACAAGCGGCTGTTAAACTATTTTAAAATGAATCTATTAGACATTCTTCTGGTATTTTTGTTCAAATTTTATCGGTTTGAATCTTACCATCCATACCAAAGATCTGGTGAAAAGCTACCACAGCCGCACGGTGGTAGACCATGTTTCCGTAAATGTAAAACAGGGAGAAATCGTTGGTTTGCTTGGTCCCAACGGAGCCGGTAAAACCACTACGTTTTACATGGTAGTCGGACTCATCAAACCAGATGAAGGAATTGTTTATCTGGATGACAAGGACATTACTCGTTTGCCAATGTACAAAAGGGCTCAGCTGGGACTTGGATATTTGCCACAGGAAGCATCTGTTTTTCGTAAACTTTCAGTAGAAGATAATATCAAGGCAATCCTGGAAATGACCAAACTGCCCAAGAAGGAACAACGTGATAAGCTGGAATCCCTTCTGGATGAATTCCGCCTTCACCATGTACGTAAAAATAATGGTGACTCTTTAAGTGGTGGAGAACGAAGACGCACGGAGATAGCACGCGCACTGGCAGTGGATCCTAAATTTATGCTGCTGGATGAACCATTTGCAGGAGTGGATCCCATTGCCGTGGAAGATATTCAGGCCGTTGTTGCCCGATTAAAATATAAGAATATCGGGATCCTGATCACAGATCACAATGTAAATGAAACCCTATCCATCTGCGACCGTGCGTACCTGTTAATTGAAGGAAAAATCTTCAAACATGGAACAGCTGAAGAACTTGCAGATGATGAACAGGTGAGGCGTCTTTACCTCGGCCGCAACTTTGAATTGAAGCGAAAAGACTATCTTCACGAAGAAGCTGCCAGAACCGTTATTTAGCATCGGGACAAGGTCAAAAGGGGTTATTTCTATGCATATTACCTACGAAAAGTGAAACTGTTAAGTCCTGCCATATCCCGCCTGGCCAGGATGAGACGCTGGCAAATAGAACAATGGGTGCTCGACCCCGTTGCCGTGCAACGAGAAGTATTACAGGATCTGGTTACCTCAGCCCAATACACTGAATTCGGTCGCAAATACAACTTCTCGAAATTATTCTCCATCAAAGAATTCAAAAAAGCCGTTCCGATAAATGAATACGACGACCTGAAGCCATACATCCAGCGCATCATGCAGGGTGAAGAAAATCTCCTGTGGAATACACCGGTTAACTGGTTCGCGAAAAGTAGCGGAACGACCAGCGACAAGAGTAAATTCATTCCGGTAAGTGAAGAAAGTTTACAGGACAATCATTACCTCGGTGCTAAAGACGTACTGACGATGTACTATCACGCACACCCTGAATCTGATCTCTTAACAGGGAAAGGACTTGTGGTGGGTGGCAGTCATACGATAAGTCAGTTTAACGCCGAAGTACAATATGGAGATCTCAGTGCCGTGCTATTGCAGAACTCGCCGTTCTGGGGCAACTGGATCCGAACTCCTGAACTGCATATTGCGCTGCTCGACGAATGGGAAAATAAGATAAACCAGATGGCGGAGAATACCGTCAAAGAAAATGTAACATCCATATCAGGCGTTCCCACATGGACATTGGTGTTGATGAAAAAAATTCTCGAAAATACGGGCAAAAAAAATATACTGGAAGTATGGCCATCGCTGGAACTGTACATACATGGCGGTGTTTCGTTTACACCATACCGTGAACAATTTGTAAAAATCTTGGGTGGGGATATTAACTATCTCGAAATGTACAATGCCAGTGAAGGATTTTTTGCAGCGCAGGATTCCCCGGATGAAGACGGTATGTTACTCTTTACAAATCACGGCATCTTTATGGAATTTATGCCTGTTGAAGAATATGGTAAAGCGGATCCGCAAACCATTGGATTGAAAGATGTAGAGATTGGAAAAAATTATGCGTTGGTGATTAGTACCAACGGGGGCCTCTGGCGTTATCTGGTGGGTGATACCATTCAGTTCACCCGACTCGGACCCTATCGCATTAAAGTGAGTGGAAGGCTAAAACATTTCATGAATGCTTTCGGGGAAGAAGTAATCGTCGACAATGCAGATTCAGCTATTGTTGCGGCAGCGGCCAGGTCGGGTTTGGTTGTAAATGATTACACTGCAGCACCTGTATATTTTGGAGATCATTCGAACGGTGCGCACGAGTGGCTGATAGAATTCGAAAAAGAGCCGGCAGATATCACTGTGTTTACAGAAGAACTCGATAAAGCACTCAAGGAAGTGAACAGCGACTATGAAGCCAAACGCCAAAAAAGTATCGCACTCAGAATGCCCATCGTGAAATCCGTTCCCAAAGGACTTTTTACTAACTGGCTTCGCAAAAAAGGAAAACTGGGAGGGCAGCACAAAGTTCCGCGACTCTCCAACGACCGGACGTATGTGGATGAACTACTGGCGATGCTTAAACAAGCCAATGAAGTATAAGAGTATAAGAGTATAGGAGTATAAGAGTATAGGAGTGATGCACTCCTATACTCTTATACTCCTATATTCCACGAGTATGCTCGTGGCGATAATCAGACTGACGAACGATGATGTGTAAAAAAGATATCCATAGGGCACATCGATAAATTGGTAAAAAACCAATATGCTCAATTTGAAACAGGCGAGATTGATATTTTGAAGCTGCCATTTCTTCTGGAATAAACAAAAAGACATGAAAATTATGGGCACTGAGAAACTCATGATGATCAGAGTGCGATGCAGGTTCACGATATGATGAGGACCATAAAACTTTGCCAGGCCCAGGTTCAGCCAATAAACTTCGGGGCTGACTTCCCAAATATGTTTTGCAAATGCTATATAATTTTCCGGCAACGCCAGCATCCAATGGAGTGTTTGAAATCCAAAAGGAATTAAAAAGAAGAGTAAAAAACAGGATATACCTGTCAATGAAAAAATAGCAAGTTTTTTGAATTCTTTTCGAAAAGCAAAAAAAAGCATGCAGGGTATTATCCAGCCAATCAGACTATAACGGCTAAGGATACATAAAGATGCCGCCAAGCCCATAAGAAAACCATTGCCTGAAATAATTGCCAGGCTCAGCAATACAAAATAAAAAATAACAACGCCCTCTTCACTCATGGTAATCAGGTTGTGCACTTCATTCCTGGAAAAAAGCCACCAGAATAGCAAAGCTGTGATGGTAATCAGGATATAACCGAAATGTTTATTTTTCCTGATTTGTGTCAGTACCAGGACTACAGCAAACGAAAAAAGTACAGTCGCCACCGTTACCCATCGCATATCTATATTTAATAACAATGTCGATGCATACGGAAACCACATAGCCGGCAGATAAATGGGCCTTGTGCCATTCCATATCTCCTGTATCGGGTCATACACCTGTTTCCAGTTACCATTCAGGAATCGCTCATTCATAACTTTCATTATAGGGAGCATATCTGCGTAGTCGGGGTCTATAGGAATCATGTCCAGCCAATATCTGGAAGTAATGAAAGCGAGGACCAACATGAGAACCAATAGTGGCAGCTTAATAAATGCTTCCCTTTTCAGTTTCCCCATTTCCGGAAGTCTCGCTGACGGCAAACGTAGTATAGTGATAATAAAAACCAGACCTGCCATCAGATATAAAATGGAAACGATGGTTGTCTGGCCTCCGAGTAAAAGTCCATAACTGGCAAAAAATGTTTCGGCTGCCAGGGAAAATAATAATAAATTCTTTTTATCAATCAGATTCATGGTTCGCTTGAAAGGCTTAAATTGATATTTATATTTAACTGCAAACTTTTCAGTTTATATATTTGAGCCTACATAATGCAATGAAATGAAATTATTAGAGGGTAAAATTGTGGTTGTTACCGGCGCGGCACGTGGAATTGGAGAAGCAATTGCGCAAAGGATGGCCGAACAGGGTGCACATATTGCATTTAGTTTTCTTTCAAGTGATGAACGGGCAAAAGCATTGGAAAAAAAATTACAATCATTCGGTGTCAAAGCAAAAGCATATAAAAGTAATGCCGGATCATATGAAAACTGCGAGAAATTTGTGAACGAAGTATTGGAAGAACACGGCACCATAGATGTTTGCATTAACAATGCGGGTATATCCAAAGATAGTTTGTTACTGCGTTTAAACGAAGCTCAGTGGGATGAAGTAATGGAAATCAATCTGAAGAGTGTTTTCAATATGACGAAACAGGTGATCAAACCTATGATGAAAGCAAAAAAGGGGTCCATTATTAATATGAGTTCTATCATTGGTATCCGTGGAAACGCGGGCCAGTCGAGCTATGCAGCTTCGAAAGCGGGCATCATAGGTTTTACAAAATCTATTGCGCATGAATTGGGGAGCAGGAATATTCGCTGCAATGCGATCGCTCCGGGTTTTGTAGAAACCGACATGACACATTATCTTCAGGATGAAGAAGGAGCTAAATCATTTCTGGCGAAAATTCCCCTTAACCGGTTTGGTGGTGCATCGGAAATTGCAGACACTGCATTATTTCTTGCTTCCGACCTGAGCAGTTACATAACAGGCCAGGTGATCAGCGTGTGTGGCGGGTTGAATATTTGAATATTTTTACTGTGAAACAGCCCGTACACATTTTTTAATTGCAAAGTTTATGAGAAAGCTTTTCAACAATGCTTCGGCCGACATCCCCGCTTCGGTTGTAGTATTCCTGATAGCATTGCCTCTCTGCCTGGGAATCGCCCTTGGTTCGGGAGCACCTCTGTTTGCCGGAATCATCGCCGGTATGGTAGGAGGTATCGTTATTGGTTTGCTTAGTGGTTCATCTTTAAGTATCAGCGGACCGGCCGCCGGGCTCACAGCCATCGTTGCTGTTGCTATCGGAAAGATGCCCGCTTATGAAGCGTTCCTTTTATCGGTTGTAATTGCCGGTGTACTTCAGGTATTACTTGGTTTTTTAAAAGCGGGTATCATTGGTGATTATATTCCCAATTCGGTTATCCGCGGTATGCTTGCCTCGATAGGGTTTGTGCTGATTCTGAAACAATTTCCCCATCTGATAGGGTATGACAAAGACTGGGTGGGTGATGAAACGTTTATACAAGTTGACAGCGACAATACATTTTCCGGAATCATTAATTCCGTAAATAATATCTCACCTCTGGCGTTGATCATCGGCATCATATCCATTTTTATTCTCCTTATATGGGACCGGCCACAACTCAAAAAAATTATATTCTTTAAAAATTTACCGGGACCACTTGTAGTTGTAATTGCAGGGATTCTCCTGAATGTTTTTTTGGCAAAACCCGATACACGATTTTCTCTCGGCACGAATCAGCTGGTAAACCTTCCCATTGCGACAGACTTTACTTCGTTCACAAGTTTCTTTATGTTTCCCAAATGGGAGTACCTTAATAATTCAGATGTCTGGATTACAGCGTTAACTATTGCATTGGTCGCGAGCATCGAAACATTACTCGGTATAGAAGCCGTTGACAAACTGGATCCGTTAAAACGCCGGACACCAGCTAACAGGGAATTAAAAGCGCAGGGTGTTGGAAATATTGTTTCGGGTTTGCTGGGTGGGCTTCCGCTTACATCAGTTATCGTGCGGGGTTCTGCAAACGTAGATGCGGGGGCCAAGAGTAAATTTTCTGCCATTATGCACGGCGTACTGCTTTTGCTGAGTGTTTTATTTTTCCCCGGACTACTAAATAAAATCCCACTCAGTGCACTTGCCGCTATATTGATTATAACAGGTTTCAAACTCGTTAAACCATCTATTTTCAGGGAACTCTACAAACGCGGATGGGATCAATTCATTCCATTTATCGTAACACTGACAGCCATACTTTTTACCGATTTGCTGATCGGTATTGTAATCGGAACCATCGTCGCCTTCTTCTCGCTGATCCGGAGTAATTTCAAAACAGCCGTAATGATTTTTCACGATGGCAATCAATATCTGGTGCGATTCCGCAAAGACATATCCTTTTTAAATAAACCAATCGTAAAAGAAAAACTTGAAAATCTTCCTGACGATTCATTTATCGTGATTGATATATCAAGAGCTGATTTTATTGACAAAGACATTATCGATGTCATCAACGATTTTCTGCAGCATGCTTATCTGAAAAATATCCAGGTGGAGATAAAAAAGAGCCGGTTAAAAGCTGGGCATGAACTGGTTTTTGACCAGTCGACCATTGCTGACTACAAAAGCACAAACGCACATTAATTAAATATTTGAAAAATTATTTTATGAATTCCATAAACAAATTACTACTTGAAAATAAAGCCTGGGCCGCAGAAAAAATAGTGGACGATCCTGAATATTTTAAAGCACTGGCCAAGATTCAGACTCCTGAGTTTCTCTGGATTGGCTGCAGTGACAGTCGCGTACCTGCGAATGAAATCACTGGCACCCAACCCGGAGAGATTTTCGTTCACAGGAATATTGCCAACATGGTCGTCCATACCGACGTGAACTTACTGAGTGTACTTGAGTATGCAGTGGCGCATCTTAAAGTAAAACACGTGATTGTTTGCGGTCATTATGGATGTGGCGGAATCAAAGCTGCCATGACCAACCACGATTTCAAACAGGTGCTGAATATGTGGCTGCGTAATATAAAAGATGTATATCGTTTGCATCGGGATGAACTGGAAGCAATTCCCAATCAGGAAAAACGAGAAGACAGACTTACTGAATTGAATGTACAGGAACAGGTACTTCATCTCGCCAAAACATCCATCATTCAACGCGCATGGAAATACCGTCAGGGACCGAATCTTTACGGTCTCGTCTATGGATTGAAAGACGGTTTGCTGAATACCATATTCACCATGACTCCGGACAGCTCGCTTGATCAGCTGTATACTTACAATGATCTGGGAGCGGAATGAGAGGCAACTATGGGAGTATGGGAGTATGGGAGTATGGGAGTGTGAAACTTTTAATTTGTTACAGGCTAAAAAGCGGGGTTTCCATACTCCCATACTCCCATACTTTCCTCACGCTTTATTGAACAGGGCAATGGCTTTCCTCGCCTGTTCTGTTACAACCAGGTGGCCGCTGATTTTAGCTCTTTCAGAAAGTAGTTGATCCCAATGCGAAGTTCCCTGCCAAAGCATTTTTTTAATCTCCTGCATTGCCTGTGTGCTTGAATGACTCAGATGACTAACCAGTCTTTGGATCGATTCATCGAGTTCCTGAATATTTGTATGCACTTCAGAATATAGTCCGCGGGTTTTTGCCCAATCGGCCGTGCGCCATGACCCTGCATCAATGGTTAGCTGTGAAAAAGCCGAGAGTCCGATTTTTCTTTCTACTGCGGGACCAACAACGAACGGTCCGATGCCAATTTCCAATTCACTTAATTTTATTTCTGCTCCGGTTAGTGCAATTGCGTAATCTGCCGCAGCGGCAATTCCAACTCCACCTCCAACACATTTACCTTGAATGCGGGCAATGATGAATTTTGGACATTTCCTCATTGAATTTATCACGTGCGCAAATCCGTTGAAAAAATCTTCTCCCTCACGACTGCTTCTCAATTGGGATAATTCTGCAAAAGACGCTCCTGCACAAAATGCCCGGTCTCCCACAGATCTCAACACAATAACCCGAATTTCGTCGTCGAGTCCTGCCCCATGAATGTGACTGGCGAGATCCGTCAATAACGATTGCGGTAATGAATTACTTTGCGGATGAAAGAATTCAACGATCATCGTAGATCCATGCCTTTCTGACTTTACGTAACCTGGATTTTGTTCCTGCATATTTTATATTTTTTTTCTAACCATGGTTAATATGGTTGCTATCATTACCGACTCATTGGAATCGTCGTACACATCAACATACCATTTTACAATTCCCTTCGGAATGTCATTGGCGTCTTTGGGATCCTGAGAAGTTTTTTCCTTACATGTAAATCGGACCCCGATGGTTGTTCCCGCGTACACGGGTTTCAGAAACCGGCATTCATCAATACCATAATTCAGGAGTACCGGTCCTTTGGCGGCATCAACAAATAATCCCGCGGCTGCGCTCAGGATAAAATATCCATGCGCAACGCGTTTCTCAAACATAGTATCTTCAAATGAAGTATCCACTACATGCGCATAAAAATGATCCCCGCTAAGTTCTGAAAAACGGTCAATATCTTCATCTGTTATCAACCGCCTGCCGGTCACCACCGTGTCGCCAATTTGTAATTCCTCAAAATATTTTTTGAATGGATGTTTACCGTCAGTTTTTTGCGAGGCATGCGCCTGATAAACAGATGTGACAGCTGTGAGACTATCCGGAGAACCCTGAACGGCCGTTCTTTGCATATAATGTTTTACACCGCGGCTTCCTCCCATTTCCTCGCCACCTCCAGCACGGCCAGGACCCCCATGAACGAGCATGGGCAATGGTGATCCATGCCCTGTACTCTCTTTCGCATTCCAGCGATTCAATATTAAAATTCTTCCATGATGGGTAGCAGCATGAAGGGCATAATCTTTCGCGATAAGATCTGAGGATGTTACTATTGTACTGCAAAGAGAACCTTTGCCTTTTTTTGAAAGTTGAATGGCTTCATCTAAATTTTTGTAGGGCATCAGCGTACTGACGGGGCCAAATGCTTCCACGTCATGGGAAGCACCTCCTGAAAAAGGATTTTCATCTCCCAGCAAAACAGGTCCCAGGAATGCTCCTTTTATAATGTCTGCCTCTACAAGTTCCACACTGTCGAGTGAACCATAAATGATCTTCGAAGTTGCAAGTAATTTTTGCACCTGATTTTTCACTTCCTTGCGCTGATCCTGACCAGCCAGTGAACCCATTCTCACTTTTTCATTCATCGGGTTTCCAATCAATGTTTGTGCTAGAGCGATAGAAATAGACTTGCGTACTTCATCGTACTTATTTTCAGGAACAAAAATTCTTCTGATCGCCGTGCATTTTTGTCCGGCTTTTACTGTCATTTCCTTTCTCACTTCTTTTACAAAAATTTCCCATTCAGGCATACCCGGCTCTACGTCTTCGCCTAAAACAATACAATTCAGGGAATCAGCTTCCATAGTAAACGATACATTCTCTCGAAGAATGGATGGATTCGATTTTAATTTCAACCCCGTGGATGCAGAACCCGTAAATGTTACGACGTCCTGTGCAGTAAGCAAATCGAGCAGATTCCCGGTACTGCCGCAGATCAGTTGAAGTGCTCCAGCCGGTAAAATTCCAGAAGCCTGAATTTCTCTGACCACTGCTTCTGTGAGAAAACTGGTGCACGTAGCGGGTTTTACAATGGCGGGCATACCTGCCAGCAGATTGACAGCAATTTTTTCAAGCATACCCCATACGGGAAAATTGTAAGCATTGATATGAACAGCCACGCCTTCTTTAGGAACCAGAATATGCTGGGCCATGAAGTGATGTTCTTTGCCCAGATCAACGGGCTCTCCATCAGTGCAAAAGGGCTGGTCGGAAAATTTTCTTCTCAATGAAGCATATGAGAAAAGATTTCCTATGCCTCCTTCCAGATCAATCCATGAATCAGATCTGGTGGCACCAGTCTGATAACTAATCCTGTAAAATTTTTCTACGTTTTCTTTGAGATGAAGCGCGAGCGATTTCAACATCCTCCCTCTTTCATGAAAACTCATTTTACGCAAGGCAGGATTTCCGTAAGACCTTGCGTACGTTAGGATATCCTGAAAGTCGAGACCGGCACTGCCGGCGAGATACAGAGAAGTACCAGTTGTCGCATCGGATAATATCTGAAGATCACCAGTACCTTCTATCCATTTGCCCGTAACATAATTACCGATTTTTTTCATCTGGCGTTTTCAATGCTAAACGTAACGCGAAAAGTTTGACGTTCATTTATTATCAGCGACTCTCACACTCCCATACTCCCATACTCTCATACTCCCATACTTTCCTTCTACCAACCTAAGATCCAGGCGAATATCAGAGGAACAACAATCGTTGCGTCGCTTTCTACAATAAACTTTGGAGTATGAATATCCAGTTTCCCCCAGGTAATTTTTTCGTTGGGAACGGCCCCGGAATAAGATCCATAAGAAGTTGTCGAATCGGATATCTGACAAAAATAACTCCAGAATGGAACATCGTGCCACTCCAAATCCTGATACATCATCGGCACTACGCAAATGGGAAAATCTCCCGCGATGCCGCCGGCTATCTGAAAAAAACCGATTCCCTTTCCACCTGAATTCTTTCTGTACCAATCGGAGAGCCATACCATATATTCGATACCACTTTTCATAGTACTCGCTTTCAGCTCACCCTTCACGATATACGAAGCAAAAATATTTCCCATGGTAGAATCCTCCCAACCGCCCACAACGATGGGCAGATTTTTCTCCGCAGCCGCAATCATCCAGCTGTCCTTCACATCAATCTCGTACCCATCCTCCATGACTTTACTTAAAAGAAGTTTGTACATATATTCATGAGGAAAATAACGTTCCCCTTTTACTTCAGCATCTTTCCATAACTTAACAATATGTTTCTGAATTTTACGGAATGCCTCCTCTTCGGGAATACAGGTATCTGTTACGCGGTTCAAACCCTGTTCCAGTAATTCCCACTCCTGTTGTGGAGTAAGATCACGATAATTGGGCACTCTTTTATAGTGAGAGTGGGCCACCAGGTTCATAATATCTTCTTCCAGGTTGGCTCCCGTGCAGGAAATGATATGCACTTTATCCTGGCGGATCATTTCTGCAAGCGACACACCTAATTCTGCAGTGCTCATGGCACCAGCGAGGGTAACCATCATTTTACCGCCGTCAGTTAAATGCGCTTCATAACCCTTTGCAGCATCCATGAGAGCCGCTGCATTGAAATGTCTGTAATGATGTTGTATATACTGTGAAACCGGTCCTTTATTCATAAATTTTTGATGTGGATGACAAAAATAATCTTTTTAGGCGGAACGTTCAACGCTGAACGCTGAACGCTAAACGCTGAACGCTAAACGCTTAACGCCGAACGCGGGAGATGGAAGGGGAAGGCGGCAGGCAAAAGTTGAAAGTCTAAAGATGCAAGTTGAAATTTAATTATTTGGAAATATCAAAAACTGCCACGGTGTTTTCTATTGACATACCTTCTGCAATCTGGAAAATATCAAAATGAATCATGCTTTCAGCGTTCAGCTTTCAGCGTTCAGCTTTCAGCGTTCAGCTTTCAGCGTTCAGCTTTCAGCGTTCAGCTTTAGGCTTTACGCCTTACGCCTTACGCTTTACGCCTTACGCTTTACGCTTTACGCTTTACACTTTAAAAATGTATTTTTAATGAAATGAATTATCTGGCGCACGCTTATTTATCGTTTGGAGATCCCGATATCCTCGCAGGCAATATGATCAGCGATTTTGTCAAGGGCAAAAAGAAATTTGATTATCCTGATCGCATACAAATGGGTATAACGCTTCATCGAAAAATAGATGAATATACCGACACCCACCCGGCTACCAGAGAAGCAAAACAATTTTTAAAAACGACCGCGGGACTGTATGCCGGAAGTTTTGTGGATATCGTTTATGATCATTTTCTTGCCAATGATTCCTATGAATTTGAAGAAGGTGCGCTGGCAGATTTTTCGCAAAAAACATACACCCAACTGGCAGATTATGAAGCGTGGTTCCCTGAAAAATTCATCAGATTCTTTTTCTATATGCGTTCGCAGGACTGGCTGTCAGGTTATCAGTCACTGGAAGGAATCCACCATAGTTTCCAGGGATTGTGCCGCCGCGCAAAATATATTGATGATCCAGAGCCGGTATACGAGGCATTTCTCAAAAATTATGATGCATTGAAAATGGCCTATGAGTTTTTCTTTCCACATGTTAAATCTTTTTCATTTAACGAACTACTCTACCTTCGCGGAAACTGATACGATAGAACATAGTAATTTTGCACTCCATGAACAAATTGAAAATATTACAACTGGCGGTTTTTTTGAGTTCCGGAGCCTTTTTTAGTTATGGCCAGTCTGGCTTTCCTCCGCTGGATCAATCACCCATGGACATGTGCTACTATCCGGTAAATTACCCGTTGCTAAAAATTCAAAAGAAATCAGATGATCCATTGGTTGCCCGCGTTATTTATGGACGTCCTCAAAAAAACGGAAGAAGTATTTTCGGAGATCTTGTACCCTACGACATGGTTTGGCGCGCAGGTGCAAACGAGGCAACTGAGATTGAATTTTTCAGAGATGTCAAGATCGATGGCAGGAAACTTTCGAAAGGCAGATATACTTTATATGCGATTCCTTCGAAAGATAAATGGACCATTGTCTTGAACAAAGAAACCGACACCTGGGGTGCGTTTGCGTATGACGACAAAAAAGATGTCCTTAGAACAAATGTTCCGGTGGAAACAAGACCCGACGTGATTGAAGTATTTACTATCTGTTTCGAAGGCACGGAAAAAAATAAAACGGATCTGTTGATAGGGTGGGATAATAAAGATGTGCGTCTTCCCATCACCTGGTAAATGTTCTAACTGACTTTAATTTATTACTATGAAATTTGCAACGCGTGTAATTCATGCGGGAATGGAACCCGATCCAAGTACAGGTGCTATTATTCCCCCCATTTATCAGACTTCCACGTTTGTGCAGGCAGCTCCCGGCGACAATAAGGGATATGAATACGCCCGCTCTCAAAATCCGACAAGGAAAGCCCTGGAAGTTGCACTCGCCTCCATAGAAAATGCGAAATATGCGCTCTCTTATAGTAGTGGCGTTGCGGCCTCTGACGCGGTTATTCGCCTGCTGTTGCCAGGGGATGAAGTCATTGCTGCCAATGATATGTATGGAGGAACCTTTCGTTTGTTTTCAAAAATTTTCGAAAAAACGGGCATTCATTTTCACTACGTGAATATGCAGAACGCCGACAATATTCGGAGTGTTATAAATGAAAAAACAAAACTCATCTGGACGGAAACACCAACCAATCCATTAATGAATATCGTGGACCTGGCGGCCGTCGCTTCCATAGCCAAAGAAAAAAAAATCCTGTTCTGCGTTGACAACACATTTGCCTCACCCTGTTTGCAGAATCCGCTGGATTTAGGTGCGGACATTGTAATTCATTCTGCAACCAAATATCTTGGTGGTCACAGCGACGTCATTCATGGCTGCTTGATGATGAATGATCCTGCACTGCGTGAACAATTATATTTTATTCAGAAATCCTGCGGTGCCGTTCCGGGTCCTCAGGATTGTTTTCTTGTGCTAAGGGGAATCAAAACGCTGGAATTGCGCATGCAGCGTCATTGTGAAAATGGGGAGAAAATTGCGAACTGGCTTCGTAAGAATTCAAAAGTGAATAAGGTATACTGGTGTGGATTTGAAGATCATCCGGGCTATGCCATCGCAAAAAAACAAATGCGGGGCTTTGGGGGAATGATCAGTTTCGAACTGAAAAATGATTCACCGGAAGAAACAAAACGGGTTTTATCTTCTACACATTTATTCTCGCTTGCAGAAAGTCTGGGCGGTGTCGAATCACTAATAAGTCATCCTGCGAGTATGACACACGCCTCAATTCCCAGAGAAGAAAGAATTAAAAATGGACTGAGCGACTCGCTTATCCGTATTAGTGCGGGTATTGAAGACGCAGGAGATCTGATCGAAGACCTCGATCAGGCAATAGGTTAATTGATATGACGGCATTCCCTGATAAACGTACGCTGCAGGATTTTCTGGAAAAAAAAGTGGCTGAATATAATCGGCATTCTTTTATAGCAGGAGATCCCATTTCAGTGCCACATCGATTCAGTAAAAAACAAGACATCGAAATCGCGGGATTTTTTACCTCCATATTTTCCTGGGGTAATCGAACTACCATTATACAGAAATCGACTGAGTTGATAAACGCCATGGATGAAGCGCCACATGATTTTATAAAGTATCATCGTGCTTCCGATCTGAAACGTTTCCTAGGATTCAAACATCGGACATTCAATGCAACCGATCTCTTGTATTTTCTTCATTTCTTACAATCTCATTATCTGCAATCCGATTCTCTTGAAACGGCATTCCTGCCCCACAATTCCCGTTTGAAAAAAATCAAAAGGCCGATTTCGGGCTTTGTACTGGCTGAAAGGAAAAAAGATGTTGGAACAAAAGATAAGTGGATTGCAGAGGATGAGTTTATGAAGAATGCGCTCTCCGCTTTTTACGAACGTTTTTTTTCACTGAAAGATGCTCCCCAAAGAACGCAAAAACACATTGCGAGTCCCGACAAAAATTCAGCCTGCAAACGACTCAACATGTATCTGCGCTGGATGGTTCGAAAGGACAAAAACGGTGTAGATTTTGGTATATGGAAAAAGATTTCTTCTGCTGATTTGATATGTCCCCTGGATCTGCATGTTGCAAGAGTGGCGAGAAAATTCGGTCTGATCAGCAGAAAACAAAACGACTGGGAGACAGCCATGGAATTAACCCATGCGCTTCGGGCCATGGACAAAAAAGATCCAGTAAAATATGATTTTGCTTTGTTCAGTCTTGGCTCAATAGAAAAATACTAGCCAACAATAGGATTAGAAAGTCTCTATTAATACATCAGTTCACGAACTTTTTCTTTGTCTTCTTTTTCTTTTTTCAGGTCGAACATCGTACCAAAAATGCGATCCCAGAAAGTGGTACTTACTCCAAATCCTTTATGATCATCTTTATAATGATGCAGGTGATGATTTCTCCAGAGAGGTTTCATCCATTTAAAAGGAGGGTTCCAGGCATGAATAGCAAAATGAATACTTCCATAGAGCAAATACCCTAAAATAAACCCTGAGAAAAATGTAAACGCATACTCCCTCATCGCGAGATACATGATCCCGAAAATGGTTGAAGAGATAATAATACTGGGTACCGGTGGCATGAAAAGTCTCTCTTTATCCCGGGGGAAATGATGATGATTTCCGTGTAAAACATAGATGAATTTCTGTGCGGACTCACTTTCAGCAACCGCGTGAAAAGCGAACCGATGCATGAGGTATTCGAAAAAAGTCCAGAAGAATCCACCTCCTAAAAACGTGAAAAATATACCTGTATAGCTGAAATCCAGCCGAAAATGACTTAAATAAATAAAATAAACGATTACAGGCAAATAGATCCCCCAAATCACCAGCGGGTGAGTCTTTGTCAGCATTTCCATGTAGCTGTTCCTAAAAAGCTGCGCCTGTCCCTTATTGTGAATTTTCTCAAACTTCATTTCATGGGATTTAAAAGGCAAAAATAGGTCAAAAAACCTGTTAAAAACCAGCCCTGCCGGTTGGCCGTGGGCGGTTGGCCGTTGGCGGCCTGCCTCGCTTGTGCGGGGTTGCCGTTGGCGGTTGGCCGTTGGCGGCCTGCCTCGCTTGTGCGGGGTTGCCGGTTGCCGTTGGCTGTTGGTCGTTAGGCGTTGGTCGTTTGTGGCCTGCCACTCCCATACTCCCATACTCCCATACTCCCATACTTGCTTAAGCCGTACATTTGCGGGAATTTAGAAAAAAACATGTCGCATCCCGCATTATCAGAACAGGAACTCGTACGCCGAGAAAAATTAAAATCAATAGGCGAATTGGGCATCAACGCCTACCCTGCGGAGGCCTATCCAGTTAATATGCATGCTGCATTCATAAAGGCCCGCTATACAGAGGAGAAAAAGAGTGAATTTGACTCAGTTTGCCTGGCGGGAAGAATCATGAGCATTCGTGACATGGGGAAAGCGTCTTTTGCCGTAATTCAAGACAGTTCAGGTCGTATACAATTATATATTAAGAGGGACGATATTACTCCTGGTGAGGATAAAACCGCCTATGATAAACTGTGGAAGCATTTGATTGATCTTGGAGATATCATCGGTGTGAAGGGCTATGTTTTCACTACTAAAACAGGTGAAATATCGGTTCACGTAAAAGAACTGGTACTGCTGGCAAAGTCACTACGTCCGATTTCCATTGTTAAGGAAAAAGAGGGTGAAACCTTTGACGCGGTCACCGACCCGGAATTCCGTTACCGTCAGCGCTATGCCGATTTGATTGTAAACCCGCATGTAAAGGAAGTCTTCATCAAAAGATCTAAAATGATCAACAGCATGCGGGATTTCTTGAATACAGCGGGCGCCCTGGAAGTAGACACCCCTGTGCTACAAACGATACCAGGTGGAGCTACCGCGCGTCCCTTTATCACGCATCACAATGCGTTGGATGTGCCATTTTATCTGCGAATTGCCAATGAATTATATCTCAAAAGACTTATTGTAGGTGGTTTCGACTGGGTATATGAATTCAGTAGAAATTTCAGAAATGAGGGCATGGACAGGACACACAATCCGGAATTTACCATACTGGAATTTTATGTGGCGTACAAAGACTATTTCTGGATGATGGAAACAACGGAGTCCATTCTGGAAACTGCGGCTAAGGCTGTAAACGGAGGTACAAAAGTGAAAGCAGGAGATAATGAAGTTGATTTTAAAGCCCCTTATAAAAGAATTAGTATTTATGACGCCATTCGGGAGTCAACCGGAACCGACGTTTCGGGGATGGATGAAAATGGATTGAGGTCCTTGTGCAGGCAATTTCATATTCCCGTTGATGAAAGTATGGGAAAAGGGAAGCTCATAGATGCACTTTTCGGGACCACAAGCGAGCACCGATTTATTCAACCTACTTTCATCATTGACTATCCGGTTGAAATGAGTCCACTTACTAAAAAACATCGTTCTATTAAAGGGCTTGTTGAGCGATTTGAACTTATTATTAATGGAAAAGAAATCGCGAATGCTTATTCTGAATTAAACGATCCGCTGGACCAGCGCCAGCGATTCGAGGAACAGGTTAAACTGATGGAACGTGGAGATGAAGAAGCCATGTTTATTGACAATGACTTTCTCAGAGCTCTTGAATACGGGATGCCGCCTACGGCTGGTATTGGAATCGGAATTGATCGTCTCGCTATGTTGCTTACAGGACAGTCCTCCATTCAGGACGTATTACTTTTTCCACAAATGAGACCGGAGGAAAGCCTAAAGTCTAAAGCTTAAGGCGCAAGGCGCAAGGCGCAAGGCTTAAGGCGGAAGGCGTAAGGCGTAAAGCGTAAGGCGCAAGGCTTAAGGCGGAAGGCGGAAGGCGTAAAGCGTAAGGCGCAAGGCTTAAGGCGGAAGGCATAAAGCGGAAGGTGAAGACGGTTAGAAGCTTGACTTTATTTTCCGAAGGTTGGCGAATGCTAAACCTCAAAATTTGAACCGAAAAGGGAAGTTTTGTTTTTTTACCACGCAAATAATAATTCAACTGCTTAACCTTCAACAGAAAGCCTTGGCTTTAAGCTTTACGCTTTTGGCTTAACTCGTATTTTTACGAACTGTCAGGGTATTAACTGAAAATAGGAGATCGAGCGCAATCCCGCTTGTATCAGTTTATCTGATTTGTATGTTTACATCGTCTTAGTGATAGACGTCATGGTAAGTGGCAAAATATCCAAATCCTCCGAAAAGCTAACTATGAAACCAACCACTCACTTATCAGGGCCCGATCACGGACAGTTAAAATCCAAATTCCAAGAGAAGACCAAATCCGATGAAGTGTTGAAATTTGTACCCTATTGATGACCAAATGGTAACGGTTAGATTTAGTACAAACACATTCGAGGCCCTGGAGTATTCCAGGGCTTTTTTTTTAAATTATGGTTTATGGATTATGAGTTATGGCTTGGGGCATTTCGATTCCGATGCATTATTACCCATAACCCATAACCCATAACCAATAACCCTAATTCTTCGGCATGCCATTCTCCGGGAATGCAAAAGGACCGGTAATCTGGTAAATGGTATATCCGCTGAAGTCCTGCGGTGCCTCCAGCCCTGTTCCGTACAAGACTGTGCCTCCGGATTTATGGATCTGAACCGGTTTATCGGTATAAAATTTTTCCGCTCTTTTATCCCACCAGAGCTCCTGGCAATATAGCGTGTCTCCTTTTGCCAGATTCATAACGACGACACTGTCCCGTAGATAAACTTTATCATCCTGTTCCCTCCACTTGCCATATTTCGCATTCATAATACTTTCTATGACCATGGAATCATTGTAAAAATCCACATGAAGGGTTTTTGGAAATTCAACGTAGGGGGAGTCAGCTTCATTTCTGCGCATATAGGGAGCCGTTAGTTTGGCTTTTACTTTCGCGTTCTCACTCAGGTACGCTGTAATTTGTTTCCCCTCATCCACACTGATCTGTTTTTGACGAAAATTAGGAAGCGTCTTCATATTATTCTCACAGGATGTGAATAAAACACCTGTAAAAAATAAGTAAATAAGATTCCTGTATCGTGGGATCATCTTCAATTTGATAAATTGTATTCACTGATAATGTAGAGACCTTTAAAAATCAAATCCGGATCATCCACAATTCTTTTTTTAAGAAAAGGTTTAAAATAGTGTGCGTCCCCTCCGGACATCGACACATGCATCGAGTCATACCGCTCTTCGTAGGCTTCGATAACTCCGTCAATTTCTTTTGCAATCCCAAATTGAACGCCTGATTGTATATTGGTTTTTGTGTCATAACCAACTAAGGGGAAATTCCAGTGCGGATGCACCAGCGGAAGTTTGGCAGTAAAAACTTCCAGTGATTTAAAACGCATTTCCATACCCGGCGAAATGCTTCCGCCAATAAACTGATTCAACTTGTTGATAAAATTGTAAGTTATCGCGGAACCAAGTCCAATAACAAGATTATTGCTACCCGGGAAATAATGAGAGGCCGCAACCACAAGAGCCAACCTGTCGGCACCAATGGTTTCAGGTTTTCCAACAGGCGTTGTAATAGGAATCCGCGACAAATGATCCAGCTTGTGAAATCGTGTTTTGCTTTTAAGTAATGTTTCTGTTTCGGGCAAATGGTTTACCACGGAGGATAGAATACTTCTTTCCGGGTTAAAAGATTCTATACAATGCGCCAGCTCATCGAGTATATTTTCGGAAAACACACCGGTTTCCCTGATTTGACCATTTACAAAAAATGCCCATTTCAACCTCGTATTGCCAAAATCTAAACAAAGGGTTGTGGACATGATTTTATTCTATTCTATTTTGGAGGGAGTTGCTATTCAAACCGGAAGGAAGATAAATTTTTAAAATGACCGTTCAGTATAATTCTTTCTTTTAACACTTCCATTTCGGCAACAACAGGCAATACTTTGCCCAAATGTCTTTTTAAATATTCCTGTCGTTGCTCCTCCCTGAATAAACTGAGCAGTTCATATTCTTCTTCTAAGGAAAGTCCCGCGTGGTGAGCAATGTCATAAGAGTCCAGTTCATCATCTGGTTTGTGAAAATCCTTACTGATATGAAGAATCCTGTGCAATTCCCTAATCGCTTTTATGACGGCCACCATCAGCTCTTTCCTTGGATAAACCTCCGAGTTCTCGGGATAATTTACGATGGCACCACTATAAAGTTTGTCGGGAATTTTCTTGATAATCTCTAAAATACGAAATACGGCGGATCCTTTTGTAATGATATCCATCTCTCCGTTATCGTATTCTTTGGCAATCTCTATTATCGAAACCAGTGTTCCAAACTCAGCAACCTGACCGTTCAAAATGGCGGGCACACCAAAAGGCTTGTTGTTAGTTGAACACTCTTTAATCAGTTCTTTGTAACGGGGTTCAAAAATATGCAGATTCAATGTCTCTCGGGGATAGAGAACCACGTTCAGAGGAAATATGGGAATAAAGTTCGTCATCGATTTAAAAAGAACATGCAATTTAAATATATAATGCTAATAATATCGTGCAGGCAACCAACCACCATCTCTCAATACCCGTTCTCTGTAGAGAAAATCATTTAATTTATCTTTCCTTTGTGAACGGTATATCATTTTGCGGCCTTGTAAAGTAATTTTTAACATAATGAAAATCTCCGGTTTCACCATTGTGCGAAATGCCATTTTATATGATTATCCGGTGGTGGAATCCATTAAATCGATTTTACCGGTGGTGGATGAAATGATTGTATTGATTGGTGAGAGTGACGACAATACAGAGGAATTGATACGTTCTATTCAGTCAGACAAACTTCAAATCCATCATTCAGTGTGGGACCAAAAACTTAAAAAGGGAGGCGTAGTACTGGCCATTGAAACAGACAAAGCATTTCAGTTGATTTCCAAAGAAAGTGATTGGGCATTTTATATTCAGGCTGATGAAGTTATTCATGAGAAATATCATGACGTTATCCGCAAAACTGCGGAACTGTATAAAGATGACAAAAAAGTGGAGGGCCTGCTTTTTAATTATCTTCATTTTTATGGGACTTATGATTATGTAGCAGACAGTCGCAAATGGTATCATAAAGAAGTGCGCATCATCAGAAATGACAAGGACATTCACGCCTATCGTGATGCGCAGGGATTCAGAAGAGGTGTGAAGAAAATAAACGTTAAACCGGTAGACGCCACTGTGTATCATTATGGCTGGGTAAAGAATCCCAAAAAAATGAAAGAAAAGTTGAAGAAGATTCAGGAACTATGGCAGGATACTGCAGATGACCCCACGAATATTGAAAGAAGATCTGGGGAAATTTTTGATTACAGTCAATTTGACTCACTCAAACATTTTGAAAGCGAGCATCCTGCAGTAATGCAAAAACGAATTCAAGAAAAGAACTGGAATATCAGCCTTGATATTTCGAAGAAAAAATTTTCTACCAAAGAGAAATTACTATACTGGTATGAGAAGAAAACTGGTAAAAGACTGTTCGATTTCCGAAACTATAAGATTATCTGAGTCGGAGAAAATAGAAATCTATATATCTTCCTTAATTTACTTCTTAAGAGGTCTAACAATGAATGAAAGATTACTTCCTTTATGCAGGAAGCGATTAAACAATTTTGAAAATACAGAATGTTGGGAAACAGGATCCTTTCGGCTATAACTAAAATAGTCAAGTACTTCAAAATTGTTTGACTTCAGCAATCTGAGCATACTCTTTACATTGGGCTCATACAAATGATCAGGTACACGGGTTGAATCAATCCAGGTAGATGAAAACTGTTTTTTTAATCCTGCTCTATAAAACAGATGTTGAAGTCTGAAACTCAGAGAGAATTTATTAGGGACATTTACAACCAACACGCCTCCCGGTTCGAGCATGGACGCGGCTTTCCTTAACCACTCCACAGGATTAGGTATGTGTTCTATAACATGGCTCATGTGTATGAGTGAAAACTTCCCGTCGTAAGTAAATTCATTAAATTGTTTGAGGTACACCGTGGCGCCAGTGCTTTTCGATGCAAATGCTGCCATTGCAGCTGAAACATCCAGTCCAATCGCATTTTTATAATAAGGTTTGGCAGCGAACAGGAAAGTGCCCATGGCACTTCCAATGTCCAGTACATTCGATCTAATCGTATCGTATCTGAGAAGATTTTCTACTTCCTCTTTAAACATGTTCACAGAGGAATGTGCGATTTGCGTATTATCCTCCAGTTTTATACTGTCACTGAACTGGTAATAAGAAGCATATGCGGAGTCTATAAAATCCTGATCGTATTTTGGTCTTGGGGATTGATAAACCAGTGTACAATCTTTGCATAAAACATAGGTATACTGCAATTCACTTCCAAATCGTTCGTAAACTGAAAAGTCGCCGGAACCACAAAATGGACATGGAACTTTTTCCCATTCTTTGGGAATATATGGGGATTGTGTAGGCATGCAAGATTCAAAAATACGCTGCAGATAACTCCGAAAAAATTAATAACTACGATTCTGCCTCCACCATCTGTAACCCAGGACGCCCGCTATTGCGAGCGGAGTAAAAGCCAGATAAACAATTCCTGCATTAAATGCTTTGCCTGGTCTCTCTCCCATCTGCTGAACGGTTCTCGTGCAAATGGCACATTGTGCGCGACTTTTTAAAGAGCCCAAATTAAGTATCAGGAAAACCAGGAATATAGAAAGATATATTTTACGCTTCATATGCCGTGATATACTGCAAAACTACGTTTTGTTAGCTTAAAGCCAAAAGCTTAAAGCTAAAAGCTCAACGCACCAGGGTTTTTGACAAATTAAATTTTAACGAGCTCTGATTTTAGAATAAAAAAAAGAGCATCGTTAGATGCTCCAAAAATACTATATCCTGTAAAACTGATTTAAAGCGTTATGCCGAAAGCTTTAAGCCTTAACTCACTTCCTCCGTCTTCAGCATTTTCTGGAATTTCTTTCGTGTATCCTCATCCAGGATCGTTTTGCGCAAGCGTATGCTCTTGGGAGTCACTTCGATGCACTCATCCTGTTGTATATACTCCATACATTCTTCCAGTGTCATCTGAATCTTTGGAATGATACGAACTGAGTCGTCACTTCCACTGGCCCGCATGTTCGTAAGCTGCTTACCTTCAGTTGCATTTACTATGAGATCTCCTGGCTTAATATGTTCTGCTATAATCTGGCCGACATATACCTCCTCTCCCGGATCTACAAAAAATGAACCACGATCCTGCAATTTGTCGATCGAATAAGCAGTCGTTGCTGCCTGATTTTTTGCAATCAGCACTCCGTTGCTTCTGCCGGGGATTGGACCCTTCCAAGGTTTATATTCAAGAAAACGATGCGCCATTACAGCTTCTCCGGCAGTATTTGTAAGCATGCTGGAACGCAGCCCGATGAGTCCACGGGAAGGAATTTCAAATTCCAGATGCTGCATGTCGCCTTTCGTTTCCATCACCAGCAATTCACCCTTACGTCGGGTAACCATGTCGATTACCTTGCCGCTGTATTCATTGGGAACGTCAACGACCAATACTTCGAATGGCTCATTTTTCTTACCGTTCATTTCTTTTACGATTACCTGCGGCTGGCCAACGGTAAGTTCGTACCCTTCTCTTCTCATCGTTTCAATCAAAATACCCAGATGAAGAATACCCCGACCAAAAACGAGCAGACTATCGGCGCTACCGGTTTCTTCCACACGAAGCGCAAGATTTTTTTCCGTTTCCTTCATTAAGCGGTCACGCAAATGGCGTGAGGTTACAAATTTTCCATCCTTTCCGTAAAATGGGGAATTATTAATGGAAAACATCATACTCATGGTGGGCTCGTCCACACTGATGAGTGGCAATGCTTCCGGAGTTTCAGGATCACAAATGGTGTCACCAATATTGAAATTCTCCAAACCGACAACTGCACATATATCACCGCAAAAAACTTCCGTTGCTTTTTTCTTTCCTAACGATTCAAAAACATACAGTTCTTTCACCTTAGATTTCTTGATCGTACCATCAGCCTGCATCAATACGATATTCTGGCCTTCTTTAATTGTTCCGCGCGCCACTTTTCCGACAGCTATTCTTCCAAGAAAAGAAGAATAGTCCAGCGATGTAATTTGCATCTGCGTAGGCCCTTCATTTATTCCCGGGGCGGGCACATATTTTAAAATACCATCCAGCAATGGGATGATATCTGTAGTTGGCGTAAGAGAATCATTGAACCAGCCGTTTTTTCCTGAACCATAGAATGTTGGGAAATCCAGTTGTGCTTCCGTTGCATCCAGATTAAAAAAGAGTTCGAAGATTGCCTCATGTACTTCTTCAGGGCGGCAATTAGGCTTATCTACTTTATTGATAATCACCATCGGCTTCAGCCCCAGATGCAATGCCTTTTGTAAAACGAAACGGGTTTGTGGCATGGGGCCTTCAAATGCATCCACCAATAATAAAACGCCATCAGCCATCTTCAGCACGCGTTCTACCTCACCTCCAAAGTCGGCGTGACCCGGAGTGTCGATAACGTTTATTTTTACTCCATTGTAAACAACTGCCGCGTTCTTACTGAAAATCGTAATACCTCTTTCCTTTTCAAGATCATTGCTATCCATGATGAGTTCACCAGTTTCCTGATTGTCTCTGAAAACTTTCGTGGCATGTAATATCTTATCAACCAGCGTGGTTTTCCCATGGTCAACGTGTGCAATGATCGCAATGTTCCTGATCTCCATAATAGTCTTTACTTTTAGCTGGCCCTGAGCCCTGTTTTTGGACGCGCAAAGGTATGCTATTTACTCCGTATAACGAACTGTTGCGATCTGGAGTATGGACTATAAGAAGAATATTGCTCAAGGTCAGACTCTTACATATATCTTCTTTTTGTCGAGATAAAAGCCGATCAGCCAGCAAAATAACATCCAGGAAATGGCGAAGAGAAGTGACCCCAGATACAATCCCGCATGTCTATAGACATTCTGATAGAGCCAGGAATACAAACTTACTCCGGCTCCCACTTGTATAATGTACAAAACAGTGGCGCCGACTTCAGACAAAAGATAAATAAACAGGGGGTTTTTGCCGAAAACGGTGAAGAATTTCGTCCAACGTGTTCTTCCAAGAAAATCCACCACATAAATGACGGCGGAAATGATAACGCAGTCAATACCTACAGTATAGACCACAAAAGAACTGGTCCATAATTTTTTGTTAATAGGAAAACTCAGGTCCCAGAAATAGCCAATAACGATCAGTGCAAATCCCAACAGCAATAATTTTGCTAATCCTTCAAAGGTTTTTCCTTTTTCCTGAATGAATTTGCCTACGAAATAGCCGAACGTAACATTGACTACGGAAGGGAAAGTTGACAGGAATCCTTCCGGATCAAATGCGACACCTTCACCATGATACATATGATTCGGTCCCATCAGCCACATATCTAATTTGTAACCCAGGTTTCCTGTCATAGCCAGCGGATCAGGTGCATCGCCGCCCATCATCATGAGCGCCCAATACAACAATAGAATGGAAATAGATATGCTGATTACTGTTCCCGGCTTAAAATAATAAATTAATAAAGAGGCCATGCCATATGCGAGTGCGATACGTTGCAGAACTCCCAGTATGCGGGTATGTGAAAAAGGCGCGAATACAATATGATTCGAAGCATCGGCATAAACAAAGGGAAACCAGTACAGCAAAAAACCGCATAAGAAGATGATCAGTGTTCGCTTGAAAATTTTCCCCAGCACTTCTGCCTGACTAAGTAAATTCCATTTTGGCATTACAAAACTCATTGCATTGCCAACGGCAAAAAGAAAAGACGGGAACACGAGGTCGGTGGGCGTGAATCCATGCCAGCGGGCATGTTCAAGTGGAGAATAAGTGAATTTACTGCCAGAGGTATTTACAATGATCATAAAACAGATCGTCATCCCTCTGAAAACATCTAATGCCAGAAATCTTTGTTTAGGAGCAATCGTCATGGTTAAATTATTTTAAAGCCTTAGCCGACTCCAAGTTCGGAAACTAAAACCATTGGTTAAAGAAAGAATATGAAATCTTTTTTGAAATTCACCATTTAGCAGAACTTGCGGTTATGGTCCGTAAAATCGTTTATTTAATCAATCCCATCTCCGGCACTACGGCAAAAAAAAGGGTAAGGGAGTTGATTATCCGAAGAACGGAACAGGAGGGTATAGATTTTGAAATTATGCCGTCAAAAGCAGACGGTGACTATTCCCATCTAAAAAAACTTATACAGAAAACTCATATAACGGATGTAGTGATCTGCGGGGGTGATGGCACGCTCAATGCGGTGGCTGACGGCCTGCAGGGGGTTGATGTTAACATGGGCATCATCCCCATCGGGTCGGGCAACAGTGTGGCGTTGGCTTGCAAAATTCCAAAAAACCCCGGGCGCGCACTGGATATCATTTTCAGAGGGCAGGCATACCAGATAGATGCTTTTAAGATAAATGATAAATTCTCCTGTGCACTTTGCGGTATTGGATTTGATGCGGCCGTTGCACACGAATTTGCAAAACAGAAAATACGCGGACTACAAACCTATCTGAGAATTTCGACTATGAAATTTTTCAATTCGAAGCCCTATCCATTTGAAATTGAAGTGGCAGGTCACAAATTAACAACGGATGCCTATTTTATTAATATCGCCAACAGCAATCAGTTTGGCAACAATGTAACGATTGCACCACGCGCCAGTATGTCGGACGGTTTATTGGATATCGTGATCGTAAAAAAAATGAACAAAGCCATTTTGCCGTTTTCAGTTTTTCTTCAGGTTGCCGGAAACAACAAACTAATGGAAGGAATCGAATATGTCGAGAAGAAAAACATTATATACATTCAGACAGATAAACTTACTATCAAAAACCCTTCACGCGCACCTTTGCACATTGACGGTGAACCGGTAGGTACCAGCGAAGAATTCAAAATAAGAATCATTCCAAATTGCCTGAATCTCATACAGCCTGGAAAGCTTAAGGCTTAACGCGGAACGCGGAACGCTGAACGCTGAACGTTAAACGCGGAACGCAATTGAATTCCTGTCTTCACACTTCTGTACTCCCAAACTCCTATACTCCTATACTCTTATACTCTTATACTCTTATACTTGCTTTCAGCATTAGGCCTTAAGCTTTCAGCTTGCTAGGGATTCAAAAGATCATTTACACTTTTAAATGTCTGTTGATTTTGTGCGCTGTTTACGGCATTGGCGATATCCAGCTTTTCCTTTCGGCTCAGGTGAAAATTTAAGGCAGCACCTTCATTTGCAAGTTTGGGTTCATACTGAAAAGTCATTTTATAAAAATCATTACCCATATATCCTTCCATCACACTCAGCAGATCGTTTTGATTATACTCCTGCATCTTATACCAATTATATTGAAGTAATAAAAGTGGTTTGGTGATAATTTCAGTTATATCGGTGGATTCAAAGGGGCTCTCCCAGCCGCCCGTTTTTCTGTCGCGTATCTGAATGAGCAGCACCCCCCTTGTGTTTTTTTGTATCCACTCACGAAACACATCCACAAAGCGAATGCCCACCTGCTCGCCAAAATTATCCCTGAACCCTGCATCCATAACGTCAATTACAGGTTCCGACGGCAGCCATACATTTGGTAAAACATAAGGAAATGTTGCATTCATTCGAAGAGCCGTTAACATGCGAACGTTCATTGGATCCTGCCTGTTAAAAAAACTGCCAAAATCTATTGCATCTGGATCAATGGTTTTTATGCGGGTGCTATCAAATACTGGACGCATCAAAAATCTAATCGGCTGCGTGCTGATCAACATGGTGCGACTATCCCTTGTGATCACAGAACTAAAAAGCATTAGCGGAATCCGGGCTGCAGATTCGTCTGGCGCCAGGTCACGTAACTGCCTGTCGAGAACACCGCCGGTATTTTTATTTAATTTCTGTTCGAACGCGTAACCTCTGTCTTTGATGTATTCATAATTACCGACATAAAATTTCTGTGCAGGTGAAAATAAATCCCTTGCTACAAAAGACGAGAAGAGTGGATTTAACAGATCACCCGAAATAGCATCTGTAAATTTTCTGTCGTCGGGATTTATGGTGGAATCCTTGTATTCGCGTATTCTGGATAATTCCCTAAAATATGCGGCGCCGAACATACCTCCCGATGCGCCTGTAATCAGAAAAGTCTTATCCATCAGTTTGCCACCATTCAGTTTATCGAGCTTTTGAAGAATATTCATGGTAAATGCCGCACTTCTGCTTCCCCCACCGCTTGTATTGATAATCAACAGCAACGGCTTCACTTCGTTTTGTTTTTTCTTCCAGTTTTCCAGAATCCGGATCATACGATCTTTATCCTCAGAAACATTTTTCGCAGAACACATATCCAGTAAATGTTCGCGATCGTAGGCCGGCCTTTCAGCTCTATTGGTATAATTTAATCCATAAGCTTTATTGGTAGGATCAATTACATCGTACTTATATAAAATATTCAAAAGAAAAAACAGGATAACCAGAAACGGTATGCTCCAGCTTTCCAGAAAATAAGAAAATGCTCCCGACACCGCGAGCAGGATAGCAAAAAAAAGAAATATACTGGCTGCAGCAGGCAGCTGAAAAGCTGGCTGATCCATAAAAAATCCGACGACTACCAAAAAAAGAAATGCAATAAATATCGACAGGATTGCAGCAAAATGATGTCTGCTGAAAATCCGTTCAATAAATTCCTTGCTGTAATGCGACACGTCCCTAACCTGTTTGATAGTAAATGGCCCGTTCATATACCAGCTGACGCGAATCAGGCGACTGCTGTTTAACTGAACGTCTTTTGATTTAAACTGTGATTTGAAAAGTTTCGGATTTGCAATCAGGGGTGTCATCTGACGCTTGATGGTTCTGTCCGCTTCAAAGAAATAGACCAGAGAAAGACCGATCACTAAAAAAAAACCGGTAAGGAAACCTGCGATAAGCCACGCGATCTCACCATTCGTCATCAGCTCTTTGTTACTGTCGAAATCTATTGCTTTAAAGAAATAATAAATTAGCAGTACTCCGGGCAATATGAAATTGTTGGTGCAGTATTTCAGAAACGGCCTTGTTGTAGTCGCCAGGAAACGAAAATGACGACTGTAAAGAATAAATGTAGTTACGTTCCAGCACATAATGAATGCACCAGCAGAAGCACCTACAATCGCCCCACTCAAAGCGTTTACATTGTCGAGATACTCCGGTGCCAGAAACAGAGCGTCGGCTCCGAAAGAATGCATAAAACCTCCGTGAATGGTTGAAAAAAGAATTACCCAAAACAATAGTAACAGCTGGTATTTTTTCAGATATAATAATATCAGCTGAACCGGAAAAGAATAATAAACTGCTTTCAGGTATCGTATCATGCAGCCTCGATCTGATTGAAAGTTAAGTGAAAAATAAAAACAGTCTTTAGGTGTATCATTATTCTAACGGAAAGCACCCGTTAAAATTACTTCAAGGAAGGTCTTAATACATAGATCGCATATATCAGGCTGAAAAGAAGCAGCATTCCGTTTAACTGGTGCAACAACGCAAACCAGTCGAAAGCAACCCATTTGTTCGCAACAATACCCGGACTGGCAATCAAAGCGCATATGCCAAGTAGCACCTGAATCAATACCAGGGCCAACGGAAATAGCAGCCGGGTTCGCTGACTTCTGATCAAACCTGACCTGAAAAGGCTCATTGTCCAGATGATGATGGCAAGTAAAATCAGGTATGCCAGATTTCTATGTATAAAATGGATCATGATTTTATTCGCAATAAAATTGAGCATAAAGGGTGACTGACTAAATAGTTGAGCCGGGAACCAGTCGCCATTTATCGTGGGCCAGGAAGGCGCAACCGCTGCAGCTTTATTTCCCGCCATAAGTGCTCCATATAATAGTTGAAAAAAAACCAGGGCCACTAAACCAATCGAAAAACCCCAAATTCTTTTGGAATTTCGGAATCGTGTGGATGGAAATAGAAGTTTAAGTGAAAACCAAAAAGAGTAGGAAATAAGAACCAGGGCGAAAATAAAATGAAGGGCAAGTTTTGTAGGTTTTACATAAATGGCGTCGCCGTTTAAGCCGCTGGCTACCATAATCCATCCAATAGCGGCCTGTAACAATCCAAGAAAAAACAAAATGAGCAATGGCATGATCATTTCACTTTTTAATTTCCTCTTGTAAAGCAGCCATACAAAACCAATAATGAATACAATTCCAACCAATCGTGCCCATAATCGGTGAAACCATTCCCAAAAGAAAATAAATTTGAAATCCGAGAGGTTAAAATCAGCATTCAAAAGATGATACTGAGGTGTCTGTCGATATTTATCGAAAGCCGCCATCCATTGTTGCTGGTTAAGGGGTGGTATCGTTCCGGTAAAAACATCCCATTCTGTAATAGAAAGTCCCGATCCCGTTAATCTGGTAATGCCTCCCAACAGAACCTGAATAAACAACATGATGGTACCTGCCAGTACCCAATAGGCAACAGCCTTGTTTACCGACTTTGATTTCCAAAAAACCATTTGGCAAAAATAAATGATCCACGCTCTATGCATGCAAATATTTCAGTTGCAGTGGAATTCAATGCCTTTTGTTTCCACAATACATCATAGTTTTCCCCAGATGATAATCTGAGATACGAATGTTCTAATTTTATTGAAATTTCCTATTGCTAAAATCCTCTCACCATTCCCATTTACTTGAAGCCGGTTGTGATGAAGCCGGTCGGGGATGTTATGCAGGCCCTGTATTTGCTGCTGCTGTTATTTTGCCGGGCGATTTCTATCATCCACAGTTGAACGACTCTAAACAGGTGAGTCCTGAAATAAGAAATGAATTGAGAACTTATATTGAAATACATGCGATAGACTATGCAGTGGAAAAAGTAGACAATGACGAAATAGACGAAATAAATATCCTCAAAGCGTCTTTCAAAGCGATGCACCTGGCTTTAAATAAATTAAAAAAACGACCTGAGTTTTTACTAATCGACGGACACCTATTTTACAAATATCAAAAAATACCGCATCTATGCGTTATAAAAGGTGATGGAATTTATGCTTCCATAGCAGCGGCCAGTATTCTCGCAAAAACATATCGGGATAATTATATGCAGCAATTGCATGTTGAGTTCCCGCATTATGGCTGGTTTAACAACAAAGGATATGGTACACCTGAACACCGCAGGGGTATTGAACAGCATGGGTTATGCTCTTATCATCGAAAAAGTTTTCAAATCATGCCATCACAACTGGATCTCTTTGAAAAAAAACCAATCGACAATTCCTAGTTACCTCTCCCACACTCCCATACTCCCATACTCCCATACTTGTTTTCAAGTTTCTTCCCACACTCCTGCCCCTTTGCGAATGATTTCCGGACTTTCCGCCGTGTAGTCGATGATCGTCGAAGGAATCATATTGCCCGGTCCACCGTCAACTACAATATCAACCTGATTTTTGAATTGTTCGTAAATAATCTCGGGATCTGTATATTCTTCGACGAGCTCTCCTGGAAGTGAAGTGCTCAATACTGGATGTCCCAGTTCACGTACGATAGTCCGTGCGATCAGATTATCTGGAATACGAAGTCCGATGCTGTTTTTTCTGCTCTTTAGAATTTTAGGCACTTCCTTACTCGCCGGCAGAATAAAAGTGTAGGGGCCTGGCAGATAATTTTTTAATATACGATACAGTGGAGTGGAAATACTTTTTGTGTAAAGACTCAAATCGCTCAGATCATAACAAACGAAAGATAACTGCGCCTTGGCAGGATCAATTTGTTTAATCCTGCATATACGTTCAATGGCTTTGTGTTGAAAAATATCGCAGCCGAGCCCGTAAATAGTATCAGTTGGGTAAATGATAATACCTCCTGATAAAAGACATTCTTTAATAATCTTAATTGATCTTTCCTGTGGATTCTGTGGATGTATTTTCAGGAACATTCCACAATGTAACAAAAGCTTATCTGCAATAAAATCTCCTTTACTAGTGTTTGTATTAATTTTGTAAAAAGTCTTTGTATGCAATTGAGGTCTGTTGACCGAGTCGAAAATATTTCTCCGGAAGACTTTAAAAATAATTATTACAAGCCGCTGATTCCTCTGGTGATCACCGGCATGGCAAAAAAATGGCCGGCTTATTCCAAATGGAATTGGGATTTCTTCAAAGCCGTTATAGGTGATCAGGAAGTTGGTATTTATAATAATATAAAAAGTGATGCATATACTCCCGTAAATAAGGCGGATGACTATATGAAATTTGGTGATTATATAGATATGATCCGAAAAGGTCCGGCTGAATGGCGGATATTTCTTTTCAATTTATTTGAACATGCGCCGAACCTTGTTGAGGATTTCTCCTGGCCGGAAAAATATAGCAAAGGATTCGTGAAAAAATTCCCGATGTTATTTACCGGAGGACTGGGCTCAGTAACGCATTTGCATTTCGATATGGATCTTTCCAATATTTTTCATACACAGTTCATCGGCAAAAAACGTGTGTTATTGTTCCCTTATGGAGAACAATATAAATTATACAGGAAACCGTGGGAGGTATTGAGTCTGGTAAATTTTGAAAAATATTATGACAGTAAAAACAGCAAACTGGACTATGAACGCTTTCCGGCATTACGCCTTGCAAAAGGATATGAATTGATTCTGGATCATGGTGAGACATTATTTATGCCGGCAGGATACTGGCATCATATGGAATATATCGACAGCGGGTTCGCGATGAGTCTCAGATGCCTGCAACCAGGAATCAAACCTAAAATAAAAGGGGCCTGGAATTTATTCGGCATGCGTCCATTAGATACGTTGATGAAGAAAACGGCGCCGGCCTGGTGGTATAATTACAAAAAGGATAAGTCTTTTGCTGACGCCATGAGAGAATTGGAAGTACATGTTGATCATTAATCCTGATGGCGACCCTGCTTTTTTAACCGTTTAGCGTTATGCGTTCGGCCTTACGCGTTAATCGTCCATGTTTCACGCCCGCTGAGTAACTTATTCAGATTCCCTCTGCCTTTTGTTTTGATTGTTTCTTCGATCTGCAGGTTCAACATATCTTCATAACAAGGACGGTCGTTTGTGTAGAACACACCGAAAGGACGTGGAAAATGAGATTCAACAGTCGGATCGTCAAACATCCGAACCAGGGATTGGGCTTTGTAAAGATCTTTTTCATCGTGTATCCACAAATCGTCAGCGGAATATTCTGTCCCTATTTCGACGACAACGGGCTTAAGTCCATCGAGGCGAATTCCTTTATTTTGCTGAGCGCCAAATATTAACGGTTTCCCATGTTCCAGAAAAAGTGTTTCTGCAGGCTTCGAAGCTTTTTCTGTAAACATTTCAAAAGCGCCGTCATTGAAAATATTGCAGTTCTGATATATCTCCAGAAATGAAGACCCCCTGTGTTGATGACTGCGCATTAGCATCTGTTGTAAGTGTTTGGGGTCCCGGTCCATACTTCTGGCTATAAAACTTGCATCAGCGCCCATGGCCAGCGCCAAAGGATTGAAAGGATGGTCTATACTTCCCATAGGTGTGGACTTCGTCACTTTATCCTGTTCAGAAGTAGGAGAATACTGTCCTTTCGTAAGGCCATAAATCTGATTATTAAAGAGAAGAATGTTCACATCAAAATTCCGACGAAGCAAATGAATGGTATGATTTCCGCCAATACTTAAAGAATCTCCGTCTCCTGTAACAATCCAAACGCTGAGTTCGGGCCTCGTTGCTTTGAGACCGGAAGCGATAGCGGTTGCTCTTCCATGTATGGAATGCATACCATACGTATTCATATAATATGGGAAACGGCTGCTACAACCTATACCTGAAATAATGACAATATTTTCTCTGGGAACACCTATTAGTGGCATTACTTTCTGGACTTGGGCCAGAATGGAATAATCCCCACATCCCGGGCACCAACGAACTTCCTGATCTGTAGTAAAATCCTTGGCGGTCAAGGCACTAACTATGGGCGCTGCGGTTATCATCAAATGTAAAATTCATGCAAATTACGACATAATGCTCCGTTTGGTGGAACAGGTTTTGCCTTCTTGTTGTATAAACAGTTAAAAAATGAAAAAGTATCTATTGGCACTAAGTATTTTATCGGCTTTCATTTTAACGGGTTGCTCCGCAGGTTATGTTGCCACGCAGCCAGCCGAAGTAACTTATGTAAGGCCCGCAGCGCCCGGTCCCGATTACGTCTGGATTGGGGGAGAATGGGAATGGAGTGGCGGAAATTATCGTTGGCATGAGGGGTCATGGCAGCATGGCCGCGAAGGGCATACCTGGAAATCAGGCTATTGGGAAAATAGCAATAAAGGTTACAGGTGGCACAAAGGAGGTTGGCAGAAATAAAAAAAGCCCCGTTTTAAACGGGGCCCTTTTATTAAAAACGATTAATATCTGCTGTTACTGTAGTTATTTCTCTTCTGGAAATTACCACCGCCACCACTTCTGTTACCACCACCACCAGCTCCGCCAGTGCGTTCTTCACGTGGTTTAGCAACTGATACGTTGATGGTCCTTCCATCAACTGAAGCGCCATCTAACTCAGCGATTGCTTTTTTAGCGGCTTCGTCATCTGCCATTTCAACAAATGCAAATCCACGAGATTTCTGAGTGAATTTGTCAAGAATAACTTTAGCAGATGAAACTTCTCCGTACTCTGCAAAATACTCGTTTAAGTCTTCGTCGGTTACGTTGAAGCTTAAATTTGAAACATAAATGTTCATACTTAAATAAAAAATTAAATGATAAAAATACAAGCTGACTGAAAGCTGAAGTAAAGGCGACTAACTAACCGTACTGAGGAATGCGTAGCAGAATGTTTGTTCACTTACTAAATGCTGATCAACTTAAGACGGTGCAAATATACATCAAAAAAGTCAATTATCAACGTTGTTTCAAAGATTTATATGCTGCGATACTACTAGCTAACATCAGTATTCCGCCTAAAACAAAAGGCGCGCCGGGGAATAAAAATGGCGATTCGCCTGAAGTAAAATAACTAAACAGGTTTGTCATAATCAGCGGCCCCAGAATTGACGTAACGCTCATCAGGCTCGTTAGCGATCCCTGCAACTCCCCCTGTGCATTCGGTGGCACATGACCCGAAATCGTTGCCTGCAGGGAAGGCCCGCAAATTCCTCCGAGGCAATAGGGAATCAGAAACACAAACATCATCCAGCTTTCACTGGCAATGGAAAAAAGAAACATACCAATGGCATATAACAACAGGCCGAAATAAATGCTTCGCTCGTTACCAATTATTGGCGTAATCACCCGAATCAACCCTGCCTGAACAAATGCGACCAGTACACCAACCACCGCCAGAGAGATGCCGATTGTCTTCGGTGACCATTGAAAACGATATGCCGTGAAATAACTCCAGTTACTCTGCACTGCATGAGATCCAAGGTATACCAGTGTTAATGACAGAATCAATCCCGCAACTGCCGGATATTTTTTCAAATACAGAAGAGAGCCCAGGGGGTTGGCCCGTTTCCATTCAAAAGGACGACGATTCTCTTTTGAAAGTGATTCAGGTAAAACAAAATATCCATATAACCAATTCAGCAGCGTTAGTATTGCTGCGGCATAGAAGGGTGCTCGTATACCCCATCCCGTGAGCAAGCCGCCGATGGCCGGACCGATTATAAATCCAAGACCAAATGCGGCACCTACAAGACCAAAGTTTTTTGCTCTGGTTTCAGCAGTACTGATATCGGCAATATATGCGGAAGCAGTCGTAAAACTTGCGCCGGTAATACCTGAGATTATTCTGCCCAGAAATAACCAGCCGAAACTGGGTGCAAATCCCATAAAAATATAGTCGATTCCAAATCCAAATAAGGAAAATAAAAGAATCGGCCTCCTACCATACTGATCACTTAAATTCCCCAGTATCGGGGCACAAATAAATTGCATGAACGCATACACGAACAATAACCATCCCCCATCACTGCTGGCCTGATTTACCGGAATATGTTTCATGCCCGCAATCAATTCGGGCATCACCGGTATGATGAGTCCCCACCCAATAACATCAATGAGTAACGTGATAAAAATGAAACCTATGGCTGCCTGTTTTTTCATGTCGGGATCTGTAAAATAAATGAAAAACTCACAGGATCTGCAGGATTTTTCCTAGATTGAGAGTAAATTCAGATGTATGAAGCACAACAGGAAATCGTTGGTGATCTTATTGGTTGGTCTTTTTATTGTATTGGGAATCGCTGCAACAAAACCTCCTGAAGATCACAAATTCAAAAACCTGAAAGTACTTCCAAAAGACATCAGTCCTGAACAACTCGACAAAGTGATGGACAATTTTAAAGATGCGCTGGGTGTACACTGTAGTTTTTGCCATGCCCCTTCCAAAGATTCTACCAATCATCATCCCGATTTTGCCAGCGACGATAAACCAGAAAAAAATATAGCCAGGAAAATGATGAAGATGACGAGTAAGATCAACAAAAAATATTTCAGCTACAATAAAAATGATCAGGGTGTTTCGGTTCCAACGGTTGAATGTATGACCTGTCATCACGGCAAAGAACACCCGGGTAGTTAGTGCGGAATATCTCTATTCCTTCTAAGTTTCCAGTAGTAAATTATGATGTGGCCAATGGTTTTGATGATTTGATAGCATTGGTAAACCTTCTCGGGCGGTTTCCCATTCTATAACATAGACTCTATTTCAAAATACCTAATTTTACCCTCATTTTTATTGTATGGAAAACAATTTATTCGATTTTGGAATGATCGGACTGGGAACCATGGGAAGAAATCTACTTCTCAATATGGCCGACCATGGTTTCAAAGCCATCGGGTTTGACCTGGACCCTGGTAAGGCTAAATTATTGGAAACTTCTGCCACTGCAGGCACTCAGGTTAAAGGTGTCAGTACACTCGCCGAAATGGTTCAGAAACTTCAGCAGCCACGAAAGATCATGATGTTGGTACCAGCAGGTAAACCGGTTGATGATGTAATTAATTCGCTGCTGCCGCTGGTTTCACCTGGTGATATCATCATTGATGGTGGTAATTCGCATTATACAGATACACTTCGCCGGGTAAATTTCGTTCGGGAAAAGGGATTTCATTTCATGGGTATAGGCATTTCCGGCGGAGAACATGGTGCCCGCTTCGGTCCCAGTATTATGCCAGGCGGAGATACGGAAGCGTATGAAAAAGTGAAACCGATCCTGGAGGCAGTCTCCGCAAAAGTGAATGGAAGCGCATGCGTCGCTTATCTAGGAAAAGGCGCTGCGGGTCATTATGTAAAAATGGTTCATAACGGGATTGAGTATGCGATTATGCAATTGATCAGTGAAACGTACCAGCTTTTACATAAAGGAAAAGGACTTACCAATGATGAATTGCATAAAGTATATAAAAACTGGAATGAAGGAGATTTACAATCATTCCTGGTAGAAATCACACGTGATATCTTTTTGCAACCTGACGACAAAACGGCCAACCGACTTGTTGATATGATTCTGGACAAGGCAGGCGCGAAAGGGACAGGTAAATGGACTTCACAGGACTCAATGGATCTTGGAGTACCTGTTCCGGTGATAGATATTGCTGTTTCCATGCGCGATCTTTCCTCGGTAAAAGAAGAGCGAAAACAGGCTTCCTCCTTGTATAAGACCGGAACCCTTCAAATAGCCGTTCCCAATGAAGTTTTTATCAGTCAGCTGGCAGACGCACTTTATTTTTCCATGGTCGTCTGTTACGCGCAGGGGATGGCGCTCTTATTCAGAGCATCATCGGAACTCAACATGGACATTCCACTACCTGAGGTGGTACGTATATGGCGTGGAGGTTGCATCATTCGCTCCGCCATGCTGGAAATATTTTATAAAGCATTTACGGAGAATCCGCAACTTCCCAATCTCCTGCTGGATAAGGAAGTTGCAGGAATAGTGCAGTCAAAAAAGCACAACATGATCTCCGTAATTATACACGCCACACAAACCGGATACCCTGTATCAGCGCTTATGACATCGCTTTGTTATCTGGAAGCATACCGCAGCGAATATCTTCCAACAAACCTCATACAGGCGCAAAGAGATTATTTTGGAGCACACACTTATCAGCGAATAGATATGCCGGGTGTATTTCATACTGAATGGGGAACTTTTGATAATTAATCATATTATGGAAAATCATAAAAGACCATCCGCCACTGTTCTTTTTATATTCGGAGGAAGCGGCGATTTGAATTTCAGAAAACTTTCGCCCGCACTATATAATCTATTCATCGACCGGTGGATGCCCGAAAAATTCAGCATCATTGGTATTGGAAGAACGGATTATAGTGATCAGGATTACAGAGTCAGATTACTTGATGGCATAAAACAATTCAGCAGAAGAAAAGATGTTGCAGAAGACCAATGGCAGTCATTTTCCCAGCACGTTTCCTATCTGAAGATGGATGCAGAAAAAGATGAAAAATATACGGGCATCTCGGATCTGGTTCAGAAAAAACAAGCTGAATTCGGAGAACATCCCAACATTATTTTTTATATGGCTGTTGCGCCACAGCTTGTTCCTGATATTGCAAAAAAATTAGGTAAGGAAAAAATATCAAGCGATAAGACTTACACGAGAATTGTAATTGAAAAACCATTTGGTCATGATCTCGAAAGCGCCCATCAGTTAAACGAACTACTGATGAGCATGTTTGAAGAAAAGCAGATTTACAGGATTGATCATTATCTGGGGAAGGAGACGGTCCAGAATATTCTTGCTCTACGTTTTGCCAATGCTTTATTTGAACCGCTGTGGAATCGAAACTATATTGATCATGTTCAGATAACAGCTGCTGAAACCGTAGGGTCTGAAGGAAGGGGTAGCTACTATGAAGGAGCAGGAACACTCCGCGACATGGTACAGAATCACATTTTGCAGTTGATCTGTATGATCGCGATGGAAGCACCGGTTTCATTTGATGCCGACGAAATTCGAAACAAGAAAGTGGACGTACTCAACGCGATCCGAAAAATCAGCAGGGAAGATGTGGGTAAATATGCAGTCCGTGGTCAGTTTGATTCTGGCTGGATGGAAGGAGAAAAAGTTCCTGCATATCGTGAAGAAAAAAATGTAGATCCGAAATCAAACGTAGATACGTTCGCTGCTGTCAAGTTCTATATTGACAACTGGCGCTGGCAGGATGTTCCGTTTTATATCCGTACAGGCAAAAGACTACATGAAAAAACGACCGTCATAAATATCCAATTTAAAGCGGCACCTAATTTTGCTTTCCCGCCTGAAGCTGCTGAAACCTGGAGATCGAACAGGCTTACTATCAGCATTCAGCCAGAAATGGATATCCGTTTGCGTTTCCAATCCAAACGACCAGGTCAATCGGTATCACTGAACCCTGTCGACATGATTTTCAGATACAAAGATGTATATGATGGAAACGAACCGGAAGCTTATGAAACATTATTGCTGGATGTCATGGAAGGCAATGCCACCCTCTTTATGCGCAAGGATCAGGTAGAGGCAGCCTGGAAAATTATTATGCCGATCCTGGAAGCATGGCAGAACAGGCCACCAACCAATTTTCCAAATTACGCTCCCGGTTCATGGGGCCCTGAAGACGCAGAAGCCCTGATCGCGAGAGATGGACATCAGTGGATCGTAATGTAAAAGGCAAATGGTGGATGGTTCATGGTATATGGAATTTCCATTCGGGCCATCAACCATAATCCAAAAACCATAAACGAACAAAAATGAACTTAGAAATATTCGACGATCCGGATCACCTTACCAGACAGCTTGCTGAATGGATAACGAGTCTAATTGAAGATACACTGACTCGTAAAAATAGTTTTACCCTCGTGCTCTCTGGTGGTAACACACCAAAAAAACTAAATCTTTTACTGGCATCAACACCATACAGAGAAAGAATAGACTGGAGTAAACTGCACATTTTCTGGGGTGATGAACGTGCAGTTCCTTTCGACGACGAAAGAAACAATGCGCGAATGGCTTTCGACACGCTGTTGGGAAAAGTAAATATCCCGGAAAACCAGATTCATATTATGGACACCAGCCTGTCGCCTAAGGCAACTGCCGAACGGTATCAGGAGTTACTTTTTGAATTTTTTGGAACTGATGTGTTACCTGAAAGAACCTTTGATCTTGTGTTGCTTGGTATGGGAGACGATGGACATACATTATCACTTTTTCCAGGGACAGCAGTAATAAAAGAAGAGCACCTTTGGGCTGCCAGTTTATTTCTCAAGTCCCAGAATATGTTTCGAATTACACTGACAAAAAATATAGTCAATCACGCAGATCATATCGTTTTTATGATTAGTGGTATTGAAAAAGCAAACGCGCTACATGCAGTTTTGGAAGGTGAGAGAAATCCTGACCTCTTCCCATCGCAGGTGATCATACCAGTACAGGGTGAATTACATTTTTTTACGGATAAGGCTGCGGCTTCAAAGCTGAACGGTGAACGGTGAACGGTGAACGGTGAACGCTGAACGCGGAACGCCGAACGCGGAACGCGGAACGCTCAAAGCGAAAGGCGGCAAGCTCAAGCCGAAAGGCTTAACATAGAACGCTCAAGGCAAACGCTGAACTCATGGCGCGCACGAAGCCGGCAAAGCTCGATTTATAAAGCTTCAGGGTATCATTGGGCGTCAACAGCATCGTACACCACAACTCTTTTCCACAAATGTTTGCATTCTTCAACAAAACGAAGATGTATTGGATCTGTTTGATAACTATCCTGATCCGCCGCATTGTTAAAAATCAGAATCCATGACAGGGAATAAGAAGAATCAATAACATCTCTCGAAGTATTCGCCGGCTCACCAACATGAAATCGCTGAATGGTTTTAACACTCGAAAGTTTCTGAAGTCCCTCTTTCAATAATTTTTTATGCTCTTTATTGGAAGGTTCAACAAGCCAGAAATAAACGTGATGTATAAATATGCCTTTAATTTCTTCAGCCATGTCCTAATTTTTAGAATGCAAATATAATCTGTTGAATATACACCGTATATAAAACAGCATTGAAATAAAAACCGATAATTTGCATCCTCATTTTGTCGGGCGTTCAGCGTTCAGCGTTCAGCGTTCAGCGTTCAGCGTTCAGCGTTCAGCGTTCAGCGTTCAGCGTTATGCGTTATGCGTTATGCGTTCAGCGTTATGCTTTAAGCCTTAAGCCTTAAGCCTTAAGCTTAAAATGGATACTTACCCATCGAGATGAGTTTATCTGCAATACGTCTCTTAGCATCCTTACTATTATAAGAATCCGCTTTGGTAAAACGCTTCAAACCCAATAAAAACATTCTTTGTTCATCTCCGTCTGAGAATGCATTGATCGCGTCTTTACCATGTTTTTCTATTTTGTCAGCTGAGTCATATAAAAAAGTTCTTACAATATCGAGTTCGAAACTTAATTCTTTTTCATTTTTAGTGTTACTGAGTTTTATTACACGCAGTAAAGCAGATTCCGCATGAAATGTGATCATCGCCATATCTGCAATATGCATCAGTATTTCCTGTTCGGATTCCAATTTCATCATGAGCTTTTGCACCGCGGCTCCCGCCGTAAGAAGTATTGATTTTTTAAACAGTGCAATCAGTTTCAATTCTTTTGCAAATGGTGCGTCAGATTCAGATCCGAAGTCCGGTATACTCACCAACTCTTTAGCAACATTTTTTGCATGACTCAGAATATCCAGTCTGCCTTTCATCGCTCTTTTCAGCACCATATCCACGCTTAACAGCCTGTTGATTTCATTTGTTCCTTCGAAAATACGATTGATACGACTGTCGCGATATGCTCTGGAAACAAGGTATTCATCGCTGAAACCGTTGCCTCCGTGAATTTGCACCCCTTCATCCACCACGTAATTCAGCATTTCACTGCCAAATACTTTCAACAGGGCACATTCAATAGCATACTCCTCCGCTGCAGCTAAAACTGCTTCATTGAAAGGTTTTCCCTCTGCCAGTAGTTCCTCTTCTTTGTTTTCAATCCATTTTGAAACTCTATATAAAGCAGACTCGGTTACCCAAATCTCTATACCCATCTCAGCGATTTTATTCTTGATGGCGCCGAAATTTGAAATCATCGTTTTAAATTGCTCGCGTGTGTTGGCATATTGTATTGCAATTCCTGCCACTCGTTTCGCAGCTCCCAATGCAGCGGCGCAAAGTTTCAAACGACCAATATTGAGAATATTGAAAGCGATGATATGTCCCTTTCCAATTTCACCTAACAGGTTTTCTACCGGCACTTTACAATCCTGAAAATATAGTTGAACGGTAGATGATCCCTTAATTCCCATTTTATGTTCTTCCGGTCCGCGTGTGAAACCTTCAAAATTTCTTTCAACAATGAATGCAGTAAATTTCTCACCGTCTATCTTGGCAAAAACAATATAGACGTCAGAAAAACCACCATTGGTAATCCAGCATTTCTGACCATTGAGCAGATAATATTTACCATCTTTTGACAATGTAGCCGTTGTTTTAGCTCCCAGTGCGTCACTGCCGCTATTCGGTTCCGTCAATCCGTAAGAACCTTTCCATTCTCCACTGGCGAGTTTTGGAATGTATTTTTCCTTCTGGGCCTGCGTTCCGAAATATAAAATGGGCAATGTGCCTATCCCGGTGTGAGCGGCCAATGCAACAGAAAATGAAAATCCCCCACCCAGTCCTTCATTCACAAGAGTTGCGGTAATAAAATCTTTACCTAAGCCGCCCAAATTTTCGGGAATGGAAGTGCCCAACAGTCCCTGTTCTCCGGCTTTTACAAGTAAAGAAGGCATGAGGCCCGGTTCTAATTTATCTATCCGGTCGATGATTGGAAGCACTTCTGCATCCAAAAAAGATGCACACATATCTTTTACCATCTGCTGTTCTTCTGTAAAATTTTCCGGAATGTAGCAGTCTGCAATATCAGATTCACGTATCAGCCATTCTCCGCCTTTGATTTCTGTTTGTTTGTCCGTAATAGTACTCATTACTGGAATTTTAAATTGTTATTTTAAATTGTCATACACCAGCTGCAAAACCTCTTTGCAAATATCAATTTCTTCGGGAGCCACACCTTCAAGCGCTTCGTTTAAAGTATGTTCCGCAAGTTCCATTGTTTGTTCCTGTAGTTTGAGCCCAGTCTTTGTTAGATAGACTCTGTTAATCCTTCTGTCATCTTCCGATGCAACCCGTTTAACCAGTTGCAATTTTTCTAAATTATCCAACAAACGTGTGATACTTGGTTTATCCCTAAATGTTGCGTTACATAATTCCTGCTGACTTTGGCCGTCCTGTTTCCATAGATGATACAGTACACTCCATTGTTCAATTGTGATGCGAAGACTGGCACCATTAAATTTCTTTTGTAATCTTCTTGCAATGGCAATCGACGCTTTGCCTGTTACAAAGCTATAAAGTTCTCCTTTCTTAAATTGGTTGTTTGGCATATAGTTAGTTAAACAACTATATAAATCTAGCAATTACTTATGGAATTTGCAATTTTTCTCACTTTTTTAATTCGCTACGTCGGATCTGCATCATCAACGTATATTTCGGGCTGAATAACATGACATTGATCCATACGCTTATCGCCATTACAGGTGTATTCCTGATTATTTATGCATTATTGATATATTATTATCACCGTATTTGGGATCAGATTCCTATCACGCCGGAAGCGGGCCTGGAGCTCAGTTTGAATGCAACTAAGGTTTCAGTGATTATTCCGGCCAGGAATGAAGAGTTTCACATCGGGAAATGCCTGGATGGATTGTTTAACCAGACCTACCCAAAACACCTTACAGAAATAATCGTCGTCAATGATTTTTCATCAGACAAAACTGTTGATGTTGTTTCCGGTCACCAAACAAAACCTGTCGTCCTGAATCTGTCCGACTATGTTTCGGAAAATCTTAACTCCTATAAAAAGAAAGCGATTGAAACGGGCATTGCCCATTCCACCGGCGAATTAATCGTTTGCACAGACGCTGATTGTACGATGAGCGCCGATTGGATCACAACACTGGTGACCAATTTTGAAAATGAAGGCTTTCAATTTATTTCTGCGCCGGTGAAAATATTAACAAATAGAAGCTGGCTATCGGTATTTCAAACGCTCGATTTTATCTCACTTCAGGGAATCACTGCAGCGGCAGTTTATAAAAATCTTTATCCGATGTGTAACGGTGCCAACCTTGCTTATTCAAGAAAAGCATATGACACCGTAAATGGGTTTGCCAATATTGATCATATTGCATCCGGAGATGATATGTTGCTAATGAAAAAAATACAGGAAAGTTTTCCGGGAAAGACCGGTTATATTAAAAACGTGAAGGCAATTGTGTGTACTGAACCTGTAGAAAATATCAACGCATTTTTTAGTCAGCGTATACGATGGGCGAGTAAAATTTCACATTATAAACATCCATCAACTTTTTTCACACTGGGTCTGGTATATCTGGTAAATCTCTTTCTTGTTCTTTTATTTATAGGATGCTTTTTTTACGGTCATTGGCGCTGGTTAGTAATCATGATCGCGTTCAAAACGGTGTCTGAATATTTCTTTGTTTCCAAGGTTGCCCAATTTTTTAAGCAACAATCACTGATGAAGTATTTTATATTGTGTCAGCCGTTTCATATTCTGTATACCGTGATTGCAGGTAGTTTTGGTAGTTTTGGTAATTATGAATGGAAAAATCGAAAAGTGAAATAACCGGTTTGAAAATAAATGATTCACTACAGGCAGATACCTGGCGCCGGCTAAAAAAAAACCGGGGAGCCATTTTCGGAATGACTGTCATTCTTTTTGCCATATTTATGGCGGTATTCTCCTATTTGCTGGCACCTGATCACAGTCCCTATGCCAACCGAATGATTTTAGAAATCGGAGGTCAGAAGCCGCGATATACACAGTCTTTCCTGCTGACATTAAAAAAACAACCAGTACAAAAAATTTCTTTTATAACACGGTTAGTTTCAGGTGAAGACGATCGTTATGACTGGATGCCGATTACTTCCTGGACACAGAATGGTGATAGTCTGGTCGTGCAAAAATTCATCGATGAGGGAATTAGCGAAAGACTCTCCTACTTTCATCTGCCTGGAGACCCGAAAATATTGATTCGAATAAAAACTTTTTGGCTTGGAACTGATCGCTATGGACGTGATATTCTCAGCAGACTGATCATCGGTGTAAGAGTAAGTCTCGCAGTAGGTTTAATAACAGTCGTTCTTTCTCTGAGTATCGGTGTTTTTCTTGGTGCCATTGCGGGCTACTATGGAGGAAGAACTGATCAATTGGTTATGTGGTTATTAAACGTAATCTGGAGTATACCTACATTATTGCTGGTATTTGCCCTAACGCTTCTTCTAGGTAAGGGATTCTGGCAGGTTTTTATAGCTATTGGTCTTACGATGTGGATTAATGTTGCCAGAATTGTCCGGGGTCAGGTGCTTGCTGTGAAAAAACTCGAATACGTAGAAGCTGCAACAGCCCTTGGTTTTAATGATGGCAGAATTATTTTCCGCCACATTCTTCCCAACATTCTTGGTCCCGTAATGGTTGTGGCTGCATCTAATTTCGCCTCCGCAATCATTATCGAAGCGGGTTTAAGTTTTTTGGGAATTGGTGTTCAGCCACCTCAACCAAGCTGGGGACTGATGATCAAAGAGAATTATAATTTTATCATTACCCATAATCCCATGCTGGCGCTCGCGCCTGGCATCGCCATCATGTTGCTTGTTCTTGCATTTAATCTGTTAGGCAATGGATTGAGAGACGCGTTGAATGTAAAAGAATAATTCTAGGGGTTATGGGTTATGAGTTATGGGTTAAGCTTTATGCGTTAAGCCTTAAGCTTTATGCATTAAACCGGTTCTTTATACACCGGAACATTCCTGTTGAAGCTCTCGTCTAGCGATATAAAAGTTTCTGTTCTTTCTATACCTTTTATTTTTTGTAATTCATCGTGTAATACAAAACGAAGCTGATTGATATCCTTACAAACGATTTCAGCGAACATACTATAGTTGCCCGTGGTATAATTCAAACGAACGATCTCGGGAATTTTCCGCAAGTCTTTGGCAACAGAATCATATAATGAACTTTTCTCCAGGTAAATACCAATAAAGGCTATGACGTCGAATCCCAGATGTTTTAGGTTTACGTTCAGCTTGGTACCCTTTACAATACCAAACTCCTGCAATTTTTTTATACGAACATGGATGGTACCACCAGAAACAAATAATTTTTTACCGAGATCAGCATATGAAATCTCAGCATTTTCCATCATTTCATGAATTATTTGCAGATCCAGCTTATCTAGGTTAAATTTACCGCTCATTTTGAATAATAGTTTTAATATTATTTAATAAATATAGTTATTATTTAAATAATATCAAATATTTCAAAATATATGTTAGTATTTGTGCAATAGATTGGCATATTTGCCTTAATATTGCATAGTCAACGGCTTAGAAGCCTCGACAATACTGTGGAGTGATGAAATTTGGCAGACATGCCCTCTTGTCTCGGGGGTGGGGATCACAGGATAAACATCGCATAATGCCGGTCTCGCTGAAAAGCGTGGCCGACTGGGGTTGACCACCACTAACATTGTGCCTTGGCTAACTGCCTCGTGGAGGTTCGAATCCTCCCTCTACAGCTAAAAAAGCCCTGAAATGCGTACCGGATGCGTGTTTCAGGGCTTTTCATTTATTATGGTTGGCTAATATTTTTTTCCATCGACGGGTAACCCGACTGACAAAATTGCCATAGATATAAATTTGCTGTTTCCGGTATAAAATGACTAAACGATCGATATAGGATCCACGGTAATTGAATCGAACCCATTTCAAGGAAAAAATGTAGAAATGGCAGTAAAAGCCTCCCGCCGAACAAAGCTATTTTGCCACATCTTTACCTCAATTACTGCTCAACGAATTTGATAAATGATTTCGTCCCTAATAAAATCCTCGATTTCCTCGGCACCAGGTCCGGATGAAAAAAGATGATGATAAAAATCAGCAGAGGACCAATTTCGTAGGCCAGCGAATCGCCCCAAATACAGCTGAATGTATTGATTTTGGCATCACCAGGATTATTTCGCTGATATCGAACTGAAACGCTTTCCCCCTCTTTGAGTGGAATATTAACATTTCCATTAAAGAAAATAGTATCCCCGCGCGCTTTAAACCGGATAACGGGATAGGTAGAAATACCCAGCACAGATCCCAGATTTCCATGTCCGGTGAAATACATGGTACCCGTAGTTTCAGTTGTCGTAGCCAGCCATACCAGTTTATAAATTGGAATAGGTAATCCAATAATCGCAAAAAGTATCAGAAAAAATGTATTGCGACTTATAATCATATATTAAAGATACTTTTCTCACACACAAATGTTATTATAAACAACGCTATTTGGCACGGAATTCGTCTTTCTCCATTCAATAGTATAACCATGAAAAAAGAATATAGTGTTAAAGACAAATTGGTTTTGCTGGTGCTCGCAGCTGGTGTCGGATGTTTTGGGTTTATCCTACCCGACTCCTTTTCCGACCATGACAAACTGGTACATTTTTCGGCACATTTCGGAATGAGTTTTCTACTAGCATTGTGTTTTTATATGATCTGCACAATAAAGATGCATGCGACAAAAACATTCACCTACACAGTACTGATTTCAGCCACTCTATTTATTGGTGTGGTTTATAAGTATTGGGAGATTGCCACTTTTGGTATGATTGGAAATTATTCTTTCCACAGGATTATGGATTCCACCGGACTGGCTACTTCCATGTCGCAAAATCTTTCCGGTCTGCTCGGAGCCATCCTTTTGATAGAAGGGCTGGTAGATAGAAATCTGATTGTAGTTATCCGACGCAATCCTTTAAAATCCACCAATCGTTTGTCGTCAACGTCTGAAATCTAATTCATCTTAAGCCTTATTTTTGCCCCGTTATGGGCAATAAAAAACTTCAACGGTTCGAAGCAATCAGAGATTTCTCCAATGTGTTGCAATATCCGGAAGGAATGCAGGGCAGATGGAAAGATTTTTTCGGGAACGAAAATCCGATAGTACTGGAACTGGCGTGTGGGAAAGGTGAATATACTGTCGGACTTTCCGCTATGTATCCCGACAGGAATTTTGTAGGCGTTGACATCAAAGGAAACCGTATTTATTCGGGCGCATTGGAATGTCTCAAAAATAACCTTTCCAACGCCGCTTTTCTCCGCGTTCAAATTGATAAAATAGATCAATATTTTTCTTCCAATGAAGTAAGTGAAATATGGATCACGTTTCCCGATCCGCATCTACGAACTTCACGCGCCAAAAAAAGACTGACACATCCGCGTTTTCTAAGGCTCTATCAGTCAATCCTTACTCCTTCAGCTTCTATTCATTTGAAAACCGACTCGCCTGAACTATTTTATTTCACCAAATTCGTGGCAGATCTCTATGATATTGATATTTTAGATATTTCAGAAAATGTACACGCACGTCCGGATAATAATGATGAATTAAGAATAACTACTCATTATGAAAAACTGGACATAGCCGAAAGCAGGCAGGTTTACTATTTACATTTTAATTTGCCTAAAACACAAATAGCTTTGCCGGATCTCAAACTTCAGGAGCTGTTGAAACAAATTGAAAAAGTTGAATTTCATTGATATGCCTTCAAAGAATAGCAAAAAGACTGCTCCTTTAAAATCGGAATCAAAGCTTAGCAAAATCAATCCTTCGGGGAAAAGGGAAGAATCCTTTTTTGAGATGGTTTATGAAGTAGCCCGTCAAATACCTTATGGACGGGTAACTTCATATGGCGCAATTGCCGCCTGTCTCGGCACAAAACTATCAGCAAGAATGGTGGGTTGGGCGATGAATGGAGCGGACAAGGTTAATCCCACGGTGCCAGCACATCGCGTTGTAAATCGTGTTGGACTGCTTTCAGGTAAACATCATTTTAAGCCTCCCGAAAAAATGGAGAAACTATTAAAGAAAGAAGGCATACTGGTAAAAGATGATATCGTTGTAAACTTCAAAGAAAAATTCTGGGACCCTGCGGCTGATTTGCTTTGATATAATTATCCATTTCGATAATCGTTGGCGGTTGGCCGATTCTCACACTCTCACACTTTTACTAAGCGTAATACGGGCTAATCATCACATATACAACCACCCCTGTAACAGCCACATAGAGCCACATGGGCCAGGTAATTCTTGCCAGTTTTTTATGAGCAGGAAATCTATTTTGGAAAGCCCGTTGGAAAGTAAACAAAACAAATGGTATAATAATTCCCGATAGAATAATATGACTGCTTAGAATAAAATAATAAACATAACGCAGACTACCAGCGCGTAACTTTTCATCCGTGCTCAAAATACCGTCATGGTTGAGGTCGCCGTACTTTACAGAAGGATTGGTACTGTGATATATCACATATGAAATAAGGAAAACGGCACTCAGCACGACCGCAGTAAGATTAGCCGTTCGATGTGCACGAATCCATTTATTTTTTATGAAATACAAACTTGCAAGTAACAAAATAGCCGTTGTAGAATTGAGTATCGCGTGAAATAATGGAAGATTGCTGGTGTTGAACCCGAGATTGATTTTTGTTTTCTGACCCAGAATCAGAAAGGCAACAGCCATAGGAATGGCAATTGAAATGGTGATAATCGGAAGCGTAAAACTTTTTTCTTTCATATTGAATACTTAATCGAATAGAAAAACGCAACAATCATTTTTTAGACCTGTTATTTATAACCAATTCATAATTTACATCCCAAAAATTTCCCTTCAGCTTCAGCTTCAGGCTTCAGGCTTCAGGCTTCAGGCTTTAGGCTTTAGGCTTTACGCTTTACGCTTTAAGCTTTCACCGGCACTTTCGGTTTCCTTGACAAATAAACAACCATCCCCACCGTTGCTATCAACATGAAAATAATTATGGGAACTATCGGTTTTATTTCTTTCAATGGCGACACATAATTTTTATCTTTCTCCAGCATTATAAAAACCATGTCATTTGCCATTCTGCTCATATCCACACTATCAAGTCCATTATAATAGCCCCTGACAACGCGATCCTTATCCAGAAGTACTAGTTTTTGTGTATGGATAAAATTGGAATCAACGCCTTCGCCATCCGCCAAACCAAGTTTCAGCTCATTGAGAGAAAAATCATAAATCTGTTTTTTGGGACCCGTCAACAACCACCAGATATCCGGGTTTATTCCAAATTTGTCGCCATAGGATTTCAGTACAGAAACAGAATCCCTCTCGGGATCCACACTAAACGAAAGAAATTGTATAAACGCGGGATTCAGTTGCTTGAATTGATCTTTGGTAGATAAAGCATCCTGCAATTTCCTAATGTTAGATGTAAGTTTCGGACAGATGGAAGGACATCTGGTGAAGAAAAAATCAGCAACAATCACTTTACCCGGCAGATCAGCCATGGAAACAGTTCTTCCCAGCTGATTCTGAAATTTGAAGTCCATAACAGAATGCCATACCGTATCATCGATTTTTTTGCCATCTTTAATTATGGAAGTCACGCTATCATAGTAATATCGCCCCGGCATGCCAATGGTATGATCACTCGCCCTTTTTACGATCAGATAACTTATGAGAGGCAACATGAATGCTAACAACACCGCCGTTAAAGCTTTCTTACTCACATCATTTCTTTTAGATAAAAAAACCATTGCGGCGCAATGGTTATAAATTGTCAATTATTAATTGTTAATTGTCAACGGTGTTAAATCATCCATTAACAATTGACAATTAACAATTATTCAACCCCCGGCTTCTTACCCTCCTCTTTCTCAACCGGCTTAACTTTCGTCTTGCTTTGTTCGTACTGATATTTATCGTAACGCATACGTAAATCATGGTAAGAACTTCCGTCCCACATAAATGCAATGAGGAACCAGATGAAAAGAAGCGCGGGAATTGCAATCGTCATGATCAGGTTTTTTATTTCATGACCCAGATGCATAAATTCGGCAACAATGAAAAATGCTTTTGCAAGTGTCATGATGATAAATACCCCATTCAGAATATGTTTTGGGAAAAAATGCGTTTCATAATAAATGATGGCAATAACCAGTTCAAAAACTGTTATGCCCAGCAAAATCCAGAATGTTCTCCAAATTGCTTTGGTATCAAATGAACTTTTGTCTTTTCCGAAATCAGCCGATGTTGGACTAGCAGAACTCATATGCTCAATCATTTAAAATTATAACAGATAAAAACAGGTAAATACGAACACCCATACCAGGTCCACAAAATGCCAGTAGAGACCTGCTTTCTCAATCATCAGATAATGTCCCGTCCTTTCGAAATCACCACGCCATGTTTTTATCAGCATGATAATATTAATGATCACACCAGAAAATACATGGAATCCATGAAAGCCCGTAATGGTAAAAAAGAAATTGGTGAAATTGGTTGAAGACTGCGTACCGTCAATATTTAAAAAAGGATTTCTACCCCACCAGGCACCTTCAGAATGTAAATGCGTCCACTCCCATGCCTGACACCCCAGGAATGCAAGCCCACCCAGAATAGTCAAAAACATCCATTTCATTACTGCCTTTTTATCCTGCGCCTGACCTGCTCCAACAGCCATTACCATGGTCACTGAGCTCATGATCAGAATAAAAGTCATCAGACTCACAAACGCAAGCGGAACCGACATTTCACCGATTATCGGGAAACTACGGAATACTTCATTTGGGTTGGGCCATGAACTGGAAGAAAACCGAATCGTTCCGTAAGAAATCAGGAATGCACCAAAAGTAAAAGCATCGCTCATGAGGAAATACCACATCATGAGTTTGCCATATTCCACATTAAATGGACTCCTGCCTCCGCTCCACCATTTTTGACCTACGGGAACTGTTTGTGCCATGAGATTGTTTTGAACAGGTTCACAAATTTATCTAACAAAAAGCATACTTTATTGCACCATTAAAAAGAAAATAAACAGGTAGATCCATAACAAATCTACAAAATGCCAATACGTTCCCGCAACATCCACGGGCACCACATTATAGCTCCTGATTCTTGAATTTCTTGCCTTAAAGTAAACGATAAACAACGCAATAACGCCGCCTAATACGTGTACCGCATGCAGTCCGGCGATTATATACAAGAATTGCCCAGCGCCGGATCCATGAAACGTTATGCCTGACTGCCACAGATGCCTGAATCCCAGCCATTGCAACAACATAAAAACCAATCCCAATATAGCTGTGGTTAACACCAGTTGCCGATAACGAATCATTTTCCGTTCAACAAAAGATTTAGCAGCCATAAAAATCGTTAGACTGCTAACCAGTAATATGCCTGTAGAATAATAAAAAACAATCGGCATGGCGTAAGTGGTCCACCCTGGTTGCTCTCTTTTTACAATATAAGCACTGGTGAGCCCCGCAAACATCATAATGATACTGCCTATACCTACCCATAAAATAAATTTATGGGGATGAATTTTTTTATTTTGATCGGTCACACGATTTAGTTCTAAACTCGGAGTCATTTTAAAAATTTCAATAGGACACTTTATCTATCAACAACGCGAGCAATACCACTGGTAAATATATATAACTGCTAAACATAACTCTTCTTGCTGCCTGAATCGTCATTTCCCTGTACAGTCGAACACATTGCCCAATCATGAAAAAATTAGCGATCGCTACAACAATAAGACTTACATAGCCGCTCATGCCATTAAAATAGGGCATAATTCCTACCGGCAAAAGAATCAGGGAATAAATCACGGCCTGAAGAGCTGAATATTTAGTCTGTCCATCTCCCGAAGGCAATAACTTGAATCCCGCCGCACTGTAATCTTTGTGTGCTATCCAGGCAATCGCCCAAAAGTGAGGGAATTGCCAAAAGAACTGTAGCGCAAAAAGAATCCATCCACCCGCACTCAAACTGTCATTTCCTGCCGCCCATCCAATCAAACATGGCATGGCGCCTGGAATAGCACCCGCCAACACAGCAACCGAACTCACTTTCTTTAATGGAGTATATATAAAAGCATAAAAGAATAAACTGAAAACAGATAATAGCGCAGTTAAAAAATTGAAATGCCAGAGCAACAAAGTGCCGGCAAGTCCGCAAATTACAGCAAAGGACATCGCTTCTGCCACCGACATTCTTCCCGATGCAACCGGTCTTCCGGCAGTCCGCTTCATCATGGCGTCTGTCTGTTTTTCCATCGCCTGATTAATGGCATTGGCGCTTCCAGTAACGAGCATACCTCCAACAAACAAAAGCATGATGGCCCTCCAGTCATATACCCTCACCAGCGGTGCCAGTAAATAGCTGATCACCGCTGAAAAAACAACCATAAAACTGAGGTTGAATTTAACCAACAGCATGTAATCTTTCAGCTTGTCCGCTATCTTAAATGAACCTGATTGATTTAGTGTTTCGGGCGACTTCAATCTAAAGGGTTTTGGCCCGGAACTAATGGTGCTGTTCATCGGCTCCAAGTGGTTCTGTTTGCAGGATAAATTCCTTTCCGTCTTTACCGTAGTCATAGGCCCAACGATGAACTTCCGGAATTTCACCAGGCCAGTTGCCATGGCCCGGCCGGATTGGTGTTGTCCACTCCAATGTATTTGCCTGCCATGGATTTTTGGTAATTACTTTTCTTCCTTTGAAAATGGAGTAGAAAAAGTTGAATACAAATAAAAGTTGTACAGCAAAAACAACCATAGCAACGGTTGAAATGAATCTGTTCAGACCTCCGAACTGATTAAAAGATGACCATCCGGAATAGTCCATATAGCGCCTAGGCAATCCTGCCAAACCTTCATAGTGCATGGGCCAGAATATCAGATAGGCGCCCACGAACGTAACCCAAAAATGGATATACGACAACGTATTATTCATATATCGTCCATACATTTTCGGAAACCAGTGATAGACACCGCAGAACATTCCAAGGAATGCCGACACCCCCATCACGATATGAAAATGCGCAATAATAAACATGGTATCGTGCAAATGAATATCCAGGGTTGAATTGCCAAGAAATACTCCAGTCAGTCCACCTGAAATAAACATGCTCACAAAACCAATCGCAAATAACATCGCCGGTGTGAACCGTATATTACCTCGCCACAGCGTTGTAAGCCAGTTGAATACTTTAATGGCTGAAGGCACCGCAATCAACAGTGTCAGCAATACAAACACAGATCCAAGAAATGGATTCAATCCCGTAACAAACATATGATGCGCCCACACGAGAAATGCAAGAATGGTAATTGCCATCAGAGAACCAACCATCGCCATATATCCGAAGATGGGTTTACGGGAATTAATGGCCATCACTTCTGAAACCAGCCCCATCGCCGGCAGGATGATAATGTAAACTTCCGGATGCCCCAGGAACCAGAACAAATGCTGGAATAAAATCGGACTACCTCCCTCATTCGGAAGTGCCTTTTGCGTTGCAGAAATAAATATGTTAGACAAATAAAAACTTGTGCCGCCATGACGGTCGAACAACAATAATATAAGTCCTGAGAGAAGTACCGGAAAAGAAAGTACTCCCAAAATCGCCGTAAACAAAAGTGCCCAAATGGTCAAAGGCAGCCGGGTCATACTCATTCCCTTTGTGCGCATATTGAGTATGGTAGTTATATAATTCAGACCTCCGAGCAATGAGGAAACTACAAACATGGCCATGCCGACAATCCAGAAATCCATGCCCGATTGCGACCCAAGTGACGCATCGGCCAGCGCACTTAATGGCGGATAGGATGTCCATCCCCCACTGGCAGGACCTGTTTCAATAAATAATGAAGTGATCATGATCACACTGGCCAACCAGAAGAACCAGTAAGAAAGCATATTCAAAAAAGGAGAAGCCATATCACGGGCTCCTATCTGAAGAGGTATAAGAAAGTTTGCAAACGTTCCGCTAAGACCGCCAGTCAATACAAAGAAAACGAGTACGGTACCGTGCATCGTGATCAACGCGTAATAAGCTTCAGGTTGAATTTTTCCTCCCTTCGCCCATTTTCCCAGAATATCTTCCAGCCATGGGAACGTCGAATCCGGATAACCAAGTTGTAATCTGAACAGCACCGACATCAATCCACCAAGAATGGCCCAGATCATTCCAGTAATCAGGAATTGCTTGCAGATCATTTTATGATCCTGGCTGAAAACATATTTCGTTATGAAAGTTTCCTTATGATGATGAACTTCATGGTCTGCATCATGCGTGCCGTGAGAAACAACCGCTTCGCCAGGTCCATGTATCGTCAAATCAGTACTCATCAGTAAAATTTTAATTCTTTTTGTAAATCCTTTAACGCTTAAAGCTCAACGCCAAACCCCCGATGCTTAATTGGCCGCGACCAATTTTGCAGGCATATTTGCGGCGGCTGTTTTAACTGAATCAGCAGCAGACGCCGCAGGCATTTTATCTTTCATCACCTGTACATAGTTAGGTACCTGCTTCGCGCGCCATAAAATAAATTCTTCTTGTGAAACCACCTGTATAACTCCCTTCATTGAAAAATGTCCCTTACCGCACATCTGATCACAGGAAATCTCGTAATCAAAATTCGGATTATTTGTCATTTTTTTCATTTCCTGTGTGGTATACTTCGGCGTAAACCACATGGTGGTTGGTGTGCCGGGTACTGCATCCATTTTCATTCTGAAAGCGACCAGGCCTACATCGTGAATCACATCACGTGAATTGATGATCAGTTTCACCGGCTGGTTTACTACCAGATACATGGTATTGGAAACGACAATATCATCGTGTGTTTGCGGATCATCCCACAGCAACCCGAGTGGATTATTTTCAGCGTCGCTGATATTTTTATAATACTTATTACCGAAAACATTGTCTTTCCCCGGATATCGCATAATCCAGTTGAATTGCTTTCCCGTAATCTCCACCTCCATAGCATTTTTTGGCGCCTCACCGGTAATTTGAAACCAGTACATCAATCCAAATCCAACAAGCACAGTAAGTGCAATGGCCGGAACAACGGTCCAGATAACTTCCAGTTTATTATTATGAGGAAAATAAAAGGATTTTCTTTTTTCCGAATGCTGGTACTTAAACGAAAACCAGAAAAGCAAAATCTGTGTAATGAAGAACACCACACCTGTTATGGCTATAGTGATGTACAGCATCTGATCAATTTTCTCACCATGGTCAGATGCCGCTTTACCAAGGATTTTTCCTTTATATAATTCATTGCACCAGTAAACTCCGATCAGACCGAGAACCAGAAAAACAATCATCAAAAAACCGTTGATCCGGTTGTTCTGTTCATTATTTTTCTTTTCGCCTTTCAGAATGCCCACGTACTCACTGGCCTTTGCAATCTGAAACGTGATCACAAATCCCAACAATAAAATCGCAAACAGAAAATAATTCGACATAGCGCGACTAAGTATGGTGAATAATACTTTCTTTAAAAAACGGATGATTTTTTGCGTATAACGGATAACGTGCCAACACGTTTCCGGTCTGGTAAATGATCAATCCCACAAATCCTGCTGCGATACCAAAATCAAAGAGGTTTAATGACACATGATCAGGAAACAGACTTGCGAAAACCATCTGATAAAAATCCAGCCAGTGACCAAACAGCAAAGCTACAGACATAATGGTTAATGTAGCATAGTTACGTTTTGAGCTCCTGCGCATATAAATTAACAGGGGTGCAAGGAAGTTAATACAGAGATTCAGGTAGAATATTCCTGTATAAGCACCTTCAAACCTTGGTCTGAAATAGGTAGTTTCTTCCGGAATGTTGGCGTACCAGATCAGCATGAACTGGGAGAACCAGAGGTAGGTCCAGAAGATGGAAAAAGCGAATTGGAATTTACCCAAGTCATGCAAGTGCTCTTTGTTTACATATTCCAGATAGCCCTTATTTTTCAGGTAAATCACAAATAAAGTCATCAGCGCCACTCCCGCTACAAACGTACTTGCAAATGTGTACCAGCTGTACATCGTACTGTACCAGTGTGCATTGATACTCATCAGCCAAAGCCATGGAACAGTAGAAGCAACTGTTAAAGCAAACCACACAATAAAGAGAGCAGCCCAAATCGTATTTTTATAAATATATCTTTTGCCTTCTTCCACTGAAGGAACATGCCCATCCAGTTCGCGGCTGAGTTTACGCATTTTATAGCCTAACACCGACCAAAGGCCAATAGTAAGCGTAGTCCAGAAAATAAAGAAGGTGGGATTTAAAAATCCTTTCTTACCATTCAGCTCAGGGTCTTTCAAAACGACAGCTTTGTCAAGCCATTCGTAAATAAATTGTTTATGACCCAAAACAAGGCTCATAAGAATTACAAAAGTGATCCCGCCGACTATCGGAACACAGGCCGAAATAGCTTCGGTTACTCTGCGGAACGCCATTTGAAACCCTCCCATCGCAAGGGTCACCGCGCAAAAAAAGAACATGGCGGCATTTACCACCAGCAAAAAGTAAACACTGTTTTGCAACAGCGTGGCCCAGAATCTTGTCTGATTCGCTTCGTCACCAGTGCCGTATACAAAATATCCAATGATCAGAGACAAAATCCCTACGATCATTAAACCCAACGACCACATCCTGAAACCAGAAGGAATTTCAAAACGTTCTTTAATAGACATTCGTGATATTTTTTATAATCGCTTCCCTTTATTATTTTTTCCCCGCTGAATCAACAGCTACTTTGGACCCTGACTGCTTTGATTTGATGTAAGCAATCACCATCCATCGTTGCCTTGTATCAAGTTGGGAAGCATAACTCCCCATTTTATTTTTACCATAGGTTACAGAATAATACATCTGACCTTCAGGCATCGACTCATATTTTACATCTCCTACCAGTGTCGCCGGTTTGGCAGGGAAAGGTCCGTCGCCTCCCCTGTACAATGGTCCATTGCCGTCAAGCTTGGTACCATGACAAATTCCGCAGTTCACCAGGTAAAGTCTGTTGGCTTCAGTCATCGTGACTTCGTCAAGAGCACCCAGAGGACTCTTCACCAGCTTTGATGCCACATAGTTTGTTGTATCACCCGGAATATCCATTGGAATATCAAATGGAAGTAACACGCCACGTTTCATCGTACCATGTACCGGTATATTGCTAAAGTGAATTCCTTTTTTCAATAAATCATCCCTTTGTTCCGGTGTCAGCGCATAAGTTTCGTAAGCACGACTGTAGGACATATCGGGCATATAAACTCTTCCCGGATCCCGCCTTACATCACTGCCACAGGACACCAGCAACATCCCGCACAAACAAATAGGAAACCATGTTTTTAAAATCTGCATTGCAACTTTCATTTCGTTAAGCCAGTAAAGTTTTAGCATTATCAACCGAAGGAATATTCTTACTATAAGATCCAAGCCACCAACCTGTTTCGGCATTCTGCACATTAACATCTATCGCTCCGATCGATTTTAAAAAGCCTTGTAAATCTGCTTCATTCGTTTTCGCCGTGCATTCAACAACCATCACAAATAAATCGTCCGTGGCACGCAGACTGAAATGATGCTTACGAACAAATGGAGCCATCTGGCATAGATAGCAAAAAGTAAGCACCATGCCTATTGACGCAAATAATACAGTAAGCTCGAACGTAATCGGTATCCAGGCCGGTAACGCAAAATGCGGTTTACCCCCAAAGTTTATTGGCCAGTCATATATTAATGCATAACTGATACCGCTTAGTGCTGTTGTCGTACCCGTTATCCCGTAAATGAATCCGGCAGTATGAAGACTCGTTTCTCTCAATCCCATTGCCTGATCCAGACCGTGAATCGGCATCGGTGTATATACGTCATATATCTTATACCCTGCCATGCGAACTTTTTTCACCGCAGGAAATAAAACTGCTTCATCATCAAAACTTCCAACAACAAATCTTTTAATAGCCATATAATCGCTTTAGAAGATACTTAGTGTGCGTGTTCAAATTCGTGTGCAAATGCTTCCGGTGTTTCTTTTTCTTCCGGTGTCATTTGCACTTTATAGTTATCCCCTGCTTTTTTCAGAATATGTTTGATTTCCGCAACAGCAATTACAGGGAAGAATTTAGAAAAAAGGAAATAACAAGTGAAAAATAATCCGAATGTTCCCAGGTAAAACCCGATCTCATAAACGGTCGGCGTATAGTAAGTGCTCCATCCGCTCGGAATATATTCCCTGTATATTGACGTCACGATGATTACAAATCGCTCAAACCACATTCCAATATTTACAATCACCGACATGAAAAAAGTAACGGTTAGATTTCTACGCAGTTTTCTGAACCAGAATATCTGTGGAGACAATACATTACATCCCATCATGATATAATAAGACCATCCATACGGTGAAAGCAGATTCACCCTGTTTTGCATGAATGCAAAATTTTCGTACGGATTCTGTCCATACCACGCGATAAATAATTCAGTGAGATAGGCAATACCTACAATGGAACCCGTGAGTACAATAATTTTATTCATCACGTCAATATGCTCAATCGTGATGTATTCTTCCAGTTTCAACACCTTACGTGTAATGATCAATAATGATTGCACCATCGCAAATCCTGAAAACACTGCACCAGCCACGAAGTATGGAGGAAAGATAGTAGTATGCCACCCGGGTACAACGGATGTAGCGAAGTCAAAGGATACAATGGTATGAACCGATAATACCAGCGGTGTACTCAAACCCGCCAGAACAAGTGACAGCGCTTCATGGCGCTGCCAGTGTTTTGTTGAACCCGACCAGCCAAAAGAAGCCATACCGTAAAAGAACTTTCTCCATTTTAACTTGGCCCGATCACGTACGGTGGCCAGATCCGGCAACAATCCGCAGTACCAGAATAATAGTGAAACGGTAAAGTATGTCGAGATTGCAAATACATCCCAAAGCAAAGGTGAATTAAAATTCGGCCATAATACGCCGCGGGTGTTTGGATAAGGCAGACAAAAGAAAGCTATCCACACACGACCCATATGCCAGATAGGAAACTGACCTGCACATATTACCGCAAAAATCGTCATGGCTTCTGCCGCACGATTCACGCCCGTTCTCCATTGTTGTCTGAACAATAGCAGAATCGCAGAGATCAGCGTTCCAGCATGCCCGATCCCGATCCACCACACGAAATTGGTGATGTCCCAGGCCCAACCTACGGTCTTATTCAGATTCCATTGCCCCACCCCATAAATCACTTCTCTTGTAACAGAAAATATTCCGAAACAAAGAAGCGCCAGCGAAATGATAAATCCTGTCCACCAAAGTTTAGAAGGCCGGTTCTCGATCGGACGAATGATATCTTCCGTGATCTGATGATAGGATTTGTCACCCACTACCAGCGGAGGCCTGACTTGTGATTCATATTTTAATGAAGACATACTGGGTTATCACTTTTTCTCCCGCAAATACGGGGATTAAAAATCTTAAGCTTTCTCCTTCGCTTCATCCTGATTACGGACTTTAGCGAGATAACTAATATTAGGCAACACGTGTAATTCTTCCAGAATATGATACAAACGTTGTTCATTATCCTGCCTGGATTTTACAATCGCACTTTTGCTGTTATTTATATTTCCAAATACAATGGCTTGTGTTGGACAGGCCTGCTGACAGGCAGTTTTAACATCACCATCACTCAATACCCTGTTTTCTTTTTTGGCTTTCAGTTTTCCATCCTGCAAACGTTGAACACAGAATGTACATTTCTCCATCACACCTCTTGACCGCACAACCACATCAGGATTCAATACCATACGGGTCAGGTCGTCGTTCATCATCAGCACCGCTTCATTCAGTTTTCCCACTCCGTTTTGATCCTGGTTATTTGGGAAACTGTCGGCACCTGTATAATCTTCCCAGTTGAAACGCCTTACTTTAAAAGGACAGTTATTTGCGCAATATCTTGTTCCGATACAACGGTTGTAAGCCATTTGATTCAGCCCTTCGCTGCTGTGATTCGTTGCGGCAACAGGACAAACATTCTCGCACGGAGCGTTATCACAATGCTGACAAAGCATCGGCTGGAAGATCGTTTCAATACTGTTTGGATCTGAAAGATTTCCGCTGAAATAACGATCGATGCGCAGCCAGTGCATATCGTGATACCGCAGCACTTCGTTCTTTCCAACAATAGTGACATTGTTTTCAGCATGACACGCAACAACACAAGCGCCACAACCAATACAGGAATTCAAATCGATAGACATACCCCAGTGAATTCCAGGCTTGTCATAATATGGATAAAGCGTTCCTTCTTTGGCATAGTCGTCAACACCGCCGTATTTGGCAAGTTCTTTTTTTCTGTCGTCCAGAATTTCATCTGGTTCCTTTACAAATTCTGCCAGTGTTTTTTCCTTAACCACTGAAGTGCGTCCTTCGTAGGAACCGTGAATCTGTATCTGTGCTACTTTATATTTATCAGCAGTTTTATCAAAACTTACGTCAGACACATACCATTCGTTGGTAGTACCATTGTTAACGGCAAACTGAAATACATTTTTACCCGCATCAATGGCAGCTCTTCCTATGAATGCGCCTGTATTTTTTGGATCGGCACTTTGTCTTCCGTAACCAACAGGAATTGCAAAAACACCATCCGGCATTCCTGGTACCGCCATCACGGGTATAGACAATTCCATTCCGTTGGCTTTAATTACCACTACCTCACGATCCGGATGTGATTCAAATCTGTCGGACTGATTATGATCACTTAGATCTATACCGTATTGTTCTTTGATGAAATTCGGTGAAACCATGGCGAAATTATCCCAGGTCGCTCTGGTAATCGGATCAGGTAATTCAAGCAGCCAGGGATTGTTTGCCTGTGCACCGGTTCCCATGCTCACCTGCTGATAGATTACAAGTTCGTGCGACCCACCTGCTTTCATGGAAGAAATGGAAGACACCGCTGATGCCACACTTGTATTGTTGAAAGTGGAACTGCCTGAACTTACAGAAGTTGTTCCAGATAACCCTTCAACGATGCCATCCTGCAAAGCCTTTTCATAACCTTCCTGACCACCCAACTTGGATACCCAATATTGTTTGAAATAGTCTTCATAAGAAGTTTTATTTCCTGTCCAGACCATCAATGAATCTTCAAAAGGCCTTGTCAGAAACAGGGGTGCGATCACCGGCTGCATCATTGAAATATGACCTGTTGTGGCTTCGGCATCTCCCCAGCGTTCAAGAAAATGGGGTGAAGGAAGAATATACTTGAACAACTCAGTCGTTTCGTCCAGTCTGCTGGAAAACGAAACTGTCGTTTTAACTTTGGCTAATCCGGCAACAAAATTTTTGGATAGTGTGCTGTCGTACACAGGATTCACGTCGTAAATCAGCAATGCACCAATTTTTCCAGCATTCATATCGGCAACCAGTGTTGCAAAATCGCTATCGATGCCCTGACGTGTTTGATTTAAAGAATCCCAGGTAATGGTACTACCGTTTGCACCGATGGCTTCGTTAATGGCATTTACGATCGTCTGTACCTGTACATTTTTTGATCCGGAAACTACCAGCGCTTTGCCTTTGTTTTGCATAAGATCTTTCGCAGCCTTATTGACGCCTGCTTTTAACCCTTCAGGAAGTGCAGGTGCATTTACAGCACCACCTACTGCTGCAAGCAAAGCAACAGCAACTGCCGCAGCTTCGGATGGCTTATGTGTAAAACGTTCATCAGCATTTGCGCCAGTCATACTCAGGAATGACTCAAACTGATAGTGTTTATTCATTGCTGGTGCCTTCTCATCGATTTTTCTTCCGCTTGCATATTGTCTTGCGAACTCAATCGGAGAGAGCCAGGTACCAAGAAAATCTGCGCCCAGACTTACAATCACTTTTGCTTCGTCGAAATGATAAGAGGGCAGGGCCCTTTTTCCATAGGTCGCTTCATTGGCAAGCAACGAGGCGCTGAAAGAATCCGCATCGTACTGCACGTGACGGCTACCCGGGTATTTCGAAAGTGTATCAGCGATAACCTGTTTTGTTGTAATGGATGTAATGGTAGGCGTAAGTAAAACAATAGCGCCTGTTTGTCCGGCCATTGATTCTGTTACCAGTTTATCAAAAGCTTCAAAACTCGTGACTTCCTGCGGAACTCCCTGCACCATCTGGACAGGATACCGAAGGCGTGACGTATCATATAAATCAAGAATGGAAGCCTGCACACGTGCGGAGGTTCCGCCTTTTGTTACAGACGACAAATCATTTCCTTCCAGCTTTACGGGTCTGCCATCTCTTACTTTCGCCACAATAGAAACTGCGTCTCCACCAGATACAAATGTGGTAGCGTAATAATCTGCAACACCGGGAACCATGTTCTCCGGTTTATTAACATAAGGAATGATATGCCTTACCGGCATTTCGCAGCTCGCCGCAAGGGTTGCAGCTGCAGTACTGAATCCGAGATATTTCAGGAAGTCGCGGCGGGGATGTTTCGAATCCATAAAACCCTTTCCATCGTCTGTTATACCCGGAAGATCCTCCCTGAATTCATTCTCCTGATCCTTTAAATAGGATTCAGTCAAATTGAGTTCTCCAAAACTTTTCCAGTACTTTTTTTCGCTCATTGAGATCAAATTTGAAAAACTAAATACTTAAGAATGTGTTTCAGTTTCACACTCCCATACTCCCATACTCCCATACTTTGCTAGTAGTGGCATTTCTGGCATTCCGTGCCACCGATATTTTCAACCGTAACACTATCCATTTTCCCCGTTGCCAGATTATGATTGAACTTTTCGTAAATGCTATAGAATTTATTTCCATTTCCTGCTGAATCCGGGAAATTAACTTTTGTAGTACGGTGACAATTGATACACCATCCCATGCTTAATTCAGCAAATTGTTTTACTTCATTCATTTCGGTAATGTTACCGTGACAGGTTTGACATTGCACTTTACCGGCACGGATATGCTGGGAATGATTAAAATAAACATGGTCGGGCAGGTTGTGAATTTTAACCCATTCGATCTGTTTGCCTGGTTCTGTGTATTTACCGGCCTTTGGATCGTAACCCGTATAAGAGTAAAGTTTTTGTATTTCGCCGTTGGCATCTACTTCCGTTCCGTCAGCTCTGTAGAGTGGTTCACCTTTGTAGTCGTTAATCGCTGCATGGCAATTCATACAGACATTCAAAGAAGGTACTCCTGCCATTTTAGAATCCCATGCGCCTCCATGGCAATATAAACAGCTGATCTGATTCGTTCCGGGATGCACCTTATGAGAAAAAAAGATCGGTTGTACAGGTTGGTAATCCTGCTGTCTTCCAAGACCGATCGCCGCCTGCACGATATAATAACCACCCACTACAAATAAAACAAGTACCAGAAACGTGATATATACTTTATTGCGATAGAAGGGAATGGGCTCGTGAGATGGAACGCCCGATTTATCATCGGATAGTTTTTTCAGATTGCTGTTAACCTGCAAAAGCACTAGCATGATAACCGCCAAAATCAGGGTTAAGATGCCGTAAAGCAGGCTGTTATCAGTTTCTTCAACCTGTGTTGACGGACCTGTATTTGGATTCTTACCTGTTCCTGGTTCCGGGTAGGTTTCGATATATTTTAATATCGCATCAATTTCAGGATCTGTGAGGGATGGAAATGTATTCATCGGGGTTTTCCCGAACTGAATATATAAGTCATTAAAATATTTATTCCCCGAAGCCAGTACGGCGGCGTTATTACGAATCCAGGCGTGTAGTAATTTCTGATCAGGAACTCTTGAAGTTACCCCTTTGAGTGCTGGACCCGTTACCTGCTTGATAGGGTTATGACAGGATGCGCAGTCGCTCTGAAACAAGGCCTTTCCATCCTGAGCCATCAAAAAATTTCCGGAAAAAAGGAAAAATGCAGTGAGGAGAAAAATGTAGGATATCCGGAAAGCACTTAGTCTGTAATGATGCATATATACAATCAGTGTATAAATGTGAAAAATCATCTCGGTTGGCTGCAAAAGTAAGTCAGGAAATTAACAATATACCAACATGCCAGAATTTTTTTTTGCCTTATCTGGCCTGCATTTCAGCCGATTATGCATCTTTTTTAAAAATGAATGTCATTGAATTGTCAGCAGATTTCAGCGTTCATTCTACCCATAAAAAGGCCTGATTTCAAACCAGTTTTTTACCACATCTTTACAACCTTTAAATGTAAAAAAAGACTGATATTAATTATGGGTGACCCAGCTTCATCAATTCGAATCGCCATTTTTGCGTCCGGTCAGGGATCAAACGCCAGAGAAATCATCCGCTATTTCCATGAAGCCGGTCATAAAGTTTTGAACAGTCGGGTTGAGGTAGCGCTGATCGTTTGCAACAAAACCGGGGCAGGAGTTTTAAATATCGCCAAAGAAGGAGGTATCCCGGTGCTTCTGATTGAAAAAGAGAAGTTTTTTCGGGGGTCACACTACGAAGAGGTATTCAGGAACAGACATATTTCTTTTATCGTGCTGGCGGGGTTTTTATGGAAGATACCCCTGGGACTAATTCGTTTGTATCCTGAAAGGATTTTGAATATTCATCCCGCATTACTTCCTAAATACGGAGGAAAGGGGATGTACGGAACGGCCGTGCACGAAGCAGTAATCGCAGCACATGAAAAAGAAAGTGGCATCAGCATCCATTATGTCGACGAAAAATATGACCATGGGGAAATTTTTTTTCAATGCAGCACGCCCGTTTCGCCGGATGAAACCGCAGCAACGCTTGCTAAAAAAATCCATGACCTGGAATATAAATATTACCCCGAACAAATCGCCCGATGGCTTGAATCCAAATTATCGTTAAACCTTAAATAGTTTGTTTGCTTCGTCATACTTTGAAGCCTAAAGCCTAAAGCCTAAAGCCTAAAGTCTAAAGCCTAAAGCCTAAAGCGTAAAGCGTAAAGCGTAAAGCGTAAGGCGTAAAGTGTAAAGTGTAAAGCATAAAGTTTTAAGCAGAACGATGAAAACATAAGGCTCAATGCCTAACCCATAATTCATAATCCATAATTCATAAATTGCAATTCATATCCTTTATGATAATCGATAATCCCGAAGAATCACTTTTCCGATTAAATACTATTGCTTGATCCGTTTTTACGCATACTTGAGAAAATCTATATTTTTCAGCCTCATCGTATTATGCTCCGTTAAAGCCGGTGCACAGCAGGTTACCATACACGGTACAGTCTTTAATATGTACAAAACACGACCCCTCGACGGGGTGAGTGTCCTTTGCAGTTGCGGATCCGGTACCACGACCGACTCCAACGGCAACTACGTTATTCGGGTGGAACTAAGTGACTCTCTCAGGTTTTCTTATCTCGGACGGGCCACCCAAATGTTTCCCGTACTGATGATGAATTCTACATCGGGATTTGATATCGCCCTACATGTAAATCCTACTGAACTGAGTGAAGTGAGGGTCGCTCCCAGAAATTATTATATGGATTCACTTCAAAACAGAAAGGACTACGAGAAAATCTTCGATTTCAAAAAACCGGGACTGACACTTACCGACGGTACTCAGGGCGGAGGAGTGGGTTTTGATCTGGACGCGATCATCAATATGTTCCGATTTCAGAGAAACCGGCGAATGCTCGCATTCCAGCAACGACTCATAGAAGATGAGCAGGACAAGTTTATAGACCATCGTTTCACACATTACATCGTAACGAAGATCACGGGACTCACAGGCGACGAAGAAGATACATTCATGTTTCGTTTTCGTCCTTCGTTTCAGTTTACGCAGTGGTCAAGCGATTATGTTTTCTATGATTATATAAAACATTCCTACCTGTTGTATCAAAGAGAACTGGGGCGATATACCCCGCCGGCAAAAAAAGAAGAATTTATTCAGGATAATCCGTGAGACGCTAAGGGCTGAACGCGAAACGCGGAACGCGGAACGCATAACGCGGAACGCATAACGCGAAACGCTGAACGCGGAACGCGGAACGCTGAACGCATAACGCGGAACGCATAACGCGAAACGCTGAACGCGGAACGCGGAAGGCTGAAGGAACTCTTCTTTATTCAAAAAAACCTAGATCTTATCCTACCGAACGCTCTAATCGCCATGCGTTATGCGTTCCGCGTTATGCGTTCAGCGTTCCGCGTTCCGCGTTCAGCGTTTAGCCTTATGCCTTCAGCTTTAAGCCTTAAATTGTAGATGAATGCAATTACTTCGCCACATTCCGTTTTTAAAAGCGGTTTTCCTGCATAGCATTACGGCCTTCGGTGGTCCGCAGGGTCATATCGGTATGATGATGAAAACTTTTGTGACCAGACGACACGATATTACAGAAGAAGAATTGATAGATTATAATGCGTTTTGTCAACTATTGCCTGGTGCATCTTCAACACAAACCCTGACACTGATTGGATACAAACGCGGTGGAATTCCTTTGGCCGTACTCACGTTAATAATATGGATACTACCGGCCTGCGTCTTGATGGGTGTATTTTCTTTTTTTATAGAGTATATCAACAATAAAAATGGCAGCCTCAAACTCTTTCGTTTTGTTGAACCGATGACCGTTGGATTTCTGGTGTTCGCTGCGTGGAAAGCATTTCGCGTTTCCGTGCATAATACGATCACCCATTTCATCATGATCGTTTCGGCTATCGCCACTTTTCTTCTTTTTAAAACACCCTGGATCTTTCCGATCGTCATTGTACTCGGAGGGCTGATCACGAATATCAGCGACAAGCGCATTCCTCAAACAGAAGTAATCACCCGTAAAATCAAATGGGCCAATATCTGGCTCTTCGCTTTTATATTCATACTGGCTGGAGTATCCAGCGAACTGGCGAGAAAAAATGACTGGCCGCAACGAAGACCCATCAATCTTTTCGAAAATACTTACCGGTTCGGAAGTCTCGTGTTTGGCGGCGGTCAGGTGTTGATTCCTTTCATGTACGAACAATTTGTAGCCCGGCCTCAATCACAAAATCTTATACAACGAAATCCAAATATTGTAAAGATTAATAAAGAGGATTTTTATACCGGTGCAGGATTTGTCAGAGCCATCCCCGGACCCGTTTTTTCTGTTTCATCTTATATGGGGGGCATTGCCATGAAGGATGAAGGTTTTTCGATGCAGGTCCTGGGTTGTATAATAGGTTCTGTTGCCATCTTTTTACCCAGTGCCCTGCTGGTACTTTTCTTTTTTCCAATTTGGTCAAACCTGAAAAAGTATGCTACCGTTTATCGCGCGCTGGAAGGAATTAAAGCAGTCGTGGTCGGAATTATGGTTGCCGGTAGTTTTTATATGATGAAAGATTTTAGTCCCGGCACAACCCTGATGTTCTGGCTCGATATCGGAGTCGGTATTTTAACTTTTAGTCTTTTATTGTTCAGCAAGTTACCCTCTCCTGTCATAGTGATGATCTGTCTTTTACTCGGATGGATTATCTGAGTTATGAATTATGGGTTATGAGTTATGGGTTATGGCAATTAAGAGTGCCAATACTTTCAAAATTCATAACTCATATCCCCTAACTCATATCCCAAAACACTTACTTCCGCAATTCGTAAACGTATTAGAATCGTTAAGTTTAATTTTGCTCCCTCAGTTAATTTTTGAATAAACGACTCATACATATAGGTTTAGTTGGCAATCCAAACAGCGGAAAAAGTTCTCTTTTTAATGCACTCACGGGACTTAATCAGAAAGTAGGAAACTTTCCGGGCGTAACGATCGACAAGAAAACCGGCTCCAGCGACCTGGGGGGTGGAAACCAGGCAAAAATTGTCGACCTGCCGGGTACGTACAGTCTCTACCCCAAAAGATCAGACGAATGGGTAACTTATAAAGTATTACTTCACCAGGACGATGAAGTCAGAGTGGATATGGTGATCCTGCTGGTGGACGCCAGCAATCTCAGAAGAAATCTCCTGTTTTGTTCCCAGATCATTGACCTCAAAATTCCCGTCGTAGTCGCACTCACAATGATGGATCTCGCTGCAAAAAAAGGGATTGAAGTAGATGTGAACGGTCTAGAAAGGGAGCTGGGAGTTCCTGTAGTTTCCGTCAATCCCCGGAAAAACAAAGGCATCGTCCAGCTGAAAAGAATCCTGTCCCAGCGCGCTCAACACCTGCATCAGGCACCGGTTCGGGACTTTATTCCAAACCGCGCACTGGCTGACGACGCCGTTTCCCAAATGCGACAGATGATGCCGGAAATCAGTGATTACAAAGCACTGCATTATCTGATCAATCATGAATCGTTTCACTTTACAAAGGATGCACATCATCGTATTGAAAGTATTGAAGAAGTAAATCAGTTCAATCATACCCGAGTTCAGGCAGAAGAGATTCTGCAGCGGTACAACAGAATACGTCAGGTGATGCAACAAACCGTTTCAGAACCAGATCCCCTGCAAAAAACGTTGTTCACGGAAAGGCTGGATAACATTCTTATGCATCGCGTTTGGGGTTACGTTATTCTGCTTACCGTGCTCTTCTTTCTTTTTCAGTGTGTTTTCTGGCTTGCACAATTTCCCATGGACGGACTGGACTGGGCATTTACTAAAATGAGCACCTGGGTATCGGCCCAACTGCCGGATGGCTGGTTTCGGGATCTGATGGTAAACGGATTACTCGCAGGGCTCAGTGGTATTTTGGTTTTTATTCCACAGATCATGATTCTTTTCGGACTCATCACTGTACTCGAAGACACGGGTTATATGGCACGTATCAGCTTTCTAACGGATAAGCTCATGCGTAAAGTGGGACTCAATGGAAAATCGGTGATGCCCATGATCAGTGGATTCGCGTGTGCTGTACCGGCGATCATGAGCAGCAGGAATATTGAAAATAAAAAAGAACGTTTGCTCACCATACTTGTTACGCCGCTGATGAGCTGCAGTGCCCGTTTACCGGTATACACTATGCTCATCGCACTGGTAATACCCAATCATAAAGTCTGGGGATTTTTTAACAGCCAGGGTCTGGTGATGATGGGACTTTATCTCATGGGCATTGTTGCAGCACTGATCGTTTCTTATGTAGCGAAGAAATTTATTCATTCTACAGAAAAAAGCTTTTTCATTCTTGAGTTGCCAACATATCGCGCCCCGCGCTGGAAGAATGTGGCGATCACGATGGTTAGCAAAGCAAAAATATTTGTACGGGATGCCGGTAAAGTGATCATTGTTATCAGTATGATTCTTTGGGGACTGAGTACCTACGGTCCTAAGGATCGAATGCATGCGGTTGCTGAAAAATATGCCAACACATCTGCTTCTGAGATAAAGGCAAAAAATGCAGCCTTACTGGAGAACTCTTATGCTGGTATTTTGGGCAGAACCATCGAACCTGTTATTAAACCGCTGGGCTACGATTGGAAAATAGGCATTGCGCTTATCACTTCTTTTGCTGCGCGGGAAGTTTTTATCGGCACGATGGCCACGTTATATAGTGTGGAAGGTGGCAAAAACGCGAACCCACAAACACTGAGAGAAAGAATGGCCTCTGCAAAAACAGATGAGGGAACAAAAGTATATACGCTGGCAACAGGTGTGTCGCTGATGATCTTTTACGCGTTCGCCATGCAATGCATGAGTACACTCGCAGTCGTTAAACGTGAAACGCGTGGATGGAAATGGCCCATCATACAGCTATTGTATATGACAGGTCTCGCTTATGTGATGAGCTTTATTGCGTATCAACTCCTCAAATAAGTCTAAGAATATAGGAGTATAGGAGTATAGGAGTGTGGTAAAAACGCATTCCACTCCTATACTCCTATACTCCTATACTCCTATACTCCTATACTCTCATACTTCTCGTGGCTTTTATTCTGAACCCTCACACTCTCACAATACCTTCTATTCCGAACGTAGGCTCTTAATGGGGTTCGAAACCGCCGCTTTCACCGCCTGAAAACTGATAGTCATGAATGCAATCAGCACCGCGATAACTCCTGTTATAGCAAATACCCACCAGCCAATATGAATCCGGTAAGCATAATCCTGCAACCAGTTGTTCATAAAGTACCAGGCCAACGGTGACGCAATGACCAATGCTGTAAGTACCAATGTCAAAAAATCTTTGGAAAGCAATCTGACAATAGCGGGAACCGATGCGCCAAGCACTTTTCTGATTCCTATTTCCTTCTCACGATTAACTGCAGCCAGTGCGGCAAGGCCGAACAGTCCAAGACAGGCAAGAAAAATAGAAATGCCGCCAGCCCAACCGACAATGCTACTCCATCTTTCTTCTGATTTATAAAAGCGATTCAGATCTTCATCAAGAAAACTATATTTAAATGGCAACCCGCCGGCAATTTCTTTCCATTTTGATTCCAACAGCGCAAGGGAAGGAGCGGGATCCCCGGGGCGAATTCTCACAAAAAATTTATCCGGCGGGAAATTCGCATCCATGTTGAACAACTGTGGCCTCACAGCGCGCGTAAGCGATTCAAAATTGAAGTCCTTTGTCACCCCAATCACCGTCTTTATTTTATTCCCACGCCCGCTGAACTGTTTACCAATGGCTTTATCCGGAGTTAATCCAAGTATAGTGCTGGCCAGCGTTTCATTGATAATCACCGATTCGGTACTGTCACTGGCAATAGAAACATCAAAATTACGACCTGCTAATAAACGCATTCCCATCAAAGCCAGGTAATGCTGATCAATTGGATATTCAATGGAACCAAATTTCTTATCTCCATAACTATAAACTTCACCCATTTGACCCTGACCTTCTCCCAGACCGATGGAAGAACCCGCCACACCTAATATCTCTCTATCAGATTGTAATGATTGTCTGAATAAAGGCAATATTTTTTTAGCATCAGTGCCATCTGCATTGATCACGATCACATTTTCCTTTGTCAAACCAAGATTTTTGTTGCGCAGAAAATGCAGTTGCCTGAATATAATCAATGTCGAAATAATTAATCCGATAGAAAGGATAAACTGGAAGGTCACCAGCGACTTCGTAAAATAATTGGCGCCTCCCAATTTGATTTTGCTTTTCAATACTTCAACGGGTCTGAATCCGGATAATATCAGCGCAGGGTAACTACCAGCCACCACCCCAACAACCGCTATCAGAATCATCATTATCCAGATTAACTGGGGAAACTGAGAGAATGAAAAACTCAGCGATCTGTTGCATAGCTGATTAAAAAATGGCAATAGCAAATTTGCAAGTAAAATGCCGAGCATTCCGGAAAGAACACTCAGCAACATGGATTCCGTAAGAAATTGAAATATCAATTTATTCCTTCCGCTGCCGATCACTTTTCGTACGCCCACTTCTTTCGCCCTGCCCGCGGAACGACCAATGGCCAAAGTAGTAAAATTGATACAGGCGATTAATAATATGCCGCCGGCGATTCCAATTAATATCCATAGATTTTTGGGATTCGTAGTGCTGCCCGGAGGACCTGAATCCACATTTACTGCGGTATGCATTTCCTGTATCGGCTGGAGTTTAAAACTAATAGGATAAGGACCTTTACCGTCCCACCTGCCCAATTTTATCATCTGGGCTTCTTCATCTGCATAGTATTTATGACGAAAAACAGCGAGTTGTTTTTGATCGTTCATCAACTGACTACCTTTTTTCAAAAGCACATACGTTTCAATACCGATCGTCATATTCCAGTTGTCTGCACTCGCCTTCCCATCTTCGGTTGTAAGCACATAGTCAAAATTTCCAAGTATATTAAATTGTATGGAAGAAGTAGTTGGAATATTTTCAACAACGCCGCCAACCTTGAACACTTCAAACCGATCCTGATGGTCATCCATTTTCATTTCGATTCTTTTTCCAACCACATCGGTTCCTCCAAATAACTGTATTGCTTTATCTCTGGTTATAATTATATCATGCACATCTTTTAATGCATACTCAGGTTTACCCGCAATGAACTTAAATGAGAATATTTCAGGGAATTGCGGATCAGCAAAAGAAATCGATGAGCGGGTTACCTTATTGTCCACTTTTATAAAATGTTCTCCCCATCCTCCCTGAAAACGTACAAAATCTTCAACGCCTGGCAGATCCTTTTTCATCGCCGGACCCACAGGCGTGAATGATGATGCATCACCACCCGGCTCACGATCCTTGTCACCGGCATACCATCCTATCACGCGAAAAATTTGATGGCCGTTTTTATGGAAACCGTCATAGTTTAACTCATTTACAGAATATAAAAGGAAAAGACTGAAACAGGCGATGCCAACCGATAATCCAAATACATTTATGAAAGCAAGGACTTTTTGTCGCGAGAGGTTCCGCACAGCAATTTTAATGTAATGGAGAATCATGGTACTTTTTAATTATGAATTATGGATTATGAGTTATGGGTTATGGGTTTACATGTCATTCCCACACTCTCACACTCTCACACTTGCTTTAGGCCTTCGGCTTTAACCCTTAAGCCTTGGAGCTCCAAATACATGCCGGAAAGACCGCCCATTTATTTTTCAGTTGAGCGAATACGAATTATTTCGTTTATGTAAAAACCAAGTGTTGCTGTAAAACAATTAATTATCTTAATAAAAGGAAAATGAGCAGGTTGCGAAAATTCAGAAAATAAAATGGGTTAACCCTTTTCTTCGAGATTCTTTCCAATAGTTGAAGGCGTTATCTGTATCATAACCGTACAGTCATGTATCAAAAACGATTGGTTCTGCCCGCACGTCGAAGAACACCTGTTGAAAATCAGGCATTTTTTAACGGCACAGCTTTGGCGAGATGAGATTGGAAAAGTATAAGAGTACAAGAGTATAAGAGTATAAGAATGTCACCCATAATTGTCTTGTCCTGAAATAAGTGGACAGATTTTTAACAAGAATCTGACACAAACCATGACAACAAGATCAAAAGTACTGATTAGGTACAGTATTAGCTTTAAGCAGAAAGTAGTCCGGGAAGTTGAAAAAGGAGCGAGCTTTGTAGAGATCCGCAGGCGTTATGATATTAAAGGCGGCGGTACGATTCAAAAATGGGTGAAGCAATTTGGGAAAAACCATTTATTAAATCAGATAGTACGAATAGAAATGAAAGGGGAAAAAGACAGGGTAAAGGAACTTGAAGAAGAAGTAAAGCGCTTGAAGATAGCACTGGCAGACGCTACCATGGCCAAGGATCTGCTGGGAACCCTGGTGGAGGTTGCAAACAGGCACTATAAAACGGATTTAAAAAAAAATTTCGGACACAAGCCATTCAGGAAAACAGACAAACCCGAAAAAGGTACGCCTTAGAAAAAGTTTGCAGATTCTTTCATTATGGCCGTTCCGGATATTATAAAGCGCTAAAGGAACAAACAAAGGTTGAGGTTGCTGAAAGTGTTGTTGTTCAGTTGGTTCACAGACAGAGAAGATGCCAGCCGCGGCTGGGCGGAAAGAAATTATTTAAACTGCTGAACGAAGATTTACAGCAGCTGCAAAGAAGTATAGGCCGCGATAAGTTCTTTGATATTTTAAGGAATAAAGACTTGCTGGTAAAGAGAAAAAAGAAGTTCCAGCGGACAACGAACAGCTATCACCGGTTTAGGAAGTATAAAAACTGTTTTAAAGATAAAAAGCTTACAGCTCCCCACCAGGCCTGGGTCAGCGATATAACTTATATCAGAACCAGAAAAAAGTTCGTCTATCTTTTTCTAATAACAGACGCCTACTCCAGGATGATTGTTGGCTGGAAGTTATCAGATAGTCTGGCCATAGAAAGCGCCATGGAAGCGCTTTCTATGGCTATCAGGCAATGTCCAAAAACGGAAAGTGTAATACACCATTCTGACCGTGGCTTCCAATATTGTTGTCCAAAATATGAAAAGCTTTTACTCGACAATCAAATGATGATCAGCATGACTGAAGAAAATCATTGTTATGAAATGCAATGGCTGAAAGAGTAAATGGAATCCTCAAAGACGAATTTTTACTCGATGAAGAGATGACTGATTTTAAAACAACGAAAAAGGCTGTAAAGCAGGCAATCGAAACTTATAATACAAAACGACCCCACTGGTCACTGGGATTAAAAATACCTTCTCAAATACATACGGCAGCTTAAAAACCTTAAAAATCTATGAATAAGTCTGAATATAAATAAAAGTAAATTGTCCACTTTTTTTAGGACGTGACAAATGTCACCCATAACCCATAGCTCATAACTCATAACCCATATCTCATAATTATAAAGACATGTTCAAAAACTACTGGACTATCATCCTCAGAAATCTTTGGAATAACAAGTTATATTCCATCGTCAATATTGTAAGTCTGGCTGTGGGCATCGCCTCGATCGTCTGGGGCTTTCAAACATACCGTAACAGTTTTAGCTATAATAATTTCCACAAGGATCAACAATCCATTTTTCGTGTACTCACCAGAGTGCAGGGCAACGACAACCTGAAGGGTTATTGTCCTGAATACCTGTCTGTCATGGCAAAGAATGATTTCCCAGGCATAAAAGAAACGGTGCGATGGGACAGTCGCGGACTGAATGTAAAAGCAGAAGGAAACGATCCCTTTGAAGCACAGGCCCATTTTACCGATCCGCAATTTTTTGATTTATTCAATTTCCCATTGGTGCGCGGAACCAACACCCTGGCCGACAAATCCACCGTGTTGATTACACAGAGCGCGGCAAAGAAATTCTTTGGGGATGCTGATCCGCTCGGGAAAACACTCAGTTTCTATTCTGATGAATCCTTCAAAATGCCACTCAAAGTAACCGGCATCCTGAAGGACCCGCCACTCACTTCTTCATTCCAATTCGAAATAATTACCAACAACGATAATCAGCTAAAGGAAGACGGTTCGCGGATAAAAACTGATAGCTGGGAATGGCTTTCCGATGCGGTGTTTGTAAAATTGTCGAACCCTGCTGATGCACCCGGATTGGCACGAGATTTTGAAAAATACGCTCAGTTGCAGCATTCCGCAAGGCCGGATATCCAAATCAAATCCTTTGCACTCGATCCACTCTCAAACGTGCTCAATGAGCATGGAGTGGAGAACAATTCGCTGTATCGCCGCCCTGATGATTCTGCTACATATGGTCCGTTGGTATTGGCCATTCTGATCCTGCTTTCTGCTTGTCTGAATTTTGCAAATACATCCGTGGCACAAAGCAATCGCCGGTTGAAGGAAATGGGTGTACGCAAAGTAATGGGCAGCTCTTTGAATCAAATTATATTCCAGCAACTGATGGAGTGCGCGGTGATTGTGTTGCTTGCCATATTATTATCGATAGTGATCAACAATTTCTGGCTGCCAACCTTTAGCAGTATGTTCAGTCATTTAAAAATTGAAGCGCATTATTTGAGTGATTATCCATTGCTTACTTTCCTGGGAATCATTTTTATAATCGTGACATTACTTGCTGGAGCTTATCCCGCTTTTTACATCAGCAGATTTAATGCAACAAATATATTCAGGGGTTCCATAAAATTTGGCGGTAGTAATCTTTTTTCTCGCGTTTTACTGGGATTGCAGGTTGCGATTTCGTTCATTACGGTGATCGCCGGCGTAGCTTTTTCCCGGAATTCAACTTTTCAAAGTAAGTATGACTATGGCTATCAAAAAGCAAATGTGATTGGTGTGGATCTGCAAAATGAATCTGCTTATATCCCCGCCCGTGACGCATTCAGTCAAATACAGGGCATTGATAAACTGGCCGGCACCGTCAGTAATATTGGTTTCTCCTATAACAATCGGTCTTTTGAAGCAAAGGGAATAAAAAATGAAGCCATATTTCTGCAGACCGGTGACAATTATATAGATCTGATGAGGTTAAAATTAATAGCAGGCAGAAATTTTATTCCAGACAGCAAAAGCGATATTGGGAAATCAATCATCATCAATGAAAAACTTGCATTCCTGTTTGGCTGGAAACCGGATGAAGCCATCGGCAAACAGATAAAACCGAGCGACTCAACCTCCTACTCCATTGTTGGTGTGTTGAAAGATTTTACTCAGGAAACGCTGTTTGATCCCATTCAACCCGTTGCAATGGCACTTGTGAGTCCGGAGAAATATTCCAGAATAATCATCAGAGCTAAACCAGGCATGCTCGGCAGTGTTTTTTCTGGCGTTAAATCAGCATGGTTAAAACTTTATCCCGGTAAACCTTTCAGAGGTTACTACCAGGATGAACTGGATGCTCAGGCAGCCAACGTAAATGAAAGTGTGGCAACCATATTCCGGTGGTTTGCACTCATCTCCGTACTCATGGCCGCAACAAGTATGTTCGCGCTGGTTTCCCTGAATGTGTTGAAAAAATCAAAAGAGATCGCTATCAGAAAAGTCGTGGGAGCGGAAGACCATCATATTTTTTCTCTTGTGATGAAAGGCTATACATGGATCATTCTATTATCGGCTGCCCTTGGGTGTTATGGTGGCTATGCCCTTTCAAAACTGTTAATGGATATGATATTCCGGATCAATGCGGGCGTCAGTTCATCTTCACTTATTATTTCATTTGTAGGTGTGCTTGTCATATGCGGACTCACAATCGGCGTGAGAGTATGGATGGTTCTACGAACAAAAGCCACTGATGCACTTAAGGCAAATTAATTGGGTTATGAGTTATATATTATGACTAACCGACACCCTATAACCCATATCCCATATCCCATAACTCATAAAACGTTCACTACAAACGCTGTTTGATAAAAATTATTCACAGCGCCGATAGGTTCGAGTTTCACGTAAAATGATTCAGTGAATATTTTGAACGCAAGAAACTCGTGATTGGCCACATTGAATTCATCGAAGAAAATAATGTCTCCTTTTTTCAGATAAGGATAGAGTTGCGAGAGTACAAAAATGGTGGAAGAAAAAAGATCTGCGTCCAGGTGGATGATCTTCGATTTTTGAAGAAGCTCTTTATTCGATTCAATAAAAGGATGAAGGCTTTCCTGAAAAATGCCGCGAATAAACTCAGCGCGACCGTCATTCACTTCCTTCTGATCAAAGGCCATGGCGCCTTTTTTGAAACCTCCCCAATTTTCCGGCAGTCCCTGAAAAGTATCAAAACCGCGGAAAGCGGACTGGGGATTTACGTTTTTTTTCATCCACCAGAAAAACGAACTACCGGAGGCAACACCGAATTCCATGTATAACAGTTCTTTTTTGTCAAGGTCATATTTATCCGAAACAACATCGAAGAGTTTGTAACGCTTGGGATAATCCCGTTTCCAGGAGTAAAAATCATTGATTAATAACTCCTTACGATTAGCTTTTGAAATCCAGGAGCGCAGCACATTGAAATTTCTAAGGAAGAAGAACAGGTGGTTGAAAACCGAGAACAAACGCAAAACGCCACTCCATAACAGGAAGTCTTTAAAGAATTTAATGATTTTCAGCTTCATGGCCGCCAAAAATAAGCTAAACGATTAACGCTTAACGCTCAAAGCCTATAATTTGATGGTGCCATCAAAATGTTCCGCGTTTAGTTTCGAGCCTTCCGCCTTTAGCCTGAATCAATGAAAAAAAAGCGTTAAGCGTTTCGCGTTAAGCGTTAGGCGATTAAGAGGGAGTAGATTGATCCTTAGCGGATTATGATAGAAACGCTTTGTAAATTCCAAAAAATAATATAGCTTTGCATAGCCGAAAAAAAATAAGGTCGGCTGTAGAAACAGCTGACCTCTAACGATTGCTTGCCATATGAAAAAACGTAGTATTCTAACTTATTGGAACACTGCAGTTTAAATTCCCAGACCTCTAACGATTCTTACTTCACGATTGCCTGCCGTATTCTTTTCTCTCTTACTGGTGTAAAATTAAGAGTGTAGAAGTTACATTTAAAACCATCTTATTCTTGTTTTAATCATGTCAAAACTGCTTATCTTTTCGTGGAAGTGTTGCCTGGACGCAGTTTCAGCAAAATTTATCAATGATGGCCAACCGCTCAAACGATATATTATTTCAATTAATACATTCTCTGGAAAAGTCGGAAAAACGGCATTTCAAGCTCTATATCAAACGGAGTTCCGGGAATGAGGACCTCAAAATAGTTCAGCTTTTTGATGCGCTCGATAAAATGCAGGATTATGATGAAAAGATTCTTTTAAAGAAGCTTCCTTTTACTAAGTCCCAGCTCTCCAATCTTAAAACGCATCTGTACAAGCAACTGCTTGCAAGCCTTCGCCTGCTCAAAACAACAGAAAACACCGATCTGCAGTTGAGCGAGCATATGGACAATGCACGCCTTTTATACAATAAAGGTCTGAAGCATCAGAGTCTTAAGATTCTTGAAAAAGCAAAGGAAATTGCCAAGGCAAATAACAAACTGAATTTCCTTGCGCAGTTGATTTCTCTGGAGAAGAAAATAGAAACGCTGCATATTACCAGAACCTCTCTCGACAAAACCGAACAACTCACACGCGAGGCACGCGAAATAAGTGATCATATAGATCGTGTAACCAGACTTTCAAACCTGGCTTTGTTGCTTTACAGATGGTATGTGGAGAATGGTCATGCACGTAATGAAGCAGACGTAAAAAAGCTGAGAGAATTTTTCAAACAGAATACGCTCGCCGATACCAGCAACCTCGATGATTTTTATGAAAAATTATATCTCTATCAGAGTTATAGCTGGTTTGCTTTTATCCGTCAGGATTTTCTCATGTACTATCGTTACGCACAGAAGTGGATCGATCTGTTTGATGCAGAACCTCTGATGATTTCTGTTGAAACGGGTCACTACGTGAAAGGCATGCACAATATGCTGAATGCGCTGTTTGACCTGCGTCATTTCAGTAAATTCGAAGTGATTCTGAAAAAATTTGAAGATTATTATAATTCCCCGCTGGGTCAGTATCATGATAATTTCAGGATACATACCTGGGTGTATATCCACCTGGCAAAGATCAACTGGCACCTGATGACGGGAACATTCAAACAAGGTCTTGAACTTGTTCCCGCTATCAGTGAACAGTTAAAAGAATATTCCAACTACATAGATCATCACCGGATTCTTGTTTTCAATTACAAAATTGCTACACTCTACTTTGGTAGCGGCGATTACAATACTTCGATCGATTGGCTCCATCTGATCATTAATGATCACGTGGATCTCCGATACGATCTGCAGTGCTACGCGCGACTCGTTCACCTGCTTGCTCATTATGAATTGGGCAACTATGAACTCATGGAATCTCTAACGAAGTCCGTTTATCGTTTTATGTCGAAAATGAAAAACCTGACTGTCGTTGAAGAAGAAATGTTCAGGTTCCTGCGAAAAAGTTTCCAGATCTCCCGCCGCGAGATCAAACCTGAATTGGAAAAATTACTCAGCAAGATCAAACACCTTGAATACAATCACATCGAAACACGTTCCTTCGCCTACCTCGACATCATCTCCTGGCTCGAAAGCAAACTCCAGGACAAAACGATGAGTGAAATCATTTACGCCAAATATCTCAAACGAAAAGACAGAAAAGTAAGAGCCGAACGCTTAACGCAGAACGCGTAACGCAGACTGCGTAACGCAGAACGCAGAACGCGCAACGCCGACGTTGATTATGAGTTGTGGGTTATGAGTTATGGATAATCCATCACTCATAACCCATAACCCATAATTTCATACACCTCTGTATCAAAACCGTGCATATCTCCGGAGCGGTGCAAGCGTAATCTGCTAGTATTCAAAAAATTACCTAATGGCAATGTTTTTGGAACCATAACCCATAACCCATAATTAATAAACGTGTTTAAGTACAATCTGAAGTTCACCTGGAGAAACTTAATGAAGGATCGCCAGTTTACCCTGCTCAACCTGATTGGTCTTTCTACCGGTCTGGCCTGCACCCTGCTGATCTATATGTGGGTGTCCGATGAATTGAGTTTCGACAAATTTCATGAAAAGGACGGCCAGATCTACCAACTCATGGAAAGCCGTCGGTTCCCTGGGAAAGTGGATATCTCAGATGAATCCTCCGGCGTATTGGCGGAAACCATAGCAAGAGAATTCCCGGAGGTTGAATACGGTGCTGCAGAAGCGCCCGCCAACTGGTTTCAGAAATTCACATTGACTGTTGGAGATAAGAATATAAAAGGATCCGGACAGTACGTGGGCAAAGACTATTTCAATATTTTTTCTTTTAAACTTTTGGACGGGAATAAAAATACGGTGCTGAGTGATAAACATTCAATCGTTATTTCTGAAGACCTTGCCCGCAAATTATTTGGAACTACTGAAAATTTAATAGGGAAGGGCATTCAGGTGGAACACGACAGCACTTTCTTTGTATCAGGTGTATTTGAGCTTATTCCGGAGAATTCTTCTGAGCAATTTGACTTTGTACAATCATTCGAATATTACAAGGACATCCAGAACTGGGTAAAAAGCTGGGATAATATGGGTCCCCATAATTTTGTTCTTCTGAAAAAAGGAACGGATATCAATCTGTTTAATAAAAAGATTGCGCCTGTTATCTCCAAAAATTGCGCAGACACTTTCCGCACGGCATACGCATATAAATTTTCAGATAATTACCTGCATAATTCCTTTATTCATGGTAACCGTACAGGTGGAAAGATTGCATACGTGAAAATGTTTTCCCTGATTGCGATTTTTATCCTGGTGATAGCCTGCATTAATTTCATGAATCTTTCCACAGCAAAAGCTTCAAGAAGACTCAAAGAAGTGGGCATTAAGAAAGTGATCGGAGCCGGCCGCAGGCAACTCATTTTTCAATATATCGGCGAATCACTCGTAATGGGATATCTCGCGCTGATTGTAGCCGTGGGACTGGTTGCATGCCTGCTACCCGAGTTTAATCAGTTAACCGGCAAACACATGTCGCTGATGCCGGATCTCAAGCTTGTTTTAGGAGCTCTCTGCATCGCAGGGTTCACGGGTCTGATCGCTGGCAGTTATCCGGCGCTGTATTTATCGGGGTTTAAACCCGTTGAGATTTTAAAAGGTAAAATGATCTCCTCCATTGAAGAAGTTTGGGTACGCAGAGGCCTGGTCGTTTTTCAGTTTTCATTGTCGGTGCTGTTTATCGTTGCAGTCGGCGTAGTCTATCAGCAAATGAAACTGATCCACAATATTGATCTGGGATTCAACAAGGATAACGTGATACGATTCAATGCGGAGGGAAAAGTGGTAGGTCATGAAGAATCATTTCTGGCCGGTCTTAAAAATATACCCGGTGTGGTAAATGCCTCCGGAACCTATCATAGTATTATCGGAAAAAGTTTTGGAGTGAACAATCTGGAATGGGATGGCAAAAATCCGAAGGACAATAATTACATTGAATGCATGCAATCGGGTTATGATTTTATACCCACCATGGGCATGGAAATCATATCAGGCAGGAACTTTTTCAAGGGCCATAACGACAGTACAAAAATGATTCTAAATGAATCGGCTGTGCAACTCATGGGACTTAAAAACCCGGTGGGTGCCAACCTCAAATGGTACGGTCAGCAATTTCAGGTTATAGGCGTGGTAAAGAATTTTCATTTCGAATCGTTGCATGAAACGATCCGGCCTTTGTTTTTAACATTGGCTAATGAAGCCGGGAATGGATGGTACAGAACCATCGTACGAATTGCAGCGGGCAATGAAAAGGAAACGTTAGACCGGATCGAAAATTATTATGCGTCTTTCAATCCCGGTTTTAAATTGGATTATGTATTCCTGGATGAAGTTTTCCAGAAACAATACGCGTCTGAAAATCAAATGGCCGTATTGTCAAAATATTTTGCTGGTCTCACGATCCTGATCTCCTGCCTGGGGCTTTTTGGTCTTGCTGCCTTTACCGCCCAACGACGGAGGAAAGAAATCGGCATTCGCAAAGTATTGGGTGCAAGTGAGGGAAAAATTATGGGCATGCTGTCAAAGGAATTCGTTCAGCTCGTCGGCATCTCGATCATCATTGCATCGCCCATTTCCTGGATCGTCATGAATAACTGGCTCAGTGATTTTTCATACAGAACCGAAATAAGTATATGGCTGTTTGTTTTTTCCGGGGGCCTTGCACTGCTGATCGCGTTGGTAACTGTTAGTTTGCAGGCGATCAGAGCAGCGGTTTCGAATCCCACGAAAAGTTTAAGATCTGAATAGGCCAAAAGCTTAAAGCGAATAGGCCTAAGGCAAGTGTGAGAGTGTGAATTCGGCCAACGGTCAACCGCCATCGGTCAACGATTATATTTTGAAATCATAAAATAAGAAAAGTGTTAAAAAACTATCTAAAGACTTCCTTCCGCTTCCTGTTAAAAAACAAGACCTACAGTTTTATCAACATCTTCGGACTGGCGCTGGGTACGCTTTGCTGCGTATATATTATCTTGTACGTGACGGATCAATACAGTTATGACAAACACCAGCATGACGCAAAGAATATATACAGGATTACTACAATGCTGGATCTCGCGGGCGATAAACACAATGGTGGCGCGTCTTCTCCTCCCATCGCGCCGGCAATGAAAAGGGATTTTGGTGAAGTGCTGCAATACACCCGCGTAGTTTCCACGCTGGGCGTGAGCAAAAGTCTACTGACTTACAAAGAAAAATCATTCTATGAACATGATGCCCTTTACGTAGACTCCACTTTTTTCCAGTTATTTAATTACCATTTCGTTTACGGTAATCCGTCCAATGCATTGAACGCTCCTTACAACATCGTTCTGCAAAAATCTGTTGCCGATAAATTGTTCGGCTCCGAGGATCCGACGGGCAAAACCATCTCCATTGAAAACAATTATGGAAAAGATAATTTTAAAGTAACGGGCGTCGTTGATCAAACCCTTGGGAAAACCCAGATTAAGGGAAATATGTTTCTCTCTATGAATAGTGGTGGTATTGGATCTTACACATACAAAAACAACACATGGGCGGGTAACAATTATGCTTATTCTTATGTAGAACTGCGGCCGGATGCAGATGTTCCAGCGCTTGAAAAAAAACTCCCTGTTTTCCTGAATAAATATGGTGGGGACCAGTTGCGCGCCGGTGGTATGAAAAAAGAATTGCATTTGCAACCGCTACTGGATGTTCAAACAACAGGAGGACTTGACCATAATATGATCCCGGCAATCAGCACTTCATTTCTGTATATCATGATTCTGATTGCCATACTCATTCAGGTGATCGCCTGTATCAATTTTATGAATCTCTCTACGGCCCGCGCCTCCAAAAGAGCAAAAGAGGTGGGCGTACGCAAAGTGATCGGCGCAGGAAGAAATTCACTGGTTAAACAATTCCTGGCCGAATCCATGTTCCTTTCACTTCTGGGAATTCTGATTGCACTTCCACTATTGGTAATTGCCCTGCCCTACCTGAATCAGATTACCCAATCCGACATTCACCTGACATTATTCAGAGACTACAGGCTTTGGATATTCCTGGTTATACTCGTATTGGTTACGGGTTTGCTGGCAGGAAGTTACCCGGCGTTTTATCTTTCGGCTTTCCAGGCCATTAAAGTGATCAAAGGAAATTTCTCCAATCATGTATCTGCTTCCGGTATTCGTCGTACGCTGGTAGTGTTTCAGTTTGTATTGTCAATCGTTCTGATTACCAGCATCATTATTATTTATAGTCAGCTCAATTACATTAAAAACAAAGACCTTGGCTTTGATAAAAAACAGAAGCTGATATTTAATTTTTATACGGACGGCACACAAAAGAAAATGGCATCGTTATCCAATGACTTCAAGGAATTGCCCGAAGTGCAAGGCATAGGGATGTCCAATTTCTACCTGGGACAATTCGTAGAGCATGATCATGGCGTTTTTCCTCCGGGCGGCAATATGACGACTGCGATTGATGCAAAAAATATTGCGACGGACGACCACTTCCTCAAAGCAAATGGTATCCAATTAATATCCGGACGAGATTTCCGCCTGGGCGATTCAGCACGAGTGCTGATCAATGAAACACTCTGCCGCCGGCTTGGCCTGAACCCTGAAACAGCACTGGGAACAAAAATCTATAACGAGGAAAAACCAGATCCGCCGACCGCCATGGAGATCGTTGGTGTAATGAAGGATTTCAATTACAGCTCCCTACATAAAGAAATAGAACCCCTTGAATTGGATTACAAAGCCGGGACCGACTGGTTTGATAAAATGACCGTTGCCGTGAACAGCGATAATTACAAATCAGTGCTCGCGAAAATGGAATCTGCATGGCATAAGGACCTGCCAGGCGTTCCTTTTGAATTTCAGTTTTTAGACGATGTTGTTCAGAAACAATATGAATCAGAACAGACACTGGGAAATATTATCAATTCTTTTACGCTGATGGCAATCGTCATTTCCGCACTTGGATTATTCGGGCTCGCATCGTTCAGTGCTGAACAGAGAAGTAAAGAAATCGGAATCCGGAAAGTATTGGGTGCAAGTGTATCGGGCATTGTGCAATTATTGTCGAAGGACTTCCTCAAACTGGTATTGATTTCATTTGTGATCGCAACACCCATTGCCTGGTGGGCCATGAACAAATGGCTGCAGGGATTCAAATATCGTGTTCCCGTCACCTGGTGGATGTTCGGACTCGCAGGTTTGATCGCCGTATTGATTGCTTTCTTCACCGTAAGCTTTCAGGCAGTTAAAGCCGCAGTTGCGAATCCGACGAAGAGTTTGAAAACGGAATAACGTTCGTTAACCGTTGGCCGTTAGCTGTTGGCCGGCCAACGAAAATAAAAGTTATGATAAAGAACTACTTCCTCGTCGCATGGAGAAACCTGGTAAAAAACAGGACTTCTTCCTTCATCAATATCTGTGGACTCGCAGTAGGTATGGCCGTAGCAGTACTAATCGGATTGTGGATATGGGATGAAATGTCGTACAATAAGAATTTTGAAAATTATGATCGCATTGGACAGGTAATGCAGCATAGAACAGGGAATGGATCAAAATCTTCCTACGCCTGGATGCCGCTGCCATTGGGACAGGAATTGAGGAATAAGTATGGAAATAATTTCAAGTACGTGGTTATGGCTTCCTGGCCCAGGAATACCATTGTATCGGGTAACAATAAAAACCTGTCACGCACCGGCACCTACATGGAACCGGAGGGACCAAAGATGTTTTCACTCAACATGATTAAAGGTACCCGCGACGATTTAAAAGATCCGCACGCAGTACTGATCTCTGAATCGACAGCAAAGGCTTTATTTGGAGATGAAAATCCGCTGAATAAGATATTAAAAATAGAGAACAGACTTGAGGTAAAAGTAAGTGGTGTATATAAAGATTTCCCCTACAATTCGGCATTTAGTAATATTGATTTTATTGGCTCCTGGGCCTGGTACGTTTCTTCTGAAAACTGGATCATCGCTTCGTCGGATCAGTGGGATAACAACTCGTTTATGATTTATGCGCAGATAAACGATCAGACCGATTTCAATACGGTGAACAAAAAAATTATCAATTCAAAATTCACTCACGACGCCCCCGGGGATAAAATATATAAGGCTGAAGTTTTTCTGAATCCTATGGCCGACTGGCATCTGAGATCTCATTGGGAGAATGGTATAAAAACCGGAGGACTCATCGAATACGTAAAACTATTCGCCATCATCGGAGTTTTTGTTTTGCTGCTCGCCTGCATCAATTTCATGAATCTGAGTACGGCACGCTCAGAAAAACGCGCCAAGGAAGTGGGCGTACGTAAAGCGATTGGTTCCTTACGCAGCCAATTGATCAACCAGTTTTTTATTGAATCGTTGCTGGTGGTTGTATTTGCTTTTGGTTTATCTCTTTTGATCAGTCAGTTGTTTCTTCCCTGGTTCAATGAGATGGCTGATAAAAAAATGACTATTCCGTGGACGTCTGCATTGTTCTGGATATGCTGCATCGGATTTGCACTCATCACCGCAATTGTTTCTTCAAGTTATCCCGCGCTTTATCTGTCTTCCTTTGAACCAGTAAAAGTGTTGAAAGGATCATTCAAAACCGGACGGCTTGCTTCGATACCCCGTAAAGTGTTGGTAGTAGTTCAGTTTACGATTTCACTTGGCCTGATCATCGGAACCATCATTGTATATAATCAAATACAATATACAAAGAACAGGCCCATCGGATATGACAGGAATGGCATGATGATGATTCAAATGAAGACACCCGACTTCTACGGAAAATATGATTTATTGAAAACGGAATTAGAAAATTCCGGAAGCGTAACATCGTTCGCAGAATCGTCCAGTCCCTTGACAGCTGTATGGTCAAATCAGGACGGTTTTAGCTGGGAAGGAAAGGACCCAAACCTGAATAGTGAATTTGGCAATGTCTGGGTATCGCAGGATTTTGGAAAAACGGTTGGCTGGCAGTTTATAAGTGGCAGGGATTTTTCCAAAGAATTCAAAACGGATTCCCTGGCAATGGTACTGAATGAAGCGTCCGTAAAATATATGAATCTTGAAAATCCTGTCGGAGCTACAATAAGATTTAACAATCAGAACTTTAAAGTAATAGGTGTTATTAAAGATATGGTCATGGAATCGCCCTATGATCCTGTAAGACGGATTATCTATATGATGGATCAAAACAATGTGAACTGGATCATATTAAAATTAAATCCCAATAAAAGCGCATCAGAATCCATTGCAAAAGTGGAAACGGTATTCAAGAAATATATTCCGCCTGCGCCATTCGAATATAATTTCGCAGATACGGAATTCGCCGCCAAATTCGCCACCGAAACCAGGATCGGGCTGCTTTCTACTTTCTTTGCAGTGCTGGCTATCTTTATAAGTTGTCTTGGATTATTTGGACTCGCGTCGTTCGTTGCTGAACAGCGCACCAAAGAAATCGGCGTTCGTAAAGTGCTTGGTGCTACGGTCTTTAATCTGTGGCAAATGTTATCGAAGGATTTTGTGGTGCTGGTGTTGATATCACTGGCAGTCGTAACGCCGGTCTCCTGGTACTTCATGCACAACTGGTTGCAGAACTATCAATATCGCACTGAAATATCGTGGTGGGTTTTCGTTGCTTCAGGCGTCGGCGCTATTTTAATAACTTTATTAACGGTTAGTTATCAAAGCATTAAAGCAGCGGTCTCGAATCCCACGAAAAGCTTAAGAGCGGAATGAGATATGGGTTATGAGATATGGATTATGGGTATTTCTAAATTGATTTCCCATAACTCATAATTCATAACCCATAACTCGCAAACATAACCCATAACCCATAACTCATAACCAATAAAAGGCTATGATAAAAAATTACATCAAAACTGCTCTAAGGAATCTCCGCAAACATTCATTCTACACTGCACTCAACGTGTTTGGATTGTCGCTCGGAGTGGCCAGCGGCATTATACTTTTTCTTTTCATTAGTTTTCACCTGAGCTTCGACAGCTATCATCAGAAAGGGTCAAGAATATATCGCGTTATCACAGATCTGCATCTCGACGACGGATCAGTGAAAAACGAAAAAGGCGCACCGCTTGTACTGGCAACAGCGTTAAAATCCGAAGTGCCGCAGTTAAAGGATCAGGCTTTTTTATTTCAGAATTACCGCGACCATGTGTTCACTGTTGCTATTCCGCAATCAGGCAGTGCCAGGGGAAAACTTTTTGCAGAAAAAGGAAATGTTGCGTTTGCCAATCAGCAGTGGTTTCATCTGTTCGATTATGACTGGATCTCGGGCGATTCACGTACTGCACTGGAACAACCCAATACTGCCGTCCTCACCCGTCAGTATGCTGAAAAATATTTCGGCACAGAAGATCCCATGGGAAAAACCATTCGGATTGATGGCAATCAGGAAGTAAAAATAACGGGTGTGTTGAAAGACCGGCCTGACAATACCGATTTCAAAACAGACGTCTTTATATCACAATCTTCCCTGAGGAATATCTTTCCAAGCCTCTTTCCTGAAATAGAAACGGGATGGGGCTGGATCAGTTCTTCCAATTATTTATTCCTCTTACTACCCAAAGATTTTTCCGCGGAAGCAGCAGCCGCAGCAATTACCATACTGCGTAAAGAGCATATGGGCGATATGGCTAAATATTATGATTTTCGTTTAATCCCATTGAGTGAAACACATTTTGATGCGAGGTATGGAGGAGTTATTTCAAAATCTTTATTGAGGACCCTCGGCATTGTAGGTTTCATCATTTTGATGATCGCCTGCGTGAATTTCATCAATATGGCTACGGCTCAAAATGCCCGTCGAGTAAAAGAAATCAGTACGAGAAAAATATTGGGCAGTACGAAGTCGGGAATCTTCTGGCAGTTCATGACGGAAACCACCACCATCACCTTGCTGGCAGTCGCGCTCGGACTAACCTGGGCAACGTTGGCATTGCCTCATTTGAATCCCTGGTTGCAAACAGAATTACACGCAAATCCTTCGCAGAATAAACAATTATTGATCGCACTGATTTTGTTAACCCTGTTTATTATACTGGCTGCTGGCATATATCCTTCCGTTCTGCTGAGCAGATTCAATCCCATCGATTCATTAAAAAGCAAATCAGGCAATGGCGGAAATTCATGGCTGCGCAAAAGTCTGATCATATTCCAAAATCTCGTAGCGCAGTCGCTGATCATCTGTACGCTGATCATCCTGCTGCAAACGAACTATGTAAAAAATGCTGACCTCGGATTTAATAAGGATGCGGTGTTGATGATCAATATTCCCACGTCAACTAAAACCAATCTGGATTTCCTGCGCAACCAGTTGTTGAAGAGATCCGATATTAAAGACATCAGTTTTTGTTTTCGTCCGCCCGCATCCGAAACTTTCAAAGCGGGCTCTATCAAATTCGATCAGCGTGACTGGGAGAACTATACGGCCCTTGGCATTCTGGGTGACTCTCATTATCTGAATACATTCGGACTGAAGCTGACGGCTGGAAGAAATCTCGCAGAGAGTGATACTGTTCGTGAATTTCTGATCAGCGAAGACATGATCCATAAACTCGGACTTTCGAAACCGGATCAGGTTTTAGGACGTCGGCTAGTCGCCGGAACACTTAATGATCACGCGGGCACTATTGTGGGTGTAGTGAAAGACATCCACCTTCACTCACTGCACAGTGAAATAGAACCGTTGCTTATTACTTCCCAGGCGGAGGATTATGCCTACGCCGGGGTGAAAATCGGAATGAGCAATCCTTCGAAAATAATTGAAGAGATAAAGCAAGACTGGCAGTCGGTCTACCCCAATCATATTTTCGAATATCATTTTCTCGACGACCAGATCGCTGAATTCTATTCAAAAGAAGATCTGTTGAATAAACTCATCGGAACCTCCGCCGCGCTGGCGATCATCATCAGTTGTGTGGGGCTGCTCGGACTCATCTCGCTGATAACCATTCAGCGCACAAAAGAAATCGGCATCCGCAAAGTAATCGGCGCATCAGCATCCAGCATCACATTCCTACTATCTAAAGACTTTGCCAAACTCGTGGGCCTTTCGCTCATTCTCGCAACCGTCCTGGCCTGGGTAATCATGAACCTCTGGCTTCAGGGTTTCGCCTATCGCATTTCCATTCCCTGGTGGGTTTTCGTAGTCGCCGGACTGTGCAATCTGATCCTCGCGCTGTTGACGATAGGTTATCATGCGATTAAAGCAGCTACTATGAATCCCACTAAAAGCTTAAAAGCGGAATGAGATATTAGATATAAGATATGGGTTATGAGTTATAAATTCACCTATAACTCATAACCCATATCTCATATCTTTTTAAGCCTTTCCACCGCAATTTCAATAGTTGAACTTTTCTTCGCAAAACAAAACCTCAATACCTTATCATCCTTGCCCGACTGATAAAAAGCAGAAACAGGTATTGCGGCGACACCGCATTTCGCGACGAGCTCTTTTGCGAAGACAGCGTCGGGCACGTCGGAAATATCTTTGTAAGAATAAATTTGAAAATAACTGCCATGCGTTTCCAACGGCGTAAATCTTGTGTCAGCCATGAGCTGCTGAAAATAATCTCTTTTCTCCTGCATGAAATTCGGGAGCGACAAATAATGTGATGGCTCTTTAAGAAAAGTTGCAAGCGCTACCTGCGTAGGCGTGAAACAGCTGAACGCATTGAACTGATGAAATTTCCGGAATTCTTTGGTGAGCCCTTCAGGCGCTACGCAATAACCGAGTTTCCATCCTGTGCAATTAAAAACTTTGCCCAGAGAGAAACACACAAAACTTCTTTCAAATAAATCTGGATAACGGAGTATGGAATAGTGTGTTTTGCCATCGAGGATAAGATGCTCGTACACTTCGTCAGACACAATAAAAATATTCGTATCGAAAACAAATCGTCGCAGCTCTTCGATATCGTCGGCGGACAGTACCGCGCCCGTGGGATTGTGCGGTGAATTTAAAATGATCGCTTTTGTTTTAACGGTTTTCGCAGCGCGCACTTTCTCCCAGTCTATTCGGTAAGAAGGATACTCGAGAGAAACAGTAACCGGAACCGCGCCGTTCATCCACACATTCGGAATATAACTATCGTAGGCAGGTTCGAATACGATCACTTCATTACCGGCTTCTAATACCGTGCTGAGCGCAGAATAAATCGCATAGGTGCCACCCGCTGTAATGGTAATTTCTGTTTCGGGATTTACAGCATGCTTATAAAGGGATTCAATTTTGTTGGCCAGCGTTTCCATCAACGGCGGATAACCCGGCATCGGTGCGTACTGATTGAACCCGTCGCGCATTGCCTTCGCCACGAGCTCCACCAGGTCAGGATCCATGGGAAAATCAGGAAACCCCTGACCGAGATTGATCGCGCCGGCATCGGTCGCCAATTTGCTCATCACGGTGAAGATGGTGGTTCCGACTTTGGGGAGCTTTGAGTGTAAGAACACGTATTTTAGTTATGGGTTATTCATTGGTTATGAGATATGAGTTATGGGTTATGGGTTATGGGTGATTTATTAGTGATGAATTATGAGTTATGAATTCATCCATATCCCATATCTCATATCTCATAACTCATAACTAAATTAAAGGTATTCATCCCCAATCTCCCTCCGCACTTCCGCTACATAATCTTTTATTTCCTGCTCTTTTTCTCTTCTGCATACGAGCAGTACATCGTGTGTGTCGACAACAATATATTCATCAAGGCCCTGGAGTACGATGAGTTTTTTATTTCCTGAATGCACAATACATTTCGTGGCGTCGATGATCATCACGTTCTCACCGGCGATGGCATTATTGAGTCCGTCTTTCTCGAGATTTTCATATGCACTGTTCCAGGTTCCCAGGTCACTCCATCCAAAAGAAGACGGAATTACATATACGTTGTTGGCTTTCTCCATGATACCAAAGTCGATCGAGATCGTGGTGCAAAGCGGATAGATATGCTCCAGCGCTTTTTTCTCTTCGGGTGTGTTGAAAGCTTCCTTCTCTGCCAGGAACACGTCATACATTTCCGGCAGATAGGTTTCGAATGCCTTAATAATATTTTTCACCTGCCATACGAAGATGCCGGCATTCCAGAGAAAATCTCCACTGGCTAAAAATGTTTTCGCGAGTTCAAGATTTGGTTTCTCGGTAAATGTTTTTACTTTATAAGTATTGTCTGACACCGTATGCAGTTCTCTTTGAATATATCCATATCCCGTATTGGGTTTCAGGGGTGTAATACCGAGTGTGATCAGTGCGTTGTGTTTGTTTACAAAACTCAGTGCCTCCAGACAAACTTTCTTAAATGCGATTCTGTCGAGTACCATATGATCAGCGGGTGCAACGATCAGCGATGCCAGTGGATCCTTCTGCATCAATTTAAAAGAAATATAGGCGATACAGGGAGCGGTGTTTTTGCGTGAAGGTTCACCGAGAATATTTTCCTTTCGCACGTGGGGCAACTGTTCCTTCACAATATGCATGTACTCGATCGACGTAACGATATAAATATTTTCCGGTGGAATAAAATCCGTGAGTCGCTGGAAGGTTGACTGGATCAGGGTTTGTCCGACGTTCAATATATCCAGGAATTGTTTGGGATAATTCTGCCGGCTCATGGGCCAGAAACGACTTCCGATTCCTCCTGCCATAATAACCGCGTACTGGTGTTCATTCATAATATCGTTTTGTAAAATTCTTTTTTTATCGTTAGCGGTTGGTCGTTGGCCGACTTGGTATATGGTGTATGGTTAATGGTGGCCACTCTTATACTCTTATACTCCTATACTTCAAATAATGCCTTCCCGAATCAAATCATGCACATGAATAAAACCAACATACTTCCCTCCCTCCATCACCGGCAATTGACTGATATCTTTTGTTTTCAAAATTTCCAACGCTTCAATTGCCAACGCATCTTTCTGAATCGTGGTGGGTTTTGAGCTCATGATTTCACGCGCGTTCACCTGCGACGTATTCGCATTCTTCTCCAGCATTCTTCTCAGATCACCGTCGGTGATGATACCCAGCAATTCCTGCGCCTCGTTCACCACAGCGGTCGCACCGAGCCGCTTCGACGTCATTTCCATGATCACTTCCTTCAGAGAAGCGGTTACGCCTACCTGTGGTTTTGCATTGTGAATAAAAATGTCATTCACACGCAGGTAGAGTTTTTTCCCCAACGTGCCACCGGGATGAAATCTTGCGAAATCTTCCGACCCGAATCCTTTCATTTCCATTAGTACAATCGCAAGTGCGTCACCCATTACCATCTGTGCTGTTGTGCTACTCGTTGGTGCGAGGTTATACAGACAGGCTTCTTCAGAAACCGTCGTGTTCAAAAAGATGTCCGCTTTTTTTGCAAGAATGGATTCAGCATTACCCACCATACCGATGAGTTTGTTTGTATCTCGCGCGAGAAGCGGAAGCAGCGCTTTGATTTCAGGACTCTCACCACTTTTACTCACGATCATCAAAATATCTTCTTCACCCACCATGCCCAGATCGCCATGGATGGCGTCGGCGGCGTGCATGAATACAGCAGACGTTCCAGTTGAATTCAGTGTGGCCACAATCTTCTGCGCGATGATGGCGCTCTTTCCTACACCGCTGATTACCAGTCTCCCTTTGCAATCAGCGATCAGTTCCACCGCAGTCACAAATGCATCATCAATAAAAGCCTCCAGCGCAGTGATGGCATTCGCTTCTTTTCGTATGATATTCAGGCCCGAAGCCCGTATTTTTCCTTTCGTCATGGATGGGTGCAAAATTATGACTTTCTAAAGGCTCAGACGGCCCGTAATTAGGAATTTTTAACAAAACAGCGTGTGAGGGGAGGGTTAATTTTTGTAACTTCGCCAACCCTGAAAAAAGGGGGCCAATCATAAAACGCTTGCTTTCCATACCCTTTATTTTGATTAACTTATGACTTTACAATGTGTGAAGGAAAACAAACGAGCATGGCAACAACCACTAAGAAGAGAACCGTAACAAAAAAGACAACCCTATTCGACGAAAAAGCAGCTCCAGGTATAGTAGATCCCAAGTTACTCGCCCATCTGCAGGAACATTTCGGTTTCGACGGTTTTAAACAGAACCAGGGCGCAATCATCAATTCAGTCCTTTCCGGTAAAGATACATTCGTGATCATGCCTACGGGCGGTGGTAAGTCGCTTTGTTATCAGCTGCCCGCCATGATGAGTGAGGGCGTGGCCATCATCGTGAGTCCGCTGATCGCGCTCATGAAAAACCAGGTTGACCTGGTACGTGGTTATAGCGACCGCGACAACGTAGCGCATTTCCTGAATTCAACACTTTCAAAAAAACAGATCAAAGAAGTTCATAAAGATCTTTTAAGCGGTCATACCAAGATGCTCTATGTGGCACCCGAAACCCTGACCAAACAGGAGAACCTGGATTTCTTCAACGATCTTAAAATATCTTTTTTCGCAGTAGACGAAGCCCATTGTATTTCTGAGTGGGGACATGATTTCCGTCCCGAGTACCGACGCCTCCGTGAGATCATGGACCTGGTGAATCCCACCGTTCCGGTGATCGCGCTAACGGCCACGGCTACCCCAAAAGTGCAGAGTGATATCATCAAGAACCTTTCACTTCGTGATCCCGAAATTTTTATCTCTTCCTTCAACCGTCCGAATCTCTATTATGAGATCCAGCCCAAAGTGAAAAAGGATCAGACGATCAGAAGTATTGTAAAGTTTATCCTTGGACATAAAGGCAAGAGTGGTATCATTTATACACTGAACCGCAAAACAACGGAAGAGCTGAGTGATATGCTCGTGGCGAATGGAATCAAATCTGTCGCTTATCACGCGGGACTGGATTCCAAACTGCGCGCTGAGCGTCAGGATCTTTTTATGAATGAAGAAGTACAGGTGATCGTGGCTACCATCGCTTTCGGCATGGGCATCGACAAACCCGATATCCGCTTCGTGATTCATTATAATATTCCCAAGAGCATCGAAAACTACTACCAGGAAACGGGTCGTGCAGGTCGCGACGGACTGGAAGGTATTTGTGTTTTATATTATTCCCATAAAGATGTTGCCAAGCTGGAACATTTCATGAAAGACAAACCCCTTTCTGAAAGAGAAGTAGGGGCACAGCTCATCAACGAAACTGTTGGATACGCAGAGACTGGTGTATGCAGAAGAAAAGTGCTGATGAGTTATTTCGGAGAAGAATACGACGCACCCAATTGTGGTGAATGCGATAATTGTCGCCATCCGAAAGAAAGAGTAGAAGCGAAGGACAATGTATTGAAAGCCCTCAAAGCAATCAAGGCACTGGATGAAAGATTCGCTTCCGACTATACGGTGAATGTGATCGTAGGAAAACTCACACCACAGCTGATGATGTTCCGTCATGAGGGACTCGCTGAATTCGGCATCGGCAACGATGAAACAGAATACTACTGGAACACCGTGTTGCGACAAATGTTGCTCGGCGATTTACTGGTAAAAGATATTGAAGAATACGGTGTATTGAAGATCACGAAACAGGGACAGGATTTCCTCAAGAAACCCCGTTCATTCGAGATCGTGCTGAATAATGCTTTCGAAGATGCGAACGCAGAGGACGATGAAGAATCTGCAGAAGCAGCCCCCGAAGTGCTGGCCAGCGACGATAAACTCTTCACGATGCTCATGGATCTTCGCCAGAGAGAATCGAAGAAAAAATCATTACCTCCTTTTGTGTTGTTCCTTGAGAATTCCATTCAGGACATGGCGACCATGTATCCCACCACACTGGAGGAACTGGAAAAATGCCAGGGTGTTTCGAAAGGAAAAGCCATTCGTTATGGCAAACCCTTTATTGAAATGATCGGAAAATACGTCGAAGAAAACGAGATCGAGAAACCCGATGATTTCCAGATGAAGACGGTGGCGAATAAGAGTCTGAATAAAGTATATATCATCCAGCAGATGGATAAGAAGATTCCGCTGGAGACCATCGCGAAAAATAAAGATATGCGTCTTGATGCGCTGCTCGAGAATATGGAAACGATCGCCGCGAGTGGCACCAAGCTGCACCTCGATTACGTGATCGACGAAATGCTCGACGACGTTGAGCAGGATGAGATCCTCGAATATTTCAAAGGCTGCGAAACTTCTTCGTTGCAATTGGCGCAGCAGGAACTTGCCGACGGCAATTACAGCTGGGAGCAGCTGAAGCTGATGAGGATTAAGTTTCTCAACACCTATGGAATGTAAGGTCGTTCGATCGGGGTTGTTATTTCCAGCAAATACACGCCTGATGCGCGTGATCATTCTTTCAGTTTGAAAAGTTTATGCGCATCAGCCGAAGGCTGGAAATAACAACCCCTTCTCACTTGAGGTTTTGAATCTTCTTGATCGCGCGGTAACTGAAGGCTGGAAATCCATACAATCGCTCCTTTTGGGAAATGTTTTTCAATCATTTTGTTGCATTCAGGGATTGTTTTTCAAGTTGAAAAATGATCAAATTCCCCTATTTTTGCTGCCCTGCAAGGGTCTGGTTCTGGTGACTAGGTCAACTACCAGCAGGATCGAACAGGTCCGCTTGCGGCATAAACGATTCTAGCTTAGACCGCCTGCGCCAAGGCTACGGCGGTTGAAAGAAAAATTTTCGAAATCTCTCCATCATTTACGTGATGGCGAGTGCGGTGCGGTAGCTCAGTTGGTAGAGCAAAGGACTGAAAATCCTTGTGTCGGCGGTTCAATCCCGCCCCACACCACAAAGCCTCTGATAAAGTCAGAGGCTTTTTTATTTTATGTACTTCGTATATATTCTTTACTCCATGTCGGGTCGTAAAACCTATGTCGGATATACCAACGATATCAGCAGAAGAATACAAGAGCATAATATCACAGAAACAAGCGGATTTACTTTAAGATATAGGCCCTGGACATTAATTCGTACTGAGCAATACGCCAGTAAACCAGAGGCGTTGGAACGTGAGAAATATCTAAAAACGGGAAAGGGTCGTGAGCAAGTAAAGCTTCATGTCGTGAATTTCTTAGATGCATCAGGTGCGGTATCCGCCGTGGCGGAAAAGGACTGAAAATCCTTGTGTCGGCGGTTCAATCCCGCCCCACACCACAAAGCCTCTGATAAAGTCAGAGGCTTTTTTATTTTATGTACTTCGTATATATTCTTTATTCCATGTCGGGTCGTAAAACCTATGTCGGATATACCAACGATATCAGCAGAAGAATACTAGAGCATAATATCACAGAAACAAGCGGATTTACTTTAAGATATAGGCCCTGGACATTAATTCGAGCTGAGCAATACGCCAGTAAACCAGAGGCGCTGGAACGTGAGAAATATCTAAAAACGGGAAAGGGTCGTGAGCAAGTAAAGCTTCATGTCGTGAATTTCTTAGATGCATCAGGTGCGGTATCCGCCGTGGCGGAAAAGGACTGAAAATCCTTGTGTCGGCGGTTCAATCCCGCCCCACACCACAAAGCCTCTGATAAAGTCAGAGGCTTTTTTATTTTATGTACTTCGTATATATTCTTTACTCCATGTCGGGTCGTAAAACCTATGTCGGATATACCAACGATATCAGCAGAAGAATACAAGAGCATAATATCACAGAAACAAGCGGATTTACTTTAAGATATAGGCCCTGGACATTAATTCGTACTGAGCAATACGCCAGTAAACCAGAGGCGTTGGAACGTGAGAAATATCTAAAAACGGGAAAGGGTCGTGAGCAAGTAAAGCTTCATGTCGTGAATTTCTTAGATGCATCAGGTGCGGTATCCGCCGTGGCGGAAAAGGACTGAAAATCCTTGTGTCGGCGGTTCAATCCCGCCCCACACCACATAGCCTCTGATAAAGTCAGAGGCTTTTTTTATTTTATGTACTTCGTATATATTCTTTACTCCATGTCGGGTCGTAAAACCTATGTCGGATATACCAACTATATCAGCAGAAGAATACAAGAGCATAATATCACAGAAACAAGCGGATTTACTTTAAGATATAGGCCCTGGACATTAATTCGTACTGAGCAATACGCCAGTAAACCAGAGGCGCTGGAACGTGAGAAATATCTAAAAACGGGAAAGGGTCGTGAGCAAGTAAAGCTTCATGTCGTGAATTTCTTAGATGCATCAGGTGCGGTATCCGCCGTGGCGGAAAAGGACTGAAAATCCTTGTGTCGGCGGTTCAATCCCGCCCCACACCACATAGCCTCTGATAAAGTCAGAGGCTTTTTTATTTTTAGGAACATTATCCGAGCCACAATACTTAGTTTTATACACTATTATCTAACGGAAAATGATCCAGCAGTCTTTCGCACCGGGTTCCCATTTACAAAAATTCATCCGGGAATATGTACTAATTCATCTGGACATTGATAAGAACCTGGAAGTGCCGGTTAAACCATATCCGGCCAATCCGGAACAGGGCATTACATTTTATGTGAGGGGATATGTAACATCGGTCAACTTCGAAACCGGTGTCTGGGAAAAAAGACCTTCCGTTGTAGTTTTTGGTCAACCGATATCCAGGCAAAATTTGCGACCTACCCATCAATATCTGATGTTAGACGTACGGTTTCAACCCGGCGCCCTGTATAAGTTTTTACGCCTACCACTGACGCAATTTCTTCATAAGAACATCGACGCAGAACTTGTGTTAGGCAGGGAAGTTAAAGAGGTCAATGAGGAACTGGCCGGTGCACCGGATTACAAATCAATAATTACAATAGTAGAAACCTATCTATGGAGAAAGATCCGTCATATCAACGAGCACAATCATCCTTTTGAAAAAATAGGCCCACTGATACAGGATAATCCACAGTCTTTTTCTTTGGAAAAAATAGCCCGGCAGGCCTGTATGAGCCGCAGTCAGTTTGAGAGAAAATTTCAAATTCAAACCGGTGTTACTCCCAAGTTTTTTTCCCGTATCTGCCGTTTCTATAATGCATTCGAATTAAAAACACGCAGTCCCGCGCTTGACTGGTTATCCGTCGCGGTCCAGAATGGTTATTCAGATTACCAGCACCTTGTAAAAGATTTCAAGCAATTTTCCAGTAGTGTTCCCAATCAACTTATGGAGGATTATACTGGATCCGTAGAACGCTGGAAGGCAACCGGACTCATTCCAAATTTCGTTTGATCAGAAGTTTGCGGATTTTTTACCACCAGACTACTGTGAAATCGTCCCAGTTTTACACTGTTAAAAATATTGTTTCAACCAATACAGTGTATTATGAAGTCTATTCAATCTATTCAGGCAGCATTTGGATTAAAAAGGAAAACAATCACCCTTCTGGGGATGGTTATTTTTTTACATTTCCATTCCTCTGCACAGATTGTTCCAATCGAAAAACAAATTAGAGAATTGGATCAGAAGCAAAGTTCATGGATGCTCAAAGAAGATACCAACGCATTAAAAAAATTATATGATACCGATCTGCTGGTGAACGCGCCTTTTAATGCAGTAACATCGGGAAGTGAAGTGGTGTTTCAACTCGTTCACACAGGGTTTATCAAACTTTCGGGTTTTACTATAGAAACAGAAAAGATACTCATCAAAGGAGGTGTTGCTGTAACGATGGGTAGCGAGATGGTAACTTTTGATAAAAATAGTTCGAATCCTCACGCAGGACAAACCATTAAGCGTCGTTTTACGCACGTTTATCTGAAGGAGAAGAGCGGCTGGATGCTGATTGCCAGGCACGCTAATGAGATTTGTCAGCAATGAATGTTGAATGAAGCAACAAATTTAGATGGTAAGCATTTCACAAATCAACTATAGTTATCCTTGCTCCATTAATCCATTACGACTTGTTGCTTGTGAATTTTACCAGCTGTAGGTAATCACAAGCCTTGTACAATCGCGAGTGACTTTTCAACATGGTCAGCGGGTGAAATATGATCGGTTGTTGATGAAAAGACTGCTATGATTTTACCTTCCTTATTGATAACAAAAGTGGTTCGTGGAATGAAGCCGTGTGTAAGATCCTGGCCAAGAACATCTTTAATCCCTGATTTCGCAGCCGACATTACCAGACCGTATGTCGCTGCAATCTGACCTCCGGGGTCGGAGGCTACCGGAAACTTGCCTGCACAATAACTTGAATCGGAAGAAAACTTATTCAGCCGCTGAATATCGTCTGCAGATACACCGATAATGGTAGCTCCCGCACTTGTAAATTTATCCTTGAGTTCGGCAAACGTGTGCGCTTCTATATCGCAGCCACCGGTATAGGCGGAAGGATAAAAATAGACTACAGCAGAACCTTTGGCAAGGGCTTTTTTTAACGAAAATTCAAATGCTTTACCAGCCAGACTGGCCTGGGCAGTAAACAGAGGAGCCGCATCTCCTTTTGACAACATCTTCGATTGGGCAAAGCCGGTCCCGGTTATAAAAAACGATAAGCCGATAAGCACTGCGCAAAAATATTTTTTAATCATGACACGTGTTTTACTTGTTCTGATTGGGCGTTACCAACCAAAATTACATGATATGCGCTGGTTTAAACGATATCTTAAAAAATGATTACAGAATTTCTGCTTCCCGTCAAGATCCTTCACTTACTCAAATGGCTTTTACCTAATAAAGAAAGCCACGCAAAATAATTTTGCGTGGCTTTGTTGTTTGCGTGGCGTTTTGAACCCCCTTGCTGGTATGTTATGACTGACCGGAGGAAAAGTCCACCATCCATTCAATGCCATATTTGTCTCGGAACATTCCAAAGTATGAACCCCAGGGACTGTCGGCTATGGGCATTTCAACAACTCCGCCTTTTGAAAGCCCGTTAAATAATTTGTCGGCTTCTTCGCGACTTTCCGCGGTGATTGATATTTTAGACCTGTTTTCATTTTCATTTGTTCTCCCCATAATTTCCGGAACGTCATTGGCCATTAAAAAGTTTTTGCCAATAGGCAAAGCAATATGCATGATTTTATTTTCTTCCTTTTTTGCTATCGGAAATTCCGGGCTTGAGATATCCTTGTAACGTATGATCTTTTCGAACTCTCCGCCAAATACTGATTTGTAAAATGTGAATGCTTCTTCGGCATTTCCGTTGAAATTAATGTGTGGATTGATGAGTGGCATAGTTTCTATTTTTAATGGTGAGTGGTGTAACTTAATTCGTCGTTTTCATTCTAATTCTTCACAGCTATGGTGATGAGTTTCCAGTAAATACTTTACGCTGAAAACAATGTCTTCTTCACTATCAATGCGCAAAATGTTGTCTACGTCCTTAAGATCAAAATTCCATTTCGCTTTTGGCAGTGTGGTGTCGATATGCGGTTTGAGCTTTTTTATCTGCGCTTTATTTTTGACAGATGTTTTAAATACGAATATCATTTTTGCGATAATGTGGTCAATAATGTTCTCAGATAATCCAATGTCATTGTAAATCCTCCCTGGAAACCCATTTCCATCATCTGCTCCATGCGGGAAAGGGATTCATTGTAAATAGTAATACTCACTTTTGTAACTCCGTTCTCTTCGCTGAAATGGAGATCCCAGTCAGAACCCGGCAAATCGACATGCTCATCTTTGTCTGCAAATGCATTCAGGAATTTGAAATTCGTTTTTGGATGAATGGAGGTATATTTCTGAACGGACCAGCTTTCCTGACCTTCAGGGCCCACCATCGCATAAAATCTTCGTCCGCCTACTTTGAAATCCATGATTTTTGTTTTTGACGCCCAGGGTTTGGGTGCCCACCATTGGTCGAGAATTTCTTTTTTGGTAAACGCGTCCCAAACCAAAGAAAGTTCTGCTTCAAATTCTCGGGTTACGTATACCGTTTTTGCTGCTTTGTCAACAGTAAAATCTGATAGCAAGCTGGTTTTCATTTTTTCTGTTTTTTTAAGTTTGATAATACATTGTCGAGCTGATTGAACCGTGTTTCCCAAATCTTTCTGAATTGATCGAGCCATTTGTCAATCTCCTTCATCTTTTTGATCTCCAGTGAATAGTAAATTTCCCTGCCTTGCTGTTCCTGTTTCACGAGTTCGCATTCTGTAAGTATACGAAGGTGTTTGGAAACCGACTGCCGGGAAGTTTTGAAGTTGTCGGCAATAGCATTCGGCGTCATGGCCTGCAATGCTATCAGGGTAATAATTGCCCGCCTGGTCGGGTCGGCTATAGCCTGAAAAATGTCTCTCCTCATTTGTTTTACTTTTATAAGAAACCGTTCGGTTGCAAATATATGTGCAACTATTCGGTTTCGCAAAATTTATTTTAAAAGAAGGTTTGAGGGAAGGTACGTAGTCACTGGGGAGGCCAAGATTACGTCGATCAACAAGACTTAAGAGAAAGAGAGGATGTGTAAAATGCTTTTTTCATAAGCCTGTGCAGCTAAAGCCAATATTCTAAGTTCTTCGGCTTCTTTGTTAGTTAATTTGGATTCCCCCTTTTTCATAAATACATCAACCTTTTTCATTGTGGCATCATAATCTTTTTCATTTTCGATCCAATAGCTATTCGAAATGGTTAACAATGCGGTCACAAATTGTGACCGCATCCCAAAACAAACGCAATTCTGACAATACACCCTATGCTTTTACCGAACATGGCGTGGCCAATATGAATATTGCCATTATGCGGGCGTTTATCGAAATCAGGAGAATTACCCTTCAACAGATAGATTTACGAACTCAGTTGCAAGAATTAAAAGAAAAATTAGGAGAACACGATATCCAGTTAAATCAGATCTACGACGCAATGGAAAACTTACTGGATGAAAAGGTTGCCCAAATAAAATGGGATAAACGGGAAAGAATTGGGTTTATTAAATAGCGCTTTTAAATGTATTGATTTCATCAGGTAGCTTTGTCCGGATATTTTGGATTCTATTTAAAATTTGCATCTTACCTTAGTTTTCCTTTTTAAAAGTTGTATTCATTAATAACCCTGTTTCCAGGGATAACGACAATAATATGGCAGATAATACGTACGACGCGATTGTGATTGGATCGGGCATCAGTGGTGGATGGGCAGCCAAAGAACTCACTGAAAAAGGTTTGAAAACCATCATGCTGGAGCGAGGGATGGACATCAAACACATCAAAGATTACACGGAAGCATCGAAGGAAGCCTGGGATTACCCGCACCGGGGCGACCGTACCCAGCAGATGATAAAAAATTATCCTGTGCTGAAAAGGGATTACCCGCTGAATGAAAGAAATCTTTCCTGGTGGGCGAGCGATCAGGATTCTCCCTACACAGAAATAAAACGGTTTGACTGGTTCCGCGGTTATCATGTGGGGGGACGTTCCTTACTATGGGGCAGACAAACATACCGCTGGAGTGATCTGTATTTTGAAGAAAATGCAAAGGACGGCATCGCCATCGACTGGCCGGTACGATACAAGGATATTGAATCCTGGTACACTTATGTTGAAAAAACTGCCGGCGTGAGTGGTAGCGTAGAGAATTTACAGGAATTGCCCGACAGTCATTTTCTTCCTGCCATGGAAATGAACTGCGTGGAGAAAGATCTGGCAGTACGTTTCAAAGATCATTATAAACAATCCAGAAAAATGATCATCGGCCGTTGCGGCCACGCCACGGTTCCCCTCGATGGAAGACAATGTATGTATCGCGATAAATGCTGGTTTGGATGTCCGTTCGGAGGCTATTTCAGCACGCAATCGGTTACGCTTCCCGCAGCGATGAAAACGGGAAACCTTACCCTTCGTCCCTGGAGTATCGTAACGAAAATTTTATATGATAAGGATAAGAAAAGAGCCACTGGTGTGGAAGTGCTGGACGGCGAAACAAATCAAACCTATACTTACTACGCGAAAATCATTTTCCTGAATGCATCTACGTTCAACAGTACCTGGATACTGATGAACTCTGCCACGGATATCTGGCCCGACGGACTGGGCAGCAGCAGCGGTGAACTGGGTCATAATGTGATGGACCATCATCTGGACGTTTCTGCAGGTGGTATCGTGGAAGGCTATGAGGATAAATATTATTTCGGACGCAGAGCCAACGGCATTTATATTCCGCGCTACAGGAATTTCTTTGGCGACAAACGCGATTATCTGCGTGGTTTTGGTTACCAGGGCGGAGGTGGTCGCGCGGGCTGGGATCAAAATACCGGATCGGAATATTCTATTGGTAAAGATTTAAAGGAGAAACTCAGCGAACCGGGACCATGGACTTTTGGAATCGGCGGCTTTGGTGAAACACTCCCTTATCATGAAAACAAAGTGACGCTGGACAAAACAAAAAAAGATAAATGGGGACTCAACGTGCTGGCCTTTGATGCGGAAATAAAAGACAACGAAAAGAAAATGCGTAAGGACATGCGCAACGATGCCATGGAAATGATGGAAGCATTGGGAGTGAAAAATATACAGTCGAACGATGACAATCCATTCCTGGGTCGTGGCATCCATGAAATGGGCACGGCACGGATGGGCAAGGATCCCAAAACCAGCGTGCTGAATAAATGGAACCAGGTCTGGGATGCGCCGAATGTTTTTGTAACCGACGGATCTTTTATGGTATCTGCCGCCTGTCAGAATCCTTCACTTACCTATATGGCATTTACCGCAAGAGCTGCAGACCATGCCGTGAGTGAGCTAAAGAAGAATAACTTATAAATTGAGCAGTAAAATAATCATCACTGCAACGGTTGGATTAGGGGTTATGGGTTATGGGTTATGGGAGATGGGAGATGGGTGATGAGATATGAGATATGAGAACTTGTAATCCATATCTCATCACCCATAACTAATATCTCATAACCAATATCTAATAACCCATCTCCCAAAACTCATCTCTCATTCTCATTCTGCTCTTAGACTCTCAACAGGATTCATCACCGCCGCTTTGATGGACTGGAAACTGATGGTGATCAACGTAATCAGCACCACAGAAAATCCTGAAACAACAAAAATCCACGGCGATAAATGTATCCGGTAAGCAAAACTTTGCAACCAGTTATTCATTAACCACCAGGAGATCGGAAATGCAATACATAATGCAACCAGTACTAGTACCAGAAAATCTTTCGAAAGCATGGCAACCACATTACCTACAGAAGCGCCAATCACTTTTCTGATACCAATCTCCTTTTGTCTTTTTTGTGCAGTGAAGGCAGCGAGACCAAACAACCCGAGACAGGAGATGATTATCGCTATGCCTGCAAAATATTTCGACAATACGGCAACCCTTTGTTCAGCCGCATATAGTTTATTATAATCATCATCCAAAAAAGAGTAATTGAACTCCAGGCCGCTGTTGAATACAGTGAAGAGATTTTTTATACCGGCAATCGTTTGTTCCTCGTTTCCTGTTTTTATTCTGACAAGAATATTATCGGAATTCGGATAATACTCCAGAAAAGCCGGACTGATCTTATCATACAAACTCTTAAAATGATAATCCTTTACAACACCCACAATCTGTTTCTTTTTTGACCACAAGGAAACAGTTCTGCCAATTGGATTTTTTAAACCCATCGCCCTGATCGCTGTTTCATTAAATATTACACTGTTGCTATCTGCGAATGCTTTCGAAAAAGCCCTTCCTTCAGCCATGGTTATATGCATCGTCTCAAAAAAATCGTCCCCTACATTATTACCATAATATTCGATGCCCAGATCCGGATCCTTCCCTTCCCAACTAATTCCACCGCCACTGTGAGATGCCCGCCCGAAAAAATTCCCGCTTTCGGTGGTTACAGCCATTACCCCCGGCAATTTTTTTATTTCTGTAAGAAAGGCAGTCGTGTTTTTCCTGATGTTTCCTTCATTCGAAAAACGAAGCATATTTTCTTTGTTGAAGCCAAGATCGGTTGTTTTAATTAGTTTCATTTCCTGATAAACCACCAGTACCGATACAATCAATACAACGGAAATGGCAAATTGAAAAACGACCAAACCCCTGCGTATCCAGCTTTCTCCCGACGAATTAACCAATTTGCCTTTCAAAACAGATACGGGTTTGAAATGAGATAAGTAGAAAGCAGGATAACTGCCTGCAATCAAACCGGTAATGAATGTGATAGCGACAGCTGAGAGAACCAGACTGGTTGTTAACTGCAAATGGAGATATTTTCCCGTGATATTTCTGAATGCCGGCAACAGGAAATCAACCAGGAACAACGCGATCACCAAAGCCAAAAATGCCATCAGTATAGATTCTCCCATGAACTGCAATACCAAAGAACGCTTACTCGCGCCAACCACTTTTTTAATGCCCACTTCTTTCATTCTTCGGGATGCTTTCGCCGTAGACAGATTCATGAAGTTGATACAGGCGATCACAAGAATAAAAATGGCGATGATAGAAAACAGTTTTACGTATTCAATCCGCCCCCCGCTTATTTTACCGTTTACATAGTTGCCATGCAAATACCGGTCGGAATATTTCTGAGCGAAAATGTCTCCCTCCCATTGAAGCAGATATTTATCTCCGGGATAAAACTGTTTTATTTTATCCTTGGTAAAATCCTTTATTTTTTTATTGAAAAGATCCACATCCGTTCCCTTCTTTAAAAGAACATAGGTATCCTGATTATTACTTCCCCAGTCAACCATGTATTTTGATTCTTTTGTCAGATACATGTTATAATTGAAAAACAAATCAAATTGATCCGTCGCATTGGACGGCGGAGATTGAAATACACCCGACACTACATAAGAACCGGTGAACTCGCCTTTGTCCCAGGTTATCGTTTTACCTACGAGGTTATGTGTTGTATTGAATAATTTCAAAGCCATTTTATCAGACAACAACACCCCGTATAGGTTGGCAGCAAAACCACTTGCGCTGCCATCCAATATGGCATAAGAAAATACATCGAAAAAATGTTGGTCAATATATTGAGCGCTCGCGTTAAAACTTTTATTGTTGACGGAAAGAATGCCTGTTTGTTCTCCGCGTGCTACTGTTGCATATTCCACTTCCGACAATTCCTTTTGCATGTATTGCCCCAACAAACCAGGCGTAGAATGATAGGTGTCGATACTGCCATCAGCCGTGGGCGCAGTTTTCAGTATCTGATATAAGCGGCTGTCTTTTGCATTGAATTTATCTACACTCAATTCGTCGTGCACCCATAAATAAATCAATAGTACACAGGCCAAACCTGTTGACAAACCTAAGAGGTTGAGCAAACTAAACTGCTTGTCTTTTACAAGATTTCTCAACGCGGTTTTGATGTAATTTTTAAGCATACGTACGCTGGTTATAAGATATGGTTATGAGATATGGGTTATGAGATATGAGTTATGAATTATGAATTATGGGATATGGGTTATCCTGCAAGTGCAGGATGAGTTATTGAATAAGATCGGTGAACAATGGCTATGCCAAGGCTTAGTTGGCTGGATATGAATGTTTTGAAAGTCGTGTTTGCTAAAACTGTTCGTATACGGACAATTTTCTGTTCGTCTGTGAAACGAAATTTTCAGGATGTCTGAAATACAGCCGCCCCAGGGAATAATTCAGAAAGTTGTTGAAAATTATAAATAATTTTAATTGCATCAATCAAAGTCTATGTCAAAAGGAAAAAAAAGCGGCCTGAGAATATTGCTTACTTTTCTCGTGTTCATTCCCATAGCTGCTTTTGCCCATTATTTTCTGTTCCCTGAGGAAACAAAATCTATTCTGATTGATTTCTCCCATTTCAAAAAAGAAGGTCGTATATATTTTAATCCTGCAACAAAAGAATCAGATATAAAGAATGTCGAATACCTCATCGATAGTGCGGCTGCCAGGGTAGGTCTGTTTTGGTCTGGCAGGAAATCCAATCCAAAATTTATCTATTGTGATCAGAAAGGCGATTATCTAAACTATAGTGTAAACGGCCGTTCTCCCGCCGTAACGTATTGTAAACTGGGAACCTATATCGTTTTAAGCAAAGACGGAGTTGATATCGATATCATAGCGCATGAACTTTCCCATGCAGAATTGTATAGCAGGGTCGGATTTTACAATTGGAACTATGGCATTCCGGACTGGTTCAAACATGGTTTGGCTATGCAGAATGATTACCGGTCGTACTACTCAACAGATACGCTTAGGGTGCGTACCGACAATTTTAAGAACATGCCAGACATCACTCAGTTTAAAACAGGGAAACAGTTTTACAGTGGTTCGGTTTATCAGGTAATGCTCAGATATATGGCTGCCAGATACGTCGTTGGTCAATGGTATTCCACTGAAAAGTTAAATAAGCTGATTGAAGATTTGAACGCCGGAAAATCCTTTGATGATGCTTTTAAAAAATAGTTTCGATGCTGCAAACCATACATAATAGTTTAAATCCGAATAGTCTTCAGAGAACACTAAATCATTGTTCGTTGCTCTTTGAATGAGGTAAATTTCATCTGCAGAACGTGTGCGTTTAACTGACTGTTTTATCCCTTCGCTTTGCTGTTTAACAGCGATTCCAGCTTTTTAAGTCTGCTTGTCCAGAATTTATCAAAATAGTTGATAAAATGCTGCAGTTCATTGAAGCCGTCCTGTTTTAATGTACAATACCGTTCCCGTCCGATGTCTTTAATAGAAATAAATCCCGCGTTGTACATTATTTTTAAATGTTTTGAAACGGCCGGACGACTCATATCAAAATTCTCAGCCAGTGAATTGATCGTCATAGAGTCTTTGGAAAGCAGCTGCATCATTTGCCTGCGGCTGGGGTCAGCAATAACCTGAAAGACATCAAACTTTTGCGCTGCCATGGGTTTCATTTAAATGTTTAATCATTTTTAAAATATTGGAGTTCCAACCTGAAGTCATACCCGTAAAAATGGAATAATTTATTTCTTTAAAACCGGTTTGTCTCAAAGACAGTTTTGTACCCTTTCCATGTTTCTCCAACGTCCACTCCACAATGGTGTCCAGCGTGACAACACCATTACCAGGGCCACCTTTCCAGCTATAAATGAGTTTTTCAAACGGAACGAGTTCCAACACTTCGCAGTCAAAGATGCCATCCAAATCGAGACTTGGTATGGGTTTATTACGGAACTGGAATTTCTGTCCGGCAACGGCCTTAAAATCATTTGGCATTAACCATATTTCGATAAGATCCGCCTGCGTCAGAAAGGGCCAAACCTCTTCCGGAGATTGTTCATAAATCCATTCATTTCTGATTTCAGTATTCATAATGTGTAACTTTTAGGTTACAAATATATAGGTAACTTATTTGTTACTCAAATTTATTTTTAATTATATCCATCTTATAAAGTTGAAAACGCTTTGATCAGAACGTATTCATATTCCAGGCCCTCGTAGAATTCTTTCACTCCCACCCGTTCGTCCCTTCCGTGCATACGATTGTCATCTTCATCAATTCCTACTCCGGATATGCCGTAGGTTGGAATTCCCGCGCCGCGCAGATAGATGCCATCAGTGGCGCCTGTCTCCATCACCGGAATCACCGGGGTGCCGGGCCATAATTTGGCTGTCACTTTTTCTACGGTCTGCATGATGGCGGGATTTAGGGGAGAAGCCGGATTGGGTGAAAGTCCATTCAACACAGTGATCACAATCTGACTATCGGCCAACACCCTGTTCATCGTTTTCAAAATCACTTCCTGTGGCACACCCGGCATGATCCGGCAATTCAATTTGGCTTTCGCGGACTGAGGCAACGCATTGATGGCATGACCCGCATCCAGCATGGTCGCTACGCAGGTGCTGCGCATGAGTGCATTATAATAGACCGACGATTGGGACAGTCTCATCACTGCCAGGCTATCCGGTGTATCCTGCGAAACGGATTTCATATCAGCTGCAAGCTGACCGTTTTCAAAAGAAGACATTTTATAGAAATATGACTTCGTTACTTCATTCAGCTGTGCGGGAAAATCGAAAGCCTGCATGTTGACCAGACCGCCCGCAAGATGATAAATCGCATTGTTTTTAGAAGGCATGGATCCGTGACCTCCCGGATTTTTAGTTTCCAGCTGCAGATTCAAAACGCCTTTTTCACTGATCTGCACGGTGCGGCTGATCCGTTTTCCACTTTTCAATTGCGGATCTCCGGCATCCATGTTAATACAAAATTCCGCATCGATGAGCGCCCGTTTATTTTGGATCAGCCACTGCACGCCATTGTACACGTCGCTGCCTTCTTCACCAGCAGTCAGCGCAAGAATCAGATCCCTGTCCGGCACAAATCCCTCTTTTTTCATTCGAATGAATTCAGCTACCAATATGGCCGACCCGTCTTTGATATCCGATGTGCCCCTCCCATAGAAGAAACCATCTTTTTCTGTGAACACAAATGGATCCAGCGACCAGTCTGACCGCCTGGCTTCCACCACATCCAGATGGGAAAGAAGCAACAGCGGATTCTGTTTGCCGGCACCATGCAGGTGGACAATCAGATTACGATTGACTACCTCAGGACCCACAATCTGCACATCCTGTTCTGCATATCCCGCGGCGATCAGTCTTTTCGCCATTGCTTCGGCGGCTATTGTTGTATTGCCTGAAGAATGAGTTGTATTAATTTCGATCAGTTCCTTAAAAATACTTCTTCCCAGCTCCTGATCGCTGTTGAGTTTTGTGTTTTGAGCGAACGCGATCTGAAAGCGAAACAGCATGCTTAACAGGAAAGAAAAGTATCTGTAAGCGGCCAATTTTCGCATGATTGTGTGGGTTATTTTCATATGACTTTCAATTTAAAGAAAACCAATGGTATATGGGTCGGTTTCTTTTATTGATTTCATCAACCTCGTTTACAACTTTTATAAAGGGTTAATTTGTAAATTTCCATTGCAAAAGAGTCAACGCAAAAAATTAAGTGAAGAATTATTAACCCTGATAAAAACGAACCATGAGCAACAAAATAATCATTACTGCAACGGTAAATGCAGATGCAAAAAAAGTGTGGGATTATTAAACAAAACCGCGGTAACGATCACCTTTGATCCTGAAAATGAAAATCCTCCTGAATTCCAAAAAGCCGGTTGGCAGTCAATACTCAACAACTTCAAGAAATACACGGAGGAGAATTAATTGCAACGATCTTCGGCTTTTACTTTGAGATATCTCTCTCAGCCAGACAAGCCTTGACAAAACTGTAAGCTCCACTTTAGTGACTGGACATTTTATTTCGAAGTTCGTAACTTTGCAGCTTTTAATAACCCAGATAAATTAACTATGTCTGCGAAGGATGATAAGATGAACCAGTTTATTACGGCGATGTTCAGCCTGACCAGCGCAATAAAATGCGAGTCGGAACATTGCTGTAAAATATGTGGTGATATAAGTGAAAAGGAACTTATGATTATAGCTTTTGTAGGAGACAGTAAAAGTGTAAAAATGAGTGAGATAGCCGATTTTTTAAAAGCGCCCTTAAGCACGCTTACAAGCATTGCAGATAAACTCGTTGCCAATAAATTCCTGGTACGTCATAATTCCGATGAAGACAGGCGCGTGGTGAAAGTCGCTCTGGGTGAAAAAGGTAAGGAATCTTACAAAGCATTTTTAACCCGAAAGAAAGCAATGACAAAAAAAGTCCTTTCCCAGTTCAACGAGAAAGAGCAGCATACAGTGATTAACCATATCAGTAAACTTGCCGCCGCAATAGTGTCTTAAAAACAGAAAGTAAAAAAATTTGATTATTTACTACGATACTCGTACTATTGCAATAACGAATTAAATAATACGGTAATCTCCTACCGTCTACTTTGAAAAATTTAACTGAATAAAAAGAAATGAAAAACTACAAAACCGGGCTATAGCCAATACCCTAAAAGAATAAAAAAATGAACGAAAGCATATTAATAACCGGAGCCAATATTGGCCTTGGGAAAGAGGTTGCCCGACAGTTAGCCTTGAAAAATGAAACAAAAAAGGTAATTCTTTTCTGTAGAAATCAGGCGAAAGCAGAGGAAGCAAAAAAAGATCTTGAGCAGAAAACGGGAAAAAAGATTTTTGAAATTGTTATTGGAGATGTTTCAGATGCAGATTCTGTAAGAAAAGCAGCAGAAAAAATAAAAGAACCTATCGATGCAATCATTTTAAATGCAGGGGGAATGGTTGGGAAAACGGCTGCGAATCTCACACCTTCGGGTATGAATGAACTGGCTGCTACGAATATTTTAGGTCATGTAATTTTAGTAGAGGAATTAATTAAACGCGATAAGTTAAAAAAAACAGTATTGTTAGCCAGTGCGGAAGCTGTACCGGGAGTAAAAGCACTCGGTATGAAACCAGTTGCAATGAAGACTTCTTCTGTAGATGAGTTTGCTGCTGTTCTTGATGGATCATATTTTGGAAATAAATTTGATGTAACGCAAGCATACGGATATGTGAAATATGCAGCAACCATGTGGACCTTGTCAATGGCAAGAAAATATCCTGACATCAAATTTGTTGTTATGAGTCCCGGGAACACAAAGGGAACTCAGGCACCAAATAATTTGCCTCCGGCAATGAAATTTATGTTGAGATATTTTATGATGCCTATTGTATTCCCGTTGATAGGAGGAATGGTGCATAAGCTGGAAGTAGGTGCAAAACGTTTTGTAGATGGCATTTCGGATGAGCGATATCAAACTGGCATTTTTTATGCAAGTAAACAGGGTAAGTTATCAGGGGACGTGGTCGACCAGGGCACTTTTTATACTGATTTAAAAAATGGTACATTTCAAGACAACGCCAGCGAGGCCATTCACCGTTTTATAAAATAGTAATGCGTCTGCTAATTGTAATCAGGTTCTTTGGTTATCTGAACAACCTCATATTTTAAATTCCACTCTTTTATGTTTTCTAAAATTGGCAAAAAAGCAAGGCCTTTTTCAGACAACTTATATTCTACCCTTGGAGGGATTTCCTTATAGGCCCATCTTTCCAACAGTCCGTCTTCTTCCAACTCTTTTAACTGTTCGGTGAGCACTTTCCTCGATATGTGCGGTATGATGGCGTCTAACTGGCCAAACCGAATCGTGCGGGTGCCAATGACATTTATAATGATCGGTTTCCATTTATTGCCAATCGTTCCAATAGCCCTCGTAAACGGGCAGTTTGAATTGCAAAAGTTGTCGTCTCTCATTTTTTTAAGATTTTGTGGTTACCCAATAGTAACCAGAACATACTGTAATGGTTACAAATATAAACTATTGAAGGTAACTTTGTGAAACAAAAATAAAATGAATTGAAAATGAGCAGGTTGAAAAACAAGGTAGCGGTCATTACGGGTGGTAACAGCGGTATAGGCTTTGGCATTGCCCTGGCATTTAAGAATGAAGGCGCCAAGGGAGTTATTGTGGGCAGAAATCAGGATACTTTAGCCAGCTCTGTGAGTCAACTTGGAAAAGATTTTATAGCCATCCATGCTGATGTAACCAGGGTCACCGACCTGGAAAGGCTGTTTAAAGAAACAGCTGAAAAATTTGGCAAGATAGACGTGATCGTTGCCAACGCAGGTGGTGGAACAGTCGGAACTGTTTCAAATCTGGGAGAGGCCGATTTTGACAAGGCAATTAATTTAAACCTGAAGAGTGTTTACTTCACCGTTCAGAAGGCACTGCCCTATATGAACGATGGTGGTTCTATTATTCTTATCGGGTCAAATGCTGCACATCGTGCATATGCGAATTTCACGCTGTATGGCGCCGCAAAAGCAGCGGTGATCTATCTGGCAAAAGGATTTTCAAGCGATCTGTTAGATAGAAAAATCAGGGTAAATGTGATCTCACCCGGCACAACAGATACACCGGCATTTGAAAAGTTTGTTCCCGCAGAACAACTAGAAGCAGTAAAAACACATTTTGCCAGTGTAATGCCGACAGGCAGGATCGGGCAACCGTCTGACATTGGTAAAACAGCAGTATTCCTGGCCTCTGATGATTCCTCGTTCATGCTTGGTGCCGAACTGCTCGTTGATGGCGGTATGACTTATCTGGCGAAGTAACTGAACCCACAAGGGCACGAGTATTGAACCGGTTCCATTACATAATTAAAATAATTCTCAAAATGAGTAAATCAGAAAACAACGCAGCGTGCTATGCCATCATCGGCTTCGGAAAAATCGGACAGGCCCTGGCCAGAGCTTTCGCCCGCAAAGGCATCGATATATCCGTTGCAACCACGCGCAAACCGGAAAGCTTTGCATCCACCGCGGCGGCGATCGGACCAACGATTATTCCCGCAACACTTGCAGAAGCAATTAAGGCCGACGTCATCTTTTTGGCCGTGCGTTTTGAATCGCATTCGGATGTTGCAAAGGCATTACCAAACTGGCAGGGTAAGATCATTGTCGACGTGACCAACGCCTACGGCGTGCCACCGGAAAAACTGGGTGGACAGCCTTCTGCAAGGTTAGTCGCGCAGGCCTTCACCGGGGCAAAACTGGTTAAGGGCTTCAACCATTTGGGCGCTGCTATTCTTGATCAGGATCCGGCCGTGCATGGTGGCAGGAGAGTCGTATTCCTGGCGGGCGACGATGATACCGCAATATCAGAGATCGGTACACTTGCGGAAAATCTCGGCTTTGCGCCAGTCAAACTTGGCGGACTTTCAGAAGGCGGACTGCTGGTGCAGGCGCGCGGAAATACATGGGGTAAACTCATCTTTCAGGACCTGGTAAAATTCAATTGATAAATAAATACGATGAGTAGATTAAATAACAAAGTAGCTGTCGTTACCGGAGCTGCAAAAGGAATAGGAGCTTCTATCGCCAAACATTTTGCGGCAGAAGGTGCAAAGGTCGTTGTGAACTATGCTTCAAGTAAAGAAGGCGCAGAAAGCGTAGTTAAGGAGATAACCGATAAGGGCGGCATAGCCATTGCGGTACAGGCCGATGTATCGAAAGAAGCCGATGTAGTGAGGCTTTTTGAAGAAACAAAGAAAGCTTTCGGCACCCTGGATATTTTGGTAAACAACGCGGTCCATCAGGGATACGCTCCTATTGAACAGGTATCGGTAGAAACTTTTCATCAGAGTTTCAACGTAAATGTTTTGGGTCCTATACTTACGATCCAGGCAGCTTTGAAAATGTTTGGCGATAAAGGCGGCAATATCATCAACATCAGTTCGGGTGCAAGCAAAATGCCGCTACCGGCAGCATCGTTATATTCTGCAACTAAAGCAGCATTAGATGCCATAACGATTTCTTTGTCGAAAGAACTGGGTGCAAAAAAAGTTCGTATCAATTCTATTTTGCCGGGTGCTACGGAAACGGAAGGTGCAACCAGTGCGGGTGTCACTGCCGGCAGCGAGTATGAAAAAATGTTTATTGCCAAAACACCGCTGGGGCGCAGAGGCCAGCCCAAAGACATTGCGAAAGCTGCCGTTTTTCTTGCTTCCGATGATGCAGCCTGGATCACCGGAGAGCAAATTTCCGTTTCGGGTGGTATGTATGGTTTTTAAATTGAAGACCTGAAAAAAATGAAAGGCACCCTGACGGAATTATCGGCTGACGATGGTTTCATCAACTGGTCTCCAAGATAATTGATTCAACAAGTAAGATTCGTTAAAAAACGAACCCAGTGACAATGTCGATGAGTGCGCCGGGCCTATGCGGTAATAGATATTATTGCAAACCGAAATCACTGCTGTTTCCACAATAATCTTTTTTTCTTTTCGTTTCGATACCATCCCAGGAATTTATTGGATCGCCTTCACAGTTATACCTGAGCCTTGTTAAACAGCTATCAGCAGGCTGGTAAGTCCAGATCAAGTCCAGTCTAGATTGGACTTGACCTGGACTTGACCTCTCACTGATAGGGTTTTGATAGGGTTCTGGGTTTATATAGAATTATCATCCAATAAATATTCAACCATGGCAAGACAACGCGATGCTAAATTAGTAGGTACAGTAGGTAACATCATATTCTATAATAGTATGGGTGAATTTTACATGCGGGCAAAGCCTGTGACTGTACGAAGAACCCAGTCATCCGTAAACAGTGGATTCAATTTTGGAAAGGCAAGCAAGATTAGCAGGCAGATTCGAGATTTTATCGACGGGATAAACCCGTCAAAATCAAATAAACAGGCCTATCGTTTCAACGGCGCCATTCATAAGTTCATAAGTTGGAAAGAAAAAAAAGACGCTGCTTCTATCAGGATGCCCGATAAGCTCCCTTTTATCTATAGGTTCCAGTTCAATGATGAGTCGGATCTGAGCGTCATAACCGCTATTCAACCGAGCGTTAGAACACCAGTTCCCGGGACAACTGAAATTGACTTACTTCCCTTTTTTCCCAGTCAAAACCTTCACGCTCCGGCTAATACGAACAGCATTATACTCAAAATGATTTTGATGGGCGTAAGTCTGGCAAAAGCAGAAACCGAATTGATTGGAAGCGGGGAAATAGCAGTTCCCTATTCAGATGAACTCTTCAAGCCTCCAGTTATATCCATATCGAACTCTCCAAAAACAGGCGACATCGTAGTTATGGTCATGGCCATTCAATATATGGTGAACAAAAAAGGAGAGATTGAATTGCTGAACGATAATAAAAAAATGCCATGCGGAATTTGTTGGGCGAAATACGATTAATTTGGATATATGAGAATTCGACTGCTTTACTTTTTTGCTATGACATTAATCACATCTGTTGCCCGATCTCAGATAAAGCCTCAATTAAATTCAGGCAGGGTTGAGTATGTATTTGGTTCCCCCATTTTCAAGGGTACAAAATCTCTTGTCTTTACAGATTCGGGGGCAATCGAGAAGATTGAGGTATATAAAATTGTGGATACTAATGCCAATTTTTCCACACCAAAAGGATTTCTTGGGAATAGAATCATGTATCATTCATTAATTATCCAAACAAGGGATTCGATTTATAGTATAGATTTGGATTCGATGTCGGGATCAAAGCGCCGTCGAATTTCATTTGGTCTTCCGACAGCATCTAATCAAACTTGGACAAAGGTTGGCGAGGATACGATGCTGAACAGGAAATGCAATATTATGGAATTACATGGATTAAAAATATGGTATTGGAATGGGATCGTTGTAAAGAAGGTGTTCCCATTTCCTCCAAATGAATGCAGTGGATGCATTTACGAATATGCTGTAAGTATTGATGAAAATTATGTCATCAAAAAAGATGAGTTCAACGTACCAGAAGGGACTAAAATGAAATAGTTGCACAATCCTTTCATACTGCAAACAATCAACATTTAGTAATATTCATTACTTTACTACGAATATTTCTAAGGTCGACTCGAAAAGAAGGCCCTTTAAATAGGACGAAAGACACCTGATAAACATAGGATATTAAAATATTTCATGGGACTATTTGATATCTTCAAAAAGAAATCTGGCCAACAAACAGTTGAAAAATTCACGTTAGAAGAATTATTGCAGAAAGCTGCTGACGAACCAGATTTCCGTGCCGATTTTTATATACGACTTTTAACGGACGACGTTTTTGTGATAACACCTAAAGATTCTAGTCTTTCACGTGGGGAGCAGATGCCACAATCACACACAAAAGTGAAAATCGTTTCATTCCCGGACGGCACAATTCCAGTCTTCACAACTCCACAAAGAATATTTGATAAGGGAGTTAACAAGGAGCAGGTTGAATATTTAAAAATGAAAGGAGTTAATCTTTTTGAATTAGCAAAAGGTGCGACGTTTTTACTCAATCCATATTCCGATAACGGAATGAAATTATTACCTGACGACGTTGAAAAAATGTTGGGTGGCAAAATTCCTGTCGACACCGCCAGGATTATAACTTTTGAAAAAAAGACAAAAGTCCAAATTGGTCAGCCCACAAAATATCCTACCAACATTATAAAGTCTTTAAAAGACCTGTTTGCTAAAAACCCAAATATAAACGCAGCTTACCTCGGTTGGATTTGCTATATTGACGACAAAGAACCACCTCACTTCATATTTGGAATTGACTCAACAGACGACTTGCAAAGTTTGACACAAGAAGCGGGTTTTATCGCAAAACAATTTTTAGCTGAGGACGACATTGTGGATTTTGTTAAGGTTGACAACGGCAGTGACGTATCATCTTATTTGAAATCAACCACGCCGTTTTATAAGAAATGACTTGATTGTATATATCTTTTCGAACCTGCTGGTGGTGGTTTTCATATATTTTTTAGTCAACGAATCAGAAAACCTAATGTTGTACACTGCTTTTTAAAGAGTCATACGGTAATACTATTGAATCAATAAAGTTTTCCTTCAATTTAGAGCATTTGTCTTGACGCGTACCCGTGATATAGATTTTTCCAGATTCATCAAAGTCTGATCGATTGATCGTCATGGTCGCGCCATTTAACTTTACAAACTCAGATTTAAATAGCTCAATATTCGCTTTTTTGAATTTACCTGATTCAATTTTAATGTCACCATAGTTTCGGTCAATCGCACATAGAAAAAAGGTAAACTTGATAGTTGAGTCCTTAGTATCGTAAAAATTCCACTGAATGACTTCAGCATCGGAAGACCGCCTGTGATTGCCAACAGAATCATATATCAGGAGAAAACGCGTGTCACTATGATTATTATAAAGGAATGCATATAACCGCAGATTGCCATTTTTGTCGAAACGTAGTAACCCTCTTTCTCCATCGCCCATATTTTTGTCCAAGACTTCAATTGCCGCAGAGTCAGTGTTTCTATGTATCTCCAGAGTTGACGTGTCAACTATTTTAAAAAGGCTATCGTATTTAACAAAACAATTCGAATGTTGTTGGATTTTTATTTTAGAATTACATGCCTCCAGGAAGGTTAAAATACAAATACAGAGTGTTTGAATTCTCATTTAATTCCGTAAAGAGTAAGGCAATTATAATAGCATATCACCCCTCAAATTTATGATATAAGACGCTTTGTTTAATCGTCGACGGATTAATAACAGTTTTTCCTGAGTAATTGCCGCGTTTCAATATACTTCTCAATGGCCAGAGGACTGGTTTCCTTTTATTAATTTTGTGAAAACTTATATATTATAATGAATTTCACTGACGATTGGAGGGACAAGGGTCAGGAAGATTATTTAATGGGAGTAAAATTATTCTTTAAGAAATATTCGTCATATAGTCAAACTTGGGATCACGACCATTGCGATTTTTGTATGACAAAATTTTCAGTTCTAATGCCCGACTGCCAAACTGAAGGATACGCAACTGAAGATGATTATCGTTGGATTTGCAAGAGCTGCTTCGAAAATCTTAAAGATCATTTCAAATGGGAAGTTGTTTTCCAAAAGTGATAGGTCATAAATTCGAATGATGTGTGCAAGCTGAACCCGCATGAATAAAGACTATATTTTTCGACACACCATGATTAAAATAATTTCTAACCTTTTCTTTTTGTTTGTCTTTTCATCGGTTTTTGGGCAAAACGATAGCCTGATACTCACAAGTCAACAAAATAACAATTGGCTTCATATTATAAAAGGATTACCGTTAGATAAACAATTAACTGCCATAAATAAAAGGCTTCTTTTGAACACGAATATTTTCGTAAGAGAATTTTTCCCAGATGGTATTAAAATAAAAAACAGTGTGGGTAAAAGAGTTTGTGGAGCCGGGAAACCGGAAATAATCATTGGAACAGATTTGATAACCATCGATAACAATACAAACTCCAGCAAAATTGTCGAACTAACTAAACTCATATCGGAAAATACAATTAAGGAAATAAAAATTCTTGATGGTGACGATCAATATACTTTAGCGCTGTATGGAACTTCCGGACTAAATGGAATAATAATTATGACCCCGACAAAGAATAAATACTCTAAAAGATTTCGCCAAATTAATAGCGAACTAAATAAATGAAGACGGGTACGACAACAAAATGTGAATCAGCGCCACATTTCACGCGAACTGATTACAGTAATTGTTATATTGTTTCCTTAGTTAATAAAAATATTTGAATTATGCCCGTTGGCCCCTCTCCAATAGTTGGTTTGATTGCCTATACTACAATAAAAGTAATTGGCTATTCCTGGTTTGGATCGAAACTCAATAAAAAGTATCAAAAAGTTGAACCAAGGCCATACATATTTGGGATAGCGCGTACTTTATTAGGACTTGTAGCAGGAATTACTGCTATATATCTTTTAGAAAAAATTAATTCAAATCAAGGAACCATATTTTTAATTAGTTTAATACCAATTCGTTTTTTTGAGTGGTTATTAATTATATATATCTTTTTTGAAAGAATTGATTTTTCTTTCAAACGAATATGTAAATACTCACTTGTAGGAATTATCTATTCATTTTTATTGGATATCCCTGTAATAACATCCATCTTAATCATTCCTGGAGGCTATTGGGTTTGTTAATTTTGAAAATATGAACGCAGATATCAGTTTTGAATACTTTCATCGATATATACATTTACCCTCGGCAAACGACGTTCGATAGATTAAAAATCAGTGATCTGCCAGGTCAGGAGTTCATCTCACAAACCCTACCTCACCATCATTCCGTGCGCAAACTTTCTTCACCAGCCGAAGATCATTCAGAGCGAAGGCTGGTTACAGGATTCATCAGCGCTGCCCTGAGTGCCTGGTAGCTGACGGTGGCGAGCGTGATCAAAAGGATGCCCGCGCCGGCGGCGACGAAGATCCAGAGCGACAGCGAAGTGTGCAGTTCATAGTTTTCCAGCCACCTGCTCATGAAGACATACGACAGCGGCATGGATACCATACAGGAGAGGATCACCAGCTTCAGGAAGTTGCCCGAGAGCAGCGCCCAGAGATTCACGACGCGCGCGCCAAGTACTTTGCGGACGCCGATTTCTTTGGTGCGTTGTTCCGCAACGAAAGAAGCCAGACCAAATAGTCCAAGGCAGGAGATGAGAATCGCCAGTCCGGAGAAAACAGAAGCAAGATTTCCGATCTGCGTTTCGGCGAGAAATTTCTGCGCATAGGCTTCGTCGTTAAAGTGATAGAGGAAGGGACTGGCCGGATTGAATTTTTTGTAAACTGTTTCTATTTTATCCAGCGCAGTACGCACGGGTGTGCCGGGTTTGATGCGGATGATATTGATGTAATGGCCACCTTCTCCCAGGAAAATGGCAGGCTGGATTTTGTCGTAAGGATTGTTTACAACCATGTTTTTTGTAACACCTATGATGGTGTAGATTTTACCCTCGTGTTTTACTGTTTTGCCGATGGGGTCTTTGAACCTGAGGATGCGCGCGCCTTCCTCATTCACGATAGCGGAGTTGCTGTCCGTACCGAAGGAGCGGGAGAAATCCCTTCCCTGCAGTACCGTCCAACCCACAGTGGCACCGAAATCTCCGCTCACCCAGATATCGCGGAAACTTATATTTTTCTGATCTTCCTGCATGCCCGCCCATTCCAGCCAGTCGTTCTGACCGAAGGAAGTCATGGTTGTTGAGGAGGTCGCCATATTCTCAACCACGCCGGTGTTGAGCAAAGCCGTGCGCAGGGATTCATAATGATTGTCGAGTGTATCTGTATTGATGGGTACGTTGATGAGCGCGGCTCTGTCATAGCCAACGGGCCTGTCTTTGCCGAACTGGATCTGTCGGAATACCGTCACCGTTCCAATAATGAGTGCCAGCGAAATGGAGAACTGCGTTACTACGAGCACCTGGCGCGGAGTGCCCGCACCTTTGCCTGCTTTGAAAACGCCTTTCAGCACTTTCACCGGGCGGAAACTGGAGAGATAAAAAGCAGGGTAGCTGCCTGCGAGTAATCCCGTGATTACCGTAAAGATCAGGGAGACGGTCCAGAAAATCGGACTGGTCCATGGCATGGTCATGGGCTTGCCAGAAAGTGAGCTAAACCAGGGCAGGCTCAACGCAGTGAATACTATGGCGAGTAAAAAAGCGAGCAAAGCAACGACAATCGATTCGGCGAGAAATTGCCCAATAAGTTGTCCGTATAAGGAACCCAGCGTTTTACGAATGCCCACTTCTCTGGCGCGTTGTCCGCTGCGAGCCGTGGATAGATTCATGAAGTTGATGCAGGCGAGTAAAAGAATGAAGACGCCGATGATTCCGATAAGCCGCACGCGACTGATACGCCCTTCACCGATGCCGTTGTTTTCTTCGTCGTAGTGCAGGTATATATCTTCGAAAGGCAGCACGGCATAGTTCTCGATACTGTGCGTAACGAATGGCGTACAGATATCTTTAATCCGGGCCGTAGCCTGACTGGCAGTCGTGTTCCCGGCGAGGCGCGCGAACATGCGACAACCGTGACTGTTGAAATTGGTGTTGGTTGTGAGAAAATTCATCCATGGGTGCGACATGGGGATGAAGAAATCGATATCATAAAAGGAAGAAGTCTGCGGCTGATCGGCATACACTCCTCCCACGGTGAATGGAAGTTTGTTGTTATAATTAAAAGTTTTGCCAACTGCGTTCTCGTTGCCAAACAACGCGATGGCGGCGGAACGGGAGATCAGTGCTGTATTGGGATCGCGCAATGATTCGGCGTTGCCGCTAAGGAAATGATAGCCGAAAATAATGGGAAAGGTATAATCCACCCAGGAGCCCTGTCGGGAAATACTCTTGTCTCCGTTAATGAGCAGTCCGTCGCTGGGCCAGGTGTACATGGCCGTTGTTTCCAAAACATCGTTATAACTTTTCTGCAGATAAGGTTTGAGCGCAGACGAAACGGTGTATCCCATATAGGTGATAGGTGAATTAGGAGCCGCGCCCTTTGGACGCTGGGCCTGCATGATCTCCACGATGCGGTTATGGTCGGGATACGACTTGTCTATTGCAAATTCGCCGATGGTCCAGATACCGATGACGAGAGCGATTGCCATGCCGGTGGCCAGTCCGAAAATATTGATAAAAGAATGTACGCGGTTCTTGCGAAGCTGGCGAAAAGCGACGAGGAGATAATTTTTGAACATACTATTGGTTTCAGAATAGCAATAGTGCATCCAGAAAAGTACCCGTTTTTTCAGCTCTTAGTAATCAACCAGTTGTGATTTCCCTGGTTTTACGAATTGTTCAGTTCCGCACACTTTATGTTCCATTTTTATGCGGCGATTCTTTCCGACGGGGTTATCCTGATTTCCTTTTTCAGATTATTTCTGATGATGCCAACATATTGAAACATCCCGATTTTATCGCTGTTGAGTAACTTGAATAACTGGTCTGCCGTTTCAATCATCTGGTCATTGAATGAATAAAGAATATCGCCACTTACAATGCCCGCTTTTTCCGCCGGACTATTCACATCAACTTTCGTAATAAAAAGTGCGCTGTGGTTAGGTACTTCGGTTATCAGTCTTAATTTAGGCACCAGTTCTATCTGTTGCATTTGAAATCCGAGGAACGCTCTTTTTACTTTACCATATCTCATCAATTGGGATGCAACTTCTTTCGCCGTATTGATACTCACCGCAAAACACAAACCCTGCGTTCCGTTGATGATGGCAGTGTTCACTCCCACTACTTCACCATCGGCGTTTATCAACGGTCCTCCAGAATTGCCTGGATTTAATGCGGCATCTGTCTGAATCATACAATCCATCGTGTTACCGCTGAAACTTTGCATCGTTCTGCCCAATGCACTCACGATACCGGATGTTACCGTGTGCTGGAATCCCAGCGGGTTTCCAATGGCGATCACTAATTGTCCGACTTTCAGTTCATCAGAATCTCCCAATATCGACGGCGTAAATTCATTGGCGGAAATCTTGAGAATGGCGAGGTCCGTCACGGTATCTTCTCCAACGAGTTCAGCATTACAAATGGTTCCATCGTGCAGGGCCACTTTAATGGCTTTGGCTTTATTCACCACATGACTATTGGTAAATAAAAATCCGTCGGACGAAATGATAAATCCCGACCCACTTCCCCCCGAAACATTTTTATCATTTCTGTTAGTGATACGATCAATCTTTACTACGGCACTTTTTACCGCGTCCACTGCGTGGATAATCGTTTGTGAATAGTTGTCCATGGTAACCGGTTCACAAAATCCAAACCATATCAATTTAGTGGACTTTATAGCAGGGTTTGAGTATAGGCAGGTGATAAATTGGCAGAATCTTCAACGCGTGGTCTTTCTAGGCGCCTGTTTATCTGATTTTCTCACCACTCACTACATGCAAATGAAAATGTTTTTCATCCTGATAATTGCCAATATTTGTCAGAACTGTAGCAGCTCCTGTTTTCGACACCATGTCGGATGCAACCTTTTTAATTACTCCAAATAATTCCAACAACAGGGCATCCGTATTTTCTCTTTCGTCAGAAATTAAAGAACCCACGTGGACTTTTGGAATTACCACGACATGATTTTCATAGAATGGCCTGGTATGATAGTATGCTAATACTGCTTCTGTCTCCATAACTTTAACAACCGGAGTCTTCCCATTTAAAACTTCGTTGCAATAAAAATCTGGATTCATAATATTATCGGGGTTTATTATATTGGCGCATCAAAAAACATGTCGGTACTCAAATTTATGACTTCGGAAAATGAATCGCTGTAACATAAATAAGACTTGAATAACTTTATTTGACATATTTAAAATCAATTTTCATGAAAGCCAACATCTATTTCTTCTCGCTGGCCATCGCCTTTATAGGTTTGACAAGCTTCAAAACAAATCAAATGAAACAATCATCACCCCCGGAAGCCGGGATGTTTAAGGTAACCATCCTTTATCCCAATGGAGATGATAAAACCTTTGACATGGACTATTACGAAAAAAAACACATGCCCATGGTAGCCGGATTTTTGGGGAAGAATTTAAAATATTATGAAATTGACAAGGGCATATCGGGCAGAACGCCAAACGACAAACCACCTTTTATGGCCATCGGCTATTTTTACATTGCCGATGTTGCTGAATACAATAAAGCGATTGCACAAAACAGAGATGCAATTATTAATGACTTTAAAAATTACACCAATGTGCAGCCTGTTATACAAATAAGTGAAATCAAACAGGTGGGATACAAATAACACTAAATAAAACGCGTTCAGCGTTTCGCGTTCTGCGTTCCGCGTATCACGCTCACTCCGAACGCAAACTTTCTACCGGGTTAGCAGTTGCTGCACGTATTGCCTGAAAACTGACCGTGAGCAATGCGATCACTACTGCCGATATACCTGCCACTACATAGATCCACCAGGGCATCGAAACGCGATAAGCGAAATCCTGCAGCCATTTGTGCATGGCCCATCCCGCCACCGGCGCGGCAATCACCGTCGAAAGCAATACCAGCAAAATGAATTCACGCGAAAGCAAAGAAACCAATTGGGTAACACCTGCACCCAGCACTTTTCGGATACCGATCTCACGCGTCCGTTGATTGGCAGTGAATGCCGCAAGACCGAATAGTCCTATGCAGGAAATAAAAATGGCGATGCCCATCGCGATGTTCATGATCTGCGAAGTCTGCCGTTCCTGCGTATAAAGCTGCTGTATTGATTCATCAAAAAAGCGTGACTGGAAGTCGGTTCCCGGATAAATATTTTTATAAACGGATTCCATATTTGCCATCAGTGTTTTCACTTTGTTGGCGGGCAAACCACTACTGGAAAGTTTTACACTCAGCTGCATGGCAGCTCCTGACTCGGCAGAAAAAATAAAAGGCCGGATTATTTCATGCATATCGTCTGAATGAAAATCCCTTACCACACCAACTACGAGCCCCGGCTTCCGTCCGCCCAATCCACAGATCACCAGCTTACCGACTGCGTCGGCCGGCCGTTTGAAACCCAGTTGACCCGCAGCTGTTTCATTCAGAATAAAAGCACGGTATGCGGATTGAGCGGGAGCGGATGCTGAAGCAGGAACGTCCTGTCTCGCTGTGTCTGTGAGATAGAAATTTCTTCCCGCGACCAATGTCATCCCATATAACGATATGTACCCACTGTCAATAATGTCACCTTCCGGCATGATGTTCACTCCCTTATATTCCAGGGAAGTGCCAAACATATAATGGTTGGACGTTTCAGGATCGGCCGTGTTGAGACTCACCTGCTGCACACCTGTCAGATTGCGTATTTCATTGGCCAAAACTTCTTTCCGGTTCTTCGGTTGATCCCGTGGAATATCGATCGAGACGATGGCGTCTTTATTAAAACCGAGATCGTTGTTGAGCATAAAATGTATCTGCCGGCCCACCACCAATGTGCCGATGATAAAGAGCAGGCTCACCGTAAACTGAAATACGATAAGACCTTTGCGCAGATAAGTTTTAGAATTCGGTTGCTTCACCGATTGTCCCTTCAGACTAATTACAGGAAGAAAAGCAGCAAGTGCACGACCGGGATACCAGCCGGCGATCAGACAAGTAATCAGAATGGTACTACTGATAAAAATCCAGACGTTGGGATCGGCAATATTCAACCTCACCCCTTCAGGAATAAAACCATGCAATGCTTTTATTACCGGATCGGCGAGCAGGAGTGCGAATGCCATGGCAGCAACAACGATGATGCAGGTTTCTATGAGGAATTGACAAACGATGCCACCAACGCTGCTGCCCATTACTTTCCGAATACCCACTTCTTTTGCACGAAGTATGGACTGCGCAGTAGACAAATTTATAAAGTTGATAGCAGCAATAACCAGCACGAAGAACGCAATGCCCGCCAAAACAAGCAGTGTAGGTTTGTGCGCGCGCCGGCTATAGGTATCGCTATATGCCGCATTAAAATGAACATCCGAAAGCGGTTGCAGTGACAGCGTGGCTTTCCCTGCATTGTTCCGTTTCAAAAAAGAAGGGAATTGCTTTTCTGCCTGCGCGACCGTCGTACCAGGCGCCAGCTTAACATAAACGTTAATCCCGCTCGACAACATATTCCAGTTCTGTATGTAGGATTTGAGAAAGCTACGTTCCAGGGTATTATAGGAGATGAGGTCTTTGAAATCAAAGTCCGTATTATGATTCCAGTCTTTCACGATTCCAGTGACGGAGACCGTTAACGAATCCTCGTACACGACGGAGCGGCCCATCCAGTCTTCAGGAGTTCCACTTTGGAAATAACGCTTCGCCTCCGATTCGGTGAGTACCACGGAAAAAGGCTTCTGCAGGGCAGTTGCCGGATTGCCTGCCAGCCATTGATAATGGAAGATTTCCAGGTAGTCTGAATCAGCAAAGGTTATATGATATCGCTGGTCGCCACTGATTGCCGGAATGATACGCGCAGGCTGACCCGCAATAGGAATCAATACGCGACTGTCGTCGGTAAAAAGCGTGGTAACAGCACTGAAGCCGCTGGTCTCATTACGCAGAGCCGGACCAATGTGCCCGGACATTGCCACTTCATTATGTACATTGCCTGCCGGGTCGGTCATTGAACTTACAACCCTGTAAATCCGGTTTGCATCTTCATGGAATCTGTCATAACTGAATTCGAAAGCCACATACAGATAGATCACCACGCAGGAAAGGATCCCGATGGTGAGTCCGAGGATATTGATGCCCGTATTCATTTTATGCAAACCGAGACGGCGCAGTGCGAAAAGAAATTGTTTTTTCATCATGTGAAGGATGTTAATCGGGCGAGCAGCTATTAAAACCAGTTATAATGAACGCCCGCTCTTGTTAGACAATTTTATGAAACTATTTCCACTCTACTATGCCAAAGCTTCTGACATCTATACCCGTTTTGCTTTGCGCTTTAGGCCTTAAGCTTTGGGCTTCAGGCTTTGATCACTCAGACCGCAGGCTGGTTACCGGATTCGCAACCGCCGCTTTAATCGCCTGGAAGCTCACAGTACCCAGCGCAATCAGCATGGCTACCATACCGGCGATCACATACATCCACCAGCTGATGCTAATCCGGTATTCGAAACCCTGCAGCCAGTTATGCATCATCCAGCCTGCGATAGGGAATGCAATGACGCAGGATACAGCAACCAGCTTCAGAAAATCTCTGGACAATAAAGTCGTGATGCCTGTAATACTGGCCCCCAGTACTTTTCGGATTCCGATTTCTTTTATCCTGCGTTCGGCGGTATATGTTGCCAAACCGAATAGTCCCAGGCAGGAAATTAAAATAGCGAGTGAAGCAAATATGGTGGACACTTTACTGGTTTGCGTTTCACTCTGAAACATCTGGTTAAACTGTTCGTCCACAAATCTGTATTCAAATGGGTAAGTGGGATCGTCTTTTTTTATTACTTCAGCAATTTTAGCCAACGACTGGTCAACGGGAGTTCCAGCTTTTATTCTAACGTAAATCATATTCTGGTATTCAGGCGGCCTACACAAAATAATTAAACGACCAGCCTGACCATCATATACATTTCCGAATACATAATCTTTTACGACACCGATCACAGTCAAGTTCGTAAGAACGCCTTCGGGATTATTCCGTGATGTCTGGATGATCTTTCCAACAGCAGATTCCTTACCCATCATTTTCTCCATGGATTGATTGATGATCACATGGTTTCTTTCCGAAGCCGTGTCCATACGGAAATCCCTCCCTTCAACAATCTGCATGCCCGACGTGGAAATATATTCAGGAGATACATTTCTGTGGGCAATCGACACTTCGTTAGACGGCGATTTTCCTGCCCACTTATAATGGTTATCCGTATCTCCGCCATACAGCGTTTGATGGTCAGCGAGCGCTGCATTCTCGATCATGCCCGTATGAAAAAGATCGCTCTTAATCCTTACAAAGTCTTTCGAAATATCATGCTCGGGGTGAATCTCAATCAAATTATTTCTGTTGAAACCGAGGTCCCTGTTTTTAACATGCTGAATCTGCATGTAAACAACCAGCGTACTGATGATAAAAATAACAGACACGGCAAATTGTGTAACCACCAGTCCCTTCCGGATGAATGTGGCCCTGTCGCTTTTAATTTTTCCTCCTTTTAAAACAGTCACCGGATTAAAGGAGGATAAATAAACCGCCGGATAACTGCCGGCAATCAGTCCGCTGACTGTCATGATAGCAAAGAGAAAAATAATATGGGAAGGTTTTGCAAGATCCAATACCAGATTTTTCTGCATCAGTTCATTGAATGCGGGAAGCGACAGGCTCGCGATCATAACTGCGATAACGGTTGCAATAGCTGCCATCATAAAAGCCTCTCCCATAAATTGCAGCACCAATCTCTTTTTACCGGAGCCCAGCACTTTGCGAACGCCTACTTCTTTTGCTCTTTTTTCTCCACGCGCCGTGGCGAGGTTCATGAAATTAATACAGGCAATAATTAATATGATCCATGCAACAAGCGAAAGCATTCTCACCTGTTGAATGCGTCCTCCTCCGGTTTGTTTGCCGTTGGCAAAGTCGTCATACAAACGCCAGTCTTTCATCGGAAATAAAAAAGTCTGATTTTTCTCATCCGCTTTTTTCCTCTGTATAAAGTCTTTCAGTGATTGATTGATTTTGTTAAGGTTTGCATGATCGTCCAGTTCGACATAGGTAATCGGTCCGTAACTGCCCCAGTCCAACGCATCATTAATGGAATATCCCATTTCCTTTGCTTCAGCATAGGTCACTTCAAAGGGTGCGAGCCATTCAAACTGAAGACTTGAATTCGCTGGCATATCCTGAATCACGGCAGTGATGGTATAAGTGTGTTTGTAATCGGCACGAACCGTTTTGCCAATCACATTTCTTTCGTCACCAAAGAACTTCTTTGCCGTGCTTTCTGTAATAACCAGTGAATACAATTGCGGGAACGGGTTTTTGGGATCCCCTTGAATAAAATGAAAAGTAAACATATTGAACAGCGAGGGATCTGTAAAATGGCCCTCGGCGAAAAGAGCATTGTCTTTCGACACATTGAAAAGCAATCGACCACCAAAGTCAGAATATCTTGCCGTGTTTTTAATACCAGGAATTTCTTTTTGCATGGCCGCACCCATAGGACGCGGAGTGGAATTCATGGTGAATGTATTCGCGTCCATTTTTGAATTTACATACACCTGGTAGAGCCTGTCTTTTTTCAAATGGACATTGTCAAAACTGAATTCATCCTCCGCCCATAAAAAGATCAGCCCGGCACAAGCGATACCGATCGCCAGTCCGAAGATGTTCAGAAAACTGTACCCTTTGCTTTTCCAGAAGTTTCTTAATGAGGTTTTGAACACGGTAATTAATTATGGGTTATGAGTTATGGATTATGGGTTATGGGTTATGGGTTATGTGTGTCTTGTCCTGAAATAAGTGGACAGATTTTTAACAAGAATCTGACACAAACCATGACAACAAGATCAAAAGTACTGATTAGGTACAGTATTAGCTTTAAGCAGAAAGTAGTCCGGGAAGTTGAAAAAGGAGCGAGCTTTGTAGAGATCCGCAGGCGTTATGATATTAAAGGCGGCGGTACGATTCAAAAATGGGTGAAGCAATTTGGGAAAAACCATTTATTAAATCAGATAGTACGAATAGAAATGAAAGGGGAAAAAGACAGGGTAAAGGAACTTGAAGAAGAAGTAAAGCGCTTGAAGATAGCACTGGCAGACGCTACCATGGCCAAGGATCTGCTGGGAACCCTGGTGGAGGTTGCAAACAGGCACTATAAAACGGATTTAAAAAAAAATTTCGGACACAAGCCATTCAGGAAAACAGACAAACCCGAAAAAGGTACGCCTTAGAAAAAGTTTGCAGATTCTTTCATTATGGCCGTTCCGGATATTATAAAGCGCTAAAGGAACAAACAAAGGTTGAGGTTGCTGAAAGTGTTGTTGTTCAGTTGGTTCACAGACAGAGAAGATGCCAGCCGCGGCTGGGCGGAAAGAAATTATTTAAACTGCTGAACGAAGATTTACAGCAGCTGCAAAGAAGTATAGGCCGCGATAAGTTCTTTGATATTTTAAGGAATAAAGACTTGCTGGTAAAGAGAAAAAAGAAGTTCCAGCGGACAACGAACAGCTATCACCGGTTTAGGAAGTATAAAAACTGTTTTAAAGATAAAAAGCTTACAGCTCCCCACCAGGCCTGGGTCAGCGATATAACTTATATCAGAACCAGAAAAAAGTTCGTCTATCTTTTTCTAATAACAGACGCCTACTCCAGGATGATTGTTGGCTGGAAGTTATCAGATAGTCTGGCCATAGAAAGCGCCATGGAAGCGCTTTCTATGGCTATCAGGCAATGTCCAAAAACGGAAAGTGTAATACACCATTCTGACCGTGGCTTCCAATATTGTTGTCCAAAATATGAAAAGCTTTTACTCGACAATCAAATGATGATCAGCATGACTGAAGAAAATCATTGTTATGAAAATGCAATGGCTGAAAGAGTAAATGGAATCCTCAAAGACGAATTTTTACTCGATGAAGAGATGACTGATTTTAAAACAACGAAAAAGGCTGTAAAGCAGGCAATCGAAACTTATAATACAAAACGACCCCACTGGTCACTGGGATTAAAAATACCTTCTCAAATACATACGGCAGCTTAAAAACCTTAAAAATCTATGAATAAGTCTGAATATAAATAAAAGTAAATTGTCCACTTTTTTTAGGACGTGACAGTGAAGTGGAAAAATGGTTGTGCCAACGTCTAGGCACCTGAATATGAGGAACTTTGCCAGACGGGATTCTTAAAACTGTTCGCTTATGTGACAACCATTGTGCGGTAGAGGTTACACTTAATGCCAGGTTACCTGTGAAAAAGGAAGGATTCTTATTCGGAACGAAGGCTTTTGACCGGATTCGCAATAGCTGCTTTTATTGCCTGGTAACTTACCGTCAATAGCGTAATTGCGATTGCAGCCATCCCAACGACGGCAAAAATCCACCATGAAATTTCTGTACGGTATGCATAATTCTGCAGCCAGTTGTGCATGAAGTAAAACGAAACAGGCGTAGCTATTAGCAATGAAATACTAACCAGCATAATGAACTCCCTTGACAATAAATACCAGAGATTAATTACAGAAGCACCCAACACTTTGCGCAAGCCAATTTCTTTGGTGCGCTGTTCTGCAACAAAAGATGCCAATCCAAAAATTCCCAGGCTGGAAATGAAGATAGCAAGTATTCCAAAAGCAGTTGCAAGATTGCCTATTCGTTCCTGTTCATTAAATTTCTTAGCATATTCTTCATCGGCAATTTTATAGTCGAATGGAGCTGAAGGTGCATATTTTTTACAAATCACCGAAATGCTGTTAAGTGCTTCACGGATGGGTGCTGCAGGATTAATCCTGATGTTTATAGTCCCTCCCAGCTGCGGATCAATATAATACATCGCCTGTTTTACAGGCTCATATGGCGATCCTACGATGATATTCTTTATGACCCCAACCACCGTATACTTCTTACCCCAATCCACATATACACCAACAGGATTTTTAAGACCCATATATTTGACTGCTGCCTCGTTTAAAATCAAACCAGAGGAATCTGCCAGACGGTTTCTGGAAAAGTCTCTCCCTTCTGTTATCTGCCAGTTTATTGTTTTTCCGAATTCAGGCGTTACTCCGACCACTGCGAACATGTCATTCATCCCGGGAGCTTTTCCGCTCCAATTAAATCCACTGACCTGTCTGCCTAAGCTCGTAATCGGATTTAGTGATGCACTGACTTCCTTAATGAGACCAGACCGCAATAAATCATTTCTTACAGCATCGAAATGATTATATAAATCCTCCGTATGTATTCTTAATAAAACCAACCTGTCACGATCATACCCGACAGGACGATTTTTGGTATGTTGGATTTGACGAAAGACAACGATGGTACTTATGATAAGAATCACTGAAACCGCAAATTGAAAAACTACGAGTACTTTTCGCGGCATCGCAGCAAAACGACCCGCTTTAAATGTTCCTTTCAATACTTTAACGGGTTGAAAAGACGACAAAAAAACGGCGGGATAACTGCCTGCAATCAGACCCGTTATGATGCTAAACCCGATGCCAAAGAGCCAGAAAAAAGGGTTCTTCCATGGTATATTCATTTTCTTATCAGCTATCTGATTGAAAAAAGGAAGGGAAAGCTGCATGAAGAATAAGGCCATAAGGAATGCAAACATTGCTACCAGCAATGATTCACAAAAGAATTTATAAATGAGCTGGCCGCGTAGAGAACCCAGTGACTTTAGAATTCCAACTTCTTTTGCACGACGTTCGAAGCGGGCTGTACTCAGGTTCATGAAATTAATACAGGCCAGCAGTAGTACAAAAAATCCAATAATGGAGAACATCCACACATATTGAATCCTACCCCCGGTATTCACTCCATTTATAAAATCTGAATGCAAATACCAGCGATTCATGGGCTGCAAGAATATCTCCGGCTTCAACGTATTAAATTCTTCTTCGCTTATTTTACCAAGCTTCACATTTTTTATTTCCTTTGAGACCTTAAGCATATCCTGGTTATCAGCGATCTCAACAAACAATTGGTAGCCGTTGCTTCCCCAGTCTGTACGTGCATTTTTTATTTCATCATCCGATGAAACATACATTTCCCAGGGAGCGATAAAAAATAAATCCCTGAATGACGTATTATAAGGAAGATCCTTATAAACGCCCGCTACTTTCGCCTTCAGTTTATTGTCGATTGCAATCAACTTATCAATTGGTTCGTCATTTCCAAAAAGAGACTTGGATAAAGATGCAGAAATTAAAATCGAAGAAGGGTCTTGCAAACCCGATACCGATCCTTTTATCATTTGAAGAGATAGCATGGAAGGCGCAGCCGGCTCCATAAAGCTGCCAGACTTCAGGAAATTATTTCCATTGAAAGAAATGAGATGGGCGTTCGTCCAGGAGGATAAAACAATATTTTTAAAATCCTTTCCATATTTGGCACGCAGCTCCGTAGCCAATGGAATGGCGATTGCTTTATCAGTATGTACATCTCCGCTAAAACGCTGGTTTTGCATTACCTGGGCTATTCGATCATATTGTTGGTGATATTTATTGAATGCCAATTCATCCGCAACCCAAATCACGATAAGTAACGAAACTGTTATTCCGACAGCGAGGCCTCCAATATTAATGAAAGAAGACGCCTTGTTTTTCAACAGGTTCCTCCAGGCAATTTTTAAATAGCTTTTGAACATATCTTTTATCTGATTATTACTAACAGGACATGACGAATGTAAAATCCCACTGGAAACCAGCACCTGTTTTAGATTAGACCAAACAACTTCAATATAGTTCCAGATCTTAATCCGGATATTCGGTTTCCTGTATTCCCCGGCGGGATAACTATCTAAGAAAATGCCAGGCTTTCAACTATTTGCGCTTCAAAGATTTAATTAATATTTACCGTTGGGAGCTGTGCGATCCTGATACAAAAACTGTTCTATATTTTCGAAATAAGGACCTGGAATGGACACTTTACACAGAAAAATCACCCACGTTACGAAGAAGGTCAATGATGAAACAGAGCCAGTTTCGAATCCTATGCGTGGTCTTCACTCTGAATGACCCTGGCCACCGAATCCTGAGTTGAGATTCAGTGATTAGAGATCATTGAAAGCTCTCTGTTAATTTCATACAATGTAATTTGCCGGGGATAATTCACATAATACAGATTGTCTTCATTCATTGAATAACCCGCGAGGATAGATTTTTTTGCTGCTCCCAAATATCTCCTCTCCAAGTCTGTATCATGTCTTTTTTTATAGATAAGCGCGAGGTAATAATTCGCTTCAGGCAGCTCCCCGTATATCTGCAGGCTTCTTTTTAAATATATTTCCGCGGAATCTATTTCGTTGTTTGCTGATTTTACAATACCCATATACAACAAAGAATTGAAATGGACTTCCCTCGTACTATCTCCCTGGTTTTGGGAAAAAATATCCTTATTAAAATTCATTTCTGATTCATGATAGTTTCCTAATTCCAAATAACAAATTCCCAGGTAAAAATAAAAACCGTGGTCCATTTCTCCTCCACCCGGGATAATTCGAATGGCCCTGTTAAAATCAATAATGGCGCCAGCATAATCCTTTGTGAATATGCATTTTAAAAAACCCAGATAGGATACGAATTGCTGGGAGTCAAGTTCAGCTGCTTTTTCATCCAGGCGATATGCCTTTATATATTCACCATTCTTTATTGCGGGTACGGCTTTCAACTGATAGGCGGTTGCAATATTGGGACAAATCAAAAGGATACTATCCAGATAGGATTCCCACAAAGGATTGTTGTACATATAGGGCAGTCTTTCTGCACCCTTGTCTACATATTTAACGATGAGGCTGTCGCGAAATTTCCTGTTTCCGCAATCGTCAGTTTTTGAAATGCCGGCAGTAGATCTGCATCCCGATTCCAAAACCAGCAGGACACTAAGGTATAATATGGATGATATGGCCTTCATGAATTTTAAAAGTCAACAAATTTATATACAGTGGTGGATATCCTTTAGGAGCCGTGGCTGGTTTCCAGTCATGCAGCGTGTTCAGAAAATCTAATAAAGTCCAAACGAGTTTTTCTTCAAAAAAATATTCTTTGTAAAACTCATCCGTCTGCAGTACTTCTATTCTTCTCAGCATCTTACCGGTACTATCGATAAAAAACCGAAACGTTATATAACCACTACCGGTAAAATGTTTCCCGGTTTTCAGCAAAAAATCAGATGCCTGTTCTCTGAGTGTTTCAGAACTCTCAGGATATTTTGCCCGTATATTATAATAATAAACAAACACACTGTCAGGTTGAACCGGGTAAGTCCAGGTAGTATCGGTAAAAAATCTATCATGAAAACGGATTAAATTCCCTGATTTTAAACTTGAGGAGTTGTTACCCGCAGATTGACCAAATACAGCAATGGAATCGGTGAGCAGTAATACAAGAGAAATGATTGAATGCTTCAAATGTTAATACTATTTAATGCAAATTTCCCGGCAACGAATTGATGATACAGTTAATACTTTTTTGTAATGGCATTGTTTCGGTGGGTGACAAATTTTCATTACCTCACTTGATATCGTATTTGGTCTGTAAAAAAATCAACAGGGAATTCGCGCGTTTATACATATGGAATAGCATGTCCAGGTAATTATCGATGAGCCCCTGTGTAGTAAGCACCATTTGAGAATATTTTTTTAAAACGGCCCTGTCTTTATTCAGCATCTCCATCGTATCCGGTAATGGTCTCCTGCTAAAACTGCTGTCCTTATTGAGGAGCGACCTCATGAAAGAACGATCAAAAATATCTTCAGCAGAAAAATAAACACGCTTGACAGCTTCGAAAAGTATATCTGCCTGACCCGTAGCTTCATCTTTGTTGGGACCATAATAATTCATAATACTATCCGAAATACCCTGACCGCTCATCAGCCGAAGGTTGCCGGAAGTTAGCAATTGTCGTATGGTTCCATCGTTCCAAACCATGGAGGAGACGTTGGAAGCGTAGCGGCTATTCAACAAATAGAGTCGTTTTTCATCATTATCAGTAAGTGGTGTTTTGAGCAGCAATGCCGATAATGAATCGATGCCTGAAATTCTTGTCATATTAACAGCAATTACGTCTCTGAGCACGGCCGTGTCGTTTTTCAAATCTGCAATCATGGATTGGATGTATTCTTTTTCTTTCGCATGATCCGCCAGACTTTCCCTTATGCTCTCCGCGAAAAAACCGAGGGTCACGGCGAGAAATATCATGATAAACTCAAGGAAATATTCTTTAAAGTTTTTCTTTTCCACGTGCGGGTGGTGATGGACTTCCATGTAAGGGTTCAGTTTTGGAATGCCTGATCGATTCATTAAAAATATGAAATGAATACGATCCGGGAACAACTTGTATGCAAAGGAACAATCTATTCTTTCAACAGCATCATCACCCCGATCTTTCTGTTTTTGGTATTGTCAAAAACCTGTAACATGTAAACGCCCGTTTGCTGGGAGAAGAAGTTGACGTTTACTTCCGTTTCACCAACTACTGTTGTTTGGGAAACCTGTGAACCCTGGTTATTATATATCTGAATGGTGTAAGATTTCGTAGCGTTTAATCCTGTTACGCGCACCTGATTACTTACCGGATTCGGGTAAGTAGTGATCGTTGCATTTTGAAAGTCCTGATCCACGAGACCACCAGCAATCGATTTGGTAATCGTAACACTATCGATCGTAATTCTGGTTTGATTACATTGATCGAGTGTTTGCATTTTTGCATACATTTCATTGGAGCCGGTTACTAAATTGGCGGCAGATAAAATCAATACACTATCCATCGAAGGTCCGGAAAGCAGATTGGTATAGTTACGGTCCGACGCGAATTCGATCGTCCAGGTTGTTGTTCCGTCATGTGGCATTCCCTTCGCATCAATTTCAGCCGTTGCATTTTGCCCGTTTAGTGTATTTGTATTCACTACCAGATGCAATTGCGCCGAGTCGTAACAAACAACAGGTGGAGGAGGTGGTGGCGTCGACTGGTTATCCTCATATCGATAAATACTATTCTCCACATCTGCATATATATTTCCCTGACCATCTCTGTCCAAAAAACCGAGATTCTGTTGCTCCCAAAATTGTGTTGCGTCTCCTACAGTCGACCAGGAACTGCCATCCCATTTGCCGATATAAGTCTGTGATTTTTTTATCAGGTTTCCTCCGGCGAAAAGATTTCCAATTCTGTCAAACGCAATCGCGTTGATCGTTCCGACCGCACCAAACGATGCCGAGTCCTTACCCAATTCCATCCAGTTGGTCCCATCCCATTTTGCCACAAATGCATTACCGCTGCTGTCTTCCAGCGATCCGCCTGTATACAGATTTCCGTTTGCATCCAATGCCAGCGTCTGCATCCAGTTCGTGGCGTTCATCAGTCGCGGTTGTGTGTTTGAAATACCAATATTCGCGATCGTGTTTCCCACGATCTTCAAAACATTATATCCGGAGTTTGAATAATCTGCGTCATTTGCGTAAATCGCAGCGCTGGCCGGGTCAACTATAAAGTTGATAATATTCGCATTTGCAAATGCAGTCCAAACAGAACCATCCCATTTCGCCAGGTTGTAGATATATCCGTTCTGCAGAAAGGAACCCGAGAGATAAACATTTCCAATTTTATCTGTGGCCAGGTGACTGACGCCATTGATGGTTAGTCCGGATGCTGCCGCAGATATAAACGACCAGCCCTGTCCGTTCCATTTCGCAACACCCAACGATGCGCCAAAACTTCCGCAGGCATACATATTTCCCAAACTGTCGCCCGACAAACCGCTGATGCTTGCGAAGCCACCACCATTCGCCGTGTCAGGAAGCGTAACCCAAAACTTTCCATCCCATCTAACTACCACGGCAACGCCGGCTGCATCCGTAGTTCCAAGCACAGCGAATACATGTCCGCCTGTATCCACTGCCATAGCGGCCATTCCATTGGATTGCGCCGGCATTCTGCCACCAACGAATCCTGGCTGTGTCCATACATTCGCGGAATCCCTGGCAACATAATGATCACCGCGCAGATTGGTAAAATTACCAGCTACGTATAATTGTCCTGTTGCATCGGAACTCAGTGCATTAATATAATTGTTGAACACAGATACGCCCTGTGTCGCATTCACAATTGACCAGTCCGTTCCTGTCCATTGTGAAACAACCATGTTGCCATTTGAATCTGTCAACATACCCGCAGCATACAAATGGCCTGCGGCATCAATCAAAATAGTATTGATCATACCGGTTGCCTGTAGTGCATTCGTACCAGTGCCCAACTCGGACCAACTGTTGCCATCCCATTTCGCCACGTATTGATGACCCGTTCCATCTTTAAAGTCACCCGCTGCATATATATTTCCACTGGCGTCGACTGTAAGCGAGTTGATCGCTCCATTGGCATTCAGTGCCGCCGCACCGGTTCCTAATTCGGACCAGTTGCTCCCGTTCCATTTTGCCACATACCAATAACCTGAGACATTGGTAAACTGCCCTGCTGCATAAATATTTCCATTCACGTCTGCAGTAACAGCATACATGATACCATTGGCGCGCAGCGATTGCAAACCCGTGCCGAGTGGCTGCCATTTCATTCCGTCGAATTGGGAAACATAATAATTTCCTGCGGTATCGATCATCTCGCCCGCAGCATAAATATTTCCGTTCTTATCAGAGGTAAGAGAAAAAATTTGCCCGGTGAAATTCTGTGCAGACGTTGTTGGATCCATGGGCATCCAATAAATTCCATTCCATTTCGCCACATAATAATTTCCCGAAGCATCCGTGAAAGCGCCGGCAGCATATATATTTCCTGAAGGGTCCGTTGTAAGCGCGTAAATATTGCCCTTTGCGTGCAGCGTGCTGTCACCCGTTCCCAATTCCGTCCATGAACCGTTATTCAACACATAAACGGCTTTTTCGCCGGCAGAATCGGTGAAGGCGCCACCCGCATATACCTTCCCGTTATGGTCGGTTACGGTAGAAAAAATGATGTCATTGAATAAATTGACAGGCGGATTCAACTGCACCCAGCGCTGTGCGTGCAACGAGCAGGAAGCCAATAATATAGCAAGGGTTAAAATACGAGGCTTCATAAGATAATATCAGGAAGAAAAATAACTATTTTTCTGTGAAAATCATAACGGCCATAATGGATAGGAAATTGCGATAAATGAAATATTAGTCGCAGGATGGTGCCTGTGTAAACAGCTAGTTGAAACTGTTTCTGAAATCAGAAGGGGAAAGGTCCGTCTTCTGTTTAAATAACCTGCTGAATGATTGTGGATGTTCAAATCCAAGCCTGTAAGCTATTTCACCGGCGGATAATGTGGTGGTGCTTAACAACTGTTTTGCTTCTTCAATTAAAAAATGGTGAATATGATGCTGGGCATTTTGTCCGGTCAGTTCACGCAGCATATCACTCAGATAACCTGGTGAAACGTGTAATTGGTCAGCAAGATATTTCACGCCTGGAAGGCCCTTGTTGGAATCTGCTTCTTTAAAATAATTCATCAGCAAACCTTCCATCTGAACCAATAGGTCATTATTAGACTTCTTGCGTGTGATGAACTGACGGCCATAAAAGCGATTGGAATAATTAAGCAACACTTCAATATGGGATACGATTACATCCTGCGTGTATTTATCAATCTTGGAGCGATACTCCTGCATGATAAGTCTCATTACAGAAACAATCGTTTCTTCTTCTTTTTCAGATAGAAATAACGCTTCATTTACAGCATAAGAAAAATAACCATAGTCTTTGATTGATTTAGCCAGCGGATAACCTTTGATAAAATCAGGATGAAAAACGAGGCCATAACCGTTGTTGGTTTGTTCGTGGTCGACCGTTTTCAACATCTGTTTGGGTGCTATAAAAATCATTTTGCCTTCATCAAAATCAAAATAACCCTGCCCGTACCGGATCTTTCCCTTCACATCTTTTTCGAGCCATATCGAGTAGAAATTGAAGACGACAGCAGCGATGTTCTCATCGCGCGGACTTTGCATATCCTTCAAATCGATAACGCTTACCAATGGATGTTCAGGGGCAGGCAAGGAAAACCTGCGATGCAATTCTGCAATAGAATGAATGGTGAGAATGTTATTATTTTTCATCTGCCTCCATAAAGAAAATACTGGCATCCTAAAGGTACAAACTGCGGTATTCAGTATGACTACTTGTAATTAATGCTCTTCTTCTTATTCAGGAAAACGAACATCCTGATAATTTTACCTCCTTTTAAAGAGAAGAAATAATCCAGATAAAGAGGATCTGGTGCTGTTGTTTTGTCATAGTTGCCATTGGTGAGTGCGGTAATCATGTAATCACCATAATGCTCCATCACCTCATCGGTTTCAAAAGTCACTTTAGCTTTGATCATTTCCTCATCGCTCCATTTTTTAATCGCTTCTTTTCCCCAAAAATTCCTGGCAAAATCATTCACCAGGGCATCATCGGAAAAACAGTTGATAAACGCTTCACCATTGTGGGAATTAACCGCCGCAATAAAATCGCTGATTATTTGAGGAACTACATGTTTGTTTGCCATAATAATTTCTTTTGTTCAGCACAAAGATCAAAACGGCCATGCTAAAGAATATAACCGAACTGAGGCAAGTTGTAACCAAAATGAATGGGCTATTAAAACGCACATCCGTAGTTCATTTTCGTACAGTTTCAGGAAACGAACAATTCATTGTGCATTGAGAGATAGGTTATTATGAAACTGGCATTTTGTTGGCACATCAGGCGTAAGGCGTAAAGCGTAAAGCGTAAGGCGTAAGGCTTAAAGCGTAAGGCGCATGTGAAAGTCTAATATTGGAATAAACCATAACCCATCTCTCATAACTCATAACTCATAATTCATACACGTGTTCAAAAACTATTTCAAGACTGCTTTCAGGAGTCTTAAGCATAACAAAACCTACGCAGCCATCAATGTTACAGGTTTAGCCGTCGGAATAGCCGCCTGCCTTTTGATATTCCTGGTAATACAGTTTGAAACAAGTTTTGACGACTTTCATTCCAGCAGAGACCGCATTTACCGCATCGGTAGTCAGTTTAAATTGCCCGACGGTTTACATTATTCCGCTGGCACCTGTTTCCCTGCTGCAAAACAATTGAAGCTCGACTACCCCCAGCTTGAAAATGTGTCCACGATCCTGAGCGTTCGGGGTGATCAGATAACCGTCCTGGATGAAAAGGGTAACGCTACACAAAAAAAATTCAGCGAGCAGGGGCTATTTTATATCGAACCACATTTTCTTGAGATGTTTAATTTCCCTTTGCTGGCGGGTGATGCTAAAACAGCCTTGGCAGAGCCTAACACTGCCGTTGTAACGCAGGCCACTGCGGAGCGGTACTTCGGGGATTGGAAATCAGCCATCGGTCGCACGATAAAATATAACAACAACACGGTTTATAAAATTACAGGTGTACTTAAAAACCTGCCTGCCAACACAGATTTTCCCATACAGGTGGCGCTTTCATTAAAAACAAACAAGGATGCATCGTCCGATAATTGGGGAAGCAATAACGGCCTGCTGAACACATTTGTAGTCGTACCCAGGGGAATGGGTTACCAGCAACTCAACAGCGACCTGGTAACCTTTACCAAAAAACACGAAACTGCAGAATTTGCGGCAAGAAGGATATTTTATGCGCAGCCACTTGCAGATATTCATTTTGATAAAAGGTTCGGGAACTATAATAACCGCACCATAAGCAGGGAACTTATTACAACACTCAGCCTGATTGGCCTGTTTTTAATGATCATTGCCTGCATCAACTTTATTAATCTGGCAACAGCGCAGGCTGTTAACCGCGCGAAAGAAGTGGGTGTGCGCAAAGTGCTGGGAAGCCGGAAAAAACAACTCGTATGGCAGTTCCTGAGTGAAACTTTTATTATCACGCTTGCCTCTGTAATACTGGCAATAATTATAGCCTATGTAGCGCTGCCATTTCTAAACCAGCTGCTTAAAACAACGATCGCCGTGCAGCTGAGCATGCGTATGATCACTTTTATAACAGGCATATTAATATTGGTTACTTTATTATCCGGGTTATACCCCGCCGTTATATTGTCCGGCTTCAATCCCATCACTGCGCTTAAGAGTAAATTGAGTAATAACACGGTGGGCGGATTATCATTAAGACGTGCGCTGGTAATATTGCAGTTTACGGTTGCGCAGGCTTTAATCATAGGCACATTAATCGTAGTGGGGCAAATGGGATATTTTAGAAACGCCTCCATGGGCTTTGATAAAGAAGCTGTTATTAATATAGATTCACCGGACGACAGTCTCAGCATTACAAAAAGGGAAGCATTAAAAGCTGATCTGTTAAGACAGCCTTTCATCAAAGATATCAGCTTCGGCACTTTTGCGATTGCCGACGAAATGCACTGGGGAAGTAATTTTTCTTTCAATAATGGTCCAAAGCCTGTCGATTTTAACGCGGACCTCAAATGGTCAGACGCAGATGCTTTTAAAACCTATGGTCTGCAAATGGTTGCCGGCGTGCCCTACCGTCCCAGTGATACCGTACGAGAATTTGTTGTGAACGAAACCTTGGTTAAACAGCTGGGTATTCACAATCCGCAGGATATTCTCGGTAAACAACTCAGTTTTTGGGATGGATATCTGAAAGGTCCGGTAGTAGGTGTGGTAAAGGATTACAATACGTCGTCGATGAAAGATGCATTTACACCCGTTGTAATGGCGCCCTGGAAATATGTGTATAATACCATGGCTGTAAAAATAGAAGCGAAAAATATTCAGCAAACACTTGCTTTTATTCAAAAAACATGGAGCGCCGCCTATCCTGAATACGTGTACAAATTTCAATTCTTGGATGACAGGATCGCCGCGTTTTACGAGCAGGAAAATCAGCTGTCGCAATTGTATAAAATATTTGCAGGCATCGCCATATTTATTTCATGTCTCGGACTGTATGGACTGGTATCATTCATGGTGGTGCAGCGCACAAAAGAAATCGGTGTGCGAAAGGTGCTGGGTGCTTCGGCAGGAAATATCATTTACCTGTTTTCAAAAGAATTTATCCTGCTCATCGCAGTTGCATTTGCCGTAGCGGCACCGCTGGCCTATTACTTTATGCATGCATGGCTGAATAATTTTTCATTCCGTATTTCCATTGGCGCCGGTGTTTTTGTGATTACGATAGTTTCATCGATCGCCATCGCGTGGCTGACAGTAAGCTATCAGGCATTTAAAGCGGCGATGATGAATCCTGTAAAGGCGATAAGAGTTGATTAACGCGGAACGCTGAACGCGGAACGCTGAACGCTGAACGCTGAACGCTTAAAGGCCATCCGTCATCCGTCAACCAAAAAATTTATGTTCAAAAATTTCATCAAAATCGCGTGGAGAAATTTATTGAGAAACAGGAAGTCGTCTTTCATCAATATAGCAGGACTGGCAGTGGGTATGGCCGTAGCCGTTTTGATCGGCTTGTGGATATGGAGCGAGGTTTCTTTCAATAAAGACAATCGAAATTACAACCGCGTGGCTTCCGTAATGCAGAACCTGCATCAAAACGGAGAAATAGAAACATGGGACGGGCTTCCTTATCCATTGGCAAAGGCATTACGCGATCATTACAAAGACGATTTCAAAGCGGTTAGTCTGCTGAACTGGGTGAACTCTACCATGCAATACCATAATAAACCGTTTGCGCAGAATGGTTTATTTCTTGACCCCGACGGTCCCGCCATCCTGGATCTGAAAATGATCAGGGGCCAGCTCACTGCATTCAGCGATCCGAATACTATTTTCCTCTCCCATTCTGCCGCCAAAGCCATTTTCGGAAATGAGGATCCGATGAATAAAATACTGATGATTGAAAATGTGCCAGCTAAAGTAAGTGGTGTGTATATGGATATGCCCGACAACTCTTCATTTGCGGACAGGGCTTTTGTGGCGCCCTTTGAATTAAAACTGCAGATTGTGGAGGGGATAAGAAAAATGGAAAATCCCTGGGGAAATAATGCATGGCAGATTGTTGTTCAGCTAAATGACCACGCCGATTTGAAAACTGCATCTGCAAAAATTAAAGATGAAAAACTGAAAAATATACGGGAAGGAGAACGACTCGCAAAGCCAGAACTATTTCTTCAGCCGATGAGTAAGTGGCACCTAGAAAGCGAATTTAAAAACGGGGTGAACACTGGTGGACATATCAAATTCATCTGGTGGTTCGCCATCATCGGAATTTTTGTATTGCTGCTGGCCTGCATCAACTTTATGAACCTTTCTACTGCGAGAAGTGAAAAGCGCGCAAAAGAAGTAGGCATCCGCAAAGCGGTTGGTTCATTAAAAAATCAGCTGGTCACACAATTCCTGAGTGAATCGGTAATGACTGCCTTTCTTGCTTTTATTTTTTCCATCGTTATTGTTCAGTTTTCACTTCCGTTATTCAATTCCATTGCAGATAAAAAAATGACTTTGCCCTGGAATAATATGTATTTCTGGTTGGCATGTATAAGTTTCACGTTAATCACCGGTGTGATAGCTGGCAGTTATCCGGCATTTTATCTGGCGCATTTTAATCCGGTTACTGTATTAAAAGGGAACTTCAAAAGTGGACGGTATTCCGCATTACCCCGCAAAATGCTGGTGGTGTTACAGTTTTCTGTGTCCGTTATTTTAATTATAGGCACACTGGTCATATATCGCCAGATACAGTTTGCCAGGAATCGCCCGCTTGGATACAATAGCAACGGGCTGGTGTATTTCTCTACACACATGTATGATCTTCATAGTCATTTTGAAGCGATGAGGGCCGATTTGAAACAATCGGGAGCGGTTAAGGAAATTGCCGAGTCGGGCAATCCGATTACGGAAGTTTGGAATTCCAATGGTGGTATGTCGTGGAGGGGTAAACAGCCGGGATCTTCAAATGATTTTCCGATGAACCTGGTTTCAGATGATTATGGGAAAGTAGTGGGTTGGCAAATTATTGAAGGCAGGGATTTTTCAAGATCTTTTGCATCCGACTCAGCTGCGTTCATCTTAAATGAATCTGCAGTGAAGTTTATGGGATTGGAACATCCGATCGGAGAAGAAATATCGTTCAACGATGGTGTTGCATTTAAAGTGGTCGGCGTGATAAAAGATATTCTCACAGAGTCTCCTTACTCGGTTGTTCGTCCTGCAATGTATCGTATTATCAGAGGAAACGACGGCGGTATGGTGATGATGAAACTCAATCCCGCGCTGAGTGCACATGATGCATTAAACAAGGTAGCGGCTGTATTCAGTAAATTCATACCTGACCAGCCCTTTGAATATCGTTTTACTGACGAAGACTTTGGCCGGAAATTCAGCGAAGAAGAACGAACCGGAAGTTTGGCAACCGTGTTTGCAGTGCTCGCCATTTTTATTTCCTGTCTCGGTTTATTTGGTCTGGCATCTTTTGTTGCAGAACAACGAACGAAAGAAATTGGTGTAAGAAAAGTGTTGGGTGCATCGGTATTCGGCGTGTGGCGGCTGCTGTGTAAAGATTTTGTAGTACTCGTTTTTATTTCCCTGCTGATCGCCATACCAACCGCTTACTGGTTTATGTATAACTGGTTATTAAACTATCAATACAAAACGGGATTGCCCTGGTGGCTATTTGCTGCAACGGGTGCAGGTGCGCTGGTGATTACCATCTGCACGATCAGCATACAATCATTGAAAGCTGCAACGGAGAATCCAGTTCGTAGTCTACGGTCAGAATGACCGAAGACTGCCTAAAGCTTAAAGCTTAACGCTTAACGCGGAACGCTTAACGCAGAACGGCCAATGGCCATTGCTCATCGGTCAACCCCGCATAGGCGGGGCAGACAGCCAACGATCATCCCCGCATAGGCGGCGCAGACAGCCAACGATCATCCCCACACTCTCGGAGCAAACGACCTCCAAAGTCCGCCAGTTAAAATCGCGTAAATTGCCTGCGTCCCGAGCGGACAATCAATAATGAAGACCCCTTTCCATTACAAACTAGTCCGTCCCGAGAAACCATTCTCGGATTTTGTATATAGCTTTTCATCGTTACAAAACATATCTGAGATCACCGAAGGAGTGATCGTCCCCAACGGAAGAATTGATCTGATTTTTTTTAGGACAACTGACAACGAATTTCTCATTTCGCTTTTGGGTTTGGAAACGAAGCCCAAGCTGATGCCCAGGCAACATATCGCAACTTTCTTTGCCATCAATTTTAATCCCCTCGCGGTGGAATACGTGTTGCATCATCCCGTCGCTGATATATTAAATAAGGGGAAATTATTGACAAATAATTTTTGGGATTTTCATGTGAATGATCTGAATGATTTTGATACATTTTGCCAAAAGGCGACGTTGAAAATACAATCGCTGTTACCAACGGAAATAGACGAAAGAAAACGCCATTTATTCGAATGGATATTTGCGTCGAATGGAGAGATCTCGGTAAAAGAACTTTCAGAAAAACTGTTCTGGAGCGAACGACAAATCAATGCATACTTCAATCAGCAGTTAGGACTTTCGCTTAAAGCCTATTGCAATATTCTTCGTTTTCAGGCTTCACTTTCGCATATCAAAGAAGGTAAACTATTTCCGCAACTGAACTATTACGACCAATCACATTTTATTAAAGAAATTAAAAAGTTCTCGGGCGTTTCGCCTAAAGAGTTATTCAAAAATGAAAACGACCGTTTTTTACAATTTCTGGTCACCGACATAGAATAGTTTTGCGCTTATATTTCGAAACTATGTTGCTACAAAATAAAAAGATCGCCATCGTTGGAGCAGGTCCCGGAGGACTCACCCTTGCAAAACTTCTACAGCTTAAAGGAGCGGTTGTAAAATTATATGAAAGAGATGTCGATAAACATGCCCGGGTTCAGGGGTCTCCGCTTGATTTGCACGATGAGTCGGGACTGGCAGCGATTCGCAAAGCCAATCTATTGGAAGAGTTCAGGAATAATTTTCTTCCGCGTGCAGATAGAAAACTGATCACCAATGAACGTGCGGAAGTTCTTTTCAGCGATCATGATACCAAACTGGAAGAGAATTTCGGCAGCGAATATTTTCGACCTGAAATAGACCGTGGTACATTAAGAAAAATATTGCTCGAATCCCTGCAACCCGGAACGGTTCTGTGGGACAGTCATTTTATTTCCATGGAGACTCAACAGGAAGGCTGGCTCTTACATTTCAAAAACGGTTCATCGGCATACGCCGATATCGTGATTGCTGCAGACGGCGCCAATTCCAAAATCCGCCCATATATAACCAATATCAAAGCTTTTTATTCGGGCATCACCATGCTCGAGGGCAATATTTATGATGCTGAACAGGTAGCACCCAATATGAATCATTTTCTGAATGGCGGAAAAATAATGGCTTTCGGAAATTCAAAAGATTTATTCGTAGGTCAAAAAGGAGGCGGCGATATTGGTTTCGGTGCGAGTTTTAAAACAAGCGAAAACTGGGCAACTGATAGCGGCATTGATTTTAGCGATAAAAGGCAGGTCCTGAATTGGTTTACAAAAACATATTCCGGATGGAGCCCCATCTGGAATGAACTCTTTGAAAGTGCCACTACACCTTTCTGGGCACGTCCCATTTATTGCGCGCCCCTGAATCAAACATGGGAAGCACTGCCCAACCTGACTATGATCGGCGATGCGGCACACGTGATGCCGCCCTTTGCTGGCGAAGGCGCCAACGTGGCAATGCTGGATGCGTTGAAACTAAGTGAATATTTAACCAGTGACAAACATCACACATTGAAAGAAGCCATTGCAGTTTTTGAAACAGACATGCGCGCAAGGGCAGCTATTGCTGCAGGCGAGTCTCTCAAAAACGGCGAGCGGATGCATTCAGAAGGCGCATTAGAAATGATGCTGGGGTTTTTTAGCGGGCACTAAAAATTAAATAAACACCCCACCCCAAATATATCCGTACGATTGGCATTAAACAGTTTCATGTAGGAAAAGCGCATCTCCCATATATGAACCATTCGTCTGACAATTGAAAATCTGACTCCGGCATTAACGACAGGACCAAATCCAGTTATTTGTTGCGTTATCGTACCATCATTATTTGCGGCAGTGTAATGATTTGAATGGAAGCCAAATCCGCCTCCGGCAAAATATCCAAATCTACTCTCTCCTTTTTCAAAATATTTATGCCGGTCTGCTCCTTTCATTAACAGCTTTGGTTGAAAATTGTAATTAAAAATTAAAGGCACGTCTGTCATGATTCCAAGTTTCAGATCAACGCTGCTGGAATCATCCAGTCTGCTGAAAGCTAAGGTCATCGGGATTCCTACAGACAAATACGAGTATTCCTTTTCATTGAAAATATATCTGACGGAATATGTCAATCCGACGGAGCCCACAACCCTGTAATCATGCGCCGGTTGAAGCATGACCGTCATTCCCATCCCCTGTTTAAGATATTGAGGGTAGGCGGCACAGGAAACACAAGTTAAAAATACCGAGAGTAAAATTTTATACAATAATAATTTTTATCCAACCTACAAAACAGTAAGTGAAAAAGAAGTTAAGGTTGTCGATTAAGGCCAAACCCTCATTCTTAATTGCTCATTGTTAATCTAACCTGAAGCGTATCGCCTGCAATAATTCCTTATAACTTAAATTTGGATATTATAAAAAGATCATGACCGAAATTTTAGATAACGGACCATTTTATCACGGAACGAAAGCAGATTTGCAAATGGGCGATTTGCTGACGGCAGGTTTTAATTCTAATTACAGGCCTGAAGTTGTGATGAATCATATTTATTTCACAGCCCTGATTAACGGGGCTGCACTTGCCGCAGAATTGGCGAAAGGAGGTGGATCTGCGCGTGTTTATATTGTTGAGCCGGTCGGAGATTTTGAAAACGATCCAAATGTTACAGACAAAAAATTTCCCGGTAATCCTACACGTTCTTATCGAACCAAAGCGCCGTTAAAAATCGTAGGTGAAGTAACAGACTGGGTTAGACTAACTCCTGAAGAACTTCAGACATGGCACGAAAGGTTAGCAAATATCAAAGGAGACATTATTAATTAATTTCGTTGCAAACATCCAAAGAACATGCGGCGTTCCGCGTTCCGCGTTCCGCGTCAAGTGTTAGGCGTTCTGCGTTAGGCGTTCCGCGTTCTGCGTTAGGCGTTCCGCGTTCTGCGTTAGGCGTTAGGCTTTAAGCTTTAGGCAGTCTTTGTTCATTCTGAACGAAGACTAGTCACGGGGTTCGCAAGAGCAGCTTTAACGGATTTAAAACTGATGGTAAACAATGCCACCAGCAAAGCTGCAAACCCTGCAATAACAAACACCCACCAACTCATATTGGTACGGTAAGCATATTCCTGGAGATAACTATTGAGTCCGTACCAGGCCAGTGGAAAACTGATTGCGGCTGCAATAAGTACCAGCATTAAAAAATCTTTTGACATAAAGAAAACAATATTCCTGACACCCGCACCCAATACTTTACGAACACCAATTTCTTTCACCTTGCTTTCAGCGGTAAATGTCACCAAGCCAAACAATCCAAGGCAGGATATCAATATAGTCACCAGGGCGAAACAATTAAACAGCAATCCCACATGAGTATCCGTTTTATATAAATCATCAAACTGGCTGTCTAAAAAAGTGTAATCAAAATTATAATCAGCATTATACCGCTTCCATAGTTTTTCGGCGGCAGCCAATGCAGACGGGGCATTCTTCGCTGTAGTTCTTATATACATTTTTCCCCGCCAGTGAGTGTCGTATTGCATTAAGAGTGGACCAATTTTCTGGTGCATATTCTGGAAATGAAAATCTTTCACAACACCTGCTATCACACCCTTTATTCCATGAAAAGTAATTCGTTTACCAACCGCGGGTTCTTTTATGCCGGTTTCCTTAATGGCCGTTTCATTCAGGATGAAATTTGCACTGTCGGCAGGTGAACCTGTAAAGCCCTTTCCTTCGACCAATTGCATACCCATCACCTGCAAAAAATTTCTTTCTACCGGCATTTGAAATATACCAAATGATTGCTGGTCTGCCCGTTTACCATCCCAGTCCACATCCGTGCTGCCCGAGTAATGGCTGATGATATTCGTACCGGATTCCGTAACTCCTAAAATACCAGGTTGTTTGAGCAGTTCTGCAACGGCCGCATCATAATGATCATTTATATTACGCATCCAGAAACTAAACACATTCTGTTTATCATATCCCAGATTTCTTTCCCGTATATATTTCAATTGCTTACCGATAATGATCGTACTGGTAATAAGCATGATGGAAAAACTAAATTGAATTACTACCAATACCTTGCGAAAATTACCTTTACTGCCAATGCCGCTCAGCTTGCCCTTCATGGCTTCAAGCGGCCGGAATGATGAAAGTGTGACAGCCGGATAAATTCCGGCAAGCAACAAGGTAGTCAGCAAAGTCAGCGCATAGACGATAAGCACCTGAGGCTCCCAGGGTTTAAAAACAATATTTTTACCGGAAATATTATTATACAAGGGCATCATCAGATAAATAATGATGGTGGCAGCCAACAATGCCAAACTAAATGTGAGCAGGGACTCACTTAGGAATTGCAGGAACAAACTTGTTTTGCCTGCACCGACGATTTTACGCAGACTGATTTCTTTGCTGCGTTTCATTGCCCTGGCAGTAATCAGGTTCACATAATTTATGCAGGCGATCACAAGTATAATAACAGCTATTATCATAAACACCCTTACAACCATCATACCCTGTTCCTTTCCGTCAATAGCATACAGGTGCATTTTTGTGACCGGGTTAAATACATACAGTAGGTTTTTGTTAGCTGGTATGTCATCGGCCTTCCGGTGTAGCAGACTCAGTTTTAGCGCAGCCGAAGCGGGACTGGCATTAGGTTTAAGTAATACATAGGTATCATAATTATATTGGTCCCAGTTAGCGTTCAGCGATTTGTAATAGCCGGAAGTATCATATTGCCGTTCCAACCGCTGAAAATTAAATACAATATTGTAGCGTATGGATGAATTGGCGGGCATATCTTTCATTATGCCTGATACCCGATACATTCTTTTGTCGTCACCTTTTAATACTTTACCGATCGGGTCCTCATTACCAAAAAATGTTTTCGCCGTTGTTTCGGACAATACAACAGAATATGCATCGTCAAAAGGATGTTCAGGACTGCCTTCGGTAAGCGGATAAGTAAACATCCTGAAAAAGGAGGCGTCAGTCGAGCAGTTATGCCATTCAGTGAATTTTTTGCCCTTATATTCGAATACGGAAACATTCCAGTCTTCCGTTAAGCGGCAGGCATCTTCCACCTCCGGTATTTCTTTCCTGGCAAAAATCGCCGTAGGCGCGGGTGTAGATCCCGAAATATTGGTTGCATCGAACCGCACCGCCACTTTATATAAATCGGATTTATTTTTATTAAACCCGTCAAAGCTCAGTTCGTCATTCACCCAAAGCACCAGCAGTATACATACAGCTAAACTCACTGCTAGCCCGGTAATGTTTATAAACGAATACGTTTTGTTTCTGCGCAGGCTGCGAAGGGCTATTTTGAAATAATTTTTAAGCATAAATATAGATTATCCATTGATCTCCAACTTAGAGACCAAAATCGTTTCAAATTGTTGCACAATGGATTAGCGAAAAATACACATGCGGAACTGCACGATTTCGTTACAGAAACTGTGCATTAAAAGCGTAATGAATGGCTCAAAAGGCTTAGGCTCCAACGTTTCCCGTTTTCACTTTCCCTGCGCGCTGATAGCATGCAATGATGACTCCTTTTGATGTGACGATACTTTCTTTCAAAGTGAAAGTTGCCGGAATCGTACCGTTGTCCAGGATCTTTTTACCCTTGCCTAATGTAAGTGGATGAATTTTGAGTCGGAGTTCATCTACCAGGTCATTTTTAAACAGCAGGGGAATGAGTTTGCTGCTACCCCAAACCTGAATATCGGGGCCATTTGTATTTTTGAGTTTTTTAATGTCTCCGACACTTTTGATCACAGCCGAGTTTTTCCAGCCGGTTACTAAAGGGTCTGACTTTTTCAATTTTTTGGAGAACACGTATTTCATGCCGCTGTTGATACCCGGCCAGAAGTCACCATGTTTAGGCCAGTAGTCTGCCCATATCTTAAATGTTTTTCTACCCAACAGATAGTCAGCAGGCGTGAGTTCTTTCTGAACAACTTTATCATATTCTTCATCACCAAACGGCTGTGTCCAGCCCCCGTATTTGAAACCGCCAGACTCATCTTCTTTAGGTCCGCCAGGCGCCTGCATCACTCCATCTAATGAGATCATGGATAAGACGACTATTTTTCTCATATCATATAGGTTTTATTATTTAAGAATTTCATCAACAAATACGTGATAAAGAATGTCCTTAATGAAAATGCATCTTTTTTATTTTTGCATCGGCTATTGTATCGACAATATAGTTTGTACTGGTCGTTGCGGTTTTTGTCACGGTATAGGCGTGTTCATTATCAAATATCAACAGGTCATCTATTTTATATCTGTCTGCATAATCTTCAAAAATATCTTTTGACAACTGAACTAACTTCTCCGGTTCGTCGAACAATTTGTGATTGTCCATGTACAATGTTGCATACCTCAAATGATTCATTCTGACTATGGAAAGGATTGAATATGTCAGATCAGTACCATTGAGTGAATTCTCATATTTTTTTATCTCCGTCCCGAAACCACGGGAAACAACATTTCCTTTATCGTCATACTGAAACCAATCGCCAATCATTTCGCCGTTCCTGCAATTATGCAATTCAACAATTTTCGCGTTATCAATTTTTCGAACCACTTTTCCAGTCACCAAAGTGTTTGTCCCCTTCATATAACTTAATCCATGATCGCCCATAGTTATATTGCTCACGTCAACGAAGTTGTTGCAACTTGCAAGTGTAAAAAATAACAGGGCGATGGTCGTATATCTTTTTTTCATTCGCTTTGATCTATCAGTTGATTAAATTACCAATAAATTCAATCACCGATTAAATAAATTAAAAAACTTTCGGACCCGCGGGCACAAATAGCATTTATCTAATGATAGAATCGTATCTTAAGCAGACTTTCTATCAATTCTAAGAAGTTAAAAGTTTCTTCCTGGAGGAAGAATAATGAAATGTTCAATGAATACTGTTATTATGATAAAATCTATTCAATCCCGGACATTGTTATCTTTTTTTAAACCGGCAGCTCTGATGTTTTTATGCTTTGTACTGTCGGTGTTCGTAAACGCTCAGAATAAACCTGACACAACGAGTTACATTCAGACTGTTGATATTAACTCAGGAAAAATAGATACGGTATTCGTTGCAAAAGGCGACTTCGAAGCGCCTAACTGGCATCGCGACAATTATCTCGTTGTCAACTTCAGAGGTAATATGTACAAGATTGATCTGGCCACAAAAACCTTAACCGAAATCAACACCGGTTCAATTCATAAACTCATGGACGACCATGGGATTTCACCAGATGGCAAATGGCTGGCAATAACCAATACGGATTCAATAAACCCTTCAAAAAGCATTTTTAAATTTTCCGTTTATATCATACCTGCCGCAGGCGGAGAACCTAAAAGGATAACTTCCACAGATCTTTCTTTCTGGCATGGATGGAGCCCCGATGGAAAAACACTGGCTTATTGCGGAGGTGAGTTCAGTAACCTGGATGTTTATACAATACCAGTGGAAGGCGGCACAGCAAAACGACTTACCGATACACCCGGATTGGACGACGGTCCAGATTACTCTCCTGATGGAAAGTATATTTATTTCCATTCATACCGTACCGGCCACATGCAAATTTGGCGGATGCATCCCGATGGTTCGAATCCGGAGCAAATGACTTTTGATGAAAATGCAAACTGGTTTGCCCATCCTTCACCCGATAATGAGTGGATTGCTTACATAGCATATACTTCCGACGAAAAACAAAATCATCCATTCGGTAAAAATGTAAAACTGCGTTTGATGGATCCAAATACAAAAGTTATTAAAGACATAACGCCCGTGTTTTTTGGAGGAGCCGGGACCATCAATACACCGTCTTGGAGTCCTGATAGTAAAAGAGTCGCATTCGTAAGTTATTCGGTTGAATAAGAATATCAATTGGCATAGCTCTTTTCGTAATAAGAAGTGCCTGCACCTCTTTTTAAAAATACAAAATGAACATAGATCAATTGGAAAAAGAAGGTTTCAAACCTGCAATTGCTGCTTATTTCAGCGGCAAGGCTTTTGTAAAAACACTGGTTGCTGCAGACCAGATCACCAACTGTAATGTCAGTGATGTGTTCTTTGAAGCGGGATGCCGGAACAACTGGCATGTTCACCCGTCCAATCAAATCCTGATTGTAAAACAGGGCACCTGTTATTTCCAGGAAGAAGGAAAATCCATACAGAAAATAGATGTCGGCGGCGTTATCAATGTGCTGCCTGGACTAAAACACTGGCATGGTGCTTCACCACATGAGGATATGATACATATTGCGATCAACATTAATACCGATAAGGGCGTCGTGAATTGGATGGAACCGGTTACTGATGAGGAATATAAAGGGTCTTGAACAGGAAGGGCAGTTGCAGAAGATATAAAACATAAATTCGATTGTGTTTAGATTATTCTGGCTGCCAACCGAACCCACTATTTGGCAAATTTCACCAATACCACCGACCTTTTTTTACTGTCATAGTAAGCTAAATAATTTACACCATTGCTCTGAAATATTGTCCTGCCGTTTTTTGGAACGTCGACGCCTTTAAGATATTCATCGATTCTGGCAATGAAACTTCTCTGTATCGGACCGTCGATATGGCTGAAGTTATTGCTGTCGACCAGCATTTTAAAATGAGTCGAATTCACCCAGGTTGTCCTCGGTTCCCATGAAGATGAAAATCCAGTGGTATTGGGTGTCATATAACCGCCAGCAACTACCCTGTCGTAGGACCCAATGGCAATGCTGATCCCGGCGGAATCCTTAACTGCTTCTATCGCCGCTGTTGAATTAACCATTTTCTTCAAAAGCTGGCTCGTTTTTTCAAGTTCCTTAGGTTTCGCAGAGCCCAGGTCCATAAATTCCAATAAAGCAGATGAACCTTCCTGAATAATCGGCGTATTTTTGAAAGGAATCACATCGGTTTTTGTGCAGGCAACATGTTGCAACAGTTTTCCATCATTAAAATCAGATATGCTGACATCCAGGTTATCATAAGTTGCAGAAACGAAGTACAGATTTCCTTCGAACAAAAAGGAATTATCTACATAATTATTCCTTATCGACCTGCTTCCGGACTTGTAGATATTATTGGGACTTATCTCCCGATAAAATGTTCGATGTTTTTTTATGTCAAAACCATAAACTGCTGCTACCCCATCGTTATTATTCATGATAAAATAAACCGAATCATTTTCCAGATATAGCTTATTTGGTTTTGAAGCTATAATATCCCCTGATTCCCCTTCGCTATATACTTTCGCAATATTCGTTTCTGGTTTTATTAACGTAGCAAAAGAAAGACGGTCACCAACTTTTTCATTTTTAAACGGAAATATTAATGTATCGGAGGATTCTTCGTTGTGCCAGTTATAGAGGATGAACTGGGATTTTTTTCTGTCAGCAGTGAGATATACAAACCGTTCACCTGAACTCATACTTCCGATCACTTTTTCATCTCCACCTTCGAATTCCACGAAAGACTGTTGAATGGGATCGTCGTACAGATTGAAAACATAAATCAACATGCCTTCGGGCTGTCTGTGCCGCACAAAAAGATAAATGTTACTTCCGTGTTTGGACGCTCCCAGAAAATTATCAAACAGAAACCTGCCCACAGAAAACTCTTTGGAAATACTATCGGGCCGGTCGAAAACCATAACACGTATACTGTCGGTAGAAAATAAAAAAAACACGCGCTGTGCCGGGCCGGATTTGATGGAATACAATTCGACATCACCACGCCACCCTATATTCTTATCGAGTATTTGAACCTGTGCCTTAGTATGTAATGAACCGAAGAGAAAAACGAAAACAACAATCAATAGATGCTTCATACGCTACGAAAAAGTATAAATATAGACGCGTTTGGGAAGATTTGAAAATTTATTGAATTTAACATGAATACCGTATAACTTACTATTAACAAAGTCATCAACGGCTGAGTATAACTTTCATTGTAGTAAAATCGATTGGTCCTGACGTATGCTGGTGAATGATCTTCCATCCAATGTCTTTTTTCTGCGCTACCCACGTGAGGCGATTCTCGAGATAACGAAGATCTTCCCCTTTTTCGGAAACAGCGGTATATCGTACAATAGCACTTGCCAGGGCCAATTCACCCGTTTCCTTTATGTGTATATGATCGCAAGTAATTACATCCCTGTCCCTGCCAAGCGAAGCAAACCATCCTTTCACCATTTCCTTCCATGCCATTATTCCATTATATGACCACTGTTGCCACATGTCGAAGACGGTTACATTTTCGTCGTAAATCGACATGAATGCTTCTACGTCTTTTTGAAATACTGCGTCCTTATAAATCGTAAATAAAGAGCCTATGGGGTTCATGATGCTTGTATGTTATATAAATTATTTCGAAAATACAACATGTAGATTTACGAAATGGAAAGAAAAACATTGATCCGAAGCCTCAAATGGTGAAGAATAAATCTTTTGGAAAAGCCTGTGTAATTATACATTTGTACCTTCTCATCTAATAATATGACTTTCGGAATTTATGCCGGCAGTGTTGCCGGAACAGAAACAGGTATGGCGACGGGCAAACCGGACGATCCCGTTGCCATTTCAAAAGCCCTGTCGCAATTGAATAACGCAGATAAGACTTTTTTGGTAAAGGGATATATTCAATATCTGGGAGCGGGAAAATTAGACGCTGAAGCTCCTGAAAATGTTGAACAGTATGCAAGCCAACAAAGAAAAATTAATCTAGTACTTTGTTATCGCTGTAAAAGCTTCGATAAAAAAGACTGGACTGACTGCATTCGAAAAGTTATTAAAAGGTATCGCTATACACTTCATTCCCTACAGATTACAGAAGAGCCAAATTTAAAAGTTGCGTTCGCCGGAGATGGCGGTTTTGATAATATAGAAGAAGCCTTACTTACAGGGGTATTGGCAGCAAAAAAAGAACTGATTCGTTTGAGCCTGCCTGTTAAAGTTGGTTTTAACGCCGTTCCTTCTTTTAATCCGGCAGATAATTTCTGGAATATTATAGGTAGTGCCAGATTTGAAGATTTCAGAAAAGCAATCGATTATGTTGGCCTCGATTTTTATCCAGATGTATTCAGACCTGTTGCCCCCGATGGAGAACCAAACGACCTGAAACAATCCGTTAAAAATGTGTTGGGATACTTTCGAAATGTAAATTTGAAAACAGGGAATATTCCTTCGTCCATTCCCATTCATATTAGTGAGAATGGGTGGCCTACCGGGAAAGGTAAAAGCTACGAGAGACAGGCCGCGGTAATAGAACAGGTTATCAGAACCATTTGTGAAATCAGGGAGGATTTAAATATTCAGGAATACGATCTCTTTGCACTACGAGACGCTGACAGTTCGAACTCCGATTTATTTTATCAATTTGGTTTGCTGAAAGATGATTACAGTCCGAAACCTGCGTTCGATGTTTTCAGGAAACTAGTCAACGAACCTGGTTGAATTATTCCGCCGCCTCAGCGATTCGAACATAATATCCGTTGATATCGATAAAGGCAAATTCGCGAAGGCCATAAGGATGTAACCGGAGTCTGTCAGCGATGATTATCTTCTTTTCGAGAAATTCTGTATAAACTTCATTTATATTCTCAACAAGCCACATCAGTGGTAAACGGTGTTTGTCGTTATTGATATCCTTTACAAACTCAGGGTCTTCTTCAAAAAGTAGTCTCATTTCATTTCTGCTGATGCCGCCATCCTTCTCGTTGGTTGTCCACTCATCGTTGAACCCGAGTGTATCTCTATAATATTCAATCGTTTGTTTTAAATTATTTACCGGAAGGTGGGGTGTATTGCGTATAAAACTCAGGACTGCCATGAAATCGTTTGTTAATTCCTATAAAATAAGGTCTGCTTATGCGCCGACAATTTAAATTAATTTACCAATCCGGCCTAAGGGTTTACCCTTAGATAACCTTCAAATCACCAAGATTAACAATAAAAAAAACCGGAATCGTGGAGTTGGGTTTAGCCCCACTCCACGAATACCGGTACTGTTACGCATCTTTTTCCGTAGATGCCGAAGATTATTTTGCCCTTACACTAACCGAAATTCTCCTGTCCTTTTGTTTTTCGTCCTCAGAACCATCCGGTGCTGCTTTAGCAAACTGAGATCCATATCCTTCCCCGCCTAACACCTGCGCAGCATTGGCACCGGAGGATTTGAGCGCAGCGACTACCGCATCTGCCCTGCTTGTGGAAAGTTTGACATTGCTGAGACTGTCTCCCGTTCTGTCAGTATACCCACCGATTTTTATTTTCACTTTAGGAAATGCTTTCAGAATCGCAACAATATTCTGCACCTGTTTCATACTCGAATCTGTGATATCGGCACTACCTGTCTTGAAATTCAAATTATCAAAATCGAACCACACATCCTTGCCTGGTTTGCTTGCAGGATCATTCAGGAAAGTAACGAGTTGATCTTCAATTCCACCTTTATAAGCATCGAGTTCTGTACCATCGGGAAGTTTTACTTTCAACGACTCACGAACGGGCGCAGTGGAAATGGCCATCGTAGTATCGACTGTTTTGGTTGTTGTGTCAGTAACGGCTGCATTTTTATCTGATCCATTACAACCTTTCACCAGATAAAAAAGTATCGCAATCAAAATAACAACAATCAGTACGGTCCACATCCAGCGGCTGGAAGAAGCTTTCCGTTCAACCGTATGCGCCATGGAAGATGCAGCATGTCCAACACTTCCCGTAACGCCCGATACCGCGCTGGAAAGTTTGGAACCGATGCCTGTGAGGCTTCCCAGACCCAGAGCACCCGCCAAATTCAATCCGGATGGTATGGCATTCAGTATATGATCTTTCTGAGAATTTAAAAAAGACAATAAGGATCCCGTACTCATATTAGTTTCTGCTGCGTGTTGTCCTACCACACCCAGCGCTGCCGGTGCGGCCATACTCATTAATGATGCAGCAGACGATTCTTTAATTCCTGAAAAACTGGAAATGGCACTCGTAACATTTCCAAGTTTATCTCCGAATAAACTTTTCAGCATATCCATACCCTTGCTTAATAAATTTCCGTTTCCGAGTACACTGCTGAGATTGCCCAATGCACCGGTTTGTGCTGCGTTTTTTACCAAACCGAGTAAACCCGACGCATCTCCAGAGCCTGCCTTACTAAGCAGTCCCGTTAAAATAGAAGGTGCAATTCCGTTGAGTGCATTTTTTACGCTGGCTTCATTCTCACCAAGTAATGAAGCTGCTTTCCCTGAAAGGTCATTTCCAAAAAGTCCCTTTACAGAATCAATTAAATTGAACGCCATAAAATAAAGGTTTAAGTGAAGAAAATAATTGTGAATGTCTGATTTAGGGGGACAGACTAAATAGGGAACCGACTAATAGAAGAGCTGCTAATGGACCTTATCGCACAAAGGTATTGGAATAATGAAATAGCTTTAATTAATTTTAGATGATGAATTAATAGTAAGATTGTGGAGATATCTCCACGGTCAGGCACAATCAATTTCATGAAAGGATTACTACTGGCATTGTTGGTCTTCTTAAATGTAAACTTCGCAAAGGCCCAAGAAGATTTTGGTGCTGCATTTATTCAGAAAAATTATGCCGATAGTGTTTTGCAATTATTACCCACCGTTACAAATGATACTGCGAAAGTAACCCTGCTCAATTCTCTGGGAGGTTATTACTTATTTGTAAGGCAGGACAGTTCCGTTCATTATTATCAGGAAAGTATCAAGCTCGCGGAAAAGATCAACTATACCTATGGCATCTTCCGAGGGTATTTACAAATGTCATGGGTTCTCAATACAGCAAGCAATTACGGGAAAGCATTGGAAATGGCGGTAATAAGTCTCAGAACTGCGGAGACTTTACAAACAAACAGGGAATATTGCATGGCTGAGAGTTATAGTTTCATGGCTTCCATTAATAATCGTATACAGAATGATAGTCTTGCCCTGAGTCAGGCTCGCCGGGCGATACATCTCTTCACATCTTCTCCGGGAGGTAAAATCAGCTGGGCTTCCTGTGTTATTTTCTCAGGTGTGTATGGGAAGCTCAATAAAATGGATACAACACTATTTTATATCAACGAAGGTTTACGTATGTTATCCGATTTACCTCCACGAGAACAGGTTTATCGTTCTATATCGGAACTTTCGATGGGCGGGTATAATTTAAAATTAGGAAAGACACAGATTGCCCATGACTATTATTTGCGTGCACTTGAAACGGAGAAGAAATATTTCGCTCCACTATTAAAGGTTAGAATATTAAACGAGCTGGCCAGGTTTTTCAAAACTACTAACCAGACTGACTCCTGCATTTTCTATGCAAAGACGGCTTTGAAGTTATGTGAGAATCACCAGTTCGGTGAGCATGCTACGAATGCTGCCAATCTGATCGCAACATCCTACGAATCGCAGGGTAAAGCAGACAGTGCCCTGAAATACACAAAAATATTTATCGCTGCAAAAGACACGATTATTAGTCAGTCTAAATTAATGCAGATAGACCTGTTGAATTTTGATGAAGCACAACGGCAAAAAGAGATTCAAAGAAAAATAAACGAGGCGCAGGAACGATATGCCAACAGACTAAAATATTATTCGCTCATTTCAGCCGCGGCAATATTCCTTTTGATCTCCCTGATTCTTTATCGTAACAACCGGAGCAAACAAATTGCCAATAAATCGCTCGAACTACAGAAAAAAGAAATCGAACTGCAAAGAACAAAAGCTGAGGAAGCACTACATGAATTGAAATCGACACAGGCCATGCTGGTTCACTCAGAAAAAATGGCTTCGCTGGGAGAACTCACCGCAGGTATCGCCCATGAAATTCAGAACCCGTTGAACTTTGTAAATAATTTTTCGGAGATCAATAAGGATCTGCTTTCAGAGGCAAAAGAGGAAATGGAGAAAGGAAATATAAACGAGGCAAAAGCAATAATAAAAGACATTATCGACAACGAAGGTAAAATTAATCACCACGGCAAAAGAGCAGATGCTATTGTCAAGGGCATGCTGTTACATTCGCGAACAAGTTCCGGACAAAAAGAACCCACCGACATCAATGAGTTAACGGATGAATATTTGCGGCTGAGCTACCATGGATTGAGGGCAAAAGAAAAATCTTTTAATGCAAATCTCGAGACTGAATTTGATCAATCAATCGGATTGGTAAACGTTGTTCCCCAGGAAATAGGTCGCGTGCTATTGAATTTGTGCAACAATGCTTTTTATGCTGTATCTGAAAAACAAAAACTGCATCCTGAAAATTATGAACCGACTGTTTCCATAAAAACGAAAAAGGTGGGTAATAAAGTGGAAATTTCCGTTAGGGACAACGGCCATGGCATTCCTCAGAAATATCTTGACAAGATCTTCCTTCCTTTCTTCACTACAAAACCCGTTGGTCAGGGCACGGGTCTGGGACTGAGCATGAGCTTCGACCTGGTAAAGGCCCAGGGCGGTGAATTGAAAGTAAAAACAATTGAGGGAGAGGGTACTGAGTTTTTGATTCAACTTCCTGTTGCATAATCTCACTTGATTTTCCCCTACCATATAACTATAGGCCATAGCACCATTTTGCTGCACAGTATAACAGAAATACTGGCATACGTTGTGGGGTTCCGATATTATGTTTTTTTGAAAAACAGAAGAGGTGATAACATTTCTTCGTCAAACAGAACTTGGATCATTATCGGCGCTGTCTTCGGAGCGCTTATAGGAAGCAGGTTAATGGGCGGACTAGAAAATCCTCTTGATCTTTTGAAATCAGGAAACTGGATGATGTATTTCTATCAAAACAAAACTGTTTTGGGAGGACTATTAGGAGGTTTGTGGGCGGTAGAACTTACAAAAATTGTCATCGGAGAAAAACAATCATCGGGCGATCTGTTCGTATACCCAATATTGTTAGCACTCATTATTGGAAGAGTCGGTTGTTTCAGCATGGGGACTTATGAAGAGACCTACGGCAATCCCACTAGTCTCCCTTGGGGTATGCATCTTGGTGACAATTATTTAAGACATCCCGTTGCGTTATATGAAATTGTATTTCTTTGTATCCTCTGGATTTGCTTACGGCTCATCGATTACAACAGAAAACCGGAAAACGGCATGCTGTTTAAAATCTTTATGGTTTCCTATCTTGTCTTTCGTTTCCTGCTGGATTTTATCAAACCACATTATAACTGGTTTTATGGATTATCGAGCATACAGACCGTCTGCCTGATCGGTCTCTTGTACTATCTTTATATTATGTTCCTTCGAAAATTGATTTTTATTAATTAAAAGCTGATGCCGGAAAGACCTTATACTTATTATGATTTTACGCAAAGTCTTTGCGCCGTCTGCCTGCGCCGTGTGGATACTAAAATAATTTTTGAGAATGGCAACGTGTATATGCTGAAGAATTGCGTGTTGCACGGGTTTTCTAAAGTATTGATAGCAACGGATATTGCCTATTACAAAGAAATCCGGAATTATAATAAGCCGTCGGAGATGCCGCTAAAATTCAATACGAAAACAAATTATGGTTGTCCTTACGACTGTGGTCTCTGTCCCGATCACGAACAACATGGTTGCCTTACGATAGTTGAGATTACGGACCGTTGCAATCTGAGTTGCCCGACTTGTTATGCGATGAGCTCACCACATTATGGAAGACATCGCACAATAGAAGAAGTAGAGAAGATGCTCGATATAATTGTGGCCAATGAAGGAAATCCTGATGTTGTGCAGATTAGCGGCGGTGAACCAACTATTCATCCTGATTTTTTTGACATACTCGATATAGCAAAGAAGAAACCGATTCGTCACCTGATGGTCAATACCAATGGTATTCGTATCGCACAGGACGTCGGGTTCGCAGAAAGACTCGCGACCTATGCACCTGATTTTGAAATCTATCTACAATTCGATTCATTCAAACCTGAGGCGTTAATCAGTTTGCGTGGTAAGGATCTGACAGACATTCGGATGAAAGCACTTGAAAAATTAAATGAACTGAATCTTTCAACAACACTTGTTGTTACTCTTCAGCAGAGAGTGAATGATGATGAAATAGGAAAGATCATTGAATTCGGACTGAAGCAGCGATGCGTGCGCGGTGTGACTTTTCAACCAGTGCAGGTTGCAGGCAGGAATGAACATTTTAATCCTGCGACAGATCGTATAACGCTCACAGAAGTGCGTACCAGGATTTTGGAACAGACAAATATATTTCAGCCCAACGATATCATTCCTGTTCCATGCAATCCCGACGCACTTGCAATGGCCTATGCATTAAAACTTGGTGGTGAAGTTTTTCCGTTAACAAGATATATTGATCCGGCACATCTGTTGAACAATAGCCGGAACACCATCGTGTACGAACAGGATACTGAACTTCATCAACATCTCATTAAAATATTCAGCACTGGAATTTCAGTGGATCGCGTGGAAGAAAATATGGGCCAACTTTTATGTTGTCTTCCTCAGGTACATGCCCCGGGACTGAGTTATGACAATCTGTTCCGGATTATCATCATGCGATTTATTGATGCTTATGATTTCGATGTGCGGGCAATCAAAAAAAGCTGCGTTCAAATCGTTCATAAAGATGGAAGACTTATTCCATTTGAAACAATGAATCTTTTCTATCGCGATGAAAAGGAAATTTATTTGAAACAACTTCAGGAAGAAAGGGAACCGCTTAAAATGGGACTGAAATGAAGCTTCATAAAGACTTATTACGAATTAACGGTTTCCTAGTGGCTCTCTTCGGGATAATAGGAATTTTAACGGGGGGTTCAGTCGGCTTGGGAGCAGCATTCTTTATTTTTGGTCTTTTAAATATCCCTGTGATGCTTTTTAATCTCATTACAAGAAACTGGCTAGCATTAAAAACTGGCCTGCTGGTGAGTGGTGTCCTCTTACTGATAGGTTTTTCCATTTGTTCCAGTTCAACCTGGAATATGCATTGACAGCTAATTTCTCACCCTTCCACCTAATCTTCCTTAGGATTAGGTTGGCCCTTGCCTGTCGTAATCAGACTTACCAGGCTCTCCTGTATTTATCCGGTCCAGGCTTTAAAACAGATATCGTAGCATTCATATTCGGGAACCAGACCCCGATGTGTGAAGTGCATTTCCGTTTTGCCGTCTTTCTGAAAGATTTCGAAAATAACTTTCGTGCCCACCCATTCATGGTGGTCCTGGATAAAATTAAAATGGTTTTCAAGTACCAGCCAGACTACTTTTTTATAAGGAACTAACTCTATTATCCTAAACTTACAAATATGAACGTCCTTGTAATGATATTTAAATTCGCTGTTAAGTTTATCGGTATCTCCCTGAATTTCCAGCGACCACCATCCCCGAACATTATTGACGGCATCAAATACCTGTTTCGGAGTTTGATCCACCACAATTGTTGTAGTAAAATCCTTTTGGATACTTGTAGTTGTCATGATCATTTATTTTAGCTCGGGTGTTCCCTTTCCAGTGGTTAATAATTTAAACAGACTTCCTTTCACGTAATAATCCCAGCCTTTTGTACAATCCTTATAACATTCCACATCAGGAACCAGGCCAATATGCGTGAATTTCAGACGGGTTTGTTTTCCTTCTTCAGATAATTCAAAGCTAATCCTCGTATTATTCCATTCCTGTTTATCCTTTATGAAATTGAGATTACTGGCTGTAACCAGCCAGACTACTTTTTTGTCAGGTACGAACTCCACCAGTTTCTGTGTTGATACGTGTACATCGCCAAACCGAACGGTGAATACATCATTCAGTTTTTCAGCGGCGCCATCTAATACTACCGTCCACCATTTTTTTACCTCGTTGATCTGGTGAAACACATCGTTTGCGGGAGTATCTACTGCAAGATGTATAGTATAGTCTTTTGACATTTCTTTGCAATTGAAAGACAAGATTACAGCCTTAATTTGAAACGGACCGGGTGCCAAGTAGACAATCTCACGGGTTGATTTGGACAAACTAAATAAATATCTTTGTTCAAACATTTCGGATGAAACACGTCACCATTCTCGTTCCCGATGGCAATGCCCATATGAGCAGTATTGCAGGCTCTTATGAAATTTTAAACAGGGCAAATACTTACTGGCAGAAGCTGGGAAATGAACCTGTATTCGAAATGCATGTGGCTGGTTTCACTCCCGATTCGAAATCAGAGAATCGCTACTTTTCCGTTGGCGCGGAAGATATCAGGCGCATCAAAAAAACGGACCTTCTGATTATCCCCTCACTGGGTCACGACTACGACAATGCGATCAGAAAAAATAAGGAACTCATTCACTGGATTAGCAATCAATACAAGATGGGTTCAGAAATTGCAAGTATATGCACCGGTGCATTTCTGCTGGCTTCCACCGGATTACTGAAAGGGAAAACCTGTTCCACACATTGGAGCGCTGCAGCTGATTTCAGGCGTATGTTTCCCGATATTGAACTGCACATCGACCAACTGCTTGTAGTTGAAAAAAGAATGTATACAAATGGTGGTGCTTATTCATTTTTGAATCTGATTCTATTTTTAATTGAAAAGAATTTCGACAGACAAACCGCGATCTATTGTTCTAAAGTATTCCAGATCGATATAGAAAGGACTTCGCAATCCCCCTTCAGCATATTTCAAGTGCAAAAGAATCATGGGGACGACCTCATTAGCAAAGCGCAAACTTATATTGAAGAAAATCTGAGCGAGAAAATTTCTTTCGAACAGTTGGCCAGCGAACTTGCAATCAGTCGCCGAAACTTCGACAGGCGTTTCATAAAAGCGATTGGGAATACACCTGTGGAATACATGCAGCGTGTGAAAGTAGAAGTTGCCAAAAGGATGCTTGAAAAAGGAAACAAAACGATATTCGAGGTCATGAACGAAGTGGGCTATTCAGACGACAAAGCCTTCCGTGAGGTCTTCAAAAAAATCGCTGGCTTCTCGCCGCTGGATTACAAGGCGAAATATGCTAGGCAAGCACAAGATTATAGTAGTATAAAAGTATAGGAGAATAAGAGTATTTGAATGAAGGAATAATTATCTATTTTATTTAGCCTTGTGCTTTACACCTTAAGCTTTAAGCCTTAACCTATTCAGATCTAAGACTACTTATTGGATTTGCAACTGCGGCCTTGATGGCCTGAAAGCTCACAGTAATTAAAGCAATCAAAATGGCAAGTAATCCCGCGTCAATAAAAATCCACCAGCTGATTTCGATGCGATATTTATAGTTCTGAAGCCAGTTGTGCATCATCCACCAGGCGATTGGAAAAGCAATCACACAGGAGATGCCAACGAGCAAAAGAAAATCTTTGGAAATCAAACCAGTGATACCCTGCACACTGGCACCGAGTATTTTCCTTATACCAATTTCTTTGCTTCTTTTTTCAGCTGTGTAAGCAGCGAGACCAAATAATCCGAGACAGGAAATAAATATGGCCAGGATGGAAAACACTTCTGCAAGCTGCCCGATCAGGGTTTCTGTTTTAAATAATTGACTGAATTCCTGATCCACGAAACTATAATCGAATGGATACCCCGGATTGTTATTCTTAAATATCGTCTCCATTTTTGCAAGCGCTGTTGGAACGGAAGCACCTTCTTTCAGCCGTATTGACATCACATTTACATTAGATGTATCAGCAAACAACATCAGCGGCGCCGCCGGTGCATACATATCGTTATAAATAAAATCTTTTGTCACTCCTACCACCGTAAAATTTTGTCCCTGTCCCGATATAATACTTCCTACAATGTTTTTTTTATTCATCAAAGCGGCCAGCGATTCATTGATGATTACACTGTTGCTGTCGCTCTTAAAATCCGTATAAAACGCTCTGCCTTCTTTCATATGAAGTCCCATCGTTGAAGGATATTCCTGACTCACCTGCTCAACTGTAATAAGTATTTGCCTTGAAGGGTCCTTCCCTTCCCAGGAAAAATCTCCAGTATTGCTTCCCAGTTGTAAGATCTGGTTAGTGCTCAATGATGTATTCTGCACCAACCCTGTCGACATCAAATCGTTTTTAATAACGCTATAATTATCCTTCATCCTGCCCTGGATATACATGCAAATCAGATTGTTCTTATTGTATCCCAGGTCACGATCTTTCACATGAAATATCTGCAAATAAATAACGATCGTGGAAATGATCAGGATAACAGAAATGGAAAACTGAATAACCACCAGGCTTTTTCTGATAAATCCAGCTGAGCCACCTGCTTTAATTTTGATTCCTTTCAAAACATAAATGGGATTAAAAGAAGAAAGATAAAACGCCGGATAACTGCCGGCAATCAAACCACAAACTAACGCAATGCCAAACAGTGCACCGATATGCAGCGGATTGAAAATATTAACCGACAAATGTTTTTCTACAAGTGTATTAAAAGCGGGCAACGAAACATAAATAATAGCCACTGCCAATAATAGTGCAACCAATGAAGTGAACACAGATTCTCCGATAAACTGTGCAATCAGTTTACCTTTACCGGCTCCCATCACTTTCCTGACTCCAACTTCTCTTGCACGTTGCTCGGAGCGTGCAGTAGAGAGATTCATAAAATTGATGCAGGCAATAACCAAAATTATCCAGGCAATCACATTGAACAGGTGTACGTATTGTATTCTGCCCGGAACTTCTTTACCATTCTCAAAATTATCGTACATCCTCCAGCGGTTCATAGGATAGACGGACATATGCGCACTGGCTTCTTTTTGTTTGGTCTGGACAAAACCGTATAATTTTTTATTAATGGAAGCGACATCTGCGTTGGGCTCTGTTTCCACATAAGTTATCACGCCATTATTCCCCCATGACTGCAGCCATTTATTCTGCTCTTCAAAAACCCTAAATGGCGCGAGCCATTCAAAATAAAACGACACGTTCTTTGGAAGATCCTTAATAATACCTGATATCACATAATCCTCTTTGTTATCAACCTTTAATGTTTTGCCAACCACGTTCGTACTACCAAAGAATTTATTGGCCATCGTTTCAGTGATCACCAGTGAATGCAGTTGCGCAAAGGCAGATTTTGCATTACCCTGCACAAATTCAAGTTGAAACATGGTTAGAAAAGCGGAATCCACATAAAGCCCCTGTTCATAAATCGGTTTGTCTTTCACCGAAAACAAAACTGCGTTACCCCAGGTAGATCTGGCAGTATTTTTTAACCCGGGAATCTCCGTCCTGATGGCTGCAGCAAGTGGTCCCGGAGTTGCGTCGAAAGTAAATGTATTACCGTCGTAAGTCTGGCGGTCCTTTGTCTTGTACAGATTATCCCGGTTACTAAAATAGTGATTGAAAGTCAGTTCATCCTCCACCCAAAGGAAAATCAGTCCGGCACAAGCCATACCGATGGCTAGTCCGCCGATATTTAAAAAACTGTATCCCTTATTTTTCCAGAGATTTCGGAAAGCTGCTTTGATATAATTCCTGAGCATTGTCGTGGATTGAAAGATTATCAATTACATATAATAAATATATCGAGTTTTTCAAAAATGTTAATACATCCATCCTGGACTTATTTGGACGGTAGATATGAATTAAACTTTCTTTATCTTCCAGTCACGATTTCCAGTCTTACCTGCCTAATATGCGTATTTTTTATATTCTGATCTTCCTGTCATTCAGCCTGCTAGGTTACTCCCAGGAAAAAACCGTCAATACTGACAAAATACGGGAAGTTGTAGAACAAATAAACAAGGATTCCGGGTATACCAAAACGGTGCTGAACAATGAAGAGTTCATGGAGGAGCCAACGGACGGTGGGGGCGAGTTGACGGGTTATTTCAAAAACGGGCATTTGGTTAAGATCGTTGAATGGATCGGACTATCAAGCTGTATCAGCATAACGGAATATTATATTCAATCACGCAAACTGATTTTTGCATTCACACAGGAAAAGGATTTTGCCTATAGCACTAACCTAAATACTGTGGACGCACAAAAACAGGTAGCAACAATGGAGTGCAGATTTTATTTTGAGAATGACAAACTGATAAAGAATATCATTAAAGGTGAGTCCCGATGTGGTGGAATGCCTTCGAAGGATTGGGCAAAAAATTATCTGGACGACTGTGCCAGGTATCAAAAATTACTTAAGAATAAATAGCACAAAAAGGGCAGTTGCCATGACCAGTGACAACCGCCGTAGCGATACCGAAAAGTTTCAACAATCAGGGCAACACATCATTTCCGGTTTCTATATCCCAGTGGGCTAGTAAGAGTTCAAACCGATGTTGTTCAGATTTTTTCAAAGCCTCAGTGTCGGGAAACAGTTGCTTTTTATAACCATCCAGCAGATCTTCCTGAAAAGCCAATTCAACGTTCTTAAAAACAACTGTAACCCTGAAGTCCCATCTTGTTTCTTCACCACTGTGAAACTTAGGTTCCGACGCTGTAATACTGATCACATCTCCATTCTCCAGTGCTTTCTTTAATAAAGGATAGTGGTTTTGTTTCCATAGATTGATAAATTCCGCACCATAACCCCATTTCACCCTGTAATAACTTTCAATGGTGAAATAGTCTTTGGTTTTTGTGGCGTTCGGTTGTGCAAGTAGCGAGAAACTTGCAGACAAAAAAACAATAGCCAAAGTCAATACCTTCTTAGCCCTTTTCAAAATGTAATTTCCCATAATTTTATTTTTAAGGTTCCCAGAATAATTTAGCTGATTGAACATCCTGTCCGCCGGGCAGCGTGGCAACAGCTGCCGACCAATTTACTGCATTTGATGTCTGTTCAGCAGGAGGATAGTAAAAACGTGTGGGGAGATTTCCCTGGGCGCCAACGGGCGGACTAACCACATCCAAATCCGGATATCCCAGTCGCCTGATTTCTGTCCAGGAATCCCAGTTCCTGTTGGCAAAAGCGATCCATTTCTGGTAACCCATTTTTTGCCTCCAGGTGCCTGCAGCCGTCGCATAAGCAACTGTTGGTTGAGCCAGATAAGTTAACACGTCGCTGTAACTGCCTCCCCAATATAATATGGAAGAACTGATAGCACTATCGTAATAAACTGCTGCTGTACCCGGCACATTAAATCCTCGTTCTACTGCCTCAGCCAATAAAAACTGCACTTCCGAATTATCGAGTATATCGCCTGGAAAACTTGCACTCAGCCATTGCGCAGAAAAACTGGAGAGTTCAGTCGAAGAGTTACCGGCCCCCGCAATGCCTCCGGAATAATTATTCGTTGGATCTTTCGTGAAATACAAGGGCAACCGCGGATCATTCCATGATAACAAAGTATTAATAAAATAAGAAGAAGGAGAATAATAATGCAACCCGGCAGCATTGATTAAATCCTGCCAGATTGGATTGGAGTTGACCACTGCGTTGGCATTATATGCAAGTGTGGCATCATCGCTATTAGAAGTAAATACACCACTGGCAATTGCTTCTTCTGCTTTTGTTTTTGCAGTGGGTAAATCAACATCTGCTATCAGCAATGCCAGTTTTAATTTCAGGGACGCGGCAAATTTCTTCCATTGATTCACATCGCCGAAATAAATCTGGTCTGCTGAGCCGAGAGATCCATAGCTGGAATTCAATCCTGCCAGCGCTTTGTCCAGGCGGGATATCAAATCGTATTCAATCTCCTGCTGACTATCATATTTTGGAAAAGGAATGGAGCGATTCAGTGCTTCTGAATAAGGAACCGGACCGTAGGTATTCACCAGCAGACTGAATGCATATACTTCCAGAATATCGGTGATCAGCAAATCATTTTTGAGCACGTTGCTGTCCTGCACATCGTTGGCATATAATGTTTTTGCCTGATCCAGATTATGCAATGCGACATCATAAATACTATTCCACCATCCTCCGGGAGAATTATTCGTAGCAAACTGATAATGGGCCTCGTTGTTGAATGTATTCTGTGTCCATACCTGCGCAATGACCCTGAATGGCGCGGTGCCCCAGTAATCAGAAGTATATACGTCTACCAGTCCTTTTTCACCCGCGAGAAATACCGCTGCAGACGGAGCGGTTACCGGGTTCTTCGGATTCACATTCTGATCTGTAATATTCTTCGTGCAGGAAACAATAAGAAAAGAAAATATGATAACGGCTGCAATAATTTTTTTCATGTTGAAATATTTAAAATTTAAACCGGACATTAAAAGCAAATTCTCTCACACTGGGAAAAGCGCCCGTCTGGTATCCGATACTTGCATTGGCGTTGTAAACAATAGGGGCCGTAGAGCTGAGCGTTGTCGATGCCTCACCCTGTTCAGGATCAGAATACGGAAGATTCTTGTGAATGATCCAGAGATTCCTACCAGTAAGCGATATGTCCAGACCTTTCACAAAAGAATTCGCTCCGAATATGGAAACTGGCAATGAATAAGTGATAGCCAGTTCACGCAACTTCACATAAGCGGCGTCATATACAAATGAACTGGCGGCCTGACTATTTACAGATCCGAAAGGAAATTTGCTCCCGTCCAAATTGATATCGTAAGCATCTACCAGTTTGGTATTGGGTTTACCATCTGCCGTTACGCCAGCCATCACTACACCGCCGCCCTGACTTAATGGGTTCCTGATTGGATTTCCCAAACTATTGATACCAGCCGTTGCCGGAATTACACCTGACCAGGAAGCATAATCCATATCGAGAGAATAAACACTTCCGCCCTGCTGTACGTCAATCAGGAAACTAAGTGAGAAATTTTTAAAATGAAAAGTATTGGTGATGCCCCCCATCCAATCGGGATTGATATTACCGATATCAGATTTGGTATTGGATGACTTGACCGGATAGCCTGCCGAATCAATTAATATTTTTCCATTCAGATATTGATAGTCGCTTCCCCTGAGCTCACCATAGGGTTTACCAACTTCTGCAACCAGCTGAATGGAATTTTGCAATGAAGCGATTGTATAGGAAGGCTGACCATTGTAGAGGGACAATACTTCATTGTTATTTTTGCTCCAGTTAATAGTAAGATCCCATTCGAAATCACGCGTTTTAATGGGAACTGCGTTCAATACAATTTCTACCCCCTGATTTTGAATACTTCCTCCATTCACGTAAAAGTTGGTGAAGCCAGTAGCCGTTGAAGGGGAGATCGGCGTAATCTGATTGATCAGCTGTGAATGATAATACGTAATGTCAACGCCGAGCCTGCTGTTTAAAACATAGGCCTCCAGCCCCAGTTCATACGTTCTGTTTTTTTCAGGAACCAGATTGGGATTGTTATTAGTCGAAGTATAAGAAAAAACATTTTCATTATTGAAAGGTGTTCCCGGTGTATAAGTGTTCTGCAGACTGTATGCTGGTGCGTCTCCTCCTACTTCTGCATAGTTCGCTCTGAATTTGGCATAAGAAAGCCAACTCTGGCCAGGCAATAATTTGGAAAAAATAAAGTTACCCGATATCGCCGGATAATAATAAGTGTTATTGCCTTCAGGCAGTGTGGACGATACATCTCTTCGCAGAGTCGCATCCAGTGTAACGAGTTGTTTATAACTCAATGTAAATCCTGCGAAAATTCCGTTCACTTGTTTCTGAATATCTGTTTCAACAGGAGCGGCTGGATTATTTACAGAATTTGATATTGCATATACCCGTGGATTTACAAGACCACCGTTGGTGGAAGAATAAGTTGACGTGGACAAATCCTGACGGATATTCGTACCCAGCAAAGCTTTCAGATTAATATCCTTTGAAAGGTCTTTGTTGAAATTCAGCAACAGATCATAGTTGGTTTCTCCATAGGATCCAATATAACTTGAATAGCCTGAAGTTTGATAGCTGCCAACTGCCACGCGGGTTTCAAAAGTCTGGTCATAGAAATCCTTGGCAACCCGTGCGGTAAGATTTAAATAATCAGTGATTTTATAATTTGCATTTAGGTTTCCAAAATACCGTTGCCTGGAATCGTTGTTAAAATTCTCGTAAGCCGTCCAATACGCATTGTTGTGGTAAGCTGCTTTTGGAAGATTATCCGGAGCAGCTGTTTCATAACCTCCAAGAATATTCCATGCATTATTGGTACGCGATCTGAAATAATCCTGTTTCTGTTGCTCAATGTCAACATTCGTAGGCCACCATTGTCTGAAATCCCGCATCGTGCTTTGCACCGCACGGAAATCATAACTGTTACGATTTAATCCTGCTTCATTCACATAATAAATAGCGCCTCCTACCGTGAGTTTGTCTGTGACATTATAGTTCGCTGCGAAGTTGAGCAGGTTCTTTTTTATATTACTGTTAGGAAGCAATCCTCCGTCGTATCCATTGGAATAACCTGCTGTAAAATTTCCTTTGTCACCGCCGCCCACCAAATTCACACTGAATAAATTGGTAACGGGTGTTACAAAATAATCATTGGGTCTGTAATGTGCTGCGGCTATCCATGGAGTTGCTTTTGCAAAATTTGCATTGCCTGGAGAAAAAGCATTCCAGTTATAGATCTGCAAATTTTTATTGTAAGCCGATCCCCACACCTGATCTTCGTCCGTTTCAACAATACTCACATTCTGACCGCCACTTCCTACTGCTGGCTGATAATAAAAGAAACCATCCGGAGAAGTTGCGCCAGCGCTCCCGTAACCCTGTCCGTACTGTGTTTGGTATTGGGGAAGTGTGGAATTGTCGACGGACCCGACGATCACGTTTTCATTCACTGTGATGCCCAAACCTTCCGTTCCCTTCTTCCATTTCTTCGTACTGATTTCAATTACACCATTGGATGCACGGGAGCCGTATAGGGCAGAGGCCGCTGCACCTTTCAGAACAGTCACAGAACCGATATCTTCCGGATTCAGGTCTGACACCACGTTTCCCAAATCATATCCACTTTGGTTTTGTGTTGTATTATCGAAAGGAACACCGTCTACTACAAACAAAGCCTGATTGGTTTGTGTAAGTGATTTAAACCCGCGCAAAATGACATTGTCACTACCTCCCAATCCATTACTTGATGTGATTTGTAATCCTGCAACTTTTCCTTCGAGACCATTCACAAAATTTGTGTTGGGCGTGGTGTTTAACTGGGCAGCAGTAACCTGTTGTGCAGCATATCCGAGAGAACTCCGTGTTCTGTTTAATCCGAGAGCAGTCACCACTACTTCCTGCAGTTTGTCAGTTGATTTTAATGAAATGACAGCAGGGAAATTCTTATCAACCAATATTCTCCTGGTTTCGAACCCTGCAGCTGTAATAATAATTTCTGAACCGGGACTGGCATCTATTTTAAAACTCCCGTCCTGATCTGCAGCAACAGCTATCGGAGAGTTTGCTTTTTTTATCGTCGCAAAAGAAACGGGTTTCCCGTTTTCATCTATGATTTTTCCCGTAACTGCAGCAGACTGCGCCCGGACGCCGGCTGACAATAGAATCATCAGCCAAAAAAGATGGATTCTCTTTCTCATACTCGTTGATTTGGTTTTATGATATAGACGCAGGATCGCCCTGAGCTATACCCTTTAAATTCAAAACTTGATTAATGGAATGGCAGCAATGTTGAAGAGTCGCACTTACATATGATGGCGAACTGCTTTGAAAAACAAATATAATGTGAAAACTACTAGTCCACCAAATTAGTAGGAAACTAATTTTATATTATTATATTTACGGCATCAGGTTCTTAGTTACCCAAATCGTTACCATATCTGTGTCTGCAAAAAGAGAAGCCAATTCCGGTGAGCAAAAACATAATAAGTTTCATTCTATCTAAATCTTGTTCCATGATTATCTTAATTTGCATCTTGTGCAGGCAGCACTTGCAAAAACGAAAAACAATGGCCATGGCGAAATCATCTATTGTTATTGAATAAATTGCATATCTTTTTTGTTCATTATATACTTTAAACAGCGTTTTTATGGCAGAAGCAAAACAACAACAAACCGCATTAGGCGACGTAGCAGCCAGACAACTGGCCATTGCAACCAGAACCGTTCCACAAATGGTGACGATCAGTCCCCGCTGGTTGACCAGGTTATTAAGTTGGGTTCCCGTCGAATCAGGAGTATATCGTTTGAACAAAGTAAAAGATGCAACCGCTATTGAGGTCGACTGCTCTTCCCGTGATGAACGTCAGCTACCGCAGACCTATGTTGATTATATAGAAAATCCGCGCGAATATAATCTGGCAGCGGTGCAAACCATCGTTGATGTGCATACGCGTGTTTCCGATCTATATAGCAAACCTTACAATCAGATCAGTGAACAGCTCCGGCTTGCCATCGAAACCATTAAAGAAAGACAGGAAAGCGAACTCATTAATAATAAAGAATACGGTTTATTATATAGTGTACCATCTTCTCAGCGACTCGACACGAGAACAGGGGCACCCACACCAGACGATCTGGATGAATTGCTGAATAAGGTTTGGAAAGAGCCGGGCTTTTTTCTCTTGCATCCTTCTGCAGTAGCTGCATTCGGTCGCGAGTGCACTCGCCGCGGTGTACCACCTCCAACCGTTTCCTTATTTGGTTCACAGTTTATTACCTGGCGTGGTATACCATTGATACCTTCTGATAAATTACCTGTAGAAAATGGGAAATCAAAAATTATCCTGCTGAGGACAGGAGAAAGCAGACAGGGTGTTGTCGGACTTTTCCAACCTGGCTTACCAGGGGAACAAACACCGGGATTGTCGGTGAGGTTTGCAGGAATCAACGACAAGGCAATCGCTTCTTATTTGATTTCATTGTATTGTTCTCTGGCCGTACTGGTTGATGATGCTATCGCCGTGTTAGATAATGTTGAAATTGGTAAATATCATGAGTACAAATATTGATCTATTTTCTGCGGATGAAAATTGGCTGCAGGTACTTGCCAATGATCTTTTCAAAAAAGATCTTCCTTATGCAACGACCGCTCCCGGATTAAGTCAGGTTTCACCATTGACGGACAACCCCACCGACCCGCGGTTCACCAACAATTTTGCGAGTCATCCTTCCAGTCTGCCTGGTATTGCAGTCGCGAATCCGGGCATCCATCCTTCGGTCGGAGGAGCGGGTATTACGCCGGGTGTGCCTGGTTCTATTAAAGATATTGATTTGAGTACGCAGTCTCTGACTCCTAAAGAAAATTCCTATGCCAATGGAAACAAAACTTCGGGCTCAGTACATGGAAGTGGCATTTCACCATCAGCACATGAGCAACGTAATGGAGTAAATCTGGAAGATCCGCAGACTGCGCTGGCGGATCCGCATTTTCCCGAAGAAGGCAAAGTACCTTCTTCTGTCGCAGGCAGCGGTGCTTCACCTTCAGTAAAATACCTGGATCAAAAAAATGTTCAACCAGCACCGTCAAAAGATATTTTTATACCTGACATCGAAAAGATACTCGCAGCTTTAACGCAACAGGAGGCAACACCCCAACTGAACTTTCAACCCGAACAGTTCACATCCAATCTGCCTTCTTATTATTTTATAGAACAAAAAAATCATCCCAAAGCAAACGAGATTCGCAAATCGACGTTTAATGCCGACTTCATAAAAAAAGATTTCCCGATCCTGAGTGAACGCGTAAATGGCAAACCACTGATCTGGCTCGACAATGCAGCAACTACGCAAAAACCGAAATCAGTGATTGACCGGATCAGTTATTTTTACGAGCATGAAAACTCCAATGTGCATCGGGCAGCCCATGAACTTGCTGCACGTTCAACTGATGCTTACGAAGGTGCCAGAGAAAAAGTGCGGGGATTCCTGAATGCTCAGTCTGTTAAAGAAATTATTTTCGTAAGAGGTACAACAGAAGCAATCAATCTTGTTGCCAACACTTTTGGAGAACGGTTCCTGCAATCCGGTGATGAAATTATATTGAGCCATTTGGAACATCACGCTAATATCGTTCCCTGGCAATTGCTTGCAAAGAGAAAAGGACTAAAAATTCGCGTGATACCTGTTGACGATGATGGTCAGCTCATCATCTCCGAATATGAAAAACTCTTAAACTCGAAAACAAAACTCCTTTCTTTTACACACGTCTCTAACGCGTTGGGCACAGTTACACCCGCCAAACAAATCATTGAACTCGCACACCTTGCAGGCGCGAAAGTTTTACTGGACGGTGCGCAGTCGGTATCACATATGCGTGTGGACCTTCAATATTTAAATCCTGATTTTTTTGTTTTCTCGGGTCATAAAATATTCGGACCTACTGGAATAGGCGTCGTATATGGTAAGGAAGAACTACTCAACCAGCTGCCTCCATGGCAGGGCGGCGGAAATATGATCAAAGACGTGACATTTGAAAAAACACAGTTTCACGATGCACCCGGCCGATTTGAAGCGGGTACTGGAAATATTGCAGACGCTGTTGGACTCGGCGCCGCACTTGACTATGTCAGCAAACTGGGCATTGATAATATTAACCAGTACGAACACTTCCTCTTATTATATGCAACGAACCTGATGAAACAAGTCCCCGGTCTTACACTTATTGGAACAGCCCCGGAAAAAGCAAGCGTATTGTCTTTCACATTGAAAGGCTTTACAAATGACGAAGTGGGCAAAGCTTTAAATGAAGAAGGCATAGCTGTAAGAACCGGGCATCATTGCGCACAGCCCATCTTAAGAAGATTTGGACTCGAATCATCCGTGCGACCCTCTCTCGCTTTTTACAATACATGTGCCGACGTGGATACACTGGTACAGGTTCTGCACAGACTAAAAAAAAATTGATTTCCATGCTGCTTTAAAATAAAATTGGGGTGTATAGAAATACACCCCTCTAACGATTGCTTGCCATACAACTTAGACTGCACAAAGAGGTCACAGACGGATTCGAACCGTCGTAGAAGGTTTTGCAGACCCATGCCTTACCACTCGGCCATATGACCATATTCGCTTGACAATACAAACATAAGAATAAATATTATATATTCTACTATTTTTGTAGACTAATAATAAAATAATAATATTGTAGTATCAAACAAGGCCAGACGATAAGGAAAATCTATTTATTAACCCTGTTTATAACGGCGGTTACTTACGTGCATGCAACGCCATTCAGAGCAAGCTCAATTACTAATTACGATTCACTATTGCCCGAAATAAATTTCTCGGGCATTCATGCCAGTATGTTTCTGGATGTATTAGATGCCGAAAAGAATTACAGGCAATCAGGCAACATGAAAAAAATGATGTCAAAATTGTTACGCATTTCCGGTATGCAGAAAACAATTCCCAACAACACACTCAGGTCAAGAATATTATTGGACATCGCCAATATTTCAGTCCGTCTGAAAATGTATCCTCTGGCAATGAAATGTTATGGTCAGGCAGTGAGAATAAAAAAGGAGAAAAACATTCGCACCCATGCAGGCTTCCTAAATATAAATGACACAATCAATGACCTGCTTCTCATGAAGGTGGATACAATGGAAATAACGAGTCTTGTTTCAATGCCAACACCAGAATCAGCGCCAGTGTCTTTTAATAATATTAAATGTTCATTTCAGGATGGAAAAAACGCCTCCTTTTACGCAATCATCGTGCATGTAAAACAGCCAGTACCTGGTAAAAGAAAAGCTTTTTGTCATATCAATAATGTGGGCCACACTTTTATCACACTGATTAAATTTAATGACGATAACAGTTCTGTATCGAGATCATTTGGATTTTACCCTGCTAAAAAAAGATTTCTATCTGCCACTCCGGTTCATCCCGACGATATTGCCGTGATCAAAGATGACGCACTGCACTCCTGGGATGAAACGGTCGCAAAATTTATTTCCGAAAAGAAATTCAACCGAATATTGTCTAATCTGGAGAAATTCAGTCGTATGCATTATAATCTTAACAATAACAATTGTACAGACTTCGGATTGAGCGAGGCTGCCATTGCGGGAGTATACATTAAAGAAGCCCATGGTACCTGGCCTCTGGGAAAAGGTAACAATCCCGGCAGCGCCGGTCAAAGTCTTTTGGAAAATAAATTCGAGAACCACGACACAGAATATCCCGAAACATTTTCAATCAATGAAAGTCAGATATTATTTGATGATCCCAATTAAAAACATTCAACATGAAAAAATTTGAAATGCCCGATTTTTATTTCTCCGGAACGCTCACGACTGAACAGCAAAAATTCTTTGACAAATATGGAATCATCCAATTTAAAAAATTTGTTGACCCTGCCACCGTTTCTTTGTTCCTGAAAGAAACAGGAAAAGTACAGGATCAACTGCTCACAAGCAATACAAAAAAGGTAAACGGCATTCCTTTAAAATTTGGTACTGATGTTGACGGATCCAGACTCATTCAGCGAATTGCATTCACGTCGTTTTATAGCAGTGCACTTAGTGATTTTCTGAAAAGTAAAAAGCTGGAACGACTACTTACTTTGATGGGACCCTACGAAGGCAGAATCGGCGAAACCGAAAAAGACGGTTTGGTATTTAATCATTATGTAAATACAGCGGAAAGTAAATTCACGCAACTCGGATGGCATACAGACAGTCCCAGGGATTTATTCCTGGGCACCAGGATTCTTCCGATGCTTAATATCGGTCTGCATCTCGACGGTTGCCATTCCAGTACCGGAGGTCTTCGTGTTATTCCGGGAACTCACAAGCAGGGCCTGCTGAGGATGTTATTCCGCAAAAAATACTTTATCGATCATAAAGCTGATAAGAATGAAGTGGGATTTGATATTGAAGCTGGTGACCTCACTATTCATGACGGTCGTTTATGGCACAGAGTACAGCAATCCAGTCTCACGGGAGAAGCCAGCCGTCGTCGTGTGCTTTATTTCCCCGCAATCACAGGCGCCTATCGTCCAAAAAATGAAACGAGTGCCACTCCTCTCTATCATAAACTGGCACAAATCAAAGAATATAGACTAACCGGAAAATTAAACTGGTCAAGGTTACATATAAAAACAAGAAATCCGATGTAGAATATCCTGAATCAGCTTGAGCAATAAAAATGATTTCCCACGATTTGATATGACTGACCTGATTTTAAATAATATAAGTTAAGGTGTCTATTTATTGAGGCGAACCTGGATCAGATGAGCAGCCTCCACCAATTTTTGCAACAGCTGATTAATTTTCAGATAATCCAATTCCAGTGCCGACTCATTCCCATTGGAGGAAAAAGCATACAAAACCACATCGTTAAAATTATTGACCCATTCCTTCAAACTCATAAATCTGAAGAATCTTTCGAATACCAGGAACGGATCTATAAATTCTTTTTTCGAAAGATTTCTCGGAAAAAAATGCCACATACTATCTCCCTGATGATTGCCAAAATAAGTAGCCGGGTCGGGTATCTGGTTAACAGACCCCTTATCCGCAAGAAGGATTTTCCTGCGGATTGATTCATCTTTCCTGATAAGAATCGTATGTGTCGCTCTCATTAATTTTTCCATCTGCCCCTGAAAATAAAGTAGTGCAGCAGGTTCCGATTTCCTCCAATAATCCTCACTGTATGCTGTTTCTAGCATTGAGTAAATATATTTCCTGTGTTGATTCATTGAAGCAAATGAAAAAAAACTGTCGATCACCTTATATGGGTCTGCATGTTTTTGGTCCCTTTTTGACATATAACCGATTTTTGATCGTCAAAATATATTCGTTATTCCAGATTCCAGTAATTCCATTTTTTCGTTAAAAATCATTTCCGTCAACTCCAACAATTCCGATGATCGTTCTATGAGCGTTTGAATAGTCTCTTCTTCAACCAAAAAATTATTTTTATATCTGCCATAGATATATGCTTTATGCAAAATCTGATAAAGTCTTATCTCTTTATCTGTATCTCTCGGAAATATCTCATAAATTCTAATGGAAAAACGCCTTGCAAAAAGAAATAGTTTAGTCAGATTATGAGTTTGTATTCTGTAGCCCATTAATGGCGAGAGAAAAGCATTCAATGTATGCTCAACGGTTTGATGAAGCATGAAAGCAGCCAGCTGTCGATCTTGTGTTTTCTTGTAACTGATCGCGCCAGTAAGGAAAGCCCTCGCTTTTGACAAAAGAGTTAAAAATTCAGTGGACATTTTATATACAGTTGATTGACGATCTAAACAACCGTAGTTCCCCAAATGCATTTTTCCGCTGTCATAAAGTATTTTCGCCGGATCGCAAATGTTAGAGAAGAAAATATTTCCTTTTTTAAGTAACTGATCAACCGCTTCGATTTTGAAAACAGAAACCGAAATCATCGCGAGATCGTGACAGCGGTTTTCAATGAGACTTTCAAATTCGTGCAGCGGCCTCTTGTCTAATGGGTTAAGCAAAACAGCTAAATCGTATTCAACACCCAATGCTTTGGGATTGGCTGGATACTTCCCGGCCAGGAATATTTTCTCCACCGGCATGGCCTGACAAATGGTATAGATGACTGGCTCAAGAATTTCGTGCGACCGACGGATGTCAATAAGCATATCAATCCGGCTTTCGGAAGTATTTACTTCGCGATGCATACAAAATGTATTAGAAATGAGGAATGGTGGTTATTACTGCAAGGACCGCGTAAAACTATGGAGTGTTATAATGTGGATGGTCCTTACCGACTCGTACTTAATATTTGGCTGGCAAATTCAGTGTTTTTTACAAAACAACGGACCAGACAACGGCTGGTCTAACTTTAAAATTGAATCGTAATATGTTGATTTTACTTATTGGCTTAGCTTCACGAACCCCACAAATACTTTTTATACAACAGTTTTGATCGGGTGATTCCCCCATCTTTTTCGCTGCAAATAACTCTGTGATTTATTCCTCCGACAAATGTTTATTCAATATACATTTCCCTACATTCACACATAACAAAATACCACTCATGCAATATACAACACATTCAGACGAAATGTTCAATTTATATAATTTTGTCCAATATTTTTTTACAAGCCCCCGGGCTGTTGATCAGCTAACACATCTATGAAGTATTTTCCAGAAAGATTAAAAGCAGCCCGTAAAATGAACGGCTATTCTTTGCAGGACCTGTCAGATGTTATCGGAAATCAATTTAATAAGCAGGCACTTCAGAGACTGGAAACCGGAGAGGCGAAGCCAGACAGTCAATCCATTAGCTTATTAAGCAAGGCACTGCATTTACCTGCAGATTATTTTGTGAGGGAAACTACCGTGCACCTGGAAAATTTCCGCTTTCGTAAACTGAAGAAATTAACAGCAAAGGAACTCGGTAAAATAACTGCTAAGACCATTGATTATCTGGAACGTTATCTGGAGCTCGAAGACATACTGGGCATTGATTATAAAATCTCTTTTAATCCAAACTCATACTCGATAAAAAACGAATCTGATGTGGAAAAAGCCGTATTGGACCTCAGGAAAAAATGGAAGCTTGGCGAAGATGCAATAACCAACATCATTGAGATATTAGAAGAATATGGAATCAAAGTCTGTTTGCTGGAGACGGACCCATCATTTTCGGGTATGTCTACCGTAATTAACGGAAAGATCGCGGTTATTGTACTGAATGAAAATAAGGAAATTCCTTTAGTCCGACGTAGATTCAGCGCTTTACATGAACTGGCGCATCTTTATCTTGACCTGAGCGCTTTTGGAGAAAAAAAATCGGAGAAATTATGTGACTGCTTTGCATCAGCCATGCTGATCGTTCCTTTCAAGCTCAAGCAGATTCTTGGAAACAAACGAACTAATATAATGATGAAAGAACTCGATATCATAGCGAGACAATATGGCATATCACTTTCAGCCATTATATACCAGGCTATGAGTCTCGGTATCATCACCCCTTCCTATCATAGATTATTTATGATCAGGTATAACAAATACAAAATCAAAGAAAAAGAATTCGTAGTGTATCTTGGAAAGGAACATTCAGATCGTTTTTTACAATTGTTATTTCGGGCCGTAGCGGAGGAAATTATCTCTACTTCCAAAGCTGCATCCCTTTATAATCAACGTCTGGGAGATTTCCGGGAACTACTTGACCGTGCTGCAAGATGAAACCAGTTGTAGTAGATGCTGATATTTTTATAGATCTGATGAGAATTCAGATGATCAGGTGGTTATTCATAATCGGGTTCGATGTTTATACCACGCAGGAAATTATTAATCAGTTAAACGATAAGCAAACTTTATTACTAATGGAGTTCATCGAATCGAAGCAGTTAACTGTTTATCGGCTTTCCGAAAAGGAATTAGAAGAGGTTGTGAATCTGACACCCGCCAGGAATCTAGAATTATCAGATAAATCTGTGGTGTGGCTTTCCATTCATTTAAATGCTGTTGTTCTTTCAAGTGGTGGTCTACTCAGAAGATTTTGGGAGTCAAATAATCTGGAAGTAATGGATATGGTCTGGTTCTTTAACCTTTTGATAGAAAAACAATTGTTAAGGCATCCTATTTCAACTCAGGAAATGGAACGATTACTATTACCAAACCTATTAATCCATCTGCGGCAGGGTAATTCAATGGTGTAGTAAGTAACAGAAGAGATCGCTAATAATAGAACCAGATATATCAGACAAAATCCCAGGCCGCTGGTAAAATCGATATTCTGTTTGCCTCTTCCAAAACCTACCACACCTGGTAACCGAAGTCCTTTTGAAAAAGGTTCCTGAAGAAATATTTGCATCAGATATATAGAGTAAGATATGTTTCCAATATATTGAAGGATCCGATTATTGCAAACTGAATGCAGATTGCTGTTATTGAGTGCAAATCCAAATACTAACGCTGCGAATAAGATTACACAATAAGCATCGTTGATTGCAAAATGTAAAGCGAGCGCCAGTAACAATATGGTAACGACGGCAAATCCATCTTTTTGAAACTTTCCTTTTGGTGAAGCCCATTGATATATCGTGTACACAATCATTCCGGTTGTAAAACCGGCAATGCCACGTAGGAACCCATAATCGTATGTCGTATTCAGATTGTGCGGAACAGGTATGGACGGATTGAAAAAATTCCTTCTTGGTAAGAAATACATGATGGAAACGTATGCGGCTACAACACCCATACTAAACAGGACAATTGCAAATAATTTCTTTTTACTCAGAAACAGTGCTAGAAAAGGAAATAATAAATACGCCGCCCATTCAGCACTGATACTCCACGAAGGAATATTCCAGGTGTATAAATTATGTATATAGTATGAATGAAGTAGCAGAAATCCTGTTGGAATAGCCGCCGGATTCTCGATGGGATTTGGATAAGTGCCAACAGGAGAAAACAATAATACGCCAGTTACCAACAATAACATAGCAAAAAAATGCAAAGGATATATACGCGCAAATCTGGCTATGATATATTTTTTAAACGATCCCCCAATCCGAACTGCAAAATCATCTTTGTAAACATGGAGAATGATGAAGCCGCTCATGATAAAAAACAGGTCCACCATCAGATAACACTTCTCAAAAAACATCGTGTCTTTAACCGGAACAAACCGTGCGATGGCCATTTCAAAATGAAATATCGCAACGAGCAAAGCTGCGACACCTCTTAGTGGCGTAAGATTCGATAAATAGGCCGCCTTGTGTTCCAGATGATTTTTTATGAATGTACGAAAGATGTTGTATCTACTCCTAAGAAAGAACGTTGCTCATTTTAACCAGTTACGTGAGTCGGTCGGTGTACAAGATGTCCTTTCACCCAATGTTCCAATTTGAAATTGAGCGGCTCCAATACCGCAGCCAATATTACAAGTACAGCCATTTCCCAAATCGGGTTTTCGTTTGTTAATTGACTAACATACGGATAAATTAAATCCGTTATAAATTCAAAAAATAAAAGCAAACTTAAAATTCCCAGGAATTCAACTACACGAGGTTTCACTTTTGTTCGGCTAAGAAGAAGGACGCCAATAAAAAATAAGGGAATAAAAACACCAATGGCCAAGAGCTGTAAGTTTCTTACATGATCTTCATCAGCCTTTTTTTTCTGGATTGCGAGGTCCTGCTGACGGACGGTCTCTTCAAATGTGAGATTCTGGATCTCTTTAACTTTTTCCTTATCGAACATATTGTCTTTCGTAGCTATTACAATCGATAAATACGCAAAGGCGCTGTCTACAATATGGCGTTGTTTATAATAATCAGCAAGGAAATTAGCGGCGCTTAATACATATTTTGCGATTCCACCTTTACGGGCAATATCATAGGAACGACCTGCATAATACAAGCAGGAATCTTCTTTCCCTTGTTGCATGAATATTTTGGCCAACCCAAGTGTCGCCTCACACACGTCATCATTGTCATTCGCCATCAATGTATACGGCAGACTAGCCCTGTAATAACCCATAGCTACAACAGGCTGTTGCATTTTTAAATAGATATTTCCAAGGTTGTTCAGTGCAACCCCCATAGTCCCTTTTTCATTTTGTTCCACCGCAAACTTATACGCCTGATTTGTAAAATAAATCGCAGAATCCATCTGATTTAATTTTTCATAGTTATCACCAAGATTGAGCGCGGTTTCCATTAGAGAGTATTTATCACCTGAAATGACTGCAATATCTCCTGCCTTCAGGGTATATTCCAAAGCTTTATTTTGATCACCCTGATCAGAATAAACATCGCCGATGCTATTTAGAACGCGCCATCTCAATATTATCTCTGGGACCGATTCCGATTTTTTTAACGCCTGCAATAATAAATTAAGCGCTCTCGCATCATTGCCATTTTGTATAAATATCCGAGATATGAGAATTAAACATGAAACCTCCGCTCGTAAATAATTTATTTTACGCGCCAGTGTAAGACCTTGCTGGGCTAAAATTAAGGCACTGTCCGAATTTGATTCCAGGAAGAGATAATTAAAACCCAGTTCCGCGATAAGTAAACAACGACTGCTATCCTGAATTTCATTTTGTAAAGAATGCTTTAGGCTGTCTATAACAGAATTTTGTGCATTTACGCAGCTTATTTGCACAATACACGCGAGGAAGATGCAAATATTGATTTTCATAAAAATGACTTTACTAGACGGAGATATCTGATTTGACCCGGCAATTACGTTATCCAGTTTTTTTAAATGGAAGTTCTACTACGAACTCCGCACCTTCCCCCTCTATCGCATTCACTTTCACTTCACCCTCATGCGCTTTGATAATATCATAACTCAATGACAACCCCAGTCCCGTGCCCTGCCCGGTAGGCTTGGTGGTGAAGAAAGGCTGAAAAATTTTGTCCTTTATATTTTGAGGAATGCCATCACCATTATCTCTCACGCGGATTTCTATTTTGGTGTCAGACTTACGCGTGCTGACACTTACTGTAGGTTCGTAGCCTTCATGCTGTCGATCTTTTTTCCTGGATACTGCGTAGAAGGCATTGTTATATAAATTCAAAAGAACTCTTCCAATGTCCTGTGGAACAACGTTGATACTCCCTACCGACGGATCATAGTCTGTTACCAAGGTCACATTAAAAGATTTCTCCCTTGCCCGAAGGCCATGGTATGCGAGATTCAGGTATTCGTCTGCAAGCACATTGATCTCGGTTAGTTCTTTTGAACCAGAGCCTAACCGCGAGTGTTGCAGCATACCCTTCACGATGGCATCGGCACGTTTTCCATGATGATTTATTTTCTTTTCATTTTCAGTGATATCGTTGGCAATCAATTTTACTTCGTCAAGATTACCCTTGTCAATTTCTTTGTTCATCTCCTCAATCAGCTCACCATTCACATCCGAAAAATTATTCACAAAATTCAATGGGTTCTGTATCTCATGTGCGATCCCAGCCGTGAGCTCTCCGAGAGAAGCCATTTTCTCAGATTGAATAAGCTGCGCCTGCGTTGACCGAAGTTCCGCCAATGTGCTTTCGATTTGTATTTTCTGTTGTCGCAGTAAATCGTTGGCCTTTTGTTTCAGACGGTTTGCTCTTAGTTGTAAAAAAGCAATCAGTAATATTATAAACAGAGCCGCTATCAATAATATATATTTTATACGGTTCCTCAATTCTTGCTCCTGTTGACGAATTAAATTCTGATGTTGTTGCTCGTCCAATAGGAGTGCCTGTAGTTTATGATATTTATCAGGGCCATATAAGCTGTCTTTCATAGATACCGCTATCAGAAGGTATCGCAGTACGCTGTCTGGCTTATTTGTTTTTGTATAAAGAGTAGTTAACAACTCGCTGGATCTGAGCATATGCAATTTGGAAGGAATAAGTTGAGCTGCTTCAAATGCACGGCGGGCATAATAAATCCCTGAATCATACATTCCTCGATTGGTGTACAGATCTGCTATTTTTCGCAGACCCATCGTCGAATTCAATTCATCACCAACCTCTTTGCTGACAACAAGAGCACTGTTATAAAAAAATAAAGCTGAATCATATTTACCAAATTGCGCATAGATAGTACCCATATGACCCAGAACGAATGATCTCAAATGAGGGTCACTCGAATCGGAAAATCGGTCGTAAGATTCACGAATAAAATACCAGGCAGAGTCCGCCATGTGCAGGGAATCATAAGCATCTCCCATATTGGCAAGAACAAAAGATCCTAAAAAATTACCGGATAAATTTTGATATATTGAGTCAGCAGGTTTTAAATAAACAAGTGCCTGCCGGTACTCGGAAAGTTCGTTATACAGAATGCCTATCATGCTAAGTGTTTGAGCTTCGCCGGCGGGATCTTTTGACTGCCTGTTTAATTGCAGGGCTTCAAATTGTAATTTCAAAGCCTCTGCGTAGTTCCCCAAAAAATGTTCATCTTCTGCCGCGGAATTCAAAGCGTCCTCCTCTGTTTTGAGATAGTTTTTTTTCCTGGCAATGTCCACAACCCGCAGGTCGATCGCTAAAGCTTTGACTGGATTGTAAAAAGAAATCCCATTGGAATAATTAAGTATGCCGTTTAGTGCTGCTGTGTCATTGGGCGATTGCTCTGCACTATTAAACAGACTATCAATGTTCAGGTTTTGACCAAAAACTGGCGCTGTTAATACTGTACCAATAAAACCGATGAGTAAAACAAATTTCATACTTATGGAAGGTACCAAATATCTCCATCAATATTTAGCAGGTTCTCCTGGTTTAGGTACTGCGGCTTTTATAAAATCACGCAACTGATCATTGGCAGTGGCAAGATCCTGTTTGCGCAGATACATCATATGACCGCTCCGATATCCATGCCAACTCAATCTGTCTTTTAATCTGCCGCTGGGATCAAGCTGCCACAAACTATATTTTGCATTGAAATAATCACAGGCACCATCGTAATATCCGGAAAGAATCATCAAATGTAAATAGGGATTTTCGGCAATTGCCTGACGTAGGTTCTCACCCGTCTGATCGTTGTTTTCGTTCCAGGGAAATACAGGTCCGAACATATTATATTTCAAATTCGTTTTATAATTCAGTTCCTGTCGCAAATAAATATTAATGGCCGGTGTGAAAGAATGCAGCCACGCCGCTATTTCGGCATTGTAATCGGGTCCGTCACCAGCATCCTGTCTGTCAATTCCCAAATAGCGAGAATCCAATCTTCCTACCGTATATCCTTTATCCCTCAAAAGTTCTTTCCAGAAAAAAGAAGTTGGGATGTTCAGATTATGTTGCAGTATCACTTTCTCGGAAAGTCCGCAGTAGCGCGACATTTTCTCAGCAATGATTCTTTTCTGATCTTCCCCTAAAAAGCCACCTTTAGAAATGGCAGGAACCAATTGATTGATGGTGAAGTCCTCCACTTCAGGCAAAATATCCGTCAGGTCTTTTTGTTGAAGATCTGCCGGTAGCATTTTATGATACCAGGCTGTTGCCGTATAATAAGGAAGGTGAAGCGCAATATCAACCGGACCGTCACGCTTAATGCCCAATTCTGTCGGTGAAACCAAAATCACTCCATTCAGATACATCCATTGTGCATTCTGTAATTCGAGTGCTAATCCCGATACACGAGTCGTTCCATAACTTTCACCGATCAGGAATTTTGGTGACGCCCACCTGTTTTTTCGCGTAACAAATGTATTCACCCATTCAGCCAGGTATTTCACGTCTTCATTAACCCCAAAGAATTTATTCGTAGGAATGTCTTTACTTACAGGTCTTGAAAAACCAGTGTTTACGGGATCTACATATACAATATCAGCAACGTCCAATATTGAATTTGGATTATCACGCAAACCATACGGTTCAACTGGATATCCCTCATCATTTATATTTAAAATCCGGGGACCAGTATATCCCAATTCCATCCATACAGAAGGGGTGCCAGGGCCACCATTAAACGATATGATCAATGGCCTTGAACTAAAGTCTTTTATATCGGACCTTTCGTAGTAAGTATAAAAAACGCTGGCCATTGGTTTTCCTTCGTCGTCCCAAACAGGCATGGTGCCTGCATTAACAGTATAAGCAACTGGTTGTCCTTTAATAGTAATTTGGTTTTTCGTAGTAATCGAAGAATCGGTAATCACCATCTTATTCAATTCTGCGGGTTTGCCGGTTTTATTCGGTGGCTCTTGTGATGAAGTGCTTTGGGCTGTTACAATGGTTGCAAAAAATAATAAGACAAAAACCGATATCATACCTTTTCTCATAACGTCAAAATTTAGCGATTCGAAAATATCCGTTCTGGAAGGTAGGGAAGATTCAAGATTAAAGAAATTTAAAAATGAATTTAGATTCTTATATTAATATAAGAAATTTGAATCTCATGAAAGCAGAAATTATAGACAAGCCTCTCTATTTATCTCTCTATGGTTTTTCCGGAGTTGCCGCAAATAGGGATTATACGGGAACTGCATTTAAACTGATGGACAGGATGTGGCAGATCGTTAAATCAAACGATCTGAAAAATAAAGGCCTTAATATTTGGGTGTATGAAAAAAACGAAAGCGTTTTTGCAGGCGTGGAGCTAATAGAAATTCCAAATCAGGATTTTCGACTGGAACAAAAAAATATTACACTGGTAAAATACGCCTATTATAAACATGTTGGCCCTTACAATCTTATTAAGCGGGTTGGAGAAAATATTACTGCCGATTTAAAAAACAACGGTTATCAGACTATACTTCCCTACGTCGAAATATACGGACACTGGAACAGTGACGAAAGCAAACTCGAAACTGAATTGCTATTCTGCCTTAAATAATTCCTATTTCAGAGATGGCGCCTAAGCCAGCCGAGCTCCAGTTACACAATGGTTTCAGCGTACATAATCATTCTGAGCGCAGGCTCCTGGTCGGGTTAGCTGTTGCAGCACGTATCGCCTGGAAACTTACAGTAATCAGCGTAATGATAATGGATAATCCAATCACCATAATAAATACACCAACGCCAATATCGATTTTATACTTATAATCCTGCAGCCATTGGTTCATTAAATACCAGGCGACCGGCACCGCAATGACACAGGAAATCAATACCAGTTTTACAAAATCTTTGGAAAGCAATTGCCAGAGACTGAATACACTTGCCCCCAACACTTTTCGTACACCAATTTCCTTTACGCGTTGTTCTGCTGTGAAAGATGCGAGGCCAAATAATCCCAAACAGGAAATAAATATCGCGATCACCGCGATGATAGCAGCCAGGTTGCCCACGAGTTCTTCATAATTGAATTTCTTCGCATATTCTTCATCAGCAAAACGATAGATGAATGGGAAAGCCGGATTGTACCGGTCGAAAATGGGTTGAATTTTTTTAATGGCTGCCGATGCCGACATCTTCGGGTTGATCCGGATGTTCAGGAAACTTACCCAGCCCTTATTGAAAATAATAGTCAGAGGTGAAACCGGACTAAAAGGCGACTCCATTTGCACGTCGGGAATTATTCCGACAACGGTCATGGGTCTATCGTTCCATTTCAACATCTCTCCCACGGGATTTTTAAGTCCCATCCTTTTTACTGCAGCCTGATTCAGAATCACAGAATTGGAATCGGCATAATCTCTTGAAAAATCTCTGCCGGCTACCAATTTAATACCGATGGTTTTTGTATAGTCATAGTCGGTTGCGATGGTGGAGAAGATGACCGTTTTTTCTACCGGCTGACTTCCCTTCCATTCCCAACCGTTGTTGTTGCTGTATATATCGGATGGCGGAGAATTACTTTTGCAAATAGATTCAACAGCACCCGTACTCAGCAGCTCTGTTCGGATCGCTTCATAATTTTTCTCAATATCACTCGACCAGTCGACGGTTATCAATCCCCTGTTGTCAAATCCAATCGGCCGGTTCTTTCCGAATTGAATTTCCTGATAAATGATCGTTGTGCCAATCATTAATATCACAGAACTTGCAAATTGTATAACTACAAGAATTTTCCGTGGCAAAGCATCCGATCTGCCGATATTCAAATTGCCTTTCAGCGTATTCACCGGATTAAATGATGAAAGATAAAATGCCGGGTAACTTCCTGCCAGGAGCCCTGTGAGCAGTGTGAATCCAACCATGATAATCCAAAACAAAGGATTACCGAGATGAAGACTCATTTCCTTCTCGGTCAGTTTATTAAAATATGGCAGTGCAAGTGCTACGATTCCCAACGCAAAAAGAAAAGCGAGAAAAGAAATGAAAAGTGACTCACCAAGAAACTGACTGATCAATTGTTTGCGGCTGGAGCCCACGGCTTTTCGAACGCCCACTTCTTTTGCTCTTTTTTCGGATCGGGCTGTGCTTAAATTCATAAAATTAATGCAGGCGATAACTAACACAACAAAACCCATGATGCCGAACATTCTTACGTATTTTATGAAACCTCCGATGTTCACTCCATTTTCAAAATCGTTAAACAGTCGCCATTTGGCCATTGGCTGAATGATCACTTCCGGCCTGATAGATTTGAGGGTATTCACATCAGTAAAATGGGAAATCACCACATTTTTAATTTTTGCATCCTCAGATTTCTCAGTAGCATGATCATTCAGCTGAACAAAAACCTGCCAGGAATTATTTCCCCAGTTGGTTTTGTGATATTGTTTAATGTAAGAATAGATAGACTCCTGCAATTGAAAGGGTATCAGGTAGTCAAATTGTAGGGTACTGTTTTTGGGTAGTTTGCTCACGACCGCAGTCACTTTCAGATCGACTGTATTATCGACTCTGACTATTTTGTTAAGCGGGTTTTCATTTGGGAATAATATTTTTGCCGTCTCTTCAGTCAGTACAATAGATTTCATTTCGTGCAGTGGATCTTTATCTCCACTGAGAATGTTCAGAGAAAACATGTTCACTCCATCTTCGCCGATAAAATGGCCGAATTTGCTGACCTTTTTATCACCATATACCAGCGAATGATTCTGACCCCAGTCGCACATGGCCACTCCTTTGAAATCAGGATATTTGAGTTTGAGTTCTTCCCCCAGTGGATAGGGTAGCGCCTGCTGCGTATACCTCTTCCCTTCAAATGTCTGATGCATCATCACCTGGTACACCGATTCATAATTCTTAAATTGCCTGTTTGCAGAAACTTCGTCGGTAATCCACAAACCGATGATCATAGCTACAGCCATACCCGCAGCAAGACCAGCAATGTTGATAAAGGAGTAGGTCTTGCTTTTCAACAGATTTCTCCAGGCGATTTTCAAATTGTTCTTAAACATAAATTCTTTTTAGTGTCCGTTGACCGTTCCGCGTTCAGCGTTCCGCCTTCCGCGTTTCGCGTTCAGCGTTTAGCGTTTAGCGTTCAGCGTTCAGCATTTCACTTCGTGCCAAGAAAGTGCCAGTATTATAAAATATTGTCCGTCAATAGGGTATGATAATATACTAAGAGAAGTTGTCCGAATCCGGCAAGTTCATGTCCGTTTTCATTGATTATAAGACGCACTAATTTTTTCAATGTTGCATTGATTTCCCAGATTTTATAGAACTCCTTAGGTTGAATTACTCTTTCGGGGAATATTTTATTGGCCTGCTTTCAACGTTTTAATTCTGTTCTTAAGGTCCTGGTTAGAAGGATCAAGGGCCGATTCTTTTTCATAACTGGCTATCGCATTCGTCTTGTCGCCTGCTTTTAAATAGCCATCACCCAGGCTATCGAAAACATTCGGTGAATTGGGATATTCTTCCACGTTGAGTTTAAATACCCTGATTGCATCATCTGTTCGATTCGATCTCAATAAATAATATCCATAACTATTCAGAACGCCTTCACTAAAATCATATCCGGTAACAGCATTCTTAAGCAATATTCTGTATAGTATAATTGCCGAATCCATCCCAACTATTTTTGATTTTTCATGAATGAAATAACTTCCGGTGATTTTTGGAAAGCTGTAAGGCTTATCCTCCAGAATATTGAGAATGGCAGTGCGGATTTCGTAAGCAGGAATATGCCTCAGGTTGCTGAGCTCAACAATACTAGTTTTTTCATCTGGTATTCGTTCTATATATGATATATAACCGCTGAAAGCTCCGTCGTGGTGAAAATCTTTTGCGTTGTTATGCGTACCGATCCACCATCCGTAACCGTAACTCATTTCACCAAATAAATCGTCTTTGCGATTCAGCGACGGATTCTTCATAACGATGGACGAAGGTGTAAAAGCTTCTGCAAGTGTTTGTGGTTTTACCAGTTTGCAACGGTATAGTTCCTGATCCCATTTATAAAGATCATTTACTGTTGAAATGATGGAAGCATTACCACCCATATATGTATCATAGCTGTCAATGGTGCCAAACATTGTATAACCGATTGCCCGCGTTTTATCAGGATGCGTTATTTCATTTACGAAAGTCTGATTCATATCCAACGGCCTGAATATATTGGCAGTCATGAATTCGTTCAGACTCACTCCTGAAATTTTTTCAATGATCATGCCCAACAGCGAATAGCCGGCATTGCAATATTCAAATTTCTCTCCCGGAGTGAATCGGAGAGACTCCTGTTTCAATAATATATTAAAGACATCTTTTTCAGTCATACCCGGATAGTCGTCAAAAAGCGCCAGTCCGGATAAATGATAGAGCAAATCACGAATGGTTACAGGCTCCATACACGCAGGGAGTTCAGGGAAGAAAACCCTGATGGACTCATCGTATGTCAACTTGTCCCTGTCACTCAGAATCATGATCCCCATGGCCGTGAATTGCTTTGAGATAGAACCGATATACTCTCTTGTGTCTGCAGTGAATAAAATATTATTTTGCCTGTCCGCCATTCCGAAGGCTTTTTTATACATCAGTTTCCCATGATCAGCAACTAATATTGAGCCTGTGAATTGTCCGCGGTTATATATGGCAGTCATGAAAGAATCTATTTTCCTTTCTTTTTCCATTTCATTGCCAGCAACATTCCTGGACTTATCAGGACTTGCTGAAATAAAGCACAGACATGTCATTACTATACCGATATTAAAAACAGTTCTTTTCATTTTCATCCATGAGTTTACTAATCGCAACTAACACCGACTATTATGCCAGTTTTTCAAGCCGCTGATTGTGAACGCATCACTATTGTTGATGTATAGTCTGTTGTACGTTTTTAGTACAATGGATGTTCGATATGTTACAGCTAATAGTCAACCTGAACTTTTGAAACTGACGGCTCTCCTTTCGTTTTTACTTTTGTCAGTTTGCCCGCCTGCAATAACAGTTGTAAAAACTCCTTTCTGTATCCCTCCTTATCATCTCCCAAAGCATTTTTGGCCAGCATATACGCCTGATCGAATGATGCCTGTTGTTTGAACGAAGAGTTTCGAAGCAGCATACCAAATTCTGCCACCGCAGAAACAAACTGAAGGTTATTAGAAATGTTTTCTTCCTGCCTATCGGAAAAAACTACCGGATGAACAATCAGTTTGCTTGTATCTCCATCTGGTTTCTTGTATCGGAATTTGATCGTCATCAGTTCATTGGACATGTTCTCCCAAGTCGTTTTCTGTTGCTGATATTTCAGAGGATCTACAGTTTGAGTGAATTCGTCTTTAACACCCAATGGTATTATTTCATATACCGCCGTCACCGTATGTCCACTTCCCAGTTCGCCCGCATCCTTACTGTCATTGTTAAAATCTTCTTTATTCAGCATCCTGTTTTCATAGCCTATCAGTCGGTAGGACTGAACTTTATTGGGATTAAATTCAATTTGAAGTTTTACGTCTTTGGCAATCGTAAACAGGGTGCCACCAAATTCATTGACAAGTACTTTTTTAGCTTCCATTTCATTATCTATATACGCGTGATTGCCATTCCCTTCGTCGGCCAGCTTTTCCATCCTGGCATCCTTATAATTTCCCACGCCATATCCCAATACGGTCAGGAAAACACCCGTTTTCTTCTCTCTCTGAATGATTTCATCCAGCGCTGAACTACTACTTGGCCCAACATTAAAATCTCCGTCGGTGCAAAGAATGACCCGGTTGTTCCCATTCTTAATAAAATGTTCACTGGCTATTTTGTATGCAAGCTGAATACCGGCGCCTCCTGCAGTGGAACCACCAGCTTCCAACCCGTCGATGGCATCCTTAATTTTCGTTTTTTCGGATCCTGATGTTGAGGGAAGAACGAGACCCGCGTTACCGGCATAGACCACCATAGATACCCGATCCTGTTCTCTCAGCTGATCCACCAGCATCTTGAGAGACCTTTGTACGAGTGGTAATTTATTGGGTTCAAACATGGATCCAGATACATCAATTAAAAATACCAGATTCGAAGGAGGTAAATTTTGAATTGGTATTTTCTTTCCCTGCAAACCGATCATCACCAATTGGTGCGCAGGGTTCCAGGCACAGGCACTGACTTCCGTATTAATAGAAAACGGATCGTCATTCACTGGTTGCGGATATTCATAATGAAAATAATTAATCAGCTCTTCAATTCTCACCGCACCTTCAGGAGGTAGTTCACCATCGTTGAGGAACCTTCTTACATTGCTGTAAGAGCCCGCATCCACGTCAATGGAAAATGTAGAAAGTGGATTTTCAGTAGATTTTAAAAAAGGATTTTCGGTAATCGCGTCGTACTCTTCAGTATTGAATGCGCTGTCGACAGATTGGCATCCGTTGCCATGACGATTATTAAACCCGGTTTCTTTATTTGCATAAGAATCTCTTACCGTTTTATCACTACTTATATAAGGGCTGGACAGGATTGCAACAGCTCCGGTAATATCTTTTTTCCTTTGAGATCCGTAACCAGTTACTACCACTTCATTAAGTACCTGACCCGTTGGCTTGAGTTCGATTTGCACAGGTTTGTCATTTGCATTCAACGAGAGTTCCTGCTGCTGAAAACCAGCATGCTGAATGATCAGAACGACTTGTTGGCCTGATACGAGTAAAGAAAAACGCCCATCTTTTCCGCTGACAACAGCATGCTGGCTTTTATTTTCTGTAATGGTTGCTCCTTCTACCGGCGCTCCATTCTGATCTTTTACAAATCCTGTAATCCTGAATTGCTGATTGGGATTGAATGCCATCAGGAATACCGAAATGGCAAAACAAACTGAAAATAAGTATCGCATAATATGTATTTTATTTCCAGATGCGGCTATTTTCTTAATTACACAACCACCGGCAAGATATTTTCTTTATTTTTCCACTGGCCTGCAGAAAACTAACAGGCAGATCATTTGTCTTTTTTAAAGAGTATACATACGTCTTCATTGCCTGATGCCGAACTGGTTGCCCAGTTTAAAGACTCGGGGCACATCCGCATTTTGTCGGAATTGTATCAGCGTTATATGGAGCAGATTTATGCTGTATGCCTTAAATATCTCAAAGATCCCGAAACTGCCAAGGACGCCGTAATGGCGATATTTGAAGAGCTGATCGTTAAGTTGAGGAAACATGAAGTAAGTTATTTCAGAGGCTGGCTGTATACGTTGGCTAAAAATCACTGCCTGATGCACTTGCGCAGTCAAAAACAGATGCCACTGGATGCGGGCGCCGATTTTATGCAATTGGCAGACAATATGCATCCTGATAACGTATTTGAAAAAGAGGAAAACCTGAACCAGCTTACAAAATGTATTGAAACTTTGTCGTCAGACCAGAAACAAAGTGTACAGCTTTTCTACCTTCAGGAAAAATCCTATAAGGAAATAGCGGGAATAACAAACTCTGACTGGAACAAAGTGCGCAGCCTGATCCAGAACGCCAGAAGAAATTTAAAAATTTGTATGGAAAATAACGTGCCAAATAAAGACTAAGAGGATGATGAAAAAATGAATGATGGGAAAAACGATATGAATTATTCTGCAGATTATATCCGGAAATATCTTAACGGTGAACTGACCGATAAGGAAATGCAGGCACTAGAAAAAGCCGCACTGGAAGATCCGTTTTTGTCGGATGCAATCGACGGACTGGCAGAATCCCGTAAGCATTCCTCGTCTTTTGAATCCGATATCGATGATCTCAAAAAAAGAATCACCGAAAGAGTTCAAAAGGATAAAAGGAGACGAGGCATTGTTCTTTTCTTTCCCCGCTGGCAGGTAGCAGCTTCTATCATTATAATTGTTTCGATAACCACGCTCACCATTACGTTGCTTAAAAATAACATCAGGCAACACCCCATTTCTGTTGTGAATAAAAAGGATACAGAACAGATTACCATTCCAACTCCGCCTGCTGTTGCGCAGGCTAAGGCAGATACTACTGCTGAGCCACAAAAACCAATATCACATGACCTGGCCGTCAATTCTAAGCGGGTCGATGCAAAGACGACAATCGCAAAGCAACCACGATCAGAAACACAAGTTTCAAGTAATGTAGCACAGGATCAAGAATCAACTGCGAACAAACCGATGATAAGTACTTCAGCTGTCAGGAAAGAGGAATTAAAAACATCGGATACGCTGAAGACAGACACCAATTCGTTAGGCCAACTGAACGAAGTAGTGGTAACAGGTTATGGATCGCAAAAGAAAAAAGATATTACGGGAGTAGTAACCGCAGTAACAGCTAAAAATTCTCAACCCGCGGGTGCTATAGCAGTAACAACTATCGACAATTCTCAACCAGCGTGGCAGGCAATGAATAATTATATCAACCTAAACAAAAAGATCAACGATGCCGATTCAATATTGAAAGGGGAAGAAATCATTTCATTTACCGTCAACAAAAAAGGGAAATTATCCTCTTTCAAAGTGATCAAATCTATTTCCTCGTCTCACGATGCAGAAGTTATTCGTTTGTTGAAATCAGGCCCCTCATTGCAAACTACCAACGGTAAAAAAATAAAATATCAGATCAGTGTATTCTTCTAATTATCGTATCAACAGCACCGTTCCTTTTTTATTGATTGTTTTTTTGTTGAAGTCTATTCCCGATGCCTCCCATACATAGGTTCCCATGGGAGCTGGTCTGCCACCGATATTGCCATCCCAGCCAGGACCTGATTGTCTGGTTTCAAAAAGCAGTTCCCCATACCGGCTGAATACGCGGAAGTATTTGAAGGTTGAAATGCCGACGGCTATCGGTCGGAAGATGTCGTTGACCCCATCTCCGTTCGGAGTAAACGCATTGGGGAGATAAATATCGGGACCGGTATAGTATTTTATATGAATTGAATCGGTGAGAGAACAACCATGACTGTTGGTCATCGAGATATAGTATGTCATATCCGTTGTACTGGTAAGCACAGGATTTGGAATGGTCGGGTCGTTTAATCCAAATACCGGTGACCAGAGAAACTTTCCCCCGTTGTTGTAGTTTCCGTCATCGGCTTCCAATTGAAGGGTGGCTCCCCTGCTCAGGATGGTATCATGGGAATCCAGCTGATAGGGTCCCTGCCAGACGTTGATGTTCTGGGTGTCGATGGCAAGACATCCTTTATCAGTTCCCACCTGCAGGATCACGGCATAGGTCTGGGGAGCTTTGGTGAATGTGTAAGTAATATCCTGATCCGCGGAGCTGTCGATGGTTTTATTGTTCAGCTGGATATCCCAGTAATAGGAGTTGATTAATCCTCCGGAAGCGGTGGAAGTATTAGTAAATAATACCGGCTTACTGGTACACGGCGTGTCGTAAGTGAAGTCAGACTGAACGTAAGGATAGACGAGTACCTTACTGTAAGCCGTATCGGCGCAATAGAGTCCCGGGAAAATGATCACACGGGCGTTGTAGGTTCCGGTATCAGCATAGGTATGGGTTGGATAAATCAGAGAAGACGTGGACCCATCTCCAAAATCCCACTGAAAAGTAGTGTTGTTGAAATTCAGACCTGGATAAAGGGGAGTACTTGAATTGGGAAAATAAACAGAAAAGGAATTGCAGTTATTCAATACAGAATCTGTGGAAGCTGTTGGTTTTGGCAACAGGCTGCAGTCATACACTTCAACATAGAGATCCTGCATGGTGGAATCAAGCAGCATACCGTTTCTATATTCCAATGCATTGATGGTTACGATATAAGTTCCCGTATCTGTTATCGTTCCCTGCATCATACCTGTTACCGGATCCAGCGTTACACCTGGTCCTGCAGGATCAGAAGCAGTAAAACCGGTTTTGAAATCGACAGCAGGAAAGGGTTCGCTCGTACTAAAGCCAATACCATTTACAAAGGCAAAAGTTCTCGACGCAGAAAAATGATAAGCAATCGAATCACCATCAGGCTCCGTCGCGAAGATCCGGTATTGAAAATTTCTGTTTGTACAAATGGAAAGAATGGTATCATTTGAACTAATCTGAAGACTACTATTTTTTATCGAAAGGGGCGGTATTTTGATATAACTCACTATTCCATTATCGACCGGCCCAGGACAAAGAGAACAAAGACCACATCCACCGTTAGGAATTTCAAAGTAGCTGTTGTTATCCTGGAACTGCAGGGATAAATTGGCATTCGTATATGGGCGGCAGCAATTTATTGTCGCGGCGATATAACCATCCTGATTTCCAGGAATATTGGCATCCACGTGATAGTAATAAGTCGTGTGACAGGGTGGAGTTGGTAATATTAAGCAAGGATCAATCAACCCAGTGATATTTCTGGAAGAATCTTGCAACCAGGAAAATCCCAGCGAGAAAGTAGGATCCATCGGATCTGAGATACCCAAACCCTGAATGATCGGTGTAGCATCACATGAAATAGTCATTTTATAAAAAAACCGAAAATTAGGCGCTAAAACACCGGATGATTTCGGCAGCCGTATATAACTAATAGTTCCTGATTTAATGAAATCCGGATAAGGGGGGCAAAGGTTTTGTGAAAAACTGGAAACATGACATATGAGTATGCCCGATGCAATTAAAATGCTCATTTTCTTCATGTGTCATGGCCTTAACTATGTCACCCGATCGAGAGGAGTTACCGAGGTCTAATTAAAGTTAATCAGAATTAAACGGTATTGCAATAAGTTGAAGGCCATTAACAAAATCCGGGTAACGTTGAATGGCTATTTGAAAGGTATTACAACAACAAATTCGCTGCCTTCATTTTCCTTTGTTTCCACGCTGATCTCACCGCCATGCGCTTTCACGATATCATAACTTAAACTCAATCCCAATCCCGTGCCCTGACCCGTTGGCTTGGTAGTGAAAAAGGGTTGAAATATTTTATCCATAACTTTTTGTGGAATTCCAGTACCGTTATCCTTTACAGATACCAATACTTCATTTCTTTTTTTATATGTCGTTACTTGCAGCACGGGTTCGAATTCATTATTCAATTGCTTTTTCTTTTCATTCATATAGTAGAATGCATTGTTAAATAAATTCAACAGCACCCTGCCGATATCCTGCGATACAAGATCGATTTTACCGATACCAGGATCGAAGTTCTTTTGCAGACTGGCATGAAATGTTTTTTCATTTGAACAGAAACCATGATAGGAAAGTTTCAGGTATTCATCAACCAGCGAGTTAATATCGGTAGGCTCCGGCGACCCACTTCGTGATCTCACGTGCTGCAGCATTCCTTTTACTATCAAATCAGCCCTTCGTCCATGTTGATTTATTTTCTCCTGATTATCTTTCAGCATCGCCAGTAGTTCATTGAGTTCTTTTGGATCTTCTGACTTTGTTGCTTCGGAGATTTCTTCTATAAGTTCTTTGTTGATTTCAGAAAAGTTGTTGATGAAGTTCAGGGGGTTTTGTATTTCATGCGCTATGCCTGCCGTCACTTCTCCGAGTGAAGCCATCTTTTCGCGTTGCACCAGTTGCGCCTGCGTGGATTTCAATTCTGTTAGCGACTCTTCCACTTTTATTTTCTGTTCTTTTAAAAGATCGTTTGCTTTTTGTTTCTGCTGGTTGTTCCGGATGAGTATCGTCGCAAGCAATCCAAATACACCCAGGGCAATAAAAAGAAACGTATATTTTATTCTATTCCTAAATTGTTCCGCCTGCTGTAATATGGATTGTTCGTTTTGCTGTTGCCGTAACACGAGTGCCTGCAATTGCCTGAATTTTTCGGGACCATATAAGCTATCGCGGCTGGCTAACGCAATATCGGAGTATAAAAAAGCACTATCGAAATGATGGGCGTTCCGATAAATACCAGCAAGCAATATACTTGCGTCATATAGCTGCACCGTGCCGTTACCTTTTTTCGCCGATGAAAAAGCAGCCTGCGCATAGTAAAGGCTCGAATCATACTGACGCAAAGCACTGTATACGTCCGACATTTTTTTCTGAGCCATACTCAGGTTCACATTGTCATTATATTCAGTCGCGTTGAAAATGGTAGCCCGGTAATATTTTATAGCGGAATCGTTTTGACCAAACTCGGCATAAATATTTCCGGTATGCCTCAATATAAATGACCTCAGATGGGGACGTTCAATCAATGGCATCTGCCGATAAGCCTGTTTTTGGTAATACAACGCGGAATCAGGCATGTGCAGAGAATCATAAATGTCTCCAATATTAGCCAGACTGAATGCATCATCTAAATTATCATTTACCTGACGGCCGACTTCTATTGCGGAAATAAAAAACGGCAACGCCTCCCTGTATTCACCGATCTGAAAATAAATATTGCCTATATACGTCAGCGACTCTGACACGCCGACCTTGTCATCCAATTCTTTATAGACCGTCAGCGCATCGAATTGATTTTTTAATGACTGGGGAAAATCGCCCAGGATACTATAGGCTTCTCCAAGAGAATGAAGTCCAAGTGCTTCACCTCTTTTGAAATGAATTTTGCGCGCCATATCCAGGGCTTTTTCTGAAAGTATCAATCCTGAATCAGCTTTCGAGAAATTGTATACATTGGCTGTTACCAGCATCTGCATGATACGGGTTGTATCTGCCAGCGTATATTCATCCTGTCCATAACTGCTATGGAAAAAGATTAAGGTCACGAAAATAAAAAACAGTTTCATGCCCGGAATGTCTTAAGCGTATAAATAAAGTTAGCGAGAATTAATGTCCCGCCACAACCGCCGTATTTTTAAAAACGGGTGATTTAATTTGTCTGCTCCCCAGCTTCATTATAATAATGGCCAGAACCGACGACATAAGAAATGAAATAACGAGCGGCGTCAGTGAGGGTATTTCAAACAGACTGATGAATATCGTGATCAGTGAACCACAGCCCATCTGAATGGCCCCCAACAGAGCCGATGCAGTTCCCGCATTTTTATCAAAGGGAGCCAGCGATAGCGCCGCTGTGTTTGGATTCACAATACCCACACAGGCCAGAAATCCAAAAAGAAAAATCATGGTAACTGGCAAATTCAGCCATCCCATATAATAAAAAAGAAAAAACAATATCGCCAGCGCCATATTGCATTTCAGAATAAAAGAAAGTATCTGCCTGCTATGAAATCTTCTTAGTAATAAGTTATTCAATTGGCTGGAGCCGATGAATCCAATCGAAAGTGCTGCGAAGATCCATCCAAATATTTTTTGCGACACGCCGAATACAGTCATGAAGATAACCGGCGAGTCCGCCACATATGCAAACAATCCGGTAAACATAATACTTCCGGTTAAACAATAAGTATAAAATTGAGGATTGGTAAATACTTCCCAAAAACTCCTGGTGATCGGTACGGGCTTTAACGAACGTTCAAGATCAGGAGCATTTCCTGCTGGTAGCCAGAAAATACAACTCACAAAAAGCACCACACAAATCAATGTCAATACAACAAACACCGCATGCCATCCATAAGCACTGATGATATACCCTCCGGCTGTCGGGGCAATCATGGGTGAAGCACCCAATACCAGAATGAGTAAAGCAAACACTTTTGCGTTTTCGTCAAGCGGAAATAAATCCCTGACCAGTGTCATCGCTGCGACAGATGCCGCGCAACTACCAAGCGCCTGAAGGATTCGCAGACCAATCAACCCGTCGATACTGTGAATAAAAACACAGCCAATCGAAGCAAGTATATATACGGAAAGTCCGATGTAAAGCGGCTTTTTTCTACCGAAGCGATCCAGTAACGGACCATATAATAATTGTCCGAGTGCTACACCAATAAAAAAACTACTCAGCGTTAGCGAAACTTTTGAAGTCGAAGTAGCAAGGTCCCTGGCAATGGCCGTAAAACCCGGCAGGTACATATCGATCGAAAAAGGAGTTAGCGCCGTTAATCCGCCAAGAATAAGTATCAGCGAAATATATCTGTTTTTTGTCATTGCATCTATTCACCCTCAAAAATAAAGAGCATCAAAGATATTTAATTCAATGTTTAAAAGACTTCAACGGTCGGCAATAATCTTACGGTAATCATTATGCGGGAACCGGCACAGGCGTAGGTTTATGAACAAGATGTTCCTTCACCCGGTGTTCCAATCGGAAATTAACTTTGTTCTTGTTATCGCTGCTTTGGACCATCAACCGACGCAGGCTGTCGGTTTTGTAATGCTGAGCATTGCAATAGTATACACATAAACATAGAATTAATAAAATACACTTATTTTTCAGGACAGATAGGAATGATAGGATCTCAGTTTTTTGTAATGCGATTTTTGACATAGAATATACTATTTGATTATAGAAATCAGTATATGTAACCACTCACTACAATCTACCGTAACACAAAACATATAAAATAAAATCTCCTGATCACTTTAAAGTTAGCTTTTCAAACTAACCTATCCCAAATGACAGATATTTCAGTTTCAATAATTAACTTCATTACTTGGAAAATTCAATTTCAGCAGGGTCCAAGTTTTACCTTTACCACCGAATCGTGAGGGCAAAATTGTTTATTGATAATCATTATTCAGAAAGTATTGACCTGAATAATATTTCGGGTGAAGCCAACTTTTCAAAATATCATTTCATCCGGTTGTTCAAATCCATTTACGGTAAAACTCCTCATCAATATTTAATTTACTTCCGAATTGAGAAGGCCAGGGAATTATTGAATCAAAACCTGTCTGTTTCCGAAATCTGTTATCAGGTCGGCTTCGACAGCGTAAGTTCATTTACCGGTCTTTTCAAACGATTCTATGCGCTAACACCTTCATCGTATCAGAAGTCATCCAGGCTAAGAAGAGAAAATATGAAACTGAAACCGTTGAATTTTATTCCCAATTGTTTTGCTGAACAACATGGTTGGTTAAAAAATAGCAATTTTCAAGAAGTGGTATAGGAATTCCTTTCGGAGTTTTGGATCATTGTATAACCATTAAACATATTACGATGATAACCAAAATGGATCATGTTTGTATCTACGTGCTCAATCAGGAGAGTGCCCATGATTTTTACGTAAATAAACTTGGATTCAAAGTACATACCGACGTTCCGATGGGCCCAGGAATGCGCTGGTTGACTGTCTGTCCGCCTGACCAGCCTGATCTGGAACTCACGTTGATGCCCATCGCAGAAGGAATGATGTTTAAAGGCGATGCAGCGAACCAGATGAGGGAACTGGTAAAGCAGGGAACATTTGGATTTGGTGTATTCCGATGCAACAACCTCAACGCGACTTATGAAGAATTAAAAGAAAAAGGAGTCGTATTTAAAAAGCCTCCTACCAAAGAATTCTACGGCTACGAGGCTCTGTTCCTTGATGATTCAGGCAATTGGTTTTCGTTAGGTGAAAAGCCCCAATAAAACACCCATGTCTGCAAGGCTAGAGCCTTAGTAGGCGTAGAATGTCATGCGTATGGCCTTCAATGTTCGCCTTTGTTTCAGTCTTGAGACTTCCGGGGGGAAAAAAAAGCCCCTCTCGGGGCTCTATTCAATATACCAGCGATTCTAAAACTAGCTCTTAGCAAGTATTTTGTTTACAAGTGGTACAGTAAAGCCCATGGCTTTACCAATCCAAAGTGTGAGAGATACAATCCAAACGATGGTAAGACCAGCAGAGATGTTATAATTCTCGTTCAGATATAGAAAAGCAGAAGTAGCACAGGTGATGATAATCAAAAACAATGTTGTAAATGTAGAGATCGCTTTCATAATGTGTAGTTTAGGGTATGATGAATAAATTAAAAACCGTCTTGTGGGTTCATCAGGGGATTGGACGGTTATTCAGGGGGATGTGGATCTACACTTGGTATCTTCTCTTTCCGTTCTCGTGTTTTTCGGCGTGTGACCGTAAAAACCTCATTGCTGATGCAAAGATGTATCGCAAGATCCAATCATGCAAGGGTTTATACGAGGTATTTTTTCCCCGCTTTCCCAGGATGAGAATAGTTTTTATAGACACATGATTTTCAGTGTCCCGCTACAGTACAATCCATAAAATAGACGAAAATTATTTTATAACTACCATGTACATGCGTAGTAAAAGTTCGATTAAACCAGAAAATCCATATCCTCCCTGCTCAGCGTTATGTCCGCCGCCTTTATATTTTCTTCAAAATGTTTAAGAGAAGAAGTGCCGGGTATGGGTAGTATCCATGGTGAACGATGAAGCAACCAGGCGAGATTGATCTGGGCTTCGGTGGCATTGTATTTTTTTGCAATCGTAGCGATGCGGTCATCTTTTTTTGGAAGGGATTGGACTAAGGAAAAATAGGGGATGAAAGGAATGCCATTTTTCTCACATGTATTAAGCACTTCGCCGCCGCTGTTCACGCCCCCATGAGGGAAGTTGAAAGAAACGCGCTGACCATGACCATACATATTTTCTACGGTGGCAATCGTTCCCATAGACATGGCGGTATCCAGTTGCTCCACGCTGACATTGCTCACCCCGAGATGTAATATTTTTCCTTCTTTTTGCAATTGGAACATCGCATCCATTGATTCCTTAAAAGGAACACCACCCGGAATTACCCTGAAATGAACCAGCGTCATCTGTTCCCTCTTCAACGTTTGCAGGTTCCTATCAATACTGGCCCGTAATTGTTCAGGACGGTTATAAGAAATCCAACTTTTATCAGGTTTCCTCGCACCACCTAACTTAGTGCAAATGACCAGATCTTTTGGATAAGGATGAAGTGCTTCTGCGATAAGTCTGTTTGTAACATCATCGCCGTAGTAGTCGGCTGTATCAATAAATTGAATTCCCTGCGCGACAGCTGCCTTCAATATCAACAGGGCTTCCGGTCGATTTTTCGGTTCTCCCCAGATGCCCTCGCCTGTAAGACGCATGGTGCCATAACCAAAACGGTTTATTGTGATGGGAGCTTTGCTCTTGCCTGCTATAGTGATTTCCTTTGAGATCATATGAATGAGGAGAATGTTGTAGCAGTACAACAGGCGAGCGTCATAAAAGTTCGCTTACTTATCCGGGAAATGGCCTCCCTGCAATGCGATCATCTTCCAGCCCTGATTTGTTTTCATGTAGGTCTCCATGAAAAAGAGATGCAGGGTTGACTGAACATTGTTTGCTGTAATGGTAAACAACCCTTTGCCAGTAAGTATAGCCGTGTTTCCAAAAACATTTACTCTGGTCTCTTCGATATTGATACCGTTGTGAATGAAGCCAGGGTTCTTAAAGTTAGCAAGATATTCAGCTTTATTACGTCTGATGCCGGCACTGGTAACTCCAATAAAATGTTCATCGAGCATTTGCGCAACAGAATCAGCGCTGTTACGAATCTCCCATTGAAAAAACTGTTTTGATAATGCAATGATTTCATCCGCGTCTTTTGACTGGGCAAAGACTTTCGTTCCTGCGAAGAGAATGACCGATAGTAATAGTTTTTTCATCCCCGATGCAATATTATTTTGAATTCTAACACTATGCAAAATTTCTAGTCCAGCACTTTCACAAGAATGTTTTTGAAGTGTACTTCACTTTTTGGATCGTGGCCCTGCAAGGCGAAAGTGCCACTGGAGATAATATGATTTGTTTGTCCTGGTTCGGGTTTAAAATCAGCAGGTTCGGTATATTCCACAACTGTTTTGCCGTTCAATTTAATCGTAACATGTTTGCCCTCCACTTTGATATATTCTGTGAACCACTCCATATCCTTCACGTACACTTCTTTAATATTTACCACATCGTAGAGACTACCGGTTCGTTTCCAGTCGGTATGCGAATTATTCACCTGTACTTCAAACCCTGTGTCGGGCCAGCTCTTTTCCTGGTAGTGCGTATGAAAATAAATACCTGAATTCGAACCGGGATAGGTCATCACGTCTGCCTTGAATTCAAAGTTTTTGAAATTGTGGTTTTGATATTCGCCTATATAAAATAAATGGGCCGTAAGTCCATGCACCACGATCTGTCCATCTTTTACTGAAAATGTGCCCGCGTTTTCACCTACTTTCCATCCGTTCAGTGACTGACCGTCGAATAAAGAAACCCAATCCGATGAAACGGATTTATAATGACGGAAAGAAGAAAGCAATATCAGGACTGCTGAAAAGAGGATCCATTTTTTCATTGCATTGTTTTTTAATTGACATTTACCCACCATTCATGATATTAATGTAAGCTATTATTTTGTAACATTCGTTAGTTCATCAGCAAATTGCTGTACAGCGGGCAGCTGTTGCTGAACATTCTCTTTCATGTTAGCTATTTCTTTCAGCCATTCCTGCTTTATCTGTTCCATAGATTGCTGTTCAGTAGCATGAATCTTGTGTTGTTTCTTTCCCAAATGACGTACAAAAGAATCCGTATCGTGCAAAGACCCAATATTGGATTCAACGGATTTAATGATTTTCTCATAGCTGTTCAACATACGCTGAACTGACTCAATGTCCTCTTTGTAAAGAGGCAGGACGTACAAAACTGACTTTAATATTTTTCTCAGCTGATGCAGGTTGCGCATATCAGCCATGATATCCTGCTTCAAAAGATCCGAGACAGACACAGCGCGTGCGGTTAAGAATTGTTCGAGTAAGTGGATTGACAATAACCCGCTGGGAAATTTTACAAAGTCCTTCACCCTGAAAACAGCAAAAGATCTCGGCTTTTCGCCAAGTTTATTCACTGTTTTCTTTTTTACCAAACTCAGATATTCCATAAAGCGTTTAGGGCTATCGATAATACCGTTTTTTGTGATGGAATGGATAGCTTCTGTTTCTAAATCAATCTTTCGCAGCTCACCTACCTCATGGAATATTTTATCGAGGCGTTCCGGCAATTGTAATACCGCGCCAAATTTGCTCTCAAATCGCATGAGTTGTAAATAAGCATCAATACGTTTTACACTCAACCGCAGCTGATGAATATTTTCGGCATCGGTTTTCTTCCCCGATTTGAGGAAGGCATTGATTTTTGCCAGTCGTTCTTCTATGGTAGTCTTGGCATTCATCGATTGCTCGCATTTCCAGTTTTAGTTTTGAGACCCAGGCAGAAAAACATCATTAGGCGCACCAGTTGTATATAACGATCCCATCTGTTAGTGCGGAATAATTTTAATGAAGGGTTTCGTTCCCAGGAGAATTGTAGAATCCTTCGGAATCAACGGCTCGAGTTTTTCCGGAGTAAAAAAAACAATCATAATAATTAACGCCGGCCAACACCCATAAGCCAGCGATGCTCCCCAAACAGCATCCGGTAAATACCATCTCTCCGATTGCCAATGAATATCGATCCAAAGCAGATTATACAGAATAAAAGGGGCAATGAAAATCGAAAATATCAGAGAGAAGAACTGCATCTTATTGAAGGCCAAATGATTTTTGAAAGTTGAGAGCATACGCGTTTCAAATTCTATTTCAGATAAATCATTTTTATAAAATGTTTTAATCACCGATAAATAGCATGCCGTAAAATCGCCGTCCTCTTCCAGATTATTTTCAATTATAATGCAGATATGATCGAGTAAATTATGCTGAAGATCCTCCGTAATGATACCACGATCAAGAATATCTTTCAGAATAAAATCAACTTCCTGGTCAGTTAAAGAATGCATCTTCAAGACTTTTTAGTCTTCAGATCAAGCAAAGAAACCATCGACTCCATAAAGCTCGATATCTCCTTTACTTTCTCTTTTGTTTTTACCTTCCCCTCCTGGCTCAAGCGATAATATTTTCGCATGCGCTTTCCTATATATTCAATTTCAGTGGTTACCAGTTTATCGGCTTCAAGGGCATGTAATGTGGGATATAAAGCACCCTCCGTTAATTGAATTTTGTCGGCAGTCAGCTCCTTTACCTTTTGAGTGATTTCATATCCATACATCTTCTTATTATCGGCGAGTAGTTTTAGAATAATTGTTTTTAACGTCCCTTTCAGAAGTTCTGTGGAATAAGTCATATTCAAATATACATAAGAAAGCTATGCCTGTAAGTCAGGGGTAGGATTTCATTAAATAAATCAGTTGATTATTAATAAAAAGGGCTTCTTTAACGACAGGCGTATTTTCGAACCGGGTGGAAATATTCCCCTATGTAAAAAAATAAGGATTAGCATTACCAGTGGTTCTCCACAATAAACCGCAGTGTCTGCCCATAACCCGAGGAACGTATCTACTTTAGCGTCTGAAGGATTGTTTTTCTGATACCTGACAGGGACGATGCTACCTTCTTTTAATTCCATATGGCCTGGACCTTCAAACCAGATTTTCTGATTCCCATACATAAAATATACAAAAGAATAGGAGAGCTTGATTTGTTCTCCGGCACTACCCATTCCTTCAAAAGAGAAAACCCCCGTAGTCTTCTGAGAACGGCTCAACCAAATGATCCTGGGCACCACTACCGGCGTAACGTACAGCAGCACTATGCTTATAAATAATGTTACCTGACGTATTACCATTTTCGAAACGCAATACTTCTGGTAGGTCCAAAAATAAAGGTAATACAAATATACATAAGAGTTATATGCATTCAAAGCAAATGCATGTAGTATAATAGTCTTCGGTAAATCTCCTGGGAACAAATCGGCCAACAGCCACCGGCCAGCAGCCAACGATCTGTCCCGCATTTGCGGGACTTTCCCGCACTTGCGGGACTAATCCGCCCTCAAACTCTCCACCGGATTCGCCATCGCCACTTTAATCGCGCGGGAACTCACAGTGATCATCGCGATGAACAATGCAGTCAGACCGGCCGCGGCATATATCCACCAACTGGTATGAATCCTATAGGCGTAATTCTGCAACCATCGGTTCATCAGGTATCCTGCTATAGGTGATGCGATAATAATGGCAATGAGTACCGGTTTCATAAAATCCTTAGAAAGCATCGTAACAATAGCGCTCACGTTTGCGCCCAGCACTTTTCGGATGCCGATTTCTTTTTTCCTGTTTTCTGCTGTGAGTGCTGCCAGCGCAAATAAACCAATACAGGATATGAAAACACCAATAGCCATGGCGAGGTAAACGAGTTGTGAAGTCTTTTGTTCTTTACGGTAGAAGTCTGCAATGGTATCGTCATAAAAATGATAAAGGAAGGGTTGTGACGGAAATACTTCCTTCCAGATCTTTTCCATTTTGTCCATCGCATCTGTAAAATGGCCCACGTCATTTCCAGCTGTCTTTAATTTTATGCTGTAAGCATTTTCATTCGCAGGAATCGAATACATCACCACCGGTGTGATTTTTCTACTGAGGGGTTGTAAGTTGAAATCAGCCACTACGCCCACGACGGGAACTGGATGTTCGTTTCCCTTCATATCAGGACCTCCGGTTTGCAGGAACTTACCGATTGCCTGATCAGGAGATTTAAATCCCAGCATCCTGGCACAGGTTTCGTTAATGATCACTGCGTGCAGTGTATCGCCCGCGAAGAAATTTCTACCGGCTGCCGTTTTAATTTGATAGAGTGGAATATAATGTTCATCGATCAGTCGCAGGTTCACCCCGATATTATAAGTAGTCGCTCCATGATAAATGCAGGGCATGGTCGGACTTCCCAACACGGCAGGTGGTATGTCGTCCATGCTCACATTTTCTACTCCAGGAATATTCCTGGCTCTTTCTGCAAATAAATTCCTTTTGCTAACAGCATCCCAGCCATTCGTATTGAGTGTAACGATGGCATCTTGTTTAAATCCCAGATCTTTTCTCAACATATAGTGAATCTGGTTGCCGATAAAAATACTCGCGATAATAAATATCAATGAGACGGCAAATTGAAAAACAATCAGCCCCTTGCGAAAACGATCAGGGAAACCACCCTTCACGCCTGTTTTACTTTTCAATGCACTCGCAGGCTGAAAGGCAGACAATACCAGTGCCGGATACAATCCCGATAAGAATGTAGTTACAGCAATAAGAGAAATGATAAACAACACGGTTTTCGCAGTCAGCATATCCGACCATGAGATGTTGGGAACAAAAGATGGAAAAAATGAAAGGATGGGCTTGATCATCAGTAACGAAATGATCAGGGCCAGTATACTCATCAGGAATGTTTCCGTAAGAAATTGAAACACGAGACCAGCCCTGCTGCTGCCCAATATCTTTCGAATGCCGATTTCCTTAACACGTTGCAGGGATTGAGCAAGAGAAAGATTTACAAAATTGATGGCTGCTATAATTAATATAATACCAGCGATTCCCAGCAAGCCATACAGCGTAGAAAGATTGGCCTGCTTGCCATAATCCATTTGATATTTCGTGCTATAATGCAAATCAGAAAGTGGCTGGAGATAAACTCTGTAGGCGCCAGGATCCCAATTAAAATGACTGCCCACCAATTTAGTCAGTTCCTTCTCAAGCGTAACCACGCTTGCTCCTTTTTCCAGTTTTGCAAACGTCTGCACGCGTGAATCCCAGAAAGTCCAGTTGAAGGATTGCATTACTCCCCTCAGATAACCGGCATCAATGGTGCTGTACGAAATGAAGTCGGTAAAAGTAAAATCGGTATTGCCTTTCAGTTCCTCCACAATACCCGCAACGGTCGTCTTAATAGAATCATCATAAATCACCTGTCTTCCGATAAGACTTTCCCAATCCGTGCTGCCAAAATATTTGACGGCTTCTTTTGTAGACAACACCACTTTGTATGGTTCTGTTAATGCAGAAACAGGATTGCCGACAAGCCATTGATAGTTGAAGATTTTGAAATACTCAGGCGCTGCAAATATGAGGTCGTTGTTATTATCTGCATCGGGGACTTTAGGGAAATGTTTGGGATCCGTGCCCCGATCGGGAATCGTAACTGTGGCATTGTAATTATGAAAACAGGTAATGGTTTCAAAACCCGATATCTTCAACTTCGCCTCGGCTGCGGTGGGCATGGACACCGTGCCGGTGTAGCGGTGATCGCCCGTTCCGCCAAAATCAGAAACCAGGCGATAGATCCGGTCGCGGTCTTTATGAAACGTATCGTAACTCAGTTCGTGCTGCAGGATGAACCAGATGGCCAGACTGGCACTGATGCCGATAGCCAGTCCGAAAATATTGATAACACTGAGTCCTTTGGACTTCACGATATGCTTCCAGGCGATTTTGAAGTATTTGAATAGCATGGGATGGTTGGTTTGGTCTAACTACGATGCGCCAACCCTGAAATTCCATAAAAAAACAGACTTTTATTAAGTAATCGCTTGTGGTTAGTTGTCAAGTTTAGCATTATAAGTAGCCTGTTTTATGCTGAAGTATTTTATGAACCAATAAGGTCGTTCGCCATAAATTTCGACATCCTGCAAAAGTCCGTTTTTCCTGACCTGTGCAATTACTTTAGGATCTTTGCCAGTCGATGAATTATCAAAAAAATAAGATTGATCAGCAATCAACGAGGCATCATACATAAGATTCATTGAACGCTTGTACCTGCTTCGAATCTTGTTAGCCGGTACATTGTGGCCACCTTGCATTTTACGAGCCTTAACTCTAAAAACATTGATTTTCGGTGATTCTGTAGAAACAAAATATAAATAAACCTTATACCCTGCATCTGCGGCTTCTCTTAGAATATCTAATTTTGAAGAATGAGAAAAGACTGTTTCAAATGAAAATTTCTTCTTTTCGATTAGTAATTTCTTTCTCAGAAAATCGGCAATTACCTGTGCCAGATATTCTTTACTAGATTTATCCAGAAGGGACAAATGGTTGGACCTTAATTTAAATGATCTTATAAACTGAGGTTTTTTAAACCCCTTACCAATTAACCCTGAAGCCAGGGTATAATCTATAAATTCCTTCGGCGTCGTCTTTAAATTATATTTTTTGAATGAAATGCCTTCTGTAGTAAGTTCTTCAGCTATATCATCTGCATTCACATAATATCCGAGGTCAATTTTATTGCCGTCAATCTCTAAATCTCTTATAAATTTTAAAACGGTGGTTTTCCCTGATCCATTGGGACCTGCAAATACTCTTAGACGTAATATCTTCTTTTGATTACCCGTAGTCAAACTACTTTTTTTCAGTTACTCGGGGAATTGGAGAAATTCTTTCTACCCTATTGTTGGGAAATACTTTTACAACCCAACCATTTTTGGCAATTATATTGTAACCCATCACTTTCATTGTTTCTTGAGCAGCTTTTTCCATACTTTTTTGCGCAGCATTCTCAAGAATCTTTTTTGTCAGATCATCTTTAATAATTGAAATATTTCTGACGATGGCGACCTTGCTTCCTTTTTTGACGGAAACACTCCTATGTGTTTTTTTATGAATACCATTCTTCTGCATTGTATAAAATTACGCAATTATTTATGGTTTTACTAATGACCATAAACCTGAATTCAAACACGCATATCTATCTGCCGCATAATTTCAATCCGACCCCAAACTCCTCAAAGGATTTATCAGCGCCGCTTTAATGCCTAGATCTTAAAAAGCCCTCCTCTGTGTATTTCTTTTATGAATGGCTTCTTCGGTTCTGGGAATAAAATTCTCCTTAACATTCAATTCGGCAGTAGCCTGAACGTAGTCAATCAACGGACGGAAATTTTTATTGTAATCAGCAAATGCCAGTTCAACATTTCCATCATGCTTAACTAGAGCATCCGCCAGCACTGCTGCTCCTTCCACTGCCAGCGACGCACCCATTCCCGCAGCAGGTGAAGCGCAATATGCGGCATCGCCCACGAGTGCCACTCTGCCCTTCGTCCAGGATGGCATTTTAATCTGACAGAATTTATCGAAGTAGAAACTTTTCGATTGCTGCACTTCACCCAGTAATTCTGTGGTTCTCCAGCTTAGCCCGGTAAACTGTTCAGAGATAATTTTTCTCTGTTGATCAGTATCCCGATAGTCGTAGGGAAATTCTTTTTCAGACACAAAGCAAAATATAACGTCGGTTTTATTATTGTAGGAATTCAGTGTAATGGACTTGCCAGGCACATTATACATCTCCATGGTTTTCTCCTTCACCAGCAATTTGTCTATGATGGAGATTGAAAAGTACGCTTCCATGAAATGCGCATACTCACTCTCGTTACCAAACCAGATCCTCCTGACGCCTGAATGCAAACCATCGCAACCTAATACCAGGTCGAAACTTTGTTGTGTACCATCTTTAAAGGTGGCATCTATGCTGTCTTTTGTCTCGCTTAACGCCATGATGCTGTTGTTAAAAACAAATTCAACATCCGGCCGCAGTTTATCGAATAGTATTTTAACAAATTTGTCTCGTTCAATTTCAATCTCATCATTAGCGGGTTCAGCGCCTTCTGCACCCAGTGCTATCGATCCTTCGGTAACATCCTTATCATTTTTGAATGATACCATTTCCACATGCAAGCTGTTACGTTTTAACTCTTCGTAAATCCCCATGCGCTTAACGATGTCGATGGTATTTCCCCGTAAATCAACAGCGGCGCCATTCACTCTGGGTTCATTGGCCAGTTCAACTACCGTTACTTTGTAACCTGTTTTGTTCATCCAGAAAGCGGCTGAGAGTCCGGCCATACTAGCTCCCGACACGAGTACTGTTTTCTTTTTTTGTAATTCCATCTTTTAAACGAATCTTTTGATCCTGTAAAGGAACAATATGTGCTGTACCTGGCAAAGCAAGTGCATTCTTTAAAAATATCAGTAATTTTAAATACAAACCAAACCATCATGTTCAGAAATAATATCCGGATCGCCTGGCGATCCCTGAAAAAGGACCTTTCTTTTTCCATCACCAATATTGCCGGGTTGGCAATCGGGATTACCTGTTGCCTGCTGATTCTGTCCTTTGTATTGTATGAACTGAGCTTTGATGGATTTCATGCCAAAAAAGATCGCATTTACCGGGTGAATTATGATGTTCTTATGGGAGGCAATCAGGTGATTTCTCCATCTGTTCCTATTTTTGTTGCACCCGAACTCAAAAAAAGATTTCCCGAAATTGAAGACGTATGCCGTTTTTCAACCCTGTGGAGAGCTGCAACTTTAAGCCACGGCACCATTGTATTTGATGAGAAAAAGTTCTGTTATGCAGATCCTTCTTTTTTCAACATATTTGATTTCAAGCCAATCGCAGGCGATATCACCACCGCGCTGAGTAATCCGAATATGCTGGTGATAACAAAAGATATGGCTAAAAAGTATTTTGGAACAGCCGATCCTATTGGACAGTCCTTACTCCTCGACAATAAAACAGAATATGTGGTAAAGGCCGTTATTGAAAACGTTCCTTCCAATTCGCATTTGAGTTTCGACTTCCTCACTTCCTTCCGCAGTATGACGGACTTCGCCGATATGGAATCAAAGGTGGAATGGAACAATCCGGACTATACCACATTCCTGCTGCTGAAACCAGGAATCAACACAAAAATACTTTCTGATAAAATCGAGGCATGGGTAAATCCGCCACACAAGGCAGGGGAGCAGGTTTCTGAAAATACACTTCACCTGAGACTTGAACCACTCAAAAATGTTCATTTCAACACGCAGGCTTATAATTATGCCAATCAGTTAGCTATCACCGATCCTAAATATATCGGCATCTTCGTTACTATTGCTGTGCTTGTATTACTGATCGCATGTGGCAATTATGTGAATCTTGCTACTGCTAAAGCATCCATCCGCGCCAAAGAAGTTGCGGTAAGGAAAACCATCGGCGCGAGTTTCCGCCAACTCTTTACTCAATTTCTTTCCGAATCTTTTATGCTTGTGCTGCCGGCCATTCTTATTTCGATTGCAGCAACGAGTGTTCTGTTACCATACCTGAATCATTTATTGGGTAAAGACATTCCTTTCCACCTGTTAAACCGTAATTTTCTTTTAGGTATTCTGGGAGGCTGGATAGTATTGTCGATTGTGGCAGGATTCTATCCGGCCATTGTTCTGTCGAGGTTCAAACCCATAGAAACCCTAAAAGGATCATTTGAAAAAACAGGCAAATCAGGCCTTTCAATCAGGAAAGGTCTGGTTGTTTTTCAATTTACCATTTCCATCATATTGATCCTGGCAACGATGATCGTGGGATTGCAATTGAAATACATGCAATCGGAAAAATTGGGATTCAACCAGGAACACGTGCTATTGATCAAAGGAAATTCGGATATTAATAAAAAGCTGAATGCCTTTTCCGGCGAATTAAAAAAGATAAGCGGCGTACAGGATGTTTCGCTTACGTGGCGCTCACCATTTGGAACAGTAGTTGGAAACGGATTTTCTATTAAATCAAATCCCACTAACAACGATGACTGGCACATTGTAGGAGGCATTGCAGGCGACCCGCACTATATTCCTGTGCTGGGGATTTCTTTATTAAAAGGCAGAAATTTTGATCCGGCTAAAATTACAAAAGACAGTACGATCAATGAATTTATCGTTAACGAAGCATTCCTTCGGCACTATCATATTACCGCTGATGGAGCTGTTGGCAGGAAAGTTATTCTTGGCTTAACCGGGCCAGGCAATATTGTTGGTGTGATGAAAGATTTCCATATCAGCTCCATGCATGATAAAATTGAACCCGTGGTGTTATTCAATAACCCGCAGTATTTCGGTAGTGTATTGGTGAAAGTGGGCCCTGGACAGATACCCACTGTGCTATCGCAGGTTGAAAAAACCTGGAGTGCGTTTGCTCCTATGCGTCCCTTCAATTATTCCTTTCTGGACGATGAATACGATGCGATGTATCGCACCGAAATAAAGTTGGGAACGCTGATGTCGTTGCTTTGCGGAATGGCCATTTTTATAACCACGCTTGGGTTGCTGGGCCTGGTTGCATTTATGATAACGCATCGGACAAAAGAAATTGGTATCCGTCGGGTACTGGGTGCGTCGGTATCGCACATAACGGCGCTGATCTCCAAAGATTTTCTGGCCTTGATTATCATTGCAATCATCATTGCTTCGCCCCTGTCATATTATTTCATGCATCAATGGCTGCTGGATTATTCATACCGTATCAGCATCAGCTGGTGGATGTTCGGATTGGCGGCCATCATGGTGATAGGCGTCGCTTTGTTCACGATCAGTTATCATACCATCAGGGCCGCAAAAGCAAACCCAATAAAATCGTTAAGGACGGAGTAATGATAATATATGCTGTAATCGGTGGATAGGTTACTGAAGCAGTTCGCATCTGGTATTCAATAAATCTAGAAGAATGAATCATCAATAACCCAAATTAGCTTCTTGTAAATGCTTGTTAAAGAAATAAAATATTCACTAAGTATTTATTAGAACTTACATTTTGAATGTAGCGCATCTTCGAAAACTTTGGTGATTGGATCGCCTCCCAGTGATTTGCATTTTCCATAATAGTATACTGCATTTTTACAATCATTCTTGTAATAGTAGCAGGCGGAAAGTTTAAATAAAGTATTTTGATTCGTACCGTCCAATTTATATGACCGGGCCAAATATTGAATGGCAGCATCAGAATTGTTCTGTGTCATAAAATAAGTACCATAATCAGTTAGAATTCTTGTATTCGTTGGATCATGCTGAAGACCTTCTTCGTATTGAACTTTTGCTTTTGGATAGTCTTCCAACACCATGTACACGCCTCCATAACCCCAATAAATATCCGAATTTGTAGAATCTAATAAATACGCCTGATTAAAGCGATACATAGCTGTTTTAACATCGTGATACAAATATTTAAACCCCAATTCTACTAAATTTTCCGAGGCAAGTCTTTTACTGGCGAACTGAGGAAGGGCGCTTTCGACAAATTTTTTATCCGCCTGCCGATATGGATGGATGACAAAACTCCTAAGACACCTTCACCTGTAAAATTGTTTTTGAGCCATGCAAAAAAAGATGGGCTGCACACTACCCAGAACCTTAAAGCATTCATCGAGCGGGAAACCAAGCTCGATGTGTTTTTTGACACGGTCGATGTTGCTGATGGCTATGACTTCGAAAAGCAATTTGAGGAACAAATTAGAAATTCTGCTTTAGTTGTATTCCATACTGATGAGTACTCCTCCAGGGAATGGTGCCGGATAGAAGTACTGATAGCGAAGCGTAACAAATGTTCAATTGTGGTCGTACATGATATAAAGAATGGAGAAAAAAGGGCTTTTCCTTATTTAGGTAATACACCAACATTAACAATGCAGCCAGATGAGGAAAACAGCTTTTATGAAATTGTGAATCTAACCTTATTGCAGGTACTTAATAACTTATTCCAGTTGGAGTTACTTCAAATTATCCAGAGTGGATACGAAAAAGATAGAACTGAGTTTATATCTATAACATCACCGCCAGAGTTGTTTAACTATATTGATATTCTAAAAAAGAAAGTTGAAGCAGGAAAAAGACTAGTCATTTTATATCCTGAACCCCCGCTTGGAGCTGAGGAACTGAGAATATTGAATGAAATAGATGCTGAAATAAAGTTTATAACACCTATCAGTTTACCAACCTTATAATACAAAAATGGAAAAAGAGCTAAACATATCCGGCGTTTCTCAAAACCTGGCACAATCTATAGCTGAGCAAACCGAAGAACAGATTACTAATGCTCCCGTTTCATTTTTGCATGGGAAAAAAATAGCTATCTCTGTTTCTGCTAGTGAAGAATTGGAATACTTAGGATTATCCCTCAATCACCTTGATGATATATCCATTGAAATAGCCCGTTACCTCATTGTAAATGGAGCAACCATGCTTTATGGCGGTGATTTAAGGCAGGGTGGTTTTACAAGGCTGTTTGCAGAATTATCTTATCAATATAAATATTTAAGTGATAAAGAACGACGGTTTGTTAACTATTTCCCTTTCCCAAATTCTAATTCCCTTACGATTGATGATAGGGCAAACTTTGTGAAACTACAGGTTGAGCCTATCATTTTGGATGTTCCTACGCATTTAGGTGAGATTGATAGACAGAAGGAGTATAAACCATTTGCAAATGTGATCGATAGGTTTGTCTTTTCTGAATGTTTTGCTGATATGAGAATAACAATGGCAAACGACAGCCATGCAAGAATTGTTCTTGGAGGCAAAGAAAAGGGATTTCTTGGTTATCTACCTGGTATAGTTGAGGAAGCTTATCATTCTTTGTCCGCTAAGAAGCCAATTTTTATACTTGGAGGTTTCGGTGGCGCAGCAAAATCTTTGGCACAACTTATACTTGGAAAACAACCAAAGCAATTATCTAATGAGTTTCAATATGAAACCGATTTTTTCAAAGAGTTCAAAGAATATTGTCGGGGAAAATCAATAACACCAACAGATTACAATGAGATTTCTGAATTTTTCAATAAACATCCAATAGAATACATCTCTGAGTTAAATGGACTCTCCGTAGAGGAAAACAAAATACTTTTTGAAAGCACAAATATTCATGAACTCGTGTTTCTAATTATTAAAGGGCTAAAAAATATATTTAATAAGTAATGACACAGGCACCTTCATTTAAAGAAGATCACATATCACAAATACCAGCACTTCAAATGCTGATGAAGCTAGGCTATCAGTACTTAACACCTGATGAAGCACTGGAGGCAAGGGGTAACCGGAGCTCAAACGTATTATTGGAAGCCGTACTGAAAAAGCAGCTCAAGGAGATTAACAAGATTGAATATAAGGGCAAGGAGTTTCAATTCAGTGAAGCAAACATCAATACAGTCATTCTTGCATTAAGAGAATTGCCACTACAGGATGGTTTTATGGCGGCAAGCCAGGCGTTTTATGATCTGGTAACGTTGGGTAAGAGTTTAGAGCAAAATGTATTGGGTGATAAGAAGAGTTTTTCATTTAAGTACATTGATTGGGAGCATCCTGAAAACAATGTTTACCACGTAACCGAAGAATATTCTGTCCTACGTTTTGAGAGAACCGATACCTATCGTCCTGATGTGATACTGTTTATCAATGGTATACCGATGGTGGTGATTGAATGTAAAAGCCCTAAGATTAAACACCCTATTGACCAAGCGATAGAACAGCATTTACGTAACCAACAGGAAGATGGCATTCGTTCATTGTATTGCTATTCAAACCTGGTAGTGGGCTTGGCAGTTAATGAAGCAAAATATGCCACCACAGCGACCTCAAAAGAGTTTTGGAGCGTTTGGAAAGAACAATTCAGGTATAAAGACGATGAGCAGGAATATTTGCAAACATTGCAACAATTAAAAAATGCTCCATTGCCGGATAACGAACGGACAGTGCTGTTTAAAGAAAGATTTCAGTATGTCCTTCAGTATTTCAACCAACTGGAGCAGGACGACTTAACGATCACAGAGCAGGATAAGATGCTGCACAACCTATGCCGGCAAGATAGATTGTTAGACATCATGTATCATTTCATTTTGTTTGACGATGGTGTAAAAAAGATTGCCCGCTATCAACAATACTTTGCTGTAAAATGGACACTGGAACGTATCAGTAAAGTACAACCTGATGGTAAAAGACAAGGCGGCGTTATTTGGCATACGCAAGGAAGCGGTAAATCACTGACAATGGTGATGCTTGCTCAACTCATTGCAATGCATCCGGCCATCAAGAACCCACGAATAGTATTAATTACAGACCGAGTTGATTTGGACGATCAAATAACTGATACTTTCAAAAAATGCCATAAAGTAGTAAGGCAGGCAACTAAAGGTGCTTCTTATGAGGCAATAAAAAAGTTCAGAAATGAAGAACTTACTGAAAAGGAGTTGGAGAACTTTAAAAAGGATGCAAGCTTGTTGGGGTACCTTCTTCAGTCGGACGATACAATTATAACAACCATTGTCAACAAGTTCGAAACGTTAGTAAGTAAGGCCTCTGCTTCTTTTGAAGCCAATAACATTTTTGTGTTGGTGGATGAGGGGCATCGAAGCCATTATGGTCCAATGGGCGTCAAAGTCAAAAAAGTGTTTCCTAATGCGGCTTTTGTTGCTTTCACTGGCACTCCATTGATGAAGAAAGAAAAGAGTACTGCAGGACAATTCGGGGGTATTATTCCCGGAACAATTTATACGATATTGGATGCAGTAGAAGATAAAGCAGTTGTGCAGCTATTATATGAAGGAAGACACAACATAATGCAGGTAAATGAGAAGCCACTGGATACATTCTTTGATCGAGTAGCAGAGCCGCTTACTGATTACGGTAAAGCTACTTTAAAACGTAAATTCTCCTCCAGAAATAAAGTAGTTCAGTCAGCGTCTTTCATTGAAAATACGGCATGGGATATTGTAACGCATTTTACAGACAACATTCAGGGCACAGGGTTCAAGGCTCAGTTGGTTGCACCAAATAAGTTATCAGCAATCCGGTACAGAGATGCATTTAAAGACATAGGTAGGGTATCCGTTGAGCTGCTCATTTCTGCCCCTGATGATCGTGAAGGTGAAGAAGATGCATTTGAAGAAAGTGATGATAAGGTAAAAGCATTTTACAATGCTATGATGGATAAGTACGGTAACCAGGAGAAGTACGAAAAAGCCATTATTAACAGCTTTAAGAAACAGGATGAACCTGAAATCATCATAGTTGTAGATAAGTTACTGACCGGTTTTGATGCACCACGAAATCAGGTACTATACCTCACAAGAAATTTAAAAGAACATACTTTACTACAAGCCATTGCAAGGGTAAACAGGTTGTACCCTGGTAAAGATTATGGTTACATTATCGACTACTATGGCAATCTTGAAAATCTGGATGACGCTTTGCATACTTATGCAGGATTAGAAGAGTATGATCCCGAAGAGTTAATTGGCACACTTACAAACATTATCAAAGAGATAGAAAAGCTGCCGCAGGCACATTCTGAGTTGTGGGACATCTTTAAAGAAGTAAAGAACAAGTACGATGAACCAGCATACGAGGAGCTTTTATCTGATGATGCAAAAAGGCACAGTTTCTATGACAAGCTATCTGCTTATCTGCGAATATTGAAATTGGCTTTAGCAAGTTTAGAGTTTAGTAATAACACACCTGAAAAGCAGATTGATAAGTATAAGAAAGATGCTGCATTCTTTTTGGCACTTAGGGTATCTGTGAAAAGACGTTACATGGATGAAACAGATCACAGGGTCTATGAAGCACAAGTACAAAAGCTAATTGATAAGCATATCACATCGGATGGGGAAGTGTTGAAGATTACAGACCTGGTAAACATATTTGATAAAGAGGAACGACAGGCAGAGCTGGAAAAGCTTACAGGTAAGGCGGCTAAAGCAGATCACATTGCCAGTCGTACTTTGAAGGCAATAAGCATTAAATGGTACGATGATCCTGTTGAAAGTAAGCGGTTGTCAGAGTTGATTAAAAAGACAATTGAAGACTACCATCACAAAAGAATAAGTGAAGCGGAATACTTAGCAAAAGCGAAAGACTTTGAAAACACCTTCTTCAATGGAAGACACAAAAATGCGCCTTCATCTATAAAAGACAATCCTACTGCAATTGCTTTTTACAATCTGACCTCAGAAGAGCTGAAGGATGGATTAGGATCAAAAACTAACAGAATAGATATAGCAGCCCAGATAGCTGTCGGCATTGACGATGTGGTAAAAGAAAATGTTTTTGATAATGGACATCCTGTAATAGACTGGCAGAAAAATGATGATATCAAGGGAAAGATGCGAATTGAAATAGATGATCTTCTTTTTGAAATAAAAAACAAGTATGATCTGGAATTAAACTTTGACCATATAGATCAATTGATAGCTGAATGCATTAAAGTGGCAGAAACAAAATACAAAAGCTAATGGAGCATCAGATAAGATTTGGCAGCAGGACGGTTATTTTCAATCTTGAATACTGCAAGAGGAAGTCTTTAGGCATTAAAGTGCATCCCGATAGCCGTGTAGAAGTGCTTGCCCCTTTAGAAGCAAAGGAAGAACAGGTATTGGAAAAAGTAAAAGTGAAAGCTCCTTGGATTTTTAAACAAATTGATCACTTTAATACATACAAACTTTCTACCCCTTCAAGACGATTTATTAATGGCGAGACCCATCTTTATTTAGGTCGACAGTACCGGTTGAAAATTGTGCCGGATATTGTATGTGAGGTAAAGGCTTATAGAGGACAACTATGGATACACTCACAAAATCCAAATCCTGAAGTATTAAATATGCTATTGGTTAAATGATACAAACAAAAAGCCTATAGATTATTCCATGAGTTATTAAAGGAAGTATTACTAAAATTCAAACGTTACAGAATTGCGGCACCTGTTTTAATAATACGAACTATGTCTAAAAGATGGGGAAGCTGCACACCACTAGGAAAAATTATTTTGAATGTTGAATTAATTAAAGCATCTAAGGGCTGTGTTGAATATGTGGTTACTCACGAACTTTGCCATTTGGTACATCATAACCATACCAAAGAATTTTATAATCTTCTCACCAGAATATTGCCAAGCTGGAAAAAATGGAAAGATAAGTTAGAATATAGTTTGATTTAATTTACATAAATCAATATTAATTTCTAGTCATTACTCCCTAAGAAATATATCGGATGTAGCGGTAATAAATTCTTATCATCATCCGTAAGTTTATCGTAAAACTCTTGCCAAGATGAAATAAAATTATCAATATCTAGAAGCTTAATATGTCTATGGCTTTCTCTTGCAGATCTTTCAGATTCGGATGTAAAATATCCAGATGTAACAAAAAGTCCTATATCCCCATCCTTATTAAGTAAACCTGTTAAACTTCTTATATCATCGACAGGAACACTTGCATCTGGTTTATGTTTTACTTGGACTTTTAAACGCGGTGATGTTGCGCCAAGTGGATCACTATATGCAACAATATCTAATCCACCGTCTTTACCTTTTGGAGAGATAAACGGCGTATAATAGCCCATGGACCTGAGTAAGGCTGCAACTATATCCTGAAATTCATAGGCATTCTTGCTACGAATGTAGTCTTTGATTCCCGCAATCGCCTGATCTTCTAATAAACTCAAATTTGCTTTTTGAGTCTGAGTTTTGTTCTCATCAAATTCAATTGCGTCACCCGTACTTTTCTCTTCTTTTTGCTTCCCTCCTTTATTTTCTGCTGCCCAATCTCTATATAATCTTGATGCGGTTTCAAGGAGCTTTAATGGTCCCAACGCCATAGCCTTTTCACCCTCTTCCGTTAAATACCAAACACCTTTATTTTTTCTTAGGTATCCAGCTTTTATACAGTCGATTGTATAAAAATGTAAAATTGACTTCCATCGAACATATCCTGTCTTTTCGTAAATACCCTTCTCCCATTCGGTCATTTCAATTGAATTCTCAATCTTGTCTATGACCTGCTTACCCGGCAAATGTCCCCCGGTTTCTCTTAGGATTTTAAAAGTTTCATAGATCGTTTTTGCTGCTGACTTTCTTGAAGGAGCTAGTTGATCCAATTCTTGATACATATAATCAAATTAGTTTGAAATTTATTTAATGAAGCGGGATATTTCATCAAGTAATCGATAGCGTAAAAACCAATCCTAAGATGTCTTGTCAATAATCCAGTCTATAAGACCAGCAGCTACAGATAGGTCAGTAATTTTGTCAATAAAATATAGATTGATATTTTCGTCTTCATCATAATTTAATAAGTCGTCAGTTGGTGTGTACAATGTAAAAATATTTTTCATAAGTATTAGTCTCCGCAAATTGTGTTTTGTAATTTTTATATTCAGTCAAATTTGACTTGGATTTAACTTGGACCATGGCTCTTTCATTAGTCACTGGAGATAAAAGATCCAAATCCAAAGTTTTTTGGGTACTACCAATCGGACTTAGTCGTTGCCATCCACCCTGTCGAAATATTAAATCTATTAATACCTCGAAATCTTGCCAGGTAAGATGTCTTATCAATTCTGATAGTTTAGTTTTTAAATTATACATTGCTGTTTCAACCTCTTTGACCTCAGCTAATTGTTCGCCGTTTATTTTTGAAACTGCATATTTACTTTCAAGAATATTACAAATAGTGCCTCTGAAACCCTGAACTTTAGAAAGTTTCCCGCTGATATTATTAATATTCAAACTATTCCCATTTATATCGGAATCTGACCAAGATCCAATTACCGGTCTCGTTTTTGATTTATCCGGCAGAAGAGCAATTATTGGTTCCGAAAAACACCACCAGAGCTTTTTTGCATAAAAGGTAACCCATAGTGTTTCCTCATTTGCTTCATAAAACTGCTTTATTTGGTTAATTTGATTGGTAGCTACAAAAGGTTTCCTGTGTTCAACTTCTATGTAATAGTTGTAAATAATTGGCCAATCTTTTCTAAGGCAACTTTGATGATCTATTTCCTTATATCCAAGCCTGAGAGTTTGAGATTCTATGATACATTCCTTTTCGTATCCACCATGTTCACCTAATTTGATGAACAACACATTCTTTGGAGAAATAGTTTTAATCATAAATTTATTTTTCAAAGTTATAAGGCTACTTTTTTTTAATAAATTATTCTCAATCGATCTTATTTCTTCTCTCCCGTATTAATATCTCGCAAATAATTTTTAAGATTAGAAATGAGATCGTACTCTACCATGCACCAATCTCCCTGCCCCAATAATCCCAAATCATCACCATCGCCATTGTGTCCAGTTCGCAATATCTTAATAACCCATCCCGATAGATTCGTCTTTGCTCTTCAGTAATATCGGTAAATTGCAAATATGCATAGGCGATCATGGCTGCACCGCCATTGTTTAATTCCAACAAACTGCTGTCGGTAAGTTCAAATCGGACTTTGTCAATTTCTCCAAATAATGCCGGTAATGTGTTGTATGGATTAAAACCAGACTCTTCACTTATCCAGATATGGGGCTCTTTGAAATTCAGGCTGGGCATAACTGAGGTACTATAGATTGGTTTGCTATATTTATCCCGAATATAGTCAGAGCTTTTTATAACAGCAGGTAAGATATCTTTTATAGAGTTGGACCCTTTGGCGTACAAGGAATAGAAATGATTTAAAACCAATTCATACAGATCTTTCATATCATTAGCAGGTTCCCAAACACTGGGTGTATCTTTTGTTCGATGTGAGATCTCCTCAATGAATGCTAGGAGTTCGGCTTTATCCGGGACACTGGATTCCCTTTCTTCCAGTAGTTGCTTATAGATATGGTTCAGGTAATTGTTTTCGTGCTGATGGTATCGGAATATTGTTCCGGGTTTCCCGGACAGATCTTTTCTCAAAGACCTAATAAACTTATAGTTAGGAAAAAATCCTTTGTCGAAGGATAGGTATTGATTTTTATGGGAGATATTCCCTTTCTCATCCATCAAATGATAAGAATATTGAAACGCCACGGCTTCATAGGGCCTTCTGTTCTTATGAAAAGGAAGTGCCACCGCTGTTGTTTCGAAGTCTATGAAATGATAGGGAGGTTTCAAGGTTTCGAATACCTGCTCCAATCCTTCAATATCCAGGTAAGGTAAATAATCGTTTGTTTTCGATTTTAAGATCTGGATATTTCTTCTCTGCGTGGCGTCTAAAGTTGTTCCTCCGGCATTTACATAATTTTGAGCCGCATATAGTGACTCGTCAGCATGCTTAAGAAAAAATATTTCCTTAGAGATGGCGTTGCTCACGATACCTGTAGCACCGGCCTTTCCACCCCAGAGTTCTAAAATAAGTCTGTCTTTAATGGTTTCATCTGTGCATTTTGCAAGATGCTTCCAACATTCATGAAAACCACTTTGCATTCCCAATGGGTATTCTTCATTTTTAAACTCACAGTCCCTGCATTTCCTTCCTAAATGACTCGTCCAAATTCTCTCATTGGCGATATACTTGTCGGCTAAAAAATTCACTAGGTCTTCAAATGCCCATTCTCCTTCCAGTTCGATCTTGACAGGATTTGAATAAATCCAATTACACTCAGTTTCAACATTGATAACTTTCAAGGGAATGATCCCCAAATCCTTTTGAGTAATGCCTTCCTGAACTGTGATGTTTATACGGGATCCGTTCCTTATTATTTTGAAGATTTGATTTAAACCTTCTATGGTCGCATCGACCGTTTTATCGACCAGTATCAAATGAGCAATAACTTTTTTCCCCGGATTTGCTTTTTTTACCACCCATTTCTGAAATGCGATGTCGTACAAATAAATACTCCAGTCCTTATCCAAATATTGTTTGCTTTTATTAACTCCCTTCTTACCAGTTGCCAAAAACTCAACATCATTGTCCCAGGACTTTGCCTTTACTTCATAAATATGAATGGTATTCTCGTTTTCAACAATCAGATCGGTTCGTACAAAGAAATTTTCATGTCTGAATGCCGCTTCGGCTATTACTATTTGTCCGGGCCGGGACCTTTTAATGGCAGTTTGATCAAGAGATTTCTGATAATCCAATTCATCGATCGTGATATCTTCTCCAATGGGATCATTGCAAAATATAAACTTCGCCAATTCTCCTACCTGGTAACCTCCCTCAGCAAGAGCCATCAAAAAGGGATCATCCAGGTTTTGGTTGGCATAAATCGTTTTATTGGCCCCATAGTAGACTTTCGTGGGACACTCGAGAGCCAGCCTGAAACGTGATTTCGTAAAATAGCCCATTGCCAATCTTAATTTATCTCTATAGCCTCTCTATCGCTTACTTCCTTGCTTGAAAAAAAATGTTCAATTTCAGTTATTTGATCCTTTGATAATTTCTCCAGTAAATAATCAGTTGCAACCTCACTTTGACAGTCTTCATACATATAAAACGCATTGAAAGTCATAGGATGAGCCGCCCTCTTATATTTCCCAACTATAGCTGCTTTGTTCAATTGCTTTTCATAATCCACTACAATAGCGGGATCCTTGTCTCTACCGCCAGGCTCATTCTTCATCAACAAATGTTTAAGGCCGTCTGAAGTTCCAACACATTTGAAATTTATCTTACGAATGTCGAGTGTAGAAATTGCTTCATCAAGCAGATCCTCTCCGTGGTCTTTAATAGTTAGGTCTCCTTCGAGAACAACTTTATTCAGGATATTAACCAGGTCATTATTCAATAAAACCGCGCAATTGCTGCAAATAGTCAACAAAAGTTCAGAGTCGCGAATAAAAACATGTTTTTCGTCGTCTGTAATCGGCGTTGACGCACTTTCCACATTTTTAGATATGGCAATATAATTGTCCTCGTAATAGATTTCTCTATCGCACTTATCGCAGTTTGTATAAACCTTTCGCATGGCAGGCAGTTGACTTTATGAAATTAAGTTATATATGATTCAAATCCTTTTATTCAGCTTGTCAATAATCGCCGCCACCGTCCTTTTACTGACATCAATAATCTCGGCGATTTGAGATTCGGTTTTGTTCTCAGCAAGCAGATCCAGGATTCTTTGTTCCTTATAGGTATATTTTCTACTATCCCCATCGAAAGGAGCGCGGCCCCCTAAAAAAGCCCGTTCCATGGGTTCGCTATAGTAATAATCATATTCATGTACACATTTGATTGCCCGGCAAATGACATCACTATCCGTAATTTTAGTCAGATATGAATTGGCTCCCAATTCCATCATTTTCTTTATCATACTCGCATCATTGTGCATGCTGAGAATAATGACCTTCAATGTGGGATATTTCTCCCTTATTTTCGGAAGCGTCTGAATGCCATCCATTACGGGCATGGCAATATTCAATATCACTACATCCGGGATCTCCTTTTCTAATAACTCCAATAATTCCCTGCCATTGCTAGCTTCTTTGGCGATAACAATATCCGGGTGTTTTAACATGGCAGTTTTTACGCCGGATCTGAAAAGCCAGTGATCGTCCGCATGAAATACAATTATCTTTTTCTCGTTTGGTTTATCTGGAATGAGTTGTGTCATTTGGTTGGGGTTGTGAGATCTAAAGTAAAATGATCCGGCGTCAAATCATGTCGTTCGGATTGGCTGTTTTGAATTTAACATTTAATAAGTGTCGATGCGACGACATGATTTGTCGTTCAGATTTTGTAGATTCGATTCCTAACATTGCACATGCCAAAGGAAACATTTATATCCCGTTTTGCATTGATCTTGAAAAGACTGGAAAAAGGCCCGGCTACTTATGATCAGATCGCTGAATTCCTGGAAGGTGAGTCTTCTATACAGGCCAAGGATTTTTCCGTTTCCAGGCGAACCCTGCAAAGGGATATTAAAGACATTCATTCCCAACTCAACATTGAAATCGTAAATGAAAAGAAGGGCGATAAAAGATATTTCATTAAAAACAGGGCGGAGACGGAAGAGTATGGTGAACGTCTGCTCGAATCATACCAGATCGTAAACGCCATCAACGCCGCACAGGAATTCAGCAAGTTTGTTTTCCTGGATACCCGTAAACCAAAGGGCCTGGATCATTTTCACGCTTTGTTACATGCTATCCGAAATAAAAAGGTGTTGAATTTCAGTCATTGCAAATTCCCTGACGATATTCTTTCCAAACGTTGTGTGCATCCCCTGGGATTGAAAGAATCCCAGGGTCGCTGGTATCTGATAGCTGTAGACACGAAGGATAAAAAACTCAAAACCTTCGGACTGGATCGGATAGAAGATATTGATATCAGTAAAACAAGGTTCAGGGAAACTTATTCCTACAATCTGCCTGAGTTCTTCGCTTATTCATTTGGTATCGCGGGTACTCATAGCGAAAAGCCCCAACTGATCCTGCTGAAGTTTTCCTTTGCTCAGGCCCAGTATATAAAAGCCTATCCCCTGCACAGTTCACAGAAAATAATTGAAGAGGATAAGAAATCCCTGATCGTTGAGATCAATGTGTACATCACCTATGATCTCGTAAAGGAATTACTTTCCTATGGATCGGATCTGCAGGTTATTAGTCCGGCGAGGTTGCGAAATGAGATAAAGAATAACCTTTCCGCAACGCTAAAATATTATACAGAATACCCAACAAGATGAAACCAATGAACAAGAAATTAAAGACAGGATTAATATACTTTTTTGCCATTGTTTCCGGGTTTTTTGCCTTATTTGTTATTTATAAAACGGCTTTGGACACTTTCAATCCGGATAGCAATTCATTCACTTAATATTTAGGGTGATTTCACCCTTAGTTATGTTATTTTAACATCGGAAATTTAGTCCTGAGCCAGGGTATTTTTGGAAAATGAAACTTCCAAAATATCCAGTGAAAACTGAGTTATTGTCGATGATTTATGAATTTACCAGTCGTGGTCCCAGGGGTCAAATTCATAAAATTGTAAAATACAGCGAGACTAATTTAAAGGACGTTTACAATCTTGCATTAGGCGACAAAGACCCGTTAACAGAAAAAATTGATTATAACACAATTTCCAACAACGAAGACAGCGATATGGTTCTCGCAACGGTAGTTTCAACCGTATATGCATTTACAGAGAAATATCCTGATGCCCGGATCTTTGCTACAGGTACTACGAAGTCAAGAAACCGATTGTATAGAATAGGTATTACCAAATATCTTTTGGAGATAAAGCATGATTTTCAAGTATTTGGACTTATAGACGATGACTGGGTAGAATTTGAGACAGGAGTTGAATACGAGGCATTTTTAGTTCAAAGAAAAAATAGTAAATTTAAAGTATGACTATCAGGGAACACAATAGAAAGAAGACTCCAATCATTAAAATTGACAAATCCCTGGAGAAATATAGAAAGCAGCCTATATTTCAAGACAAGCTTGACAAAGCAAACGAAGTGCTTGGTAGAGTTGGGCTTCCCAAAAAGAAAAAAGCATAGCGCTGTGGGTGTGCTGTGACTGTTATTGTCCGTTACTTTCAATTCAAATGCATAAAGCCCTGACACGGATAATTTTCTAACTGTGGTAGTAGGGCTATTCATGAAGACCAAAACAGATTGCGATGGTCCGGCTATTTGTCTCCATTTATAACGGGCGATGGTTTCCATTAATTCTGTTACAGCAGAGCCATGGAATACAACACTGTCCTGAGGCCCGATAATGGTTAAGTTCGGCCCCGCGACGGAAGCAGGATATTGTGGTCCGGCCGGCGGAGCATATACCCCTTTGACAGGGTGTGATTGCTCTTTAATACAGGACGCGAAAATGCTTACCGTAAGCAGGATGAACAGCAGATCGAAATAGCCAAAAAGTCTGATTGAATTTTTCACATTCCAAGGTTATAAAGACCAAAAAACGATATATCCAATTTAGCCAGTTAAAGGCACTCATCAAAAAAATTCCCGGCCCCTGATTTGATTTTAGGCCTTCCGGCGGATGGCTTCTAAAGCAATTGTCTGATGAGGTAAGGATACGACGTGCTTTGTCGCCCATCTTCTTTAGATTTGATTTCCTGAAACCTTTTCCGCGGTTAATCATTTATAAATAAGGCTCTATGACAGAAACGCTTTTAATCATTATTTGTTTACTCCTTGCAGGTTTGATTGTTTTAATTTTCGTTTTACGTGATAAAAGCAGTACAGAAATTCCTCAGTTAAAAAATCAGGTTTCGGAAATATTGGCTGAGTTACGAAAACTGGAGTCAAATCTGAAAGAAGATTTCAGAATGAACCGACAAGAGATCGGGCAGATTGCCAAAGACAATCGTGAGGAGTTAAACAACACACTCAAAAATATTACGGAACAAAGTCAGACCGCCCTCAGGGATATCAATAAAACCCTTGAGCAGAACAATCAAAAAAACAGGGAAGACCTGGCTCAAAATCTCAAAGATTTTGGTTTAACGCTTGCTTCCTCATTCGAAAGATTTCAATTGAGCTTCGATAAGAACGTTGGTTCTTTCAATGAATTACAGAAAGAGAAATTCGCGCAGCTGGAAAAGAAGCAGGACGAGATGATCCGCAATACAGAAAGCAAACTAGAAAACATAAGATCAACAGTAGAAGAGAAACTGGAGAAAACACTGAGTGAGCGCCTGGGGCAGAGTTTCGAAACCGTAAGCAAACACCTGATCGAAGTGCAAAAAGGTCTGGGAGAAATGCAGATCCTCGCCACGGATGTGGGTGGATTAAAAAAAGTGCTGAGCAATGTAAAACTCAGGGGAGGTGTGGGAGAAGTGCAGCTGGCGATGCTGCTGGAACAGATACTGGCGCCCAATCAGTACGACGCCAACGTGTGTACAAAAAAGGGGAGTATTGATACCGTGGAGTTTGCGATTAAGTTACCGGGAAGAACGGAGGACGAAAACCAATTCGTGTACCTGCCCATTGATGCCAAGTTCCCGAAAGACGTTTACGAACAACTGATCGCGGCTTATGAAAATGAGATCCCCGACGATATTGAAACCGCGCAGAAGAATATGGAAATCACCATCAGGAAAATGGCGAAGGACATTCGCGATAAATATATCGATCCGCCGGGCACCACAGACTTTGCCATCATGTTCCTGCCGTTTGAAAGTATCTATGCGGAAGTGATCCGTCGTTCTGCGCTGGTGGATCAGCTGAGAGATGAATTTAAAATCAGCGTAGCGGGGCCTACTACCCTGCTCGCGATTTTAAACAGTCTGCAAATGGGATTCCGAACCCTGGCCATCCAGAAACGCAGTGGCGAAGTATGGAATGTGCTGGCGAACGTAAAATCTGAATTTGATAAATTCGGAGGCATGCTGGAAAAAGCACAGAAAAATATTCAGATAGGTTTGAGTAATCTGGATGAAGTAGTCGGAACAAGAACCAGGGCTATTCAACGTCAGCTGAGAAAAGTAGAAACCCTTCCGGCTGCAGAGTTAAAAGATATCCTGCCCGAGTTGTTGGATGGTGCGGAGGGGGAATAATGGCCTTTGATTAGCTCTTTGATTTCTTCTTTACATCCCTAAGTATCTTCTTATTCTCGCCTTCCAATTTTCGCAGGACCTTTTTTACATCTTCAGAAGGAGGAAGATTTTCGGGATGTATACCTCGTTCCAATAGCATTTCTCTGACCGCGATACTATTTTCCACGTGTTCCTTTTCTATTGGATCCTGACCTTTTAAATCTCCGGTTTGAACATTCAGACTCGTCATTTCAGCCGCGAGATCTTTTGCTTTTATACTGATAGTAGGAAGAAAATCCGCCACTGGCCTGTTTTCTGGAATGCCCATTTTGATTTTAAGTTGAGGTGTTGACAGTTTGAAAAGGGCCTGGTCTCCCTTTGAACGGATGATTGCAAAACCTTTTTCATCCACACCCCGCTCAAATAATATACCTGAAAGATGTTTTTCGGTCTGACTTAGTTTCTCCCTGGCTTTTATCCTTTCATATTCCAAAAGCCTTTGTTCAATAACCTCGGCACGACGTGTTTGCAAGGCAAAATAAGTCTGGGCAAATGATATCTCCGGCTTTCGGCTATCCCCATTTTGCGCAATCAGGTAACAGGCATATCGGGTTAAGGCGACATCTGCTATTTCCTGTTGTGCACCTTTCCCACCCTCGATCACTTTCCTGACGTCAGGAAAGTGATCTCCAATATTACCTCCTGCATTTCTGCATGCTTCTTTTGCCTTACTTATTACTTTTTCAAAATTTTCCCATTTGCTGTATCCAAGAAGTAACTGCAATTCCCTTGCGCTCCAGCATTCTACATTATTTATTAACCGGGTAGCTGCTTCAAATTCGGCCACCAATTGTTTAATTTCATCACTCTTCATACAATCTATTTTCTGGTTTCTAAGTTAAACAACAGGGTTTAAATCAAGACGGGTGAAAACACCCTTTCTTTTTGTTTTCGCAAATTTGCCTATTGAATTATAGCTTGAACATATTCCCGAATATTCACGCCTGGGTATTTGCCGCTTTAGCTCAAAAAAAATAGTAAATTTAAGCTATGACCAAAAGGGAAAAAAAGGGAAAAAAAACTCCAAACATTACTATAGATAAATCTCTTGAGAAATATAGAGAGCAGCCTGTATTTCAAGAAAAGCTTGACAAGGCAAACGAAGTGTTAGCCAGAGTTGGGGTTCCAAAGAAAAAAAAGTGAGAATGCTAAGGTGCATAGTCACAATCCATTTCGGTCGTATCACAATTTTATGAATAAGAAGGAATTTCAAAATATGCGGAAAGGACTTGAACGCCAGCATGCGGAAGTCCTTAAATCTAAGGGTGCTGCCCGTAAACTTTTACTTGAGTTGAGGCTAATCACTCCTAAAGGAAATTTAACTACTGTCTTCAAACCTGTTCGGTAGTATATTTAACTAAGTCTGTTCTATTTTATGGTTTTCACGACTATGATAATACGATAGGGTACAAAATCCGACTTCCTCAAATTCAACCTGTTTGACTTCATAGGCGACATACACTGCCATGCCGAAATTATAATACTGATATTCACCCCTGACTATTGAAATATATAAATGACCCCTAAAACAATAAAAGCAGGAATTGCAATTACTAACAATGGAAAAATAGCGTTACATACCGCCTTTTTTATTTTAAATTTTTGAATTAACATAATACCTTTTATCATGATCACTAAAGACCAAATGGCTAAGATAAAATCACCCGCTATTATTAAAATATAGGCGATAACTTTCAAAATGCTTTGCTCGTGAATGTCTATATCGACAATGCCTCCTCCAAAGAACAACAGTTCCGGTAACAGTAAAATGAAAGTACAAATAGATGGAACCATTGCCCAGGATAATACAGTCATAAACTGATCGGTGCTTGCTTTTCCTTTTATCCATCCGCCCGTCCAGCTCAAAAGTGCAGCATAGATATAGCTAAAAATCCAGCCAAATAGTCCGCCTAAGATCATGACGATTGTCAATAGTAAAATTGAGTAAAACCACCTGTGTATAATCAAATGTTGGTAATTCTGATTAAGAGCATTCACCATGCCGCCCAATATAAGCAAGAGGTGACATACTTATTTGGACAATTTTTAAGAATAAAATCAAGCGTGAGGGTAGGTTTCGTCCAAATCGTAATCAATAAATCCTTCTCATTGAGTAAATTTTCCTGATCTAATATATCCATGGTACGTGGTAGATTTCAGGGTTGGTCATTCTAAATGTAAGTCGATTTTACAAATTATTTATCTAAGCAAAAACCCTTAGACTTTTCCTATGCAAAACCGTACTTGTTTGTTTGCTGATCTCAAAAAAGATGTCGATTTTGTAATAGCAAAACGATATGCCTGAGCGATAAAGGGAACAGGGTGCGAATAGAAGGATTTATCGTGGCCAACTAAAAATTAATAACCCTTAATATGTTCCAGAAAAAAACCGTAAAGGCCTTTTCCATCGTGGCCATTGTTTTATCATCATTAGGAATTCTATTTAGCCTCGTAGCTACTCTTATCGTTCGAAGTGATATTGGCACGCTCGCATTCATTATGGGAATCATTTCCTGGGCAATTCTGTTATGGGCAAGTATTATTGGATATCAACTTTGTTCTTCATATAAACTTTACGACGAGGAGTATAAAAAAGTAGGAATCAGAATTTATGCGATCATAGTCGCCTTTATTCTGTTCTTTTTTGTAGGCCTGATTGCCGGCCTCGCTGTATCCGTAATATTATTGTCTGCACTTTGGGCGCTCAAAAAGAATTATGATGAATGGAACAGTAACGATACATTCATAAGCGCTCCTCTTCCAAATGATTCAACACCTGGTTCTTGATTAGAAGGTGCAGGGTATATTATGTCTTAACAAAATGCATTTGTTGTGTAAAGTATATAGGTCTTCTATGATTAGATATATAATTAGCTTTAGCCTCCTCCTGATAGCCATTTCAACCCTTTCACAGGATCTTGAACTCAATATTCAAAATAAAAAACTCGCAGATTTTCTGAAAATCGAACAATTATTGGGAAGTGAAAGAACTGAAAACACATCACATTTTATTTTAAAAAATGGCCTTGCGCAACCCATTCAATTTCGGCGCAAACAGCGTGATCTTCCAGATCTGACTGTACAGTATTTTTATTTCGAAAAAGATTCTGTAATCGATAACGTCGTATATGAATGGAGCGAAACTAATTTTCAAGAAAATAAAGAAAATGCGACAATATCAAACGAGGAAATGAAAGCATTTATTGATAAATATAAGGACGTATATCAACAGATCTTTAGCAAATATGGTAAAAGTAAAAGTGAAGGAAGCATAGATGACACTTCGAAAATAATAAAGGGAGGATTTGAAAAAACGGACCACTGGAATACTTCCGATAGCTCGGGAATTATATTTTACATTATTCTTTCGAAAAAGTATGAGAAAAGGGGATCAATGACAATCACTCCAACTTATAGGATAAGATTGGAAGTTCAAAATCTTGCTGAAAATGGAATCAAAGAGGATGCTCTGAAACTGACAGAAAATAAAATTAAAGAACTGGACTCGGTGTTTAACTCATTTTTATCTGAGCTTAAAAATAATGATTTTGAAAAGGCAAAATTATGCTTGTCAGGTTTAATACTTAGTACGGTAACGAATGAACAATTACAAAACCTGAGAAAAAGTATAAAATCCAACAACAGGCTTATAGTCTATTTTACCGGCGTTCAAATTGGTTTAGATGGCTCGAATTATGTAATGCTGCAGTATAAATACAATAAAGATTCTAACGTACCACCAAAGGATCTTATCAAAGTAATTTTCGACAGAGAAAATAAAATTGCAGGAATTCAACCGATAAAAAGGCAATAATCTGTTTATAATATATTTATTATAAGATATCCCGAATCTACACAGACAATGAAACCCACTAAATTTCAGCTGGTTAAAATATTTCATGAAGGTCGAAACCATGGCTTTGAATCTGTCTTATATATTTCTATTTTGTGTAAGAGACGCTTAACCCTTATTTCCTTCCAATGATTGTCAACTTCAGGGAAACATATAAATCCTTCAACACCGCCGAATTGTTGAACATCGTCAAAGAACCAAACGACTATCAACCCGAGGCTGTGCTGGCCGCAATTGAACTGCTTAAAGAGAGAACGGTTACCCATGCGGAAATTGCTGAGGCTGAACGCATGAGAGAAAACAAAAAGGATTTCTGGCCAGATGAAAAGAAAATCCTGAAGAATGTATCCGCAAAAATTGAAGACTTCGTAGAACCTATTGTCACGCCGGAGACTAAAATAAATATCAAAAAATGGATTAACGTTTTGATAGTTACCCTGGGTATTTATTGTGCCTGGATGCTGACAAATCTGATTATCAGATGGCGCAGATTGTATGAGCTTGATCGTTTTGAAACGTTGACGCTGTTCGAAATGATCGCACCACTTTATCTGATGGTTACCATTGTCGGATTATATAAAAAAAAGAAATGGGGATGGATGTTACTAATGATTTATTTCATCATTGAAGCAATAGATTTTGCCACCGGAATTTATTACTCGATTAAATACTCCTTTTTACATGGGCATGTCGGCGAATCCGTACTGGGAACCTTCGTGTATGGTCTGGCAGGTTATCTTATGTCGCAAAAGGATACAAGAACTTACTTCAATATAAGCGCTGCATTTTTTAGAAACACGATATTTTCCGGGATCATTCTTTTTCTCGGTATTGCTGTTTTTTTCAAATATTTTTATGGCTGATAAGTGCTGCTATCCCGGTTGTTTTTAAAACAGCACCAGCTGCTGCTTATGATTACGTTATACCGCGCTATGCCGCATTCTTTGTTAAAATATTGTTTATACCTCTTTAATCAGGCAGACTAAATATTTCCTCCCCGGTTATTTACTAGATTTAATCCTGCACCAGTTTATATGCACATGACCCGGGCCTTTTTACTTTTTTTACTAACTCATCTGATATTTTCAACCGCCCGGAGTCAAAGCACCCAGTCAACGATCGTCTATAAAGGCATGGTAATAAACAAAGATGCGGAGCCGGTAAGTTATGCAACTGTAAGTCTCGGGAACAGCAGCATCAATACCATGACCAATGAAAAGGGACAATTCATTTTAAAAATCCCTGCAGAAAATAAAGGGCAGGCGCTGCATTTCACCCATGTGGGTTATAAGCCGGTTACACTCTTCGCCACAGAGGATAGTTTGTATAGCATTCGAATGGAGGTGCAGGAAACGGAATTGAAAGAAGTGATCATTAAAAAAATCAACGCGCTGGAGTTGCTTAAAAATGCAATCTCTAAAATCCCGGAGAACTATGCGACCTCTCCATATCGTTTGGGCGGATTCTACCGTATGACGGGAAGCAAGGAAAAAAAAGTGATCGACCTTTCGGAAGCCGTATTCAATATCTATTATGAAAACTATTCGAAAAAAAATAATCAGTTCAACCTGGTGAAGTCGCGGGTGGATAAGGACCTTACGGCTTTTAACGGTGCTGACAATGTGAGCATGGGGCTGGATCCTTCTGCCATTACGGAGTTGAATATCGTAAGCGATGTCAGTGGTTCAGATCTGTTGGATGAGAAGGGGCTGGCATCGCATGTTTTTGTTTTCAAGGGTCTCATGAATTACAACGGACGGCCCGCCTATGAAATTCAGTTTGACGAGAAAGACGGCATCAAAAAATCACTGTATAAAGGAAAGATACTGATCGACGCAGACGACCTGGCGTTTCTGGAATTTGACATCCGGCTGAGCCCGAAAGGCATTGCTTATTTTGACTGGGGCTTTTTGATGAAGATGATGCTGAACATGGCCCACGTGAAAGCCAACCTGCTCGACGAGCGCAAAATAATCACCTATCGGAAATTCGGTTCAACATATTATTTAAACCGGGCTAACAGTGGAAGTCTGTATTATCTGGCGGGGGGAAAAAAACATTTTATTTTCGATCCGCTGGATATTAAAATAAATTTTCTCGTCACCAGCATCGACACGCTGAACGTACAGCCATTCCAGAAAGACGAAATACTCCGCAATAAGGCCAGGATAGAATCCCAAAGCAAAGTAATCCAGGATACCCGCGACGCCCCGGAACATTCAGATACCACCGATCATTTCTGGCAGGATTATAATCTGATCCTGGCTGAGTTTAATGTGGACTCTGCCATACGGGTAATACAGGCAAACAATACCACACTGAATTATAAGGACCAGCAGGCTGTTTACCTGAGAAAAAATAATAAGGACAAAATCAGGGGCATCGATTCCGTGCTCAGCTTCTATCATGGGAAAGACCAGTTTAACGGAACGGCACTGATTGCGATGAATGGAAATCCGATCTATGAAAAAGGGTTTGGCTTTGCAAACAGGGAAAAGGGAATTCCCAATTCGGCAGCAACACAATTCAGGATCGGATCCACTTCCAAATCATTCACGGCGATGCTGATCATGCAACTGGTTAATGCAAATAAACTTCGGTTAAGCGATACCGTGGGTAAATTCCTGAACGGTTACGTGCATGGCGGTATCACTATTGAGCAGTTGCTAACGCATCAGTCAGGCATTCCCAACTACACTTCCAATCCCGATTACCTTGTGAAAATATTAAATAAAAAATATACACCCGACGAGCTCGTACAGAACTTCTGCAGCGATTCCCTTGAATTCACGCCCGGCACACAATTCAGTTATAGCAATTCAGGATATGTAATTCTCGCGGACATTATTGAAAAAGTAACGGGTAAAAAATATGCGGATGTGTTGTCTGAGCAAATATTTGTTCCGTTGAAAATGACCAACTCTTATTTTATTTATTCTTCCGGTAAGGACAACCGCGCAACGGGATATATCAACGGTGAACCGGAGAATGCCTATCCGGTCGAAAATGTGATTGGCGCGGGAGGTATCACAACAACGGCGGGAGATTTACTGAACTGGGCAAATGCCTTGACTACTGATCAATTAATACCCATGGCAATAAAAAGTCAGCTTTTTACTCCAAGAGTAGAATGGAAAGAATGGGATGCGTCGTACGGTTACGGATGGATGATCGACCGGAATTTATTTCAGGTTTCGGCTAAACATGCCGTGATCTATCACCCCGGAACTGAATTTGGTTTTTTTGATATGCTTGTTTTTCAGCCTGACAAAGGCATCGTGCTCGTGTTATTAAATAACACAGGCGATTTCCCCCGCTTTGATATTACAGATCTGATGCTTACGTTATTAAATTAATCGTGACAGAGTTACCCTATTTAGGGTATATGTCAATTACACGCAATTTTGTATATTTGATATATGTCTTCTATTCAAATTGAAATATTAAATCCGAAGGCAAATAAGCTGCTAAAAGACCTAGCCGATCAAAAACTAATCGCCATCAAAGAAATTAGTTCCAACGACAATTTCCTCAAAATCGTAAGGCGAATCAGGAATAAAGCAAAGGCCGATGCCCCATCCTTTGCAGTGATCACGAAAGAAGTAGAATCTGCGAGAGCAAAGCGTTATGCCAAAGCAAAGAGATAGAATCATTATCGATACTAATTTGTGGCTTAGCTTTCTGATTACTAAAAACATTTCCGCACTCGATAAGATATTTTCAAACAATCTGATCATCCTTCTATATAGCCAGGAACTTATAGATGAATTTATCACCGTAGCAAAGAGGCAAAAATTCAGGAAATATTTTAGTGCAGAAGATTTGCAAGATCTTCTTTTAGCCATGAGCAGTAGAGCAATATTTATTGAGGTGACTACCTCAGTTGACATCTGTCGGGATCCAAAAGATAATTTCTTACTGAACCTATCTACTGATGGTAAGGCTTCTCACCTCATCACGGGTGACAATGATTTATTGGAACTGAAAAAATTCGGAAAAACCAGGATCCTTTCGATAATGGAATATCTGGAAGGAAAATAAGAAACATGTTTGATTTCATAGGCGACATAAACGGGCACGCCGGCAGACTGGAAGAGAGGAGAAAGATTCGACTCTATATATGTACCGGCATCAGCAAAAACCATATCATATCGACTATTGTTTCGCGTCATCAATCTTTTGCAACAAACTGCTTTCTGTTGAAATCGGGGAATACGAAACATGGATAAAATACAGTGATCACACCCCGTTGATCGTGGAGTTTGGTATGTAATTGGAAGGTGGTTACATCCGAAAAAAACGGAATGAAAAGGGTTATTTACCTTCATCGATTTGATCAGGTTGGAATACATTTGACTACATTTCGGGATTATGAATGACAGATATAAAGAGACAATAAAATATCATACCGAATTGCTGAGAGCTGTATTCGTATTTTTCTTTGCAGATATTACAGGCATAATCTCATTAATTAGAAAGGGTTCCTTGACCATTAACGAGTGGAATTTATTTATTGCGGGATTATTAACTATTTTTGCATTATCAATAATAATCTCCATTTTAGATCGAAAAATTAAATCGGGAATTAAAAGCCTGGAGTAATGATAAGTTGGCAAACATTTGGCCTGATTTGCATAATGATAGCACTAGCCATCGTATTGAGCGTGCCTGTAAAAGCTATTTATTTTGACCTTGATGATGAAAATAAATTGAAAAAAGATAAAAAGGACGGTTCTGCCTAAAAACTAAAATTCGTACTCACCAGCACCCCGAATGTTGAAATTCCCGGGTGATACAGATAGGTAAATCGCTTGATTAGGTCGATCCTGATAATGGAAAATATATTATAAACACCCACACTCGCTTCCACATAGGGCTGGCCATTCATCGCATAGGTAGACGTAACACCGTTGATAGTGGGAAAGAGCATCTGGCTGGGATTGTCATTAGGATTGTTTTCATTGCGCAACCCGCCATATAATATTTTACCTGCGATCACTTCACGAAGTCGCAGTTTTTTCAATAAAGGAATTTTATTGAAGAAGAATCCGTTGAAGTAGTGATCGATATTCAAGCCCGCATAATGATCCATCACGAATTCCTGCACGTTCATCAGGTTGTAAGCGTTGTAACTGTAAAAATAAGATCTGTTGGCAGAAGGAATCGTAAGTAATGGAAAGGGAAGATTTCCATAGAGATAACCTGCATCCAGCCTTACGTCGGAGAATCCCAACGGTGTGGTGAATACCCGTTTGGTGATCCGTAGATGATAGGCATCGTAGTTGTATTCACCACCATACAATCCCTTGATCCCCCTTGAATACTGAAAGGTGAATACAGGATATTTATTCGCAATGGCCCTTCGTCCTACTTTGTTCTCGAAGAATTGTTCTCCGGGAGCCCAGCGAAAGGTAACCGACAGTTCACCCGTGGTGATACTCGGTATGGTATCATATTGCTGGGGAGAAGGTTCCTTCACATAACTCAGCGAACCAGCGGGTTGCTGCCTCCAGTATTTTGTTCCGAGGATATAAGAGAAATGATTTCCAAATTCGTGCACATAACTCAATCTGAAAATGTCGCTGTATAACCAGCTGGAATTATATCCACGCGTGAAAGAGGAAAGAAAGGTGTTGCCATTGGAAAATATATTTTCCTGTCCGGGATTCTTCAGGTCACGCTGATAACTCGCCTGCACATAGTTAAACGGATATTTGTAGATGGACTGGTTGTTGAAGGAATAGGTTCCCGTAAGCATGTATTTAAATTGTTCGTCTTTAAATCCGTAACCCAGGTAACCGTCCAGATAAAATCGCCTGCTGAGTTTGTAGTTGGTTCTTCCGCCAACCTGAAGCCGCGAGCCTTCCACAGAATTAAACGTATAGAATGTCTGAACAGGGCCGATATCGAATTTGCCGGCAGATTTATATCCAACAAAATACAGGGTTGCGTAATCCATCAGTCTGCGGTAGGAAGGCATTTTCGAAAGACTGTCAGCATTCGAATACGTCTTTGCTTCAGAGGCTGTAAGCGGCATGGGTCTTATTTCAGTCCAAAATGAATCAGACTGATGCGACACGTCCGGCAAACTGTCTACAGCTGGCCCGTGAAATATATTGTCGGCCAAAACAGAATCTGATAAATCACTAATGGATAATTTCCTTTCTCCATACACGCCGGGACTTTTAGGAAAGGGGCTGAACGAAGCAAGCATATCAGAAGCTGCGAGGTAGTAATGTCCACCGGGCCCTTTTTCAAAATGTTGATTCAGTTTGAAGTTTCTGATATAATTCAAATCAATATGTTTGCCCATACCCAACTCCACATTAGTAACGGCGTAATTTCCATCGAGTGTAACGGAGAGGGTTCCACGAAAAAGCTGGTCCTCCGGATTTCTTGGCGTAAAATATAATTTCACCACCCTTTCTCCATTTTCAATAACGGTATCGCGAATAAAATACATGTAGAAAGTGGGCCCAAGGTCTGAAATCGGACTCACGAACTGCATGGTGAACGCAGCGATATTATTGTCGTAAATATTGATATCAGTGAACAGATAAAGCAGTGCACCCTGAATTCCTTTCATGTCGATGTACTCGCCATAGTCGACTGTTTTTTGTGCAATGATAATTTTCTTGTCCTTCTCGGGATTCCTTCGGAAATATTTATTGGAAAAAATTTCCTGCAGATAAACCGAGTTTAGTTTTTTGCCCGGCACTACTGTTGAGTCGGTATTTTCAAAAAAGAATCTGAACTTCTTCAATAAAAAGTTCTGGGTGAGTTTGATAAAGGGGCCATCCGTGAACATTTGGGTTTTCTCATATTCTTTGTAAGAAGAAAAAGGATAGGCGGCCGGCCCGTTCATCGGTTTATGCGCGATTACCTCCCTGATCAACTCAACAGCGGGATTGTTTTTATTTCTATACTTGCCCTTTTTCCCATTTACCACCACGTCTTCCAGTTCGGTGTAAGATCTTGAAAGTAAAATGTTCAGATGCTGTGTTGAATCCTCATTCACCTGATAGGTAACGGTGTGATAACCCGTGATGCTGAATGTAATCCTGGTGACAGTCTTGCTGACTACGAGAGAGAATTTACCTGATGCGTCTGTTAATCCTCCCCCGGAACTATTATTCAGCGTGATACTTACATTCTGTAAGGGGGTTCTGGATGCTGAATCAGCAACTTTCCCCGTAATGATTTTTGTTTGTGCAATGCAATATGGGGCGAATAAAACAGCAATAAATAATATGGTAATGCCCTTATAAATCTGGAGTAGTAATCTTTACACTAAATACGTTCTTATTAGGCATATGGATGCCAGTTTTATGTACTCACTGACTGATCCTTTCCAGTGTGCCAATAAAATTAACTTCCCATGTTTTACCGCCGTCTGCCGAAAAAGACTGCTCGAAACTATGGGCGACGTCCCTTTTTGAATTCACCGGTTCATTAAGCACATTTGCGCCAAGGCATATATTTATTCCCTCAAAGGTCACAAATTGTGACCTTAGACACAATTTCCCAAAACACATTTTACACAAAAACCTGCTCATCTTTGAAATGCGTGAAAAAACGCATTTAAAAGGGTGAAATGACTTAGATCTAGCATTCATGTTGGCTTAGATTTATCTGATAGTCAACATTCAAATGGTTATAGTCAGAAGTATTCAGAATAGAATTTATGAAGTAAGGGGTGAAAGAATTATGCTGGACTTTGATATTGCAGAGCTCTATGAAGTCGCAACAAGGGTTATAAATCAGGCTGTCAAACGAAATATTAAGCGATTTCCTGAAGATTTTATGTTTCAGCTATTATCAGAAGAATGGCAATCAATGCGCTCTCAAATAGCTCTTTCACCAGATAACTATTCTCTAAGATCACAATTTGTGATCTTAGAAGGAAAGGGGCGACATAGTAAATATTTGCCCTATGCTTTTACGGAACAGGGGATTGCTATGCTTAGTGGAGTTTTAAATTCAGAAAAGGCTATCCAAATGAATATCGCAATAATGAGAGCTTTTGTCGAAGCCAGGAGATTGTCCCTTCAGGAAATGGACGTAAAAACCCAGTTGAAGGAAATTAAAAATACACTAGAAGTGCATGATAGTCAATTGAATCAGATATACGACGCTATCGAAAATCTGCTGGATGAAAATGCCGCTCAAAAAAAATGGAATGCAAGGGAGCGGATTGGCTTTAAAAAATAACGGTGAGATATTAAATTAGATATGTTCTAAGGTCACATTTTGTGACCTTAGATTAGGACTCCTTCAAAGGTCACAAATTGTGACCTTTGAGCCCGAAAACACTTCTAAGATCACAATTTGTGATCTTAGAGAATGGAGACCTCTCATACAGATATATCGTCGTTTCTTTTTGATTTTTAATAAATTCATGGTCCATATGAACATGCATTTCTCCATCCATCGCAGAACATGGTTATCCCTTGCGGCTTCGATTTCATCCATTATAAGTTATGCCCAGGCTGGCAACACCACGATCACCAAATGGCAGTACGGCAAAAACGGTGCGGTATCTATTACCTACGACGATGCCTCCAGGCACCAGTTCACCCGCGCCCTGCCCCTCATGGAGAAAATGAAACTGCCCGCCACGTTTTTTGTGATCACCGGTCCCATCACGGGTTCCAAATACCAGGGTAAGTTCGTGGGCCGGCCAGTAGAAGTGATCATTAAAGAATCTGCTGTTATCCCTACCAATGAAAAGAATTTCCTGGAGCGTTGTTCGGCTGCCGGATATCTTGGTTACATGGGCACGATCTCTTATCACACCCGCGCGGGTGGTTTGTATTCATCAGGGAAAAAACAACAAGCCTATCTATTGATGGATACACTCTATGCCAAAGTGCGTCATGGAGATTTTAAACCAGGTTATGAACCCTGCCCCGAATACAAGGAAGCGGTTGGCTCCAGCTGGGATGATTTTAAAAAAGATGGAGCCGAAGGTTACGAGATCGCGAGTCATTCCATCACGCATGCCACGATGCCTGGTCTGGATGAAGCCAACATAAAATATGAATTGGAGAATAGTAAGGAAGAAATAAAAAATCAGCTGGGCGACAAATACACGTTCTCCGCTGAAGTACCTTATGGTTATGAAGACGACCGCGTGATGCAGATCGCTTATAAAATTTATCCTGCACTGCGAAACCGCATGCCAGAACCTTTTTTAAAAGAACTCGATCGTGCGAGCAAAGATGCTCCACATCCAACCGACAAGGATTATGTGCAGTGGCAACGTGGACCGCTGCACAAAACACCCATTGAGCTGATGAAGTCGTGGGTAGATACCACGTACATGAATAAAGACATGTGGCTTGTGCTTGTTTTTCATGGCATCGACAGTCTCGGCTGGGAATGGACGCCGATTCCCAAGCTTCAGGAATATTTTAGTTATATAAAAAGCAAACAGGAGAAACTCTGGATCGCCACTTTTGGCGACGCTACTAAATACATGCGGGAACGTGAAGCTGCTTCCGTGAGCAGCACGGGTAAGGACGGCAAGTTCAACGTGGCGCTCACCCATTCGCTGGATAAGTCCATGTATGATCTGCCGCTGACACTCAAAACCTATGTCCCCAATAACTGGAGCAAAGCAGTGGTTAGCCAGGGAACAAAAACAACTACCGTAGATGTAGTGCATGATGAGAAGGGAAGTTATATTCTCTACCAAATGGATCCCAACACAACAAACGCCATACTTTCGGTTAAGTAATATTTATGAAAAAAATCGGCTTCATCCTGCTATCGTTATGCACGATCGCACAATCATTCGGGCAAAGCACGGAACATTACAGCATGTTATTAAAAGATGGCTGGCAGATGCAGTCGTCCACCAAAGTGGAAGACGACGGAGCCCGCATATCGAGACCGGGTTATAAAACCATCGAATGGTACAAAGTGTCCGTGCCTACTACCGTCATCGCGGGATTGCTGGCAAACAAAGTGTATAACTTCGATCCGTTTTACGACAGGAATTTTGAGAAGCTGAAAGATGCAAAGCTGGATTCCACCTGGTGGTTCCGTACGGCGTTTACATTACCGGCATCTGAAGCAGGAAAAGATGTGGTACTCAAACTACATGGCATCAACAACAAAGCCAATGTATGGTTGAATGGTGTACTCATTGCTGATTCCAGTCAGATCGTAAATCCTTTTCGTATCATCGAGCTGAATATTACGAAGTATATAAAAACAACCGGTTTCAATGTGCTCGCTTTGGAAATCAAACGTCCCTTCGATCCCAACAAAAGAGGTGGTGACCTGGCGGTGGATTATGCGGACTGGATACATTATCCGCCCGACTATAACGCGGGTATCATCAATAATATAGAAATCAAAACCTATGATCGCGTAGGTATTTTATATCCGCTGGTGACCACGCACTTCGACCTGCCTTCCCTGGCAGTTGCTCATCTTACGGTAGACGCGCTGGTAAAGAATTATTCCGACAGCGATCAGGATGTAACAGTGAACGGAAAGATCAATACCAATATTCTTTTCAAAAAGAAAATACACGTAAATGCCCATGAAACGGCTGAAGTAACTTTTACTCCAACAGATTTTCCACAACTGAATATTAAGAATCCTGCCATCTGGTGGCCATGGCAATACGGAAAACCCAACCTCAATCATATTGAACTTTCGGTTACACGCGACGGTAAGTTGAGCAATAGCATTGCAGAAAATTTCGGCATACGTGAAATGTCGTCGGAGCTGATCGACAACAAATCGCGCGTGTTCATCGTGAATGGTAAACGAATCGTAATACGCGGTGCGGCCTGGTCGCCTGATATATTTCAACGTCGTTCCACCCAAAGGCAGGAACAGGAGATACGGCTTTATCGCGACATGCACATGAACATCGTTCGTTCCGAAGGAAAAATGGAAGACGACAATTTCTATGCACTCTGCGATAAGTATGGTATGCTGGTGATGACGGGCTGGATGTGCTGCGGCGCCTGGCAGTATCCTGAAAACTGGGATGCAGCCAAACGTGCAACGGCCATGGCATCCGACAGCAGTGTGATGCTCTGGCTGCGTAACAAATCGAGTCTAATGGTCTGGCTGAATGGCAGCGACATGCCGCCGCGTGATTCAACGGTAGAGCAGGACTATCTTCATATCGAAGCTTCGCTGAAATGGCCCAACCCAACCATTGCCACAGCGGATGCGAGCAGGTCGAAAGTCTCGGGTTATAGCGGCGTAAAAATGGACGGTCCTTATGAATGGGTTCCTCCTATCTATTGGGAAACGGATTCACTGAAACGTGGTGGTGCCTGGAGTTTCGCAACAGAAATATCACCGGGTCCGTCCATACCTCCTTATGAATCGCTGATCAAATTCATTCCCAAAGATTCTCTCTGGTTCACCACGGAATCCTGGAAATACCATTGCGGAACAATGAGCTTCGGCAACACGCAGGTATTCAATGATGCACTGGAAGGTCGTTATGGAAAGGCAACAGATATCAGAGATTACATCGCCAAAGCGCAGGCGCAGAATTATGAAGCACACCGCGCGATGATGGAATCCTACGGTCTGCATAAATATCACACGGCTACCGGCGTAGTGCAATGGATGGGCAGCAATCCCTGGCCGGGTTTGATATGGCATACCTATGATTACTACTTATATCCTGCGGGAACTTATTTCGGAATGAAAAAATCATTGGAGCCCTTGCACATCATGTATTCTTATGCCAACAACGAAATCGATATTACGAATTCCTTGTTGCAAAGATTTCCGGGATTAATAGCAAGAGCGGATGTCTACAATCTGGATGGAACATTGAGATATTCCAACAAGGTTACAACAAGTGTTGAGCCCGACAGCATACAAAAATGTTTTGTGTTGCCGCAGATCGATAGTTTGTCGGACACTTATTTCCTGCGACTGCAACTCAGCGACGCAGCGGGTGATGTGAAAAGCATTAACTGGTATTGGTTGTCGAAACAAAGCGATGTGCTCGACTGGGTAAAATCCAGATGGTATATGACTCCGCAAACAGCTTACGCGGATTATTCTGCGCTGCAAAATTTGACGGGCACTTCACTGAAGATATCATCTGCTACTGCAAAAATAAATGATAGTAGTCTGCATAAACTAACCATTACCAATACAGGAAAAACCGTTGCGTTCCAGGTGCACGTACGTGCGCTGAAAGGAAAATCGGGAGAAGATATTTTACCGGTTATTTTCAGTGACAATTACATCGAATTGGCGCCGGGAGAAACACGCACCATTACCTGCAGTTATGCAACGAAAGATGCGAATGGAGCAACGCCGTTTTTTGTAACGACTGCGTGGAATCTGGATCTGACGAAATCCAAGGCGGTGGGGAATATTGGTTTTGAGGGACAGAAGTGAAAATGAATTTTTATGAAAAACAGCTTATTCAATTACGTGGGTTGGTTGTTGCTGATCAGCATTTTCGGATTTTATGCTTATGGTATTATCCGCGCCATCCAGTTGTCCTTGTGGGGCCAGCCACACGATTTTCCCGTTGCACTCTCTACGACTATCAGTTCCATTCAGGCGTTGCTTCTAACAAACCTGGGTGCATTGCTGGGAATTTCTGTAGTGAATCCCCAATCGGCCGTGGCCAATGCGCTGATGTTAAAACCAAGAAATAAAGCAAGCGGAAATCTTCAGGTTGCACCACCCGATCCGCTGATGATGCGTGATAAAATTCAACTGGCCGCACTGGTGATATATGTTGTAAGCCTGATTGCCTGTACGATCACCTGGATGCATTTTAATTTTGAATCGGATCATCACAATATGGTGGATTGTGTTTCAGAATCCGGTAAAATGTTCATCGGTGTTTGTCTCGCTTATCTGACCGTTGTGTTTAAAAATTGAGGACGGCTAATAAGCAGCCGTGAATCTCGTTCTATGATGTTTGGGTTTTTCAACTTCATCTGCAATTACGACTGCCAAATCCTCTACAGACATCACACTGCGGTTGTTTTCGTCGAATACGGGATTGTCCAAACCCAATCTGTATTTACCTGTTCTTCCCGTAGTGATCCCATGATGCATTTCAAAAGCAGGACTGAAGAATACCCAGTCGAGTTCTTTTTCCTGCTTCAATATGTTTAGATAATCTCTGGCAGCTGAAGCACCCGCGTGAAATTCCTTTGGGAAAGCAGGTGTGTCGACGGCCTGTAATCCGGGTGCGACAAACAAACTGCCTGCGCCGCCAATAACAATCAATCGTTTAACACCTGATTTTTTCACTGCATCCTGTATCGCTTTTGAGCCCAGTATAAAATCACTAAATAAATTGGGGTTGGACCAGCCGGCATTATAGGCACTCACTACGACTTCGTTGTCTGCTAAAACTTTTGCAAGGGCGTCCACATCATTAGCGTCTGCTTTCTGCCATTTGACAGTATCACTACTTCTTTTACCTTCAATATTTCTGGCGATGGCAGTGATGTCATGATTTCTCTCTGACAATTCATGGAGGATAGCAGTTCCTACAAATCCTGTTGCTCCGATTATTGCAATTTTCATAATAAATATTTTATGCTGTTAACGATTATGCGATTCATCTACGCAAAGCTCATTTTAATTTGCCAAAGTACGTGGTAATAATCAGCCATTTCATGCTACAATTTGTTAAGGAATTCCCTGATTTCAACAGGAGATTCTCTAACTATTGAGATTTGGTATCAGATTTCACGGAATTGGTCGCATTCGCCAAATTTCACTGAAAACCAGGTATACATTTGATAAAATTATTACTCAAAAACAAAATAATAATAAAATGAAAAAGAAAATCATCACCATGCTGTCAGCACTTATACTGGTCAGCAGCGCCATCTTCGCAAACACAACTGCAACTCCTGTACCTGCATCTGTTGAATCTGCTTTCAGTCAGAACTTCCAACACGTAAGACAGGTTCGCTGGGATTCTTTCGGCAACTACTTTAAGGCAACTGTTTCGGACAAAGGCAGAACAATGTTTGTTTTCTACTCTGACAACGCAGAATTGATGGGTATGGGAAGAAATCTTCTCTCTGACAGGCTTCCTGAACTATTACAGACCGGAATAAAAAGCAGATTCCAGGAATACTGGATTACAGATCTCGTACAATACAGAGTAGGTGACAAAGAAGGATATCTGGTAACTGTTGAAAATGCTGATAAGAAGATTGTGCTAAAATCGGAAGACAATCGCAACTGGCAGATTTTTTCAAAAGAAAATAAATCGTAAAAGGAATATTCACCACTAAAATAAAAACCGGGATTACTATGGCTGCTGTTAATACCAAAATGAGAATTTACCATCGCTACTTAGGATATTTTTTAGCAGGCATTATGGCGGTGTATGGATTTAGTGGATTTATAATGATATTCCGGGACACGAGTTTTCTGAAAATAAATAAGCAAATCGACAGACAGTTACGCCCGAATATCAAGTCTGATGATTTAGGAAAAGAATTAAGAATAAGGGACTTTAAAGTTGAAAAAGAAACAGGTGATATGGTAAGCTTCGAACAGGGCACCTACAACAAGGTTACGGGAAAGGCAACATATACATCCAAAGAATGGCCAGGTTTCATCGACAAACTCACCAGGCTGCATAAGGCAGATACGAACAGTCCCTTATTTTTTCTGAATGTTTTCTTTGCATTGTCGTTGCTGTTTTTTGTGCTTTCCGCATTTTGGATGTTCCTGCCAAAAACCACCATATTTAAAAAGGGACTTTATTTTACGCTCGCGGGTGTGGTGATCACCATTATTCTGATCGTAATGTAAAGTACAATCATGCTACACACAAACGGGGTATGGCTCAACAACGATATTTCATCTAACCAACGTTTGGCGTTTGGCTTTTATCCGCCCCCCAATTCAGGTCATATATCAGACTCAGTATATGTTAAAGTGATCGCAAGCTACAGGTAACCGCTTTGATAATTATTGGATTATTGGTTATTTTTGGTAGCATCATTATGACCCTCATAGCCATATTTTTTCCATTTCTCTCCTTTTTCCTTCGCGGGAAAATACTAACAGGAATTATTTGTCTGCTGTTACAGATCACGCTGATCGGATGGATCCCTGCAGCGATATGGGCGGTGATCTCATTACAGAATGCGAGGGCAGACAGACGTACCAACAGAATGATAAGGGCGATGAAACGCAGATAATTATTAAATTCAGTACGCGGTCTTATAACCGATATAACTAACGATGGGGCCATTGACTATCCTTCCGTCTGCCTTTCAATTTCCAAAAAAAAAATCTATATTACCATTATGATGAAGTTACTATTGACGGTGTTGACGGTTGCCACGATCATGGTGTCAACCAGCTGCAGTAAAAATAACAGCAAAAAAAATACAAATCCGACTTCATCCGAATGGACGTATCACGATACTACCTTTAAGGGCCTGGTTACAGGTTACGACTCACTCAGTGCGTATCCTATTTTAAGTAGCAGGGATTCTTTAGGAAATATGATTTATCTGTTATTCAATTCCCGCCCCACAGCAAATGGGACGTTTACAGTTGTGCAAAATGTAGAGGATAGCTCCAATGTCAATGCATACGTCTCTATATCGATCAGTTCCTCTGCTTCGTCCTTAATTTATAACTCTACGGGAAAGCCAGGCGATGTGATGCATGTCACTTTTGTAAATGGAAAGTTACAAGCTACCTTTTCCAATATTACCATTTTAAGCACCCTGGATATCACCACCGTTTCGGGTACACTTCTCGAGGATAATTAACTTATTTGCGAAAGTATCAGGTTATTCCATGGGTTACATGCTCCTGATTCATTTATCCAACATCTCATTTAACATATTCATCAGGTTGTCATTGGAGCTTATGAGTTTATTCATCATTCTCAGGTTAGCAGTATGCTGATTTCGAAAATTAGTATAATAATAAATGATTAGTCTTCTTTCCCTCTCCGTTAATTCCGGATAGGGCATAATTTCCGGGATATGATCCCGTCCCCGATACCAGTCGTGCATATCTTCGAGTTTCATGATCTCGGGAAGTGCGTTTCCGAGACGATTAAACGTAATGGTATTATACGTTTCAATAGATTCAATCTGGCCCACATAAGTGGATATGGAATCTCGTAAAGCCTGATTGTCCAGATTTTTCAAACCTCCTGAATTCACCATCTGCTGATACGCTGCTTTGTCGATCGGGGGAACAAATACAAGCTTTACTGCATTTAATAATCGGCCCATGAGAAGAAGGTTTTCGTTTTCCTTTTTTTCAAAGAAAATCTCAACGATACTATCTTCGGATGGTATGATTGCCTTGTACAGGCTGTCATACAGCACAAATACCCTTTTGTTATTTATCAACTCCTGTTTGAAAGTCTGCAGGTATTGCCTGGTATTTCTCGTTTCAACAAAATGTTCACGGATACTTTCGGCCAAAAAACCCATTGTTACGGCCAGAAAAATCATAAAGAACTCAAGAAAATATTCTCTGAAATCTTTACGCTTATGGTGCAGGTCCGGGTGATGATGTACTTCCATAACTATAGTGTAATATAGCGCCCTTCAGAGAATCCGGGAAATAGCACGGGCAAATAATTTGTCTAATTCAATTCCCCATTGTCCCAGTCCAATGTATAAGGCTTGAGTTCAAGAGCCAGGTGTCTTTTAGAAGTTTTTTGCAGTTGATTTTTATAATGTGTAGGGCCACTGCCTGTTGAATCAACATCGATTCCCGCATCCCTTGATAATTTCTTATGTTTAAACTCTTTTGAACCATAAATGTAAAAGGCATTGCCCTGCTGCTGCAAAAGAAAATAATTATCCATCGATTTGATATACATATTTTTTCCATCACAATATCCCCATGCACCCCGAATCGGCGTTTGCGTGCCATCAGGTTGTTTAATAAAAATCAAATCGATGAGTTTATCTTTCTCCACTTCAAAATCCCTTTGTGTGGGATTGTTATTTTTAAATTCATCGAATGAAAAATATATCCCGCGAACAAGTGAAGTATCTTTCAAAACGGGTATATCAAATTGCTTCTGATTATGTACGGCTATTTCCTCCCAGCTAAATTTTCTTTTGGTCTCCACAATAGATTGAAACTTCGAATCCAGCTCCTTCAATTTTGAAAGGGATGAGATGAGTGCCTGTTCCAGCAGCAAGGATGCATCCTTTGTAACATATAAATTCCTGGTTATTGTTGTATCGTACCTATATAAAATAAAATGATCTGATCCTCTTCTTAGATAAAACTCAATCCTGAGCAGCAGGCTGCTGATTTTTTTACTATTGCTGTCTATGTCCGCATTTTGAATTTGCTGCTCCATCTCTTCATCGAGACCACTTGTGAGCCAGCATTTCTTTATGACCATAACTATCGAAAAAGAATCCGGCTTTGCGAATTGGATCGAACTATTTAAAAATTGCTGTACGTCGTTAGCGAAAATTCCCTGTGAAATGGTAAAAAAAGGAACATGTCTCACCGACGCCAGGCCAACGGCATATATGTCCGGTCTGGCGTCTACGACTCTTATGCTGTTTAAACTCTCCAGATGAATGACATCTTTCAGCGGCTTAAATTCTATGATCTTCTTGTTGAAATTTTTGACTTTCAGGTCTTCACTTTTATTTGATGGAAGAGGCCGTTGGCTGAAAACCATTGTGTGCAAAAAACTGACAACCAGTGTGATGAGCACCGCCTTTTTCATGGTTTTAGTTGGAGGTAAAGGGTAATGCAAATTCAATTGACCTAAAAAAGGTACGAAATAAATGGGCATGTTGGCTACGAACGGAATCGATACGGAGATATGCCATTGCGATACGGGTGACTACACCAATAAATATATCAGAAAAGATGTAGCGATTCTATCGAAACATGAAGAATAGACCCATGATTAATAAAACCGGAACTACGATTATCAAAACGGAAAACAATACATTCAGGATCGCTTTTTTAATACTGAAATTTTGAGCCAGAGAAACACCTTGTACCAAAATCACGATTGACCAAACGGATAAGACCAACTGAATAGCTATAATTATGAAATATGAAATGATTACTATCGGACTTTGTTCCTGAAAGTCGATGCTGAATGGTTCATTTCCAAAGATCAATACTTTTGGTATTAGCAGGAGCACTGCGCAAATTGTTGGAATCGATGACCAGGCTACAACGGCAATTAACTGATCTGAACTTGCTATCCCTTTGATCCAACGACCTGTAAAACCCAATAACGCAGCATAGAACCTGCCAAATATTACACCGAATATTCCCGCGAAAAACAGGACCACCAAAAAAAATAAGATGGTATAACTGGTTTGGTTGCTCACATGCCGGTAACTTCTTTCAATTCCATTGACGATTCCGGAAAGTATGAGAAAAAGCGTTACATACTTTTCCGGGCAATATCTGAAGATATATTGAAAGGTTAGTCTGGGCTTCATCCAGACAGAAAACAATAATTCCTTTTCGGTTAATAAAATTTCGTCGTCTAATATTTCCATGGCTTTTGATTCTTTATCAAGATATGAATTTTGGAGATTTGGTCAAAGTGGTGGACGTTCATACTCATCTAAGGGTATTTTCGTAGCTTCCAAACTTACAATAAGCGGTATAAGCATGCGTTTATTAAACAGCACTTATCTTGCAGTTCATTGTATAATTAAATGCCCTTTAATGAAAAAACTCTTATTTTCCCTATTTATCGCCGGGTCTCTTTTCTGCGTTTTCAGCTGTAGTAAGAACGATAATACGACTACCACAATTCCCCTAAGCCATTGGACTATAAATGGAGTAACAGATAGCAGCAGCACAGTATCCGCAGCAAACAATATCAACTTTGTGTGTTTGACCAGCAATCAGCAAAAATCAATCAGTGTGGATTTTCATTCGGCGATTGTTAGCAGTTATACTTATAAGGTGTCAGATTTGTTGAACGATAATACTGAATGTACCATTTCGGTGAATGATGGAGATAGCCTGATTTACACTTCAACGGGATTGACTAGCGACAGCTTATATGAAACATTTTCCAACAACATCATTACACTCACTTTCAATAATATTACTGTTCAAAATAAAACGAATACTGCGCTTGTATCTGGCGTATTAAGTTTTAAGAGCGTTTATTAGGACCAGACGGTTTTAACCATTTTGTTTACTTTCGACGTCTATGATTTATTCAAGACGTATGACTACCATTTCCAAAGAGGATGACATTCTTACATTTATTAATGTTTTTACTGTTGACCCCGCCAATCAACTACAGCTGATAGAACTTCTGACTTCAGCTACAGAAATCAGCGTGCAGAAAATGTCAGGATTTATTTCCTCTGTTCTGCATAGAAGTATCGACGGGACGAAAGTTACTATGTACGCACAATGGCGGAGTTTGGAAGACTATCAGAAAATGCGAAACAACCATGAAGCTGCACCCTATTTGGAGAAAGCACTTACTATTGCGAAATTCGATCCGGGAATGTATGAGGTAGTCAAAACATTTTTTCCAACTGCTGAGTGAAATGCAAATGATTTCCGAAAAAATATTTATTGAGTTGGCGCTTTCATTTCCGGGCACGGAGCAAACAAAACATTTTGAGAGGATCGGCTTAAAGGTAACAGGCAAGAGGATGTTTGCTACCTATCTTCCGTCCGATAACACTGCCAATATATTTCTGAAACCGAAAGAACAACAGGTTTTTTGTAAAATGAATATGGGGAACATTTACCCGGTCCCGAATAAATGGGGTGAAAAAGGGGCCACCACTTTTGTGCTCAGCAAACTATCAAAAGAATTGATAATGGAAGCCCTGTTTTCTGCATATCGGGAAGTAATAACACCAAAAAAATAAGAAATCGTATCCGACATTGCGGCAACAGGCAGCGCTATTTGTAATAAACGTAAATCAGCGCCTGAGGATCCGCTTTTAATTTTACAGGTTTTGTATCGCCGGTAACAAATTTTTCTGGCGTAGTAAACTGCAATTGGGCGGCGCGCGCAACGCCTATTTGTCCGCGGTCGAAAGGTTTAACTGTGTACTTCTTCATGAGTGCACTATCCGGGGTCATCAAATGGGCTTCGAAATCAGGCACCGGATGAGTTGTATTATCATATACAAAGAATATCAGGTAACTGGTTTTGGGCTTAACATTGATCGCCGCCTGATTGGTGGCTGCGAATTTTATCATATACTTATAGCCGTTTTTATACGCGCCGCTTCTTATTCGGCCATAGACTGTTTCCGTATTGGCTGTGAAACTGCTGGTTGTCTGGCATATTCCTGCAATGGACCCGGTGATCAAAAAGACAAGAAGAAAATACTTTTTCATAATGTAAGATTTGACTTTGAGTGATTAAAAATAACATCATTCACTGAAAGTCGGAATAATATTTCTTCATTTTAAAATCCCCCCATTTTCTTCGATCTAATGAATTATCTTATAGTGCTTTTGATTCGTCAACGCGCTCATAAATTCATCTGCCTGGTATGGGAAGTCTCTCTAATATTGGCCGCATCTTCTATGGCGTCGCTATAGCAGGTATGGGTTTCCCGACAATTTATTATAAGGTTTTTCCCTACATGTTGTTGCCTCCGCAATACCTTTCCCCGCAACATACTATAGTCGCATATATCTCCGGAGCATTATTAGTACTGGCGGGGGTATTCATTGCACTCAATAAAAAAACGAACATTATTTCTCTTTTATTAGGGACTGTGCTGTTGTTGATATTTTGCTTTTTATTTATTCCCTTTATGTTTTCAGCCGGCGCTAACTACAAACATTTAACGGAATGGGAGAATGCAGAAAAAGAACTGGCATTGGCTGGCGGCGCTTTTGTTATTGCCGGTTGGTTCTCTACAAAAAGTAAAAACGCGGTTGGTAGTTCCCCGAATAAGCTGTCAAGTTTTGGCGCAATTTTATACTCAGTACCCATACTCAGTTTTGGTATTCTTCATTTCATGTATGGAAATGAAGTGTCCTCCATGGTACCCGGATGGATACCCTTCCACTTATTCTGGATTTACTTTGCAGGTGCTGCGTTGATCGGATCGGGTATTGCCATTATTCTAAAAATAAAAACCCGATTAATCGCTGCACTGCTAGGTATTATGATATTTGTGTGGTTTATAATAATCCATGTTCCCGAAGTCATATCTTCTTCTCCAGACGATATGAATGGTGAAATCGTCAGTGCATTTCTGGCTCTTGCTTATAGTGGAATCGCTTTTGTAATTGCAGGGACTGCTGCCAGGAGAACTTAATTATGCTGAATGCGTTGCATTTATTTGAAGGAACTTCTAAAAACTAACCATATGACTACACTTATTGAAACGTTCAAAACACTGTTCGACAGGGATCTCGCGAAATTAAAAACAGAAATTGCTTCCTATACAAGTGAAGAAAATCTTTGGAAGACTGAATATGATATTAAAAACTCCGCCGGCAACCTTTGTCTACACCTGATTGGCAACCTGAATGCCTTTTTAGGTAAAGCAATCGGAGGGTTCGATTATGAGCGAAACAGAGAGGCGGAATTTTCAATGAAAAATGTACCAAAATCAGCATTACTCGATAAGATAGACAAAACAATTCAGGTTGTTGACCTGACGCTTCAAAAATTGGATGGTAAAACATTACATGAAGAATTCCCGGTACAGGTATTCGATAAAAAGACTTCAATAGAATATATGCTGGTTCATTTGATTACCCATCTTTCCTACCACTTAGGGCAAATTAACTATCATAGAAGGCTGATTGACTTAGCTGGCTAAACACGAATCTGGCCGGGTGTTCATAACTATTAGGCTGTCAACGTGACTTAATTATTAATTTAATGTTAACTTATCATTAATTAATACGATTGAGCCATGAAACCTGCTGTATACTGCCGTTTCTGCGGCGTCCGAATATTATTGATACCCATTTCTCTTCTCCTAACCATGCATACATTGGCTCAGCCAATGGAAATGAACGGTTCTCAAAAACTGCTCTTGAATGAAGTGAATTCGTCGGCAGCCAGGCACCTGCTTAAAAATTTCTCTCCAACCGGTGAAGTAACCTGGTATCTGGAAAAGAATGGTTATGTGGCACTCTGTAATGAAGGGAATTTAACTGCCCGGGTATATTATAAATTAAATGGCAATTTTGAAGGTTGTACTAAATATTATCTGGCCGACGCGATGGACGAGAATCGAAAATCGGTTTTAATGACCAAATTTCCAGGTTGTAAGATTTTGATGGTTACTGAGATTACAAATTTCGAAAAACAGGAACTATTCGTTAAAATAAAAGACGGCTCGTTTATCAGGACCATTCATTTCTCTGATGAAGGAGTGGAGGTTACAGAAAATATACTGGATGCAGCATCCTGACTAATGAATACTTATCATGAAAAATAAATTAAATAACATGAAGCCGTCGTTAATCCTTCTTTTTATTTTAATTGGTGGAATTATTTTTGCATTTGCTGCGCCACCACATCAATTAGTCGGGAGATGGACGATATATAATTCCGACGGGACGTCTATTGGAGAATATGTGGATCTCAAAGTAGATAATACATATTCCGTTACGTTACCAGATGGGTCGATTGGCGAAAATGGAATTTATCTATTTAAAGATCCGGTCTTTTCCATTAAGAATATCAAAGACGTTTGTGGTAAGGGATATTGGGGTAAGTATAAACTGTCTTTTGTCGGCGCCGATTCCATTCATTTTACGTTGATTGAAGATAGTTGTTCATCAAGACGAATGGACATTGTGGGTTACAATCCAGGCTTAAGAAGAGTGAAGTCGAAATAATTTATATGCAATCATCACCTGGCTTACAGACTGCCCCTTCGTTCACAGAAAGAATGGTTTCAGTATTTTCCTTTTTCCATTCGTCGAAGGATTGATTCAGTGCCTGCAGAAAATATTCGGGAGGCTGAGCGCCGGATACGGCATACTTACGGTCAAAAACAAAAAAGGGAACGCCCTGCACACCGAGTTCAGCTGCTTCCTGAATATCTTCTTCTACTTTTTCAGAAAATGCATCGCTTTCTAATGCAGCCTTGATTTCATCTTCTACGAGACCGATTTCTTTACCAATGAATATTAATGTATCATGATTCCCAAAATCTTTGCCTTCGGTGAAATAGGCACGAAATAATCTTTCTTCAGCAGCATCGCCAAGACCTTTGGTTTTTGCCAGCTGAATCATTTTGTGTGCATCAAAAGAATTTGCTACGATGGCTTTGTCAAAACGATAATCCAGGCCTGCGTTTTTTGCAGTGTCTATCAGTCGCTCGTGCATTTTTGCAGACTGCTCATAACTGATACCCTTTTTATCGGCCAAATATTGATAAACATTCTCCTTATTCTTACTGTTTTTGGGAATCGTTGGATCCAACTGAAAACTTTTCCATTCAATTTCAATATTATCCTTTCCTTCAAATTTCCCCAACGCGGATTCGTAGTTCCGTTTACCTATATAACAGAAAGGACACATGATATCACTCCATACTTCCACCTTCATTTTAGGCGCGCTCAGCGTTACGGGCTTCAGGGAACTCATATAATGGATATTATTTTGTTTTCAATTACGAACGACAACTTATTACAATGAAAACTGAAAAAGGTTGCGTATTCGAGAAATAAAAATTACAAAATGGGGAGAGTATGCCGGATCGCTAATGCAAGACTATTTTTTAACAAACGTGCAATTATGCACCCTTGAATGCCACTTTTTCTTTCTTCGCAACAAACTTTTTCGTAAGCCAGGCACGGACTGGTTCATCATATAATTTGAGACATCCATACGCGAGAGCGATACTGCAAACTACGAGCAGCAGTCCAACAAGTAAACCTTTAGCACCCAATGGTATTTTGTTGTCAACCACCCAGGCAGTATAAATATAGATCAGCGGGTAATGCGTAATATAAAGTGGATAAGAAATGTCTCCAAGAAACTTGCTTATTCTGGCAGATCGTGTATTGTGGAAAACGCCACCAGCACCCATGGATACGATGATGGGGAAAAGAAGAATCACGACTGTTGCGTCATAGAGCCCGTTCATCCACAGATGCTGTTCATCGCCGATACGAGGGATACTCATGGACACAATAATGAGTACACTGCACCACCAAAATGCGTTTTTCACACGGATGAGCTTCCCCATACGACAAAGTAATACACCTGCGAAAAAAGGATATAGTACCCGGGTAAACCCAATAAAAAGTTGTTCTCCATTCAGCGACCATCCCCCAATCAGATCTCCCCTGGAACCAAAAAGCAAATAACCTAACAACATACAACCAGCAAGAGAAACGAAAATGGATAATACCAGTTTTGAAAACCGTCGTACAAAAACCGCGTACAGTATATTGGCGATATATTCAAAAAACAATGACCATGCGGGTCCGTTGAGCGGATGCATCTCCTGCCATCCACGTATATCCATTGAAATAGGTAGTGGTATCAGCGTGGCTCCGATGAGCATTGTCAACAATACTTTCCAGACAGGTGTTCCGGCAATCAATGGAAATACATTCGGACTTGCCGAAAAGTAGAAGAATATCGCACCTATTACTGAGCCCATGATCACCATAGGTTGTAGTCGTATCAGTCGTCGTTTGTAGAAATCCCATTGAGACATTTTATGCCATCGGTCGTCGTATGCATAAGCCACCACAAATCCGGAGAGTACAAAGAAAAAATCGACGGCAAGGTAGCCGTGATTGATGATCTGCTTAAACCGATCGCCTCCTGTATATGCTTCAAATACGTGGAAAATAATAACGAGCACAGAAGCCACACCACGCAATCCGTCGAGGATCTGGTAATGTGTTTTGGAGTCGGGAAAACCAGCACTACTTTTCATAAACAAGCTGTCGCAATAAGATTTTCAAAATGGTAAACAGGGTCGATGGAAAGTTGAATATACGATCTTGGATTCAATGTTCCTTTTGAAGTTTTACGGTATCAACAAATCCAAAATATTTAATGGGATGAGTACCGTCTGGCATTTCGTTGAAAGCCTGGTATAACGTGACGCCCTTATTCATACTGATACCGGTGAATATCCTTTGGACTTCGGCTTTAACCCTATCGTTTTCCTTCCCCAATGCTATACTATCGGATATATTGATCGAAGACAAATATCTTATCGTGGTAAAATATCCGTGTTCTTTCAATGCCGGATAAATGCTGAATAACTGGGGCTTACCTGGTATATTGTTTAATGTCATGGGCATTGGGTATTTCGCGTTGATCTCATTGATCGTTTTAGTATAATAGGCACTTACTTCTTTTTCCCTATTATAGTGAAATATGGCGTTCGCAGGTGTAAGGCATTCTTTTGCCAGAAACAAATCGTTGGCAGCGTCAATAAAATATGCTCTCTTGTAATTGATTTTGGCGTTCTTATAATAATCCATTGCCGTCTTATTGTATAATCTGTATTGCCCAAATTCCAGGATATTAATCTCCCATTTCCCATCGTAGTTGCCATAAACCACTGTTACCAAAATATCTCCGGTTTTGTCCTTCACCAGAAGCAGGGAAACATATGCTTCCTTTGTTAGTGAAACATATTCCAGCGAATAATCGTTATCATTTTTCTTCTTTGCCGGAATTGAAGTTGAAACACCCGACACGAGACTATGTACATTGTATTCATCCAACACCGTGTACTGATCAGATTCAAAAGCGGGACTCACATTACTGATCAGTGTATCTACCTGGTTTCCCGTGGCTCTTAGTAAGGTATCGGACATCATTGATCTGACGGCCACTGTATCATTAAACTTAATACTATTGATTAATTTATTGTTGAGGATCTCGATAGCCGCTCTTTTTTCCGGATTGATGCGATCGTTCTTCCAGGTACCATACATGCTGCCCACTCCGCAGCTCTGTAATAACATACAAAAGAGAACACAACAAATCGTTTCCCGGGTCATCGATGAAGAATTAACGGTTGTAAAGGGGAAAAATATACTAAGGCGTAAATCTAATAAAACATAAAATCAATCCAGATAATCAGGAGGAAATAGTTTCTGTCCATGTTTTTCGGCAATTACCATAAGCCTTTTCAAGCCGTCGGGGTCAAGAGGGGGTGGAGAAACAAAAGTTCCAAATGCTGCGGGTTTTCCGATTTCTTCAAAAAAAGTATCCAAACCTGCGGGCACAACAACACACCATAAATGCGCTACTTTGTCTGTTTTGTTTTTAAAACAATGTACCAGACCTCCTAATGGTATATTTGCAAAAGTTCCCTTCCCGGCAGTAAAATTCCCATTTTCTGTCTTAATTTCCACTTCTCCATCCAGCACATAAAATGATTCCTGAAAATTTGCATGAGCGTGTGGTCCCGGTCCATGTCCAGGTGGGATAAGCATTTCAATAACTGCGTAGGCTCCTTCCGTTTGTTTTCCTGAAATCACAATACGATAAGAATCACCTACGACAGATAATCCCAGGCCTTCCTGCGACTTGATAATTATGGCCGGCTTTTTTGAATTGTCCATTTTAATTTTTTTTATAGAACATGATCATTTTTTTCAGGATAGTGGTTCCGGTTTTGGCGGATCGGAGGGTTTTGATTTATCATTCGGCAATGGAATAAATTCTTTGTTATCGGTGGGAGGCAGTTTAATGCGACCCTGTTTCCAATCTTCTTTCGCCTGCTCAATACGTTCCTTTCGTGAGGAGACAAAATTCCACCAGATATAACGTTCACCCAATGGTTCGCCCCCTAATAACATGAGAGTTGCATTTTCTTTGGCGAGAATGAGCGGATCAACCCCTTTACTGAAAACCAGCATTTGACCCTCGTGATACAAATTGCCGGATACCTCCACACTGCCTTTCGCAATGTAAAAACCACGTTCAGCGTGTTCTTGCGGCAGACCAAAACTTGCTCCCTTTTCCAACATCACATGAAGATAAAAAAGTGGTGAGTTTGTTTTGACTTCATTTTTAAGACCATAAGCATTCCCCGCTATGAGTCGCATCCAGACACCTTTATCGGTGAAAACAGGAAGCAGATCCGGTGTGTAATTATAAAATGAAGGAATTGATTCTTCATCCTTTTCCGGAAGAGCAACCCAGGTTTGGATCATCTCCAGATTCCCATCTTTCAAAGCAGAAGGGTCTTCGAATCTTTCAGAGTGGGCAATTCCTTTTCCGGCAGTCATCCAGTTTACTTCACCAGGACGAATAATTTGTTCCACACCTAAACTATCCCGATGAGTCACCTGACCACCAAAAAGATAACTCACAGTTGAGAGTCCGATATGCGGATGCGGCAACACGTCTAACGACGACGGATTCGCAGGCATATCTGTAATGGGACCTGCATGATCCATAAAAATAAATGGTCCAACCATTCTCCGAAGACGAAAGGGAAGAATCCTTTTTACTTTCATCGATTCGCTGATGGCCGTATTTCGTGCCTCAATAACTAGGTCGAGCATTGGAATGATTATTACTTATGAAGGTTCTTTTCATGGTATAGTTGAAGGAGATTTAAAGTATGTATTAAAGATTGATTGCTGGACCAGCCATCATGACCCGGGATAATGTAAACAGGATGTACAAAACGTTGCTGAATATTTTTAATAGTAGTTGGCCATTCCTTCACATTTGCATCGCCCAGATAACCAAGGTCATCCGCATCCGTACTTTTCACCAGGCATCCACCGTACAGGATTTTTTCTTTAGGAACCCAGATAATAATATTGTCGGGTGAATGTCCCTGTCCGCCATAATAGGTTTGGAATGAATGTTCACCGACCTTGAAAACGGTATCTTTATACATTAAAAATTCAGCTCTTTTATTTCCACCCTTTTTACTTAGCCCGTCTGTTTGAACGGTTGTAAAAGTTTTAATTCCTTTCTTTCTGTAGTATTCGAGACCAGCGGTTCTGTCTCCATGAAAATGTGTTGAAATACACAACACGACTTCTTTGTCATGTTTAAGTTTTATGCTGTCCAACAGGGGTTGAAACTGTGTACTGTCCCAGGGTGTGTCGAAAAGCACAACACCTTTTGATGTAACCATATACATACTATTAGACGGAACAGGACTGTTCTTGTAAATGCCATAAGTCGTGTACACGTAGAAATCTCCTATTAAATGGGATATCAAAAGGGCCGGTGAAGGCGTTTGACTATAGATCCTGTTCATTGAAACCAGCAAAATAAAGAAGCTGGCAAAAAATTGTTTTGCATAATGATTTGCCATACAGCAATAATTTCCTATCCAACTCATCATTTACTATTTTACTGCACTCATGCGATCTCTTTTTGCATCAGCCCTTATTTTTTTCCGGTGTTTTATTCCCCAGTCTACCATCGCCTCAAGTACATCACCCAGCGTGTTGCTATATCCGGTAAGTTCATATTCAATAACTACAGGTGTCGAAGTGCGAACTTTCCTTTTTATGAAACCGTTCATTTCAAGTTCCTTCAATTCGTTTGACAATACCCTTGCTGAAATACCCTTTACGGTTCTTTGTAACTCATTAAATCGCATAACTCCTTGTTCTCTGAGAGCGATTATAACTTTTAATTTCCATTTTCCGCCAACTACGTATAACGTGTCGTCGATTGCAGAAAGCCTTGAAGTACACTGACTTTCCTCCATTCCGTGTTTACCGGCTGATTGTATTTTATTCATATTTCAGTCTTTAAATAAGCAAAAGATCGTCACTAACCTTAAGTATACTACTAATAAATAACAAGTAAAGGTAAATGGTTTTGTGTATGATAAAAAAGATTCAGTAATTGAAACGGCTATCAATAGTTATATAACTTTGCTACTCCTCAATCAATAATTTATCATCATGAAGTTAGCAAACAACAAAATCCTGATCACAGGTGGTGGTTCTGGCATCGGTCTTGGCCTAACCGAAAGATTTTTAAAGGAAAACAATACGGTGATCATTTGTGGCAGAAGGGAAACAGCTCTCAAAGAAGTAAAATCTAAATATCCGGCAGTGATTACCAAAACGTGTGATTTGGCCAATGAGTCAGACTGTATTGATCTCTTTAACTGGGTAAAAGAACATCACGGTGATCTGAACGTGTTGATAAATAATGCCGGTATTCAGCATTGGATGGATATTACAGACAATAGTTTTTATGAAAAAGCAAATGAAGAGATTGCGATTAATGTGTTGGCCCCGGTTCATCTGACTACTCTTTTTACAAAATTGAAATCCCTCGATACAATCATTAATGTTACTTCCGGATTGGCATTTATACCCTTCTCAAAAATACCTGTTTACTGCGCAACCAAAGCGTTTCTGCGTTCATTTACACTATCGTTGAGGCATAGTTTAAAAGACACAAACATAGAAGTAATTGAAATGATACCGCCCGCGCTGAATACAGATCTTGGCGGGAAAGGCATTCATGACGCGCATCCTTCCGTAAGCGATTTTGTAGAATCCATATTTCAACAGTTGAAAGAAGGAAAAACAGAGCTTACTTTTCAAACCAGTGAGTCCAGAGCAAATGATAATAATAAAGTGATTGCTGAATATTTCAAGAGGTTAAATCCTTAAGAATGAAACCAACACCGTATGAATCATCATGCGTTCTACAATTTTTTGATCACTCTACCGGTTTAAAAGCCGTATTCAACACAACCATCAGCGAAGCACCTGGTTTGGCTTCGGGGTTTTTAAATACCAGATAAATATCATGCACTCCGTCTATGGGTTTGATGCTAATGAAAGGTGGTTTACCTCCCGGTAGACCGCCGTCACCAATGAACGGGGTTTGCCCCAACAACTCACCGTCAGGTTTATTTACATGCAATTCTATAATACCTCCGGCTGCATCCAGTTGTGCCTTGGGTGCCATAGCAGTGATTTCTATTCCTGCGATTCCCGTGAGGTCAATTTGTTTCAGGCTGATATAACTTCCGGATTTAGCAGGTATAACTAAATTGGTTCCTCCATAACTCATCTTGGTGGCGTCGACCATTTCATCATACCTGGAAGGGTTAATCTTTGCGTTGCGCAATGTAAATGTTTCTTCAGATGCAACTCCCGGCAAGCCATTGGCACCACGATCAGTGTAAGAAGCCCGGAAAATGTAAACACCAACGCCTTTGTCACCCGCAGGTGTAGTTGTAGTATATGACCCCTGCGCAGGTAAGGATTTTACTTTGAGCTTCGGAGTAGAAAGACTCAAAATATATTTGATCATCTCAGCTGCGTCCTGTGTTGAAAGTTGCGGATGTGCTGCCATCGAAACATCACCCCAAACACCCTTGCCTCCGGATATCACTTTCCTCGTAAGTCTTTCCAATGCATTTTTATCATTCTTGTATTTTACAGAAACCGAATAAAATGAGGGGCCAATCGATTTCTTGTATTCCCCATGACACGCTTTGCAATCATTCAGTGCAATCAGCTTCATCCCTTTTGTATCGATCGTTGCCTCTTCAGCAGTGCGATGCCCCTGCACAATTTCTGTTTTATCGAAACCCTCTGGTAAATAGTCGATGTTAACTACAATGTCTGACGACTTAATTTTTCCATTATCAGTGGAGCCGTCCTCCCTGTCTTTCACACTTACTTTATAGTTGTACGTTTTATTGGGAAAATAAAATGTCTTGTTGGATTTTCCAATGTCAAATGAAACAACGGGTGGTTCGTTGCCTGCAATCAATTCCATGGATTGAACTGAAGAACCACCTTTGTTGTCTTTAACAGTAAGCGTTGCTTTATAAATACCGGCTTTCGATAACGTAATTTTTGAATCAGCTTGCGGGATGATTCTGTTGTACCCGTTTTTCGACGTGATCTTCCAAATGTATCTCAATGAATCACCATCAGGATCTGAAGTTCCTGCAGATGCAAGTTTTACGGTAAAGGGTATGGCTCCGCCCATTCTGTCTGCATTCATTACAATTTTAGGGTTTCTGTTCCCGCCATTGTATTCAATGCGAATTAATCGCGCATCGTCATTTCCCGTAAACCATCCCGTTCCATATTCCAACATATATAAATCGCCGTTGTCGGCAAATTCCATATCCATCGGATTACTGAATTTATAACCTGGCATAAATCGTTCCATCGACTGATAGTTACCGTCGTTGTCGAGGGTGACCGCCATTACCCATCCCCGCATCCATTCATATATCAATAGTTTACCGTCATAATATTTCGGGAACAAACGATCTGCATGTTGGAATTCTTCCCTGTGAAATACAGGACCTGCCATCGCACATCTTCCTCCTGCACCAACGAGCGGAAATTCTTTCGACTCAGCATAGGGATACCATATTAAGGCTTTCTGTGCGGGTGGTAACTGGTTAAGACCCGTGTTATTTGGAGAATTGTTGATGGGATTGTCCGCATCGAATTTCGGTCCTGATGTATTGGTTGCAAAATTAAAATGATTGTACGCCTGGTTGTCGCCGACAAAATAGGGCCATCCAAAGTTACCCGGTTTTCTTGCCTGACCGATTTCATCCAGCGAAGCAGGTCCTCTCAGTGAATCGGGAGCATTTGAATCAGGTCCTACATCGCCCCAATAAACAAAACCGGTTTTTTTATCTACTGAAATTCTAAAGGGATTTCTGCTTCCCATTACAAATATTTCAGGCCTTGTTTTGGCAGTCCCCTTTGGGAAAAGATTACCATCCGGAATGCTGTATGATCCGTCGGGAGTTGGTGTTATTCGTAAAATTTTCCCTCTCAGATCGTTTGTATTTGCAGCGGATTTTTGTGCATCCCATGGTGATCTTCCTTCACGCTCATCAATGGGCGCATAGGTAGTGGCCCGGGGACTCGTATTGTCGCCAGTGGATAAAAACAGATTGCCCTGTGCATCGAATGCAATCGATCCTCCTGTATGACAGCATTGTTCACGTTGTGTTACCACTTCGAGGAGTTGCTTCTTTGAATTGAGATCGAGCACGTCGCCATTCAGTGTGTACCTGGTTAATATATTTTCTGATTTAACAGGATCTGAATAGTATAAATAAATCCAATGATTGGTAGCAAAATTCGGATCCTTGTTCAGTCCCAGTAAACCATCTTCAGCCTCCGACACTTTACCATCTTTGTCTTTGTATTTTGTACTGACAGCAATCGTAGCAATCGTTTTTAATTGCCTGGTTTTAATATTGTATAGCCTCACTGCACCATGCCGTTCTATAAATAAAACACGACCGTCGTTCAACACACTCAACTCCATCGGTTCATTTAATTTCTCAGCGAGAATTACTTTAGAAAAACGATTTTCCTCGGGTTTCGATTTCGAATAGTCGAGTGGCGTCGGTGTTTCACCTCCTGCAGCATAGAGCAATCCTGCCCAGACATGATTCAGAAAAAGAGGTTCAGAAAATGATTCATCAGTATGTCCCATGTTGGTATAAAAAGAACGACCACCGTCGTAGTCGTGGTACCAGCTCATCGGATGGTTGTCGCCATTCTTTCCACCCTTATAGGATTTTTCATCAATTTTTATCAGCACATGAATGGAAGGATCGATTTGTTTGAAATTATAAAATTCATCCTTGCGTTGAAAGCTATCGGGCATGTTTTTAGTGGCAAAGCTGTTTTTGTCGACCACATAATAAGTTCCCTGCTGAATATTGTTTGGATTGGGATGATCCAGAAACCAGGCACCTACTAGTTTTCCATACCAGGGCCAGTCGTATTCACAGTCAGCCGCTGCATGTATTCCTAAAAAACCTCCACCTGCTTCAATGTACCTTTCAAATTCCTGTTGCTGCGAGTCGTTTAATACATCTCCTGTAGTGCTGAGAAAAACCACTGCATTGTATTTCTTCAAATTTGCCATGGTGAATTTTGTGGCATCCTCCGTGAAGTCAACAGTAAATCCTTTCTCCGAAGCCATTTTCGCAAAAGCGACCTTGCCTGCCTCGATAGATGCATGACGGAATCCTTCTGTTTTCGAAAATACCAGGATATGCAATTGTTGAACGCTTGTTTGCCTGAAAGCAAAAACCAGTATAAGTAGCAGGGCGCCCAATACAGTTATGCATCTCTTAATCAGATCGATACTTTTCATGTTCCTATATTATTTTCAGTAAATCTTTTTATATCCATCACCTGGTTAATCCCAACGTTTTGTTGTAATACTTTACAGTTTGAATAACAGAAGCAAGATTGCTTGGTTTATCCTGTGCGTCCCGTTCAATATAAATGTAACCATCGAAATGTTGTCTCTCCAATTCTTTAAACACAGCCGGAAAATCAACGATACCTGTTCCTACCGGTACATCCTGAAGCTTCGGATTGTTGGCAGCAGCAATGTCTTTGAGATGAATGGATATAATATGTCCTTCCAGTTTTTTGAGTGATTCAACTGCATCAAGACCACTTTTTGGCCAATGGCCAAGGTCCGCACATACGCCAAAGTTGGGATGATTTTTAATGGCTGCGAGTACCGTATCGGGACTCCAGTAACGGCTCATCCCTCTCCAGTGGTTATGAATGGCAACTTTTAATCCATACACACCTGCGAGACTATCAATCGCATCCCACATGTTGATATTGGGTTCGGCGGTCACAAATTTTACATTTAATTCTTTCGCCAGTTTAAATTGTTTATTCCAGGCCTCTACAGTGCTTCCGCCCGCCAGGTAAATGGACTCCATTTTTAATCCATGTGATGCAATCATAGCTCTTACCCGCTTAATTCCTTCAGCAGAAAGCTGACCAAACGACGAGTCTTTAAAATCCGGTCCTGCATTTCCAAAGCTAAATCCCTCTACATATTTTAACCCCGCACTGTCAGCTTTCGCCAATTGTCCAGGCAGGGAAACTTCGTGAAAACTATATAAGGCAACACCCAGTTTCCATGTTTCCGGAGGATAAACGTCATGTTGTTTTTTGATGACGGGATGTTTATCTGATGATGGCGGAATCGCATTTCCTGTAGCAAGAGCCTGCTGCAAAAACAGCGGCAACGAAAGAAGAAGAATGAACAATTTTCTCATGATGGCTTTTTTGTCGTTCGTTAGTTTCAAAATGCTTGTCAAAAACAGTTTTTATCCAACTAATGTAGCCCATTTTCTTAAGTATATTGAGGGTCAAAACACATTAAAAATATGAACCAGCAAATAATACCCATGTTATCTTACGAAAAAGGTGCTGAAATGATGGATTGGCTTTGCCATGCGTTTGGGTTTACAGAAAAAACAAAATGGTTGGACGACAGCGGCAGACTTACACATGGTGAGATAGCTATGGGTGACAGCATCATTATGCTGGCCAGTCCTTCTGCTGATTACAAAAGCCCTGTCAGTCTCCGGAAGATTTCAGATGTTGCTGCGAAAATGTATCACACTCCTTATATAATAAACGGGGTATTGGTCTATGTGAGTAATATTGAAAATCATTTTCAGAACGCAAAGACGTACGGTGCAACAATACTTTCCGCAATTGAAACCGGCGGACCCGGCACAAGATATAGAACAGAGGATCCGGAGGGTCAGCGCTGGATGTTTATGGAACGCGAATAAATTTTTGAACTTTATCTCCCAGAATATCACCCACATAAATAGCTCCTTCGTTATCTACTGAAACATCGTGGTATCGACAAACAGGCCCTTTATATGATCCCGACCTGCCAAATTGCGCAATTAATTTCCCGTCTGTATCAAACTCAAGGATATTTGATCCTTTCGGTATTGAATTCAAAAGAATGAGATAATCAACAGCGATTAAATGCTGATTGCCCTGATCGACCGTCACTGAATACAAATTCTCAAATGATTTGTCTTTCCACTCTCTGAGGAACTTTCCTTTCGCGTCAAATTCCTGAATGCGATTGTTTTGCCGATCCGCTACATACACATTCCCTTTTGCGTCCAAATCAATTGCATGCGGTATGATAAACTCGCCCGGCTTATTTCCTTTCTTTCCCCATTCAAAGAGATATTTCCCGGATTTTGAAAATTTTACTACCCTGCTGTTACGGTAACCATCGCTTACATAAAAAGAACCATCTGCCGCAACAGCAACATCTGTGGGCCGGTTGAAATGTAAAGAATCATTTCCTGCCACTTTTGCTTCTCCCAGCTTCATCAGTAATTTTCCTTCATGACTGAATTTAAATATCTGATGTAATCCCACATCGGTTACCCAAATATTGTTATCTCTGTCAACGGTAAGCCCGTGCGGCATGATGAAAAGATTGGCTCCCCAACTGGTTAATATTTTTCCGGTTTCCCTGTCGAGCATTAAGATGGTATTCGCGGAAATCAATGAGTCTGGAAACTCTTCTTCCAACACTTTCCATCTCCTGCCGGGTCTGTGAAAGACAAAAATATGCTGACTGGTATCAATACCAATTCCTCCTGGCTGGCTTAGTGTATACCCATCCGGCAATTGAGGCCAGTCTTTTACTAATGCATACTTCGGTACGCCCGTCCCATTTTTCTGAACCTGAGACGATCCTGTTTGTGAAACACAAATAAAAAAGAGCAGCGTACATATTATTTTCAAACAGGTTTATTTAAAAAGTTATTACTAATATAAGTGTATAATACTGCTTAGCTATATATTTATATAAGTTAGGCACTGAAAACATATTAAACTTTTTAAGTATAGATGAGCAATGCTGAAAATGAGCGGTTGTCGCAGTCGTCGAATAACAGGAATTGGAAAAAGTGGGGACCGTACGTTTCTGAACGGCAATGGGGAACCATAAGAGAAGATTATAGTCCTGAGGGAAATGCCTGGAATTTTGTCAATCATGATCTTGCCCGTAGTTATGCCTATCGGTGGGGGGAAGAAGGGATCGCCGGTTTTTGCGACAGCGATCAGATACTTTGTCTTGCGCCTGCATTCTGGAACGGGAATGATTCCATATTAAAAGAACGTCTTTTTGGATTGACCAATGGCGAAGGCAATCACGGTGAAGACGTGAAGGAACTTTATTTTCATCTGGATTCATCCCCCACTCATTCCTATTGCAAGTATTTATATAAATATCCGCAGGCTTCATTTCCCTATATTGAATTACTGCACAAAAATAAAAAGAGCCGTCTGGCTCCTGAATTTGAATTGCTCGATACAGACGTGTTCAATGAGAATCGGTATTTCGACTGTTACATTGAATATGCAAAAGCAGAGATCAATGATATACTGATGAAAATTACTGTGTATAACAGGGGACCTGAGGCTTCAACCATTCATGTGCTACCTCACCTCTGGTTTCGTAATTTCTGGAAACACAATGCCCGATTCAACAAACCCGAGATCACCTCGGTATCGACAAATACGCTACAGACAAAATCATCGCGCAACGGAAGTTTTTTTCTCTATCATCAGGGTGGCGAGCAATTGTTCTGCGATAACGAAACAAACAATCAACGGATGTATAATCGTCCGAATGATTCACGATTTGTAAAAGACGGTATCAACAATTATATCGTAAACAACGAGAATACGGTCAATATAAAAAAACAGGGAACAAAAGCTGCTATCTGGTTAAAAGAAAGAATCCCGGCAGGCGGATCAAAGACATTCAAAGTACGATTAAGCAAAGCAGAAATAGAGGATCCCTGGAACGACTTCGAAAACATATTAATCAGGCGCAAGTCAGACACAGACAACTACTATGATCAGCTTGCTCCAAAAAATTTATCAAAAGAACATAAAGCATTACTCCGCAGTTCCTCCAGTGGATTACTCTGGACCAAACAGTTTTATTATCTCGACGTATTCAAGTGGTTATTCGGGGAGCCGAATGAAACCCCACCCAATAGAATTTATAAGAGAAATTACGACTGGCAACATCTTACCTGCAGGAATATTATTTCGATGCCCGACAAATGGGAATATCCATGGTTCGCTGCCTGGGACCTCGCTTTTCATGCTTCCACGTTTGTACATATTGATCCTGATTTTGCCAAGCAGCAGTTACTTGTGGTGCTTCGCGAATATTATATGCATCCCAATGGTCAGATTCCCGCATATGAGTGGAATTTCAGCGATGTGAATCCACCGGTGCATGCCTGGGGAGTATGGTATGTATTTGAAGAAGACAGAAAAAAAACAGGTGTTGCTGACTGGGACTTTCTTGAAAGGGCCTTTCAGAAATTACTCATGAATTTCACCTGGTGGGTGAATCAAAAAGATGCCAATGGAACGGATATATTCGAAGGAGGATTTTTAGGTCTGGATAATATTGGAGTATTCGACAGGAATCACATGCCTCCGGGCATTAAAAAATTACAACAGGCCGATGCCACCAGCTGGATGGCCATGTATTCTATCAATATGTTGCGCATTTCCCTGGAGCTTGCGCAACATAATATCGCCTACGAAGAATCAGCAGCCAAGTTCTTCCGCCATTTTCTGAATATCGGATGGGCGATGCATCATATCGGAAAGAAAGATATAAATCTGTGGGACGAACAGGATTCATTTTATTATGATGCCATTCAATTTGAAAATGGAAAAAGCGAGCGCCTGAGAATACGTTCTATTGTGGGAATCATACCCTTACTGGCTGTGGAAATAATGAACAGCAAAGTGTTTGAACATCTGGGACAGTTTAATACGAGACTGGAAGTGATAAAACTAACCAGACCGGATCTTACTAGAATCATCTCGGATATCGAACATAAGAATAAGGATGGAAATTATTTATTCGCCATTTTAGTAGATGATAGGTTGGAAAGCCTGTTAAAAAGACTTTTAGATGAGGCAGAGTTTTTGTCAGATTATGGCATTCGTTCACTCTCGAGAATTCACAAGGATCAGCCTTATGTTTTTGGATATCAGGAATCGAATTATTCCATTCAATATGAACCGGGGGAAAGTTCGAGTAGCATGTTTGGGGGTAACTCAAATTGGCGTGGACCCATTTGGTTGCCGTTGAACTACCTGATTATTCACTCTCTTAGAAAATACTACGAGTATTATGGTGATAAGTTTATGTTCGAATTTCCTGCAGGCTCAGGCGAAAAACTAACACTGAAACAAATTGCCAATCAGCTAACGAGAAGAATTCTGAAGATATTTGAAAAAAATGACGAAGGCCAATTTCAATATCATGCCAGTCATCATACCCATTGGTCTAAGGAAAATTTCAAGGACCATCATCTGTTCTATGAATTTTTTCATGGAGACACAGGTCAGGGCCTCGGGGCTTCTCACCAAACCGGCTGGACAGCATTGATTGTTAATTTGCTGTTGGAGTTGGACGAAGATTAAAGGCAAAATCACTATGACATCCCTTTCAAATGGTTTCTGTTAATTTCGTTGCAGTGGATCAAAGCTAACTAAAACCTTCTTTTGTTTTTCGTCGTACACAAGGATCTTACCATTTTTTACAAGTACATCATCCGTATAATAAATAGAATCCACCTTTCCCTTTTTATCGGTCATTATCTACGAACATAATAAACCCGCCTTTAAAGATTCAGGAAATTCATAAACTGCAGATTCCGCTTATCACAATCTCTCACTCAGATTTCAAACTCTTCACCGGATTGGCCAGCGCCGCCCTGAATGCCTGAAAACTGATGGTTAGCACAGCAATGAAAATAGCCAGCGACCCTGCTAACGCAAAAATCCAGATGCTCATATCAATTCTATAGGCAAAATCCTGCAGCCACCGATGCATACACCACCAGGCCAATGGAAATGCAAGTAATTCAGCAATCAGTACCAGCTTGAGAAAATCAACGGATAACAGGCCGGCAATATTGAATACAGACGCGCCCAACACTTTTCTTATGCCGATTTCTTTTGTTCTTTGCACCGTTGTAAAAGCAGCAAGCGCAAACAAACCCAAGCAGGCTAACAAAATCGCTGTCGTTGAAAAAACACTGAACAATTGACTGGTTCGTTTTTCCACTTTATACAACGCATCGTAATCTTCATCCAGGAAATTATATTCAAAAGGACGATAGGGAACCCTGTCTTTCCATACATTTCGCAGGAAATTTAATGTGCCCGGAACGTCTGCTCCCGAAATCTTCACCAATAACTGATTGGTATTCGATGTATCAAGGAAGATCAACAGCGGACCGATGGGCTGGTGCAAAGATGAAAAATGGAAATCTTTAACTACCGCTTTTACCTCCCCGGGCATGCCTTTTAAAATGGTTTTGCCAATCGCTTCCTCAGGTTTCCACCCGATTGCTTTTACCGCAGATTCATTTAAAATAAATACGTCTTTGTAATTTCTGTTATTATTTGAAGTATCCATCTTGTACATGTCCGCCGCGCTGAAATCCGTTCCGGCCACGATCTCCATGCCCATTGTTTTCATGAAATCAGGATCTGCAGGAATGCAATATATCGGGAGACTTTTTTGTTCATTCCCCTTGTCCACTTTTATCCCATCACCCCATTGCACATACGTTGGGTTTTGACCGGCGCCGGCAACCGAAAGAACATGGGGATCGAGGGCAATAGCCTTTTTCAGTGCCTCATATCCGCCATGCATTTGATAGTCTATCGGCAACACAACAACATGATCTTTATCGAAACCCAGTTTTTTATGTTGAATATAGGAAAGCTGTTGCATGATGATGATCGTGGAAATGATCAGAAAAACAGAAATCATAAATTGTAATACTATCAGTGATTTTCTCAATCCGCTTCCTGAAGATGAAAAGCTAAACCCGGATTTTAAAATCCCCGCAAGTTTTGCATTCGACAAAACAAAGGCAGGATAGAAACCCGCAAAAACGCTTGTAAGTATGGCTAATATCACGAGCGACAATAAAACAGTTGGATGAAAGAAAACCGCAGAGGTAAAAGTCTTGCCGGCCAGTTGATTAAACAATGGCAACAAAGCGATGCTCAGCAACAGCGCGAGAATCGACGCAATGAAACTAAGTAACGCAGCCTCTCCCAGATGTTGCGTGAATAATTGCATTTGTCCCGCACCCAATACTTTTCGTATACCTATTTCGCCGCCCCTTCCCGCCGATTGAGCCGTTGCCAGATTGGTGTAATTGGCACAAGCAATGGTCAGAATAAGTAGAGCAATTGCAGCCAGAATATAGATATAGGTAATATTGCCATTGGGTTCAAAACCCGACAATGAAGAATAGAGATGTACCTTCTTCAAGGGTTCCAGATGATACGTGAGATAGTCACTACCCTTTACCTGAGCCTCCTGCCGTATCTCCGCTTTATTCATGTAACCGATCACTTGTTTCTGCAATGGCGCGATCTCCTCTGCCCGATTCAACAAAAGATAAGTGACGTCATTCGCAGTCCACCACTCTTCAGTTTTTGAAGCATCCAGACTGGTGAATGATGCAATAAAATCAAAATTCATTTGTGAATTGGAAGGAGCATCCTGCACGATACCGGTAACTATAAATTCATGACTGTTAGATACGAGCAGGGTTTTACCCATTGGGTCATCGTCGCCAAAATATTTTTTCGCCATACTTGTCGTAATCACCAGCTGATAGGGCGCGTTTAAAGCCGTGACAGGATTACCCTTTATGAGTTTGTAAGAAAAAACAGTAAAGAAACTGCTATCTGCATACCAATAATTCTTCTCGTTAAATACTTTGTCGTGATAATTTACAACACGAGGGAATTTCATCGTTCTGACAAATGCTTCGACTGCCGGAAATGTTCTTTTGAATTCAGGCCCTGCTTTAGTTCCCGTGGTTGCAAACGTTCCAACAGTACCGCCATTGCTATATTCCATGGTAACGCGTACGATCCTGTCTGCATTTTTATTAAAACGGTCAAAACTCCATTCATGACCGATATACAATCCAATCAATATGCAGCAGGTGATGCCAATGGTTAATCCGACTATATTCACGAAACTGTAAAGCCTGTTTTTTCTGAAACTTCTCCAGGCAACCTTAAAATAATTTTTGAGCATGGAAATCTTTTATAAGAGTGTCTTGTACACAGAGAATGCCAAAGTTCTATGCACCTGAAAATCATAAAATTAGCCCTTTAAGCGTTGCAGAATATGAACGCTTTTGGAAGAAGATGTGTACGATAACTAGTTTGAGAAAGAGACTTAATTCATTTAATGGCAACAGGATTTTGTATTCAGCGAATGTTTGACAGAGGGTGGCACATCGTTGGCCGGATTTTCATTGAAGAATCCCAGAGGTTTCAGTAGAAAACCGATATAAGCCGTCGGCATCACCGGATAGTCTTCCGGCCTGGGTATATGTGTATGACCCATCGTATACCAGAATACGATATCGGTGTCTTTAATAGATCGGTCTTTTTGCGTCCATTTAATAAGACCGTCACCTCCCTGACTTTGATTGGGATAGTCACCTGCGGCAAACATTTCCGCTTCATTGTAGGGTGTAACCCAAACATGATTTTCAACGAAACCTGCTCTCTTTCTCCACCATGCATTTTTAGATGCAAAAGGGATACAGTTGTCCCCAGCCATAAATTTATACGCTACGGGTTCTCCCACATGATTTTTACGACTGTGATTTACAATTTTCCAGTATCGTGCAGATTCCAAATTAAGATTTGATCTTGCCTGCAATTCTGTTTCAAGCAATGTGGCTTTTGTATAAAATCCATTTTCAAAAGGATTGGCTTCGTCTATCTCTTCCGAAACTACATTTACTTCATACACTGAATTGTCCGTTCCGTCCAGATCAAAGTCACACCTGATATTAAAAAAATGCTGGTGATTGGGTGCGTATAACTGCGGAGCTACCAGGTTGCCATATTTGGGTTGGCTATTTTCCGGAAATGCTCCGAGTGATAATATTCCGGTGAGTTTAACTTCAAGCTGGATATTACCGTCCTGATACAGATACCAGTAAAATCCATATTCGTAATTCTCCACAGTCGACATAGACGATATAACCAGTCTCCTGGATCTTCTTACTTCAGGTTTCTCCAGCCTTCTGTCGGTATGCTTCCATAAAACTCCAAAATCTTCCTCGTGCATACAGATGGCATTTTTTATTGTAACAAGGTTCCCTTTGCTATCTGTAACATGTCCATCAAAATATTTGATATAACCGAGGCAATCGCAGCCGAGTTCAAGACTGTTAGCACAGGTGCCCATGCCATATTCTCCACTGTCAAAAGCATTTTTCCTTCTTTGTGTTTCTGAAGGATCACCATAGGGAACCACCATTTCGGACAGTGATGCCCGATAGAGAATAGAACGTTTTTCGCCGTTGTCATTATAAGCAATGTCATGAAGTGTAAGACCCTCATGCGCATTAAAGCCGATCACAAAATTCCATTTTTGCCAGCTCACCTGATAACCACTTACCTGAAAAGAAGGTCCTTCCGGTTGCGTTATTTCAATCGGTTTGATGTCTGTCCTGAATTTTTCCATCCGGTGTGCTGCATAATTTCCCGCATTAGCAGGCAACGGAACATAACCATAATCCTCCACGCGAATGACTTCCATCGTATTCAGATTAACCACTGGCCGCAAACCTTCTATAGGTCTAGCATAACCATTATCAGTCGGGTCTGTTCTCAGAAAACAAAGAGGTCTGGCTAGTCGTAATTCTTTTTCTTCTTCCTTTCCATAATATCCGGCAGACCAAACGTCAACCATTACAAGACTCGAATCCGTTATACCGTATTGCTTGATTTTTTCTTTGAATTCTGCACTGTTTAAGACTGCTTGCTCACAAGCAATCTGTTCATCCACCGCAAGTGTAGGCTGAACTCCGGGCACTTCCTTCCATTGCTCAATAGTTTTACCCGTAATTGAAAGCTCTGCATCTATGGCCATCTTTCGTTTGCTGTCATATAAAACAACATGAGCTTCCCTGTCATGTAGAGCTGTTTTGATTTTCTCTTTGGAGGGCTCTTTCAATGCAACCGAAATATACCTGTATTCAGAACCTATTTTCTTCTGATCCCGAATAATACCAACTGCCGTTTTCATTTCGTTAGCCGTGAGTGGTTCAAGAGGATGAATAACAGACCTCTCTACTAATGTTTCCATAAATGACTATTTAATAATGAACGAATCGTGATGAACAGGGACCTGTTCGAATTTAATATTATCCGGACCTTAATTTTCAATATTTATTTTCATAATATATATCTGCCCAACTGTTCCCGACATACACTTACCGTTAACATTTATATGAATATTTTCTATAAGTTTTTTATTCATACTGTAAATGGCTAACGGTCAATCGACAAACGCTGTTTATTTACTGATGCCCAAAACGAAAAGACAAGTATTTTGTCCTTTTTTAAGTATCTTCCTATGGAAATTGTGGTGCATGCAGGATCAACTGAAATACATGATTGTGGATGATGCGGAGATTGACAGCCTGGCGGTGGAATCATTTGCTTCAGGATATCCTTTCTTAAAGAAAGTTGCCGTATGCAACAACGCACTAGAGGCCATAGAACTCATTCCCATACTAAAACCGGATGTGCTATTTGCCGATATTGAAATGCAGGGTGTAAGCGGACTGGAACTGGTAAGGCATCTTGCAGGTACCGTTGCCATACCGGTGTTCATTACTTCCCACCCAGAATTCGCACTGGATGGGTTTGAAATGGAAGCATTTGATTATTTATTGAAGCCACTGCAGGCAGAAAGGTTTGCACGTTGCGTTGCACGGATCAAAGACTTTAGTGAACTGCGATCCAAATCATTTGCTTTCGATAAAGACTCCCAGGCTAATTTTATAACTATTAAGCAGGGATATGATAAATATAAAATATCCATCCCGGATATATTATATCTGGAAGCCATGAAGGATTATACAAAAATTGTTACTACAACATCCCATTATCTCATACTTGAAACTTTTTCTGGCATGCTTGGTCAGCTGCCACCGGATAAGTTTACAAGGATTCACAGAAGTTATATTGTTAACAGGAATAAGATCGAATCAACCAATGGAAGCAAAGTATATATTTCCAATCACCAGCTTCCTGTTGGCAAGTCCTACAAAAATGCATTGGAAGGAATTCTTTAATCGTTTTCATTCATGAAGAAGCATCTGAATTATTTGATTTGTATTTGTCTTCTTTTTATCACAATCATACCCCGATTGCATGGTCAGGATTCAGGTGACAGTCTGAGAAAATTACTCGATTCCTGTGAGTCACTCCGGCTTAATAAAACACATACACCCAATAATTTCCAGCTTCTTCAGCAGATGGCCCTGAAGGGAATTTCGATTACTCCCGTAACGGATCAGGTGGACCTGGCTAAGTTTAATTTTTATTGCGCATTCGGATATTATTACCAGGTGAAGTTCGACAGTGCCCAATATTATTTTTATCAGAGCCTGTACAATGCGCAAAAAGCAAATTCCGCTGAATTCATCACGAATACCTGTGTAGCGTTGATTCCAGTGAATTTCCAGTTGAGGCAGCAGGCCAAAGTAGATAGCTGTAAGGATATTCTTCAATCCATTCTGGATACAACGCACAATAAGAAAATCTTACAGGATGGATATTCTGCGATGGGTAGCTATTATCAGCAAAAAGCTTACTACAATACTGCCGAGGATTATCTTATAAAAAGTATTGAACTCAGAAAACCCATAGTGGATACTACAACAGATGTTAAACTGAAGTCCGATTATGCCATTCAGTGTTATTTGTTGTCAAAACAATATGCGAATACAGATGTGCTGGATAAAAGTCTTGATATTTTAAAAGAAGGTCAACCCTTTGCTGTTTATTCGCCCGTTGTAAATATCAGATATCTGAGTTCATTCACTGAAGTTTATGCCACGATGGGAAATATCGACTCTGCCCTTTTTTATGAAAAGTCGCTGGAAGAGCATACAAAAAACAGTCCGGTGGTTCCTTCAGAGTTAGTCTCCGCTAATCTTAATATCGCCAAATACTATATTGATCATAATCAAACCAATCTGGCACTTCCTTATGTTACCAAAGCCGATACCCTCGCGAATCGTAGCAAATCGCCCTTATTAATGTATCAGGCTGCGCTCTGGAAAGGCCGTTACATGGAACAAAATGGTAAATATGCAGAAGCGATCGTTTTGCTGAATCAGTCCCTGCCGCTCGCAAAACAATTTAATAAAGAGCAATACGTGGAGGGATTAAAATATATGGCAATAGCGCAGAAGGGAAGTGGCAATGCAAACGAGGCATTTCGTTATTTCACCGCGTATGCAGATCAGTCCGACAGTCTCACTAAAGAAAAAATCTCCCAGAATCTGGCGGATCAGGAAACACGGTACGAGACAAATAAAAAAGAGCAGCACATAGTAACACTCAGTAAGGAGAATTCATTAAATCTCCTGGAACTTCAAACGGCATCAAGAACCAGACTTTTTCTTATAATGGCATTGATATCACTCGGGATCATCGCATTGTTGTTATATTTCATTTATCGAAACAAAGAAAACAGCAACCGCTTGCTGAATGAACGAAATTTTCAACTTGACCTGTTGAATCAAAAACTCGAAGTTGCCAATAATACCAAAACAAAATTATTCAGTATCATAGGTCATGATCTGCGATCTCCTATCAGCCAGGTGATTCAATTACTTCAAATTCGAAAAATGGGCGGTAGTCAGATGACGGAAGCCTCAAGAATACAACACGAAAATAAAATACAGGAAGCGTCTGAAAATGTGCTTGACACCATGGAGGATCTTTTATTGTGGAGTAAGAGTCAGATGCAGCAATTTACGCCCGACCTTAAACAGGTAAATATAAAAGCCATCGTAGAAAAAGAAATCGCTTTATCCAGCCCCCTTGCTACGGAAAAATCAGTGAAGATCAGTACGAATGTGCAATCCTCATTCTCACAGAAGACGGATGAGAATTTTATTTCAGTGATCGTACGTAACCTGCTGCAGAATGCTATAAAATATGGTGATGCAGGAACAACGATTGAGATCGGGAGCCAACCGGAAAAACTTACCATCAGCAATCATTGCTCCGGAGTAAAAGCCGATACACTTAATAACCTGATCAGCAACAAAGAAGTAAGTAGCAGGACGTCCGGCCTGGGACTTCAGATTGCACAGGATCTTGCAAAAGCCATAAACATTAAAATATATTTTCTCCAACAGCAAAACGACATGATTCAGTCTGTTGTTGAATGGGCTGTTTAAAATGCTTTTCTTCCATCTTCGGAATTTCCGACGATTCTGACCATCATTTCATCGATTGACAGGGAATTAAATAATTCAGGGATTCATCTTTGGATCATCTTATTTATTTCTTCACAGCTAGTTCCTATGCCACCAGTGAATTTCAAGCATACCAAGACGATATTTCTGTTGATATCCATCCTCCTGTTTCTCGCTGCGTCTATTCTACTGGCCCGTTTTATATTGGAATAATATATTCGTCGGTTTTAAACAACTGTTCGTCGATTATACATTTTTGTAAGGAATTCAGTGGCTAGTTTCACCAGCTACTGTTAACCAATAAACCTTTTACCCTATTTATCTCTGCAGGTTATGCAGTAAAACAAGGTGTTCTGGCTGACACCGGCGATCAGGCGCAGTTTCGTGAGCCCGCCGGTGTTACCAACACTTTCAATTATTGAACATCTTTCTGATGTTCCAATATGAACTGGATAATTTCTTCCAGGTTGAGGTTGGTCCTGCTGATGGCGTCTGTTATATCCTCCCGGTTTACCTGTGCGGCAAATGACAGCGTCTTCAATTTTTTAAGAACCGACTTAACGTCCATGCCTTCATATCGTGTTGGTCTGATCAGCGCAGCAGCATGAATAAATCCCGACAATTCATCAAAAACATAAATCATCTGATCCATTTTGGATGCTGGTTCCACGCCGAAATATTTAGGCCCGTGTGATGCGATACAATGTATTACAGCGGGATCAATTTGCCGGCGCTCCAATTCCTCAATAATCATTTTACAATGAGTATCAGGATATTTTTCCCAGTCAGCATCGTGAAGTAAACCCGCCAGTTCCCATGCCAGTGCCGTTTTCTCATCAGCACTTTCCTTTTCAATAGCCCAGGCTTTCATGAGTGCTGCAACCTGTTTCATGTGAAGGCGCAATTTTTCGTTCGGCACCCATTCTTCCAGCAGTTCACGTGCTTCTTCGATGCTCATTAATCTCCCTGCATTTGCGGGATCGCCAAAACTTGTTCTGCCAAGATTTAAAATATGTGGGGACATGTTCTTATATTATTTGGGACTAAACTTCGCAGCTCTTTTAATTAACATGGAAGGATAAAATCTGTTGAGCCACAAAACGAATTTCTCGGTGCTGAATTTTCCAATATAGGATTCAAAAGATCCTTTTTCGATGGCTTTCAAAATCTGCGTTGCTGCCTTACCCGGTGCAAGTCCATTGTCGATATTCTTCGATCGGCTACCCAGCGTGGCTCCATCTTTAGTCAGTGCGGACTGGGAAATATTGGTACGAATATATCCCGGTGTAAGAATGGTGACTTTAATATTGTAGGAAGAAATCTCGGCTCTCAGGCAATCAAAAAAACCGTGCAGGGCATGTTTGGCCGCTGCATAAGCAGATCGCATCGGTGTTCCGATTTTACCCATCACGCTGCTGGTAACTACAAAATGGCCCGACTCACGTTGAATGAAATGTGGAAGCAGTGCTTTCGTTATTGCCACGTAACTAAAATAATCGAGCTCCATCACCCTGCGATGAACCTCCATTTCTGTATCTACGATCAGCGATCGCTGCGAAATACCACCATTGTGTACCATAATATCGATATGGCCGAAACACGCAATTGCTTCCTTGGTTTTATCATCCAGGGAAGAAATATCGGAAAGATCTACGGTGAGAATTTTTACATCTTCAGGATGCCGGCAGGTATGTTGTACACGCTCCAACTCTTCGTATCTCCTGCTCGATAAAATCAATTTTGCACCGCGATATGAAAATGCATAAGCAAGCGCTTCCCCAATACCCGATGAGGCTCCGGTAATCCAAATTATTTTATCCTTGTAAAATTTGTCCATAAATAATGAATCTAACAATTGAACTGCCTGAGATGATGATCAATATGTTTATAAACCAGCAGGCCGATCTGTTCTTTCGTCATCTTTCCAAAAAAGGGATGTATAAAGTTCACGTTGGTAAAATGAGCGTGTTCTTTCACCCGCGCGATCCACTTATTTTTTTCCGTTTCAACATCACCATCTTCCGTAACACTGAATCCCGGAACTGTTTGTGCATTGCGCCTCATGGGTTTATCATCTCTGACGATTCTATTCAGAATAAACTTACCCAAAAGTCGTCCAAGAAACATCCGCTTATATGTTTTTTCACCCACCAGCATTTCTTCCCACAGCGTACAATGCTTTATCATCTGATAAGCAGTCATTTTACCCCATTCGGCTTTGCTGTTTTCATTCAGCATTCCAATTCTGCGCACCAGTTCATCAGTCGTCGCTTTATCAAATATTGTCTTCATATCCCACAGGTTTTACAGTTTTGCGTTTGTTAATTTAAACATATCTGGCTACATATACAGTAAGATTCTGTAATTTTATAATATAATCTGGCGGGATGCGTGCTGTATTCATTTTCTTACTTTCCATCGATTTCCTTTCTTCAAAAGCGCAAACTTTTTTGCCGGTCGGTGGCATGGGTTATCCCATGTTTCAGTCGTCGCCCATCTATTTTCCGTCTTCTGACAGTAATCAGCTGAATAAGAAATTTTATTTCAATACGTATAGTGCAATTTCTACCGGTTTCCTATTTTCAGGCGGCGGTAGTGCTTCGTTTTTGTCGGCTCCTGTCGGGATTCAAATGACGCGTCCGTTAAGCAATAATGTATCGGCTTTTGCATCTGTTTCCGTTGCCCCTACTTTATTTAGTTTCAACAATGCGTTCATGAGTCCTTATAATAAATCCTATCCCGGCCCCGGAATTCCGAACACGTATACTTTTGGTATCAATCCTTCAGTGCAGATGGGTTTGATGTATACCAACGATGCAAAAACTTTTTCGATTTCCGGAAGTATTGGTGTGGAAAGGAGCAGTTATCCGGTTTATTTTCCGGAGAGAACAAATGTCAGGAAATAATAGCTGAGCTTCATAAATGGACGAATCGGTTGCTGCGAAAAATAAACGTTATTTATTTCCCCTGATTTTAGTAACCAGTCTCTTTTTTCTGTGGGGGTTGGCTTACGGATTGTTAGACGTGCTGAATAAGCATTTCCAGGAAATGCTGAATATTACCAAAACCCGTTCTACTTTACTTCAGGCAGCTTACTTTGGCGCATACTTTCTGATTGCCTACCCGGCCGGATTGTTCATGAACAGGTTTGGATACAAAAAGGGGATACTGCTGGGGTTGATGCTGTACGCGATAGGCGCCCTCCTGTTTTATCCATCAGCCCAGCTGCTCAGTTTTAATTTCTTCCTGTTGTCGCTGTTCATCATCGCCTCCGGCTTGGCCTGCCTCGAAACGGCAGCCAATCCATATATCACGGTACTGGGCAAACCGGAGACATCAGAATTCAGGTTGAACCTCTCGCAAAGTTTCAATGGTGTAGGTTCTTTTTTAGGACCGATTATCGGAGCCAATTTATTTTTTTCTGGAAATACGAAAGACCTGGCAAGCGTTCAATACGTTTATCTGATCATCGGACTGATTGTTCTTTTCATGTTTGGTTTATTTTTCAGGACCCGCCTTCCCGAAATAAAAGAAGATGAATTAGCCTCTGACATAACTCAAATCAAAAAACCGTTATTCAAACACCCGAATTTTGTATTCGCAGTTATTGCACAGTTTTTTTATGTAGGTGCACAGGTAGGCATTGCAGCGCTGTTTATTAATTATTGTCGCGAAGCAGTAAGCAGTATTTCCAATATGCAGGCTTCGTATCTCTTATCATTGTGTTTGTTGCTGTTTACCATCGGAAGATTCGTTGGCACTGCGTTAATGAAGAAGATAGCTCCTCATCAATTGCTTTTTTTCTATTCGGTAATCAACGTGTTGCTCTGCATCATGGTAGTTTGGGGAAACGGATGGGCCTCAGTCTATTCTCTGATAGCAGTGTTTTTCTTTATGTCGATTATGTTTCCGACCATATTCGCACTCGGCGTTAAAGATCTGGGACATCATACCAAAAAAGGATCATCGTTTATCATTATGGCCATTGCCGGGGGCGCCCTGATGCCGTATCTGATGGGACACCTTGCAGAAACTTCCACAGCACACGCTTATATCATTCCCTTATGTTGTTTTGCTGTTGTTGCATGGTTTGGAAAGAAGGGATATCATACCTAAAAATGCATTATGAGTTGGTCCGCACAGCAATATTCAAAATTTGAAGCCGAACGAAATCGTCCGATACTGGATTTACTCGCACATGTCCATACTGAAAATGTTCGAACAGCCGGAGATATAGGATGCGGGCCGGGTAACTCAACAGAAATGCTTCGTGCAAAATATCCGGATGCCAGCATCCTGGGGATGGACAGTTCTGAAGATATGATAGCAGCAGCGCGAAAAAGACTACCTGACCTCCAGTTCGAAATTGCTGATATTTCCACCTGGAAAGAAATGGGCCCGTTTGATGTCATTCTTGCAAACGCAGCCTTACAATGGGTTCCTGATCATGCTACACTGTTCCCCTCGTTGATTCAAAGATTGTCACCTGGTGGTTGTCTTGCTGTTCAAATGCCCGATAATTTTAACGAGCCTTCACATCGTCTGATGCGCGAGATTGCTTCTGTTGGTTCCTGGAAGGAAAAACTTTCAGCTTCTTCCAAAAGAGTGCAACGGGAAACAGCAGAATGGTATTACCAGCAATTAAGAGGAAATGTTTCCCATATAGATATCTGGAGAACTACGTATTTCCATCCACTGAAAGGAGGTGCCGACGTGATCGTGGAATGGTTCAAGGGTACCGGACTTCAGCCTTTTTTGAATCCGCTGGATGAAACAGAACGCGCTGAATTCATTGATCAGTATAAGTCTGCCATCGGTAAATCCTACTCGATCTATGCTGATGGCATCGTGTTGCTGCCTTTTCCCAGATTATTTATTGTTGCTACAAGATAAACACTGAGTCGGTTTAGACAGCTGGAATCTGAACCACAAATTCAGCACCCCCATTCTCCCCTGAGTGCACGGTTAATTCACCACCGTGCGCTTTCACAATATCATAACTGACTGATAATCCCAGCCCTGTTCCCTTGCCCGTAGGTTTGGTGGTATAAAACGGTTGAAATATTTTGTTCAGTATCTTTTCATTAACGCCATCTCCATTATCGTTAACGGTAATCATAATCCTGTCTCCGGCCTTTCTTGTATTTACTGAAACTACAGGCTCATAATCGTTACTAAGTCGTTTCCTTTTTTCGGTTACAGCATAAAATGAATTATTAAACAAATTCAGCAATACCCTGCCGATATCCTGAGGGATCACACTAACGGTTCCGATATGCTGATCATAATCCGTGTGAATAGTGATATTGACTGATCCTTCTTTCGATTTATATCCGTTGTGGGCCAATAGAAGTGATTCATCCGTAAGAGCATTTATATCGACGGACTCTTTTTTTCCTGAACCCGACCTGGCATGCTGGAGCATCCCTTTTACGATCACATCAGCCCGTTTGCCATGCTGATGTATTTTTTTTTCGTTGTCTTTAATATCATTGGAAATCGAAACAGCATCGTCGGTTTTATTCAACCGCAACTCAGCCTGTAATTCATCGATCAACTCAATGTTCAATTCTGAAAAATTATTCACGAAGTTTAGGGGATTTTGTATTTCATGTGCAATGCCCGAAGTTAGTTCCCCCAGTGATGCCATTTTTTCCTGCTGAATGAGCAGGGTCTGGGTAGATTTAAGTTCCGCCAACGTACTCTCTACTTTTTCCTTCTGATGTTGTAGGATATTGTTCGCTTTCTTTTTATGCTGGATATTTCTATACAAGATAAAAGCAATCAACAGTATGATTCCAAGGCCCGCAAGCAACGCATATTGCTTTAACCGGTATTGATATGCAATTCTTGCCGATTCCACTTTTCTTTGCCGGTCCTGTTCTTCAGAAAGTGCCTCCTGTAACGCCTTTACTTTATTTGGCCCAAATAAAATATCATTTGTCGAATCATATATTTTACGATAATACAGTGCTTCTTTAATATTGTCTGGTTCATATAATTCTGCCAGCGTCAGACTTGTCTTTAACATGGCCGTTTTGTATCCAATCGATTGAGCTGCTGCAAATCCTTGTTTTGCATAATATATTCCGGAATCGGACTGATTCATTTCCTGAAAACATTTGGAAATAAAGTTACAAGCGTCTGATACAGAATAATGGTTGTCACTTTTTTCAAATAAATCAATACTCTGCCGCAGTTTGTCCAGGGCCATTTCTTTTTTACCCATCCGAAATTGTAAAACACCGTAAAACATCATAACCTCCGGATGCCGCGATGCATCGTTCAATGTTTCAGTATATAGTTTTTGGAGATAACTATAGGAAGAATCCAATTGATTATTGAGCATAAAAACTGCACCCAGTTCAATGGCAGTGTTTGTTTTCCAATATTCAGCTTCCCCCGAGCTTTTTATGGAGTTTTCAACTTTTGCAGCCCGTTGATAAAAACTGATCGCTTTTGGAAAATCGTTTAAATCCCAAAAAATATCTCCAATAGAAGTTAAACAAATCGATTGCCCTAACGGCAGCTGCTTTTCTTCTGCAATTTCCAGTCCTTTAAATTCCGATTCCAGCGATTTGGGTATGTCTCCTTTTGTTTCCAGGTCACTGCCCAGGCTGGCCAGTGCCCGTACCTCGCCCTTTGGATAGTTGATGCTGCGTGATAATTCGATTGCGCGTTGATCGACCGCGAGGGCAGAATCAGTACTTATGCTACCATAAGCAAAAGATAATTTCAACATGATAGATACGCGGGCCGTATCTTCTGTGGTTTTGGACAAGAGAAGTCTCAGGCTGTCTACTTCCCTGTTTTGCGCAAATCCTGCAGAGCAGGTTGCCAAAAACAGAAAAATTATACGGAACGACTTGAACATGATTGTAAGTTAAACAAGCATCCCGTTTGAACAATCATACGGACACGTCAAATCGTATCAGATTCTAAAAAACCTTACCAGAACTATGGTTCCGTTATAAAGTTGCCTGTTTTTTGCTTCCAATACTTGCCGTGGTTTTAGTTTTTTTCAAAGAAGTCGTATAGTTCTTCGATTGCTTTTTATGTTTCTTCTTTGACTTCGCATGAGCCGCGGATTTATGAGCAGATTTACCGGTTTTTTTCGTTTTGGTTTTATAAGAAGCCTGCACATATAAGGGCTTTTTTGTTGCCGACGGGCTGCGAAGTTGCTGCCTGGCACTGTCCAGCTTTGCATTTACAAAATCATCCATTTCCTTTTTCAGATCTGCAGCCGCCGTACCCACCGTGGAATCCATATCCGTTTTTACGTCAGGACTGTTAATCGTTCCACTCATTTTTACATTCATACTCACCGCATCTTTGAGTTTCACCGGTATGCCTTTTTCTGCAGCCTGCGTAACGACTTCTTTTACAAACGTACTCCCCTTGCTGCCTAACCGGTTCCGCGGAACTTTTAAATAAATGCCATAGTCGATCGACTGATCGAAGCCATGCGTACCACCCACTTCCATGTCGATGTCGCCGGTATGAATAAAGAACGGCGAGACAGATACTTTGCCATTCTTAAATGCAAAATCAGCTTTGATATCTTTCAGAGGTATATCTCTTAGTTCTTTAATGTCCATTGATTGCGAGAGTTTATCCAGCGGACCAAAATCTTTCATCGTACCGTTTAATAGTTGCACATTTCCTTCTCCATTCATGGTTTGCAGGTCAGGAATCATATCATCGTGAAGCTGTCCGTTAAGACTCATATGCGCATCCAGATTCCCTTCTATAAATTTTGCGACAGGCAGGATTCTGCGAATGGTATTGAAAGCAAAAAACGTTTTCTGAATATCGAGTCCTTTAACATCATACGTTAAGGCGATATCCGGATTTTCTTTACTCTCGAGTGTAGAATAGTTTCCGTTGATAACAATATCTCCGTCCAGTCCTTTGGCTTTAACATCAACAAACTGAACTTTCTCATCCGATACTACGAGTTTCCCTTCCACGTTTTGAAGATCGAGATAGTCGTAGTGTAATTTTTCGGCCGCAGCATATATTGTGAAGTTAATATCAGCAGGCACCAGGAAAGGACTGTTAACGTGTACCGTACTATTGGACGTATCTTTTTCAGTGCGGATCCATTCCCTCAAATTTAATTCGTCTGCTTTGAGTTCAAGAGATGCATCCAGCGGTTTATTTCTAATAGCAAAATCAAAGAAATTATTCAGGGTTCCTGTAACGCCGACATGTGTAGCGAGATAAGCGCCGTTCAGGTCGTCGATCGAAATGTTTTTAGTATTGAAGGTCAGCAGCAGATCATCCATCGTGATGGCATGCGTACAGGTTTTGGACACATAAGAAAAACTCAGAAGTCCCAATGTTCCGCGTGACTGAAATACATCTTTCTTTTGTTTTTCGAATTCGGAGATATTTCCTCTCGCATGTATGCTGGCATTTATCATACCGGACATTTTCGATCCGGATTCTAGTTTCATCCAGTTGGCAATGTTTGCCAAATCAAGTTTACCCACAAAAGCTAAATCAATAAATGGTTTCGTCAACGGGTTCTTCAATAGTAGATGTGCATCCACGGTATCTCCGCTGATCTCCGCATGGGCTTCGGAAATATTCAATGTTTTATGATCGGCGATCCCATCAGGGTTGTCCAATTGAACTCCCAGGCGTATATGTTCTACTGACATGGGCAGATCGGGATATTTGAAATAACCATCCTGCACAAAGAAGTTCGTATGATAAGCAGGTGCATGTTTTTCATCCGATTTTCCTTTTATAAATCCATTGAAATTAGCCTGCCCGTTCGCTTCTATGCTGGCAAAATCTTTTTGATAAATGAAAGGAAGCAGCGAAAGAATATTTTTAAATTTCGTTGACGGAGCTTTGAATTTAATATTCATATTGTAACTGCTGTCGTTGATCCATTGAAAAAATCCCTCCGTATGTAGTTTCAGATCGTTCAATGAAACCTGGTCCGTATTAAATGAATACGTGTGGGTTTTATTATCAATACGCAGCGTCAGATCAGCATTGGTCTTCGCAGCAATATGGTATGGTATCACACCTTTCATGTCAAAATTCACGGCATCAGCCGTTGTTCTGGTTTTCAGCGTCACCAGTTCCGAACCCATATCACCCCTTCCTTCATGCTCCAGGTTAAATACATCGATATGGAAATCTTTTTTCTCATCCTGAAAATCTATATATCCTTTATGAATGCTGTATCGCTGTATAGCAAATTTGAATGAGCTCGCTGAGGAGTCGATATATCCGTTTCCATTTCCTGCCGATCTCAGGATATTCCAGTTGGAGTGCCCGTTTTTGTGCGTAACAGCATGAATCCTCGGTTCATTTGCTGTAATGGAATATATTTTTATGCTGTCTCCGGAAAGAAAACTTCTTACGTCGCAGATCATATCCATCTGTTTAACGGATAACAGCGAGTCGCCCTGGAATTCACCTACACAGGTTATCCCTAGATCATTGATCCCGACAGTAACATTTGGAAAATGCCTGAACCATGAAATATCTAAACTGGAGAAATTCAGTTCAGCTTTCAAATCTTTACTTGCAGCTGATCTGATCAGACTGGAAATTTTTCCTTTAAATAAATAGGGAGTTGCCCAAACAAAAGCGATAATAGTAAGCAGGGTGATCCCTGTAATTTTGAGGATGTTGGTTTTCATAGTTGGTAGGATTGGATTGTGTTACTCCCAATATAATACAAATAAACTGCCAGAATAGTAATCAGTATAGCGTTTTATACATTACATAATAATGTGTTGTATAGAATAGCGCTTACCCACTTAATCACAGTTAGTTACAGACTCTAATGCTGCGACTTTATTTTGCAGGGGTCCATAAACTATCGTCCAATCCACTGTTGATCTTCACCGTTTTTACCTTGTATTCAGCAGCCCTGCCAGACGGAGTGGCCGATTTTTCATCATAAGGTATTTTTACTCCGTTCGGTAATTCCCTGTAGTCAGCAAATTCTACAGGCATCCTTTTAGATAAGTCCTCATTCTGTTTCAATTTCAAACCTGATTTATTATCGTAGTAATATTTCATCCGAACACCATCCGGTGAAGTAACAGTTACCAGGTACGCAAGCTGATCGCCCACCACCTGCATTTTCGGATCAAGCATCATTGTATAACCAGGTTTATCGAAATCCAACTCTGGAAAAGGAAGTATCAGGTCTACATAGGAACTCTTTATATGGTCAGAAAGACTTCTTGTTTTCGCAGCTTCTTTTACGACTACATTATTTCCATCGGCAGCAATCTCAAACAGATCCAGCCTTCTGGGAGGATTGGTAATATGTTCATATACCTTTCCCGGTTTTTTGTAAGCAAATATTTTGATGATCGTGTCCATACCTTCGTTTTGTGAGCTTACGGACAGATCAGTGATGGCATTTATTTTATCGGCTCCTCCGATTGCATTGAGATATGTCTGAATTACATTCGCCGCAGTCAACTGTGCTGGAACGGAAATTCCACTCAATGAATTATTTTCAGCGTTGATGTCGGGTAACGTGTTGTATGGATCCAGTACAACAGACGCAACTCTCGATGTTGTTTTGAAATTGACCGTCCACGTACCTCCACGCTGCCATACTTCCGCTGGTAATCTGACAGAATCTTTATTTCCGTTTTCTTCTTTAATGAGCATTGTAACCGGGAGGGCCAAACCTTCCAGATTTTCTATGGTAACTATGGAACCCTTTGAAGAATCATTGTCAACATATTCGATTTTCTTCACTGACTGATCCACCCACCAGGCCGTAAAGAACCATTCGTTCCAGAACCAGCCGAGGTCTTCACCCGCTGCATTGTCCATCGTATGGAAAAAATCCCACGGCGTAGGATGCTTATACGCCCATCTTTCTATATATGTTTTGAATGCATAGTCAAAACGTTCCTTTCCTAAGATCTGTTCACGTAAAATGGTCAGCCCCAGCGCAGGTTTGCTGTAAGCAGTCCAACCCTGATTATTTCCTTTCACCACGTTTAATGTCATCATGATCGGATCGAGATCACGCGTCAACTCAGATTTTATACTCTGGTGCTCATTTGATATTCTGAAATATTCACCATTATTAAAATCCTTCGTGCTGATTGCATTGATAAACGTATTCAGCCCTTCATCCATCCAGGGATATTTGCGTTCATTGGATCCAACAATCATGGGAAACCAGGTGTGCCCAAATTCGTGATTGGTCACTCCCCATAAACCTTCCCTGCGGGATCTGTAACTGCAAAAAACAATGCCCGGATATTCCATACCACCAACGGAGCCGGCCGCATTGGTAGCAATGGGATAAGGATATTCAAACCATTTTGCTGAATATAATTCAATACAAGCCTTCGTGTATTCCGTTGAACGGCCCCAGGCATTATTACCAGCACTTTCCAGCGGATAAATAGATTGGGCCAGCGCTTTTTTACCACTAGGCAAATCGATTTTTGCCGCATCCCAAACGTATGCTTTCGAAGCGGCCCAGGAAACATCTCTCGAGTTCTTACATTTAAAATGCCATTGCAGTGTTGATTTCTTCGGATAGAAAGTAGGATCGAAAAGATCAGATGAGTCTTTTATGAAAATTGTCTTATCACTCGTTTTTGCATTTGTAAGACGACTCATTTCTTTTGGCGACAATACTTCCGCCGGATTCACCAAATCTCCGGAGCCTCCGACAATCATATCTGCAGGAGTGGTAATGGTATAGTCGAAGTCACCATATTCACAATAAAATTCAGCGTCACCTGTATAGGGAATGGTGTTCCAGCCTGAAATATCGTCATACACTTCCATTCTCGGATACCATTGCGCAATGGTATAAATCCATCCGTTTTTTGTTTTGACGCGTCCCATTCGTGTATCGCCATTATTGGTAAGTGGCACATCGAATGCGTATTCGATTTCAATTTGAATCTGACCTCCGCCCGACTTCAGCGTATCGGCCAGTTTAATTTGCATACGGGTATCGTTCACGAGCCAGTTGGCCGCAATTTTCTTCCCGTTCTTAATCACATTCACCGATTTAATTTCATTTCCCTTCGTGTATTCCAGCACGGTGAAACTTCTGTTTGTATTGGAATTTGTAGATGCATGGCGTGAGTCTTCCCTGAATACGTTCTGGTCCAGCTGCAGCCACAGGAAGTTTATTTTATCGGGGCTGTTATTCGTATAAGTAATAAACGTAGTTCCTTCGATCCGATGTTTGGTCGTATCCAGACTCGCAGTTATTTTATAATCGGCACGATTCTGCCAATACTTGGGCCCAGGCAAACCGGAGGCGGACCTGTATTCATTTACACCGGCGGGATAAAACATGGGAAAGAAAACTTTGTGCTGGTCGTATTTTGCCGAATCATGCTGTTGATCCTGTGCAAAAACATTATTCAGTATGGTCAAAAACATAGAAACCGCAGTTAAGCGGGCTACTACCGTGTTACTCATGTGGAGAATTTAGAGCCTTAAAATAAATGGCGTGCGGAAATTCGGGAATAAAACCAAATAATATGTAGAGAATGTGATATTCGGCGTCATTTTTATTTGGCTCATCACGTATTAGTGAAAAGGCAATAATACAGTGAACGCTGCCCCTTTGCCATCGTTGGATGTGACTTTCAATTCCCCCCCGTGCGCCTTAACAATGTCGTAGCTAAGGGATAAACCCAGTCCCGTTCCCTCGCCCGTGGGCTTCGTGGTGAAAAAGGGCTGAAAAATTTTATCCAGCACTTTGGATGGTATACCGTCGCCATTGTCTGCAACTTTTATTTCAATACAGGCGCCGGACTTCCCGGTAGTTACAGTAACCGTAGGCTCATAAGGTTCAACCCCTGATTTCTTTTTTTTATTCACTGCATAAAATGCGTTGTTCATGAGATTCAACAGCACGCGGCCAATATCCTGGGATATGATATCAATTTTTTCAATCGTTAAATCGTAGTCTGTCTTCATGGTCGCATTGAAAGACATTTCCTTTGCACGTAAGCCATGATACGTAAGTCTTAAGTATTCATCCACCAACGCATTAATATCCGTAGGTTCCTTTTTACCACTTCCTCTTCCACTATGCTGAAGCATACTTTTTACAATAGCATCCGCTCTCTTGCCATGATGTGCAATTTTTTCGAGGTTCCCTCTAATATTAGATGCAATCAATTTCGCTTCATTCAAATCGCCTTTCTCTATTTCTGTATTCATTTCATCTATCAGCTCATTACTTACCTCGGAAAAATTGTTTACAAAATTCAATGGGTTTTGAATTTCATGTGCAATGCCCGCGGTAAGTTCACCGAGCGACGCCATTTTTTCAGACTGGATAAGTTGTTTTTGGGTTATTCTTAAATCAGAGAGTGCGTCTTCTGCCCTTTTCTTCTCCGTTTGCAACTTGATCAAATCGAGTTGGGCCTGTTCCGTCTGATATTCCGACAACTTGAGATCATTAAACCGGGTATATGTGATATTGAAAACAGCCGCAAATCTTTCTAATAAAGAGATCGTCTCCACAGGTTGCGGGTCGGGGGAAGCAATACCAATAAAACCTTTCGCGAAATACGCGATATGTTGAACCCTGCGTGTCTGTGACAGACCTAATTGAAAGGGCACTTTCAGCACTTCACCCAGATAATGAAAATATTCTTTTAGTTGCTGCCCCTGCATATCAATCGTCAAAGATTTCTTTTCGTGCTTCCATCCATCATACATTTTATGAATGGATTTATTATCATTGATATTACCCGTAAACTTTGTACTTACCCTGCTTCCGTCTTCATCCGTAGCCCACATTTCAATGTGGCCACTATCATCATGAATGATCCCGATATATAAACGGTTGGGTGCTATCCCCAGATCTATGAGTTGTCTGAAAACAACGGCTGCGGTTTCAGCAAGCTCATCGCTTTTTTGCATTGCGAGTGTTCGGCTTCTCACCCGTTCCAGTGAGGCTTCAATTTGTAATTCTCTGGACCGGGCCTCCGATAGCTTCAGATCGTTGAAACGCGTGTACGTCATCTCAAAGACTTTCGAAAACCTGTGCAGAATATCCATTTTTTCTGCCGGTAATGGCTCCTGACCATCTGCCTGTATGGCGCCAAATTTATTGAACGAATAAGAAAGAACTGCTTTTTTAACGGATCTCATTCCCTCTTTTACTTCGTCCGGCAAATCTTTCATTTCAGGCATATTAAATAACATGTCGTCCATAGCCTGCTTCTCCGCACCTTTTAATTCATATATGAATTTGGGATTTCTTTCTTTCCAGGCATTCAGAATCGCCGTGTAATATGGAAGGTCCAGAAATTTTAATACAAAACACTGTGGAGTTTTTTCCGTTTCAACATTTGCCATCCAGGTTCTGGCAGATAATGTTTTTTCGTCAATAATCCAGATAATGCAGCGACTGAGTTCAAAACCTAGTTTTGTCAGTTCTTTAAACACGGTATCTATCAGGTCTGCCAGTTCTTCAGACTTTTGCATGGCCGTGGCTCTGGCCCTCACTTTCTCCAGCCCCAATTCAATCTGTGCTTCCCTTGCCTGCTGTTCTGCTTTCTGAAGGTCGAGAAACCGGGTATAGGTAAGATCAAAAACGCTCGCGAAACGTTCCAGGAGCAGAATGGTTTGTTTTGAAACAGGTTCGGGACTTGATATGGAAATGAAACCCTTTGAAAAAAATGCAACACTGATCACTCTTCGGCCTCCGTGATCCGCGAGACCTATTTCAGTTTCGCTAATCAGATTCCGGTAAGCCACCCAGCCCTCCAGGTCTTTTCCGGTAAGATCAAATACTACCGATTTTTTTCCGGTCTTCCAGGCTGCAAAAACTTTTTTTATTACAGTAGGTTCATCAAAACTTCCTTTGAAAATACGGTTAATTGCTTCACCACCTCCTCTCCAATTCGTGACATTGAATTCAACCACCCGCTCCACTTCGTTCATGATACCAATGCCTATCTGGATTGGATTTTCACCTAACTGCCTGAATTGCTGAAACAACATATAAGCAGTATCAGGTAACTCCTCGCTTTTCTGCATCGCCATAGTTCTGGCACGTACTCTTTCCAGCGCGAGTTCAATTTGCGCTTCCCTCTTTTGATCCTCTGCCTGGCTTACATCCATATATCTCCGATAGGCCAGAGCAAATACATTTCGAAAGCGCTTCAGAACCACTAACTCTTTTTCCGAAATGGGCTTGAATGTTGAAATACCAATCGCCCCGGCGCCGATGGAATAAAAATAATAATACAACGAATCAATATGCTCCATGCGCGGATCGTCGTAGTCCCCAATTTGCTTCCTCCAGTTTTTCCAGTCTTCCAGTTCATGCCCTCCAATTACAAATTCCACAAAAGCATCATCTTCTTTTTTTATACGATCGGTAAAATCCTTTGTTTTATGATGACTGTCAAAATAAACTTTTGCGGTATTTGCGCCGGTTGAGTCTGAATAATCGTAATTCAGAAATGATTCATGATCATCATTGATAATGACGATTTGGGTATTTCTCAATTTTTTAAACCCAAATTTCTGGAGTTCGTTAAAAAGAGTTTCGCAGATATCTAAGGATTGCTCCTGTTTTGCCAAACTCATTGCCTGTAACCTTACGGTTTCCAGAGAAGCTTCAATCTTCAGGCCCTGTTTCATGGCCTTCAGGGATGCAGCAAACTTCTTAACTGATTTTTTCAGTTTTTCATTTTCAGCCTTAAGCGATTCCTTAGATTTTTTATTCATTATACTGTGACCGGGGAAAAAGATACAATAAGAACTCAGTCTTTCTCATCATCCAGATCATATTTCTCTTTTAGCTCCTGAATCAACCTGGTTGATTGCCTTAATAGTGAATCAGCAATTATAACGTTACTACGCATGAATCTCGAACGGACCAATTCCACATATTCATTAAAAAGTACTTTATCATAGCTCAGTAGCGGCGGATTGGTCCGGAAAAATGAATCTATTTTTTCCTGATCAAACGATTTTTTATTGGCCTGAAAAATGTTATTGGCAATATCATTGTACCGGTATTCGAATATCATGGCCCTGCTTTTTCTTACTTCAGCATAAATATCACTCATTTCATTTTGAGTAGTTAATAACACACGGCAAAGGCGGTCATAATTGGATGCATCGTAAGCAATGGTTTTTTCAAAAAACCGCAATGATCCGGAACTTTTCATTTGTTGAAGCGTAACATCGTTGGGTTGGAAATATAAATGAGCCCCACCAAAAAGACCGTACCAGTATAGTTTACCCGTCGGAATATTTTTTATCTCAGTTGAACTCAACAGTTGCATCAGCGTGTCCACATTATTGGCAGCATAGTTGAAATATATCCTGTATGCGGTCAGTTCCGTACTGTCTTGTTTAAGATCCTTGATCATAGAGGATGCGTACACCCTGGCGCGATCGTGTTCAGATATATGTTCTCTTATATTTTCGGCAAAAAAACCAAGGGTTACAGCTAAAAAAATCATCAGAAATTCCAGAAAATATTCCTTCCATTTTTTCTTCTCATGATGTATGTCCGGGTGATGGTGTACTTCCATATAATGCTAAACTGATTCTTTAAGTCCTTCGACGATCCCTATGATGTTTGCTAAGATAGAAAAACGAATTCACTCTGAAACCAGCGTATCAGCATAGCCCATAAAACATCTAAATATCCTCAGATCTGTATTGCGTGAATACCAGTAAGGGACCAAGTCCGTACCAAGTCCGTTGATCAACGGACTTGGTACGGACTTGGGTGCGTACTGATAGCCGTTTGACAAGGCTCAGATAGTGTGTTAAGGCGATCCAACAAATTCTGTGGTTATTCGCCGAAACGCAAATGAAAAATGATTATTGTAAGTTGCATAAAAAAATGGCCAACCAATTTATCAAAGTAGAAATCGGAAGTTTACCCGTGCTCATCAATAAGTCGCATATTGTGATGGCGAAATTCGGTGACGCGACGGTAACAAAAATTCAATTAACGAGTGGCGAAACGATTGAAGTAAAACCTACCCCCCGTTTATTTGAGGAGATGCAGAGTTAAAGTAACTTAGTCTGGTTTTATTTCCCCCCTTAATTGCTGTCATCATGAAAAAACTACTTCATCCTGCGTCGGCTTTGGCAATCCTTATTTTTTTCTGTTCGTCGATGTATGCTCAAAAGCCTGCAGTTGCCCACCCCAACACTTCTGATTCTGGCTGGGTGGATCTTTTTAAACCCGATCTTTCCAATGCCATTTTCCCTAAAAAGGTCTGGTCAGTTAATAAAGACGGCATTTTTACTGCATCAAAAGATGAAACGCTATGGAGTGAGAAGATGTACGATAATTTTATCGTGGACCTGGAATTCAAAACTGCAAAGGGTTCCAACAGCGGTGTGTTTGTACATGGCAGCGACCTGCAGCATCCAATAGAAAATGCTGTCGAAATACAAATCACGGATGATTTCGATAAGGAATGGGCAACTTCACCGCCCGACTGGCAGTGCGCCGCCATCTTCGGTCACCAGTCGGCATCCATTCACAATGTAAAGAAACCAGGAGAATGGAACCATTACACCATTTCCTGTATAGGAAGAAAGATTTGGGTGGTACTCAATTACCAACTCGTCAACGTGTGCGATTTGTCCTTATTTACTTCCGGTAAAAAAAATCCGGACGGCACGGATATCCCGGAATGGCTGAATAAACCTTATGCTGAAATAGAACTGAGAGGTCATATTGGATTTCAGGGTAAACACGCAGGTAAACCCATCTACTTCAGAAATATCAGGATTAAAGAATTAAAATAATGGAAGATACGGGGCAGGTTTGTTTTTACATCAATTAGAAAAGAACTCATATGGACAAACTCCAAATAAAAGAGAAACCCAAAAAATATGATGTGGTTATAGTAGGGTCCGGCGCCGGAGGTGGCATGGCCGCGTATGTTTTATCGAAGGCTGGACTGAATATTTGTTTACTGGAAGCGGGACCAAATTATGATCCTGCCATCAACTCAGCCCAGCTGAAAAATGCATGGGAGTCTCCCAGACGTGGCGCCAGCACGAAGTTTCGACCTTTTGGCGATTTTGACGGATCGTACTGGGGATGGCAGATAGATGGTGAGCCCTACACGCATGCCGAAGGAACCAAATGGGATTGGTGGAGATCCAGAATGGTAGGAGGCAGAACGAATCACTGGGGAAGAATATCACTTCGTTTCGGTCCCGATGATTTCAAAAGAAGGAGTATTGATGGCCTCGGAGAGAACTGGCCAATAGGATATGAAGACATCAAACCTTATTATGATAAAATCGATCAGCTGATCGGTGTGTTCGGCACCAATGAAGGATTACGCAATCATCCGGACGGCATTTTTCTGCCACCCCCCAAACCGAGACTCCACGAACTGATGATCAAAAAGGCGGCTACCGGAATCGGTATACCCGTTATTCCAGCCAGGCTTTCCATCCTCACAAAACAAATCAACAAAGAAAGAGGCGGTTGTTTTTTTTGCGGACAATGTGGCCGCAGTTGTAAGGTATACGGGGATTTTTCTTCTTCATCCGTGCTGGTGAAACCTGCTGTTGCATCGGGATTTGTGGATTTAATTACGAACGCGATGGCCCGTGAAGTATTGACCGATAAGGAAGGTAAGGCAACCGGTATCTCCTTTGTCGATAAAACGGATCTGCAGGAATATCAGGTTCACGGAAGAGTTGTTGTTTTAGCAGCAAGCACCTGTGAAACCGCGAGGCTGTTACTCAATTCCAAATCGCCACAACATCCCGGTGGTCTGGCAAATTCAAGTGGGGTGGTCGGCAGATACCTTCATGATTCAACGGGTGCAGGAATGGGCGGCATCGTTCCGAATCTGCTGAATCGAAAAAGATACAACGAAGATGGCGTTGGCGGTATGCATGTGTATACGCCGTGGTGGCTGGATAATAAAAAACTGGATTTCCCCCGTGGATACCATATAGAATATGGCGGCGGCATGGATATGCCCCTCTATGGATTTAGCTGGGGAGTGGAAGAAAGCAATGGTAAAATATATGTAAATGGAAAACTGCGAGAGCCGGGTGGATATGGTAAGTCACTGAAAGAAGATATTCGATATACGTATGGTGCAGAAGTGGGAATGGCAGGTCGTGGTGAAGCCATCGCGAGTTATGATAACTACTGCGAAATTGATCCCAACGTTGTAGATAAATACGGAATACCTGTATTGCGTTTCAACGTGAAACATTCATCCTATGAAATCAGTCAGGCAAAACATATGAAAGAAACCTTCAGGGAAATTCTGCACAGCATGGGGGCAATGATCACCTGGGGTTTGGAAAATGAAGACAATGAAAAAAACGACTGGGGTCTGGACAATCCGGGAAATGTAATTCACGAAGCAGGCACCGTACGAATGGGCGACAATCCAAAATCTTCTGCTTTAAATAAATGGAGCCAGGCACATGAATGTGCCAATCTTTTTTGTGTGGATGGAAGTCAGTTTGTATCGCAGGCTGATAAAAATCTCACCTGGACCATTCTCGCATTGTCAATGCGCACGTCAGAATATATCATTCAACAAATGAAAAGTCAAAATATATAATACGATGGACAGAAGAAAATCCCTCAAGACCTTACTGGCCGGAACTGTTTCAGCAGGCGTCATCATAGAAGCCTGCAACCACGAAACGCCTAAGGCAGATGACGCCCAGGTTCCTGCGATTGTAGCTGCTGTTGAACCAGATCGAATGCCGGAGGAAATTGCTTACAATAAAAAACTGGAGGAAGAAATATTTTTTACAAAAGATGAAATGGCGACCATTGCCGTGCTCTGCGATATTATTATCCCGAAAGATGAAATCAGCGGCAGTGCCACAGATGCAAAAGTTCCTGAGTTTATTGAATTCATCGTTAAGGATATGCCAGAACATAAGGTTCCGATGCGAGGCGGATTGAGATGGCTGGATTTGAAATCGTTAAACCTGCATGGTAAGTCTTTCACGGCTCTTACCGAAAGTCAGCAGCTGGCCATCGTTGATGAACTGGCTTTCCCTTCAAAAGTAAAACCCGAATACAAACAGGGCGCCGCATTTTTCAACCTCATCCGCAATCTCACCATCTCGGGATTTTATACCACACAGATAGGAGTTAAAGATATTGGGTACATGGGAAATGTTCCCAATCAATGGAATGGTGTACCACCTGATGTGTTAAAACAATATGGTCTTTCCTATTCTGAGAAGGAATTAAAAGAGTGCATCAGTTTTGATAAAACATTTAATGTTTAAAAGCTGATCGCTTTATTTTAAAGCATTATGAAACCCATTGTTCAGATATCGCTCGACCTGACAAACATCGATGAAGCGCTGGAAACAGCCGCCATGGCCATTCGTGCCGGTGTGGACTGGCTCGAAGCGGGAACACCGTTAATACTCGCAGAAGGACTGCACGGCGTAAAAAAACTCCGGGAATCTTTTCCCGGAATACCGATCGTGGCAGATCTCAAAACGATGGATGGCGGTTATCTGGAAACAGAAATGATGGCTAAGGCAGGCGCTACACATGTAGTGGTGATGTCGAGAGCGCATGCAGAAACCATAAAATGCGTGGTCAAAGCAGGTCGGGATTATGGAGTAAGCGTTATGGGTGATAATCTGGGATGTGACGATAAAATAAAAGCAGCCAAATGGCTGGAGGATCTTGGGTGTGATTTTGTAATTCATCATATCGGATATGATGAACGTCGCGGTATCGCCGCGCAGGGCAAACGCATGCCGAGTCCTTTGGATCAGCTGAAAGAAGTAGTCCGGTCAGTAAAAATTCCGGTGCAGGCGGTCGGCGGACTCACACTTGAACAGGCGATCCTTTGTCCATCTTACGGCGCGCCACTTGTTGTATTGGGCGCACCGCTCACCATCGACGCAGACGCATTTAAAACGGCTGATGGGAATCTCGAAGAATCACTTCGTATGATCTGCAAGAAAATACATGCATATGGCGAAGTAACAATGCATGGTTGAATTTGATCTTAACTGATACATCATGACAACAAAAACAACATCAGCTGCCGTTGTAAATTTTGCACCTGAGAAAGGTTCGGTTGAAATAAGAGAAATGGAGAAACCCGAAATCGGCGAAGAAGATGTATTGCTGGAAGTAGTCAATGTAGGCGTTTGTGGAAGTGATCTGCATCAGTGGACATCCGATCATAGCTGGCCGGTAAATTACCCTGTGGTATTAGGACATGAATTTGGCGGTTATATAGCGGCAGTGGGCAGTCGTGTCACCGGATGGAAAGAAGGCGATCGTGTGGTGAGTGAAACGGCGGCCATCATCAATCAAAACAGTCCGATGTCCAGAATTGGTTTATATAATCTGGATCCCGATAGAAAAGGTTTTGGTTATGGTGTGCATGGCGCCATGACCAAATTTGTGCGGGTACCGGCACGTTGTCTGCACCGAATTCCTGAACACCTGCCATTTGAACAGGCATGCCTGACCGAACCCTGTTGTGTCGCTTACAATGCGGTGGCAGTGAATTCTCAAATCAGACCAGGTGATCGTGTCATCGTAATGGGACCAGGTACAATTGGTATTTTATGTGCAGCTGTAGCAAAACTATGTGGAGCAGAAGTTGCCATTGTAGGTCTGGAATCGGATAAACATCGGTTGGACATAGCAAAGCGTTATGGTTGTGAAGCAATTATTGGCGATGCCACAGCATGGTCAAAACGTACAGACGGCATGGGCGCTGATTTCATTATTGACGCAGCAGGCTCAAGTGCTACTTTAAAAATTGCCTTGCAACTTGTAAGACCCAATGGTCAGATCACCAAGGTTGGATGGGGACCGCAGCCACTCGGATTTTCTCTTGACCCACTGGTACAGAAAAATATCAGGTTACAGGGAAGTTTTAGTCACAACTGGCCCATTTGGGAAAAAGTCATTTCGTTAATGGCGGGTGGCAGTCTGGATGTGAAGCCCATTATTGGTGGTGTATGGTCAGTAACCGAATGGCAGGAAGCTTTTGAAAAAATGCATAGCGGAGCCGTAGTTAAAAGTGTGCTTAAACCAGTTTAGACATGAGACTGAAGGAGAAAGTCATCATCATTACGGGTAGTACAACCGGTATCGGAAAAGCAATTGCCATTCGTTGCGTTGCCGAAGGTGCAAAAGTTGTTATTCACGGACTGGAAGAAACCTGGGGGAAAGAAGTAGTTGCTCAATTGGGAAATAAAAATGCGGCCCTGCATATTGAAGATCTGGCTACTGAAGGAACTCCGCAAAGACTTGTTGACAAGGCAATACAGCATTTTGGAAAACTGGATGCGATCGTAAACAATGCCGCAATCGTTGCTTCTTCAGATATACATACCACCGATGAAAAATTCCTGCGTCATATACTCGAAGTAAATACCATCGCAGCTTTTGCGCTCATCAGGGCAGCACTTCCTTTTTTAACCAAACAACATGGTAATGTATTGAATATCGGATCCGTGAATGCGTATAGCGGAGAGCCCAATTTATTAGCTTATAGCATTTCGAAAGGAGCACTGATGACCATGACGAGAAACCTGGGTGATACACTACACCGCGAAAATGCTGTGCGGGTGAATCAGATCAATCCGGGATGGGTATTGACGGAAACAGAAAGAGAAAGAAAAAAATCACATGGGCTTGCTGAAGACTGGTACAAAGAACTTCCCAAAGTGTATGCACCTGCCGGCCGTATACTGTCACCAGAAGAAATTGCTGCTGCAGCTGTTTATTGGCTTTCTGACGAATGCGGCCCCGTAAGCGGACAGGTAGTAGACCTCGAACAATATCCCTTTATAGGACGCAATCCACCAAAAGATAGCAGCACGATTCCAACGTCGCCTAAAAAATAAAAAACAGACATGCTTTGCCAAAATTAGCCGCTTTTCCAAAAGCATTTATGCAGGCACTCTGCAAAGACGGAACCATGAAACTCTCCGAATGGATACATCTTGCTTCAAAGCTCGATATCGACGGGCTTGAATGGTACGCAGGTTTCCTGGAAATGCAGGATGAAAAAAATTGGCCGCTCTTCCGCCGTCAGGTAGAAGATCTTGGACTCGTGATTCCCATGATGTGCTGTTCACCCGATTTCACACATCCCGATAAATCATTTCGCGAAAAAGAAATTGCCAAAGAAAAAAAATGGATAGACATGACTTTCGCATTGGGAGGAAGTTACTGTCGCGTGTTATCCGGACAACGAAGGCTCGAGGTCTCGAGAATGGATGGTATCCGTTTTGCGTCAGAAAGTATTCAAAGTTGTCTGCCTTACGCGCGGGAACGTGGCATCACGTTGATTTTGGAAAACCATTATAAAGATGATTTCTGGGAGTATCCGGAGTTCGCGCAGAAGATGGAAATATTCTGTGAGCTTGTTGATACCATTCATGATACCCATTTCGGCGTGAACTATGATCCAAGTAATACCTATCTCGCCGGAGAAGATCCCCTGATATTATTAAAACGAATTTCTTCCCGCGTAGTTACCATGCACGCCAGTGACCGGTTTCTTTTGGAAGGGACTATTGAAGACCTGCAAAAAGAGGAGGCTGGCACAACGGGATATGCAAAACGATTGAGTCATGGAGAAATCGGTAAGGGACTAAATAACTATGACGCCATATTCACCGAACTTAAACGCGTCGGATTTAACGGATGGATAAGTATTGAAGACGGGATCGAGGGGATGCAACAACTCGAACGAAGTGTTTCCTTTCTCCGAAATAAAATCAGTCAGTATTGGAGTGACTATTATTAACTGATGCAACCTTTCACATCTGCAACTGGTCTGAGTAAATAATCAACTTTTTCGGAAAACCACAACGCTGTTTTAAGTAAAAACACTAAATCGTTACATGTTTTTCTTAAAACAGCGTGACTGCGTTTGCAAAAAGTAATAAAAATGATTTTATCTGTTGCAATTAATACTAAAAACCAAACGTTATAAAAATATTCTGATTTAATCGAAGGTAGTTTTGTTATTCCGAGGTTAATAATCATACTTTCGTTTGCTAACCTTTTTAACCCCTTCCATGAATATGGAGTTCGACCGGCATAGACAGCATACGCTTGCTGCAGAGGCAGGTATTTCGGGACCCGGACTACATACCGGGGTATATGTAACCATAACTTTAAAGCCGGAAAGGCCGGGATACGGGGTGAAATTTCAACGTATTGATTTGCCCGGACAACCCATTATCGCCGCTGACTGCGATTTGGTTTCTGATACATTTCGTTGCACTACACTGACCGATCATAATGCGAGCATAAGCACTGTGGAACATATTCTTGCGGCTACAGTAGGTACCGGAATAGATAATTGTTTGATAGAAGTTAACGGACCGGAAATACCCATAATAGATGGAAGTTGTATGCCTTTTGTACGATTGATAGAACAGGCCGGCATCCTGGAACAAAGAGTACCAAAAATCTGGTATCCGCTCGACAGGGAGATCTCACATGTTTATCACAACCAGAACGTGAAAATGACTGCGATTCCGTTTGAAGAATTTGCAGTCGAAACAAAAGTGGATTTTAAAAGTATCTTCCTGAAAGAACAACGTGCGGTTCTCCATCATATAGCAGATTTTAAAAAAGATATTGCGCCCTGCAGAACATATTGTTTTATTCACGAGCTTGAAATGCTGGTAGATAAAAATCTGATACAAGGTGATATTGTCAAAAACGCCATTTTGTTAATCGACAAACCCATTACTGATGCGGAAATGATCAGGCTGCAGAAGAAATTTAATCTGGAGAATACCACCGTAAAGAATGGTGGTTACCTGAATAATCTGGAATTGCGTTTTGACAATGAAATCGCAAGACATAAATTAATGGATGTTATTGGCGATTTAGCCCTCATCGGATTTCCTATAGACGCAAAAATTGTGGGCTTCCGTCCCGGTCATACTACCAATGTCGATTTCGCCAAAAAGATCAAAAGACATCTTTTAAAGAAGAATGCCGGAGAAAAAGTGGTTTCCCAGGTATTCTGATCCCAACTTTTAACCGATTCCTGCAGGGTAAAAAGAAACAGATTCTTATCTTTCCTGTACGATGGCAAACCACAATGAGAATAACCAACGCTCACTCCTGCGCAACATTGCGGAGAAGTGCATGCAGGATAACGGATTTCTAACTGAATTTTCCCAGGCTGTTATAACACAACTGTCTACTCTGACAGAAAAATCGCCCATGATCGCCGGACCTGTCCGCGATCTGAGAAATCTGCTTTGGTGTTCCATCGATAATGATGATTCGGAAGACCTTGATCAGCTTTCCGTTGCAGAATCGACTCCTTCAGGTGTAAAAATTCTTGTTTCAATTGCTGATGTAGACTCCGTTGCAGACAAGAATTCTGTATTCGAAGATCACGCGAAACACAATACAACGTCGGTTTATACTGCTGGTCGTATCTTCCCCATGTTACCTGAAAAACTTTCCACTGATATTACCTCCCTTAAATTTAATGCCGACCGTCTTTCGATCGTCGTTGAATTTATAGTAACAGAAAACGGATCCATACAGGATTCAGTAATTTACCCGGCAGTAGTAAAAAACAAAGCAAAACTTGCTTATAATGCCACTGGCGACTGGCTGGAAGGAAAAAATAAAATGCCTGACGCCATTGCATCCGTTCCCGGACTGGATCAAAATTTAAAACTTCAGGAAGATGCTGCAGAAAAACTAAAATCCCTACGCTTCATCAACGGTGCTTTGGGTCTGGAGACTATTCAGGCAAGGCCCGTATTTCAGGAAGACCAGGTGAGTGATTTGGAAGAAGATCGTCCGAATTCAGCTAAAGACATTATTCAGGAATTTATGATTTGTGCAAATGGAATTTCAGCAGGTTTCCTTGCGTCGAATCATCTGCCTTCTTTCAGGAGAATAGTACGCGTACCCAAAAGATGGGATCGTATTGTAGCCCTTGCCGCTGAATGGAAATTCAAATTGCCGTCACAACCAGACTCCAAGTCGCTCGATGATTTTCTTGAATCGGCGAAATCAGCAGATCCTGTCAGGTTTCCGGACCTGTCACTGAGTGTTATTAAATTACTTGGGTCGGGAGAATATGTTGTAGAGATGCCGGGTGAAGAAAGTCCGGGGCATTTTGGTCTCGCTGTCAAAGAATATACGCATTCCACCGCACCGAATCGCAGGTATCCCGATCTGATCACACAAAGGCTGTTAAAATCTGTTTTATATAAAAAAACAAATCCCTATAGTCCGGATGAATTAACTGAATTGGCTGCACATTGCACCAGCACCGAGGATTTGGCTAAAAAAGTAGAACGACAGGTAGAAAAATCAGCGGCCGCGCTTTTACTGAAGTCAAGTATTGGTCAGCAGTTCGATGGAATAGTTACCGGTGCTTCAGAGAAAGGTACCTGGGTACGCATATTTCGTCCGCCGGTGGAGGGTAAAGTTGTCAGTGGCTTTGAGGGATTGGATGTAGGAGATAAAGTACGTGTTCAACTCATACACACGGATGTGAACAGAGGTTTTATTGATTTTAAAAAAGTCGGAAAATAAATACGATGCCATATATTCCATTGGATGAAAAATTACCTGGTATTACCGGTTTACTCGATTATAGAAAAGATACAGCGTTGCCCATACGTCAGCTCACACAGATTCTCCTGAGAGGGAAATCAACATTAACAGAGGCTGAAAGAGAAATGATCGCCGCCACTGTTTCATTTGGAAATAAATGCAGTTTCTGTACTGCAGCGCACACGGCCGCTACGGATCATTTGCTGGGAGAAACAGAGACATCCAAAAAAGTGAAAGACAATATTTCAACCGCTCCCGTAAGCGAAAAAATGAAAACACTTTTAATCATTGCGAGTGCAGTACAGGTGAGCGGAAGAAATGTAACCCCCACGATGATAGAAAATGCAAAGAAAAACGGCGCCACTGATCTGGAAATTCACGACACCGTGCTGATAGCTGCATTATTTTCTTTGTATAACCGATATGTAGACGGGCTTGCAAGTGTAACGCCTGCAGACCCTGCGTTCTACGACAGACTGGCATCCATACTCGTTAAGAACGGATATCTTCCCAGTGAAAATCGGTATGCAGCGTTGAATGCCTAGCATACTATTCTGTTTTGAGACTATGTACCGGATTCTTTGTTGCTGCTTTTAAACTCTGAATACAAATTGTGATCAGTGCAATAGCAAGTGCAGAAATACCCGCAATGGCAAAAACCCACCAACCGATGTTAATACGGAATGCATAATCCTGAAGCCATTTGCTCATCACAAACCAACCCAGTGGAATGGCCAGTAGTAAGGCAAGCAGGATAAGTTTAAGAAAGTCGCGCGACAATAAAATAAGGATGCTATTTACGTTCGCTCCCAATACTTTCCGAATACCAATTTCTTTTGTCCTCTGAAGTACATTATAAGCGGAAAGACCTAACAGGCCGAAGCAGGCAATTAAAATGGCAATGAATGAAAAAATCCCGAATACCGTTCCGAAAAGCATATCGGCTTTATATTGTTGTCCAAAGGATTCATCCAGAAAAAAATAATTGAAAGGATCCTTCGGGAAATAAGCTGACCATATTTTCTTCAAAGCGATGATCGTTTGCCCGCTATTTTCCTGGCTTAGTTTGAGCGAATAATACCGAAAAGAGTTTTGACGTGGTATGAGGATCATCGGATCGATAATTTTCTGAAGTCCCAGCTGATGAAAATCAGCTGTCACTCCCACTACAGTAACCGTATCACCTCCGTTCCTTATTTTTTTATTGATTGCATCGTCTGCATTGCTGAATCCCAGCAGTGTCACTGCCTTTTGATTCAATATGGCCGACTTTTTATTCATACCATAGGATTCGGAAAAATTTCCTCCCGCTACTAATTTTATTCCGTAGGCAGGAATAAATTCGTTGTCAACTCCCAGGTGATACAAAGTAACTCCTGGCTGATCAGAAGCAATACGTTTTACGTCGTTGGTCCAATAAATTTCATCACCCGGGACACTCGTGGATGAACTGATATTTCGCACAGAGGGCAATTGTAAAACATTCGTTTTAAAAGGTTGAAAAATATCCTGATATACAGAATCCGCTAAAGTTTGCGGACCTTTCAATACAAGGGTTTGTTGAATGTTTGTTCCGAGGGGTTGATTTCTCATATAACCCAGTTGTTGAAAAACGATCATGGTTCCTGCGATCAATACTACAGAAGTGACAAACTGAACAACAATCAGCCCTTTACGTAAAAGCAATCCACTTGATGTGTTTTTAAAAGATCCTTTCAGGACAATACCCGGCTTGAATCCGGATAATACAAAGGCAGGATAGAGACCAGATATCAGTGTTCCTATAACAAACAGGAGAAAAAATAACATCCAGTAAGTGCCGGTCAGACTTATTCCTGTAAAATGATCCCGGCCTGTAAAAAAATCAAAGGGTTTCACGAGAATAAAAAAGATACCAATAGAACTGACAAGGGAAATTAGGTTCAACACGAAACTTTCAATCAAAAACTGTTTGATTAGCATATTTCGGAGTGCGCCCAATACTTTTCTGACTCCCACCTCCCTTGCTCTTTCAACCGATCTCGCTGTTGCCAGGTTGATATAATTGATCCAGGCAATACACATGATAAAAATAGCAATCAGAAAAAGAAAAGCGACTGCGCCTCCATTTCCATTCACTTCTGCTTCCTGATTGTAATTGGAATACAGGTGAATATCTTCCAGCGGAATCAGATGCAATTCTGTACGATTGACTTTACTCGTTTCCTTAGAGTTAATGTATTTATCACTGAATGCAGGCATTTTTGCTTCCACCATTTTATAATCTACTCCCGGATTCAATTTCAGATATACATAGTAGTCATACCATCCCCAGGCAGTTTCACTTGCATTTGATTTGTCTCCCTCCAGGTTGAGGTCTTTTTGTAGTGTCTGATAGGAAACAAGATAATTTATGATCAGGTGAGAGTTATCAGGAAAGTCTCTGAAAACGCCGGTTACTTCAAAAGTTTCGGGCCTGTCACTATTGCGATTCACTAATGTTTGTCCTATCGCATTTGCATTCCCAAAATATTTTCTGGCAGTCGATGCAGACAATATAATTTTATCCGGACCAGTGAGCGCTGATTGTCCGCTGCCTTGCAGCAATTGAATGTGAAACATGTCTATTGCCTCCGGATCGGCATAATACCCCTTATTCTCAGTAAATCTTTTATCCAGTTTTTCATTAGAAAGTAAGAGGTTATCGTCTATTAACCGACAATATGATTTCACCTCAGGAAAATCCTTCTTCATGGCTGGTGCTATCGCCGGATAAGAAGTAGCCGATTTAAATGCAAGCACCCCTTTTTGATAGCTATCCAGTCGTATACGCACTATCTGTCCCGAACCTTTTTCGAATTGATCAAAGCTCCTTTCGTAGGACACATAATGAAAGATCAGCAGGCAGCAACTCATGCCCAATGTAAGGCCAGCAATATTGAGCAGTGAGTACCCTTTCCTTTTGGTGATATTCCGGAAAGCAATGCGTAGATAGTTTGTCAGCATGCATGCTGAACCTCAATGGGTATGCCAACGTTTAAAACCTTAAATCACAGGTAAATCCAATTTGACCACAGGCAGAACTGTTCGGAAATGAACATTGATTGTTCGGTATAATCGCTGATTTATAAGCGTCGAAGAGCCGTCTACATCATTTTAGTAAAAATGTGATTTCCGTCTGCCAGTTATCGGGATTGGGATCCGTACTTTCATCCACAATGTAAAATTCAGTACGTCCACGCCATACTGCCTTTTGCTCCATTCCCGATAAACTGTCGTCCAGACCTTTTTTCTTTATCCATTCTTCGAGTGCCATATGGGCATCTTTTAAATGACGATAATCTCCGGTGTATATAATTGTTGCATACTTTCCCGCTGGAAAAGTGTCGGGAATGATCTTTCCCTCTCCTCTTATCGGCGAAGCAACGGGAAATCCGACGTCGACCAGTAAATGACCGTTTTTATCCATGGAGAAGTATTTGAAAAAAGGCGGTCCTGAGGGTACAATATTATTTTTATCCATCCACTGTTTGATTTCGGGTATTAGCGGAGGCAGTACAGCGGAAATATTTTTCATATTCACCTCACTACAAATCGCAAGATAAGGTTGCTCTTTTCTTTCTTCAATTTTTGGATCGGTCAGCATAAGCCTTTTTTATTAACCAGACATTAAAGTTACAGAAATCGGTTTGCGAAAAACAAAAAGCTCATTCTTTCGAATGAGCTTTTGGAAAATCAATCAGTGTATACATTACCATCTGCGACAAAAAGATCTGTGGTAATAAGGGTGTACACAAACGGGTCTGTGATAATACGAAGGATAATAATTATATGCTGGAGGATATGCAGGTCCGTAAACTACCGGAACTGGAACCGGAGGAATAAATATTCTTGGTGCTACATAACCGAATCCGCCATGGTAACTATATCCACCGTGTATTACAACAGCCCCATGATAACCGTATCCGCCTCTTCCGCCATGACCATAAGCAGGAGCGGAAAAACCACTGAGTGAAATAAAAAGTCCGGCGATTAGCAGGCTTGAAAAAATAATCTTTTTCATAAACTCTATTTTATTGTTTGCAGCATGTATTGCTGTCCTTAATTAGAGTGTTATGGAGTTAAGAAGTTTAATAAATGGAATGTTAAAACCTATTCGATTACCATTCCCACGAACATCAGTGTTTTCGTGTGTGGAACAACGATATGAAATTCTCTCATTCCATATTCCCTGTTGAAAGGCGCCCGGACTTTGTATTCGCTAACACGGTCGCGAATCGATTCCCAAAGTGTATCAATGTCATCCACTTCAAGATAAAACTCCATCTCTCCGATGTTGTCACCTGCATGTAAAATGTGAATCAGCGTAGTATCTTTTTTTACAATGATATAGTTGCTTTCCATGAGTGGCTTGAAACCAAAAAGATCAACAAAGAAACGTTTCGTCTCTTCGATATGATAGGAAGGAACCATCGGACTTAAATAGAGTGCTTTGTAGAACGCAGTCATCGCCTGACTATTTGTGCAGCATTTATAATGGGTGCAGCCTGGCAAAGTTTACGGTTTTTTATCACAAGCTGTAGTGTCGAAATAAGAGGATCTGAGCATGCAAATCCCTTAAATAGGTAATTAAATTTGGAAGTTATGTAAAGTTAGCTTTACATTTAGACCTGTAAACTTTACAAAAATGAGCAAAAACTACCTGTTTCCGTTTAAAACCCGCTGGGTCGGACTGATCCTGATTTTGGTTCATATTCCCATCAAACTCATGTGGGATGCAAAATATCCAAACGGGTATAGTCATAGCAATCCAATGGGTTCTACGGATGAAATGCCGCTTTTTGCAGCACCTCATTTATTCTATATCGGCACTACATTGTTGGTATTGGTTGGATTATTTCTGATAGCTTTTTCCAAAGAAAAAATAGAAGACGAACATATTGCTCAACTCCGGCTCGATTCCTTACGATGGGCGATTTACCTGAACTACGCGATACTTCTTTTTACGCTCGTATTCACACAGGGTGGAAATTCAAAACATGTGCTCACGCTAAACCTCTGGCTTCCACTCTTGTTTTTTATTCTTCGCTTTCAATGGGTACTATACAGAATGAATCGATCAGCAAAAACGGAATAGAACAAAAGATGAAAAATAATATTCGTGTTGAACGGGCAATTAAAAACATGACGCAGGAAGAACTGGCAAACAAAGTTGGTGTTTCCAGGCAAACCATTAACTCGATTGAAAGTAACAAGTATATTCCTTCAACATTGCTTGCGTTAAAAATTGCCCGGGTATTTGGAAAACCTCTGGAAGATATTTTCAGTCTTGAAGAAACAGATTTGACTTAACTATTTAATATTTATTTATGAGCACTACATCAGAACCTACTTTTGGAAATGGTAAAATATGTTATCTCGAAATTCCCACGAAAGATGTACAGGAATCATGCAGTTTTTATGAAAAGATTTTCCAATGGCATATCAGAACAAGAAGCGACGGATCCATCTCTTTTGACGATGGAGTTGGACAGGTGAGTGGCACCTGGAGAACAGATAGAAGGCCATCTGCAGAATTAGGTACACTCGTTCATATCATGGTAGATGATATAGAAGAAACAATCCAAAAAGTAAAGGATAACGGAGGAAAGATTGTCCAGGAAGTAGGAATGGATCTGCCGGAAATAACAGCCCGCTTCCTCGATCCTTCAGGAAATCTTTTTGGATTGTTTCAGGAAAGATCATAAGATCTTTGCTCCTGGCAATGCATCCAGATTGCCCGGTGCTTTAGTATATCCGGCTTCGAAACCCGCAGGAATGATTCAATAAATAATCATCCTGCATTTACCGTATTATATATTTCTTCCAATACCTGATCCAGACGTTCATGAGATTCCATGACGCCTCTTTCCATACCTGCGGCAACCATGCCATCACGATCAGTAACAGATTGAAAAACGGATTGTACGGTGACTCTTGTTCTGTCTAATGGAAGCTCCTCAAACTTTGTGGTTTCCATGATTACATGTCCGCTTTCAGGCAGTCCTTCGAATTCAAAAGTTTGAATAATTCTGTGTGGAGGAGAAAAATCATGGCAGACTCCATGAAATCCAAAAGACATTCCATTTTCCATGGTGCTGATGTATCTGTAAGATCCACCTTCTTTGGGTTCAAATTTTTCATACTTTATTTTCATTTCCTTGCATCCCATCCAGTCTTCCAGCAATTTCCTGTCTGAAAATACTTTAAACACGAGGCTTCTGGGAGCCTCAAATTCCCGGATGACAAACAATTCCTGTTTACCAGGTTCTGCAACGATTGTTGTTTTGTTTTTACTTCCCATTTTTTTTTGTTTTTAATTTTTTAAGAATATCATCTACTTTATCAAACCTTGTTTCCCATAGTTTTCGGAAAGGTTCGATCCAGTCGGACACTTCAGCAAGTTTCTTTGGCTGAATGCTGCAGTATCGTTCTCTTCCTTCCTGTTTAATGAGTATCAAACCACATTCCTGAAGTATTTTGATGTGCAGCGAGATGGCCTGTCTGCTCATATCAAAATTTTCAGCCACCGCATTCAGATGCAACGATTCTTTTGAAATCAGTGTAATGATCTCCCGTCTGGTTGGATCTGCAATGGCCTGAAATACATCTCTTCTCATGGGTATTTATTTTATTATGCAAGTGATCACTTGCACAAATATATATGCAAGTATTCACTTGCACAAATATTATTTAATTAGTTCCCATTTATGAGTGATCTGCATGAATGATTGGGTTTCAGGTCATTTGGGAGCTTATTTAAAATAACTTCCCAATTACTAATATTTTTAGTAATTTAGTTCCCCCTTCCTCTCATGGAATAGGGTTGGGAGTATAATCAAAGTGCATGTTGGCTGATAAAAAAGATATTCTTACTCAGTTAAAGAGAACGATACTTCCTCTCGGGGGATTACAATCCATTCGTGCAGGATCTGATCTTGATCTTGGGTTGGGACCTGTGAACGAGGCTTTCCCAATGGGCCATTTCCCCACAGGAGCAGTGCATGAATTTCTGAGTTATACAACAACATCTGCTGCTGCAACCATGGGATTTATTTCCTGCTTATTGAGTGGCCTAATGAAAAAAGGAGGCGCCGTTATATGGATAACTCCTTCGAAAAATATCTTTCCCCCGGCACTTAAAATGTTTGGTATAGACCCTTCGCGTATTGTTTTTATTGAATTAAAAAAAGAAACAGATCTGCTTTGGACAATGGAAGAAGCATTGAAATGCGGCGGACTGGCAGCTGTTGTGGGAGAAATACCAGAACTCAGTTTTACTGTATCCAGAAGATTTCAGCTGGCAGTTGAACAAAGTCTCGTAACAGGTTTTGTTCTCCGATCCAATCCCCGGAATATACATGCAAATGCATTGGTATCCCGTTGGCAAATTAATTCATTACCATCGGAATCATATGACGATCTGCCAGGTATCTGTTTCCCACGATGGAAAATAGAATTATTAAAAATCCGGAATGGCAAACCAGGAACATGGCAATTGGAATGGGCTGAAGATTCATTCCACAATGTAACAGAAACGATTCCTGCTATCATCCACGACTTCAGAAGAAAAACCGGATAATGGAGAGGTTTGTTACCATATGGTTCCCTTGTCTGAAAACTGATTGGTTCTCTATCCGCCAGCCCGCATTGCGTGATATTCCTTTTGTACTCTCTGCACCGGATCATGGTCGCATGATCATTACTGGAGTAAATGATTTAGCCCGTGAGGAAGGAATAAATACCGGAATGGTGGTAGCAGATGCAAGAGCTATCATTCCATCCTTAAAAGTAATAGACGATGATCCCGGTTTAACATGCAGGTTACTTAAAAGCATGGCATTATGGTGCATTCGATATACGGATATCGTTGCAGTGGATCCATACGATGGAATCATCATGAATGTAACGGGTTGCGCACATCTATGGGGCGGAGAGATGTCGTATATAAAAGATATAAACACCCGTTTTAAAAAACGCGGTTACCAGGTTCGTGCCACCATGGCCGATACCATTGGTGCAGCCTGGGCCATTGCTCATTATGGGGATACAAATCCGATTATAGAAAAGGGCAAGCAGGTGGAAACGCTTCTTTCCTTACCTCCTGCTGCACTCAGACTGGATGATAGTGTTATTGATCGCCTGCACAAACTGGGGCTACATCAGGTAAAGAGTTTCATCCACATGCCGCGTTCCGTACTTAAACGTCGTTTTGGAAATGATTTCATTATAAAACTGGAACAGGCACTGGGAAATGAAGAGGAACAAATTTTTCCGGTAATCCCTCCTGAATCCTGGCGGGAAAGATTGCCCTGTTTTGAACCCATTATAACATTAACAGGAATTGAAATCGCATTACACCAATTGCTGGATACTATTTGTAACCGTCTTCAAAAACAGGGGATGGGAATTCGGAAAGCACTGTTTAAAGGATTTCGTACAGATGGGAAATCAGTACAGATAGAAATCGGAACCCATCGGGCCACCCACAATGCCTTACATCTTTATAAACTTTTTGAACATAAAATTTCAACCATTGAACCAGCATCGGGAATTGAACTTTTTATGATTGAAGCATTAAAGACGGAGAAAGTTTCCCTACTCCAGGAAAAACTCTGGGAAACCACAACCGGTCTTGAGGATCCCGGATTACCAGAACTGCTCGATAAACTTTCCAATCGTTTCGGTAATACACCCATACATCGCTTTCTTCCTGCAGAACATTATATTCCGGAAAAATCTTTTAAAGAATCCACTTCATTAAATGAAACAGTAACTACGAATTGGAAAATCGAAAGACCAAGACCGGTGCATTTATTAACCCCGCCTCAGCGAATTGAAGTTACTGCACCCATACCGGATTATCCTCCCATGAATTTCCGATGGAAGGGGAATCTGCATAAAATAAAAAAATCAGATGGTCCTGAAAGAATAGAACAGGAGTGGTGGATTAAAGATGGTCCACACCGTGATTATTATGCTGTAGAGGATGAAGAAGGTCAGCGTTACTGGGTATTTCGTTCAGGTCATTATAATGAAAACAATATTCCGGCATGGTACTTACACGGATTTTTTGCATAAAATGAATTATACCGAATTACAAATAACATCCAATTTCAGTTTTCTTCGGGGTGCTTCACATCCGGAAGAGTTTGTTGAACAGGCCATTGCTTTTGGATATCGTGAGATTGCTATTACAGACAGAAATAGTCTTGCAGGTATTGTTCGCGCACATGCAACAGCAAAATCAACAGACCTTAGATTTATACCTGCCTGCAGACTGGATCTGATTGACGGCCCTTCTTTACTTGCTTATCCTACAAATATCAGTGGGTATTCCCAGCTATCGGGTTTGCTCACCATTGGTAATCTCAGAGCTGAGAAAGGAAAATGTCATTTATACAAGGAAGATGTATTCGGTCAGCTTAAAGACATTCGGTTAATCGTTGTACCACCGGATTCCTTGAATAAAGATTTTGATTTTGATCCTTCATTCAAAAAAGAACTGAATATATATCGTGAAATATTTACCGAACGGTTATATCTCGCTGCTTCGCGTCGTTACTTGGGCGACGATACAAAACAACTGTTCAGGCTTTCCCAATTATCATCTCAACTACATGTACCACTCGTTGCAACGAATGATGTGTATTATCATCATCCGGAAAGGCGTCAGCTGCAGGATATATTAACCTGCATCAGGGAAAAATGTACGATTCAACAGGCAGGTTTTCTTTTGCATCAGAATGCTGAAAGACATTTGAAAAGTCAGGAAGAAATGTTGAGATTATTTCGCCAGCTTCCCCATGCGATTCAGGCAACCCGGGAGATTGCAGAAGCCTGCCGGTTTAATCTCAATATGCTGAAATATGAATACCCGATAGAAATTACTACGGAAGGAAGAACAGCACAGGAGGAGCTTACAAAACTTGCATGGGAAGGTGCTCGAAATCGTTATAACAATGATATTCCTGAAAAAGCAAGCAAAGCCATTATTCATGAGCTGCATTTTATTGCTGAAATGAATTACGCCGCCTATTTTCTCACAGTATATGATATTGTTCGTTACGCCAGAGCTCAACAAATACTTTGTCAGGGTCGGGGATCAGCAGCCAATTCTACCATTTGTTATTGCCTGGGTATCACATCCATCGACCCCGCGAAATTCGAACTACTCTTTGAACGTTTTATTTCATCAGCACGAAATGAACCACCGGATATCGATGTGGATTTTGAACACGAACGTCGCGAAGAAGTCATTCAATATATCTATAGTAAGTATGGACGTGACAGAGCAGCCATTGTTGCAACTGTAACACAGGAACGTCAGCGGGGATCCATTCGTGATGTGGGAAAAGCCATGGGACTTTCTGTAGATATACTCAACAGGATTTCAAAAACTGTATGGGAATTCACACCGGAATGGTTTGAAGGGAAAAATATAAAAGAACAGGGCTTGAATCCGGATGATAAATTATTAAAGAAAACACTGGAGCTCACCGAACAGCTCATGGGTTTTCCCAGACAACTCGGTCAGCATACCGGGGGGTTCGTAATCTCCAATGGTAAATTATCGGATTTATGTCCGGTGATGAATGCGAGAATGGAAGATCGTACCTGCATCGAATGGAACAAAGATGATATTGACGCATTGGGATTTCTTAAAATTGATGTGCTTGCTTTGGGAATGCTCACCTGTATCCGGAAAGCATTTGATCTCGCAAAATTGCATTATGGCCTGGATCTTACGCTGGCAAATATTCCGCAGGATCTACCTGAAGTGTATGATATGATTTGTCATGCAGATACCATTGGCGTTTTTCAGATTGAAAGCAGGGCTCAGCAATCCATGCTGCCCAGATTAAAACCCCGAAACTTTTATGATCTGGTAATTGAAGTGGCCATCGTGAGGCCTGGCCCCATTCAGGGAGATATGGTACATCCTTATCTGCGCCGAAGAAACGGAGAAGAACCAGTAGAATATCCTTCAAAGGATCTGGAGGAAATTCTTGGACGCACCCTGGGCATTCCCTTATTTCAGGAACAGGCGATGAAGATCGCTATTACCGCTGCAGGATTTACCCCCAGTGAAGCGGATGAACTTCGACGCAGCATGGCCACTTTCAAGGCGCAGGGGATGGTAAAACGGTTTGAAGAAAAGTTAATCAGCGGAATGACGCAAAGAGGATATGAACGCACATATGCCCAGCGTGTTTTTAAACAACTCGAGGGATTTGGTAGTTACGGTTTCCCTGAAAGTCACGCAGCAAGTTTTGCTTTGCTGGTATATGTCTCTTCCTGGCTCAAATGTTTTTACCCGGATGTCTTCGCCTGTGCTTTACTTAACAGTATGCCCATGGGGTTTTATCAACCGGCACAAATAGTAATCGACGCAAGAAAACATGATGTGGAAGTCCGGCCAGTAGATATCAATCTTTCTGACTGGGATAATAAACTGGAAGAAAAATCCGGTAAATACTGTGCGATGCGTTTGGGATTCCGACAGGTAAAAGGTATACGGCAGGAAGATATGCAGTTATTGATTACCCATCGTACAAAACAATATACCTCGATTGTTGCATTGCGCGATGTGGGTATATCACAGGCCGTTCTCGAAAAACTAGCAGACGCAGATGCATTTAACTCAATCGGGCTCGACCGGCGACAGGCTCTCTGGGAAATTTCCACGGGTAATGATCAGCCCATTGGATTGTTTGCCGGACAAAAAATGAATGATGCTGAAGAAGAAAATGTAAATCTGCCTGTGATGAGGACTTCAGAACACGTAGTACATGATTATGCTTCCATGTCTCTTTCATTAAAAGCCCATCCCGTTCATTTTGTGAGGGAAAAACTCGAGCAGCTTCATATTTTAAGTACCGCTTCATTAAGCAGTTGTAAAGATAAAGACCTGGTTAAAGTGGCAGGACTGGTTCTCGTAAGGCAAAGACCCGGAACGGCGTCAGGTATTTGTTTTATTACTATTGAAGATGAAACGGGTTGCGCAAACCTGGTAGTTTTTGAAAACCTCTTCAATAAATTCAGAAAAGAAATTCTGCAATCCCGGCTGCTAATGGTAGAAGGGAAACTACAGATAGAGGGTGAAGTGATTCATGTAATCGTACAGAAATGTTATGACCTGACTAAGTTAATGCGCAGCCTTACTGCAATTGAAAAAGAAAAACTTCCCTTACTGACGCTGGCCAGGGGTGATGAAACTTCTATTCCGGCTCATGCCCAGGTTAAAAAGACATTTCCCGGTGAAAAAGCAGATCAGGACATATTTCACAAAGGAAGAAATTTCAGGTAAAATGTAAAAGAGATGTTTAAACCTTCTTCTTTCCCCACAGTCACAACGTGTGGGTACGATTTTTGACGCGTATCCCTTAACCATACTATTATGAAAAAAGTATTCTTCTTTTTCCTCATCATTTTTTCATTATCCCAATCAGTAACGCACGCACAGGGCTTTCACCTGGGTATTAAGGCAGGGACCAACAACAGTATGCTAACAGGAAATTCTTTCAGTGATGGTTTCAACTGGAGTTTTATGGCCGGCGCATTTGCAGAAATCAATTTTACCAGCAAATGGGGCATTCAGCCGGAAGTATTATTCAGCCAGGTTACTTCACAAACTGCCAGCAATTTTTCAGATGCCTATCAGGAAGGAATCAACAGTAAAGACGTCAAACTTCAATATCTGAATATCCCGATTTTACTTACTTATAAACTCCCTATACCGATAATAAGTTTACAACTGGGTCCTCAATTCGGAACACTATTAAATAATAACACTTCGATTACCACCAATGGAGCAAATGCATTTAAATCAGGCGACTTCTCCATGGTTGTTGGAGCACAGGTCAATCTCCTGATGTTTAAGGGTGGCGTAAGATATGTTTATGGATTTACAAATATCAACAATATCACAGACGCCGATACCTGGAAAACAAGGACCATACAATTGTATGTGGGATTTCGGATTTTCTAGTCAATATTTCTAACTATTCTCAACCACCATTATCGGTTTTGCGTACGATCATAAAACCTGACTGTGCCATGATATTGGTGGAACTAGTTAATTTAAAAATTTCCCATCCTACCGGAAAGAAGACTCCTGTATATTTGCAATTCAAATTCATTAACATGAAATCTATTTTACTTGGTTTACTACTTGCTCCCCTATTCTTTTTCGCTAATGCACAGCGCCCCGCTCCTGATACTTTTGAAACAGGCATGGGCACACTCTCTATACAACCCATTCAGCATGCAAGTCTGATTTTAACCGTAAAAGGCATTACCATTTACGCAGATCCATCGGGTGTTGATAACTTCAAAGGACTAACCTCATCACCCGACATAATTCTGATTACAGATATTCACGGAGATCATTTTGATGTTAAAACCATCGATGCGATCAAAAAAGAAAGTACAGTGCTGGTGGTTCCACAGGTTGTTGCCGACAAATTACCTGATGCAGACAAAGCGCATCTGGTTATTTTGAAAAATGGTGAAGACACAAAACAGTCAGGCATTAATATTCACGCCATTCCGATGTACAATCTTCCGGAGAGCCCTACTGCCATGCATACAAAAGGAAGGGGCAACGGTTATGTTCTTAATATCGGTGGTAAACTCATTTATCTTTCCGGCGATACACAGGGAATTCCCGAAATGCGTTCACTCAAAAATATTGACATCGCGTTTATATGCATGAATCTTCCTTACACAATGGACGTTAAAGAAGCAGCAGATGCTGTATTGGCTTTTAAACCAAAGATTGTATATCCTTATCACTACCGTGGCAGCGCCGGCTTCAGTGATGTCAATGAATTCAAACGTCTCGTGGAAGCAGGAGATAAGAACATTGACGTCCGCATGAGAAACTGGTATGCGAGTGCACAGTAGCTATTCGAAAGACTCAATTGGAAATCATCGTATGTGATTTCAGATCCACGGTAACAGCGTCACTTTCTGATTTCTGATCAGGATCGGCATCGTGATACTCCACCCGAATGGTTTCACTATCGCAGGTGATACGCAGATAGCCATAGTTCGTATCATCATAGTTTTCAAATATCAATTCACTATTTACTTTATTCGGTGTACGAAGCGCCGTGCTTCCTTTTTTAGTGAGTCTTGTTACATTATGTCCCGAGTTGCCGCAAACAATATAAGGCACGTCAAACTTTCCGACCGTTCTGGTGAAGCGTTGATAGTTATGCGCGTGACCGGATAAAAAAACATGTGGCCAGAATCCGGCTTTCTTACAACATCCGTCCATGTCATCCAGCATGGCGGGACTCGCTTTGTGTGCACTGCCACCGGTATAGGGAGGATGGTGCACTGCAACAATAATCGCTTGTCCGGAATCTTTAACCCTGGTTAACTGAGCTGTAAGAAATTTCAGCTGATCATCATTCAGCAAGGTATATTTTCCGCCCTGACTGGAAATGATTCCCGGATCTTCGAGCACATTGCTATATAAGCCGATGATCGTGACATATGGTGCATCCAATGCAAAATATACTCCTGGCTGGGCCATGGTTGTTCTTCGTAAACCCATGGCGTCATCAGCAAGTGCTGGTTTCGCAGTAACAAAATTTCTTAAAAATGCTTCGAGCGTTTTCAGATTGTCTCCTTTGTAAACAAGGCCGTCGTGATTCCCCGGGATGGCAAGAATGGGCGCAGGATAATTTCTATAAGGATCATAAAACTGATCATAATAATATCTGCCTTCTCCAAAACTGTATACGACGTCTCCTAAATGAAACAGAAAGGAAGGAAATATATTATCCGGTTCTGAAGTAAAATCGTTGGTCAGTTTATCAGCAACGAGATTCTGTTCAGTGGGTCCTTTGGTCGAACCCGTGTCGCCCACTGCATGAAAAATGATCTTTCCATTTTTCTTTATTTTCTTTATTTCCGCTGCACCTTCGGGACCCAGCACTTCTTCCAGTGTTAATACCAGATTGGCTCCGGCTTTTGGTTTTGGAACAGCCTGCAGTTGCTTTTTAATTACCAGATCATACAGTTTGGTATCCGAACCATGAGGGATCTTAAACTTGGTTGGATCACCTGTTGGCTGCAACTCTGCAAATGTTGGATCAATCCCCGAAGAACTTTTTGTTGTTTTTGCCATAAAATGAGGTTTAAAATGATTAAAACAATATCAGTATCTGCGTGGGCAATCCGGAGTTATCAAAGGGAAGGAACTGTTGGGACTTCTAATTTAATTATTTTTCTTTTTGCGCGTATCAAAACGAAAAATGATAATAAATAATTTCGGTCTTCTAAGGGGTCACCGTAAAAAACCCTTAGTATGTTGAAGAATAACAAAAGAATTAACTCGCTCTTTTCCCCTGCATGAGCATATTAACTGCATGATCAAAAGATCCCGCACGTATTACTTCTCCGGCATTCACGAAAAATATTTCGTCTGCATTCTGTATGGTATTCAGTCTGTGCGCGATAATTACCCTTGTGGTAGATTTAGGAAGTTTATTCAGAATATCCTGGAGTATCTTTTCTGTAATGGTATCAATATTTGCAGTCGCTTCATCCAAAATCAGTAAATCAGGATTTCTCAACACAGCACGCATAAAAGCTATCAGTTGTTTTTGTCCAAGACTGATGCTTTCTCCGCCTGATCCAATCATTGTATCCAACCCGCTTTCAAAACTGGAGAGTAGTTTCTGTAAGCCGGCATTCCGGATCACATCTTCAAGTTGCTCATTTGAATAAGAAATATACTGGTTATTACCGTATATGATATTATCTCTCACAGTTCCTGTAAATAAAAATGGTTCCTGAAGAATAAATCCTATTTTCTTCGTTCTTTCTGCCGGTTCCATGGCACGGATATCTTTTCCATTAAGAATCACTTCTCCCTTAACAGGATCGTATAGTCTTGACAATAAAGAAGCCGTGGTGGTTTTGCCGCCTCCCGTAGGACCAACCAGTGCATATGTCTTTCCTTTTTGCAATTCGAAGTTCACATTGTGTAAGATCTCCCTGTCGCCATCATAACCGAAATGAACATTTCTAAATTCCAACAGGGCCTGACTTTGCAGTTGCCCGTTAGAATGTATCACAGGAAGATTTGATTCCATATTTAAAATATGAGATATCCTGTCTGCTCCGGCCATTGCCACCTGGAAGTTGGTCCATAACGCTGCAAGTTGTCTTAACGGATTATAGAAGTTCGTCGCATAAGAAAGATAACTTACCAATAGACCCACAGTAAACTGACCAATGGATATCAGGTAGATTCCAGCTGTCAATACTATTAACTGCGCCATACTTGCAAAAAAACCATATATAGGTATGAATATGTTATTCGCGACGCCGGCAGATTTAGCGGCGGTATAGTTTAACTCATTTACTTCCTCAAATCGTTTTCTGAAATAATCCCTTCGGTTGAATGCGATGATAACTTTAAAATTATTCAGGCTTTCCTGGATCTCTGCACTCAATCCGCCTGTTCTTTTCAGACTGGTTGCATTTTTATTCTTTACCCATTGTGAAGTTGCTTTTGTAAAAATGAATATGAGGATGCCGGGAACAAGTGTAACGATACCGAGCTTAAAATTTATTGTCAATAAAAAGAATCCTGCACCTACCATCGTTGCAAGTGTTCCGATGAATTGCATGAGTGACTGTGAAAAAAACTGATTTATTTTATCCGTGTCATTATTGATACGGGAAATCAGATCTCCGGCTTTATTCTGATTAAAAAAAGCCAAAGGCAATTCCTGCAGTTTATTGAAAACCGTATTACGCAGTTTGAATAACATACGCTGGCTGATGCCACCCATCATCTTTGTCTGTGTGTAACTAGCGCCAAATGCGACCAGCGCAATGCATACCATCAAACCGGCATTCATCAACACACCATGAAAATCTTTGTGCACTATATATTTATCGATCGTATGTCCCATAATATACGGACCCAGCAGTGTAAGTCCTGAGTTAATCAGAATGGCGCAAAGTGCCAGTATTAAATTGGTCCTCTCCTCTCTGATCAGCTGCAGCAGCTTCTGCAGTATGCGCAGGTTGGAAGACTTTTCCTGCTTTTTGGAAATATCATTGAGGTTGTAGTTCATGCGTGCTTTGTTGTGACTGATAAATCTGTACATATTCAGGACTCGTATTCATCAATACCTGGTGGGTACCTGACGCTACAATTTCTCCCTCCATCAATACAATTACCTGATCGAATTGTCCCGCTGATGCAATCCGCTGTGTTACGGAAATCAGTGTGATGTCAGGATAGTTGCGACGGACATTCAATAATATTTTCGCTTCTGTTTGTGTGTCCACCCGGGCAGTAAAATCGTCGAGCAGCAGGATCTTCGGATTGATGGCCAGGGCACGTGCCAGCATGATTCGCTGTTTTTGACCACCGGAAAGACTGGTTCCCCTTTCTGCAACAATGGTATCCAGCTTATCGGGTAATGAATCGATATAATCTTTTAGTTCTGCCGTTTCTATTGCTTTCGCCAATGATTCATCAGTAACCTGATCACTGAATGCAATATTCTCGCGGATACTCATGTTGAAAATAATGCTGTCCTGAAACACAAATCCAACATGACTGTAGAAAATTTCTTTGTTGTAATCGTTTATATTTTTACCATCGAATAGTACAACACCTTCATTGGGTTTTATTAGTCCCGTGAGAAGATAGAGCAGCTGTGATTTCCCTGCTGCAGTTGGACCGATAATCGCGAGTGTTGAGCCCGCATCTACGGAAAAGCCAATATGTTTTAATACAGGTTTTTGTCCGTAAATAACCGAAACATTTTCCAAAGAAATATTTCCCTGAAGGGATTGTTTAATCGTTCCTGTATCAGGTGTATCGGGTAGATCGAGAACAAATTTTATTCTGGTATAACTTGCGGAAGACTGTGCAATCACATTACTCATGAACCCAATCATGATGATGGGGAAAATAAGCAAAGAGAGATAACTGTTGAATGCGGCAAAGTCACCGAGTGTCATCGTATTCATGATCACAAAATGACCACCGAGTGTAAGTATGGTGATGCCGGCAAAACTTGCGGTCAGTACAATGATTGGTATCAACCACGCAAAGAGACGAAGTACACTCAATCCCAGATTTTTCGCCTGTTCATTCGCCGCAAGGAATTTTTCGTACTCAGGTTGTTGAGAATTGATAACGCGTATAAGTGCAGAACCAAGAATGCTTTCATTAATTACTTTATTCAGTCTGTCAATGATTTCCCTTCCTTTCATAAAAATGGGTCTCACCCTTTTCGTTACCATATAAAATGCAATGGCGATAATGGGAATGATGGTGATCACGGCAAAGGCCAGTTTCCAGTTAATGGAAAACAACATGAAGCATGCACCAATTATTATTATGAGAGAAGATGCAATGGTTACGATAGCTTGCGACACAAACAGTTTAACAGAATCTACGTCTGCTGTAAGGTTGGTCAATAACTTGGAGGGATTTGTTTTCTCTACGTAGGCATAACTCTGGATGGAAATCTTTGCTGATAGTTTTGTGCGCAGATCTCTTGCCACACGTTCGGCCGTGTTGGTTTGCAGGATACTTTGCAGGTACGTAAAAATAAAAATGACCAGCGAGGCAGAAAGGAATTCTATTAAGATCCTTTTTAGTGTGTAGTGCGTAGGATACGAGTCAATACCACTTGCAATAATTCTCGGCAATACCAGATTTATCCCGTTACTCAGCAAGGCAAAAAATATGAGCAAAACGATCATTCCTTTATATGGCTTCAGCAGATCGGACAAACCCGGGCCCTTTTGCTTTGGCTTGTCTGCCTTCGTTGGTTTATTACTCATATATATACTCAGTTGGTAAAAATCCTCCCTACCCGATTGACGAATATCTGTGGATTATATTTTAAAAAGCAGTCATTTCGGGTGTACGAAGTTGACTTCTAATTGATTAAAAATCTAAACTTTCGCCGAAAATATGCCGAAAAAAAAGTCCTCCTTACCGGTTACAGAAGGTCCCTGGGTGGTTACTAATGAGTATCACGTCTAAATACCCGAAGATTCGGATTACTCAGCATTTTATAACATCAATCCGTCTTTTTATGAAAATGATTACCCCTACCCTGTCGCTTAGAACCATCCTCGGATGTGCTGCCATATCATTTGTATTCATGTCACTGTCCTGTTGCCTGTATTTATATATTAATGCAAACCCCAGGAAACTATTTAGCGAAAATTACCGGAGGTACGAACGCATCGTTTTACGAGGTGCCGCATCCCATTCTGCACTGGAAGATGCTTATAATCAAGGAGATATGGATTCCGTGATCTCCGATTATAAAAGTATGAGTTCTATGACTCCTGAAGAATATCTGCTTGCGGGTATTGCTTTTCTTGAGAAAAACCAGCCAGATAAGGCAATTGAAAGCTTTAAAACCCTGATTAAGACCAATCAGGAGGCAAAAACTGATTTTTTTGAAGATGCGGCTGAATATTATCTGGCAATGGGTTATTTAGATAACATGCAGCCGGAAAAGGCAATGCCCCTGTTGGAAAAAATAAAAGCTGACCCGGATAACCGATATTACAGTGATGTGGATGAGCTGATGCTTCTTAAGGTGAGAACCTCAGTTGCCAAGAAATAAGAAAATTGCTCCCTGAGATACTGGTTTTTTCTAATGAAGTCCATAGGAAGTCCATACCTAGTCCATATTAAATCCATAGTAAGTCCATTAGATGATGCACTTGCTATGGATTTTTTATAGATTTTGTATCCATTTGGTCAGGTCGGGATGATATTATTTATGAAAGCAAAGAAGGCGTTGAAACTTGGTTGGAACCCTATTGGAATCCAACGATAAAGCGCAGTTTTGGCCTTTTTTGGACCAAAAAGAGTCAGTTTCTTACGTTTTTAACGTTAAAATGGGCTGTTTTAGTGCAAAATCAAAAAAGCAATAGACCAGACCGTTACGGCTATTGCGGCAATTATCGCTACTGTGATGAAAGGGTGTGTAGCCAGGTTTTTTCGAATTCTTTTACTGACCTTATTCCTCGATCGTTTATCGTATTTTGAAGGATATGCCATATGGTTCCATCATACACTTAGATTATCCTTTTACTTAATTCCATATTCTTTCATGGACATTCCACTTCAATTTGAGCCATTGAATGGGATATTCTTGTGGATTAAGTGCCCGGGGAAGAGCTAATATTTTAATTAGCTTTGGTTCTCAATTCTCAAGTTCTCAATATGCAACTCACCGCCAAACTCATTCAACTTCTTCCGTTACAGTCAGGAACCGGTAAAAATGGCCAGTGGAAAAAACAGGATATCATTGTTGAAACTGAAGCTACCTATCCTAAAAAGATATGTGTTTCGGTATGGGGTGACAAAATAGATGCGTCCGGTTTGCAACCAGGCAATCTGTTAAAAATAGATTTTGATGTAGAGAGCAGAGAATTTAACGGCCGCTGGTACACCGATGTCAAGGCATGGAAAATAGAAGTTGCAGGAACTGCGGCTGCTTCAGGTTCAGAAAAAGCACCCGCCAACATCGTTCCTCAAAATATAAGCAACGACGACGATCTGCCGTTTTAATTGTTAATTCCTGTCTGATGTAAAGACATAGTTTGCTTTCTCGTCTACCTTCCTATATTTTGATCTTCGTATAGGCATAATAATGGCTTTCATGTTTGGTAGTACCGGGGTTGTAGATGTTGTGTTCGACACTTACAATCGTTGCCTGGGTTAACAATCCGCTCGCATCAAAATTATTCTGATAGGTAGCTGTATAATTGTACGTTCCATAATCGTCATAAGTGGATTTAAGAGGTTCCTCTCTGGGAACGTAAGTGTATTGTACATTGGAAGCATTGGCGAAATTACCAACATAGTCAGAAGTAGCCAGCCAGTTGAGGTTTCGTAATGTGGCGACCGCCAGGTCGTTTACGGGTGTTAATGCAGACACATCGCGGACAATTTGCATGGTTTCATTTACCCGGCTTGAATTATTCTCACCATCAAGCGTAGACGTGTAGTTGGTAATTTGAGTAAGATGATTGTTCACATCATAGGAAAGGTTATTTTCTACTGTGTCACCGAATGGTTGTCCCCCGTTATATAATTCTGAACAAATCAGGTACTGATTGATCAGTTTGCCGGATGCATTAAAAGTATATTGAGTAATGGCCGGCCGAAGCGTAAAATAAATTCCCTTACCGATATTGGAAGAAAGCGTGTCGTATTGTGTAATAACCTGCTTACCATTTACAACTGATGAAGAAAACTCATTTTCTACGGTACTGCCATCAAACCCCGTGAATACCGCTTTTTGCAAATTGTTATTTACATCATATTGAAAAACAATATTCTGAAAAGGATATAGCTGCGTGCTGTATGTCACCGCTTGTAATCTGTTTAAATTATCGTACTGATATGCTATGATACAGCTGTCAGTTCCTGAATTATAAACGCGTTGTATTATCTGGTTAGCAACCGAATCGATGGTATAGGAATTCCGTTGCATGTTTAACTGGTAGGTACTATCCCCGCCCTGATAAATCGATAAACTGTTGATAAGATAGAGAGAATCCAATGCAGGCGGTTTGGGGTCAGTTTCAGATTTAGTACATGACGTGGTCATGGAAATCAAAAACAATATAAATAATGGAAACAGGTAAAAAGTACTCCTAAATTGGAGTTTTTTTGTGTGGGACATTCGGTTGTTTTAAGGCTGACTGAACACATAGAACGGCTACAATTGGCTATTAGTATTTTTATATTTCCGGTTTTTTACCATCTGCAGGTATTTCCTTATTACATAAAGATTTATTGGAACTTTATTCCAACTTAACTGTCTGATCAAAGTCGTGAATGATACTATTGGAAATAAACCTGAAGACAAACACCTGGTTGAACGGGTATTGCGTGGGGACAGCCATGCATTCGGGATTATTATAAAAAACACCGAGAATCTGGTGGCACAGATTGTTTTTAAAATGGTTCCGGTTACAGAGGACCGTAAAGATCTGGCGCAGGATATTTACCTTAAGACATTCCACAACCTGGCAGGTTTCAAATTCGAATCGAAACTATCGACCTGGATCGCGCGGATCGCATATAATACCTGCTTATCCTGGATTGAAAAGAAAAAGCTGGTATTACCGGGTAATCTGCATGATGAAGAAATGGGTGATCAGTCGAGGGCAATCCATTATTATACTTCAGCTCCTGATTCCGAATTACTGGTTACTCAAAAGGAACTTTCCGGTATCCTGCTAAAGGAAATTGAAAACCTGCCACCTGTCTATAAAACCCTTATAACGTTGTTTCATCATGAATCCATGACTTATGATGAATTATCACAAGTTACCGGACTACCCGAAGGCACTGTCAAAAGTTCTTTGTTTCGTGCCAGAAAAATGCTAAAAGAAAAATTATTGTCAAAATATCAAAAGGAGGCTTTATGAACATACATCCTTCAGAAAAAGAAATACAACAATTTGCGATCGATGAGTCGGAATGTAGTTTAGAGACGATCAGTCATATGAGGGCCTGTGCCGAATGTATGACTGAAGTTTTCAATTACCGAATGATGTTCTCTGAAATCAGAGATCAAACCCAACCCGGGTTTGATTTTGATTTATCGGCTCTTGTGATTTCGCAATTGCCGGCAGCGAAAACGCGTCTGTCTCCGGACCAGTTTATATCAGGGTTTCTGATATTCTTTATTTCCTGTTTTGTGACCATGCCCGTCATTTTGTTTAATAGATATATACTGAATATGTTCAGTGGGATTTCTCCATTTTTCATCTATCTGATAATTGGCAGCGCTACCGTAATAGTGATCTATAAAACACTGATGATGTACAAACAATATCAAAAACAAATGCAGTTATTAAATTTTAATTAAGATATCGGGAACAGGATTACAACTCATCCGTCTATTGATAAGTAAACAAACATTACAATGAAAAAACTTCTTATTACTACTGCTTCTATTTTCTGTATCGTTCTTGTTGCGAATGCGCAGGCACCGGAAAATTTCGATCCGCTAAGAGACAGACAATTTTATTTCGACACGCTGAATATCGTTGGCGTACTGACCGGCTTGTATATCATGTCTTCTTTCATTCAACGGTTGTTCAAGCAATATTATGGTTACCGAATTAAAAACCGTATGCTCGATAAAGGCACGGAGGAAAATATTGTAAAAGAACTTTTACAGCCGGATAAAAAGGACAACAAAGATTATATTTTACAATGGTTCTGTATGCTTACGGCTATTGGCGCAGGAATATTCCTCGTATCCTGGGTGCGGCCATTTGGATTGCATTCCCTGGCGATCCTCGCATTCAGTTTAGCAGCTGGTTTTGGAGCATATTTTTATTTTTCAAGACAAACAGATAAAATACAATAATCCCTGCCATTCTACTTTCAAAATATATACAATGAAACTGATCTTTTTTCTGGTAGCATTTTGTCTGATCAGCCTCCGTTTGTATTTCTCCTGGTTAGGTAAAGACAGGGAAAACAGAGGAATCAGCGAGAGTAATATGGTTGTGAAGTCGGATAATTTTTTGGAGAAAATAAGCTACGTAGGAAAGTTTGAACTTACCGACGATGAAACTGCATTCAAGAGTATTTCCCCAGGAGGATATTTTAAATATGAAATGAACGATGAACGTGTAAAGGCAGAAAGTAATCTCAAAGGTGAAATTGAATACACACTTTACGACGGTAAAAATAATCTCGTGATGGATGACAAGGGCAAAAAGCTGCTTGCCGAAGCCATTAAAGAAATGATTGCCTGGGGTTATGATGCGCAGGGTAGAATGGAGAGGGTTTATAAAAAAGAAGGTGTTAAAGGCTTGTTGGCGGAGGTTGACAGTGTAAAGGTTAGTCATACCAAGACCATTTATCTGGATCGTTTGTTTTCGCTGATGGACTCTCTTTCGCCGGAAGAACAAGCACTGATTGTAGCGAAAGTAAAATCGCTGAATTCCGATATAGATGAAAGAAATCTGCTGGAGAAAATACCTTTAAGTGAACTTAAAGATCCAAAAATATCAGCAGCTTATTTTGATGTCGCAGGTGACATGAATTCCGATATAGATAAGGCAGGTGTATTAAATCATTACCTGGATCTGGATACGATTACAAAGGAAAATACTTTCAAATTACTGCGGGTTTCTGCTACCCTGAACTCCGATATGGACAAGGGCAATGTGTATAAAAAAACAATCGGAAAAGGAATGATTACCGGGCCTGTTTACGACAGTCTGCTAAATCTTGTATCAGAAATAAATTCCGATATGGACAAAGTAAATCTGTATAAACAGCTCATTGCAATAGGAAATATTTCAGAAGCCCAATGGGTCGATCTGGTTGATAAGATTTCAGAAATAAACTCCGATATGGATAAAGCAAATCTTTATAAAGAGTTATTGGGAAAAGGAAATATTTCAGAAGCCCAATGGGTTGTTTTGATCGGAAAAGTTTCCTCCATCAACGCTGATATCGATAAAGCTAACCTGCTTGTTGAGATCGCGCCTAAAATGCTGAAAACGGATATCGTTAAAATCAGTTACCAGAAAGCCGCAAAGACTTTAAATAACGATATGGATTACGGCAGAGCTATGAGGGCAATGGAGTAGGTTTAATGGTTAGCAGTATTCAGTGCAAAATATCAATTCAATATTCCCATGCAATAGAACGAAAGTTAGTTTACCTAAAAAGATCAGGAAATTTTTTCCAATTTTCGTTGAATACCCTGCCTGCCAGTTTCTGTTTTGACCAACACGAGTGCATTGCCGAAAAATTGCTTCGCTTTTTCATTATCGATATGTGTGTACAATTCGCCCAGGAGAGAAAAATAAAACGGACTGTCAGTCAGATTCAATTTTTCAGCCACTGCGATTCCTTCTTCTTTCCCATATACCTTGGCGAGGGCAAAGGTTCTGTTTAGTGCGGCAATAGGAGAGTATTCAATTTGCAAGAGTCGGTTATAGAGTTCCAGAACGTTTAACCATTTTTCGTTCGTATCTGTTTTTTGCGTGCTCCAGTAAGCAATGCTGGCTTCCAGATGATATGTTGAAATTACATTGCCTTCTGCCGCGCGATGTAAAAAATAAGCGCCCTTACTAATCAGTTCCTGGTTCCATAAACTTGTATCCTGTTCCTCATATAAAACCGGTTCTCCATTTTTATTCAGCCTTGCGTCAAACCGGGAAGCATGAAAACACATCAGCGCCATGAGTGCATTGGCAGAAGGTTTATTGGTTTCTTTATTTTCAATCAGCATATTACATAAACGCATGGCTTCAAGACAGAAATCCTTACGAAGTGTAATATTCTGACACTCGGAATAATAGCCTTCGCTGAATAATAAATAGATGGTCGTCAAAACGGTTTTTAACCGCTCGCCAATTTGAGAAGATGGAGGTAATTCAACTTTTATTTTCTCTTCCCTAAGTTTTTCTTTCGCACGAAACAGGCGCTTATTAATTGTGTCCTTGTTGGTCAGAAATGCATCTGCAATTTCTTCTATACCAAAACCGCAAAGAATACGTAATGACAATCCGATCTGTGCTTCCTGGGAAATGGAAGGGTGACAAATAGCAAACATCATCTGCAACTGACTATCATTGATATTTTGTTGTGACAAATCAATTTCCTGTTCTGATGTTGGCAAGGCTCTTTTTAACTCCGGCACAATTTTACCTTCAAAAACTTTATCACGCTGCAGATGATTCTTTGCTTTATTCTTAGCCACGTTGTACAACCAGGCAACAGGATTTGGTGGCAAACCATTTAATCCCCAAATCTGACTGGCAGTCAGAAACGTTTCGCTCGAAATATCCTCTGCGGTTTCAATCTGATCAAAACCGAATTGTCTGCAAAGCACAGAAACTATCTTCTGATATTCCGAACGAAAAAGATGTGGTATCAATTCCTGTTGTTCCATGCATCAATGTGTTCCGTCCCTTTTTGCAATTTTTCTTACTTCTACTGTATTTCCATCTCCCTGCAAAACAGGACTGCCTTTTGCAAATTCCACAGCTTCCTCCACAGAATCCGCCTTCACCATTATGTATCCGCCGATGGTCTCTTTGATTTCTCCAAAGGGTCCGTTGGTAACCATATTATTATGACCAACTACTCTCGCATCTTTAAACAGCAATCCATTTCCGCCAATAAATTTATTCTTTGCTGAAATGGTTGCGATCCAGTCCATCGTCTGTTTCATCCAAATTTGAATTTGTTCAGGTGAAGCAACCGCATTGCCATCCTCGTGTCTGAAAATTAACATAAACTCGTCCATGATTTTTAATTTTATTCGTTAGAAAATAATGTTCTCCAACATTGGAATTCAAAAAGGATCAGTCCAAATAAACCAACTAAGAAAGCTAATATAAGCATTGGCATACTTAACAATAATATGCTTACGAGCCTGCAACATTTTTTCATTGTCTTTTCCTCCTTTTATACCATTTGGATTACTTAATAACAAACAGACTGAGAAGAATTGGACAATCTATTTCATAAATGAACGATTCATGTAACAAAAGCGGACAGTACTGCTCTGGATACCAAAACTATCTTATTGATTAGTAATCAAATATAAACAGGCACTTGATTGGTTATAGAAGGCTTAAGGCGCAAGGCGTAAAGCGTAAGGCTTAAGGCTTAAGGCGCAAGGCGTAAGGCGAAAGGCGGAAGGCGGAAGGCGTAAAGCACAAGGCGCTTCGCCCACCATAGCGAAGCGAAGGTGGGGAAAGCTTAAAGCTAAATGCTATTTAAGCAATCCAAATCCATAAATTGACAAAATGCTTTAGGCCTACAGCCTTCAGTCTTAAAACATAAAAAATGATCAAAAACTATATCAAAGTAGCTTTCAGAAGTCTGATGAGGAGCAAATCCTTTACTGCCATCAATATATTCGGACTCACGCTGGGAATAACAACCTGTCTGCTCATCATCTTATTTGTACAGGACGAACTGAGTTACGACAATTTTAATGAAAAAGCAGACCGTATGGTTCGTGTTGTGTTCAGAGGATCCATACAGGGCGAAAAAATGAAAGAGGCGATGGTGATGCCTCCTGTGGCGCAAACCCTGAAAATGGAATATCCCGAAGTACTCGAAGCAACAAGAATAAGGAGGTATGGCAGTCCGCGTATTACTTACGGCAATAAGACCTTTAAAGAAAGTTCTTTTGCCTATGTAGACTCTAACTTCTTTCAGGTATTTACACTGCCGTTTGTTAAAGGAGATGCAAAAACCGCGTTGCTCGAACCCAACACCATTGTGGTATCAGAAACCGTGGCAAAGAAATATTTTGGTGACGAAGATCCGATTGGAAAGGTGCTGGTTTTTAAAGACCTCAACAATAGTTTTAAGATCACGGGCGTGATACGTCCCATTCCAACGAATTCGCATTTCCACTTTGATGTGTTGGCTTCGATGTCGAGCTTCCCACAATCGAGAGAATTTTCCTGGATGACATCGGAATATTATACCTATCTGGTTCTTCCGAAAGGATATGATTATAAAAAACTGGAAGCGAAACTGCCTGCAGATGTTGAAAAGTACATGGGTTCTCAATTGCAGTCAGCATTGGGAATGACATATACGCAGTTCCTGCAAAAAGGCAACAAACTGGGACTGTTTCTTCAACCCGTAAAAGATATCCATCTTCATTCAGACCTAAATCTGGAACTCGAATCGGGCAGTGATATCCGTTATGTTTACATTTTTAGCGCGGTTGCTTTATTTATGTTGCTTATCGCCTGTATCAATTTCATGAATTTGTCTACTGCTGGCGCTTCTAAGAGAGCAAGAGAAGTTGGAATCAGAAAAGTACTCGGGTCGTTGAGAGGACAATTGATACGACAATTTTTATTAGAATCCATCTTACTAACCGCTATTGCCTTTATCCTTTCCGTAGTACTCGTTTATTTTACGTTGCCTTTCTTCAATAAACTATCAGGAAAAAATCTCTCTTTTAACTTGTTAGGAAATATATGGTTAGTGCCCGGTATCCTTTTATTTGCATTGATAACAGGATTTCTTGCGGGAAGTTATCCGGCATTTTTTCTTTCTTCCTTCAAACCCATTACTGTGCTGAAAGGAAAATTTGCGTCCGTAAATAAAACGGTCAGCCTTCGGAGCGGACTGGTAGTATTCCAGTTTTTTATTTCTATCGTGCTGATCATCGGAACCATCACCGTGCATAAACAACTAAACTATATACAAAACCAAAAACTGGGATACGATAAGGATCAGGTTTTGGTGGTGCAGGAAGCTTATTGGCTCGGTAAAAATGTGGATGCCTTCCGCCAGAACCTGTTACAGGATCCGCGGGTGGTCAATATATCTTCCTCTGGTTATTTACCAGCAGGGAATTCCTACAATAATAATTTCATGGTCTATCCCGACAACAATAGTAATGAACTGGTAAAAACGCTTCGGTATGAAGTGGATAATAACTACATACCGACATTGGGGATGGAAATGACCGAAGGGCGTAATTTCTCAAAATCATTCGGCACAGATTCTACGGCCATCATTGTAAATGAAGAAACAGTAAAGGCATTTGGCTGGGGTAACCATGCAATAGGACATCATTTGACAAGAAATGAAAATGATGGGTCAAAAGCAACATTTCATGTGATTGGCGTTGTGAAAGATTTTCATTTTAAATCTTTTCACGAACCCATATCGCCGCTTGTAATGACACTTGGAAATAATACTGAAAATATCATTGTTAAAATAAAAACAGCGAACGTCTCAGGGCTTTTGACCACTATGAAGAAAAACTGGAATGCTTTAGGAGCGGAAGTTCCTTTTGCGTATACCTTCCTTGATGAAAGGTATAATAACACCTACCAGGCGGAACAAAAAATTGGCACGATACTCGGCGTGTTTGCAGGAGTTACCATATTCGTTGCGTGCCTTGGACTATTTGGCCTCGCCACATTCACGGCAGAACAAAGAAACAAAGAGATTGGAATCCGAAAGGTATTAGGTGCGTCCATTGGCAGTATCGTTTCTCTGCTTTCTAAAGACTTTTTAAAACTTGTGTTTATCGCAATTATTATCGCGACGCCGGTAGCCTGGTTCATCATGAACAAATGGTTACAGGATTTTGCGTATAAAACGAATATCAGTGGCTGGATCTTTTTGCTGGCAGCAAGTCTCGCCATTCTGATAACTATTATTACGGTAAGTTTCCGCGCCATCAAGGCAGCGGTGGTTAATCCGGTGGATAGTTTGCGAAGCGAATAGAAGAAAGTATGGGAGTATGGGAGTATGGGAGTATGGGAGTGTGAAAATCAAAAATTAGCGTTCAATTCAAATAGTTAATAACAATCTTTATGCTAAAGAATTATTTAAAAATCGCTTTTAGAAATCTTTTGCGCAACAAGAGTTTCTCCATCATAAATATAAGCGGGCTTGTTATTGGCATGGCCAGTGCTGTACTAATATTACTGTGGGTTCAAAATGAAATAAGCTACGATCGATTCCACGAAAAAAATAACCGCTTATACGAAGTGTGGGGTAATGGTTTTTCGGATGGAAAGTTGAATTCCGGAACAAATACACCTCAATTAATGGGACCTGCCCTAAAAACTGATTATCCGGAAATAGAAAATACCACCCGTGTAAGCTGGAATATGTCCATACTATTTGGATATGAAGACAAACATGTGAAAGCATCCGGAATCTGGGTAGATCCTTCCTTTCTAACCATGTTCAGTTTCCCTCTTTTAAGAGGTGATGCAAAAACGGCGCTGAACGATCCTCATTCTTTGGTTATTACTGAGAAGATGGCAAAAAAACTATTTGGCGATGAAAACCCTATTGGTAAAGCCCTAAAGTTTGACAATAGTGAAAATTTCATGGTCACCGGTGTTTTAAAAGATCTTCCCAATAACACTGACTTCGATTTTGAATTCCTGGAATCAGCGAGATTTTTAGAAGCTAAAAATTATCTGGATGCAGACTGGACAGACGTTTCCATCAGAACTTTTGTACTGCTCAAACCAAATACAAAATTGGCTGAAGTAAATGCGAAAGTAAAAAACATAGTCCCTAAATATTCAGGCGGAAGGTCAAAAGACGAAACATTTCTATACCCCATGAGTCAGCTGAGACTATATTCGAAATTTGTTGATGGAAAACCAATTGGTGGACGAATTGAAACGATAAGACTATTCACGATCATCGCGATATTTATATTGTTCATCGCATGTATCAACTTCATGAACCTTTCTACCGCAAGAAGTGAGAAAAGGGCAAAAGAAGTAGGCATACGCAAAGTTGCTGGTGCCTTAAAAAAATCGTTGATTGGCCAATTCCTCATCGAATCAATTATTATATCATCTATTGCAGGAATTCTTGCATTAATTGTTGTGCAGCTCAGTCTACCTGCTTTTAATCAGTTAGTACAGAAAAATCTGTTTATCAATTATACAAACCCCTACTTCTGGGCTGCAAGTATTGGCTTTGTTCTTTTCACAGGTTTGCTGGCGGGAAGTTATCCTGCGTTTTTTCTTTCAAATTTCAAACCGGTTACTGTATTAAAAGGAAGTTTCAAGAAAGTAAACGCATTGGTTACGCCGAGAAAAATTCTCGTTGTATCTCAATTTACATTCGCCATCATACTTGTTATTTGCACCATCATCATTGTACAGCAAATTAAATATGCGCAGGAAAGAAACGCCGGGTACGATAAAAACAACATGGCTTATATATTTATAGAAGGTGATATTTATAAAAACTATAAACTCATCAGGAATGATCTGATAAACTCGGGGATAGCGACAGCGGTAAATCAGACCATGGCACCTCTTACCCAGAGTTGGAGTATGGGCAGGAGTTTGAACTGGCGAGGCAAGGATCCCAATACCAAGCCAACATTTGACAGGTCCAGCACGGATGGCGGACTGGTAAAAATGGCCGGACTCACATTAATTGCCGGTCGGGATATAGACATCGAAGCATACCCTACAGACTCCACTGCCTGCGTTATTAATGAATCGGCAGCGAGACTCATGAACTTCAAAAATCCGATTGGACAAGTGGTGTTTGACGATCCTGACAACTGGCATATAGTAGGCGTTATTAAAGATTTTATTTTGCAATCGCCTTATGAACAGACAAGACCTATTATTTTCAAGGGGCCGAAATATGGCGGTAATGTATTGAATATTAAATTTTCGAATAAGAACACGACCGCAGAAAACCTTGCAGCGGCGGAGAAGATATTCAGGAAGTACAATCCTGCCTATCCATTCGAATATCATTTTATAGATGAAGAATACGCAAAGAAATTCAGTGATCAGCAACAAACGGAAACGCTGGCTGGATTATTCGCAGGTCTTACGATTTTAATATCCTGTCTTGGGTTATTCGGACTGGCCACTTATATGGCTGAAAACAGAATAAAGGAAATTGGAGTAAGAAAAATATTGGGTGCTTCAGTTACCAGTATTGCAGGTCTACTTTCCAAAGACTTTGTGGTACTTGTAATCATATCCATTTTTATAGCTTCTCCCATTGCCTGGTATTTCATGAAACAATGGCTGTCGGGATTTAACTATCGGATACAAATCAGCTGGTATGTTTTTGTTCTGGCAGGTGCTACGGCTATCGCCATTGCACTTATTACCGTTAGTTTTCAGGCGATCAAAGCCGCTGTTTCGAATCCGGTCAAAAGTTTAAGAACGGAATGAGAGGGGTTATTGATTATGAGTTATGGGTTATGGGTGGCGGCCTGCCCCGCTTGTGCGGGGTTGAGCGTTGACCGTTGACCGATGACCGATGACCGATGACCGTTGACCGATGACCGTTGACCGATGACCGATGACCGATGACCGTTGGCCGTTGGCCGTTATACGTTCCGCGTTAAGCGTTAAGCGTTCCGCGTTAAGCGTTAAGCGTTAAGCGTTCCGCGTTCCGCCTTCAGCGTTAAGCGTTAAGCGTTAAGCGTTATGCGTTCCGCGTTCCGCCTTCAGCCCTGCGCGTTTTCTGAACCAAAAGAAAAACGGAATGCCCGAAGCCATTAAAAGGATACCTATCAAAGTGGATTTGGTTTGCACGATGATCGTGTTGAGTAACAAAATTGTTGAAAATACAATGATGATCCAGGGAAGAACGGGATAACCGATTACACGTTTCGTAATTTTTCCATTGCGTTTCATTTTAATAAGTCCGATGGCTGTAAGGCCCAGGAATAGATAACTTGAAAATATGACGAGATCCGTGATGCGATCGAAAGTGCCGGTGAATACCAGCCAGCAGCTCCATGCGGCAGAATAAATCAATGCGATATATGGTGTGTTGAACTTCGGATGAACCCACGCTGCTTTTTTAAAAAACACGTTCTCCTGAGCCATCCTGAAATATATTCTCGGATAACTGATGATGCATCCATTCAGCGCTCCAAAAGTGCAAATAAGAATGAGTAAGGCAATGAGTGATGAACCCACCCTCCCTATCAATGTGTCGGCAACAACAGCTGCAGCAATTTTATTATCGGGAATATTTGCCAGTACGCTTATCGGAAGCACTTTCATGTATATATAGTTCAACAATACATACAGAAGGATGGCAATTCCCACCCCACCAACAATCGCATACGGCAGGTTACGTTCGGGGTTTTTTATTTCGCCCGTTACAAAAGTTATATTAGCCCATCCATCATATGCCCAAAGTGCACTTAAGGTTGCGGCAAAGAATCCACTGAAAAGAGCTGCGCCTCTTAATGGATGAACATATATATTATTACTCAATGCAAGCGAAGGGTCCCTTACATAAAAAACACCTGCAACGATAAGCAGTAGAATTCCCAGAATTTTAGCAATTGTGACAATGGAATTTAATTTCCCGGCATTCTTTATACCGAGAATATTCAACCAGGTAAGTAAGACAATCGTAAACATTGCCAATAATTTCACAGCAAGTCCTTCGAAGGGATAAATAAAATGTGAGATTGAGATATTGCTGAGGCCTGGTACAAGCACCGGAAAATGCAACAAGGCGTCTACAGACTGGGAAAATACAAAAGCCAATGCAGCGATGGCCCCACTACCCACAATCGTAAAGTATGTCCATCCAAGAAGGAACGCTACAAATTCACCGTATATGAGTCGCAGGTATTCATAAATGCCTCCCGTCTCTTTGGTCATACTCGTGAGGCCTGAAAACAAAAACGCTCCGCATATGGTGATGACACCTGCAATTATCCATACTAACAGTATATAGTGTTCATTGCCCAACGATCTCGACATGGCAGTAATCTTCTTGAACGCCCCTGAGCCGATCATGATTCCCGCAACCAGTAAAATACAGGTAGGAAGTCCGATTACCCGTTTGAGCGGAATGATTGTGCGATCCTGATTTTCCTGCATGCCTGTTGGATAGTCTGGTAGTTAAGATAAGAATTTGCATTAAACTCATTACTTAAATTTCTAAGCAGGATATTTAATGTGAAAGTGTATGAGTGTTCAACAATAAAAAAGTCCGCCTTAGGTGGCGGACTTTTTTAAAATTCCCGTTAATGATCAATATATAAACTTATACTCTTTGAATTCTACGATTCATATGATTTTCCTGGCGATTCAGCTTGTAGTGTTCATGTCTGGTCAGGTGACCACCGTGCCTGTATGCCATCCTTCTTTCTTCCCTGCGAATCTGATGATCCCGTTGGTGAAGATGTCTAGCCTGGTTTCTGCTGATATCACCGTTTCTGAATTGGCGGTTGATTCGTCGATCCTGATTATTTAATCTTTGATTCACCTCTGCACGGCGCGGGTGATTTTTTGCAAATCCACCATCCTGTGCCATTGAGATATTTGCGATTCCGAGGAACGCTACTAACATTGCGGAGAAAAGTAATTTCGATTTCATAGTCTTATTTTTTTGTGCGTTTGCACATATCATAGACCTGGTTGTAAAACCGAAGTTTAATCCTCACCATTCTTTAACAGATTCTTTTATACGACATATCGTTTAACGATTCCCCATAGGAGGTAATAGATTTAAGCATGCCCGCCTAAGGCAGGCTTTAGGCTTTAAGCTTTAAGCTTAAAAACCCATTTCGTCTGCACTAGGGCCATAAGATCCCGGAATGGGAATATTCAGTAATCTTAGAAATACCCCCAGTTGTGCACGATGATGAATGGTTTGGGAGATAGCCATACGAATGACGTCCTGTTTTGTAATACTCAAAAAGATCTTATCACCATCTTTCATGGTCCAACTATTTTGAAGATATTCATCGGTGGTTTTCGGTAAAGCTATCGCTGCTTTGTTTTGGTTTTCTTCAAAAGTTGCAAGCAGCTCGGCGTTGTTAGAAATAGGAGTAGGCTTATAATCATTTGCCGAGAAATCAAGCACATCCGTATCAATTGCCATGGGAATCCATCCGGGTAATTCTGCAATGTGTGTAGCGAGTCTGCGGATCGTCATACTTTTCGGATGCGGCTGCCAGTCGTATTTATCTTCCGGAACGATGTGCAACATCTTTCGCGTTGTAATGGCTTCTTCTTTCAATTGATTTTCGAAAAACGGGACAATGATATTCATACATGGTATTTATTGTTCTGACAAAATAAATACCGGCTGGTGACAACCCTATGGCAGTGTAAAAAATTAATAATTGACCGGAAGTAATTTCATATAGTCATCGAGGGGTTTGTGTTGCTGAATGGTGAAATTTTCATCTGTGCAGTTGAGATGTAAAATGCGGGAGACCCGAAAATCACGATAATCCTTTTTATTATGACACCAGCCGATGAGATGCCAGCTGAACGCATAAAAGATAAGTCCGATGGGTTCCATTTTTCTTCTAGACACTTCTTCCTGTTTATTCGTGTATCCGATCTCCAGGATCTTTCGGGAGCTGATAGCTTGTTGAATTTTTGACAAATAATCAAAATTAGTGACCCAGCAAACGGGTACCTGCAGTTTGATATTTTCGGATAATTTTTCTACTGAATCCTTTTGAGAAGAATGAAGAACCGACTTTATCTTGGTGAGTGCTGTTGAATAATGTTGCTGGATGGATTTATCTGAAAAAGCTGAAACGACAGACTCCATTAATAATAGTGCATTTGCCTCTTCGGTACTAAAAGATACAGGTTGAAGAAAATATCCGTTCACAATAAAGTATCCTCTGTGGGGTTCAAAACTAACCGGAATACCCTGTTCATTCAGGGCTTTGATATCCCGGTAAACAGATCGCACGCTGATTCCAAATTTCTCTGCAATTTTCTCACCCTTTACAAATTTCTTTGATTGCAACAGGGTAAGGATTCCAAATAGTCTGTCAATCCGGTTCATGACTCAAATTTACCATATTCGTGGTATTGACTTCGGTGCTGAAATTCAGTCTCTTTACAACATGAAGGGCGGGACCCAGCTCAGTATGGAGCAGGGTTATAGCCGCCCCGATACAGGGCGGAATCAGAATAGGTACGGATTAAAAACGGAGCACCAAATTAATTAGTTTTAATTTACTAAAAAAATTAGTGTGCATAAAATATTTATTCTAACTTTGAGGAATCAACTACTTTGAACGACTAAATATTAACCCATGTCAAACGCAGAAAAATTAAAGGCGCTTAAGTTAACCATTGATAAAATAGACAAGGATTTTGGTAAGGGCAGTGTGATGATGATGAATGAAAAAAGCACCGAACCCATGGAGGTTGTCTCTACCGGATCTATCGGCCTTGATGTGGCGCTGGGTATAGGCGGTTTACCCCGTGGCCGGGTTATAGAGATATACGGCCCTGAGTCTTCGGGCAAGACAACCATCGCAACACATGTAATTGCCGAAGCGCAGAAAAAAGGAGGCATGTGTGCCTTCATAGATGCGGAGCATGCGTTTGACAGCAACTATGCCCGCAAGCTTGGCGTAGATGTAGACAATCTTCTGATCTCGCAACCAGACTATGGTGAGCAGGCGTTAGAAATTGCCGATCGTTTAATTCTGTCAGGCGCGCTGGATGTAGTAGTTATTGATTCAGTCGCAGCCCTGGTTCCCAAAGGTGAACTGGAAGGAGAAATGGGTGACAGCAAGATGGGACTTCATGCCCGTCTGATGTCGCAAGCCCTGAGAAAACTGACTGCAACGATCAGCAAAACAAATACGATTTGTATTTTCATTAACCAGCTCCGTGAAAAAATCGGAGTAATGTTCGGGAACCCGGAAACTACAACCGGTGGTAATGCATTAAAATTCTATGCTTCTGTCAGGCTGGATATACGTAGAATGACTCAAATAAAAGATGGAGAAGAAGCAATCGGCAATCACGTAAAAGTAAAAGTGGTAAAAAATAAAGTCGCTCCCCCGTTCCGCAGTGCGGAATTCGATATCATCTTTGGAGAAGGTATTTCGAAAATGGGTGAAGTCATCGATATGGGTGTTGAACTGGGAATTGTACAAAAAAGTGGAAGCTGGTTCAGCTATGGTTCGGATAAACTGGGGCAGGGCCGGGATTCTGTTCGTCAGTTACTACACGATAATCCTGAGCTGGCTACAGAAATAGAAGCTAAAATCCGCGCGAAGATCAAAGAAACCCAGGATGGAGCGGTACCAGAGAAATAAGCAGGATTAATAAATACTTGGGTTGGTAAGTATAGAGGCTGTCTGCAAAGGCAGCCTTATTTTTTAAATAAAAAAGGGGTCAGAATAAAAATTCAACCCCGTTTTAAAATCCAATATCCTATGAAAAACCATAGTAAAGATAGACGTAAACATTCAGATCTGCAATAGTCTTATCGATAACCTGGCATTCCTAATTATTTTTCACAAGTTGTTCTGAAATGATCGAATTGGTTGATTTATCAGTGGCTTTCAGAATATAATTGCCTTTTTGCAATGTTGAAACATTAACTATTTGCATTCCTGCGCCTACTTCTTGTCCAAACCACACAACGCCGTACATGTCCATAATTTGAATATTTAAGGCATGGGCAGAACGAATGATCAATAATTTATCGACCGGATTTGGATAAAAACGGAAATCAGCAGCAGTAAATGAATTCATGTTAACCGTTTTCGAAGACAGTTCTCTGCCGTCCTTTCCTGTAATACGAACACGATAAGAGACAATTCCGTTTCCAACAGAATTATCAACAAGTGAATAAACAGAATCAGAACCCACAGAAGCATCCATTGCGCTTAACACTTCAAAATGAATTGCGTCTGAACTTTTTTCCACGATAAAAAAATCATCTGGTTTTACAGGAGGGGCAGACCATCTCAAAATGGCATGACCATCCTGAGGTGTTACTGTAAAAAAACTAAAAGCTGAATTTGCTTCAGTAGTTGAAGCCTGTGCGGAGTGTTCACCTGGGGGCTGGCCCATCAAAGCACAGCATAAGAATGCCGATGCGAACCATAGCTGAAGTACCTTCATGGGATAGTAAATGTGGATAAGCTGTTAACAAAATCCATGCCGTTCCTGTAAAAGCCTTTCGAAGAAAGTACGGTTACAGAAAACTTGGTGAAATAAAAACCTGTATGTATAGTTGCGAAATCCTTAATGGACGCGGGTTTGCGAGTCTGACTTGATCGGACGGAAAAAGTTTAAAATCTAATTTCCTAAATTCCTGCAACGCATATTCCCAATCACGACGTCTTCTAAACCTTAACTTGCAGTAAACCCTTCGACATGAGTATATATAAGATGGGAGCCAGCAAACGCATTGCTCTTGTTGCTCACGACAATAAAAAAACCGAGCTCATCGAATGGGCGACTTATAATAAGTCCGTTCTTTCCATGCATCGTCTCTTCGCAACAGGCACAACGGGCAAGATGCTCGAAAAAGCACTCGACATAAATATCACAAAGTTTATGAGCGGTCCGCTGGGTGGTGATCAGCAGATTGGTGCGAGGATCGCCGAACGAAAAATTGATGTCCTGATTTTCTTTTGGGATCCGATGGAAGCACAGCCTCATGATCCCGACATAAAGGCTTTATTACGATTGGGCGTTGTTTGGAATATCCCTTTTGCGTGTGATCGCTCCACGGCAGACTTTCTACTCACTTCTCCCCTCATGCACCAGGATTATGAAGTAATACAGCCCGACTACTCTCTCTATTTGAAAAGACCACCCAGATAATTTCATGTACCTAATTTTAGTTAAATTGAGAGGCTAACCATGTTGAACATTTATCAAATTATCAAACCAGCATATAATCCGTCTATTTGAAAAAAGCATTAAAAATTGCATTAAGATGTCTGGTTGTCGTTCTCGTGCTGATACTCGTACTTTTTATCGGCGGCTGGATATATCTGAAGCAACATAAAAAGCAGGTCATTTCTTTTATTGAAGCAGAAGCGAAAAAAGGCCTTAATGGAGGATCCATTCACATCGGTGACATAAGCATTGGCTTTAATCATACCTTCCCAAGAATCGCCTTTACCATCGATTCGCTGAGTTTGAGAGACAGTCTCTGGTATCAGCATCATCATGATCTGGTGTCGACGACAAGAGCTTATGCAACGCTGGATTTCTTCAAACTGGTTTTTGGAAAAATCAACATTGACCGCGTACAACTTGAAAACCCGCGCATATATTTATATACCGACACGAGTGGTTACACGAACACTTCGATCTTTGCAAAAAATGAACCTCCCAAAAAAGGAGCTCCAAAAAACCTGGCTTATCCCATACTGGAGATTCGGGACGGAAGTCTGGTGGTTGATAAAAAAGATAAGAATAAATTCTTCGGTTACGACATCGCAAAATTGGTATGCCACATCCACCCTAACAACGATGACCCCAATCTGCAAATTGATGTTGATTTGGATTGTAAAGTCCAAAGAATGACTTTCAATTTAGAAAAAGGTCCATTTCTGGACGGTAAGACAGTTGCCGGGGAATTTCAGATTCAATTTAATAAGGCTTCCAAAGTGCTTCAGTTTAGCAAAATCCCGTTGGCCGTAGATGGACAACTTTTTATTTTCACCGGCAAGTTTTTCCTGGCTGAAGTACCCACCCCATTTATGTTGTCATGGGAAACAAATAATTTACCATTTAGAAAAGCAGCTTCATTTCTTTCAAACAATATTCGCTCAAAGCTTGATAAATACGATATATCTGAATCCATTACACACCTTACAGGTTCATTGGACAATTCCGAACCGGAATACCATACGCCACTTATACATCTCAGGCTTAACGTAAACAATAAAACAATCACAACACCCATTGTAGTTATCAACAATGCGTCGTTTACGGCAACCTTTAACAATGAAGAGGTAAAGGGTTCGGGGCATGAAGATGAAAACACGGTGATGCATTTCTCGCCCTTCAAAGGCAGTTGGGAAAATCTTGCGTTCCATTGCGATTCTATTGTAATAAGAAATCTGATTCATCCCAGAATGAATCTTCATATCGTCTCCGACTTCCGTCTGGAAAATATTAATAATTTCTTCGATGAAAACGATCTTTCTTTTTTGAGTGGAAGGGGGAATATTAATATGGTTTACAGTGGCTCTCTGGAAACAAATTACGATAGTTCAAGGAGTGTGTCTGGCAATTTTGGTTTGGATTCAGCCGCGATAAATTATATCCCCAGGAACCTTCTTCTCACCCAGGGTAAGGGGCTCGTCAGGTTTACAGGTAAAGACGTAGTGATAGATAGTCTTGACTTTCACAGCGGGAGCACCGATCTGACCATGCACGGTACGGTGAACAGTCTTTTTTATCTTATCAATCAGAAAAATAAAAAGCTTACGCTGAATTGGGCGATCCGGTCAAACAAACTTAATCTCAATGATTTCACTTCTTATCTGAAACCTAAACGGAATACGACCGCGGCAAAGAAAAAGAAGTCTTCGCTTGATCAGACATTAACCGAGTTTACCGACCTGTTGGCGAAGGCAGACTTCTCGCTGAGTCTGAATGCTAAACACCTTGTTTATAAAAAATTCTACGCCGACAATCTGAATGCAGAGTTGGCGATGGATGGCAATGCCATTAACCTGAAAAAAATAACGCTTCAGCATGGGGGAGGCAGCATTAATATACAAGGTAACCTTCGTAATGAACCCTCATCCAATCCATTTTCTTTCAAAGCGCAACTTAAAAATGTGAACGTAAATAAAATATTTACAGCGTTCAACAATTTCGGACTTAAATCTCCAACTGATAAAAACATCGAAGGAAGTTTGTCAGCTGATGTTACGTTGCAGGGAGACGTAACAACAAAAGCTCAGCTTATTCCCGGAGAGCTGAAAGGATTTGTAAAATTCAATTTAGAAAATGGCCAGTTGAAGGATTTTGAACCAGTAGAAAAAATTTCACAAACTGTATTCAAGAATAGAAATTTCTCGGATATCCAGTTTGCCGATCTGCATGACCTGCTGGAAATTAATGGTGAAAATATTACCATCAACCGGATGGAAATACATTCCACGGTTCTTTCCATGTTCGTGGAGGGCATATATAACATGAAAACGGGGCCCGATCTCAGTATACAAGTCCCACTTAGCAACCTGAAAGCAAATAAAGATTCTGTGCTTGTTAATAAAGGCATTTTCAGTAAAACGGGCGTGAGTGCGAGATTGAGGGCGAAGAGGGGGGATGATGGAAAAATCAAAATCACGTGGGATCCATTTAACAAGGCGGGCAAAAAACAAAAGACGAATAACTCAAAATCAACATCCTGAAGTCCCCATTTGCAGGTGGTTCATATGTATTCTTAGGCCTAAAAATCGTAACTTTCGAGTTCCCCAAATCAGTACAAAATGGAGTTTAAAGTCCATTCACCATATGCACCTGCAGGTGATCAGCCTGAAGCCATTCAGCAGCTGACAAAAGGTCTGTTGAGTGGAGAAAAATATCAGACACTTCTTGGAGTTACCGGTTCTGGAAAAACTTTCACCATAGCCAAAGTGATCGAACAGGTGCAAAGACCAACGCTGGTACTCACCCATAATAAAACACTCGTTGCGCAACTTTACGGTGAATTCAAACAATTTTTTCCTGATAACGCCGTGGGTTATTTCGTTTCTTATTATGATTACTACCAACCGGAGGCTTACATGCCCGTGAGCGATACCTATATTGAAAAAGATCTCTCCATCAATGAAGAGCTGGACAAATTAAGACTGCAGGCTACAACACAACTATTGAGTGGCAGAAGAGATATTATCGTTGTTGCATCGGTAAGCTGCATTTATGGTATTGGTAATCCCGACGAATTTGAAAATGGAATCGTACGAATCAAACGGGGACAGATTATTTCGCGCCAGGGGTTTTTACATGCCCTGGTCAACTCCCTCTACTCCCGCAATCAGTTTGAATTTAAACGGGGCAGTTTCCGTGTGCAGGGTGATACGGTGGATATCAACCTGCCTTATCTCGACTATGGTTACAGGGTGGCATTTTTTGGTGACCAGATTGAAGAAATTGAAAGTTTTGAGCTGACCAGTGGCAAACGAATCATGCAAATGGATAATGCCGCCATTTTCCCGGCAAATCTTTATCTGGCACCCAAAGATTTAATAACACAGGTTCTCGCAGAAATCCAGGATGAAATGGCGGCGCAGGTAAATTATTTCAAGAGTACGGGGAAATTTATTGAGGCTCAGAGACTGAGTGAAAGAGTAAATTTTGATGTTGAAATGATTCGCGAGCTGGGTTATTGTAATGGTGTGGAAAATTATTCCAGATTTTTTGACCGTAGAAAACCAGGCACCAGACCTTTCTGTCTCCTGGATTATTTTCCAAAAGATTTTTTATGTGTAATTGATGAAAGTCACCAGACCATTCCACAGGTCAGCGGTATGTATGGAGGTGACCGCAGCAGAAAACTTATTCTGGTTGATTACGGATTTCGATTGCCATCGGCGCTGGATAATCGCCCACTGAATTTTCATGAATTCGAATCAATGACGGATCAGACAATATATGTTTCTGCCACGCCGGGTGATTATGAATTGGAAAAATGCGGCGGTGTGGTGGTTGAACAGGTCGTGAGACCTACAGGATTACTCGACCCACCAATAGAAATTCGTCCCAGCGTAAATCAGATCGACGATTTACTGGATGAAATAGATACGCGAATTGCCAAAGGGGGAAGAATACTAGTGACGACTTTGACAAAACGCATGGCGGAAGAAATGGACAAATATCTTTTCCGTTTAAATATAAAATCGAAATATATACACAGTGAAGTAGATACGCTGGAACGGGTGGAAATTCTTCGTCAGTTACGACTGGGTGAAATCGACGTGTTAGTTGGCGTAAATCTTCTCAGAGAGGGACTTGATTTACCTGAAGTGACGCTGGTAGCGATACTTGATGCGGATAAAGAAGGTTTCCTTCGAAATGAACGATCGCTAACACAAACTGCGGGAAGGGCGGCCCGTAATGTAGACGGTTTGGTAATATTTTACGCGGATAAGATGACGGAAAGTATGCAACGCACGATTGATGAAACCAATCGTCGTCGTGAAAAACAAATCACGTTTAATGAAGAGCACGCTATTACTCCAAAAACGATATTGAAATCCAGGCAGGACGTATTTGCATCCACTTCTGTTTTGGACATTAAAGGTTTTGATGAAAAAAATCCTTATGCCATTCCGGGAGATCAGGATTTGATTTCCGTTGCCGCTGAAGAAGAAACAGAATACAAAACCATCCCCCAGATGGAAAAAGCGATTTCTAAAATAAAAAAGGAAATGGAAAAGGCTGCAAGAGATCTTGATTTTATGGAAGCCGCGCGTCTCAGGGATCATATGTTTTCCCTTCAGAAAAAACTAACCGAATTGAAAAACTAAGAGGATTATGGAAAAGAAATTATTTCTCCTGGATGCAATGGCATTAATCTTTCGCGCTTACTACGCGCTCATTCGTTCACCGCGTCTCAGTTCAAAAGGCAAAAATACCAACGCACAATTCGGATTTACCAATACATTGATTGAACTGATCAACAACCAAAAGCCATCTCATATGGCTGTTTGTTTTGATACCGAAGCACCTACTGATCGCCATATTGATTTTACGGACTACAAAGCAAATCGCCAGGATGCGCCGGAAGATCTTGTAATCGCCATTCCTGATATCAAAAAAATAGTGCGGGGTTTCAACATTCCTATTATGGAACTGGATGGCTACGAAGCGGACGATGTTATTGGAACGCTCAGCAAACAAGCTGCTGAGGCAGGTTACGATGTTTTTATGGTAACACCTGACAAGGACTATGGCCAGCTTGTAAGTAAAAAGGTAAAAATTTATAAACCAGGTTATCAGGGAGGTAGCGTGGAGATTTTAGGTCCTGATGAAGTATTGGGAAAATGGAATATCAAAAAAATTTCTCAGGTCATTGATATACTCGGTTTAATGGGTGATACCGTTGACAACATTCCCGGAATTCCAGGTATTGGCGAAAAAACTGCCGCCAAATTACTGGCAGAATATGGAACACTCGAAAATGTGTTGGAAAATGCTGAGAACATAAAAGGTGCCTTAGGAGAAAAAGTAAAAGCAGGCAAGGAGCTGGCGATTATGAGTAAGAAGCTGGCCACGATCATTACCAACGTGCCTGTTCAGTTTCATGAAGAAGATTTTAGGCTGAAAGAATTTAATAAGGACGCGCTTCGTGAAATATTCTCAGATCTCGAATTCAGGACGATCGCTAAAAGAATTCTCGGCGAAGAACTACCGGGAGCTAACGGACAGAAAGTTGTACCGGATGGAGTGCAGCAGGATCTTTTCGGAAATGCGGTAACGCCTACGGCAGCCGTTGAAGCTGAAGAACCTGCATCCGCAGTAACGCATGCCGATAGAAATATTTCAAACACAAAACATAATTATATATGCGCAGATTCAGTAGAGAAGAGATTGTCTCTGATCACAGAGATGATGGGCGTGAAGGAAGTATGCTTTGATTCTGAAACAACCGGAATCGATGCGAACAATGTGGATCTGGTAGGACTCAGTTTTTCGTGGCTTGCCGGCGAAGCTTACTATGTACCCATTCCACCCGAAAGAGATGCGGCTCTGGAAATTCTAGCTGAATTCCGGCCACTCTTCGAGAACCCCGACAGGATCTGGATTGGACAAAATGTTAAATACGACATGTTGGTACTGAAGTGGTACGGCATAGAAATAAAGGGTGAAATTTTTGATACCATGCTTGCGCATTATGTAATTGATCCGGATGGAAAAAGAAGTATGGATTTTCTCAGTGCACAGTTCCTGGGATACGAGCCTGTTCCCATTGAAGATCTCATAGGAAAAAAAGGAAAAGGGCAGGGAAATATGCGCGACGTTGCTTTGGATAAGATCACCGAATATGCAGCAGAAGATGCAGATATAACACTTCAGTTGAAAAACATATTTCAACCGATGCTGGATAAAAAATCGGTACGACGGGTATTCGAGGAAGTGGACAATCCGCTTGTAAAAGTGCTGACCGATATGGAGTTTGAAGGCATTCGGGTGGATATGAATTTTCTACATGAATATTCCAAAGAGTTGGAAAAAGAAGCGGCAACAGCGGAAGCAAATGTTTATCGGGAAGCTGGTGTGCGTTTTAATTTATCATCTCCCAAACAACTGGGCGAAGTATTATTTGATAAATTGAAACTGGATCCCAAAGCAAAAAAAACAAAAACAGGACAGTATGCAACCGGCGAAGACGTGTTGTTAAAACTTGCACATCAGAGTAAAATTGTGGATGATATTCTAGCCTATCGTGAACTGACGAAATTGAAATCCACTTATGTGGACGCGCTACCGGCCATCATCAACCGAAAGACAGGCAGGGTACACACCAGTTATGCGCAGGCTGTTGCTGTGACGGGCAGGTTATCAAGTAACAACCCCAATCTGCAGAATATTCCCGTACGGACTGAGCGAGGCCGGGAGATACGTAAAGCATTTGTACCGAGAGATGAGAATCATTTGCTCGTTTCCGCCGACTATTCACAAATTGAATTACGTATTGTAGCAGCTATCAGTGGTGATGTAAATATGTGTCAGGCATTTAAGGAAAAGAAAGACATACACAGCGCAACAGCGGCAAAAGTGTTTGGTGTAGCAGAAAAAGACGTAAGTAAGGAAATGCGTTATAGAGCTAAAAGTGTGAATTTCGGAATCATTTATGGTCAGGGTGCTTTCGGTCTTGCAGACAATCTGGGAATCAGCAGAACCGAAGCCAAAGAGATCATCGACAACTACAAAAAACAATTTGCCAATATTCAGAAATACATGGATGATACGATTCAGTTTGCGCGTGAAAACGGTTATGTAGAAACGCTGATGGGTCGTAAACGCTGGTTAAGAGATATAAACTCAAGCAATTTTACGGTAAGGGGTTTTGCAGAAAGAAATGCCATTAATTCTCCCATACAGGGTACCGCCGCAGATATGATTAAACTGGCGATGATTAAAATCCACGAGACTTTTAAGAAACACAGGTTCAAATCAAAAATGTTACTTCAGGTACACGATGAACTTGTATTTGATGCCCATAAGGATGAAGTAGAAATCATCAAACCCATCATTATTGAGTGTATGCAATCGGCTCTTCTTCTGCCAAACGGGGTACCAGCTGAGGCAGAAATAGGATCAGGGCTAAATTGGCTTGAAGCACATTAAACCGTTTACTCCCAAATTGGGTTCAAGATTTGCACTATGCTTTGAGCCTTAGGCCTTAAGCCTTCGGACTATTTTGCCTAATTAACAATTCATTGTAACATAACCATTATACTTTGGGGTTATATAATAGTCTTATGATAATAGACAAACACTCATTCGCGTTAGGCGTCTGGAGCGTAGCCTTTGGCCTACAAAACTCATAACATATGAAAAAGTCAATTTTAAAACTCTTACTGCTTTCTGTCAGTGTACTGACTTTTAGCTTCAGCAAAGCTGCCGATGAATGGCCCAAGCTGATAAATACTGCAAACGGCACTCAAATTAAAGTTTATCAGCCTGAACCTGAGTCGTTTAAAGGAAATATTCTTATGTTCAGGTCTGCAGTTTCCGTTTTGGAGAACGGTAGCAATGATCCCGTATTTGGAGCATTTTGGGGTACTGCAAAAGTGGAGACAGACCGGGATAACAGGACTCTGATAGTCAATAAGTTGGACGTAACCTCTATACGTATTCCCGCAATCGAAGGTCAGGATACCATAGATTATATAGACGATGCTCTGGAAAGCCAATTTCCAAGCGCCGCTGGTGCCATTTCGTTGGACGCTATTGTTGCTACATTAAATCAAAACCAGCAGGAAACAAAGATTTCACAGGGAATTTCCAACACTCCACCCAAAGTGATATTTGTTACTAAACCTTCGATGCTGGTTTTAATAGACGGTGAGCCCAAACTTCAGACTAATAAAGATTTAAAACTGGATATGGTAGTGAATACACCATTTACCATAGTAAAAAATAATGACGGACGTTTTTACTTATACGGCTCGAAAAGATGGTATGTGTCTAACAGCGCAACAGGTCCATATGAATATACAAATGGCCAGGTTCCGGACAATATTCAAGCCGTTGAAAAGATGATTGCAAGTAAAGGCAGCGGAAACGATAATAATAATGGTAAAACGTCTTCAGACCCAAATGTTGTTCCTGATATCATTGTGAGTACAACACCGACGGAACTTATTCAGTCAAATGGTGAACCAAATTTCACTCCCATTCAGGGTACGAATTTGCTTTACATGAGCAATTCAGACAATGACATTTTTATGGATGAAAACTCCCAGCAGTATTTCGTCCTGATATCTGGCAGATGGTACCAGACAAAAAATCTTAATTCAAATAGTTGGAATTTTACTCCGGCTGATCAGCTACCAGGAGATTTTGCAAAGATACCTCCGGGATCGCCGAAAGATAATGTGCTGGCAAGTGTGGCTGGAACAGATGCTGCCCGCGATGCTGTAATGGATGCGGAAATTCCTCAAACTGCAAAAATCGACCGGAATACTGCAACTACCAGTGTTGCCTACGACGGTCGCCCTAAGTTTACTGATATTGACGGAACCAATTTGCAATACGCTGTTAACACTTCTTCAACCGTTTTGCGCAATGGCGGTGACGGTAGATTCTATGCAGTGGACAATGGTGTTTGGTTTGTTTCGGATAATGCTTCCGGGCCATGGGCTGTAAGTACAGTCAGACCGGTTGACGTTGATCTTATTCCACCCAGCTATCCTGTTTACAATGCAAAGTTTGTAAATATTTATGACGTAGATCCAGATTACGTTTATTCCGGCTATACGCCCGGTTACCTCAATAGTTATGTGTATGGGCCAACCGTTGTTTATGGAACAGGGTTCTATTACGCTCCATGGTACGGTGCTTATTATTATCCAAGACCGTGGTCATGGGGATTCAATTTCTGTTACACACCTTATTTCGGATGGGGTTTTGGTTGGGGATATAGTCCAGGATGGTTTGGAGTAGGATTTGGCTTCGGTTTTGGTTATGGCTATGGTTACGGTTATCATGGATGTGGTTGGTGGGGCCCTTCATTTTATCATCCCGCATGTTGGGGTAGTTGGCACGGAGGAGCAAGACCTTACGGATTCTACGGAAATAATTTCTACGTACATAATAATGTACACGTGAACTACGCAAACAATGTTTACAGAAACCGTGGAGGAGTTACCAGCCAGAGTTATACCCGTGCGGGCGGAATCGCTACAAGAACGATGAACTATAACCGTCCGACCACGAACAGCGCGTCAACTGGAGGAAATATGACGCCCAGAAACAATAATTCAGGAGTAAGACCCGGAACAAGTGGATTTAATAATCAGACAGGAACCAACGGATCTGCGGCTGGTCGTCCTGGGTCTAATCTTAATAACGGTGCAAATCGCTCTTCATTATATTCAGATCGGCAGGGTAATGTTTACCAACGTCAACAAGCTAACAGCAATTGGCAGCAAAGACAAAACAGAACCTGGGCTCCGGTAAATAACCCAAGATCTGAAGTACAGCAGAACCTGGAACGTCAACAAATGAATCGCAGTCGTGGTGAAGTACGTGCTCAAAATTTTCAACGTATTCCTTCGAGTCCTTCATCCGGTGGTTACAGACCTTCTGGCGGTGGCGGGCGTCCTTCTTCTGGAGGAGGTGGTGGTCATGCGTCCGGTGGCGGGGGTGGGCATTCCGGTGGTGGCGGACACAGATAATAATGACATAAAAATCGAAGACCCGGTAAATTACCGGGTCTTTTTAATTGTACCCCTTATTTATAATATTTCCTGGTTTGCAGGAATGGTAGTGATTCATTAGGAATGGCAATCATTCATTTAGGCGTATTGGTTCCTCAGACTTTTAATTTCATCATGCGAGGCCCGTAGTGTGATTTGCTGTCCGTTTAATAATTCCCTGAGAAAAATGGGAAAACGCTCTGTTTCCAATGCTTTTTTGTACGCATTTTGTGCTGCGTCCTCACCCTCTTCACAATTCGCGAGAATGGTATGCCTGCTGGCTCCTGTAAAAACGGCTTTTACGTCCATCCAGGCGCGGTAAATTTTACCCATTTCGGTGCTTCCCTTCTCCACTTCACCATGTAAAACCTGAATTTCGTTTGCCAAATCAGATTTTATTTGCTGGCTCTCGATTATCATGCGATCAAATAATTGTTTCAGATCGGTGTCTTCGGATTTTAACTCCTTAATAGCACGCTGATAACCAGCAATACGATCATTGTTTATCATCACCAGATCGTTCAAAACTTCAATCACTTCCGTAGATTTTTCCATAAAATAATTTTTAGGTATTGACCTAATACTAAAAAAACCGTACCACGGGGATTTAAGAGTATAAGAATATAAGAGTATAGGAGTCTGGGTTATCACTCCTATACTCTTATATTCTTATACTCCTATACTCTTATCCTCCCATATAGTTTTTTGTTTAACTTGCACGTCTTTTAAAACTTAGTCCTTAATTATGGAATATTCCAAAATCATTGCTATCACCGGACTTCCCGGTCTTTTTGAATTGATCAGTAGTAAATCCGACGGCGGCATCGTTCGCTCGCTGGATGACAAGAGCACAAGATTTGTTTCCAGCAGGGTTCATCAGTTTTCTCATCTTGAAAGCATAGAAGTTTATACAACCCGCCACAATGTGAATCTGGTTGATATCTTGAAAGCCATGGAAGAAAGCAAGGAGAAATTACCAGATGAAAAAGAGGCTTCTTCACTCAAGACCTACTTCGAAAAAGTATATCCTGAATTGGATTTTGACCGCGTGTACACGAGTGATTTGAAGAAAATGGTTAAGTGGTATACTGTTCTTTCAAAAAATCAGGTCGAAATTAAATTGTCTGAACCTGCTGTTGAAGAACAAACTGAACCGGAAGTAATTGAAGAAGAGAAACCAGCAAAAAAATCTGCTTCTGTTAAGACTGAAACAAGCAAGTCTGAAACAAAAAAAGCTGAAGATAAAAAGCCTGCGAAAAAACAGGCGGAGACCAAAACCCCTGAATCCAAACCAGCCAAAAAGGCTGCTGAAAAGAAAGCTGTTGTCGCAGAGAAACCAGTAAAAAAAGCTGCAGCTAAAAAAGAGGAACCAAAAAAAGCTGAACCAAAGCAAGCGAAAAAATCTGCACCCAAGCCGGCCGCAAAAAAACCCGCCGCTAAAAAGAAATAATAAAATTTATTGTAATTGTCTTTAAGTCCTGCCCAAAAAATTTGAATACATGGTGAAAACACTATCCGCAGATATTGAAAAACCAATCCGTGTTTTTCTACCGGAGAATCTTGTTATCAGCGATTGGAATTCCATCGCATCCTTTTTTGAAGATCTTGTTGAAAGGCCATTAACATCGCAACGGGAACTGGAGAAATGGTTAATCGATATGAGTGAACTGGAAGCAGTTATCAGCGAAGATGTTTCGTGGCGTCACATCCGGATGACCTGTAATACAGAAGATAAAAAACTACAGGAAAATTTTACTTATTTCATGATGGAAATTCAGCCTAAGATTCAGCCTTATGCCGATAAGCTGAATCGCAAACTGATAGATTCCCCTTTGACATCGTTACTCGACAAACAAAAATATTTTACGTACCTGCGGTCGGTAAAAAAAAGCATTGATCTTTTCCGCGAAGAAAATATTCCGATTCAATCAGAACTCAGCGTGTTGGGTCAACAATACGGTGCGATTTCCGGAAAGATGACAGTGACTGTAAAAGATCAGGAATATACACTGCAGCAGGCGATGAAATTTTTGGAAAATCACGACCGCGAACTTCGTGAAGAAGTTTATCGAAAAGTACAGGAGCGCAGGCTGCAGGATAAAGAAAAACTAAATACGCTTTTCACCGAACTTGTAAAACGACGTGATCAGATAGCCCGCAATGCAGGGTTCAAAAATTTCCGTGATTATAAGTTTGTGGAAATGGGTCGTTTTGACTACACGAAAGAAGATTGTTTTCAATTTCATGATTCGGTAAAACAATACGTGCTGCCCCTCGTTGAAATCATTAATCAATTTAAACAGCATGAGCTCGGTCTTGAAACACTCAGGCCCTGGGATGTGGATGCAGAACCTGCCAATCAGGAACCTTTAAATCCATTTAAGACAGGCAACGAATTGCTGGAGAAAACAGAAAAGTGTTTTGCAGAACTGAGGCCATTCTTTGCTGATTGTCTTAAGACGATGAAGAAGATGGATCGCTTCGATCTGGAAAGCAGAATCGGCAAAGCTCCCGGAGGATATAATTGTCCACTGGCAGAAACAGGTGCGCCTTTTATTTTTATGAATGCTGCAGGTCAAATGCATGACGTAACTACAATGGTTCATGAAGGCGGACATGCTGTACATTCTTTTCTTTCTCATCATCTGGAACTTAGCGCATTCAAGGAATATCCAATGGAGATTGCTGAAGTTGCGAGCATGGCGATGGAACTTTTCAGTATGGAATACTGGCAAATCTTTTTTGAAAAACCTGAAGATCTTCGCAGGGCAAAGATTCAGCAATTGGAAAGGGTCATTACTATTTTCCCATGGATCGCAACGATAGATAAATTTCAGCATTGGGTTTACGAAAATCCAAATCATACTATAGAGGAAAGAACTGATAATTGGTTTCGCATTTATAATGAATTCAGTTCAAAAACAATTAACTGGGATGGACTGGATCAATACCAAAAAAATATCTGGCAAAAGCAACTCCATTTATTTGAAGTGCCGTTCTATTATATAGAATACGGCATTGCGCAATTAGGCGCAATTGGATTGTGGATGCAATTCAAAAAAAGTAAAAACCTTGCATTGGACCATTACATAGCTGCGCTTTCCTTGGGGGGCACCAAAACGCTTCCTGAATTATATGAAACTGCAGGTTTAAAATTTGATTTTTCGGGACCTTACATTAAGGAGTTAATGAATTTTGTTGAGGGAGAATTGAAAGAAGTGATGTAATGATTTTGGATAACACATTTTTAACATCTGGGGATCGTAGAAATACCACGAAAATGGTAGTGAAGTTTCTTGCCCGATTGGTTTCATGCATTTATATTTGCATTAATCAATTTGTAGTCTTTTACTCAAAATAGCTACTAATCAGAGCCTTAACCAAAAGTCCCGGTGTTTCCACATCGGGGCTTTCTTTTTGGGGGAGATGATAGTTATGAGTTATGGGAGATGAGTTATGAATTGATGTCAAAACTATTCACTCAACTTATAACTCATCTCCCATAACTCATAACTAATTCGTCGGTTCCTTTAGTAACTCATCGATCTCCTTTTCCATTTCTGCTATTTCATCTTTTTTGAGTCCGTCAACAATGGATCTTACATATCCGTTTTTATCCACGAGCGCAAAAAACTGTGTATGGATAAACTGATCGTCTATAGGTGAAAGATTATTTTTAGGATCATCCAGCATATAACTCAATCGGGCTGCCAGGTATAAAGAATCTTTCGGGCCGGTAAGAAAAATCCAACGAGGCGCTTTAACACCCATTGAGTCGGCGTATACTTTTAAACGGGCTACACTATCCGTTGAAGGATTCACCGTATGCGACAGGATTAAAAAATCTGGCTCATTCTTATATTTTTCATAAACGGGTCGAAGATTCGTATTCATCTTCGGGCAAATGCCAGGACAGGTAGTGAAGAAAAATTCTGACAGATAAACCTTGCCTTCTACATTCTTGTTCGTAATTCTTTCACCGTTCTGATCCATAAAAGAAAATGATTTTACCCTGTTTAACTGGGGTAAACCCACTTTCCCGTAGCCAGGAATGAGCCTTGTGAGCATAAAATAAAATCCGACTATCAGTACCAGGAAAAAAAGGGAATAAAACCAGATTTTTTTACTCATGAAGTCAAAATTACTCTTCCAGTTCGGGAGGAAAAAGTTTAACCCATTAAACAGGTCCCGGGCCATTTTAGTGATAAAAAGTCCCAGGAAATGAGTCCAAAACTCAGTTTTTACCCGATTTTAAGCACTATTTCATGATTATTGGGCACTCTTTCAAGTGTCTTTCTTGCGGAAAAGCCATATCAGTAGGCCAAAGCGGCAGAAAAGGATTAAATTTGCCATTCAATTAAATGATATGATAAAAACAGGAAATCCGGTTATTAGTATATACACGGAGATGACGCCGAATCCGGAAACCATGAAGTTTGTAGCTAATAAACTACTTTACCCTGGTAAGAGTATTGATTTTCCTGATGTGGAATCAGCAAGGCCTTCGCCACTTGCAATTGAAATTTTTGGTTTCCCGTTTATTAAAAGCATATTCATCGCAAGTAACTTTGTAACACTTACAAAAACCTCCGATACAGATTGGGCTGATGTGATCCCTTCCATACGTCAATTTCTTAAAGAATACCTTGAGGATGGCAAACCGGTAGTTAACGAAGATGAAATTACCGTAGCTCATTCAGATGGAAATGCGATCGGAGCAGACGACGACGATGTGGTAAAAAGGATCAAGGAATTGTTGGAAAGCTACGTTAAACCAGCCGTCGAAATGGATGGTGGCGCTATTCAATTCAGAAGTTATAATGAAGGCGTTGTAAATCTGATGTTACAGGGATCCTGCTCAGGTTGTCCTTCTTCCATGATTACATTGAAAGCAGGTATAGAAGGTATGATGAAACGGATGATTCCTGAAGTCAGGGAAGTGGTTGCCGAAGCAGAATAATGCAATCCATTATATCGCAATTCTTACATGACATCCATCAAACCACCTGGCTTGAGTTCATTGCCGTTATCACCGGAATAGCCAGTGTCATTTTTTCCAGAAAAGAAAACATATTGGTTTATCCCGTTGGCATGATTAACACGGGAATATTTATCTGGATTTACGTTACCCATGGACTTTATGCAGATGCATCTGTAAATTTCTACTATACCGTAATGAGCATCGTGGGATGGATTATGTGGTCAAAAAAAACACAGGGCAAATCCATTTTAAAAATAACGGCTTCTTCAAAAAGAGATTGGATACAGGCATTGATTTTTTTCTTTGTTTGCTGGACCATCCTCTATTTATTGCTCAGTCATCTTACAGATAGCACGGTACCCATTGCCGACAGTTTTACATCAGGCGCCGCGTTTACGGGTATGTGGTTAATGAATAAAAAGAAACTGGAGAACTGGATTTGGTGGATTATTACCAACCTGGCTTCCATTCCGCTTAATTTTTATAAACATCTGGTATTCGCGAGCTTTCAATATGTGGTTTTTCTTGTGCTGGCTGTAATGGGTTATATTACCTGGAGAAAAAAAACAATGCATGCCATTGCCTAAAAAATACGTGGTGACGGGTCCGGAGTCCACAGGCAAAAGCACCCTTTGTGAACAGCTCGCGGGTATTTACAAAACACAATGGGTTCCTGAATATGCGAGGGAATTTCTGATGAACCTGAGGAGGCCTTATACGTATGAAGATTTACTCATCATTGCAAAAGGACAACTGGAACTTGAACACCGGATCGCGACTTCTACCAACGCATCCTGCTTATTTATCGATACAGATATGTATGTGATGAAAGTATGGTGTGAATTCGTATTTGGTAAATGTCATGCTTTTATACTGGATGAAATTGTAAAAAGAAAATATGACGCGTATCTGCTCTGCAACACCGACCTGCCCTGGGTAGCAGACGCATTGCGCGAATATCCAGATCTGAAATCCCGCGAACTACTATTTCACATGTACAAAGATCTGATGATTAATCAATCAACTCCATGGATTGAAATTAGTGGTGACTATGAAGCGAGGCTGGGAAATGCAAGGTTATTTATTGCAACAACTTCACAATGTCCGGATCATCCTGCAAGTGATACATTTGGTTAACTATCCAGGGATATCGAATGGCAACGTGTTTCGACATGGGTTTAATAGTAAATAGTTTTGGATTGGGTAAACAGCCAGCGATCATCGCGGCTTCACTACGCGTCAACGTTTTTGCTCTTTTATTAAAATAATACAATGACGCGGCGTCTATTCCGAATACTCCCTTGCCCATCTCGCTTACGTTAAGATACATTTGAAGAATCCTTTTTTTACCCCAAACCATCTCGATCATAAATGTGAAATATACTTCCAGCGCCTTTCTTATATAACTCCTGCCCTGCCATAAAAAAACATTTTTTGCCACCTGTTGCGAAATGGTGCTGGCTCCGTGTAAGGATTTACTTTTCTGATTGTGTTTCATTGCTTTCTCAATCGATTTAAAATCGAATCCATCGTGGTCGGGAAATAACTGGTCCTCCGATGCAATAACGGCCAATTTCGCATAAGGCGAAATGGCATCCATGGAAACGTAATTTCTTTTCAAACCATAACCATGAAGAAGACTGCTGATCTGCGTAAGCGTTACAGGTGGATTAACCCACTTTAAAATCAGGATATAAAAAAATTGCAGGAAAAAGAAAAATATAAAGATTCGCTTGATCCATCTCCATATTCGCGGAACAATTCCTTTCGTCTTAATGGGCATCAGTTTACTTTGCGGGTTCAGTAGTATTTACAGGACTGCTGCCCGACATACTATGTGGACGCAGGTTAAGGTAATGCAAAGTATATTTTTTACCAATGGGATAGTTTTTAAATTTCGCTGATCTCATTAAAATCCCCGCAATAATAAAAGCGCCTGCAGTGATATAACCAGAGACCTTCACCCATGAACCAATCGGTTCATTGGTATACAAACCATTAATTACATTCAGCGCGAGTACGCCCACTCCGGCTATGATCAAAACAGTTCCTGCATTTTGCAGATGAAGTTTGGAAAAGTCGGTCCGCAGCGCCTGAATCTCATTGACGTGAAATGGATTGTTATTGATAAATACGCTATCGTTTCTTAAATCGGTAATTGTTCCGCCAAGCCACTGATCGTATACTGTATGAATCATAATTTCCTGGCCGGGTGCATAGGTTTTTATATTTTGTCCATTTTTCTGCAGAATTAGCACGTCCGTTTGTGATTTGCAAATCAACGGAAATAGAAAAAATATTATCGCAGCAATTCTATTCATATTCGTATATCAATGGCCCGGGTTTATTTCGCCCGATGTTCCAGAAAGATCACTCCATATAACAACGCAATACCAAAAGCAATTAATATGGCGCCGGAAATTTTATTAATTACCGAAAGATTATGAACCGTAAGTTTCTTCCGCAGTTTACCCGCCATCATCACTTTACCTACGTCGGCCGACATATTGATCAGTAAGCAGACAGAAAATATGATAATTCGCTGCTCCAGTGTATGAGTCAATGAAAGCACAGTGGCATTACCAAGCCAGAAAATCAATACACCCGGATTGAGGGTGTTGATGATAAATCCAGATGCGAAAATTCTCGCCATTTGGGCAGCACTGATATGATCGGCGTGCTCAAGGTTTGCGGTTGATTTTAAATGGACCTTTTTGAAAAAGAAAAAATAAATACCCATCGCAATCAGAAAACTACTACCCGCATAACCTATCATCTTTTGATATTGCAGTAGTCTGGCCACCCACTCGGTAAAAACATTGCTGAGTGTAACCAGAATAAAATCGCTCAGCCACACGCCGGCTACGAAACTTAAACCACCCTTATATCCAACAGTAATACTTTGTTTTACAATTGTAAAAATGATCGGTCCTACAGATAGCGCGAGCACAATTCCGAGTGCTAATCCTTTCAAAATATCCTGGACCATATGATATAAGTTTTACCTGGGATACACGAAAATAACGGAACCCTGAAAATAGAAGACGATTCCTCATTTTAATAAATAATCAATATTACGTCTTCGTATTCTCCCTTTCCAGAAAATTTTGCCAGTCCTTTAACATTTTGCCTTTGAGAACACGCGGAAATTTATGTTGTCCCCCTTCCTTTCCGACAGATCGCATAAAATCTATAAAAACATCGGGAGAAAGCACTTTCACCGAAATATCCTTCAGCGCACTTTTCCTTTCAACTGCATAGTCATCATTTAATCGTTTCAGATTTTCATCGAGTTTATCCCGAAGAATCAGGGGATCAACATCAGCATCCGAAGATAGCCACCATTGATGTGCAAAAAATAGTCCATGAGGAATACCTGCGACAGTGAATTCAGGAATGGAGATATTCATATCCTCACTCACACTTTGAATGGCCTGATTCATATTGTCCACACTCAAATGTTCACCTACCAGGCTCAGATAGTGTTTTGTTCGACCCGTAATAATGATTTCGCTCTTTTCTTTGTCTGTAAAACGTATGGTATCCCCAATGAGATAACGCCAGGCACCTGCAGCTGTGCTGATCAGCAGCGCATAGTCACGTCCTTCTTCCACCTGATGAATCTCCAATGCTTCGGGGTTCTTCACGATATTTCCTTCCGAATCAAAATTCTTCTGGTCGAAAGGAACAAATTCAAAAAAAAGATGCTGGGAGGTAACAAGCTTCAGTCCTCTTTCATCCTGACGATCCTGATAGGCGATAAATCCTTCAGACGCCAGATAGGTTTCTATATAAGTAATGGGTTTACCTAATAATTTCTCGAATCCAATTTTATAGGGTTCAAATGAAACGCCCCCATGAACAAAAAATCCAAGGTTGGGCCAGATCTCATGGATATTATGGAGGTTATATTTTTCTATAATTTTCTCTACGCACATTTGAATCCAGGCCGGCACACCTACAATAAAACCGATATCCCAGTTTGGAGCCTGTTCTACAATTTCTTCCAGTTTGCGAGTCCAGTCGCGGGTTTTCGCAATTTTTCTTCCGGGTTTATAAAATGGGCTGAACCAGAAAGGGACTTTTTTTGCTGATATGCCACTCAGATCTCCTTCGTAATAACCAGGACCTTTTTGTAAGTCAGTACTACCGCCAATCATCAGCCAACCCTTACCGATGCTCTTCACCGGAATATCCTGATAATTGCGAAGGCTCAATAATTGGCGAACCATCACAATCCTGTTTCCACGCAACAGATCATTGGTTACAGGAATGTATTTGCTGGCTGACTCCGAGGTGCCCGAACTCAGTGCATAGTATTTTATTTTCCCGGGCCAGCAGATATCGTGTTTGCCCTCCAGCGTTTTATACCACCATTCTTTATAAATTTTGCTGTAATCGAATACCGGAACATGTTCCTGAAAACTTTTAACCAGGTGCCGGCTCATCATGATTTTATCAAAATGGTACTGTTGCCCAAATGCAGTAAAGCGCGCCTTTTTTAATAATTTCTTGAGAACTTTTATTTGCTGGCGTCGCGGGGATTTTTTCGGCAATCGCAAAGCCCTCGCTAATGAATTGGGTAATTGTACGTCAATTAACGCCATTGAGAATCCGTGATGATAGTTCCTATAAAATTAGGCCTTTTTATGCGGAAAGCTCTCTTTGGGATATGAGTTATGAGAGATGGGTTATGAGAGATGGGTTATGAGAGATGGGTTATGGGTTTTGTCAAGAGGTATTCTTCAACCCATAACCCATATCTCATAACCCATAACCTCCACCATACATCAGTCTATGGTGAAGGAGTTAACGTATTCAACGGATAAATCAGGATGGGATCACTTTCATTATTCGTTTTGCTGACGGCCGTAAGAAAATAGCGTGTGTCCGGCTTGTTTAGTAATTCTTTAATACTAAATAATACCTGTGTCGCCTGTGCACTTGGAATGAACTGAAACACCCGTGAAGAATCAATATTGAATGAAGCGCCTGCTTTATATATAGCATATCCTCTCAGCGTGTCGGTTACATTCCCTTTTTGAAAATGAAATATTAAGGAATCGTTATTGCTGTTCGCCTGCACCATGGGAATCGAAGGGCGTGTACTATCAAGCCAGGGCATCGGGGCAATTAATGCAGGATAATTGTAAAAATTTTCGCGTAGTGTATCGTTCCATCCATAAGCATTCCTGAAAAACGAAACGCTGCTGAAGTAAACCTGCCCACCAATACCATTCAGATTCCGGATAGCATGAAGCTGACGGGGAAGCTGGTTTTTATCTCTCCAGTATTCATTGGAACCCGCGCGATACATACCCAGTCCTACATAACATGGACGATCATAGTGATTCTTATTCCACCAGTTGAGCAACACACCAAACGGTGCATTTTTTTGCTCGAATTCCCAATACAGTTGGGGTACCACATAATCAATCCAGCCGTTTTTCAGCCAAAGTAAAATATTGGCATATAGATCATCGTAGTTCGTTTGTCCCGCATGTGTATCACTGCCCAGAGAATCTTTAGAAAGATTTCTCCATACGCCGAAAGGGCTGATGCCGAATTTGCAGGTTTTTTTAGTTTCTGAAATGGTACGATGAAGCATTACAATCAGTGAATCCACATTGCTTCTTCTCCAGGTTTCCCTGTCCATGCTTCCGCCATATTTTTTAAAAGAAGCATTATCCTGAAATTCGAGAGATCCGATTCTGTAAGGATAGAAATAATCATCTAAATGAATGGCATCGATATCGTAACGACTAAGCATATCCCGGATTACTTCGTTTACATATAACTGCACTTCTTTATTCCCGGGATCAAGACTTCTGGAATCGCCATAAGTAATAATCCAGTCAGGATGTTTTTTAGTCACATTATTTGCAGCGAGCGAAGAGCCTTTAACATGTGTAACAATCCGATGACGATGGTGACCAACTTTTTTATATGTAACCGTTGTGTGTCCTATCTGAAAAACCGCCCGGTAAGGATTACACCAGGCATGAAATTCCATTCCTCTTTTATGCGTTTCACTGATCATAAATTCAAGTGGATCGTAAAAAGGAATGGGTGCCTTGCCCTGGGTACCGTTAAGCCATTGACTCCACGGTTCAATGTTTGAAGGATAGAATGCGTCACAAGCCGGTCTGATCTGAACGATTACGGCGTTCATTCCATTGCGCTGATGCATGTCGAGCTGGCGAATGAATTCTGCCTTTTGTTGTTCCGTGCTGTAGTTGCCGGCACTTGGCCAGTCGATATTATCAACTGTTGCGATCCATACTGCCCTGAATTCATATTTGGGCTGGGAGAAAACGTAACCGGAATAAAATAATAAACTGAGAAAAAGGAATCGTTTCATACGCATCTAACCTGAAATAGGAGTTTCGGTTGTTCTTTCTATAGGGGCATTTTCACCCGATCTTGCTTTATCCAGTAGCGTGTTTAATTGTCGGGCTTCCTCTACACTCAGACATTTAAAAATCAATTCCATTTCTTCGTTCAATATGTCCATGGTCTGCAACAGTTTTTTTCCTTTGTCTGTAAGCAGTATATCCACCAGTCGTCGGTCACCATCACAAATCGTTTTTTTCACCATTCCTTTTTTGACGAGCCGGTCAACGATACGACTTGTATCACTCATCTTATCCAGCATTCTTTGTCTGATTTGTAAGGTGGACAGTGGTTGTCCGGCCCCACGCAAAATGCGCAGTATATTAAACTGCTGCTGTGTAATATCAAAAGGTTCAAAAAGCCGCGTCACTTTTTCATTCATCCAGTTATAGGTATAAATTAAATTGATCCCCGCTTTCTGATATTCCGAACGGAACACCTGCTGATTTATATCTTTCTCTAACGCCATAAAATAATTTAAAACTAAGCCCATACACCCACCCTCCTTCACTTCGTTTCGGCGGGCGTAGTACTCCCATACTCCCATACTCCCATACTTTCTTCAGTCTCCCCACACCTTCACTCCCTCACTGCAATTCGAACAAATATCAATTTCTGATCTTCCCTTTAAGATCTTCCTGCGAAAATCGATGTATTCCGGCTGTTTCCAGATATACCTGAAGGATTTATTTTTCAGGTCTCCCATGCGGTGTTTAGCATCTTTGTCAAAACAACAGGGAACTACGATGCCGTCCCAGGTTATTACCGGTGAATGCCAAAGACGCCAGCAGTGATTTTGCATCTTATTTTTCGACTCATAAGTCCCATCCTGTTTTTTTCTGTATCGTGTAAGCGAACTATGTTGTGGGATCAGCTGGTTCGGATCTTTTTTGTAGTCGTATATCTGAGCCGTTTTATATCTGATACCATCCACGCCAATCTTACTGGCCAACTCTTCTGCATCCCGAAGCTGATGTTCGTTGGGCCTCACCACAAGAAACTGGAAAAACACATAGGGCGTTTTGCTGTTGAGTTTCTTTTTCCATTTCACAATATTGGAAGCACCCTGGATCACTTTTTCCAAATCACCTCCTACGCGATATTGACTATATACATCCTGTGTAGTACCATCCAGTGAAATAATCAGCCGGTCGAGCCCACTCTCTACTGTTCTCCGGGCGTTTTCATCATTGAGATAATGAGCGTTCGTAGATGTGGCGGTATATATTTTTTTTGACGTGACATACTGCACCATCTTTAAAAAATCAGGATTTAAATAGGGTTCTCCCTGAAAATAAAAGGTGAGGTATAATAATTCGGGAGCCAGCTGGTCGATCATTTTCTGAAATGCATTCATTTCCAGCATGCCTTTGGGTCGTGTAAACGAGCGCAGGCCGCTGGGACATTCGGGACATCTGAGATTACAGCTGGTTGTCGGTTCAAACGCAATGGAAACAGGCACACCCCATTGTATGGGTCTGCGCGTCCATTTACTCAGATAGAAACTGGATAAGACAAGAACACCGTTCCAGGCACGCCGTACGTTTAGTTTTGAAACCAGATTAATGGAGTCCTTCAGGTTGAATTTTGTCATGTCCCCTGTAAAATTAGTTTTAAATATGGAAAGCGGGAAGTCCGGGACTCTATTTCGACCCGCCGCTGATTATATTTGCAGACGTTTATCATAGGAATGGCAAAAAAGAAGAGCAGGACCTGGAAGATCATCACATTTATTCTCAGTACGGCCATTGTCATCATGCTGATGGTGATTTTTGTACAATGGATTTTTCAAAAGAGAACATCGTTCGTCGAATACAGCGAGTTTGGCATCCAGATGCCAACAAATTATTCAGTACACGGAATAGATGTTTCAAAATATCAGGAAGTGGTTGACTGGCAGTCAGTAAAAAACATGCAGGTCCAGGACATCCGAATACAATTTGTATTTGTGAAAGCAACGGAGGGATTGGGAAATGAAGACCAGATGTTCAGTCGCAACTGGAAAAAAATAAAGGAAGCTGGTTTGATCCGGGGAGCTTATCATTATTTTCTGGCTACGAAAAGCGGCAAGGCACAGGCAGAAAATTTTATCAATTCTGTAAACCTACTGCCAGGTGATCTGCCACCCGTGCTGGATATCGAACAAACCTATGGAGTTCCACCGGATAAACTAAGGCAAAGAGTTAAAGAATGGCTGCAAACCGTTCAGGCATACTATGGAACAGCTCCCATTATTTATACGAATGTTGATTTTTATGAACGATATCTCAAAGATGATTTCGACGGATATCTGCTCTGGGCGGCCCACTATTTACAACCTTCCCAGCCAAGAATTTACAGGAACTGGAGTTTCTGGCAGCACAATGAACGCGGACGTGTGAATGGTTGTTCCTCTATAGTTGACTTCGACGTTTTCAATGGGGATTCACTGGAATTCCAAAAACTCCTCTTAAACTGAAAAATTTCATCATGAAAAAAGTGTATTGTCTTGCAACCTGCGATACCTGTCAACGGATCATAGAAAATGCCGGCTTACTTAAAAAAGGATATACATCCCAGAATATCAAAGAAGAGAAGATCACCCCTGCGCAACTGGATGAAATGAAAGCGTTGATCGGAAGTTATGAAGCGCTGTTTAGCAGACGAGCCCTGAAATACAAATCGATGGGACTCAAAGACAAAAAACTGACTGAAAAAGACTACCGGGATTTAATTCTTCAGGAATATACTTTCCTCAAAAGGCCGGTCGTTATTTCAGGAAAGAAGATCTTTTCAGGAAGTGAAAAGAAAACCGTTAGCGAGGTATTGAAGTTAAAATAGAACCGACTTACAGAGACCTTATACGGACCTTACAGAGACCTTATAGAGACATTACAATAGTTTGACAAGGGCGTGCAACCGGCTGGCAATAGTCGGGACAAAACCTATTCAGCCCTGATAATTCTAAGTTTCGCATAATTCAGCATGATCTTTTTCTCACCACCCAATTTGAAGTTTACCGTGGCGATGGGATTATGGGCCGATCCTTCCATTCTGACCACTTCACCAAACCCAAATTTCTGATGTTCCACCTTATCGCCGGCCATGAGATTGCTCGTATCGCTTGGTGTAAAATCAACTGAAGGAATATGTATAGGTGCAGGAGATTTTGCATTGGCTGAAATATAACTCGGCCTCGAAGATTCGCGACTTTTCGTGGAGGATTCCTCTCCGCCACCGTAACCCCGGTTTAGGCGGTCGTGTGCTGGCCTGCCGGCCCACGAAGACCCAATCTGGTTCCTGATGCCTCCGCCAGCATAGCTACGGTCCAGCTGGTGATCCGGAATTTCTTCTATAAAACGGCTGGGATCATTTTGAATAACGCTGCCAAACCTGTAACGCGAATTAGCATACGTGATCCAGAGTTTGTGTTTGGCTCTGGTAATGACAACATAAAACAAACGCCTTTCTTCTTCCAGTTCCTCTCGTGTGTTGATGGACATCGCATTGGGAAAAAGGGATTCTTCCAAACCTGCTGCAAAAACACAACTGAATTCAAGACCCTTGGCTGCGTGAATCGTCATCAGTTTTACCGTGTCGGCGTCGGGATCTTTTTGATCGGTATCTGTAAGTAAAGTAATCTGTTGCAGATATCCTGAAAGACTCGCTTGCCCCTTTTGCGTTTCCTGCGTGTTTATATTGTCGATCAGTATTCCGTCTTCATCAATTAAACTTCTGTTTTGCTGATCATCCACCCATTCCTTAATACTGTTCAACAGTTCCTGGATATTTTCATAACGGGCAAGACCCTCCGTAGTTTTATCATTGAACAACTCCTTTACAATATTCGTTTGTTTGCCCACGTGTGTTGCCACTTCATATGCGTTCTTCGTGTTCAGCATACTTGCAAAACTTTTGATCATCTGCACAAACTGATCAATAGATTCCAGCGTACCTGCTTTATATCCCATGGAAGCAGCATTGTTGAGCACATCCCACATGGAAATATTCTTCTCATTGGCCATCAGCACCGCCTTATCCAATGAACTTTTACCAATTCCACGCGCAGGAAAATTGATAATTCTCTTTAAAGATTCTTCATCATTGTGATTGACAATCACACGCAGATAAGAAATGAAATCCTTTATTTCCTTGCGTTGATAAAAGCTGATGCCCCCATAAATTGTATAGGGGATGGCCATCCTGCGCAGACTTTCTTCAAAAGCACGGCTCTGGGAATTCGTGCGGTATAAAATGGCGAAATCACGATTGTTAAAATGATTCCTGAGTTTTTGTTCCTGTATCGTATCTGCAACGAATTTTCCTTCATCGTTGTCGGTCATGGTTCGCACCAGACGAATTTTCTCACCCTCTGTGTTTTCTGTCCACAGGTTTTTTGGAATCTGGCCTTTGTTGTGTTTGATTACCTCATTGGCTGCATTGATGATACTTTGTGTACTGCGATAGTTCTGTTCCAGTTTCACCACTTTCACATCGTCATAATCTTTCTGAAACTGTAAAATATTTTCAATGGTGGCACCACGAAAACTGTAGATGCTCTGCGCGTCGTCGCCTACCACACAGACGTTTTCATAAACAGCGCCGAGAAGCTTGATAATTTCATACTGGGCCGGATTGGTATCCTGGAACTCATCAATCAATATATACTTGAATTTGTGCTGGTACTTATGAAGACTCTCAGGAAAGTTTTTCAACAGTTCATAAAACTTAAGCAACAGATCATCAAAATCCATGGATCCGTTTTTAAAACAACGTTTGGCGTATGCTTCATAAATCTGTGAGATCGCGGGTCTGTTGCTACGAATATCTTCCTGCTGAATATAATAATCTGTCGCATACTCAGTGGGTGATACCAATCCGTTTTTCGCCTGTGAAATGCGATTGTAAACTATATTCGGTTTATAATGTTTATCGTCCAGATTGAGTTCATTCACTACTGTTTTTACAACGCTCTTGGCATCGTCCGTATCGTAAATTGTAAAGTGATGTGGGTATCCCAGTTTTGGAGCTTCTGCCCGCAGTATTCTTGCAAATACGCTATGGAATGTACCGATGTATAAATTTCTCGCTTCGTTGTTTCCAAGAATGCGTTCCACCCTTTCTTTCATTTCCCTTGCTGCCTTATTGGTAAACGTAAGCGCCAGTATATTGAACGCGTCCACTCCGTTGGAAAGCAGATGGGCGATTCTGGTGGTCAGTACTTTGGTTTTACCGCTTCCGGCACCGGCGATAATCATCAGGGGACCGTCGATATGTAGTACGGCTTCTTTCTGCGCATCATTCAATCCAATAAGATAATCCTGCATGCCTGCAATTTACGAACAGAGATTCGCAGAACCCAGGTTAAATTACCAACGTACTGTTTAATTCAACGCTGGTTGTCAGGGGTTTTTCACGGGAGGCTTTTTCCGGGTCCATGTGGCAATCAGCGAGTCCCCGGAAGTCATGATCAACAGACTATTCTTAAAATGATACCCATCTGTTTTCAGCAGACCCTTTAAAAAACCCATTTCATCATAACCTGAACAATACATTCTTGTTGTAATCATTTTGTCGCTGATATGGAGTTCAGTTTCAGTCGCTGTAAAACTACCGGACATTCTGTTACAGCCCGTACTTCCTGAAAAGTGGTATTGCATAACATCGAAATCTATTTCAGGGACCCGGCTGTTTGAACTGTCAGCATGATGGTCGTTTTTTAAATACCATTTCCCTGCCAAAGCCGAAATATTCGGAGTGTTATACATTTTGCTATCCGGGTTTGGTGGAACCTGTGCGCTGGCTTTGTTAAACAATACAAATAAGGGGACGAAAAGAATAAAAGATTTTAACTTTGTACTGACTATTGTTTTCAATAAATAATCATACCCCATCATGCCAGGTTTTGAATTTTTTGGTGAAGAAGAACGTAAAGAAGTAAATGATGTGTTATCTACCGGAATCCTCATGCGATATGGTTTTGATGCTGCACGCAAAGGTATCTGGAAATCCCGCGAACTGGAACAGGCAATCTGTTCAAGATTGCAGTGTGGGTATGCCCAGCTGACTTCCAGCGGAACGTCTGCGCTTTCTACGGCTCTTGCCGCATTGGGCATTGGTGCCGGGGATGAGGTAATTATGCCCTCATTCACATTCGTTGCCAGTTTTGAAGCAGTGCTGAGTGTTGGGGCCATACCTGTTCTGGTGGATATTGACGATTCACTTACGATGAATGCCGTCTCTGTTCGCAAAGCAATTACTTCAGCCACAAAATGTATTATGCCGGTTCATATGTGCGGCAGCATGGCCGATCTGGATTTGCTGTTGGAGATTTGCCGGGATCATAAACTATTATTATTAGAAGATGCCTGCCAGAGTATTGGTGCTACGTATAAAGGAAAATCGCTGGGTACCATTGGAGACGCAGGAACACTTTCTTTTGATTTTGTGAAAACAGTTACCTGTGCGGAGGGCGGTGCTGTACTAACGAATAATAAAATGATATATACAAATTGTGATGGATATACGGATCATGGCCATGATCATATTGGCAATGACCGCGGGGCAGATCAACACCCGTTTTTAGGGTATAACTATCGTATTTCCGAATTGCATGCTGCCGTGGGCCTGGCACAGTTTCGTAAACTGGATAATTTCCTCGCCATCCAGAAGAAAAACCATCAATATCTGCAAGCTGAGCTTGCCAAAATTCCTGAAGTGACTTTCAGAACCATCCCTGATCCCGCAGGTGATAGTCATACTTTCCTGAGTTGGTTTATGCCCACCCGCGAACTGACTGACTTAGTTATTGCTGAAATGAAGTCACAGCAGATTTATGCCGGCAATTTCTACTGGTTCGAACACAACTGGCACTATGTTGAAAAATGGGACCATCTTAAAAACGAAAAGTCGCTATACAGACTTAGCCCTGGCCAGGCTGCAGCGCTTAAAGCCCTGAAAACCCAGAACTTTAGTAAGAGCAATGAGATCATGGGTCGATGTATCAGCACAGCTATTGGATTAGGCTGGACAGATGAACAATTAAAAGAAAAAGCAGCCAAACTAGCCGCCGCAATCAAAAAGGTAGTTAGTGCTTCCCCTCAAGCGCGTTACAGTCCGCAAGCGACCCTAGCCTGATCCTGAAAGGAATATGAGTGGTTTTCTCCAGTTCCCATTCTCTTTTGCAGAAGAAGCCTGACTGGATATAATATATGTCAGAAGGAATGGTATACTTATCCGGGGAAATTGTGTACTCCTGGCCTGAAATGGATTTCGCAAATACTATTCCCCAGGACTGATCCAACTGATTTCCTCTATTATGTTCCCACGTTTCTGACCAAAATGCCCGCTCCGTTATATTCGACCCTGGTAGCCACAAATGTTTAAAATCCGGGGTCAACTCTGTCTTTTTCAATAAAATCTGTGCATTTCCTGAAATGCAGGAAAACATTGTCAACCAGACAACAAGAAAGAAAATTAAACGTTCAGGCCGATTCTTCATAATCTTATGTAAATTTACGGCGCGATTTTTGTGGAATGGGCAGATTTTTTTCAAATTGCCCCTTCTGACATTAACCCCTCAAAGATGGCATTAAGTCAATCATTACAGCAGAAATTACTCCAAAAATTATCCCCCCAGCAGATTCAGCTCATGAAACTCCTGCAGGTCCCTACGGCCAATCTGGAAGAAAGGATCAAGGAGGAATTGGAAGAAAACCCTGCATTGGAGGTTGCTGAAGAAGATCATGACGACGGTTTAACGGATGATTCAAAGGATGAATTTGAAACTGCTGAAGAGGAATTTGAACCAGAGGGAACGCAGGAAGAATACGACAACATAGATATCAGTGAATATGTAAACGATCACGACGACGACGTGGCAGATTACAAATTACGTGACGACAACTATCCGGATGCAGAAGACAAGCAGTCTATCACCCATAAACTGGAAACAAGTTTCTATGATCTGCTGCTGGATCAGCTTGGCATGTTAAAACTTGACGACAGGACCCGAAAGATCGCCGAGCAAATAGTGGGGAGTATAGATGATGATGGTTATCTGCGACGAGAGACTGCTTCTATTGTAGATGATCTGGCTTTCAGGCAAAATATTGAAAGCAGTGATTCCGAAGTAGAATCTATCATTAAACGCATCCAGCAATTTGATCCTCCGGGTGTAGCTGCGAGAGATCTTCAGGAATGTTTGTTATTACAGCTTGAACGCAAAAGGAATGATGCAAAAAGTGTTGAGCTGGCCATCAGTGTTCTTTCTGAATATTTCGATGAGTTTACAAAGAAACACTACGATAAAATTCAACGTGGACTGAATATTTCTGAAGAAGACTTCAGGGAGATCATAAAACAGATCGTAAAACTGAATCCAAAACCCGGAGGTAATCTTGGTGGCAGTGGTAAAGGAGAAGGATATGTAGTACCTGATTTTTTTATTTTCAATAACGCCGGAAGCCTCGAGCTGACACTCAATTCCCGAAACGCACCTGATCTTCGCATCAGCGACGGATATCGCGATATGCTGAAAGATTACGACAAAGGATCAAAAAAAGATAAAAGACAAAAAGAAGCGGTTCTCTTCATCAAACAAAAAATAGATGCAGCCAAATGGTTCATTGATGCGATCAAGCAACGGCAACAAACGCTGATCAATACGATGCAAACCATCATGAATTATCAGCATGATTTTTTTATATCAGGTGATGAAACTTCTTTGAAACCGATGATCCTTAAAGATATTGCGGAACGAACAGGATTGGATATTTCAACCGTAAGCCGGGTGGCAAACAGTAAATTTGTGCAAACTGAATTTGGTACCTACCGGTTGAAATTCTTCTTCAGTGAATCACTCAGTACAGACAGTGGCGAAGAAGTATCAACACGGGAAGTGAAGAAAATTCTCAGTGATCTGATAGGGGATGAAAGTAAAAAGAAACCACTAAGTGATGAACGCCTAACCGAGTTGTTGCAGGAAAAAGGATATAATATTGCCCGGCGTACTGTTGCCAAATACCGTGAACAATTGAATATTCCGGTGGCACGGCTCAGGAGGGAACTTTAATAAGCCCAAAGCCAAAGGCTTAAGGCATAAAGCTTAAAGCGCAAGGCATAAAGCCTAAAGCTTTTTATAATTTGCAAGGCAACATAACCTTAACAGGCCCAAAGCTTAAAGCCCAAAGCTTTTTATAATTTGCAAGGCAACATAACCTTAACAGGCCCAAAGCTTAAAGCCTAAAGCTTTTTATAATTTGCATAGGCAACATAACCCATAATTCATAACTCAATTGAACTCTTCCTTCGAGTATACTTCTTCCACAACAAAACCAGAACTGGACTCACCGCTTATTCGGTTTTTTGCCCATGTCTTTTCCGTCCTTTTTCATCCGATGCTGATTTGTGCGTATACTGTCGCCTTCCTTATTTATGTTCATCCATCCGCTTTCGAAGGTGTTGACCCGCACACAAAGAACCTGCGTATGTTCAGCATTATACTATTCACCGTTTTTTTCCCGGGCATCAGCGTATTCCTCGCGTGGAGACTCAAGCTCATAAAAAATCTTACACTCGAAAACAGGCAGGACAGACTTGTTGGGTTCATTGTTACCATGTTTTTTTATTTCTGGGCCAGTTATGTATTCAGGAATCTTCCTGATACGCCCCCTGTAGCCGCCCGATTTATACTCGGAACCTTCCTGGCAGTTTGTGGTGCATGGATGTGTACCATCTTTTATAAAGTGAGTCTGCATGCGGTTGCAGTGGGGGGACTGCTTGCATTTGCCATACTTTTTGTGAATCAGGATCCGTATGCTTCGGGTCTCTACCTTGCTATACCCGTACTCATTGCAGGTGTAACATGCACCTCGAGGCTTATTCTCGGGGCGCATAACAGGTTTGAATTAATCAGTGGCTTTATTGTGGGAATCCTTGCGCAAAGCGTTGCCTGGTTATTTTAGCAATCTTTTATTCGCTTATCTAAAAAAGAAAAGCCCAATCATAGGGTACGAACCTAAATTGGACTTTTTCACCTTCAAACCATCGGAGTTTACGTCCGGTTAACCATTCAATATTTTTGAACCTGTAAGGTATTTCTTCGTCGGGTGATATATAAAAAAGCAGGATCCTCCCTTCATGTCTTCCACAACTTCCTTCACGTCTTCATTAGGTATTGCAGGGCATCCAAAACTTCTTCCATTGAATTTATTCGATTGAATATATTTCTCGCCAACATATTTGGAACCGTGAATTACAATATTTCTTCTATCTGCTTTATCGTTGAATCCTTTCTCCAAACCATGAATCTTTAACGCGAGCCCATGTTTTCCGGTATATGTTAATTCAGTTACATAAAATCCCAGGCTGCTTTTGTGTGAACTCCATTTATTTGAAAAGGAATTCGCATACTCACCGCCTGAACGACGTCCATGGGCTACGTATGTATTAACGAGTATTTTTCTGCTTTCAAGATCTACCACATACAAACGGCGGTTTCTCGATGACTGACTGAAATCACAAATCGTAATAATATTACTTTTTAAAACTTTGTGTTCTTCCAGAAGACGCTGATATCCTATATAAGCGTATTCAAAAACTTCACGATGAAGACCTGCCTGTTCCAGGTCCATGTCGCAGTATAAATTACTTACTGTTGTTTCGAATTCTATTGACTTCCTGGAGAGTGTATTGGAAACCGGATGTTTCTTTATTGGCGTTGCCATCAGTCCGTTGCTGGTTAATAGCACGGGAGAAAGAGTCAAAGCGAGAACTACGGCTAACACACGAGATTTGATTCGCATGGGTTGGGTTTTTCAAGGGTATGTTAAAAACGGATCTGGTACTAAAATATTATTTCATTTCCATTAAAACAATCATTTAAACGCGTGTTTTTTATTGTATGTTTTATAAATAAAAAAATAAACGCGATTTAGTAAAAGTCCACGTGAATACACGTTTCTGGCCTGATTTTTTACTCTGTAATATTTAAACAAGAACGTAATTTCACGGAGCGCGATGCAAAATGGGTCCGTAAAGCTTCGTTCTAAAAAAATAATCAGTTCGGTATTATTATATATCCATCAAATCATTCAGGTATGAAAACATTGATTCTGGTTCGTCACGCGAAAAGCTCGCATTCATTTGGTCCTTCGTCTGATTACGATCGTCCGCTCAATGAACGCGGCTTCAAAGACGCTGCCGAGATGGGAAAGATGTTATTTAAAAAACAGATTTTGATAGATCAGTTCGTTTCGAGTCCTGCCATCAGGGCAAAAACAACCGCAGAGTTATTTGTGTCTGCCTATAATCGAAATGTAAAAGAGATTTTTTTTGTTCCTTCTTTATATCACGCGTCCCAAGAGAATTTTTTAGAACTGATCCCCGAATTAGATGACGCTTACCAGCATGTAGCGCTTTTTTCACATAACCCGGGCATTTCAATATTTGCCGCGTCCTTGTCGGACAGGTCGATCGACCATATGCCAACCTGCAGTGTATTTGCCGTGCACGCAGCAGTCGATTCATGGAAAGCATTCGAAGGCTCCGTTAAGAACTTTTCATTCTTCTATAAACCGGATTAGGCCTAAAGCTTAAAGCTTAAGGCCTAAAGCTAAAAGCAAAGGCGTCAGGCAGTTGTTAACTACTGCCGGATATTTTCGTCATGAGCTCTTTTACCGAATCCTGTAATGGAGACTTCGCAATAACAGGTTTTTGTTTTTGCATTCCACGAAATGTGCTCAGGGCATCTGTAAGGTTGAAATTTTTCTGGGGCACACAACACATCCATTTTTTTTGATGCAGATATAATGCGAGATATTCCTGTTCTGTTTGTCCCGGTGTAGGTACCAGGATGGCAGTTTTCCCCAGTGAAACTAAGTCCATAATGGTACTGTATCCACTTCTCGAAATAATAATCTCAAACTGATCCATCAGTCTGTTGAGTTCGACGGCAGATAAATGATTATATATTTTTATTCCTTCTTTTATAAATGGAATACCCGTTTCGACACCAGGCAGACCTCTGACTACAACGATGGGCAGCGATGAGGTAGCTATCTGACTGAATAGTATATTTTCAAATTCGGTACGATGTGGTTCTGGTCCCGAAAGAAGTATAAGCACAGAATCTTTAAAAGTATGTTGCTCTGTGTTCTTAAACCGCGACAAAATGCCAATATAATTTAACGCTATGCGGGGAAGCGTTGCCGGATGTGAAAGATTACCCGCTATTGAATTTTCACCCGGTTGATCGGGTATCCAGCAGCGGGAAAACCTTTCTATAAACTTATAATTCCATTTTCTGATTTTATTGTCGATCCATCGGCCAACGTCGAACGGCCATCGGCGGCCGCTTTTATTTGACTCCAATCCTGATTTTATCGAAAGCTGATGTGTGATAAAAACACTATATGATTTATTGCTGGACAGGCCGAAGCGGTTATCGGAGATCACCACATCGATTTTTCTGTTTTCAAGCAGCTTTTCCAACCAGTTTTTTTCTTCCCTGATCTTCTTTAATATCCTCCGTAAATCAAAAATCAGCTGCCATTTGGGAGAAATGCCCTTTTTGAACTGTAGATCATACCCTGGAATTTCAAGGAATTCCAGGGAGGGAAATTCCTCTTTAAGCAGGGCCTTCTGCATGCCGCCGGCTGCTATGATCACCAGGCTTCCCTGTTGAATTAACTCGTTAATTATTGGTATACAGCGTGTTGCATGCCCGAGGCCCCAGTCAAGCGGCGCGATGAGTACTGAAACCGGCCTTTTTTCGTTCATGTTAATTTCCTAAAACTGGGACAAAAACCTGCAATTAACCGCAAATTTTTATAAATTAGAGCAAAGAAATCTATGAAAAATCCGCTTACCCTATTGATCTTATTATTAATTATGATTACAATTGTAAGCGCAAGTTGTAGTTCAAGTAATCACATTGGAGGCAGTAGCAAAAAATGTGGTTGCGGACTCAACAAGGGTATGGTCGGATACTAAAATCTAATTGCAATGAAAACACCGGATAGAGATTTGCTCGTTCTCATGAAAGACGAATTTGTTACTGAACAGTTCATGGCCTGTGAACTTGAAAAATTAAATGATCTCCTTTTTCAGTACGAAACCTTAGAGAATTTTTGCTCCGCACACGAAGTGTTTGATCTCAACAACTACAAAATATCAAGAACAACAAAACATATTCAGCGTGTTGTAAGACAGCCTGAGTTAAAGCCTTTTCAATTTCTTTGTAACAAGAATTAATATCTCTTTAGCTATTTAACATCAGCGGCATAACCAGCATCAGCAGGTCTTCCGCTTTATCCTGTTCTGAAGGTTTAATAATTCCTGCTTTGGTTGGTGTAGACAGTTCAATGCGAATTTCATCTGAAGCCGTGGCGTTCAGCATTTCAATCAGAAACCGCGCGTTAAAAGCGATGGACATATCTTCTCCTGTATACTGACATTTCATTCTTTCATTTCCCTCAAAAGAAAAATCGACATCCTGCGCTGCCAGTTGCAATTCGCTGCCGTGAATGCTTAGAACGATCTGATTAGTACTCTTGTTACTAAACACACTAACCCGACGAAGGGCGCTTTGAAAATCGCTTCTGTTGACTGTAAGTTTGTATGGATTGTCTGCAGGTATCACTACTTTGTAATCCGGAAAGCGCGCGTCTATTAACCTGCAGCTCATTTGCAGTCCGCCAAAATTTGCAAATAAATGATTGCCGTTATAGCTGAGTTTTACATTTTCATCCGAATTCGGCAATGACGACTTCAGCAAATTCAATGGCTTTTTAGGCACAATCAAAGATTCGGTTTTAGAGCTCGAAATATCCGTACGTTTATACCGTATCAAACGATGTGCATCGGTGGCCACAAATTGAATAGATCCGGAGCTCATTTCAACCAACACGCCCGTCATGGCTGGCCTTAAATCGTCGTTGCTGACAGCAAAAAGAGATTTACTGATTGCAGTAGCCAGTACGGAAGCCGGAATTTCAAATGAAGTTGTTTCATCCGCTGAAGGATCTTTTGGAAAATTGTCTGGATTTTCACCCATCACTTTATATTTCCCATTATCACTCGTTATTTCGACGGAAAATTGTTTGTCGATTGTAAAAGCCAGCGGTTGATCGGCGATATTTTTAAGGGAGTCCAATAATATTTTAGCAGGAATACAAACTTTCCCTGTTTCTTTTGCTTCCACTTCCATGTGAACCTTCATCACGGTCTCAAGATCCGTTGCAGCAATAGTAAGTTTGTTCTTTTCTACTTCAAATAAAAAATCTTCCAGGATGGGCAGCACGGTATTTGCACTGATAACACCGCTTATCTGCTGTAATTGTTTTAGCAAAGCCGAGGACGAAACAATAAACTTCATGAATCAGTACTTTGGGACGAAACTACTGATTTTTTCCTAAGAGCCGGAAGTGTTTATACAGGAGTTATGGCCTCTGGAATAACTTGTGCATTTTTTTATATTTGGTGTTATGGCAACTTCCGGATCTCCATTTTCCCAGGGCAGGATCTCAACTGAAAGGGCATTGCAGAAACTAAAGCATTTCTGCGGTTACCAGGAGCGTAGTCACCTGGAAGTGAAGCAAAAGCTCTATTCGCTGGGTTTGTTAAAAAAGGAGACAGAAGAATTAATTTCCCGGCTGATCGAGGAAGGGTATCTCAATGAAGAAAGATTTGCCGTTCAGTTTGCTTCAGGAAAATCGCGTATTAAAGGGTGGGGGCGACAGAAGATCCGGTATGCGTTGCGTGAAAAGGGTATCAGCGAGTTCTGCATCCTGCATGCACTGAAATCTCTGGATGATGGTGAATATAAGGATGGTTTTGAGCGACAGGCTGCGAGAAAGTGGGCTGCCCTGCATAACGAAAAGAATATTTTTGTGAAGAAAACCAAATGGCAGCAGTATCTTCTGCAAAGAGGATTTGAAGCAGCCCTTATCAAATCGTGGACCTTTCCGGATGAAAATCGATCCGAATCGGAAGCTCACTAATTCATTTTTATGTCTGACCTCAGGATTTCAATCGTACAAAGCACCCTGCATTGGGAAGATAAAAAGTCCAATCTGGACATGTTTGAGAAAAAGATCCTGGGTTTACCTGAGAAAACTGAAGTTATCCTGCTGCCGGAAATGTTCAGTACGGGTTTCAGTATGAATGTCGGGTCCCTCGCAGAATTGATGCCTGGTCCAACGGTAGAATGGATGAGAAAAATTGCGCGTATTAAAAATGCCATAATATGTGGAAGTGTTATGATCAGGGAGCACTCAGGTGAATCATCTGTTTTTTATAACCGGCTGGTTTGGATGTTACCTTCCGGTGATTATGGCTTTTACGATAAACGACATTTATTCGCGTATGGAAAAGAAGACAGGCATTTCAATCCGGGTAAAAAAAGACTTGTTGCATCGGTAAATGGCTGGAAAGTCAATCTGCAAATCTGCTACGACCTTCGTTTCCCCGTATGGTCGCGACAATCCAATCTGAAAGACAATGATTCGGCCGCTGAATACGACCTGCTTGTTTTTGTAGCCAACTGGCCAACAGTAAGAAGTCATGCATGGAGAACCCTTCTTCAGGCAAGGGCCATAGAAAATCAATGTTATGTGATAGGAGTAAATCGCACTGGTACTGATGGGAACGGTCTCGAATATCCGGGAGAGTCGATGATTATCGGACCTTTAGGTGATACTATAAAGATACTGGCGTCAGAAGAAGAGATCATTTCGCATACACTGGACCGTAATAAACTGGAAGAGGTGCGGTTGAAATATCCTTTTTGGAGAGATGCAGACAAATTTTTCATTCAACCTTAACATATGAAGCAGGTTTTTCTTGCGGACGAAATTCATACCGGGAACCGTGTTTTAATGGATCATGCCATGCTCGTCGACAATGATATCATAACAGAAATACTACCGTGGAAGTCGGTACCTGAAGGATGGCCTGTTCAGTCTTTCACGGATTGTTTGATCGCCCCCGCTTTTATCGATCTGCAATTGTACGGGGGGAATGGAAAGTTGTTTTCACATTCACTTGATATTGCATCATTGGAAGCCACGCTCGAATATTGCAAAGCCGGCGGTTGTTCGCATTTTGTGATTACCATGGCCACCAATTCAAAAGAAAACTTTAACAAAGGAATCGAGACTGTAAGCAGATATATTGAAGCCGGAAAAAAGGGTCTGCTTGGTATTCATCTCGAAGGTCCCTGGATCAATAAAGCAAAAAAAGGTGCCCATATCGAAGGGTTTATAACCAAGCCCACAAGGGATGAGGTTCTTACACTTCTCGAAAAAGGAAAAGGTATTATCAAAATGATCACTCTCGCCCCGGAAGAGTGCGACAATGACATTATTGACCTGCTGATGGACAATGGCGTGTTAGTTTCAGCAGGCCATAGCAATGCCAGTTATTCCCGTGCGAGCGAAGTGTTCGCTATGGGTATCCCCGCGGCAACTCATCTTTTTAATGCTATGTCTCCTTTACAGGGAAGAGAACCAGGTATGGTGGGCGCAATTTATGATGACCCCAACGTAATGTCGAGTATCATTTGCGATGGCGTGCATGTAGATTTCACATCTGTACGGATCAGCAAGAAAATAATGGGTGAAAGACTGTTTTTTATTACAGATGCAGTCACGGCAATAAACGAAGGTTATTATAAACATGTATTTCAGGGCAATCGATACACGTTACCCGATGGTACGTTGTCTGGTTCCTGTATGACCATGATGTCTACCTTCAAAAATGCCGTATTGGAAGTTGGTATTTCTGTTGAAGAGTCAATTAAAATGTGTTCCACTTATCCTGCTGGTCTGTTGAAAGATCCGGTACTGGGGAAAATACAAGTTGGACAATATGCCGATTTTATTATCATCAATAAAAAATCGCTCGAGCTGGTGTCCTCATCTTTTCATTGACAGCAAACGCTGAATCAGATAATTTTCCGTTCCGGTGTTCCAGCCTGATTGTTCGTATACGATATCATTTTTATACACAATCATACTTTGAGGAAAATTATTTGAATGTAAAGCCTGACGTACATCGCCATATAAATCGTCATAGACTTCAAAAGTCCAGCCATTCATATTGTATGTAGATCGTATCTTATTTGCCGTTTTACCTTCGTCTACAGAAATAGCCAGAAAGCGGAAAGGTTTCATCGCCTGCCACTTTTCCAAATTCGCATTGATGGAATTTAATTCAGCGATGCTTTCATCGGAATTCACAGACCAGAAACAAATCAGAAAAAGAGAATCTTTTTTTGCAAAAGTCGAAAACGTTGCAATCTTGCCCTGCAGAGATTTTAATCTTGCCTGCTGAAGAGAATCCTGTCCATAAGATGCCAGCGATAAACCAATCAAACAAAACAGTAATATCCTTTTCATTTTATTCGAATTATTTGCGTTCCGGGTCATTTTTTTGCAGTGCTTCCTGTTGCGAAATCAATTCCCTCACTTTCATGGCTTTAAAATCAACCCCGTCACGAATGGCGTCAGAAGTTGGAACAGCCCATACATCGGGCATAATGCCCCGGCCATTTTTGATACGGTCTTTATTGATCACCATTCTGAATCGTGGGAGGCGAAAACGAATTCCCGTGTTTGGCAGTGTAACATCCGGAATAATCCAGGCTGTATTACCATAATAGCCACCGCCCGTTTCCTCACCCACCAATGTTACATTTTTCTGCCCTTTTAATTCGCCCGCAAACAGCGTAGTGGCTGAAAAAGAATTACCACCGATTAAAATAAATACCTGTCCATCATAGTGATTCTTTTTTTTGGGAGCATTGTAGTGTTTTTCAAAATACCTGAAATGATATTTCCCGTCACTTTCTTTTTTTGTAACCAGATCGATCAACATCCCATACACAAAACTCTTCTCCATATATTTCTTATATTCAGAAGGAGGTTTGACTGTATAAAGAGAATCCGCCAGTTTGAATTTGTGGTCGATAATATACCTGGTTAACATGGTGGAAAGTCCCGCATCGCCTCCTCCGTTTGATCTTACGTCAATGATCAGATTCTTTATTTTTTGTTTATGAATTTCTTTAAACGATCTTCTGAAAAATTTCTTCAGGTGATTCGACCTGTCGAAGGTAGCTACGGTCATGAACCCCGTTTTCATAACGGTATCCAATTGTAGATTTGCTGAGGAATAAAAAAAGAATGCCTTGTCTTTCTTTTTTTCTGAACCCTTTCCTTTGGCAGGTGGTCCGTGATTTAACGTTTTTTTGTCCAGTGTGTCTGCCTTGAAATCATATGGTTTAACCCAAACCTGACTTTCATTTCCCACACTGTCGATATATCTTATATCGATTGAGTCGGTCAGGCCCAATACATTTTTGTAAAGACTGGCAAAAGAAAACCCGGTACTCAGACTTTGATATTTTCCATTTGCGCTGTAGCCATCTGTAGTTATGTAATTAAAAAGCGTATCGGTCAGCGCCTTTGCAGTATATCCGTTGATCGATTGTACAATTGTTCCTCTTTGTAAAACGGGATCGTTTCTTCTCAGGTTTGCAGTAATAACCATGGTATCGGCCCAAAATTTAAGTGCAAAAGGAAAAGCTATCGAAGACGCTGTATCCACATATTTGTTAAATGCCTTCGAACCCTTTATCGTAGTATGTCCACAATCGAGTTTGGAAATTACGTATGACAATTGATCCCGAAACTGAATCTCCGTCATGGAGTCTTTTAATGTTTTATATACCTGATCGAAATAATAATCCATACTGTCTTTGGAAGTATACCAATAAATACTGGGATGCGTGGTTTCAAGAATGCGGCGGAACAGGGTATAGTCTTCCTGCATCACGACGGGTGAGTATTTTTTTTGAGGACTATATACATTTTTTGAGGAGGAGCAGGAAGCTATCAGGCATATCAACATGCAAACCCAGCTAATGGTTTTCAGTTTCCGGATCATCCTCGGGCCTGTGAACAAACTCATTTCGTAAATGCATTCCAGCCCTGAGCTGTAATGTCAAATTTATTTCCTCCCTTAGTAAATAATTTTTTCCCTTCTTCGGGGTTGGTCATGTATCCAATTACACTAATATTCTCATTCAGAACGAGTTTATCGTAATCATCCTGTTTTATAGTGAACAGCAATTCATAATCCTCGCCACCACTGAGTGCACAGGCTGTAGGGTCCAGTTCGAATTTAAATGCTGCCTTTCTTGTTTCTTCTGCAATGGGAATTTTTTCTTCATACAGCACACAACCCAACTCGCTGTCCTTGCAGATATGCAGTATTTCTGAACTCAACCCATCGCTGATATCCATCATTGCCGTTGGAACGATTCCCTGCTCCTCAAAAAAATCAATTGTCTTTTTTGATGCCTCCGGTTTCAACATTCTTCCGATAACATATTTTTCTCCTTCCAGGTCGGGCCGAACATTTGGATTTTCTAAATATATTTTTTTCTCCCTTTCCAGGAATACCAGCCCAAGATAAGCAGCACCGAGATCTCCGCTACAGCACAAGAGATCTCCCTTTTTTGCTGTGGACCGTTGTACAAATTTATCGGGCGCCACTTCACCAATAGCCGTTATGGAAATGATAAATCCTTTTTGAGAAGACGAAGTGTCTCCCCCAACCAGATCGACGCCATACTTTTCGCACGCAGCATAAACGCCTTCATAAAACTCATCCAGTGCTTCAAGGCTGAACCTGTTGCTAAAAGCCAGTGAAATCAGCAATTGCGTCGGTGTTGCATTCATGGCGTAGATATCACTCAGGTTTGCAATCACGGCCTTATATCCCAAATGCATAAGAGGCGTGTACATCAAATCAAAGTGAATGTTTTCAACGAGAAGATCTGTGGTGAGTACGGTCTGTTTTCCAAAATGGTCAATTACCGCTGCATCGTCGCCCACACCGAGTATGGTGGATGCGTTTTTTATTTCAATATTTTTTGTGAGATGGTCGATCAGACCAAATTCACCCAATGAAGAGATTTCAGTGCGGGGTTCCATTTTTAGTAATTTATTATTTTGGCAAACTGCCCGCTATCCATTGAAGCAATTCCGCATGTATTTTTCCATTGGTAGCAACAATCTGGGGCTGATAGGGAGAATACATCTTGCCTGTGAAGTCGGTAACTTTTCCACCGGCTTCCTTCACGATTAAAAACCCTGCAGCACTATCCCAGGCGTTTAATTTGTGTTCATAAAATCCCTCAAATCGTCCTGCAGCCACCCAGCAGAGATCCATTGCTGCAGACCCAAGTCTTCGCACAGGAACGCCTTTCCTTATCAACCTTGAAAAAACTTCCAAAGGTCCGTTGGGTTCATCAAGATAAGTATAGGGAAACCCCGTTACAAGGCAGGCTTTTTCAACACTCGTTTCTGATGAAACATGAATGACCTGATCGTTCAAAGTAGCACCATATCCTTTCTGAGCAAAATAGAATTCGTTGAAAAATGGGTTGTATACTGCGCCCATCAACATCTCGCCTTCCTGTTCAACACCGATAGACACGCAGCAGAGAGGCAATCCATGTGCGAAATTGACCGTGCCATCCAGGGGATCTATGATCCATTTATAAGTGGACTCCGTAGGCATATCGCCTGATTCCTCACTTAAAATATAATGGTCAGGAAAATCATTACGAATAATTTCCATAATGGCCTTTTCTGCCGCATGATCCGCTTCGGTAACGAGGTTGTTTACGCCTTCTTTATTTGAAACCTGAAAATTACTTCCATAATATTGCTTGAGTATTCCTCCGGCTCGTTCCGCCGCCTTGATCAGGGTGGTTTTTAACATCCTGCAAATATAACAAAGCCTTGGCTGAGGAGGGGCCGGCCATCATAAACTGTTTCATTTTGCAGGTTACCTGAAAAAATCGTACTTCGTGCCAATGCAGACCCGATGATTCTTTCTGTCGTCATCGTCAGTTACAATGTTAAATTTTTCCTTGAGCAGTGCCTTTCATCGCTAAAAAAGGCAATTGACGGAAGTTTAATACTCCGCAATCAAACAGAGGTATTTGTTGTTGACAATGCTTCAACTGATGGAACTGCGGACTTTCTTATTCCACTTTATCCAGGTTATCATTTTATTCGAAACGATGTCAATAGAGGATTTGCCAGGGCAAACAATCAGGGGATTGCCCTGAGCAACGCCGAGTTCCTTCTGGTCCTAAATCCCGATACGATACTGTCGGAAGATAGTCTTGATATCTGTTTAACCTTTTTAAGATCCAGGCCCGAAGCCGGGGCTGTCGGACTGAAAATGATCGATGGCTCAGGAAAGTATTTAAGAGAATCCAAAAGAGGTTTCCCGACTCCGGCCGCTTCTTTTTTTAAAATGACAGGACTGGCGGGTCTCTTCCCAGGTTCGAAAATTTTTTCTTCCTATTACATGGGGCATTTGGAAGAGCAAACCCCTCAGGTGGTTGATGTATTGACGGGGGCTTGTATGTTCCTGAGAAAAAAAGTGCTTGATATTACCGGCGGCTTTGACGAACAGTTTTTTATGTACGCGGAGGATATCGATCTGAGTTTCCGGATCACACAGGCTGGCTTCCTGAATTATTATCTGCCACAATCCGCCATCATCCACTTTAAGGGTGAGAGCACTATAAAAGATGCGGGGTATATAAAAACATTTTATGGTGCGATGGAATTGTTTATAAAAAAGCATGCTAAAGGCAGCAGTTCTTCCGTCCAGCTTTATTTACTGAAATCGGGGATACGTCTGCGGCAGTCACTGGCATATTTTCATCTGCCTTTTAGAAAAACCACTGGTGAGTCAACATCCGAAAGAAAGGTCTTTGTAAAAGGTGATACTGAAGACAAGAATTATTGGAATCATCGTTTACAAGAGAAAAATATCGCGGTCACTCAAAATGAAAACGAGGCGGATGAAATCCTCTATTGTGAAGGAATTGATCTTCCATGGAAGTCCATTATTTCCGAAATCAGTTTCGCAGATGGACGGTTTTCTTATAAATTTCATGGAGCAGGTACCCATGCAGCAGTAGGAAGTGATTCGAAAGAAAAGCAAGGCAATTTTCTCGAAAAATAACGGAGACGAGGAAATTACCTTCCGAATTTCAGAACTTTGTAAAATCAATTGAAGCCAATGCCGAATTTAAATGATATCAAAAATCTGCTTCAGAATAATAAGTTTACAGAGTTTGTAAAACTGAATAAACTTTCCCCCAGGGATATCGTTGAATTTACCAACAGGTATACCAAGTTCGCGGGCAAATTGTTTCAGCATCTGGACATAAAACACGCGGCCCGGGTATTTAAGTTTCTGCGAAAGAAAAAACAGGAAATTATTATCAAGTCCTTACCCGACGAAAAAGCAGCAGAACTTTTAAACGCCTTGCAACCTGACGACAGAACAGCATTTCTGGGGTTGCTTCCCGGCAATGCGGTTAAAGAACTGTTGAAAATACTTGCTCCTGAAACCCGCGCGGAGACGCTCAAGCTACTTGGATATCCTGAAGGGTCTGTGGGTCGTTTAATGACACCAGACTATTTAGCCATCAAGAGAGAGGATACCGTGCAGCAGGTATTGGAAATCATCAGGCAAAGAGGACAGGCAGCAGAGACATTGAATTTTCTTTTCGTGGTAGATGATAAAGGCGTTTTAATTGATGACATTAATATAAAAGAATTTCTGATTGTCGATCCCTCAACGCCTGTGGAAAAAATAATGGATCACCAGTTCATAGCGCTTTCTGTAAATGATGCACAAACCGAAACCATTGCAATATTCAGAAACAACAGCCGCTTTGCACTACCCGTCATAAACGAAGCGGGTGTGTTGCTAGGAATCGTGACGTCGGATGATGTATTAAGACTCGCAGAAAAAGAAAATACGAGAGAGATACAAAGGATCGGGGGATCGGAAGCATTGGAAGAACCATACACAACCATTTCGTTTGGCCATCTTATAAAAAAAAGAGCAGGCTGGCTCGTGATCCTTTTCCTTGGTGAAATGCTAACGGCCACGGCTATGGGTCATTTCGAGGGAGAAATAAGTAAAGCAGTAGTTCTCGCGTTGTTCATTCCACTTATTATATCCAGTGGGGGTAATTCGGGGTCGCAAGCCTCTTCTATTATCATTCGGGCTATGGCCTTAGGGGAAATTAACTTTGGCAGCTGGTGGTATGTAATGCGCAAGGAAATTTTATCGGGAATCGTGCTGGGTTCCATTCTGGGTATCGTTGGATTTTTCAGAATATTTATCTGGCAGCATTTTCATTTTTATGATTATGGCGTGCATTCCCTGCTGGTTGCATTTACTGTAGCCTTCTCTTTACTCGGGGTGGTATTGTGGGGAACCCTTTCCGGTTCCATGCTGCCGATCGTTCTAAAGAAGTTGGGGGCTGATCCCGCTGCATCTTCTGCCCCTTTCGTAGCAACCCTTGTTGACGTAACAGGTTTGGTGATTTACTTTTCCGTAGCCACGATTATTCTGCGGCACACACTTTTGCAGGCTTAAGGCTAACAGGTCAGGGTGTAAAGGTGAGAGTGCTGTAAATAATGAAATGGTAGTGGAATTTTAATATCGGGCGCTTAACACTGAAGAAAATAAACAATTAAATCGCCTTAAGCCTTCGGCCTTAAGCTTTCAGCTTTATAAATCGGAACCGTACTGCATGGCTCACCATACATGATCGATTTGACAACCGGTCTTAACAGTTTGGTGATTTCCAAGTAAGCAAAATCGCCCATGGGGACATCGCCACAACCTTTTACAACTACCCGTTTATCTTTATAATCCTGCGGATTTATTAACTGAATGTTGGTTGTAATTACCTGTCTCAACACATCGGCTTCGGTGCCCATGATTACCTCTTTTGCAAATGGTTGCAGGTAACTTGTTACAAGCATATAAGCCCAAACGGGAATAATGGCATCCGCCGTACAGCAAACCCCAACAATTGTGTCTTTGTATTCAGACCACTCTATTAAAGACAAGGAATTGCGAAAGTCCTTTTCTTTTAAAATCAACTCCATAAAAAGAAAAGGTTTCAGATCGAAAATCCGGATTTCTTCTTTAGGGAAAAATGGCTCCAGATCCAGGGTCAGTAATGCACTCTGACTTACTTTATTGATAATTTCTTTTTCCATAGTTACAACTGCAAAGGTACGATTTAGGCTTAAAGCGGAATGCGGAACGCGGAACGCTAAACGCTGAACGCTGAACGCTGAACGCGAAATGCGGAACGCGAAACGCGAAACACTTAATGCGAAAAAACAGATTTCCGTCTTGAAAAATGGTGCTTTTGCAAAATAAAACATCCGTCAAATTACGGATACTCAGAGATATTTTTATGGCAAGGGCCTTACGCGTTTAGCTTTAAGCGTTTAGCGTTTAGCGTTTAGCCTTAAGCCCTAAAGAAATTTGCCCCGATCGTCTGTTATTTTAGCTTTTTTCTTCAAAGCGTCGGTACCGGCTCTCTGAATCAGGCTTTCCTGAGACTGTAACATGGATTGTCTTGATTGTTCAATATCCACATTATAGTTCGCCTTCGCACTTACATTTTCGACCTTCAAAACAAAAACCCCTTCGTTACCACCTACGGGTAGAGATACTGCTTTTCCTATCAGTTGCTTATCAAATGAATATCCTACCACTTTTTGTTCGAGACCAACATTCGGAACATATGGAGAAGAAAACTGAAGGCTGTCTGCACTGCTGATTGTTTGTCCAACCGTTGAAGAAACAGCTTCCAACGTTGCCGCGTTCCCAATCTTCGCTGTGATGAGATCTGTTTTTTTCTGGTTCCTGATAATGGGTTCTATGAGCGGTCTAACTTTAGCAAGGCTCATTGTTCCTTTGTGATTAATCTCTGTTACGATAGCCACCACATATTTATCTCCTATTGGGAACGACTCAGAAACTTCGCCAACATTTGCGCCGTACACCCAACGCACCAGTGAGCGACTGGATCCCAGTCCCTGTATGCTAAAATCCGTGACCTTGATTTCCGGCGTATTTATAGGATGAAGATTCTCTTTTTTCGCGGCGGCATCAAAAGAGGCTTTGTCGCGGTTTTCACCCGCAAACTGACTCGCCAGACCTGATGCATTCTGATCTGTTTCCTGACTTGGTTCAATTCTTCTGGAGAAATAGGCAACCTTATAAGCAGGTTCGAAATCTTTTTGATCCAGTATTTCGATCAGATGATATCCAAATTGTGTTTTCACAATTTTCATCTCTCCTTTTTTCCCGTTGAATGCGTAATCGCCGAATTCTTTGACCATTTGACCCTGACCAAAATAACCGAGGTCACCGCCTTTAATCCGACTACTTTCATCATCCGACAAACGAAAAGCTACGCTGTCGAATTTTTGTCCGCCTTCTATCAATGCCTTAATACTATCGATCTTACGTTTTCCGGTACTATCGTCCATCTTCGGCTGGCCCGTTTTCGGATCTGTAAGAGCTACTAATATATGACGTGCGTGTACAGAATCCGGAAGTGTCTTAATGTCCATGATCCTCGCCAGAACATAATTTGAACCATCGAGATAAGGACCAACAACGCCGCCCTTTTCTAAAGCAATAATAGAATCCTTCTGCGAACCCGTCAATTTGGATTTCGCAACAAACGCATCGGTAAAATTTGTTTCCGTACCATTTCTGGCCATAAACGATTCCACGTCGGATGTCGTTGTAAATTCAGGTCTCAGCGTTTGAACCTGTTGGAATATAGTATTGCTGTCTCCTGAAGTAGGCGCAGCGCTGAAACTAACATAGCTAATGGCTCTGGAATCTTCCTGTTTGAACTGTTCTTTGTGCGCGTCCAGGTAGGTTTGAATTTCGGCATCAGATATTGTAATGGAACTATCCGGAATCGTCTGATAAGGGATTTTTACATATTTAACCGAAGCGATCTGACTGTTATCTGCATTGGTTTTTTCGATCATCCATTTGGGCACATAACTGGTTTGTGCTATCAGCGAAATATATTTTTCTCTCTCCCTCACTTTGACAAACTGAGGCAGGGCCTGTTCAAAGAAATTCTGTGCCATCGCATAATTCTGATCTGTCTTACGATTCGACTTGTAAATCGTTCTTAGCTGGTTGATTCGTTCTGCCGCCTGCTGTGCATCAAATACTCCTGTGTTTGGATCCGTAAATGCTCTTTTAATTTCCTGCACTGCATTTTGACCAACGAGCATATCGTTCAGTTCTTTATCACTCACTTCTATTCCAAGCTTTTGGTATTCGCCCGATAGTATGGCGTTGTCTTCAAATTCCTTCCAGACTTCTTCACGGATATTCTGCGTAAGCATATCATTTACGGGATATCCTTGCGCCTTATAACGATCTTCATTTTCGGAAACCTGCTTCTGAAAATCGGCATATTCCAGTTTTTCACCATTTACTTCGCCAATGGCTCCGGAAGTGGAGGCTCCGGCACGATTTCCGATGGAACGGGCGTCCATGAGCAGAAATCCGATCAAACTCACCGCTATAAGTCCGAATACCAGCCATGCGGCTCTATCCCTTATTTTCTGAATGATAGACATATATATATAATACCTTTTTTTTGAAAGGATGGCAAAAATAGATGAAAAATGGTTATGAACAAATTGTGGAAAACACGCAAACACGCACGGGTACTCATTTAAATGGCATTTCTTTGTAACCGCTTTGAGAAATGTAGGAAAGCCGATTTTAAAAACGTGAAACAACCTTACTCAGGTGGAACATTTTAGCACATACCTCCGGGTATAAGTCGTTTTTTCGGGGGATAAACACCCTTTTTATTACTGGGTTTTTGTGAAAGGAATGAGGGTAGATTTTAAAATAAAAATTTCGCTGCCCTTAGGAGTGAACAAAGGGTAGTTTCTACGGTTTTTAATATAAAATCTGTTATTAAGTATTTATTCAGATCTGACTTTGCCCGATGAAATGTGTATTCACTGAAAACCCGGACTCCTCCAGTGTTTGTTAATGTGTTGAATCTGTTAATTCTTGTGGACAATTAAAAAATAAAAGGAATACAATAAAATAAATGGGGTTTGTCCACATAACCACGCCTATAATAGTAATAGATCTATTTATATAAATAATGTATTATTAATTATTATGTCAGTTATTAACATAGAGGATGCGAGAGTGAAAATTAATCAGAAAGGGTTTTTGGATATCGCTGTGGATCCAACAATCGATCTGTTCGCTGCAATAGAAAAACTGAAAAAGGAGAAGAACGCGGTGGTGCTTGCGCACTATTACCAGGAGGCCGACATTCAGGATGTGGCAGATTTTATTGGCGACAGTTTGGGCCTTGCTCAGGAAGCTGCACGAACCAAAGCAGATATCATCGTTTTTGCAGGCGTTCATTTTATGGCTGAAACGGCCAAAATTTTAAATCCTGGTAAAAAGGTATTGCTGCCGGATTTGAATGCCGGCTGCTCCCTGGCGGATTCAGCACCTACTGATTTGTTTCGTAAATTCAGGGAAGAGCATCCGGATCATCTCGTAATTTCTTATATCAATTGCACAGCGGAAATTAAAGCGTTGAGTGATATTATCTGCACATCATCGAATGCGGAAAAAATTATTGAGAGTCTCCCTGTTGATCAGCAAATTATTTTTGCTCCGGATAAAAACCTGGGAGCTTATCTCAAAAAGAAAACAGGCAGAGACATGTTGTTGTGGAATGGAGCCTGCATAGTGCATGAGATCTTCAGCGTGAAAAAAATTACAGAACTGAGGATGCGACATCCTGAAGCAAAATTTATTGCGCACCCTGAATGCGAAGAGCCTGTTTTAAGAATGGCGGATTTTATTGGCTCAACTACGGCGTTATTGAAATTTACACAAAGCAGCTCAGCAAAGGAATTCATTGTTGGTACGGAAGCCGGGATATTACACCAGATGAAAATTTCTTCCCCGGATAAAAAATTTATTCCTGCTCCACCGGAGACAAACTGCGCATGTAATGATTGTCCCTATATGAAAATGAATACACTCGAAAAACTGTATTTGTGTATGGAATACGAAACACCTGAGATCAGTATGTCACCTGATCTTTTGGAAAAAAGCAGAAAGCCGATTGAAAGGATGCTTGATATCAGCAAGCGGTATGATTTATGAGTTATGGGATATGGGTTATGAGTTAAGTGTATAGTATCTCATAACCCATATCCTATAACCCATAACCCTCAACGTCCCATATAAACCATCAGGATCTGAATATCGGTAGGATTCACTCCGCTGATCCGACTTGCCTGTCCGAGGGTTCGGGGTTTTATTTTCTTAAATTTTATAAGCGCTTCCATGGAAAGGGCCGACAAGCGGTCGTAATCGAATGAATCCGGAATGGAAAGCTGTTCCAACTGGGATATACGCGTCACGAGTTCTTTTTCCTTTTTGATATAGGCATCATACTTAATCTGAATCTCGGCCTGCTCCAGAGCGTGGGAGTCGAATGCGGAGAGTTTTTCATTTAACGCAGGAATTCCATTCATTAATTCGGAAAGGGCAAGGTTGGGTCTTAAAAGCACTGATGCTGCTTTTTGTTTCTGCACCAGAGGGGCCATCTTTTTATCACTCAACATCGTTTCAGCTTCCAAAGGGTCTACAGAGTAGTTTTGAAGAACCCTGGTGATTTCAGCAACATCATTTTTCTTGATATTTACAGCATGCAGCCGGCTTTCGCTTGCCAATGCGAAAGCGTGGCTCTTTTCTGTGAGCCGGAGGTCTGCATTGTCCTGGCGCAGTAAAGTCCGGAATTCTGCCCTTGATGTAAACATTCTATAAGGTTCTTCCGTGCCCTTACTTATTAAATCGTCAATGAGTACCCCGATATAAGCCTCACTTCTGGATAATACAACAGGATCAAGAAAATTGACTTTTTGATGCGCGTTGATCCCTGCCATAAGGCCCTGACAAGCCGCTTCCTCATAGCCGGTTGTACCGTTGATTTGTCCGGCCAGGAATAGGTTACCTATCAATTTGGTTTCCAAACTATGGGTTAGCTGTGTTGGAGGGAAATAGTCATATTCAATCGCATACCCGGGTCTGAAGGCTTTGAAGTTAGCAAAACCCGGAATATTACGAAGCGCTTCGTACTGAACTTCTTCTGGCAGGGAGGTGCTGAAGCCATTTACGTATATTTCTACCGTATTCCATCCTTCCGGTTCTATGAAAAGCTGATGCCTTTCTTTATCAGCGAACCGGTTGAGTTTGTCTTCAATGCTTGGACAATAACGCGGGCCCACCCCATCGATCCTGCCGGCAAACATGGGACTTCTGTCGAAGCCTGTTTTCAGGATATCATGAACGGTTGGGTTTGTATAGGTAATGTAGCAGCTCTTTTGTTGTTTGGGCAGAGGCAGATTGAGATAGGAAAATCCTACAGGAAACTCATCCCCTTTCTGCTCTTCCATTTTACTGTAATCCAGGCTCCTCCCATCGATCCTTGGGGGTGTACCGGTTTTTAGCCGGTCAGATTCAAATCCAAGTTGCACCAGTTGTTCAGTAATTCCTGTCGCAGCTTTTTCTGCCATTCGACCTCCTCCAAATTGTTTTTCTCCTATATGAATGATCCCATTGAGGAAAGTGCCATTTGTCAACACCACTGATTTTCCAAAAATACGGTTGCCCATACCCGTCACTACTCCTTTCACAATACCATTTTCTATAATGAGGGCATTCACCATATCCTGGTAAAAATCAACATTGGGCGTCTTTTCAAGCATCTCACGCCAGGTGGCTGCAAAAAGCATCCTGTCACTTTGTGCTCTCGGGCTCCACATAGCGGGGCCCTTAGACTTGTTAAGCATCCGGAACTGAATCATGCTTTTATCCGTAACGATTCCGGAATAGCCTCCCATGGCGTCGATTTCACGCACAATTTGTCCTTTGGCCACTCCTCCCATGGCCGGATTACAGCTCATTTGTGCAATGGTCTGCAAATTCATTGTGATCAATAAGACCTTTGAACCCATGTTAGCTGCAGCAGCGGCCGCTTCGCATCCTGCGTGTCCGGCACCTACTACAATCACATCATATGTTGAAAACATGTCGCAAAATTACTCTTAATATATTAAGGCTGGAAAAGTGTGACATCAACGTGTTCCACGTGGAACAGCATCCTCCGAGTGGGCAAGTAACATAAGGTAATGCCTCACACCGTACTGACTATAATGTGCAGGCAACCAAGTCCAGATCAAGTCCAATGTTTAGTGGACTTGATAATAAGGAGGTAGCGTGTTGTCAGTGTGGAGATCCTGAACACGCTTTTTATTAACGTACAAAGAGCCTGTCTGTGTTCCACGTGAAACAAAATTACCCAATCTCATGTCTTCGAACTTTTGCCTTGTAAGCTGCCAGCCACGTCTCCTCCATAAGCCTCATCTTTCGTATTTCGGAAACCGATTTATCCTTATAGCCGCATAAATGTAACACTCCGTGAAAAATGACCCTGTGGAGCTCCGAGTTGAAAGGCGTTTCCAGGTTTCTTGCATTATCCCTGACGCGGTCTACGCTTATGTACAGTTCGGCAACAATCGGTTCGTTATGGGGGGAAAGCGGAAATGTCAGGATATCGGTATAAAAATCATGCTTTAAAAACTGTCGGTTTAGTTGGAGAAGGTGTTGGTCATCGCAAAATATAATGTCCAGCGACTCGAAAGCCTTTCTTTCCTTCCTGAATCGGTTGACGATGAAAGCCTTTAGTTCAGCCCTTGACGTGAGGTTGAACCTGGACATAAAATGTAGTCGCACAATGGGTTTTATCTTGCTCATGTCATTTCCTTAAATCGTAATGCCGATTGATCCAACAAAACTACTTTTGTTATTACAATGAAACGACTTTCCGAGCTAAGAACAGGGGCCAGGGCAAGAATACACTCTTTTGAAAAAAATGATGTCTTTCTAAAATTGATGGAAATGGGCTGTGTTCCGGGAGAAATTATAAAGGTCGAAAAAATAGCACCACTTGGGGACCCAATTTCTATAGCAGTGGCGGGGTACCAATTAAGTCTCCGGCTCGATGAAGCCGACAATATTTTTGTCGATCCGATGCCCATATAATAAGATAACTATTTGATTTACAACATATTAAATGAGGGTTGGATTATATTTTGGCTCTTTTAATCCTGTTCATCACGGGCACCTGATCATAGCTAACCATGTAGTGCAATCTACTGACCTGGACAAGGTTTGGTTTATTGTCTCACCGCAAAACCCTTTAAAACCGGCAATCGGATTATTAAACGAATACCATAGACTCTACCTCATTAAAATTGCCATTGATGGTGAAAATCATTTGAGGGTATCCGACATAGAGTTCAAATTACCCAAACCTTCATACACCATAGATACCCTCACTTATATTCATGAAAAATATCCGCAACATGAATTCTCGATAATCATGGGAAGCGATAGCTATCAAAATCTTTCCCGCTGGAAAAACTATGAGCAATTAATAAAAAACACTAGTTTCTATATTTATGTGAGAGCCGGATTCGAACATATTCCCGAGTACAAACAAGCGAAAATACAAGTGTTGGATGCGCCCCTGCTTCAGATTTCGGCTACGCATATCCGTAATATTCTTCGGGAAGGAAAATCCATTCGTTATCTGGTGCCCGATTGCGTGAAGGAGGAAATCGAACGCAACCGATACTATCTCTAAATAATTCCGAGATTTTTTCTGTCCTTAAGAGGCAATGAACGAACCACCAGAGAATATGAATCGTCGATCATTTCCCGCATTAATTTTGAATTGATCTCACCATTCACGATGATGGTATTCCAATGTTTTTTATTCATATGAAACGCAGGAATGACAGACGCGTAGTTCTCTCTGAGTTCTTCAGCTTTTTCCGGATCACACTTTACATTGAATTGAAGCGGTTGATTATCGAGCGCCATCAACAAAAATATTTTTCCGCATACTTTAAATACCAGGGTGGATTCACCAAAGGGAAAAGATTCGGTAACCGATTCCTTCTCCAGACAATATTTCCTGATGGTCTCTAAATCCATTAATTTGAATGTTTTATTTTTAGCCTCGTTTACTTAATGTTCAAAATTATGAGGTATTCGCTGATATTTTTATTGCTGTTATTGCAGGCAAGTTCCAGCGCACAGTCATATGAAAAAATTCATAAGGATGGAATTCTGGTGGATACACATAACGATATTTTAAGTAAGGTAGTAGAGGATCATGTGGTTTTTGATTCAGACCTCAGGGGAGTGACCCAATCCGACCTGAATCGTATGAGAGCAGGCGGAATTAAAGTGCAGATATTTTCTATTTTCTGCGACGAATATTATGGTAAAGGATCCGCATTCGCATTTGCAAACAAAGAATTGGACTCGCTATTTGCAATCGTAGCCAGGAATCCCAATACGATGCAGATGGTATATTCCTATGAGCAGCTCATGCAGGCTGTGAAAAATAACAAACTGGCATGCATGTCGGGGGTGGAGGGTGGCCATATGATGGAAGACAATCTGGATTATCTGGACAGTTTCTATCGGAGGGGCGTTCGTTACATGACGCTTTCATGGAATAATAGTACTTCCTGGTCAACTTCTGCAGCAGATGAAACCCAGCATACTTTCAAAGTAACACCTTACGGCTTAAATGCCTTTGGAAAAGAAGTGGTAAAAAAAATGAACAGGATCGGCATGATGGTTGACGTTTCGCATGTTGGCGAAAAAACATTTTGGGACGTGATAGCCACCACCTCAAAACCGATTATTGCCTCACATAGTTCTGTATATACATTATGTCCGGTTTACAGAAATCTCAAGGACGATCAAATCAAAGCGATCGCGAAAAATGGTGGCGTAATCCAGGTAAATTTTTATTCCAGATTCATTGATTCCACCTATTCCGGTAAAGTGGAATCCTTTGAAAAAGCCCATAAAAAGGAGCACGATTCACTCGTTGCTGCTAAAAATCCGGAATACCTTATACAGGATTATTTTTCTAAAAAATATAAGGCTGATTACGAAAATATGAGGCCACCTCTTTCCCTATTGTTAGACCACATTGATTATATAGTTAAACTGGTGGGTATTGACTATGTCGGACTGGGTTCTGATTTTGATGGCATTGAGTCAGCACCAAAAGGGTTAGATGGGGTGGAGGACTATCCAAAAATTACAGAAGGGCTACTGAAAAGGGGATACAGTGAAAAAGATATTGATAAGATCCTTGGTGGAAATTTTCTAAGAGTGTTTAAAGCCCAAAGCGTGAAGCCTAAAGCTTAAAGCCTAAAGCCCAAAGCGAAAAGCCTAAAGCCCAACGCTTCTTTTTGGGATCGATAACCCAGAGAAAATAATTTTCAAGCAATTATTAAAGGTCTTAGGCTTTAAGCTTTATGCCTTACGCCTTGGGCTTTACGCCTTATGCTTTACGCCTTACGCTTTACGCCTAATATTGCAGTAATTTTTCGACGGTCTCCGAGAGTCTTGCAGTTGCAAGGAAATTTTTCTCCAGCTCGATATTGAATGGAATTGCTGTATCCAATGAAGCACAGCGCATCACCGGCGCGTCGAGTGATTCAAAACAATGTTCTCCAATCCAGGCGCTGATCTCGCCACCCAGGCCCCCAGTCAGTGTGTCCTCATGTAAAATCATCACCTTGCCGGTCCGTGTAACGGCTTCGCGAATGGAATCATAATCCAATGGAAGCAGCGTACGTAAATCCAGGATATGAAATGAGATTTCAGGCTTTTGATCAGCCAGCGTTTGTGCCCAATGGACTCCCGATCCATAAGTAATAATACTTATATCCGTGCCGGTACTAACCAAATGTGCCTTGCCGATTTCAGTATAATAAGGTTGCTCTGGTAATGGACCACTTATACTTCGGTACAGCATCTTATGCTCAAAAAATAAAACCGGATTGGGATCGTTGATTGCTGCAATCAGGAGACCCTTTGCGTCGGCAGTATTTGAAGGGTACACCACTTTTAATCCCGGTACATGCGTAAACCAGGCCTCATTACTTTGAGAATGGAAAGGACCTGCGCCAACTCCGGCACCCGTTGGCATGCGAATTACCACATCGGCATTTTGTCCCCAGCGGTAAAATATTTTGGCAAGATTATTTACAATCTGATTGAACCCCACCGCTGCGAAATCAGCAAACTGCATTTCCATTACAGACTTATAACCTTCCAGGGATAGACCCAGTGCTGTTCCTACGATGGCACTTTCGCAAAGCGGTGTATTCCGAACTCTTTCTTTGCCAAATTTTTCAAGGAACCCTTCCGTTATTTTAAATGCACCGCCGTATTCCGCGATGTCCTGTCCCATCAATAAAAGATTGTCGTGTGCTTCCATACTTTGCCAGAGACCATCCCGAATTCCATCTATGAATCTTTTTATCGGGGCATCTTCCGGATTTGCAAGCTTCGCAAATTCGGGAAGATCAACATCCGGAACCATAGCGTACATGTCGTTTAATTCTTTTTGGGTATTTGGGACAACCGGATTTTCTTTTACTGATACTGCGCTTTCTATGATTCCTTTATATTCGTTTCTGATCTCTTTTATTTTTTCATCATGTAAAACACCGGTCTCTTTCAACCAGTTTTCATAAGTAACTACCGGATCTTTTTTACTCCAGGTTTCAAACAATTCAGAAGGAATATATTTTGTTCCGCTGGCCTCTTCATGACCGCGCATCCTAAAGGTCATGCATTCTACCAGATACGGTTTTTGTTCCCGGATACAATATTCCCGAACGCCCCTTATGGTATCATAGACGTCGAGAATATTATTCCCATCTATCTGAACCGACTCCATTCCATAACCGATTCCTTTGTCAGCAATACGATGCGCGCGGAATTGTTCTTTTACGGGAGTACTCAGTCCATAGCCATTATTCTCTACAATGAAAATAACCGGCAGATCCCACACAGCAGCCACGTTGAGCGCTTCATGAAAATCTCCTTCGCTGGTGCCACCTTCACCGGTGAAAGCCAAAGAAAGTTTTGGTTCCTTTTTCAGTTTATAAGCAAGGGCGGCACCATCGGCAAGAGCAAGTTGTGGCCCCAGATGTGAAATCATCCCGCAAACAAAATGTTCCCTGGACCCAAAATGAAAACTTCTTTCCCTGCCATTACTAAATCCTTCTTCACTTCCCTGCCATTGCAGGAAAAGTTTGTGTAAAGGCATTTGCCGGCCTGTAAAAACTCCCAGGTTGCGATGTAGCGGCATAATCCATTCATCGGACGCCAGTGCAGATACAACGCCTGCAGAAATTGCTTCCTGACCGATGCCGCTAAACCACTTACTGATTCTTCCCTGACGGAGAAGAACAAGCATTTTCTCTTCTATCATTCTTGGAAAAAGAATCGTTTTATAGAGGTCGAGCAGGACATTGTCTGAAAAATCTTTGCGGTCAAAAAACATACAACTGATATTAATAAATACGAGCAGCTGGACCCAACACTAATTCTCCCTTTGGGTCGATTTTTTGTAAAGAAAAGAAGTGAGTATAGAAAGCAGGAGACTGAATAGAAGTGCCCACCAGAAACCATCCACACGAAAACCATTGACGAATTTTGCAGCGAGCAGAATAATCAATGCGTTAATTACAAAAAGAAAAAGGCCAAATGTAAATATGGTGATCGGCAGCGTAAGAATGACGAGAATGGGTTTCACAAACAGGTTGAGTACTCCCAATACGATGGCAAGGATCAGTGCTGTAATAAAAGACTGAATGTGCACACCGCTTAAAATATATGACAGCGCAAATGCGACGATGGCAGAAATGAGAATTCTTAGAACAATATTCATAACTGCAGATTTTATTCCTGTGAAAATACAGAATCCGCCTTTCTAAAATACCGCCAGCTCATAAAAATCCTCCGCCTTCAGGTATTTATTTGCCAGTTCATGCAATTCTGTGGGACGAATATTTTTTATTGTTTCGATACCGTTATAAAAATATTCATCGGAAAGATCGTTTAGGATCAGGCTTTTCCAGCGGCCGGCCACCTGAAAAGGTCCGTCCAGATCACCCAGAAGTGTACCAATCATAAAGTTTTTTGTGGTCAGTAGTTCTTCTTCGGGAACAGGTTCCTCACGCAGCCGCTTCATTTCCAGATATACTTCCTTGATCGTAGCTTCGGTAACATCCTTTCCTGCTTCGGTCGAAATCATCAGCGCGCTTTCCTGAATCAAATTGACGAGATAGCTGTGAATGCCATATGTGTATCCTTTATCCTCACGGATATTGGCCATCAGTCGTGATCCAAAAAACCCACCCAGAATATTGTTGAGCACCTGCATTTTTTGGAAGTCAGGATGATGTCTGTTTGGAAAATTTCTGCATATGCGGATGGCACCCTGAACGCCGTCAGGATCATTGGTTATACGATATTTTTTTTCTTTGGCAGGAGCAATAACCGCATCCGCTATGGCTGGTTTGGAGGAGCCCGTCATTGGAAGACTTCCAAAATTTGATTCTACCAGAGTCTGAATATCAGCAGGCAGGGGACCAGCAATAAAAATCACACAACGACCACCGTGATAGTATTGGTTGTAAAAATTCTTCAATTCCTCCACGTTTAGTGCGTCGTAATCACTGAAAGAACTATATTTTCCGTAAGGGTGAGCGGGACCGAATAAATAGGAGTCTATAAGTCGTCCGGCGATAAAATCATTTTTACGAAGATTTACCTGCAGCCGCTGCTGCATATTTTTCTTATAAATCTCAAGTTCATCTTCCGGAAATATCGAATCGGCTATGAGTTCGGAAACGACAGGTAGCAATTCAGCAAAATGTTTTTTCATACAATGCAAGCTGATTTCCGCAGTTTCATGACCCGCCTGCCTGTTCAGATAAGCTCCATAGTATTCAAAGAATTCATTTATTTCATAAGCGGTCCTCGAACCCGTGCCATTTTTCAACATGAAATTGGTAGCTGCAGCGACCAGATTGTTTTTCTCAAAACAGTTTCCTGCATAAAAAACAACATTCATCATGAGCGTATCCACTGTGCCCATATCCACGAGATAAACATCCACCCCATTGCGAAGCGTTATCTTCTGATTCGGAGGAAGACTTAACTGAAATTTTACTGCGTCTGTGATTTCCGGCGCAGATTTGCGATTCAACATAGATATAAATTCAGAAGTTAATTATTACTGTGGTAAAACAACGTGCTGCTGTTATTTTCATTAAAAATCTCAGCACTCAGATTCCGGATATCTCCTGTGGTTACTTCCAGATATTTTCCGAGTTCGGTGTTCATGTATGCAACATCTCCCATCAGTTCGTACATGGCGAGATTAGAAGCCCGGTTCATCAGGCTCATATCTTCGAAGAGAATCGCTGACTCTGTTTTATTTTTTACTTTCATTAATTCTTTATCCTGTATGGTGTTTGTGCTTAATTTCTCGAGCTCTTCGCGAATTGCACGGTCAGCAGTTTCCATTGAAGTCCCTTTGATCAGCTTTCCTTCAATCAACAGCAATCCAGGATCTGAAGACCCGAAATGGTAACATTCAATATTGCTGAAAAGTTTTTTTTCTTTTACCAGTGTCTGGAATAAACGCGAAGAACCGCCTCCTCCGAGCAATTCACCAATCAGGTCCATTGCATAGTAGGATTTGTCGGTCCTGGATCCGACATGGAACGCTTTATAAAGTGCATCCAAAGGAACGTCGGCTTTTACATCCTGTACACGCGCCGCTTCCTGCCTGGGTTCAAGCGGTAGATGCCGGGTATATTTTTGACCTGATGGGATATTGCCAAACCATTTTTCGGCTAACGCCAATGCTTTATCCGTTTTAATATGTCCCGCCATAACTACAATGGCATTTGCAGGACAATAGTGCTTTTGAAAAAACGCTTTTACATCAGATAGTTTGGCGTTTTCGATATGTGAAAGTTCCTGACCAATGGTCATCCAGCGATAGGGGTGTTTCTTATAAGCGAGTTCCCGCAATTTAAAAGCCACATCTCCGTATGGACGGTTTATATAATGTTCTTTAAATTCTTCAATCACAACTTTGCGCTGCACGTCCAGGCTTTTTTCACTGAAGGCAAGAGAAATCATGCGGTCGCTTTCCAGCCAGCAGGCCGTTTCAATATTGTCCGCCGGAAGTTGAATATAGTAGTTAGTGAGATCATTGGTCGTGAAAGCATTGTTCTCGCCACCTGCCATCAGCAACGGACTTTCGAAGTCTTTTATATTTATTGAGCCTCCAAACATGAGGTGTTCGAAGAGATGAGCAAAACCGGTTTTACCCGGATCTTCATCACGCGCACCCACATCATATAAAACATTAAGAACCGCCATGGGCGTCGAATGATCCTCATGTACGATAAAACGCAGGCCATTGCCAAGCGTAAATTTTTTATAGTCTATCTGCATGTAATAATTCTTTCTGTTCTTTTGAAAAGAAGTGCAAGTTAACAAGACTTAAATAACCGGACTGAAAGAATTCAAAAGATGCTTTTCACTTTCAGCGTCAATTCCATCATACCGCTTTGGGGGCGGTTTACAAGGATTTTTACGTGTTCCCCTGTATTTTGTAACATGGATTTGTACAACTGCAGATTTTGCGACATATTATTATTTATGCCAACAATCACATCGTCCACTTTAAACCCGGCTTTATCGGCTGGTGAATCTTTCATCACATCTCCAACGCGTATTTCACCTTCAATCCAATAAAGACCAAGCCCCGTGTAAGAATAATCGAAAGGATCGCGAAAATGAGAGTTAGGGGTCAGGTAAAAAACTTTCTTATCGTAATTCAGGATAATATTAAAACGGCGGAGTACATCATTTCCAACCAGGCCCGCCAGGAACGGATAAGAAGTCACGTTGTAATCGTCGTCAAAAATATGTGTAGGTATATTACGGAATCTGTACGGTCCAAGCTTGAATTCTTTTATCGTAGTTATTTGCATATTGGCTTTACCTCCCATTCCCTGAGCCTGTGTCGGGAGGGGTTTTCTGTCAAGATTCAGAATAGAACTATCGTTTATAAACTGGGAATTCAGTAACAAACAGAGGCCGGCGCCGGTATCAAAATAAAAATGCGCGTCCATTTCCTTACTGTCTTTAAGCGTGCCACTGATGATTGGAAGATTTACTATGGATGGTTTTATAACAAATCCTCCTTTCGGATATTTAAAATTTCCTCTGGAATAAACATATAGCTGATTGCTGTCGTAATCAATCTTAACAATATACCTTGAAAAAAAACTGAGCCCGATAATTCCATCGATCCGGTCACCATATGCACTGCTGAGTATGTCGTAATCACTAACGTGAAAATTGAGGCTGTCAACTCTCATACCACCGATAATCAGACTTTGGTTGTTATAAAATTTCAATTGTCGTACGCCACCAATACCAGTTATTAAACGGTCTGTAAGAACGGGAGTAATATTAAGACGTATACAGGTGGTGGAATCCAGAGAAATCCCGCCGCTTCCTGTATCCATGATGAAATTTAATGTGTCGGGAACTCCCACAAGGACTGCCCTGACTACTACTACACCTCCTGTAAATGTTGTGAATGGGATCTGCGTTATCAGCCTGGAAACACTATTATTGATTTTCTTTTGTGCAAAAACACCGTTACCGAGTATCATACAAAGAAGAAAACCGCAAATGATTTTAGGCAAAGCAGTAGTCAAACAAACTGGAATCGTTTTGTTGGCTTTTTTCATGATACAAAAGCGGTCGTTAGTCTGGCGTGGGCTTTCAAATTACCCGTGAGATAAATCTACCATTTTTTTTGCAGCTTTTGACCCCGTTTATATAAATATTGAATTGAAAAAATGCTGCGGTAAATTTGTTTTTAAACCTAATGCCCGAAGCCGAAAGCCTAAAGCAATCAGTAGGCTGCTTATCATCATGAATAAATGTAATTAGATGAATTTGTCAAAACTATATGAGCGTGCACTGCAATTTAATTTTCTGAGTGTAGAAGAGGGTGTACAACTTTTTAAAGAAGCCCCGCTCACGGAACTTATGTTCGTCGCCAATGAGCTTCGCAAAAAACAAGTGGGAGATGGCGTTGTTACCTGGCAGATCGATCGGAACGTAAATACTACGAATGTTTGTATTGCCAATTGCAAATTTTGTAATTTCTATCGAATCCCCGGTCACCCGGACGCTTACATAACAGATATCAGTACATATGTAAAAAAAATTGAGGAAACATTTAAATGGGGAGGGGATCAGTTATTGTTGCAGGGGGGTCATCACCCTAAGTTGGGATTGAGTTTCTATACTGAATTATTCAGGGAGCTGAAATCCCGTTATCCCAATCTGAAGCTGCATACATTGGGTCCTCCGGAGATCGCGCATATCTGTAAACTGGAAAATAAATCCCATAAGGAAGTGATTATGGCATTGCGTTCGGCTGGTATGGATTCCTTGCCGGGTGCAGGGGCTGAAATTCTTATAGACAGGGTGAGACGCCTTGTAAGTAAAGGAAAATGTGGTGCACAGGAATGGCTGGATATCATGAAAGAAGCACATCAGCAACATATTACTACATCCGCAACCATGATGTTCGGTCACGTGGAAACCATTGAAGAAAGATTCGAACACCTGGTTAAATTAAGGGAAGTACAATCTATGAAACCTGAAAATGCCAAAGGCTTTCTGGCATTCATTCCATGGACCTTTCAGGATGCGGATACCTTACTTGCAAGAATCCGGGGCGTACATAACCTCACCACACCCGAGGAATACATCCGTATGATCGCGATGAGCCGAATTATGCTTCCCAACATTAAAAATATTCAGGCATCCTGGCTTACGGTTGGCAAGGAAACAGCCCAGATCTGTCTTCATGCCGGAGCCAATGATTTCGGCAGCATTATGCTTGAGGAAAATGTAGTCAGCGCTGCGGGGGCGCCCCATCGTTTTACCAGCAAAACGATCCAGGCAGCGATCAGGGAGGCAGGATTTAAACCCCAATTAAGAAATCAGCAATACGAATTTCGTGAACTTCCTTCAGTTATGGTAGAGCAAGTGATTGATTATTAAGGCGTAAGGCGCAAGGCGTAAAGCGCAAGGCGCAAGGCGTAAAGCGTAAGGCATAAAGCTGAAGGTCAAAGCTTAAGGCCGAGACCTGAACGTTTGAGCCGGCATTTTTAAATCATTTTAAATTTATTCGTTAATCCCTCTCCAATTAAAAGAGTTTTACGCCTTACGCCTTGCGCCTTACGCTTTACGCCTTAAGCTTTCATCCTTTGTACATAAGTAAAACCATCATTTCTGCGTTATAGCGGGTAATCCCATACTATGCAGAGCCCGTTCCGTAAACTAGTTCGTATTTCCATTGTTTTATTCGCTACAGTACTGCTTTGTAACTTCTTTGCCTATTACCTGGTTAATAAAAAATCTGCTGAGAATGAGGAGCTTATACAAGCCAGGTCATTATCCGGCCGCCAGCAAACACTCAGCCAGGTCATCTCCACACAAGCGGCTCTTATTGCCGGTGGATTGTATGGGGAAACTGAAACCAGGCGCCTGAGGGATAGTTTGACAGAATCACTTGCCAATTTCAAAAACCAACAGGAGCAACTACTGGGTAAAATTGAACGGTCGAACACACCTTTACCTGTGCATGTGTTTAAAATAAGAATTCTTTTTTCTTATATAAACCCATATTTCAACAGCATCGAAAGTATTGGGCAGAACATATTGCAGGAGGATTCCGTACTCTTCAGAATCAACAGGCGCATGTATTTACAGCAGTTGATGGAAAGTGAAGCGAAGTATTTGCCTCTGATGAAAGATATCACCAATCAGTTTACGGTCATATTGAATGAAAAAAACAGGGAATCGTCTGCGATAGAAGTGGGAAAATTTCTTTCGCTGGTAGTAGCGATTATCTGCCTGATCATCCTGGTACTTGAACCCGCTTTCAGGAGAGGTGAAAAAAACTTCAGAGATCTTCAGAAAACAAAAAATGATTTGCAGGTAGAAAAGAAGCATCTGGACTCACTGTTGAGATCTCAAACCAATTACCTGATACGTATCGACAGAAAAGGAAATTTTAGTTATGCCAACCAGGCATTTCTAAAAGCATTCAGTTATGAGGAGGAAGAAGTAATGAACAAACCGTTTTTTGGAACCATATTCCCTAAAGATGTGGCGAAATGTAAAGAGGTTGCCGATGAATGCTGGGGGAATCCAGGTAAAATTGTCAAGCTGTTAATCCGGAAACCTTTTAATAAATCCAATGGATTTGTTTGGACGGATTGGGAATTTCTGGCACTGAATGATGAAAACGGCCTCGTAAAAGAAATACAGGGCATCGGATTAAATGTCACCGATAAAGTAATTGCCCAGGAAGTGAAGGAAGAAGCAATACAAACACTCTCTTATGCGATGACTTATGCCAAGATGGGATCCTGGAAAGTGGATTTTGAATCACAGGAAATTGTACTCGGTAATGAGTTCAGGGAATTACTTGCGGAAGAAAATATCTCTGGTAAGATGTTACTCAATGATTTTCTGGAAGAGTTTGTTGTGCCCGAGGATTTCCATTCTGTAAAAGATGAATTCGGAGAAATAAGTTTAAACCGCGATAACATAGGATTTGAAAGCTCATTTTCTTTCCGTGTAATCACACGTAAAGGATGGATGCGTTATTTATTTCTAAAAGGGAAAGTGGTGGACGTTCATGGTTGCTTTGGTATAGCTCAGGATGTTACAGCGCAAAAGGAATCCGAAAATGCACTGGTGAACAGCGAACAAAAATTTCGCCTTCTTGCAGAGAATTCAGAAGATATCATCAGCGTACACGCCGCAGATGGCACCATCTGGTATCTTTCTCCATCATTAACACATGTTTTGGGTTACGAAGTTGAAGAAGTGATTGGAACGGGTATTTTGGACTATGTGCATCCGGATGACCAGCATAAATTTTTCAGACAGGGTAGGGACCGGGACCTGCAGGAACAGGAATCGCTGATCATTCGTTACCGTATCCGAAAAAAAGATACAAGTTATTTATGGCTTGAAACAATTATAAAACCAATTATCGATCATAATGAAGTGATCAAGCTGGTTTGTACTTCAAGAAATATCACCGGGCAACGCATAGCGCAAGAGAAGCTGAAAACAAAAGATCAGTTGTTATATGCGGTGTCGCAGGCAACCCATTTATTGTTAAGTAATACAGATCTCAGTCAGGCCATTTCATCCGGCATAGAAATTCTGGGTACCAAGACCCAGATAAATCGCGTATATGTTTTTAAAAATAGTCTGGATGCCGAAACTGGCAGATGGTACACTTCCATTATGCATGAATGGAATGCGGAAGGTTTTGAGTCGAGATTGAATAATCCGGGAATGGTGAACCTGAGTTTCGAAGTTATTGAACCGATTGTAAGGCCACTTATTGAGCATCGTCCCTTTGTAAGTTACCGTTGGAAAGAAACGGATGAACGGTTGCTGAGTATTTTCGAAAAAACCCAGGTGGCAGCTACCCTTTCCATCCCGATTTATGTAAATGATTTCTTCTGGGGATTTGTTGGTTTCGATGAAATCGCAAAAGAAAAAGAATGGACGGATGGAGAATTCTCCATACTACAGTCTTTTGCATCCTCATTGAGTGCCGCCATTCAACGCAAGAAAATTGAAGACGAACTTATCCAGGCAAAAGATCTTGCAGAAACGGCGAATCGAACCAAGAGCGAGTTTCTTGCAAATATGAGTCATGAACTGCGCACACCCATGAATGGAATCATTGGATTTACAGATCTGGTGCTTACAACAGAATTGCAAAAGACACAAAGAGACTATCTTAAGAATGTAAAAAAATCGGCTTACGGTTTACTGGAAATTATTAATGACATCCTTGATTTCTCCAGAATAGAAGCTGGCAAACTTGTTATTGATAATACACTTTTTAAACTGGATGAGCTGGTGGAAGAGACGATGGACATCATTACGCTGAAAGCGTTTGAGAAAAAACTGGAAATGCTTTACAGAGTAGATCATGATATTCCTTCACAAGTGATTGGTGATCCGGTGCGTATCCGACAGATTATAGTGAATCTGCTGGGCAATGCAATTAAGTTTACCAAGGACGGAGAGATTTATGTTTCTATTCGAAGACATGGTGAACCGTTTATACACGAAGGGAGAAAATTTTTGCATTTTATTATTCAGGTTAAAGACACAGGTATCGGAATCCCGCGTGATAAGTTGCAGAAAATATTTGAGAGCTTTACACAGGCTGATAATTCCACTACAAGAAAGTACGGCGGCACCGGACTCGGACTTGCAATTTCTAAAAGCCTCGCAGAACTTATGCATGGTGAGCTTACTGTGGAGAGCGAGCCTGGAAAAGGAAGTACTTTTTCACTTTGTTTGCCCTTGGAAGTAGCGAATGATCAGCCCGAGATTCAGTTACAACCCAAACCACTATTGAAAAAAGTTTTAGTTGTGGACGATAATATCACAAACCTGCATCTGATGGAGGAAACACTGGGTTACTTTCAGATTCGTTGTGAAACTTCTACGAATGGTCGTGAAGCGCTCGTAAAAATTGAAGCCGCAAGATCTGCAGGCCAGCCATTTGATCTGATCATCACGGATCATCACATGCCGGGAATGGATGGGATTGATCTGGTTAAAGAGATAAAAGAATCCATGCCAGGAGTATCGCAGCCATTTATTCTCATGCTTTCCTCTCTCGAGAAAAATCTTTACCAGCACGATGCAGATAAATCCGGTATCGATAAATTTATCTCGAAACCAGTAAAACTACACGAACTCAACAGCACCTTGTTATCCCTGTTTGAAAAAAATATGCAAAACGATTCGTTGCATCCGTCGTTTGGATCTATTGAGAAAATTACGCAGGCGGCGAGTATTATGGTCGTGGATGACGACCCGATTAACATGATGCTGATTTCCGAAGTGTTGAAAAGAATGGGGTTTGATATCATTCAAATGCAGCATGGCAAAGAAGTCATTGAGTCTCTGCCACACTATGATCCCGTCTTAATATTTATGGATGTAAATATGCCGGAGATGGATGGTTATACAACGACATGTATCATCAGGAAAATGCAGACTTCCCAATCAAAAATTCCAATTATTGCGCTGACCGCTGATGCGATGAAGGGTGATAAAGAACGCTGCCTTGATGCGGGAATGAATAATTATATCTCGAAACCTTTTAAACTCGAAGAGATTGAAGCGGTGTTAAAAGAATACGTCCTGATGGTGTGATGGTAAATAGGTATCTTTTATTGTACCGCTGCCGTGGAGCCATAAAACTTACGCTCTCCCTCGTAAACGCTCAGCTTTACCTTCCAGATATTCGATTCTTTTTCGAGACTGAGATCAATTTTCAGGTTTCTCATTTCATCTACGAGCGGAAGTAATTCGAACGTTATTGAATTGAGATTGTGCAGCTCGGTAGGTGTTTTATATTGCGCATTCAGAATAAAGGGTTTCTGACCTTCGATTTTAATAATCGTATTTTCTATTTGGTCATAGGCTTCTTTAAACCTGGCCCGTGCCTGCATAAAATTCGGTGAGTTGAATGTTGTGCAATTCCAATTGTACAACTCGTTGTTGGATGCAGTGTATTTCCAGATACTGCAATAGCTTGCTCCGGGAACAGAAATAGTTGATTTATATTCCACTGTCTGCGCGTGCTGGGCGATCATATCTCCTTTAATATTGTGAAATCGATTGGGGTAATCGCGGATTACCTTTTCCAGCGCCAAATTGGTCTTGTTTGAAAAAACATCATCCTGTGCAAGTAGGCAGACACCGTTCATCAGCAAAGCAAGGGTCAAAAGCGTGCTTCTCATAGCAATGGATTTGGGATCCAAATTAACATAAAAAAAGGGTAGATGCAATAGGGAAAATACTGACGTCAAGCTTAAGGCCTAAAGCCTAAAGCTTAAAGCCTAAAGCCTAAGGCCTAAAGCTTAAAGCCTAAGGCCTAAAGCCTAAAGCCAATAGCTAAGTCAGGGACTTAAAACACTTTAAATGAATTTTGCTATTCCTTTTTATATGATCTGTGATCTAAAAAGAAGTTTTAGGCTTTAAGCTTTGGGCTTTAGGCTTAAAAGGCTTAAACGGCTAGCTAAAAAGGTATTCTACATCCTCACGTGAAAGGCTCTTCACAAATCCATCGTCATCGGCAATCAGGTCTTTGGCAAGAATCCGCTTACGATCCTGTAAAAGAAGAATCTTGTCTTCAATACTGTCTTTACATATCATGCGGTAAGCAAAAATGTTTTTTGTCTGACCAATTCGATGTGTCCTGTCAATGGCCTGTTGCTCCACAGCAGGATTCCACCATGGGTCTACGATATACACATAATCCGCAGCCGTAAGATTCAGACCCACACCACCTGCTTTTAGAGAAATCAGGAAAACGCGGCAGCTGTCATTATCCTGGAATTCGCGAATGGCTTTTTCGCGATCGGTGGCCGTTGTACTTCCATCAAAATAAGCATATGGAATTTCAAGCTCGGTTAGTTTGTGTTTAATGAGCGCCAGCATTCCCAGGAACTGTGAGAAAATAAGTGCCTTATGATTCCCAATATTCTCTGAAATTTCTCTCGCCAGCTCATCCAATTTAATAGAATGATTCGGATATTTCTCCGTTTCATTCAGTATAGCCGGGGAATCACAGATCTGCCGTAGCTTCATCAGTCCCTGCAGGATGGTAAGTTGTGATTTTTGTATACCCTGAGTTTCAATGGTACCAAGAATCTTATCGCGGTAATCGTTTCTGTAAGCGTCATACACTTTCCGTTGTTCTTCCTCCATTTCACAAAACAATATTGTTTCAGTTTTTTCCGGAAGATCCCTGGCAACCTGCTCTTTGGTTCGGCGAAGAATAAATGGAAAGAGTAGTTTTCTAAGATGATCCTTTCGGTCCGGATCGCCAAATTTATCGATCGGAATAGCAAATTCCTGACGGAAGAATTCAATACTTCCCAGCATCCCGGGATTCAAAAAATTCATTTGAGCAAATATGTCGAACGTATTATTTTGGAGTGGTGTACCGCTCATGCATAACCGATGTTTTGCTCTTAAAAGACAGGCGGCTTTGGTAACCTTACTGGCAGGATTCTTAATGGCCTGCGATTCGTCGAGCACTACATAATCCAGGGGTATGTCCATTAATAGTTTAATATCACTTCTCAACGTGCCGTACGTGGTGATAATTACTTCAAAGTTATTCAGAGCCTCTTTATTTCTCAGACGTTCTCCGCCATGATGAATACGATATGTAAGGTCAGGTGCGAATTTCTTTATTTCATTTTCCCAGTTGAAAATCAGGGTGGTCGGACAAACCACCAGCGCACGCAGGTTTCCGTATTGATGTTTATAATGATGCAGAAAAGAAAGGGCCTGTATGGTTTTACCTAAACCCATATCATCCGCAAGTATTCCACCCCAGTTTACTTCGTGCAGATAGTTGAGCCAGTGAAAACCATGGACCTGATATGGGCGAAGTACATCTTTCAGATGATCCGGCGGATCGATCTCTTTGATTTTTTTAAACTCTTTAAGCTGCTCGTATTTTTTTTCAAGATGGATGATGAGTTCCTCCTCGTTCCTGTTTTCGTATAACTCGTCTATCACACTCAGGTGATAACGCGAAAGGCGGAGCTCGTTGCTTTTGCCTTCTCCCACACGGAATAACAGGGAATATCTTTTCACCCACTCATCGGGTAAAACACCCAGTGTACCATCGTTGAGTGGAACGAATTGCTGCTTATTGGCCAGCGCTTTTTTAACATCGGCGATCGTTACTTTCTGATCGCCAAATATGATATCCACTCTCGCATCGAACCAATCCGTACTACTGCTAATATGGATTTTCGTCTGGGGCCTGGAAGTATTAAAACGGAAATTCTTCAATGCGTCAAAGCCCTGTACGGTCACTTTCATTTCCTGCATGGCGTCCATGAACAGAAAAAACCAGTTGTTTTTCAGCACATCGTTTCCCTTCAGCGCCAGTCCCGAGGAGCCCTGTGGTTGTATAAACTGGGAATGCAACGATTGCAACTGAGTAATGAAAGCTGCCTCCTTCTCTTTGTTTCGCTGAATAAGCAGTACTTTATCAGCATCCGGAACAACCAGCTGGTCTTTGCCAATAGAGGTTGTTTCAAATCCCTTATAAGAAAAAACAGGCTGAAATAATAAATAATCCCCCTTTTCCTGTAGCAGTATTTTTCTTTCGGGATCACCGCTTTTTATTTCGCGGATCAGATCATTGTCAAATTCTACATGGTATTCTTTCTGCAACGGAATAATGAAACTGCGCAATTGCTCCGGCCAGTCTGATTTTGAGATGACCAGCTTCCCTTCATTAAATTTTGAAATAATCGCAATGTCTTCTGGTTTGTTCCATAAGTACAGGCAATTATTCAGAAACAGAATAACCTGGCTGTTGCATTTGTTTTGTGTAAGTTCGATTAACTGCCCGGTAATTTTTGTATAGGCCTTTATTTCAACGTTGTTTTTATTAATCGAAACCCTGAACGAAGGACTCACAGGATCGGGAGAAAGATTCACCGACTGCAGATTGACCGTTTTAAAAGGTTTGTGCCCGTTCAGAAAAAAGATAAAAGGGTTTTCGTGCAGTTCGCTGAACAATTTTCGAAACCGCGGATGTAAATATTCTATAATCAGCGCCTTTGTATCGTCGGGCAATTCTTCACCATCAGTATGAATGATATTTTCCCACATCCCACTGAAGGGAGAATTGCGATTGAGGTATTTATTAACTTCCTGTTCCTGTGTTTTACGCAGTGAAAAAACAAGCTGACGATCCAGTTCGTTAAATTTCTCTGTATTGACGAATTTGGCCAACTCCAGTTTTTCTATCTTGCCGATATAGGCGGTTTGTTGTTCATTGCTTTCGCCACTGATGGCGTCCAGTAAAAACCCCGGATAAGCATCGTGATTAAAATTGAAAACAACTCCCAGTCTTTGTACGGAACCGGCTTTTTGCTCTGGCTCCATAACTTCTTCCAATACCTCTTTTTCTGCTTCTGGTTTGGGCCTGGAAAGCGCTGCAGGGTTTACGCGTTTAATGGCTGTATCCAATACACGCAGAAAAGGTTTACCATCTTTATAAGAGAACTCAAATTTTCCGGACAGATCGTCGGACAGGGAATAACCGTAGGCTTCGAGCAATTTATTCTTTTCCTTGTCCCAGTTACGTATGCTGTCGAAATAATAGGAGCCGTGTGATTGCAACAATTGAATAAATAAAATCACTTTCGGCAGGCACAAAGGATGGTCGGTATCAGGATATGTTGAGCTTGTATCAAAATTCCGTTCTTCATTTTTTCTTATGAGTACCGGATATTTTATTCCCTCTAATTCCACAACTGCTTTTACAGTTTCATCAGCCGCGTATTGGATCGTTGCTTTATGGGACTGCAGAAATTTTCCTGCTTCTTCATAAACTTCCCGGGAACAAAGGAGGCGTATGGTTTTCAGATCGATCGACTTCATCTTGATCACGGTATGTGACTGATCATAGCTGATCTCTTCAGCCTTGAGCATATTCCGGTCGAGCAGTTCCTGTAACTGAATAAGGGCAGCCGCTTCGTGCCGGCATATGTCGCCGAGATTATACGGACAGCTGCAGCGAACTGAAAGTGCTTTCGCGTCGCGAAATTTCTGAACAAAAACTTTATAGTAAGTGGAGTAACTATCGTCCTTAATGCGAAATGTAACTGATTCGAAGAGCTCATCGTACTCGATGAGTTCAACGTATCCAATTGCATGGATCTTTTTACCCCGACGAATTACTTCATCGGTTCCATTCGTGTATACGTATTTAATAAGGTGCGGTAGGGCCATTCAACGTTACTGTTTTCAACCAGCCTGATACCTGTTTTAGTTCGGAAAAGGCTAATCTGCAAAAGTAAAGGAAAATTTTTATGACATGAAAGTTTTAGAAGCTTTATCCCATCATTAACGTTCTAAAACGGGGGGTCGACCGATTAACAAGCTCCCGGACATCAGTATCCGACGATTTACCCATGATATATTGTAAAGTAACTGTAATTTCATGTCTGCCCGAAATGGCATCGCCGCAATAACTTTGTACCCTCTATTTTGTAAAAGGATCTTCATGATGCGAAGTATTTTACTATCCCTGATTTTCTTACACATAGTTCTCCCTTTCGCCATTTCCCAAAAACTTCATAAGTCAGACAAAGAGCTTATTACTGACCTGCAGACAGACATTGGCTACCTATCGGGTGATCAACTGGAAGGAAGAAGATCCGGAACACCCGGAGAAACGCTTGCTTCGGATTATATTGTAAGTGGTTTTATGAAAACAGGCATTAAACCAATGGGAGACAGTGGTACGTATCTGCAGCGCTTTGAAATATATGATGGAAGAGACATCAGCCATTCGCGGTTTTCAATAAATAATACCGACCTCATTCTCAATACTGAATTTTTTCCGCTTCCATTCAGTGCTCAGGGAAAAGTGGATGGCTCACCTGCGATTGCTCTGCAGGAAAGCGGATCTCCCTGGTTTTTCGATTTAAAAGAAGTAGTTGAATCTGCAGCATCGAATCCTCACTTTGATATGGGTAGACTGCTCAGGGAGAAAATTAAATTATTTGAAAGCAAGGGAGCCAGCGCCGTCATTTTTTACAATAGCTCAAAAACGGATGATGGAATTGTTTTTGATCCGGCAGAAGGCATTAAGCCTGAAAAAATTCCCGCTTTGTATGTTACTAAAGCTGGCAGAAAAAAATATCTGAAAGATATTTCACAATCTCTCGACGTGGAAATCGAGGTAGTTATGACTGAAAAAAAACGCTGGGGTCATAACGTGATTGGATTCATCGATGCAGGTGCACCTTACACCGTTGTTATTGGTGCACATTATGATCATCTTGGTTTTGGCGAAGATGGTAATTCTCTATACAGGGGAACAGAAAAAATGATTCATCCCGGAGCTGATGACAACGCCAGCGGTACTGCGGCACTATTGGAGCTGGGAAGATTGCTGAAAAAAACAAAGGGACTTAGGACCAACTATCTTTTAATTGCTTTTTCTGGTGAGGAATCCGGACTGATAGGTTCAAAATATTTTACAGAACACCCCAGCGTAGCACTGTCGAAGGTGGGTTATATGATCAATATGGATATGATCGGGCGACTCAATGACAGTTCTCATGTGCTTACGATCGGTGGTTATGGTACTTCTCCCGAATGGGCCGATTTGATTGGAAGCACGCTGAATAAAAAACAATTTGTTCTCAACGCCGACTCCAGCGGCACCGGTCCCAGCGACCATACTTCTTTTTACCTGAAAAATATTCCTGTACTTTTTTTCTTTACAGGTATTCATCCGGATTATCATAAGCCCACAGACAAAGCCGATAAAATAAATTATGTCGGAGAGATGGAAGTGATTCATCTGATCTACGCCATAATACAAAAACTGGATGGCACGAATAAACCACCTTTCGTTAAAACGAGGGACAAACAGTTTGGTGTTTCGCCAGCTTTTAATGTCACGCTCGGACTGATGCCGGATTATAGTTATTCCGGATCAGGATTGCGAATTGATGCAATCAGCGAAGGGCGGCCTGCCGAAAAAGCCGGATTAAAAGCCGGAGACGTCATTATCAAACTCGGTGACTACCCGGTATTTTCGTTGCAGACTTATATGGAGGCACTGTCTAAATTTAACAGAGGTGATCAGACAACGGTCGAATTTTTGAGAGATAAAGAAGATATAAAAGCAGCAGTCCAATTTAAATGATACTATGAAGTCGTTGAAATTGGATATGGAAAATATGGAGGGAGACTTTTTTGATGGCTCCCGCCTGTTGGGAATTGTAGCACCATTAAAAGGATATCGCTTCTGCTGGCAGCTAAATCGCCAGATGCGCCTTGACTTCAGGATTACGAATCAGATCGAGATCCCGATGATTCGCAAAAAAAGACAATATTATTTTACGGTATATGAATGCCCGGAACCCCACAAAACACTTATACATTACTTATATAATAATCAATACGACGGAGAATTTTTACTGCCGGAATTTAAAAATCTTGATTTCTTCTGGTTGCTGAAAGGAGATGCTGTTTCAGATGATCTTATGTTGGAGATGATGGAATCCATCAAATCTATTACAGGCGTACAACTGGTAACCGAGTTAACTCACACGAAGATTAAACACAGAGAACACCTTATATTTTAATTATGGATTATGATGAGATATGAGTTATAAGATATGGGTTATGAGTTTGAAAAGATTCTCCGGGAACTCATCTCTCATAACCCATATCTCATAATTTAATTACGAGTTCATGCTCGCCAGAAACTCCTCGTTGCTTTTCGTTCCCCGCATACGCTTCAGTAATTCATTCATGGCTTCTTCCGTATTCATATCATTCAGATAAACGCGCAGCAGATTCATGCGCTGAAGAATTTCTCTTTCGAGGAGAAGGTCATCACGACGGGTGGATGACGCCACCAGATCAATGGCAGGGAAAATGCGTCGGTTAGCTAATCTTCTGTCGAGCTGCAATTCCATATTACCTGTTCCCTTAAATTCTTCAAAGATTACTTCATCCATCTTGGATCCGGTATCTATCAGGGCGGTCGCAAGAATGGTAAGTGAGCCACCATTTTCTATTTTACGCGCAGCACCAAAAAACTGTTTGGGTTTTTGCATGGCGTTCGCTTCCACACCACCACTCAGTACTTTACCTGAAGCCGGGGCTACGGTATTGTGAGCGCGTGCAAGACGGGTAATGGAATCCAGCAGTATGACCACGTCATGACCGCACTCAACCAAACGTTTTGCTTTTTGTAATGCAACCGTGGAGACCTTTACGTGTTTTTCAGCAGGCTCATCAAATGTGGACGCAATTACTTCGGCACGCACGGAACGTTCCATGTCGGTAACTTCCTCCGGACGTTCATCCACAAGCACGATCATCAGGTAACATTCAGGATGATTGACGGCGATGGCATTGGCCACGGCCTTCAGCAGCATCGTTTTACCAGTTTTCGGCTGAGAAACTATCAATCCGCGCTGACCCTTGCCTATGGGGGTGAATAAATCGATAATACGTGTAGAAAAATCAGAGGGACTTACAAAAAGGTTCAGTTTTTCGAAAGGGAAAAGCGGCGTCAGGTAGTCGAATGGTACACGATCCCTTACTTCTTCCGGTGATTTGTTATTGATGGTCTCAACCTTCAGCAAAGCGAAATATTTTTCACCTTCCTTTGGCGGACGAACAGATCCATAAACGGTATCGCCGGTTTTAAGGCCGAATAGTTTTATTTGAGATGGTGATACATATACATCATCGGGTGAGGAGAGATAATTGTAATCACTGCTTCTTAGAAATCCATAACCGTCGGGCATCATTTCCAATACACCTTCAGCTTGGATGACACCATCAAATTCTATGTTGAATGTTTCATTCCGACGCTGGGGATAGACTTTTTGTTGCTGATCGCCATTATTGGGACGATGTTGTTCGGAAGAAGATCCGTTTTCTTCATTTCCATTTCCCTGATTTTCGTTCCTTGTATTGTCGGATTGCGAACTTTCTGTCTGATCAGACTGATTTGACTCTTCCGTATGATGCTGAACAGGCTGTTCGGGTCTGGGGGCAGGGTGTGATTTATGTAAAACAGGAGAATGATTCTCTTCTTCAGCCTCGTCTTCCTTCCGCTTTAGTTTTTTTACGATGGGTTTTTCCTCTTTTTTCTTCAGATCCTTTTTAGGTTCAGGTTTCTTCGATTTTGGAGACGGGTCACCACTTTCTACAAAAGCTTCTTCACTGGAATTAGCAGTAGTAGTTTTTACAATACGCTTGCGCTTGTTCGGCTTATCATCACCATCTTCAGCGTCTGTTTTAGCGCTGGGTGTGAGGGCCTGTTTATCTAATATTTTATAAACAAGTTCCTGTTTATCTAATTTCTTAACGTTGGGGATTTTTAACTGCTCAGCAATATCGAGTAGTTCGGGAACGAGCATGTCGTTTAGTTGAAGTATGTCGTACATAGTAAAGCTTGAGAATTACAGCAGTAAGTACTGATCTGTAGAAAAAGAATTTGTGAATGTATTTTGATTAAAGACGAGCGGAATGACTAAAACTGACGATTGCGAGCAAAGGATAAGAACAAATCAGCCCGATTCCGCTGCAATGTTAATAAAAAAACGGAAAATCTAAAAAAATATTTCAAGGTTTATCTTTGCGCTCATTATTCACCCGAAAGCTCCATGTCGAATGTTTAACAAGCGGATTAAAATCAAAGATGTACTGATCATGCCAGCCGGGAAAGAGAAAATAACGGTTATGGGCTGGGTAAGAACACTTAGGAATAACCAGTTTATCGCTTTAAATGACGGTTCTTCCAATGAAAACCTTCAGATTGTACTTGAACTGGGCAATTTTGAGGAAGCCCTGCTAAAAAAAATAACTACTGGAACTTCTCTTCGGGTAGCGGGTTTGCTGGTTGAATCTTTGGGCAAGGGACAGAAAGTAGAACTGAAAGCATCTGAAGTAGAAATACTTGGACTCAGTGACCCTGATAAATTTCCCCTGCAGCCAAAAAAGCACAGTCTTGAATTTTTGAGAGAAATAGCCCATCTGAGGTTCCGGACCAATACATTCGGATCTGTTTTTCGCCTCCGGCATGCCCTGGCATTTGCCGTGCATCAGTTTTTTAATGAGCGCGGATTTGTGTACCTGCATACGCCGATTATTACCGCATCTGATGCAGAAGGTGCTGGCGAGATGTTCAGGGTAACCACGTTACCATTTGATAGAACCCCCCGGGATGAATTCGGAGAAGTGAATTTTAAAGAAGATTTTTTCGGTCGCGCTACCAATCTTACAGTAAGTGGGCAACTTGAGGGAGAGCTGGCAGCTATGGGGTTTTCAGAAGTATATACATTCGGACCCACATTTCGTGCAGAGAACTCAAACACTACGAGGCATCTCGCTGAATTCTGGATGATAGAACCTGAAGTTGCTTTCAACGATCTGGAAGATAATATGAACCTTGCTGAATCTTTTGTGCGGTATCTGATTGCATATGTTCTGAAGAATAATCCGGAAGATCTGGAATTCCTGGATCAACGCCTTGCGGAAGAAGAAAAACAGAAACCGCAGGCTGAACGAAGTGAAATGGGTTTGATCGGGAAGCTGAAAGCTGTTGCTGACCAGGACTTCGAACGAATCACGTATACAGAGGCTATAGAGATTCTGCTTCAGTCTCCCGCGTATAAGAAGAAGAAATTTAAGTATGATATTTCATGGGGCACCGATCTGCAAAGTGAACATGAACGCTGGCTGGTTGAAAAACATTTCAAAAAACCGGTAATTGTAACAGACTATCCCAAACAAATCAAAGCCTTTTACATGAGGCAGAATGATGACGGAAAAACTGTTGCGGCGATGGATATTCTGGCACCAGGTATTGGTGAAATTGTAGGCGGCTCACAAAGAGAAGAAAGACTGGATCTACTGGAAAAAAGAATGATCGAAATGCATATTCCAATTGACCAAATGTGGTGGTATCTCGACACCCGCCGGTTTGGTTCTGTGCCTCACGCGGGCTTCGGTCTGGGGTTCGAACGTATGGTTCAGTTTGTAACAGGCATGACCAATATCAGGGATGTTATTCCATTCCCACGCACACCCAAAAATGCAGAATTTTAAGCTGATTCCGGGCTTAATGCTTTAAGCTATCCGACCGGCATACGAATACGGTGCTTGATACCGATTTTCCCTCTATGGCCCCTCTTTGATCTCTCTATGGTCTCTCTATGGTCTCTCGGATTCCGAGAGACCATAGAGAGACCATAGAGAGGGTATCGACCGTCATGAGAGGTTTTAATCACCGCCAAGAAGCCATTCTGCGGGCCTAAAAATATTTTGAAAATATTTTTGCATGTCTAAACCATTAGAATGCAGATGATTATCTAAGATACAATGAAAAGTATTGACTGTTCTATGGTACTTTGTGTTGCATAGTACTATAATTCTCCTTATATTTGTATTGCAAGCGGGAATTTATCATTTAAAAGCAAGACCATGAACATAGAAAATACACAGAGCCAGATGCGAAAGGGCATACTGGAATTCTGTATACTCTCCATCATCCGGCGTGGGGAAGCTTACCCTTCCGATATCGTGGAAGAAATGAAAGCTGCCAATCTGAACATTTTGGAAGGCACTCTTTATCCTTTGCTCACGAGGTTGAAAAATGCCGACATGCTCACTTATCGTTGGGTGGAAAGTAATTCTGGTCCCCCGCGTAAATATTTTTCACTCACGGAAAAAGGACTTGCCTTTTATCGTGAATTGGAAACAACCTGGAAAGAACTTGCAGACGCAGTAGATGCTCTCGCAACAAAAAGTGAAAAAATATCTGAAAGCCAATAAACCAAACCTTAACAATCTCCAAATAACATACAATGAAAAAGATCATCAATATAAACTTTCACAGCCGGGTAATACCGATTGAAGAAACAGCGTATGATATTTTGCGCAAATACGTTGAGAGTTTGAAAAATCATTTTGCAGGTGAAGATGGCGCAGATGAAATCGTAAATGATATTGAAAATCGCTTTGCCGAACTTTTTTCTGACCGCCTCAAAAAAGGAGCAACCTGTATCACAGATGCAGATGTAAATGAAATCATCGCGAGCATGGGTCGCCCAGAAGATTTTGATCAGGAAGAAAATACAGGCACAAGCAATAACGCAGGCAAGGGCACATCTTCTGTTTACGCCGAAGAAACAACTACCAATGAACCTCATCGCTTGTATCGTTCCGAAAACGATAAAATGCTGGGTGGTGTTTGTGGTGGTGTTGCTGCTTATCTGAAAATTGATTCCTCTATAATAAGAATCATTTTTGCACTTCTTACCCTCGGCTTTGGAACTGGTATTTTAGTTTATTTGATTTTGTGGGTTGTTCTTCCGCCGAAATCCATGGTAACAAATATTCGCAAACGACTTTTCCGTGATTCTGATCACAGAGTCATAGGTGGGGTAGCCAGTGGCCTCGCGGCTTATTTTAATATCGATGTCTGGATTCCACGCGTAATATTTTGCTTGCCTCTGGTATTCGGCGTGATCCGCTCCATATTCCATCATATCTGGTTTGATTTCGACGATTCCTTTTCATTTATCACCAACGGTTTTGGAGGTGGTCTTACTACCATCTATATCATCCTTTGGATCGTTCTTCCGGAGGCAAGATCTGCTACTGAAAAATTGGAAATGAGGGGAGAAAAAATTGATCTGGAATCCATCAAGAATACAATTAAAAGTGACCTGGAAGGTTTCAAACAAAAAGCAACGGTGGTTGGTGGTGAAATCAAACAAAGAGCAGAAGACTTTGGAAATGAAATGAAGAACAGATCCAGTGGAATCAGAAAGGATATTTCGTCCGTTAATATTCCACGCCGTGGCATAGGACATGCTATCGGAGTGTTGTTCAAAGCATTCTTCTTATTTATTTCTGTCATCATCACATTTGCATTAGTAACAGCTTTGATAGGAGTCATTTTTACAGGAGCAGGTATATTACCACTGAAAGATTATTTTATCCAGGGATTCTGGCAGAATATTTTAATGTGGTCTGTTCTGCTTCTCTTCCTGATTTTACCAGTGATAGGTTTGTTAACCTGGCTGATCCGCCGGATCATCGGGGCTCGCAGAGGGGGTACCTATCTTGGATATATTTTCGGAAGTCTTTGGGTAATTGGACTCATCAGCCTGATTATACTCGCTGCCAATATCTCAAGACATTTCAGTACACGCAACGGTGTGGAAGAAGTTGTTAGTTTAACTCCGCCCGCAAATGGCAGACTCATTGTTAAAATGGACGACATCAAACCTGTTTTCTTCGAATCTGACTTTATGGGAATGAACTGGCATCACGAAGGTCCTTTCTTCGATATGAAAGAAGACAGCCTCACGATGAATAATGTTCGTATAGAAGTTTCAAAAAGCGACGATAGTGCCTGGCACCTGAATCTTGAAAAAATAAGCAGAGGCAACTCTGGTTCTGAAGCAAAATCTAAAGCATCGGAAATATACTTTCAGGTTGAGCAAAAGGACAGCATACTTGTTTTGCCAAGAGGATTTGTGATTAAACCAAAACAGCAATTTCGCAATCAGCAGGTAGTGGCTGTTATTAAAGTACCCGTCGGCAGGAAAATATTCATGAGTGAAAATCTGAGTGACTATCATTGGTTTAATATCAACAGGAACTGGCATAATAACGGAATCAATGTTTACTGGGACGATGCTGACGATAACGGTGATTCCTGGGAATCCAATACGGAGTATATAATGACCAAAACCGGGCTTGAAAGAGCTGATAAAAGTTTCAGTGACGACAACGAACAGCCAGAAAAACCTGAACGGCCCGAAAAGGCTGAAAAGAATGAAGTTCCGGAACGCAAAGAAATACCGGAAGATTCACAAAAGAAAAAAGACAATCCCAATGGCGATTATCGTTATCACAAACAAAAAACCGCCAATTCAGCTTCTACACATGTAGCCGACCCTTCAGGCAATTTGGAAACCAAATCCCCTGATGGCATTTCAACCCTGGCACTGTTAACACGCATGAGTTAGTATAAACTCTTTATTCGTACCTGGTCCCGGCTCAGCCGGGGCCATATTTTTTATTGCTTCCTGCAGGGCAAGTTTTAATTTCGCGCTCGGTTTCTTTATAAACAATCGGTATATGAAAAGTACTCCCTTTTTAAAAAAGCATTTGGAACTAGGTGCTAAGATGGCTGAATTCGCCGGGTATAATATGCCAATTAGTTATTCAGGGATCAACGACGAACATCTTGCAGTGCGAAATAATGCGTGCATATTCGATGTGAGTCATATGGGTGAATTTATTTTAAAAGGACCCGGTTCACTGGATTTAATTCAGCAGGTTACTTCGAACGACGCTTCGAAATTAAAAGACGGTCATGCTCAATACAGCTGTCTTCCCAATACATCTGGTGGCATCGTGGATGATTTGCTAGTTTATTGTATTAAGGAGAAAGAAGTGTACATGCTTGTTGTAAACGCAGCCAATATTGAAAAAGACTGGAACTGGATAAAAAGTTTTAATTCGGCGAATGTTTCAATGGAAGACATTTCATCAAAGACCTGTTTGCTGGCTGTACAGGGTCCGAATGCCACACGTATTCTCCAACCGCTAACGACCATGGACCTGATGAACCTGAAGTATTACAGTTTCGTAAAGGGAACTTTTGCAGGAGTGGAGAATGTACTCATAAGCGCTACCGGGTATACCGGAGCGGGTGGCGTTGAAATTTATTTTGAAGACAAAAACGATTCAGCCAGTCAAATCTGGGATGCCATATTTGAAGCAGGGAAATTGACAGGACTTAAACCAGCTGGTCTTGCAGCAAGGGATACACTCAGACTTGAGATGGGATATTGTCTTTATGGAAATGATATTGACGATACTACTTCTCCACTGGAAGCCGGGCTGGGATGGATTACCCGTTTCTCAAAACCATTTGTTGGTCGCGAACAGATTGAATTAAAAAAGAAAGCAGCGTTACAAAGGAAGCTGGTTGGATTTGAATTGCTGGAAAAAGGAATACCCAGGCATGGCTATGAGATCAAGGATTTTTCAGGAATGAAAATAGGAGAAGTTACTTCCGGTACCCAATCGCCTTCTTTAAATAAAGCGATCGGATTGGGATATGTAAGAGATACTTTTTCAAATCCGGACAGCAAAATTTATATCAAGGTTAGAGATAAACTTTTGCAGGCGCGGGTTGTAAAACTTCCATTCCTGTCTTAGTCTGTTGAAACTTACTGTACAGCGAATCAATTTTAATAGATTTTATTACGATGCCGAACACGAAGCCTCATCTTTATACTTCTATGTCTCCTGCGCTGTTACATTTGTACAATGCATCACAAGCCATTGTGGTTATTATCGATGTACTACGGGCCACATCTACTATTGCAACAGCCCTATATAATGGTGCCCGTCATATTGTTCCGGTTGACAGTGTGGCAAAATGTATTGAACTGGGCAAACAAATTAATTGTGTAACTGCGGGGGAGAGAGATGGAAAAATTGCAGAGGGACTTAGCTACGGCAATTCTCCTTTTGAATATAGTAAGCCATTTATTAATGGGAAGATTCTGGTGCTCACAACTACAAATGGCACCCGATTGCTGCATATGGCATTGGAAAAAGGAGCCCGCGAAATTGTAACAGGTTCATTTGTAAATCTGCAGGCAGTAACTGATTATCTGATTCAGCAAAAAAATAGTGTTATTCTGGCATGCGCCGCATGGAAGGACCGGATCAATATAGAAGATACCTTATTTGCCGGAGCCGTTATTGAAAAAGTGCGTGAACATTTTACTATAGAATGTGACAGTTCACATATTGCTGCTAATCTGTATAACAGAGCAGCCGGTGATCTTTTTGGGTTTATGAAAGAAAATAACGCTTCCCATTTTAACCGTTTAATGTCTTACGGCCTGGAAAAAGATATTCGGTATTGCCTGGAATCAGACCAGGCAAATGTGCTGCCTATCTATGAAGATGGTAAACTAAAAATTTACTGATCCATTTCCCAGGTTTCCATTTTTCTTTCGAACACTTCCAATGGCATACAGCCATCTTTCAAAACTTCATCGTGATATGCTTTGATATCGAACCTGTCTCCCAGTTCCTTTGAATAAGTTGTTCTCAATTCCCGAATCAACATAGCACCTGTTTTATAACTGAGCGCCTGTGCCGGAATGGCAATATATCGCTCAATTTCAGCAGTTGCACCCTGCTCGCTGATCGCTTCATTGTCCATCATATATTTGATTGCCTGTTCGCGCGACATTTTTTTCTCGTGCATGGCCGGGTCCACTACCAGTCTGATCGCTCTGTGAATCTCATCTCCCAAAGCGCCCATATGCTGGTAAGGATCGGTATAAAGTCCCAGTTCTTTTCCAAGTGATTCAGAATACAAAGCCCACCCTTCTCCAAAAGCTCCATACCATGCAAACCTTCGAAATTTCGGTAACAGTGTGTCTTCCATTTGCAGCGACATCTGATAATGATGCCCTGGAATGGCTTCATGGAGAAACAATGATTCCATTCCTGATGTTGTATTGAATTTAGTAGCATCCAGTATGGGCACATAAAAAATTCCCGGTCTTGATCCATCCGGATTTCCCTGTTCATATTCAGCACTTGCGCTCGCGGCACGGAATGCTTCCGTCTGACGGATTTCAAATTTCATTTTAGGGGTATGCCCGAAATAATTTTTAAGATTGGGATCGATGGTTGCCTGAATTTTTCTGAAAGCATTCAACACATCCTCGGGGGTTTTATATGGCATGAACCGTGGATCTTCTTTCATATAAGTAAAGAAAGCCGGCAGGTCTCCTTTAAAACCCGTTTGGGTTTTTATGGAATCCATTTCCAGTCTAATCCTTTTCACTTCTGCCAGTCCGGTTTGATATATTTCATCAGCAGTTTTATCGGTCGTGGTCCAGTAGCGGATCAGGTATTCGTATATCTTCTTTCCATTGGGCAGGTCGTCAAATCCTATACTGCTGCGACTTTTTGGGAGGTATTCGTTCTGAAGGAAGTCTGCCAGTTTTTGATAGGATGGTACCAGTATTTGAGCAATTAATTTCGACAAACCGATTGTAATAATGGCTTTATCTGAATCACTTATATCGGCAGGTATGGAAGTTGCGGGTGTATAAAATATACTTTTGGTGATATCAGATGAGACCATTTTCTGCATCTCGGGAATCATTTTTTCCACGAGACAGCGTGGAAGGATATACCCGTTTTGTAAACCCCTCCTGAAATAGACGATGGCACTATCCGTCCAGGGTTGAAACTTACTGGCTCTTTTTATCCAGTTATTATAGTCTTCTGCGGTTTTAAATGGCTGAATGCCCAAGCCGCTGCCCATCAGCGCCAACGAAATGGGAATGCCTTCAAACTGATTAAACGGCATATACTGGATATTGGGCATCGTTAGATTATCAATCGCCAGATGAAGATCAATTCCCTCCAGATCCATCTTCAATTCCCTTAATAATATATCGTAGCTTATTTGATCATTGCGGTTCAGCTTATCGCGATCAAACTCAAGTATTTTATCCAGATAACGACCGTAAAAATTACGTAATGTGTCCTGATAAACGTCTGTAAACTGCACAGGAAACTGGTCGTTGTACCGGTTATCGCCATTTTGAGTAGCTTCCAATGGGAAATATCTCATCCGGTCATCATAATATTCATTCAAAAGCCTTCCAAGTTGCTTGTTATTACGAATGGACCTGTCCGGGTGCATGAGTTTACAGGAAACGAAAGTGCAACTTAGCAAGAGGAAGACGTATAATATAAATTTCATGCTGATAGATTAGGGAGCTAAAGCTAAGAAATTCATAAGTCAGTAAAAATCGCGTATAAATAATTTTCACGAAGGAAATGCATGGGAATTTATTTTTTCGCATATCTTCGCCGGACCGTAGCTGCTTTTCAGGCGTTATGCCCGACCTTATGCATTCTCAAGTCGTATTCATCGAAACTATATTATTTAATAAAGTAGGCAGTGGCATTGGATTGGTACAACAATTGCTATCTGCGTTATATATTTTTATTGCACTCGATTATTAATTAACTTATCTTAAAATGATTCTTATGAAGCTTAGGTACATTCTACTTTTTGCAGTGTCATCACTGTTTCTTTTCTCCTGCGTAAGCACCAAAAAATTTAAGGAAATGCAGGCCAAAATGCAGGGCCGCTTTGATTCTTTGAGCGCTGAATATGCAAAACTCCAGGGCGACCTGAAGAATTGTAACGATCAGACTGCTTCCCTTACTTCAAAAAATACAGGCTTACAGGGACAAATAGACGAACTTAACAAACAAGTTGCTTTCCTCAGAGAAAACAACACACAGGCTTTGAAACAACTGGAAGACATGTCAGTTATTTCCGGTTCACAGGCTGAAAGCATTAAGAAGTCTCTTGAGAACATAGGTGCTAAAGATGCATATATCCGCGATCTTCAGTCAGCTATGGCCCACAAGGATTCTCTCAATATGGCATTGGTTATGAACCTGAAAGGTGCCGTAAGCGGAAATGATTCCGATATCAACATTAAAATTGACAAGGGTGTTGTATTTATCGACATCTCAGACAAGCTGCTTTTCAAAAGCGGAAGTTATAATGTAACAAAAGGCGCAAAAGATGTACTTGCAAAAGTTGCTGCTGTGTTGAAGAATCAACCTAATACAGAATTCGAGGTAGAAGGCAATACAGATAATAAACCTTTCAAAGGTGGCGTATTGATCGACAACTGGGATCTGTCTGTTAAACGTGCAACTGCTGTTGTACGCATTCTTCAGAAAACATATGGATTGGATCCGGCAAAAATCACAGCTGCCGGTCGTAGTGAATATGTTCCTTTAATGTCAAACGATACACCGGAAGGCCGTGCTGCTAATCGTCGCACAAGAATTGTTATCCTTCCACAGTTGGATCAGTTCTTCAATCTGCTCGAAACAAAACATTAATATAGTTTCATACGAAATCATTTTAGAGGTCCCCAGTTTTGGGGACCTTTTTTATTGTTTTATTTAATGTGGCGAATGTGGAATTGTGAGAAATGAAAAATGTAAAAATTATCAATAAGGGTTATTTGCAACGCTAATATCCTCTCACGTTCTTACCTTCCATATAATTAATGAAGGCCTTGTTGACAACGCGGTTGCCACCTGGTGTGGGGTAATTACCTGTGAAATACCAGTCTCCGGTATTTGTTGGACAGGCCAGGTGCAGTGATTCGATGGTTTGATAGATTACTTCAACGGGCGTGTTAATATCAGGAGGAGTGATCAATTCCGCAATTTTATCAGAAATTTCCTGCGTTGTAAATGGTTTGTAAACCTGGCGGACAACATTTTCCGTATGAAGCTGTCCCATTCTCTCCAGCTCTTTGCAATGTTCATACATTTCTGCCAGGCATTTTTCCTTTTTTCGTTCGTGCATGAGTGTTATGGCGGCGCGAAAAGCAATGAAATCACCCAGTTTGCTCATATCGATACCATAACAATCCGGGTAACGGATCTGCGGAGCAGAAGATACGATGATTATTTTTTTAGGTTCCAGCCTTGCCAGCATCCTTACGATGCTTTCCCTGAGCGTGGTTCCCCGAACAATGGAATCATCGATTACAACAAGTGTATCCAGGTTTTTTTGTACGGTGCCGTAGGTGATGTCGTACACATGCTGAACCATTTCATTACGACTGGCATCTGCCGTTATGAACGTGCGCATTTTGACGTCCTTGGTTGCAATTTTCTCAATCCGGATCTTCCGGTTGATCATCTGCGATAGTTTTTCTTCCGTGAGATCATTTCCCCAGGAAAGAATTCTTTCGATCATTACTTTTTTCAGGTAGTCGTCGAGACCCTTCCACATTCCATAAAAAGCCACTTCAGCCGTATTCGGGATGAAGGAAAAAATACTGTTCTTAAGATCGTGATTTATGGAATTCAGAATCTGTTCACTAAGGTTATACCCGAGCGCAATTCTTTCTCTGTAAATTTTTTCGTCGCTGCCTCTTGAGAAATAAATTCTCTCAAAACTGCAGGCACGTCGTTCTTTTGCAGGAATAATTTGTTCTACCGAAAATCTTCCATCTGATTTCGCTATGAGTGCATTACCAGGCATCAATTCCAGCACTTCATTTTCGCCTACATTAAAAACAGTCCGGATAGCCGAACGTTCAGACGCAGCGATGATCACTTCGTCATTTACATAATAATAAGCGGGGCGAATGCCATGCGCATCGCGAAAAACAAATCCATCTCCATTACCTACAAGACCACCCACCGTGAATCCGCCGTCAAATAATGGAAGGGCCTTTTTTAATACCTGTTTGAGATTCAGCTCATCTGGAAATTCCTCATCAGCCTGCACTATAAAATGATGTATGACTTCCATCATAGCAGCCAGATCACTTTGCTTCTGGAATTCTCCCGGCTCAATATTTATCAACGCAAAAAGCTCATCTGTATTTACAAGATTGAAATTACCGGCTAGTGCCAGATTGCGAGCAGGAATGGTATCTCTTTTTATAAAAGGATGACAGAATTCAACGTTATTTTTTCCCTGTGTTCCGTATCTCAAATGACCCAGCAGAAGTTCTCCCATTACAGAAATATGTCCCTTTAACAGACCGGGATGTTTCATTATGTCCGGCTGGTATTTTTCCAGGTCTTTAACTTCCTCATTTATTTTTGAGAATATATCGGCAATGGGCTGGTTGTTGTTACTGCGAATTCTATGCAGGAAAGGGTGGCCAGGTTCTATATTTAATTTCACAGTAGCTACCCCGGCTCCGTCCTGACCCCGGTTGTGTTGTTTTTCCATGAGCAGATACAGCTTGTTTAAGCCGTACAATGCCGTACCATATTTCTGGAGATAATAGGAGAAAGGTTTGCGAAGCCTGATGAATGCCAGTCCGCATTCATGTTTTATTTGGTCGCTCAATTTTTTCTTTTTTAGACGCCGGACTCAGGTTTCCGTCGCTCAATTTTTTGTTCCCGGGGTCTAAAACTGCCGCCTGAGCACCCTAAAACAAAAGTGAAGCGCAAAGGTAGTCGAATTTGACGTAAAGAAGAAACAGGTATGCCCTGAATTGAAAACTGAGCCACAGGTTATAATAAAATACACTTGTTATACCGAATACAGCAGGCTGACTACTATTTCATTACGATGGGACTGTTATTCATGAAATGAATAAGCGCTAGTGAATTTTTAAGCTTCAGTTTCTTAAATATATTGTGCCGGTGGACTTCCACTGTCTTTATGGAGATATTTAGCTTGGTTGAAATCTCTTTCGACTGACTACCCTGTATAATCAGATTGACGATATTCATCTCTCTTTCCGTAAGTGAATTAATTGCGGAAAGTACGGCTGGATCTACATTACTTTCAGAGATAAGCTCCGTGATTTCCTCGCACAAAAATTTATTCCCTTTGGCAACTTCCAGAATAGCATCCACCATTTCCTCACGGGAAGAATTTTTAGTAACATAACCACTGGCACCATGCTGCAACATCTTCCTTGCATACGCAGGTTGTGAATGCATGGTTACACCAATTACGAACGATTGCGGTGAGACTTCTCTAATCTGGCGGGTGGCTTCGATTCCCGAAAAAGGAATCATATTGATATCCATTAGCACAACATCGGGGTGCTTTTCTTCACTCATTTTTACTGCTTCTTCCGAATTGGAACAGCATCCAATAACGTCGAAACGAGGGTCACTATTTAAGATATACGCCCAGGTTTCTCTTATCAGTTTATGATCATCAGCAATTAAAATACTAATCATGTCCGGTGTTTTCAGATGGGCCCTTAACTCGTCTTATGTTCGCTCCAAGTTATGTACTTATAGGTACTAAATCAGCATGGACACGGAAATATTATTCACCAGCATTCTACTATCCGGCATTAAACCCTAATTGGTAGAGGTAAACTGGCGGGTCTGCCATTTTGAGAGATTACTGCAATTCTTATAGTCTCCGTCGATCATTATATAATAAGTGGCAATTCTGGTTTGAAACCAGGATTGCAGCACTTTATTCTTTTTCTGTTCCAATGCGCGTTGCGCTATCTTATTATAATCATCTTTAAGATTCTCTCTGTGCGGTTCTGATTTAGAAAGAACGTACACCAGACGAACGCCTTTTTTCCCGCGTTCATCAGTAAATACGGTTGGTTGAGAATATTGCCCTGTTTTAAGATTTGAATTTTTCAGGAGTAACACCATGTCCTTATCCAGTTCGTCAATCAAAAGATAATTCGAACCCGTACGCGATAAAAGGTAACCAGCGGTGAATTTAGCATTGTCATCTTCGCTGTATTTGGCTACCGCTGCTCCGAATTCAATAGATCCAGATACAAGCTGCTGGCGAATGGAATCCAATTTGACAATAGCTGCATTAGATTCTGTTTCTGTAATCTGGGGTATACGGAGAATGTGACGGATAACTGCATCATCACCGTTGCGACTAACCATTTGTATGATATGGTATCCGAATCGGGTTTTTATTACCGGCGAGATCTGTCCGTCTTTCAGTCTGAAGGCCGCATTCAGAAAAACCGGATCCCATTGTTTTTCCAATCTGTTGATCTGATACATACCACCCTTGTCTTTACTTCCGGGATCGTCTGAATATAAGGTAGCCAGGGTTTCAAATTTCTTTGCTCCGCTTTCTACCTCCGTTTTGTATTCTGTCAGTTCCTCTATGTCCAGCGTTTCGATATCACGACTTGGCTTTGGATAAATAATGATCTGACCAATCTGCAGCTCGGATTCATAAAACAGGAGACTGTCTTTCGGAATCTTTTCGTAGTATTCTTTCACTTCCGTAGGAGTTATCTTCACCCCGTCAACAATTTTATTCCTCATGCCCTGCGCCATTCGCTGTTCCTTGATGGGCTGACGAAATTCCTCTTTCATCTGGTAGATTGTCCTCCCGGCTATCTGCTCAAGCGCTTCCTTGCTACCGTATTGTTGTTCGAAATACCGAATTTTCTGTTCTATTTCAGCATCAATTTCGTCTTCTGTTACCGGGATAGAATCTTTTTCGGCCTGTAACACCAGGGCTTTCTGAACGAGCATACCATCCAGTATGGTGCAGGCATCTTGTTCCTGTCCACCCTGTCTTTTGATATCTTCATTAGCGATATAGATTTCGGATTTCAGAACAATTTTATCGCCTACAATGCCCACGATTTTATCTGCAACTACTTTTTGCTGTGACATGGCGCCACATGCTATAAGCAATGAAAAAGCAGCAAAAATTATTTTTTTCATAAAAAGAAATCTGGAACTGTCAAAAATACGCCCAATCGATTCTTTCATAGCCCGTTAAGAGCGTTTTAACAAAACCTTCTAGGCCTAAAGCCTTTATAAGCCTAAAGCCTAAAACTTCTTTTTGGATCTCCGATCATATCCTAATGGTTAGTAAAATACCTTTGATCTGTTTTCAGCTTTAAGCTTTAGGTTTTAAGCTTTAGGCTTTGGGCTTTGGGCTTTAGGCTTAAAGCGTTCTCTTCACCTCCTCTTCCTCATAAGCTTCAACGATATCACCCACGCGATAATCAGTATAATTTTTAATCACGAGACCGCATTCCATGCCGGATGGCACTTCCTTCGCATCGTCTTTAAATCTCTTCAATGATGCGAGTTCCGCTGTGGCGCCTTCGCCAACAGGATATATTACGATACCATCCCGAACGAGTCTGATCTTGGAGTTTCTGTATATTTTTCCATCAAGTACATAACAACCGGCAACCGTTGCTTTGTCAAATTTGAATACGTTCCTGATTTCAACATTCGCAACTACTTTTTCCTGAATCTTCGGTTCAAGCATTCCTTCCATCGCGCTCTTCACTTCCTCAATAGCGTTGTATATGATCGAATATGTCTTGATCTGTACCCCTTCATTTTCAGCAAGTCTGGCGGCCTGTACGGAAGCTCTCACATTGAATCCCACCACTACGGCGTCGGATGCGGTTGCCAGCAATACGTCGCTTTCAGTAATGGCACCCACCGCTTTATGAACGACCCTTACAGCTATTTCTTCTGTGGAAAGTTTCTGCAGCGAGTCACTCAACGCTTCTACAGATCCATCCACATCCCCTTTGATGATCAGATTAAGTTCTTTAAAGTTCCCAAGTGCGAGTCGACGACCGATTTCATCGAGCGTAATATGCTTCTTGGTTCTTATTCCCTGTTCACGGGCCAGCTGTCCGCGTCTGTTGGCAGTTTCTTTGGCTTCCCCTTCATCGGCGAATACCTTAAACTTTTCACCAGCCTGGGGAGCTCCGTTTAATCCAAGTAATAAGACGGGTGACGAAGGCGGCGCATCTTCAATTCTTTTATTTCTTTCATTGAACATGGCTTTTATACGTCCGAAATATTGTCCGGAAACTACCAGATCTCCACTTTTAAGTGTTCCGCCCTGTACAAGTACGGTAGCTACATAACCGCGACCCTTATCCAGCGACGCTTCAATTACAGTACCTGACGCTTCCCTGTTGGGATTTGACTTCAGATCGAGGATTTCAGCCTCTAAAAGGATCTTTTCAAGTAAAAGATCTACATTTTGCCCTTTTTTTGCTGAAATCTCCTGGCTTTGATATTTTCCTCCCCAGTCTTCAACGAGGATATTCATACCAGCCAGTTGTTCTTTTATTTTTTCTGGATTTGCACCGTCTTTATCAATTTTATTGATAGCAAATACCATGGGAAGATTCGCTGCCTGTGCATGCGATATCGCTTCCTTGGTTTGTGGCATGATGGCGTCGTCTGCCGCGATCACGATAATCGCGATGTCGGCGGCTTTGGCACCACGGGCACGCATGGCAGTGAATGCTTCGTGACCCGGAGTATCCAGGAAAGTTATTTTCTTACCATTGGAAGTGGTTACCTGATAAGCTCCGATATGTTGTGTGATACCACCTGCTTCCCCTGCCACCACATTGGCCTCACGAATAAAGTCGAGAAGAGATGTTTTACCATGATCCACATGTCCCATGATCGTTACCACCGGCGAACGGGGTAGAAGGTCTTCAGGAGTATCAATTACTTCGTCTTCTTCCAGTTCAAGCGCATCGTCGATACCAATGAATTCAACCGTATATCCGAATTCGCCTGCAACCAGTTCGATAACGTCTGCTTCGAGTCGCTGGTTGATGGATACCATCATGCCCAGGCTCATACATTTACTAATGATATCAGCATAACTTACGTCGATCAGGTTAGCCAGTTCGCTTACGCTGATAAACTCGGTCACCTGTAGTTTGGTACTTTCGGTTTGTTCACTACCTGTCTGCTCAGCATTTTCCTCGCGTCTTGCACGACGATATTTGGCTTTGGATCCCCTGCCGCGACCTCCCGTACCCGCAAGTTTAGCTTGCGTTTCACGGATTTTTTCCTGAATTTCTTTTTTATCAATTTCTTTCTGATCGCGTGGATTTGCAGCACTTCGGTTTGCATTGTTTGCAGGAGAACGAAGGTCCCTCTTGAGAATTGGTTTCGCGCCGCTGCTTGGCCTTGTCGGATCGCGTTGAACCGGTGTTCCTACGCCGGATGGTTTACCATTGTTGTTTCCTCCACCTTCTCTTTTCTCAATGGGAATACGTTTTCTTTTTCTCTTCTCATCAGCCTGCTTGGGCTTTTCAGTTTCTACAGGTAAGTCAATTTTTCCAAGAATGCGTGGCCCTTCGATTTTATCGATCTGAATATTCTCTATGGTTGCTTCTTCGGATTCTTCTGTTGCAGGTTCAGTAGTTTTTGCAACGATTTCTTCAGGTTCAACTTCGACAGCCGGTTTTATTTCTTCTTCGACAACAGGTTTTACTTCGGGTTCTTTTTTCTTTGAAGTCTTCTTGGGTCTGGTGGAAGAATCTATCTGGGAGAGATCTATCTTATCGATTATTTTCGGCTCTTCAAGATGCGGAGCTTCTATTTTTATTATCTCCGGTTCTTTCTTAGGCTCTTCAATCTTTACGGGCTTGACTTCTTCTATTACAACCGGCTCTTCTTTTACTATTTTTCTGGGGTCCTTACGGAAAAGGACCGTCTCGTCTTCTTTCTTACGTTTGGCTTCCACACTTCCCTTGGGAAGATCGATCTGATTACTTTTGATCTTGGCTACTTTGTCGCCCTGAAATTCCTGCTGAAGCGAACGGTACATGTCGTCAGACAGTTTCGCCGTTGGTTTCAGGTCATCCTTACTAAACCCTTTGCCCACCAGGAAATCTACCAGCGTTTCCTTGCCGATGTTGAATTCCTTGGCTGCTGCCATTAAACGTGGTGTTGTCGTTTCTGCCATATAAGTTGATCCATGAACTGAGGGTCCGTCCATGGACCATCATCATGTGTTTATTAATAATTTATAATAAAGAATATACCCAATCATAAAATCATGATTCAGGTTTATTCTTTTTCGAATTCTTCTTTAAGTACACGACGTACTTCTTCGATCGTTTCCTTTTCGAGGTCAGTTCTGCGTTCCAATTCTTCCACCGACAAATCCAGCACACTGTGCGCAGTATCGCAACCTATCCGCTTCAGTTCATCAATGATCCAGGTTTCAATTTCATCGCTGAATTCATCCAGATCAATATCAAATTCGGTTGTCTCACCTTCATTATCACGGAAAACATCGATGGAATATCCCGTCAACTCCTGGGCCAGTTTTATATTCACTCCCTTTCTGCCGATAGCCAATGAAACCTGATCTGGTTTCAGATAGACATTTACATGCAGCTTTTCGCTGTCTATGTCCATGCTAGTTATCTTCGAAGGCGTTAAAGAACGCTGCAGGAGCAACTGAATATTGGCCGTATAATTAATAACGTCGATGTTTTCATTTTTCAGTTCGCGCACGATACCGTGTATGCGACTTCCCTTCATCCCTACACAGGCTCCCACGGGGTCAATACGATCATCATAACTTTCCACCGCAACTTTGGCCCTTTCTCCCGGTTCACGCACGATTTTCTTGATAACGATTAAGCCATCAAAAATTTCCGGTACTTCTATTTCAAGCAGTTTGGCCAGAAAAGAAGGACTCGTACGGGAAAGAATGATCACCGGAGAATTGTTTTTCATATCCACTTTCTTCACCACTGCACGTATACTCTCCCCTTTCTTAAAATAATCCTGAGGTATTTGCTCTGACTTGGGAAGAATTAATTCATTTCCTTCTTCGTCCAGCAGCAGAATTTCTTTTTTCCAAACCTGGTAAACTTCCGCATTGATGATCTCACCAACACGTTCACCATATTTTTTTACCAGTACGTTTTTCTTCAGGTCACCGATGCGGCTGGCAAGTGTTTGTTTTGCTGCCAGAATTGCACGACGGCCGAAATCCAGGATTTCAATTTCTTCATAGAGATCTTCTCCCACTTCATAATCCGGTTCCAGTTTTACAGCGTCGCTGTAAGCAATCTGCGCCAGGGGATCTTCAACTGCACCATTCTCTACAATCGTCCGCCTGCGCATGATTTCAAGGTCTCCTTTTTCAGCATTCACAATTACGTCAAAATTCTCATCACTGCCGTATTTTTTGCGGAGCAAAGTTTTGAAGACGTCTTCCACCACTTTCATCATCGTGGGACGGTCAATATTTTCGGCTTCCTTAAAGTCCTGGAAAGCTTCGATCAAATTGATACTTGCCATAACCGATCTTTTTATGTCCAGTTAAAAAACAATCTGGATCTTGGTTGATTTTATATTGTTGAATAAAAAACTATGAGAACTTATTTCTTTTTTCTTCGAAGGAAGTTTACCATTTACCGGCTTTCCCGTAGCAACTTCCAATACGATACCTTCTTCATTAACGTCCATCAGCTGACCCTCTTTCTGCGTACCATCCTGTAACTGAACTTCCACCAGCCTGCCGATATTTTTTTTATACTGCCTGAGCGATTTCAGTGGCTCATCCAGTCCGGCCGACGACACCTCCAGGGAAAAATCACCTGCAGGATAAAAAGCGGCTTCCTCTATTTTCTTATACAGCTTCCTGTTTACCTGCACACATTTTTCAATCGTGATCCCGGAATCTCCATCCAGAAAGACCTTTATGTTATTCGTTGGCTTTATCCGAAGATCCACCAGAAAATAAACGGGTTCTTCCAGAAGAATCTCGTCAATCATCCGCCTGATGCTTTCAAGTTGGGTTTCCTTATCCATATGAAAAGAAGAAGGGAACGATTGCGTTCCCTTCCTTTTGTTTCACTGTACCGGCTGCAAATTTAACGGTTTTATTCGATTCCTCCCAAATATGCTATTTAAATTACTGTCTCTTTTTAACAGGGATTTTGAACAGGGTTTATTAAATTTGTCTTCCATGAATATTTTCGTCTTATTCATATTGGGTTATGTATTGTATCGTTTTATCGGGGGTTTCCTGATTCCCCTGTTCCGTACTACCAGTCATATGCGTCAGCAGTTCCATAATATGAATAAACAGTCCGGTCAGCATAACAATGCTTCCAACTCAACTACTTCCGGGTCGGCATTCAGCGGCCAAAGGCCAACGGACAGCGGCCAGAAAAATACTACGAAGTCCAGCTCCCCCAAAGTGGGAGAATACATTGATTTTGAGGAAATCCACTAAGACAAGTATGGGAGTATGGGAGTATGGGGGTATGGGAGTATGGAACTCCTAACTGAACAGCTTGTCTTTTTTCCGGCCAACCCCGCACAAGTGGGGCAGGCCGCCAACGGTCAACGGTCAACGGTCAACCGCCATCTGTCAACCCTCATCCGCCAACCGTCAACCGTCAACTGTCAACCGTCATCGGTCATCAGTCAACCGTCATCGGTCATCAGTCAACCGTCATCGGTCATTGATGTCACCATCGTATATCTGTAATAAACATTCCCGGCGGCAGATACAGTCCTTTCAAGCCTGCTTTTATGGCTCCCTCCACATTCATCAGGGCATCATCTACAAAAAGAGTGTTTCTTGGATCCAGCCCATTTTCCGTAATAATCAGCCCAAAACCGGTGATTTCTGGCTTTCTATGGCCCAAAACATGAGAAAAATAGGCTTTTTCAAACAAATCCTCTAATTCGCCATCAAAGGCTTTTCGATAGATTTCACTGAATTTAGTGTAGTGAATAGCGTTGGTATTACTGTAGAGAAATAATCGGTATTTCGATTTTAATTCCTTCAAAAGCTGGATTCTTTCCGGTGGAAACTGGAGAAGAAGTGCATTCCATGCGTCGATTAGATCATTTTGACTCACTTCTTCGTTCAGAAGCATTCTGATTTTGGCGATGAATTCTTCATCGGAAATCCTGCCGGCCTCATGATCACTGAAAAAAGAAGCAGCAAAACCATGCCCGAAGTAATCATGTATGTTCTTCATCCCTAGGTCCGAGAAAGCACGTATCGTTTGCTTCACGTCAATATCCATGATCACACCGCCCAGGTCGAAAATGATATTTTTTATATTTTCCATATTTTACGATTAACGCGAAACGCTTAACGCTAAACGCATTATGAACATTTTGCGTATTGGATTGACTCTCCAGCTTTTTTTACACTCCGCCTCAAGCGATACGCGTTAAGCATTCCGCGTTCCGCGTTCCGCGTTCAGCGTTCCGCGTTAGGCTTTTCGCCTGACTAGTCCTTCACTTTTTGCTTGAGGCTCGTTTTAGGTTTTTGACTTTGCGCTTTGGGCTGCATTCCCACACCAGCCAGATCAGCCTGCACGACGTCTCTCGAATTACCACCCACAAAGATTTTAAAAGCTCCCGGATCATAAACCCATTTCAAATCACTGTTTACATATTTCAGGTCTTCTGTATTTAAAGTAAAACTGATTTCTTTGCTCTCCCCTTTCTTCAGATAAACTTTCTGAAATTTCTTCAGCTCTTTCACAGGCTGCGTTACCGTGGCCACCATATCCCGGATATATAATTGTGCTGTTTCTTCCCCATCGAAATTTCCACTATTGGTCACCGTTAGTTTTACTGTAACCGGCTGATCAGGAGAGATAGTAGGAGTACTGAGTGAAATCGGACTATAATCAAATTTTGTATAGCTGAGCCCGTATCCAAATGGATAGAGGGGATCATTGGAGATGTCCAGATAATCCGATTTGAATTTTGAGTTGCCATCGTTCATATAAGGACGTCCTGTATTTTTTGCATTATAATAAATGGGAATCTGACCTATACTCAGCGGGAACGTCATGGACAGTTTCCCCGAAGGATTGTAGTCGCCGAATAGAACATCTGCAATCGCATTGCCCGCTTCTGTTCCACCAAACCAGGTATCCAGTATAGCACCAACGTGCTGATCTTCCCATTTCAATATCAGCGGGCGGCCATTGAAGAGTACCAGCACCACAGGCTTGCCCGTAGCCACGAGTGCTTTCAATAAATGTTCCTGACTTTCGGGGATGGTGATATCGCTTCGACTGGATGACTCGCCACTCATATCTGCTGCCTCACCCAACACCGCAACGATCACATCCGCTTTGTTTGCGGTTGCAACTGCTTCCTGTAACATGTCTTCACTACTGCGTGTTTCAGGTTCGATTTCAATTCCCAGTGTGTTGGTTCGTTTAACCAGCATACTGTCGTCTGAAATATTTGCACCTTTGGCATACAGTATATTTACTCCCGAACCTCCAACATTTTTTATTCCTTCCATTACAGTAACTGACTTCGATGGATCACCCGATACACTCCAGGTGCCCAGCATATTCCTGTGATTGTCGGCCAATGGTCCGATCAACGCAATGGTCCCCGATTTTTTTAGAGGAAGCAGCTGATTGTTATTTTTCAGTAGTACAAAACTGTGTTCCGAAATTTCCCGGGCTGCTTTGCGATTGTCGCCCGACAGCAATTCTTTCACAGCTCTTTCTGTATTCATTCTGTTGTAAGGATCCCTGAATAATCCAAGTTTGTACTTGGCTTCCAATACACGCCGACAGGCCTGATCAATTTCAGCCTGGGTGATATTTCCTGCCTGCAATGATTTTTTTATGGTTGAAAGAAATCCTTCACCCACCATATCCATATCAAGGCCTGCATGCAGTGCCAGAGCGGAAATGTAAGTCAGGTCGCCCATACCATGCGATTCCATTTCATTCAGTGACGTATAATCGGAAACGACCATTCCCGTGAACTTCCATTGATTGCGAAGCAGGTCTGTAAGCAACCAGCGGTTACCCGTGGCCGGTACACCATCAATTTCATTGAATGAACTCATCACAGATCCTACGCCTGCATCAACAGCGGCTTTGTATGGGGGCAGATAATATTGGTACATTTTAACACGACTCATATCCACCGTATTGTATTCACGGCCGCCTTCTGCTGCACCATACAGCGCGAAGTGTTTAACACAGGCCATGATGTTTTCTGAATTACTGAGGTCTTTTCCCTGATAGCCACGCACCATCGCCGCTGCAATTCTGGAATCGAGATAAGGATCTTCACCAGATCCTTCTGAAACACGTCCCCATCTTGGGTCGCGTGCAATATCCACCATGGGTGAAAAAGCCCATGCAAGTCCGTCTGCACTCGCTTCGCGTGCTGCAATAGAGGCAGATTTTTGTATAAGCACCGTATCCCAGGAACAGGATAGTCCCAGTGGTATAGGAAATATTGTTCGGTGCCCGTGTATCACATCCAATCCGAATATCAGGGGAATGTGCAGACGAGAATTTTTCACTGCAATATCCTGGGCCTGCCGCACTTTGTCGGGTCCGGTAATTCCAAACAGACCGCCCACCATGCCCTGGCGAATTTTATCGTCTACACCTTTACTCACAACGGATCCCGTAACCGCCCCTCCGGGAGTAACCAGGTTAAGCTGACCGATTTTTTCATCAACGGTCATTTTGCTCATGAGATCGCTGATGAATGCATTCATTTTGGCATCCTGTGCGTGAGTGCAAACGGAAATAATCAGTGTAATGCAAAACGTTAGAACTTTTTTCATGTTTATTTAATTTGATAAAATGCAAGCATAAATATTATCAGTGTTCCTAAAGTGTTTTAAGCCTTCCGCGTTCCGCGTTCTGCGTTCCGCGTTCCGCGTTCTGCGTTCCGCGTTAAGCTTTAGGCCTTCCGCCTTAAGCCTACTTCATTAAATAAGGTTGTATCACTTTCTGCCAAATCGCATATCCCTTAGCATTCATATGGAGATTGTCTTCCAGAAAAATATCTGTCATCACTGTCCCATCCGGTTTCAGCATTTTGTGATATACATCGGCAAAAGCCGCGTGTTGTTGTATGGAAAGATAAGTCTGAATAAGCAGGTTTGCCTGTTCCATTTTTTTCATGAGGCGCGCCCTGCTCGGACTGGGTTTAATGGCAACAAACACCATATTTTCATTGGGCAGATTATTTCTTATGAGTTCGAATAATATTTTAAACCGGTTGAATACCGTGTCTGCAGTTACCGAATCAGAAGAAGCCAGGTCATTGTCGCCGCAATATATTACAACCTGTTTGGGATGATAAGGATAAATGATATCCGGTGCATACCGTATTACATCCGGAAAGGTTGATCCGCCAAATCCACGATTGATAATTGTATAACCAGGAAAATAACTGCTTACATCTGTCCATTTTCTAAAAGAGGAACTTCCTACAAATAGAATTGCATTCGACGGCGGAGGGGCTGTTTTATCTGATTTCTTAAAAGCCTGTATTTCTTCTGCAAATGGCTGGGCAATACAGTGGCAGCTAAAAAAGATGCCTGCAATCAGAAACAGAAATTTATATATTTTCATTTGGACATTTTTTGAAGCTGCTTTTGCGAATTTATGTTGAGCAGGCAAACTGATTAATTTATGGATGTTGTTCCTGTGCTATTACTTCAATGGGTTTGGTTTTTTCAGAGATTCCGTTTTCGTTAAATGCCTCAATAGAAAAATAATAGGTTCGCCCTTTATCCATTGCTTTGAAATAATACTGATTGTCGTTGTACACCATCACATTGTTGTACAATTTATCGGGGGCAATACCCCAGTAAATATTATAACCGGTGGCGCTATGAACGGTAAACCATTTTATCAGTGCATTCCTGGAATCGTTTTCACTTCTTAAAACGATAAATTTTTTAACCGTATCTGGTTTGTTTCCGCTGCCCTTGCCAAATACACGCAAACCGCTGATTGCAAATTTACCGGTTGGCATGTGAATGTTTTCCAATTTTAAAAATCTTGTATTTACAGGCTTCACTAATTCCAGGTATTCATGGGGAATATCTGTCTGGTTATGACTTTTGTCAATCAGGATATTCCAATTTTTCCCGTCAGCAGATTCCCACAATACATACTGATGATAAATGCCTTTGATTTTTCCAAGAAATGCCGAATCCACATCCTGATCAGCATAGTTTATCTGAACTGCGTATACTGAACTTCGAGCCCCCAGATCCGTTTGGATCCATTCATGGGCATTTCCAGAAGCGGCACTCCAGTACGTTCGGATGTCTTCGTCCACTGCATTGTTGGCTGAAAATGCTCCCAGCGTAGAGGATACCTGCACGGGTTTATTATAATTCAATAACATCCATCCGGTGAAATTTTCCGAGAGATGATCTTTCTTCTCTGCAGGTAAATACTGGGGGTAATCACCAAAAGCCGTATTGGAATATAAAGTGCCGTCGTTATCAAAACCAGCCGGCCAGATGCCCAGTCTTCTTTCAAAATTATTTTTAACGTTCACTACCATCGTGGATATATGCCACCAGTTTTTATAGGGATCCTGATATGTTGAACCATGCCCCGCTCCACGTGCAAACCCTCCGGGTTTATAAGAGAAAGGATTGCTGGCCTGATACGTAAAGGGTCCCAACGGATGATCCGAAACATACACGCCATCCCCATATCCCCGAATCTCTGTGCCCGGTCCCCCATATTGTAAGTAATATTTTCCATTATGTTTATTCATCCAGGCGCCCTCAATAAAAGGATTCAGGAAATTATTGTCGTTGTATTCTCCAAACCGTTCCCAGCCATGCAGGTCATCATGCAACTTGATCAAAGCAATATGTTCTCCAACGGGCTGCAACGTTTTGTGATCAATTTCCCATCCGTACAATGGATAGAGATTGCTGGAACCATGATAGAGATAAATTTTTCCGTCATCATCGAGAAATAAAGCGGGATCCCAGGCACCGGCCTGAAAAGAATCGACGGCTTCTTTCCATTGATCCTGTTTTGGATTGGTGCTCATCCACAGTGGAAAATTTTTAGCATAGGTAGAACCGATAACCAACAGCGTATCCCCCAGCACCAATGTGGCGGGGGCACAGAGATCATCATAGACATGATGATAAGGTTTTAAAAAAGAACGATGCACAAAGTGCCAGTTCAGCATGTTGCTGCTCCACCAGTATCCCCACTGGTTGGTGGAGAATAAAAAATAATCTCCCTTATACATCGTGATCACAGGATCCGCCGTCGCCCTGTGTCTCCCGGCTTCAGAAAAATCAGGTATGGGGGTAAAACCGTAGTCAATATTAATCGGATTACAATAGGTTTTTTGCTGGGCATGTGCGAATGAAAAGAAGCAAACCATGCAGATGAATAACAACAACTTATTTTTCATGGATCAGTTATTATATGGATATCCAAACCCAAGTCTTTTCATTCCCTTTTGAATATCCGGTATCTGCATAAAAAGCTTCCACAATAAACCAGATCTGTAGTTTTCTATCATCACCACAATCGGTCCTTCATCAATGGCAAGATGTGTTGTTGCATACCAGTTATGAGTTTCACTGAATCCATCGGCGAAGCCGTAGGGTCCCCAGATTTTATCTCCCAGATCGTAGTAAAAATGTTTTAATGCCTGCATCGAATATTCGGGCGTATAGGGGAAAGAAGAGAGTGCGGCGGTGGGTTGAATAACACCGAGATCCACTTCCGGACAATGGGCCACATATCCTTTGTAACTATCGCCGGCTGTGAGTCCCCAGCAGTTGGCTCCATAACCCTTGTATTTTTTTGGATTCTCTATACAGTAGGCCCTGTTGATCAGTGTATGGTTTTTTACCTGCAGCCAGTAGTCAATACCGAGACTATCAGTCAGCCGATGCGGATCGACTCCAAGATAAGTGTACTGTTCAAAAAACAACGGGCCTCCTTTATCATAATTTCCCAATGGCAAAACAAAGCCATAATAGGATTTACCATTTTTCCAGCCATGACTACCAACCCAGGTGTTTGTATATACAGCTTTTGAAATCGGGTGTGTTTGTGAAGATGCTGCAACAACATAAGTGATCAATGCTTCGTCATATCCAAACACCGGGAAGTTCATATCAAAATCGTTGTAGGGACTCCAATGCCAGTATAAAGTATTCGTGCCCTTTGTTTGCCATGCCCAGTTGGCGGTCTCCCACATCTGGTTAACTCTTTTGCGGAAATATTTTTCCGGTAAACTGTTTCCGTTAAAATATTCTCTGGCCACGAGCATGCCCATCATCAGGTACGATGTTTCAACGATATCGGCTCCATCATCTACCCGGCCAAACGGAATGGTTTTGCCCGTGGTTCCATTTATAAAATGCGGGTATATACCGTGATAGCAATCTGCTTTGATTAGAAAGTCGGCAATCTTAATGAGCCGCCTCAATGCAGTATCCCTTCCTATCCATCCGCGATTTACGGCAACAACTGTTGCCATAATACCAAACCCGGTTCCACCCATAGCACAGGCCTCAGACCCGAATTCATCCTTGCTCAGATTGGGTTCATCATCTGCTTCATTGATGAAATCCCAATAGTATTCAGCTTTAACGGAGTTGTCTCTTTCTCTCGCCATGCCGCTTACAGGATGCGCATAATGCCAGAAATACCGAAAAGTTTGTCGTTGAATAATATCCAGTAACGCTGAGTCCGAAATATTTTTAATGATTCCTACAGGGGCGATGGAATCTTTAGTTGAGACCGGATCGTAATGCTGGTTTTGAGAAAATCCAATAATGTTGTGAAGAAGAAATACGGTGGCAAGCGTGGATCTTAATTTCACTTAAGTTATTTTTTCAACAACGGACTTTCGAACCCTAATTTACCCAATCCGTTTTGAATTTCAGGACAACTCATAAAGAGATTCCATAATAAGCCACTTCGATAGTTTTCGATCATCACCACAATCGGACCTTCATCAATGGCGAGATAGCTTTGAGCATACCAGTTTTTAGTTTCGTTGAAGGCATCGACGAATCCATAAGTTCCCCAGATTTTATCTCCCAGGTCGTAATAAAAATGCTTTAAGGCCTTCATGGAATATTCCGGTGTATACGGAAAGGAAGACAGGGCACCTGTAGGTGTTATCGTCCCAAAATCATTTCCCGGAGATTGTGCATTGTAGCCATCATAGGTGTCACTGGCCGTTAGTCCCCAGCAGTTTTCACCATAGCCTTTAAAATGCCCTGGGTTCACTACACAGTGTTTGTAATTGATCAGCGTCTGATTATAATTCTGTTCCCAGTAATCGGCGTACCTGTCCTTCAGTCCATGAGGATCTAATCCCATAAAACTATAATGGGCAAAGAAAAGCGGTCCTCCATATGGAAAGCCGAGTGGTAGTACTACACCATAATAAGTTCTTCCGTTAAAAAAATGATTACTCTCCGCCCAGCATTTTCGATATACATTTTCTGTGATGGCGTAATCTCTTGAAGACGCAGCCAGTATATAGGTGATCAGACATTCATTCCAGCCACGCAATTCAAAATTCATGGCCCATCCGTTGTTGGGACTCCAGTGCCAGTACAGCGCATTGCCCCCGTCCCGCTGGTGCCAGTTCCATTCTGCGCCATTCCAGAGTGTATTGATGCGGTTGCGCAATTCATTTTCCAGCGGAGTTTGTCGGTTGAAATACTGACGTGCACAAAGCAGGCCTTCAAAAAGATAAGAGGTCTCTACAATATCTCCACCATCGTCTTTTCTGGAGAACGGAATGGTTACTCCCGTAGCACCGTTCAACCAGTGAGGAAATATCCCATGATAACTGTTTGCCTTCAACAGAAATTTTACCGACTTCAGTAATTGCCTGACAGCCGTGTCGCGCGTGATCCAGTGACGGTCTGTGGCAACGATGATGGCCATGATACCAAATCCACTGCCACCGGTTGTTACTACTTCATTTCCGTATTGAGGAGTTGTATTACTTCTCTCGCGTGCGAGGCCACTCACGGGATGTGCAAAGTCCCAGAAATATTTGAACGTTTGTTCCTGTACGAGATCAAGCAGTGCACTGTCGGAGATCGGTTGACGGCCTGTCTCGCGAGCTGCAGGGTTGACGGTTAACAGTTGATGGCCATCCGTTGAAGGGGTGACAGATTGCGCAAGTGAAAAAGCGGCAACCAGCGACAGGATGAACGTAAGTATTCTTTTTTTAAAAAGAAAATAGGACATAACCATTTAATTCAGATTAGGACTTTGAAATCCGAGATTCTTCATGCCGGTTTTAATTTCAGGGCAACTCATAAACAGATTCCACAAAAGACCTGAGCGATAATTTTCAATCATAGTTATCTGGGGACCCTGATCGATGGCAAGATCGGACGTTGCGAACCATACTTTCGTAAGATTGAATGCATCTACAAAACCATATTGGCCCCAGATTTTATCGCCGAGTTTGTAATAGAAAAAACGAATCGCATTCATTGACTGTGTGGGTGTATAAGGCAGTGAAGAGACAGCCGCAGTAGGGGATATCACGCCATCGTCATTAGTTGGAGAATGTGCGGAATAGCCACCTTGTTCATCACTTGCAGTAAGTCCCCAGCAGTTGCTACTATAACCATTGTAGTTATGAGGGTTGGCCACACAGAAATTATAATTAATCAACGAATGATTCTGATTTTGCATCCAGTAGTCGGCATATGCATCCGTCAGATTGTTTGGATTGATACCCTGGAAAGAATAGTGCGCAAAAAATAATGGGCCACCAAAGTCGGGTCCCAGTGGTAGCGGAATTCCATAAAATAATTTACCATTTTTTATAGCTCCATTCTCTGCCCAGCCATTATCATACACAATTTTTGGGATGCGATTGGAGTCAACGGGCGAAGATGCCGCCAGTGCATATACGATCATGGCTTCATCCCAACCATTGATGGGCTGATTAATGACAAAATTAAAATCGGGACTCCAGTGCCAGTACAATACATTCTGTCCATTTTGACGAAACCAGTTCCACTCAACACCATTCCATAAATTATTGATGGCTGCACGAAGCGCTGTTTCTGTGGGATCACCGGTATTGAAAAATTGACGCGCAGTAAGAAGTCCTTCCATCATATAAGATGTTTCCACGAGATCTGCTCCATCGTCCTGAGGACTGAACGGAATGGTTGCTCCGGTGGTTCCGTTCATCCAGTGAGGGAATGCACCGTGATATCTCTGTGCTTTGTTGGTTAAAAAGTTTACGATGGTATCTATTCTGGCAAGACCCTGCGCGCGGGTAATAAAATTTCTTTGTATGCCTACAAGAATTGACATGACGCCAAATCCGCTGCCACCGGTAGTTACGGTAGTGGCATCTGAATTTCGTTCACGGGCCATTCCGGAGGTAGGATCACCGAAATCCCAGAAATATTTAAAGGTTTGTTGTTGAACAAGAGTCAGCAGGGCACTGTCAGAAATTTGCGGAAATTTATCTGTAGTGTCAAGTGCCGTCACGAAACTAATGGTAAGCTGATTACCAAGTGGCGTGCCTCCGGTTGATTTTACTCCCGTTGAGACCGTTAAAGTATAATTAGTGATGTTGCTTAGCGTAGCAGTAGGAGTGATAATTATCGTACTGTCATTATTTGCATAAGAATAATTATTTGCGATGATAACTCCGTTTCCCACCATGGTTGTATTGGATGCTACAGTGGATTTGTCTACAGGTGATGAGAGCGATATTTTTATGGTTGCGTTTTTATTTACATTATAGGCAACCACCCCGTTATATGGGGTGTCGTTCACCGTTGAATTTATAACGATGAAGGGACCCGAAGGATTTGTACCCGGCGTACTATCTTTTTTGCAAGAACAAATAACAAGAACCATTAAGACTGATATGATGATCGATTTCACTGGTATCAAATTATATATGAAAACAAATTCCTGATTAAGATGATGATATATTTAAAAAGGCTGTCTAATAGTAGACAGCCTTTTTAGTTCAAATCAAGTTGATTTTATCTACCTGCCTGTCCGTTAAGGTATAAACCTGAAACTTCAGTTTGAGTCAATGCCCTGTCAAATACTCTGAGTTCATCAAGTTGACCCAGGTAATTTGCAGTTGCCGCTTTCTGACCAAAAAGACCGTCGGGCCAGGTACCGATAACAATACTTTGTGGAGCATCTGTAAATTTCAGATTGCCCAATGGTGTTGTAGCTGTGCCATCTGTCCACATTGGATTGGGTGTAACGTATGCTCCGTTTGTAAACGCAGTGTTTGCACCTGTAGGTACGGCATTCTGGTAAGTTGTATAAGTAGAAGTTCCGCCATTATAACTAACGGTAAAGAACACCCATTTACCAACTGCCTGTGTATTGAATGTTTCAGGAACAAAAAGCGCATAGTTTGGTGCATCACCGATATCCCAGAAACCAGGATGAACCCTGATGGAATCTCCTGTGAGATTTTTGTTTGCGGGAGATTCGAATTCATTGATGAGCTCACCTTGCTGCGTAGCCCCGTTGTAAAAGAATATACCCTGCGTTGTATTCGTATCGACATTAGAGGGCTCGTTATACCAGAATGAAATGGTATAACTTGTCAGCGACGTGGGAAAACTTGCCGGTGGAACCAGTGTTGCATACGCTCCTACAGCACCCTGCCATGATTTACCTCTCACGCCTGTAGAAGGATATGTTGGTGTGCCGGCAACAGTTGCAGTCAGTCCTCCTTTGTGATCATTGGCATCACCATCAAACGGCCAATAAGCAATCAATGCATCCGTGGCTACGGAATCAGAAGACACATAACCACCGATAAGGGGCGGAGGAGTGGTACCACCACCACTTGAAGATTTTGAACAAGACACAATCGTCATTGCAGCAATCGTTATGCCCGCTATAACTAATAGTGAAAATTTACTTTTTACTCTTTTCATACTTTTTGATTTTACTTTAAAATGAATAAATACTTGCTAATGTTTACTTTGTTATACTGCAAAATTAATACCCTATATTTTGTGTGAGCGTCCCTCCGCTGACGGCTATTTCAGATGACGGAATCGGTAATATCTCGTTAACACCTGCTTTAAAATTTTTCCCAGAGGCCTGCATAACCTGTGCTGCACGTCCCTGCCTTACAATATCCCAAAATCTGTCGTGTTCCATCGCCAATTCAACCCTGCGCTCATTCCATATAGCAGTACGTAAATCTGATTGCGAAGTTGCCGTTGTAGGCAGCAAACCTGCCCTGTTTCTCACCAGATTAAGGTTCATAGTAGCGCTGGCGGTATTGCCTAATTCGTTGTCAGCTTCAGCTTTAATTAATAGTACTTCTGCATATCGCAGAATATGAACGTTTTTCTGGCACAATCCGCGATTATTTATGAAAGATTCAATTTGCGGTATTGGCCCACCTGATAGAATCTGACTATGATACGCTTTATAATTGTAATATGTATGAACTCCTAACAAACTCGGTACCACAAATCCGTCAAACAATGTGTCAGGGGGAGATGATGCCGGAAGGTCTATGATGGTGGCCGCTTTTCTCTTATCTCCGGGTTCATATGCACTTACCAGATTTGCTGTAGGCATATCCAGACCGTAACCATCATCACCTAAAGGCTGATTAAAACCCGGGTTATTCCAGGGCGTTGTTGGAGTACCCATACCATTATCCTGTCTCGGCCCCTGCGCTTCTACATATTCAGGAATACCATAATCCACTGTTCCGTATAATCCTGTTTCCACTTCAAATATTGACTCTGCACAATTATCACCTGCCTGCCTCCAGAGAATGGAGTAATCTGGCATCAGTTGATATTGTCCTGAATTAATCACGTCCTGTGCCAAACTATCACACTCACTCCAGTTTCTCAGATACATATCAACTTTCGAAAGTAGTGATTCCGCTGCTCCTTTTGTAGCGCGACCCACAGCTGTGGCCGATTTTAACGGTAAATTGGCGACTGCAAATTGCAAATCGGGAATGATTCCCTTATTATATACATCGCTCAGCGATGCGCGATGATAAAATGAGCTGTCCTGATTACGCGGGCCGGTAGGAACGGTCAGCACTAGTGGCACTCCACCAAACATCCTCACGAGATTAAAATATAAATAACCCCTCAAGAAACGCATTTCTGCGATTTGTTCTGTGATTTGTGCAGGAGTTAACACCCCCGCAATTTTAGGAAGATCGGCAATGGCCACATTGGTGCGGGAAATACCTGCATAATACCCGCGCCACAGACCTGCTATATAGGTATTATCTGATGTAACAGTAAAATCATCTATGGCTGCCGCTAGAGGCTGATCGCTTGCATAACTACCTTTGTCGGCATCATCAGAAATGATGTTGGTGACCGTTATAAAATAAATGCCATGAATGTCGTAGGATCCAAAACCCGATTGTGTCGGATCGGGTGTGATCAACGCGTTGTAAGCACCAGTTACTTCACCTGCAATCACCGTGGGATCATTGGTAGAACTACCCTGCCCCTGCAGAGGAACATCCAAAAAGCTTTTTTTGCATCCGGCTGCTGCCAAAGAAAAGCAAACAAGAAAAAGCAATTTATTTTTCATCTTTTAAAATTATTATGTTCAATTCTTTGTTACCATCACAACCCCAGATTCAAACCGAATGCAAAGGTTCTGATCGTAGGGTAAGTATTATAATCAATGCCTGAGTTAGTAGCTGTCGTAACGGGAATCACCGTGTTTGCTGTAACAGCACCCGTATTATTCACGGTAGAAGCACTCGGTAATTCAGCAGAAAAACCATCATACTTTTTCAGCGTTACGAGATTTTGTCCGTCAAAGAATATCCTGCAACTGGTAATCACTTTTTGCCTGTTGATAATTTTTGCCGGTAGTGTATAACCAATCACTAAATTATTAAGCCGGACAAAAGTGCCCGATGCAATAAAATAAGAAGACGCAGGAAGATTTCCCGAATTGGCTCTTGGTTGCGTTTGCGATTGATTCGATGAGGTCCAGAAATTGGTAGCTACAGCCTGCTCAATATTGTCAGTTGCTACCACCCGCGCCTGTAACTTACCGTTGTATACTTCATTGCCAATATTGGAATAGATGTCGAATGAGAAATCAAAAGCCTTATAGTTGATGCCACCCGACATACCTACATACATTTTGGGTTGGTACGCACCCTGGAACACCGTATCCAATGCTGCCGGTACATTTGGATTTGCATTTTTTACAGCCGTGTTGTATTTGTATTTAAAGTCTCCTGGCTGGGCTCCCGGTTGCAGTACATTTCCATTTTGGTCTTTGTAATTGTTAATATCCGTATAACTCTGAAAAACACCCACTACCTGTCTCATAAAAAACGAGCCGATCGGATATCCCGCTTTTGTTTCTGTTGTGAAGTATCCGTTGATGTTGCCATCAAAAAAAGGTATACCACCATTCAGACTAAGTACTTTGTTTTGATTGTAGGATATATTACCTCCAATGAAATAAGAGAGATCTGCATTTATTTTATCGTGCCAGCGTGCTGAAAATTCAATCCCTTTGTTATCAATAGAAGCAGCGTTGGTTAGTACGTCTCCTGCAGTGATGTTGCTGCTCGGATTTGCCTGACTTCCAAACGTGCCCGGCACCTGTACGTAAATTAAAGCGTTGTCAACTCTTTTATCATATACGTCGAATTCCCCTGTAAGTTTTCCTTTGAGTATCGCGTATTCAAATCCTAAATCTGTTTCTTTTGTAGTCTCCCATTTTATATTGAGATCCTTTATTTGTGGTGTGATGAACCCGGTTACACTTCCATTGGCCGTATTGCCACTGTTGAAAAAATAAGGAAGATTTGTGATGCTGGTTGGTACAGACCCGTCCGCAGGAACATTTGAATTACCCAATTCACCCCAGCTCGCTCTTATTTTCAAATATTGAAATATCTGCTGCTTTTGCATGAAATTTTCATTCGTCATAATCCATCCTGCACTTACTCCGGGAAAATAGCCCCAGCGATTCGCTTCATTAAAAACGGAACTTCCATCTGCGCGAACGTTAGCAGTTAATAAAAACCTGTTATCATAACTGTAGGTTATCCTGCCGAAATAAGACGCTGTTGTATTCTTCTGGACTGAGCTGCTGTTGGATTGGGTTGACTGATCACCGTCTTGTAAGTACCATTCACTTTCAACGGGGGGCACTTTATTTCTGGAAGCGGAGAAACTGGTTACATAATATTCCTGCGCTTCTGTTCCTGCGAGAACCGTCAATTTATTTTTTCCGAATTCGCCATTATAACTGAGTGTATTGCTCCATACCCATTGGGTAGAATTCAAACTGGCAACTGTTAAGGTGCTTAGGTTCGGACCCTGGCTTCCTCCGGTAACATTAAAAAATGTAGTGTCGTTCGGATGTGCATACGTATAAGCGCGATCGTTATAAAACTCCAGATCAGCTCCGAATGTTGATCTGAACGTAAGAAATGATACGGGTTTGATTTCCAGATAAGCACTTCCCTGTAAAGTATTCGTGTGGCTCAGGTCATTGATGCTCTGTGCATCCAATACAGGATTACCCACATTCTGATATTGAGAAGTATTACCAAACTTTCCATTTACCATGGCAGGAACCAGCGGTGACGCACGATAAGCATCCTGGGTTATGCTGTTGACCGGAACATTCTGGGCAGTCTGACCGGCAAAAGAAAGTGTTGTTCCTATTTTCAAAAATGAAGCAGGCGTGTATTCATTGTTAAAACGTACGGTGTACCTGGAGTAATCATTATTGATGATAACACCTTCATTCGTTTGATATCCGATACTTAATGCGTACTTGTCCTGCGTGCTGCTTCCTGCAACGGAGATATTATAATTTTGATAGAATGCCTGACGCAATACTTCGTCGTACCAGTTGGTGTTAAATCCGGTATTGGTGACTGGAAGACCAGTAGCAGCTTCCTGATAGTTTATATATTGTTGCGCATTGGCCATTGGCACAACGTATGCGGCCTGCTGCGTACCAATATTTGCTGAAAAGTTCACTTTCATCTTACCCGATCCCTGTCTGGTGGTGATGAGGATTACACCATTGGCACCTCTTACACCATAAATGGAACAGGCTGATGCATCTTTTAGAATGTCAACAGATGTGATATCGGCGGTATTGATATTGGTTATGTCGTTCGTCCAGATACCATCAACAATGTACAGTGGATTACCACCCGCTAAAATGGATCCTGATCCACGAATTACTACCTGTGGCAAACTTCCCGGCTGACCACTACTTGTTACCTGAACTCCGGCAACCTGACCCTGCAATGCCTGTGTGGCGGTTAACACAGGTTGTTTAGATAATTCATCTCCTTTTACATGTGCGATGGCACCGGTAACGTCTAATTTTTTTTGAGTGCCATATCCTATTACAACCACCTGATTTAGATTGTTAGTGGTAAGAACCAGGTGAACCGTTAGTGTAGTTTGAGTACCTACATTAATTTCCTGTTCCGTGTATCCGATAGATGATAAAACTAATACTGCATTATCGGGCGCCGAAATAGTAAATTCTCCATTCTCATTTGTGGTTGTTCCACCTGTAGTGCCTTTTATACTTACTGAAACATTACTGAGTGGTTCATTTTTTTCTCCTACTACTTTTCCTTTAATAATCTTATCCTGATTTACATCCGAAGAACTGATCACTATTAATTTATTCTCCAGCATTTTGTATTGCAGATTGGTGCCTGTGAAAATACTTTTCAGCACTTCACTGATATCTGCATTGTCTGCATCCACGTCTACCATTTTGTGAATACCCGTCAGGCGACTGTTAAATAAAAAATGATATCCGCTTTCTTTTTCAAGTGTGGCAAAAACCTGGTTGATCTCCACATTTTTCATGTGGATTGACACGGGTGTTTGTCCCGCCGCGTTGGCCGTGAACCGCAACAACGCAACGAAGACCAGCAGTAAACTACATTTCATACATGATGTGATTTTCATTTTGGCTGAATTGATTGAACACCTTTTGTACCATTATAAATAAATACCTGATTGTTCTTTATCTCGTAAGTAAAATCTCCTGTCGACTTCTCCGCTGTTAATCGCAGTGCATCCAACGCCTGCGACACGGATTCATCTTTGAAACTACCGGTGAAATGAATGGAGTATAAGGAGGAGTCGGTGACTTCGAAGGAAACACCGTATTTTCTTTCCATATTTTTCAACAGCTCCCTTAGCGACATGTCGTCAAAATAAAGACGGTTTTGCATCCAGCCTGTTTCAGCTATCACACTGTCGGACCCCACTCTGTTAAGATGTTGGATACTCATCTCGGGCATGATCACTGTTGTTGACTGATTGCTGCTGTGACTGGAACTGGTTTCCGTTTTATCTATGATCAGTTTTTGATTTGGCCTGAGAATAATTTTTTTATTTGAAACAGAAGGGATGGTTACTTCAATGCTTCCGCGAATTAAACTGGCTTCCAGGGTGTTTTCTCCGGGATATGATTTCACGTCGAACACAGTTCCCAGCACTTTGATATTTATTTTTCCTGCGTGAATGATGAAAGGTTTGTTGGGATTCTTCACCACATCGAAATAAGCTTCACCGCTTAGCGTAACTTCTCTTATTTTATTTCCATACAATGAATCGTAGCTGAGGCGGCTGCCAGCGTTGAGCCAAACGCTGCTGCCATCGGGAAGCAGCAGATTTGTTTTGGAACCATTTCTCGTTTCCACTTCCCAAACCGGTTTTTGTGCCAATGGGGTTACCAACGCATTCCGGATGCTGAAGAAATAAAATCCAACGGTTATTATAAAAAAACCGGCGATAATATATGACAGCGTTTTCCAGTTCATGAAACGGGAAGAAGCATATGGGTATTCGTCCAGCGACAGACTTTTCTCCTTCGATCCCATGTCGATGCCCATGGCCTGCATCTTCTCCATATGTTTTTGAAACGCGATTTCGGATTTTTCTGGTTCCTGCCGGGATTTCTTCTTCCACATATCGTGCAGGGCCTCCAGTGAATAATGCAAATCGGGGTCTGCGCGAAGTGCAGACTCGAGTTCATTCAGGTCGCCGGAGCTGGCTTCACCTGCAAGTTTTTTGGCAATCAAATTCCAGATATGATTATTATCCATATGGCGGCAGCCAACTTAGGACAGTAAAACTTTGATTTACCCCCAAGCGCAATAAAAGAAAGTATAAGAGTATAGGGGTATAAGAGAATAAGAGTGCTTCGCCCGCCAAAGCGCAGCGTAGGCGGGTGGTAGTTAATTTAGTGCAGCCCTGCGATTACGGGGATACTTCGGCCGATGTCGAAATGCACGGCGGCACTGATTTTCTTTAATGCAATGGCCAGCTGATTCTCGATGGTTTTTTCAGAAACCTGTAAGATTTCTGCGGCTTCCCTGTATTTAAAGCCATATTCCTTTACTAGTTTGAAAGAAAGTTTGCAACGCGGCGGCAGTTCTTCCACAATTTCCTGAACAAGCCGGAGCATTTCTGCACTGATCATACATTCTTCAGGGTCCGGCGCGGGATGCACGAGCCTGGTTTTATAATCGTCGATATCTGCGTGGTGCTGTCTTTTCTGTTTTTCCAGTTGATTAATACTCAGATGTCGGGCTGATACAAAACAATAAACCCGCAGATTGTGAATTTCTTCGAGCGTTTTTCTTTTCTCCCAGATCTTCATAAACAAATCAGAAACGATCTCTTCGGCTGACTGTCGTGATTTTATAATTCCGGCAACGAATTGAATCAGTGAAGGATATAATCCGGTAAATAATTCTTTGTACGCCAGTTGGTCGTCGAACCGGCTGATCCTGGTTTGCAGGTATTGTATTCGTATAGCAGCAATCGGTGGCATGTAGAACTGTTTTGGCAGGAACAAACAAGTTACCAATAAATTGAATCATAATGATTGACCAGTTTATAGAATTATTTGCTGCATTTAAAACAGGATCTTGCAGAATATTTTAAACCTGAGCCTGAAATCTATATTTTTGCACCTGCCTGAAAAGGCGGGACCCTTAGCTCAGTTGGTTAGAGCATCTGACTCATAATCAGAGGGTCGCTGGTTCAAGCCCAGCAGGGTCCACACAAACAGATTTTTTAAAACACGTTGTCTTTCAAAGGCTCAGGGCCAGCCCGGGAGCCTTTTTTATTGATTGCTTTAACCTTTTATTAACCTCAAGGCAAATACATTTGTCACTCAATTTAAAATATGAAGAAGCTCGTTAGCATGGCATTGCTGGTTTTTTTGGGTCATGCTGTTTTTGCTCAGTCAAGTGCCGATACCACCAAGGATGGCAAGAAGAAAGTTACGTATGCTTCTCTGAACCTGGCAAACCGGGCCAACGATCATTTTATGATTGAATTCAGTTATGATAACTGGGTTGGCAAGACCGATACGATGAATACCTCTGGATTTTCCCGGGGTTTTGCATTTTATTTCATGTATGATTTTCCGTTTAAAAGTGATCCTCACTTCAGCGTAGGTGCAGGGATCGGTATTGATGCGAGTAATATATTTTTCGCACAAACAGAAGTGCTGGTAGCTGCAGCAGGAAATCAGACGCTGGCATTCCCAAATACATCTACAAGTGATCACTACAAAAAATACAAACTGGTACTTACGAATCTGGACATTCCACTTGAACTCCGGTATGCATTTCACCCTGAGAATACCAACAAAAGCTGGAAAATTGCCCTTGGATTCAAAGCAGGCGTATTGCTGAGTGCCTATAATAAAGGAAAAGACCTGGAAAACGCAGCTGGTCAGCTCGAAAACGCATTTATACAGAAACAAAGCTCCACCCGTTTCTTTAATGGAGGCCGCATTGTTGGTACAGCCCGTGTGAGCTACGGCTGGATCGGCGTGTTCGGTCAGCTTCAACTCACTCCTTTAATTAAGAATGGCGCCGGTCCGACTATTAATCCTTATTCAATAGGGATTGTACTCAGTGGACTTTAACTGGTTATGGGTTATGAAATATGAGATATGAGTTACTTTTAGCACTCATAACCCATATCCCATAACTCATATCTTATAACCCATAACCCACAACCATCCTATCTTTAGCAAAATTTACCAAATTTGGCAGTAGAACGACATATCATGCAGCCGGAGGAAAAGGCTGTTTTAGTTGCAGTGATGCAACAGGACCAGACCGAACAGCAGGTAAACGAATACCTGGAAGAGCTGGCTTTTCTCGCTGAAACCGCCGGTGCAAAAACCGTCAGGAAGTTTGTCCAGAAGCTGGCGCATCCCGATAGTAAGACTTTTATCGGCAAGGGGAAACTGGAAGAAATCAAATCTTTTGTTCAGGGGAAAGACATCCGCGTAGTGATTTTTGACGACGAGCTTTCGGGTTCACAGATTACCAATATTGAAAAAGTGTTGGACGTAAAAACCATCGATCGCTCTGATCTTATCCTGGATATTTTTGCCCGAAGAGCCAAAACGGCTCAGTCGAGATTGCAGGTAGAACTCGCGCAATATCAATATTTACTACCCCGGCTCAGAGGGATGTGGAAACATCTGGAAAGATTGGGAGGAGGTATAGGTACGAGGGGACCGGGTGAAACGGAAATCGAAACAGACCGTCGCATCGTGCGTGACAAAATTACGCTGCTTAGAAAAAAATTGAGGGAGATCGACAAACAGGCGCAGACGCAGAGAAAGGAAAGAGGTGAACTTGTTAGGGTAGCACTGGTAGGATATACCAATGTGGGTAAATCGACTTTGATGAATTTGTTGAGTAAGAGCGATGTGTTTGCCGAAAATAAACTGTTTGCCACACTCGACACGACCACAAGAAAGCTGGTATATGAGAACATGCCATTTTTAATGAGTGACACGGTTGGGTTCATCCGAAAATTGCCGCATCATCTGGTAGAGAGTTTCAAGAGCACGCTGGATGAAGTGAGAGAGTCGGATCTTTTAATTCACGTAGTCGATATTTCACATCCGCGTTATGAAGAGCAGCTGGGGGTGGTAAATAAAACGCTTCAGGAAATCAATGCGTTCGACAAACCGATCATTTATGTATTCAATAAGATGGACCGGTATGAGGAACTGAACTTCGACGAATGGCTGGAGGAAGGAACCAAAGAAGAATTACTGAAAGAACTGAAAGAAAGATGGGAGAGTGAAACGCAGTCGGTTTGTGTGTTTATGTCGGCTACCGAAAGATCGAATGTTGATGGCCTGCGCGATTCACTGTTGAGCAGGGTGAAGGAATTATATAAGGAACGGTTTCCTTACAGAACGGAATATTTGTATTAAATCAGGGCTTGAGATATATCAGTGGGCAGTCTGATTCGGGTCAAGTCCAGATCAAGTCCAATCTAGATTGGACTTGATCTGGAGATGGTCGCCTACAGATAAGGCGTTGGTACGAATGAGATAAGGTTTTGAGTTCTATTGCTTACTTATGGCAAAACGAAGGATCAGGATGAATATTTTACCGAATTCTGATTTTGCCAAACGCCTAAAAAGCTTATTTTTGCAGCCCTTTCAGGGAAACCTGAATGGGAGATTCCCCTTTAGCTCAGTTGGTTAGAGTCCCGCACGTGCGGGACTAGTCCCGAGGATTCGGGGTTAATCAGAAGGTCGAAAGGAAAGAAAATTAGATAAGAGATTCCCCTTTAGCTCAGCTGGTTAGAGCATCTGACTGTTAATCAGAGGGTCGCTGGTTCAAGTCCAGCAGGGGGAGCAAAAAGGTTCTGAGTAATCAGAGCCTTTTTTTATGTACTACATCTATATTATTTATTCCGATACAGCCAACTTATTTTATGTTGGTTACACAAGCGATCCACAACTTAGGCTGATCGAACATAATAACAATCCCCATTATACTTTTACTTCGAAGCTTCGCCCCTGGGTGATGAAAGCTCTTTTTGAATGTGGTTTGTCAGAATCCGATGCTATAATCACTGAGCGATTTATAAAAAAGCAAAAGAGCAGGAGATTAATTGAGCTGTTATGTAATCCAGTATTTATTCCTTCAGGAAAATTATTTCAGCTGGTTAGAGTCCCGCACGTGCGGGACTAGTCCCGAGGATTCGGGGTTAATCAGAGGGTCGTTGGTTCAAGTCCAACAGGGGGAGCAGATTGCGGGCATCAATTAACTAAGGTTTCATTGATGCTTTTTTTTGCCCTCATTTTTTCGGAGATTATACTCAAATTGAGAGGATGAGACCTTATACTTTAAAAGCATTTCCACTTCTTCTAATTTTCATTTCCTTTTTGGTAGCAAATGCCCAAAATGAGCATACTGTTATTACCTTCAAATCTAAAGAAGGCTCCATAATTAAAGTAACCCCAGACAATATTCTTATAGACGGCAATACCAGTTATTACATTACAAAGTATGATATAATCTTATCCTCCAAAAGGAACAAGATTTTAGAAAATGGTGGGTCAACATTTCTATTTTTAGAAGGGGATGGGAGCCCGAATTTAGACAGATTACTGGCATTTAAAATTCAAAGAAACAATATCAGTCTTATTGCTAACGCAATAAGTTCAGATTTAAAAGACCTCGATGGCGACGGTAATCTTGAATTTGGCGGAAGTGATTTAACAGAAATGCATCCATCTAGGGACTCCATGTATTACATCCCATCAGATTATTATAAAATTCGAAATGGGGTGATAATTTATGACTCCCTATTGACAAGAAAAATTGACAAAGAAGTAAATGGAATTTATTTGCTTAATGCAGAAGATGAAAATGGTTACTGCTGTGTTGCAATAATAAAACCTCATTTAAAAAAACCTATTGTGTTAATGAATCCTCCGATAATAAGCGAGAGGATTGACGGACCAGCCAATATTAGAGATACAATCAACGGTTCTATAATTTTATCTTTGGATGACAATATACCAGTAAGCACTTCTGTTATTTCGAAAAACTGGTTCAAAATAGCCTTTTCGATAGATCTCGATAATACTGAGTATGTAAACCGAGTCTTACCCAATGGCAGTACTCTATATAGGAAAAGCAAAAAAATAGGTACAGTGCTTAAAGAATTGCGTTTACCAAGCGATGAAGTCAATAATACAAAAGGTGTATTAAGCACCTCCTTAATCGGATATACTTCAAAAAATAATATTAAATCTGAAACTCAACCTGAATCCGCTTTAGGTCAAATTTTAAATCAGAGCTCAGTCCTAACAATTGCAGAACTTTCAGATTACATTAAAGGCTATCAATTCTCGCAAATTAAAATCGACAATTTTAATTGCTTTCAACTAGATTATGGCAACGGTGACGGACCTTCTTCACCCATACGTGTGCTACTGGTGTTTTATAACAATCTACTTATTGGTGTAGTCCATTCAGAATCGATAGACTTCAAATGGACTAAATCTAGGAGCGCTTTTAAGCAAAATAAATACGAACTAACCTTTTCGATTATAGGAAGCCAAGATTCTTCACTAAAAGAAAAATTCTTTACCAAATTTCAGGAATGGATTAGTCATTTAGTAGATATCTATAATAAAGCTATGGACCCAAATACTCCAAATATTACTGTGCTTGAAGGAACTGCATCTGGTTATGATCCTGACAAAAATATCTTGACATGGAACCCCACAGAAGGTATAAGATCATTTGATGGTAAAACAGAAATTTCACCTACTACCCTGTTGAATCATGAGCTAGACCACGGCGTTCAAGCAGTAACAAACCCCAGTCAATTCCAAAAAGATTCGAAGTCGAAAGATGATCATTATGATGATAAGGAGGGAAAAAGAGTAATTACAACTACAGAGCAGAAAACTGCTTTAGCACTTGGAGAAATTAAGTCCGGTGAAACGACAAGAACAAATCATCTCGGGTTTGATATTAGTACTGCGGGGCCCACGACTACAAAAACTGAAGCAAAAAAAAATAAAAAAAGATGATTCAACTTTCAATAAAAAATAGAATTTAAAACTTACTAAAATAAACTAGTATGAATAAAGCTTGCTTATTGATAACAATTTTCATATTCTTTTCTTTTATTTTAGAGGCACAGAAACTCCATCTTCAATCAATAAAAATTTCCTATGTCAATTTTGCATTGATTACGATGGTCGATATTCCTTGTTCGGAATTCGAAACCGCATTTAACAAAAAAGATTATCAAATAAAATATATTTCAGATTCTTCCTGGGTCAAGGAATTTGATTTTGCTCTTGGAACAACAAGGATTAGTAGTTCGAATAAGAATATCAACGTTAAGGCTATATTATATCTTAAATACGATAGAGGAGCAAATATTCTTTGTGTTTCAAAATTTTACGAGATGGAGTTGAATGGAAGATCAATTGAAAAAAATTATCCTTTGGAAAATTTGTTAAAAAAAATTATAAATTAAGACGTTTAAAAAATGGAGAAAAGTTGAAGCCATTCCGACTACTTAAACAAGTTCTTTTCTCCGAACAGATATAGCAACCCTTGTTTCGGACGACAGCACAACGTATGTTTCCACGAGGCCCAAAGCATTTCTAAATTGGATGGTAGTTGGAGAGGACTATGTGGCAGCTACCAGCAGCCCAAATCATGTTGGCGCCATCCAGATTCCAATTTTTAGATTGTAGGTCCAACCAATATGGTGATAAGAAGAAACGCTTGGATTTATGTTTACCTTAGTAATCAAAGCAATCAGGATGTTTATTTCGATAACCTGGTTGTAAACCTAAAGCATGGACCTTTGGTAGAGCAAAAAGTATACTATTCATTCGGAATAGAAAATCCAGCGTTGTCAACAAAGGCAATCAAACAAAATTATTATGACACCAGAATCAGATACAATGGTAAGGAGCTTCAATCAAAAGAGTTTTTAGATGGGACTGGTTTAGAAGATTATGATTATGGTGCTAGGATGTATGATCCGCAGATAGGGAGATGGAACGGAATAGATGCTTTGTCCGATTCTATGCGCAGATGGTCTCCTTATACTTATGCGTTTAATAATCCTGCTAGATTTATTGATAAGGATAGTTTATTCCCCTACCCGGTTACTGTGAGGTCTTTCGCTCCAACAGGTTCGCTTGTAGGGACAGGTTTTAATGATGATGCCAGAGGGTTTTCTGGCAGTAGTAATGTTAGTTCACGGATTACTCAAACAACTACGATTGACCCAACCGCGGGAACTGTAACAGGAGCAACACCCACTAGCTCGGATACCCGTTGGAATGGGGTTTATGCAGGGAATGCCACAAACCGTAGCGATGAAGGCGGAGTTGATCAAACTTTCCAATCACAAAATGATGGAACTAACATACTCTCTGTTGATGAACATTATTCAGGTTCTAATCCTGCTCTTTTCGGATATGCGCCTACCATAGCGGTAAATTCTTCCATAACGTTAACTGAAAATGATAAGGAGGGTTATGTCAATGCATCTGTCAACTTATCAGGTAAACAGTTCCCCGCAACCGAAGCAACCATAGGCTATGCTAAGGGGTAAAATATCTTTTTGACTGATTCGGCAGCTACCGGTTCGGTTATGAATTTAAAAAAGGGCGAATCTAAGTTATCATCTGTGAGCATCCGTATTAACATAGATAATAAAGGAAACTTTACTAGTGTTGTCTTTAGTGGGAAAACGTATTCTATTACAGATTGGAATAAAGCACAAACAGCAAAGTCGGATAGAAAACCACATTAATCATGAAAAACATATTCTATATAGTTTACAATCTGCTATATCAGTTGGGGTCTTTCTTTTTCTTTCTCTATTCTAATACTCATCTTAATGAAGGTTTAGTTCCTGAAAGTTTAATGTGGAAGGATAAAGAGCCGAGAACAGATGGGGCAGGATTAGGCGGGGTAGCGGCTATTAAAACATCAGCACTACTTGTGGAAGCAACTATTTTAATATTGCTCATGTACTTTATAAATAAACTGTTTCTACGTGGTCTTAAAGAAAAAGATAGTATAAATATTATTGCAAAACGTACAGCTAAAATAAATATGATTTCATCCATCTGTTTTATAGCTATACTTATATGGGGCAGTTTTAGAGGTTTTTTATGGTAGATATATAGTGCAACGAACAACCGAAAATGGTAGGCCGGCATCATTATTAAAAAATGGCTATTTGAATATCGGATCGTTGATGGTAGCGTCCTTAAATATCAATCATCAATTTATAAACTTGATTTTTATACATTAAATCCTAATGTTACTCCCATGAGTTAACCTACGAGAGTTCCATTTAACAATTCTCTACCCCTTCAATATTGAATTTAGGAGATATTCGAATTTAATTTTACTTTTTGTGTCTATTCAGGTATTTGGTAAACCGAACTCATACTAACTAGATGCGAATGAATATTGTATTTTCATTTTAAGCTTATTTTTGGTCGCGCATTCGTTACTGATAGAGCAGGAAGAAGTGAGAGGAAAAAAGCAATTTGGAAGGGACGCCTACTGTAAGCGGGAAAGACCGGGATGAATTTCCACCTGCAGTAATAAATAATGGAGGAAACGGTAAAAGTGTAATGCATATTGATCCATCTGATAACCGAGGTGCAGGAGGTTCTTTAGGAAATCAGATAAAAAATCTTCCTGATAATACGAGAGTAGTGATTATAGTGAAAGAATTGAAGAAAAAATAATAGGTATGCAGAATTATATCTCTCTACTTAACAACAAAACAGGTGAAATTGATTCGGGAGAACTAAATTCTGTGCTAATGGAGAAATATGAGAAAATACTTAAAGACGACATTTATTCAAATTTCATAGTTGATAGCGGTAATGGAGGTTTTTTTTATGAAAAATCATTGCAGATTTATAGCTTTTCCCATAAAAATAAGTTTAACAACATAGACAACGTAAATAGAATTCTCACGAATGAATATCAAGATATAATAGATGGCCTAGTATCCTTTGGACAGGACATATTTGGAAATCAGTTTTGTTTTGAAATTAGTAGCCGAAAAATTGTGTTCTTTGATTCGGAAACAGGGGAGAGAAAAAACCTTGCATTAAATTTTTCGAATTGGATAGACGTGATTTATAGTGATTTTGATTATTTTATTGGCCTCAATGTGTTGAAAAAGTGGAGTTCTATTAATGCATTGGCTTTTAACGAAAGACTTTACCCAAAAATACCTTTTATAATGGGTGGAGAATTTGCCGTTGACAATTTATTTGCTGCTTCTTTTCCAAATTTCATAGTTGACTACGCTAATATTGCCAAACAGGTTTTTAATCTGCCAGACGGTACGAGAATTAAACTTATAGCGGACAAGAAATAATTTGCCTATAGTTTATTTACTTATAATAACATTAATGAATTGTCATATGTGAATTATAGAGGTAATAGATTGGGTAAAATAGATGATTAGGCCGGCACCACTAGTCGAAATGATAGCGGTAGGATTTTTCATCTTAGAGGAGATCCTAAGGGTGTCAACTATAAAAGATTTGATAATTCTGGTTCGAATGCTGGCCTGATATCAGAACCCCCAAATGATTCGCTTGACCGAGCCCCATGAACAGTTGGACTCAATCAAAAAGCCTAAATAGTATTTAAAATTAAATTATGAAAAAAAGGCTAATAACCGATTGCTTTTTAAAATATAAAAATCTTAAAATCTTTTCATTTGTATTTTCACTTTATTATTTAATTTCCTGTAACCAAACTGTTAGTAAAAAACCCAACTGCATTATTCTTGAAGGGAATATTTTAAAAAAATATGACAGTTCCAAATTTAAGATGTCAAATTCTCATACACCCGGCTGGATAGATGTGATAGAAAACCCTTCTTCTCCTGATAAACAATGTCTTTATCAGTTTGATGAGAATAAGAGACTTAGGTTTTTTGCATCCTTGATTAATGATACTGATTATCTTTTTAGTTATAAATATGATACACTAGGAAATATTATTAATAAGACGGGTGATGAAGTTGTTAAATGGTTTAGTTCGAAACCTACCGCAGATAGTTTACAAATTTCTTTCCTTTTATTTTCATTGAATTTCTCTTATAGAAGAGTTACTTTAATCATCGATAAGGATACATTTAGAAATATAAAATTGTATAAAAGTAAGTATTATGAAAATCTTATAGGTGGGAGTGCAACTGTGCTAATAAAAAAGGGTGAACAAAGTGGCTTCACATTTGTCACCGGTGAAAAAATAAATAGATGTACCAAAGATACCACATTTTATACTGATTCAATTTCTTTAGAAAGTGCATTTATTAAAAAGTACTTTTCAAAAATAAAATCTAAAACTTACAGGCTTAAACATTTTTAATTCCATTATCTCTACGAAATCGTAATTTGAAAAGAACGTTTTCATATGATTGTAAATGATGTGAAAATAATATTGCTGGGTGGTATTCAAAGTGCTTTTTCGAGACAAGGTTTTATCTTAAATAAAAATGATAACGCTTTTACCAAAAAATACGAAGGGTGTGTTCAGACATTTTATTTGAAAATATTTAAAGAAGAGAGTTTAATTTATATAGAACCGAAGTGGGGATTAAAAATTGATGCCATTCTGGATGTTTATAATTCTGAATCTACTAGAAAAGAAAAATCCCTTAAAAATACTTACGTGTTGGGAAATGGTTTGGGGGAACTTATTGATTTGATTGAGATAAATGGTAATAAAGCACACAGTAATATGCTTTATTTAGTTGAAAATGATTCTGACATAGATATTTTAATAAAAATAATTCCTAAAAGATTCGAAGAATACGTTTTACCGTATTTTAATGAAAACAGTACGATAGAACGCGTAGATAAATTACTCAATTCCTCACCAAAAGAGGCGGTTGTTCATAATTGGCTTTACCCATTACGGGCTTGCATAGGTGTCATCGCTGCAAAACTTGTTGACAACCCCAATTATTTTAATTTAGTCAATATATATAGAGAGGAACTAACTGGAGCAAACCTGGTTTTTAAGATTAAATTTGAAAATATAGTAACCTATTTAAACAAATAACCTTCGTCAATTAAACCTGATTTAAAATATTCATTTCTACAATTACTTAGTTACATAAAGATACCAAGTGTTGTAACTGTTACAAGCATAGGAACCATTACCTATACCTACGACGCAGCAGGAAATAAACTTCAGAACACAACGGTGGACCAAACGGTGACACCAAATAGAACCACGAACTATTACTTCGCTGGCGATTTTGTTTATAGAAACGATACACTTGAATTTATCTCGCACCCTGAGGGAAGGCTGAGACCTGTTAGAATTGATACAACTCAGGCAATCAGTATAGCGAACCTGAATGCGCCTTCTTTCACGAAGAATTTTTCTTCACCCATTGTCACGCCATTTGGCGGAGGAACAGCGCCCCTTCCAATCTTTGATAATACACCAAAAGCCCCGGCTTGGTACAGCAGATAACATCATGATTAAAGTAAAATATTGGAATATTGTAATTTATATTTTTACTAAATATTTATTTTTCTACATTTTTATGATGTTTAAAAATAATGATTTTACTTTAATAGCTTTAAATAAGCTAAAAACATCTAGCAACTGGTTGTATTATTTTTATGAATTTTCAATGTTGCCAATTATAATATCCATATTATTTTCTGCAATTATTTATAGATCATTTAGAGTAAAAAATCGGTTCTTATTTTTGTTTATCAATATTTTTGTATTGACGATTGAATACTTTTTATATACATATTTTGCATCCCAGCTGGATTTATTAAATGGGATTTATAATGTAATAATAAGTTTGATAATTTTTGTAATATTTTTTTATAAGGCTATTGCATTGAAACTGAAATATGTCTCAAGTATTTAAAATGGAATTAACTATTGGGATACATCAAAAAGCCGCGAGGTTAGCATGTGGCAAATAATGTTCTCTTTAAGGCGACCAGTACTACCGTAACAATCAAAGATGGTGTTATTCTGGGGCTACCAAAATTAATAAAAGAAAATACTTTGCAACCCAAGTGATACCAATTGCCGACGCAGGCCCCGCCTAAACCTCCGTCTCCAAAAGTGAACCATCAAATGTTATAAAAATATTAGTTACAGTAATATTTCTAAATAATTAAATTTTTCGCTTCACGAATATCGCAACCGGTAATATTATTGGTTAATATTTCTTCTCTCAATTTTTCACTTATATAATAGTTATTGTCAAAAGTTGAGATTTTAAAAAAATCTTTCAATTTATCGAAATCGTCAACCAGCTTGATCGATTTTGCCCATATTGCAACTGTTTTGTTTGGATTGTCGAGCCGCAATTTTTTTTGTTTTTGAAAATAATCTTCTTTTGAAGCTATATCAATCTTTCCAAGATCATGGGAAAAATTTTGATATCAAAAAATGATGAAGATTGATAATCTACAAAAGAAGTTAAATCACCAATGATGTGCATCCAATAATAAGTATCTAAGAATGTTCCCCTATACATTAGTCTGGCAGAATAATATTTATGTGAAATAATATCCATTTTTTCAAACACCTTTTTCAATTTCTCGCTGATTAAAAATCCACCCGCAACTAGCGAAACGCTCAACAAATCAGTTAATTGGCTTTCTTATGCACAATAAAATAATCCAGATTAGGGTAAAAGTTAGGAAATGATTGGGAAGACATGGACAAAACGTGAACCGAGTTATAAGATTTAAAATTATATCCTGGTGGCATTTTTTGTACTTGAGGAAATGCGGAACCAATTTCTGAACTCGCGACTGATGGCTTAATAATATAACAAGACATATCAATCAAATGATTTAAATGTAACAATTGTAAATAGTTTGGGTAAAAGTCGAATTATCAGCTTGATTCTTTTATATAATAGTAATATAAGAGAGTTTCTTTTAGATTATTAATTGTTTTTAATATAAGCTATTTTGCTAAGGTGGCAGAAAAGAAATGGCTGTTAAGGAGAGGGGAATAGTTGAAAAAAATCCTGGGGTACTAAATAAAGAGCCTTGGGCAGGCAAAAAGAAAAAAGATAAACAAGATGATTGAGAAATGATCGGATATTTTATGAAATCAGGCGATGAATCTGTATCCCAAATGTTTGCGCCATTCATTTGGAAAGAACATGGATTGGGTTCTTTATTAGATAAATTTCTTTCCAGTGAGCACTTTGAAAATAATCTTAAGCTTATTTTAATCAAGTTCTATGTTCAAGGCAAATTTGGTATAAATGGCCCGGAGGGCATTAAAGTTGGCAAATATTCTAATAAAAAAAGGGAAATCCATGTTGAAATTTCAGTGACGCCAGAAAATTTTCACAATAAAGATGAGTTTGGACGAAGAGAATTTGTTCTAGACAATACATTAAATGCAGTGAAACTTGTGAAGGAAAAATTGAAAAAAAGAAAATTAGATTTAGAGTTTGATAAATTAATTTCAGAAATAAATTTAATTGGACGTGATTATCTAAAATATACCAAAGTAATTAACCCGCGTTTTTGATCATCTCACTCAGTAAGCAAAATTGAATCCAAGTTTCAGGAATTCAAATATCATTTGGATATCTTCACTTGCTTTTTCCAATTTGTCTCCAAATACCCAAATAATAGTAAAGCGAAAGAACCTCTATGATTTGATTTAGTAATGGATTTATATAATATCACGTCTTAAGAAAAAAGCTGACTCTTTTACGAGAGTAGGCGTTTCTTTTAAAAATGTAAATTTGTTAGAGAGCGATTCTTTTTTCAACCATCATTTTGCGAAGGTTGATCAAACCATAACGCATCCGGCCCGGCGTTCCGGTGGTTGGTTGGGGGTCTTTCAATAGGCATTAGTCTTGCCGATGCTATTTGGGCTGATGAGTTATATAACTGGAGTGATCAAAAATAACCAATACAGACAATGTTTAATTACTTATACTATAAACTTTATCAAGCTGCGTTGATGTCTTCTTTAAAAAGCATTCCAGGCATTGCCGCTGCATCTTGGTTTGTTGGACTTATCGGGATAAATATCATCATAATGAATGCTTTTTTGGCTAAAATAGATGTCGGATATTTTTTATTTAAAAATGTACGCCTTGGCGGATTTATTATTGCAATATTCATTTCGTTGATCTTGATTTATTATAATAAAAATAGGCGCGAAACTATATTTAAAAAATACTCCCAAGAAGATAATGAAAAGAGAAAGAAAGGTAATGCCATTATTGCGATATATATTGGTATTTCCTTTTTTTTAATTTTTGCTGTTGCCTTTTTTAAACCAGAAAAAATATAGATATTGAAATTAACAGATGGGCTAATTATTTTCAAATAATTCATCTTCGTTAATAGGAATAAGCTTTTATCTTATTGATAACTCCAAATTCGCCATCTACAGGAGTGGGCACAATGCCAGTTCCCTTGTATGATAAGATACCTAAGCCTGCGGCTTGGTACAACAGATAAATTCTATGTTAAAAGTAAATTTTAGGAATGTATTGCTTTTTATATTTGTAAAGTACTTCATCTTTTACATTTTTTTAATGCTTAAGAATGAAGACTACACTTTAATTGGAATAAAACGATTAAGAAATTTCAACGATTGGTTTTATTATCTTTGGTTATTTATATCGTTTCCTGGTATTATTTCAATCATATTTTCCGCACCAATTTATTATGCTTTCAAAATAAAGAATGTTCTTCTGTTTGTACTTGTAATATTGGCCATATTCACTTTTGAATATTTTATTTATACTTATCTCGAATCGCCATCTGATTTTATTAATGGGTTTTATAATGCTGGTATAAGCTTGATACTTTTTATATTATTCTTTTATAAACAGATTCATTTTAAAATAATGAGTAGTAGAAAGTAGAAACTGCTAAATTTGAAATTTTCGGACAATTGTGCCCGCTATTCGAGGAGATACAAAGAAGTTGGAATATTGACAACCGAAAATTAAAGATGAAGCCGATATCAAGATTTTTGGTTTATCAATAAATGGCACCGAAGCAAACCTACGTGTAGTGAAATTTGGAACCGATTTGCTAGCTGATGCTTCATTCCTTTCTGCGCTTGGAGATGCAGTTCAAAATTTCTTTCGAAGTATACAATTTAATTATTTTCATCCGTTCCAACAGTCGAAAAACAAATAAAATGTTGAAGATTATTAATGTATACCAAATGTTAATTTGGTTTTATTTTGGAATATTGCTTTTAATGGGGATTTATGTCTCGACGTTTGTAGAATTAAATTTAACTTCCTCGTTCTTGAAATTCATTGTTCTATCAATATCATTATTGATGATATATAGTAATGTTTGTTTGTTATTTAATCTAAAGAAACATCAATTTAGAAGGTTTATTGTTATTAACAAATGGGCTAATTTTTCTCAAATAATTCATCTTTCGTTAATAGGAATAAACTTTTATCTAATTGTTGGTATTCATATTTTATTCTATTATAGTTATGACGTTACTCAGAAAATTGGTATTGGCTATGATTTTATTGATTTTACATTAGTCGCGAAATATTTTAAAAGTGACGTTATAATAGTTGGAATTAATTTGATTCCACTTATTATATTTTTAATTTATAATAGAAAATTAAATTTATTAGATAGGAATGCCGAAACTGAATTAATCACCAAGTGACAAATTTACACCTGGATTAAAATATCGAATTTCGGATGATTTAGATTTGGGCTTGACCGGCCAGAAGCGCAATTGGCAGGTCTGAGAGTTAAATATGGAAACTCAGTCATGAACAAAAATATATACGAGAACTCTTGACAGAGGAATGGCAAAATTTATAGAACAGTATTAGTCACTCAACGTGTTGCAATCTGAGGCGAAGGACTACGAGAAAAGAAGTATACGCTTCCAAGCCCTTAAATTTGGAAAAATGAAAACAGAAATACGGTTGGGATCTGTCGGAAAAGGGGTCGGAGGTCCGGAAGCTTTGATGCTGGATCTTATCTATATGTATTTACTACATGAGTTTAATCAAGACATTTATAGTCGTATTGGAATTAATCAAATTGGAAATGATTTAGAAGAGTTTGTAGTAAAAGAACCTGGCAATAAAATTCACGTTAATATTCGATATCCTTTTTATGAAGATTTTGAATCTAAAAGTTCCGCGGAAAAAAATTTAATTGGTTTAACTATTATACACGATGCCTTACTTCGGATTGCCGAATATGATGGGAAGTTTGACGTAAAAAAGATAGAGGCAATTAAGGAGAAAGTATTGCAAAATAATTTTCATTTTGAATTTGTTTACAAAGTTAACTTAAATAAAAAAAATATTCACCTTGTTGGTAAAGTTCTTTTAACTCCCTTAATCGATCGGTTTATTTATTCGGTTCTAATCGAAGAAAATGGTAATGAAAAGTGTAGGCAAGTAATTTTCAACGGAAGTGCGGGCTATTCTTATGCTGAGAAATTCTTTTCATCTGGGAAGTGGGTCGGAGATGACAAATTTATTATTTCGGGAAAAAGTAAAGAGCTGGAAATACATGTATTTATTAGTGAATGCAGAATCGAATTTATAAATCTTACTCCTTACGAAACACCGCCTTATTTTACTTTGATGAAATTTGGTATAACTGGGGCAGAGAGGGAAAGGGCAATTAAAGACTGGAATCATTCTTTGCCCCCCGCAGTTGCAGCGATTATAAGGAATGCTGACAATTAGAAATACTTGAAATGACGATAAATAAACTTATAAAAATAAAATCCGAAATTGGACAGCTATAAATTTATTTCGGAATTTATAGAAGTTTATGCTGACCCTTACGATTACTGATTTTATTGGGGTAAGGCAATTAATTAAAATTAAAACTTAATCAGACGATAACTCCTGTGACATTACTTGACGGCAATATGCCTCGCATTGGTGAAGCAGGTGCAACTTATGCATCAGCCAGCGTAAATATACCAGCGTCTCAATTATCTTCGGGACTAAATTTGCCAAAAGTTAAAGTTTCAGGAACTTTCTGGAATATCGACGAAAATGGTAGAGGAGGTCATTCTCTCACATATTGGGGTGGAGGTATTTCGGAGCCGTACTCGCATACTTTTATTCCCCCCACACCTACTAAAAATTTGAATAAACAAATTGAGACCAATGGAAAAGCTATTTCAAATAAATAAATATTTATTTATCTTGATTTTGTTGTATTTATTTTATGGTTGTGAGGGTCAATCAGCAAACTTAGACGCGTGTAAAATCAATATCAGGATTGCAAGAGAAAATATAAAATCATTTTATCAAACTAACAACAAGCAGTTGCTTTTGGATGCAATTAACAACGCGAATCAATCTGTTCAATGCGGACCAACGAGAATAGCGGGAGTGGAAATTAAACTTTCTATTTATATGCTGCTGAAAGAATATAAAACAGGACAGACTTATTTGGATTCGTTAAAAGAGGAGGATTTTAAATTAAGGTATAAGAAAAATTTTTGGTACAATTATTTAGGTGCCTTAGAGGCTGAATCAAATTCTGACACGGCAGAAAGAAGTAAATATTATAATAAAATAATTGATAATGTAGACAATTACATCAAAACTAATGATTCCAGCAGTGGAATGTTAGATAAAGAGCCTTATTATGATTTATTTTTTATTAAATCCAAAATATTAACTCGTGAAGATTTTAACAAACAGGTTGATAATGTTGAAATAAAATACAGATCAGACTCAACTTTTCTTCAAAGTTTAAAAACCACCTTTTATAGAACTTCTGCGGATTCAAACTCAATCATAAACTAATAGGGATTTTAAGATGTCTCTTATATAAAATTAAAAATGAACAATAAATCCGTTTGGATTTTATTTGCCATCGCCGCTTTTTTATTATGTGTGGTATTGGGCATGACCTTTTATAGAGATTATGAAGTATTTACAAAAGGGAAAATTTGCAAAGTGGTTCTGAAATCTTTGCCAAATGGTGATCAGACAAAAGGTGGCTTTATTTATTTTTATAAGGACAATCAGATTTATTATAAAAAAGTAACTGGAAACTATGGTATTCTACACCACGTAGGTGATACGATAGAACTAAAATATCTTGAAAGATTTAAAAATCATTTTTTATTTGAAAACGAGAATCCGATTTATTGGGGTTTATTCACTATTACAATGATTTTTAGTTGCGGTCTTGGTTGTATATATTATGCTTCTAAGAAAGAATCGCCTGCTATCAGATTTTCTTGGCAAAAAAAAGATTGATAACATTTTTAAATTGATTTAACCTTAGCGCTTTTGCCGGATACTCGTAAACTTGATAAATTTTGAAGGATTGTTTAGAAGATTTCTATTAGAACCATGCAAAATCCTTACCAATAATAAATCTCCCCAATTGTGAAAATCATTCTAATTTTTATATTACTGACTGCCATTTTAAATTTAGAGATCGGTCAAACATTTGAGCATATTTCTAAAAAAATCCAGAATAAATGTAACTGTGAAAGTTGCAAAATAAATGGGAGCACTTTTCACGATATTCGAATGAAACTCTATAGTATAGGCAAGCTGAAATTCCTAAATTTAAAATCCGATACTTTTTTCACTGCTGAGAGCTATGAGTTAGAAACGGGGGAATATTATGGACAAATTTGGACGTCAAGAGGCAGGGTTTTATACTCCTACCGAGCCGGTAAATTCATTTATTTAGACAAAAACGTGTTTACGAATTACGAAACCAATCTTATAAGCAAATGGGATACAGCTACATTAAGAAAAGAAGGAAGTGCATCGTCACAAATTTCACAACGGATTATAACTGCAGCAAGAGTAATTTTAAGCAATGATGCCAGTCCTATCAATTGTATAAGATTTAAGGATTTTTATAACGTGTCAAGAGATTGATAATTTCTGGTTTATTTTATTCGACTTCTGTGTAATTATGACTATTGCTCAAACTGAATGTAATTGAAATGATAAATAACTTATACTAAAACTAATGCAGTAACATCGACTATATGCCTGTCGCCAGGAAACTAACAATCAGATTCATTTTAAAATGATGATTAGTAGAAAGTAGAAATTGCTAAATGTGAAAATTTCGGATTATTGTGCGCGCTATTATTCATAATCGTCTCTTTAGATACCGGATTATTTATTTTTAAGTCTGAAAGTAAGTGAGTAAGTATTTCATTTAAATGTTCACTTTGAAAAGCTAACTACCAGCCCCACCATCTGGATTTTATTTTCTATCGCTGCTTTTTTTATATGTGTCTTGGTTGTTGTAATATTTGGTGCTGTGACGGCAAAGTAGTTTATTATGATTCAGATCTTTATAGAAAAAAAGATTTAATGAAAAAATATGACATTCTCCCAAATGGATTGGGTATTATATTTCCCGATGATTGGACCGTTGAAATGGAAGGAAATATAGTTTCAGTTTATAATCCAGTAAATGGAGTTGGCGCATTACAATTTTCAATTTATCAATCTTTCGACTCGTCTGATATAAATCTTAAAGAATTCCTTGCAGAATATTTACGTGATAAATTTAGAAATTTGAATATTTCAGAATTTGATAAATATGTAACTGCTGAAAGTATAGACCTGGAAAATAAATGGTGGAAATTTTGGCTTTTCACGAAAACGAAAGCGCTCATTTTTGCTTCTTATAATTGTTCAAAGGATTTTATTCTTGAAGAACAATTTAAAGCTGAAAAAATTGTTGAAAGTCTAATAGATTATTAATACGAATTTTCGAATAAGCAATAGTCAAATAGCCATCGAACTTTGAACAAAAATCTATAAAAAGTGAAATACTTTTTTTGGTCTATAAACTAAAATCAAAAGTTTAATAATTTTCCTTCAATTTCTTTTTTAGTATCATCTTCAAAACTATCAGGATAACTGAAAGTGGTTTTAAAGGTTGCCGATGGCGGCCTTTGCTTTTTTACAGTTGTGACTATTCAATAATTTTTCTGGCCTGGTTTACTTCTGAGCGCTGGCAATTACAAATTCTCCTGGCACTTCATAACCATCTCCTTTTTTATATGGACTCAGGGATCTTAGATAAGCTTCGTGTACTTTTTCTTTTATTGCATCGCTGAATTTATGATAGGCCAGCGCAACGGGACCGCCTTCGAAGGCTGCACCCAAAGCTTCGCGGGCATCGGCATAATGCAGCGTAGTGCTGATGCGCCGAATTTCCTCAGAATGAAAACCTGCTTTTCTGAAACTGATGGCAAGCATTTCGGGATTACCGAGATTAAAAAACATCGGACAAACTTCAGAAGTCACTTCTGCATCCACGATCCCGAATATAGAGGCCCATCCACAGTTTTCTCTTTTCCCCCAAACCGCAGTAACAATGCGGCCGCCGGGTTTTAATACGCGATGCATTTCCATGAGTGCTTTGACGGGATTGGGGAAATACATGAGACCTAAAGAACAAAGCACCACATCAAACAGATTATTTTCAAATTGCAGTTCTTCGGCATCCATACGCATAAAGCCAATCTTTTTTTCTTTGGACAGAGAAAGGGCTTCCGCGACCATATTGTCTGAAATATCAGTGCCTGTCACCGATCCGGATTCGCCTACTTTCTTAAATGCCTCAAAGCTCACCAAACCGGTTCCGCAAGCGACATCGAGAACGATTTCTCCTGGTTGCAAACCCGCCATTTCAAGCAACAGTTCCTGTGCGGGTCTTAACTGATCGCTCCAGAATTTCTCATAGTAAGAAGAAGCTTTATCCCATCCGTAGCGTTGTACGCGACGTTGCAATCTCTCATCCATGAGACAATTTTTTGGGGAAGAAATGAGAACCTGTCGAAGACAGGTCTGAGGTCTGGTGAAAACATCAAGATAGGGACTATGCTTATCGGCCTCGTCCAGCAATTCCATCACGCGGGATGCTTCGGCTTCCGTTTCCACGGATACGATATAACGAACTTCGGAATAACCTGGCGCCACCGTATCAGGAGAAGTTCCAAATAAAGCACCATCATCAAAATCTGCCTGAATTTCCACAGAGAGTGACTGAATTGGAATTCCCATCGTGCTGGCCCTCATCATATAGCCGATGGCGAGACAACTACCCAGCGCGGCCCTGCCATATACACCGGGTGTTGGGCCTGCGGCTTTGCCTCCCACTTCTTCCGACATATCCACCGTGAACGACCAGTCACGTTCCCGAACGGTGCAGGTTAGTCCATCCGTTACGGTTGTTCTGGAAATGGCCGTCCCCATTCCGAATGAAGGCCTGCGTTTCAGGGTTTGAACGATCCTGTTAAATGCGGTTGATATCTTTTCACTTGTTAGCATATAACAGATGGGGTTGATGTACATAAAAATAACCACCGGAAACCAGTAGGCCTTTGCTGTGAAGTTCAATAATCGGGCAAATCAGCTCAAAACAGGCGAAACATTTTTAATGGCACTGGGAGATTTGCCAAAACGCTGACGAAAGGAGCGACTGAAATGCGAAACATTCTCAAACCCTGTTTCAAAAGCTGCTTCAGCAACTGTTTTGCCCAGGTTGGTTAGCAGGTGCAACGCATGAAGCAGCCTTTTTTCCAACAGCCATTTACCAGGCGGAGAATGATATATTTTTATAAAATCGCGTTTGAATGTCGACAAACTACGTGAACTGAGACGTGCGTAATCTTCCAGTTTCAGATTAAAGCAATAATTATCCTCCATCACGTGCTGCAGGTTGGAAGCCTGCGGACCCTGTAACAGATGATAAAAATAGGAAAGCAATTCACCGTTTTCCGGATTGTCTGCCACAGTAAGAATCAGCTCTCTGAATTTTAATTCAATGAGCGTCTGATCGGGGCGCCGTTCGGGATCGAAGTAGGGGACCATCGAATGAAAGAATGCGTTGACGGTGTCAGAATTATGGATCGAAATCACCGCATCAAAATGTTTGTCGGTCTTTGTTATCGGACTACGTTTCTTTTTTAAAATATCGCAGATAAATTCATCCGGGATAAAAAAGAAATACAGGCAAAAATCGGCTTCTAAAAACTGCTCTACAATCGCGGCACCCTTTCTTACAAATACACAATCTCCCTCCCGCAAATCAAAAGAACCGCTGGGTGTATGCCAGATTTTTCTGCCTTCAATAACATAAATAATGTAGTTCTGGCTGCTCCATAGATCATCGAATTTATTATCGAGACCGCAGGTGTACATGGTGAAAAGAGATTCTCCACAAGTCAGTCTCGCGCATCTGGCAGGATTATTATATATATGGGTATACAGGTTATACACGTGGGCATTTTTTGAAGATCAGGAAGTTACAATTTTTTTTGAAAACAAAGGCGCCGGAATCTATTTGATGTTGGATACTCGGTTGATATAACCGTATTGTGAATTATTTATTTCATTGAAATATTGATAAATGCGGTAATTTGATTTAATATATGAAAACATCAACCAGAAGAAAATTCATCGCTTCGACCGCACTTTTGTCAACAAGTGTTGCAACTATGGCTATGCCCAGCACGTCGGGTGCCAACAAGTATCCGATAATTCACCACGCGATTTTTTGGCTTAAAAATCCAACTTCAATAGAAGATCGGGATAAGCTGGTTGAAGGAGTAAAAACACTTTCGAAAATTGAAATAATCGGAGAGCTGAGGGTGGGCATCCTGGCAAATACGGAAAAACGCGACGTTGTTGACAATACCTGGTCGGTATCAGAAATCATGTTTTTCAGTGACCTCGCCAATCAGGCCAGTTACCAGACGCATCCCATACATCTTGAGTTTATAAAAAATTATAGTCACCTGTGGTCGAAGGTCATTGTGTATGATGCGGTGGATGTTTAGAAATTACACACCACTCCTTTTTCCGATACAGTTGGCGTACGTTTTTACATTGCGTCTTACGCTACCAGCTTATAGCCATAGCCCCGAATATTCAGGATACGAACCGACTTATCTTCGACGAGATATTTCCGGAGACGGGTGATGTAGACGTCCATGCTGCGCGCATTGAATGGGTTATCATCGCCCCATATTTTTAATAGCGCGGTTTCTCTGTCCAGCAATTCATTTTTATTTTCAACAAGTAATTTCAAAAGTTCCGTTTCACGCTGGGATAGGGAAGTTGAAATATTGTTCCTAGTCAAAGACAGCTCCTGGTAATTGAATTCAAAAGATCCAATTGCAAAAACATGTGAAGCATTTGTTTTGTTAACCGAAGAACCCGCTTCCGCTCTTCTGTAAAGACTTTTTAATCGCACAATGAGTTCTTCGATACTGAACGGCTTTTTCATATAATCATCCGCACCGGCTTCAAATCCCCGGATGATATCTTCCGTTTGTGTTTTGGCCGTTAAAAAAATAACAGGAATTAAAGGATCTACTTTGCGGATATCTGTTACCAATGAAATTCCATCTTTACGGGGCATCATGATATCGACCACGCAGATGTCTGGCTTATTCGTGTTGAAAAGACGCCAGCCTTCAATACCGTTTTCTGCAACTTCAATCCGAAAACCACGGGTGCCGAGGGTTTCTCTAATAAGTGAAGCCAATACACTCTCATCCTCCACCAACAAAACATGTATAGTATTCGTCATATCGGGAGTTTGATCGTAAAGGTTGTGCCTTCATTTATTTTACTTCGGACCTCCATTTTACCGTTGAGGCTATTGACAAGTTGTTGTACATAACTCAATCCCAATCCATATCCTTTCACTTCGTGAAGATCACCCGAAGGTACCCGGTAAAATTTATCAAAAATAAATGGCAGATGTTCCGGTGCAATCCCCTTTCCATTATCCGCTACAATGATCTGCCAGCTATTTTGTAATATGGCCAGTTTAATCGTAACCCCCGCTTCCTTCCCCGCATATTTTATTGCATTGTCAATCAAATTCGAAACAATGGTATCAACAATATAATCATCCGTAATCACTTCTGTTAATGCATCGTCATTTATAACATGTATCTCAACGTCATCTTTTAATTTAAAGCGGGCGATAATGTTTTCTATCAGATCACTGATATTTACTGTTTTGACTTTGGCGAATCTGGCGTCGCTTTCAAACTGTGTTATGTCAAGGATGCGCTCTGTATTCGATTCCAGTCTTTGAATAATTTCGCGGTTCGTTTTTAAATATCTCGCTGTTTTTTCCGGGTCCTTCATTTCGCCAAAATCAATTAATATCTCATGGGTTGATTTCAAAATGCTGAGTGGCGTTCGGAACTCGTGTGCAATATTGCTTATAAAATCATTCTTGATGCCATCGAGTTGAATCTGCCTCCGAATAACAATCCACATATAAAAAAGACTTCCTGCGGATAGCAGGATCAGTGTAAACGATATGAGTGCGGGCAACAAATTCTTCTCAAGTAATATGCCACTTAGATTAGTCATTTCTGCCACCACAATGGGACTGTTCCCTGATAAGTTGATGAATCCTGAAATTTTATTTTCGGGAAGCTTCTGCTGATGTTGCAGAAGTACTAATTTAAAGGGGAGTGCGAGATTGCCTTTCCTTAGCTCCTGGGTGAACAATTGATTTAATACATCGAGACGAACGGGGTTATTCTCCTTTGCTAACAATAACTGGGCTATCATCAGCTTCACCCTGCTAATGTCATTGGTGTCCACACTTACTTCATCAAATTTTAATATGGCCCCGTTTTTCCCTGCGCTGCCCGGTGTCGTGGTTTTCCATTCCATAACATCCAAATGAGGCGATTTGCTATTTAAAGAAACAGGTAATTTGATTTGTTGTACCTGGTAGTTGTTTATGCTGCGCTGCAGGATGGAAGTCAATAAATTATTCAGATTCTGTTCGGCCGTTTTGTAGGTATTATATACCCAATAACTCTGGAACAGCAGGATCCCACTGACAGTGATGGCGGCGACAAAAAGCAACAACCTGAGCCTTTTTTTCATGATACTTATAACTTAAAGATAGTGCTATGTCTGTATCAGAAAACCGGAGTTAACAGTCGTTAACACAAATCATGTTGTCTTTAACATTCGGCCTTTTTTCCCGGACTACCTTGAAGCATAAATCAAATTTCAAAATCAACTACGATGAAAAAAATCTTACTGCTCTGTCTAATGTTTTTCTTTTCAATTTACTTAAAGGCCCAAACAGATTCCAGTGCGTTTGTTATGCCCAAAATTCCCGACACACTGATTATGCCCGATGGTTCCGTTATACCAACGAATAGCCTGGACAGCATTCAAAAAGCCAGGGGCTGGGCAGGCGTTTCCCTTTCATTCCAGGATGACGGTGTTCATATTCATCCGGGTAAAACCGTGTTGGAAGAAGCAGACGCAGAAAAGAAACTACATGCACATCTGAACGCGCCGGCACCCGAATTTGCATGTAAAGATCTTACAGGTAAACCCGTCTCCCTGGCTTCACTCAAAGGCAAAATTGTTGTTCTTAATTTTTGGTTTACCCAGTGCGGTGGATGTATTGCAGAAATGGCCGAACTGAATAAATTGAAACACGCTTATGATGGGAAAGAAGTTGTTTTCCTTGCGATTACTTTTGATGATGAGACTAAAATAAAAACATTCCTGGAAAAAAAGAAGTTTGAATATAACATCATTCCAGACGCTAAAAGAACCTGTAATGACTATGACATATATGGTTATCCGACATCCATGGTTATTGATCGTAACGGAGTTGTAAAATTTATCAATTGTTCCCTGGATAGAGATATCAAAAGTCAGCTCGCCCAAGTTATAGATGAGATGAAGCCAATTTAGGGGGCGCAACGCAGAACGCTGAACGCGGAACGCTGAACGCTTAACGCGGAACGCTGAACGTGGAACGCTGAACGCGGAACGCTGAACGCGGAACGCTGAACGCGGAACGCTAAAGCTCACAGAGATTTAGTTCTATATCTGTTGGAGTAAGGACATACAGCGCAGTTGCCTTCAATCTAAACGGCGACTGCTGCTTTTTCCTTAACCAATTCCAGTTCGCTGTGTATTTTTACTTCGTCGCTCAGCATGGCGCCTCCGCCATCTACCAGTCCAAATTTAATGCCCCAATCGCTTCTCTTGATTTTTCCAATTACCGTAAAACCGGCTCTTTCACCACCCCATGGATCTTTGGTAACACCACCGAATTCCACGTTTAGAATTACAGGGTGACTTACTGCTTTTATAGTCAGGTTTCCTGTTAACCGGAAGTTCTCACTATCAATTTTTTCTACAGAGGCAGACTCAAAAGTCAGCTTCGGATGTTTATCAGCTTCAAAGAAATCGGCGTTGCGCAGATGCGCATCACGTTGTTCATTGTTGGTATAAATCGAGTCCATATCCGCTGTCAATTTAATCCTGGCAGTAGTGAAGTCTTCACCATTCGTTTCTCCCTCTACCTGAAACTTGTTGAAAAATCCGGATACATTGGTTATCATCAAATGCTTGATCTTAAAACCCAATTCACTGTGCGTGGGATCCAGCGTCCATTTTGTAGTTGCCATAATAGAATGTTTTATTGTACTATTATGCAAAACTACTGCCATATTGCTATACAAAATATAGTACTATACTTTAGGTTAGTGGTTGGGAGGTTGGATCATGTTGTTGTCAGGCGGCCAAGTTTCCTCAAAATTTCCCTGACTTCATCTGCCTTCTGAGTGCCAATAAGAAGTTTTGTACCATCCCGCATGATGAGCTGAATTCCTTTATCGCCCGAAATATTCAATGCCCTGTTACTTCTAAATCCACGAAATCCCCAGCCACCATATTCGCCGATTGGACTGTACTGCCTGACGTATAATTGTTGCAGTTTGTCCCAGGAATAAAACCTGAAGGTCCATTGAATGGGGAAAAGACGAACATACATTCCGTCAGTTTTAATGACGGTGTCGAGACGTGTACTGATTACCAGGATAGAAATAAGGAGTATCAGTAAAGTTGTAATAACAAGTCCGCCGTTGGACATGGGCCTGTTCCCGAGTTTCTCCCCGAAAATTAATTGCTTAATCAAGCCAAAAAAGAAGAATCCATTTATTCCCAGCAAAAGTATCCAGAGCCAGATTTGTTTGAAACGTTGCTGTTCGGAAAATAAGGTTTTGTCTTCCATTCTTTGACTCTACACAAGGTACAAGCTAAAGGGTCAATAATTCTTATAGTATTTAAATTAAATTTTTTACATCCTCGCTTTTTCCAGGGAAACAATAAACCCCCAGTTCTGATGCTGCAATCTTCCAAGGGAATTATATCCGTTCCCGAAAATATCGCGGTCACCTTTTGTGAGGAAGATTAATTCATTGTCGCCTTTGGTCAGATTCAATTTGATTCTGTTTGTTGCTACATCCATTCTGTCGAGTTTGAATTTGTCGTAAGTGAAGACTTCTTTTCCATTCAGGAACATATGCAGGGTGCCCGCAAAATCAAAATTCAATATCGCTGCTCCATCTTTGTCGCTGTGAATGATATGCCTTGCGAAGAGCATGCCATTCGGATCTGCGAAATACCTGCATAGGTTTACGTAGTCATCTCCTGGCTCGTTGATATTTTTCCAGTTTTTTACTTGTTTAACGGTGCTGTAATCGTAAGCTGTACTCACGGGCATCTGTTCGGATATATCCCAATCGGTAATAAAGTCTGGAAGTTCTCGGGTAGATACATTGGCAAAATAAGAAGCACCGAACATGGTCCGGAGTAAAATACTTCCGTGATTGGCAGATGTGTTCAGCAGGATGATATCCATGTCGGCTTTCTTTTGGTGGTTCGTAAATACTTTCAGGTTATTGCCGCGAACTACAATGGTCGCATGAAACCATTCCAGTTTTTTAATATATGCCGTATCCTGAAATTTGCCATACATCACCCAGCTCAGCGCACCGTTATATATTGGAATATATTGTATGGCTTCTTCGGTTCCACCATAACCAGGTCTGAAATAAATAAACTGATAGTTCTGTTCGTCGGTAACATGAAAACCGATACCCGACATCACCGAACCTGCTATGTCGAGGTCTATTACAAAATTCTTCAGGTCGACCGTTTTATTCCAGGCAGCTGATTTAATATTTCCATCCAGTTTGATACAGGATTTATCAAGAAAAGTTGTGTCGGTCAGATCCACCGGCTTGTTTGCTTCCGAAAGAACTTTCCAGTCTGAGAGGTTGATTCCCTGGCCAAATCCCTGATGACTGACAGCAGCAACTATTACTATGATCAATAAAAGACCTCTACCTTTTTTCATAACTTTATAAATTACCTTTTGAAATAATGGTTTCTCCAAATGTAGATTTGCCAGAACAGGAATCAGATTTCAAGCCTGTTCAAATTCATTCAAGTTGTTCCAAAATAAAATTGCACTGTATATCAAATGCCTACATTTCCTGATGAATCGTTGAAAGAGCATTGTAAACATCTTATTGAAGAAAAACTGGGATGGGGAAGTAGTGAATTCTGGACGAATCAGGACTTTGATCTTCTTTCTGAAAAAATTCTTGAGGCTACGGGAGTGAATTTAAGTCAGACTACCTTAAAGAGAATCTGGGGCAAGGTGAAATATGACTCGGCACCTACAGTAACTACGTTAAACACCCTGGTTCAGTTTGTTGGATTTGATAACTGGAGGGATTTCCGCCAAAAGCAAACTCCAATTCCGGATACTCAGGTTATGATGGAAGATGCAACAGGAAAGCCTGAGCCTCTTGTAGAAAAACAAAAGAAGTCATTTTTAATTCCGGTACTGGCGACTATTATCATTCTGCTGACCACGGCGGCCTGGGTTGTTTTCTCTTCCAAGCCCAATGTCAAGCTAAAGGAGCAGTCAGTTGCCGGCTATCAGTTCAGCAGTCAAAAAATGGTTTCACTGGGGTTGCCCAATTCAGTGATATTTGAATACGATGCCAGCAGTTCTCCGGAAGACTCCATTTATATTCAGCAATCCTGGGATAACCGCCTGCGGGCGCTGGTCCCCAAAGATCAACACCTTCATACGTCGATCTATTATTACCCTGGCTTTTTCCAGGCAAAATTATTGGCTGGTAATGTGATCGTAAAAGAGCACGATGTTTTTATTCAGACCGACGGATGGCTTCCACTGGTAGAGCAGGAACCTGTACCTGTTTATTTCAAAAAAGAAGATGCGATTAAAGGTGGGGTGCTGTCATTGTCCGTGGAGAAGTTAAGATCGCAGAACCTCCTTACCAAAACGCCGGTACCTGTTGTATTTTATGCAAACGTCAGAGAATTTGGCGAATTAAAATCAGACAGTTTTATTTTCGAGACATCCGTGAGAAACGATTATAAGGACGGATCAGGTGTTTGTCAGCATTCCGAAATCAGATTACTTACAGAAGGATCGATGATATCCATTCCCCTTTCAGCAAAAGGGTGTATTTCTGAAAACAATTTATTCTGCCTGGGACACTTTGTAAAAGGAACCGATCATAATCTGTCGGGGTTTGGTGTGGACTTCAGTCATTTTGTAAAACTCCGGGTGGAAGTAACCCACCAGCATGCGAAGTTTTTTGTTGATGATAAACTGGCGTACCAACTCGACGGTGAAATGCCAGCCACAAAACTCAAAGGCATTGTTTATCGATTTCAGGGTACGGGGTCTGTGGATTGGGTGAAACTATCTAGCAGCGATGGTAAGTTGATGTATGAGGATGAGTTTTAATAAGGCGCAACTTTATGTTGCGTTGTCTTGTCATGATGACAAAAGGCGATTTGAAAAGACTCATTTTATTTGCACTTTGTCTGTCATTCAAAACCGGTTTTGCACAAATTAAACCGGAGCTGTTCATTGGCTATAATATTACCAATCAGTTGAATATAGGAAGCCTGCCATTCAAAGATTATAACTCTTATTCAATGGCTTACGGCACCAATTCTCCGATACATACATTTCTTGCCGGCGCGGGTGTTGAAATACCTTTGAATAAAAAATGGTTCCTGGAACCAGCCATATTATATTTCGGGAATGGAACCCACCTTTCAGAACAAACATTGAATCCAGGTATAGACTGGTATTTAAACTCTACCATACGTCTGTACTATCTTCGGATTCCCGTGAATTTAATTTATAAGATTAATCATGGCAAATCATTTCAGGTTTTTGGGGGAGCCGGGTTGTATGTTGCAAGAGGACTTTGGGGTAAAGAAAACGGGGAATTAATTACTGAGGGCGGAGGTACTTCCAGTCAAATAGTCGACAAAAATATCAAATTTAGTTCTGGAGCCTCGTACTCAGGGATAGTACCTAATTTTAATCCCTACGATTTTGGTTATAATATGGTGGCCGGGGTTCAGTGGAAACAATTGAAGTTGACGGCCAGTATCAGCAATGGATTGACGAAAGCATATTCCGGGTATCCAAACGATATGTGGAATACGGCTTTTTCTGTTTCACTCACGTATCAATTTCCTGCTATTCAATAGGCATACTGCAGTTATGTCGTAAAAAAGATTATCCATCCGGGCAACGTTCTCATCAGCTTTCCTATCTTAACTCCGTAGCTTTCTTAAAATCCAGGGGTTGAAAGAAACTGATCTCATTCAGGGTTGCATTAAAAAAGATTCGATTGCCCAGCATGCGCTGTTTGAAAAGTATGCGGGCATACTGATGAGTATTTGTCGTCGCTATGCCAAAGACCAACCGGAAGCGGAGGATATGCTGCAGGATTCTTTCATCAGCATATTCAGTCATATTAGTCAATTTAAATCGACCGGTTCATTCGAAGGCTGGTTAAAACGAATCACTGTAAATACAGCGATAGGCATTCTCCAAAAAAGAAAAGTGAAGATAGTTGCGATATCGGACGACCAATATGAAATAGAATCACCGGACGTTAATATTCTTTCGGATTTGGACAACGAGGATCTGCTAAAGCTGATCAATCAGTTACCTGACGGATACAGAATGATTTTCAACTTATATGTTATGGAGGGCTACTCACACGACGAGATTGGAGGAATGCTGAAGATCAAACCGGCAACCAGCAGGAGCCAGTTATCAAAGGCAAGAGTTATGCTGAAGGAGAAGATTTATTTATCACAAAAAATTCCAGGTTAATGATTTCAGATAATCAAATGGATCAATTTTTCAGAGAGCGGATGGGGAATTATTCTTCCCCCGTACCTGAAAATATGTGGAACAGGATAATGGAAAAAAAGAAACGGGACAGCATGTTGTGGTTGTTTTTTTTCCGGCTGATGGTTATTGCCGTTTTATTATTCGGATTGACAGGGGGGTATTTTACTTTTAAGCAAAAGACGATTACCAAGAACTCAGAAACCAGCAATTCAATAGTTCAACAAACTCCGATTGTTGCAGACAGTATCAAATCCAAGCCTTCTACTTCACCTTTGACAAAGGATCAAGTGCAACAGACGTCAGCAACCATTCAAAAAGAAAAAGCGGATCAAAATAGTAGTAAAGATATCCATTATTTTGATGCAATTGATCACAGGAAGCCGAACACGTCTAATCGCGAAGTTCAAATCAACACCAGGAATAGTTCACAGAGTATTTCATTAAAGGCTGACTCCACAACGGCTGTCCCGATAACGAATAAAACATTAGATAAAAACGACAGTCTGAATAAAAAATCCCTGGCAAAATCGCTTGTTGCTGATTCTACGAAATCCAACGAAGTAAAAAAACCGGGAAAACAAAACAAACAGAAAGATGGTAAGTGGTATCTGGATTTATATGCATCGCCGGATTATCCGATTGTTGCACCGACACCCTTCGATCATACTGTGTCGAAGCTTTCCTATACGATAGGCATAAAAATAAACAGGACCTTGGGGAAACATTTTTCCGTAAAAACGGGCATTCAATATTCGCAAATAAATATCATTGGCGACGATTCGCTATTTGCCGGAGCAACGCTTCATATAAAACGATTGGATCTTCCTGTTTTGGTCGGATACTCTTTCGGGAATGGAGATCTAAAAACTACCATTAACGGAGGTGCCATTTTTAATTTGTATTCATCGGTAAGCTCTGTCCCCGCACAGAATTTATTTACTCCCCCACCGGTGCAGGATTATTTTGAAAAAAATCTGGGAGTGAGTTTATATCTAGGTGTAAATTTTGAAAAGAAAATAAAAGAGAAACTGGCACTGTTTGTTGAACCATACTATCGGTATCAGCTAAGTTCAATGACAGTACCTTCCGTAATGAATGTGAAATTTATTGATATCGTGGGCATCAGTCTGGGTGCTCGATATTATTTTAAGAAATAAATATTCAGGGTTATGAGGTTAAAAGGGTTCATATTCATGGCACTGATTTTTGAAGGTACTTCCTGCAGGAAGTCAAATTATGTCCCGCCGGTTTATCCGCTACCCCCCGATTCATTAATCAATTGGACTGTTGTAGGAACGATACCGGGAGTTTATCTGGATGACATTTGGTTCACTTCTGCATCCAGGGGTTTTGCGTTGGGCGACAAAATATATCAGACAATGGATGGCGGTGGAACCTGGTCGGCTATTCCCAATACAGCTGCTATGAATACTTTTGTGAATTTATTTTTTGTGAATGCTCAAACAGGATTTGCTCAGGGTTTATCACAGCTTGCTGAAACCGTTGATGGAGGTAATTCCTGGACGATTAAAACACTTCCCACGGACAGCGCATTTACGATCTTTTTTGTAAATGAATGGGAAGGTTTTTATGGCGATGCGGGCAGGACTGGTGGTTTAAGAAAAACTACGGACGGTGGTAATAACTGGAAAACTGTTTTTAGTGATCCTTCTATATCAGAGTGTTACTACCCTTATTTCTTAAATACCGATACCGGATTTGTGGTCACTGGCTCAGGAACTTTTGCATCAACTTATGATGGAGGACAAACATGGAAGTCACTTTCGGCAATGCTTCCTGTGAATTCTTATAACCTGACTTATAATCAATTGTTTTTTATAAATATAGACACTGGGTTTTATGCATGTCCGGTTGGTGTATTAAAAACAACAGACGGAGGAAAAACCTGGGGAAATGTAAATTATTTTGGAGGCTTTATTAATGTGATCAAGTTTGTAAACTCCAATACCGGATTTTATAAATCGTCGACAGCTATTTACAAAACATCTGACGGTGGACAAACATGGAATTTGAATTGCGAAACTGGTGCAGATGAGCTTGTTGGCATGTATTTCCTGGATGCACATACTGGTTGGGCCTGCACGAGCAAGGGTCGGATATTAAAATTACAGCAGTAGTTAGCTATTCGAAATTAATTCTGAATTCAGTCACACCAGGAGTGATCGTTTTGAGCGAGAAATCAAAACCATGATTGGTGAGTATTTCCCTAATCAGCGTAAGTCCCACACCCTGTCCGTCTTTTTTAGTGCTATAGAATGGAGAAAAAAGATGGTCTTCGAATCCCGGGGAAATGCCTTTGCCAGTATCGCGTATGATCAGATGCTTTGGATTCGCGCCTGTAAGAATAGTGATCGTGCCTTCCGCATCAATGGCTTCAACAGCATTCTTAACGATATTAATCAGTGCCTGTTCCATTTGCTGAATATCTGCATCGATAACAAATGGTTCATTATCCTGTTCGTAATTAAAATGTACTTTCTTTTCCCCTGCCCTGACCTGCATCAGGTCGGTCACATTCTGTAACAGGGGAATAATATGAACGGCTCTTTTAACAGGCATCGGTAATCGCACGAGATCGGCGAAATTTCGCATAAATACATTCAGGTTGTTGTTTCGGTCTATCGCCACCTGTATGGCATTTGCCAGTTCATTGCTGTGCTGCTGTGCCTGTAATGTAAATTGCATGATGGAATTGACAGGACCGATGGTATTGTTTACTTCATGCGCCATCATACGAATCACTTTGCCATATGATTTCTTTTCTGCTTCAAGAATTTCGGCAGTCAATTCTTCAATCATTACAAAGTGACGCGGGAAACCCCGGTCAATAAAATGTGACTTTTGCAATTTATATGAAACAGCACCATTCATCGTGAACATTTTCGAATGGCCCGACTTTAATTGATCTACCTGCAGCATGATGGGGTGAGTCAGTTCGTTCACTGATTTTTTTAATACTTCTTTTTCTTCAACCCCCAGTAGCTGCAAGGCACTGGGATTTACCTGTTGTATATGATCATTGAAATCCAAAATTAATATCCCTGTCGGGGAGGTGTTGATCAGTTTTTCCAGAAACAAATGTTGCTCTTCCTGTTTAGTCCTCTCAATTCTTAACTCGTCCATCATCTGATTATAGACCTGAATCAATTCATCCATTTCATATTTGCCTGTCTTTAGAAATTTCACATTAAAATCCCTGTCCTTGATAGCGTCAGCCCCCTCTACTAATAATTTGATGGGTTGGATCAGTTCATTGTATAGTTGCCAGGATATCACAATGGATATGATAATGATTACTTCGGAAACAATAAAGAAGATCTTGTTTGTATCGAAAATAAAATAAGACAGGGTCAATGCGACGATGTGCAGAATAGCAACAAGCAGGATATATTTAGTCCGAAGCTTCATCGTAGGGAATATTATATTTTTCCAGGCGTCGGTACAATGCGCTTCGCGTGATACCTAAGGATTTGGCTACTTTGGTGATACGGTTTTTGTGGAATCCCATGGCCTTATGTATCATCTGAATTTCCATTTCCTCCAGTGTCAGGTTACCTACTTCCGGCAATTGCAAATATCCCTTTTTCTTTACCGTTGTTTCTAATTGCGATTGAAAATCATTTTCGTCAAGTAGATCTTTCCTGGTAACCAGTATGGTTCGTTCCACCAGGTTTTTCAACTGGCGGATATTACCAGGCAATTGCAGCTGCTGCAGCCATTTCATTGCAGTAGGCGCAACCGATAAATTCGGACGATTGTAAATTTCGCGGAGGTTGTTGACAAAGAAATTTACAAGCAATGGAATATCGCTGGCGCGTTCTCTCAGTGCCGGTAACTTAATTGTAATAAGGTTGATCCGGTATAACAGATCTTCCCGAAAAGTACCTTCAGCAACCATTTCGGTGAGATTTTTATTGGTAGCGCATATGATTCTTACATCAACTGTTTTTGCCCTGCTGCTCCCCAATACTTCATAGGTTCGGTCCTGAAGTACGCGTAACAATTTTACCTGGCTGCTGTGATCGAGGTCTCCAATTTCATCCAAAAAAATGCTTCCCTTATTGGCCATTTCAAAACGGCCAATGCGATCTGATTTTGCATCCGTAAAGGCGCCCCTTACATGGCCGAACATTTCACTTTCAAATAAGGAAGTGGAAATGCCACCCAGATTTACTTTCACAAAAGGCTTGTTGCTGCGCAGGCTATTTTGATGAATGGCTTCTGCAACGAGTTCTTTACCGGTACCACTTTCTCCCATAATAAGAACGGATGCATCCGTTGAAGCGATGCGGCCTATGGTTTCCAATATTTCCAGCATATCCGGGTGTTCGCCAATAATATGCTGCAGCTGATACCGGTCGTCTAATTTTTTTCTGCTTAACTTTTCTGTCTTTTTTTCCTGGAGATTCAACAACGTATTTATGGACTGTAACAAGTAGTCATTGCTCCATGGTTTATTAATGAAATCATTGGCGCCGGCTTTCATGCCCTTTACAGCAAGTTCGATCGTTGCCCATCCTGTGATGAGAACAACGGGTGTAAGTGGATGAATTTTCCTGATTTGTTTTAATAATTTCATACCCTCCTCACCGGATGTTTCAATAGAAAAATTCAAATCCAGAATAATAAGTGAAGCTGTGTTGTGATGAAGCAAGGCGATGGCCTCATTAGGCGAGGAGACGTCTTTTGTTTTATGGCCTTCCTGCTGCAATAATAAAAGCAGGGAAGTTCTCACGGCATTGTCGTCGTCGATAATCAGTATCATGTTGCAGCAGGCAATTTAGTGCATTTTGTAGTCCCCCTATTCCTCGTGCAGGGCAATCGCCGGATAGATAGCCGCGGCCTGCTTACCTGGGTATATGGAACAAATAAATACCAGTAAATAAATAAATACAACAGATAAAACAATGGCTGTTAAATATACACTGGCAGGTAAATCAAATACATTGAGTAAAGGAAACTGGATCGCAAAAAATGATCCGATGACGAGGGACAAGGTGGCGAGTATCATCGACTCACTGACCAGTTGTGAGGAAACCGATTTTCCTGATGCGCCAATCGCTCTGCGTAAACCAATTTCGCCTCTTCGTTTATTGATGTTGTACCAGAGTACACCGAATAAACCCAAAGCGACATTCACTATCAGGAAGCCGGCAACAATCAAAAGAATGATCATAGGCACCAGGTACCAGTAATTGGAACTAACCCGTTTATTGTCTAAATGTTCAATCTCGACATTTGAGGTTTTCATATAGTTGGAGAGGATTTTGTATAACCGGCTTTCAAAAACCGCATCAGTACCGGGGTTAACTTTTACCAATATTTTCCCCAGCCATCGGAATGAACCGGTGTCTATTCTGTTATAAAGTCCTGGTTCCGTTTTTGCAAAATCACCTTTCATTTTAACAGCATTAACGACTCCGATAACCTGCGACCTTGTTTTATTATCTCTGTCTTCAATGAATTCGCCCACTGCATTATTTTCCCCAAATATTTTTTCTTTCAAAACAGAATTAATTACGATATGATTGTCCCTGGTAACGGCATCACCTTTATTGAACCATCTTCCCTCGAGCATTTGCATATTTAAAACTTTCTGATAGTTATCATCAACGGTATACCAATTGATGTTATCAACCCTTTTATTTTTTATTGTTATCCCGCCGGTATTTGTATTCTGTGAAAAGGCGATATTGTCGCTAGAAAAACTGATTTCTTTTATCTGTGGTAAGGACTTTATTGTCCGCACCATTGTTTCGTAAAACAGGTTAAGAGAATCGGTATTATCTGTATTATATGAGTTGTTGTAATTAACCACCCATACATTTTCATAGTCGATACCCATGGGCTTTTTGTAATTCTGATAGTAATAAACCAACAAAGTGAAAACCGCAAATATCACGAGAAAAGATATCAGCATTTCTGAAATCAATAAAAGGTTTTGTTTCTTTTTATTCCAGATCAACTTAAATAAATGCTTAAGCATAAAATATTAATTAATTAGTTGGTAATTTTTATTGCGCTTTCAGCGCAGTTACAACATTCAATTTTGACATTCTCCATGCGGGATACACACCCGACAGGAAACCAAATACCAGGCAGATTATTAATCCGATGAATAGTACAGTCAGGTTCATCGACAACTCAAGATTCGGGATCAGGTTTTCGTTGTTTATTATTTTTATAATTATGATTGACAATAGAACACCAATTATACTTCCAAGCAGAGTAAGAATAAGATTTTCGATGATAAACTGATATACCAATGTTTTAGATGAAGCTCCAAATGCCTTGCGCACACCGATTTCAGATGAGCGTTCCATAATACGCGTGACATTGATATTTACCAGGTTTAACGTGGGCAGCAAAATCAGTATGAAAGCAAACAGGGCGATAACCGTCAGGACAATGACCACGCCTGATTGCTTTTCATTTCCGGTGTCCACATACGAAGTAATATAAGTATCAGCGTGACTGTATATGCGATTAAATTCCTTACTTTCCATGGGCAATTTTTGCACCATTTGCTCATATTCATCATGCATTCTTGTCAAATCAGATTTTGATTTGGCCAGGAGTATTCCCATATAACGTCCCCTATAGGCCCTATCGTTGTAATCGGTTTTTGATACAGTGTAGGGAAGATAAATGTCACTGAAGGTCATATAACTGGTAATCGGCACATTCTTGACCACGCCGCATACTCTATAACTCACATTATCTGCTTCAATATATTTTCCTACGACCGAAGATTCATCGCCGAAATATGCTTTCTTCATATCTGCTGAAATGACGGCTACTTTTTCGGCATTTTCCACTTGTTGTTTGTTGAAGGCTTTACCTTCTATAAAATCATAATCCAGAACATCCCAGTAATCGGCGTTTGTATATTTATAATTGACCGCAATTTTTTTATTGTTAACATATGTATTGGTGCCGTTAAAACCCGATGAGATGGCAATTTTAACGGGTGTTTTAAGACTGCCTGCAAAATGATTTAAAAAATAAAACGATGGTCCGGAAGAAGACATATTGGTCGATCCATCTTCTTCCAGTCTTGTTATATAAAGGGACCGGTCCCGTTTTTTATCGGGGTAATTATCACCCACTACTTTATCAATGAAGGCAGTCAGCACCATCAGTATGGTAAGCGTGAAACTGATTCCGAATAAACTGATGGCTGTAAAAAATTTCCTGCGTCTTAAAACTGCGATAGCAATTTTGAAATAATTTTTAAGCATACACTATATTTCTTCTTTACAATTAATTAAGATTAAATCTTTCTATTGAACCTGTGATCCATCAAACAACCTTACCAGACGATGGGTCTTTTTCGCCATATGTTCATCGTGTGTAACCATCACGATGGTGGTGCCTTCGGATTTATTCAGGTGTAATAAGATATCCATCACCTCATTTCCCATCGCGCTATCCAGATTACCTGTGGGCTCATCTGCCAGAATAATTTCAGGGTTGCCCACGATAGCTCGTGCAATGGCAACCCGCTGTTTTTGTCCACCGGAAAGCTGGGTGGGGAAGTGTTTCACCCGATTACTTAAACCTACTTTTCCGAGGGACTCAGATGCAGATTGTTTTCTTTCTTTTTCTGTGCTGTTTCTATAGAGAAGTGGTAACGACACATTGTCCAGCACTTTCAAATCATTGATGAGATGATAACTCTGGAAGATGAACCCCAGTTTTTTATTTCTGAATTGCGCCAGCTGTTTATCGGAGAGATGATCCAGTTTCTGGTCATCGATTTTGATATCACCCTTAGAAGGAGCATCCAGCAATCCCATGATATTGAGCAGGGTACTTTTGCCGCAACCCGAAGGACCCATGATGGAAAGAAATTCTCCCTTTTTGATGTTTAGGTTGATGCTGTTGAGTGCAAGCGTCTCGATGGTATTGGTCCTGTATACTTTTTGAATGTTTTGTAAACTTATCATGGGTTTAATTTTATATAGATTTATTTGTAGGTAATTTTTTCATTTTTTTCAAAATCATATAGTGACAGATAACGCAATTGATAGTACGCTCCCCAAAAATCCCTCAACGCGGAAATATAATCTCTTTTAGCCTGATCATTTTCCTGGAAGGCAATACTTAAATCGGTAATACTTAGGTCTCCAAGCACATACCTGTCCTTCGCAATCTGGTATTTCTCGCCTGCAATACTATCTGCTTCGGCAGTGAGTAACAACTGATTTTTCATCATGTCAAATAAAGTAACCTGGGTTACAATCTGCTGCACAAATATTTGTTTGTTCTGTTCTATTGTATACTCGGTGAGTTGTTGATTGGCCTGGGCGGTTCTGATTCTGGCTTTAGCCCTGCCCCAGTCGAGAATCGGAATATTAAAACTCATTTGCAGCAACTGCTGATTCTCGGGATTCTGATAGACATATTCGATAGAAGAAGCACTTTTAGAATATCCCAGGTTTGCGGTTAACGTTGCGTTCAGTCCATTATCTCCTCTTGCTTTGGCCACATCTCTTTTTGCTTCAGCTGCGAGGCGAACAAAGGCGATTGCGTCGGACCGGTTTGCATAGGCTTCAGCCAATACCTTTTCTGTTTCAACACTCATTTGAATGGTGGCGGGAGGCAATACGAGGGAGATCTTGTCTGTGCTCGGCAAGCCAGTATAGGAACGCAGGTTTAATGTTGCGATCTCCATATCACGCTTTGCCATACCCACTGCTTTTAGTGCGTTCAATTGTTCCAGCTTTAATTGCAGAATTTCATTTTTCGATATTTTCCCCAATTCCAGTTTCTCATTTGCAATTCGCTGAATATTCATGGTATTGGTTAAGTTCGTTTCTGCGATATGAAGATTAACCTGCGCGATTAGTAAGTCAAAGAAATAGCCGGCGGCATTGATGGAAACCTGTTCCATCGATTCGATATAAGCCTGCTTGCTTTCGTTGAATTTTAACGGTTCAATTTTATTATCCCATTTCAGGGAATTGTATTGCCATAAGGGTTGTGTATATCCGATTCCGTAGGGTAGGGCATTGTACAAAGTATTTTTCTGATCAAAATCGGTATATCGCTGTAATTGCGTGGTGCCATAAATGGTTCCTCCTGTTGCAGCGATGCTTTGACTAAAGGAAAGATTCAGCGCCGAATTATCATAATGAACTGGCTGAAACAGGATCGTGCCATTGGGTTGCACCACCTGGTTAAAGGTTTTGGTATAGGCCGGCAAATTGCCACTTAGTGATAGTTGTGGCTGATAGTTGGAGCGATAGGTTCTCCATTGCCAGTATTTTGTTTCCCGGGTAGTTATAGCCTGCTTTGACGCAATCGATTTTTCTTTAGCCATCTGAACAACCTCCTGAAGGCTTAACAGAATGGTGTCATTGCGTTGGGCCGATATTTTACAGCTCAGGAAAAGAAGAATAAAAGAAAATGATAGTTTCATCACGATGCAGGTTTCAAAATGCTAATTCGTTATGGTTATTTCCTTCGCGTTTTTATATTCGCTCATGTCGGATGTTATGATCACGTCTCCTGATTTTACATTGTCTTTTATTTCCACAAAATCGAAGTTGCTCATTCCGATATGAACGGTTCTTCGTTCTGCTTTCCCGTTGTTGAGAACAAAGACATCCTGAACAGAAGAGCCTTTGAAAGCCGCACCATTTGAAACACGTAACACATTATTATGTGTTGAAGTAACCAGGAATACATCCACTTTCATATCCGGACGAAACAATTTGTTATTTAATTCATCCAATGTGATTTCGAACGATACAATCCCATTTAATACGGAAGGATAAACATTCGCAACCTTTCCGCGTATTTTTGTTTCATTGATTCGAATGATGGCGGTCATGCCGTTATACAGCTGATCAATATAATTATCCGAGAGACTTCCGATTACTTTAAAACTTCCCAAATCTGCTATACGCACAAGTGGTTCACCTTCCCGGATAATCGAACCGATATTTTTGTTTACCCAGGTAACTACACCCGCGCGGCTGGCGATAATACTTGCCTGTTGCAGTTTGCGTTCCAGTTCTTTCTGATCATTTTCCTGAATGTCTGCGGCAATCTCAGCTTCCCTCATTTCCACTTCCATCGTTTGCTGTTTGCTTTTTATTTCATTCTCCAATTGCTGCTTTTCTAAATTTGCGACTTTCAGGTTTAATTCTGCCTGCTCAACGCTTTCTCTGGTGCCCCCTCCCGCATTGAGTAATCTTTTTGCATTTTCTACATCGGCAACCAGACTGTTAATCTTCAGCTGCTTGATATCGTTGTTAGATTTAATATCATAAAAACTTTTGTCCAGTTCAAGCTTTAGTTTTTTGATATCGTTTCGTTTGGCTTCCAGTTGAAATTTCAATTTTGTATAATCGGTTTGAGAAGCGGTTTTATCGAGGGTAAGAATGGATTCTCCTGCCTGAACTTTACTGCCGACATCCCTGAGTACTTTTTGAATAGAAGCGGTTATGGGAGTCGTTATCGTTTCTTCAAATTCCGGCCGCACTTCTCCTGATGCATTGATGGTATTTTCAATATTTCCCATTTCAACTACTGCAGTCGTGAAAGCTGATCTGTTTAAAGTGGATTTGAAAGAAAAGCGTACCAGCCAGATCGTTGTTATCAAAATAAGCAGTACTGTAAGAATCGAAATAAGAAATTTTCGTTTCCTTTTTACAATCACCTGTTCCGGCAAAGCGGTATCCATAATCCTCCGTTTGGCTGATAGATTTCAATCGGAGTGCCAAACGTAAATCGAACGGGATCAGCTAATTAATAAGAATCAGGATATGCCTTTTGTTCGAAAGCGAACGTTTTGTTCGAAACAATCAGGAAGGGTAATTTTGAAGACACTCAAAAGTCCGTTTCATGTTTAATCAGATCAAGGAACATCCTGCTAAAATACTGATGAAATCTTTTGTGCCAAAAGATATGGGGCTTCTCCCCAAACGGATCCGCTATATACATATTGGCGCCATGGCGGGGGCAGGCGCGAATGTAACTGGTGAAATGCTAAGAACTTCAGGATTAGTATTATCCGGACTGGGTTATGTAAAAAGGGAAGAAATTTCATCTGGGAGTAGTCAGGTATGGGAGTGGATCAAAAAAAAGAAATTACAAATGGATATTGAAAAAGTGCCCCTAGCTGAAATAGAAAAAGCGTGGGTAAGAAACGATCTGGCAGGGAAAGACTGGTGATTATTCCTTAGTGGTCTACGCCGCCAGAGTTTTCGATAATGTTTAAACTTGAGACTATAAATACTACCTATTTTATCATGAACTTTATTTATTCCTCATGACATCATTCAATGAGATTTGAAAATAACCTTAACTATATTACTCGTCTTTTTATTCTTTAAGCCAGTTAGCGCCTGCAAATGCGATTTAAACCTATCTACGACTAAAGAAAAAATTGAAAGGTCTAATTATGTTGCATTAGTCAAGGTAAAGAATATTCTTTCAATTGGCTCCAGGGACTATTATAAAGTAATTTTTGAAGAACTTATTTTATACAAAGGGAAATCCTCCAATGAAATGAAGGTATCCGGCGCAAATAGAAAACTAGACACAACTTATTGGACCAGCTGCGATATTGATATCGAAATAAATGATGAATGGCTCATCTTTAGCAACGATTCATCTGGATTAGTCCGTTTGCCTTTTTGTCCCCTGTCATTCAAGTACAAAGACAAAGACGGTTACAGGAACTTTGCCGATGATTATAAAAATAAAATACTGAATGAGATCAATATTTATTTTAATAAACCATTGATTAATTATTCCATTTCAAATGGGGTGTTGAAAAATTATTATCCCAATGGCCAAATTGAATTTGAGTTAACCTATAAAAAAGGGGAACGAAACGGGGTATCAAAATATTATTACCCAAATGGCAAGTTAAATGGTATTGACTATTACAAGAATGGCAAATTGGAAGGAGTTCAGAAACTATTTTACCTTGAAGGAGGTCTGAATTTTTATATAACTAAACATTATAAAAATGGCATAGAGGTGGATTCGACCAATTTTTATGATTATAGTGCTGACTCTGGAAAATACTATCTGTCGTTTACTTCATTTCGTGATAAATCTGGCCAGTTTAAATTCAAAAAGATTTACAAAGCCTGGTAAAATATTTAATATTATAAATCGCTACGGTCTCGATACAGAGGTGTTATATGATACAGTTTCGAAAAACACTTCCTTTATTTCATATTATCCTAATGGTGTCGTGAAAAGCTTTTATAAAATGTCAAAAGACAACGAAAATGTTGGTGATGAAATAGACTACAATGAAGACGGATACATTACAAAGATTTTGAGGGCTAAAAAGGGCGAAACAAGTAAAATTATTTATGCAGATACAACTTATTGGCCAAATTATAAAAAGAGCAACTAGGCCGTCTGGCTGTCCACCGAATTATTATCTTTTCATAAACCCAACGCATTCCCGCAAATAAAATACCAGAGTTTTTTTGCAATTAATTTTTTTAGAGACTATTATTTGCATAATTTCCGAGGGCTCGGATGCCCACCAGAGGAAAATGCAAGAGAATTAACCGGGTCGCGATTAGACTGACATTCATTTCGATTTCTTCCATAACTCTAAACCAATATGCAATCCAACCTCAAAAAGGCGGGTTTATTTGCCTTATTACTTTCCTTTTTAGTAATGCTTAGCTGGGAAATTCATCTCCGAAATAATGGAGACGAGATTTCTTATGATGACAATGAAGCGATGTGGGCCGATAAAAGAATGATGGTATACCAACCATCCGATAAAACGACGGTGTTCATTGGCTCGTCCAGAATGAAATTTGATCTGGATATTCCAACCTGGGAAGCGATTACAGGAAACCATGCCATACAATTATCTAACGTAGGCAGTGACCCGGTTCCTTACCTGGTTGAGTTGTCCGATGATAAAAACTTTAAGGGGAAAATAATTTGTGGTGTGACGGAGCAATTATTTTTTTCTGATTTCTCACCTGATGATGTTTCGACGGACAAAAAGATTAATTATTATAAAAAAATCACACCCACACAACGATTCAGTTTTCTCGTGAATCACTTTCTCGAATCCAAATTCGTTCTTCTGGATCAGGACAGGTATTCCATAAATGCGCTGATCGACGAATTGCCTATACGGCCGAGGCCCGGTATATTTCCGGAGCCGGACTTCCCTGATGATTTCGGCAAAGTGAATTTTGATCGTCAGTCGTATATGACAGCAAGATTTGTTGCAGATACCAGTCTGCAGAACAGAGTAAAAAATATCTGGGTTTGCCTGGGTAAGGCGATGGCCGGCCCTCCGCCATCCCCTGGTAAACTGGATTCGTTTATGCATACCATTAAAGTTGCTACTGATAAAATAAAAAGCAGGGGTGGTGATGTGTTATTTGTTCGAAATCCATCAAGCGGAGCAATGCTCGAAGGTGAACAGCACGGATTTCCAAGGACTCGGTACTTTGATAAATTATTAGCTGTAACTGGTTGTCCAGGTATTTTTTATTCAGACTATCCTGGTCTTTCAAATTTTGTTTGTCCTGAATGGTCCCATCTGAAACCAGCAGATGCGGTGATTTATACAAAAGAGTTAATAAAGGTTTTGGAAAAAGACAAAGGATGGACATTTAATAAATAAGCTGAATATTTTCAATCCCAAACAGACAGGCGATGCTATTTAACTCTTATACTTTTATTGTCTTTTTTATTATCGTTTTGATTTTGCACAATCTTCCTTTTTCATGGAAGACGAAAAAAATTAATCTGCTGATTGCCAGTTATATTTTTTATGCTGCATGGAATCCCCCGTTTATTTTACTGCTGTGGCTGTCTACTATCGTGGATTTCTTTGTGGGCAAGGCGTTGTACACACAGGAAAATAAAGCCAAGAAAAAGCTCCTGCTGGTAGTCAGCCTGATTGGCAATTTAGGCATGCTTTGCTTTTTTAAGTACGGAGGATTTATACTTGAAAATTTTACCTACCTCGTGAATGCCATCGGGTTTCATTACCATCCTGCAAAACCCAATATTATTTTACCCGCCGGTATTTCTTTCTATACATTCACTACATTGTGTTATACCATTGATATGTACAAAAAGGAAAGTAAACCCGTGGAATCCTTTTTGAATTTTTCTTTATTCGTAACTTTTTTCCCGCATCTGGTTGCGGGACCCATTGTAAGGCCACCACAACTGGTTCCTCAATTTGAATCTCCAAGAAAAGCAAACGCGGAACAATTGAGTCAGGGCCTTTTCCTGTTAACCTTGGGATTGTTTATGAAAGTATTTTTGGCAGACGGGATGTTATCCGGTCCGGCCAATACTGTGTTCGGTGCTACCGATGCGTTACAGTCACTCGATGCGTGGATGGGGGTGCTTGCTTTTTCAGGGCAGATCTTTTTCGATTTCGCTGGTTATTCGTTGTGTGCGATAGGTGCAGCGCTATCTCTTGGTTTTGTATTACCGAATAATTTTTTATATCCCTATGCTGCAATTGGTTTTACTGATTTCTGGCGCAGATGGCATATTACTCTTTCGTCCTGGCTGAGAGACTATTTATACATTCCGTTGGGTGGTAACAGGGCAGGGAAATTCAGGACATACATCAACCTGATGATCACCATGTTGCTCGGCGGTTTATGGCATGGAGCGAACTGGACTTTCGTTGCATGGGGCGCATTACATGGATTGTATTTATGGATTGAGAAAACGTATCGTGATATGAGGAAAGTAAAAGCTTCAACTGTTTTTCCATCAGAGAAAGGAAAAGTAGAGGGATATTTTCCTCCTGAAAAAAATCATCCAAAGACGCTGTCTAATTTTACGCTGGCATTGGGAACATTTTTTCTGGTCAATGTCACATGGGTGTTCTTTCGTTCAGCGACGTTCAGTTCTGCATGGCGCATTTTGCACTCCATGTTTATCAATAATGTTAAAAACACTGTCGTACTAACGACAGTGGATATCTACAAAGTGGCGATTATCATACCATTGTTGGTAATTACTCATTGGATGATGAGAAATACAAAAGCCATATCTGTAGCAGGGAAAACACCCTGGTGGCTGTTGGGTATTTCCTGGTCCGCCATGATCGTGCTGATCATGCTGAGTCAAAATGCCAGCAGCGCATTTATTTATTTTCAATTCTAATAATAATTTGCGGGCTCAATACATTCATGCATTCCAATCCCATAGAACAACATCCCAGCTAATGCCTCCATAGCCGAGAGTATCGATTACAACAAAACCGTTTTTAAGGTGCGCTCTGAGAGACCTCGGATTGTTATAGGCGACATCTGTGATACAGTAATCAAATGTGTCTGAAAGCGTGGTTTTGAAAAGCTGGTACATCAAATGAACCAAACCCAAGCCCCGATATTTCTTAGAAACGCACAGTTGCCCGATCACCACATATTCAGCGTTTTTAAGCAGTTTGCCTTTGTATTGTATTTTATCAATACAGTTAAACAAATCTCCGAGTAACTCGTGCTGATCCCTGACGGATTTTAATGCAACCAATGCGTATCCAATAACCTGATCACCATCTTTAGCAATTATTGAAGGACTTTCAGCGTGTAGTTTTTGTAGAAATTCAAGGGAATATTCAGCGGTAACGAAACCCTCTGTTTCTGCTTCGGAGTTTGGCAGGTTTTTCTTTAAGTTTTCATTTCGCAAGGTTTTAATTCCTTCTAATTCTGAAAACTCAGAAACTAATTTGATCCAAATCATAGTCTAACTTCAGCAATTTATTGCAAAAAATAGTCAACTTAATGCAATTAATTTCTGCTGAAACCTCGGAAATTATTTTCCGAATTTCCATCCCAGGTATATTTGAAAAAGGTTGGATTTGACATTGATAGTTGGTACAAAACTCGGCGGTTCTGTGGGAGCAGTTGTACTTGGAATACTGTATAAATTCGTCAGGCTGAAATTGATCCTCGCACCCACGAGCAGTCCCATGATCGGATGTACTTCAACCCCACCACCCAACGCAAACTGAAATCGATTATAATAGTTTATGATCTGATTATATTGGGCAGGCGCGCCGGGAATCGATGAATTGCTGCTGTCAGCTGTTGCGTTGATGAGGTATGCCATTTCTTCCCCCGCATAAATTTGAAAGAAATGGGTTATGTTAATACAGAAATATTCTGGCAGCATAATATAATCGAGGTTGACCTTTCCTGTTACTGCCCCCGTGGCATAATTATAACCCTGTCTTGAATAAACGAGTTCTGTTTTCGAACCGATTACATTTTTATATGGCGTTGTAAAAAACACACCGACATTATATCCCGAACTACTGGAAGTGCTGATAGAAGAAGCGCTGGTAACATTCGTGAAATTCCAACCGCCTTTAAGTCCAAACTGAGCTTTTGCCAAACAGGGGATGGCAATGATTAATAAGAGTATTGTTTTTTTCATAACGATTGATGTTAAAGGTTTAAATAAAAGTTAGGAATTCTTATTGTATTGCCGGCAAAACGGAATATATCTTTCGTTATAGTGGAGGGTTAACCCTTTTTTCGTAAATGAGAAAAAGTCTGTTCAGGAGAAGGGTTAATTCTTTATTTTCGGGTCCAAAAAATAATCAACCGATGAAATTCAAAACGACTGCAGCCTTACTGGTTCTTGCCTTTGTTTCCTGTAATTCAAACCAAACTGCTGAGAAACCTGCTGCACCTGCCAATCCGTTGATCGGGACCTGGCAACTGATTTCGGGGACTACCATTCAGGGGAAAGATACAGTTACAACTGACTATACAAAAGACAAGTACAATCTGAAGATTATAAATGAAACCCATTTTGCTTTTGTGGGTCATGATCTTACAAAAGGGAAGGACTCTGTACCTTTCTATTCATCAGGCGCCGGACCCTATACATTAAAGGATAGTGTGTATACTGAAAGTTTACAATTTTGCAATGAGAGAGCCTGGGAAGGACATGATTTTACTTTTACAGTTGTAGTTCAAAACGATTCCTTAACGCAGACAGGTATTGAAAAAATCGATTCACTCAAGATCAACAGATTGAATATCGAACGATATGTGCGGGTGAAATAGGTTGATTAATTCGAGCTGAACAAACGATATATTTTCCCATCAGGTTTTGTAAACAGGTACATTTCACCTTTGTCGTCTTTGGCAAAGCGCAGGTCCACGCGATTTTGTCCGCACAAAGTGCGAAGTGATAATCTTTTGCTGTTGAATGAAACAAACCATTCTTTTATGGTTGCCGATTTACCCTGTTTCAGGTCTGACACATTTACATAAAATAACCTGCCGGTCGGGATATCGCCAAAAAGATATTTACCGCGAAGTTCAGGAATATCTTTTCCTTCATATACAAATCCTCCCGCGATGGCATTACCCTCGTCGTGGTCAAATACCGCCACGGGATAAGTGATGTGCAGATTACTGTCGTCGGCAGGCAATGGATAAATGTTGTTGATATTTGTATCGGGATGTATGGCAAATCTTCCTTCCCTGATTGGCCAACCATAATTTTGCCCCTTCTTTACAATATCAATGGCTTCAATATTCGCCTGACCGATATTCGTAGTGAGCATCTCTCCCTTTTTAGTCCAGGTGATCCGGTTGGGATTTCTGAAACCATAGGCATACAATTCACGAACGGTTTGCGTGTCTTTACTCTTTGCAAAAGGATTTTGTTCGGGGATTCCATATTGTCCATTGGAGCTGTTCTTTCCAAATGGGTCAATTCTCAGGATGCTGCCCCATATTTTATCAGGATGATGGGTGAGAAATAAATATCCATTTTCTGCACTGCCTCCATCGCCTACGCTGACATACAGTTTTCCATAATCTTCATTTCCTGGTTTGGATAATGGATTAAAAATAATTTCCTGCACGCCATGAATACCGGCAACCATATCTATTCGCATTAATTCCCGACAGGATCCTTTGAATGTTGAAGCATTAGGATCATCAGTTTTCCATTCGCAGAGAACCCATTGAAGTGTTTGTTTAATAGTATCGGGAATGGCGAAATCAGCTTTTTTAGCATGCGCTTTTTCACTGTGTGTGGTGTAGAAAATGCCGTTGCTTGCATAGTCAGGATGAAAAGCAAAAGATCCAAATCCTGTTGCAAGTCCGGGCTCATTTATAAAATCAGGTTTCCATTTTGAAATGTCCAGCCAGACTTTCGGTTGTTGATTTGCGAGCTTATAAAGTAACCCGCGTTGATCCAGTATAAACCATGATTTCACCGGACTCACCCAATCCATTTTACTGATTCTCGTCAGCGGTTGTTTATCACTGCTGGGCGGAATCTGATTGAAAAGTTTCAGAGACACCTGTATTTCGGAGGCTTCAATTTTTTCGGGTACCGGATTTTTAATAGCAAATGGATCATCTTTTATTTTCCTGCTATTCTTATGGGTGTTCAGGAATGCAATAAGCTGATCCATCTTATCATCGTCGATGGTTGGGAAAGAAGGCATCACCGTGTGATAAGAGGCGGATATTTTTTTTGCGTGTTCGTCCCCCGATTCGATCATGTTTTTGGGTGAATGAATATATTTTTTTATCCATTCTGCGGAATCCTTTCCCACGATACCGGATAGATTAGGACCTATCCCATCCTGGTTGAAACCATGGCATCCGCTGCAGTTTTGGTCAAATATTATTTTACCGCCTGCGATGGAAATGGAGTCTTTTATAAGTGTATTTGATGTTTTTACAGGGCCACAGGAAAATAACAGTATTGAGAAACAAACCGCTATAAAAAAAACTGGATATTTTTTCATTGGCGTTATCAAACTACTAAGATACTGAATCGGTGACTATGAGTTTGAATACATGCTGTTGCCCGGCCTTCGCTTATTAACAAAACTTTCTATCGGAAGCGTATACATTCCAACAGTTTTTGCGTCCAATATATAGACACTAAACCCCGATATATGAAACCCAAATCGACACAACAGGAAGTACTGTTAAACACAGATACTCAATTTGCTCACAGAAAGTGGTGTGATAATGATGAGGAAGATTCAGCCGGATTATCAGGGATTGAACAACTGGAAAAAGCCTGTTGGGATGGACTTGTGAAAGAATTGATTCCTGAACTGGACATCACCCTTCAATCGCATAAAAAATTGTGGCTCTGGCAAATTCATGCAACACATTATTTCCTGGCCCTTGATTTTTATGAATCTCCTGGTCCGAAGGAATGGGAAACTTCTATCGATCCTTATCTGTTTTTAAATGAAGTTAGGTCTAACTGATTCTGCTGAATAAAATGCGCAGGCCAACGAGGCCCAGACAAACAGCCAGTACACGGATGATGGTTTTACTTTCCATTCTATGGGAAAGGTAAGCACCCAGCTGGGCTCCGGGAATTACACCGATGATCAGACCAACTACCATGCGAAGGATTTTCGGATCGTTGTAATTTCCATTGATGGCGTGAACGAAAACACTTACCGTCGACATGATAGCAAGAATAAAATGTGAAGTGGCAGTTGCAACGAAAACGGGGAATTGCAGCCATTGCACGAGGGCAGGTACATGAATAATTCCGCCACCTATTCCCAGTAACGGCGACAAATAGCCGACAACAATACTGACGAGTATACCTCTGGTCTGATTATATGTATAATTATAGGTAATTCCCGCGCGATCGGTGAGCGTATGGCTTATCCAGCGCTTTTTGTTTACGTCCCTTATAACCGGAGGTTTGGTTTTATTATGACTTGCGATGAGATAAACTGAAAGGGCTATTAATAATAATCCGAAAAGTATATTAAAGACTTGTCGCGGTATGAATTTAGTAGACAGCACCCCCAATATGGAGCCAGGTATCGTAAAAAGGGCAAATAATAGCCCGGCCTTATAATCTATGCGACCGGATCGGGCATAGGCGATGGAACCAGAAATTGCATTGGCAGCAACGATCACGATGGAGATTGCTGTAATCGTTTCGGGACTAAACTCCGGATAGGTGAGAATTAGAATGGGCACCAGAATAAAACCTCCTCCCGCTCCTATCAGTGTTCCGAACATTCCAATGAGGAATCCAGTAATAATCAGAATCGAAAAGTTGTGCATGATCAATTTCCAATCTCAAGATGCGTTTTATTCTTTATAACATTAAGAAAAAAGTAATATTTTCAATTTACGGCCGTTGATTTTTAATTATTTAACCCCTAAGCCATCATGAAATTCTTAAAATGCGTCGCCATTTTCGTTTCCATTCATCTTACACTTCATGCACAACAAAGTTTTGAACCAGGATATATCATTGACCATAACCGGGATACCGTAAGAGGTTTTACGGTAGTTGCTTTAAACAGAGACCTGACTAATTCGGTTGAATTTAAAAAAAATGAAACGGGTGAAATAAAAGAATATAAACCCGCGGATCTCTATGGGTTTAGTACTGGCAAAGACATTTATTTGAGCAAACATTTTATGAATACCGCACAGGATTCAGCTTTAGAGACTGCGTTTGTAAAACAACTGGTGAAAGGTGAATATAGTTTGTATTCTTATTCGAAAAATGACATGGTTTTTTACCTGCTTCAGAAAGATACAACCATCTACTTCTTATATGACAGGGTAACTGATAACCTGGGTGAAATTAAGCAGGAAGGGAACTACATGAATTATCTAAATCTGATCAGTGTTGGCTGCGACAAATTAGCCAATATGTATTCAAAGGTTGTTTATAACGAAAAAGACATGGCGGAATTTGTTGTTAGGGCAGACAATTGTTCGTCTAATGATAAGGCAATAAATTACTATCAGAAGGCAAAGTCTGAAACCCACGTATTTGCATTCGTAGGGGGGTTTCCCCCAAATTTAACCCAGTTTACAGCCAATTTTTCTCTACAATATTCTCTGCCGAGAGTTTACAAAAATTTGTTTCTCAATGTAGGACTCAATTATTCGTACACATCAAAACAAACGACATTGAATGACTATAGCCATGATGTATATACCAATAATTACAGTATTATTAGTGTACCCTGTACGATTCAGTGGAATTTTACGACTTCAAGAGTTCAACCCTTCTTAAATGCGGGACTTTCGCTTGGTATTTATAATGAAACTTCAACGTATTACGATTACGGGTTACCGATAAATCCTCAAAAACTGGTATTGGCTATAGTTATGGGCGCAGGCATTCAGGTCAGGGTTGGCTCTCGTTTTTATATCAGAGGAGAAGAAGTGTACAATTTTAACCAACAATATAATATGGCCTTCGAAAACCCTGCCATTGGAGTTGCATACCGATTCTAACCATAGATAATGTTCCGATTATCTCAATAAAATATAGGTCTTATAGAAATTTCGCAAATTATGTGGTATTATATCAATATATTTGACTAAGATCAGATATATTGACATATAATGAACAATAGGAGCTTATTTTCCAAAAATCTCCGGTATTTGCGCAAAAGAGGGAATTACCGCCAGGATCAAATTTCAGCCCTTTTCAACAAACAGGCTAATACGGTTGGAAATTGGGAGAATCAAAAAAGTGAGCCCAGTCTGGCTGAACTGATAAGGCTGAGCGAATTTTTCAACACCAATGTTCAGGAGATGCTCAACAACGATCTGGAATACCAGTCCCTTGCACAAAACAAAGTTTCTGGTTCAGTCGGATTCCAATCGGATTCCAATCGGATGGAAGAGTCCTTTAATTTCCTTGAAAAAGAGGCCAGTCAGAAAGCCTTTTCGATGATCCTTCGCGAGTTGAGCTCACTGCACAATAAGGTAGATTTACTGGTTTCAAGAAGGGATTTTGCAGGGTTTCAAAAGACATCAGATAAGAGTTCACATTAGTCCCTCTCAATTTTGGAAAAATCTTCCATCCGGTGGAATATTTTGAGTGTCCGTGCCAGAAAACAGGAGCTGGCGTCAGAATAATTTTTTCTTTCTAATTGCCTCATTCTGAGGGTTCTGCAGCATCAATTTCAGGGTCCGGCTCTTTCATTTTATGAATTGGTACCAACCTTGAAATTATAGGTTTAGTTCTTTAACATACCGAAGCAATCATTAAGAGTCCACTGGTCGAAAATGTTATGATTTGAGTAGTATAATTGCAATTTTTGTTTACGATACTGTACTACATCTCCGATAGGAAAAATACAATATCAGACAAATGCTGTCGTTTATACTTAACTAAGACTACCCATTAATATTACGCCTGGAACAAGACCTAGGGATTCAATGATTATTGCTCCGTGTGTGGTACCGATGAGAAGTCAACTGGTGAAATTCCAGATGATCCGACTCGAACCTTTTGAAAATTATTAAATCCTGCGTCATGAAAACGTTGTCTAAACTCGTATCAACCAGTAGTGTGTCACTCCTGGTAATTACCTCGCCTGTTCTGATTTCCAACAATCATAAAAAGATTGAAGTTTCTACAAGTACTGCTGTTGTTGCAGCTACTTATCATATTCCTGTTTTAACAAACAGCAACTTCAAGAATTTCAAATATGTTAGTCCCGAACTGACATCTACTGCTAGCGAAAAACTGGCTGTTGATGAAAAGGCTCCGGATTTTAATGCCAGTGAAGCCGTTAAGAAAGCTTTTGAAGTGAAGATGGTGATTAAACAGGCACTGACATTGTACGATTCTATGAAACTGGAGCAGTCCGGTTTAAATCAAAAGGCTTTTGAATATGCCTGGAGAGGATATCATAATCTGATGAAACAGGGTAAACTGAAAAAGTCTTATGTGCTTACAGTGTGTGACTTTACCCAGTCTTCAAGCAACAAGAGAATGTATGTAATTGACGTAGCGCACAAAAAACTGTTGTTCAATACTTATGTTTCACATGGTATGAACTCAGGTGTTGAATATGCAACGACATTTTCTAACAAAGCGAATTCTTTTAAAAGCAGTCTTGGTTTTTTTGTTACCTCTAAAACATATTTCGGAAGAAACGGTCTTTCATTAAAAGTTCAGGGTCTTGAAAAAGGTTATAATGATCTGGCGGCGAAGAGACATATTGTGTTACATGGTTCAGATTACATTACTCCCGAATATTTAAAAGATAACGGTGAAATGGGTAGAAGTCTGGGTTGTGCTGCAATGCCTACTGCCATGAGTCCTAAGATTATCAAGGCAATTAAAAACGGTAGCTGTTTATTTATATATCATCCGACAACAAGTTATCTGACACATAGTAACATCATTAATGGTTAATACAAATCAATAGTTTAAGCACAAAGGGGTCAGTTTATAACTGTCCCCTTTTTGAGTTCGTTTTTTGTTTTTGTTAGTAGTTAGAATCCAATCCAAACCCTTTGATATGACCACCCGACTGATCTTTCTTTTGTGTGTAACCGGCCTGCTTAATAGCTACGTATTAGGCCAGTCACTCGATTCCTCTCTCAGTATTTATAATGATAAGTACCCGCAGGAAAAAATTCACATACATTTCGACAAAGACACTTACCTGCCAGGTGAGACCATCTGGATGAAAGCGTATCTGTTAAGTGACGCTAAACCATCCGCTGTTAGTAAAAACCTTTATTTCGACTGGACTGACGCCGACGGCAGGCTAATGCTGCACAGCGTTTCTCCTATAACTGAAGGAGGAGCCGCCAGTTTTTTTAAGATACCCTCCTGGGTGAAAAATGGCGTGATGCATGTTAAAGTCTATACGCAGTGGATGCTGAATTTCGACAATGCTTTTTTATATAATAAAGATATTCCTGTTTTAACACCTGTGGAAGATGGTGCTCCCACGCCTGATAAACCACAGACAACCATTGCCTTTTTCCCTGAAGGTGGTGATCTCGTGAATGGAGTTGGTTCGGTACTGGCTTTTGAAGCTCTAAACCAACATAATAAACCGGCCACAGTAACGGGTGTAATCAAAACTGCAAAAAATGTAATGATCGATTCTTTCCGTACCAGTTTCAATGGTATGGGTACGGTTTATTTTAAACCGATCTCAGGAGAACATTACATCGCTTATTGGAACAGTGGGTCAGGCGAACAACAAATCACGGCACTCCCTGAAGCAAAATCAAACGGGCTCGTTATTCATGTGGATCCATACAACAACGACCAATTTCATTATAAGATTGAAAAATCAAGTGATGCGAGCAAACTCACCAAGATTATAGTTGTGGGTACCGTGAATCAGAAAATTGTTTATAGAAATAGTCTGAATCTGGAAAGTAATGTGGCTGAAGCAAACATTAATGCGACCGGATTTCCTTGTGGCATTTTGCAATTAACTGCTTTTGACCTGGACATGTCTCCTCTTGCTGAAAGAGTGGTATTCATCAATAATCAAAAAGCGTATGCAAAAGTTCAGCTCAAAAAGGAAACGGTAAATCTGAACAAAAGAGCAAAAAATGAAATCTCTGTAGAAATTCCAGACAGTCTGGTGACTAATCTTTCCGTTTCCATCACGGACGCAGGACTTGGCTACGACAGTAGCACCAATATATATTCTGATCTGTTGATAGCAGGAGATTTGAAAGGTATCATACCTGACGCTGCGTCACTTCTTAATAATCCGGCGAATGCCAACGAACATTTGAATCTTTTACTGCTGACCCATGGATGGAGAAGATTTAACTGGGAAAACGTTGTATCGGGCAACTTTCCTGAATTGAAATATTCCAGAGATGCGGGTTTCCTTTCCATCAGAGGTGAAATAAGAAATGGCTCGAACCTGGATAATCAGGATTCTATGGCATTGTTATTAGTCTCCCGCGACAGAAAGAAAAACGTTTTTAAAATGCCGGTGAATGAAGAGGGAAAGTTTGGTCAGAATGGTTTGCTGTTTTACGATTCTGTGCAGGTAGTTTACAAATTTAATCATGTTGCCAAACTGAATAATAATTCACAGATCAGTGTATATTCTGATCTGCTGCCGGCGTTAACTCCGGCTAAAGCGGATGAACCTTCTTTCTCGTGGATGAAAGTACCGGATGTGATTCTGGATAAAGAAATGAATGGTAATATCATCGAAACACATGACAACACGACTGCTCCTGCAGCGATGAGTTATGTAATGACACCACAGGCGGATTCACTGGGTAAGAACTCGGAAAGTGCTGCACATTATCTGAATACCATGTTTGTGGATCTGCGTTTCCCGGTTTCACTAAAGGAAAATGCACCGGCAGGCGATGGCAGACTGGCCGCTTACAAAGTAAATAGTTTCGCTCTTCGCAGCAACGTAAATGTTACACTCGATGGAACTCCCGTTGCAATGGATGATTTGAAATCAGTGAACATGAAGGAAGTGTTGTTTATAAAATTTCTTCCAAAAGCAAATCAGAAAGGATTGCCAACGCTGGCCATAACAAGTCGCCAGGCATTGGACCAGCAAAATATTCTGGATAATAAAACAGGATTTGCGGTGATCAAAGGCTATACACCCGTACGTGAATTTTATCAGCAGAAATATGATGAAAATAAAATAGAAGACTATCAGGCTACAGATTTCAGATCGACATTATACTGGAATCCTAAAATTCGCCTGGATGCTGCACATCGTAAAATGAGTTTTGTTTTTTATAACAATGATATCAGCAATAAATTCCGGATTGTGATGGAGGGAATAAATCAGGATGGAAAGCTTTGCAGAATCGAAGAAATTGTCAAATAGCACAAACCCAATAAACCTTTTCTATGCTTAACGTTGAATTTACTTTGAATGTACTCAGTCTGATCCTGATTGTTTCAGGGTCACTTGTATTTGGTTATTATTTAAGAAGCCGTCAATTGAAGAAAAAGCAACATAAGATTTCCGAACTCCGAAAAGAAATGGTGTATAACCATGCGTTGATTCTTGAACTGCAATCGGAATATGTAGCACTGGAAAAATCCATGAAAGCAAATAAGGCAACTGTGCTACCCATGAAGATCGTTAACGACATTAAAGAGTCTGCGGCGCTGTAAACTTATTCTCCAACAAATTGAGGCATACGTTTCTGCAGAAAAGCGGTTACGCCTTCTTTAAAATCTTTGGTTAGTCCGGCTTTCTTCTGATACTTTTTTTCAAGATCCAGCTGCTGCTCTATGTTATTCGTGAAAGATTCCATCAATGCTTTTCTTGTAAGTATAAGCGCCACGGTAGGCAGGTTCGCCAGTGTTGTGGCTATTTGAAATGTTTTTTCGGTAAAACTCTCTTCATTAAAACTTGCATAGATCATTCCCATACGTTCAGCTTCTTCCGCGGATATTTTATCTCCCAACATCATGAGTGCAGAAGCCTTTTGGTAACCTACCAGACGTGGCAGAAAAAATGTTCCTCCGCAATCCGGTATGAGTCCTATTTTTGAAAATGCCTGAACAAAACTCGCTGATGAAACGGCCACGACAATATCGCAGGCTAGTGCGATGTTCGCACCTGCCCCTGCAGCAATTCCATTTACCGCACATACAACAGGTTTCCTGATTGTTTTAAGCAACCTGATAATCGGATTATAATTTTCGTCGATGGCGTTTTCGATGTCGGGCATTTTGTCCGGAGGAAACTCCAGCAGGTCCTGTCCTGAACAAAAAGCGCGACCTGCACCTGTCAGGAGCACGGCTCTCACTAACTCGTTTTCATCGCAGGCGAGTAACTGGTCCTGAAGTTCATGCGCCATTTCGCGATTCAATGCATTTAATTTTTCAGGGCGGTTCAGTGTTAATATGGCGATATTACCTTTTAGTTCAAACAGGATCTCTGGCATATACATAATTTTTTTAGTGGCATTTAAAATAGTCGAATGGTTCGCGGCAATCCAGACAGCGATAAAGTGCTTTACAGGCTGTGGAACCAAACCGGCTGATCATTTCTATATTTTTTGAATTGCAGTGGGGACAATTTACTGGATGATCTTCGTCAGATAAAAAACAGCTGTGATTTGCAGGTGCAGCAATACCGTAACTGACTAATTTCTGTTTTCCTTCTTCAGTCATCCAGTCTGTTGTCCACGCAGGAGACAACACTTCTTCAATCTCGATATTTCTTACTCCGTTGGATACCAAAACAGCTCTGATATCCTCGCGAATTATTTCCATTGCGGGGCAACCACTATATGTTGGTGTGATTTGAATATAAATCGTATCACCCCGAACTTCCACATTGCGAAGAATGCCGAGGTCGCCGATGCTGAGCACAGGAATCTCCGGATCTTTAACTTCAGACAAAATAGATATGATCTGCTCTTTTTTCAAAGTATTTTATTAAAACTTTATGTGTGCTCCCACCCGACTACGCTTTGCTTCGGTGGGTAAAACACTCTCACACTTTCTTCAGTTACCATATTACTCCCGGGTGGGCTCTCTGAAGAACCTGCATCTCTGCTAAAAGTATTTCCAGATGTTCTGAGTGAACTCCTTTTTTACCTGAAAGTTTTTGCGGTGGTTTTTGTTCAGGAGAGCGTTCGGTCAGGGTAGCAGTTTTTAATATGGTGTTTACCCTATAAAACCATTCCTCTTTTAAAAGATCAGGCAGGGGTCCTATTTCCAGGGCTGAAGCTTCGTATTCAAAATCTACAGGGATAAACATTTCTGCGATCCATGGATTTAGAATTTCCAGTGCACGGAGCATACGGTCATGACTTTCTTCCGTTCCGTCCCCCAGTCTGAGCACCCACTCGCTGCTCCATTTAATATGATATTTTGTTTCCTTGATTGATTTTTCGCTGATGGCCCTGATATCAGTATCCTTACTGTTCAATAGCTGTGTAAATAGTAAAAGCTGGTAAGAACTAAAATAAAACTGACGCAGAATGGTTTTTGCCCAATCACCGTTGGTCTGTTCCACCAGAATGAAATTTCGAAATTCATTTGCATCCCGCCAGTAGGCAAGATCGTCTTCGGTTATGATGCTGTCGGAACCCAGTTCATTGAGATTTCTGGCGGCCAGTTGATAGAAATTTCTCGCCTGACCAATAAGGTCAAGTGCAATATTTGAAATAGCAATGTCCTGTTCAAGAATGGGTCCATGACCCGTCCACTCACTATTACGATGACCGAGGATCAATGCATTGTCTGCCTGATGGAGTATATAGTTTGAAATAAAGTCCATCAGCTAAATATTTTTCAATTCATCCGGAAGATGGTAAAAGCTGGGATGGCGATATACTTTATCATTTGCAGGATCATAGAGTTCGTCTGATTCATCAGGATTTGAAGCATGGATGAATTCACTTTGTACAACCCAGATACTTATTCCTTCATTGCGACGAGTATAAACGTCGCGTGCATTCTCGATGGCCATTTGTGCATCGGCAGCGTATAAACTCCCTGCATGTTTATGATCCAGACCCTGTCGGGCTCTGATGAAAACTTCCCAAAGCGGCCAGCTGTCGTTATTTGTTTTCGATTCCATGTAACACTTGGTTCGATGAATGATTTTTAGATGCATAAGCCGAAGCTGCATCACGTACCCAGGCACCTTCTGCATGTGCTTTTTTTCTTGCTTCAAGTCGTTCGTGATTACAGGGTCCGTTGCCTTTCAACACTTCGTAAAATTCTTCCCAGTTGATCTCACCGAAATCATAGTGATTTGTTTTTTCATTCCAGCGAATTTCAGGATCCGGCAATTGCATGTTCAGTGTTTTAACCTGATCCACACATACGTCAACAAATTTCTGACGCAGTTCATCATTGGAGAACCGTTTGATTTTCCATTGCATGCTGCGCTGGCTGTTGGGAGACGCATCGTCATTTGGTCCAAACATCATTAGAGACGGCCACCACCACCGATTGATCGCATCCTGACACATAGCCTTTTGGGCTTCGCTGCCACGACTTAATGTAAGCAGTATTTCAAAACCCTGACGCTGATGAAAACTTTCTTCTTTACAAATACGGATCATTGCACGAGCATAAGGACCATACGATGCCCTGCAAAGCGGTACCTGATTCATAATAGCTGCGCCATCCACCAGCCAGCCAATGGCGCCAATATCGGCCCATGTGATTGTCGGGTAATTGAAAATAGAAGAATATTTTGCTTTACCTGCAAGTAGTTGTGCGATTGTCTCATCGCGCGTAATGCCGAGGGTTTCAGTGGCTGAATACAAATAAAGTCCGTGACCAGCTTCATCCTGCACTTTGGCTATCAGGGTTGCCTTTCTTCTAAGAGATGGGGCTCGTGTAATCCAGTTTCCCTCAGGCAACATACCGACTATTTCACTATGTGCGTGTTGGGACATCTGACGTATCAGCATCTTCCGGTATTCATCGGGCATCCAGTCTTTCGGTTCTATACGAACTTCCTGGTCTATTTTCTGTTCAAATATTTCTTCGTCCCGCTGGGCCATATTGCAAATTACAGCATTCTGTATAAAAAACTAACGGCTGTTAGTAGAGAAAATATTTTTGGCTTATTGATAACAGCGCTTAAAATAAGATCAGTGAAATACGGTTGAATGGATGTGGGGAAATAATGAATTACCTGATGTCAAAATCGATGGTTAATTTATCGGAAGCGGGGTGCGACTGGCAGGCGAGAATAAAACCCTGTTCAAGTTCTTCGTCAGCCAAAGCATAATTTTCTTCCATCGTAACTTTTCCCTTCACGAGTTTTGCGCGACAGGTTGCACAGACACCAGCACGACATGCATAGGGCAGATCAGCTCCGGCCTGTATGGCGAATTCAAGAATGGTAGGCCCTTTCATGGGAACCATATAATCAGCTGAAATGCCGTCAAGTTTTATCGTGACCCTGCTTTTATCATTTGAAGAAATGCGCTCTCCCTCTTCATTTTTCTTCCGTTCGTTGGAGGGATCAACGGGGCTGGAGAATAATTCGAAGTGGATATTTTTCTCGTCTACTTTTTTATCTAGTAACCAGTCACGAACAGAAAAAATCATTTCAGCAGGTCCACATAATAAATATTCCTGAGCTTTCGACAGTGGTATTATTTGTTTAAAAATTAAATCACATTTCGCTGCATCTATTCTTCCTTCAAAAATCGGGGCATCCATTTTTTCGCGACTAAATATATTGATCAGCTGTAAACGTTGTGGGAAATCATTCTTTAAAGCCAATATCTCTTCTCTGAAAATAACTGACGCCCTGTTTTTATTTCCATAGATGAGTGTAAAACTGCTGTCGGGTTCTTCCGTTAATATCGTTTTCAACAGCGATATCACGGGAGTGATACCGCTGCCTGCTGCAAATGCTATATGGTGTTTGCGATTTGTTTTATTCAATGGTAAAACAAAATTTCCCGTAGGAGGAAGTACGTCTATTGTTTGGGATTTCTTCAGGTGAGCATGTGCATATGAAGAGAAAAAGCCATCGGTCACTTTTTTTATCGCAACCCTGAGTTCGTTTTCTCCTGGGCTGCTGCATATAGAATAAGATCTTCTGACCTCTTCGCCATCAATAATCGACCGGAGTGTGATATTCTGTCCGGCTCTAAATTGAAATTCTTCTTTCCATTCTTCGGGTATGTGAAAAGAAACCGAAAGGCAGTCTGCCGTTTCATTTCTGATATCATGTATTACGAGGGGGCGAAAATGTTTTGCCACAACTATTTCTTTAAACCTTCAATAAGATATTTAACCATGTTGTCTTCCAGGATATCTGCAGGAATTATTTTTCTTGATCTATGCCAGGATTCGATGCCACTGATTGCAGAAAGCAGCGTTAATACGGCCACATAGGGTTCAATTGATTTCATCTCACCCCGCTCAATACCTCGTGCGATCAGTTCGGATAGGCTTCGCCGGTAGTTTCTGCGCTGATTCAGAAAATTCGACAAATAGGGTTCGGGCAGGTGACGCCACTCGTGATCAGAAATATAAACGAATTCATATTGATCCATCATCATGCGGATATGAAACCTGATGATGAGTTCCAGTTTTCTGAGGGCTGTTTCCGGGCTGGCCTGAACAGCTTCCAGATGTGATAGAAAATCATTGGCTACTTTAAAACAGATAGCCTGTAAAATTTCAGATTTGGATTGAATGTGGTTGTAGAGACTGGCTGCTTCTACGCCAACGTGTTCGGCGAGATCGCGCATCGATGCTGCACCAAAACCTTTTTCCCGGAAGAGCTTGGATGCTTTTTCGATGATGGTATCTTTCTTACTGCTGTTTTTTTTGCTCCTGATCTTCGCCATATGGACGTCAAAGATAAACGAACGCCGGAGTTTCCTGTAACGGCCAGATAACTGCGTTCAGCAGGAGTAAATTCCCATATGCAAACAGAAACTATTGTGGCTGTTTTATAAACTGGCTGGATTTGAATATTCCTGTCCAGCGATTGGTGAAATCAGTAGGTAATGTGGCTTGTTTTATGGCTACAGAATTTGAATATACTGCGTTATCGCCAGCGATAACATAATATAAGAAGGACTCTGGTGAATGATCGGTTTTTAGTCCGGCGCCTTCGATTTTAAATAAAATCCAGGGCGTTTTCTCATCTTCTTTTTTGTCGATAACCGTTAATATTGGACTTGTTGCATTTTTTTTGGCGTCATTGAAGGCAGCTTTCATGGCAGCATCTACAGATGAGGTGGCCGAACTCCTTATGGAACTGGATGTTTGTGTTCCCAGAATAGACCAGTTATCTATTTTTTCAGCTCCGGGAATAAAAACGACGTTAGATGTTGTTTGGGTTTTTTGTTTAGAAAAGATTTTCCACGATTCGGGCCAGGGAACTATCAGCTTGTCATTTTGAGCCACTACAGCAAGGGAGAGACCCGCCGTGATGAGAAGTATTAGAAACTGTTTCATATATTTTTTTATTTGCTGTAATGCGGAAAGCGATAGTCAAAATAACTAATATAATTTGATTAATGAGGGAATTGGTATTCGCAAAAACCTGTAGGTTTGCAGCGTTTTACCGGAGGGCCGGATTTTTTTACCAATTTTACAATATGTCACTTATTTGTGTTGGAAGCATGGCTTATGATGCGATTGAAACCCCTTTTGGAAAAAGGGATCGAATTGTTGGTGGTTCAGCTGTTTATGTTGCATATGCTGCGTCGAATTTTATAAAGCCGATCAATCTCGTGTCCATCATCGGCAATGATTTTGAGGATGCAGAAATTAAGGCATTGGAGGTCAAGGGGGTTTCCTTTGAGGGCGTGGAGAGAGTAAAAGATAAAAAATCTTTTTTCTGGAGCGGCCGTTATCACCTGGATATGAATACCCGGGATACGTTAGTAACGGACCTCAATGTGCTCGCTGATTTCAATCCGGTAATACCTGAGAGTTTTCAGGAATCTGAATTCCTGATGCTTGGAAATCTTCATCCATCAACGCAGATCAGTGTGATTAAGCAAATGAAAAAAAGATGCAAGCTGATTGCCATGGATACCATGAATTACTGGATCAGTAGTGCGCTGGGTGATTTGAAAATAGTATTGGGTATGGTGGATCTGTTGATGGTAAATGATGGTGAAGCAAGAGAGCTTACGGGCGAATATTCTCTGATAAAGGCTGCGAGAAAAATAATGGAGATGGGCCCCCGATTTTTGATCATCAAAAAGGGCGAACATGGCGCACTGTTATTTCATGCCAACGAAGTGTTTTTTGCTCCTGCCCTTCCCCTGGAAGAAGTATTTGATCCCACAGGAGCAGGCGACACATTTGCAGGTGGTTTTATGGGACATGTAGCAAGAACAAGGGATATATCTTTCGAAAATATGAAAACGGCGATTATCGTCGGCTCGGCGTTGGCGTCCTTTTGTGTTGAAAAATTTGGCCCGGAACGATTGAAAGAAATCACGAAAAACGAAATTGACGACCGGATACAGCAATTTATCAACCTTGTCAATTTTGATATTGCCTTAGTTTAATTATGTGTTATGAATTATGAGTTAAGGCAACCCATAATCCATAACCCATAACCCATAACTCATTTAGCCTTTCTTGCAAGTACACAGACGGAAATATTTTTTCTGATCGTGCCATCCAACAGAAATAGTTCGGTATAAATCACATAATGGCCTATGGGAAGTAGATTTTGCTGGTCGTCTAAACCATCCCAGCGAAAGGTTCCGTCTGTAGCCCAGATCTCATTATTTACCAGTTTTCTGACCATCCTACCATTTGCATCGTAGATGGAAATGCTTCCCATGTAACCAGATTCCGACAGGTGATAATTAATAAAGCAGAAGTCGTTGTATCCATCCATATCGGGCGAAAATATTTTGGGATTAATAGAGATAAAGTGAGTGAATATGCTGTCGGTATAAGCTTCAGAATTTTTGTATCCGGGAGTCCCATACCCTGCCGATGCTGCAGCGGATGTCCAATTGGATGCAAGTGATGTGGGAAGATCTGCTCGTATTCTCTCCAGTGAAACGCCACTCTCCGTTGTGAGCAAAGGTGATTGCCAGTGATGGTCATAATCAAGTTCGTCCAGAATAAGACCTGCACTATTCAGAAGAACAACTTTGCCCATATCATCCGGCATAGCAGGCAAAGAAGCGATGGAAAGCATCTGACCACTATCTGATTTGGGATAATTTTGAAGAACCCATGACGGATCTTCAGTCAGTAAAAGATATTCTCCCGGGAAAAAATCCCGCTCTTCTTTTACCAAGGCGGTGGGAGCATTCAGCGATCCGTCGCTATTCAATCCCGCTACGAATAATTCAGAACAGCCAATAACCCCTGAGCTGCGATTGAATAATTCCAGATAAGCATAACCATATGGAGGAGGATTAAAAAGGATCTCGTTAAAAATGATATCACCAATGGCTGCTTTTTTTGGAAGTCCCAGTTTGCAAATATTATTGGTTCCTATTTCATTGCCGTTACAGTCTGAAAGCTGATTGGATGAAATCGTATAAATTTTCCCCGCAGATAATGGCTTTTGTATTCTGACAGATACACGATCAAAAAATGGCGGCAACGTAGATGCACTATCAGGATTGCCGATTCCGTCGGAAATCATATAGTTAAAATTGTTGGCACCGGAAGCACTATCCATTGCCTCGTTGAATAACAAAATCAGATTCATTGAATCTGTTGTAACAGCCCTGATAAGTGACGGTGTCTGATCATCGGTAATTGTTGCATCTACTGAATTTGTATGTCCCGGTGTACCGCCCGAATTTGAAATGCTTGCTGACCAATTCTCCTTACCCAAACAGGGCTTCGTGGGATCGATCATTTCAAGACTCCACCCGCCTTCTGCTTTCAGATCATTTTCAAACCAGCTTTTATCGTATTGTACTGCATGAATGACTTCTCCCGCGTCTGACGTAATAACAATTTCACCCGCGTCGTTTATTAAAGCAGGAAAGCCACTCACGCCCAGTGTTGGCCCAAAGGATGTAAAAGAAGCCGCAGACGCGGTTGCTGAAAGAATTAAGAAGCTGTCTGACTTCAACACATAATCTGATTTGATAGTTGCAGTGGTGGTTCCGTTGCTTATTTTCCAATTGTGAAGATTATAATCTTTCAGCGAGCGATTTTTCAATTCGATGAATTCATTTTCAGGAAGCCCCCTCGAAGGAGTCGGATCCGGAAGGAATTCAGATATGATGACATCATAGCGACTTTGCGCTGTTAAAAGAACGGGCCATAAACAACAGATAAAACAAAAAAAATAACCTTTCGGGAACATAAATAAATCAGTTTCCTAAAAATAATTTGGTTGAAAAAAAACGGAAGGTTATTTTTACGGTTCAAATGAACGTGATTTCAACATATACAATGGTAAAGAACACCAAGAAATCCCTGACCGGGGAAGGTGTCTGACATTTTGTATATTCAAAATAACGAGCCTTCCCTCTGGGGAGGCTTTTTTTATTTATACATTTTAAACCGTAAAAAATGAAAGTTGCAGTTGTAGGTGCTACCGGGCTGGTGGGTACAAAAATGCTCGAAGTTCTAGCCGAAAGAAATTTCCCCGTTACTGAATTAATTCCCGTTGCATCAGAAAAGTCAATTGGTAAAAAGCTGAAGTTTAAAAACCGCGAATGGAGCGTAGTGAGTGCAACTGATGCTATCCTGGCGAAACCCTCTATTGCCATTTTTTCTGCAGGAGGTTCTACTTCGCTGGAGTGGGCACCCAAATTTGCTGCCGCGGGTATTACCGTCATTGACAATTCATCCGCATGGAGAATGGACCCCACAAAAAAACTGGTAGTTCCTGAATTAAATGCGGACGCACTTACTGCAGCCGATAAAATAATTGCCAATCCAAACTGTTCAACGATTCAGATGGTCGTTGCGTTAAATCCGCTTCATCTGAAATATAAAATCAAAAGAATTGTAGTCAGCACTTACCAAAGTGTTACAGGCACAGGTGTGAAAGCAGTCAATCAATTGATGAATGAAAGAAAAGGAATAACAGGGGAGATGGCATATAAATATCCGATTGATCTGAATGTTATTCCACAGATCGATGTGTTCCTGGATAATGGATATACCAAAGAAGAAATGAAGATGGTAAATGAAACCAGGAAAATTATGCGGGATGATTCGATACGGGTAACGTCGACGACAGTGAGGATACCTGTGATGGGTGGTCACAGTGAAGCGGTGAATGTTGAATTTGAAAAAGACTTTGATTTGAAAGAAGTAAGATCATTGCTGGAATCTGCACCTGGTGTTATCGTAGTGGATAATCCGGCAATGCAGGAATATCCCATGCCCAAAGATGCGCATAACAGGGATGAAGTTTTTGTTGGCCGGCTCAGAAGAGATGATACGCAACCCAATACACTCAATATGTGGATCGTCAGCGACAATTTGAGGAAAGGCGCGGCAACGAATGCGGTTCAGATTGCGGAATACCTGTTGAGTAAAGGACTTCTTTAGTTATGAGTTATGGGTTATAAGATATGGGTTAATAAAACTCATATCCCATAACTTATAATCCATAATTAAACACGACTCCAATTCTCCCCACTCTTAATCCGGTACATGGTCATCTCACTCACGCCGTATTTGTCGGCCAGCTTTTTTATAGTGAGCTGACGACTGCGGCTGGAGAGGGTTTTTTTAATTGACCTCACCTGTGCCTCCGTAAGTTTCAAACCGACGGGTTTGGTAGACTGAATTTTTTTATAAGCGAGTTTTGCCGGACTGTTCTGCTGATGTAAAATCATATCATCCAGACTTACCCATTTCAGATTCTTTATTGAATTATCCGTTTTGTTATGGTTCAGATGAATGACAAATTTTTGATTGGGAGATTTTTTCTTTACAAACATTCTGGCGATCTCGCGGTGCAGGTAGAGTGTGCCGTTGTTACCGGGTCTGTGCAGGTTAAGCGTTTTGTAACCTGTGGTAACAGATCCGTTTAATAATTTACCGTCTTTGTATATATCCTCATAATAGCTGGTCACGCGACCAGTTGACGAAAGCGCATATTTTTTGCGGAGTAATTTCCAGCCTGGGAACATGAGTGGCTTCCAGGTTTCACCAGGAATTTTTTTTATCATGGCATCGGTTTTACTAAAGTTACTAAAAACAAAAGCTAATAAAATACCAAAAATGTTTGGGGAAGTCTTAAACCGGGGGAAGTAGGGGGGATATACGCTCTATTTTGTTTTCGCAGATCCTATAAAATGTAGAAATTCTTTTTCCGTAAGTATTTTAATGGAGGGAATTTTTTTTGCCTTTTCCAGTTTGGATCCGGCATCTTCACCCACAATAAGATAGTTCAGTTTGCTGCTTACCCCTCCTAAAATTTTACCACCCTGTGCCTCCACAAGCGCTTCAGCTTCACTCCTTTTCAATTCATTTAATGTTCCGGTGAACAAAAAACTCAGCGACGCCAGATTGCCGGAGACCGTTCTTTCAGAACGACTGCTTTTGAAATTGACTCCCAGATCTTCGAGTTTTTTGAGCATCCTGATATTATCGCTGTTTTCGAAAAACTGGACTATGCTACCGGCTACTTTGGGTCCCACGTCCTCGAGTGATTGCAATTCTTCCAGGCTGAAATTCTTAAAATCGGGTAAATAGCTAACTGCTTTTGCAAGTGTCTTGGCAGTAGTTTCCCCGACATACCGTATGCCGAGAGCATAGATAACCCGATGGAGTGGTTGTTTTTTTGATTCTTCAATCGCAGATTGAAGATTTGTTATACTTTTTTCTCCAAATCCCTCCAGTTCGGCAATTCGTTTAAATGGCAACTGATATACGCCGGGAATATCCTTTAAAAATCCCAGATCATAAAACTTGAGGACATTCGCTGCGCCGAAACTTCTGATGTCCATCGCATCCTTGCTTACAAAATGAATGATCTTCTCTACTACCTGCGCAGGACAATTTATATTAACGCACCTGGTAACTGCTTCGTCGGGAATTTTCACCAACTCATCTCCACAAGCAGGACAATGTGTGGGAAAAACAATCTTTTTTTCTTTGCCGGTGCGCAGTTCCGTTAGTGATTTTACAATATATGGTATTACGTCTCCGGCTCGTTCTACGAGTACTGAGTCGCCGATGCGCAGATCTTTTTGTTTAACAACGTCTTCGTTAAAAAGTGAAACAGATCCCACCATGACTCCTCCAATCGGTACAGGTTCGATCTTCGCGACGGGAGTGATACTTCCTGTTCTCCCTACCTGAAATTCCACCTTCAATAATTTGCTGGTTGCCTGTCTTGCTTTGAACTTAAACGCAATGGCCCATCGTGGATGATGGGTGGTCATGCCCATCCGGTCCTGCAATGAAAAATTATTCACTTTGATAACCATGCCGTCTATCTCATAAGGGAGTTTATCCCGCTCTTTTTCAAATGCGAGACAGTAATCAATGACAGGCTGGATACTCTTGAAAACCTTCTTTTCTTTTTTTGGTGCACGAAAACCGAGATCCCAGAGCATATCCAATGAATCACTGTGCGTGGCTGGTGCTTTTTTTGACTTAGCAGCATGCGCCTGGTCAGCACCTGTAGTTTCTCCTTTTTTGATATCCAGATTTTCGTTGGAAGAATAAAAACTGATATGATATAAAAACACTTCGAGTTTGCGGCGACCCACTTCTGCCGGATCTTTTATACGAAGTGAACCTGCTGCAGCATTTCTTGGATTAGCCAATGGGGCAAGATGTTGTTCCGTAAGCTGGCGATTGTAAGCGGCGAAGTTTTCCTTGTTAATCATGGCTTCGCCTCTGATTTCAACCTGGTCAATGCCATAACGGGAAAAAGCGGCTGACAACGGAACGGACCGGATTTGTTTGATATTGGTTGTTATTTCGTCACCCTGCACACCATCCCCTCTTGTTGCTCCCCGTACCAGTAAGTCGTTTTCATAAATCAGTGAAATGCTGGCGCCGTCAAATTTCGGTTCTACACAATATTCTATTTCATCGAGTCCCGCCAGTTCGCGCGCTTTCCGGTCCCAATCCAACAGATCATCCGCATCGTATGAATTCTCCAGGGAGAGCATGGGGACCAAATGATTGACCGTAGGGAAATTCCTGGTCAGTTCTTTAGCGACGCGGCGCGTAGGTGAATCGGGCGTAATAGAATCTGGGTTTTCTGCTTCCAGCTTTTCCAGTGACTTATATAATATATCATACTCCTTATCCGAAAGGAGCGGATCGTTTAAGATATAGTATCTGTATTCATGAAACTGAAGAACGTCACGCAATGAAACAATGTCCTTCAGGAATAAGCCCTTTTGCTCCAGCTTATGAAGCAGGGTCCTGCTTTGATCCTGTAACCGGCGTGTCTGATCAGGAGAATACATGACTGCTATTTAAAACTTTTTTTTCTAAATGCATTATTTCTGTGCATTTAGATTGTCTTATTTAAATGAGCATAAGAAAGAAGTATCAGTGGGGAATAAGTGGCGGATTAGTGGGGAATAAGTGGTGGATTCCCGAGGGGCTGTGGAGAACAAATCGCTATTAAGTTTAGACTATCTGGTATATATTTAATGTCCTGAATCCTGTTACAAATTTATAAAAATATGAGCACGGAAAAACTGCCCAAGAGAAAAGATATAAAGGCCGTTCTGAAACAACTGCAGAGCGATGGGCTGATTGGTATTTCCGTAGACTGTGTGATTTTTGGATTTGACGAAAATGAACTTAAAGTACTATTAATCAAATCGGATCTGAAACAGTTTGAAGGAAGCTGGTCGATGCTGGGAGATCTGGTTCATAAGGATGAAAACCTGGACCAGGCTGCATATCGTGTGCTAAAGGAAAGGACCGGTATGGATGATGTTTATCTTGAACAGGTTAAAAGCTTTGGCGATGTACACCGACATCCGGCAGCAAGGGTGGTGACCATTGCCTACTGTTCACTTATTAATATACAACAGCACCGCCTCCAAAAAACAGATAATGAGCTTCACTGGCACAAACTCTCCCCCGATATGGGGATGGCATTTGACCATCAACTGATATTGAATGTTTGTCATGAGTGGCTTCAGAAAAGGGTTCAGGAACATCCGCTGGGATTTAGTCTGCTTCCCCAGAAATTCTCCCTTCGTGAATTACAGAACCTCTATGAAGCGATTTTGGGAATCAAGCTGGACAGGAGGAATTTCAGGAAAAAATTCTTTTCTATGGATGTGTTAGAAGATACCAACGAGTTTGAATTTGACGTTCCTCACCGCCCGGGTAAACTCTATAAATTCAACTATATAAAATATAAAACCAAGGAAGGAAAGAAATTTATGCGTTTAGACTTCTGACGCAACCTGATTCTGTTCTGCAGCGTTTAAATGATGTTGCCTGTCTTAATGGTATTAGGCTTCTCTGGTATTTTTTCTGCACTAATTTTTTTTAACATTTTCGTTAAATTCTGCATAATTAATACTATTTTAGCTGCTCAATTGCTTAAACCATTGATTATGACCACAAAACGATTGCTGCTGAAGATCACATTTCTTCTACTATGTGTAACTTTTACACAATTAGCCTTCTCACAAACTAAAGTTGTTACCGGTACAGTCATTGACGATAAAGGCCTTCCTGTTCAGGGAGCTACCGTTACTGTTAAGGGAAGTGGAAAGGGCGGAACAACAACAAATGCAAGCGGTGTGTTTTCATTAACTGTTCCAGGTAATGCAACTACACTGGTTATTAGTTCTGTTGGATTCAACAGACAGGAAGTAGATATTACTGATAAGAGCGCTGTAAATGTAACACTGGCTACCTCTTCAACAGCTTTAAACGAAGTGGTTGTAACTGGCTACGGTACTACCCGAAAGAAAGATTTGACGGGAGCTGTATCTCAGATTGCTTCCAAGGATTTCACCACTGGTAATCTGGCGAACCCTGCGCAGCTTATTGCAGGTAAAGTACCTGGAGTTGTGGTAACACAGCCAGGGGGTGACCCTAATGGAATGTTTACTATTCGTTTAAGAGGACAGACTTCCATCTCCGGAGGTCAAACACCTTTGATTGTTGTTGACGGAGTTCCATTAGATGATCCGGCTACATTTTCTGATATACCAGCAGCAGATATCGCATCTATAGACGTGTTGAAAGATGCATCCGCAGCTGCAATATATGGTTCCCGCGGTGCTAACGGTGTTATGATGGTCAATACGAAAAAAGGTGTTGCAGGACGAACTACAGTAGAATACAATGGTTCAGTAAGTATTGACAACGTTGCCAAACTATACGATATGGCGGACGCTGCCCAATGGAAAGAAGGTTATACAAAGTTGCTTACTTCACAAGGTGCAACTCCGGGAGCGATTGATACAGCAATAACAGGTTACGATCATGGTGGAAATACAAACTGGCAGAAGGCGTTACTCCAAACAGGCGTTTCAACGAATCAAAGCGTTTCAATAACCGGTGGATCAAATGGTTTTAGCTATCGTGGTACTGTTAACTATGTTGATCAGCAGGGTATCGTTATCAACTCCGGCAGAAAACAATTGGGTTTACGTTTTACTGCGCAACAAAAAGCATTAAATGATAAACTGACTTTGCAATTTGGTATCTCAAATACAAATACTACAAGAAAATTAACGGACTATAATATTTTCTACGAAGCGTATAGTTCCCCCCCTGTTTATCCGGTAAAAAATGCGGATGGCAGTTATTTCACCTATAGTGATTTTGCTTTGCAGAATCCTGTACAACAGCAGGCTGAGGAAACGCAAAATGTAACTGAAAACTTTACAATCATTAACGCGTTAGCTGACTATGAAATCATTCCAGGATTAAAAGTTGGCGTACTGGGATCCAGTTCCCAGTTCAATGCCCAATATGAATATTTCGAACCGGTATTTGAAGGCGTCGGAAATTCAAACGTAGGTTCGCTTGCAACAGGGAATATTGATTCCAAAAAAGGCAATGCACACGTTAACTACGTTAAAAGTTGGGGTAAAAGCAATTTTTCCTTTACAGGAGTTTATGAATATAATCTTTTCGAAAATAATCAGAATGGATCGGCTGCTTCCAATCTGTTGCTGAATTCCATTGGTGCATGGAGCCTGCAATCTGCTCCGCAACAATATCAGCATGCTTATTCTGAAAGAGATGAGTCTATGTTGATTTCTTATGTTGCACGGGCAACCTACAACTGGGATCAGAAATATTTCCTGACTGCCAGTATACGTGATGATGGTTCTTCAAAATTTGGAGCAAATAATGCCTGGGGTCTTTTCCCTTCTGCAGCCGTTGCATGGAGGATCAGCAATGAGTCGTTCCTGAAAGATGTTTCCTGGTTAAATGAGTTGAAGATTAATGCAGGCTGGGGTAAAACAGGTAACCAGGATGCCATTGGCGCCTATTCAAAATTAGAATTGTATGGCCCGGTTGGATCTTATTATAATGGAGCATCAGAATTGTGGTTAACACAATATGGTCCGACTCAAAATGCAAACCCAAATCTTCAATGGGAAGTCAGAACGGGAAGAAATATTGGATTTGATTTCGGCGTGTTGCAAAATCGCCTGACCGGTGGATTCAATTATTTCAATGATATAACTACCAAGTTGCTTTATACATATAATATTCCATTCCCAAGTAAAGGAGCAGTGGTAGATAATTCACTTGCCAACGTCGGTGCTATGTCAAATAAAGGCGTTGAATTTAATTTGAACTATCAGGTGGTTCATACAAGAGACTTTTCTTTTAACCTGGGCGGTCAGATCAGTTCTGTACAGACGAGGATCACCAGTCTGTCTGGCAGTTATAGTAATGGAGTTACTGATTATTCTCTGTCAACAGATGCGGTGCCAGAAGGTGTTGCCGAAGGTAGAGGTTTGAGTACAGCACCTATTACCTACTTAAAAGTGGGTTATACTCCTTATGTTTTCTTTATGCCTCACTATGTCGGACTTAATAGTGCCGGCCAGGAAATGTACGATTCAGCAAAAGGGGGAACAACTACAAATATTCTGAAGGCTACGAACTATTATACCGATCCGGCGCCGAAATTTAACTATGGTATCAACTTAGGTTTTACATATAAAGCCTGGGGATTGAATACATTCCTTAGAGGAATTGCTGGTGCAAAAATATTCGACAATACAAGAATGGTGTTAGACAACATCAATAGATTTGGAGGCAACAACGGTACAGTTGAAGCATTAACAAATGGAATCACGAATGGTCCGCAGGCATCTGATCATTGGCTGGAAAATGCTTCTTTCCTGCGTATGGACAATCTGAATCTGTCTTATTCGTTTAAACCAATGGGTCAGTTCCAAAGTATCAGGCTCTACATAGCCATGAATAACGTATTTGTGATCACAAAGTATCGTGGACTGGATCCTGAAGTCAGAGTCGCTGCGACTACTACAAACGCGTTACAAAATACGCTTTCTTCGGCTGGTGTTGCTAATAGTTTTTCGCAAGGAGGTTCTACTTCAAACGAACAGTATATTGACGCGGCTTATTCGGGAGATGGTTATTATCCAAAGACACATTCATACACTCTGGGTGTGAACATAACATTTAAATAAAATTTAAATAAACAGACCCATTTTATCAAAATAAAGAATCACTTATTATGAAAATAAATAAAAACAACAGGTTCCTGGTTCTTGCCGGCTTGAGTCTGTTAGCAACGATGTCATGTACAAAGTTGCAAACGAATGTGTACAGTGTAATTCCTGTCACATCCTACTGGCAAACTCCTGCAGAAATTGCAGCCGGTGTCGCACCAGCGTACTCTAACTTTAATAGTTTATCGGCAATTGGTGGCGACTTTGCGAATATGATTGAAGGAGTAACCGATGAAATGGTAGTACCTACAAGGGGAAATGACTGGGGTGATGCAGGTCACTGGAATGCTCTTTGGTTCCATACCTATGAGCCAACAAACTCTAACTGGAATTCAGGATGGCAGGATGTATTTGGTGGAATAAGCAAGTGTAATCTGATTATTGCTGCCGTAAACGGGTTAAGTCCGGCGCCGCCTTCATTGCCATCAATTTTGGCTCAGGTAAAAACAATCAGAGCATATTACTATTATCAGGCGATGAGCATTTTTGGAAACGTACCGATCGTTACAGATACTACTTCTAGCCCTACTCCACCAATTGTCGCGAGGAAAGATGTTTATAATTTTATTATCAGTGATCTGCTTGCAAGTCTTCCTAATCTAACTTCTGAAGTAAGTGCAAATACATACGGACAAGTAACCAAGTATTTTGCCTTTGCCTTACTGGCGAGATTATATTTAAATGCGATCGTATTTACAGGTATTCCTGGAACTGTTTATACAGCCGGTACCCCCAACTACGCAGCTGCCATTCAATATGCAGATTCTGTGATTGCTGGTCCTTATTCGTTGATGAGTGATTACTTTGACAATTTCTCACCCAGTAACGGTCCAAGCAGTACTGAAAATATATTTGCATTCCCCTGCGATCATATCAACAACAAATCAAACGACTGGGAAAATTCCATATTACATTACCAGAGTTATCTGGCTTTTGGAATGGCTACAGGAAATAATCTCTGGAACGGATTCTGCGCACAGGCAGATTTCTATGCCAATTTCGACACGACTTCTACCTACACCCCGAGTGGTTCATTTGTTTTGAGAAACTATAGTGATATGCGTTCCGGACAATGGTTAATTGGTCAGCAGTTTAAGGGTACATACAATTACCCTCCTTATCAAAATGTACCGGTTTCGGGTCCTACAGCTGACTATGTTATTGACGCGGGCACAGGAGCCAATCTGGCTTTCAATCCGAATTTCACGTTGTTCTCAGATGCTAGTCCAGCGGGTCGCCTGGCAGGTATCAGAAATATCAAGTATTTCCCAGCCGCTTCTTCGGGACAGAACGGATCTGATATGGACAATGACTTTGTCATCTTCCGTCTAGCAGAAATTTATCTGATTAAGGCTGAAGCTGAACTCAGATCAGGTACAAATACTGCAGATGCCCTGTCTCTTGTAAATGCTCTGAGAACAAGAGCTTACGGGAATAGCTCACATAATCTGACTACTTTAACATTGCCTGTTCTTTTAGCTGAAAAAGGAAGAGAAATGGCTTTTGAAGGTGTAAGAAGGGATGATCTGATCAGGTACGAAGTCACAGACGGAATACCTTATTTTACTTCTGCAAGAACTGTAGGAGCTAAGCCAAAAGATCCGGATGATCATTGGATGATTTTCCCGATCCCATCCCTGCAGATTACCGCTAACAGTAATTTGACTCAGAATCCGGGCTATTAGAATTTGGGTTTTTGAGTTAATTATATATTATTTTATTGAAGAAGTAGTGAACTTTACACTACTTCTTTTTTTTGTGTAGTATAGCAAGTTTATGAAGCGAAAAATCTTTCGTCCGACCTGCATTTTCATTATACTTTTTGCCTTCTGCCAATGTCATCATACGAAGTCAGATGAATTGAATCCGGAAGATGCACTGTTCCAGTTGATGCCTTCATCAGGTACGGGCATCGGTTTTGTAAACAATGTTACCGACTCAAAAGAATTTAATGTTTTCAAATACCGGAATTTCTACAATGGTGGTGGAGTTGCAATCGGGGATGTTAACAATGATGGCAGGCCCGATATCTTTTTTACTTCTAACGAAGGAAGTTGCAAACTGTATATCAACAAAGGAAACTGGAAATTTGAAGACGTTACCGACAAAGCAGGCCTGAGGGGAATTCACAAATGGCATACGGGTGTAACCATGGTAGATATTAACGGCGATGGCTGGTTGGATATCTATATATGCAACAGTGGCGAAGTTAAAGGGGATGACCGGGCCAACGAATTATACATTAATCAAAAAGACGGGACGTTTAAAGAAATGGCCCATGAATACGGACTGGACGACAAGGGTTACTCAACTCAGGCTGTTTTTTTCGATTACGACCACGATGGTGACCTCGATTGTTTTATTCTGAATAACAGTTATCGGCCTATTGAAAGTTTTGGTTACAATCGCAATCTCCGCAACATCAGGAATTTTAATGGCGGACAACGACTTTACCGAAACGATAACGGTCACTTCACAGATGTGAGCGAACAGGCGCATATTTATGGTAGTGAGATCGGATTTGGGCTGGGTGTTACCGTTGGCGATCTCAACAATGATGGCTGGGACGACATGTACGTATCTAACGACTTTTTCGAAAAGGATTATGTCTATATCAATCAGCGCGACGGAACTTTTAAAGAGGTTGGTAATGAAGCCATGGGTCATATGAGTTATGCATCGATGGGTTCTGACATGACAGACATTAATAATGACGGATGGCTGGATGTATTTACAACGGATATGCTTCCGGAAGGCGATCAACGATTAAAGACAACTACAAAATTTGATGACTACAACGTCTACAATGCCAAACTGAAAAATGATTTTCATCATCAGTTTTCCGCAAATTGTCTGCAGTTAAATAATGGCGACGGCACTTTTAGTGAAATCGCATGTATGGCTGGTGTGGAAGCAACCGACTGGAGCTGGGGAGCTTTGAGTTTTGATTTCAACAACGATGGCTGGAAGGATTTATTTGTAAGCAATGGTATCAGTAAGGATCTAACGAACCAGGACTTTCTCGATTTCTTTAGCAGTGATGAAGCAAAGAAAGAAGTGAGCGGTGGTGGATTTGATTATAAGAATTTTCTCGATAAAATGTCTTCTACTCCCATTCCTAATTATGGGTTTATCAATCAAAAAGATCTCACTTTTAAAAATAGCTCAGAGACATTGGGGTTCTCCATACCCAGTTTCAGTAATGGAGCAGCTTATGGCGACCTCGATGGAGACGGTGATCTGGATCTGGTAGTGAATAACGAAAATCAGGAAGCATTTATTTACAGAAATATGACTTCTGAAAAAATGCATGCCCGTTATCTTAAAATACAATTACAGGGGTTTTCTCCAAACAATTTTGGATATGGGGCAAGAGTGACCGTCTTTTCTAATGGTGTTCAACAGATATTGGAACAAATGCCGAGTCGTGGTTTTGAGAGCTCCGTAGAACCCGTACTGAATTTCGGACTGGGGACTGCGACGAAAGTAGATAGTCTCGAAATCTTATGGCCCAATTTAAAAACAGAGCGTCTTACAAATATCCCAACAGATACTACCATTACACTTTATCAAAAAAATGCGAATGGGATATTCCGAACCGCTACAAATCCTCCTGCATTATTTAAGAATATTACTTCGTCTGCTATAGTGGGAAATATCGAGCATAAAGAAAATCCGTTTATTGATTTTGATATTGAAAGACTGATTCCAAAAATGCTTTCTACCGAAGGCCCTAAAATTGCCGTCGGAGATGTTAACGGCGATGGCCTGGAAGACTTTTTCATGGGTGCTTCTTTTGGCGATACAGCTAAACTTTTTATTCAACAGCCCAATGGAAGTTTTATCCAAAAGCCCCAGCCTGCGTTTGTGCAGGACAGAGACTACGAGACAGTAGGTGCGGAGTTCTTTGATGCCGATGGCGATGGTGATCTTGATCTGGTTGTTGCTTCCGGCGGCAATCAGGCGCCATTGGGATCCCTTTCTTCCATGCCGCGACTATATCTGAATGATGGGAAGGGAAATTTTGTTCGCGCAGCAAGAGGTTGGCCAACCGTTTATTTAAATGCTTCCTGTGTGCGTTCGTATGACTATGACGGAGACGGATTGCCCGATATTTTTATAGGGGCGAGGAATATTCCGTCTTCTTATGGTATCAGCCCACAGAGTAAATTATTTCATAATAAAGGTCACGGGGAATTTGAAGATGTGAGTAATAAATTGGCACCCATTCTTGCAACATTGGGAATGGTGACTGATGCGCAGTGGATTGATGTAGACGGAGATGGGAAAAAAGAATTGGTGGTTGTAGGTGACTGGATGCCGGTGACTATTCTAAAATATCAAAATGGACAACTGGAGAGGATAAAAGAGATTGCAGGTTCATCAGGATGGTGGAATTGTCTGACGGTGGCAGATGTGAATGGAGATGGTTATCCTGATCTTATCGCTGGTAATAATGGCACCAATTCCAAAATCAGGGCAGACAGTACCCATCCGGCGAGATTATTTGTTGATGATTTTGATAAAAACGGCCAGACAGATTGCGTAGCCGCCTATTATAAAACAGATGGTAAGTCTTATCCTTTTAACCTGAGAAGTGATCTGGTAGGTCAAATGCCCTATCTGAAAAAGAAATTCCTCCGATATAAGGACTATGCAGGAAAGACAATCGAAGAGGTGTTTACAGAAAGCGAATTGAGTCATGCGCAAAAACTGATTGTTCAGCAAACGAAAAGTTGCGTTTTCTATAATGACGGTAAAGGAAATTTCACCATGAAACCTCTTCCCCGGATGGCGCAGATTTCCCCGGTTTTTGGAATTTTGGTTGCTGACTTAAATGGCGATGGTATAAAAGACATCTTCCTGGGAGGGAATTTTTATGGATTAAAACCTGAAGTCGGGCGATACGACGCCAGCTACGGAGTTACGTTTTTAGGAAATACATCGCACGGATTTACCTATATGAAACCCGAAATTAGTGGTCTGTTTATTAAGGGAGAAGTTCGGGATGTAAAAGAAATTCCCTTAAAAGATGGCAATTGCATCGTAATGGCAAGGAATAACGATTCACTACAAATATTCAAAAAGAATATGGGTCATGGTTTGAAACGTCAGCCCTAAAAATGTCGTATATTCATTAGGTACGTGATATTTTATTGGATGCTATGAGGATGGGAAAATTGATATTGAATATAGCGATGGTGGTCAGTGTATTACTTTTTACAAACTGCAAAAAGGTGAATACTGTATACCAACCTGCGGTTATCGATTCTTCCCGTATTTCTATTACCAATGCATCCCCGGCTATTTCAGATCTACAGTTTTATGTGAACAACCAGCTGGTTGCTTTACCTAACGCTCCCTTATCATATGGGCAGACGGCGTACGCATTTTACATAAATGATGCGAATCCTTATCGACCGGATACAACATTACTTCCTTACATAAGTATTGCCACCGGTTATCAGCAATTGGGTTTTGGAACGCATACTAACAGTGATATCTATAGCAATTTGGATGATGAATTTGAACCGGGGAACAGCTATTCTGTTTTTGTTACCGACACTTTGAAACACGGGCAATTAACAACCGTTTTTTTGCATGACTATATTGGGAAAATGGATTCGACCCACGGTCAGATTCGGTTTATTAATCTTTCGCCGGATGCCCCTTCGCTGGATTTATGGGCTTACCTGGGTGCAGAGCCTCCGGCTATAAAAGTGGCCTCCAATTGTGGTTATTTACCGAATGACTTCAATTCTTTTCTAAATGCTGAAACATTCTCTCTGATAGCGGCCGGTCCTTACTTTTTTATTGCTACTGAAGCAGGCACTTCCAATATTGTCTTGCAAGGCCAGCTCTACATTCCTCCTCAGAATGTAGTAACTATTTATACGAAGGGATATGTAAGCGGAGTTGGTAACAATGCAATTGACGTAGGAGTCATACAGTATCAGCCGTAAGATCCTCGAACAAAAGCCTAAGCGAATTCTCAATAAACAGGGTAATTCAGTTCAATTTTAATCATTGAACTATCTGTAGTGGGAATGGAATCGTTCAAATATCTTTCAAAGGATTCTGCAGGAACAGAAAGCGCATGGTCAGATAAATACTTCGACATGGCGTCGTAAATACTTTTTCTGTTTTTAAAACTTCCTTCATAAATACCTGTAACATCATTACCTCTGGCTGGTAACGACAAACAGGTAATTTCTTTTTCCGAAGGCCCTTCTTTATTTACCGGTACACCTATCGTAAGTTGAATGGAATCCTCGGCAATTGCAATGTAGGATATGGAAACATGGTCCGTTTTCACCAGGTTATTATTCTTGACGTATCGTAATAAATTTTGATAGCCGTACCTGATTTTCGAAAACACATCGATCTTTTTGATCTTGAATACACTGCTGGCTATAACGGAATCTCTTATGTTACTCTTCTGAATATCGTATCCGTAAAATGATTTTGAATCTTCCAGATAATATTTAAGCCCGTTGATTGCATGCACTCCTGATTTGTTTCTGCCAAAAAGAACAAATATCAGCGGACTTCTATTTTCAACATCAATTTTGAGTCCGCCCAAACTGTCGCCGGGAAAGAAAGTAAATGCATAAATGTCCACCCAATCGCTGGTTTCCTCCTTTACCTGATAGGACATAGGTGTAATGATGCTGATGGTGTATTTTTTCCCGGGAATGGTGGCAACATATATCTTATGTGAGGAATCCTGAGTAACGTTATAACTTTCAGGAGTGCTGTCGAAAGTCTGTTTTAATGCAGGATACCAGTTTTTCCAGTTCCTTACTTTTATAATCTGAGGGACCGCATTGTCGAAAGTAGCGTTAATATGAATTGTGGTTTTTTGGGTGACGGGTAAAGCGAAAACTATGCAAAGAACAACGACAAAAATCAATACAGCAGCCATTCGTTTTTTCATTTTTCAAATATAATTTTAAATACGAAAGGGAAATAAATATTGAATAATTTGTGCCTGTTATGATTCGATACACACGTGTTCCCCTTTCTATTTTCCTGCCGGTTATTGGGGTCATGCTGATGAGTAGCTGTAAGCAAAAAACCTCCTTACCCTCCATGTTTGAGCTCAAGGACGATCAGTTTACAGGACTTCATTTTGCGAATAGATTAACACCTACCCAACAATTCAATGTATTCGACTATATGTATTTTTTTAACGGCGCAGGCGTGGGTGCCGGGGACTTCAATAACGACGGTAAAATAGATCTTTTCTTTGCGGCGAGTCAGGGAGACAATCAATTATATCTGAATCAGGGCGGTTTACAATTTAAAGATGTTACCAAAGAAGCCATGATCCCTGAAGATGGTGGCTGGTCGACCGGAGTATCGGTTGTTGATATTAACAATGACGGCCTGCTCGATATTTATATATGTCGTGTTGGCAATTACGAACTTCTGCACAGCAGAAACCAATTACTCGTTTGTCAGGGTATTGACAAAAACGGAGTGCCCTATTATAAAGACGAAGCAAAAGAATACGGGTTGGATTTCTCAGGGTTTAGCACACAGGCGGTTTTCTTCGATTATGATGGCGACGGAGATCTGGACATGTATTTATTGAATCACTCCATTCACCAGAATGGAACGTATGGCGTTCGGAGCGACCTGCTGAACAAGGAAGTGACCGGATCCGGAGATCATATTTATCGGAATGACGGGAATGGACATTTCACAGACGTAACCAAAGCATCGGGAATCAATAGTTCCATACTTGGTTATGGTCTGGGCATAACAGTAGCCGACATTGATATGGACGGATATCCCGATTTATACATCGGGAATGATTTTCACGAGAATGATTACATGTATATCAACCAGCGCAACGGAACATTCAAAGATGAACTGGGTAGTAAACTCATGCATACGAGCAGATATACGATGGGAGTTGATATCGCTGATGCCAATAACGATGGCTTTCCTGAAATCATGTCGATGGACATGCTGCCTTATGATCCCTATATTCTGAAAAGATCGGAAGGTGAAGACAGCTACGATATTTTCAATCTCAAAATCAGTCTGGGGTTTAACTATCAGTATACCAGAAATAATCTGCAGTTGAACCGGCGAAACGGCATGTTCAGTGAAATAGGTTTATATGCTGGTGTTGCAGCGACCGACTGGTCCTGGTCGCCATTATGGTTTGACTTTGACAACGATGGTGTAAAAGATCTGTTCATCTCTAATGGAATACCCAGGAGAATGAATGATATTGACTTCATTAACTTCATTTCCAACCAGGAGATACAGGAGAAAATGAGGTCACCAAACAGCGATCAGAAAGACCTGGATCTTATCGACAGGTCACCGCAAATAAAAATCCCCAATAAGTTTTTTAAGAATCACAGTGATATGCAGTTTACTGATTTGGGAGATCAGATTGGAGACGATAAGCCCACTTACTCTAACGGTGCAGTATATGCGGATTTTGATAATGACGGGGATCTGGATGTCGTTGTCAACAATATTGACGATCCTGTTATGTTATATGAAAATAAAAGCGCCGACAATAAATCCAAAGCATTTGTAGAAATCAGGTTAAAAGGATCGCCTCAGAATATCAACGCGCTCGGATCGAAGATTATTTTATTTGCAAATGGAGGGATACGTACTTATGAGAAATTTCCTGTGCGCGGGTTTTTGTCCAGTTCTGAAATACCGATTCATATAGGTTTAGACAATACGGAGGTCGACTCTGCATTTCTTATCTGGCCCGACAATAGTTACCAGTCTATTCAGCTGAAACCGCTGGACACTACTATCAGTTTCAGCTATCAAAGCGGGCTCCCTAAGTATGATTATAATAAATTAAGAAACTTCTGGAAAAACCGATCAAGACCCGTTGAAGATATAACAGCCGCCACTCAGATTCAGTACAAGCATAAAGAAAATCCTTTTAATGAATTTAACAGGGAACCGTTATTACCTCATATGCTATCAACAGAAGGACCAGCGATTACAGTTGCAGATTTAAATCACGACGGCCTGGATGATATCTTTATTGGTGCATCGAAGTACGGAAAGAGTGCGGTATACCTGCAGGAAAAATCAGGCAAATTTCAGAAGACTGTTCAACCGGCATTTGAAACAGATACCAACTATGAATACACAGCGTCCTGCGTAGCTGACGTTAACAATGATGGATTTCCTGATCTGATCGCTGCTAATGGAGGCAATGAGTTTTATGGTAATGATGAACGTTTGCGGCCGAGGATCTTTTTGAATGATGGGAAAGGAGTATTCAGGCGTGATTCAACTGCATTTGACAGCCTGTTTGTAAATGCCGTTACCATCGCATCCACAGATGTCAACGGAGACGGATTTCCTGATTTATTTATTGGCGGCAGATCTATTCCTTCAAAATATGGACAAATACCCCGCTCTTATTTAATGCTGAATAATGGGAAAGGCAAGTTTACTGACGTAACGGACAAACTCGCTCCGGGGCTTTCAGACATTGGATTTGTAACAAACGCCCTTTGGTTTGATATTGATCAGGATGGAAAAAAAGATCTGCTTCTTTCGCTGGAATGGGGTGGTATCGTTGCATTCATTAACCATAACGGTTCATTCGTAAAGAAAGAACTCACAGATAAAAAAGGCTGGTGGAATTTTATATTGCCGGTGGATCTGAATCACGACGGCAAGGTTGATCTGGTTGTTGGTAATCTTGGTTTGAACAGCAGGCTAAAAGCATCGGCACAAGAACCCGTACGACTTTACTACTATGACTTTGACGGTAACGGAAAAAAAGATCAGATTCTGTCTTACTATCTGAATGGTCGCGAGCTGCCATTTGCAAATAAAGATGAATTGCAAAAACAGATCCCGGTTATGAACAAGAAATTTCTGTATGCAGCAGACTTTGCCAAAGCGGTGTTTACAGACATTTTTCCAAAAGCTGACCTGGAAAAAGCAGAAGTTTTATCAGCAAATTATTTCTCGAATGCAGTACTCATTAACAAAGGCAATCTGGAATTTGATGTTCAACCGTTGCCGTGGGAAGCGCAGCTTTCGTCCTATCGGGATGCGGTTGTAGTAGATGCCAATCACGATAGCCAGCCCGATATTTTACTTGTGGGAAATTATTATGAAAACAATATTCAGATGGGCAGATACGATGCTGACTTTGGAACCTTGCTAATAAATCATGGAGATGGCACATTTAATACTGAAAGTTTGAATGGCCTTCAGATAAAGGGTCAGGTTAGGCATATTGATAAAATAAACATCGCAGGCAAAGAAGCTTTTATCCTCGCCAGGAATAATGACAGTACCATGGTCATACAATTCAAAAATTAGCTCCGGAATCTCCATTTTATCTCTCCAAATCGGTTCTAAAAAGACCCAATGAAAATTTCGGATCAAAATATTTATTGATAATCAGTTGGTTACAAGGGGACAATGAAAAAATATCAGTCCAAACTTTGGGAATAAGCCATCAATACCCCTACCTTTGCCGTCCTTTAAATTAGCTGTCGGGATAGCGACAGTAAATCAAAAATTGAACTATGAGCAAATTACATTTCACCACAAAACATGCGAACGAGGCTACCGTGCAACGTGATTGGTACGTTGTGGATGGTACTAATCAAACCGTTGGCCGCATGTGCGCGCGTATAGCAGCTATACTTCGCGGCAAGAATAAAGTTTATTATACTCCTCACGTTGACTGCGGCGATTTTATTATCGTTACCAATGCAGATAAAGTCGTGTTTTCCGGTAACAAGCTGGAAGACAAAATCTACATCAACTTTTCTGGTTATCCAGGAGGGAAAAAAGAAGAAACAGCTAAGAATCTTTTGAAACGCAGACCAGAAGCAGTGCTGGAAAGAGCAGTAAAAGGTATGCTTCCAAAAAATAAACTTGGACGTAAAATGTTCAAAAAACTATTTGTATATACGGGAACTGCGCATCCTCACGGTGCACAGCAACCGAAGGAGTTAAAATTTTAAATTTCTCACTGTAATGGAAAAACAAAAACTTGCCACTGGACGCCGGAAAGAAGCCGTAACACGCATTTTCCTGACAAGAGGCAGCGGTAAAATCGTAATCAATGATAAGGATTACAAGGAATATTTTTCGCTTGCTTATCTACAGAACCAGGTGGATCTGCCATTAAAGACGATTGAGTCTGTCGACAAATACGATATACAGATAAACGCAACCGGTGGTGGTATCAAAGGTCAGGCTGAAGCCTGTAAACTGGGTATTGCGCGGGCTCTGCTGGAAGTAAATCCTGAGTTTCGTCCTGCGTTGAAAGCTGCGGGATTGTTACGTCGTGATCCAAGATCAGTGGAACGTAAGAAACCAGGACGTAAAAAAGCAAGAAGAAGCTTCCAGTTCAGCAAACGTTAATTCATTATTCAAATCAGATGGAAGCCTGGGTCAATGAACAAGGCTTAAAGTTTAATCATATGGAACAGAATACTTCACTTCAGCAACAACTTTTGGAAGCCGGTGTACATTTCGGACATCTAAAAAAGAAATGGAATCCGAAAATGCTGCCCTATATTTTTGCGGAGAAGAAAGGCATCCACATTATTGACCTGAATAAAACTACAGAAAGTCTCCAGGAAGCTTCTGCAGCTTTAAAACAGATCGCCAAGTCAGGTAAGAAAATAATGTTTGTCGGTACTAAAAAACAGGCAAAAGAAATTGTTACCGAATGCGCGAAAAGAGTTTCCATGCCATTCGTTACAGAACGCTGGCTGGGAGGTATGCTTACCAATTTCAATACCGTTCGTAAAAGCGTTAAAAAGATGCAGAGCATCGAGAAAATGCTAACCGACGGTACGTTTGACAGCATTACAAAAAAAGAAAGACTTACACTCGCCCGCGATAAAGACAAGATGGAAAAAGTATTAGGTGGTATCGCTCAACTGGGCCGCGTACCTGCTGCTCTTTTCCTGATTGACATCGGTCATGAGCACATCGCTCTTGCAGAAGCAAAAAAACTGGGCATCACCACATTTGGTATGGTGGATACGAATTCTGATCCAAACAAAGTAGACTTCGCAATCCCTGCCAATGACGATGCAACAAAATCTATCGCCATCATCGTAAACTACATCTCTGCAGCAATAGCAGAAGGTCTTGCAGAAAGACAGGCTGCCAAAGACGAAGATGTTGAAGAAGTTACCAGCGATGAAAACGAGAAGAGAGCAGCCCGCATTCAGGCTGAAGCAGAAGTAGAAGCAAGTCGCGGAAGAGGAGAAAAAACAGCCAGAACGCCTGGTGCACCTAAAAGACGCGTTCCGAATACCGGCCGTCGTACGGGAGCGAGATAAGCTTAACGCTAAACGCGTAACGCTTAACGCAGGAATTGAATTAGATAACATATTTCAAAATATTTGAGATGTCAACAACAACTACCATTACAGCAACTGAAATCAACAAACTCCGCCAGGTGACTGGTGCGGGTATGATGGACTGCCGCAAAGCCCTCGTTGAAAGTGACGGGGACTTTGAAAAAGCGATCGACTATTTGAGAAAAAAGGGTCAGAAAGTTGCGGCACTTCGTAGTGACCGAGAAGCGAAAGAGGGTGTGATCATTGCTAAAACTACAGACGATCATAAAACAGGATTGATCATCACACTTGCCTGCGAAACTGATTTTGTGGCAAAGAATGCAGAGTTTGTTGCTTTCGCACAAAGCATCATGCAGGTGGCGATAAAAAATCAGGTGAAAACACTGGAAGAATTGCAAAGCTCCAAACTTGACAATGTAACGGTCACAGATAAAATCAATGATCAGGTTGCCAAGATTGGTGAAAAAATACAATTGACACGTTTTGAAAGAATTGATGCGGAAGGAGTTTCCGCTTATATCCATGGAGCATACAGAATGGGTGTTCTGGTGGGATTAAACAAAAATTCTGCACCTGCACTGGAAGCTGGAAGAGAGGTAGCTATGCAAATAGCCGCGATGAATCCCGTTGCCGTGGATCAGGATGCTGTTTCACCGGAAATGATCGAAAGAGAAAAAGCAATTGTAACTGATCAGATCAGAAACGATCCTAAGATGGCTGGTAAGCCAAATGAAATGATTGAAAAAATAGCACTTGGAAAGCTCAATGCTTTCTTCAAGGAAAATACATTAACCGCGCAGGCTTTTGTAAAAGATCCTGCAAAAACGGTAGGCGATCATTTGAAATCTGTTGATCCCGGATTAAAAGTGATTCAGTTTAAAAGAGTGCAACTTGGTTAAAAAATATCCCGCTAAAAAAGCGGGATATTTTTTTTGCCTAATTTGAAGATTTTAAAATTTGTAGACTTGGAATTCCATCCAATGCAACCAGAAAATTATTTTCAAATTTTCAAAACTTCAAATTTTCAGTTTATTCTTCTTTCTTTGCATTATTCAAACTAACCTATGCTCCCAAAATACACGCGTATTCTGTTGAAATTGTCTGGTGAGGCCCTTATGGGAGACAAGAGTTTTGGTTTTGATAACGCTGTGATCGCCCAATACGCAGCAGATATTAAAACAATCGTGGATCTGGGTGTTCAGGTGGCCATTGTCATAGGCGGTGGTAATATTTACCGCGGTATGAATGAGAAGGAAACAGGCATTGAAAGGGCTCACGGAGACTATATGGGTATGCTGGCCACCGTCATCAACGGAATGGCCATGCAGGCCGGACTGGAGAAAATAGGCGTATTTACCCGGCTGCAGAGCGCCATTAAAATGGAGCAGATTGCGGAACCTTATATCAGGAGACGCGCCATCAGACATCTCGAGAAAGGCAGGGTGGTGATATTTGGCGCGGGTACCGGTAATCCTTATTTCACGACCGACACGGCAGGTTCGCTAAGGGCGATTGAGATAACTGCAGATGTAATTCTAAAGGGAACCAGGGTGGACGGCATCTATACAGCGGACCCTGAAAAGGACAAAACCGCCAGGAAATACAGCACCATGACCTACCAGGAATGCATCAGTGGCAACCTCAAAGTCATGGATATGACGGCTTTTACCCTTTGCATGGAAAATAACCTCCCCATTATTGTTTTCGATATGAATAAGCCTGGAAATCTCAAAAGGGTGATTACTGGTGACCAGGTAGGCACCCTGGTAACGGCCTAGCTGCGTATTTATACTTTAAATTCAGTCCCAGCTTGTAATTATGCGGGGTTATTACTATTTTGTAACGCTGAAAATCATCACTTTCCACGATTTTCATTTCCCCCAATCCGGTATCCCATTAATTACCTGTCCTGGTCCGCAGGAAATCCTTTGTTCTGAGTACCAGACTATATGAAGACATTACCCCTATTACTCGGCTATATCTTTACAGTCAGACTGCCTGAAATGATAATACTCCTTTTGGGAGCACTTGTATTGGGTTTCACCATACATTATTTCTGGACATCCAGAAATTCTATTCGCATTCAAAAACCAGTTGCCGACGAAGGGATTAATGAGAATGATAACTGGAAGCTGAAGTATTACACGGATATGGAAATCCAGGAAAAAACTCTTCAGCAACTACGCGATCGCCTTTCCGAGTCGGAGGAAAACGAAAAAATCTATGGTCTTGAAACAGAAGAGCTGAAAGAAGAACTGGCGCTCTTAAAGGAAAAATATTCACGTACAGAGGCAATGGTAAAACCACCTACTGTTACAGATGATTATTTACAGCAACTTAAGAATGCGCAGGACAATCTTTTTCAATACAATCAGCATATTAGCAAACTTCTTCAGCAGATTCAAATACTAAAAGAGTCTGAAAAAAAATACCAGGATCTTCAGCATCAGCACGCAGTTTTGAATGAACAACTGGCGGGCATGTATAAACAACTCGCAGAAAAAGATGCTGAGATCAGCCGCATCATGCAGGAGCAAAGACTGGTGCTCGAAATGAATGAGCGCATGGATAAGGCATATGCTGATTTTACACAGATGCAGGAGAAACTACGCAAGCTCGAACAATATCTTGATCAGCCTCACAGCAAGAGAATTGAATATGAGCAATTGCAGGAATCTTACTTTAAACTCAGCCGGGAATTTGATGAAGTGAAGGGAAAGCAAATGGCACTCTTCGATGAGAACCAGCGTTTAAGCCGCATCCTTGCAGATACTGATGATAAATTAAAAGAAGCCAATTTTCAGCGGCAACTCTATCAAAAGAAAATGTTGTTCTTTGAAGAATTAAACCGCGATATCCAGGATGCAACCGAACAGCAAAAAAAAGTAGAGAGCCAGCTGCGCAGAATAAGTGAAATGGAATCTTTTTTATCACGTTCATCAAAAAAAGATCCTCCAGCTACTTCTACAGGACAGCCGATTATTTAGTTATAAGCTATGGGTTATGGGTTATGGATGATATCCTGTACTTCCACACTCTCACACTCTCACACTTTCTTTCGTATTTTTATATCATGATCCAGATCTCGGATTTACGAAAAGAATATAAACTGCAAAGCTTACACAAAAAAGAAGTCGCAGACAATGCAATGGAGCAGTTTGATCGCTGGTGGAAGGATGCTTTGAAATCTGAGATTAATGAACCCAATGCGATGACATTGGCAACAGCATCTGCCGACGGACTGCCGTCAGCGAGGATTGTGTTGTTGAAAGGTTTTCATAAAGAAGGATTTCAGTTTTATACAAACTATGAAAGTTTCAAGGGCAGACAGCTTGCAGAAAATCCAAGAGCCTGCGCGGTTTTCTTCTGGAAAGAACTCGAACGTCAGGTACGAATTACAGGATTGGTAGATAAATTAAGTGCTATGGACAGTGAAGCCTATTTTAAGTCAAGACCCGTGGGAAGCAGGATCGGTGCATGGGCCTCACCACAAAGTGAAGTTATAGAAAGCAGTGAGTGGCTTACTTTGCAGGCGGCTAAGTTCGAAAGGAAGTACCCTGACCTGAATATACCGAGGCCTCCAAACTGGGGAGGATATCTTATAAAGCCTGTCACCATCGAATTCTGGCAGGGGAGACCAAATCGCTTACACGACCGGCTGTTATACTCATTGCAGGAAGATGGTAATTGGATTATCGAAAGACTCGCACCTTAATTCGTTGGCCGTTTGTTCCACACTAATTCGTTGGCGGTTGGTCTCACACGTGCGGGATTGGCCGAAAATGTGTAAATACAAGTTTATAGTAGGTTTTTTCTCCATACCCCCACACTCCCACACTCCCATACTCCCATACTCCCATACTTTCCTATGCTTCTTTCTTCTTCACTACAACCTTCTTTTCATTTTTAGGTCTGCTCTTACCGAATGAGCCCTTAAAAATTTTACCCTTTTTGGTTTTCTTATCTCCTTTACCCATGTTATTTTATTAAGAATGCAAATATCAGTAAAATTAAAAGCCCCGGCTAATTAATAATTAACAGGCCGGGTCTTTTAACAGGAAAAAATAAAGTAATTACATGCGGGCAGCTAATTCCTTACCTGCTTTAAACTTAGCTACTTTTTTTGCTTTGATTTTTATTACTGCACCTGTTTGAGGATTACGTCCATTACGTGCCGCTCTTTTGGAAACAGAGAAAGTGCCAAAACCAACCAGTGTAACTTTGCCTCCGCCTTTCAATGTCTTTGCGACTGCTTCAACAAATGAATCGAGCGTATCATTGGCTTGAGTCTTTGTAATGCCGGTATCTTCGGCGATCTTTGAAATTAATTCTGCTTTGTTCATAGTGTAATATTTTGTACCGGCAAATATACCTGCTTTTTATTTCCACCAAAACTTTTAGATCTTTTAAAACAGGTATAAATCAGCGTGGATAAGGGTTTCGGACCTTTCTTTTTTATACTTTTCCACAACTAACGCACAGAACGTGTTCTGAACGTACTGAATCGTTTTATTTCTTTAACTCAAGATATACCGGGCAATGATCACTTTGTTTTACATCAGGGAAAATATCTGTATGAAGTATTCGGTCGCTCAGATTATTGGTAACACATATATAGTCAATCCTCCAGCCTTTATTGTTGACTCTTACGGAAGGGAAACGTTGACTCCACCAGCTATACCTATGTGCTTCCGAGTGTTGTTTTCTGAAACTGTCCGTCCATCCACTTTCCAGAAATTTATCCATCCAGGATCTTTCTGCTGGAAGAAATCCTGATGAATTTTTATTTCCCTTGGGATCGTGTATGTCGATTTCTTTGTGTGCAATATTATAATCACCACAAAGAATCAAACGCGGATATTTCTTTTTTAATTGATTCAGATAAAGATAAAATTCATCCAGCCATTCGTATTTAAATGCCTGTCGGATATCTCCGGAAGTACCCGAAGGGAAATAAGCATTGATCAGATGAATGTCGCCAAAGTCAAGCTGGATAACCCTTCCCTCATCATCGCTTACGGCGTGCCCCGTTCCATATTGGACATTATCTGGTTTTATTTTTGAAAAAACAGCGACTCCGCTATATCCTTTTTTTTGAGCGCTGAACCAGAAATCGTGATATCCCAGTGAAGTGATTTCTTCGTGTGCAATATTGTCTTTTTCTGCTTTTGTTTCCTGCAGACAGATAACATCCGCGGGATTTGTTTTTATCCAATCTATCAATCCTTTTTTTATTGCAGCGCGGATACCGTTCACATTATAACTGACGATACGCATAGATGTCATCCTGTTGTTTGCTTATATTCGATATGTAATTTACTTCTTGTTTTCTAAATTACATGTAAACTATGTCTGTAGATCAACCGGTTATTAAGTCTAAAATACCCCTGTATCTGGATGGCCCGCAAAGCCGCAGTTTCGAATTGGCATTTGCATGGAAAGTATTTACTCAGATCCTCGAAGGCAATCGTGCATTGTATTTCGTTGGGCCCTGCATTACTGTATTTGGATCCGCCAGATTCAAGGAGAATCATCCGTTTTACGATAAAGCAAGGGAATTTGGAAAACGGATTGCCGCCATGGGGTTCACTGTTATGACTGGCGGCGGCCCAGGTATTATGGAAGCGGCTAACCGGGGCGCTTTTGAGAACAATGGTAAGTCGGTAGGTTGTAATATTCGCCTTCCGATGGAGCAACAGCCTAATAAGTATATGCAGAAATGGATCACTTTCGATTACTTTTTTCTCAGGAAGGCCATGCTGTTGAAATATTCTTACGCCTTCATCGTCATGCCAGGAGGTTTTGGGACAATGGATGAATTATTTAATACATTAACACTTATACAAACCAAATCCTTAACACAATTTCCGATCGTTCTTTTCGGGAAGGAATATTACACCCACCTGCGGGAGTTATTCCAGAAAATGCTGACAGAAGGTACCATTGCAGAAGAAGACCTGAATCTTTTGCTGATTACCGATGATGTGGACGAAGCAATGAATCATATCAAAACGTACATCTCCAGCAACTACAATCTTCAGAAAAAAAGAAAACGTCTTTGGTGGTTGTTTGAAAAGAAGTTTCCGAAAGCTTAAAGCTTAAGGCATAAGGCAAGTATGGGAGTATGGGAGTATGGGAGTGTGGAAGAGAAGTATAAGAGTATAAGAAGATAAGAGTATAAGAGTAGAGATGGTTAGCTTTAAATAAACTCCTTTCCGCTTTAAGCATTGCGCCTTAAGTCTCCCGCCTTGCGCCTTAAGCCTCCCGCCTTGCGCCTTAAGCCTAATGAACCTTCTTCCCGATAGGAAAACTCAATCCCAGATTAAGAATCATTTCATAAGTACCGAATGCCTGTTTTGCTGTACCCGAATATATTTCTAATCCCGAATACCTTGCATAGTCGATCTTGTTTGCATACTCAAGATAAATGTAATGTAAGAAGGTAAGTTTTAAATCGCCTTCAGCACCAACATTCCATCCCCCAAACTGGAAGTCCTGATCATTGGCGGGCTGACTGAAGAATTTATTTTGCACATGAGGAATAACAGGGCCAGCTCCAAATTTACCCAGCACATCCAGTTTTATAGTTTGTTTTTTATTGTTGAAAATATGCCAGCGTTTAACAATGTTGATCAATAAAAAATTTGCACCATTGTTGAGATAATAATAGGAGCTATCAGTTGTTCCCGGTGCACTCGACGCAAAATAATACGGTTTGTTTACCGGCTGATGATTATATGTTCCAGTCATGAGAACCACCTGGCCATCACCGAAAATAAATTTAGTATGATCAAAATTGATCTCTATACCCAATCCTTTTTTCTCATTAAAAATATAACCGATGCGATAATTATATTGTGGAATAGAAATAGCCTTGTTGAATATGCCCTCATCCCACCCCTTGTGGTCATGTCCAATTACATCCACAAAGGTGAAATCATTTCCTAAAGCTGGCTGGTTTATTTTTATATTACTATGGGTATACCACTCCTGATTGTATCCCCACGAAAAATAAAGTTCACCTGTTCTTGTATTGCCGGTATTAATTTGAACTGAATTGGATTTAACCGAGGAAGGATCCGTCGCAGTGGATTGGGCCAGACTAAAGAGTGGCGTAAAAAGGCCCAAGATCAAAAAGTTCCTCCACACATATATTCCGTTTCTCATAGTTAGTAATAGCTGTATTTTTTCAGAGCGCAATTTACGATCATTCTTTTTAATGACTGGTTAAACACTATGCATCGTAATCCAGCACCGGGCGAAGCCATCTTTCAATTTCAGAAACTTTCATTTGTTTCCTGGATGCATAGTCGGTTACCTGATCCTTGCTGATTTTACCGATTCCGAAATATTTGCTTTCGGGATTCGCAAAATACCAGCCGCTTACTGATGATGCAGGATACATGGCCATGGATTCCGTCAGCGTGATTCCGGTCGTTTTTTCACCGCCGAGTAGATGGAACAATTTATGTTTCTCGGTATGGTCGGGACAGGCAGGATATCCCGGTGCGGGACGAATGCCCGTATATTCTTCTTTGATAAGTTGTTCGTTAGAAAGATGTTCCGTTTTCTCGTATCCCCAATATTCGGTTCTCACTTTTTTATGAAGTAATTCAGCAAATGCTTCCGCCAACCGGTCAGCAAGTGCCTGCAAAATAATTTTGTTATAGTCATCAAGCTCTGTGGTAAACCTTTCGATATGTTTTTCTATACCCTGGATGGTAACAGAAAATGCACCTATATAGTCTGTTTTTCCGGCGTCGGCAGGAGTAATAAAATCAGCAAGTGATATATTATATTGGCCTGCCGCTTTCCTGGATTGCTGACGCAAGAATTCTAATTTAATAAGGTCAGCTTCTTTTCCATTATCCCCGGAATTTGTATAGATAGTAACTGTATCATCTTCTGTTGCATTTGCCGGCCAGATACCTATTACACCCCTGGGAGTCAGCCATTTTTCCTGAATAATTTTTTTAAGTAATGCCTGGGCATCTTGATACAGGCGCGTTGCGGCTTCCCCAATCACCTCATCACTGAGCAGTTGCGGGAACTTGCCATGCATTTCCCAGGCAATAAAGAATGGCTGCCAGTCAATATATTCCGAAATCTCCTGAAGATCCACGTCAGTGAAAATCTTTACGCCGGTCAATGCGGGTTTTACCGGTTCGAATTTACTCCAGTCGATTTTCGTTTTATTTTTACGTGACTCATCGTAGGCAAGTAATTGTTTCCCCGATTTTTTGTTGGCAAAATCACTTTTTAGTTTTATATATTCTTCTTCGATATTTTTTAAAAATGGTTTTTTGAGTGATTCGTTTAATAAACTGCCCGCAACAGTCACACTGCGTGATGCATCCAAAACATGAACCACTCCATCATCATATTCCGGAGCAATGCGTATCGCAGTATGCATACGCGAAGTGGTAGCTCCTCCGATCATCAATGGTAAATGGAAGTTTCTTTTTTTCATTTCCCTTGCTACATATACCATTTCATCGAGTGAAGGAGTAATCAGTCCGCTCAGTCCGATAATATCCACTTTTTCCTTGACCGCGGTATCCAGTATCCTGTCCATGGAAACCATTACTCCCAGATCAATGATATCATATCCATTACATCCCAATACAACTCCCACGATATTTTTTCCGATATCATGTACGTCGCCCTTCACCGTGGCCAGCAGAATTTTTGCAGCCCCCTTTTCTTCTTCTGCTTTCCCAGTGGCACTCGCCGCTTTTCTCCTGTTATAATTATCCAGTTTTTCCTGTTCGATATATGGCGTCAGCACGGCAACTGATTTTTTCATCACGCGGGCGCTTTTCACTACCTGGGGCAAAAACATTTTTCCACTGCCAAAAAGATCTCCGACTACATTCATTCCCGCCATCAGCGGACCTTCAATTACTTCCAGCGGCTTGTCATAAATCTGGCGAGCCTCTTCGGTGTCTGCTTCTATGAACTCGGTAATACCATTTATAAGTGCATGTTTCAGTCTTTCCTCAACGGAAGTCAGTCGCCAGGTTTCATCTTTTTTTTCTTCTTTGGTTTTCCCTTTTACGGTTTCAGCAAAGGCAAGCAGTTTTTCAGTAGCCTCGTTATTATCGTTATTCCTGTTTAGAATAACATCCTCGCATAACTCACGCAGGCCCGGTTCAATTTCATCGTATATAACCAGCTGTCCGGCATTCACAATGCCCATACTCATGCCTGCTTTGATCGCATAGTATAAGAAAACACTGTGCATTGCTTCACGAACGGGTTCATTCCCCCGGAATGAAAAGGATAGATTACTCACGCCGCCGCTGATTTTTACAAGCGGATGCATTCGTTTTACTTCCCTCGTAGCTTCTATAAAATCGACAGCGTAATTATTATGTTCTTCGAGCCCCGTTGCAATCGCAAAAATATTCAGGTCGAATATGATGTCCTGAGGATCGAAATCAAGTTCTTTGGTTAAGATCTCAAAAGCGCGATGAGAGATGTCTACCTTTCTTTTTTTAGTATCCGCCTGACCTTTCTCATCAAATGCCATTACCACTACAGCCGCACCAAAGCTTTTACAAATGATTGCCTGCTCTTTAAATTTTTCTTCTCCTTCTTTTAAGGAAATCGAATTGACAATACATTTTCCCTGCACACATTTAAGACCTGCCTGAATAATACTGAATTTTGAAGAGTCGATCATGATCGGAATCTTCGCGATATCGGGTTCGCTCTGAATGAGATTCAGATAATGTGTCATCGCTTTCTCTCCATCCAGCAATGCATCATCCATGTTTACGTCCAGTATCTGCGCGCCATTTTCTACCTGCTGACGTGCAACTGCAAGAGCTTCTTCATATTTGTTTTCACGAATAAGTCTTGCGAATTTTTTAGATCCGGTGATATTGGTGCGTTCACCTACGTTTACGAAATTCGATTCAGGCCGGACCACCAGGGGTTCAAGACCAGACAAACGGAGATAGGGGTATATTATATTTTCTTCGCTCATTCAGGATGTTTGTTTAGGCCACTGTTTCAACCACAGGCAACTTTCTGGGTTTTATTTTTTTCACCTGTTCCGCTATATGCCTGATATGATCGGGAGTCGTACCACAACAGCCACCTACGATATTTACATAACCTTCTTTTGCCCATTCCTCCAGGAAATGCGCCGTTTCTTCTGGCTCTTCATCATAAGCACCCATAGAATTCGGGAGGCCTGCGTTTGGATAGGCCGAAGTATAACAGCTTGCAATTTTTGAAAGTTCTGCAATATGGGGTCGCATTTCTGCTGCGCCCAATGCACAGTTTAATCCAACACTGAGTGGTCTCGCATGAGCCACAGACGTATAAAAAGCTTCCAGGGTCTGGCCGCTGAGTGTTCTTCCACTTGCATCGGTAATGGTCCCACTAATCATAATTGGCAGCGCTGTCTTTTTCGTATCACGGAAATATTTTTTAATAGCGAAGATGGCAGCCTTTGCATTCAGTGTGTCGAAGATCGTTTCAATGAGAAGCAGATCAACGCCTCCGTCCACCAGTCCGCTCACCTGCTCATAATATGCTTCCATCACTTCATCAAAACTTACTGATCTGAAACCTGGATTGTTTACATCGGGTGAAAGTGATAATGTTTTATTCATCGGACCAATGGCGCCGGCGACGTACTTATCGTTGGCCGTTGGCCGTTGGCCGTTGGCCGTCTTGTCCGATGAAGCTTTAGCGAAGTCGGACGACCGGTGACTGTTGGCCGAATCGGCTTTAAGCTTTGGGCTTTGGGCTTTAAGCTTATTAAATTCCTCAATGGCTTCCCTTGCAACCTTTGCCGATGCCACATTTAATTCATAAGCCAGCGATTGCATATTATAATCAGCCTGGGCAATAGCCGTACTGCTGAATGTATTGGTCTCAATAATATCAGCTCCCGCTTCCAGATATTCTTTGTGAATGGCACGAATGATATCCGGGCGCGTAATAGATAACAAATCGTTATTGCCTTTTACGTCTGAAGCCCAGTCTTTGAATCGTTCACCCCTATAGTCGGCTTCTTCCAGTTTATAGCGTTGAATCATCGTACCCATCGCACCATCAATGATTAAAATACGCGACTGCAATGCCGATATGATATTTGACATGATTTTGCATTTTAAATGCGGAATGCTTACTGAGGGAATGAACGCCGAGAATACTACTGAACAACGGAAGGAAAAGTATGAAGGACTTACCTGGCGTTTATTAGTTCAGTTCATCTCTTAAGCGGTCAGGCCGAACAATAAACAAATCTGCCTGATGAACTGTAAAGGTACTGCAAAATGGAGTAAATCCCAAGGGCTTAAAGCTGAAAGCTCAAAGCCTAAAGCAAGTATAAGAGTATAGGAGTGTAAGAGTACACCGGCCAACCGTCATCTGTCATCCGTCATCCGTCATCCATCAACGATGTGACACATAGCTCTCCACTGGCAGCCTGTTGGAAATAGATCGCGCTAAAGTCATTTCATCGGCGTATTCCAGTTCTCCGCCAAAGGAAATACCCCTGGCAATAGTGGTTACTTTAACCGGGAAGACCGTCAGTTTTTTCTGTATATAATATATAGTGGTGTCGCCCTGAATATTCGGACTCAAAGCAAATATGATTTCTGTAACTCCTTCTTTCTGAATTCGGTCGATCAGGGAATCAATAGCCAACTGGTCGGGACCAACACCGTCCAGCGGAGAAATTACACCACCCAGCACATGATAAGTGCCGCTGAATTGTTGGGTGGTTTCGATGGCAATCACATCCCGAATGGACTCTACTACACAAATCATGTCTTTTCGACGCATGGAGTTCGAACAAATGGAACAGATATCTCCATCTGCAACATTGTGACAGCGATTACAGAACCGGATATCCTGACGCATCTTCAGAATGGTTTCACCAAATGCCCTGGCCGATGCCGGATCCTGTTTTAGCAAATGCAGGACCAGCCGCAGCGCAGTTTTCTTACCAATACCTGGTAGTTTGGCGAATTCATTAACCGCGGTTTCCAACAGAGCCGATGAAAATTGCATATATAAAATTACAAAGTAATATCCACTTCGTTTTCCCAATCCGATCGCACGGTAAGTTTTTTCCTGATAGGCACAACGATCTCCGGCTGTCGGTGTTTGTAGAAATTCCCAGGATCCCAAACCCCATTCTGATTCGTGTCATATAGAATACGAAGTTCATAATCTCCCGGTACAAATAGTTTGTCATTAAATCGAAGTGTTCTGCTTATGGGATAGGACTTTACAATTTTGTCGCCCTGTAAAAACAGCAACACCGGATGACGACTCAGATCCAGGTTTTTGAATCGCAATCGCAAAATACCATAGTCCGTTTCTTTTTTCGTTCTGAAGCTGATGGTATCAATCTTCAATAATTTTTCTCCTAGTGTATCATCAGCAAAATCTTTTTGTAGTATGAGATGATATTTGGTGTTTTCTGTCCACGGATGAATTATGGTTAGTTTTTTGCTCGTACTGTCAAATTCAAAACGAAGTCTGTTGAAATCCTTAAAACTATCATTGGTTAAACGAACTCCAGACGAGTCGAAATCTCTGATGGGCTCTGCAAAAGTTAGTTCGAGCTGATCGTGAAGATCCAGCAACCCATTTGGGATATTGCCTGAAATAACAAGTCTTTTAACTTTATCCTTGTCCGCTTTTTTTGAAGTAGGCGGTGCGACATATTTTTTTGGTCTCTTAAAATCACTCGTATCAGCATAAGCGTATAGTAAAAGAGGAGCAGTACTTACTTTCAGATTAACGGGACTGTCAGCAAAAGCAAATGTTTCAGATTTAGATGTGTATTCGTGGGAACCGGATTCATCGTTCAGTGCATATAATGTATATGTATCGGGTTTGATATTGCGGAACGTAAAATTTCCGGAACTGTCCAGACGGGCGATATACCTGGGTCTTTCTTTCGCTACCGCTGAATCATCCAGCGAAGTATGCAACATCACGATCAGGGTACTATCGGGCTTTCCTGTATTCGCCATAACTACGCGCCCACTATAACTCAGTGAGTCGATATAATCGCCGGTTGAAAAAACATAGGTAAAATTTCTATAAATATTTCCCTCATTCACATCAGTAACTGCCTTGCCGAAGTTCAGCGAATAAGTGGTATTGGGTTGCAGTGTGTCCCTCATCGTGATCGTTATTACTTTCAGATGAGAAGTTACCGTGGGCATTTGTTTTGGAACGGGAGATACGAGGAGATTTTTATGAATGTCCTTCATATCGATATACTCATCAAAGGTCAATATGATTTTATTTGGACTTACATGCAGTGCGCGCACACCCGGATCGGCGTGTACCAGTACAGGCGCAAGGGTATCTTTTGGTCCGCCCGAGGGAGGGACGATGTTTGCACAACCTGTAATTAGGGGATAGCGGGAAACGGCAATACAGACCAATAAAAAAATGATGAATCGCTTCATGTGCTTAGTCTGCAAACTTACTGGAGGTAAATGGGATTTAAACAGATTTATGATTTTATAAACTCGGGTGTTCCTCTTCTTGTTCAACAGCCACGCCGATTTCCAGCTTATTCGTTTTTACGAAATTACACCAGTGACAGTCTTCCTTCCCGCAACCTGTATAAAAATCATGTCGCTGTATTTTTGCCCAGGTTTCTGCAACCTGACTGGTAACAGTGGCTTCATCCTCGGGAGTTATAAACAGCTTTTGTTTAACGTAAGCTTTTTTATTGTTTGGTTCAATAAAATCAAATTCGGTGCTGATCACATGCCAGTCACGCTGACTTCGGTCCACCAGCAATTTGTAAAAAACTGCCTGCCGCCAGTAGTCTCCACCAAGAGGTAATTTTTCTGATGGTCCTTTTATCTTCGCCAATGCATTGTCTGGATTACCTGTTTTATAATCTACAATATTTACCTGTTTGCCATCAAATTCCAGTTTATCGAGCATGCCTTTTGCAGGAACTCCGCCAATAGCCACGTTGTTAATTCTTCTTTCTATACTTACAATCCGGTTCCACGACCGGATATATTTCTCATAGTACGCTGGTAATATAATATGCCCATATTCTTTTCTCCTTCTGAATTGTTCACTGGTAAAACTTTCGCGATGCCGGTCCATATACCAATTGAATGAAGCGACGAAAAATCCCGGCTCTGCGAACTGATTGTCGTTGTCCTGCATATTTCGGAATAACTGTTCAAGAGCATAATGCACCGCAGACCCAAATTCAGTATTTTCATTTTTGGGTGAAGGAATCCGAATGAGGTTTTTGAAATAAAATTCGATAGGGCATCGCAGATAATTGTTCAGTGCGGTTACGTTCATCTGAAAATTTTCCAGCACCCTGTTTATGAAATCCATTTCAATGCGCTCCATTTCGGGTGGCCGTTGTCCCTGTAAAAGCAGGAATTGGAAATCGCTGATAGCCTGTTCAGAGGGAACGGGTTTTTCAAATGGGAGGTCGAATCCCGACCTGATTTCTTCTATAAATACTGAAGGCTCGGCTTCCTTGCCGTTATTTCGAAAACGACTATAAGAAATATATAAATGTGTTTCCGCGCGTGTAAGGGCAACATAAAAGAGTCTGCGGAGTTCTTCATATTCATTACTCTGCGACTGCAACAACGTGTCGGGGTAATGAAAACCTTTGTTGGCGCCTCCTTTTTTCTCCCAATAATGAGAATTGCACCCGGCGAAAAAAGTATACTTAAATTCCAATCCTTTGGAGCCGTGCACGGTGAGGAGGTTCACAGAATCTGTACTTCCATTGATTTCAATAAGTGGCAAGTCGATGCCATTGTCTTCCATCAGGTCGAGATGGGTCACTAACTGCTGCAGGCTTAATGTTGGCTGACGACGTGTTTCTTCTTTGATGAAATCGAAAAAAGAGGTCAGTATTTGCAATATCCGTTGTTTTTCGGGATGCTGCATGGCGAATTGAAGTAATCCCGATTCCTGGAAAATATGTTCAAATAGAGACTGAAGCGTACTGTTTGAAACCTTGCTGATAAGGGATTCCAGTACCCTGATAGCCGCTGCCAGCGGGGGGTCCAGGGGTTGTGAAAACAAATCTTTTGCAGGTTTGTTGGCCTTATCGTTGAGAAGTTTTCTCAGGGATGTTTTCTCATTACTGTATTGCTTTTGGGCAACTTCGGCGGTAAGGGTGGCTATCTCAATAGCTGGTATCCTGAACCATTCTGCGTGCAAAATCTCAAATAACATCTCGTCCCCGCTAAAGGGTATCTCATGTTCAGCAGCCAGATAACGGATGATCAGCAATATCTTTCCAATGACGGGATCTTCCAGCAGATTGATACTTCGTTTACTGTATACCGGTAGATTCCTGATTTTGAAAAAAGGAAGCAGCTCTTCGCCATATCGGTTCTCTTTATATATAACAGCAATTTTACCTGCTGAAACGCCATTGCCCAGCAGATTGTCAATTTGTGATACGATGTCTATCATCTCCTCCCTTTCTGTCTGGTACTCACGGATTACCGGCAGATCTCTTATCAACGAAATATCTTTTCCCGAAGCCACGAGATTCTTGGAAAGCCCTTCGATTTTATTCACCAGACGCTCCTGATTATTGCCTATGAGCTGCCTGGAGATATCCAGTATGGGCTGCGTTGATCGATAGTTGTTTGTCAATACAACGGTAAACAGGTCTTTTTCATAACCAGACGCGAATTCTTCTATATTATATATGTTGGCACCCTGAAAGCGGAAAATGGACTGGTCATCATCACCTACTATAAATATGTTGGGTTTGTCCCAGAAACTGATAAGTAGATTCACCAGCTTGTTTTGTGTTCCACTGGTATCCTGGAATTCATCTACCAGGATATAAAGAAATTTTTCCTGGTAACGGCGTAGTAAGGGTTCGTTTTCATTGAATGCACGGATCACCCAGTTGATCATATCGTCATAGTCATAACGGTCTGCGTTGTACATGATATGCTGAAAGCGATCAAATTCGTGGATGGCCGAACGAAGTTTTTCCATTCTTTCTTTCTGCTCATCCAGCTTGGTATTGTTGGGGTCACCCTTTTTAAAACCAGGGCCGTTTCTCTTATATATATATTCGTCCCTCGTTGGAATGTCGGCGAGATAATCGTTTATTTTTTCTTCAATAAAGGAAGGGGTCCATCCCTCGCGTTTCATCGTGCTGAATAACGCACGGAGATTTTTGATTTCATAATAAACATCTCCCCGATATCTCTTCAGAGGATGATTTTTTGGGAATGAATCCACCAGCTCCCGTAACATCTGGATCTGCTCAAGTTCGGATATGGGGTCCAGTTTGTTCTTTTCGAAATAAGAAAGATTATCCTGGATGATATCATTGCAAAAAGCATGGAAAGTGTAAATATTCACTTTGTAGGCATCGGGACCAATAAAGGAGAGCAGTCTGCGCCTCATGGCAATGGCACCGGCATCGGTGTACGTGAGACAAAGTATATTCGATGGGTCGGTATCTGTATCGATTAGTATCCTGCCAATCCTGGCTCCCAGGATCTGGGTTTTTCCCGTTCCGGGACCAGCAATTACCAGTACAGGCCCTTCAATCCTGTCAACCGCCCGTTTCTGTTCGGCATTGAGATGTTGGTAAAGTGTATGAAAGGAATCTCTTTGGTTCATAATCAGCTTTAAAAGTCATTCAAAAGTTGGAAACTTTCTTGATTTCGGAATATTATTCCTCCTGTTTTCACGTTATAGTCCAGTACAATCCGATATAATCCGAAATATGAAGAACAACCAGTCGTTCAAAGTCTTCATCGTAGAAGACGATATGTGGTACGGCTCTATGCTGGAACATTACCTAACCCTTAATCCGGAATATGAAGTTAAACGATTTGAATCACCTGGTGATTTCTTCGCGCACCTCCATGAAGTTCCCGATGTTGTAACCCTCGATTATTCTTTACCCGATAGTGACGGTACTGAAGTACTCAGGAAAATCAAGGAATTTAATCCAGACATCCGTGTCATTATCATCTCCGGTCAGGAAGATGTTGCCACCGCCATTAATCTTTTAAAGAACGGTGCCTTTGATTACATCGTAAAAGATGATGATACCAAAGACCGTCTCTGGAACAGCATTTTGCATTTGCGCGAAATCAGTAACCTGAAACAGGAAGTGGAAAGCCTGAAAAAACAGGTGGGTCGTAAATACGATTTCTCACAGATCATAGTAGGTAACAGCGAACCCATGGAAAAGGTTTTTGCGCTGATTGAAAAAGCATCAAAAACCAACATTACCGTTTCTATTACGGGTGAAACAGGTTCAGGAAAGGAACTGGTTGCTAAAGCAATACATTATAATTCAGACAAACATACGTTCCCTTTCGTAGCCGTGAATGTTGCCGCAATTCCTAAAGAATTACTCGAGAGCGAATTGTTCGGACATGAAAAGGGTTCTTTTACAGGAGCCGTTACAAGACGTATCGGAAAATTCGAAGAAGCTGATAAGGGCACCCTGTTCCTCGATGAAATTGGAGAACTCGATATTAACCTGCAGGCCAAGCTGCTGCGCGTTTTGCAGGAAAGAGAGATCACTCGTGTGGGAGCGAATAACGTGCTACCTATCAATGTGCGCATCATTGTTGCGACGCATAAAAATTTATTGGAAGAAGTAAAAAATAAAACATTTAGAGAAGATCTTTACTATCGTTTAATTGGTTTACCCATTCTGCTGCCGCCTTTACGTGAAAGGGGTAATGACATTGCCATTCTGGCGAAGAATTTCGTGGATGCATTCTGTAAAGAAAATAAGATCAACAGAAAATCTATCAGTCCTGAAGCACAGCAAAAACTGATATCCTATCCATTCCCCGGTAATGTGCGCGAGCTGAAATCCATTATGGAACTAGCCGTCGTAATGAGTGATGAAGAAAATATTCTGCCAGAACATATTACCTTAAATTCTTCGACAAGCATCAACGATCTCCTGAACCGGGAGACCACTTTAAAGGAATTTGAAAGTCAGATTATTCAACATTATCTCGACAAGTATAACAAAGATGTTCTGCTTGTAGCCCGTAAACTGGATATCGGTAAGAGCACTATTTACCGGATGATACAAAACGGCGAATTGAAAAGTAAGTAGGAACACAGGTGCCGCCGAAGAAACATATGAAATAATGCAAGTTGCCGCAACAGATAAAAAACTGTTAGGAAAAACCATACTGGTTGCAGAAGATGTTGAAATGAACCAGCATCTCATAAAGCATATGCTGGAATCCAGCGGTGCAGAAGTAGTGATCGTGAGAAATGGAGCTGAAGCCCTGGAACTCGTAAAAAAAAAGACATTCGACTGTGTGCTGATGGATGTGCAAATGCCTGAAATGGATGGTGTACAGGCAACTATCAGCATACGAAATATAGAAGATCCAATAATCTCTGCTATTCCGATTATCGCCATTACGGCTAACTGCCAGGAAGAAGATCTGCTAAAATATGAGCAGGCAGGCATGGACGACTTTCTCCCAAAACCCATAGTGGAAGAGCATTTGCTCGATAGCATCCTCAGCAATTCAGGCCAGTCGAAACAGGCTAAGCCGAACCCATCTACAGATTCAAACAACAAATTGTATGACCTGACCATGATTCAATCGGTATCTGGCGGAGACAAAGCCTTTATTAAAAAAATGATTCTCTTGTTTATTGAAACTGTTCCGCAAAATGTGAAGGAACTGGTGGAATCTATGGAAAAGAAAAACTGGGAGCAGGTTTCCAAAATGGCTCACAAACTAAAATCCACCATAGACTCAATGGGTATTCGAAGCATTCATGATCAGATCAGGTCGGTTGAACTGAATGCCAAAAACCTTCAGCAGCTGGAGCTTCTGCCAAGTACGGTAAAACAAATTGAGACGGTGGTTTCGACTTGTATTCAGCAACTGTGGGTAGAGGTTAACTGTTAACTGTTAACTGTTGACGGATGACGGATGACGGTTGACCGCGTACCACACTCCTAAACTCTTATACTCTTATACTCCTATACTCTCATATCGGTACTTCACTCCCAATATGGGAACAATTTCTATCTTCTTTAAATATAAGATTTTGTAAATGAACGATTTAAAATCCGGCATCCTTTTCGGAACAAAGGGGCATAAATCGTTAAATCGTTATACAATGCATTTGCAAAATTCTACGGGGATATTTATAGTTGAAGACAATCTGCTGTATCAGCAGTTGATCGCCCGTGAGTTGGAAGGTTTCGGTGGCCCCTTATTTTTCTATACAACAGGAGAACACTGTCTCGCTAATATTTGTCGGCGTCCATCTATTGTGGTATTGGATTATAATCTCGATGGAGAAATCAACGGACTTGAAACGCTGGAAGAAATTCGCAAGTTTGATCCCTCGATATTTGTGATATTATTTTCCAGCCAGAAGGAAGTGTACAACAGCGAAAATCAGCGCCGTTATGGATCTTTCGATTTTCTTGAGAAGAAAGAACAATCATTCTCTCTGCTTAAGCAACTGCTGCAAGCTAAAGTTAATTTTTAAAAGGCTTAACGCTTAACGCTGAACGCCAAACGCCAAACGAAAAACGTTAAGCGTTCCGCGTTAAGCGTTCCGCGTTAAGCGTTTAGCGTTTAGCTTTAAGCTTTGAGCCTATCCCGGTATCCTCGAAATATATTTTTCGATTTGTTTGATCTGATCTACGATCTGTGGTGTAGTAGGTTTAAGATTCTTTGCTTTTCTGAAGAATTCTTTTGCGGCGCGAAATTCTCTTTTTGTCATCATGATGGAACAGAGTTGCAGGTAAGCTGCTGCCTGGTTTTCTTTGTCGGGAAGACCCTTACTCAGTGCCTGACGAATTAAACCCTCTGCTTTCCTTATATCATTTTTCTGCATGGACAACATGCCCATTTGCAAAAGACTTGCACCTTCAGCTTCTTTCATTGGCATGCCCAGATCTAGACCCTTACGCATATTCACTTCCGCTCCATCGAAGTCATTCTTCATCATCGCGATGTTGCCCTTCAGAGTGTAATAAACTGAACGAATCGGTTTGTATAACAAAGAAGGAAACTGGATGGTGCCAAGCACTTTCTCAGCGGCTTCCAGATTACCCGATTCCATATGTTCCTGAATAAGACGAAGCGGACCGAAAAAGAAATGTCCGGCAATCAGAATAACGCCAATCAGATAGGGCAGAAATGCTGGCCAGAAACTACTGTAAATATTAGTGATTATGCCGATGATGATAAGCACGACACCTATATATAAACGATACTTAATTACTATGCTGTAAAACTTCATAAAACGAAATTAGGGCTGCAAAGATAGGTTAAGTTTAAGCGATCTCCGAAGCTGAGAAGTTATTACCCCATTGTATTGATGTTGGTCAACATTGCTGAGCCCAAACGCTGATCTTGCATTGAGCCTTAAGCTTTCAGCTTTAAGCCTTCAGAACCGGTCGTTGTTTACCTCAATCCAGTAACCATCGGGATCCTGCAGATAGATTTGCTGAACCTTATCAGGGCGGAGGGCAATCTTTTTTGCATCCCCCCCGAAGTTTCCGTATTTAACACTTTCCTGATCCAGGTGTTTCATAAAATCAGGTAACGATGCCACGGTAAATGCGAGATGTATATTAACGTCGTGGGGGATGTCTTCTTTTGCACCGCTCACTACATGTAGCTGACTGTGTTCACCAATTCTGAACCAAACATGCCGTTGATCATGAAAAGGCTCAGGTATGGTGTCGAGCATCATCACTTCCTTGTAAAAATCAGCAGCGCGTTTCAAATCCGTTACGTACACTGTAAGATGGTTGAACTGTGGTTTCGACTGTGCATGACTTTGAAGGGAAAAACAGAGAATAACTAAAAAACAGGCATATTTAAGCATTCGTTTCATGTATCTAGTTTGTGACATGAAGTTAAGGGGAAAGGCATACTTGTTTTAGAAAATCTTACTTTTGCAGCCTTCATTTGATGTCGATCCTACGGCTGTCCCAGCACACCAGGATGGATTTAAATATTGGTCCCGTAGTTCAACGGATAGAATAGGAGTTTCCTAAACTCTAGATCCAAGTTCGATTCTTGGCGGGACCACATATCGAAAGAGTGACTACTCATTCTGAATGTCCACCTGCAAGGATGTATTTAACATCATTATCATTCAGCGATGAATAAACTCGTGGAAGTACTCGTTGTAAATATTGTCTTTGTTCACTATTAAAATTACGGCTGATTTTTTTTGTAAATTAGGATAACAAATTTTACGATAACCTCCCATAAATCAATGCGATTCGACAAATTCATACCGACCGATCAGTTAAAACCTTACATAAAATATTTTGTGGTGTCGGAGAATGATGTCAAAAAGGAATATAAGGTATTCCCTTCCTCCGGGCTGGTGATGGGTTTTCAATACAGCGGACGACTCATGCATATTGAAAATGATTCTGAAAATGAGTTGGCATTATCAGGCATTACGGGAATATCCGACAGCTACAAGACATTCAGGAACTCGTTAGGCATCGGAACTATTTTAGCCTACTTTACTGAAATTGGATTTGCTCAGTTTGCTTCGCATCCCGCAAACGAATTGTTTAATCTGAGCATCGCACTGGAATACGTCTTCGATAAAAATATGGTCAGGGAAACTGAAGAAAAATTATCAGCTGCCCAGTCAGATAAACAACGCATTCATATTATTGAAAAATTTCTGTTATCCCAACTCAAAGACATTCAGAAGGACAAACTAATTGTTGAAGCGGTAAAATTAATTTACCAGACAAAAGGAACGATCAGGATCAGGGAACTCAACGAACGTCTTTTTATCAGTCAAAGTCCTTTTGAAAAGAGGTTCAGAAAACTTGTGGGTACAACACCTAAAAAGTTCGCTTCCATTGTTCGCTTCAACACTGTGCTTGACAACATAACTAATGCCAAATCGCTCACGGATATTTGTTACGAAAACAATTTTTTTGATCAGGCTCATTTCATCAAAGACTTTAAACAATATACTGGCGACAGTCCCGAAAAATTTAAACGGTTCCTCTAGAAAAACGATTTTTTACAATTTCATGCTTTTATTGTTTCTCATTTTTGTACGGTAATTGTCATGCAGCGCCACGCTGTTGCAGGAAATCCAACAAATCGTTTAACAACTTAAATCTAAGAACATGTTTACAGTAGAACAAATCAAAGCAGCTCATGGAAGAGTAAAATCAGGAGCAGATTTTCCAGGATATATCAGCGAATTAAAGAAACTGGGTGTTACTGCTTATGAAACCAGGGTGAAAGACGGTCATACTGAATACTTTGGAGAAAATGGCTACAGAACATCCTCATCACCCATATATGAAGAAAAACAAATTAGCGATTCGGGCAACAAAACAGCTTTTGAACATTATCTGAAAATTCATCAGCACGGTAAAACGGACTACCTCACGTTCTGTAATGATTGTGCTGAAACCGGAATTGAAAAGTGGTTTGTCTGTCTGGATAAAATGACCTGCACGTATTATGATAAAGCTGGAAAAGAAATATTGGTCGAAGTAATTCCGCAATAAACATGATCTTATTTGTTGTTTTGGCCAAATGAGTTGGATCCGGGGAGTGGTCGAGTCATTTTCTTTTGCAAAAAAAGGATTTTTAAATAACTTTCTCTGATGAATTTAAATAATTACCTTATTGATACTTTCTATTATAATGATCAGACTAATAAAAAGTTATTAAAGAAAATCAACATGCTAGCAGACAACACGGAGGCGGTAAAATTATTTAGCCACCTGATCAATTGCCAGATCAAATGGATGGCAAGAATACAGCAGGATCCAAATGCAATTAAAATGAGTTGGTGGGAACCAGTTTATGAATTTGAGCAACTGGATTCTGAATGGACAAAAAGTTTAAACCCCTGGATTGATTATATTAACAATAAATCGGAAGAAGAGTTGTCGCGGGAAGTGGTATTTGTTGGTTTTGACGGTACAAATTGGGCTGCCACACCAAAAGATATTGCTTTACAATTAAATTATCATTCTATACATCATCGGGCCCAAATACAAACTATACTCCGCAAACAGGGAGTAGAACCTGACTTTGTAGATTACATTGGTACCAAATACAGGAAACTAAGTTAGAAGTCTCCCTACTTGTGTATATTGAGTCATGAAATATCGGGTAGTCATTTTATTAACGGTGACTTTACTTTCAGCAGCCTGTAGTAAAAAAAATTCTTCAGGCTCTGCAGGTGTGTCGCCAATTGATTTAAATATCAGCGCTGTGGTGAGTACCGACAGCAGCGGTAATGTTTCATTTACGGCTTCAGCGACGAATGCAGTAACCTACAATTATAATTTCGGCAACAATATTACCCAGAATGGTGTGACAGGTAATATCACTTATAAATATCCATTTACAGGAAGTTACACCGCAACGGTTACAGCAGTAAGCGCCGACGGAGAATCCATTTCGAAAACGATTCCTGTGAACGTTATTGTTGCTCTTCATCTTGTCTGGTATGATGATTTCAATACGCCAGGTTCTCCCGATCCCACAAAATGGGGGTTTGATCTCGGCGGTGGTGGATGGGGTAATAATGAATTAGAATATTATACGAATAGACAAACAAATGCCGTCGTTTCCAATGGAACGTTGAAAATATATGCACTGAAGGAATCCTATAACGGCAGCCAATATACGTCCGCAAGAGTGTTGTCGAATAATTTATATTCTTTCGAATATGGAAGAATGGACGTGCGTGCCAAACTACCCGCAGGCACTGGCACCTGGCCCGCCATTTGGATGTTGGGCAATGACCTGGCAACCGCAGGATGGCCCGCATGTGGTGAAATCGACGTGATGGAACAGAACGGAAGCTTGAAGTCCACCATCTATGGAACGTTACATTATCCAACGGAAGCCGGCCAGTATGGTGATGGATCATCTACAACCACTACCACCGCGAGTTCGGCGTTTCATGTGTACACCACTTTGTGGACGCCCACTTCCATTCAGCTATTGATGGATAGCGTAGTGTATTACACACTGCCCAATAAACTCAGTTTGCCTTTTAATCAACCCTTCTTTATTATTCTGAATGTAGCCATGGGCGGTAATTTCGGAGGTACGGTGGATCCTGCATTCACCGTAGATTCCATGGAAGTAGATTATGTCCACGTATATCAATAGGGGTTTTTAGGCCTTACGCCTTAAGCCTTCAGCTTTATGCCTTGCGCCTTAAGCTTTACGCCTTACGCTTACAAGATCCTAACAATTCTATAACAACATTCCTATTGCCTGTATTAAACCAGGGCAAAGGGTTTTAGTCTATTAATTACAACCAATAGCCATTGAAACAAGAACAACAATTATAAATAATTAAAGCCTCAAACAATGAAAACGTTATTCAGTCTTTCCATGCTCGTGCTGATTACAGTAGCCAGCATTGTTAGTTGTAAGCTTTTCATGAAATCTCATTATGATATTTCAGCATTTCTTACAATTACAAGTTTTGTTGCACTTATTTTGTCTGTCTATGTACTTAGCAGCAAGAAAGTAATACTCTCATAAAAAAATGGGGCCTTTAAAAAAAGGCCCCGTTATTGATTATAACCACCTGCTGCATGCAAGTGAAGACTTATATCATTTTTTGAATTCCTGTAACAGTTCCATCTCATCTCCTTCGACCCTGAGTTTTCTGATCGAGTTTTCATCGTGGAGCTCCACAACATAGATCGTTTTCCCATCAGCGATATCTATTTGATCCACATACACGATGCTGGATCCAAAATAAATTCGATGAATTCTTTCTGATAAATCTTTATCCAGCTTCTTACCATCATAACTGGAAATAGTATATCTCCATTGACCCTGTGATGTGTAAAATGCTTTATACTTCACTTCATTCATCTTGAAACGGCAGAGCAGCGATTTGTCGGAAAAGGTTGACCATTCCGTCTGGCTCGCATGGCTGTATGTTTTCGTGAAGTTTTTTTCTGCTTTGGCATTCGTGGAACTCGATGTGCTGTTGTGATGATATCCTGTTTCATCAAAACCAGGTAAACCTGCATAGTTCATAGCCACCTGGGCATAACTGTTAGCAGCGATACTGGAAAAAATCATAATGGCTGCAATCAGGAGGATGTTTGTCTTTTTCATTTTAATAAGATTTAAATTTTAATAATGTTTGATGCTGAAACAAATCTATATCGCAATGAAAACGTTTCCGAGCATGATTGAGCCGTTGGCGGGTTATCGCCGATAACCCGGGGAAAGAACGAGCAGGAAATTTTAGAGTCTGGTAGGATGCAGCTTTTGCAGCAGAACTTCTTTTCTGCTCCTGGAAACATCGATGTTCTTGCCATCGCTCATCACCAGATAACCTCCTTCACCCTTCACATATTTTTGAATCTCATTGAGATTCACAATAAATGAATGGTGAACACGCAGAAAAGAATAGTCGGAGAGCAGCTCTTCCACGTCTTTCATGGTGCGGGATGCTGTAATTTTTTTATTTCCTTTCAGAAAGAAATGTGTGTAGTTGCTTTCCGATGCGCAGGAGATAATGGACTCTATTTCTACCATTTGTAATCCTTCCATTGTTGGCAGGGCGATTTTCTTTATCTGATTTTTCGGAGCGTTGATTTTTTGTATCAGTAGTTCCAGCTGAATTTCAGACGGGCTCTGAAGTTTCCTGGAAACCTTACCTACTGCTTCGATCAGTTCTTCGCGATCGATTGGTTTTAATAAATAATCCAGTGCGCTGAATCGAATGGCTTTAATCGCGTATTGATCGTAACTGGTGGTGAATATCAATCCAAAGTTTATATTTTTTACTTTTTCCAGAAACTCGAATCCGTTCATATGAGGCATTTCGATGTCGAGGAAAATTAGCTGCGGACTGAATTGTGTTAAGACTTCCAGCGCGTCGGCGCCACTGTGACAAATAGCATTCACACGAATGGTCGGACAGAATCTCGCTAACATCATTTCAAGCGCCTCGCAACAATAGGATTCGTCGTCTATGATAATGGCGTCAATCATGATTGGCTGATTAAATGGGAGAAAGTTTCTTTTTCAGAAATATTGTTTCGATGAAGTTTAATTCTCAGGCTCACTTTTGTTCCCGAGGGCTCACCTTCAAAATCATACAGGTCTTCAATGGCAAAGGATACTTTTTCATTGTCGGTTGTACCATTTATCAGGGCCAGTCTTTCTCTTGTGATTCGTATACCCAGTGATTTGTGGTTCTGTGAGGATTTGCTTCCTGCTGCAGCAGCAGCTGCACGGCCGACGCCATTGTCTATGATGGTGCAATGCAGAATGTCCTGGTCCACTCTGAAAGAAATAGTAACCAGTCCATTTTCTTTTTTATGCATCAGCCCGTGCCAGATGGCATTCTCGACAAAGGGCTGTAACAGTAGAGGTGGAATGGATACAGCGGAACTGTCAAGTCCTTCTTCAGGAACTAATTTATAATAAAAGGCATCTTTGAATCGAAGTCTTTCCATGTCTAAATACAGCTTCAGCATTTCAATCTCGTCTTCAAGCGGTATCCATGATTTCTTGGAGTTGTTAAGAACGAGTCGGATCAGCCTTGAAAATTGTGTGAGATAATCTGAAGCAGCCTGGGATTCATTCTTCATGATGAACCGGTTGATCGAATTCAGACAATTAAAAATAAAATGAGGATTCATCTGGGCACGTAGTGACTGCATCTCCATTTCCATGGACCTGTGATTGAGTTCGCGGTGTATGTTTTCATTTTTCAGTATTTCATTTCTGCGTTTCAATAGAAAATTCCTCAATAACAGGAGACTTAACAGGATGATGGCACAAACAAAAGATATCAGGATGTTCCGCAAAAGTGTTTCACCTTGTAACTGCTGATCCTTGATCTTAAGTTTCTGCTGCACAAGCAGTTTTTCATTATTTAATACCTCAATCTTTTGATTGTAGTTATAAGCAGCAAACTTTCCCTTCGTCTGATCTGCAGTCAGTGATTCCTTTGTTTTTATATAAACTTTGTAATAGAAATAGGCACTATCGGTATTCGCCTGTCGATCAAATACTGAGTACATTACTTTATAAGCATCCCTCATTCTTTGTCGTGCCCTGGTTTGCAATCCAAGATTAAGCCCCTCCCTGGCGAAGAGAAGGGCTTTTTGGTCATTGTGAAGGACGTCATAAGTGGCAGCGATATCCAGAACAGCCCGAACAATCTCATTTACGTCGTTCAGTTTTCTGTGAATGGCGAGTCCTCTTAACAGACAGGGTAATGCTTTTTCATATTGTTGTGTCAACATGAAGTATTCACCTTTGCTGACCAGAAAGACCCGGAGATTTTTTTCCGATTCATGAGTTGTATCAAATTGATTGTACAACTTCAGAGCAGAATCAAACTTGTTGAGATGGCTGTAGATTTCAGCAAATTCCATTTTAGCCCATACCAGATCTTCCGAAGCCAATAAATCCAGCGAGTCTTCTTTGGTGAAATTTCTAAAATAAGCTCTGTAATAATCAAGAGCCAGGGGATAATCCTCAATGCCCATGCACAATGTTCCGAAATCCAGCAGACTGCTTTTTATTTGTATTTTATCGTTGGCACGTGTTCCTAATTGCAACACCCGTTGGGCATTGTCGAAACCCTTTTCGAACTCCCCCCTTTTTAAATAAATCTGGGTATTTGTTGAAAGAATATCTGCCATGCCGGATTCGTCATGATTTTTTCGGTGCAGGTCATAACACTCCTGACAGAAGTCCAGTGCTTCATCATATTTACCCTGAGAAAAACATGTGTACGCGAGGTGACTATATGTATCCGGCAGATATCTTTTATTGGCTGTTTTGGCAAACAGCCTGATGGATTCCCTGTCCAGATTTTCTGCTTCTATGAAATTGGAATAGAATTGTGTTTGAATATTTCCCTGACGGGAACGGGATTCAGCCTGACCATGTATGTAATGAAGTTCCCTTGATTCGTCATATGCTGTATTCGCAAAAAATTCAGCCGAGTCTTTAAATCCAAGATTTATAAATTGAAGGCTCAGCTCATTCATATTGTCGATCCTCGCTGAATCTTTTAGTCCAGGCAACGCCTTTCGGAGGCTCTCAATGCGAACTGTTTGCCCAAACAGACAGGCCGGCAACAATAGGCTCAATAAAATATGGACAGCCTTCATCGTCTTTAAAGTTAACCAATAGAGCGGCTGGTTTTTGGTCGGTAAAGGATGGATGCTGCCTCTTTTGAGCAGTTGGCGGAACTGGAGGTCTAATCTGCACATTTCATTGAGCAGTTTACCGGTAAAGGGCTGTTATGGAGGTACTTTTCGTTATTTAGCTAATAAGTGATTGAAATTCAGCTTCTTATTGGGATGGCACTTTTCCATTGAGTGAACGGCCAAATCCTATTTAGTATCAAGCCGAATTCATAACGAAGAAAAGACGAAGGAAAGACGCAGGTTAATTTATCGCAAAGACTTATATTAGCATATAAATGGAAATATATGGCCAGATCGACCGACAACTACGTAACTCAGGGGATACGTGGTAAGGTAGGAGAGTATCAATTCAGAACTTTTAAAAACAAAACCTTTATCGGTAAGATTCCCGATATGTCCAATGTTATTCCCTCCAAAAATCAAACCAAAAAAAGAGAGGTATTCGCCCGTGCGGTAAAATTTGCACAATCCGTTATGAAGGATCCTGAGAAATCGGCTGCGTATAAAATACCGGCAGGTAGCACGCTATACCACACATTAATAAGGGATTATATGAAATCCGCGGGTTCAGAAACTGGTGGAGAACCCTCCCTTACAGAAGAAGCCAGGGCAGCCCTGGAGTCTGTTTCTTTAAGGGAGGCTCAACTAAGGGCAATTAGTTTTGTTGGTGAGCAAGGCAGGATTACTAATAAAATATATCAGCGTATGAATGGTCTTTCCAAGGCAACATCCACAAGGCATCTTCAGGAACTTGTTTCCCTGAATGTCATAGAATTCAATAACGGCAAGGGGGCAGGTGCGTTTTATGACATGGGCTCTGCCTGGAATAATAGGCTCATAAGGAAATAATAAGCCCAATAATGGGCTCATTACCTAAATAATAGGCTCATCAATAGGTATTCGATTTATTGTCAGAGGCGAAACATGCAAAGGATTCGTCCACATATGAAGACCGATTTTAAAACTACCCGTTGAATTACAGTTCGAAGTATTTTTAAAGTGGCATTTAATAATCCTGACTTAGGGTTTTTTTGATAAACAGGGTTCTTTCCCGCAGAACAAACGGTATGTCCACAGGCGAGTTTTCATTGATTAATTGATGTACGGCAGCGCAGTTTCTTTTTATGATTTCTACATATAATTTGATATCGGGATCCGTATTTCTTGATTCAACCATTTCAATTGCCAGTCCGATGTTTGTCAGCGGACTTATTACTTTATAGGAAAGTGGAGAGGCGGTTTGAGCTGGTCGGAATTTTACTCCGTGTATTATTTTGTCCAGGGCTGTTTCAATGTTTTTATTCATATTGCCGATTTAAAATTCTTAGTCTCGTGAGCAAGGTCAGTTAATTTTTAAACCTTCCTGTTACATAAAGCTTCCCTTTTGTTATATTATTCACAGATCCGTTTTTTCTTCATAGATCTTTCTTTCGCTTTTATTAAATGCTTTTGTTGTGTGATTTTGATAAAATGTTATACAATTCACACATTTTGAACTGGATGTTGACCTATTAACAGGGAAATGACGATAGAAATGATCAGCGCCGGTCAATAAAGGGTATATTAACAGTTACAGCTACTTACGAGCGATATATTTTCTTCCAAACTTTTGCAGGCTCTGCATTTTTAATATTTCAATTTGAAGATTTTTATAAAAAATATGGTTTGCATTCGTTGCAAAATGGTTGTTAGGGATGAACTGACAAACCTCGGCATCAAGCACCTGGTTGTTGAGTTGGGGGAAGTGGAGCTTATTGATGATATGAATGTGGAACAACACGATAAATTCAAACTGGCCCTTTTAAAATCGGGACTGGAACTTCTGGATGATAAAAAGAGTGTGTTTATTCAGAAGATAAAAAACATCATCATCGAACTGGTTCATTATTCGGAAGAGCCTTTATCGATTAATCTATCAGAATACCTGAGCAAAAAATTAAATCACGATTATACGTATCTCGCCAATTTGTTTTCAGAAGTGACAGGCGTAACGATTGAGAAGTTTTTCATTTCACATAAGATCGAACGTGTAAAGGAGTTGCTTGTTTATAATGAATTGACGCTAACAGAAATTGCATATAAAATGCACTACAGCAGCGTATCACATCTTTCCAGTCAGTTTAAAAAAGTAACTGGTTTAACGCCTTCTCATTTTAAACAGCTCAGAACTAAAAGGCGTTCCATGTTGGAAGATATCTAGTTTATATATCGTAACCGCTTTTGATTAACGTCAAAATCATTTTAAACCTTCCGTTGGGCTTTATGTAATTGGAAGAATGAGCCGGAATAACGATCCCCATTCCCGTATGTAACAAATGCGATACTTTATCGATTACAATGTTTGCCTTACCTTCTATTATCTGTGCAAAAGTATCAAAGGGTGACGTTTTTTCGGTTAAGCCCTCACCACTGTCGAATGACATTACGCTGATATTGCCGGTAGATTTTTTTATGATCGTTTTGCTGACAACGGAATTGGCAACGTATTCAATAATCTCAACCACGATGTGCGACTTGGATTTGTCTAATTCAGTAGGCTGAACCTTTATTTTCTTTTCCTTCACAGGCCCCTTCTGAGGTTTTAATTTTATTGGCATCAGCTTTCAAATTTTTACTTGTCCGGTAAGGTACATGCTCTGCAATGAAATTCACCAAACATTATTTTCCGAGATCAAAATCCAATGGCAGCTTCAAACATGGTTCCATAAAATTTTCCACCATTCAGGATATTGTCTCCGGGATAGTTCTGGTAAACCTGGTTCACGTATTCCACTTTCAACATGATATTCCGGGTAAGAAACCATCCTGCTGAAGCCACTTCCCTGTTAATAGTGATGTTTTGAGTCAATCCCTGTACACCAGATGTTACTGTATTATACCGAATCCCGAGCCAAAAGTTTTCTTTGTTTGCAGGAAAACGGTATATCAGATCAGCTGCGTATTGAACGGCTTGTCGTTTATTGACTTCCGTTATTGTTCTGCCATGCGCATTTTCATATGTTGCAAAGAATTCAAGCCCTTTGTATTTCACAAAAGGATTTATCATGAATGTATTTACCTGTTCGGTAAATCCCGGGTTGAATCTTCCTGAAAACGGACTATAGTCTACCTCATCGGAAATGGTTGTTCCGTTGGCTACATTCTGGTTTTCCATCACGTAGAAATAATGAGACCCGGTTCTGTCCCCACCAAACAACGTATTATTATTTGCACTATGATCAGTATAGTAAGAGCCGGTTAGTCTGATTCTTAAATCTGAATTTATCTGTTTGTCAAATCCCAGTTTACCATGAAACGCAGGATCATATTTATTTATTTGTCCTGTTGTTGTATCCATCTTTGTTGCGGCAACCACGGTGGGGTCCAATTCACCATTAGATATTCCGATCATGGCAAACAAACCTGATTTGTGATGATAATAAAATTCTGCTCCAATTTCAGTGGCAAATTCATCCATCACGTAATTTTCTACAAATGGATTATATAATGTGCTTCCTCCATCCGTCCTTCGGAAATGCTGGTCACCATAATCGACATCAAATTGTCCGATCTTGATAGTGACCGACTTCATGATATTATTTACAGCTTCACTGTTTAAGAACAACAATTTATCGAACTGAATATAGCCCCCTTTTACCCAGGTGTCTTCATGATGCCTCGAAGAAAGATAAACAGTCAGGTTAACGCGTATACCATCAGATAACTGGGCGTCGATGTTCAAATTTGCCATGGCAAGGTTGAAACCATTTGTTAGAGGGATAAGACTATTTACATTCCCGTGGTAAGGAGGCATTAACAATGGCTCGGCAGTATTCTGATCACGTAATGTCTGGAATGTCTGCTCGAAACTTCCGCCTACTTTAACATGAGTTTTTACAAAGGGTATGGTATCAGCCTTCGTCGTTTCAAATATGTGAAGACCTCTTTCATCGTAAGGACGAAAAAACTGCATGCCACCCTTTTGAGCAGCTACATTAATCGACACAATACATAACAGCATTATAATTATAACTTTCATAAAAACTTGTTGAGAGTAAATCTTACATACAGACTAGAGCAAATCTTTTTTGTAAACGATTGTATAATTCAACGTAATGGCATCACCGGTTTTCATGGCACCTAACATAAACTTGGGTGGTTTAACCTGGTAATCGGTCATTAGTAATTTGTCGGAACCCGTGCAGGTGATGGACCCATCTTTATTTACTACTGCATATACATCCATTGCTACATCTTTGGTTACTCCGGCAATACTCAGGTTGCCCTGAGTCTTTATAAGATATTTACCATCTTTTTCTGACATGATTTTCGCGGAAGAAAGTTTATATACGATGTCTTTATATTGATCGGTTTTCAATGCCTTGTAGGCATTTTTATCCAGACCCTTTTCTCCACTCTTCAAATCTGTTACGTTCAGGTCGAACGACAAAGATTTCAATGTGCTAAGCTGTATGTCTCCGTCTTTGAATCCGAATTGTGCTTCACCGGTAAAAGTCTGTGTTTCCATAGTCCAATTATGAAGCGTTGAAGTCCCCGACAATTTCATATCGATATCTTTTGTCTCCTGGATTTTATATTTTGTCTGCGCTTGTAAAAGTTGCGTGGATCCCGCTATTAATAGGATGCCCATTAACATAAATTTCTGCATCATCGTATTCTTCATTTAGAATACAAAGGTCAGTCTTAGTAATTGACCAGTCGTTACAGGATCGCGAGAATTAGTTGTATAATTCACATGTAATGAAGAATATATATTGAAATAAGGGTTATCAAATATCAGGCGAAGAAATATTGGGGAAGGTTCTCACCAGTTTATTTTTCTGATGATTTTCCGGAGATGAAGCTCATAATTCTTTCTTTATAGTTAAGTCCGATGGGCAGCATGATCTTCCCCATATCAATTGAATTTCCAAATACCGCATTGATTCGGGAAACGGCAACGATATATGATTTGTGTATGCGAAGGAATTGTCCTGCCGGAAGAATGTTTTCCATCTCAACCATCGTCTGATGCGTTACGATGGTGTGATCAACAGTATGAATTTTAAGATAATCCTTCATGCCTTCTATATATATGATGTCTGAAAAACTGATCCTTAGAAATTTGCTATCTGATCGGATAAATATGTATTCCCTGCTTAAGGGTTTTGGTTCACTGATAGTTGTCTTGAAGATTTTTCCGTCGATGATCTTATCGATTGTTTTCGAAAACCTTTCATAAGAAATAGGTTTTAGTAAATAATCAATCACATTGAATTCATAACTTTCTAAGGCATATTCCGGGTAAGACGTTGTAAAAACAACAAAAGGCGGATTGGTAAGCGACCGAAGAAAATGAAGTCCCGTCATGCCCGGCAGTTGAATATCGAGAAAAATCAGATCGATATCATGTTGTTCAATGGCTACTTTTGCTTCGGGCGCATTGCGATAAGTACCTATCAGGTCAAACCTGCCCGATTTCTGCAAATGACTTTTAATTACATCCTGCGCGAGCGGCTCATCTTCTATGATTATACACTTTATCAAGTAAGCCGGTTAATAGTATGAGAGAAACGGTAAACGTATTGTGGCTTAAAATTACATCAAGGGTATGAGTATCCGGATATAAACGCTGTAATCTTTCCTGGGCATTCTTCCACCTCATTTTGCTTTCCTTCCTGTCCTTCTTTTCCGTTTGAATAATATCCAGTGCATAGGAGTCAGGATAAAGTAATTCGAGTACGGTTTTGCTGTTTACAAGTCCCTTGCCCTGAATTTTCTTGGCCTGGGTCTCGAGTGCTATGCTCGTGTTATTGATAACATTTAAAACGATTTTATCAGGATTCACTTTCAGTGTTATATAAATAAAAGGTTTTGCATAAGAATTGTCGATAGCATGTTTGAATCCATTTTCGATAAAAGAAATAAACAGAAATGGTTCAATCATTACAGATTCCGTACTGCCTTCCACGGTAAATTGAATATCCGCGTCGTACCGTATCCTTTCAATTTCAATATAATTTCGGATGAATTCAATTTCTTTATCGAGAGGGATTTTGTCTTCATTGCACTCGTAAATCAGGAATCTCATGATGTCTGCAAGCCTTACTACCACTTCAGGGGTTTTATCTGCCTTACTCAGACTGAGCGAATAAATACTGTTAAGCGTATTGAAAAGGAAATGAGGGTTTAGCTGTGTGCGGAAATAACGAAGTTTATAATAGGTATTTTCTTTTTGCAGGGATTCGACGGTTTCTTCTTCTCCCAGTTTAAATCTCAAATAAGATATAGCAACTGCGAGACAAATATTCAGCAGGATCCATATATATTCCCTGGCGATAGTAAGACCCGAGAAAGAAAAAAATTCCTGCTCGGTATCTGCGGCAAAAGACGCTGGTATTTTATAAATCAGGTAAAGTAGGAATAACACCAGAAAAGAAAAAAGCAGGGTTAACCCGGCGAACAAGGGATACTTTTTTTTGAAAAGGAATTTGATTACGACTAGCCTTGAGAACAACATGTACAGGGGAAGTAAAAACAGCTGAATCACAAGCAGCGCAATCCACATTACCTTATGATGAGGAAAGATGGTCAGACTATTAACCAGCGGATTAATAATGGCGAATAGCAACCAGCAGTATAATTCTGATTTATAAGTGCCTTTAACTATTTTGTCGTTATCGTATTCCATATGGCCTGTAAAACCTGTGCATCAGGTGATATGTAAAACTACCATAGATATGCAGAAGTTGAAATAAATTCGACCAACCGGGTAACTGTATCGATGAAATTAACTAAGGATCTTTTCAAAGCAAACACTGTTTTCTACACCCTCATACTGGCCGTAATTTGCAATTTTCTTATAACCGCTTTTCTCATAGAGCGCAATGGCTTCCGGTTGTTTTTTACCGGTTTCCAGTCGGCATTTCTGATAATTCAATTCCGCTGTCCATTTTTCCAGTTCTTTCAAAATAATCCTGGCAATGCCTTCACCCCTTCGTTCTGGTAATACATACATCCGTTTAACTTCCATGGCATCTTCCGAAAGTTCCTTTACGGCACCGCACCCTACAGGAATTTCATTGTCAAAGGCAACCACAGCATGTTTTATCATGTCAATCTTATTGAACTGGGAATAGAACGAATGGTCTGCACCATCGCGGATGCTCAGGTCTTTGTCAAGTAGTTTTACTAATTCCTGAAAATATTTATTTTCTGAATTGGTTCTGATACAATGAATCATTGGCTAAGTTGTGTTGCTGTTATTTCAAATACAATTTAGAAATAAAGAATAGGATTTATACTAAAATTTGCAAATGATATACAGCAATCCCAATAACCCTTCTGTCCACAATGTTTATGTATAAAAAAGTTGTCGCTGCTATTCCAATTATTTGTATGTTTCAGGCCTGCGTGGTCACATCGCAGAGTTATTACCTGAGTCCACAAAATGCAAATTCAAATCCCTATCATTCCCTTCCCCTTGTAGCAGATTCTATAAAAGGCGCTACCTACGGCAGTTTTATTTTTACCACAGGAAATGCAAATTATCAGGGTCGCGATTATCTGTCCGCATTTCAAACGAGTATTTATCGCAGCAATAACTTCGGAAAAGTTCAGGCTTATTACGGAGCAAACTTAACGCTGGGTGTATACCATGTTGGGGAGTTTTACAATATAATGTATAGGTACGATCCTTCGATATTTGGACCGATTTCCGATCCGATAGATACAACTTATCACATACCCGCTACGCGCACTACTTTCGGAAGTTATGGTGTATCGGGCGGCATTAATTACGTGATTCCTTTTTCTAAAGGCGAATGGCGGGCGTTAGGTGTGGAGACCTCCCTGCAAAATGAATTTGGAAATTATGTTGGGTTCAGAAATGGACTTCCTGATACAGCAGCAACCATTATTTTCAGACAAAAGTTTACGGGTACGATTGGCTTGTATACAGATCTACTATGGAGGGACCATCACAAAAACGAATGGGGTTTTAAGTTTTCCGTTGGCGAAGTAATAAATCCGCAATCCAATTATTCAATTTATCAAAAGGTTGTGTACCCTGCAACGCCGACTACAAATATTTTTCCTTTAAGTTATTTCTCCACCGCATTTCATATGTCGAATGGCCCTTACGCCGGTTTTATTCAAATAAACTTTGGAACCTATGAAGACAATTTTCAGGTAGGAGTGAGTTACAGACTGGGGAAAAAATAATGAAACTCATTTCAGAAAATCACCGTCCATGATTAAAAGTCTTACGTTTTTATTTGTTCTCGACCTGTGTGAGCTTAATCCGTCAGACACAACATAACTCATGCCTTCTTTCAAAATAAATGATTCTCCATTTTCCTGCTCGTTGATTAGTTCGCCCTCAAGACAATATACCACATGTCCTTTTTGGCACCAGTGATCGGCTAAATAACCTGTTGAATATTCTACTATCCGGATTCTCAGTCCGGGATACTGGATAATTTTAGAAGAAACAGTTCCTGTTTTTCCGGACTGTTTGGTAACCGGAATTTTGCTCCAGTCAATCGTTGTAAAAGGAATTCCCGTCATTTGTATTGGTGATTAAAATTTGTAACTCAATCCAATTCCGTTTGGACCTGCGCCCAATTCAAGACTCTTTAGTTTTTTGTTCAGGCGAACAGAATTTTTATGATGAAGGCTCAAAACAATTCCATCCATTACCAAAAGAAATCCACCCTGAATGATCAGACTGGTACCGTATCCCATCAGTTGGTCATGGGATTTTATATTCGAATTATTCATTCCTTTTTCATGGAGAAAAAACCCGGTAGCGATATAAGCGAGATCGAGTCCCAGGTTGAGTGCATATAATTTTTCAATGGAGATTTGTTCGGACTCATTTTCAGAAAAGCCGTATGTATGTTTCATTGCCTGGCGAGCCCTGATATAACCCATAACAGCCAGGCCGCCATTTACGAGATTCCAATAGGCATTCATTTGCCATACGTACTTTGTTTGCCCCTGCGTTTGACCTGCAATTATAAATCCCGTTGCAATATTTGCGGCCGCCCATCCCCCCAATGTAAGCATGGCAGTCTCAGTAATGCGGTTGCGACTATCAGCGATACTGTCGTTAAAATATTTTTGTCCGCGGGTGCTCGCCATCAGAAACAAACTGAGAAAGACTGCGTATGTTTTTTTCATTCTATTATATTCTATTACCATATACGTAAAATTAAAAACTAAGGGCCAGTCTTTTTCAAGAACCGGCCCTTTACCAAAACAATAAAAAATGAAAAACTAAACTTTCTTTTTGCTCATACCCAATACCGCAGCAATAAGACCTGCTGCAATGGCAGTTAGTACTGCGCCAGTTACCACATCTGCCAGGGTACCGGTAAGATCCATATAATTTCCAGTAGCATAGTGAAGAAGATAGTCACCCAGATACATCAAAAGTCCGATCACAAATCCTATTCCCGCACCGCTGCCAAAGGAATTCACATTGCCAATTTTCAGAAGTATGTAAGTTAGCAGGGCACCTGTTGCGAAATTGGCCAACACAAGTGCTCCCCACGAGAAATCACCCATTGCCTTCATAGAACCCGGCGGTGCGGTAGCGTGCTGATTGAAAAAATTCATCAGCAAAACACCATAGAGCAAATAACCGATGAAGAAGATCGCAATGCCTCCCACCAGTGTACCGATCAGAAATTTTTTTGTGTCCATGTTGTGAGGTTTAATGAACAAGAAAGTTACATACTATATTAACACTATATGTAAGAGAAAAGGGTGATTTTAGCCGGCTAATAGCAAATGTTTATTTTTATGAAAACCTCCGTAGTGTTAAAAGGGAAATACGTTCGTCTCGAATCCATGGACTTTCGTCATACAGAAGGGCTCGCTGCTGCTTCCGCCCTGGATCCTTCTCTTTATAAATGGAGTCCGGTTCCCCAGGGTCAGGACGAAGTACATAAATATATTCAGACCGCCATTGAATGGAGGGAAGCAGGAAAAGCAGTGCCCTTTGTGATCGTGCGTGAACTCGATGATGTGGTGATTGGGTCAACCCGCTTTTTTAATCTCGAGAAATGGTTATGGAAACCCGGTAGTTCCCGATTCAATTGGGAGTTTCCCGATACCTGTGAAATTGGATATACCTGGTTAAGTGGTTCAGCCGTAAGAACACCGGCGAATACAGAAGCGAAATTACTTCTGTTAACGATGGCCTTTGAAAAATGGAAATCATTCAGCGTTAATCTTTGTGCGGATGCAAGAAATACCAGGTCACGTGAAGCCATTGAACGTATCGGAGCAAAGTTTGAAGGAATTCTGCGTTCACATCGTCTTGCAGTTGACGGTATTCCGAGAGACACTGCCCGATTTTCTATCATTTTATCGGAATGGCCAGAAATTAAATTGTATTTGGAAAAACTTCTGGATAGAAAATAAAAAGTAACTATTATTAGAAGATCGTTTTACTCTTTCTCCGCAGCATAATGTTTGATCTTACTTAACTCAAAACTTTTTATCAGCTTTTCTTCTTCGAGATCGTAATCGTCCTGAAGTCCCAGCCAATACTTCGGAGAGTTTCCGAAATATATCGAGAATCTCAAAGCAGTATCGGCTGTAATCCTCCGGTTACCTTTGATGATTTCCGAAATTCTTGTTTGCGGGATGGATGCCTGCTTGGCCAGCCTGTAAGCTGTGATTTGTAAGGGGATTAAAAATTCTTCCTGAAGGATTTTACCGGGATGAATATTATTTGTCGAACTCATAATTAACGAAAATCCGTGATGGCTATTTGAATACCTTTCCGATAAAGTTAAACAGGTTTTTTGCAGCCGAATTGTTAACGGCGCCGCTTAGCTGAAAGAATAACAGATAGGGTAAATGGAAGGAAATATTTACATTTATCAACAAATTATACGCTATGGAAGAAATGGAAGTACCTACCGAAGGCCTGCATGAAACCATTGAAGAAAGAGTAGAAGAAGCAGTTGAAGCAAAAGAAAGAAAGGGAGGGATGGCAATTGCTATTTCCACAGCGTTGATGGCGGTATTTGCCGCTATGGCCAGTTTGCTTGCCGGCCACCATGCCGACGAGGCAGTTATTGAACAGATTAAAGCATCTGATAAATGGGCTTTCTACCAGGCAAAAGGAATTAAAGATGAGATCCTGTCTTTGTCTTCAAATCCCGACAAAGAAGCACGCAGTGCAAGGTATAAATCTGAACAGGCTGAAATACAGGCGCAGGCTAAAGAATCAGAAGAAGCTTCCCATGTTCACCTCGAGCACCATGCTGTTCTGGCAAGAGCGGTTACCATGTTTCAAATTGCGATTGCCATTTCTGCCATAGCAATTCTTACTAAGAAAAGGCTGCTCTGGTTTATCAGTCTGGGAATTTCCTGCATCGGCATATTTTTCTTTATAACGGGAATCGTGTTGTAGATATACGAACATTGCTTGCATGAAAAATATCTTGTCTTCTCTTTTAGCGGGAGTATTTATTTTCAATACACTCCATGCTATTGCGCAACAGGAAATCCAACCAGTAAGAAAATGGTGGAAGGAAGCAGTTGTATATCAAATATATCCACGCAGTTTTAACGACAATGATGGAGATGGTATTGGTGATCTGAAAGGCATCATTTCCAAGTTAGATTATATAAAAAGTCTGGGCGTAGACGTGGTTTGGTTAAATCCCATTTACAGTTCACCCAACGATGACAACGGCTATGATGTAAGCGATTATCGCAATATCATGAGAGATTTTGGTACACTCGAAGATTTTGACACGCTCATAAAAGGCATGCACGACCGTGGTATTAAACTCGTAATGGATCTGGTAGTAAATCACAGCAGCGATGAACACGAATGGTTCAAACAAAGCAGAAGTTCCAGAACAAATCCTTACAGAAATTATTATCACTGGTGGAATGCAGAAAGAGGAAAACCTTCACCACGTTACAGTCTCTTCGACGTGAACCATGATGCATGGAGGTATGATTCATTAACGAATGCTTATTATCTACATTATTTTTCCAGAAAACAGCCGGATCTGAACTGGGAGAATCCTCAGGTTCGTAAAGAGGTCTTTGACATTATGAAATTCTGGGCAGACAAAGGCATTGATGGATTCAGGCTGGATGCCTTTCAATTTGCTGCAAAAGATACCAGCTTTCCTGCTTTCCCGGTTGGTTATGAGAAACATTTTCAGTTGTATTATGGCATGGGTCCACACCTGCACGATTATCTGAAAGAAATGAATCAGGAAGTATTGAGAAAGTATGATGTAATGAGTGTGGCAGAAGGAGCGGGTAATTCTTTTGAGGATGCCCACAATCTGGTAGACGCAGATCGGAAAGAACTGAATATGGCTTATGCGTTCGATGGAGTGGATATCGCAAAACCAACTGGATACAGTTTGTTGCATTTTAAAGAAGTGTTCAGTCGCTGGGATAGTGCTTTTGCCGAAAATGGATGGTTGTCTATTTTTCTTTCCAACCATGATCAGGCAAGAATGGTCAGCAGGTTTGGAAATGACAGTCGGCAATTCAGAGATTTGTCATCCAAAATGCTGACCACATTCATTTTGACCATGCGGGGTACTCCATATTATTATAATGGAGATGAACTGGGAATGACCAACATCCGATTTAATAAAATTGAAGATTACAGGGATATGTCCATGCTCAATGAATACCAACATCAAAAAGATATTCATGGTGATACGCTGAAATTTCTTGAACGTTCAAAGTTTAGCAGCAGGGACAATGGCCGAACACCTTTTCAGTGGAACAATACCACGAATGCAGGATTTACGTCAGGAAATCCCTGGATTTCCGTAAATCCCAACTACACCTTTATCAATGCTGCTTCTGAAGAAACAGATCCCAACAGTTGTCTGAATTATTTTAGGAAACTTGTGCAAATGAGAAAAGACAATCTTGTTTTGGTTTATGGTAAGTATAAATTGCTTGACAAGGATAATCCGAATGTATATGCCTATACAAGAGAACGTGAGAGGAAAAAAATACTGATCCTTTTGAATTTTACCGATAAAGAAGCTTCAGCTAAAATTGGTATGGACATAAAGAATGTCCTATTGTCTAATTACAAATCTATACTTGTCAGTAACGGTTTCAGCAACGAAATAAAATTGCGGCCTTATGAAGCATTAATCTGTCAACTCAAATAAATCTGACTCATGAAGAAAATATTCATCATTTTTCTTTTCAGTGGTGCTCTTGTTTTTTCTTATGCCCAGCAAAATGACATTCGCCTGATTGTTCGTGGCGATGACATGGGTTATACGCATTCGGGCAATGAAGCCATTATTAAATGTTATAAAGAAGGGATTGAATCTTCGATAGAAGTATTGGTTGCTTCGCCCTGGTTTCCTGAAGCCGTAAAGTTGTTGAAACAAAATCCTGGCATTGATGTGGGCATTCATCTCGATCTTACCAGCGAATGGGAGAATATAAAATGGCGTCCGCTGTCTGATTGTCCGAGTCTTAAGGATGCTGGTGGATATTTCTATCCGATGGTTTTTCAAAATCCAAACTATCCGGGAAGGTCCATTTCGGAAAACAAATGGAAAATAGAAGATGTTGAAAAAGAATTTAGGGCACAAATTGAACTGGCATTGAAATATCTTCCGAATGTGAGTCATCTCTCCGCACATATGGGATGCACCAACCTGTCGCCGGAAGTAAGAGCACTCACCAGGAGACTCGCTAAAGAATATAAGATTCCCGTCGAACCGGATCTGGACTATCAGGGGTTAACAGGTTATGACGGTCCGCATAAAACTCCGGAAGAAAAAGTGCAGAGTTTTATTAACACGCTTAATAAACTCCAGCCTGGCAAGACCTATATTTTCGTGGATCATCCCGGTTTAAACGACGATGAATTAAAAGCCGTTTATCATATCGGCTATGAAGATGTTTGTATGGATCGTCAGGGCGTAACAGATCTTTACACGAACGAAAAAGTGAAGGCACTGATTAAAGAAAAAGGGATCAAACTAATTGGATACCGCGATATAGTGAAATAGATCAGTGGGTCAGGATCCTTTTTAAAGGCAGTTTGTCTTTCTGTTCAATGAATAATGGGGTGCGTTCTATAACTGTATCTGAGTTGTCGAGGCCGTATGCCTTCTGATCGCTCTGAGCAACTCCCTTGATGGAAAAATAAGAATCCAGTATAAAATCTTCTTTCACTGGCAATTCATTTTCCACAGATAGAAATCTTTCAATAATCACATAAGTGATATCTGCATGAAAATCTTCTTTCTTCATGGATTCATACCTGGATAAGAATTGAAGTTCACAGTTCTGCACCATCTCCTGCATAACGCGTTTAAAATATTTATGGATGCGCGGCTGAACACGGAATCCCAATCTGAACTCAACGCGAATCAATTTGTCTTTGATGATTTCAACTACATTGTATTCGAGTGTATAGGGGGCATCCGTGATATCGATATGAATGAACCAGTATATATCGGCTCGTTTGGGTTTCTTGTTTAAAATGGAATCGATAATGCGTTGTTCAATCTGCATATCCATATTAGCCTTTGTGAGGTACACCAAATGGGTTGCATATTTGGGAATATCTTTATCGTTACTTAATTCAATCAGGTCCTTGCTATACTTGCTGATGTTTACAAAATTCAAATAACGGTTGGTGATTTTTCTTGCGTTGAACCAGATATACATGATGAAAACCAATCCGAATTCAAAGAAGAGGAACATCCACCGCTGTTTAATCTTAGCGACATTCGCGATAAAGAAGGCAGTTTCAACGGTAAAGAAAATTCCAATGATGGCGAGTATCAGAATCATATTCCACTTGCGCACGAATTTCATGTAACCAAACATCAATGCAGTGGTCATCATCATGGCGATGATAATGGAGAAACCATAAGCCGCTTCCATATGTTCTGATTTTCGAAAGTAAAACATCATGGCAACACATCCGATCCAGAGTGTGGTATTGATACTGGGAATATAAATTTGTCCTTTAATGGTTGTAGGAAATTTTATTTTCACTTTGGGCCATAAATTCATACTGATCGCTTCGCTGATCAATGTGAATGATCCGCTGATCAGCGCCTGACTGGCGATAATGGTTGCGAGAGTCGCTATAGCAATTCCTGAAAGTAAAAACCAATGAGGCATCAACTCATAAAATGGGTTGAGTCCGTTTAGTTTTCCCGTATGCAGGGTTAGTATCCATGCACCCTGTCCCATGTAGTTAATAACCAGGGCAATTTTTACAAAAATCCAGGTAAGCCGAATATTTTTCTTGCCACAATGCCCCAGGTCGCTGTATAAAGCTTCAGCACCTGTTGTACAAAGAAACACAGCACCGAGTAACCAGAATCCTTTCGGATACATGGTGAGTAATTCAATGGCATAATGAGGACTGAGTGCTGCGAGTATGGCCGGGTTGTGTATTATTGGTATCAAGCCCAGCACCAGAATCATTGAAAACCAAATCATCATGATGGGACCAAAGGAAGATCCTATGATCTTAGTTCCGAATCTCTGGAAGAAAAATAACAAGCTGATTATTCCGATTACAATTCCTACCGTGAGATTATTACCTGGTACGATGAGATTTTCAAGTCCGGGAACACCATTCAGTCCTTCGATTGCAGAAGCAACGGAAATAGGTGGTGTGATGATTCCGTCTGCCAACAAAGTTGCAGCACCAATGATGGCGGGGAAATAGGCTTTCTTACCAAATCTCCTCACCAGCGCAAACAGAGAAAATATTCCTCCCTCGCCTTTGTTGTCAGCCTGCAAAGTCAGAATGATGTATTTGAACGTAGTTTGTAAAGTGAGGGTCCAGAAAACACAGGAGATTCCTCCATATACCAGCAGATTTGAAATGGGACGCTCACCAATAATAGCTTTGAATACATAAAGCGGAGAGGTTCCAATGTCCCCATAAATAATTCCAAGTGCAACTAATAGTGTGGCAATTGTGACTTTCGAAAAGTGACCATGGCCGTTGGTTGAAAAAGCAGTCTCGTGGTTGGGCATACGAAGAAGTGGGGCTCAAACGTAGTGCCGGAAAGACATAGTGAGAATCTCATAACTTATAACCCATAACAATCAATGGTTTCGGGAAATAAATATCATAGAGCCTGTGAGTTAAGGGGATGGACAACCATGCCAAAATGGGGTGGTTTTTTCAAAATGAAAATCAGTTTAGATCGGTCACCGCATGATTTCCTTCTGCTATTTTGAGGCCAAAGCCGAAGGTGCTGCCAGTTCCAACTTCACTTTCCACCCAGATATTTCCTTCCTGTGCTTCAATAAATTCTTTTGAGATGGCAAGGCCGAGTCCACTGCCGTTGCGTTCGTGCGTTCCCGGCACTTTGAAATAACGATCGAATATTTTGGGCAGATATCGCTCGTCAATTCCTTTGCCGTGGTCGAGTACTGTGAATAATATGTACTCTCCGTTTTTCTTAACTGAAATATCGATCTCATCTTTTTCAGAAGAATATTTCAATGCATTGGTGAGAAAGTTAATAAGTACCCAGGTGCTTTTCTCGGCATCTGCCTGAATAGGGGGCAGCAACGGGTCCATTTTCAGGTTGAGGGTAATATTTCGTTGATTCGCCTGGAACTGAACAGCCTGCAGTGCCTGGTCAACGATGAGTCTTGGAGGTGTAGAAATTACTTTCAGTTGAATCTTGCCAGTTTCCAGTTGGGTAAGATTCAATAACTCACCCGTAATTTTGAGAAGGCGTTCACTATCATCTTCAATGCTATCCAGTAATTCTTTTTGATCTGTGTTGATCTGTCCTACTCTGCCGTCGTTGAGTAAATGAGCGCTCAACTTTATGGAAGAGATGGGCGTTTTAAGTTCGTGAGAGATGGTTGCAATGAAATTTGTTTTTGCCTCACTGAGTTCATGGAATGGAGTAATATTTCGAAGTACGATCACTTGGCCGATCACTTCGTTGTTGCTGGTGACGTTCAGTACATCCTTGCTGAAATAACTTTCTTTATTGTCTGCGAATATTTTTAATTCCTGTTTGTCAGTATTTTCTTTTAACAGGGTACGCATCAGATCATTAGTTAATGCGAAATCAGGACCGTACTTGCCGATAATGGAAGATTCTTTAATACCCAGCAGTTTTTCTGCTACGGCGTTTAGAAAAAGAATATTTCTCTTTTCATCGAAACCGATTATACCATCCCGCATCTGATTGATGATTGTTTCTATACGGCTCTTTTCAAATTTAATCTGCGATAGATTGCTGTGATCGTATTCGTCCAGGCGGGCAGCCATGTCATTGAACGATTTCGCCAGTTCACCAAATTCGTCCTTGCGTTTGATCACAATTCGTTTTGTATAGTTTTTATCCGCAATAGCAGAGATACCTTCTGATAATTTTTGAATGGGATTGGAAATAATACCCGGCAGATTAAAAATAAAAGTAAATGAGATCAGCGTCAGTATACTGAAGATAGCAGTCAACCAGATCTTTGCATTGTCCGCCGTCTTTTGTGCGTGATTATATTTTCTGATAACGGCCATTTCGTTTAGGTCCAGAATCTGGCTGAGTGATGCCCTGATTTCAGGATAATTGGTGGAATCTTCGGGGTTTGCTTTGAGTTCATTAAAATTCTTACGCAGTTCCTGAGTGGCTTCTTTTTCACCTACCTCTGTAATATTATTTTCCTGTTTCACCAGACTTTCCTCAAACAATGAAATGGCATCTTTTTGAATTTTTACTTTGTCGAGTGCTTTCAGCATATCATTGCTGTACACGATGGATTCATGATTGCTCTTTAATACCTGGTCAAATTCCCTGTTTAATAAATTGATATTTACAATTCCCAGTATTCCAAATAAAAGGATTACGATGAAGAGAAACACCAGACTCAGGGATAATTTTGTTTTTAGTCGCATATAACTTTTATGAAAGAATAACTACATCAATATTCGCTGCTGACAATTTAGTCAGCATGTGATTAAAAATTGCAGTATTCATAATTATTTTGAATAGGTTTAAATGTGGTTTACCAATACATACCGTAGTGATTGATTTTTCTTCCGCTGTCCGAATAATAGCGTTTGCCACGTTATTGTCTTTAACACGAATCACTTCTGCGCCTAATTCTGTTGCCAATTTAAAGTTATTAATCAGATGTCGCTGTGCCGCAAGACCGATCTTATCTCCGTCCTCCTTTGAAGTTTGAACATACAATACGTACCATTTGGAATGATAGTAAGTTGCCAGTCTCGCTGTTTTCCTTACAAGCTTTGTAGCCGTTTCATAGTTACTGCTGATGCAGGTAAGGAAATTTTCTGGTTTAAGGTGAGCACCTCTGGGTAGTTCAGATTCAATTTTTCTTTCGACCTGCGAGGCCACTTCTTTTAAAGCGAGTTCTCTTAACTGAAGGATTTTTTCAGGTTGAAAGAAATTCCGGATGGAAGTCTCCACTTTATCAGGCGTATATATTTTCCCTTCGCGAAGACGAATGATGAGTTCGTCGGCTGTCAGGTCAATATTCACCACTTCATCAGCCGATCTGAGCACTTTGTCTGGAATTCTTTCAGCTACTTCTATACCCGTGATTCCTTTTACTTCTTTATTAAGACTTTCAATATGCTGTATGTTTACAGCTGAAATCACATTGATACCTGCATCCAATACTTCCATTACGTCCTGCCATCTTTTCTCGTTTTTACTGCCTTCGATATTGGTGTGGGCGAGCTCATCAATGACCACTACTTCAGGATGAAGATTTAGTATAGCCTGAAGATCCATTTCTTCCAGAGATTTTCCTTTGTAGAAAAGTTTACGTCTTGGTATTTCCGGAAGTCCTTCCATCAATTCCTGTGTCTCTTTTCTGTTATGGGTTTCTATATAACCGATTTTCAGGTCAACGCCATTTTTAAGAAGTGTATGAGATTCCTGTAACATCCGGAATGTTTTACCGACACCGGCACTCATGCCGATATATATTTTAAATTTTCCTCTCCTGGATTGACGGATGAGATTTAAAAATTGTTCAGCATTCTTTTCCTGCTCAGGCATAATATCGTTTAACTGTTCCATCGTCATTTTGCTGATGACATGTCAAGGTCAATATTTAAGCTCAGCACATTGATTTTTTCTGTTCCCATTAATCCAAGAAGCGGCCGATCGACATGTTTGTCTACTATCGCTTTCACAGATTCTTCTGACAGTCCGCGTGCCTTTGCAACACGTGCTACCTGCACATAAGCAGCACGCCTGGAAATATCAGGATCCAAACCACTTCCTGATGCAGTCACCAGTTCTGAAGGGATATCGCCCCTGCTAATCGTTTTGTTATGAACAAGAAAACTATCTATTCTTGAAGTTACATCTTTTAAATAGTCAGGATTGGTAGGTCCTTTGTTACTGCCACCACTGCCTGCTGCGTTGTAACCAACTGCGGACGGTCTGCTCCAGAAATATTGGTCGTTACTAAAATTCTGTCCTTCCAGTTTGTATCCCACCACTTTTCCATTTAGGGAAACTGTTTCTCCTTCGCCTTTACCAGGACTGGCCTGAGCGATGCTCCAGATGAGTAAAATATATAATCCGGAGAAAAATAGAATACAAACCAAAGTCAATCTTAAAGCCGGTATAATATGTTGTTTCATAAAATTATTTTTTAAAACCAAACGGAGACGAGTAAATCAATGATTTTTATGCCGATAAAAGGAAGTATGATGCCGCCTACTCCGTATATCAAAAGATTTCTTCTGAGTAAAGCACTAGCGCCTATCGGTTTGTAAGTGACTCCTCTTAATGCCAGAGGTATCAGGAGCGGAATAATTATGGCGTTGAATATAACCGCGGAGAGAATCGCACTTTCAGGACTGTGCAGGTGCATGATATTAAGAGCCTGCAATCCTGGTATGGAAACGATGAATAAAGCCGGCACAATGGCAAAATATTTTGCCACATCGTTGGCAATGGAAAACGTAGTAAGCGTTCCCCGGGTCATCAACAGTTGTTTTCCTATTTCTACGATTTCTATTAGTTTGGTAGGATCGTTGTCGAGGTCAACCATATTTCCTGCTTCCTTGGCGGCCTGCGTGCCGCTGTTCATGGCAACACCTACATCGGCTTGCGCAAGTGCAGGAGCATCGTTGGTACCGTCACCCATCATGGCAACGAGCTTGCCTCCCTGTTGCTCTTTTTTGATGTAGTTCATTTTGTCTTCGGGTTTTGCTTCAGCAATAAAATCATCGACGCCTGCTTTCTGTGCAATATATTTTGCTGTAAGTGGGTTATCACCCGTTACCATTACCGTCTTCACTCCCATTTTACGCAGACGATCAAAGCGTTCAGAAATTCCTGGTTTGATAATATCCTGCAATTCAATTACGCCGAGCGCTTTTTCATTTTGGCTCACAACGAGTGGTGTACCCCCATTGCTGGAAATTATTTTTACTCTTTCAGTGGTTTCAGAAGGGATGTGATTGCCTGCTCTTTCTACTAAATTTCTGATTGCATCATACGCACCCTTACGAATTTTAATTCCTGATGGCAGATCAATACCGCTGCTCCTTGTCTCAGCAGTAAATTCTATAAACCTTGCGCCGTTGCTATTGAATGAATTCGTGTTCACACCCGCAAGCTCCACGATGGACCTGCCTTCAGGAGTTTCATCTGCAATCGAAGCCATAGAACAAGCTTCGATAAATGATTTTTCTTCAATATTGTTTGCAGCCCAAAAATGGGTGGCTTTTCTATTGCCGATGGTAATCGTGCCTGTTTTATCCAGCAACAGTGTATCCAGATCACCTGCAGTTTCTACCGCCTTACCACTTTTCGTGATTACATTGGCGCGCAGTGCACGATCCATTCCTGCAATACCGATGGCACTCAGCAATCCACCTATGGTTGTTGGAATAAGACATACAAAGAGTGAGATAAAAGCTGCAATAGTAATCGGCGTGTTTGCATAATCCCCGAAAGGCTTTAAGGTTACGCATACGATCACAAAGATTAATGTGAAACCCGCGAGCAAAATGGTAAGAGCGATTTCATTTGGGGTCTTTTGCCGTGAAGCGCCTTCTACCAGTGCGATCATCTTGTCCAGAAAACTTTCACCGGGCTCAGTGGTTACACGCACTTTTATTTTATCGCTGAGAACCTTAGTTCCACCTGTAACACTGGACTTATCACCTCCTGATTCACGAATCACGGGTGCACTTTCTCCGGTGATGGCAGATTCGTCGATCGTAGCTATGCCTTCAATAATTTCACCATCCATTGGAATGGTATCCCCGGTTTCACAAATAAAAATATCACCTTTTCTCAGCTGAGATGAAGGAACCACTTTTACTTCATCCACAAATATTTCTCCAACAGGAAATACTTTTTTTGCCGGTGTGTCTTCCCTGGTCTTGCGCAAACTGTCGGCCTGAGCTTTACCTCTTGCTTCGGCTATTGCTTCTGCAAAATTTGCAAACAACAGCGTAAGAAAGAGAACGATAAATACGATCAGGTTATAGGCGAAGCTTCCCTGAGATTTATTACCCGTAATGATCCATATGCAAACTGCCAGCATAATCGCTGTGCCAATTTCAACAGTGAACATAACCGGATTATGGATCATAATTCTCGGATCCAGTTTTAAAAAGGATTGTTGCAGCGCTTCTTTTACAAGTGCTGATTCAAACAATTTGTTATCTCTGTTTCGTTTCATGATTGATGTTTTATTTCGATGCAAAAAATTCGGCGATGGGCCCCAGTGTCAGAGCAGGAAAGAAAGACAGCGCTGCAATGATGATAATGACCGCATACACCATGATGCCAAATGTTCCTGTATCTGTCTTGAGCGTGCCTGCACTTTCCGGAATGAATTTCTTCTTGGCGAGTATGCCCGCAATAGCAAGTGGTCCGATGATGGGTAAGAACCTGGAAAGGAGCATCACGATTCCGCAGGTGATATTCCAGAATGGAACACCATCTCCCAGCCCTTCAAAGCCTGAACCATTATTTGCTGAAGAGGAAGTGTATTCATATAACATTTCAGAAAAACCATGACTGCCGGGATTATTCAGCCAGGCTGCGTTGCCGACAGGATCACTCGAATACAGATGAGAGGACAATGCAGTAAAGGCAAGGATCAGAAATGTATGTAATAAGGCAACGATCGTTGCAATCTTCATTTCCTTCGCTTCAATTTTCTTACCCAGGAATTCAGGTGTACGACCAACCATGAGTCCGGATATAAACACAGCGATAATGATATAGATATAAAAATTGAGGAAGCCAACACCTACACCTCCGTAAAAATCGTTTACCATCATTCCCAATAAAGCGAACATGCCAGTGAGTGGTGTAAAGCTGTCGTGCATCGCATTTACTGAACCGTTTGACGTAACAGTAGTTGTAATTCCCCAATATGCAGAAGCTGCGGGGCCGAATCTAACTTCCTTTCCTTCCATACTTCCCAGCGGCTGACTGATACCCAAATGACCGATAGAAGGATTTCCTTTCATCTCAAGATAGATGGCAGGGATCGCATAAATCAAAAAGCCAATTGTCATTACACTGAAGATTACCCACGCGAGTCTTTTTCTTTTTAGCATATAACCCAGTGTAAAAATGAGTGCAATAGGAATTAAAATGATGCACACATTTTCTACGATATTGGTAAAGTAATTTGGGTTCTCCATTGGCTGTGCGGAGTTAGCGCCAAAGAAGCCACCACCATTAGTGCCGATTTGCTTTATGGCAACCATTGCTGCAGCAGGACCTCTGCTCACATGCACCGTATCTCCCTGCATAGAAATAAACTGATCCTTTCCTTTGAAAGTCATCGGTGTTCCATTAAATAAAAGAATTACGGCGACCACAATAGAGAGCGGTAATAATATTCGGGTACAAGACTTAACGAAATAGTTATAGTAATTTCCCAGCTTTTCAGTTGTTCTTTCTTTCATTGCGTTAAAGACCATCGCACAAACGGCCATTCCTGCGCCGGCGCTCACAAATTGAAATAGTGTGAGTATTAACTGTCCCAGATAGGATACACCCGTTTCACCTGAATAGTGTTGCAGATTCGTATTTGAAATGAAACTAATCGTGGTGTTGAATGCCAGGTCGGCCGACATAGATGGATTCCCATCGGGGTTTAATGGAAGCCAGCTCATGTTCATCAGAACAAACATGGAAAAGATCGCCCAAACCAGATTGATGGTAAGAAACGCAACGAGGTGTTGCTTCCAGTTCATTTCTTTTTCCGGGTGAATACCACTTGCTTTAAAAAATAGTTTATCGACGGGCGCAAATATTGGATCGAGCCAGGTCCGCTGGCCTTCATACACTTTGGCGATATACCTACCCAGGGGAATCGCCAACAGTACCGTGGCGAGAAACATGACAACTACCCCTATGATTTCTGTGTTCATGATAACTTTAATTTGGTTGAGTTAAAATTTTTCCGGTTTGACCAATACATAACATAAGTAGAGGAATACCAGGATCGATAAAATGAATAAAATCGTCATAGCGTTTAAATTTTGTCGAAGAAATCGATGGATTTAAAAAATATTGCAAAGCAGATAAGAATTGCAACGATTAAGATGATTGTCATTAACATAATTTCTGTTTTTGAATCTTTGTTTTATTAAACAAAACGTCTTGTGTTTATACCTCTTCAATGAATATAAGTCGTGTGCCACACGATCTATTATGATATGAATCATGTTGAATCATGATTAATATGGATATTGAAAATTTTCATGATCATGGGAATTCAAACGAAGTGCCCGATTGTAAAAATTTTGAGATTTGATGACTGAAAGGCCACGTTGATAAGGAGTTAACTCAATTCAACTGTAATTTGCACGGACTGGCCCGGATAAAAAACCCTTTCATAATGAAATGGTTTTTTATCAATATGACATGGAATATGTATTTCGAAACCTATTTCAAACAGTAAAACCCAGGGGCATATAATTTGTTGGGGATTCACTCATTAAAGCAATCGTGCATGTTGATTGTTATAGAGTAATTAACAGTAGCGTGGTTTTTACCTTCGCTTATTAATTAGAACAGGCCGACTGTTTTTACAGCTGGCCTGTTTATTAACTTATTTTATACTCTTCGATTTTTCGGTATAAAGTAGTGAGACCTATATTTAGCAGCCTGGCAGCTGCCATTTTGTTCCCGTGGGTATGATTCAGTACGCGTTGTATATGAAGTTTCTCCATGCTCGACAATTCAAAAGCCGACAAAGCCTGTCCTTTTTGACGGGAGGTATGAAAGTCTATTGGCAAACTGGAAACGGTAAGCTCGTTATCGGTCGTTAAAATGACTGCGCGTTCCATAACATTTTTTAACTCGCGAATATTTCCTTTCCAGTCATGTCCGATTAACTGGTCGAGAAATTCCTTGTTCATTCCTGTTACATGCCCGTTAATTTTTGAGGAGTATATCTGAAGGAAATGATTTGCCAAAGACGGGATATCTTTTTTACGGTCACGTAAAGGAGGGAGTTCGATCGTGAAGATATTTAGCCTGTAAAAAAGATCTTCTCTGAATTTACCTTCGTCCACTTCTTTCTGAAGATCTCTGTTGGTTGCTGTGATCAGTCGCACATTGACCTTACTGGACTTGGTATCACCCACTTTAATAAATTCACTGGTTTCCAGTACCCTCAATAATTTGGACTGAAGGTCAAATGCCATTTCACCAATTTCATCCAGGAATAAAGTTCCTCCATCTGCTTCTTCGATTAGCCCTTTTTTATCCTTAACGGCACTGGTGAACGATCCCGCCAGGTGACCGAACAGTTCACTTTCGAGAAGTTCTTTACTGAATGAGCTTATATTTAATGCCACAAAAGGATTGGCCGCACGTTTGCTGCCATTATGAATAGCGTGTGCGAAAACTTCTTTCCCCGTTCCCGTTTCACCAAGCAATAAAACGGTGGCGTCAGTGGGGGCAACTTTCTTCGCTAATTCTATAGCAGATTGGATCTGTTCCGAGTCTCCCAATATATTTTCGAAAGTATATTTCTTATCAACCTGGCGTTCTAATTGTGCAACACGTTTTTGTAATTTGATCTTTTCCATCGCCCTGTCGAGCAGTGGAATAATTCTTTCGTTGTCATCGCCTTTTGTCAGATAGTCAAAAGCTCCGTTTTTTATGGATTGCACACCGGCCTGGATATTCCCGTATGCTGTTAACATGATGATTTCTACCTGTGGAAATTTTGCTTTTACTTTCTCTATAAATTCTACGCCGTTGCCGTCCGGTAGTTTCACGTCACATAATATTACCTGAATGAATTCCCGCTCGAGGATACGCAAACCTGCCTTCAGCGAATCGGCTTCGAACACAAGAAAGCCTTCCAGTCCGATAATGCGTTTTAATAAATGCCTTAGCTTTTCTTCATCGTCGATCAGAAGAATATTACCCCTGTTCATGCATTCCTAATTTAATTCAAAGCTATAGAATTGTTGGAAGACAGGAATAATTGGATAAACGATGAAGATTTAACTCCGTATTCTTTTACTGTTTTTGTATAGTCAATGGTGCAATCGTTACTCCCGATGAATAGTTCCAGGTTAGCGTGCAACTTGAATCCGTTACGGTTACGCTTCCCTGATAGGTGATACCGTTTAACTTGAATACAAGATTAAATGTTCCATTGGTAACTGAAGTAAAGGATATGATTCCGGTCGCGGGTGTTGATGTGGGAGATCCATAACATGCATATTCGAATGCTGAATTAAAATCACATTCAAAAGTTCCATTGGAAGGAGGAATATTTCCACCACAATCGAGTATCGGAGAATTTGTGTACAGGTCCTGCGTGTGAGCAACAAATATTAATCCGGTATCGGAAAATGATATCGGAGTCAGACTAATCTGATCGTCAGTAGATAAGGTCTTTACGGTTATAACGTCGCAATGCACGGTGGATGTGTCACCATAAACACTATCTGTTACGGTAACTGTGGCAATACTACTATCTCCTGACAATACACCCACCCCTCCGGCACTGTTCGGAATAAAAGCTGCGATCTGATAAGAACCTGCATGGGTGAAAATAAATGTTGCGCTGTCCGTTTGACTGGATGGCCATACGTGGCCATTTGAAGGAGTGGACCAGGTAACTCCCGATGCAACATTATTTGTCGATGCAATAACCGGCTCGCCAATTTTTATGGTTGACTTGGACAGCGTAAGACCAGTGTTCAAACTGCCGCCTGATGCAGATGTATTTTTATTACATGATAAAAGGATTAATGAAATTCCTATAACAAGTGCACAGCACAATTTAAAATTTTTCATAAATAATTCGTTTTCTGCTTTTTGTATTACCCAGAAGGGAAGGGAAGATTATATGGGTAAATTTCATTACTTCCCGCCCATTTGACTTACTACAGGGCGAAAAGGTTGCCTGAGATACAGTAAAAGAGAGATTTTCTATAAATAGCTTAACCACCATTTCCCCTTATGAGTGGATTTGTACTTGTCGTACCATTTGCAGGGAAAATATAGTAGTATAACAACCGATGCCCATACAATGTAGACGACAGCGAGGTTGAATCCATAACCATTCAGTTGATGGGAGTAACTAATCCAGGTATTAAAGCCGGTCATAGACCTCCATTCAAACCCAGTCAGTACGGCCGCCATCAGTGCGACAATATGAATGAGATAAATATGCAGCAAATAATAGAACATGGGCACTCTTCCGTATACAGAAACAAATCTGGTGAACCGATTTGATACAGTTTCTATTAAAGAAAGAAATACGAGGGCCGTCCCATCTGTTAAAAGAATATAATCCAGAGACGGAGGATATTTCGTGACATTAATAAAAGAAAGAAAACTAAAAACAGCTGATGATTGTTCTTTCCAGGGCTTCAGATTTCCATAAATATTAATACCTCTTATAACAACGAACAAAATGAGCGAGAAGGTTCCGATGGTTAACAACAGTTTTCTTCTTTTTACCGGATCATAGCCATTTGAAAATAATTCTCCCAAACAATATCCCAACGACATCACGCCAATCCAGGGTAATAACGGATAAGCAAACAGTACCCCGCGATTTCCAATCTCATAACCATTCTGCTCGTGAAGGAAACTCCAGAAATACGCCATGAAATTGTTTCCAGGGAAATGGACATTGTCCAAAAGATTGTGGCCTGCTACCAGAATGATACCGAGCCAGAGAATTCCTTTATTCGGCAGGAAAATAATCGCCGCGAGAAAAATCATGCAAATACCCAATGCCCAAATCACGGCAAGAAGGATAAACGTGAAATGGATATTAAAAAACCAGGCAAAATTAACAATCGTCAATTCAAGAAAAATTAACCACAGTCCTCGTTTAATAAGAAATGAAGAAAGTTCTTTTTTTGTTTTTTTCTGTCCTGAAATAAACGCTGAAGTGCCTGCCAGTAAAATAAATATAGGTGCGCAAAAATGGGTGATCCAACGGGTAAAGAAAAGCAGGACGGTCGTCTTACTCAAATCCAGTGGATCGAACTGGAAGGCATCTGCATTAAAATAATCTCTCGTATGGTCCAGGGCCATGATAATCATGATCAAACCTCTTAATATATCAATCGATTTGATCCTGCTGGTACTTACTAAATTCATCTGTCTGGTAGTTCTGTTTCTGAAGATAATAAATCATAATTTACCGAGTAATAATTAAATATGAAAAAACTGTCGATCATTATATTTCTGTTTTCGCAAATTCAAGCCTTTTCTCAGTTGCCGACAGAATCTTACGCCACAGACTCGGCTTCCGTAGAGCATCCCGGTGTACCAAAAGGTGAATTACTGAAACTGAGTTTCGACAGTTCAAAAATTTTCCCAGGCACCAGTCGCGATTATTGGATCTATATACCTGCGGAGTATAAGCCGGATCACCCTGCCTGCGTTTACGTAAATCAGGATGGCATTCAATGGAACGCCCCTGTTGTGTTTGATAACCTGATTGCCCGAATGGAAATGCCGGTTACGATTGGCATATTTATAACTCCCGGAGTAGTGAAGTCGCCTGATCCAAATACTGCGTTAAACAGGTTCAACAGAAGTTTGGAATATGATGGTTTGGGAGATGCCTATGTACGTTTTTTAATAGAGGAAATGTTACCGGAGGTAGAAAAACATAAAAGTAGTGATGGAAGGCCCATTCATCTTTCAAAAAATGCAAATGACAGAGCGATTGGCGGAGCGAGCAGTGGCGCCGTTTGTGCCTTTACTGCTGCATGGGAACGTCCGGCTGAATTTTCAAAAGTATTTTCAGCTATCGGAACATATATCGGTATGCGGGGTGCTGAACGTTATCCAACGTTGATCAGAAAAACTGAACCGAAGCCAATAAAAATTTTTTTACAAGACGGTTCCAATGATCTTAATATTTATGCAGGTGACTGGTGGATGGCAAATCAAACCATGGAACGTGCGTTGATTTTTTCAGGATATTCTGTAGAACATATTTGGGGCGAAGGGCAACATAACGGCAAAATGGGCACATCAATTTTCCCCGCTGCGATGCGATGGTTGTGGAAGGACTGGCCAATGACAATTAAAGCCGGTCCAACCAAAAATCCAATGTTGAGTGATCTTTTAATTCCCGGCGAGGAATGGCAACTGGTCGGGGAGCATTATAAATTTACTGAAGGTGCCGCAGTGAATTCCACGGGTGAAGCCTTTTTTCAGGATATACCGAATTCAAAAACATACAAGGTAGATCTGAGCGGTAAACTCAGTGAATTGAATTTGAATGCTGAGCGCGCAAGTGGAACTTCCTTTGGACCGGACGGCAGAAGATATGTTATTGCAGGCGCAACGAACCAGGTGATTGCATATGATCCTTCAGGGAAAGAAACGATTATCGCAGATAGTATATCTGGTAATGATATTGTAGTAGCCAATAACGGTAACATATATGTTACATCACCAGCTGGTGTGGATAAGCCGAGCAAACTATATCTGATTCGGCCGGGGAAAAAAAAGGAAGTTGTAGATGAAGGACTGAAATTCGCGAATGGCCTTGTGTTGACACCAGACCAGACACAATTATATGTTACTGAGTCTGCGTCTCACTGGGTTTGGATATATCAGATAGAGCCGGATGGCAAATTGATTTATAAACAACATTATGGTTGGCTGCACACGAGGGATGAGGATGAAAACGCATGGTCTGATGGAATTCGCTGTGATACTGCGGGAAGGGTTTATGTAACAAGTAAAATTGGTATTCAGATTATGGATCAGGCCGGACGGGTCAATGCCATTATACCCGTACCTGCTGGCCAGCCATCCAATCTTTGTTTTGCAGGACCAAATTTCGATATCCTTTATATGACAGCAGGAGATAAAGTCTATCGCCGCAAACTCAGAACAAAAGGGATAAATGGTTTTGAAAAGCCATATAAACCTGTTGCGCCCAGACTTTAAAAAATTTCAGTTTCTGTGATCGTCGTTCATCAATACCTGCCATAGACGGAGATCGGTGGTCATCCAATATATCTTACCTTTTCACGAAATATAAATTAATATGAGTCTTATCATCCTGGGTTTGATAGTCCTTATAGCAGGATTTATAACCCGTCGTAATATGAGCCCCCTGAGTCCGTATTCTATATACTTGAGAATACTTGGACTTCTTGTTTTTGTCATTGGTATTATTTCTTCCTGTATTGTTCAAATTGGACCTGGAGAAGTAGGCGTTCAAATACTTTTTGGTAGTGTACAAAATACGACGCTTCCAAGTGGATTACATTTTATCAATCCTTTAATAGATGTGCAACGTCTGGATATAAAAACGGAGAATTATACCATGAGTGCGGTACGTGATGAAGGCGCGAAAGAAGGTGACGACGCCATAAGAGTTCTGACTTCAGACGGATTGGAAGTGGTAATGGATCTTACTGTATTATATAAAGTGATGCCTTCATCTGCTCCCGATATTTTACGCAGTACAGGAATTGATTATACAAATAAAATAGTTCGGCCTCTCACGCGAACAATGATAAGAGATAATGCTGTTTACTATGACGCCGTTTCACTTTACTCTACAAAACGTGACGAATTCCAATTGCGAATCTTTAAAAGCATTGAAGATGATTTTAAAAAACGTGGACTTTTGCTCGAGCAACTGTTGATTCGAAATATTACTTTGCCGCAGGCAGTTAAAACGAGCATTGAACAAAAAATTTCAGCAGAACAGGACGCACAAAAAATGCAATTCGTTTTACAAAAAGAAAGGCAGGAAGCAGAACGTAAAAGAGTCGAAGCTCAAGGTATCGCAGATTACCAGCGAATTATCAGTGAAAGCCTTACTGACCGTCAATTACAGTACGAAAGTATAAAAGCACAACTGGAAGTAGCAAAATCGGCCAACGCTAAAGTAATAATTATGGGTAAAACTGGTGCACCGGTAATTTTGGATACGAAATAGTTTTATGAATTCTGAGTTATGGGTTTCGAATTTCTTTAATCCGTAACCCATAACCCATATCTCATAACTCATAACCCTCAACGCGTAGTTAATTTAGCATCTTGTAGCCAGTTGGTTAAAAGTTGTGGCCAGGTTTTTACAGATTGAAAGGATGATCTGCGGCCCAAATTAAAACCGTGGTCCCCATGGGCCAGGATATGTGCTTCAACCGGAGCCCTGGCGCGACGGTATTTTTCTAGCAGACTTACAACAGTGACCGAACAACAGGTGTCGTCATTAGCTGCCAGTAGAAATGCAGGTGGCGCGTCTTGTGGAACAGTTTCCGGGACATTTAATGGACCAGGATAAACTTGTATTATGAAATTTGGTTTCCCATTTAATCGGTCAACAGGATCTGCTGCCTGTTGATCACCCTTGCCTGAATCAAAAGCTATGGCATCAACCACTTCACCACCAGCAGAAAATCCCACCATGCCCAATTTGGCAGTATCTATTTTCCATTCGTTTGCGTAAGATCGAATCAAACGCATAGCTCGGTACCCATCCTCTTTGGGCTGTTTATCTAATGAATAGGGCGAATTGACTTCGCGGGCAAGGCGGTATTTTAGTACGATTGCAGTAATACCCAGTTTATTGAGATATTTAGCCGGTTCAAATCCTTCCGCTGTAATCACCAACAGGCGATGACCACCTCCCGGACAAATTAATACCGCAGTACCATTGGCGGTACCTGCTGGAGGGAAAAAAACAGTAATGGATGGATTGTGAATATTTTTCACCCAGTAGTCTTTGGCCTGTTCAGGTTCATCCTTTCTGTTTTCAAAACCCGGAGCTCCGTTTTTCCATAAAGGAATAACCAATGAATCCGATTGTGCAAACGAAATTTTAAAGCAGAAGATGAAATGTAAAACCAATAACATTCCAAGCCAAGATGTCCGTTTAGACATTATAGATATTTCAAACATATATTTATTGAACGACATATTGATTGTATTCGGGATGCCTTTTCGAATAAACGGCAACAAATGGACACAGAACTTTTGCCTTCATATTATTTTCTTTGGCCCATTCCAGAGCAAAATGAGCCAAAACGGATGCGATACCTTTTCCTTCCAATTTTTTAGGCACTTCCGTATGCATCAGCCATATCAATCCTTCATGGAATCTGTATTGCAAGATGGCAGTTTCCCCGTCCTCGTGAACTTCAAATTCTTTGCGCTCAACGTTGTTTATGACCTGAAAATCCATTTTATAACCATATAATTAGGCCTAAAAGTTAAGATTTTAACAGTTCTTGCTTCAAAATCATATATTAAATTGTCCCAAAACATGAGGGTAAATTGCCATGTTAATATTAATAAATCGGGAAATCCGAGCTAATTGGTTGAAAAAGCGGATGGTTTTAGATTTTTGACTAGAAAGGGTCAAATTCGACCTAAGGAAACAATTTGGTAACATTAAATTAATATGGCTTGTGGTATTACGGGCCTATTTTGCAGCTGTTTAACAATCAATTTCCTTTATGCAACAAGAATTTCAACTGCATTTCCCAATTGTAAACAGGGTCGCCAAAATCAGGAAATCTTCTTATTCTCTGGTCATCTTAAGGGAAGGTTTGTATTCCGTTTCTGTTGATAAGTTGCCACTTATTGAATACTACGTATTTTTCGACAGTCCCCTAAAGAGTGATCAAATGAAATTGAAATTTTATAAGACCGTATCAGACGGTAAATGGTACGATAAGAATTATTCTGAAGAAGCTGAACTAAATTCTCCTGAATTCGGTATTCCAGAAATTAACAATGAAATCAAAACGGTACTCGACGCTCACGAAACTTCACTGACCCCAAAGACCAGTTTGTCATTATAGGTCTTATTCTATTGGACTATTTTTTGCAGAAAATCAGTTGGGCCTGTCGCCTGTTTAGCGTCTGATTTGCGTTTATTTACCATAGCAAGCGTCCTAAGTAGGTTTTCTTTTTGATCATTACATTCTCCGGTAACCAGGCAAAGAATTTCAGCTACCTTTTTTTCCACGGAAATGGCATCAATACCGGAATATCTCGTTTTAAGAAATTCAATGATTCCCAATTCATTCATCAATTCGAGTTTACCGGGAAGATCGAGGCTTGCTGAGTTATTTAAATCGGGCAAAAAAGAATTATTTTTCAAACTTGTTTTCAGGAAACTGATATAGTTTGAATATATAATTCCCTGAGCATATAAATAGAGTTCAATAAATTTTCTTTTCTTGCCGGGGAGGGTTACATGGTCACTGAAAGCATCGTGAAAGCCCTTGAAGAATACGGCCATACACTGCAACCTGAAACTCTTGTCATATTCATTTTGTAAAGAAAATTCGATTTTGTTAACTATGCCGTTCGCTTCGCCCAAGAGACTCTCAAAGGAGGCGTCATTTAATTTATTTCGTCTGATCCAATGGTCGAAAACAGGGCATCGGGAAAGAAAGGCTGACAAAATATAATTACTGTAAGCTGCGCTGTTAGAGTTTGCCGGTTTGATATTAAAAACAAAAGTTTCGGCAAATGAAAATCTTTTTTCGGTAAGTCCGGGGTTGTTTCTCTCTTTCTTAAAAATTTCAATCAGTTCATCTGTCTTTTCCTTTTGGAAGAAGAATCCAAGGTGTGGGTCAAAATCAGGAAAAGTAAAAGGTATAATCCCAAAATGGTTATCAAAAAATGCCAGTTTAGCCACATATTTCTTATGACTCCTGAATTCAGCATAGAGAACCCGAATCTGATTTTCTGAATAACGCTGCATGGTAACTAGAGCTGGTTTGTTTCAAATATACCAATCGGGACGTCCTATTTTTTGCTGAGAAATTCACGTTATCAAATTATTATCAATTTGTAAACTGCTTGTATCGTCCGTGATATGAGGCTGCATACGAATCTGTTAACATTTTGGTCATATTCACATAACATTCCAGTCACAGGACCTAACGTCTTTTGCAACCAAATCAATTCTAAAATAAGTTTTATGAGAAGTCGATTCACCAAAACGCTATTCAGAATTTCAGTTTTCGCTATTCTATCTGTTTTTTTTAATAACTCATTAGAAGCCCAGTCAGTTTACAATCCTTCTAATGCCATGTCCACAATAAATAATGACTCTCTTTATCGTTCAGGTACAGAAGGCTCCGGACGGATATGGGGTTATGCTTTTGGGGACTTTGCATATAAAGGACACGCAGACTCATTAACCCGGGGAGGAAGTAATCAATATACAGGTATTCGGGCGTCAACTTCTATGTTCCAATTTCGTCGAATTTACCTTGGATATGATTATAACATTTCAAAAAAATTCTCTGCAGAACTTTTACTAGCGGCAGAAGATAATTTTCCTCCTGGTGCTCCTCCGGTAGGTAGTGCGGCAGGTACAACTACGACCTTTGCTGCGGGTAATTCAACGGGAGATTTGCTAACAAATCAGAAAATGACTTTTTACATAAAAAACATGAACGTCAGATGGAAGGGAATTTGGAAGGGAACCGACCTTGTTGTAGGTGAAATGGCTACGCCAGCTTTCCCTTATATATCAGAAAAAGTCTGGAGTTACAGATCTATTGAAAGGACAATCTCAGATATCCGTCGTACCCCTTCATATGATCTTGGTGTTTCGCTGTTAGGTGTCTTTGACCCATCTACAAAAAACTTTGGTTATAACTTAATGGTGGCGAACGGCACAAGCGACAAACCGGACTACACACCTTATAAATGGTTTTATGGAGATGTTTACGGATACTTCGCTCATAAACATGTCGTAGTTGATCTATATGCTGACTACCAAAGACTCAATTGGATATCTTCCTGGCATCATTCCCGTCAGATGTTGAAAGGTTTCATAGCCTGGAACAGTTCGGCAACTGATAAAAGCATGAATCCCGGATCAGGATATACAATCGGTGTTGAAGGATTTGTCAACAATCTCAAGAATGATAATATTGAAACTTTAACTGCTGGGGGGAATGATACTTTGAGTACCGCACCAACAGGGATATCATTCTATGTTCATGGAGACATTATCCCAAACAAACTGAGATTCTTCATCAGATATGATATGTACAATCCGAACAATAAAGTTAATACCAGTATTTCAACCAAATACGCTGGAAACACCAGCAATTATAACGACAACTCATTTCACACTGTGTATAATAGCAATGCGGCCACTCCGTCTGTCACATACACTACAACAGGTGACCAGACTTATAAGCAGCAATTTTTTACTGCAGGTCTTGATTTTAAACCTGCTGCTCGCGTGCATTTTATGCCGAATATCTGGTATAATAGTTACTCATCACAACTTGTATCAAACAAGGACCATGACTTGGTGTTGCGATTGACTTTCTTCTTTTCTTTCGGAAAAAATTATGACAACGGCGGCTTTTAGAAAATAATAATTCAACAAAAACAATATAACATGAAAAAATTTTTAACGATCGGTAAGAAAAGCCTCGCCGCTGTTTGGCTGATTGCTGCCGCTGTTGCCGGTTTACAAACCAAAGTTGCAGCTCAGGATGATAAGACCATTTTGGGTGCGGGTAGCTCATTTATTAATCCACTGTATTCCAAGATTTTTGCGGATTACAATACGAAGACCGGAATTCAGGTCAATTATCAGAGTATCGGTTCAGGTGGGGGTATTTTACAACTCACCAATAAAACAATAGACTTTGGTGCGTCAGACGGACCACTCAATGATGAGCAGGCAACCAAAATTGGAGTTCCCGTATTGCATATTCCCCAGGCATCTGGTGCTGTGGTAATTACCTACAATCTGCCTGGTAACAATAATTTGATCAGTTTAACGCCTGATATCATCGCGGATATTTTTCTTGGTAAAATAAAAACATGGAATGATCCCCGTATTATTTCTATTAACAAAGGAGTCGATATCCCTGCTTTTCCAATTCTTGTTGCACATCGTTCCGATGGTAGTGGTACTACAAATATTTTTACCAACTATTTGTCGAAAGTGAGCCCGGAATGGAAAACGAAAGTTGGAAGTGGTGGCGCAGTAAACTGGCCTGCCGGGTTAGGAGGGAAAGGTAACGAGGGAGTAGCAGGTTTGATAAAACAGACCCCGGGAGCTATCGGGTATGTGGAACTGATTTATGCATTACAGAATAAACTGGATTATGCAAAAATCAAGAACAAGAAAGGAAGCTTTATCGTGCCTTCTATCGCTTCAGTCACTGCAGCTGGCAATGTAAAACTTCCGGATGATGCGAAAATATTTATTACAGACACTGATGCTCCTGACGGATACCCGATCGCAGGATTTACATGGGCGCTGATTTACAAAGAACAAAATTATAATGGACGTTCTCTGGATCGTGCTACCAAACTAATGAAATTGATGTGGTGGAATATTCATGAAGGGCAGCAATTTGCTGAAGGCCTCAATTACGCACCTCTGTCAAAGGAAGCATTGAAAGTAGCAGAGAAGATTTTAAAGTCCGCTACGTATAGCGGGAAATCGATATTGTAAATTTGTCAATGGTTAATGGTTAATGGTTAATGTGGATGCAATCCCATTGATCTTAATCATTAGCCATTCATTATTGAATTGAGTATGGATGATCAAAAGAGTGTCAGAAAGAGGAAGAACTCATATGGCCAAATAAGGGCAGAGTCGCTTTTCAAGCGCTCGCTGGTGATCATCGGCGCGGCGATGGTTGTTTTGGTTTTGGGGATATTCCTGACACTTGTCATAGAATCTATCCCATCTATAAAATCGCTTGGACTTAAATATTTATGGGGCACTACGTGGGATCCGGTGAATAATGTTTATGGTGCTGCTCCTTTTTTACTTGGTACTATACTTACTTCTTTTCTGGCGCTGATTATTTCAATCCCTTTTTCGTTTGCTATCGCAGTTTATTTAGGAGAATATAATCCCAAAGGGTGGTTATCCAATTTTCTAAAAAATACAGTGGAATTAATAGCAGCAGTACCATCGGTAATTTATGGATTCTGGGGTCTGCTCGTATTAGTGCCACTTGTGCGTTCTCTTGAAATGAAAACTGGCGTTTTGCCCTACGGGATTGGCATTTTTACTGCGTCTTTAATTCTCGCCATAATGATTATCCCCTATGCTGCTTCACTCGGCCGGGAGATGATACGACTCGTTCCATCACCGTTAAAAGAAGCTGCTTATTCGCTGGGTGCTACCCGTTATGAAGTTTTAACAAATGTAATTCTGCCTTATACAAAATCCGGATTGTTTGCCGGGGTGTTATTATCTCTGGGAAGAGCACTAGGGGAAACGATGGCGGTTACCATGGTGATAGGGAATACAAGTCTGATTCCTACCAGCATTTTTGCGCCAGGAAATACAATGGCCAGTGTTATTGCAAATGAATTTACTGAAGCTGATCACGCAGTTTATTTATCCGCGTTGATTGAACTTGGGTTGGTACTCTTTATTGTAACAGTAATTATAAACATGATCGGGAAACGAATCATCAAGAGGTTTACAAACGAGTAATGTATGAATGTAAACGTAAAATACCGGATGGGGAAAAGCAGACTGATGCAGTTCGTTATCGTATTCCTGGCATTTCTTATAACCATTCCATTGATTTTCATCATCGTTTATATTTTCCGCCAGGGAGTAACAAAAATCAATTGGACCTTTCTGACTAAAATTCCAAAACCGGTTGGTGAATCGGGTGGTGGAATCGTTAATGCATTGGTTGGATCTATAATAATAGTTGCTACCGCTGCGATTATAGCTATCCCTATTGGAATTATGTGTGGTATTTATTTGAGTGAAAACAAAACGAGCAGACTTTCTTACTGGAGTCGTTTATCTGTGGATGTTCTTCAGGGTATTCCTTCCATTGTTACAGGTATTGTTGTTTACTTCTGGATAGTGAAACCCGTTGGAACTTTTTCTGCTTTTTCGGGAAGCATAGCACTTGCCATTATGATGTTGCCCATTCTGATACGCTCTACAGAAGAGACACTGAAACTGATTCCCTTTTCTCTTAAAGAAGCCGGACTTGCACTTGGCCTCCCTTACCACAAAGTAATACTGAAAGTGATAGTACCTTGTGGTATCAGCGGAATTTTATCCGGCGTGATGTTGTCGATTGCACGTATTGCCGGAGAAACGGCGCCTTTATTATTTACAGCTTTTGGAAATCCGTTCCTGAGTACAAACCCTGGAAAGCCAATGCAAAGTCTGCCATTAATGATATTCAATTACGCTACGAGTCCATATGATGACTGGCATGACATGGCCTGGGGAGCAGCGTTGATCTTACTCTTTACGGTATTGTTTTTAAACATTATTACTAAGCTGACAACAAAACGATGGAACGTACAATTATAAAAAGCCGGAAATTCAACGCTTATTTCGGAACCAACCATGTGGTGAAGAATGTAGACATCGATATTCCGAAAAACAATATCGTCGCAGTAATGGGACCTTCAGGCTGCGGGAAGACCACCTACCTGCGTTGTATTAACCGTATGCATGAATTGATTCAGGGCGCAACATGTACTGGAGAAATGATCTTGAACAACGAAAATGTTTATGAAATGCACCCAATATTTGTAAGATTGAAGATTGGCATGGTATTTCAAAGACCGAATCCTTTTCCCAACCTCAGCATTTATGACAATGTTATAGCCGGTTACAAACTGAATGGGATGAAACTTCCAAAGGCTGAAAGAGATCAGAAAGTGGAAGAATCGCTTTCGAAGGCAGCATTGTGGAAGGAAGTCAAGGATTCTTTGCATAAAAAAGGTACATTCCTTTCGGGTGGACAGCAACAGCGATTATGTATTGCGCGTGCAATAGCTATGGAGCCGGAAGTTTTACTGCTGGATGAGCCAACATCGGCGCTGGATCCGATCTCTACAGCGAGCATTGAAGAGTTGTTACACGACCTCAAGAAAAATTTTACGCTGGTTATTGTAACGCATAATATGCAACAGGCTGCAAGGGTGAGTGATAAAACGGCATTTTTTTATTTAGGTGAACTGGTAGAATATGACGATACCAAACTGATGTTTACAAATCCACAGGATAAGCGTACCCAGAATTATATAACAGGAAGATTCAGTTAGGTCTATACAAAACAAGATATTATGTCACAACTAGAAATAGAACTGAAGCAGTTAAAAACGGAAGTGATCAATATGTGGAATCTGGTACATTCACAATTGGTCAAGTCAAATATTGCCATGGTAAACTTTGATAAGAATTTAGCAAGGGAAGTAGTATCCAGGGAAAAAAGAGTCAATGGCTCTGAACTGAAAATTGATCGAGACTGCGAAAATATATTTGCGCTGCTCACACCTGTAGCAGTTGACCTTAGGTTTGTACTTGCTGTTCTTAAAATTAATTCTAACCTGGAACGGATCGGCGATATTGCGGAAGGTGTAGCGAAATATATTTTGAGTGCGGATAAACCTTTTAATCCCGAGCTCCTGAAGATTACTGAAACCGTTGCGATGTATGACGAATCCATCAACATACTGGAAGATACACTTACAGCATTTGAAAATGAAGATACTGCCTTGGCCAGAAGTGTATTTCAAAAAGACGAATATCTTGATAAGATCAATATTAATTCGACAAATATGACAGTTAAGTATCTTGAACAATTTCCACAGGACTGTTACCAGTCGCTGATCAATTTATCTATTATCAGAAGGCTTGAACGTGTTGGTGACCAGTCAAAAAATATTGCTGAAGAGACCATCTTTTATGTGGAAGCTAAAGTGCTGAAACATAATGATGATTAATAAAGGTAATTAAACTATCCTTGTAAAGCCATTCTGTTGAATGGCTTTTTTTGTGCCTATTATTTTTTTTTAATTCGTTTTTGATAACCAATTACTTTTGTGCAATAAACCGGGCATATGGCCACTTTAAAAAATATATTTATGACAAAAGTTTTTATCCGTTTGTTTTTAGGGGTTTGCTTTTTATTCGTTTTCATGAATAATTCGAAAGCACAATGGGATTTGGGTATTCAGGGAGGGATAAGTATACCCAATCTTTCTGCGGGAGGTTCAGACAATAACCCGCTGAATACCGGATACAGTTCCAGACTGGGGCCGGAATTTGCGATATCCGGAGAATATCATGTGAGCAAATTATTTTCCATAGTTCCTAAAATTGAATACTCGGCTCAGGGAGGAAAGAAAAACGGATTCCAGGCGCTTCCGACCCCAACGGAAGTACAGGAATATTTTGAATCGCAAGGGCAAACCGCCCCCACTTATCTATATGCGGATTTCAATAGTGAAGCAAAACTTAATTATTTGCTGATTCCCATACTGGCCAAATTTGGTTGGGATCTCGATGCCCAAAAAAAATTCAGAATAACAGTTGCTGCAGGGCCCTATGTGGGGTTTTTGCTTTCCGCAAAACAGGTGACATCGGGTAACAGTCAACTTTACCTGGATCCGGCAGGTATGGAGCCATTGCCAATAGGCTCGCAGTCTTTTGATACGACCAACAATATTAAGAGTCAGCTAAATACTACAAACTTTGGTGTTGATGGAAGCGTTGGTATTGAGTATCTGTTGGGTAAAACAAAACACGATAAAATATTTTTCGAAGTTGGAGGAAACTATGGATTCCTGAATATACAAAAGGGTGACGCCAACGGGAAGAACAATACGGGAGCTGCGACCATTACATTAGGTTACGCCTACAGAATAAGATAAACAGATACAACAATTAATTTTTCATCTCTGTAGCCTTTGCCAAAGCAGCCGGATTTTTTAAAAAAATCTGTTTGCATTCATCGGAACAAAAACCATATACTTTACCGTGGAAGTGAACGGTATCTTCAATTCCGGCCGTCATGGGCATACCGCAGGAAGGGTCTTTTTTATTATTAACCATTGCCGTAGTGTACCTTTTTTTAACCGAATCAGAATTTGGAGGTGATGATGATACAGGCTCCGTTTTTTGCTTTTGATTACAGGCAAAAACTATTATAGTTATAGCCAGTAAAAAAAGGAACCAGCTATTTTTTGAAATATTTATTGGGGAAAAATAAAACGATTTCATGGAAGTTCTCTAAATACAAAAATACACTTTTACCTATGATGCCTGAGTGGCTTGTGGAAAACAAAAATCCAATTCAAAAATTGTCGGGATCTAGCCTGGCAGCTTCCCATCCAATGATGGCAGACTTGCGATCAACACCCCAATGATAACCTCCCAAATTTCCATTTGAAGTGATCACTCTATGGCAGGGAATAAGGTAGGCAATCGGATTATTTCCTATGGCAGTTCCAACGGCTCTTGATGCCTTTGCATCTCCTATTTCATTAGCTATAGTCAGGTAAGATTTTAAAGATCCCGCAGGGATATTCAGTAATGCATTCCATACTTTGATCTGAAATGGAGTTCCTTTCAAATGGAGCTTAATGCGATTAAGGTCAGACCAATCGTCGCGAAACAACCTGAGCCCTTGCTGTTGATGCAAATCGGTTTTTTGCTCTATTGTACTGTGAGGAAAACGATTTAGTATTTCGATTTCTGGTTGCTTGTTTATATCCGCAAAAGAAATATGACAAATGCCTTTTTCGGTAGAAGCGATGATAATGTCACCGAACAACGTTTCAGCATAACTATAGTAAATATGGAGATGCTTACCACCTTGTTGATATTCACCTGGCGTCATTCCTTCAATCTGAATAAATAAATCATGCAGTCTGCTGGTGCCTGACAGTCCGGTTTCGAAACTTACCGAGGCTAGCGTATGCTGCTTTTTAAGAAGTTGTTTTGCATATTCTATACTGGTAAACTGCAGAAACTTTTTGGGACTAACACCTGCCCATTCCTTAAATAATCTTTGAAAATGAAATGGACTGAGATGAATTTCACGGGCAACCTCTTCCAAATCGGGCTGTTCCCTGAAATTTTCGCGTATAAAGCGGATAGCCTGTTCAATTCTCTGAAAATCGTGCATACCCCAAAAGTAAAGGGCAGCAAGGGTGCCGGCAACCCGAAAATTGCTCTTTTTATTAATATGTTCTGGATACGGTTCTAAAATCTTTTGAAATTCTGGCACTCATAGCACCAACGGTATCTATCATCTGGTTGTCTTTCCTCGCTTTCATATTTACTTTGAAATTGCAGATATAAAACGATTTGTCCTCATAATATATTACCTCAAGAACATTGAATTTTACTTTCGATGTATCTATTTTGGGCTGATGATTCAAATATAGGCCCATGGCCGTTTTCAGACTCTCCTCTGTTTCTTTTCTGTTCGTTTTTTTTACACAGGAAAAGAATAGAAAACTACTGAAAATGATCAGAATAATCCTTTGGATTTTTTTAAACATGGTCGCAAAATAAATAAAATTGAATCAGTGAAATTGAATATTTGTTACGACACCTGCATAATATGTTCATTTAACACATAAGACATTCGATTGAGACCCATCTTTTTTACCCGGATAATTATCTACAATTAAAAGTTAAAAAAAAATTAGGTCAGCATTTTAGAAATCCTAAATTTGGCTATAATTTCTCATCGTTAAACCAAAAGACGAATTGCTTATGCCAACTAAATTTAAACTCCTTGCGGGGCTGAACACCGCGTTTCTTCTTTTCCTCAGCTTAAGCCTTTTCGCTCAAACATCAATTACTGGACGTGTTTTAAGTAGCACAGATAAAAAGCCAGTTGTTGGGGCGACAGTACAGGTAAAAGGAGGCAAGTCAGCCACTTTAACTGGATCGGATGGTACATTCACAATCAACTCATCTCAAAAAGTGAGTGCGTTGGTAATTACCATTGTAGGTTTTGAAGCGGTGACGGTACCTGTAAATGGAACCAGTGTTGGGGACATCATGCTCTCCATATCTGCTACATCACTGAACGATGTAATCGTAACAGGTTACACTGCGCAGAAGAAAAAAGATATCACGGGTGCGGTTGCAGTAGTGAACATTAAAGACATGAAGGAAGTTCCAGGAACAAGTACGGAAGCTTTACTGCAAGGTCAGGCAGCCGGTGTTACTGTAATCAATTCTGGTGCTCCAGGTGGTGGAAGTAATATCCACATCAGAGGTGTTACTTCCATTGGTAATGTTGATCCACTTGTAATTGTGGATGGAGTGCAGAGTAGCATGCATGACTTAAATATGAGTGATATCGAAAGTATCCAGGTATTGAAAGATGCGGGTGCTGTGGCGATATATGGTATTCAGGGTTCCAACGGAGTTGTAATTATTACTACAAAAAGAGGTCGCGGTAAAGCCAGCATTAGTTATGATGGATTTTACGGAACTCAGCAACCACTAAAAAACGGGTTTAATTTATCTGGTAGCCAGACTTATGCAGACGTTCTTTGGCTCGAAGCTTATAATTCGGGTACAATCCCTGGGAATACCTGGTTTGGAGTAGGCGGACCGACATATGCGCCTCCCACGCTGCCTGCATATCTGACACCATTACCCTATAGCAATGCGACGGGTACACCAAATCCAAATTATACTGCGTTGCAGGATCCATCAACTTATAGTATTCCTGGCAATCAGATCACGAAAACGGCTTTGTCAGGAACAGACTGGTTTCATGAAATTTTCAAACCAGCGCCTTGGACGCAGCACACACTTTCTGCAAGTGCCGCTACGGACAGGTCTACATACTATTTCTCCTTTTCCTATTTAGATCAGCAGGGAACGCTGATCGACACTTATCTGAAGAGGTATAGTTTAAGAGCAAATACTACATTCAATGTGAAGGATCATGTTAGAATTGGAGAAAATGCTTATATCTTTTATAAAGAGAATCCAAGTTTTACGAATCAGAACGAAGGAAATGCGATTTCATATTCTTACCGCATTCCGCCACTCATTCCTGTGTATGACATAGCCGGAAATTATGCTGGTACGCACAACTTTACCATCAACAACTCTGATAATCCGGTAGCTTATCAAAATCGTCAGCAGAATAACCTGGGTAACACATTTGATGTAACAGGTAACATATTTGCCGATGTTGATTTTGCCAAACATTTCGACATTAAGACAAGTATCGGTGGTACATACGATAATCAGTATTATTATTATTTTACTTACACTCCTTACAATAATGCAGAAGGTAGCACAGCTCAGAACGCATTTGCCGAAGGGGCCGCATACAATACCACTTTTGTCTGGACTAATACACTGACTTACAATCAGAATTTTGGTGATCTGGGCGTAAAAGCTCTGATCGGAACAGAATCAAAACAATTTTATGGCCGTGGTATAACAGGTTCAAGTGGAAATTATTTCTCCACCAATCCTGATTACTGGACATTGTCAACTGGCGATCCTTCAATACAGGCAGTAACAAGTGCGGCAAATTCTCCGTCTGGTCTTCCTTATCAGAGCACTTTGTATTCCCAATTTGGAAGAGTGGATCTGGACTGGAAAGACAAATATTTGTTGAGCGGTACGATCCGTCACGATGAATCATCAGTATTTGCACCAGGTCAGCAAGGAGCAACTTTCCCGTCAATTTCTGCTGGTTGGAGATTGTCTCAGGAAGATTTTCTCAAAAACGTAACCTGGTTAAAAGATCTTAAATTAAGAGGAAGCTGGGGTAAATCTGGGAACTTATCTAACACTCCAACTACCAATCCCTATACTACTTACGGTAGCAACGCCTTTAATTCTTACTATGACTTGAACGGGACTTCGACAACTTCCATGCAAGGATTTTATGCGGCAACTCTCGGAAATGAATACACAACTTGGGAAACAGATATCTTATCAGACATTGGAGTAGATGCTACCATAGACCATTTTACATTAACTGCTGACTGGTTCAATAAAAAAGTGAGCGGCCTGCTGTTCCAGGAAACACTACCAAATACCGGAGGAGGCGCAGCTGCCCCCTATGTAAACTTCGGGGATATCCAGAGCACTGGGGTTGACTTTTCCTTGAATTATCATGATCAGGTGAGCCACGATTTTAATTTCGATCTGACCTTAACAGGTACACACTATGTGAGCAAAGTGCTTAGTCTGCCATCTGGTCTTGCATACTACACAGCAACTGCATCCGGATCAAGTCGTATTGGTGCATTTACCAGAATGCAACCAGGCGAACCTGTAGGCGCATTTTATGGCTACAAAGTAATTGGTTACTTCAAAGATGCTGCTGATGTTGCAGCCTCTCCTACACAATCAGGTGCCGCACCGGGGTTCTTCAAATTTGCAGATATAAACGGTGATAAAACAATTGACGACAATGACAGAACCTATATTGGTAATCCCAATCCAAAGTTCACATATGGGTTTAATATTGCCGCTACCTGGAAAGCGTTTGACTTTTCCGCGTTCTTTTACGGTTCTTATGGAAATGACGTGTTTAATTACGTTAAATACTGGATCGATTTTCCCCAAGTGTTCCAGGGTGCAGTTAGCAAGGACTTAATCTCCAATTCTTGGACTCCAACTAACCTAAATCCTAAATACCCAATTATCACCGCAACCAGTAATTTCAGCAATACTACCAATGTCAATTCTTGGTATGTTGAAGACGGATCTTATTTAAGATTGAAAGCCCTGAATATTGGATATACCGTGGCGCCTGCAATTTTACACAAAGCGGGAATTGACAGATTAAGGGTTTATGTTTCCGGGTCAAATCTGTTTACAATTACAAAGTACACAGGGCTGGATCCAGAATTACAAGGTTCAAATCTGAGCGACCAGACAAATATTGGTATCGATTTTGGGAACTATCCTGCAAATCAGAAAACATATATAGTAGGTGTAAATCTTACTTTTTAAGCAACCAATTAACAGATTTAACGAATTAACATCATAAGCATAAACATTTAATAAACTTCCGCGATATGAAAAGATTAAATTATAAGATACTTATTCCAGGCGGTATAGCCCTGATGGCTTTACTTTTTGCCTGCGGAAAAAACTTTCTGAATAAACCTCCACTAGGGGTTCTTAGCCCCTCTTTGCTAGCCAATCAAACCGGAGTTCAGGGGATTCTTATCGGCGCTTATTCTGACCTCACGGGGGAAGGAACTTCACAAGGTGGCGCCTGGGGTTCTGCTGCTGATAACTGGACTTATGGTAGTGTATGTGCTGATGATGCATATAAAGGATCCACTTCATCAGATCAGGGGGATATCGTTAACCTGCAACAATGGGATGCGGTAACCAATAACCCTTATCTGGCTCAGAAATGGGCAGCCATGTATGACGGCATTCAAAGGGCAAATGACGTTATTCGCACCATGCGATTGGCAACGGATATAGCTCCAGCTGATACTGTTGAATTCAAAGCTGAGGCTTTATTCCTTCGTGCATTTTTTCATTTTGAACTCAGGAAAATATTCTGGTATCCTCCATTTGTGGATGAGAGTATAACACCTAATAACAATAATTTGAATGTTCCGAACTATGATGCCAGTGGATATATCGATATCTGGCCCAAGATCGAAGCAGACTTTACTTATGCAATGACTAATTTGCCCGCGACACAGCCTTACAAAGGGCAGGCAAATAAATGGGCAGCTCAGGCTTTTTTAGCTAAAGTCTACATGTTTGAAGGAAAATATAGCCAGGCAGAGACTTTGTTGGACGATTTGATCTTAAATGGAGTAACTGCTTCAGGTACACCTTACGCACTTCAGACGAATTACGCTCAGAACTTCAATCCAAATGCAGCCGCTAAAAATAGTGGTGAATCAGTATTTGCAGTACAAATTGCAGTAAATGATGGTTCTTCAAATGCGAATGTTGGAGGTAAGGGATATGGTGATAATCTCAATTTTCCTTATGGCGGCGGTCCAGGAGCTTGTTGCGGATTTGATAATCCAGGGCAGGATGTAGCGGATGCATTTAAAACAGATGCAGGTGGTCTGCCTTTACCAATAGCCACATTTAACGTCGCAAATCATGTAAGTGATCAAACTCCTAGTGCATGGACTGGTAACCTGGATCCAAGAATAGACATAACCATGGGTAGATTAGGTGTACCATACCTCGATTGGGGCCCTGATCCAGGAGATGTGTGGATTCGTAGCCCGGGTGATGATGGACATTTCAGTCCGAAGAAAAATGTGTACGCTAAAGCTGTACAGGGAACATTATCTGACGCGTCGGCTTTCTGGGCCAATGTTGAAACAGATGCAGTTAATATTAACCTGATTCGCTTCGCTGATATATTATTGTGGGATGCTGAGTGCAAAGCATATTCTGGGGATTTGGTAACTGCAGAAAAAGATGTGAATCTGGTTCGTGCAAGAGCAGCTAATACTGTTTATTGGGTAACTACAAATGGTACGTTTGATGCGACAAACTATGTGTATACGGGCGGTAGTACTTATGCCGATAAATATAAAATTTCTCAATATCCTGCCGGATATTTTTCTACCCCTACAATCGCAATGGATGCGATTATTATGGAGAGAAGAATTGAATTGGCTGAAGAGGGACATCGCTTCTTTGACCTTCAGAGATGGCAGATTCCGGCAAATCCGATTCTACCAGCTAACTACATGACTACTACGTTGAATGCTTTTGCGGCGATTCAAGCTCCAATTCATCCATCTCAGTATCAGGGTGTCACATTTACAACAGGTAAGAGCGAATATTTCCCAATTCCTCAGGGTCAGATTGATGCTGAAAACTCTGGCGGGAAAGTGAACTTGAAACAAATTCCTGGATATTAATATTCAGGTTTCCTAAGAGGTATAAATATTGAGAGGTGGGGTTTTCCCCCACCTCTTTTTTATTAGCGTATTTTAATAAAACCAGCAAACGCAGGTTCCATTTTTTTCATACATTGAAAAGGGATTCCCTTTTATGAGATTACTTATCGGATTAATTTACACTGCATTCTTTTTCCTGGGTGTTTTTTCAATTTGCTCTTGTAACCGGAACAAAACGTTATTTGAACATATATCATCTGATCACTCCGGCATTCATTTTAACAATGAGATCATTGAAAACGATTCGATTAATCCCCTCGAACTGACCAATATTTATAATGGTGGTGGCGTTGGAATCGGAGATTTTAACCAGGATGGACTTCCTGATATTTATTTCACCGGCAATATGGTTTCTAATAAACTGTATTTAAACAGAGGTGATTTTAAATTTGATGACGTTACAGCAATTGCTGGGGTTGAAGGACAGGGCCAGTGGAGTCGGGGAGTTTCTGTAGTTGATATTAACAATGATGGCTGGCCGGATATCTATGTCTGTGCCACCATCAAAACGAATCCTCTTCAACGAAGAAATCTACTTTATATAAATCAGGGTTTGGACAAAGATGGAGTTCCGCATTTCAAGGAAATGGCTAAAGAATATGGATTGGGAGATACACTTTATTCCACGATGGCTGCATTCTTCGATTATGATAACGACGGAGACCTGGATATGTATCTTGTTGTGAATAATATTCCAAAAGGATATAATGCAAGCCAATTTAAACCTATAGTTACAGACGGAAGTTTCCCAAGTACAGGAAGATTGTTTCGCAACGATTGGAATGATTCATTAAAACATCCCGTATTTACGGATGTCTCCAAGCAAGCCGGTGTTACTACCGAGGGTCTCGGACACGATGTTACGATTACGGATATAAATCGGGATGGCTGGAAGGATATTTACATCAGCAATGATTTTTTGGGAGATGATATATTATACATCAATAATCATGATGGCACATTTACAAATAAAGTCAAATCGTATTTCAAACATACTTCAGCAAATGGAATGGGTCAGGATGTTGAAGACATAAACAATGACGGTTTAGCCGATGTGGTGGAGCTGGACATGGATCCACCAGATAATTATCGCAAAAAACTATTTCAGGGTCCTAACAACTACAGGACTTATCAAAACACAGAATATTTTGGGTATCAATATCAATACCCGCGAAACAGTTTACAACTGAATCAGGGGCCACGGGTTAATGGAAACGATTCCATCGGTGATCCTGTATTTAGTGAAATAGGATATTATAGTGGAATTGAAGCAACCGACTGGAGCTGGACACCTTTAGTGGCTGATTTTGACAATGATGGTTTTCGCGATATTATAATTACTAATGGATACCCTAAAGACGTAAACGATCATGATTTTATCAATTTTAGAGCACAAGCCACTAATGTTGCATCAAAAAAGACGGTATTAGATCAGATTCCACAAATTAAAATCCACAGTTTCGCATTTCGAAACAACGGTGACCTGACATTTGCCGATGAATCCAAGGACTGGGGAATGATGACTCCATCATTTTCTAACGGTGCTGCATATGCGGATTTAGACGGAGATGGGGATTTGGACCTGATTGTAAATAATATAGACGATGAAGCGCATATTTATCGAAATATGTCGAGGGAAAGAGATGCTGCCAATCATCATTTTCTGCAAATTCTATTTATCGGTGACAGTCTGAATAAAAATGGATTGGGTGCATGGGCTGAACTACACTACGGAAATGGCAAACAGCAGATTTACGAAAACACGCCATACAGGGGATATCTATCAACCATACAGTCGATAGCTCATTTTGGTCTCGGAAATATACCATTGGTAGATACGGTAATCATAAAATGGCCCAATCAAAAAATGCAAGTCATCCAACATGTTGCGGCGAATCAGGTATTAAAAGTGGATATAAAAAATGCGAACCTGAATTATTCTTTTAGTAACGAAACATTTGCAACAAATGCTTTATTCAAAGACGTTACCGATTCACTCGGCATTCATTTCCAACAGGAAGAGCGGGACTATATTGATTTCAATATTCAAAAAATGCTGCCTCATAAGTTTTCGGAATACGGGCCGTCCATTGCAGTAGGAGATATAGATGGTAATGGTCTGGATGATATAGTCGTAGGTGGGTCTGCTTTTCACAGCGCTCAATTATTTCTACAACAACCAGGCGGTCGATTCATTCAGAAAGCCCTTTTGAGTGAAGAAACAAGTAAAAACAAACTAGCTGACGATCTTCAATTATTGCTATTCGACGCCAATGGAGACGGCATACCGGATCTTTATATTGCGGCAGGCGGCTACGAAAATGAGAGAAATAGTTCTGCTTATAAAGACCAACTTTATATTAATGACGGAAAGGGTAATTTTAAACTGGATTCATCAGCGCTGCCAAAAAATAATTTTACCAGCAAGTTTTGCGTTCGCGCAGCGGATTTTGATCACGACGGTAAATTGGATTTATTTATATCAGGACGTGTAGACCCTGAAAATTATCCAAAAGCAGTCTCCAGTTTTATTTATAGAAATGATTCAAAAGATGGGAAAATCAAATTCACCGACGTAACAGCAGCTGTTGCAAAAGATCTGGTTAATATCGGTATGGTCTGCGACGCTCTCTGGACAGACTTTGATAATGATGGATGGGCAGATTTAATCCTTGCGGGCGAATGGATGCCAGTTACATTTCTAAAAAATGATCATGGTGTTTTCAGAAACATTACACCGAACACGGGAACTGCAAATCAGCTTGGCTGGTGGAACAGTATTGCGGCGGGTGACTTCGATAACGATGGGAAAACAGACTATGTTGTGGGTAACCTGGGAAAGAATTCTTTTTATCGTTCGAGTGCTGAATATCCCGTTCATGTTTATGCTAAAGATTTTGATAAAAATGGTATTTATGACATGATACCTTCTTTGTATTTGCCTGACGCAAATGGGGAAATGAAAGAATTTCCTGCCCAGGGTCGCGACGACATGTTAAGACAGATCAATGCCATGAGAAAAAAATTTCCGACCTATAAATCTTTTGCTTCGGCAGATATGAACCAGGTGCTTACTCAAGATGAAAGAAAAGATGCATTAATACTCACTGCAAATAATTTTCAGACTTGTATGTTTCATAATGAAGGAAACGGAAAATTTAGGTTAATTCCTCTGCCTGCCCAGGCACAATTTTCGGTTATAAATGGTATGGTAGCAGAAGACTTTGACGGCGATGGAAATCTTGATTTGGTGATGAACACCAATGACTATGGTACAGAACCAAATGTTGGCCGCTATGATGCATTAAACGGACTTTATTTAAAAGGTGATGGAAAAAATAATTTCACAGCCATGTCAATTTTACAAAGTGGTATATTCATACCAGGTAACGGTAAAGCACTCGTAAAACTTCAGGGGTCGGATGGCAAATGTTTACTTGCCGCCGGTCAGAACAGAGGCCCCTTGAAAATCTTTCAACTTAAAAGCAATACTAAAATTATTCGGGTTTTACCGTCGGACGTAAATGCGGTTATAAAATATAAAAATGGAAATGTGCGTAAGCAGGAAATCTATTTCGGATCCTCTTTTCTCTCTGAATCGGCGCGCTTCTTAAACCTGGATAAAAATGTAATAAGCGTTGAGATAACTGACGTCAATGGCAAAAAGAGGAACGTGAGAATTTTATAATAGCCTGAATTTTTTTCTTAATCTTTTATTTTTTTATTTCAGTGGATTGAAGCAGCGCAGCGTATTTTTTTGATTCTTCCGGATAAATTGTTATCAGATGGGATCGTAATGTTGCCGGCGTATTTTTAGTCTTACCCTCAAGCTCTAGCGTTAGTGTTTTTGATTGTTTTTTCGGCATGTGACAATCAACACAATCGACCTTTAATGCAGCTGTAGAAAGTCCTGCCATTTTGCAGAAATTGTGATTCGCTTCTGTGTGACAATTCATACATCTTTGCGAAAATAGCTTCAGATTTCCTCTTTCTTCCTGATGTGTGTTGTGACAGGAATTGCATTCCAGCGTTCCGCTTATTTTAAAACATTTACTTGCAAGCAATAATCCATACTGATTTCCGTGTACGTCGATATGTTGAGTATCAAGAGGTGCATTGACCGCTTCTGCAATTTTTATAAGACTATCTCCGGGTACAAATCCAAAAGAACCCTTATCGCTTTTACTTTGATTGTTGTGACAATATGAACAAAGATCTAGTTTCTGCTGCCTTGAAAAAGAGGAAGGGTTCTTTATAAATTTTCCTGTTTTCTCATCTGGGTTTTGTTCCTGAAATGCCACGTGTTTTTCGCCAGGTCCATGACAACTTTCACATTGAACTCCAAGGATTACCTGGTCCTGATCGAATTCCTGAGGGTTCGCAGGAGTGGAGATATCCTTGAAATAAGTTGCATGACACTCCAGACAACGGACTGTAATTCTTCTATTAAAAATGGGTTCAAACTTAGGGAAACCCGGGCTATTGCACCAGGCATCAGCTGAAGTCAGATAAGATACTGGGAGTTGAAATAATTTGTTACCAACCCAGTTACCGTAAGACTGACCTCTTATTCCTGATCCAATAACCAAATCAAATCTCCGGGAGGTTTGCTCTGTATTGTGAAAATATAATTCTTGGTAAAACCCAATGTCGGTCTTACCCATGGAAACACTGGTGTAATAAGTGTATTGAAAAACATTTTTCGGTTCTTCAAAACTTCCCTTGATAGTTTTTTCAGAAGCCTTTTGAGAAGTGATATTATGTGCAGTATGCACAAAGTTTTCATGAATTTCCTTATGACAATTCGCACATTTATCGGAACCCGCAAATTGCTCCCCTTGATTATTGGCTACTATGGTCTCCTTTTCATCTTTATGTATGCATTCCGTAAAAAAAGTAATCGTCAGAACAATAATTATTGTTGTTATGAGTAATCTGTTACCAAAAATGAGTTTCATAAAAACGCGCATCTTGTTTATATCCTGTGCCTGAAATTTAATTCGGAAGTTAATTCGTTATGAGCAAATCTTACCGGAATGAAAAAACAATGGCAATCCAGGCCTCCAATTGCAATAATTTCAACCAATATCTGTTATTATAGTGCTGATTGCTAAGTAAAAACCATTAGCCCGGTTGCTTGGCATTTCACTTCATCCGCACCCTACCAAAGCCAAGTTTCTATTACGGAAAGGTATTCCCATTTTTGGAATGATTTAATTTATTGAAAATCATAACTAACTGGCAGTTAGATTTCTAAAATGCGGTATGCCCATTGTGATTTGAAACAGGAATTAAAAAATCCCAATAGCCTATATCCAGCATGGATGGGCGTTGTAAAACCAATCTAGGCCGGATACCGATGAAAAACCTGTACGCTGCATTTCTGTGCATATTAATCTCGTTTTCGGCACTTACGAAGAGCCAGGCTCGCAGTTTTGGCGGCATTAATGGCAATACCATCGGTAGCGATCAAACCATTTGCAATAATACTACTCCTGTACCCTTAACGGGATCTACTCCAGGCGGCGGAACTGGAATTTATACTTATCAATGGCAGGTCAGTTCAACATCATCGATAGCGGGTTTTGCGAATATTGGCGGTGCAACCGCTCAGGGATATTCACCGGGTGTACTGACTTCTAACAGATGGTATAGAAGAATCGTTGCATCTGGACTATTTTTAGACACTACTGCTGCGGTAACGATTACAGTGACTCCTGTTATTACTGCTGCGTCCAATATTATTACCGGCACGCAAACCATTTGTTATAATACACTTCCAGCAACACTTTCAGGACCAACAGCAACCGGAGGAAACGGAACCTATACTTACCAATGGTTATCATCTACAGATAATCTTACCTATACAAATATTTTTGGTGCCACAGGAATCACCTACACTTCTCCGGCCTTAACGGTCACAACCTGGTTCAAAAGGCTTGTTACTTCAGGAGGTTGTACAAACTTAAGCGCCGCTGTTTTGGTGACTATAACGCCTGTAATTACGCCTGGTTCAAACACTATTTCAGGAGCCCAGAGTGTATGTAATGGGCAGACTCCCTTCCAGCTTCCGGGATCAACGCCTGCGGGTGGAACAGGCGGATACACCTATTTGTGGGAAAGCAGTACAACATCAGCAACTACCGGATTCAGTACGGCTGCAGGTACCAGTAATGGTAAAAATTATACTCCGCTAGCGCTTACACAATCCACATGGTTTCACCGGATAGTTATTTCCGGAGGCTGTACGGATATTTCACCTGCAGTTTTAATAAATGTTGCTGTCGCGCCACCTGGCAATCCCTCGGTATTCGGAAATGGTGTATGGAATGTGTATGGTTATTCTGACAATGCTTTTACAACCTACACTGGTTACTATACAGAACCTTCTTTGACGTTTTCGACCACGAGCAGATACTTAAGTTCCCAGAGTCCTTCCTTCGCTTCGGGTTATCAGGGATGTCAGATCCCTCTTACCGGATTTTCGGTGAGTATGAAACAGACAAATTTCACTCCAGGCATTTATCAACTGAATCTGGACTCCCTGGATGATAATGTAAATATATTTTTGAATGGAACGCAGATTTATGCGCACACCTGTTGTGTAACGGCAGCACCGATAAACAATTTATGGACAGGCTCTCTTGGTGCTACAGACCAGATGGAATTGCGTTGGGTTCAGGCGACGGGGCCCGCTTTTCTTTCATTGCAGTTTCAGCCCGTTACACCCGCACCTCTTGTTCCCGGTTCTATCTCACAAAACTTACAGGTTTGTTATGGTGAAGTTCCGCCTGCCGGATTTACCAATTCAGCTTCTCCTACAACAGGATGTTCCACGTTGGCAGTACAATGGCAAAAATCTATTGATAGTGTTACCTGGGTTCCAATCGTGGGCGCAACAGCACTAACTTATACAGAAACTGCTGCTCTTATACAAACAACCTGGTATAGAAGATTGGCTACAGATGCATGTAACAATTCAATTGCTACTACGCCTGTCAAAGTCACCGTAAATGTAGTTGCTCCTGGCGATCCTACTGTATATGGAAATAATATTTGGAATGTATATGTATTTCAGGGGAATGGTGCTTACAGTGCCGCCACTTATAAAGGATATTATACGGAACCTTTATTGTCATTTAATTCCACCAATCGCTGGGCAAATACCGCATCCCCTTCCAGCGCTTCAGGTTATCAGGGTTGTGTAGTAAATCCCCTGAATACCTGGATTGATTACAAACGGACAAACTTTACGCCCGCAATTTATCAGATTGATATACCTTATCATGATGACTACGCGTATCTCTACATAAACGGTATTCTTGTTTTCAGTCATCTGGGTTGTTGCGACTCTCATATCAATGTCTGGACCGGACCACTGGGACCTACCGATCAGGTAGAATACCGGGTCTCACAGGGAGGTGGTCCTTCGTCCGAAGCACTTACACTCACACCCGTTACTCCACCAACATTAACATCGGGAACAATTGTTCCCAGTCAGACGATTTGTGCAGGTAACGTACCACCTACACCGTTTACAGAATCTGTGGCACCAACGGGTGGCTGTACGATCAATAATTATACCTGGGATTATTCTATCGATAATGGAGTTACCTGGACAAATATCTCTGGAGCAAATGCTATCAGTTATACTCCGACAACCAGTGTTTATCTGCAAACACTATTTCGAAGAACTGTTTACGATGTTTGCGGAAACTCAGCGGTTGCCATTCCGGACACTGTATACATGAATAACAGTGCGCCCGGAAACCCTGCAGTATACGGTAATAACACCTGGAATGTCTATTGCTTTCAGGATATTAACTATTCAATATATGCAGGTTACTATACCGAACCTCTGTTGACCTTCCAGACAACGAACAGATATCCTTCCACTTCACCACCTTCAACTGCGTCTGGATATCAGGGTTGTCAACTTATCAATACATACTATTCTGTTAGTATGAAACGGACTGGATTCACGGCGGGAATTTATCAAATCGACGTTACATCCGACGATGACTACAATTTGATTTATATAAATGGAGTACTCGTCTCCAGTCTGACATATCCAACAATACAGAACAACGTTTGGACGGGAAATTTGGGACCGACTGACCAGATAGAAGTTCGCTGGAGGAATAATGCAGGACCTGGACAAACCGGAGTGAGATTCACGCTGGTTACACCAACGCCCTTATTGCCGGGATCTATCATTGCTTATAATCCGAACCTATGTTATAATGATCTTCCGATTATTAATGAAGTTACTCCTGCCTCCGGAGGATGTTTTGTAAATTATACCTGGCAATCGTCCATAGATGGCGGTACTACATGGACAACAGTCGCTGGTGCAACCGGCAACACGTTTTCCGGAACAGTTTCTCCAACTACTAATATTCAATATCGTAGGGTAGCAACAGATATATGCGGCAATGTTGCTTATTCAGCTCCGGTTACATTTACTCAAACAGCAGGAACGGTTGGAAACCCATCAGTGTATGGAAACGGTGTGTGGAATGTATACGCTTATGATGCGGCCGGTCCCGGAAACCCTTCTGCATTTTCTACTGCACAATATCTTGGATATTATGTAGAACCTCTTTTGTCTTTTAATTCTTTGAATCGCTGGTCGGCAACAGGTTCACCGTCTGATGCTTCCGGATATCAGGGTTGTCAGGTTGATCAGGATAATCACTGGGTAAGTTACAGACAAACCAATTTTACACCGGCAACGTATCAGATCGATGTGCCATATCATGACGATGACGCATATCTATTTATTAATGGTGTTCAGGTATGGTCACAGGCGGGATGTTGTGTAGCAAGTACCAATGTATGGACCGGAATTTTAGGAGCGACTGATAAAGTAGAATTCAGATGGCGTGAATATAATGGATCATCGAGTGGTGCGGTAAATTTCACTGTAGTCACACCGGCGACAACTGTCATCCCGGGTACTATCGCAGCAGGTCAAACGATCTGTGCCAATTCAACTCCGGCAGCATTTACCAGTACAACGGATGCTACCAGCAGTTGTTTTGTTTATTATCAATGGCAAAGTTCACCTGATAATACAACCTGGACTGATATAGCAGGCGCTACATCGAATGTTTATGCACCGGGTCCTGTTGCTGCCAAAACTTATTTTCAACGAAAAGCGATTAATGCATGTGGTGTAATTGCTTATTCAAATACTGTTATCGTTGACGTATATCCAGGTATTCTTACAGCTGGTACCATCGCGAACAACCAGACGATATGTAGTGGTACCGTACCTGCAGCATTCACCAGCACTGCCCTGCCAACAGGCGGAAACGGAACTTATACTTATCAGTGGCAGTCATCATTGGATAATATTGGATGGTCAAATATTGCCGGTGCAACTGCAACTGCTTATTCTCCCGTAGGTGTGTTAACAGCTACTACCTATTACAGGAGAAATACAACATCATGTGGTTCTTCCGTATTCGCAAGCAGCAATACAATTACCGTTACAGTAAATCCATTGCCGGTAATTACAACCCAACCTGCAAACCCTTCCTCCTGCGTGAACGGCAGTACGTCAATCTCAGTAGCAGCAACTGGCGCAGGTCTTACATATCAATGGCAGGTGAATACAGGAAGTGGATTTACAAATGTCACCAATGTTTCTCCATATTCAGGTGCAACTACAAGTACATTAACAATCAATCCGGTGATCGCCGGAATGGCAGGGTATAAATATCAGGTCATTATTTCCGGTACATGTGCACCGATACTTACTTCAAATATTGTAACTCTCGCCGTTTCTAACAATGCGGTTATAACGACACAGCCTGCAAACAAAACTTATTGCGAAGGGTCTAATGCGATATTCTTTATCAATGCATCGGGTACCGGAATTACTTATCAATGGCAACAAAATATTAGCGGAACCTGGACTAATCTTGTTGACAATGCCGTGTATAGTGGTACGCTTACCCCGACTTTGACTATAACAGGTGTTGTGCTTGCAACGATGAATGGTAATATTTACCGCTGCGTGCTTAATACAACATGCCCCGGAGTTTTGAATTCCAATCAAGCTATACTCACTGTTGTAGCTGCCCCGTCGAATACAATCGCGTCCAATCAGACAGTATGTTCCGGGATTGCCGTTAGCACATTAACAGGACCCGCCGCTTCAAGTTACACTTGGCAGTCCAGCACGGTATCTTCTACAACAGGGTTTGTAAATGTGAGCAATGGACAGAATTATTCTCCAGGTACGATTAGCACAACAACATACTATCAGCGCATTGCCGGCAACGGAACATGTACGAATACAAGCAATGTAGTTACGGTTACTTTAAATAGTACACCGATTGCCATCACTTCACAGCCTGCAGGCCAAAATATTTGTGCAGGAGGAAATGCAACTTTTACTGCAACAGCTACTGGTCCCGGAACACTAACATATCAATGGTATGAAAATGGTACGCCGATCACTGACGGAGGGATTTACAGTGGTAGTTCGACAAATACGTTAACGCTTACCGGAGCAACAGCCGGCATGAATAATTATACTTATTACGTTGCGGTCTATGCATCCGGCTGTAGTGCCGTCGCGAAAAACTCGAACACTGTAACACTCACTACTTCCAACTCACCTACTGTTGTCACCAACGCACCCAGTTTTGTTACTTGTCAGGGTTCCAGTGTTGCTTTAACGATGACTGCAAGCGGAGTGGGACTTACTTATCAATGGCAGATCTTATCGGGAGCAACATGGAATAATCTTTCAAATTTTGGAAGTTATTCCAATGTAAATGGAAATTCACTGAAGATTAATCCCACCACGGTTGCAATGGACGGCTCGCAGTATCGGGTAATTGTCTCTGGCACGTGTTCTCCATTTACCGCTACTTCTGCTACGACGACGATGAATGTGATCAGTCCGGTCGCAAACAATTCAATCGCGAATAGTCAGAATCTGTGTGCGGGAACTCCTGCACCTTTTACGGGGAGTACCCCCACTGGTGGTAATGGCGCATATACTTACCAGTGGTATTTAAATTCAGGTTCAGGATGGTTCGCGATCAGCGGCGCTAATGGAATAAATTATTCATCTGGTCCTCTATCTGTGACCACACAGTATTACAGAGCAGTATCTAGCGGTGGTTGCGCAGCAGTTAACAGCCCCACAATTACTGTAACCATTCTGCCTCCAACATCTACTACTGATCCATCCAATACAACAGTTTGCGCGGGAACAAACGCTACTTTCACTGTTGTTGGAACCGGAAGCGGACTTAGTTATCAATGGCAGGTAAACACAGGAAGTGGATGGTCAAATGTTATTAACGGAGCTTCTTATACCGGAGTTACGACAGCAACATTGACTGTAGTTAATCCACCTTACGGATTTAATAATTACCAATATCGTTGTGTAGTAGGTGGAGGATGCATACCGCTTTCTGTTACTTCAAATCCCGCAACCCTCACAGTGAATCCAACGGCTGTTATTACTGGTCAACCGGGTAATGTAAATACTTGTGCAGGAAGTACTGCAACGTATACAGTAACAGCATCTGGTGCAGGTCTCAGTTATCAGTGGATGGAAAAAGTAAGTGCCGGTGTATTTACCAATATAACCAATGGTGGAATATATAGTGGTGCTAACTCGTCAACACTAACGCTTTCCGGAGTGACTGTGGGAATGAATAATAATCAGTACATGTGTGTAGTAACTATGGGGACTTGTCCGATCAATAGTTTAATCGGATCGCTCACAGTCAGCGCACAACCTTCCCTCGTAATAACAAATCCACCTACAACATGTGCTCCCGGTACAGTGGATATAACAGCCGCTGCCGTCACAGCGGGCAGCACGTTGGCAGGTGGTACACTTACTTATTGGAATGATATTGCATTTACCTCACCTGTTAGTAATCCTTCTGCTATAAGCGTTGGAGGAACATATTACATAAGAGTTGCAACTTCTGCAATTTGTTATGACATAAAACCCGTAGTGGTTTCTATCAGCTCTTCAATTTCGAATAATAATATTTCTGCCTCACAAGCTATTTGTACAGGGTCTGCTCCAACCGGATTAACAGGAACGGCTCCGGGTGGTGGTACAGGAGTTTATACTTATCAATGGCAACAAAGCGCAGACAATGTAACATACACGAATATTGCAGGTGCTACGAGTGCCAACTATTCGCCCGGAATATTAGCGGCTACTACCTGGTACAAGAGAGTAGTGAATTCGGGAACTTGTATCGGCACTTCATCTGCTGTACAAATTACTGTGGTGTCTTATCCGACAGCAACCATTACCTATGCGGGCTCACCATTCTGCGCAACAGGCACAGCCACTGTAACGCAATCAGGACAAACCGGCGGAACGTATTCAGCAAGTCCGGCAGGCCTTTCTATAAATAGTCTGAACGGCACAATCAATCTGGCAGCAAGTTCTGCGAATACTTATACGGTAACTTATAGTTTCAGCAATGGAACATGCAATGGTACAACTACAACTTCTGTTGTTGTAAATGCGTTGCCGATCGCAACTATTGCATACGCAGGCTCACCCTATTGTGCAACGGGAACTGCAACACCAACCCAAACGGGTATATCAGGAGGAACATATTCTGGACCTGCTGGTTTGGTAATTGATCCCACAACCGGAGCTGTAAATCTTAGTGCCAGTACAGTAGGTACATATACAGTAAATTATTTTTATAGCAACGGTACTTGCAGTAATATAACGACGGCATCAATTACCATAACGGCATTACCGACTGCTGCTATTGCATATGCAGGAAGTCCATATTGTGCAGTGGGCACAGCGACACCGACACAATCGGGAACACCTGGTGGAACATACAGTTCTACGGCCGGACTGGTAATAAATTCAGCGAACGGGAATATAGATTTGGTTGCAAGTACGGCTGGTACATACACGGTGACTTATACATTTACTGCGGGTGCATGTAGTAATACAACCACTGCAAACATTACAATCACTGCCTTACCTGCGGCTACGATTAGTTATGGAGGAAGTCCGTTCTGTAAGACGGTGGGTGCAGCTCAGCCAGTGACGCAGACAGGGACAACAGGCGGAGTATATTCATCAACAGCGGGATTAACGATTAATGCAGCAACAGGTGCGGTAACACCGGGCACGAGTACAGCAGGAACATATACTGTTACCTATACGATGGCAGCCACTGGTGGATGTACAGTACAGACAGCAACCACATCAGTAACGATAACTGCATTACCTGTTGCGACGTTCAGTTATACAGGAACACCATATTGTCAAAGTGCCGCGAACCCGAGTCCGACCTTTAGCGGTGGTGGAGTGGCGGGCACGTTCTCATCAACAGCAGGACTGGTATTTGTGAGTACAACTACGGGTCAGATAAATTTATCAGCAAGTACACCCGGAACCTACACGGTCACCAATACCATTGCGGCATCAGGTGGTTGTGCAGCAGTAACTGCTACGAGTTCTGTAACGATTACTGCATTACCGGTAGCAACATTTAGTTATGCCGGATCACCATATTGTAAGAGTGCAGCAAATCCGAATCCGACATTTAGTGGAGGTGGTGTTGCGGGCACATTCTCATCAACAGCAGGACTGGTATTTGTGAGTGCATCTACGGGGCAGATCAATTTAGCTGCAAGTACACCCGGCACATATACTGTTACGAATACAATTGCAGCCTCAGGCGGATGTACTGCACAGACTGCAACAAGTTCAATAACGATTACAGCCTTGCCTGTCGCTACATTTAGTTATACAGGGACACCATATTGTCAAAGTGCAGCAAATCCGAGCCCGACGTTTAGCGGTGGTGGTGTTGCGGGCACGTTCTCATCAACAGCAGGACTTGTATTTGTGAGCACAGCTACGGGTCAAATTAATCTTGCTGCAAGTACACCAGGGACTTATACGGTTACCAATACAATCGCAGCATCGGGTGGGTGTGCAGTGGTGACTGCAACAAGTTCTATTACAATTACTGCCTTGCCAGTCGCTACATTTAGTTACACCGCATCACCGTATTGTAAGAATGCAGCAAATCCGAGCCCGACGTTTAGCGGTGGTGGTGTTGCGGGAACATTCACTTCAACAGCAGGACTTGTATTTGTGAGTGCAGCCACGGGTCAAATTAATCTTGCTGCAAGTACTCCCGGAACATATACTGTTACAAATACAATTGCAGCTGCAGGTGGATGTACGGCACAGACTGCAACAAGTTCAATAACGATTACAGCCTTGCCTGTCGCTACATTTAGTTATACAGGAACACCATATTGTCAAAGTGCAGGCAACCCGAGTCCGACATTTAGTGGAGGTGGAGTTGCGGGCACATTCTCATCAACAGCGGGACTTGTATTTGTGAGTACAACTACCGGTCAGATTAATTTATTAGCAAGCACACCAGGAACCTACACGGTCACAAATACAATTGCAGCATCAGGTGGTTGTGCAGTGGTCATAGCAACAAGTTCAATTACGATTACGGCTTTACCAGTTGCTACATTTAGTTACACAGGAACACCATATTGCAGGAATGCTGCGAATCCAAGTCCGACCTTTAGTGGCGGTGGTGTTGCGGGCACATTCTCATCAACAGCAGGACTGGTATTTGTGAGTGCAGCTACAGGCCAGATTAATTTAACTGCAAGTACACCGGGAACATATACTGTTACAAACACGATAGCAGCTGCAGGCGGATGTACTGCACAGACAGCAACAAGTTCAGTTACGATTACAGCCTTACCTGTTGCTACATTTAGTTACACAGGATCACCATACTGTCAGACTGCTGGTAATCCGAGCCCGACGTTTAGTGGTGGTGGTGTTGCGGGCACATTCTCATCAACAGCAGGACTTGTATTTGTAAGTACAACTACAGGTCAGATAAATTTATCAGCAAGTACACCCGGAACGTATACAGTCACCAATACCATTGCAGCAAGTGGTGGTTGTGCAATCGTAACAGCAACAGCTTCAATAACGATTACAGCATTACCATCGGCTACGATCAGTTATGCGGGCACGCCATTCTGTAAATCACTGGCTACAGGGCAGCCAGTAACACAAACTGGAACTACTGGTGGAACATATTCATCTACAGGGGGCCTAACTATTGACCCAACGACAGGTGCGATCACACCAAGTACAAGCACAGCTGGAACTTATACTGTCACGTATACTATGGCAGCTGCCGGAGGATGTACTGCACAAACAGCAACCACTTCGGTAACGATTACTACATTACCTGCAGCGACTATCAATTATGCGGGTTCACCGTTTTGTAATTCATTGGCAGCAGCACAGCCTGTTACACGAACTGGTACTGCAGGCGGAACATATTCTTCTACAGTGGGATTGACAATTGATCCGACGACAGGTGCGATAACACCAAACACGAGTATACCTGGAACTTATACAGTTACCTATACTATTGCCGCTGTTGGTGGTTGTGCGGTAGTAACTGCAACGAATTCAGTAACAATTACCGCTTTACCTATAGCAACATTTAGTTATACTGCTTCACCATATTGTAAAAATTCAGCGAATCCGAGCCCGACCTTTAGTGGTGGTGGCGTTGCAGGAACTTTCTCATTAACTGCTGGATTAGTATTTGTAAGTACAGCAACAGGCCAGGTTGATTTAACCGCGAGTACTCCTGGAACATATACTGTTAAGAATACAATTGCTGCATCTGGCGGTTGTGCTGCAGTCACAGCAACAAGTTCGATTACGATTACCGCCTTACCAGTGGCTACATTTAGTTATACCGGATCACCATATTGTCAAAGTGCTGCGAATCCGAATCCGACATTTAGTGGCGGTGGTGTTGCAGGCACGTTCTCATCAACAGCAGGACTTGTATTTGTAAGTACATCAACAGGTCAGATTAATTTATCAGCAAGTACACCTGGAACATATACAGTAACTAATACAATCGCAGCAGCAGGCGGTTGTGCTGTGGTTACAGCGACAAGTTCAATTACAATAACCACATTACCATCGGCTACGTTCAGTTATACAGGAACACCATATTGTCAAAGTGCCGCGAACCCAAGTCCGACCTTTAGCGGTGGTGGAGTGGCGGGCACGTTCTCATCAACAGCAGGACTGGTATTTGTGAGTACAACTACGGGTCAGATAAATTTATCAGCAAGTACACCCGGAACCTACACGGTCACCAATACCATTGCGGCATCAGGTGGTTGTGCAGCAGTAACTGCTACGAGTTCTGTAACGATTACTGCATTACCGGTAGCAACATTTAGTTATGCCGGATCACCATATTGTAAGAGTGCAGCAAATCCGAATCCGACATTTAGTGGAGGTGGTGTTGCGGGCACATTCTCATCAACAGCAGGACTGGTATTTGTGAGTGCATCTACGGGGCAGATCAATTTAGCTGCAAGTACACCCGGCACATATACTGTTACGAATACAATTGCAGCCTCAGGCGGATGTACTGCACAGACTGCAACAAGTTCAATAACGATTACAGCCTTGCCTGTCGCTACATTTAGTTATACAGGGACACCATATTGTCAAAGTGCAGCAAATCCGAGCCCGACGTTTAGCGGTGGTGGTGTTGCGGGCACGTTCTCATCAACAGCAGGACTTGTATTTGTGAGCACAGCTACGGGTCAAATTAATCTTGCTGCAAGTACACCAGGGACTTATACGGTTACCAATACAATCGCAGCATCGGGTGGGTGTGCAGTGGTGACTGCAACAAGTTCTATTACAATCACTGCCTTACCTGCGGCTACGATTAGTTATGGAGGAAGTCCGTTCTGTAAGACGGTGGGTGCAGCTCAGCCAGTGACGCAGACAGGGACAACAGGCGGAGTATATTCATCAACAGCGGGATTAACGATTAATGCAGCAACAGGTGCGATAACACCGAGCACGAGTACAGCAGGAACATATACTGTTACCTATACGATGGCAGCCACTGGTGGATGTACAGTACAAACAGCAACCACATCAGTAACGATAACTGCTTTACCTGTTGCGACGTTCAGTTATACAGGAACACCATATTGTCAAAGTGCCGCGAACCCGAGTCCGACCTTCAGCGGTGGTGGTGTTGCGGGCACGTTCTCATCAACAGCAGGACTTGTATTTGTAAGTACAACTACGGGTCAGATAAATTTATCAGCAAGTACACCCGGAACCTACACGGTCACCAATACCATTGCAGCCTCAGGCGGATGTGGGGTAGTCACAGCAACAAGTTCTGTAACGATTACTGCATTACCGGTAGCAACATTTAGTTATGCCGGATCACCATATTGTAAGAATGCAGCAAATCCGAGCCCGACGTTTAGCGGTGGTGGAGTTGCGGGCACATTCTCATCAACAGCGGGACTGGTATTTGTGAGTGCATCTACGGGGCAGATCAATTTAGCAGCAAGTACACCCGGCACATATACTGTTACAAACACGATAGCAGCTGCAGGTGGATGTACTGCACAGACTGCAACAAGTTCGGTTACGATTACTGCATTACCTGTTGCAACAATCAACTATGCAGGATCTCCGTATTGCGCAACAGGCACAGCAGCAGTAACACAAACTGGCATCACAGGCGGAACATATACTGCTCCCGCGGGCGTATCGATATCTTCTACAACAGGTGCAATAGATCTAGTAGCAAGCACACCGGGAACATATACAGTAACATATAGTTTTACAAGCGGTGCATGTAGCAACACAACTACCGCTTCGATTACTATTACGGCACTTCCAACTGCAACCATTGCTTACAGCGGCTCGCCATATTGTGCAACAGGAACAGCAGTGCCAACACAAACAGGCACACCAGGCGGGACTTATACAGCGCCAGCCGGAGTTGTAATTAATGGATCGACTGGAGCAATCAATCTTGCAACCAGTACACCGGGAACCTACACTATAACTTATAGTTTTTCAAGTGGGGCATGTAGTAACACTACAACTGCAAGTATAACAATCACTGCACTTCCGATTGCAACTATTGCGTACGCAGGCTCACCCTATTGCGCAACAGGAACAGCAGTGCCAACACAAACAGGCACACCAGGCGGGACTTATACAGCGCCAGCCGGAGTTGTAATTAATGGATCGACTGGAGCAATCAATCTTTCAACCAGTACACCAGGAACATACACAATAACTTATAGTTTTTCAAGTGGCGCATGTAGTAACACTATAACTGCAAGTATAACAATCACTGCACTTCCAACAGCAATCATTAGTTATGCAGGAAGTCCATATTGTGCAGTGGGCACAGCGACACCAACCCAATCGGGAACACCTGGTGGAACATACAGTTCTACGCCCGGACTGGTAATAAATTCAGCGAACGGGAATATAGATTTGGTTGCAAGTACGGCTGGTACATACACGGTGACTTATACATTTACTGCGGGTGCATGTAGTAATACAACCACTGCAAACATTACGATCACTGCCTTACCTGCGGCTACGATTAGTTATGGAGGAAGTCCGTTCTGTAAGACGGTGGGTGCAGCTCAGCCAGTGACGCAGACAGGGACAACAGGCGGAGTATATTCATCAACAGCGGGATTAACGATTAATGCAGCAACAGGTGCGGTAACACCGAGCACGAGTACAGCAGGAACATATACTGTTACCTATACGATGGCAGCCACTGGTGGATGTACAGTACAAACAGCAACCACATCAGTAACGATAACTGCATTACCTGTTGCGACGTTCAGTTATACAGGAACACCATATTGTCAAAGTGCCGCGAACCCGAGTCCGACCTTCAGCGGTGGTGGTGTTGCGGGCACGTTCTCATCAACAGCAGGACTTGTATTTGTGAGTACAACTACAGGTCAGATAAATTTATCAGCAAGTACACCCGGAACCTACACGGTCACCAATACCATTGCGGCATCAGGTGGTTGTGCAGCAGTAACTGCTACGAGCTCTGTAACGATTACTGCCTTGCCTGTTGCTACGATCAGCTATACTGGAAGCCCATTCTGTTCGTCTCTCGTTGGTTCACAGCCAGTAACTCAGACAGGAACATCTGGAGGAATATATTCATCTGCTGCAGGGTTAACAATTGACGCTACCACCGGTGCGATAACTCCGAGTACAAGTACAGTCGGAACCTATACAGTAACTTATACGATGGCAGCAACTGGTGGATGTGCTGCACAAACGGCAACAACTTCAGTCGCAATAACGGCTTTCCCAATTGCTACGTTCAGTTATACAGGAACACCATTTTGTCAAAGTGCCGCGAACCCAAGTCCGACCTTTGGCGGTGGTGGTGTTGCAGGCACATTCTCATCAACAGCAGGAATTGTATTTGTGAGCACAGCTACGGGTCAAATTAATCTTGCTGCAAGTACACCAGGGACTTATACTGTTACCAATACAATTGCAGCATCCGGCAGTTGTGCCACCCAGACCGCGACTTCCTCGGTCACGATAACAGCCTTACCTGCAGCTACGATCAGCTATGCAGGAAGTCCTTTCTGTAAGTCGCTTGTTGCAGCTCAGCCGGTAAACCAGACGGGCACGACTGGTGGAATATATTCGTCTACTGCAGGATTGACTATTGATCCTACAACAGGTGCGATCACGCCAAGCACTAGTACAGCTGGAATTTATACGGTGACTTACACTATGGCAGCCACAGGCGGATGCACTGCACAGACTGCGACCAGTTCTGTAACTATTGCTGCACTTCCAAATGCAACGATCGCTTACAGCGGCTCACCATATTGTGCAACGGGAACTGCAACGGTAACTCAGACTGGAACAGCAGGTGGAACATATACCGCACCCGCAGGTGTTGTAATTAACTCTTCAACCGGGGCAATCAATCTTGCAACCAGCACTCCTGGAACGTATACAATAACATATTCATTTACAGCTGGCACTTGTAGCAACACAACCACGGCTTCGATTACTATTGTTGCACTTCCAACTGCAACTATCGCTTACAGCGGCTCACCATATTGCGCAACAGGCAATGCAACGGTAACTCAGACTGGAACAGCAGGTGGAACATATACTGCACCAGCAGGTGTAGTGATCAACTCTTCAACCGGGGCAATCAATCTTGCAACCAGCACAGCTGGAACGTATACAATAACATATTCATTTACAGCTGGCACTTGTAGCAACACAACCACGGCTTCGATTACTATTGTTGCACTTCCAACTGCAACTATCGCTTACAGCGGCTCACCATATTGTGCAACGGGAACTGCAACGGTAACTCAGACTGGAACAGCAGGTGGAACATATACTGCACCAGCAGGTGTAGTGATCAACTCTTCAACCGGGGCAATCAATCTTGCAACCAGCACTCCTGGAACGTATACAATAACATATTCATTTACAGCTGGCACTTGTAGCAACACAACCACGGCTTCGATTACTATTGTTGCACTTCCAACTGCAACTATCGCTTACAGCGGCTCACCATATTGCGCAACAGGAACTGCAACGGTAACTCAGACTGGAACAGCAGGTGGAATATATACTGCACCAGCAGGTGTAGTGATCAACTCTTCAACCGGAGCGATCAATCTTGCAACCAGCACACCTGGAACGTATACAATAACATATTCATTTACTGCGGGTGCATGTAGTAATACGACGACTGCAAACATAACTATCACTGCTTTACCAATAGCAACCATAGCTTACGCAGGTAGTCCATATTGCGCAACCGGAACTGCAACGGTAACTCAGACTGGAACAGCAGGTGGAACATATACTGCACCTGCAGGCCTCGTAATAGATGTAACCACCGGTGTTATAGATCTCGCTGCAAGTACTACTGGCACTTACACCGTTACTTATTCATTTACATCCGGAGCATGCAATAATTCAACAACAGCAAGTATTACCATAGTTACTTTGCCTACTGCTACCATCGCTTACAGCGGCTCTCCATATTGTGCAACAGGAACTGCAACGGTAACTCAGACTGGTACTGCAGGTGGAACATATACTGCACCAGCAGGTGTAGTGATCAACTCTTCAACCGGAGCGATCAATCTTGCAACCAGCACACCTGGAACGTATACAATAACATATTCATTTACTGCAGGCGCATGCAGCAATTCAACAACAACTTCCATTACAATCAACGCCTTGCCGGCGGCTACGATTTCTTATGCTGGAAGTCCGTATTGCGCAACTGGTACAGCTACTGTCACTCAATCGGGACAGGCCGGAGGAACATATAGTTCAACCGCAGGACTTGTACTTAATGCTTCAAATGGAGACATTGATTTAGTTGCGAGTACCGCAGGAACATATACCGTAACATACAGCTTTACGAATGGTACCTGCATTAATACGACAACAGCTTCTATCACCATAAATGCTTTACCGACCGCGACCATAGCATATGCCAGTAGTCCATATTGTGCAACGGGAACTGCAACGGTAACACAAACAGGAACGACAGGAGGAACATATTCCGCTCCTGCAGCTGTTTCAATTAACCCGGCAACCGGTACAATTAATTTAGGGTCTAGCACTCCAGGTACCTATACTATTACTTACACATTTACGAATGGTATATGTAGTAATACAACATCGACAAGTATAACGATTAATGCGCTTCCAAGTGCAACTATAGCCTATACCGGAAGTCCTTATTGCGGAACAGGAACGGCTACTGTTACACAATCGGGACAAGCAGGCGGAACTTACACCGCACCAGCCGGTATTAACATCAATTCTCCCACTGGAGATATCAACCTGGCCACAAGCACGCCCGGTACATATACAATTACTTACACATTTACGAATGGTACATGTAGTAATGCTACATCGACGAGTATAACTATCAATGCACTTCCAACTGCATCGATAGCCTACACCGGAAGTCCTTATTGCGCAACAGGTACAGCAACGCCAACACAAACTGGTACTCCAGGCGGAACCTATACTGCGCCTGCGGGTATTGTGATCAACGGAGCTACAGGCGCAATTGATCTCGGAACCAGCACACCAGGTACTTATACAATTACTTATAGTTTCATAAGTGGGGCATGCAGCAACACTACAACAACAAGCATTACAATCAGCGCGTTGCCGGTGGCAGCGATATCCTATACTGGTTCACCATATTGCGCCACTGGAACAGCAACTGTTACGCAAACCGGAATCGCAGGCGGAGTATACACTGCACCAGCAGGAATTATCATCAATCCTTCTACGGGCGATATAAATCTGGCTACCAGCACACCAGGTACTTACGTAATAAATTATGATTATAGCAACGGTACATGCAGTAATATAGTTACAACCAATATCACAATAAATGCATTGCCAACAGCAACGATAAACTATGCAGGTTCGCCATACTGTGCTACAGGAATTGCCACTGTTACTCAAACTGGAACACCCGGAGGAACATATACTTCAACTCCCGGATTGGTGATTAATGCCGCTACAGGAGATATTGATCTCGCAGCAAGTACATCAGGAACATATACAGTAACCTATTTATTTAATAATGGAACATGTAGCAATACAACTACAGCCAATGTAACCATCAACACATTACCGATAGCGTCCATTGCTTATGCGGGAAGTCCTTATTGCGCAACAGCAACTGCTACAGTTACTCAATCAGGTCAGACAGGAGGTGTTTATTCCGCTCCCGCGTCTGTATCAATAAATTCAGCGACCGGGGATATCAATCTGAGTGCAAGCACTTCCGGGACATATACAATTACTTACACGTTCAGCAATGGAACATGTAGTAATACAACAACAACCAGTGTAACTATCAATGCGCTGCCAACAGCTACCATATCTTATGCCGGAAGTCCTTATTGTGCCACAGGAACAGCGATTGTAACGCAAAGTGGACAAACCGGCGGCACCTATACCTCAACGCCAGGTCTGGTAATAAATTCAGCTACTGGCGACATCGATCTTGTTGCGAGCACGGCAGGAACATATAGTGTTACTTATTCTTTTGGTAATGGAACCTGCACCAATACTACTACTACATCTATAACAATCAACCCCCTGCCAGTAGCAACCATTTCTTATGCAGCAAGCCCTTATTGCGCAACAGGTACAGCCACAGTTACAGAAACAGGCCAGGCCGGTGGAACATTTACTGCGCCTGCAGGAGTTGTTATTAACGGAGTTACTGGCGATGTGGATCTGGCTGCAAGTACTGCAGGTACTTATATAATCACCTATACATTTAGTAACGGAGTATGTAGTAACTCAACAACTGCTTCCATAACCATAAATGCATTGCCAACAGCAACCATTGCCTACACGGCAGCACCTTATTGTGTAACAGGAATTGCCAATGTTTCACTGGCAGGACAAACAGGTGGCACATTCAGTGCACCCGCTGCGGTCAATATCAATTCAGTAACCGGAGATATCGATTTATCAACGAGTACCCCGGGAACTTATACCATCACCTATTTATTCAGCAATGGAACATGTTCCAACACTACCACGACATCCATTACCATAAATGCATTGCCGATTGCTGCAATTTCTTACGCAGGTTCACCATACTGCGCAACGGGAGTGGCCACAGTAACACAAACCGGACAGGCCGGAGGTACTTACAGTTCTACTGCGGGTTTAAGTATTACTGCAGCAACCGGCGACATAGATCTGGCGACAACTACTCCAGGAACATATACTGTAACATATAATTTCACAAACGGAATCTGTACCAATTCAACATCTACCAACGTTACGATCATTGCCCTTCCTGTGGCCACTATAAATTATCCGGGAAGTCCTTACTGTCTTACAGGTACGGCAACAGTTATGCAATCAGGTATCACCGGCGGCTTCTACTCCGCACCGGCAGGAGTATCTATTAATGGTGTTTCAGGAGATATAAATTTGGCAACAAGTACTCCGGGAACTTATACTGTCACATATACTTTCAGCAACGGCATATGTAGCAATACAACTACAACAAGCATCACAATAAATGCCCTTCCAACTGCTACCATAAATTATTCGGGAAGTCCATATTGTGCAATCGGTGTAGCCGCGGTAACACAGGCAGGACAGGGCGGCGGTACATACAGTTCTACTGCCGGTCTCGTAATTAATCCGTCAACAGGCGCCATAACACTTACGGCCAGTACCGCCGGAACATATACGGTAACATATACTTTCGGTAATGGTACCTGTAGTAATACAGCCACAACAAGCGTAACCATCAATGCGCTACCTACAGCTTCAATCTCATACAATGGTTCTCCATATTGCACCAACGGGGTTGCGATAGTTAGTCTTTCTGGTGTTGGTGGAGGAACTTATGCATCGTCCGCGGGCCTTAGTTTGAATACAAACACAGGCGATATCAATCTTGCAGCAAGTACGCAGGGGACATATACCGTGATATATACATTCTCAAACGGTACCTGCACCAACAATACTTTTACAACTGTCGTAATTAAAAATCCTGCCTTAGTAATAAACAGTCCGGCAGGTACCTGTTATCCGGCAACAATCGACCTGACAAATCCGGCCGTTACTTCCGGAAGTCAGGCTGGGCTTACATACAATTACTATCAGGACATTACGGGAACGACGCCTTTGTTGAATCCTGCTGATGTGGGTACAGCCGGAACTTATTATATACAGGGAGTGGATATAAGTACGGGTTGTGCATCCAATATTCAGCCTGTGCTGGTTACAATATTCAGTAAACCAACTGTCACTGCGTCTGCATCTTCCACTGATGTATGTAAAGGAACTTCCATAACACTGACTGCAGTATCAGCGGGTAACACAATTAACTGGCTGGGAGTAGGACCGGGAAATGTTGTTACGGTTACACCGATGGATAGTACAGTTTATATGGCTGTTGCTACCACAACGAATGGTTGTATGGATACAGCGTCGGTCGACATTGCTGTGCAGCCGTTCATTATCACCTTAACTGCAAATCCTGATCCGGTATTAGCAGGAACCAATACCACTTTCACTACAACTGCAAACTTCGCATATAATGTAGTTTCATGGTCGCCTGGAAATTTATTTACTGATCAGACTACCACTACGCAAAACATAGTAGTGAATGATACTACTACATCGTTTAGTGTGATTGGGCAGTCAACCGACGGGTGTCTGGACACTGCAACGCTGAACATCGTCGTCGATGCAAATCTGAAAGATTTCTTCATACCGAATTCCTTCTCGCCAAACAACGACGGCAACAATGATATATTCAAAGTATATGGAACTTCTGTCAAAGAGGTTACACTAAGAGTTTACAATCAGTGGGGCGAACTGGTATTCGAATCAGAGAATGCATCGGAAGGATGGGATGGAACATGGAAAGGACGTCCGCAGGCAGTAGGTGTATATGTATATGTGGCGAAAGTAACATTCTACAATAATGTAACAATGAAGAGAAAAGGAACCATAAACCTTATCAGATAAAATAAATCCCGTTCAATACGGGAGAAAATGCAAATGTTATGAAAAAATATGTGTCACGGAGAATCTGCTGGATGGCCCTGCTGGTCTGTGTTGCGGGGAAATCTCTGCAGGCACAGGTGGATCCTCATTTCTCCCAATATTATATTCAGCCGATGACGATGAATCCCGCATTTACAGGAGCATTTGATGGTGACTATCGGGCTTCGGCAATCTGGAGAAGTCAGTACGGAAATACATTAACCACACGTGGGTTATCCGCAGAAAAAACAACAAATAAAAATGCAAATATTGGTTTCAACCTGGTGAATCAGGTTTCAAGCGATGGCGCCTATAGTTTTACCAATGGATATCTGACATTCGCATATACCGGTGTCCGCTTTGGAAGAAATGCGGATCATTATCTGGTAATGGCTATGCAGGTAGGATTTATCAGTCGAAAATTCGACATAACAAAAATGCAGTTCGGAAGCCAGTGGATATCCGGAGTTGGTTTCGATGCTTCCGCCTCTTCCAATGAAACGTTTTTAAAACCACAGGTTACTTCTTTCGATGCCGGAGCCGGCATTGCTTACTACGATGCCACCCCAAATAAAACAGCCAGTTTTTTTGGTGGCGTTTCAGCATATCACATCACGCAACCCGTGAATCCATTTTTGTCAGATCAGACGCAGTCTAAATTGGACATCAGATATTGTGTACAGGCTGGCTTAAGAATTACCGCCTCTGACCAGTTATCGATCGTTCCCACGGCGATTTACATGAAACAGGGCGATGCTGAAGAAAGAATGGGAGGTGTTTATCTGCAGGCATATGCAAATGAGAATACCGATGTAATGTTCGGGGCTTATTATCGCATTGGAGATGCGTTGGTCCCCTTCGCAGGATTCTATTACAAAGGACTTACGTTCGGGTTAAGTTATGATGTAGACGCATCAACAAAAAGCGCAGCCGGAAGTAAGGGCAACAGTATGGAAGTATCAATCTCATTTGTGGGCAAAAGCAAATCAAATATCGGTGTGCCAAGATTTTGGTGCCCGAGATTTTAAATTATAACCCAAATCGATCCTATATAAAACCTTTAACAGTGAACAGAAAACCAATTAAAAAATCCCTGCTGTCTGTCTGCATTGCAGCCATGATGTTGTCATGCGCATATGCGCAGAACGGAGGTGGTTATTTTAACCAGGCTGAAAATCTGTATAAAGAAAAAAATTATTTCGAAGCTTCCGTAGTATATGAAAAATATCTTACTACAGAGAAAAATTCAAGACCCCGTTCTACTCCGTTTGCCATTGAGAAAAAGGTAAGAGGTAAAGCCAATCTCGATCCTCATCAGGAAGCAGTATATCACCTGGCCGAAAGCTATCGCAAAATAAATGACTACCAGAAAGCAGAAAAATATTACAAAGAGTCTATTGGGTTTTCAGAAAAAGCATATCCAGCTGCCAGATTCTGGTACGCAGTAACACTTCGTGCAAATCAGAAATATCCCGAAGCGCTTGTTCAGATAAATGCCTTTTTGGAGAAACATACCGAGATGGACGAATTGTTGTTGGCAGCCGACAGAGAACTCGAAAATCTTAAATTTATTCAGTTGCAATCTGAAAGGGTAAATGATCAGTTTTTGCTGACGGAAATGAAAGGACAGGATCCTGCTTCCGGTTATGCACTTGCGCAAAGAAATGGCGATACAGTTGTATTTACATCGGTGATGACGGAGAAGTCAAAAGACGGACAAACAGATTATGCAAATACGTTGTTTGAATCTGTCAATTCCGACAACCCGCTGATCGGCGCCAAACAATTGGATATCCCAACTGGAAAAGGAGTACACGATGGAATGGCTACTTTTAGTCATGACGGTAAGTTTATGTTCTTTACCAGATGGACAAAAAAGAACAATCAAACCATTTCCTATATTTATTCCAGTCACCTCGAATCCAAAGGATGGTCAGAACCTGTAAGAGCGCAGGAACCATTGAATCTGGATGGATCTAACAGCGCACAGCCTTTCATAACCTCAGATGGCAGATATGTAATATTTTCTTCTGATCGTCCGGGAGGTTCGGGCGGCTACGACCTTTGGGCAGCCTCTCTCGACGAGCATCATGAAGTATTACAAGTACAAAATTTAGGTAACATAGTAAATACCAGCGGAGACGAGGAAGCTCCCTTTTTTCATGATAAATCCCGGACTTTGGTCTTTTCCAGCAATGGACATATCGGCATGGGTGGATTCGATATTTTTTATTCGAAAGGAACATTTAATATGACCGATTGGGAAAAACCAGTTAACGCCGGCGCTCCGCTAAATTCATCAAAAGATGAACTTTACTATGTGAGTACAGACGAAGATGACCTTTGGAATACGGGATGGATCAGTTCAGACAGAGCTTCAGAATGTTGTCTTGCATTGTTTGAAGTAAAGGAGAACAATACCCAGTTCCTCAAAGGTGCTGTGGTAGATTGTGAAACGCATTTGCCATTGTCTAATGTTCTGCTTACTGTAACAGATTTGCGTCATCCGGATAGACTACTTAGAAGGTTTAAATCTGATTCCGCAGGAATGTATACGATTCAACTGCATAACTCGGCTCATTTCCGTATAAGTTTTGCTCGACCGTCTTATGAACCTGCGAATTTAGATTTCAATCTTCGCAGTCATCAGGGAACCGATTCGCTCATAAATGATCCTACCTGTTTGAAATTATCAAAAAAACCGCAGACAGATCTCGAACAATTATTGAAATCACTTGAAAGATCATCGCATGTTGGAAACTTTGCTTATAAGAAAGCGGTACTCAGCGATTCTGCACACGATAACCTGGATTCCCTCGCAAAAATCCTCAAAGGAAATCCCGATTTGGTTATCCTCGTTGAGGGATATACCGATGGAATCGGAGGGGTAAAATATAACCTTAAACTTGCCCAGCGACGTGTAGATGCCTGTATTAATTACTTACTAAGGCAAGGTGTATCAAAGAGTCAGCTACAGGGTAAAGCGATGGGTAAATGTTGTCCGATTGCACCCGAAACAATCGACGGGAAAGACAATCCTGCCGGTAGAGAAATTAACCGAAGGGTTGAATACAAAGTGTTGAAACAATAGAAGAAAGTGTGAGAGTGTGAGAGTGTAGTTTATGGTGGAGGATTAATCCTACACCATAAACTATTGATCACTTATCTCAGTTTACCGTCCAAAAATATATTAAGAAGTTTTCTTTTTCTACAACCCAACTGGGTACTCGGGACACTTTTAGCTTCCCGCCTTACGCATTGTGCGTAACGTTCTTGTTTTCACTTATCATTTGAAGCGCGGCAGATCTGATCCACAGCGTAAGAGAAATAATCCAGACAATACAAAGGGCAGCAGAAATTTTATAATGCTCGTTTAAATAGAGAACTGCGCTCGTAGCACAAGTGGTAACAATAAAAAAAAGGGAAATAAAAGTAGAGATCGCTTTCATAAATGCACGGTTTAGGTATGTAAAGAAATAAATTACGGATTGATCAGGGCTGATCATGGGATTGGCATACGTAATTCAGAGGAGTGGAGAGACTGCTAAAAATTGTGCTGTTGAATGTAAATACAGGGAGGAGATTGGATACGATCGAACGATTGAATCATCGTTGGTAAAACAAAGATTAAACACGAATTTCACAAATGCAAGTGCATGCATAAATATTTTTATTTATTCCCTTATTGGGAAACAGAAAAACGAGTAAACCATTCATGAACTACGATATTTTACTTCTTAGGTTCTTATCCCTGTGTATAATTTTCTGAATTTGATTAATAAAATTGAGTGATAGATATTTTCGTTTATATCATTTTGGTGCTTGCTATAGTGAGAGGATGGAGAAAAGGTTTAATCCTCGCGGTGTTTTCACTGATCTGTGGATTAATCGGACTTGCAGCTGCAGTAAAACTCTCCGCCGTTTTTGCAATTCACATGAAATCAGATCTTCACATTACTTCCCGGTGGCTGCCACTGATTGCATTTATACTTGTTTTTGTTTTGGTTATTCTATTAATCAGTTGGGCCGGCCGTTTAATTGAAAGACTGATAAAATGGGTTTTGCTGGAATGGCTGAACAAATTGGGCGGAATACTGTTATTCATTGTTCTGTACTTTGCTGTTTACAGTATCATTCTTTTCTATGGTACAGAAACTGGGATTATTTCAAAGCGGGCCGCAGACGAATCAAGTTATTATCATTTTCTGGCTCCCTTCGGTCCGGGAGTTATCCGTTTCATTACACATTTTATTCCATTCGGCAAGGATATGTTCTCCGCCCTGGAAGGGTTTTTTGATACCATAGCGCACGATATTCACTAAAATCAGCCATGCAGATGAATGCGCAACACCCGTATAAATCAGTTGTCGTACATTTGTAATGAAAAGATTATTAAGGGTTTAAAAGCAGTGATTTTTGCGGTAAATCGTTTATTTTAGCGATTATTTTATTTGATTATTTTATAAGTTAAATGCAGTACGAAATCAAACAAGCGGATAAGTTCCGGTTTATTGAGGAAGGCGAGGGAGAACCCCTGGTATTGCTGCATGGCTTATTTGGCGCGCTTAGTAATTTCGTGGATATCATCGAATATTTCAGGAAACATTATAAAGTGGTGGTTCCGATGCTTCCGTTGTTTGAACTGGATATTCTGCATACTTCTGTGGGTGGGCTGGAGAAATTTGTATATAAATTTATCGAGAACCGGAATTTTAGAAACGTGCATCTGCTGGGTAATTCTCTTGGTGGCCACGTTGCCTTACTTCACGTGTTGAAACATCCTGAAAGAATTAAATCCATTATTCTTACCGGCAGCTCCGGGCTGTTTGAAAGTGCAATGGGTGACAGTTACCCGAAACGCGGAGATTACGATTATATCAAGAAAAAAACAGAACTCACTTTTTATGATCCGGCAACAGCTTCGAAAGAGTTGGTAGATGAAGTGTATGAAATCGTTAACAGTCGGATTAAAGCGATCAAAATCATTGCTTTGGCGAAAAGCGCCATCAGAAATAATTTGGGAGAAGAACTCAATCAAATCCAGCAACCCACGTTATTAATCTGGGGAGCAAACGATAGCATCACGCCTCCATTTGTTGGCAGGGAGTTTCAACGTTTGATCCCACATAGTGAATTGCATTTTATTGACAAGTGCGGACATGCCCCCATGATGGAGGTACCTGCCGAATTCAATGTGATATTACACCAGTTTCTGACCAAATTAAACGAACCTGCAGCAGTGGCATGAGACAGATAAGATCTTATCACTAAAACCCCCGCTGTGTTAAACGTAGATATTTTATCATCCGGAATTCCAGCCTTGCATCTGGAAGATAGCATCTTCCTTGCACGGGAAATTATGTCGGATCACCACCTGACTCATCTCCCGGTTGTTTCCGAAAACAAATTACTGGGAATCATCAGCGAGGACAGCCTGTTGGATGCTCCTTCCGATCAGGCACCTGTTAATAGCCTGCTGGCTTCCTTCAGCCATGCCTCCGTTCAGGGAGTAGGTCACGTACTCGACACATTACACGTTTGCAGCGAATTTCAACTAACACTTATTCCAGTGTTAAGTCCCGAGTCCGATTACCTGGGTTGTATTACTGCACCGGATTTACTTAGAATAACAGATAAAATTATCGGGGCTGGAGATCCTGGCGCCATTATCGTGCTGGAAATGGATAAAGTGAATTTTGCTTTTTCAGAAGTTATTAAACTGGTAGAAACAAACGATGCCCAGATCACCCAGCTGAATACATATTTTGATTCCGTAAACTCTTCATTTTATGTAACCCTCCGCATTAATAAAATGGAAGTCTCTGACATCATAGCCACATTCCAGAGATACGAATACAAAATCAAATATTATTTTGGTGAAGAGCAATATGAAAATGAATTAAGAGATAATTATAATCACCTGATGAATTATCTCAGCATTTGATTCTCCGCCTAAAATCCATGTAAAGACCCCCGGACAAACCTATGATCCGAATCACGGATAAATATCTGTTGCTCTTTATTCTGATGATCGTTTCACGCGGTACGCTTAACGCTGAAAGCATAACACTTAACCTTCAACCTTCAACCGATACCATACCCTACGCAAAGCCCGACACACTTCCTTCAGGAGTTATCGTGATTCCCCCAAGTCAGGGACGACTTTTTATTGTAGGAAACATTTTCATCAGCGGAAATAAGGTTACCAAACCATTTATCATTACCAGGGAATTACCTTTTAAATCCGGAGATTCACTCACACTTCAACAGCTTACTGATGATTTTGTCGGTGCAAGAGAACATCTCATCAATACAAGATTGTTTAATGATGTCACCGTTTCGCTGAAAGGATTTCGGGGATATATGGCCGATGTCAATATCGATGTAAAAGAGCGCTGGTATATTTTCCCACTTCCGTATGTGAGACCCGTCGACAGAAACTTCACTGCGTGGGCCCAGCAGGGTTATAGTCTCAGTCGGTTTGATTACGGAGTGAAATATTCTCAATACAATTTTACAGGGAGAAACGACAATTTGCGATTGTGGTTTATAACGGGCTACTCAAAGGAAATTGAATTAGCCTACGATCGTCCCAACATGGGTAAGAATATGATTCATGGGTTTGGGGGTGGGTTTTTGATCTCAGGACAACAGGAGATTGACGTAATCACCACAAATAATCAACAGGTTTTTGTGAATCGGGATAGCATTCAGAATGCAGGCAAATATTTGCAAACACAATTGACTTTTTCACTCAGATATTATTATCGTCCTGCAATACGTACCAAACATTTTTTCAGACTTGGTTTTAATCAGATTAAAATCGATAGTACGGTATTGGTTTTGAACCCGAATTATTTTTTAAATAACCGCCTCTCCCTCGCGTTCCCTGAATTTTTTTACAACCTTAATTATAATAATATCGATTATGTTCCTTACCCAACCAAAGGAGTGCTTTTTGAAACCAGTATTTTTCAAAGAGGACTATCTCCGGATATGAATATGACCCAGCTGATCGCCAGATCCAATGAGGCATTTTCCTTCGCACCAAAAATGTATTTCGTGTCACAGAATTTTGGATTGCTACGACTGCCGTTCAGACAGCCTTTTTACAATCAGTCCCTGCTTGGATATGGTGACTATTATATGAGGGGTCTCGAAAAATATGTAGTAGACGGGGTTGGTCTCCTACTTGATCGCAATACAGTAATGCGGGAACTCGCACACTTTAATGTACCCTTTATTCCAAATACCGCACATGATCATATTCCTTTCAGGATCTATGTAAAAACCTATGTTGATCTGGGTTATGTTTACAACCGCTACAATAATCTTAACAGCCTGCAAAATAAGATGCTGTATACCTATGGAGCGGGATTCGATGTGGTAACTTTTTATGATTTGGTATTACGATTTGAGTACAGTATAAACCAATTAGGAGAAAAAGGGTTATTTTTTCATATCAGAAACGACTTTTAGGACCGCAGACTTATTTATAACTATTCAAAATGAAAGTAGCGATATACAGCCGAATCATTGAAGAAACGGAACGCCGCGAAGTACAACAATTATTGGATGAACTGACGCGCAGGAAAATAAAGTGTATTATATATCATCCGTTTTTTGAACGAATAAGTAATGTGTTTAAGTTTCCACCCGATCTTCTTTTTTTTCATCACTCCGGTGATCTGGATGAATCCGTAGATTTTCTTATCAGCCTCGGTGGAGATGGTACCCTTCTGGATACGATCGCTTTTGTGAGGAACAAAGACATTCCGGTGATCGGTATAAATTTCGGGAGACTGGGGTTTTTAGCAAGTATAGGAAAGGGGGACATGCTTACGGCTGTTGAAGCCCTTGCAAATCGTACTTATGTTGCTGACAAAAGATCGCTCATACATTTGGATGCAAGTAAACCACTGTTTGGAGAAGTTCCCTACGGACTTAATGAGTTTGCTATTCACAAAACAGATACGTCACCCATGATTAAGATACATACATATCTCAATGGTGAATTTCTGAATACTTACTGGGCTGATGGTTTGATTGTATCTACGCCAACCGGTTCTACAGGATACTCACTGAGTTGCGGGGGTCCTGTTATATTTCCCGAGTCAAATAGTTTTGTGATCAATCCGGTAGCGCCTCACAACCTGAATGTGCGACCCATCGTTGTACCTGATAACAACATAATTTCTTTTGAAGTAGAGGGCCGGGCGGAAAATTTTCTATGTGCACTGGATTCAAGAAAAGAAATTGTTGATAAAAATGTACAGCTTGCAGTAAGGCGTGAAAAATTTGATGTTTCTCTGGTTCGGTTAAATGAAAATAATTTCCTTCAGACCCTTCGCAATAAATTATCCTGGGGCCTGGATCAGAGGAATTAACAAATTACGTATAAGAAAAAGGTCTGCGGTTCGTTAGGATTTTATAACAATTCAACAGACAGGCAAAAGATTATCATTTATTTTGCGGATATGAAAGGACTCTTCTTGGTCGGAATGACAGTTTTTTGTTTGGTGCTTAGTGCTGACGCTCAACCGGATAACAGTTATGTATATCAGGGCGAGTTTGGTGTGATGGGTGGTGTTTCCCAGTATTTCGGGGATCTCAATCCCGACATGCATTTTAACACTCCCAAAATTGCATTGGGCCTATTCTTCAGGAAACAGGTGACTGACTATATTTCTGTCAGAATTGAGGGTCAATTTTCCCAATTAGGGTACTCCGATGTCTACAATACCCAAAATGCATTCGATCTCCGACGAAATCTCAGTTTCAATACAAATGTCTGGCAATTGGGATTTCAGGGGGATTTCAATTTTTTTCGCTTCATCCCTGGAGACGGTGACCACCGCGCCACACCGTATCTGACCATTGGAGTAGGTATGTTCAGTTTTGATCCCTATGCCTATCTCGACGGTCAAAAGTATTATCTGCGTGAACTCGGAACCGAGGGACAGGCTGCCGGATACGACGGAAGAAAACCCTACAATAATATAGCGGCTTATATTCCTATCGGACTTGGTTATAAGTACAACCTGAACCCGAAAATGAACATAGCAATCGAAGCGGTTTACAACTTTACTACTACCGACTATCTGGATGACGTGAGCAAGACCTATGCGGGAATTAGCAATTTCCCGACCCTGCCGAACGGAGATCCTTCGGTGGCAGCCCTTCTACAGGATCGTTCTTATGAAACGGGTAGCCCGCCAATCGGTATTCAGGGTCGTCAAAGAGGGTATTCGAATCAGAAAGACAGCTATATGTACCTTGAAATCATGTTTTCATTTAATATAAGCTCTTATCGCTGTCCCACGGCCAATTAGGCTAAACGCTGAACGCCGAACGCTCAAAGCTTAAAGACAGCGTTTCAAGTTAAGACCGCATTTAATTACCCGCGATTCACCAATCTCTCTGAATTAACAATTAATAATTAACCATTAACAATTAACTTCGTGCCCTTCAAAAACGGGCATGGAGTCTTTGAAATTCAGCATTAACCCGGCACGATTGCCCACACATATTGCCATCATCATGGATGGTAACGGGAGATGGGCTAAAGTGCAGGGTCAGGACAGACTGTTTGGACACTACCATGGAGTGGAGAGCGTCAGAAATGTGGTTGAAGGCTGCGCTGAATTGGGCGTGGGATACCTTACGTTATATGCATTTTCTACCGAAAACTGGGAAAGGCCAGCACAGGAAGTGAGTGGTTTAATGGAATTACTCGTGGAAACGATCCGAAAGGAAGTGCCCACGCTGAATAAAAATAATATCAGGCTGCATGTAATCGGCAATACGGCCATGTTACCTGCAAAAACGATGATGGTTCTAAATGAAGCTATTGCGGAAACGTCCACTAATTCAGGACTTAATCTGGTAATGGCCCTGAGTTACAGTAGCAGATGGGAAATGGGGGAAGCCTCCAGGAAGCTTGCGATAGATGTGAAAGCCGGGAAATTGAATCCCGAGGAAATTGATCAGGACTGTTTTCAAAAATATTTGTGTACCAGCGACTTTCCCGATCCTGAACTGATGATCAGGACCAGCGGAGAGCACCGGATAAGTAACTTTCTTTTATACCAACTTGCTTATGCTGAATTGTATTTTACACCCGTACTATGGCCCGATTTCCGAAAAGAACATCTCTACGAAGCCATCCTTGATTTTCAAACCCGCGAAAGGCGGTTTGGCAAAACAAGTGAGCAACTGCACTGAAGACCCAGAATCCTTCAGAAATGCTTGAGAATAAATATGCTGCATTGCTCTCGCAGCTTGCATTTTAACAAACACTTTTAATTAATCCCCTTAATTTGCCGCTCTAAAAAACCCGCCCGGATGCTAAGACGTTTATTGACTGGTGTTTTTTTGTTTACTTTCTGCTTATTGAAGATAACGGTTGCTCAGGCGCAGGTTACTGATACTACTCATCCGGTTTCAATCGATCCTGAATTATTGGCACTTCAGGATGCAAAAACTCCAAAAGAGTATGTCATTTCAGGCATCAAGATTACCGGAACTAAATATCTCGATGAATCTCTCTTAATTTCTGTGTCAGGTCTCAGTATCGGCGACAAAGTAATGGTTCCGGGCGGAGATAATTTTAGCAAGGCCATTCAGAAACTCTGGAACCAGAATCTGTTTTCCAATATTGGAATTTATTTCACTAAGATCACAGGAAATGAACTGTATGTGGAGATCAATGTAACGGAAAGACCCCGTCTTACAAATTTCATTTTTGAAGGCGCCAGTAAGTCGGAGTCGGATGAACTGAAAATAAAAACAGGTTTGATCAAGGGTCGTGTGATCACGGAAAATATGAAACAGATTGCCGATGAAAACATCAGAAAATATTATGCCGACAAAGGATTTCAGGGTGTAGAAGTCAAGATTACTGAACAGCGTGATCCCAAAACCCCCAATTCAGAAACACTCACGTTTGACATCGATAAAGGGACCAAAGTCCGGATCAATTCTATATCTATTTACGGTACGAACGCAATCTCTGCCACCCGTTTAAAAAAGCAAATGGATGATACAAAGGAAGTTACCAAACTAACGTTATTTCCTGCAAAAGATTCCTCTTCTTACGGAGTGATCAAGCCGATGACGTTGAAAGAATATATTGATCAGCAGGGATTTCTTTCTTACACAAAATCCAAAGAATTCCTCGATCCTTATTTTCGTTTTAAATTATTTAGTTCCGCGAAGTTTAACGAGAAAAAATATAAAGAGGATCAGCAGAAAATTCTCGACTACTACAACTCCCAGGGATATCGCGATGCAGTAATTGTTTCCGACACATTGTTCTATAACAGCAAGAAGCAGTTGAACATTGCTATAAAGGTTGATGAAGGCAAAAAATATTATTTCGGAAACGTAACCTGGAAGGGCAACACAAAATATCCGGACACGGTGCTATCTCTGGTTCTCGGCATTCATAAAGGAGATGTCTACAACCTGGATATATTAGATAAGAAACTTGGCAAACAGGTTTCCCAGGAAGGTGGCGGGGTAAGTGATCTGTATCTGGATGACGGTTATCTGTTCTTCAGAATAGATCCTGTTGAAACTGCCGTTTATAACGACACCATCGATTTTGAAATACGCATGACCGAAGGTCCGCAGGCAACAATTAAAAACGTCACCATTGCGGGAAATGAAAAAACAAAAGAATATGTTATTCGTCGTGAACTGCGTACGATTCCCGGTGAAAAATTCAGTCGCCAGGATATCATAAGATCCACACGTGAAATCGTAAACCTCGGATATTTCAACCAGGAAAAAGTTACTCCGAATATTGTGCCCAACCAGGAAGACGGAACAGTTGATATCAACTGGTCGGTGGAAGAAAAATCATCCGATCAACTGGAACTTTCCGCCGGTTGGGGCGGAGGTATTGGTGTAACTGGTACCGTGGGAATTACTTTCAATAATTTTTCTATCAATAATATCTGGAAGAAGTCCGCCTGGGATCCCCTGCCAACAGGTGATGGACAAAAACTGAGTCTGCGTGTTCAGGCTAACGGGAAAGCATATCAGTCTTACAATCTTTCATTCACTGAACCCTGGCTGGGCGGTAAAAAAAGAAACTCGCTTACAGTGAGTCTTTACCGGAGTGCTTTCAGAACCGGTGGCTATAATTATACTACTTCGAAATATGCATACAGTGATACAAACTCTCTGAAGAATTTCGGAGTTGTGGTTGCACTGGGTAAACAATTGAAATGGCCTGATGACTATTTCACACTGACTTATTCCATAAACTACACTCTATACGATCTGACTAACTACTCTCTCTTCTCACCAGATTTCAGAAATGGTTATTCCAATAACCTGAGCTTCAAAGTGGGACTGGGACGTTATTCCGTGGATCAGCCAATTTATCCGCACAGCGGTTCTAACTTCATGATCAGTGCACAGGCAACGCCCCCATGGTCCCTGTTCCGGTCGAATTACAATACTACTCAGGATCAGTTTACCTTGCCTGAATACACGAAATTTCGCCTTACAAGCCAGTGGTACATTCCAATTGGTAAACCGATGGGAGCCGACAAAACACGTCAGTTTGTTCTCTATGCCGGTGTGAAAATGGGGTTCATGGGCAGGTATAACAGCGAAGCAAATTTTTCTCCGTTTGAAAGATTCCAGCTGGGAGATGCGGGTCTTACCAATAACTTCGGTCTGCTCGGATATGATATCATTTCACAGAGAGGATATCCGGTTTATCAGAATTCGGATCCGCGCATAAACCCGGAACAAACCGGTGCTACCCAGTTCTTTACCATGTTTAACAAATACACGCTGGAAATGCGTTATCCATTTGTGAGCAGTCCAAGTAGTACCATTTACGGAGAAGTATTTTTTGAAGCCGCTAACGGATGGTATGACTATCAGAGTTACAACCCCTTCCGTTTACGCAGAGATACGGGTGTAGGTCTTCGTTTCTTCCTTCCCATGTTTGGTTTGCTGGGATTCGACTACGGCATAGGACTCGACAGGATCGTAAATGGTTCGCTTAGCAACGCGTCCCGCTTTACCTTTATGCTGGGCGTAGAACCTGAATAACCCGTCAAAACTTCATCAAAATGAAAAAATTTTTAATCATATGTATACTGGTATTTAGTGCCTGCGTTTATGCTTCCGCGCAGCGTTATGCTGTTGTGGATACTAAATATATCCTCGATAAAATGCCAGAGTATAAACAGGCACAAAAGCAATTGGATCAGATCAGCGTACAATGGCAAAAAGAAATTGATGATAAACAAGTAGTCCTCGACAAGATGTACAAAGATTTTGAAGGGGAAGAAGCGATGCTGAGCGATGATTTAAAGAAGAAAAGAGAGGACGAATTATTCAATCATGAGAAAGAAGTGCGCGACCTGCAGCGTAAACGCTTTGGCTTTGAAGGTGATTTGTTTAAAAAACGTCAGGAATTGATCAAACCTGTGCAGGACAAGGTTTATAACGCTATTCAAAAAATCGCTGTCAATCGTATGTATGACTTTATTTTAGATAAAAGTGAAGGAATAACTGTTATCTTTGCCGACCCTAAGCTGGATAAGAGTGACGACGTACTTAGGGAACTCGGGGTTAAGTAGACAAAATATATTAAATCAACTATTAACAAAACAAAGAAAACAGAAAGCAATTATGAAAAAAATTGTTGCCATTGTATTAGTAGCACTTACCCTCGCAGGGAACAAGTTGCAGGCACAAACTAAATTAGGTTACGTTAGCCTCACCGAATTGATCACTTCAATGCCTGAGTACAGGAAAGCTGATTCCTCCATGAAGGATTATCAGTCCGCACTCAATCAGAATTTCGAAGATATGAAGAGTGAATTTAATGAGAAAGATAGTCTGCTTTCTTCCAAGGATACAGCAAAATATACCAGAGCACAACTGGAAATTAAAAGAAAACAATTGGGAGAACTCTATCTCAAATTGCAGGGTTATCAGCAACAGGCTGGTCAGCTCTATCAGCAAAAACAACAGGATCTGATGGCTCCTATTCAGAAGAAAGCTTCTGATGTAGTTCAAACTGTTGCCAAGGAAAATGGATATAGTTATGTGTTTTTGAAAGATGCATTAATCGTTTCTCCACCGGCAGATGATATACTTCCACTGGTAAAGAAGAAATTGAATTTGAAATAATTTTTATAAAAATTAGTTAAGGGCTGTCTCATGTAAAACGAGATGGCCCTTTTTTGTTTTTTGTTGTTTAAATTTATACATGCCCCTTTCTCAACCTATTGGCGTATTTGATTCTGGTTATGGCGGACTAACTGTATTGAAATCTATCGTCGAAAAACTTCCGGCGAATGATTTCATTTACCTCGGAGACAATGCCAGGGCGCCTTATGGGAATCGATCTTTTGAAACGGTTTACCAGTACACGAGGGAAGCAGTTCAATGGTTTTTTTCAAAAGGCTGCCCGCTCGTTATTCTCGCATGCAATACTTCTTCTGCAAAAGCATTGCGCACTATACAACAACAGGATCTTGTTGAATCCGGCACCAGCAACAGAGTGCTGGGTGTAATCAGGCCCACTACAGAAATCGCGGGATTACTTTCGAAGACTGGCAGCGTGGGTATCCTGGCAACAAGTGGAACGGTCATTTCCGGATCATATGTTTTAGAGATTAATAAATTTTTTCCTCATGTGAAAGTGTATCAACAGGCCTGCCCGCTATGGGTGCCCCTGATTGAGAATAATGAACATCAGGGCCCCGGGTCGGATTATTTTATAAAGAAATACGTCGATGAACTGCTTGCGCAATCTCCAGAAATAGATACAGTCATTCTCGCCTGCACACATTATCCGCTTCTTATGAATAAACTGAAACAATATTTTCCGATGCATATTCAATTGGTTGCTCAGGGAGATATCGTAGCAGAAAGTTTGGTTAAATACCTGAAAAATCACCCTGAACTCGCAAACCGCTGCAGTAAGGAATCAACAATTGCTTTCTATACAACAGACGATTATGCAGATTTTGACAGGCATGGTGGATTTTTTTTTGGCAAAAATGTAAGTTCAGAAAGAGTATTTTTGTAATTGAATTCGTTTTACACCTCAGAAAACATAAACCCCACTTATGAAATTGCGACTTGCCAGCTATCTGATAATTCCTCTTTTAATATCGTTTGTTTCCTGTACAAAAGAATTAAGCCAGGAGAATGGCGGCATTAAACAGATATTGAACGGAGATTTTTATGCAACAATCGGAGGTAATCAGTGGAATGCTGATAGTCTTCAATTAATATCAGTTAGTAACAATGGGGCAATCATCTCTGGCTTGGGTAAGGATAGTGAACAAATTGCCATAGTCCTGCCTACTTTTCAAACAGGAACTTATAATCTAAATGCTTCTTCTTCTTCCATAGCCACTTATTCCTCTCAACAGGGAAAGGTTTACATCAGTAACACTGCTTTGGCTAATGGTACAGTAAATATTAACAATATTGATACCATCAAACATGTGGTTAGTGGAACTTTCAGTTTGACACTGGTAGACCCAACGGATAATAGTCAGATATCGATAACGGCGGGTGTTTTTAATGCAGTACCATATAATGGTAGTTCCGGGGGTGGATCAACATTGGCCGACACATTACAGGCATCTGTTGGCGGATTTCCATTCACCAGCGTTCAGGTTATAAAAAGTACTACGGGAGGTGAGTTATTTGTGGCCGGTATTTCAGCCGATGGTAATGAAGAACTTGCGCTTGGTATGCCTGCTAATGTCTTACCCGGAAGCTACAATATGGATTTTGCCACCGGATTATATTACGGAGTGTATAATATCGGTATATCCGAACAATTACTGTCGCAGATGAATGGTACTTTAACCGTTATTGCAAACGATACCGTAGCTCGCCGGATATCTGGCACATTTAATTTTATAGCAAATTCCCTTTCGCTAAATTCACCTGTATCGATAACCAACGGATATTTTTCCCTTAGCTACTGATAAATCAGCCTTATTGTTGGCAATAAGAGAGGAATTATCTAGCTTTGCCGTCCCTTTAAACGGGGGAAAGGGATTGTCCCGGATAATTTGAACTGTAAATACCTGTTAATCAGGCAACAAGAGAAAAAACAAAAAAATGAAACGCACATTCCAGCCACATACACGCCGTCGTAAAACAGTTCATGGATTTCGTAAACGTATGCAGACTGCAAACGGTCGTAAAGTATTGGCCAGTCGCCGTGCCAAGGGTCGCGCTAAACTGACAGTTTCCGATGAATTTGGAGCGAAATAATTTAGGCTTAACGCTAAACGCTAAACGGTCAACGGTCAACGGTCAACAGTCAACAGTCAACAGTCAACAATATATCAGGTTTCAAATTTATTAAATTTATGCCCCTTCCAGGGGCTTTTTCATTTTCAGATATCGGATGTCAGTTAATAAGCCACATTCTTTAGGTAAGTCCGAGCGGTTAAAAAGCAGGAAGCAGATCGATTTGCTGTTTGAATCAGGAAAGAAAATCACCCAGTTTCCATTTAGGCTGTTGTATTTGACAACAACGGGCAAAGCTGAGCTAAAAGCAGGATTCACAGTCAGTTCAAAAAACTTTCCGAGAGCTGTTGACAGGAACCGAATCAAGCGGCTCACCAGAGAATCGTATCGGCTCCAAAAAAATGAACTTGAAACTTTCGTTTTAAAATACGAGCTTTTACTCTCGTTATTTTTTATTTATACGGGAAGAGAAATCATTTCTTATGAAGAAATTTCAAAAGCCCTTCAACAGGTATTGATTAAACTGATACGCGTTCTGCATGCAGGTCATAATGAAAATACTTAGTTATCCGTTGATATTACTGATTCGGTTTTACCAGTTGGCAATATCTCCCTGGCTTGGTCCGCAATGCAGGTTCACACCTACCTGTTCTGCATATGCGCTGGAAGCGCTTCGTAAATACGGATTATTCAAAGGAGGCTGGATGGCCATTCGCAGAATTGCCAGTTGTCATCCCTGGGGACGACATGGGCATGATCCGGTGAAATAAAGTATGGGAGTATGGGAGTGTGAGAAAGTATGTTGTTTCTATCTTCCATACTCCCATACTCCCATACTCCCATACTTTCCTCATTCTCCTTTATAAGTGCCCATATCCGTCAGTTTGCTGATAATTTTATTCACCTCCGACAGGTTATAAAATTTATATACTTCGGAAACTGTGCTTGCGTCAAAGTCGTGCGGGATCGAAGTGAAAGGACCGAAAATTTTCACATTCGTATTATCTGAAATTTTCACGATTTTACCCGGAGGTACAAAATAATTTTTTGCGTCTGCTGAAACATTGGCTCCTTTTACTAATAAATTCAAACTGTCCAACTGTTTTTTTAATTGCTCCTGTGTAATGCGCGTTTGGGCACTTAATCCTATATGTTGCATGCTGCCCAGCACGGTGTCTGATTTTAGATTGGCAAGCCAATATCCGTCTTCTTTAGCCACCAAAGTGTAGTGACCCTGCGGACCCGTGATATTCAATGTAACTTCATCAGATCCGCTGAAATCCAGTTCTTTCTCAACCTGCGTGTTTCCTTCTTCAACAGTAATATTTTTTTGCGATTCATCTACCTGAATATTGCTGTTTGCATAAATCAGAATTTTCTTTTGATGTGTTTTGCACGCGCTGAATAACAGCATTGAAAGAAGCAGCAGTCCGGTGGTTTTTTTCATATGCGTTTTTTAAATAAGAAAATCCCGTACAACCGATGGCGGGACGGGATTTGAAGTTAATTAAAACAGTAATTATATTATAAAGATGCTTCGTATCTTTTATCTACTTCCTTCCAGTTAACGACATTCCAAAATGCAGCTAAATATTCGGGGCGGCGATTCTGATATTTAAGGTAATACGCATGCTCCCAAACGTCAACTCCCAGAATCGGAGTTCCTTTTACTTCCGCAACATCCATCAACGGATTATCCTGATTGGGCGTGGAAGATATCAGCAGTTTACCATCCTGTTCCACCAGCCATGCCCAGCCACTTCCAAAGCGACCGGTTGCAGCAAGCGTGAATTTTTCTTTGAAAGCATCAAACGATCCAAAATCAGCATCGATGGACTCACCCAGTTTTCCGGTAGGTTTTCCCCCCGCATTTGGTGCAAGAATTTGCCAGAAAAAACTATGATTCCAATGACCACCACCGTTGTTGCGGATAGCAGGCGACAGGGTTCCGGCTATACTAACCAGTTCCTCTAACGATTTATTTTCGTTGGGTGTTCCAGCCACAGCTTTATTCAGATTGTCAACATATGCCTGGTGGTGCTTATCATGATGTATCTGCATCGTCAACGCGTCGATATGTGGTTCAAGGGCGGCCGGCGCGTATGGAAGTGCAGGTAAAGTAAATGCCATAAGTTTTTATTTTTTAATGATTAGTATTGATTCAGATGAAGGATAACAAAATTACAGATCAAAGGTTGATAACGAAGATAAAAGTTCGATTATTTGAAAAATATAAATGAGAAAAAATTAATGTAGAAAATATATGGAATTTAACATTTGTCCCAATTATTCTACACTTCATATTTTTTCCATTCGGAGAAATCAGCTTCTCACCTTCTTTCTTTAAAAAAATCTTTCATAAGTGTAGCGCATTCGTCTGACAAAATCCCATCTATTACGATCGTTTTTGGATGAAACGGTATGGGTGCAACGCCGAATTCTTCCAATGAGGGACATGGGGCTACATATTTCCTGTATCCGTTTTTAGTATCCGCTGCACCATAAACTACTTTCTGAATTTTACTCCAGTACAGGGCACCGGTACACATCAGGCAGGGTTCTATGGTAATATATATCGTTGCGTCAGGTAAATATTTAGATCCAAGAAAATTGAAAGCAGAAGTGAGCGCGATAATTTCGGCATGGGCAGTTGGATCGTTTAATCTCTCCACCTGATTATGTCCGCGGGATATGATTTTTCCATTGATCGTTACAATCGCCCCGACCGGAACCTCTCCTTCATCGTAGGCTTTTTTTGCTTCTTTAAGCGCCTGCAGCATGAAATATTCGTCGGTCATAATGGTCAATTATCAATGGTCAATTTTCAACGATCATATTCCTAAATTATTAATAATTCATCGCGTTAAGCGTTCCGCGTTAAGCGTTCCACCTATTTCAACCCATATACACTAATCAGTTTTAGCAATACTCCGTTCGTCCATCCAAACCCATCCTGTCCGTCATATTCTCCGCCACCCGCCTCCCTGGTGAGATCAGTAACATTATATTTCTCCATTAGTTTACCGGTTTGCTTATATACATGGATATTTAATTTGATCCATCTTTTTGCTGCCAGCGACGCCAGGTTTTTCTGCCCGCAACGATCCAGCCCCCAGATCATCATCCATTCCAGGGGAGCCCATCCATTGGGTGCATCCCATTGTTCACCAGTATTATATTCCGACGTAACAAACCCCCCGTCTTTAAGCAATTTGGTTTTTAATACTTCAGCAACCTGCTTGCCAATTAAGCTCATGTAGTCAGGTTTTCCTTTGATGAAACAAAAAGGATACAATCCGGCCGGAGTAATATTATTGAGTTTGGTCTGCGTCACGAATTGATAGTCTGTGTAAAATGTCATTTTACTGTTCCAGAAATACGTATCGATCAATAGGGCCCTATGCTGCGCTTTTTCCCGAAACAACTTTGCGCCGGCTTCATCGCCGTTGATAAGTTTTGCCCTGGCAATCGTCCATTCCATATGATACATCAGACTGTTAAGGTCAACCGGAAGTATATCCGTAGTCTGAATGGTTGTTATAGTTTTATGGTCGGCGAACCATCTGCTGCTGAAATCCATACCACTTTCTGCACCAGCTCTGAGATGTTTGTACATTTCTATTTTGTTTCTGCCGGATTTTTCCGCAGTCAGATAGTCTTCGTGCCAGCTTTCCTGACGTGGGACCATGCTATCGTCCCAGTAACGGTTTAACAAATCGCCATTTTTCAGACGAACAACCCTGCGGTATGCTTCGCCTGCTTTTAATTTATCTGCACCTTCCATCCAGAATTCATATTCTTTTTCCATCGCCGGCAGATATAGCTGGTATATACTGTCGCCCTGTACATCCGCGAGCAGCTCAACCATACAGGAAAAAAAAGGAGGTTGCGATCTGCCCAGATAATAAGTTCTGTTACCATTGGGGATATGACCATAGGTTTCAATCAGGTAAGCAAAATTGCTCACCATATCACGGATGGTTTTTATTTCACCAGTTTCCTTCAGTCCGAGCATGGTGAAATAAGAATCCCAATAATAAACTTCCCTGAATCTTCCGCCGGGTACGATGTAAGAATTTGGTAGTGGAAGCAACGAACTTCCTTCAATTTCTTTGTCAGGATTTCTTTTCAACACCGTCCAAAGTTTCTTGATATGGGCGACGATTTCTTCTGAAGTGTCCGATTTGTAATTGGCATCGACTGGCTTTGGAATTTCAAAATTGTCTTCTACAAATTTCTTCAGGTTGAAATTGGGACCCTTCTGCATTCCGTAATCATACATGATGTCGGTGGGTTTTCTTTTCGGAATACAATCAACAAATGTTTTTCCATCGGGAAATATTTTTTGCATCTGTACTTCAACAAAAAGATCTCCGTAAATTTTATCGGGGGTTGCAGGCTGCAGGTACTGGGCATTCAGCCCGATACTAAAAAGTATCACCGGCAGATAAAAGAAGGACTTCATCGGGGGTTAATTTGGATTTAAAGATACAGCTTAAGCAAGTATGGGAGTATGGGAGTATGGGAGTGTGGCATTCAATCAATAATCCATAACCCATAATTATTTTAAGCCTTTAGCTTAAAAAATTAATCCCCGCGAAGAATCGCAGGGATTATATTGCTTATGACTATTGATTACTTGTTAAGATGAAAGCAAGCTTAAGGCCCAAAGCCGAAAGCATTTTTCCGGTCACCCGCCAACGGTCATCGGTCAACCGTCAACCGTCTTCCGCCAATTGCCAACCTCCGCACAGGTTCCAGACAAAACCAAAGCGCCAGCAGTGTTCCATAACTGCCGCCACGCTCAACCCATTCAAGTATTTCGAAATGAGGATAGAATAATTCCGTTCCCATTTTCCAGATCAGAAACGCGAAAATCAATGGCCTCACTGGTTTTACTAAAACGGCAATGGCGGCCATAATTTCAAATATTCCGACAAGCAGGGAAATATTTACCGGATTCGAAAAACCGAGTGAAGTATATTGATTAATAATACCCGGTTTCTGAATCATATTCAGCCAACCATGACCCAGCAGCAGCAGAAATACAATGATCTGCAATGCCGTTTTAGTGCGCATGAATGATTTTTCAGTTACTGGTGTTTTCGGATTTACAGTTGAAAAAAGCCAGGGGATACGAGCTTTAAAATCGCCTGCCAGCAACAAAAGACAAAGTGGTGCTCCGAAATTTCCGGCTCTTTCGATGAATTCACCAAAGGATTCTCCCGACAGAGGCCTGCACAGGGCAGTAACGGTCCCCCATATGATAAGCCAGACCGCGATCGCTCTGACTGGCCTGAAGAGTAATATAATTCCCAGCAGAATATCTATGGATCCAAGTACCGGCATTAAATGATAAGCTGTAGTTTTCCCGATTCCGAAAAGCGCAAAATAATTACACCATATGGGCTTTGTGATAATACCAAAAGCACCGTGACCAATAAAACACATGGCCGCAGCGATGCGAAGTGTGTAATGGATTTTTAGCGTGTTATTTACCGAAAGCATTCGTTAATTTTTTAAAAAGACCCCGCGAAGAATCGAAGGGTCTGAATTGCCTAAACATTTATTAAAAATTTAATTGGCACCATCGTTCTGCGCGCGTAGTACAGCATAGTTGCCGACATTGCCTCCAACCGTTAATCCCGTCTCACAGTCCGTTCTGAAATGAATTCCGCCAACTAGCCGGCTGAGTCCTGCTTCCTGCGCCATCGCATTATATTTGGATGCATTGTTTGGAATAATATATCCGAGTATTGTGGCCGCGGCTCCGCTAAATGTAGAATGTCCTGATATGTATGCAGGGAAATTGGGAATTCCGGTCAGCGTCTTAATTGTAGGATCTAACTGCGTCGGCCTCGGATTGAAATAATGATATTTAACATCCCAGCATACAATCGCAGCGTCCATCATCGTCATATTCAGTAATGCGATATTTCTGGCAAACCGGACTTCACTATAATTCTGTGTTATAAAATCTTCCGCAGCAATAGCATTCCAGTGTCCGGGTGGTGTATAAGTACCCACACCATCAGCCCAGAATTGTACAATACGCATATTATCACGCGTTGGATTGTTAACGTAGTTTTTTACTTCCGCAACATCTTTGGTCATCTCATCTGATCCCACAGCCGGGGGAGGACCTGGACGAAGACTTACCACCGTTGCAGAGTCAAACAGAAATGGTTTAACCTTGAAAAAAAGTGGTAGCATGGGAGGACGTTTTGGCGTTTCCAGACTATACCATGGCGTAAGGCCCTGACCTTCACAAACCGTCACAAAATTTGACCAGTCTGTAGGGGTGCCTACCGCTTTTCCCGCATTGTCGCCTCTCGCGCGGGTAATAAAAAGTTCTGCAACCTGCCTTCCGAGCGCTTCACCGGCAGTAACATCAGCTCTCGTAGCCGCACCACTCATGATGGCGGCTTGTTCATTTTGCACCAGCAGTGCCTGCACATTCGCTATTTCATCCGGAAATAAAAGTTTCATCATTTCTGCCGTTACACCTGCCAGCACCGCTGCTTCCGAAGGGTAAGATGGTAAGCTTGTTTTGTTGATGTACTCCGCATTTACTGAAGAGTCAAATGCATAAGGTGCGGCCCGATTGTATTTTGTTTTGTAATACCAGCAGGCAACCAGCGCATCGTATTGCGCAGCACTAACATATGCAAACGCCCTTGCGGCGTAGGGAGGATTGGAAAAAGGAAAAAGCGGATAGGCAAGCGGGTTAGTAGAGCTTGGGATCGGATAACTGGTATCCGAGTTAGCGATTGGAGGCAAATTGTATTTAGCTACCAATCCGCGCAGTATTTCATTCCACCTCAACACACCCCCTGCTGCCCAATATTTAATGGAGCTTGCCTGATCACCGGTGAGGCTCTTTTGCAGCGATTTTATCTCATATATGTCAGCCAGATACAACGGTGAAGTGGTGGGTACGGGAGCAGCAACCGCAAAACTATCAGGGCGTGTAAGCAATACTGTTCTCCAGGTGCCTGCAGTTAAATCAAGATTGGTAGGATCCATTGCTGGCAGGTTGGAAGTTCGGTTAGAAACTTCTTTCGTACATCCGGAGATCAATAACATCACAGCGGCAAGTCCGGAGAAAGAAAAGAATATATTTTTCATTACTGTTATTTTATTATTTTTTTAAACTAAGCACATAATAAAGTCCCGCGGAATATGTCGATGCCTGACCCACATTCCTCCCGGCAACCACCCAGTCGGCACCACCGATAACTTCAAGGTTGGGAACAAATGGAAGGAAATATTTTACGTGCGCCCCAACAGATGTTGAATTCATCTGGTTGCTCGCAAAGGGCATATCATTGGTGCGTATGTCAAACCCGCCAAACGTATACATGTTCATCACAGCTGCTTCAGCAATCAGGTTCTGTTTTCTGATACCGATAAATAAATTGCTGTACAATTGATTTGGCATGTCCACTTTGTTCGTGTAATTAATTTGGTCTGTGTAATAAGAAGTTCTGTCAATAGTAACATCGCTTCTGAATACGTATGAACTCGAGAGTGTTGTAAAGAAAATACCGTTTTGATAATCTACCGTAAGGCGACCGGAAAGATTGGTGCTGCCAAGTCCGATAGACATGGGCAGAAAATCATTTTCATAGTTCGTTAGCGGAGTACTGAACCCTATCAGGCCGATAAGGGATAATTTACCTTTCCCGATTTTTGTTTTGTAAAACTCATATTTCACATCCGCCTCAATATCCTGGAAACCCTTCATGCCATGGAGCGTTCCGGCGGAAGCATTTGTCCATACATAAGGAACGGAAACCAATACGTTCAGTTTGTCGGTAATTCCATAATTACTCATAAACATTACAGACTGTGTTGTCACCGTTCCGAGATTTAAGTTTTCCCTTTTATGGGTGCCTTCCCAATATTGTGTCCATGCGGAATGCATATAAGTTAATCCGTTGCACCATTGCTTTTTATCCATCATGATGGCGTCATCTACTGTTTGTGCTCTCGTCACTGTTGTTGTGGTGCTAAGAAAAGCCACAACGAACAACATGGGAATAATTGTTTGCTTCTTCATTTCGCAGTTAATTGAATATTTAGAATAATAAAAAGAACAGGTTAATGGTTAATGAATTTGAACATGTGCGACGACAACCAACCGGAGTCAATTGCATTGCGCAATAAAATAATAACGTAATAAATACTAATAAATAATGGGAATACTTACCATGCGTATGTCATGATAAAAAGCAAAACAGACGACTTAAGCGAGATCCGGAGGCTGGCCGGCGCGTGTAAGGTGAACGTCTGGTATTTGAAGAAGATAATAATCTGTAGCTTTTAAACTGACAGATATATTATCAGGAATAATGAAAGATTGCAATCCGATATAATTACCGGCATTGATACTTTTGAAAGTCGTATTGTGTTGTTCTGATTTCTTTGACTGTCCAGGGTGCTGTAAATCATTTACCAGTTTGAAGAAATTATCTCTGGCATTTTGAATTCTGGTGACGCCCGTATTCGGTATACAAAGAAGTTCCATCACGCCATCGTTATAGCGGCGTTTTACAAAATTGTACTGTACCCCATTCAATTCAATCTTACCATCAACACGCTCAAATTCCTTTGAATTCACATAGGAAGAGAGATGGACAGTCGGAATTTTAATGGATATCAGATCTGCGTCTGAATAGTTGTTTTCGTCAAGATTTGCTATGAGGGATTTGTCGGCGCGATCCTGTAAAATAGCCGTGTACAACTGGTAACCAACCCAGTTAAACAGGAGTAACCCCAATATCAATATGGCAGCAATTCTCTTCACAGTTAAGAGCAAATTACTGATTTTTATTGAACGGTATAATTTTTCTTGTCAGGGCCAATATTGGTTATTACAAGCTTCTTCCATCCTGACGGAAGTTTCGACGGCACCTGAACAAGTCCGTTCCCGGTTATATCCAGGCCGCCGAAACCCATTATCATAGCCTGCAGTATCCCGCCCGCACCTGTTGCGAAATAGGGATTGGTACCCCCCTTGGTTTCTGCAATAACCCGGAATGGCGGGTTTAAATTTGGAATATAAGCATCTTTAAAAAAGTGAAAGGCGGTATCACCCTGTCCGAGCCTGGCATATAATAAGGCGAAAACAGCCTGGGTCATAGCGGGCGTTCCTTCGTTGGGAACGCGTGACTGGTAATAAACCAGGTCTTTTTTTATTTGTACAGGATCTGTGATAAGTTTTAATGGATAGGCCAGCAGGTTTACATCTGCCTGCTTGATGCCTTCACCTTTATATTGAGCATGTTCCATCGTAATTCCGTTCCCTTGAAGAATCGGAATATTATCGGAGACCAGCATCCAATCAGGATCAGCTTTTACTCCCAATATAGCGGCTGCTTCCGTTGCATGTTTCAATAATACTTTGGCCGCACCATTGGTGAATGCGTTGTTGTCCACGTTCTCCGCCCACTCGTCGGCGGCGACCACATTATTAATATCATAACGACCAGGGCCGTTCCTTTCAACTCTCGACGCCCAGAAGTCTGCCGTTGCAGAAATAATGGGCCAGCCTTTTTCGCGAAGCCAGTCCTTATCCTGCGTTACACAGTAATAATTCCAGGCCGCCAAACCAACGCATGCCGTTATATGATGTTCAAACGGACCACTCAATGCCCATACAGGTGTTTCTTCCACACCGCTCGCTGCACTTTCCCAGGGAAACATAGCGCCTTTATATCCATGTTCAAAGGCATTACTTTTCGCTGCATTCAATCGCTCATACCTATATTCAATCATTGACTTTGCCATTTCAGGATGTAGTACCAGCAGCGCTGGAAACATCCACAGATCGGCATCCCAGAATACATGTCCGTTGTATCCGAGACCACTGATTCCCATGGGCGATAAACTAAACGATGTGCCTTCTCTTGTAAATGAGTACAGGTGATAGAGCATACTGTGTACGTCCTGTTGCGATTGTTCATCGCCCGTGATCTGTATATCAGTTTTCCAGATATCACTCCATGCTTTTTCATGAAAAGCAATGAGACGATCGGCACCCTGCAGTTTGGCAAATATCGTAAGTCGTTCTGCTTCATTCAGTGGGTCCTCGTCATGTGCCGAAGTAATGGAGGAACCTGCAATGGAAAACCGGTAAGTCTCCCCCGCTTTAATGCTTTTTTTGAATTTCAGCAGGTGCATATTGTTATCCCACATTTCATGAATCAGCCGCGGTTCCTGTCCGTGAGGTTCAGTAAATAAAAATGTATTCGAAGCACACATAAGTAATTTGCCCGTCGGACTTTTCGCAGTTGAGGTAAGAAGCGATATCACAACATGCGGACGGTCGATTTCATTGTAATAATTCTGTACATCGCGCAACGCATCGGGCGCTTCCATCACGCTGGCTGGCTCGATCTCAATATCTTTTTTTGCCTGCACCGTAATATCCATCAAAACGGTAAAGGGAAGTTGTCTTAATGCATAGTAAGTGTAACTGATGGTTGCCTTGTCGCCATAGTTGAAACTCGTAGTGAAACTCGCATGTAACATATTCAGCGTTTGTTTCATGGAAGAAATATTAGCGGATGAAATATCTTTTCCATCCACGCTGAAATGCATATTGAGCAAATTGAAACTCTTCAAAAAATTACTGACCCTGCCGCGGCCGTATAAGTCATACGCGCCTGCAAGCACTACATCTTTTACCTGGAAGGGTTGGGGAGAAGAAACGATGCCGATCATTCCATTGGCGACCGTTACACCATAATAATGAGTGGGATCGATTGCTGCGGTGCTGATGACCCAGGGATCTATGGACGACGACTGTGAAAATGTTTCCTGAAAAAAGAAGCTGGTAAGCAATATCGGGATGATAAGCAATCTTGTCTTCATCCGTCCAAGTTAATTATTTTTCAGAGCCGGTATATTCGAACGGCGTTTTCACCAAAGAATTTATCGCGGTCATCAATAGTTAAACGCTCTGTAAATTTTTCAAGCAGACTTTTCCATTGCACATAAATACCTGATAAAAGCAGAAAGGGCCAGTCACTCGCATAAAGAAGCCGGTCCGGACCGAAAGCAGTAAAAAGTATTTCCAGGAATGGATAAAAATCTGCAGGCTTCCACGACTTTCCATGGCCCCTGGTAAACAAACCAGACAACTTACAGTTCAGGTTTTGATTTTTAGCTAACTCACGAATATCGGCCTCCCATTTTTTTGTTGGCAATTGTGTGGCGTCGGGATTTGCACAATCGCGAAGAATAAATGACTGTTCCGGATAACGCCGAATCCATTTAGTGACATCGGATTCGCCGTTCGTTCCTATTGAAATATCGAGGGTAAATTGATTAACCCGGAGTATTTCCATGATATCGGGAGAAGGCCATTCGTTCTTTCCAATATCCAATCTATACCCTTTGATGGATTGGTACTGCTGAAATTCTTCTAATGTTTCAACTGCCCCGGATCCTTGAAGGTCAACCCAGCCAACTACTCCCTTAATGACCGGATGGGTAATAGCCAGTTCAGAGAGAAAACGGGTTTCCACTTCGGCGGGTTCAGCAGCCATGGCTATGCAGCCGTCTATTTCATTTCGGTTGAAACTCAGGGCTATATGTTCAGGCAGGTAGTCCTGTTGTAGCAACTTATTCCCCCGGATAACGGGGCTTATCAGGGATTTCCCATACTTCCAGAAATGAACTTCGGCGTCTATATGCATGATTTTTGGGTTAAACGAATGTAGCTATTCAAAAATAAGTCCACTCCGGTTCGACAACGAAAACTGCGCTTTATGTATCCATTTAACAGGTGAACAACCAGTGATTAAGTATAACGCTGCCCTGAAATACTTAGGTATTACCAGGTGTCGTTAGCAACACTGGATATTTTGGATTAACTTAAAGTAGCTATGACATTTTAGTCAGGACAGGGCCAGATCCCTGTCAAAGCATTATCAGTGCCGAAGTATCTCCATACCAAGTCCATCAAACAATGGACTTGGTATGGACTTAGTCGCCTAATGATAATAAATTAATAAGCCACTGAACATAAGATCCCATGAATGACACACTTACAGAAGATGAACCCCTCTTTCCGGAAGCTGAAGTACAATTCGCTACTTTCTGGCCGAGGTTTGGTGCTGCGATCCTTGACTCTATAATCGTTGCGTTGGTTACTTTCCCGGTGACATTTATAAATCTGTACACCTGGAAAATTCCCTTCCTTTATATTCTGACATCCATCATTACGCTGACTTACAAACCCTTTATGGAATATCGCTATGGAGCTACCGTAGGAAAAATGGCCGCTGGACTCCAGGTTGTGGGCCCTCATTTCGGGAAAATTACACTAAACGAAGAATTGAAAAGAGTGAGCTTTTATTATATTCCTTCTGTTCTGATTGCGATCATAACAGCGAAGAGTTATTTGACGATTGATTTGGCTTCAATATCGGGTTTCCAGGAATTTCAGACTTATCTAAGTTCCACAAATCCGGCGCTCCCATGGATTAATGGAATCGTATTTGTTTTTGCAGTTGCTGATTGTATCACATTTTTTACGAATGAACAGCGAAGATCGTTGCATGATATGTATGCCGGAACCTATGTGATACAGAAAAACAGGTAAACTTTGGGCATGAAAAAAATAACTACTATTGTTTTACTAATACACGTTTTCATTACTTCATGTAGCACCAAAACTGCCAGTCTGCCTGATCAGTTAAAAGTAAATTTTCTTCTGCGCGTGAGCAAAATAGATTCCACCGTTCATTTGGATTCTTTCAGAATCGTAAGGGCGGATTCCATTGATCAGCGACTGGAACGCATTATAGATGACAGCATCTACGTGAGAGAATTCACCTACGTGCAGGAACAGTTGTCAAACGCCATTAAAGCAAAAAAGACCGACAGTATCGGATTTTATAAAGGTGAAGTGGATTATATGAGTCCACAGGTTGACTCACTCACCAATGTTATATCAAAAGCAGATACCACAAAAAAACTGGGAATAGTAGCAACCTGCAGTTTTCAGCTGAGTAAAAATGGTGCGACGCAGCAAGGAATGGCCTACTACTTTCTCGACAAGAACTACAAAGTTTGGGATTCAGAATTAATTGATACTACTATTGCGACGGTAGCGAGGAAGTTGAATTAGTTGCACTCGATAGGCGTCTTAATTTTTCAGATTTTCCTTCCCAAAAAATGAAAACTTTTTCAGTGCATATTGCGCATTAAAACAAGAAATAAAAATAAATCCTATGGAAAATTCAAATAAAACTTTTGGAGGCGTAAAGTGGCTGATTCAAATATTAATGGCATTCGTCATGGTATTATTTTCATTTGAAACGGTAAATGCACAGAAAGATTTAGTGGTAAGAATTGCGAGACTGCAAATAGATTCAGCTCAATTGGAAAAATACAAATTGGCACTAAAAGAACACGCCGAAACTGCAGTCCGGGTTGAACCGGGAGTTCTCACGCTATATGCTGTTTATGAAAAAAACAATCCTACTCACGTAACCGTATTCGAAATATATGCCAGCCAGGAAGCATACAAAGCGCATTTGCAAACACCCCATTTCTTAAAATACAAATCAACCACCAGGGATATGGTCAAATCACTTGAGCTGATTGAAACGGTTCCGATTGCCCTGGAGACGAAATATAAAAGTTCATGAAAATCTGAATTTAAATGGCAGTTTTGAAGATATTGTAAAGCTATCCGCTACTCCATATACACCAAAGAAAGAAAAGAAACCAGCCAAGAAGAAACAATAATTTCATGAAAAAATATTTACTGATAACGCTACTGGCATATATTCTGTTTTTGTCTTGTAGTGAAAAATCGCCCAGCCTTTCGGATCAACTAAAAACAAACCTCATATCACATTTGAAAAAAATTGACTCCGTAGCTGTATTGGATTCTATTCATATAGTCTATAATGTTCCGCTTAATGAAAGACTGGGCAGAATAGTTGACGATTCCGGATATTCAATGGAAATCAGAAATGTGCAAGCGCAATTATCGGCAGCTAAAGAAAAGAATGACGAAAAAGGAATCGAAATTTATCAGGGTGAAATAAGTTATATGAATAAGGTATCTGATTCGGTTTCGAAATCCATTTTAAGTGCCGACACCACACGAGAATTAGGGCGTATGATTAGTATTATTTATGTGATTTCAAAGAATCAAAAAACTCAATTAGATAGTGCATTATTTTTTATTGATTCTGCTTCCAACATGCTATACCCATCATTAATTGATTGGTCTTTACAGAATGCGATCAAAAAACTTAATTAATTTCTGATTTTCCCACTAGTCCCAACTTGTATATAGTTGCTATAAGCAAAAACTAACACTCATTAGTTTTTAGGCTAAATTTGATGATTGAACTTTTCTATGGATACTACCAGACAGCGATTAAGAATGGTGACGGCGACTTCGCTGTTCGATGGACATGATGCTGCGATCAATATCATGCGACGCATTTTGCAGTCGAAGGGCGTGGAAGTAATTCATCTCGGTCATAATCGAAGTGTGCATGAAATCGCTGAAGCGGCTATCGAAGAAGATGTGCAGGCAATTGCCATTACCTCATACCAGGGTGGTCATTTGGAATTCTTCAAGTACCTGAGGGATTTGCTGGATGAAAGTGGTAGCAGTCATATTAGGATTTTCGGCGGAGGTGGTGGAACCATTCTACCGACGGAAATAAAATGGCTGTATGAACATGGAATCAGTCGTATCTATTCCCCCGATGATGGTCGAGACCTCGGCCTCGAAGGCATGATCGACGATCTGATTAAGGAAACTGAAAAAACAGTTCAGTCAGATAAAAGTATCTTCTGGTCCGCCGAAAATAACTGGAACGGAAAACTTCCTCTCGGAGAATACAAAGAGATTCGACGCATCGCAAGAGCAATTACAAATGCTGAGAATGCTGAACCGGCCAACGGCCAACGGCCAACGGCCAACGAACAACAGCCAACCGCCAGCGATAATCAGTCGCTTATCGGTCAACGGTCAACGGTCATCGAAAAAAAGCCAACGGTCATCGGCATCACCGGCACAGGCGGCGCAGGAAAAAGTAGCGTGACAGATGAAATCGTTCGGAGGTTTCTGAATGGATTTGCCGATAAAACAATAGCCGTAATCTCCGTGGATCCTTCGAAGAAAAAAACGGGAGGTGCACTACTCGGTGATCGTATCCGGATGAACAGCATTCATTCTCCCCGTGCCTATATGCGGTCTCTGGCAACCCGGGAAACAGATGTTGCACTGAGCGCTTATGTTCAGCAGGCGCTGGATATTTGTAAAGAAGCGGCGTTTGATCTGATCATTCTCGAATCTGCGGGAACCGGACAAAGCGACGCTTCCATCCTGAAGTTTTGCGATATATCGGTATATGTAATGACACCCGAATATGGGGCAGCCAGTCAGCTGGAGAAAATCAATATGCTTGATTACGCAGATCTCATTGTGATCAACAAAGCCGACAAGCCCGGCGCTGCAGATGCATTGATTGAGGTTAAAAAACAGTACAGGAGAAATCATGCTTTGTGGAATGCAAAGGATGCGGATATTCCGGTCGTTGCAACAACTGCCGCATTGTTCAATGATGCAGGTATTCAGGATTTGTTCATGCGGCTCATTAAACTGGTTGATGAACGATCGTCATCCCATCTTATATCAGAAATGAAACTTCCTGAGATTAAAGAACATTGGGAGAAATCAATCATACCAGCATCACGTGTCCGATACCTCGGGGAAATTCATGAGAGTATTACTGAGTATAATAAATTGGTGGAAGATCAGAGCGCTATTGCTTCCACGATGTATAAATTATCGGGAGCACTGGAAGAAATGAAAAAGGGAAATAATAATTTCCCTGTGGAAGAACTGGAGAAGAAAATAGTTCATTATGAAAACCAGCTCACACCGGTGAGCCGGAAGCTGATCAAAAACTGGGCAGGAAAAATAAACTCGTATCAGTCAGACGAGTATTCATTTCAGGTCCGCAATAAAGAAATCAGGCTGCCATTATTCACGACCAGTTTGTCAGGCACAAGAATTCCAAAAATTGTTTTACCACGTTATAAAGACTGGGGTGATATTTTGCGGTGGCAGGCCCAGGAAAATGTACCAGGCTCATTTCCGTTTACTGCCGGATCTTTTCCTTTGAAACGGGAAGCGGAAGATCCGACGCGAATGTTTGCTGGAGAAGGATCACCCGAAAGAACCAACAAGAGATTTCATTATTTGTCGGCCTCTCAAAATTTCAAGAGACTGAGTACAGCATTTGATTCAGTTACACTATATGGGGAAGATCCCGATCCCCGACCTGATATTTATGGCAAAGTCGGCAATAGTGGTGTCAGTGTCTGTACGGTCGATGACGCAAAAAAATTATACAGTGGTTTTGATCTCTGTGATCCGCGCACCTCGGTGAGCATGACGATCAACGGTCCTGCCCCAATGATACTTGCTTTTTTCCTGCACGCTGCCATCGATCAGGAATGTGAAAAATATATTACGGAAAAAGGATTATGGAATGAAGTGAACCAGATTCTTATTGAAAAGTATAAAGACCTCAAACCACCACATTATCAGGATACGGAATCAACCGGATTACCTGAAACTCACAATGGACTTGGATTGAAATTATTAGGCATTAGTGGCGAAGAAGTGTTACCTGCAAATATCTATTATGAACTCAAATCAAAGGCTCTTCAAGAAGTACGGGGGACGGTACAGGCTGATATTCTAAAAGAAGATCAGGCACAGAACACTTGTATTTTCTCTACGGAGTTTGCACTGAAGCTCATGGGAGACGTGCAGGAGTATTTCCAGGAACATAAAGTGAGAAATTTTTATAGCGTATCTATTTCAGGATATCATATTGCTGAAGCAGGTGCGAATCCCATCACACAACTCGCATTTACGCTGGCAAACGGATTTACGTACGTGGAATATTATCTGAGTCGCGGCATGCAGGTCGATCAGTTTGCGCCGAATTTATCCTTCTTTTTCAGCAACGGCATGGATCCGGAATACAGCGTGATCGGCAGAGTGGCAAGACGTATCTGGGCCAAGGCAATGAAGTATAAATACAAAGCCAACAAGAGAAGCCAGATATTAAAATATCATATTCAAACCAGCGGACGCAGTTTGCATGCACAGGAAATAGATTTCAACGATATCCGTACAACCCTGCAGGCACTTTATGCTATTTATGATAACTGCAATTCGCTGCATACGAATGCTTATGATGAAGCGATCACAACACCTACAGAGGAAAGTGTGCGACGTGCCATGGCCATTCAGCTAATTATTAATCGTGAACTGGGAACTGCAAAAACAGAAAACTTTATTCAGGGATCTTTTCTAATCGAAGAACTTACAGATCTCGTGGAAGAAGCTGTGATGAAAGAATTTGACCGGCTCACGGAAAGAGGTGGTGTATTGGGTGCAATGGAAAGGATGTATCAGCGTAATAAAATACAGGAAGAAAGCATGATTTATGAAAGTCGCAAACACAACGGCGAACTTCCAATTGTTGGTGTAAATACTTTTCTACAGAACGGGGGATCGAAAACCATCATACCTAAAGAAATCATCCGCAGTACTTCAGAAGAAAAACAATGGCAGATAGAAAACCTGAATGCTTTTAAAAAAATTAACAAAGAAAAGTCGTTAATGGCTCTTGAGCATTTAAAAAAAGCGGCCGTTCAGAATGAAAACCTTTTTGATTCGCTTATGGAAACTGTAAAATATTGCAGTCTGGGAGAAATTACACATGCACTTTATGAAGTGGGAGGACAATACAGGCGGAATATGTAAGGCAAGTATGGGAGTATGGGAGTATGGGAGTATGGGAGTGTGAGCTGACTAACCTCCATTTGTTGTATCACGGGTACTTCGTATTAATCCGATTCCCGCGAAGAAAAACAACAATCCCAAAATGCCATACACTACTACTGATTTCACACTGTGATTGGTAGACGTGTTTCCCTGTACAAAATTGTACGCTGCTATAATAAGCCCGGCAATACCTAAAACGGTAAGTATGATCCCAAACATTCTTTTTTCCATGCGACGTTATACATGCAAAGAGCGTGCCTCGAGGTCTGGATATGGTCAATGGTTTATGGTGTATGGTAAAGAATACCCATAACTCATAGTTTATAACTCATAACCCATATAAAATCTGACATTTCTCGCAGTAAAATGTTCTTCTTTTTGTAAGTCCGATATGTTTCTTCATTACGGGTATATGGTCGCGCGGACAGGTTTTCTTTGTATAGATCAGCCAGTGTTTTTTGAGTACATATGCCCGTTTCCATTTTAGAAAATCGAGACTGTATTTTCTGGCCTCCCGTATTAGGGCTGATTTTATTTTCGGAGGAAGTTTACCTACCATCGATTCCGGATGAACGCGAATCCTGAAGAGCACTTCGTTTTTAATGATATTACCTACTCCTGCAAATATTTCCTGGTCCAACAATGCATCACAGATATTTTTACCAGGTATTTTATTCAGCTTCAAACCGGCTTTGCGGGGACTCCAGGAATCGCTAAGTACGTCCGCAGAAAAATCGTAAACTTCTTCCAACGGTTCCATAATCAGTTTAACAGCGCAGGTATAAAAATTTATTTCACCTTTTTTGAATCCGAGCGAAAGGCGAAGAGGAGTCGATTTTCTCTCGTTAACCAGATAGGTTCCAAACATGAGAAAATGAATACGAACAGTAAAATCATCAAAGCAGATCAGGAGATGTTTGCCCCAGCTTTTCACATCATTTATCTTCTGATTTACCAACAACGATTTCTCAATCTTGGAATTTCCATTTGCAGTTAGTACTTTTTTTCCAATGAATGGCTGCAGTGCTTCCCGCACAAGTAATATGGAAGGGCCTTCGGGCATGCGAACGTGTATTCAATTTCATTGCCACCAGGAACCGTTTACCGTTTACCGTTGGCCATTGGCGGGGAACTGTCACCGCCAACCGTCAACTGTCAACCGTCAACCGTCATCCGTCAACCCCGCATAGGCGGGCAGGCCACCAACGATCAGTTATCCAAACTGCTTAAATTTGCTGCATGCTTAAAAGATTTCCGATCGCTCTGCTGATTCTCATGCTCGGTTGCACCCACAGTCCCTATAAAGATTCAAATAAGATGTATAAAAATCAGACGAAGGATCTGGGTCAGGTGATTCAACAACAACCGGCAGATTATTTTCCACTTCAGGATTCTCCTTTCATCGGCACAGTGAATTTTGATTTGAGAAAACCAAATTTTGTAATCATTCATCATACCGCCCAGAATGGATGTCCGGAAACACTGCACACGTTTACCATAAAAAAGTCACAGGTAAGTGCTCACTATGTAATTTGTAAAGACGGCACGGTGCATCATATGCTGAACGACTACCTGCGCGCGTGGCAGGCGGGTGTAAGTAAATGGGGAAACAATACCGACATCAATTCTTCCAGTATCGGTATAGAACTCGACAACAACGGATATGAAGCGTTTACAGATCCACAGATAAATAGTTTGCTTGTACTGCTCGATTCATTGAAAACCCTATACAAAATTCCTCAGGAGAATTTTATTGGTCATGGCGATATCGCACCTGGCAGAAAAGTAGATCCCAATTATCGCTTCCCCTGGAAATTGCTCGCTGATCATGGATTCGGGGACTGGTACAACGACACTACCACTACTATGGTTCCTTCAGGGTTCAATGACTATCAGGCGCTCAGGATAATTGGATATAGTTTGAAAGACAGTATCGCTGCAGTCACTTCTTTTAGGCGTCACTGGTTGCAGGATTCAACATATAAACCCTTCGACAGTTCCACTGAAAAAATATTGTATAACCTTTCTCTCAAATACCAATAAAAAAAACCACTTCTGAAGTGGCTCTTTTTTTACGATAGCTGACGATATATATAAACGGTACGGGATTATAAAACAAAGGATCCGGCATAGTTGCTCTCTGCAAATTCCTCTATGATCCTTTTGTTAAATGCTTCCAGATCTTCCGGACTGCGACTCGTTGTGAGTCCGCCGTCCGTTACTACTTCAACATCCAGCCAATGGGCACCCGCATTTTCGAGGTCGGATTTAATGGAGGGAAATGAAGTCATATTTCTTCCACGGAGCAAACCTGTCTCTATGAGCAACTGTGGCCCGTGACAGATAGCTGCTACCGGTTTTTGTTCTTCGAGAAATTGCTGAGCAAAATCCACACAGTCGGGATTCGTTCGCATCTGATCGGGATTAATTACCCCTCCCGGAATCAACAAGGCATCGTAATCATCTACATTGGCTTCATTCAGTGGTACATCAACTTTGAGTTCTATCGACCAGTGATCGTGATCCCAGGCTTTTACTTTTTCCTTTTGGGGAGAAACAATCTGAACCGTTGCGCCTGCTTCTTGTAGAGCCTTCATTGGTCCGGTTAATTCTACTTCTTCAAACCCATTCTCGGTGAGAATGGCCACATACTTACCACTTAACTTTCCCATATCGCCTATTTTAAAATGAAATAAATTATATCTCTAATCTGAATTCAAAAACGATACCAGCATAACCGCGCATGGAATCTCATTAAAAAAGGAATCCGTAATTTTAACCCTACTTTATGACCATTGAGCAGAAGAGACTTGTATTAAATTCCTTTAAGAAAATTCCACTTGAACAGTGGGGCCCTTATTTGAGTGAAAGACAGTGGGGAACAGTGAGAGAAGATTACGGACCGTATGGTGATGCGTGGAATTATTTTCCCTATGACCATGCACATTGCCGCCGATACGAATGGGGTGAAGATGGTCTCGCCGGTATTTCAGATTTCTTTCAGAACCTCTGCTTCGCCATCGCATTATGGAATGGTAAAGATGCTACTTTAAAAGAGCGGTTATTCGGCGTGGGAAATAATCAGGGTAATCATGGAGAGGATGTGAAGGAATTATATTATCACCTGGATAATGTGCCCTCACATTATTATATGGAGTACCTGTATAAATATCCCCAACAGGCTTTCCCTTACCAGCAAATTCTCCAGGAAAATCGTCTCCGTACGAAACTGGACCCTGAATTCGAAGTGCTCGATACAGGCGTTTTTGATAACAATGAATATTTCGATGTTCAGGTAACTTATGCGAAGCAAAACTCCAGTGATATTTTTATTCGTATAGATGTAACGAATCGGTTTCATAAGCCTGCTGACATCACTGTGCTCCCAACTTTATGGTTTTATAATAAATGGAACGACGATCCCGATTCCAAGCCGGATATCAGTCTGCGTAACAAGAATTCTGTAAAAGCATCCCATCACCGACTCGGTGATTATTATTTATATTTCCAGACACCGGATGAAAAGTGGTTTACTGAGAACGAAACCAATCTGGAGAAGGTAACAGGTCAGCCTAACAAGACTCCGTTCGTGAAAGACCTGTTTCATACCGCGTTGATAAAAGGTGAACACAAAGACGTACTAAAGAAGAAAAAAAACGGGACGAAATTTTCCCCCGTTTATAAATTGCGCGTGGACGGTGGCAAATCAGAAAGTATATACCTGCGTCTTTCCAGCAAATCCGTCTCCAATCCTTTTACCATCGGGTTTAAAAATATTTTCGACGTTCGAAAAGACGAAGCCAATACATTTTATGAAGCCATACTGCATCCTGAAACAGCACCCGGGTTAAAACTGCTGCAGCGTCAGGCATTGGCCGGCTTATTATGGAGCAAACAATACTATCATTTCGATGTTGAGAAATGGCTCACTACCAGTGATGGTATTTTTCCCGTGAATGACGGAAAAAAATTTGGTCGCAATCACGACTGGAAACACCTGAAGAACCAGGATATCATTGCCATGCCCGACAAATGGGAATACCCCTGGTATGCCGCCTGGGATATGGCTTTCCAGTGCATACCCATGAGTATGGTGGACCCCGTATTTGCAAAGGGCCAGTTGTTACTGATCATGAGGGAATGGTACATGAAACCCGATGGACAACTACCGGCATATGAATGGAATTTCAGTGATGTAAATCCTCCCGTGCAGGCGTGGGCTGCGTTATCTGTATATCGGATTGAGGGAGAGAAAACGGGCAAATACGATATTGACTTTCTGAAAAGAATATTTCAAAAACTGCTGATAAATTTCACCTGGTGGATAAACCGAAAGGATCCCAACGGAAATAATATGTTCGAAGGAGGATTTCTGGGTCTGGATAATATCGGTGTGTTTAACAGGAGTATTGAACTGCCGGGACAAATGCAGCTCGAACAGGCCGATGGTACCAGCTGGATGGGCATGTACGCACTCAATATGATGGATATGGCGCTGGAGATCGCCATGAAGGACGCGACGTTTGAGGACACTGCTACCAAATTTTTCGAGCAGTTCGTGCTAATTGCAGAAGCACTGAATGAACACGGCATGTGGAATGAAGAGGATCGGTTTTTCTACGATACACTGGCTATCGCCGGATCACCACCATTGCAACTCAGGATCCATTCGATCGTAGGGATCACCACACTTTTTGCTGTATCGATTATTGAAAAGAAAAAACTGGATAAGCTGTCTGATTTTCAAAAACGCATCAGCTGGTTTGAGAATTACCGTTTGAAGAATAATAAATTCTGGCCCAATGAAGAAAAAACCGATGGAGATACCATCCTGCTTTCATTGGTTCCACGGGAACGTCTGGTAAGTCTGCTAGAAAGACTATTGAATGAAGATGAATTTCTTTCACCCGGGGGTATCCGTGCCTTGTCTAAATACCATGCGAAGCATCCTTATTCTGTAAAAATTGATAACGTTGACTACAACATTCAGTACGATCCGGGAGACTCTACATCAAATTTGTTTGGTGGTAACTCCAACTGGAGAGGACCTGTCTGGATGCCGATAAACTATCTGATCATCCAGTCGATTCGTAAATACGGAATATTTTATGGTAACTCACTGAAAGTAGAATGTCCGGTAAAATCAGGGAACTATATGAACCTGGAAGACGTGGCAGATTTTCTTACGCAACGTGTGATCAGTTTATTTCAGCCCGACGCAACGGGCAATGTTCCGCAGTATGGAAAGTATAACTGGTTTTATCAGCAGCCAGGCAATGAACAACTGAATCTTTTCTACGAATATTTTCATGGGGATACAGGTATGGGTCTCGGCGCATGCCACCAGACCGGTTGGACGGCACTGCTGGCAGAATTAATTACTGCACATCAGCAGAGTAGTTTAAAGAAGCAAACCACTGCGTCGCCCGAGATTACGATAGTTGAATAGCTTTTTGTAGTTTCATCAATCATATGGATCAGATCAATCAGTTTATAAGCGGGTTATTTGCGGGTTATAGTACAGAACCCATTATCTCGATCAATAAGATTCCACAATCCGGTAGCATCCGTATTTACTATCGCATTATCACAGCAACAAGATCTTTTATCGCAACCTACGGTATTAATATAAAAGAGAATCTGAGTTTTATCAGATTCAGTCGTCATTTTAAATCCAAAAACTGTCCCGTACCTGAGATATATGTAGTAAATAAAGAAGGTACGATGTATATCCAGGAAGACTTTGGCGACATTTCTCTGCTGAATCGTCTGGAAGAGACTGGCCCATCAGATACTGTGTATAATTTATTCCGCCAAAGTCTGAAAGAACTGGCCCATCTGCAAATAAAAGGCGATGAGGGAATGGATTATGAAAACTGGTGCCTTACGTCTAGTGAATTTGGTCAGAAGGCTATTATGAGTGATCTGCTTTACTTTAAATATTATTTTCTCGACACACTGCAGCTTCCCTATGACAAGGAAAAACTGATTGCTGACTTCGAATCATTTTCATCTGAACTCGGTGACACGAAATATAAATATTTTATGTTTCGCGATTTTCAAAGCCGCAACATCCTCGTAAAAAATGAAAAAGTTTATTTCATCGACTACCAGGGGGGCATGAAAGGCGCAATGCAATACGACGTAGCTTCCATGTTGTGGCAGGCAAAAGCAGAATTGAGTGAAGCCTGGAAACAGGGGCTGATGGAATATTATATGGATTGTGTGGAAGCGGAACTCGGCGAGCCTTTTAAGAAAAAAGAATTCGTGCAGCAATACCGCGGCAATGTGTTACTCCGCATTATGCAGGTGTTGGGTGCATATGGATTCAGAGGTTTATTTGAACGAAAAGCTCATTTCCTGGTTAGTATTCCGCTTGGTTTAAAAAACCTCAGGGCCTTTCTTCATCAGTACCCGCTGGGAGACCGATTCCCTGAGTTTGAAAGAATTCTGAATCTGATTGTCGAAGATCATATCATCGAACGATTTATTCCATCCAGGGCAAAGGCCGAAACACCGCTGGTTGTTCATATCAACAGCTTCTCTTATAAGAAAACCATTCCTCCTGATCCCGGTGGCAATGGTGGCGGTTTTGTATTTGATTGTCGCGCCATATTAAATCCCGGGAGACTTGAACCTTATAAGTCTAAAACGGGCAGGGACAGGGAAGTGATGGATTTTCTGGAACAGCAAACAAAAATGCCCGAATATCTCAATAGTGTGTTTGACCTGGTAGATATCTCTGTTGAAGATTATATTAAAAGAGGTTTTAAAAGTCTTATGGTAAACTTCGGATGTACCGGAGGTCAGCATCGCAGTGTGTATGCTGCTGATTCTCTTTCACGCCATCTCAAAAATAAATTCGGCGTTACGGTCGATTTGCATCATATCGAACAGGAGTCGAAAAACTGGAAGAACGCCTGATTGTATCAATACCAATCCCGCTCAGAATGAGAACATAATTCAGAACAGGTAATGAAAGCCTGCCGGTCCATTCAATACAAAATATAATCATCGGGAAAGAAAATATAACAATACCTGCTATCAGGAAATAATATTTATTTTCTTTACTTCGAACGATTGCGATCGTGCCAACAATTGCCAATACATAATAAATAGCCGTTGTAGCAAACAACAACAGATTGTGCATGGGCGAAAAATAAGGGCGTCCCATGGAAAATACTTTATAAGCCCTGAGCAGAAACAGACGCGCCGTCATTCCAGGATTATGAAATAAGAAACTAAAAACAGACATGCCCTCCTGATAGGGCGTAGTCGCATATTTCAGCAGGTCGCCGGGATATCCGCAAATAATATTTGCCTGAATATTATGCAGACTATGAATCGGATAATAATATGGTTCATCATGCCCGAAAGTATTATAAACAATCAGTCCAATCACTAACATATAACCCGCGCAAATAAGCAACCGGGTTATGTTATTTCGCGGGTTTGTTGCCAGCCAGTAACAGCAGGCAATAGGAATGAATAAAAAACCTACGGGCCGGAAAAAAGGTAAGATGAATAATAAAATCCAGCATGTCCACTTATTGACAGTCCCATTTTTTTCAGTTAATAAAAAGTAGGTAGCTATGATGAGCAGGTTGCTGAAAATGGAATCGGTAAACAGAGTGCTCACCCATTGCTGAATAATATAACAGGTAGCAAACAAAATGGCAGTGGAAACGACGGCAAATCTGGAATAAATATTAAGACAAAGGATTTTTACGAAATAATAAACAGCCAGCCCAGAGAAAAACAACTGAACCAAATACATGCTTTTGTCTGGCAATCCAATTGATCGTAATAAAACATGTATCAATATATACCCGGAATAAAACAGGTTGTATAAACTAAAATTCCGGTCTCCCTTTAACCACCTGTCTGCAAGCAATATATACTTGGTAGCTTCTTCTTTGTCATTAATTCCCAGAAATTTTAAAATCAGGATTTGAATAATCAGCCAGGAAACTGCAATCAGAAGCCAATCGGATTTCCTTAATGATACATCCAAATCACTTTGATTTAACTTTAACGTAAGGTGTTTCCGGTACAGCATCTGCCCTTTCCGTGCAGGCATCGTCTACAGATTTCAAATACAGGCTGTCTTTTTTAATCTTATATGAATATTTGCCAACGGTACTGTTATCGCAATTGGTCGTGCCACCGACCTTTGTTATAAAAAGAAATCCTGAAGCCGTTTTAAAAGTCATGGATTCCAAAACCGAACTATCAGGAAGTGAGAGAACGTTTACAGTGGTCTTTTTAAAAATCCAGATAGCTGGAACCTGTCCGTTATCATTGATAAACCCTTTCCACTTAGTGTTTGCCAATTGTGCTGAAGCTGCTGAAATCATGCAAAAAATAGTTACAAAAAGGAAGGCTCCCATTTTTCTCATACATTTTATTTTCAGGGTTATATAAATTTTTAGAAACGGAAAGTTACAGGAATAAATATTTCAATAGTGTTATGGGAAAAGTTTTTCTGCCACAGTCACCGCCTCTGTAGTTCCTACATCCACCAAATGTGAATTGGTATGATCGTAACCCAATATGGGGTTTGATGCAGCGAGCCCAAGATAAACATCTACAATAGAGAATTTACCCTGCTGATGCATTAGGGGAAATATTGCCGGTGAAATAACATGTATACCACTAAATGCTTTTTCTTTACTACCGGTATCCGGGATTGAAATTTTCTCTTCCCCTGTTTTTGTATTTCTCCAACCTGTAAGGCGATTGTCTTTATTGAATAAGAAATACCTGGACGATTTTCGATCCGTCACTGCCAGCGTAGCCAATAGTTTTTTTTCTTCATGAAATAATATCATTTGACGAAGATCGAAGTCTGTAAGAATATCTGCATTCATGACAAGAAAATCTCCCTCGTCAAAATAAGCAGCAGCTTTTTTTAGTCCTCCACCGGTTTCCAGTACGGCATCGGTTTCGTCGCTGATGGAAATATTGCTTCCCCACCCGTCATTCACAATAATCGCATGCCTGATCTGGTCGGCGAAATGGTGCACATTTACCAGTACATCTTTTATCCCAAACGATTGTAAGTAAATAAGATTTCTTTCGAGTAGTGTTTTCCCGTTCACCAATGCAAGCGCCTTGGGATGGTGATCCGTCCACGGTTTAAAACGGGTACCTAAACCCGCTGCAAGTATCATGGCTTTCATCAGACTACAATATTTTGTACCAGACTACTCTTATTCGGGTAATCGGTATTATAGTGAAGTCCGCGACTTTCTTTTCTGAATTGTGCTCCTTTTACGATCAGATATCCCGTAGTGATGAGATTCCTCACTTCGCAAAGTTGGGGCGACAACAACGTTGTTTCATAAAGCGCTTCTATTTCTTCATGCAGCAGGTCGAGTCTTTTCGACGCACGGTTGAGGCGTACATTGGTCCTTACAATACCCACATAATCGCTCATGAGCAATTGTAGTTCTTTAATACTCTGTGTAATCAATATCATTTCGCCTGGTGCCGTAGTTCCTTCTGCATTCCAGTCGGGTATATCTTCCCTGAAATCAATGGTGATGATTCTTTTGATACTATCCAGATAACAGCGGTGAGCAAACACCATTGCTTCCAAAAGAGAATTGCTGGCCAATCTGTTCGCTCCGTGTAATCCCGTAGAAGCACATTCACCACAGGCGTATAAATTCCTGATGGATGTATGTCCCCATTCGTCTGTTTTGATTCCTCCACAACTGTAGTGTGCCGCTGGAGCTACCGGGATCATATGTTCTGCCACATTGATCCCTGCTGATTTACATTTCTCATAGATATTGGGGAAATGTTCAATGAACTTTTCCATATCCATGTGACGGCAGTCCAGGTAAACATGTTCGGTACCTCCTTTTTTCATTTCACTGTCGATGGCCCTTGCAACAATATCGCGTGGTGCGAGATCCTTTCGTTCGTCATAACGCACCATAAAAGCCTCACCGTTTTTATTTCTCAGGATACCTCCGTCGCCCCGCACGGCTTCAGTAATCAGAAAAGAAGGACTAACACCCTGCTGATACAGTGCCGTTGGATGAAACTGGATGAACTCCATATTTTCGATACGACCTTTGGCGCGATACACCATGCCAATACCATCACCAGTTGCTATCACGGGATTAGTAGTGGTACGATATACCTGACCATTGCCTCCTGTTGCGAACACGGTAACACGCGACAGGATTTTGATAATGCGGTTTTCGCGCATGTCCAGCGCGTAAATGCCATAACACTCAATATCGGGAGTTGATTTTGTAACAAGATAACCCAGATGATGCTGCGTAATGATATCTACTACAAAACAGTGCTTGATGATCTCAATATTTTTTTGTGCGCCAACTGTTTGTAATAATGCCCTCTCCATCTCTTTGCCGGTAACATCTTTATGATGAAGGATACGAAATTCTGAATGACCACCTTCCTTCCCTTTTTTAAAAGCACCTTCTTCGTCCTTGTCGAACTGAGCACCCCAATCAATCATTTCCTGAATTCGTTGTGGTCCTTCTTTCACAACAATCTCCACAATTCTCGGATTGCACAATCCATCTCCTGCAATAAGCGTATCTTCTATATGTTTATCGTAACTGTCGTTTTCAAAATCTGTGACTCCTGCAATACCTCCCTGGGCATATTTGGTGTTGGTTTCGTCTGCAATCGTTTTTGTAATTACAAGTACCTGTTTATCCGGACAGGCTTTTGCAACTTTTAATGCATACGTGAGTCCGGCGATACCTGATCCTACAACGAGAAAATCCGTTTTTCTTAGCATGTTTGATTCCTAATAAACAATGGTGTATTCGAATTTCTCAGGGTGGTCGAACACTTCGATCAGGTTATACTGCATGATGATTTTTTTCCTATCGGGGAAAAGTTTGGCCAGACTGTTATCTATTTTCTTGCAGGGTCTTGGAATTACAATCGTAAGCGTATAAGGAATGGAGATACCCATATTTCCGGCATCTTTCATTTGCGAAAACTGCGGACTTTGCTGCAGGGCCTTCCATCTTTCAGGATTCAGTTTACGGGAGAGAAGACCATCGTGACTTTGGAAATCGTAGACAGAATTGAACTGATTCATGTCGGGCATGCTGTTGTCAGTGCCCACGGAAACCGTATCAGGCTTACCTGCTATGCCTTTGAACAATTGGTTGAACCCAAGTGACTGATTGTTCATGGAAACATATAACTTCTGCAGGCTGGCGAGATTCTTAAAAGGAATAATGATATCGCTTTTGAATTCTTTCTGCTCCATATTCAGCTTCAGATGGATTGAACCATCTTTGATGAGCGCTTTGTCTTCAGCTGAAATATTTTTTGCCGTATCCAGGAGTGCCTTCATCATCACGGTAGTGTCGATATTTTTAGAAGGCATTTGTTTATCCATTTCATCCTTGCCCAGATAACTTTCCATTACTTTGAGAAGCTGGCTCATATCAGTATGGATAGAATATACCCCTGAACCATCTGCATGTACGTCGATATCCTCATTAATTTCAAAACATCCTGCCAGGAAAACCATACTGGCTATGGTAAAAAAATATTTCAGTCTCTTCATATAAAATATTATTAGGCAAGGTACATGTTTACCGGAATTCCAGCTGATATAACACCCTAAAACTTTGCGAATCGCCAGGATCTAAAATGATGAGACCTAGACCGTTGTTAAATGAATCGGGAGCTGAACTCAGATTTTCAATTGCAATCGTTCTGCGATCGTCAGGCGTATAAATCTGCAGATAGGGATAATTCTTATCGGGGAAAAAACTCAAGCGTAACCCATTCGCGGGATTTTCAAGTGTAACTGCCGGACCGCCATCATCGGGGGAAAGAAAATAATTATGGTCAAAGACATCGCTGCCTATCAAACGTGGTGTGAGAAACTTTTCCGTTTCAATGTAATGGCCTAAGGGGATCAGTTTATCACTGAAGGCCAGGTTCTTCCGGGAGCGGAAATACAATATCCAGTCATCCACTTTCCCTTCCAGACTGAAATACGGATGCCATCCATCAGCCATGGGTAACCGTATATCGGATATATTTTTTACAGTGGTATCCAGATATAATTTGCCTCCATGTTTTAACGTATATTTTACGATGATATCAAAACTAAAAGGATAGGCGGCATTCCCCCCTCTGTATTGATAATTCATTGTAATGTATGCCTGATCATCCTGAACAGTTTTCTCTGTAACTGTAAATGGCTTGTCAGAAAGAATGCCATGTATTGCGGAACCATCTTTAAATTTGTCCGCGAATTCAAACGAGTGTCCTTCGAATTGATATTTGCCTTCTGAAATCCGGCAGACAAAAGGAGAGAGTTTGGCGCTCTTATAGGAAGACGACTGATTTTTTTTCAGGTCTGCAAGATTTTTATAGCTGTCAACAACCTGGATTCTTCGGTTTCCCAATGGAATAGAGAATTCGTGTAATAAAGCTCCTGCATCGGGGAGTACGCGGACCTGAATTCCGGAGCTGATATCGGTGATTTGTAAAAGGTCCAGGTCCTCTTCTCTTTCCCGTGTAATTGTAAATGACATTTAAATGTTTTTAATTTTCGAAGAATGACAATGGATACAGAGAAGCAATTTCAACAATATTTCGGAAAACCATGTCGAATTGCTTCGGCACCCGGCAGGGTTAATCTGATTGGCGAACACACCGACTATAATCTCGGATTTGTGTTACCCGCCGCCATAGACAGAAATATTCAGGTTGCCTTTGCGCCAAACAGGGATCTGAAACTAAACGTTACGGCTCCTGCTTACGGTGAACAATATTCATTTAATCTGGACGAAATGCATCCCGTGAAAGGTTGGCCAACCTATTTGTTGGGAATGATCAGTATGGTGATGCCGGAAAAACGATTGCCTCATGGAATGGATATTCTTATTGACGGCAACATTCCAATAGGGGCCGGCATGAGTTCTTCCGCTGCCCTTTGTTCAGCTTTTGGTCTTGCGCTTAATGAATTTTTTAAACTCGGCCTGTCGAAGATGGCCATTGCATTGGCGGCACAGAAAACAGAACATGAATTTGCGGGTGTTCAATGTGGTATCATGGATCCCTTCGCCAGTCTACATGGTAAAGAAGGACATCTGATCAAACTCGACTGCCGTAGTCTGGAGTATGAATATATTCCGTTCCATTTTCCGGATATCCGGATTGTTCTTGTGAATTCGATGGTCAGTCATTCTCTGGCTTCTTCCGAATATAATGTACGACGCCAGCAGTGTGAAAAAGGGGTTTCCATATTGCAACAATATGATGCTGGTATCCTTTCTCTTCGCGATTTGCGTGCTGAATTTCTGGATGCACATAAAAAGGAGCTGGATGAAGTGGTTTATAGAAGATGTCATTTTATTGTAGGAGAAAATCAGCGTTTACTGAATGGATGCGAGTGCTTAAAAAATAATGATCTGGATGCATTTGGTAAACTCATGTATGCCTCCCACGACGGCCTGAGCAGGGATTATGAGGTGAGCTGTCCTGAATCAGATTTTCTTGTGAGAACAATTAAACATCATGCCGGTGTGAAGGGAGCAAGACAAATGGGTGGCGGTTTTGGCGGATGCATTATTACACTGGTCGAGGCTAATAAAACAGAACATTTTATTCGCGACATCCAGAAAATATATGAATCGAAATATGAGAAAAGACCAGATTGTTATGAAATGAATATCAGCGACGGAGCATACATTATCAATCCATAAACATTCGGATGACATGTTTACATTATCATTTCCCCATTTAATTCTAACATTATTTATTTTCTAAAATTACATATTTACCACACTTATATCGGGTTCAACCCATTGGTTATGGTCTTTTAATAATTGAATAAGCTCGGAAACTGCTGTCGCGCTATTTACTCCGCGTTTCATAACTTCTTTTCCTTTATACAGGGTAATTTTTCCGGGGCCACTGCCTACATAACCAAAATCCGCGTCCGCCATTTCTCCCGGGCCATTTACAATACAGCCCATGATGGCAATCTTGAGTCCTTTTAAGTGGCTCGTTACCGACCTGATTTTTGCAGTCGTTTCCTGCAGATCGAATAATGTTCTGCCACAAGATGGACAGGAGATATATTCTGTTTTCGAAATTCTCGTTCTTGCTGCCTGTAAAATTGAAAATGCAGTGCTATTCAGAAACTGGTGATTATTGGTAACTGTTAAATACGTTCTTCCGCTCGCCTGGTTATTTACTATTTTTTTAGCATCATTCTTTAGCCATGCACCATCTCCCATTCCATCAACCAGCAGTGCTCCGGATTCTATGGCAAAATGGATCAGTTGTTTGTCGATGGTAACTTCCCCACATTCCACCGCGAGGATAACCGGAATATCCAGATTCCTGTTCATCAATTCAATCACAAAACGTCTGGTATCCTGCACGGGATTCCCGTGATCGGAATGAATGCAGAGAACCAGTCCCGGGATTTTTTTTATCGTGTCGAAAAATATGGAACTCTTTATATTATTTGTATTGACTGAAAAGAAATTGATTGTCGACGAAAAAATTATTGCCGGGATGATATCACTTGTTAATTCAATCAGTGGGAAATATTTTTCCTCAACGGCATTCAACTTCATTTGATCTGCCTTTTTCCAGGTATCGTAATTACAAATGACTTTCAGTGTGCCGGGAAGATTAAAATCCAATATTTTATCACCCGTGTAAATATAATCCGCCGCTCCATCACCAATTTCCCATTTGTCTATACTGGTATCGTAGTCATACCCAATTCGCTGAAGAGATTCCCGGGTAATCACTTCTTCTTGCGCGTAATCGGCTACTACTACCGGCACGTGCATGCCGCCAATATTGTGGACCGCCTGGGTTTTTCTTCTTTTATATTCAAAAGGGGAAAAGGGTATTTTGTCGACAGGTAAAATCCCGGAACCTTTTGTTTTACTGTTGTAACGTGCAACGATATCCTGACATACAGGGATTTCAAATTCCGGGTCTTCGGTTAAGGATACCCGTATGGTATCGCCGATACCATCTTCCAGTAAGGTTCCGATTCCAATGGCGGATTTTATTCTTCCGTCTTCTCCGTCGCCGGCTTCGGTAACGCCGATATGCAGCGGATAGATGAGATTGAATTCATCCTGCATTGTTTTTACCAGCAAGCGGTAGGCTTCTACCATCACCAATGGATTGCTCGATTTCATACTCAGCACAATCTGATGATAATTTTCACTTCTTGCAATTCGGAGAAATTCCATGGCACTTTCAACCATGCCCATAGGTGTATCACCGTACCTGCTCATGATGCGATCACTCAGCGAACCGTGATTTGTTCCGATACGCATGGCTGTGCCATATTCTTTGCAAATTCGGATGAGGGGAAGAAAGCGATCCTGTATTCTTTCTATTTCTTCCACATAATCGGCGTCGGTATAATCAATGAACTCAAACTTTTTCTTATCTGCGTAGTTACCTGGATTAATACGCACTTTTTCGACGATACGCGCAGCAATCTCAGCAGCATTGGGTGTGAAATGAATATCTGCCACGATGGGGGTTTTGTATCCCCTTCTGCGAATTTCGTTTTTGATATGCAGCAGATTCTCAGCTTCTGTTTTACTCGGAGCGGTAATGCGAATTAATTCTGCACCTGCTTCAATACAACGAATCGATTGTTCCACGGTTTTCATTGTATCCATCGTGTCGAAGGTGGTCATCGTTTGTACCCGAATGGGTGCATCGCCTCCTAAAATAAGATCCCCGACAGTAACAGGTACTGTATTCAGTCTTTTATATTCCGTGAGAGAATGCGTGTATAACTGCATGAGTTACTGAAAAATTGTTTTGACTAACAAAGGTATGAAGCTTGAGCATTCCGCGTTAAGCGTTTCGCGTTAAGCGTTCCGCGTTCCCCACCTTCGCTAAAGCTACAGTGGGCTAAGAGCGTTCAGCTTTATGCTTTACGCGTTAAGCTTTACGCTTTAAGCATTATGCCCTCTCACCAATCCTTATCCGGATGGCTGAGTGTGTGCGTTTTATTTTGATTCATTTTATCCTGAACATCCTTTTCTCTCTGCTCCAGCGACCGAAGATATTGTTCCACCTGTTGTTTGTTCAGTTTGCTCTGTTGTTGCTTAGGTGTATTGTCGGGCTTATTCTGTTCCTTTTTCTGTTTGTTATCGTTCTGTTTTTTTTCAGGATTATCTTTTTTATTCTGCTGATCCTGTTTCTTCTTCTCCATCAGTGCTTTTACGAGATTTTCCCTCGCGGCACTGTCGGCAGGATCCAGGCGCAGCGCATTCTTCCAGGCATCGATGCTCTCGTCGATTTTTTTCTGACGTATCATCGCAACGCCTTTATTGTAATAGGCATTCTGTCTTGTATTCTCGCCTGCTTTGGATTGCAAAACGTCGTCATAGGACCCGGCTGCTTTTTCGTAATCACTTTTACGATAGAGGGCATCTCCCAGATTAAAAATAGCATCAGGATTTCCCGGAGATTTTTTTATTGCCTTCTCGTAATTGGCAAGCGATTGATCGTATTCCTGTTTATTATAAAATCGATTGCCCCGGCGTATCAACGCGTCAGTCGTTTGCGCTGCTGTTCGGAAAAATCCAAACAATAAACTGAGAAATAATATGTATCGGATTGTTTTAAGCAATTTTTCTTTTTCTTTCGGGTATGAATAATTCCAATATCAATAATAATCCCGCTACACCGATGAACCAGGGGAAATAATTCTTAAAATTGATGAACTCTGAATCAGACAATGCTCTTTTTTCTATACTATCCAGCCGTTGAGTGAGTGTGGCCGTAGCATCTTCCAGGTTTTCCAAATGAATATACATGCCATTGGTTGCGTCTGAAAGACCTGTCAATTCCTGTTCATTCAGTTTTGATATAACTATATTTCCCTGATTGTCTTTTTTTGGTTCCTTGGTTTCCGGATCGATGATTTGGGAACCTTCTGGTGAGCCAATGCCGACTGTATTTATCATAACGCCATCGTCAGCCATTTGTTTTGCCACTTTTAACGCGTCCGGATCATGATCTTCACCATCGGAAATCAGCACGACTGCTTTGTATTTATGTTCATTCCTGTTAAAAGAACTGTTCGCCATGGTTAACGCCTCGGCGAAAACCGTTCCCTGTGTGGGCACAACATCAGGACTGGCCTCCGATATATACATTTTTGCAGCGCCATGATCCGTAGTGAGAGGCATTTGCATATAAGCCCTGCCGGCGAACAGAATTAAACCGATACGGTCATTTTGCAGACGATCGGTTAATCTGTACAGCAATTGTTTTGCTTTATCCAATCTGCTCGGTTTTACATCCTGGGCCAGCATACTTTTACTTACGTCCAATACGATCATAACATCCACACCCTGGCGCGAGATATTTTCCTCACTGCCCCTCGCCCTCAGGTTAGCGAGCCCCGCGACAAGAAAAAAAACTGCAATGCATATCAGTATAAACTTTAATTGAAAATTTCGTGAAGAAAACGACTTCACCAGCTGAGATACGAGCGTTGGGTCACCTATCCGTTTGCTCATTGTTTTCTTCCAGCTGATCAACTGGAAGTACATAAAAACGAGCAGCGGAATCAGAAACAGGCCAATGAAATATTCCGGATGTTGAAAATGCAAAGCTTATATGAGTTATAAGTTATAAGTTATGGATTATGAGTTATGAGTCGTCAAACTTCATCCTTCAGCTTAAAGCTTAAAGCTTTACGCTTTACGCTTTACGCTTTACGCTTTACGCTTTACGCTTTACGCTTTACGCTTTACGCTTTACGCTTTAGACCTAGGCACGCAAGATAATAAACACCCCGCAGGCGAATTATTTCTTTCCGTTAAAAAATCCCATATGGCTGAGAATATCTTTTAATAACTTAATCCGAACCTTCGCGACCCTGTCAAGCACCGTGGATTCAATATTAAGTACAAAGAAATAGGGGTGTTTATTTTCTTCAATCCAACCCAATACCCAGCCAATTTCAACTCCATTTCCCTGGAAACCCCAGCCTGTTTTATAGAATAGTTTATAGTTCGCGTTCTGTTCCCTTAACATTACAGACTGTACAATATCCTGGGTCCGTTTAAAAAAGGGGAGTTGATCGAAATAAAGTTTTTTTACAAGGCCAAGTTGCTCATCTGGTTTAATTTTCAACCTATTGTTCAGCCAAAATGAATCTATGGGGCCACTGATATCCTTGTTTCCGTAACCCAGACTGTCGATCCAACGTTTCATATTATCGCGGCCTATCCGTCGTGCAACTTCCTGGTAATACGGAACTGCTGAAACGGCGAAGGCCTCTTTCATCGTAAGATCCTTATTCCAGTCTTCATTCCATCTTTTTACACCGTCCCATTTTATAATCATGTTTTCATCCTTTATAACTCCCGTCTGAATGCCGATTAGTGAATTCACGATCTTAAAAGTGGATGCCGGTGTGTAAGAACTGTCGCGATACCGTGTCAAATTATAGATCGTGAAGCTATTTTCACCGTTATCGAACAATGCAAAACACCCTTTTACACCTGCAGAATCGAAATAGGGTTTCAAGCCTTCATCTTCTTTTACATTATTGGTCGAGCAGCCTGTAAAAACAAGAAGAATTAATACAACGGGTAAGAAGCGGGACATAGTGAATTTTTGCAAAAATAAGCTGCGCAGGACTAAATGGATATGGTTATATTTAATTGATGAAATTATATGCTTACTAAGACTGATATTGAAAAATATTTTATTGCAGAGAAGCACGAAAGCCTTGTTTTTCTGGTTATCGGTATTGCTGCCATCCTGTTAGCCATCACTTTTTATTTTTTGATAAAATCACCTGTTTATAAAGGAGCTGCCATTCCATTGTTAGCCCTCGGGTTGATTCAGGCAATTGCCGGATATGCAGTTTATGTAAAAAGTGACGACCAGCGCATCAGTCAGGTGTATGCATTTGACATGAATCCCGATCAGCTAAAAACGATTGAGCTGACCCGGATGCAAAAAGTAAAAACTAATTTTCTGGTTTACCAATGGATAGAGATTGCTCTGATGATTGCCGGGCTCGTACTGGTTATTTTATTTAGAAATCAGGAACCAGGATCCTATTGGATGGGATTTGGACTCGCACTGACGCTGATGGCGGCAGAACTTTACACGGCAGATTTTATCGCTGAGAAACGTGCCATACAGTTTACAGCCTTGCTGGAAGAATTTAATGCGAAAGGCTGAATGCTGAACGCTGAACGCATAACGCGTAACGCTGAACGCGAAACGCATAAGGCTAAATGTATCTGTTCACATCTAACACGAAATTAAAAAAGTCACTTTATTCTGCAATGTCCGCCTTAAGCCTTCTGCTTTAAGTATTTCCCACCTTCGACTAAAGCTACGGTGGGCTAAGAGCGTATGCGTTTAGCGTTTAGCGTTATGCATTATGCGTTCAGCGTTACGCGTTCAACGTTACGCGTTCACCGTTACGCGTTCAACGTTACGCCTCGGGCCTTCCGCCTTATGCTTTAAGCCTTCCAACACCTCCTCAATTTCATCGAGTGTATTTTTCTGAACAAGTTGATTACGGACTTCTTTAATATATGGAATTCCTTTCAGGTAGTTACTGTAGTGCCTCCTCATTTCCAAAATGCCGAGAACAGATCCCTTCCATTCGATCGATCTGTACAGATGTTGCCTGATCACGTCGATTCTTTCTTCGATGGAAGGAGCCTCGAGGTGATTTCCTGTTTTTAAATAGTGTTTTATTTCCTGGAATATCCAGGGATAACCGATGGCGGCCCGACCGATCATGATCCCATCCACCCCATATCTGTTTTTATATTCAAGTGCTTTTTCGGGGCTGTCAACATCACCATTTCCAAATATCGGTATGTTGATTCTGGGATTGTTTCTGACTTTCGCTATCAATGTCCAGTCGGCTTCTCCCTTATACAATTGTGACCTCGTTCTTCCATGTATCGTAAGTGCGCCGATTCCTTCATCCTGTAATCGCTCAGCAACGTCTTCAATATTTTTGGAATCATCGTCCCATCCAAGTCTGGTTTTAACTGTTACTGGAAGTCTGGTGGATTGTTTGACTGCTCTGGTGAGACGAACCATTGCCGGAACATCTTTTAGTACTGCAGCACCGGCGCCCTTGCAAACAACTTTTTTAACCGGACAGCCGAAATTAATATCAACCAGATCCGGATTGGTTGCATCAATGATGCGTGCGCTCAGCGACATCGCTTCTTCATCACCTCCAAAAATCTGAATTCCAAAAGGCCGTTCATATTCAAAGAAGTCAAGCTTTTGTTTGCTTTTTATCGCATCGCGAATCAATCCTTCCGACGAAATAAATTCACTGTACATCAGATCAGCACCATATTTCTTGCATACGTAACGAAACGGAGGATCACTCACGTCTTCCATGGGCGCCAGTAACAAGGGGAAATCCGGCAGGGTTATATGTTCTCCGATTTGAATTGACATCTGAAAGGCGGGAATCTTTCTATCCCGTCTCCTACAGGATTGAAATTGAAGCACGGTTGCTTAATTTCGCACAGCTTCCTGGCGCAAAGATACTCATAAAAACCGTGACGGGAAGCCCTTTGAATGCATACTTATCTTCGTAATAACCCTGTTTGGATACAATTAATAATTTTCGGAGGACTTACTTTCGGAATTTTTCTTATTTCCGGTACGCTGGGTATTAGCCTTGTTGCGCATATCAATCATCTCGGCGTTATGCAACTTGCTTCTCTTACTCCAGCGGACTACGCCCGACCACAATATTCCGGTGTTTTAAAAGGTCTTTTGGTTGTGCAATTTCTGGTTTTTCTCATTCCGGCGCTCATTTTTGCCTATCTGGCCGATCCCAGGCCATTGGCTTATCTGGGACTAAAGAAACCGCTGAGTTTGTCATTCTTGCCACTTACCGTCCTGATTATTGCAGTAGCTTATTTTACCGTATCATTTTTAGGAACGATGGATGAGGCGATTGTCCGGTTATTGCCGAAAGCAACACAGAAATGGGTGGAAAGCGGGGAGAGTGATGTGAATGGAATGTTGGACAATATTTTAACAATGAAGAGTCCATCCGATCTGATATTGCCCCTTATTCTGGTAGGTGTGCTGGCAGCCGTTGGGGAAGAAATTTTTTTCAGGGGCATTCTTCAGAAATTCTTTATTCAGATTTTTAAATCAGCGTGGCCAGGTATAATTTTTACTGCTTTTATATTTTCAGCTATCCACATGCAGTTCATGGGTTTTATACCCCGTATGTTTCTGGGCATCGTACTGGGCTCAATATATTGGTATACAGGTAGCTTGTTCCTCTCTATCCTGGCACATTTTATTTTTAACAGCATCACACTATTCCTGATGTATTTTAAAGTAGCGGATCTGGATTCTCAAAGTAATAACAGCGCCTCTTTTTTATTATTGGGTGTGATTTCACTGGCAGTTGTTTTGTTCCTGTTAACTTATTTGAGAAAGAGATCTACTGTTACGTATGCCGCAGAATTTCCTCCAAAGATTGAAAATGATTTTTTCAGCGATCAGGATCGTCCCGTATAATTTCCATTTACGTATCTTCACTTTATGGCTCTGCAGGCGGTTACTTTCAGAATAAGGGCACTCACCTCACTGGTGTTTGTCGCCGTGATGTTAATTGGTTTGCTTTGGAATACCATTAGTTTTTTTGTTCTTTTTTCCATAATACATTTTGGCTGCTGGTACGAATATCAAAAACTCGTGGCAAGAATTGATCCGGCTTATGATGAGATCAGCTCTTTTCAAAAATACGGAGTGATGATTGCAGGCTGGTGTATTATGATGTTTTGCAGCCGGCCGGATTATAGCGGCAATCTGGGAAATATGGGAATACACAATATTGGATTATACGGGGGACTGCTTTTTCTTTTCATTTTACCTGTCGCGGAAATACTTTATACACGAAAAACATATCTGAGAAATATGGGTTATTCGGTTCTCGGACTCGTTTATATTTCTATCAGTCTCGGATTGCTACTCAACCTGCGAACTTATTATCCGGGTCAGGCATTGGACGGTGTAAATAAATTGCTGGTCATAGCGATCATACTGAGTTTGTGGGTGAATGATACGATGGCTTATCTCGTTGGATCCATTATTGGCAAAACCCCTCTGTCACCCATATCTCCGAAGAAAACATGGGAAGGAACAATTGGCGGATTTGTTTTTGCTGTGATAACTATGGGAGCCGTGGGGTATTATTTAAGCAGCGGTTTTGAAATGCAACCCGTTTCCCAGTGGATGATTGTTGCCGCCATCGCGTCGATCGCAGGAACTGTTGGCGATCTGCTCCAAAGTAAATTAAAAAGACTCGCTAACGTGAAGGACAGTGGCAGTATAATGCCCGGGCACGGCGGTTTCCTGGACAGATTTGATTCATTGCTTTTTGCTACTCCTTTCATATGGTTTTACATCGTTATGTTTGCATAAAGCTTAACGCATTTTAAATGACAATTCATAAAGAAGGTTATAGAACGATTGCTATCTGCGCTATTATTGTTGTCGTTCTGAATTTAGTTTCATTTTATGCTATCAGTGCGCATTTGTCCTGGCTGAGCTGGTTGATATTTTTTGTAAGTCTGGCTTTTCTCCTGTTTATCATTTCTTTTTTCAGGGTTCCTTCCAGAACGCTGAGCATTGACGAAAAATATATTGTTTGTCCTGCCGATGGTAAAGTAGTTGTAATAGAAGAAATTACCGACGTTGAATATTATCATGATCGCCGTTTACAGGTTTCTATTTTTATGAGTCCGGCCGATGTACATCGAAATGTAAATCCGGTAAGCGGGGAAGTCATTTACAGTCAATATCACAAGGGAAAATATCTGGTGGCCTGGAATCCGAAGTCATCAACTGAAAACGAACGGCATAGTGTGGTGTTGAAAAATCCCAAAGGAAGTCTACTGGTAAAACAAATAGCCGGCGCACTCGCGAAAAGGATCATCAACTATCTTACTCCCGGTCAAATAGTAACGCAATGCGAAGAAATGGGATTTATAAAATTTGGATCCCGTGTAGATGTTTTGTTGCCGCCCGGCACAAAATTGAAAGTGGAACTCAATCAGATGGTAAAAGGCGGAGTGACGGTACTTGCAGAATGGTAGGCTTTTTTATTTATGAGTTATGGGATATGAGTTATGAGATATCCATAATTCATAACCCATAACCCATAACTCATAACCCATAACTCATAACCCATAACTCATATCCCATAGCTTTTAAAAAATCTCCATCAATTCTCTCAGAGTATAAACTGTGTAAGTAGCGTTCACGACTTCCTTGTTATTTGTATGATTTACATATACCTGGTCAATTCCTGATTCGCGCGCGCCAAGAATATCCACGTCCGGTGTATCGCCGATCATAATACTTTCTTTTTTTTCTGCACCTGTTTTTTCCAGTGCATAGGCAAATATTTCAGGATGTGGTTTCAGACTATTGGAACCTTCAGAAGTAATTACTTCCTGAAAATACATATCGATACCTGCGGTCTTAAGCTTGTGATGCTGTGTCTTTTCAAAGCCATTGGTGATCAGATGAAGGTTGTATTTTTTTTCAGTTAAATATTGTAATAGTTCAATCGTGTCGGGGAAAAGTGCTTTTTTCGTGGGCAGAATATTCAGGAATTCAACACCCATTTTTTTTGCAAGATCTTCGTCACCGTTTTTGAATTCCAGCAATGTAACCGACATTCTTTTCCATCGAAGCTCATCTACCTTCATTTGTCCTTTTCTGTAACGATCCCACAAACGTTCGTTGTGACCCAGGTAAAGTGTATGAAACCGATCGAAATCATCCACTCCCATAGCTTTCAGTGACAACGAATGATATATATCCTGCAGTGCCTCACGACTATTGGTATCAAAATCCCAGAGTGTATGGTCCAAATCAAAAAAAAGATGCTTGTAACGCATGGTGCAATTTAAAGCTTAAGGCGTAAAGCTTAAGGCTTAAAGCGGAAGGCTTAACGCTTAACGCTTAACGCTGAACGCTGAACGCTGAACGCTGAACGCGGAAGGCTCAAGGCGAATGGCTAAAGGCTAAATGTATTTGGCATTAAACGTTGTGCATTGTGCGTTAAGCGTTTCGCGTTCAGCGTTAAGCGTTCCGCGTTCCGCGTTCCGCGTTCATCGTTAAGCATTAAATTCGCAGTTATGAAAATCGTAATCACCGGTGCTTCACGCGGACTTGGATTTAGTATGGCAGAGGCGTTTGCCGCGGAAGGGCATGATCTTTATTTAACCTCACTCGATGAAGTAAGGCTTTATCATGCATTGGAATCACTCATGGGGCGTTTTCCTGATCAGATAATAAAAGCCAAATCATTTGACCTGGGCACAAAGACGGGTGCATTAGGTTTTGGGAACTGGATACTTTCTCTGGGAGTGCATCCCGATGTACTCATCAATAATGCCGGAAGTTTCCAACCGGGTCTCGTTATGGACGAACCAGACGGGCAGTTGGAAAATATGCTCAACGTGAATTTAATGAGTGCCTACCACCTTACCCGTGTGCTGCTGCCGGCAATGGTCAAGAGGAAATCAGGACATATTTTTAATATCAGCTCAGTTGCAGGCCTCCAGGCTTATCCAAACGGAGGCTCATATAGTATCAGCAAATTTGCTCTGGCGGGGTTTTCAAAAAATTTGCGTGAGGAACTGAAACCTCATTCAATAAAAGTCACCTGTATTTATCCGGGTGCAGTTTATACGGACTCATGGGCGGGCAGCGGCATCAAACCCGAACGTATCATGAAACCTTCAGATATAGCCGATACAATTGTGCAGATTGCGAAACTTTCACCTCAGGCGGTTGTTGAGGAGCTGATCATTCGCCCCCTGGCGGGGGATTTGTGAGCGGTTTACGGTTGACCGTTAATCGTTAATCGTTAATCGTTGATCGAGGATCGAGGATCGAGGATCGAGGATCGAGGAAAAATTTTGCAGGTGCTAAATTATGAAAGCTTTAGGCTTTAGGCTTTGAGCTTTGAGCCTTCGCTGTTTTTATATTTGCAGGCTCGTAACAAGTAATATTAAATTCAATTATCATCGGATCAGTTTTACATCTCAGAGCGTTAATTTCCTGCTGCCTTTGTCTGCTAATGAGTCAGGCAATGGCCCAATTGCATTTTACTGCTGAAGCCAGTTCAAAAGAAATGGGTAAATCGGACTATGTCCAGATTCAGTTCATCATTGAAAATGCAAAACAGATAGAAGATATGCAAACGCCCGATTTCCCGGATTTCAACATCGTTCAGGGGCCAAACCAGTCCACCGGAATGAGTATAACAAACGGAAATATGTCCCAGTACCGGGGGATTATTTTTCTGTTGCAACCCAAACGAACGGGCACACTGACGATAAAACCTGCTACGGCAAAAGTGGACGGCCAAGTCATGCATTCTAATTCACTACAGATTGTGGTACACAATCAGGGATCTCAGAGCAATGCGAATCCGCCGGGATTCAATCCATTGCCGGATCCTTCATGGCCGACTGCCCGCGCGCCGGTAGATATGGAAGAACTGGTAAGGCCGGGAGAAAGTGTGGACGAGAAGATCCGCAAGAATTTTTTCGTAAAAGTGGAGGTAAGTAAAACAGATTGTTATCTGGGTGAGCCCATCGTTGCTACATATAAACTTTATGCGAGGCTGCGTTCCGACTCAAGGGTTACACACCAACCCTCACTGAACGGATTCAGCGTTTATGACATGATCGATCCCGGGGAAGACAGGGTCACCGTAGAAAAAGTTAATGGTAAAAATTTTTCGGTTCACACTATCAGAAAAACGCAATTGATTCCTTTGCAGCCTGGGGACATTACGCTCGACCCGGTGGAACTAGATAATAACATATATCTGGTTAAAGCTGATCCGACTGCCAATAAAAAAACCGATCAGGGGATGGGAGGACTGCTCGACAGACTTTTTGAACCGGAAGTACCCGGAACGCCCTTCACACAACATATTACACTGGAGAGCAAACCCGTGGTCATTCATGTGAAACCATTACCCGATGCGGATAAGCCGGCAGACTTCAATGGTGCTGTAGGAAAATATACGATTCAGTCTTCATTGGAATCGAAACAGGTTGACACCGGTGATGCTGCGAATTTGTTTGTTGTTGTAAAAGGATCAGGGAATCTTCCCGTCATTAATTCACCGGCTATTGAATGGCCTCAGGGAATAGAATCGTACGATGTGAACAGCAAGGAAAATATCAATAAAACCATAGCTCCGTTGAGCGGTGTCAAAACATATACTTACAGTTTTATTGCTTCAAAAGCAGGTAACTATATTATACCTCCCATTAAGTTTAGCTATTTTGATCCTGAAGCCAGGACCTATAAAACCATTGAAACGGATCCTCTTAATCTTCAGGTAAATAATTCTCCCAAGAAGAAAAACTCGCATCCGGCGCCACAAAAAGTAAAAGAAGATAAAACAGATTGGCAGGAATATACGTTGTGGTCAGTTGCAATTCTCATATTGATTGCGACGGCATTATTTGCGGCAAGACAAACGAGGAAGAATAATGTAATAAAAGCTGAGAAAGCGAAGATGGCTGCTGCGTTAGAACAGGCAAAAATTAAACCGGTAGAAAAAGACCCGTTGGATGAATCCAGAGAGCTTATGGAATCCGGAGACTTCACTAAATTTTATTCGTCGTTGAACCGCGCTATCTGGAAATCAATCTCCGATAAACTGATGTTACATCCCAGTGAATTGAATAAACTGAATATTGCCAGCGGTTTGCGAAATAAGGGATGGAGCGACGAGGAAATCATCCAGCTGAAGAATGTGCTGAATGAATGTGAAATGAAACTCTACACACCGGAATTCAGCACGTCGGATATGCAGCGTATTTTGAAATCCGCGGAAGAAATAGCGGGGAAGCTGAGGCAAGTATGAAAGTATGGGAGTATGGGAGTATGGAACTGTGAAACTTAAGTCGAGATATACAGGCTGCAACTGCACTCCCATACTTGTGTTATTCAGTGTACTTATACCCCACGCCTCTTACCGAATGAAAATGTCGGGGATTGCGACTGTCGTCTTCAAAATATTTTCGGAAGTTTAGGATCAGATTATCGACGGTGCGGGTATTTGGATAAACATTGTATCCCCATACGGATTGAAGAATTTTTTCCCGTTTAACTACTTCGTTTTTATTTTCTATCAGCAGCTTTAATAACATCGTTTCTTTTTTGCTGAGACGGAATCTTTCATTTTTCTTATTAAAAGCTTCCTGGGCTTTAAAATCGATCAGATTGGTGCCGAAAATATATTTGTCCGTAACAGTATTACGTTCCTTAAGCCGTTCATTTTTTTCTATTAACTTTTTTACACGAAGCAAAAGTTCCTCCAGGTTAAACGGTTTATCCAGATAGTCGTCCGCGCCCTTTTTCAAACCCAGTACCCGATCGGCACTGCTGTTTCGTGCGCTTAGAATAAGAATGGGAACCGGATTCTGTTGTAGTCTGATTGTTTCAGCTACCGTAATACCATCAATACCCGGTAGCATTACGTCAAGAATAACCAAATCAAAGTACTCATTTTCGACGGCCTTCAATGCTTCATTTCCATCATACGCAGAAGTAACCTGGAAGTTTTCTAATTCCAGATTCAGACGAAGAGCATCATGCAAGTTCTCCTCATCTTCTACGAGCAGAATGGATTTAAGCGAAGTGTCCGTCATGCCTGAACAAGATTAAACCTGACTGTAAAAATCGTACCCTTTGGAAGATTGTCGGCAACCGACAGACTCATTTTGTGATCCTTTGTTATTTTTCTGCATAAATATAAACCAAGCCCCGTTCCCTGGGCAGTGCGCGTATCCTCATTTCCTACCCTGTAGAATTTCTGAAAAATGCGCTTGTGTTCCTTTTTGGGAACGCCCACACCTTCATCCATCACTTCAAATATTCCCTGTAGCCCCTCCTTTTTTAAATTGACTGTTATCAAAGACGAAGCAGGCGAATATTTAACTGCATTTTCAAACAGATTGTTAACCAGGATTTGCATGAGAACCGGATCGCCAGTTACAAAAATATCTTTTTCCAATTCGACTTTCAGAGGCCTGTTTGGAAACCGGTTAGCATAGTCCATGCAGGATTCGGACACAATTTGAGTAAAATTTAGTTCTTCTTTATTGATTGGATACGAGCCACCTTCAAGTTGCGCAGATACCAGAATGTTTCCGGTGAGTGTATTCAGGCGATTTATTTCCTGCAAAGAAGACTTTAAAATTTTGTCTTTTTTTGCGTCTTCGAGATGGTGTTTTTGAAGTGTCTCTATGTTCAATCGGGCGATGGATATGGGAGTTTTTAATTCATGGGTAATGGCCATCATAAAATTTTGTTGCTGCCGTTGTATTCTAAACTGGCGGATGATGGCGCTGCGAAGAAAGATAGCGCCGGCTACAATAACCACAATAAAAGTCAGTCCCTCACTTTTATATGCTGTAGCCAGCCTTCGATGGTCGGTTTTAATTTTTTCAATTTTCGCTGCAAAAGACGGATCATCGTGAGTTAGGAGCTCCAGTCTGTTCGCCGCCATCTGATCATTCTGCAAATTGAGCGCGATATACCACCAGATCAATGCAGCGAGAACATAGATCAGAAGGAGCCAGCAAATGACAATTGCCCTGTTAGTCCAGTTAAATCTATATCGGTTTATTTTCATTTTCAAAGCGTAAAGCCTAAAGTCTAAAGCGTAAATCGTAAAGCCTAAAGCCTAAAGCCTAAAGCCTAAAGCCTAAAGCTAAACGCCAACGCGTAAAGCCTAAAGCTTTTGTGTTGAATAACTTTCCCGGTTAAATATCGTCGGTAAATGATGAAGTCGAATGTGTTCGAATTCCCTCATAATCATTTCCAAATTCATTCTCACACTCCCATACTCCCATACTCCCATACTATTCTTGTGTTCTCTCAACCCGCAGTCCTGCACTTAAAACATTCTTCAGCGGATCTTCCCTCATCAGTTGTTCAAGTGTGATATGGTAGGTTCCGGCTTTTCTGAACCTTGTTTTCTGCTGTATGAGAAGACGGGCATCGTAGATATCATCCATAGCCGTACCAATCCATCCCTTTCCATTGGTGGCGAGCTGCAGGTCATAATCACCCGTCCTGCCCTGTGGATTTCCTGGTTCTTTTACAGTGGCACGTACATACATGTTATTAAAATGATAAGCGTCTGTGTGACGAAGAACGATGTAAATATTATATAATGAAACGGTGTCGGTGATATCAAAGGAAATGTCAGGCTTCACTGAAGATGGCCATTCATGATCACTGAACTCAAGGTTCTTCTCAAATACCCCGGTGGTCCAGTTACAGGAGGATATTAAAATGAAAAATGCCGGAAACAATAATTGTTTTCTCACGCCCTGATTTTTTATAAAATTAAACAGTAATGGAGTGAACCCTGTAAAGTTCCTACGCATGTATTTTGAGACGTTGTTCTTAAAATTTAGTTTTAGGCGTTACGCTTTAGGCTTTACGCCTTAAGCTTATAAAACATTAAGAATTTGTTCTTTGGCTTTTTCAAGTTCATCTTTCATAAGAACAACACATTTCTGAATCTTAACGTCATAAGCTTTGGAACCCGTAGTATTCACTTCCCTCCCCACTTCCTGCAATATAAACGACAGTTTTTTACCCTTGCTGTCTTCTGGCTCGGCCAGTACCTCTTTAAAATAAGAACAGTGATTTTTCAGTCTCACCATCTCCTCGCTGATATCAATTTTTTCCAGATAATAGATCATTTCCTGTTCCAGGCGGTTTGAATCATAATTTTCCTTTCCTACATGATCATGTAACAATTTTTCAAGTCCTTCCCGTATTTTCTGCTGGCGAAGGGGTTGCAGTTTCAGGATTTCTTCCTGTTGCAGACTTATATTATTTATCCGGAGTATAAGATCTTCTTCGAGAACACGACCTTCATTTAACCGATGTTGGTTCAGATCTTCAATAGCCATCTCAATCACTTTACTGAATTGCAGCCATTCGTCCTTTGTAAGCGTATCACCCGTGGGCGTAATCACTTCTGGTAACTTCAGCAGCGTACTCAATATATTGGAAGGATCCTGGTTGAGTTGCCTCGACAGGTCTGCAAGTGTTTCATAATAGGCTTTGGCGAGATCGGTATTGATACTTACAGGTTTTGCATTACCCGTCTGTTTTAAACTGATGGTGCAATCCAGCGATCCGCGGCCAAGCTTTTCAGAAAGAAGTTTTCGAATATCAAATTCATAGGGCTTTAGGAAACCAGGCAGTTTTAACTGCAGCTCAAACTGTTTTCCATTCAGCGATTTTACATCTACAAGAAAGGTTTTGTCACTTACCGTTTGCTCTGCTCTTCCAAAACCTGTCATTGATTTAACCATAGTTTCTGTTTATGACTGAAAGGTAATAAATTAAATGTGCGTTAGCAGACCCAGCTTGCCGTATATGTCGTTGCGATTCATATCAATCATATCTCCGGGTAACAAAGAATCTATGGTAAGACCAGCAATGCGGTATCTAATAAGACGCAATGTAGGAAACCCTGTTGCCGCAGTCATTTTACGAACCTGCCGGTTTTTCCCTTCTGTGATGATTAGTTTGATCCAGCTTGTTGGAATGTGCTGGCGGAAACGGATTGGAGGAATTCTTTCCGGTATAACAATATGTTCGGGTAAACGTGAAGCTTTTGCCACAGATGTGAGAAAGGGTTTTCCGTCTACGTTAATAGTAATACCAGCAGCAAGTAAACGCAACGCTTCATTGCTGATAAGACCTTCCACCTGCACCCTGTATTCACGTTCATGAGCAAAACTGGGATGGAGTAATCGGTGGTTGAGCGATCTATCGTTTGTTAATAAAAGTAAACCCTCACTATCGTAATCCAGGCGTCCAACCGGGTAAACATCGGTGGGGACATCAAAAAAATCCTTCAGGCAGGCTTTGCTGTTTTCCGGTGTAAACTGAGAAAGTACCTGAAAAGGTTTGTATATAATATAATATTTATCCAATTGAATTCAATGAAACACTGATGAATAAAGGGTTTGTAAAAGATTTCGAAAAATAAAAAGCCCCGCTGGCGGCGAGACTTTTACTATTTGGATGGGTTAGTAAGTACAGGGACATAAATATCCCTACACAATATTAGAAATAATTTTGTCTATCCCGAAAAATTTTCCAACATTTTTTATGCACAATTTTTTTTATAGTGTGGAAAAGCACTTTAATGTAGGTTTGAGCAAAATTTGCCTAATGAAGTTTCCATCGCCCGTTTCATTATTATGGCTTTCAGAATTCCTGGATGCAAAGCTTGTTGGTAATACCGGGGCATCTGCAACCGGCTTGAATGAAATTCACAAAGTAGAAAAGGGTGACCTGGTATTTGTTGATCATCCGAAGTATTATCAAAAGTGTTTGCAGTCGGATGCTTCTTTTATCATCATCAATCAATTGGTAGATTGTCCTCCTGAAAAAGCATTACTCATCGTTGATCAGCCGTTTGAAGCTTATCAAAAACTTGTAAGGCATTTTCGTCCTTTTGAAAAGGCTGAGCAACTGGTGAGTCCAAATGCACAGATTGCGAAGTCATCATGTATTTTTCCCGGAGTATTTATTGGCAATCATGTTCAAATAGGTGAGCGATGTACGATATATCCTAATGTAACGATCATGGATCACTGTGTTATCGGGGACGATGTTGTGATTCAGGCAGGTACCGTAATTGGTTCCGACGCGTTTTATTATAACACAAATAAGAAACGGGAATCATGGTATAAAAGAATGCTCAGCTGTGGAAGGGTGGTGATCGAAAACGATGTGGAGATCGGTGCGGGTTGCACTATTGATCGGGGAGTAAGTGGTGACACCATTATTGGTCAGGGCTCCCGCCTTGATAATATGATACATATCGGACACGATACGGTATTGGGCAAAAATTGTTTGCTGGCGGCACAAGTAGGAATTGCGGGAGCAGTTGTGATTGGAAATGGTGTTACACTTTGGGGACAGGTGGGTGTTAGTAAAACACTTAGAATAGGTGACAATACTACCGTGCTTGCGCAAAGTGGTGTACCCTCGTCACTGGAGGCAAACAAGACTTATTTTGGTTACCCCGCAGAAGAAGCTTCTTCAAAAATGCGTGAATTGGTTTGGATAAAACGTATTCCAGAACTGTGGCAGAAAGTTAAAGATCGAAGCGAGAACTCTGGTTTATAAGCCGAATCTAAGCCTAAAGCCCAAAGCTTAAAGCCCAAGGGGAATCTGGTAATGTAACGTGAGAGGAAGTATAAAATTTTTCGTTGCGACACCGATTTTTACGCCGTTGGTTTTTTAATATTTTGTTCTTGTTTTCGACAATTTTAAAAAAAACGATTTCCATATTTGCTTTAAGCTTTAGGCTTATTCCGGATTATAGTCATACGGCACCAGTTCGGCAACTTTCTTCCATGACCAATAACCCAGATTGGTAATTTCTGATTGTTCATAGAAGTATCCATTTTCTTCGATTGAAAATCCTGAAGGGATTTCCAAAGCGGATACCTGCACTTTCGCGCTTAGCGGAAAATGATTCTGCATCAGGTAATTTTTATCGGGCACCTGACCGTTGTAAGTCACCCGTATGCGTCCATTAATATTAATATCCACCGTGCCGCTATCCATCGTATAAATTGAAGCGTTATAAGGATTATCTAAAACAGTTCCTTTGTCAGATTCCGCACTGTTCAGTGTTTCAACCTGGAAGCCTTCCTCTTTGAGCGTGCTGTCATACCAGCTTCTCATAAAATGCAATCGCGATCCGATATACGTCTTGTATCTGTTCTTCGACCATGTTTCCATTTGTGCAGCAGTTCCCGTCAGGTTTTCGAATAGGGGATACCCGGTGTAACTACTGATATGTGTGTTGTAGTCGTTTACAAAAGAATCCAGTTGATAATGGATCTTATAACCAAGCGCCAGATTGGTAATGAGAATTTCAGACTTTGCTTTCACTTTGAGCTTGTTGCGTTTCTTATAAAAATAAAAGCTGATCGAATCTTTGTTCTCAATAGTGCATTGCGCAGCGTTGGCCGTGGTGCCAATGAAATTGTCAAGGAAAAACTGACCATATTTATTCCAGCCATCTGCTACCAATGCAGATCCTGTAACTGCCACTTCACCCAGATTTTTTGCTGCTTCTTTCATCTGAACCAGCAGGGTGTCTTTAGTTGAATTGCTAACCCGCAACACCTGTGTTTCATATCCTGTATATGAAATAACCAGATCATACCCACCGTTTGCCAGACGCATTGAAAAAAGTCCGTCGCCATTCGAAATGGTACCTGTGGTCGTATTCTGGCAAAAAACGGACGCGTTTGCAAGTGCTGCACCTGTTTTTTCATCCGTTACTTTCCCGTATATATAAAACATCTTATCCTGACAGAACCCGCTCATTGCGTTGAACAGAATCAATGCAGCGAGAATTATTTTGTTCATAATTGAAGATTAAAGATTGAGGCTTACAGCTTAAAGCTTAAGGCTTAAAGCGGAACGCTGAACGCTTAACGCGTAACGCGGAAAGCTTAAAGCTGAACGCAAAATCTGTACCGGCGAATTTAATCATCTAATGGTTTAGTTTATAAACCTCAGCATCATACTAATTACAATGCCTTGGAACATTCACTTATAACGAATCGGAACATTCCCAAGTATGCAACAAACATTTATAAAATCATAAAACGACCCTTTAAGCCATACGCCTTCAGCGTTACGCGTTAAGCGTTTTGCGTTAAGCGTTCCGCGTTCAGCCTTCCCCCTAAAATGGTTGTGGGTTCTCATTATATTTTAAACAGGCTTCAAAGATGGAATTTTCCAGAGATCGGAAATGGAAAGACGGAATTGCTTTTAAAAGTTTTGTATTGTCGTACTCACTCTGGCGGTTTGCAATGGCCACAGATTCTTTAGTGACCAGTGGTTTTACTTTGGTAAATACCGATTTCATTTTTTCAGTTCGCCATGCCAACCCCGACAAAAAAGCACCCGCCCTCCTGGTCGGATGTCTTTTTCCAAAACCTGCCGCCATCCAATCGAATATTTCGCGATAAGTTCTGTTTTCCGCGCTAACAATAAATCGTTCGTTCCGTATGCCACTATTCATCAGTCCGACAATGGCCCTGGCAGCATCTTCGACATCAGCAAAACCGTTAGAGCCATCCATATACCAGGGAAATTCCCGATAAGCAGTTTTAAACAATCCACAACTGGATTCGTTCCAGTTTCCATAACCCAACATTGTTGAGGGATTCACAATGAGTGGTGTAAGTCCTTCACCCATTCCGCGCCAGACTTCCATTTCTCCGAAATATTTACTGATACCGTAGTTCGACTGCCCCGTATTCCCCGGCCACGTTGTTTCTTCATTTACGAGCCCGTGGTTTTCATTTCTTCCCAAGGCGCTTATCGAACTTACATGTAGAAAATCAGTGATGCCACATTCAATAGCAGCATTTACAAGGTTTGCCGTTCCCTCGATATTTATTTTGAAGAGTGTTTTTTTATCTGAAGGACTAAACGAAACAAAACCGGCAGCGTGTATAATCTGATTACAACCCTGCAGATTTTCTATCAGACCATTTACATCCAATATATCTCCTTCCACCCATGAAATCTTTTCCAGAAGACCCGGATGTAGATAAAAAGGAAAGGAAAGTTTTCTTCTTAACGCCCGAACGGGCTTACCCTGCAATACAAGTTCCTGAAGAATATATGATCCAAGAAAACCTGTACCACCGGTTACAAAAATCATTTGCCTTTTAATTTAGCATATTGAAAAAACCCACTTCCCGTTTTTCTGCCAAGCGATCCATTTTTTACAAGAGATTCCTGCAATGCAGAAGGTTGAAGCCGGTTCGGGCGATTCAGGGATTCATACAGTGAGCTACTCACAGTATAATTGATATCAATGCCAATCAGATCCATCAAATGAAAAGGTCCCATCTTAAATCCTGCTGATTCCATTAATTTATCAATAGTGGAAATGTCTGCCACCGCTTCTTCTGCCAATCGGAGAGACTCCAGATAAAATGGCCGGGCGACGTGGTTCACAATAAAACCTGGTAAATCCCGGCATAGCACAGGCGTTTTTCCTATTTGATTTGCGAATGCGATTACCCGCTTTGTCAGTGAATCCCCATTGTATTTTGTACTGATGATTTCTACCAGCTTCATTCGGTTGGCGGGATTGAAAAAATGAAGACCTATAATCCGTTCTCTGAAATTCGTCATTTCAGCAATACCCGTAATGGACAAAGAAGAAGTATTCGTGGCAAAAACCGTTTCTCCGGAATTCACTTCATTCAATTCGAGAAACAGCGCTGATTTTGCTTCTGTGTTTTCAAAAATTGCTTCGATGATGAAGCCGGACCGGCAATCAGTAATAGAATTGGTAAAATGAATTCGCTGAAATATTTTTTCTTTCTCTTCGGAAGACATTCTTTTTTTCTCAACTTCCAGCGTCAATTCTTTCTCCATTAGAGCAGCAGCTGTTGATATCACCTGAGAATTTTTGTCAAACAGCACAGTGCTGCAACCACTCGCGGCTGCCGAGATTGCGATGCCCCTCCCCATGGTGCCTGCCCCGCAAATACATACTGATGACTCCATGATATAAAGATACGTTTCGGTAATTGTTAATTGTCAATTGTTAACGGAGGCGTTTTGGACCTGTCTGCGATTTTTTTCTTTTGCTCGGGCATTGACAATTAACCATTGACAATTAACCATTAATTTTACGCATGGAAAAAAGAATCATCATAACTTCTGAAGCACCGGAACCCATTGGCCCCTACAATCAGGCAGTATTTGCCGGAAACCTCTTATTTATATCCGGTCAAGTTGCTATTAATCCAAAAACTGGTATCGTTGAAGCCAAAGACATATTTGAAGAAACACATCAGGTCATGCACAACCTGCGCGCGGTACTGCATGCGTCAGGGCTGGATTTTAAACACGTTGTGAAAACAACCATTTTTCTAACCGATATGGTACATTTTCCTTCTGTGAATGAGGTGTATGGAAAATATTTTAATGGAGATTTTCCCGCGCGTGAAACAGTTGCTGTACGCGGACTGCCAAAGAATGTTAATGTTGAGATATCTATGATAGCACAGCAGGCCTGAGCAGTATAAGAGTATAAGAGTATAGGAGTATAAGAGTATAGGAATATAAGAGTATTGGTACTAAATAATTATCTCTCCTATACCCTTATACTCCTATACTCTTATACTCCTATACTCTTATACTTTATATAGCCAGTGTGGCTTTGACTTTTACGAAAGCCTCAATAGCTTTGTCAAGATGATGCTGTTCATGCGCCGCACTTAATTGTACACGGATACGGGCAAGTCCCTTCGGAACAACGGGAAAGAAAAATCCAATTACATAAATACCTTCTTCTAAAAGCTTCGATGCAAAATTCTGCGCAACCACTGCATCGTAGAGCATAATGGGTACAATGGGATGATCGCCTGGTTTGATGTCGAAGCCGGCTTCCTTCATGCGGGTTCTGAAATATTTTGTATTTGACTCCAGCTTATCTCTGAGATGGGTATCTTTTTCAAGCATATCCAAAATGGCGAGGGATGCACCTACAATGGATGGGGCCAGACTATTGGAAAATAAATAAGGACGGCTTCGCTGTCTCAGCATTTCAATGATCTCCTTTCTTCCACTGGTGAAACCTCCGTTAGCACCTCCGAGCGCTTTTCCCAATGTGCCTGTAATGATATCAATCCGACCCATCACATTTCTGTATTCATGTGTTCCACGGCCGGTCTTTCCAAGAAATCCGGATGAATGCGATTCATCGCTCATGACAATGGCACCGTATTTATCTGCCAGCGCACATATTTTGTCGAGCTGTGCGATGGTACCGTCCATACTAAATGATCCATCGGTTACAATGATCCGGTCGCGACAATCCGCAGCCTGTTTCAGTTGCTCTTCAAGATCGACCATATCATTGTGTTTGTAGCGTAAACGGCGGGCTTTACATAATCTGACCCCATCGATGATGGAGGCATGATTGAGTTCGTCCGAAATAATGGCGTCCGATTCGCCAAACAGGGGTTCAAAAACACCGCCATTCGCATCAAATGCCGCTACATATAATATGGTGTCCTCCATTCCGAGGAAATTTGAAAGTTTTTGTTCAAGCTCTTTATGAATATCCTGCGTCCCGCAAATAAAGCGCACGCTGCTCAGTCCATATCCACGTGTATTCAGTGTTTGATGAGCTGATTCAATTACCTGGGGATGAGCGGAAAGCCCCAGATAGTTATTGGCACAGAAATTCAATACTTTGCGACCATTCACAACGATTTCTGCACCCTGTTCACTGCTTATTACCCGTTCATTTTTAAACAGTCCGGCCGTACGGATCTCATCAAGCTGGTCACCGACCCGCTTCACAAAAAGTTCATTCATAAAAGTATTTTAACAGGTTAAAGATAAGCTTTGTAACTTTTTAGAGAGTCAATCGTATTACTATGGACGAAAACAACCGGTGACGGCTTATGACGGCGGAGGACTATAATAACTGTGTGAAGTTATATGCAGACGGGTTATACCGGTTCATGTTGAAATCGACCCGAAGGGTTGAAGATGCGCGTGACCTGGTTCAGTCTTCTTTTGAAAAACTGTGGGAACATCGGGCAGAAGTGAACGCGTTGAAGAGCAAAGCTTATCTTTTTACGATCGGTTATCATAAGATGATCGATCTGAATCGTAAAAACAGCAGACTGGAATTCAGGGAGTCAATGCCAGAACAATTGCAGGCCGAGCGTGCAGACTCCAGAAGGCTGAAAGAGATTTTGGAAAAGGCGCTTAACAGACTGAATGAAAAGCAACGTTCGCTCGTATTGCTTAAAGACTATGAAGGGTATAGCTATGAAGAAATTTCAGCGATAACCGGACTCAATATTACACAGGTGAAAGTAACGCTGCACAGGGCGCGACTCCTGTTAAAAGAATGGCTGGTAAGTGTGGAAAATGTACTTTAATAATTGAAAGATGAATATCAACCGCGATAACTACGAATCCTTCTTCCTGCTTTACCTGGATCAGGAACTAAAGCAGCAGGATAAACTTGCGGTGGATAAATTTCTGGTTGAAAATCCCGACCTGCAAAAAGAGTTTAGCCAGTTGCAGCAAGCTATTTGTATTCCTGAACAAATCGAATACGAACAGAAGGAACTACTGTTTCATAAAGAGGAAAAAAGAAGGGTCCTTCCGTTGTACTGGGTGCGGATCGCCGCTTCCATTGCAGTGATAATCACAACAGGTTGGTTTATTATCATCGGTATATCAAAAAATCATACCGCCAAACTAAATGCTCAGCCCCCACTCACTGCCAGGTCACAGGTGAAAAAAGAGCAGATAAGTAAACCTGATGATAGTGGACAGATGGGATTGAATAATAATAGTAAGAATCTGACGGAAGTAAATAATAAACCGGATCATTCGAATGCGCGAAAATTACATGCTCAAGGAAAACAATTCAATAAAAAGGAAAATATTTCAATAGCTGACAAACAGGAAATGGCGGAATCTCCGGACGCCATCCAGAAATCAAGTACTGCATTGGAAATTCAAAATAATAACGATGTGGTAACGGACGAGTCAAAAAAGGTTGCGTTGGTAGCTTCCGTTCCTGCTTCATCAGGAATATTAATTTCCAATGCAGCTAAGGATGAAGTTCAGGGTCAGCGCGCCGATGCAACAGAAACAGCATATCGCACGGACAATTCAGTAAATGTAATTGCCCTGGATGACAACAATAAATCGATCAACGGCTTTTTCAAGAAGCTGGCCCGGGCCAATCCTGAAAATAATAAAACAACCAACACGAGAAAAATACAGGTAAGTGTTTTTCAATTCAGTTACTAACTAAATAAACTCTACAATGAAGAAAGTATTAACTATCCTGGCATTGCTATGTATCGGCACGAAAGGATTCAGCCAGGCAGATTCAACAAAGAAAAAAAATCATCACGACTGGCACAATTGGCCGGGATATGATAGTAGCGATTATCATGGAGACTTTCACTGGCCAATGCCCGGTCACCATTGGAATAATCACGTAAAACCTTCTAATCTCAGTACGAACTGGCTGATTGTAGATTTGGGGTTTACCAATTATACTGACAGAACGAATTATTCCGGGGCTACTGCTCAGGCATTTGCTCCGGGCAGTAAAAGTTATTGGTTTGCCTTGAAAGACAACAAATCAGTTGACGTGAATATCTGGTTTTTTATGCAACGCCTCAATATGATTAAACATGTGGTGAATCTTAAATATGGATTGGGTCTTGAACTGAATAATTACCGATATCAGACCAATGTTAAATATCTGGTGAATCCAACAGAAGTGATCATGGATACTATTTCTTATAGTAAGAATAAACTGGCGGCGGATTATGTGACAGTTCCTCTCATGCTTAATTTCAATTTTACCCCTGGACTTAAAAGAGGATTTGGAATTTCTGCTGGTATCAGCGCGGGATATCTCTACTCTTCCAGACAGAAACTTATCAGTGCACAATATGGTAAGCAGAAAACTTTTAATAGTCTCGACATGAATCCATGGAAACTTTCCTGGATTGCAGAAGCGCAGCTCGGCCCCGTTACTTTATATGGATCGCTGGCAACGAAAAGTATGTTCAATTCACAGGGACTTGATCAAACGCCGTATACGTTTGGGATCCGCCTGAGTAATTAAAAACGTAATTATTATGGGTTATGGGATATGAGTTATGGGATAAGTTATGAGTTATGGGTTATGAGTCATTGTAGATGGTGTTTCAATTCAACCCATAACCCATAATTCATAACCCATAACCCAAAAACATATTACGTTGATAATTAACTACTTCGCATAATTCCCTTCAATGGAAAAAAGCCATATTCGGAATAAACCGTTAAAATTATTCACAAGCAAAATATATAGGTATTGACCCGCGTTGAAAAATAAACTCCGGACTATGAATTTTCAAAAAATGGCGCTGGCGGGGATGCTTGCAGTGAGTTTACTCGGTTTCCGGGAAATAGACAATACAACATCGTACAAGCGTTTTTTTCACAGACAACTGGAGGGTACCGTGTACATCGTTGTGGTGAAGTCCGATTACGAACTAAAAGTGTATGATAAAGACGGATGGTATGCAACATATCCCGTCGTATTTGGAAGTAAATCGCTGGACGATAAAATGATGGAGGGTGATCGCCGTACACCGGAAGGCACTTACCATATCGCTTCAAAACGGCCGCATGAAAAATGGGATAAAATGATGGACATCGATTTTCCTACGAAAGTAGATATCGATAAATTCAATGAGCGGAAAGCCAAAGGTCTTATTCCAAAAAACGCGAGAATCGGAGGAGGCATAGCAATCCATGGTACCTGGCCTCACGATGATATGGCCGTTGACCTTTTCCAGAACTGGACCAATGGTTGTATAGCATTGAAAAATGAAGACGTGGATGAACTCTACGCTATGTTACCTGTAGGAACCACGGTGCAGATTGTGAAAGAAGAGAAGCAGCAATAAAGTTATGGGTTATAAGTTATGAGATATGAGTTGGTATAACCCATATCTCATAACTCAAATTCTACCTGTTTTTATCTCCTCTACCACCGACGGATCGACTAACGTGCTGATGTCACCCAGGTTTTCTATTTCACCTTCAGCGATTTTACGCAGTATGCGACGCATTATTTTACCACTGCGCGTTTTTGGTAATCCAGATACAAACTGAATTTTGTCGGGCCTCGCAATGGCACCAATCATCTGATTAACCATTTTGGACACACCTGCTTTATCCTCACCCGAAACGTGATGTTGTCGGTTCAGTGTTACAAAAGCATAAATACCCTGACCCTTGATGTCGTGAGGATAACCAACAACAGCACTTTCTACCACATCCGGATACATGTTTATGGCATTTTCAACTTCTGCAGTTCCAATACGATGACCACTTACATTGAGCACATCGTCCACGCGACCCGTAATGCGATAATTTCCTTCGGCGTCACGCAGCGCACCATCACCCGTAAAATATAAATCAGGATAAGTAGCAAAATAATTTAACCGGCATCTCTCATGATCGCCATAAGTAGTTCTGATAATGGAGGGCCATGGAAATCGAAGACAAAGATTGCCAGTCACAGCATCTCCTTTCGCGTCTTTATGAAACACACCGTCTTTTCCGGCATCTGAGCCTGGCACCGGCACTCCTTTTTCATCAACGAGAACAGGGATGACACCTGGCAATGGAAATGTTGCATAGGATGGTTTACCCTTACTGATTCCGGCTAAGTTGGAAATCATAATACCTCCTGTCTCCGTCTGCCACCAGGTGTCCACAATGGGACATCGCCGACGGCCAACGTTTTCATCATACCAATGCCAGGCTTCTTCATTGATGGGTTCACCAACGGTTCCCAATACACGCAGCGATTCAAGATTTTTATTTTTCAATAATTCTGTTCCAAAACCCATCAGGCTTCTTATAGCTGTTGGCGCTGTATAAAATATATTCACTCCGTATTTATCAATGATATCCCAAAACCTTCCGGCATCAGGATAAGACGGAATGCCTTCAAACATGATGGTAGTGGCCCCTGCACAAAGCGGTCCGTATACTGTGTAACTGTGACCGGTAATCCATCCTACATCTGCAGTACAGAAATATATATCGCCCGGTTTATACTGAAAAACATTTACAAAACTGTAGGTGGTATAAATCATATAGCCTGCACAGCTGTGAACGACGCCCTTCGGCTTTCCGGTAGATCCGGAAGTGTAAAGAATAAAAAGCATGTCCTCAGCATCCATCGATTCAGCGGGTATTTCGTCCTGTTTTGTTTTCTGCACTTCATCCTGCCACCACACATCCCTTCCTTTCAGCATATTTACTTCAACACCGATATGTTTGTATACAATTACTTTTTTTATCTGGTCCGTTTTTTGAAGTGCTTCATCAATTACGGATTTCAGAAGTATGTCTTTTGGTCCACGACTTCCGCCGTCGGCGGTAATCACAACATTACATTTTGCGTCTTCAATTCTGTCGGCAATACTCTGACCTGAAAATCCACCAAAAATTACAGAATGGATCGCACCAATACGTGCGCAGGCCAGCACCGCAATTGCCAGTTCAGGAATCATCGGCATATAAATGCAAACCCGATCTCCCTTCTGAACTCCATTATTTTTCAGTACCTGTCCGAAGCGACAAACAGCCATATAGAGGCCACGATAAGTGAGAACCCTGTTCTTTTGCTGCGGATCATTGGGTTCCCATATAATAGCAGGCTGATCAGCCTTATCGGCAAGATGACGGTCCAGGCAATTTTCAGTGATGTTTAATTTGGCACCTTCAAACCATCGAACCCGGGGTTCTCTGAAATTCCATTCCAGCACTTTGTCCCACTTCTTCTTCCATGTGAAATTCTCTGCAACGCCACCCCAGAATTTTTCAGGCTGCTCCATGCTGATCTTATATTGTTCGAGATAATCGTCGAAATGCTGAATCTGGTATGGGAAATTCATAAAGTTGCAATCGTTTGAAACCTAAATTTAATGAGTATTTTTTTCATACCTTATACCCCATAACGATTGCTGAATGAAAATTAATTCCTTTCTGCTCCGCTGTACGCTGATCGCCGCATTGGGTGGTTTTCTTTTTGGTTTTGAAACCGCTGTTATTTCCGGTGCGGAAAAAACCATACAGCAGCTTTGGTCGCTAAGCGATTTCCTGCTTGGCTTTACTGTTGCTGCAAGTCTTATAGGAACTGTTATTGGTTCTATGATTGCCGGTAAACCGGCACAACGTTACGGTCGTAAAAAAGTGTTACTCATCATCGCACTTATGTATCTGATTTCTGCAGTTGGTTGTTCACTTACACCGACCTGGATACTTTTTATAACTTTTCGAATGATCGGCGGAGTTGCGGTTGGAGCTTCTTCTGTTGTCGGTCCGATGTATATATCCGAAATCTCACCAGCGGCGGTGAGAGGCAGGCTCACGGGCATGTTTCAACTGAATATTGTGATCGGCATCCTGGTTGCTTTTCTCACCAACTTCGCCTTCCTTCAGATCGGCGCGGGTTCCTGGCGCTGGATGGTAGGAGTTATGGTCATACCGGCAGGACTATTTGCTCTTTTACTTCGTGTAATCCCAGAAAGTCCCCGCTGGCTGATTCTGAATAATCGGGATGAAGAAGCAGCGCGCATTTTTGAACGTACCGGTGAACCGGACGCACGTTCGGTGATCAGAGAGGAACACGCGTTACTTTCAGGAGAAGTAAAGCAGCAACAACATGCGCCTGAAGAAAATCTCTTCAGTCGAAAATTCAGAAAGCCGATTTTATATGCCGTGCTGCTTGCCATGTTCAACCAGCTATCGGGAATCAACGCCATTTTATACTATGCGCCACGTATTTTCGAAATGGCGGGTTTTAGCAAGCAGGCTTCTTTTCTGCAACCTGTATATGTTGGTGGTGCCAATCTGATTTTCACACTATTGGGTATGTCGATTATCGACAAGGTTGGAAGAAAAACATTGCTGATTACAGGAGCTATCGGCATGATCATTTTCCTCGGACTCACCGCATTTGCGTTTAATACAGGATCTGCCAATCACTTGGTGATTCTTTACCTGGTGGGATTTATTGCCTTTTTTGCCATGTCACAAGGCGCCGTCATCTGGGTTTTTATTTCAGAGATCTTTCCAAACTCTGTTCGTTCACAGGGAAGTTCGCTGGGCAGTTTTACCCATTGGATTATGGCAGCTATCATTGCATGGACTTTCCCCATCATTGTGAACGGAAGTGCCAATGGAGGATTTTATTCATTCATTTTCTTCAGCTGTATGGTGCTGATTTCCTTTATTTTTATCTGGAGGGTAATGCCTGAAACCAAGGGCCGCACGCTGGAGCAGATACAGAAAGACCTGGGGATAGCTTGAAAGTATGGGAGTATGGGAGTATGGGAGTATGGGAGTGTGGGTCTTTAAATTTGTAACCGTCTTGTACATTATAATAAAATAGTATTGATTAGAATTCAGAATATTAAGTCCCATACTTCCATACTCCCATACTCCCATACTTTCCGTAAATTCGCGGAGCACAAAATTTAGTTCTAAAGCTTTAGGCTTTAGACTTCAGGCTTTAAGCTTTCATAATGTCTATTGAAGTAAGGAATCTCACAAAAATTTATGGTGAACAAAAAGCGATAGACCAGATTTCCTTTTCTGTAAATCGCGGTGAAATCGTTGGATTCCTGGGGCCAAATGGAGCGGGTAAATCCACCACCATGAAAATTCTTACGGGTTGCCTTAAACCTACGGGTGGTCAAGCACTGTTGAATGGTATCGACGTGAATGTTTTTCCGGTTACGACAAAAAAACTGACGGGTTATCTACCCGAATCAAATCCTTTGTACGGTGATATGTATATTCGGGAATACCTTTCTTTTATAGCAGATATTCATCACCTGCCGGAAAAAAAACAAAAGATCAATGCCGTCATAGATCAGGTTGGTCTGCGTCCGGAAGCAGGAAAGAAAATAGCTCAGCTGTCAAAAGGTTATAAACAGCGCGTGGGCCTTGCTGCCGCACTCATTCATTCTCCCGAAGTATTGATTCTCGATGAACCAACAACGGGTCTCGATCCGAATCAGATTGTAGAAATCCGGGACGTAATCAAAAACTACGGAAAAAACAGAACGGTTCTTTTTTCATCCCATATACTCCAGGAAGTGGAGGCGATCTGTGATCGTGTAATCATTATTCACCAGGGGAAAATAATCGCCGACAATAATCTGGGCAAACTGCGTCAGGAGCAAACAGGAAATTTCATAAAGGTTGTGTTGAAAGAAGCTGTTACCGCCGAAGCCTGGCAGGGGCTCAATCAGTTAATCGCCGCCCGGAAGACCAGCGATTACGAATGGGAACTCGAGGCAAAAGACACAGAGTTATTAAAAAAACAATTGCTCACACTCTCATTGCAGAATAATTGGAACATTGTTTCTTTGCAGTCGGAGAACAGGAGCCTGGAAGATATTTTCAGAGGACTTACAAAAACCATCATTCATGAGTAGTATCAAAAAGATTTTTGCGAGACAAATTTTAGATAGCCGTGGTAATCCAACAGTAGAAGTGGATATTCATACAGAAGCCGGATTTATGGGAAGGGCAGCGGTTCCGAGCGGTGCAAGTACCGGCATTCATGAAGCCGTTGAACTTCGCGACGGCGATAAGAAAATATATCAGGGTAAAGGAGTACTGAAAGCCGTTGAAAATGTAAATACAACCCTTGCTACGAAACTGAAGAACTTTGAAGTGTCTGATCAGCCTGGACTGGATGCGTTAATTATTGCAACAGACGGAACACCTAATAAATCAAAACTGGGCGCGAATGGAATGCTGGCTGTCAGTCTTGCCGCTGCCAAGGCAGCGTCCAAAGAAGCCGGACTTCCTCTCTATCGTTATATCGGAGGAACAAACGCAGTTACGCTGCCGATTCCGATGATGAACATTCTGAATGGTGGGGCACATGCCGACAACAAAATTGATTTCCAGGAATTCATGGTGATGCCAGTAGGCGCCTCTTCATTTAGTGAAGGACTTCGCTGGGGTGTGGATATTTTTCATACACTGAAAAGCGTGTTGAAGAAAAAAGGTTTTAGTACCAACGTTGGTGATGAAGGTGGATTTGCCCCAAATATTCAAAGTAATGAGGAAGCCATAGAAACTGTGCTGGAAGCAATTTCGGCTGCCGGATATAAAACGGGAACACAAATTGCGATCGCCATGGATGCGGCAAATAGTGAACTCTGGGACGCCAAGAAGAAAAAATATGTATTTCATAAAAGCAGTGGAAAAGAAATTACCAGTGATGAACTCGTTAAATTCTGGGCGTCCTGGGTAAAAAAATATCCCATCATTTCCATCGAAGACGGAATGGCGGAAGACGACTGGGCCGGTTGGAACAACCTTACCAAAGTGCTGGGATCGAAAGTGCAACTTGTGGGTGACGATCTGTTTGTTACCAATGTAGAAAGATTACAAAGGGGAATAGATGATCATACGGCCAATGCATTGCTGGTGAAAGTAAACCAGATCGGAACGTTAACAGAAACTATTAACGCTGTAACTCTTGCACAACACAATAGTTATAATACGATCATGAGTCACCGAAGTGGGGAAACAGAAGATACCACCATTGCAGATCTCGCGGTTGCACTGAACTGTGGGCAAATTAAAACCGGCTCCGCCAGTCGCACTGACCGCATCGCAAAATACAACCAGTTGCTGCGTATTGAAGAAAAACTCGGCAAAAATGCTTTTTATCCAAAGGGAAAAATTACATTTGGAAAGTAAAGCCGACTGAGGAGTTATGGATTATGGGTTATGAATTATGAGATATTTGATAGTCACCACCCATAACCCATAACCCATAACTCATAACTCATAAACGTTCAACCGTCAATCGCATCGCTTGCCGAAGTAAAACGAAGGCGGGTCAACGATTAAATCAATGAAACAATACATCGATAAAATCCCTTCCTGGTTAAAAAATAAATACGCGATTACCGCGCTTTGTTTTGCTATATGGATTTTATTTATTGATGATCGTGATCTTATTACGACACACTTCAGGCACGTGCATGAATTACACAAACTGGAAGCAAGGAAAGTATATTATGAAGATCAGATCCGTATAGTGCGTAAAGAACTGGATCAACTGAAATCAAATCCCGCTGCTCTCGAAAAATATGCGCGCGAGAAATATTTGATGAAACGCGACAATGAGGATTTGTTTGTAGTGAAATAGGAGCGGAAGGCTTAAGGCTAAACGCTAAACGCTTAACGCTTAACGCTTAACGCTGAACGCCGAACGCCGAACGCTTTTCACGGGCATGCGTAACCGGTCTTATTAAAGGTTGTCCCTTTCCGATCGATTCCCTTCTAAACCAAAAGACTGAACCATTTTTTAGCCGAAAGCTCAAAGCCTAACGCTTAAAGCTCAAAGCGTTGCGCGTTCAGCTTTAAGCGTTCAGCGTTCAGCGTTCAGCGTTTCGCGTTCAGCGTTACGCTTCAAGCTTTCAGCCTTAAGCGTAAATGATAAAAACTTTTGATAATTAACGCAATAACGCAGCCGTGATGACGTTTTTACTATCGGACGGTTCTTTTTTACTGCTTTCTGATTATTGGACATTCAAATGGTTTCGCCTATGACACTCTTTACACCGGAGGATCTTTTACGGTATTTGTATAAAGAGTCTTCCCCCGAATTAACAGCTGCTATCCAGCTGGCTTTAGCTGAAAACTGGACGCTTCGGGAACAATTGGAAGAATTACAAACATCTGTCAATCAACTAGATATCGAAAAACAAGTAGTGGCTCCCCGAATGGAAGTCGTTCTGCGGGTTCTTCAATATGCACGTGATACGGCCGTAGAAACGACCCCCCACAGCTGATATCTCCCAGCCTGATTTTAGCTTAATTTCGGAGTCATTATTATAAATGACCCGGAAGCAGCGATTCGATTTTGTTATAGACTGGTTCAGCAAAAATGCACCCGATGCAGAAACGGAGCTTGTTTTCGACAATCCTTACCAATTACTGGTATCGGTAATTCTGTCTGCCCAATGCACCGACAAACGGGTAAATCTTACAACGCCCGCCTTTTTTGCTCATTTCCCGGGTCCGGGATCCCTTGCAAAAGCCCATTTTGACGAAGTATTTCCATTTATCAGGTCTATTTCTTATCCTAATAACAAGACAAAACATCTCATTGGCATGGCGAACATGCTGGTAAAGGATTTTAAAGGAGAAGTACCGCTCACCGTTGAGGAACTGATGAGACTTCCGGGAGTAGGAAGAAAAACAGCCAATGTCATCACATCTGTTATAGACCAACAACCGAATATGGCCGTGGATACGCACGTTTTCCGCGTGTCGGCACGTATCGGCTTAACCATTCGGGCTACAACAGCACTCGCTGCAGAAAAGCAATTGATTCAGTACATTCCAAAAGAACTCATTCACAAAGCGCATCACTGGCTTATACTGCATGGCCGTTATATTTGTATTGCGCGGAATCCGAAATGCGAGATCTGCGGACTTCGTCCGGTTTGTAAATACTTTCAAAGCGTAAAGCCTAAAACTAGTATAAGAGTATAAGAGTATAAGAATATAAGAGTATAAGAGTATGAGAGTAGAAAAACCCATAACTCATAATCCATAATTCATAATCAATAAAAATGCTTTAGGCTTTAGGCCCACGATTGCGAAGTGGACTATAGAAACACATATCGAAGTTTCATCAACAGCTATTATCTCAGTGAAGGTATTCGTATCACCGTAGGACTCACCCTGCCAACGATTATAGGAACCTATCTGCAACAGGAAAATATCGGGATTAAAATGTCGATTGGAGCGATATGCGTTACTATCGTTGACAATGCAGGTCCCATCATTCATCGCAAAAATGCAATGCTTGTATGTAACGCTGTAATTTTTATTGCCTCCCTGTTAACCGGATTGGCTGCCGGATCCGCAGTGGCGACCGGATTACTCATCGCAGTGTTCTGTTTCCTCTTTTCCATGATCGGTGTATACGGAACAAGAGCCGGATCCATTGGTCTGGCTGGATTGTTTGTAATGGTATTAAATCTAACACAACGCAGCGGTACGGAAGCCACCCTTTTGAACGCTTTATATATTCTATGTGGAGGAGTTTGGTATATGCTGCTCAGCCTTTCACTGTATAGTTTTCGGCCTTATAAAGTAACCCAACAGGCCCTCGGAGATCTCATACAGTCAACGGGTTCTTATATGTTATTAAGAACCGCGTTTTATAATAAAAATCCCGACTATGACAATATTTATCTGTCGTTACTAGCCAGACAGGCTGAAATAAACGACAAACAAAATCTGGTGCGCGAGCTGCTTTATAAAAGTCGCGATATCGTCAAAGAATCAACCAACACGGGTCGGATTACGCTATTGATATTTATTGATATCAACGATCTCTTCGAGCGAATGATGAGCCTGCAGCTTCATCATAAAATATTCCACCAGTATTTCGATAACTCGGATATCCTGGAAAAATTCCGACATTTTCTTTCCATGCTGGCAGACGAATTGAATGAAACAGGAATCGCTCTCAAGAGCGGAAGGCCGTATGTTATGAACGACAGGCTCGAAAAATCATTCTCCAATTTAAAAACAGAATTTGAGGAATTCAGATCAAAAGAAATATCTCAGGACAATCTGGAAGGATTCATCGGACTCAGGGCCTTAATAAACGCAATGGAAGATTTTGTTTCCAGAACTCGCACCATTCAACAATATACCGGGTACAATGTAAAGGATGCGAAAAAAGACAGCCGTGTACAGAATTACGACCAGTTCGTATCGCATCAGGATATTGATGGAAAAGTGCTGCTGGATAATTTCAACTGGAAGTCCAATACTTTCCGACACGCATTACGGGTATCATTTGCAACGGTAATTGGATTTATCATTTCGGCTTTTCTACCATTTGGTCACGGATACTGGATTCTGCTAACCATCATCGTCATATTAAAACCGGCATATAGTATTACAAAAAGGAGAAATCGCGACAGACTTTTAGGTACACTTGCCGGCGCAGGCATTGGTGTGATTATTTTATTTCTGGTGAAAGACAGACATCTGTTAATTGGATGTATGATCGTGCTGATGATATTATCCTACAGTTTCATGCGCACCAGGTACTTGTTATTTGTAACACTGATGACTCCTTATATACTCATCGTATTGTATATTTTAAATCCGGTACATTTTAAGGAACTGATCGTTGACAGAATTTTCGATACAGCCATCGGTTCAGGGATTGCTTTACTTGCAAATCTTTTATTCTCACCGGAATGGGCATATCAGCAATTTGCTGAATACCTGCAGAAAATGCTCGAAGCAAATAAGAATTATTTCAATGATGTCAGCTCTTTTTTCACCGGGAAACCTGTTACGATAAACGACTACAAGTTATCACGCAAAGAGGCGTATGTGGCATTGGCAAATATTTCTGACTCGCTGACGAGAATGATCGCCGAACCAAAAAGCAAACAAAAAAATGCTGCCGAATATCATGAGCTGGTTGTTTTGAATTATATGATGTCGACCCATATCGCAACACTCGCCAGCTTTGGGATCGGAACAACTACACCTGAACCTGATCAGGCCTATCTGCCGGTAGTGAATGTGATTAACCAGAATCTTGATCAGGCAATATCAGGATTGGAAAATCAGACTCCTGGTTCGACTAAACCATCCGTTGTAGAAAATGCCGGAAACATCGAACATGTATTTGAGAATCTCGAAAATTTGGAATCAAAGGAACAAGCCGTATTGGGTCAGTTGAATGATAAAGTAAACGAGATGGTGTTGGTTCGGAAAAAAGAATTGCAGCAGGGTATAACTTCGGGGCATATCAAAACCAATCTCTCTGTAATAAAATCTATCAACGATCAATTTAATTTTATCTGGAAGATTTCGGGTGACCTCTTGCATATTGTTGTGAAATCGAAATTGATTTGTTTGCTTTTTTTCGTAGAATTATGTACATGAATATGGATATCATTCAATCAATCAGGGATTGGGCGGTTGGTTTCTTCAACCTGGATGACGTGATCCGCATGATCCATACGGGTGATTATGCTTCATTGAGAACGCTTCACGGTGTATTGTCGGTTGTCGGTCCTGTTTTACCTATTTTTCTGGTACTTGAATTCCTGATAGCCTGTCTCTATCGGAAATTCAAAGTGATTGATTATAAAATTCCTTTTTTCTCGTATCTGCTCAATGTGTTTATCGGAAGATTTCTTTCCATTGCAGCTGTTACCTATATGATTGGGCTGCTGTCACCCCATACAATATTCAAATCTACATTTACCTGGTACTGGTTCATTTACGGATATGTCATTTGGGAATTTGGACATTTTATTTATCACTATCTGGCACATAAAATAAGATTATTCTGGTGCCTTCACAGCACGCATCACGCTCCTGAAACAATGAATCTCTCCATTTCTTTTGCGCATTTTTTTCTCGAGGCGCCGTATGCTGATGTTATAAGAACAAGCACCTGCATATTGCTGGGAGTTAGTCCCGAACTTCTTTTTCTGATCATGTTTATCGATGGATTCTGGGGTGGTTTTATTCATATTGGCGAAACATTAGGCAGGAAGGCGCGCTGCGGTCCATTCTTTAATTATATTCTTACGCCGTCTCATCACAGGGTTCACCATGGAAGAAATCCATTATATATGGATACTAACTTCTGCAATCTGCTGAACATCTGGGACCACGTATTTGGAACCTACCAGCCTGAGTCCGACGCTGTGCCTGTAGAATATGGAATTACGCGGCCCATGAAGAAGAATAGTTTTTTAGATGCCTATTTTGGAGAAATCGTATTGCTTGCCAAAGACGTTGCAAAAGCCCCGGGAGTTAAAAATAAGTTTTTATATCTGGTCAAACCGCCTGGATGGAGTCATACGGGAAATCATAAAACGGCGCGTTTGATTAGGCGGTCAGCATTAGAGGCGGAAGGCAGAACGCAGAACGGTTAACGCTGAACGCAGAACGGTTAACGCTGAACGCAGAACGGTGAACGCAGAACGGTGAACGCGGAACGCTGAACGCTGAACGAACAACCCCGCACAAGCGGCCAACCGCCAACCGCCAACCGCCAACGGCCAACCTCAAACGTTGGGCACAGGATGTTCCGCTTCCTCAATCATGTCCCTCATTTTCTGCACCAGTTCATGACGCGTGAAAGGTATGCCCATGATTTTATTGTATCCAACCGCATCAACAAAATACTGATCACGAATGATTTTGATAAGCTGCCCGTTATTCAGTTCGGGTATCAGTATCTGTTCAAAATTTTCAAGAATATGTCCCAGATTCTTAGGGAATGGTCTCACATAACGGAGATGCGCATGCGAAACGGAGAATCCTTCTTTTTGTAAGTCGGCAACGGCCGTCTTGATAGATCCATAGGTAGATCCCCATCCCAGCACCAGCAGTTTACCTTTCTCCGGACCACTGTCCAGTTTTTGATGTGGTATATAGTCAGCGATTTTATCTACTTTTTCCTGACGCAACTTAACCATCAGCTGATGGTTTTCCGGATCGTAACTTACGTTTCCTGTGATGTGTTGTTTTTCTAAACCACCGATTCGGTGTTCCAGTCCTGGTGTTCCAGGAATCGCCCAGGGACGCACTCCTTTTTCATCGCGCAGATAGGGCTGAAGTTTTTCTTCACCATGTCCCAGTTCTGTTTTGAATTTTACGTCGATGGGATGAAGATGTTCAGCATCCGGAAATTTCCATGGCTCAGATCCGTTTGCTATATATCCGTCGCTCAATAAAATTACAGGAGTCATATGCTGTACTGCAATGCGAACCGCTTCATATGCCACGTCAAAACAGTCACTGGGCATCGACGCGGATATAATAGGAATCGGGCTCTCTCCGTTTCTTCCATAATACGCCTGCATCAAATCACTCTGTTCTGTTTTTGTAGGAAGTCCTGTAGAAGGACCGCCTCTTTGTATATCGCAGATCACCAGCGGAATTTCCAACATCATGGCCAGCCCCATGGCCTCAGATTTTAACGCCATACCCGGACCTGAAGTAGACGTAATACCCAGCGACCCTCCGTAACTGGCACCAATAGCTGCAGTGATACCCGCAATTTCATCTTCTGCCTGAAATGTTCGTACACCGAATGCCTTGTGCCTGCTGAGTTCATGTAAAATATCAGAAGCCGGAGTAATCGGATACGTACCCAGGAATATCGGTAGTCCGCTTTTTTCGGAAGCTGCAATAAGACCATAAGCCAGCGCCTGATTGCCCATAATAGAACGGTAAGTTCCGGGCTGAAGTTTTGCTTTGGCGACCGTGTAGGTTGTTGTAAAAGCTTCGGTGGTATCGCCATAATTAAATCCGGCTTTCAATGCCCGCACATTGCTTTCCAGGATCTCGGGTTTCTTGCCAAATTTTTCAGTCAGAAAACGAACGGTGCTATCTACGTCGCGATTGTACATCCAATATAAAAGACCGAGTACAAACATGTTCTTTGCACGATCCCGCTCTTTAGTTCCCAGAGGAATATCTTTGAGCGCTTCACGTGTAAGTTTGGTAACATCCACGCGGATCAGCTCGTAATTGTGCAGACTATTATCATCCAGCGGGTTGACGCCTTCCGGATAATTGGCCAGCCGGAGATTTTTGGAATCAAATCCTTCCACATTGGCAATGATGCGACCACCTTTTTTCAGGCTCTTCAAATTGGTCTTCAATGCCGCGGCGTTCATTGCCACCAGCACATCACAATCATCTCCGGGAGTGAAAATATGATCACTCGAAAAATGCAATTGAAAACCACTCACGCCGGGCAAGGTTCCCTGTGGCGCACGTATCTCGGCAGGGAAATCGGGGAAAGTAGCCAGATCGATCCCCAATAGGGCAGTGTTGTTGGTAAACTGACTTCCCGTGAGCTGCATTCCATCTCCGGAATCCCCCGCAAACTTAATAACGACGTCTTTTAATATCTTCTCTGTAGGCTTGGCTGACATAGCCGGCAAAGATAAGCTAAAGGCGGAAAGCGGAAGCGCAAGGCGTAAGGCGTAAGGCGTAAGGCAGAAGGCGTAAGGCTAAAGGCGTAAAGCGTATACTCCTATTTTCTTATACTTTCATACTCCCATACTTTCCTTCCGCTTTAGGCTTGGAGCCTTCTGCTCTTCCGCGTTAAGCGTTCCGCGTTAAGCGTTCCGCGTTAAGCGTTAAGTCATTCTGAACGAAGACTGGTGACCGGATTACTTATGGCTGCGCGAAGCGTATTCAGACTCACCACTACAAGTGTAAGCAGGAGTATCAAAAACCCGACTGCCAGGAAAAGCCATATACTGATCGAGATTTTATATTCATAGTTAGTCAGCCATTGCGTCATCAGCCACCAGGTTAACGGCACTGCAATAACAAAAGCGATAGCTGCCAGTTTTAAAAATTGTGTTGAAATCAACATCAGTACCTGGCGTACGGTTGCTCCCAGAACTTTTCGAATGCCAATTTCGCGGATTCTTTTTTCGATAGTGAATGAAGCCAGTCCCGCCAGCCCGATACAGCAAATAAAAATCGCGAGGCCCGCAAAAATGTTCGTGATCTTGCTGATCAATTCTTCAGCTATAAATTTCTTCCCGAATTCCTGGTCAACAAACTGATACGAAAATGGGAACGCGGAATTGTATTTATTATAAATCTCTTCCATGGAAGCGATGGCTTTTTGGGGAGCAACCCCTTCCTTCAGCCGCACATTCACCACATTAGAATAGTTTGAATTATAAAATATCATCATAGGCTCCACGGGTTTGAATGGCGATTCCATGACCACGTTTTCCGTTATCCCGATCACATGGTATTTTGTATTGTCATATCTCAACTCCATACCCAGTGGATTTTTTACATGGATCGCTTCCATCGCAGTTTTATTCAGGATTACGGAAGAAGAATCAACAGGTAAACCAGAAAAATCGTTTCCCTGTAGCAATTTAATGCCGAGGGTTTTTATTAATCCGGCATCGGTGGACATACACGAAAATATAATATTTGCATCCGCGGGTTTGCCATCCCAGTCCGGAGGTCCACTTCGCCATTGTATCCGTGTAATGGGTGAGCCGCTTCTTGTTACGGATTGTATCATGCCCGTTTTCAACAAATCATTTTTAAACGGCAGATAATTTTTATCTATCATCGGTCCGGAGGCGAGCGCGATCACATTGTTTGGATTGTACCCAATACTTCGGCTTTTGATGAATTGAATCTGCTGATAAATGATCAGGGTGGCTGAAACCAGCAATATGGAAATAACAAACTGGCCCACCACAAGTATATGCCTGGGCAGGGCTGCTTTTCTGCCGGCGAGAAATGTTCCCTTTAATGTTTTGACGGGGTTAAACGATGACAGATAAAGGGCCGGATAACTTCCGGCAATGATACCTGTAAAGAAAACGATGCCTGCTACCAGGGCCCAGAAAAACGGTTGCTCTATCGGTAGTGATAATTTTTTACTGACCATTAAATTAAAAGCCGGCAAAATCAGGTAAACGGCTAGTAGCGACAAAACGAACGCAACGACAGCGAGTATCATTGATTCCATAAAGAACTGAATAACCAACTGCCATTTTTCTGATCCCAGCGTTTTGCGGATACCTACTTCTTTCGCGCGTTTTTCTGAACGCGCGGTGGAAAGATTCATGAAATTTACACAGGCGGTCAATAGTATGATCAGCGCAATGATGGAGAACAGGCGAACATATTCAATCATGCCTCCCGAGGGCTTGCCGTCTTTGAAATCGCTATACAGGCGCCATTTTGCCATGGGATAGATAAAATAGGTGCTCACTTTATCATTCGGGTCATGTTGTCGTTTCAGGTCATTGATATTTTTTGTTATCTGATTTACACTCGTTCCAGGTTGTGGCTGCACGTACACCTGCCAGGACGAATTCACCCATTCGTTCACCGATCTTTTAATATAGGAGTCAGAATAATCGAATGGCATGATGAAATCGAATTGAATACTGGAATTGCCGGGCGGGTCTGCCAGAACAGCCATGACTTTTACGTTCTTGTCGTTATCGATCTTAAGGACTTTATTAATCGGATTATCATTTCCGAATAATGCCTTTGCTGTAGCTGTAGTTATGATGATGGACGATGGATCTTTTATAGCAACCAACGGATCACCCTGTTGCACTTTCCATGTAAACATGTCGAAAAAATGTTCACTTACACTAAATCCATTTTTAGTGATTTTCTTGTCTCCTGTAGCCAGCACGTGATCATCATTATATGATGTTACCACGGCATTTTTAATTTGGGGGTAAGTGGCCTGCAGAGAACTGGCCAATGGCAGAACCATGTTGTGATCAGTAAACATCTGATTCTTAAAATCCCGGTTGGCGATTATCTGGTAGATATTTTTATAGTTCGCGTGGAATTTATTGTACGAAATTTCATCCTGAACCCATAACAGGATTAACAAGGTGCAGGTCATACCAATCGTAAGCCCGAGTATGTTGGTCAGGGAGAAACCTTTGTTCCTGAATAAATTTCTCCAAGCGACCTTGATGTAGTTTTTTATCATTTCTTTTTTTTACCGTTGACCGTTGACCGTTGACCGTTGACCGTTGACCGTTTCGCGTTCCGCGTTTCGCGTTCCGCGTTCCGCGTTTCGCGTTCTTCGTTCTGCTTATTCCGATCTCAAACTCTGCACGGGATTAACCACTGCAGCTCGTATGGCGCGATAACTAACCGTGGCGAGTGCTATGATGATTGATACCAAACCTCCGATCACGAAAATCCACCAGCTGATCGGTATACGGAATGCATAATCCTGTAACCAGCTATGCATAAAATACCAGGCAATGGGTGAAGCGATCAGAAATGCTATTGAAATGAGAACGATAAATTCTTTTGAAAATAAATACACGATACTGCCGATCGTTGCGCCCAGCACTTTGCGGATGCCAACTTCTTTAATGCGCTGCGCAGCCATATACGATGCGAGCCCGTACAAACCAAGACATCCCAGGAATATGGCAATAGCGGCGAAAATTTTATACATGTGTGCCAGCTGACTTTCCTGTTTGTAAAAATTGGCAACCGATTCATCCATGAACTGATATTCGAATACATAGTTCGGGAAAGTTTTATTCCACAAATTCTCAATGCTTTTGATGGCATCAAGACTTTGGCCGGAGCTCAGTTTTACTCCCACATGCCCATAGTACCGTTTTTTTGGAGCAAATAAAACCCGTGAATATTTGTCTTTAAAACCAGTGGAATTGAAATTTTTTACAACACCTACAATCGGGCCCACCACATCGTGAATATCAATTTGTTTATTGATGACGTCTTCGGGATTCTTCGCGTTTAATTCCGATAGCATTCTTTCATTCACCAGCACTTCATGTGCTGTATCAGAGCTGAAATTTCTTCCCGCCACAAGTGTTAGTCCGTAGGTTTTGAGGTAATCGGGATCTACAAATTTCATAATGGAATATTGCTCATTATATTTCACATCACCACCATATTTGAAATCATACCAGTTGTTATCGTCAGTTGCCGGCGGTTGTGAATTGAAGCTTACATTTTTAACACCGGGAATCGCATGAAGGCTTGCCCGCAAATAGTCCATCTTGGCATTCGAGGCACTGTCTTGCGGAAATGTAATATCTACTACATTGTCCTTGTCAAATCCCATCGATTGTTTGTTGAAATAGTTCATTTGCAGAATCATGATGATCGTACAAATGATGAGCCCCTGGGCGATAACAAATTGGAAAACGACCAGACTGCGTCGTAAAGAAATTCCCTTATTACTTTTTATGCTGAGCCTGCTTTTCAATGCTTCGATCGGATTAAAACCGGAGAGTAAAACGGATGGGTAAAATCCAGCCAACAAGGTCACTACGGGTATGAGCGCGAGGAAAAACAACATCATTTCTTTACTGAACATAACACTTGCGGACAATGGCATTTGAAGTATTCTTCCAACACGTGGTATGGCAAAAGTCGCAATTGCCAAAGCAAAAACAACAGAGATTATTACCAGCAAAAATGTTTCAGCAAGAAATTGCCATCTGAGTTGCCACTTTCCGGAGCCAAGTACTTTTCTGACACCCACTTCTTTCGCACGATTCACGGCCTGCGCAGTGGCGAGGTTGATAAAATTCACACAGGCAATGACGAGAATAAAAGCAGCAATTATCCAAAGAATTCTCAATGAAGATTTGGCAATGGTACGTCCGAGAAAATTATTGAGATGACTGTGTGCATCGTAATAGTGAATTTCGCTCAGCGACTGCACTACAATTTCATCCTTGTCATCCGCAGGCCTGTATTTTTTAAATTCTGCTCTGAGTCTGGGGTCAAAAGTAGCAGCAGTTATTCCTGGCGGAAGCATTAAATACATATCATGGCTGTCTGAGGAACTTGACCAATCGGTATTTTTATCCATACCGAGCACGGCATATGGCAGCACAATCTTAAACTGAAAATCAGTGTTAGGTGGAACATTGTCCAGTATGCCCGTCACTTTTACCAGTAATTGATTGTCGATTTTAAGGGTTTTACCTAATGCGTTCTTCCAATCGCCATAATATTTTTCGGCGATTTCCCTTGTAAGTACTGCAGAGTTCTTGTCTGATAGCGAACTTACAGGGCTGCCGGCAAGCCATTTGAAATCGAACATGTCGAAAAACTCCGGCTCCACGGCAAACATGCCTTTTTTCTCCTTAAATTTCTTCTCAACTTTGTTGCTTTGATCCATTACCAGGATCTGATCGTCACTAAATGAAAAGATGCCGGAAGATTTTTTTACATCAGGGAAATCTTTTTTTATAATAGTAGGTAACGGAAAAGGCGCCGCAGCTCCGTAAAATATTCCATTCTCTCCCGGATGATGATATTCAAACAACACCCTGTACAACCTGTCTTTATTCTTATGAAAATCATCAAAACTCGTTTCAAAACGAATGATCACGGCAATGAGAATGCACACCGCTATACCGGCTGCCAGTCCCGCGATATTAAAAACACTGTAGTTCTTATATCGGAATAAATTCCTGACGGCAGATTTGAATTGATTGCTTATCATGACTTTTTATTTAGACCATTTGGAATCGTTGACGGATTACGGAAGTCGGATTACGTTCCGCGTTACGCGTTTAGCCTTCCGCGTTTAGCCTTTAGCCTAAGTCATTCTGAACGAAGACTAGTGACCGGATTCGCAACAGCGGCTTTCACGGATTTAAAACTAATCGTTAACAGCGTAATCAGAATAATGGATCCGCCGGCAATAATAAAAACACCGGCACCAATTGGAATTCTGTATGCAAAACTTGTGAGCCATTCGTTCATCACCAGCCATACCAATGGAAATGCAATAAGAACAGAAATGAATACCAGTTTCAGGAAATCTTTCGATAACATTACAAGCAGGCTGCCCACAGAAGCGCCCACTACCTTTCGGATGCCAATTTCTTTTTGTCTGCGCTGCGCGGTGAATGCCGCAAGACCAAATAATCCAAGACAGGAAATGAGAATCGCCAGTCCTGCAAAATATTTTGACAATATCGCCACCCGATTTTCAGATACATACAGGATCTGGTATTCTTCATCCAGAAATTTATAATCAAAAGGAAGTCCCTTGTAAAAGGAAGCGTATGCATTCCTCACCTGTTCGATGGTTTGCCTTTCTGTTCCCGCTTTTATTTTAACAATGATATTCGGCATCACAGGAAACATCTGGAAAAAGCAGGGCTTTAAAGGTTGATATAAAGATTCGAAATTGAAATCCCTGGCCACCCCCACAATCGTTTTTTCCTGATTCCAAAACTTGACTTTTTTACCTATGGGATCCTTTAATCCCATGGCTGAAATAGCCGACTCATTAAAGATGATCTCATTTCGCGCATTTATATTGTCAGAAAAATTCCTGCCCTCCTTTATTTTAATACCAACCGTTTGCAAAAAACCATTACCCACTTCAAGGTTTGCAAAATCAATGTCTTTCGTAGGATCCTTGCCTGGCCATTGAAAACCTCCAATGCCTCCGTGATCGCCGGTCAGGTTATGGTAGTGACTTCCCGCGTTCATAACGCCTGGAATATTCTTCAATTCATTTACAAAACTGGTTGCTGAGTTCAATGAATTTGAATCATTTTCCAGCGGAATAGTGAAGTTTATAATATTGTCCCTGTTGTAACCCAGGTTTTTTGTCTGTATATAATTTACCTGCTTATAAACAATCAGCACAGCAACGATCGCGATCACCGATAAAGTAAACTGAAATATAACCAGTCCCTTCCGCATCCATAATTCTGCCAGGGAAGTTTTTACATTTCCCTTGAGGATCAAGGCGGGTCTGAAGCCGGAAATATACAGCGCCGGATAACTTCCGGCAATGATTCCCGTAACCAGCGCTATGCCCAGAACAGTAAGAACAATCCTTCCGCTGAAATCGAATACCAGATTTTTTCCGGTTATTGAATTGAATTCGGGAAGCAGGAGATAAATCAATAAGACGGCAATGAGTACCGATAAAAAACTCATGAGTATGGATTCGCCGAGATACTGAAGTACCAAAGCAGTTCTTCCGGCTCCAACTACTTTTTTAATACCAACTTCTTTTATTCTTCGTGTTGCATTGGCTGTAGAAAGGTTCATGAAGTTTATGCATGCGATAACCAGAATGAACAATGCGATCGCTGAAAATAATTTTACATACGATATCCTGCCACCAGCCTGAATACCATCTTTATACTGACCGTACAGATACCTGTCTGGAAATTTTCTTACAAATAAAGTCTTTTTGGAATCCTTCTCTTTCGAATGCATGAAATCTTTGATCCTGGCATTAAACTGACTGATATTTGTTCCCTGCTTCAGCATCAAATAGGTGTTCGGATCGCTGTTGCCCCAATCTTTCATACCGGGTCTCCTTTCAATGAACTGATCAAAGTTGAATAACAGATCGAATTTATCTGAAACGTTTGCGGGGTTCTTTTCGAAAATACCCGTTATCAGATACGGGCCATTAAATTCACTCTGACTCCATTCGATTGTTTTTCCAACCACATTTTGTGTTGTATGAAATAATTTCATCGCCAGCTCATCGGAAATGGCAATGGATTGTTTATCCGAGACAAGTCTTTGATAACCTCCCTGAATAAAATGGCAATCGAACATGTTGAAATAATCTTTGCTCACAAACTGACCGCCTGCTTTTAAACGAGTTTCACCAAATGAGATAATCCCCGGAGTTGAAAACCACGACGCCGGAATGACCGTTGAAGCATATTCTACTTCGGGCATCTCAGATTTTAGTGAGCTGGCAAGTAAGCCGGCTGTATAATCCATGGTGGTGATTCCATTCGTCTCCTGCATGTTTTGCATCACCTGATAGAGCTGACTGTCTTTTGCGTTGCCCTTGTCCATGTTCCATTCATCACTGACCCAAAGCCAGATAAAAAGCGCACAGGTTAATCCAATGGATAACCCGAACAGATTCAGGAATGTAAACTGGCGATCACGAACGAGATTGCGCCAGGCGATTTTCAGATAATTTTTGAGCATATATTTTGGTTTGCCGTTGGCCGTTGACCGTGGATAGTTTCAACCAAGTAAATGCCAAGTAGGCAGTGTGCTGTAAATCAATTTTTTAAATAGAACGCACGCAACGTAACTGTCCGTTATTGAACCATCATTGTTCATTTTTAACCACCGCCAACCCCGCACCCACCCGCGTTTCGCTACAGTGGGCAAAGCACTCTCACATTTGCTTTAGGCTTTAAGCATTCGGCTTTAGGCTTATTGAAGCGCTTTATAAATAGCCTCCATAATATTCGGACGCACATTTAAACTGGAGAGTTTGCTGCTTTCCTGGGGATTTACACGGTTGGATAAAAAGATAAAAACGATCTGTTGTGCGGGATCTGCCCAAACACAGGTTCCTGTAAATCCCGTATGTCCAAAAGTCAGCGGTGAAGCAGACGCACAGGGATAAGGTTCTTTTCTCGTTGCATTGTCTTTTTCCGGTTTGTCGAATCCAAGGCCGCGGCGACTGACATCACTATGATACGCCGTAAAATATTCGATCGTTTCTTTTTTAATGTATTGATGTCCGCCAATTGTTCCGCCGTTCATGAGCATCTGCATAATCACTGCGAGATCATAGGCATCGCTGAATAATCCGGCATGCCCTGATACTTCACCAAACATCGCTGCTCCCGGATCATGAACATCGCCGCGTAGTAATTGTCTGCGGAATGGAACTTCCTGTTCCGTAGGAGCGATGCGGTTTAGGGGAAATCGTTGTCTTGGTTTGAATCCCGTTGTCGATAAAGCCATCGGCAGATAAAAATTCTCAGTAGCATACTTATCCAGCGTCTCACCACTCAGCGCTTCAACAATCTTCCCCATAAAAATAAAATCGTTGTCGCTGTAAATATATTTTCCGGAAGGTCCCAGTTTGCTCGTTAAAATTCTTTTATACATCGTGTCCTCCCAGTCACTGCGGATGTATAAATTTTCTGCTACACGTATGCTGTGCAAACTGTCTTGCTTTGCTGCATAAATTGTTGGAAGCGGTGCGCCTTCCTTGTCCTTTGTAAGTGTTTCAGCATAGAAGGGAATAAAATCTTTCAGACCCGCCTGATGCAGCATGATGTCCCAGATTTTCAATGTATCCTTGTCACTTCCTCTTACCCAGGGAAGATAATCGCCCAGTCTTTTATTCAGATCCAGTTTTCCTTCATCATATAATTTCATTACAGAGATCGTCGTAGCACAAACTTTTGTAACAGACGCCAGATCATAAATTGTTTCAGGATATACCGGCTCGAGTTTGTTGTACTCAAGGGTTCCAAATGATTTCTCATAAACGACCTGACCGTTTTTTGCCACTACCACAACACAACCCGGAGCTGCCTGCAATTCGATTGCGCGTTTACAAATGGAATCGATGCGCTGCAACTTCAGCGGATTGAATCCCAATGATTCCGGAGGTACTTCAGGAAGAATTCCCTTAGAGAAAGTAATACCAAATCCGGCTTTCAGTCCATTACACACAGAAACCGGCAGGTGACCTTTCGCGAGAAATTTTCCATTCAGCCAATCCGCGGCGACAGATTGTGTGATATCGTTGTCGTCGTAACACGCCAGTAATACAGATGCATCACATACATATTTCAGTGCGTATGGATTTCCGAAAACAAATGTTGCAGCGCCAGGCAGCTGATCCAGTTTTTGCAATAGCTTCAGCGCCGCTGCACTGATACCAAAATCATGAGCAGGATAACGGTTGATATTGTGAAGTCCGATAATGATCATATCATATCGATTGCGCAGCAATTCAAAAGCTGCATCGGCTTTCACACTGTCGAGACCATAATCGAAATAATAGGTGTTGGCACGAAAATCATCACGCATTCTTTTGCTGAATGTATTGTCGTTCGTTAATCCAAATCCGATATATGCAACCCGCGTTGCAGTTGCTCCCGGGAATGGACGATCGCTTCTGCGTACCAGTGTGATGGCCTGTTTGGCGATGTTTCGATACAAATCAGGAATATCTTTATTCAGGTCTTCAACCAGATGTGTTGTGTCAACCGGCTGCCAGTTCGATAGTCCAAGCTGGTATTTTGCCATCAGCACTTTTTTCACCCGCAGATCAAGGTCTTTCCATTTCAGTTTCTTTTCCTTAATGGCCTTGAATATTTTGTCGATACTCAGAGTAACATCACCCGGCAGGCAAAGCATGTCGTTTCCTGCAATCAGTGATTCTACTGCAGCGTCTCCATCCGGAAAATATTTACTCACACCTTTCATCTCGAGTGCGTCGGTAAAACTCAGTCCTTTAAAAGCCATCTGTTTACGCAACAAAGTGGTTACAGTGGCATTTGAAATGGAAGTCGGACGGTGCTCACGGGAATCAATAACCGGAACGAAGAGGTGACCGATCATCACGCTGCCGATTCCTGCTTCAAATATTTTTTTAAAGGGGTATAATTCCATTGAATCCAGTTGCTTCCGGCTTTTATTAATGACCGGCAGGTCCAGGTGCGAATCAACCGATACATCGCCGTGACCGGGAAAATGTTTGGCGGTTGCCAGCACGCCATTGTCCTGCAAGCCTTTCATATATTGAATGCCCAGCTCTGCAACACGATGTGGATCTTCTCCAAAAGAGCGATCATTGATGACGGGATTATCGGGATTATTATTGACATCTACCACGGGCGCATAGTCGACCTGTATGCCGATACGTTTTAACTGTGATGCTATTGTTTGTCCATATTGATAAATAAGCTGCGGATCCCGCACGGCGCCCAGCATCATTTGTCTCGGTAATGCCCCCACACTATCCATGCGCATACCGAGGCCGTTTTCTGCGTCTATGGAGAAAAGGATCGGTGTTTTTGCGATCGACTGGAAATGATTGATGAAAGCGGCCTGTTGTTTAGGACCCCCCTGAAAAAGACAAATGCCACCCACGTCAAACCGCAGCAGGTCTGATTCCACCTGCTGATCATAAAAAGTAATTTTCCCCGTCGCTCCGTCAATAGAGGAAAGCCGCACTACAATTAATTGTGCAATCTTCTGACTGTCTGTCAGAGTTTTAAAAACGGAATCAACCCAATTATTCGGGATGAGATTCACATTATACTGTGCACGAAGAGAAAGTGATAAAACGAGGAAAAAACCGAGCAGAACGTTTTTCATGACAGATTTTTAAGCAGTCGCTCCATTATGGGTTAAGAATTATAGACTATAAGTAATATAAAACCCATATCTCATAACCCATAACCCATAACCCCCATCAAACCTACAAAAGAAAATGAGATTTTTTTCCACTAAATTGCCCGGTCAATACAGATTTGAAGATGAATGATCTGATCGAGCTGTTACCAGATAATATTGCAAACCAGATTGCCGCAGGAGAAGTGATCCAGCGGCCCGCCAGCGCTGTAAAGGAGCTGATGGAAAATGCCATAGATGCCGGCGCTTCCCAGGTAAAACTGATCATTCAGGACGCAGGAAAATCACTCGTTCAGGTAATCGATGACGGCCGCGGCATGAGTGTTACCGATGCACGTATGGCTTTTGAACGACACGCTACTTCCAAGATCCGGAATATTGAAGATCTTTTTCGGATCCGCACAATGGGATTTCGGGGAGAAGCACTGGCGTCCATCGCCGCTGTCGCACAGGTTGAACTCAAAACAAAAAGAGCCGTTGACGAAAGCGGCACATTCATCGAAATAGACAACAGTTTTGTAAAAAGGCAGGAACCCGTTGCCTTTCCCACTGGTACGAGCATCGCAATGAAAAATCTTTTTTTCAACGTACCTGCCAGAAGAAATTTCCTTAAGAGCAACGCGGCAGAAATGCGTCATATAGTGGATGAATTCATCCGCGTGGCCCTTTCCTTTCCGGAGATCAGGTTTATTTTAATTGGCAACGGACAGGAGATTTTTCATCTTGAAAAAGGAACACTCAAGCAACGGATCGTGCAGATCATGGGTGTGAATTACACATCCAAACTGGTGTCTGTTCAGGAGAATACCGACTATCTCAATATTACCGGATTTGTTGGCAAGCCCGATATTGCAAAACGTACAAGAGGGGATCAGTATTTTTTTGTGAATAACCGTTTCATCCGGAGCGCTTATCTGAATCACGCGGTGATGACTGCCTTTCAGCAGATGATCCCGGGCGATAGTTTTCCACTGTATGTTCTTTTTATTGAGATTGATCCTTCACGCGTGGATATTAACGTACATCCGACCAAACAGGAAATCAAATTCGAGGACGAGAAAGTCGTGTATGCCTTTGTGCAGGCAGCAGTGAAACATGCGCTGGCACAGTTCAGCATTACACCGAGTCTCGATTTTGATCTGGATCCCACTATACAGCAACTGGATGCTATTAATAAACCTTTTTCTGATGAAATGAAAGCTGACACAGAATCTACCAGTCTCTTTAAAACATTCACCAGAAAAAATCAGGCGCATTTTATTGAGCCGCACTCAAACAACGACCTGGTGCATTGGAGAAGCCGAGAGAGGGAAGACCAAAATTTTTCAACTTCTGTAGCCGGTTCGACGCTTTCCAATGAAATCATTGCGGATGAGAGCATACAGTCGGAACATCCGGATGTGCTGGTTCCAAAAAAACCTTCGGTTGAAAATGTGGAACGGTCCGATGAAATCAATGCCTCCTTTCAATCGCTCTATGCCCGCTTTACGTCTGACCCGCTCTTTCGGGATGAAGATATCCGGTTAACGCAGTTGCAGAATAGCTATATTATCTGCGAAACCCATGGTGGCTTTTTGCTGATTCATCAGCAGGCTGCGCACGAACGCGTGTTGTACGAAAAATTTATACTGGCACTGAGTGGTAAGCCACTCACTACACAACCAGGATTATTTCCCGTTACGCTTACCCTTTCTACTTCCGACTCAGTCATATTACAGGAATTGCTCCCTTCTTTACAAACGCTCGGTTACGCCATCGAACCGTTTGGAAAAGATAGTTTTATTATTCAGGGTGTACCGGCGGGATACGCAGATGGCAATGAAAAAAAAGTAATAGAAAATTTACTGGAGCATTGCAAACATTCTGGAAACGAAAAAATAGACTCCATACAGGAAAAAATGATCCGCTCCCTCGCATGGCAGCAAGCCATCAAAGCAGGAACTGTTCTTTCGGAGAAAGAAATGCGTTCTCTTGTAGATGATCTGTTTCGCTGCCTCCAACCCAATACGGCTCCTAACGGGAAACCAGTTTTCATTGATTTTAAAAAAGACTATCTGGAGAAAGTTTTTGGGCGAAAAACTTCTTAGGCTCAAAGCTTAAAGCAAGTATGGGAGTATGGGAGTATGGGAGTATGGGAGTATGGGAATGTGATTTCGATGTACGATAAACGATATACAATCCGCGATCCACAATCAACCCCACTCGTGCGGGGTCAACCAAAATGGATAATTCTCCTCGAATCAATGATTCCATTTTTTCTAATGAAAACCAATTCTGCCAGCCATAATATTTTGGGTTCAAAGGGACGATTCAGATCTGTGATGTCAAACAACTTATATCCATTCGCATCCATATATTGAACAACCTGGTAAAACTGGTTTTCTATATCGGTCGCGGTGACTGCCACTTCAACCAAAAAGATTTCCGTCTTCCCAAAAAAATGATCAGAACCTTTCAGCACTTCGAGATCCAGACCCTCAGCGTCGATTTTAATAATATCGGGATTAGGTAAATTTTCCGAGATAACCAATTCATTCAGTGTCACCACCCGTACATCAATCTGTTTAAGCCCCTGTTTTTTTGCATCTTCTTCGTTTAACCTGAAATGGCTGCTGTCGTCCTGATCTGCAATCGTGAATTTAAATGACCCCGCTTGGCTACCCGCACCATATGGATAGAATCTGACTTTCGGATTTTTATTCAACAAATCCTGTACATGTTTTTCCAGCCATCGTTGTGGTTCCAGCAGAGTAAAATAAGCATCGGGAAAATAGCAGAGTGCAGTTTTCGTCCATTTCCCGTGATTGGCTCCCACATCGATAACATGATCCGGAATGAAATGTATTTTAACCAGCGTTTCAAAAAAATTATCCAGTAAACTCAATGCTTCGGGCGACTGATACCCTAATTTGGCATTCAGTGGATGGAGCATTTTTATCAGTATCCTCCTGATGGATTTTTGCATACACGGTTTATTCTATGCAGACTATTTGAAGTTATCAGGTTCCTGAATATGTTTCAGCCATTCCATGTGCGCCGTTTGAATTTATCGGGTTCCAGATTATATTGCAACTATTCCAAGTGCCATTTGAAGATATCGGACTCCAGAATATATCCCAGCTATTACAGGTGTGCCATTTGAAGATATCGGACTCTTAATTATTCTTCCTCAGATATTCAACATATGCTTCTACGGCTCTTCTGATCGCGGAACCACTGCCAGTGTGATTATTTACGAGGATTGAAAATTCAAGCAGGTGATTATTTCTTGTATATATATAACCACTGATGCATAAAACATTACTCAGCGATCCGGTTTTGGCAAACACATAACCACTGTCGGCGCGGTAATAATTTTTCAGCGTTCCGGTCCCTCCGGTAGGAAGAATTTTTTTCATTCTGTCCATTCCGAATTCATTCTTTAATTTGACAAGTACTGCGACAAAATCCCGGGGACTGAATAAATTAAATCTGCTCAGGCCACTGCCATCGGCCCAGGAAGGTTTCTGTGGAAGATCTGCTAATGGTCCTGCCAGCAACGTGTCAATGATCGTTTCATCTTTCATGAATCCCAGTTTTTTATTGCTCACCATCAACAGTGTTTGCTCCGCAAAGAAATTATCGCTTCGATGCATCATGGGAATGAAAACAGAATCTGACGGTCTTGAATAAACGAAACCTGTCGGTGTAAAGCTGGGTTGATGTGTATTGAATTTATTGGTGGGAGCGTCTGGCTGTTTAAAAATATTTACTGATTTCCCTATTGTATCAGGAAGCAACTGCACCGATGCGGTCATGTCGTCTGTAATAAATGGAACGTCCTGATTAATATTTGGTTCCTTGCCCAGACGTATGATAAACACATTGGAGTCCATCAAACGTTGTACTAAAAAAGTTTTTGACAGACTATCCGTATTGAATCTGACTTTCCAGGAAATCTCTGGCGAACTGGAAATTGTTGCAGTCGGTCCAAATGCAGCATTGCTGCGGGTTGCTGAATTTTGCTGATTCCAGCGTATAAAGTTCCCATAAACAGGAAATGGACTCCTCTCAATGGCATAATCTTCATTGTAATCATCCCAGGCCCAACCTGTTCCGAGTGGCGTTTCCTGCCAAGCCATATCCACCAGATAGATTTTCTTTTTGGATTTTTTCAGAAAATCGACCACGGGCTGCGATTGATAATCGGGATGCAGCAGACTCGGATCACCCGTGGGAAAAACGAATAAGGCGGTATCTGTGTCGAGATATCCGATGCCGGTAAGTGAATCGCCGAGATATTTCAACCCGGCATACAACGAAAACAATTTCGTATTACTCGCCGGGACGAAATATTTATCGCTTTGGTAATCTGCGATTTCTTTTTTGGATGAGTCGTCGTAAACATACACACCCACATGCGCCGTGCTCATTTCTTTCACGCTGAGCATTTGCTGCAGTTGCGCGCTTAATGGTGATTGCGCTTCAGCGTTTACCGAAAAGAGAGAAAACACAATGCCTAAAGCCGCAAGCTTATTTAAGCCTAAAGCCCAAAGCCTATCTAAGCCTAAAGCCCAAAGCCTATCTAAGCCTAAAGCCCAAAGCTTAAAGCCTAAAGCCGCAAGCCTATTTAAGCCTAAAGCCCAAAGCTTAAAGCCTAAAGCCCAAAGCCTATTAAAGTCTAAAGCCGCAAGCCTATTTAAGCCTAAAGCCCAAAGCTTAAAGCCTAAAGCTTTTTTTAACAAGGAATTTTTTGTCTGATTAAACAATCTGTATCTGTTAGTTACTGTATTAGTTTTACGCTTAAAGCTTACCGGCTGCGCTAAAGCTTCGGCAGTCATAGAACGCGGAATGCATAAGGCAATTATTAATGCGAATAAATGAACCCATAATTCATCACCCATAACCCATAACCCAAGTCACCTTTCCTGAGCTCTCAACCACCGCTCCGGCACTTCATTGCTGCTTGCCTGCAGATAGTCCTGATAAGAGCAGGCGATGTATTTCTGATCGGGAAGCTGCATCCACCAGCGGTTGGTTTTTTTACTCTGCAGAAATACTGTTTCTACTTCCGCAAAGGCCGTATGATATTCCACAAAATATTCTTTGTCATTCAGGTTCGCCTCCCGCTGACCCTTGTTTCTTCCGTCGATCGCATACCAGAGCATTTGCGCAATCTGTTTGGCCGTCAGTTCGTGCTGATCATTCTCCGGAATATATCCATAGATACCGATACTGGTAATATTGGGACTCAGTCCGGCATATCTCAGAATCGCGCAGGCTTCTTCGCCGGATAGTCCGTTCGGAGAAAGTGTGTTCGAGGGCGCATAGGCATGGGCGATAGAACAAACGTCGAAGCTCAGCATGTTCGAATTTCGCAACACGGGTTCCATCTCGTCGATGATTTCTTTTACCTTACCTACCCGGAAGCAATCGAACCGGAGTTTATCCATCGTCTCCAGCATGCGGGGATGCACATAAAAACTCTGGAACCCGATATGATTATAATGATGAATGAAATTCGGTTCATCCGTAAGAAGCTCCATCAGGAAATTCTCACTCTTCAGGGGTGAATCGATATTGATATCGATTAGTGCATCCACGCAGGTTACTTCGATCAGTTTTTTTCTGCTCACATAACTCTGGTACTGGGCCAGCGTAAGGTCGTGTGAGCCCCCGAGTATGATCACCGTTTTTCCCAGTCCGATCAGCTCGTTCATCACGGATCTGAGTGCCGCATAGGTGTCCTGAAGGGTGGATCCCATTTTAATATTTCCGACGTCGACGAGACGGAGGTCACTGTGCCAGTGATAGAGTTGGTAAAATTGGCGGCGAATGGAATCCGGTCCGTTCAACAAAGCTCTTGAACGTCGCGCGCCCCGCTCCTCCCTGCAACCGATCAGGATCAGTTCGGCCTGAAGCAGGTCGGGGAATTCTTCTTCATAGACCTGGATCAGTTTCCCGACCTGGCCATCTTTATACTCTTCGTCATTAGAAATCTCCCGGATATTTAACGGGTCCAGAAAATCAAGGATATGCAGACTGTACAACATAGATGTACACGATTTGAAACAAACTTACACTTGTTTTTCCTTTTATCTTTGCGGCATGGAAGAATTACTGGAAAAACTGAATAGTTACCGGAAAGAAATTGAAGGCACGGAGATCAATGGCGCTGAAGCCGCCGAAACATATCGCATCCGTTTTCTTGGAACCAAAGGCATCGTGAAAAATCTTTTCCAGGAAATGAAAAATGTTCCTGTCGAAAAGAAAAAAGAATTCGGACAAATATTAAACGACTTCAAACTCTTCGCCGAATCCAAATATGCCGAACGCTCAACGCCTAACGCTGAACGCGCAACGCTGAACGCCCAGGATTGGTCTCTTCCCGGCGATCCAATCCCTGTTGGAACCAGACACCCGATCAGTATTGTAAGAAACCGCATCATACATATATTTGGCCGGCTTGGTTTTTCTGTTGCTGAGGGGCCGGAGATTGAAGACGACTGGCATAATTTCACATCACTGAATCTGCCCGAAGATCATCCGGCGCGGGATATGCAGGATACATTTTATTTACACAGAAATCCCGATTGGCTGCTGCGTACACATACAAGTAATGTGCAGGCCCGCGTGATGGAAAAACAAAAACCGCCGATCCGGATCATTTGTCCGGGCCGCGTTTACAGAAATGAAACCGTGAGTGCCAGGGCACATAATTTTTTTAATCAGTGTGAAGGATTGTATGTGGATGAAAACGTTTCTTTTGCCGATCTGAAACAGACCCTTTATTTTTTCGTGCAGGAAATGTTCGGAAAGACAGTCAAGATCCGGTTTCGCCCTTCTTATTTTCCATTTACTGAGCCAAGCGCAGAAATGGATATCACCTGTTTAATATGTGGCGGCAGCGGATGTAATGTTTGTAAACACACGGGCTGGGTAGAGATTCTGGGAAGTGGTATGGTACACCCGAAAGTGTTGCAGAATTTTAATATTGATCCCAATAAATATACGGGCTTCGCATTCGGCATGGGTGTGGAAAGAATTTGTCAGCTGAAATACCGGATCAACGACCTGCGACTGTATTCACAAAATGACCTTCGTTTCCTCAGGCAATTTGTTTCAGCAACATAAAGAACGGAAATATGATTCTTGCCGTTCTTGCCAGTGATCAGCAGAAGGAAGAAATTGCCGCGTCGGCATTTTTCCGAAAGCACGAAGTGATCTATTCGGAAAACCATTCGTTGTGGTCACACCATATGGCCGATGCCTATTTCGATTTTTTATTTGAGCCAGATCGGGAAAAAATACAACAGCTCGATACGTTGTTACCAAAACCCGTATTGGTCAATTCAGTCATTGAAACGCTGGATGAAATACACGGAGATTTTATTAGGATCAATGGATGGCCCGGATTTCTGAAGGGAAATCTGATTGAAGCGGCAGCTAAAAAAGATAAACAGGAATTGGCAGGGAAACTTTTCGGTGATCAGATCGTATTTGTGAAAGACAAACCGGGATTTGTTTCTGCGCGTGTGGTGTCGATGATTATCAACGAAGCCTATTTTACCTGGGAAGCTGGTACCGGTTCAAAAGAAGATATTGATATGGCGATGAAACTCGGAACCGGATATCCGTATGGACCGTTTGAGTGGGGAGAAAAAATTGGATTGAAGAAAATCGCAGACCTGCTGCTGAAATTATCTAAAAAGAATCCGATATATGAACTGGCACAAACGCTTATTAATGTGGCGAATGTGTACATGTAGAGAATTGAAAAAGTGGAAATTAAATGGGGAATGATAATGTGAAAAACCATATCCCATTTGTAAAACCGTCAACCGTCAACCGTCAACCGTCAACGAAAGGAAAATGATTCTACTAATAGATACATCCCAGGAAACAGGAGTCGTTGCACTCGCTAAAGAGGGCAGGGTGATGTTTTCAAAAGAGAATAAAATTGCAAAGGAACATGCGATGTGGTTGCATTTTGCTACCGCCAGATTGCTCGCTGAAGCGAAAATTACCATGCGCGAACTGGAAGCGGTGGCTGTTGTTGCGGGTCCGGGGTCCTACACGGGATTAAGAGTTGGCATGGCAGCCGCCAAGGGATTTTGTTACGCATTAAAAATTCCGCTTATCACGCAAAACACCCTTCGTGTAATGGCAGAATCCATGCGGAGTTTCGCGGAAGAAAAAAGCGCCATGATTTGCCCAATGATAGACGCCAGAAGAGAGGAGGTGTTTACAGCGTTGTATTCATTAGGCCTAAAGCCGAAAGCGGAAAGCTTAAAGCTTAACGCTGAACGCGAAACGCTTAACGCTGAACGCGAAACGCTTAACGCTGAACGCGAAACGCTTAACGCTGAACGCGAAACGCTTAACGCTGAACGCGAAACGCGGAACGCGGGAGGCAAAACGGCCAACGGCCAATGGCCAACTACCGACAACCTCTTAGAGATCTTAAGTCCCCAGGCAATGATATTAGATAAAAATTCATTTGAAATGAATTTAGCTCAGGGATCGATCATTTTTTTTGGAACAGGAGCAGAAAAATGGAAAAAAATTACGGCTTCTCCCAGTGCTATTTTTGATGCACAACCGAATACTATACAGCCTTTTGCGACACTTGTTTACCAAGACTTCCTCACTCAAAACTGGGCCGACACAGTGTACTCCGAGCCAGTTTATTTGAAAGAATTCTTTACTTATTGAGAAAATATTCTATATTACGATTTCTTTACAAAACCTGCTTGTTATACGGAATTTACCAAAATCCAACCCAGACTATTTTTGTGAACCTTCAACCTTTTGACCTGTATGAGTGGTACAAGCAGTAACTATTGGATGATCCTCAACGCCGATGCTGGGGAAGACACTGCAGTTAAAGTGGATTTTATAAACCTGAAAAAAGCAGCCATGATTCTGCGGGCGCTGAATCATAAGCTCCGACAACAGATTGTGCGTATTTTGGATGAGCACAAAAAGCTGACAGTCACGGAGTTGTATATTCATCTCCGGCTGGAGCAATCGGTGGCCTCCCAGCACCTGGCGATCCTTCGCCGTGCCGGTATCGTCAAGACCGAGCGGGACGGTAAGTTTATCCACTATACTATCAACCCCGATCGGATAGGTGATATTATGAAAACAGTGCATTTGTTACTCGCATAACGCGAAACGCAGAACGCAGAACGCGAAACGCGAAACGCAGAACGCAGAACGCGAAACGCAGAACGCTCAAAGTTTGTGTACAAAAATCTATTAGGTTGAGTAATAGCCTTGTAAATCAAGGACACATTCTTAAAGAGAAAATAGCGTTAAGCTTTAAGCTTTAAGCGTTAAGCGTAAAAATGGGTAAATTTGCACAAAGGGCAAGAATGTATATCCAACAACTATATACCGGCTGTTTAAGTGAAGCCGCCTACTATATCGAAAGTGAAGGCGAAGCGGCGATTATTGATCCATTGCGTGATATTGAAGAATATCTAGTGCTGGCAAAGGAACGAAAAGCAACAATCAAATATATTTTTGAGACGCATTTTCACGCTGATTTCGTGAGCGGACATCTGGACCTTGCACAGGCCTCCGGCGCTCCGATTGTGTACGGCCCGGAAACGGAAACATCCTTCCCGATCTACCGCGCAAAGGACGGGGAGGTTTTCAAACTGGGAGAAATTACCATCGAAGTTTTACATACACCGGGCCATACCATTGAATCATCCTGTTATCTGTTGCGTGAATCTAACGGAAATCCTTATGCGATTTTCACCGGAGATACATTGTTTGTTGGTGATGTGGGCAGACCGGATCTCAGCAGCGGCAATCTAAGTCAGGATGAACTGGCTTCAATGTTATATGATTCTCTAAGGAAAAAAATAGCACCGCTTCCCGATCAGGTGATTATTTATCCGGCGCATGGTGCCGGCAGCAGCTGCGGAAAGAATATCGGTCCTGATACATTCAGCACACTGGGCGAAGAGAGAGCTTCAAATTATGCATTGCGGGCAAACTCCAAAGAAGAATTTGTAAAAGCAGTGACCGACGGTTTGAATGCGCCACCTCAGTATTTCGCAGTAAACGCACGCATCAACAAAGAAGGATATGAGAGTCTTGACGAAGTGATGGAAAACGGATTGAAGGCTTTGTCGGTAGAAGCGTTTAAAAAGTTGATTGCCGACGATGATACGATTTGTCTGGATACACGCCCATCGCTGGAATTCACGGATGGATTTGTGCCAGGTTCCATAAATATCGGTTTGGATGGTCGTTTTGCGGAATGGGCTGGAAGTTTATTGCCTTTCGATAAACCCTTCGTGTTGGTTACACCTCCGGGAAAAGAAAAAGAAAGTGTTGTACGACTTGCCCGCGTTGGATTTGCACAGATGTGCGGTTATCTGGATGGTGGATTTGAGAAATGGAAAGCTTCCGGTGAACGAATCGATCTTGTTATAAATATAGATGCAGATGAATTTGCGATGGATATTCCCTTCGATCCGAAATTAAAAATCGTAGATGTTCGCAGAGAAACTGAATTTGCCGACGGGCATGTTCCAGGCACAATAAATATCCCTCTGGAAACACTTACAGATCCCGGAACGATGGCCGAGTTCGATGATACGGATAATATCTACATCCATTGCGCCAGCGGATATCGCAGCGTAATCGCAACCTCTCTTTTTAAACGTCAGGGCATTCACAACCTGCACAATATCCTCGGAGGTTGGGAACAAATCAAAAAAATCGACGGATTGGAGATCGCGAAGGAGAAGAGTGTTCTTAATTAGGCTGAACGCGAAACGCTTAACGCTGAACGCTGAACGCTTAACGCTAAACGCGGAACGGTAGATCTGGAAGCAGTGTCTTTAGTTATCTTTATTTATTTTGCAATTAGCATTATCATTCAGCGTTAAGCGTTTCGCGTTTCGCGTTAAGCGTTTCGCGTTTCGCGTTCAGCGTTCAGCGTTCAGCGTTAAGCGTTTCGCGCTCAGCGTTCAGCATCAATCATTTCACCAAAATCGAATTCGCATCCCCCGGGGTATGCATGTTGTACTCAATACCGTTTTTCCAATAAACGGCACTATCGACAGTTGGCAACGCGCCGGAAATAAAAGTTTTGAAGTAGCCTGACACATATACATCTGATCCCTGAATAAATACCGACGTAGTTACATATGTAGTGTTCGGACCGGGTGCAGGATTATTTGTTGTCAAATCAACTTCGACGCCATTTTTCCAATAAGCAGCACCGAGATAAACATTTGCTGGCAGTCCGATCGGAATCAAAACTCCTGTGGTGTACACATCAGTTCCTGATACGAAAAGTGAAATCACGCTGCTTAAGTATGAATTGTCGCTGGGTCTCGGTTGCATAAAATAAGCAGTACCATCATACCAGTAAACTCCCTGTTGCGCCATGCCACCCACATAAACGTTTCCACCGGAAACATATATACAATGTACAAGTGGTAGTGTTGTTCCCCGGCCGCCATAAGGCGCAGCGATTGTCATAGCGCCATTTTTCCAATGCACTCCGTTTTCCAGCGTGTCAGTGCCTGCAAAATAAATATCCGTTCCATCGGTACATGTAGCAACCACACTACCCTGAAAAAAATTCTTACCGGGTGTACCAGTGCCGGGAAGCGAAATCAGGGAACCGTTTTTCCAACCATATCCATCTGTAAAATAAACATCGGTCCCTGATATAGCAACTGTTGGTGGATTACCAATCAGCTGTGGCGTATCTACATTATTGGCTGTGCCATTTTTCCAATATACATATTGCCCTGTTCCTGTATTGCCCGCTATGAGATTCGAATGTGGATTACTTCCGTTCTGATAATAGCCCGCGACATAAACATCATTCCCGGACAATACAACCTGGTTCGCATCGCCGAATGTTGAGGACAACGTATCAGCTACTCCATTCTTCCATAAAACAGGGAAAGCGCCCGTGTTACCAGCAATATAAACCGTTGAATCAGGTGTAGGAGTTGTTCCGCCCGAACCTCCACTATTAGAATTTTTAGTACAGGAAATTATCAGGAACCCTGCACTGACAATGAGAACGTACTGATGGAAAGAGAAAACCATAGCCGTCTTTTAATATACTAAAGGTAGAATATATTATTGAAGGTAGAACGCTTAACGCGGAACGCTTAACGCGGAAAGATTAATAAGGGAAAATGCGCAATATAAAATGGTTAAAATGACATTGAATTAAAAAATTATTTGCTTCAATTCGCAAAAATTTAAATGAGAAACTATAAAAATTTAAACGTTTGGGTTAGATCACATAACCTGGTTACTCAGATTTATAAAGACTTTTTGCCAGTTTTACCTGAATCCGAAAAATACGGACTGTCCAATCAGATTAGAAGAGCTACGTATTCCATACCATTAAATATTGCTGAAGGTTGTGGCAGAACTTCAGATAAAGAATTCGCACGGTTTCTGGAAATTTCTCTGGGATCTGCTCAAGAACTAGAATATTGTCTCTTGCTCTGCAAAGATCTGTTTTATATTAACGAAGATTCTTTCCTATTCTTTGATGAGAAAGTAAACGAAGTAAAAGCGATGATTATCAACTTAATTAAAAAAATCCGAACCTAGAACCGCGTTCCGCATTGAGCGTTCCGCGTTCTGCGTTAAGCGTTCACCGTTCCGCGTTCCGCGTTCCGCGTTCCGCGTTCCGCGTTAAGCGTTCCGCGTTAAGCGTTCCGCGTTAAGCGTTAAGCGTTCATCATTCCGCCCGCAGACTACTAACTGGATTCGCAATCGAAGCTTTGATCGACTGATAACTTACGGTAAATAATGTGATCAATAAAATACCAATCCCCGCCGCTCCGAAAATCCACCAGGAAATGGAAATTCTGTATTCGTAGTTCAGCAACCATTTGTTCATCCCATAATAAGAAACCGGAATCGCAATACAAAGTGAGATGAGCACGAGTTTGACAAACTGAAGGGACAACATACTCCAGAGAGAAAATAAATTAGCGCCCAGCACTTTGCGTACACCAATTTCCTTAGTGCGCTGTTCTGCTACAAAAGACGCGAGACCAAATAAACCGAGACATGAAATAAATATCGCCAGGCCGGCGAATACGGCCGCTAAATTTCCGATACGGTCCTCGGCATCAAATTTCTTCGCATAGGCATCATCGTTAAACATATAGATGAAAGGACTGCCCGGGTTGTATTTTTTGAAAACCTTTTCTATGGAAGCGATGGCAATGTGCATGGGCAGTCCCGCTTTCATACGAATCGTGACCACATTCATGTTTCCGTCTCCCAGGAAAATCGCCGGCTCAATGGGATCATAAGGAGAATTGGTCAGCATATCTTTTACTATACCCACCACGGTGCGTGACTTGCCGGAAAATTTCATGATAGTACCAATCGGATTTTTTATGCCGGTTACTTTAGCCGCCGCTTCACTAAGGATCATCGAAGAAGAATCGGCATAAACACGTGAAAAATCACGTCCTGCAATAATATTCCAACCTACGGTTCTTCCAAATTCGGGTGTTACATTCACATTTCTGAAAAAAACAACCTGGCCCGGATCCTTACCTGGCCAGTCCAGTGTATTGTTATTATTGAACTGTGTAATGGGCTGGGATGATTCAGACATTTCAGTCACGGCGCCTGTTCTCAACAGGTCTTCACGAAGTGCATCATAGTGATCATACAGCGTGCCCGACAATGGCATGGTCACCAATCCTTCCCTGGTATAACCCGTGGGCCGGTTCTTCGCGTAGAGTATCTGTCGGTAAACAATAATGGTTCCGATGATCAGACTTAACGAAACAGTGAACTGAAGTACAACTAAAACTTGTCGCGGAATAGAATTATACATGCTTCCCTGAAACGCACCTTTTAATACCTTGATCGGATCGAATCGAGAAAGATAGAATGCGGGATAACTACCGGAAATGAATCCTGTAAATAAAGCAAATCCAATACAGATCAACCAGAAACTAACATTTCCGAATGGTATGTTCAGGTGTTTGCCTGAAAGGTTATTGAAAAATGGGAGGGATAGTTGAGTCAGCAACAAAGCCATCACAAAAGCAAACAATGTGAGAAGAACAGATTCGATCAAAAATTGTCCAATCAGTTGGTAAGATAATGAGCCAACCGTTTTTCGAATGCCCACTTCTTTCGCTCTCTTACTGCTTCTTGCAGTGGCCAGATTCATAAAATTGATGCAGGCAAGGAAAAGTACAAACGCTCCGATGATACTCATGAGAACAACAACCTGAATTCTTCCGCCCGCAGGTTTCCCATTTACAAATTCCCCATACAAATGCAATTTATCCAGTGGGTAAACCAGGGCTGTTTCCTTCCAGTCAGTTATATATGAAGTGGGGAGATTTTTTATTTTCTCTGATGCCATGGAAGTTGTTATGTTGTCATTTAACTCAACAAAGCCTTCGCCATTGTGATCTCTCCAATTTGTATTGGTGCTGAGATAACTGTTTCCCGAATTCGTCCAGGGGATCAGGAGCGTGGTTCCCGCGAAACTCGAATTCTCGGGCAGGTCTTCATATACTGCGGCGATTTTCATGTTCGATTTATCGTCGAGCAAAATCGTTTTGTTCACAGCATTTGCGTCTCCAAACAAAGAGACAGCGAGTGACTTTGCTATCATAATTGAGGAAGGGCTGTTCAGTGCCTGAATATTTCCATTCAGCAAATCGAGACCGAACATGGAAGGAAAATCTTGCTGTGCATATATTCCGCGGCCGGAGATTTTCTTATCACCTGATCCCAGTATATGCAGATTGTGAAAAGATACCAGCGCGACTTTTTTAAAAAGGTCCTTGTATTTTGCTGCCATTTCAAATCCCAGTGGCATGGCAATCGTGGATCCGGTATAAGAATCTCCCTTGTCATCCTGGTTGATCATTATTTTTGCCAGCTTTTCATGATTCGGATTATAATGGTCATACGTCAACTCATCTGTAATCCACAAACCAATGATAATGGCTGTTGCCATACCAATGGCAAGACCGATAATATTCAGCGAAGCGAAAGCCTTATTATTTCGCAGATTGCGCAGCGCGACTTTTATATAGTTTTTTATCATGATCGGTAACTTATGATTATGGATTATGAATTATGGGTTATGGGATGAGTTATGAGTTATGAGATATGAGTTATGGGTTTCTAAACATTTACATTCTATTAACTGCAACCCATAACCCATAACTCATATCTCATAACCCATAACTAATGAAGTGCCAACTTCCTATTCATCTGTTTTTCAATATTTTAATATAAATCCTTGCATTTCGTTGCCCGTTTTTGATACGCCCACTGTACGAAAACTCTTTCTGTCATAAAACATATTTATAGAGACCTTACAGAGACTTTATAGAGACTTTATAGAGATCACCAACCTCAATGACAACTCCATGCTACCTCAATGCGCCCTCAGCGTCGACTCCATTGATGGGCGGAAGGCTACAAGCAGAAAGATTAAGGCCGAAGAATTAATACCAAATTTCCGGCAAATCAACAGGATTAATGCTAGCCCCCGATTTCCGCGCTTCGAGATACCAAAGAGGTTCCATCAAGGTATCATTGAGGTGGACGCGTATACAAGTATTAGCCGACCCTGGGAGAAGATTTTATTTTAAGCAGATTCTAAATACTATAAAAATTAGTATATTTATACTAAGTATATTAGTATTGCATTTAGGTGGCATAACAGTTGATTGTATTTCAAAACATTACAGCCAACCCCGCACTGACGGGGCAGGCCGCCAGCCGTAAACAAAAAATATGGAAACACTCATTCAAACCATGCCGGGTTATCGGCTTACTGACTACATGCTGGTTTTGTCACCACATGAAGATCTTCGCAAAAGAATTCAGTCTGTAAAAAAAGAATTTGCTGAAAAATTCAAAGCGCCCCAGGCCGTATGGGGCAAGTCGCACTTACTGCTTGCGCGATTTACCCAGATTGAGATGATGGAAGAAAGAATTGTGCACAGACTGAGATCCATCGCGATGGGGTTACATCCGATCAAAGTAGTGATGAAGGATTTTGGATCATATCCATCTCATTCTATTTTTATAAACGTGATGTCGCGCGAACCGATCAGGGATCTGATCAAAGAAATTAAAGAATCGCAGCGACTGATGAAACCTGACAATGAACACAAGCCTTATTTTACCGACGATCCGCATATGGTAGTCGCGGGCAAACTCGCTCCCTGGCAATATGAAAAAGGATGGCTTGAATATTCTCATCGTCATTTCACCGCGCGGTTTATCGCCGACAATATGTTACTCCTGAAACGCCGCAACGGAGAGAAGGCATGGCAGATAGTAGAAGCTCTTGCATTTCAGAATTTGCCTGTTGCGGTGAAACAGGGAGACCTTTTTCAGGCGTAAAGCGTAAAGCGTAAAGCGTAAAGCGTAAGGCTGAAGGCTTAAGGCATAAGGCGTAAGGCGTAAGGCATAAGGCGTAAGGCGTAAGGCTGAAGGCGTAAGGCTTTTTTTAAATTACTTGAACCATTGCAAAATCAAATCATCTACGACTTACATTTATATAAAACAGGCTATTTTAACACTTTGCCTTTAGCCTTATGCTTCACGCCTTAAGCCTTATGCCTTATGCCTTCCGCCTTCCTAACCCCCGGATCGCCGATTTTGGAGAACCTGCTTTTTAGTTGCAGGAATTTTTTCTCGAAGAAATTATACGATATAAAACCAACCACGATGAGTAAAACCAGATTAAAGATTATAGAATCTGTGAATGCAGATTTACCGATCCACGGTTGCTGATGAGTAAAGATTTGTTGCCAGATATATAAACTGTACGACAAAATGCCTATTTGTGAAAGTATTTTCAGGTTGAGAAATGTAGCCATATAACTGCGTTCTTTTAAATTTAACAGGATCACGAATCCTATAAGAAAAGCGAAAATCACGTCTGAAAAATATTGTAAATAAAAAATGGATGAAGGAATCCTAATTAATATTGCAATAAAAAATATTAAAAGAGATAAAATTCGGGGAGTTGGTTTGAGTATAAAGGAGAGATATTTGGATTTGGTGAACATCAGAACAGATAAATAGGATCCCACGAGAATCAATGCAGTTCCGAATCCCAGGAAATTTACCAGTATTGCAGAAATATTATGAATGATTCTGTTGGAGTAAAAAAAGCCAATTTTATTAAAAAACAAATAATTTAAAATAGGAATGCCAATAATCAGCAATAAAATGAACCGCTTATATTTTGTAATACTTACACTCGCAAGCAAAAAAGGAAATACGAGATAAAATTGTTCTTCAACACCCAGGCTCCAGAAATGCGAGGTATACCAGTCCGTCGTTTTCGGAATGGGTAGATTCCTGACAAAGAAAAACGAGGCAAAAAATGAAATGTTGCTTATTCCCAGTTGGAATATCCGGTTCAGGACGATTAAGGTGATTAAAAATAAAACGACCACCGGTAGAATTCGAAGAGCCCTTCTGATATAGAACAACCTCAAACTGATTTTACCGGTCAGCAAACGTTCTTTCAGCAGCAGGGTGGTGATCAGGAATCCACTGATGACAAAGAAAATTTCAACGCCCACGGCTCCGAAGTTTGTTTTTGCATTAAAATCTGAATAGAAAACAACATGGGAGAAAATAACCAACGCAATAGAAACTGCTCTCAGACCATCTAATGACGGTAATTTTTTGGTATTCAATAACGGGGGAATCTCATTCATTTTTTAAATAAACAGGGAAAATAGACATTTAAACAATAAGATATATTACTAATATTAATAGTATATTTATGCTAAATATAATAGCATATTGACCGTGACATCTATAAAATGCTTTGGGCTTTAGGCCTTGGGCTGTAAGCTTTAATAAAATGGAATACAAAAAGGGAAGGGGCGCTCAGATAAACACGCGTAACAAATTCCAGCGGGAAGAAAAAACGCGAGAAAATATTGAATCCATCGACGACTGGACGGAGACCAACATGCCCACACAATACATCGAACAGGAGGCCAAGTCGATCGTAAATAAAGTGGACAGTCCCGACGTGGGTATGTGGTACAGCATGAATCCCTATGCGGGATGTGAACACGGATGTATTTACTGTTATGCCCGAAACACGCATGAATACTGGGGTTACAGCGCAGGCACTGATTTCGAATCGAAGATCATCGTCAAAAAAAACGCACCAAAACTTCTCCGGAAATTCCTGATGAATCCAAAATGGGAATGCCTTCCGATTTCGTTGAGCGGTAATACGGATTGTTATCAGCCCGCAGAAAAAAAATACCGCCTCACCAGGGGATTGCTGGAAGTATGTAATGAATTCAATCAGCCTGTGGGTATGATCACAAAAAATGCGGGAATGCTACGTGATAAAGATCTGCTCCAGGAGATGGCAAAAAAAAATCTGGTGTCGGTACTTGTTTCGATCACATCGTTTGATGAAGATCTTCGTCAGAAAATGGAACCGCGGACTACTACGGCCAAACAAAGACTGAGAACGATTCGTGAATTAAGCGATGCAGGTGTACGAGCCGGTGTGATGTTAGGACCAATGATACCCGGACTGAACGAACACGAAATGCAACGCATCATGAAAGAAGCGAGTGCCAGCGGAGCCACTTTTTCAGCTTATACCTTTATCCGGCTCAACGGAGCCATCAAACTATTGTTTCACGACTGGCTATTTAAAAATTATCCGGACCGTGCGGACAAAGTATGGCATATGATCGAAAATTCACACGATGGAAAAGTAAACGATTCGCGGTGGGGTACCCGAATGCGGGGAGAGGGAAATATCGCCGAACTGGTGAGTCAGCAGTATAAAAAATATGGCAAAATCTATGGGCTAAATGCCGAAAGATGGGAGCTCGACTGCACACGATTCCAGCGACCTGGTGCCCAAGGCAGTTTGTTCTGACGCTTTTTTTGCCCGGATATCTGATATACAGACCGTTAGCACCGTAAAAACACGGTGAAAGGATCCCTCTTATATGGATTAATTGAAATTTGTTAGACTGAAAATCAGCTATATTTGCAATCGCAGCATTTTTCATTGAATGTGGTTGGGCATTTTAGATAATGAAATGAAATTCAATGAACTAAATTTGGCTTGCGCTTAATTAATCAATCCTGTGATTCTTAGTCTGGCGTATTTAAGATATTCGGCATTGGAAAATATTTGGTGGGGTGCAGAAAGTCATCATAGGCTATCTGCACCCTTTGCTTTTAAGGGTGGGGAACAGGATTTGTAGTAATGGGGAGCGAATTAGTATTGTTTTGAAAATTAATCGGTTACAAAAAAGCGTGTGACTGAGATGGCGAAGCTATATGCTGAATTCAGCATTTTCGGTATTTATTTAAAATGAATTTATCTTGTCGGCGTTAACATCACACTGGTATGCTATTTATACCAAACCCCGCTGGGAGAAAAAAGTGCATTCCTTACTCTCTGAAAAAAAAATCGAATCTTATTGTCCGTTAAATAAGGTACGTAAGAAATGGAGCGACCGGATGAAAATCGTGGAAGAGCCCTTATTCAAATCGTATGTGTTTGCAAAAGTCACTTCCGAAGAACAGACAAAAGTGCGCATGACCGCGGGTGTGATGAATTTTGTTTACTGGCAGGGCAAGCCGGCCATTATACCGGCAAAGGAAATTGAGACCATCCGAAAATTTCTGAATGAATATGAAAATGTGTCGGCTGAACCGATGGAATTAAAGGAAGACGGAAAGGTGCTGATTCGGCAGGGTTTGTTTATGGATCATGAAGCCAAAATAATCAGGATAGAAGGTAATAAAGTAAAAGTGGTTATTGAAAGTATTGGCTACACGTTGGTAGCCTCGATTGATAAAAAGAATTTGTCATCCCTTATACACTAAACATGCGCCGTTTTTCCCTGCTGAGAAATTTATTGATTGCGATTGCTGGTTTGTGGATTATACAAAGTATGAGTTCGTGTGGAACTACAAAAGGTATGATCTATATGTATGGGCCTTTTGATACCGCTAAACTAAGTGTTATAAATCCCATTGAGCCGGTTATCAGGAAGGGCGATATACTAAATATTATTGTGTTCAGCGACAATCCCGAAGCGACAAGAATTTTTAATCAATCGGTTATGGGGGCTACTGGAACAGGAGGAAGTAATACTGTTTCATTGGGTACAACACAAGAGAGGGGTAGTTCCTCGCCTTCGGCTCCCGGCTACGAAGTAGACGCCGAGGGAAACATTGTTTTCCAGGGCATAGGAAAGTTAAAAATAGAAGGCCTTACAAGAGCCGCTTTGAAAGATACATTGGATGCAAGGCTCAGCCCATTTCTTCAGCATCCGTATTACAATATCCGATTCGTAAATTATAAGTTCACTGTTATGGGAGAAGTTGCCCGACCGGGAATTGTAAATATTCCAGGCGAAAGAATAAATATTTTGGAGGCCATTGCATTAAGCGGAGATCTTACACAATTTGCAAACAGAGACAGTGTATTTATAGTGCGCGAAGCAAACAATAAAAGACAATTCGCATGGATGAACCTGACCAAGCCTGAGATTATGGCGTCACCATATTTTTATGTGCAACAAAATGATATTATCATCGTTGCGCCAAATAAGAAAAAATCTGTCGCCAACGACGTAGTAACTGCCCGTAATATCAGTTTGGCGCTCGCCTTTATTTCGACTTTCGCAATTGTGTATACGCTTTTCAGACCGTATTAATCTAGAATTTTATGCCTGAGCAACTAAATGGAAACGAGGAAAATAATTTCACGAACAATGAAATGTCCTGGAAAATCGGTCCCCGTGAATTTATTTTTAAGTATCTCAAATTTATTCCCTGGATTATTATATGCTCGATAGTTGCTGGCGTGTTGGGATGGGTAAAGATTAGGTATACAACAAACATCTTCCCCGTATCATCTTCCATGTTGATAAAAAATGAAGGCCCAAACAGCGGCGGGGATCCTCGTTTCGATGCCATGTTCATGAGCTCCAGAGGATCCAATTTGAATAACGAGATTCAAATCCTGAAATCACGGCCGGTATTACAAAGAGTTGCCAGGGATCTGGGTATTCAAATACGTTATTATAATAAGGGTAAAATTCGTGCCAGTCTAACTTATCCCGATGTTCCCATAAAAATGGATATCCCAAAACTTGTAGATCCAAATGAAGGTTTTAATATTTCAATCACACTTCTTGGAAACGATAAGTTTTTGCTCGGTAAAGGCACTCAACCCATTGCATATGGACAGCCGTTTACCGTAGGATATAATACCTGCGTAATTTTCAAAGATCCTCTTTATAATACAAAAACATTATCCAGCCCTGATTTTATCATCAATTATTCTCCATTAAGTGCACTGGCCGGTTGGTTGTTGGGCGACCTTGGAGTAGTACAAACAGACAATCAGGCGACCATTCTTTCGCTTTCTTTCAGAACCGAAAACATCGAACTCGGTAAAGCAGTATTGAATACACTCATGGCAGTTTATGATTCGCTGAATATCGAAGACAAGAATCGAATAGCTGATAATTCACTGCATTTCATTGATGCGAGGCTGGACACTCTGAGGGATGAGCTTGTTAGTCTTGAAGGCGGTGTCAAAAATTTCACGGTAGACAATAATGCTTATAACATCGGGGAACAGTCCAAGATGTATATGGGAAGCCTTCAGGAAAACGAAGTAAAAATTTCAGATTTTGAAACCAGGATCAAAATTCTCGACTGGCTGTTAAATTATATGCAGGCCCCGGAAAATCGATACAAGCTGGTTCCAACAGTTCTTGGTATCGAAGAAAAAGTATTGATGGAATACGTCACCCAATTCAACAATTTGCAGTTGGAGAGAGATGCAAACCTCAGGACTACCACTGAAAATAATCCGTTGATCACCAGTATGGATGCTTCTCTTGAAAAAGTAAGAAACAATACGATACAAGCGCTGAAAAATGTTCGCGAGTCCTATTTAATAGGAAAAAATAATTTTGTTCAGCAGGGAGAAACGATGCAGGGAAAATTGAAATCCATCCCTGATAAGTCGATGAAGCTGGTAAATATCGAAAGAAGACAAAAAATTCTGGAAGATTTGTATTCATTTCTTCTCCAAAAGAAATTGGAAACCAGTATTTCGTCTGCTTCGACAATTTCTAATTCGAAAATTATTGAACCTGCATTGGGATCAACCAAGCCTATTGTCCCTGATAGAGAGAAGATTTATACTATCTACCTTCTGGTTGGAATCCTGGTGCCGGTTGGTATTATCGCTTTAAGGGAGTTACTACGTGATAAGGTTTCTAATAGAATAGATATTGAAAAAAGAACCCGTGCGCCCATCCTTGCGGAAATAGGACATTCGGAAGAAGATAGTACCCTGGTGGTTACCCGAAACAGCCGGCGATTTATTGCTGAACAATTTCGGATCCTTCGTAGTAATCTCAAATACATGACGATCAAAAAGGAGAACCCGATCATCATGGTAACTTCTTCATTCAGTTCAGAGGGAAAATCATTCATCAGTACCAATGTGGCAGCAGTACTTGCACTGAGCGGTAAGAAAACGGTATTAATGGAATTTGATATTCGCAAACCAAAAGTACTTGAAGGGTTGGGCATGAAGAGAAAAATGGGTATTACGAATTATATCATCGGCCGTGCAAAAATTGATGATATTATTATGCAGGTTCCTGGTTTCGATGATTTGTATGTGATAGCCTGTGGCCCGATTCCCCCTAATCCTGCAGAATTACTATTAGATCCAAAACTCGAAGAACTGATGCGTGAAATACGTCAGCGTTTCGAAGTGGTGGTAATGGATACTGCACCAGTGGGTTTGGTAAGTGATTCCATAAGTCTGGGTAAGTTTGCAGACTGCACTTTATTTATCATCAGACAGGGTTTTACCTATCGCAAAATATTGCGGTTGATTGATGATATGTACACTGAGAAAAAATTACCGGCCATTTCACTCGTTATGAATGACGTGAAACTCGAAGGTGGTTATTACAGCGGATATTATGGCGGCTATGGATATTATGGAGGATATGGGTACGGTATTGAATCGGGTTATTTCGAAAAACCTGCAAAGAAAAAAGGAACTCCTGTATATAAGCAGGTAATCAGATGGTGGAACAAATGGTTCTCATAAAAATCCCCGGTGAATTATTTTAGTCATCCCACTGCCATTGTCGATGAAAATTGTGTCATAGGCAATGGAACGAAAATCTGGCATTTCTCTCATGTGATGTCCCAATCCGTTATTGGTAAAAATTGCAACCTGGGACAAAATGTTGTTGTTTCTCCGGAAGTAATTCTGGGAGATAATGTAAAGGTCCAGAATAATGTATCTATTTATACAGGAGTAATATGCGAGGATGATGTTTTTCTTGGACCGTCCATGGTATTTACCAATGTAATCAATCCACGAAGCGCCGTTATCCGAAAAGATCAATACAAAAAAACGTTGGTCAGGAAAGGTGCAAGTATTGGAGCCAATGCAACCATTATTTGTGGAAATGAAATTGGGGCTTTTGCGATGATAGGTGCGGGTGCCGTTATTACTAAACCCGTTCCTTCCTATGCTTTGCTGGTAGGAAATCCCGCAAAACAAATCGGATGGGTTAGTGAATACGGGCATCGATTAGATTTTGATGATGCAGGTAAAGCCAGTTGTCCTGAAACCGATCAGCAGTATACCCTGGAAGCCGGCGTTGTAAAGAGGATCTCCTAAAAATTAAACGTAAGGAAATATATTCATGAACGAAGAGAAAAACCAGAAGATCCGATTTGCTATTGTGGGTTATGGTCATATTGGGAAACGCCATGCAGCGATGATACTTAACAATTCCGAATGCGAACTCATCGCAGTTTGTGATAATAACCCAAACGAACAAGCAAATCTAAAAGAAAAAAATGTTTCCTTCTTTTGCTCGCTGGATGAAATGCTGGAATCCGGTTTGCTGTTTGACGTGCTGTGTATTACAACGCCAAATGGATTGCATGAAGAGCAGGCCATTCTGGGCCTCCGAGCTGGTCACCATGTAGTTATTGAAAAACCAATGGCCCTGACGAAAGCGGGCTGCGAAAGAATCATTTTTGAATCGCTCCATTTACACAAACAGGTTTTTTGTGTAATGCAAAACAGGTATTCACCTCCGGTGGTATGGCTTAAGGAGATCATACAAAAAAAATTATTGGGCGATATTTTTATGGTGCAAATGGATTGTTACTGGAATCGTGATGAGCGATATTATAAATCAGGTAACTGGCATGGTACCAAAAAACTCGATGGAGGAACCTTGTTTACCCAGTTCTCGCATTTTATAGATATTATGTTCTGGCTTTTCGGAGATATCGAAAATATCGGTGGAAAACTTACCAACTTCAACCATAAAAATACGACTGAATTTGAGGATTCAGGATTTATACATTTCGACTTTGTGCGGGGCGGTATGGGCAGTCTGAATTTCTCGACTTCCGTCTGGAATCAAAATCTCGAAAGCAGTATAACCATCATAGCAGAAAAAGGCACGGTAAAAGTAGGGGGACAGTATATGAATGAATTACAAACCAGTAACATCAAGGACTATGTGATGCCCGAATTACCCCCATCCAATCCACCCAATGACTACGGTCCTTATAAAGGGTCTGCAGCCAATCATCATTATATATTTGAAAATGTAGTGAATGTGTTGAAAGGCAGAGAAAAAATTACTACGAATGCTCTGGAAGGAATGAAAGTGGTTGAGATTATTGAAAAGATTTATCAAACAGGCATTCGTTGATTTGACATGTATTCATTTTAGTTTTCACCCAGGCAATTGAACCATACGCGATGAATCAAAAAGTGGAAAGTAATAATGATTGGGATTTAATTATTGGACCAAAAACTTCCTTATTCAATTTGCATCTTACTGATGTATGGAGGTATCGTGATTTGCTGGTACTTTTCATCAAAAGAGATTTCATTGCCCAGTATAAGCAAACGATATTAGGTCCGCTTTGGCATCTCATTCAACCTATACTTACCACACTTGTTTTTCTGTTACTTTTTGGCCGGATTGCAAGAATACCAACGGATGGAATAAAACCCGTTTTGTTTTATATGAGCGGCATAACACTTTGGAATTATTTTTCGATTTGTCTTACCAGCACGTCGAACACATTTGTTAATAATGCTGCTATATTCGGTAAAGTATATTTTCCCAGGCTCGTTATTCCGCTGTCTATCGTTATGTCGAATATTATTCGCCTGGGAATACAGTTCGGTCTGCTGCTGGCAACCATGATCTGGTATCATTTTAACGGATACCCGATGCATGTAGGACTATCCTGGTTATGGATACCTGTACTTGTGCTGCTTATGGCAGGTCTTGGATTAGGCCTTGGAATTATTATCTCTTCGCTTACTACTAAATACAGGGATCTCTCCATTTTGATGAGTTTCGTTGTACAATTGTGGATGTACGTTACTCCGGTTGGTTATCCTATGTCATTTCTGGAACATAGCAAGTATGCAACCATCATTAAACTCAATCCCCTGAGTAGTATCGTGGAGGGATTCCGTTATGCGTTATTTCAGAAAGGCAGTTTAGATACAGGAGGTTTATTATACAGTTTTGTATTCATGCTCGTATCGGTGTTTATAGGGCTGCTGATTTTTAATAGTGTGGAGCGATCCTTTATGGATACAGTATAACTGATCTTTTATTCTCTGTTTTTATTCAGGAAAAAAAGATCCATATTCAACCGAATGTCAACAATTATTAAAGTAGAAAATCTCGCTAAACAATATCGCCTGGGTGAGGTAAGTACCGGCACACTGGCTCACGACATCAACAGATGGTGGCATAAGATGAGAGGAAACGATAATCCTTATCTTAAAATTGGCGAAGAAAATGAACGCGCCATAAAAGGGAAAAGCGAATATGTCTGGGCTCTCAAAGATGTAAGTTTTGAAGTGAAACAAGGTGAAGTATTGGGGATCATTGGTCGCAATGGTGCGGGTAAATCCACTTTGCTAAAAATATTAAGTCGCACTACTACACCGACACGCGGCGAGGTGAAGATTAAGGGGCGGGTAGCAAGTCTCCTGGAAGTTGGCACAGGGTTTCATCCTGAACTAAGCGGGCGGGACAATATCTTCCTGAATGGCGCCATTCTTGGGATGACCAGAAGAGAAATAAAAAAGAAATTTGATGAGATTATTGATTTTGCCGGCGTGGAACGTTATATCGATACACCGGTAAAAAGGTATAGTAGTGGTATGTATGTTCGACTGGCTTTCGCAGTAGCCGCCCACCTTGAACCAGAGATTCTAATTATCGACGAAGTACTGGCGGTTGGAGATGCCGAATTCCAGAAGAAATGTCTGGGGAAGATGAAGGATGTGAGTGACAAAGAAGGACGTACTGTTATTTTTGTGAGTCACAGTATGCCCATGATTGCTGCATTATGCAGCAGGGGGTTCATAATGAGGAATGGCCTGATGACTTACGATGGTACCGCTGCTTCGGCAGTTCATAATTATCAAAATGGGGAAAAAGGAAATTCAGCATTACTGGATTTCTCAATGCAATCTAAAAAACCAGGAGACCATCTTGCAGAACTATATAAGGCTTGGACGCAGGATACAAATGGTACTGTTAAATCCGAATTTGAAATTGGAGAATCATTTATAATTGGCATGCACTATTATTTGCCAAAGGAAGTTCCCATGGCTCCCCTGCCCAATTTTCACTTTTTCGACCAGTTTGGACAATATATATTCGTATCGTCTCCCCTTGAAAATAAGAATTTAGAAGTAGCACCCGGTGAATACATTGCCGAATGTCTGATTCCTTCCAATTTTCTAAATGTTGGATATTTTTCGGTTGGCGTAGCTTTAACATTCGATCACAAGGGTATTCATGTGAGCTTTTATGAGCAACATGCGCTGAACATAACCATCACGGAGAATATGGAAAATTCCGCAGCCCGAACCAACAATTATGGTGGAATAATACCGGGTGTTATTCGACCGTTATTAGGCTGGAATATTAAAAGAACGTCATGAAAGTAGTGATTTTTGCAGGTGGCCTTGGTACCAGACTGTCTGAAGAAACAGAAATAAGACCTAAGCCAATGGTAGAAATAGGTGGTAAACCTATCTTATGGCATATTATGAAAACCTATGGCCATTATGGGTTCAATGAATTTATAATTTGCCTCGGTTATAAAGGTTTTTTTATCAAGGAATATTTCATGGATTATTACATGCATAATTCCGATATGACGATTGAACTGGGAAGTAATAAAGTGGACATACACTATACACAAACAGAATCGTTTAAGGTAACACTTGTTGATACAGGTGTACATACCAAAACCGCGGGTCGTTTGCAAAGAATTAAAAAGTATATAGGTAACGAACCTTTTATGCTTACATATGGAGATGGGGTATGCGACATAAATATGAATGAGTTAGTAAAGTTTCATAAAGACCATGGGAAAATAGCAACCGTAAGTGCAATTCAACCAGAAGCAAGATTTGGAGCTATGGAACTTGCCGACAATAATCAAGTGAGAATTTTTAAAGAAAAACCTGTTGGCGATGGTCAATGGGTTAATGGTGGGTATTTTGTCTTATCGCCACGTGTATTTGACTATCTCGGTGAACTGGCTGACGAGACTATGTGGGAAGACGGCCCTCTGGAAAATTTGAGTAAGGACGGTGAACTGATGGCGTTTAAACATGCAGGTTTCTGGAAGTGTATGGATGCAATGAGAGATAAAATTGAATTGGAGGGTTTGTGGAATAGCAGAAAAGCGAAATGGAAGGTTTGGTAACTAATGTTCTTTAACGGAATATACAAGGGTAAAAAAGTCTTCCTGACGGGCCACACAGGTTTTAAAGGAAGCTGGCTTTTAAGCTGGTTAAAAATGGCTGGCGCCGAAGTGATGGGATTCTCGCTTCCACCTAAACCTGAACAAAAATTATACGGATATATCAAAGGTGATTCTTTGTGCGATTCCGAATTACACGATATACTGGATTATCCGGTTTTAGAAAAAAGTATCGCAACATTCCAGCCGGATTTTGTTTTTCACCTGGCAGCTCAGCCATTGGTTCGGTATTCTTATGAAAATCCTCTGGAAACATTCCAAACAAATATTATAGGAACTGCACATCTGTTAAACGCGGTAAGAAAAATATCAAAACCCTGCATTGTAGTATTGATAACAACAGATAAAGTGTATCAAAATCGGGAGTGGAATACGCCTTATAAGGAAACAGATCGGCTGGGGGGTTATGATCCCTATAGTGCAAGTAAGGCTGGGGCTGAATTAATTATTGAATCTTACAGAAATTCTTATTTCAATGTCACTAAATATTCGATACATAAAAAATCGATTGTGGTAGCCCGTGCGGGGAATGTAATTGGAGGTGGAGATTGGGCAAAGGATAGAATCATTCCGGATATAATCAATGCGTTGGAAAATGATATTCCAATTATTGTAAGAAATCCGACTTCAGTACGCCCCTGGCAACATGTGCTTGAGCCACTACATGCATATTTAATCCTGGGACAAAAACTATTTGAAAATCCAACTGCTTATCATACGGAATATAATTTCGGCCCGGAGGTTTCGGATTGTCTGCCTGTTCAAACAATGGTTGAGGAAGCCATTCATGTTTGGGGAGCAGGAGCTTACAAGGTTTTAAAAGATGAAAACGCTCCGCACGAAGCTGGTTTACTTAAACTGGATATTACAAGGGCAAAAAAAGATCTCAATTGGCAACCGGTTTACAATGCCGCTGAAGCGATAAACAAAACCATTTCATGGTATAAAGCCAACACAATAAAAAATACGACGGAATTAGTTGAACATGATATCAATGAATTTATGAGGCGATATACCGAAAAAATTGTGACTGTTCATCTTGCATGAAATTTAACCCGTTAGCGCTTCAGGGAGCTTATGTTGTAGAACCCGCCATTCATGAGGACGAGAGAGGTTTTTTCTATCGTTTTTTTGATGTGGATCAGTTCAAAGAAATAGGCCATAACAAGCCCTGGGTACAATTAAATCACTCTTATACAAAACAGGAATATTCTTTACGTGGACTGCATTTTCAGTGGCCACCTCTCGCAGAAATTAAGATGGTGAAATGTATCGCCGGTAAGATCTTCGATGTACTTGTTGACCTTCGGCGGAACTCTCCTACTTTTCTTCAGTGGGTCGGTGTTGAGTTATCGGCGGAAAATAAAAAAATGTTGTATATCCCGGAAGGGTTTGCTCATGGATTTCAAACACTAAGTGGCGACTGTGAATTAATCTATCATCATACAGCTGTTTACGCCAAAGACTCAGAGGGAGGAATCAGATGGAGTGATCCGCTAATTAATATCCAATGGCCTGCGGACCCCATCAATATTTCAGTTCGTGATCTTCAACACCCTTTATTAACAAAGGAATTTCGGGGAATCAAGCTTTAACTATGCAGTGCAGATTTTGTAAAACGACTTTACATCACGAATTTATAAATCTGGGAAATGCCCCGGCTTCCAATTCATTTCTTACAGAGGAACAATTAAACGAGCCAGAAATATTTTATCCTCTGAGGGTATTTGTTTGTGATAATTGTTTTCTTGTTCAGGTAGATGAATATAAAAAATCGGATGCCATATTTAATAGCGAATATGTTTATTTTTCTTCCTATTCCACGAGCTGGCTTGAACATGCTAAAAATTATGTGGATATGGTTGGGAAAAGATTTTCACTCGATTCCAATTCCCTCGTAGTAGAGATTGCTTCCAATGACGGCTATCTGTTGCAATATTTTGTTGGAAAGAAAATACCTGTGTTGGGAATAGAGCCGACTTCGAATACTGCAGAAGTGGCGAAAACGAGAGGCATACCAACTATCACGGAGTTTTTTGGAAGGAAACTTGCAAACGAACTCGTTTCCAAAGATAAAAAAGCAGATCTGTTGCTTGGAAACAATGTGTTGGCACACGTACCTGATATTGTGGATTTTGTTGCAGCCATGAAGATTCTATTGAAGTCCGATGGAATTATAACGATGGAATTTCCTCACCTGTTACAACTGATGGAAAATAATCAGTTCGACACCATTTACCATGAACACTTTTCTTATCTGTCGTTGTATACAGTTCAAAGGATATTTGAATCCGAGGGATTAACAATATTTGATGTGGAGGAAATTCCGACTCATGGTGGGTCACTGCGTATTTTTGCAAAGAATAAAGAAAGTAAGCTTTATCCTATTTCTGAAAAGGTTAATGACCTGATTGTAAAAGAAAAAATTAAAGGTATCACCGATCTGAACTACTATGAAAACTTTCGGCAAAAAGCGTTGGAAATAAAAATGGACTTGCTTGAATTTTTGATTTCGACTAAACGCAACAGAAAAAAAATAGCTGCTTACGGGGCAGCGGCAAAAGGCAATACATTGTTGAACTTTTGTGGAGTGAAAAGTGATTTAATTGAATTTGTTGCAGACGCCAATCCAAATAAGCAGAACAAATTTCTTCCGGCAAGTCATATTCCTGTTAAAAATGAAACCCGATTAAAAGAATTTCAACCTGATTTTGTAGTTATTTTTCCATGGAATATAAGGGAGGAAATTACCACGCAGCTTCATTATATCAGGAAATGGAACGGAAAATTTGTGGTGGCTGTTCCGAAGCTTGAGATATTTTAACTGCATTCGTTTATATAGAATTTCAAACTCAGGCCTTTTATGAGAGTACTTATGGAAAAAATTCCTATTACCCGACCTTCCATTACGGATTTAGAGATTGGATATGTGCAGGATGCCATACAAAATGGATGGGGGAGTAAATGTTACGATTATATATATCGGTTTGAAAAACAATTTGCAGAATATCTGGGTACGACTTATTCGCTTGCAACTTCGAGTTGTACAGGTGCAATACATTTAGCGCTTATGGCACTGGGTGTTAAAGCAGGAGATGAAGTAATTATTCCCGATATCACATGGATTGCTTCAGTTGAGCCGATACTATATATTGGTGCAAAGCCTGTATTTGTCGATGTGCTACAGGATACCTGGTGTATAGATCCGGAAAAAGCGGAAAAAGCCATCAATTCCAAAACGAAGGCGATTGTTGTTGTTCATTTATATGGCAATGTCGTAGAGATGGCATCTATTTTGAATTTAGCTAAAAAATATAACCTGGTAGTGTTGGAAGACGCTGCGGAGGGACTCGGTTCTGAATTCAAAGGAAGAAAAGCTGGTAGCATGGGAGACGCAGGTGTTTTTTCTTTTCACGGGACGAAAACCATTTCAACAGGGGAAGGCGGAATGATTGTAACGAACCGTGAAGAAATTATAAAACGGGCGAAAGTCCTTAATGATCACGGACGCGATCCGAAAATAGGAAAGACTTTTTGGATGGCAGAATACGGCTATAAATATAAAATGAGTAATCTTCAGGCAGCAATGGGGTGCGCTCAAATAGAACGGGCAGATGAATTGATTGATAGGAAAAGAGAGGTCTTCAACTGGTATAAAATGATGTTGGAAGGTGTTCCATGTAAAATAAATCCTGAATTGCCAGGAACTAAAAACAGTTATTGGATGCCGACTGTAATTTTTGATAAGTCAGTTTCGTTTGAAAGAGAAGAATTGTTTCAAAAGATGAAAGAATATAATATTGATACGAGGCCATTCTTTTATCCTTTGTCAACTTTGCCCATGTTTGAACCAAGACCTGATAATGAGATTTCATATGACATGTATAAGCGTGGTATCAATTTGCCCAGTTACCACGATATTTCCAAGACCACAGTGGAATATGTAGTTAATTGTTTAAAAACCTTTTTATATGAATGAGTTATTACTTACCAAAGAACAAATCAATGAATTTAATGAAGAAGGGCTATTGGTCATTAAAGGTTTCTATGACTTGAATAAGGAAATAGAACCAATACAATTTGGTATCTGGAAAATATTAAGCCTGTTAATCTCTAAATATAAGATACCGGTTTCGAATAAGCCATTTTCGCCAGAAAGCTTTGATCATGGTTATCAGGAACTGATTGCTTCGAATCGAAAATATGGCGGTGAGATATATGATGCAGTGAAGCAAATTCCTGCTTTTTTGCGACTTGTAAGTTTACAACAAAATGAACTGTTGCTTTCGCAAATACGCAACACAGATATGCCGGGAATTGCAGCTTTAGGATATGGAATTCGTATAGATAACCCCAATGAGGAGAAATATAGGTCGCTTTGGCATTATGAATACAGAGACCAGTTGCGAAGTGTGGATGGAATAGTGTTTTGGAGTCCCCTGGTTTCTATTTTAGAAGACCTCGGCCCGGTTCAGATTTGCCCGAAATCACATAAGGACGGACTTCGACGCTCCTATTTGAAAGATCCCGAAAATCCGGATAAAACCGGAGCCTATGCAATGCGCATAGAAAATGAAGCAGAATTATTAAAAAAATACGGCATCATAGCGCCCTTATCAGAACCGGGAGATCTAATTCTGATGGACTTTTTAACCTTACACTCATCGGGGCGAAATGTATCGAAGCGTTCCCGTTGGAGTATGCAGTTTAGATATTTCAATTTTAACGACCCTACCGGAATAAAAATAAACTGGACGGGGTGTGTCATGAACGGAGTACAATTAAAAGACGTACATCCTGAATTGGTTATTGAGTAATAAAAATTTTACTAATTCTATAATACAATATGCTGACTTCTGCTCTCACGGGGGATATACTTGAAACACCGATCTATATTTCGAAATCTGATAAATCTATAACATCATTAAGTCAAGTTATTGAAGGAGAAACGATTATTTACTATGATCCCAAAATTGGGCATCTTCAAACCAACGCGTTATCCGATCTATATAAGTACTATGATGAGGAATATAAATTCTTTGATCAAAGTGACGAAGATGATATATTATATACGGTGAAAGAAGGTAAAAAGATATTTAGACAAGAACATCAGTTAGATACTTTGCTTTCAAAAGTTGAATTTAAATCAGGTACGAAAATATTAGACTACGGATGTGCAAAGGGTACGGTTTTAAAACGGCTGCATGCGAGAAAATCTGATATCGTACCTTATCTATTTGATGTAAGTCGAATGTATGAACCATTATGGAAGGCTTTTTTAAATCCTGATCGATATGCCTCTTACAATCCAAAGGAGGAATGGGTAGGCCTATTTGATGTTATCACATCTTTTTTTGCATTTGAACATGTCCAAGATCCACTTAAAGAACTGGAATCGATAAAAAAACTTTGCAAGCCGGAAGGCATAATTTATATGATTGTACCAAATGTTTATGAAAATGCCGGTGATTTTATTGTAGTTGATCATATTCATCATTATAGCGAATTATCCCTGACTTACATGTTTGCTAAAGCGGGGTTCGAAATTATTGAGATTGATAAGACTTCTCATTTTGGGGCTTTTATTATTGTCGGAAGAAAATCAAAACAACAATTGGTATTGAATACTAATTCGAAAACTTTGGAAGATATCAATAAGACTTCTCAAACTCTGGCAGAATACTGGAGTAGTTTACAATCAAAAATAGACAGCTACGAAGAATTAGCTGGAAATAAAAAGGCCGCTATTTATGGCGCAGGTGTGTATGGTAATTTTATAGCAATAAGCCTGAAGAACTTCAATAACATAGTTTCCTTTATTGATCAAAATCCTTTATTGTTAGGGAAACCAATTCTTAATCGTCCAGTTGTACTCCCTGGTGATATCTCAGAAGATATTGAAGTAATTTATGTCGGTTTAAATCCGTCAATCGCAACAAATGCTATGGCAAAGTTGAATTTGGATGAACAAAAAATAAAGCTTTTCTATTTGTGAACATTATGAACGCACCATATTTTGAACAGTTTGTAGAACTAATCTACAAAAAAGCTCCGCTCCAGAAAAAGAAGCTGGAGAAGCATTTTTCGTTACAATCGGGTAATTTTTTCGAAGAGGCGGATTTGTTTTCGGAACAATATGCCAGTTACTTGTCGAGCCAGAACATTGGGCTCGAATATGCTGTTGGCGCTTATTTAAAAATGTGTAATGACATGATGAGATGTCAGGTTGGATTCATGAAAACCGGGGAATATCCTTTGAAGAAAGCTTCGGATGCTTTAATAAATGTTTATAATAATGAAAGTGAAATGCAATCATATATGATTGGGTTGGCACTTTCTCAGTTTTTGTGGTCTTCACATTACGCTATTTTCACTTTTTTTAAAGAGTCTTTGAGGAAAAATGCCGAAGCCACTCATTCTTATCTTGAAATAGGTCCTGGGCACGGTTTATTTTTAAGCCAGGCCATGAAATATTTAAAAAATTGTAAAGAATACGTAGCTGTTGATATTAGTTCGACATCTATTGAGATTACAAAATCAATTATGAAACATGTTTATGGAGATGAGGCTAATAAGGTCGTTTATCATCATAAAGACATGTTGGAGATGAGCCTTTCAGATAAATTTGATTTTATTTCGATGGGTGAGGTAATTGAACACGTTAACTTTCCTGATAAATTGTTGATCAAATTGAAAGATCTTTTAACTGAAAAAGGAAAAGGGTTTGTCTCGACTTGTGTAGATTGTCCAGCTACAGACCACGTATATCATTTTAGGTCAGTTGATGAAATTCGTACCTTACTAAATAAGTGCGGCTTATCTATAGTTGATGAAACAATTTGTCCGGTAGAAGATCTTCCAATGGAAGAGATAATTCGTCGAAAAATTACGATCAATTATTGCTGTACTGTTCAACGTCAATAAAAAGTCCATGACCAGATTTGAAAAAATACAAGTAGGAGATAAAGCAGAGTTGAAACATATTTTGACCCAACAGGATCTTGATAAATTTGTTGAGTTAACAGGAGATGACAACAAATTGCATGTCAACAGCGATTATGCCGCAAAGACATCTTTTAAGAAGCCCGTAGTTCATGGAATGTTGGGTGCTTCTTTTATTTCTACAATCATTGGAACAAAATTACCTGGTGATGGTGCATTGTGGTTTTCTCAAAGTATCGAGTTTTTACTTCCGGTAAGAATTGGTGACGAACTTACTGTGCAAGCTGAGGTTCTGAAGAAATTAGACAAACTGCATGTAGTTGAATTGCGTACTGATATATATAACCAGGATAAGCAAAAAGTTACTTCTGGCATTGCACAAGTTAAAATTATTGAACAAGAAGAGTTCCAAGGGAAAATAGAAGTGGAAAAAACGGATAGAAAAAAAGTTGCTTTGGTTATTGGCGGAACTGGTGGAATAGGAAGAAGAACTTGTCTGGAGCTCGCCAAAGAAGGTTTTGATGTTATAATTCATTATAATTCTAATATAGAATTAGCCCGTGTTATAAAAAAAGAGGTGGAGGCATTAAACGTGCGATCCGAGATCATCGGAGGTGATATAACTCAGGAGGAGGACATCCTTAAAATTATCGAGTTTGTAAAAAGACAATTTTCCTACCTAAATGTTTTTATTAATTGTGCATTGTCCGCACTAGTAAGCGTCAAATTCCAGAATTTGGACTGGGCAGATATGCAAAAGCATATTGATATAAACATAAAAAGTAATTTCTATCTTGTTAAATATTGCGTCCCTTTATTTGATGAAAGCCGATATGGCAAAATAGTTTTGATGACAACACAGGCCGTGGAAACGCCTAATGCTGAGTGGCTTCCTTATATAACTGCAAAATCTGCCTTGCAAGGCTTTGCTAAAGCGATGGCAATCGAGTTAGCTCCCAAAGGCATTCGTATAAATATGGTTTCGGCTGGTATGACTGAAACGGATTTGATTTCCAATATACCAGAAAAAGTGAGGTTAGTGACAGCTGCACGGACGCCATTAAGAAGATTGGCCACTCCTGATGACATTGCTTTAGGAATAGTATTCCTTGCAACATACAAATCTGATTTTATGACTGGTGAAACACTTAGAATCAACGGTGGTCAAGTTATGATATGAAGGACTTAAAGTACACCGATATATTAAAAGCAAATAAAGTCTTAGAAACTGAAGTCTCGAAATATTCTGTATACGAAATCAAAGTTCTTTCTAACACAATTACCTCTCAGTTTAACGACATATTTGAATATGTACTACGTAGTCAAAACATCAATGCAAAAGTAATTTCAGGTGAGTATGATAATATCTTACAGGAAAGTGTAAAATGTTCTGCTTCAAACACAGTTATTATATTTTGGGAGCTTTCAAATTTAATAAGCGGGTTTCAATATAAAGCCGATATTATGGGAAATCATGATATTGAGACCTTAGTCGACAAAACAAAAGCTGAGATAGATTTTGTGTTTCATAGCTTAAAGAATTCACCCAATGTAATTATTAATAAATTCAGTTCGTTAGTTTTTAATTATTCTTATTTAGAGCAAAATTCTTTTGAGAGAATTGGAAATGAACTTAATAAATATGTAGCAGCGAATCTGCCTCGAAATTTTACAGTTGTTGATATCGACAAGATATTGGCGAAAATATCCATCTCAAGAAGTGTTGACTTACGGTATTACTATTCTTCCAAATCTTTGTACTCCATTGAATTTTACAAAGAATATTCTGACTATGTTTCCCCAATAATATTCTCGATTCTTGCCAAAACGAAAAAGGCACTTATTCTTGACTGTGACAATACACTATGGAAAGGAATAATTGGCGAAGATGGTGTAGATGGAATAATGTTGTCTGAGAAAGATAAATATGGAGTTTTTTTCGAAGAAATTCATGGACTGATTCGTGTACTTTCGGAACGGGGAGTAATCATTGGATTATGTAGTAAAAACAATATTGAAGACGTTGAAGAAGTTTTTTTAAAAAGAGACGATTTCGCTTTAAAAAAAGAGGACATTCTTATAAAAAAAATCAATTGGACCGATAAAGTCACCAACCTACGGGAAATAGCTTCGGAGTTGAATATAGGCACCGATAGTCTGGTATTTGTAGACGATTCTCCATTCGAGTTAAATTTTGTTCGGGAAAATCTTCCAGAAGTTACCGCACTCGAGGTAGGAGAAAAATTATTTAATTACCCGTCGATGCTGCGTGAGAATTTTCGTCTTTTTTACAAGAAAAATATCACCAAAGAAGATCAGAACCGCACCGCTCTATACAAATCTGAAATAGGGAGAAAACTTGAGCGCGGTAACTTTGGATCACTGGAACAGTATTTAATTTCATTGGGGTTAACCATAACGACATTTGTCGATGACAAAATGTTGATAAGCCGTACCGCTCAATTAACTCAAAAGACTAATCAATTTAATTTTACTACTAAGCGATTTACAGAATCTGAGATTGAGACACTTATTGAATCTAAGGAATATCGAGTTTATGTTTTTGAAGTATCTGATAAATTTGGTGACTATGGTTTGACGGGATTAGCAATCGTTAGCTTGAGAAAAGAGGTAGCAGAAATCGTTAACTATTTAATGAGTTGCAGAATTTTAGGAAGGAATGTTGAAAGCGCTTTTTTGGAGTTTGTTTTACACGATTTACGAACGCTGGGAATTAAAACCGTTCATGCCACGTATATTCCAACGCAAAAAAACGGCCAGGTACAATCGTTTTATGAGAACTTTGGATTTTTATTGGAAAATGAGCTTAGTAATAAAAAAAGTTATTCATTAAGCCTTGATACCTATAAAAATAAGAATATAGAATACATCAAAATAAAAGATAGAAATGAATAATGACGCGAAAATAAAAGCAGTTATGGCTGCTGTATTTGATTTGAATGCAGATGATATTGATGAAGATGCTTCTCCGGATTCAATTGAGATTTGGGACTCATTGCATCATATGAATTTAATTGTTGCATTGGAGGAAGAATTTGGCATAACTTTTACCGAAGATGATATTTCGAATATGCTAAACTTTAAACTTATAAGATTGACAATTTCTGAATACGCAGAAAAGAAATGATTTTAAAGAATTTAAAACATAGGTGGAAATTACTTTTTAACAACATTAGAATTATATCAAGATTTGATGTATTACTCGAGAAATCTGTGACTATAAAATATGTTGAGTCGATCTGGTTCGGGAAGCGAACGACTTTACAGTCAGGGGTGTATTTATATGGTTCGAGAAATAAAAATCCAGTTATTATTGGGGATTTTGTGGTCATAGGAATGAATGGAGTAATCCTTGGGGAAGGTGGAGTTGAAATTGACACGGGGACACATTTCGGTCCCAATGTTGTTTTGACAACACAATATGCTGATAGAGAAAAGACAGTGGACTATTCAGATGCTGTACTAAAATACTTACCTGTTAAAATTGGTAAGGGTGTTTGGATCGGGGCAGGCAGCATAATTATGCCTGGAGTAGTTTTAGGTGACTACTCCTCTGTAGCTCCAAATTCAGTTGTATACGGCAAATGGGGGTCCAATGTTAATCTTGTGGGGAACCCCGCAAAAAAAAGAGGATTTTGATTTTATGAATATTGTGATTTCCCAGCCAATGTATTTTCCCTGGGTTGGATTATTTGAGCAGATCAGGCTATGTGATACATTCATATACTATGATGACGTTCAGTTTTCAAAAGGAAGTTTCACTAACAGAGTACAGGCGAAGTATCCAAATAAAGAAGGTTTTAAATGGCTGACGGTTCCTGTTAAGAACTTAAGATTGGGCTTGAAAATAAATGAAGTTGAAATTGATTATTCAAGAGATTGGATAAATCAACACATTGAAATTTTGAAACAGTCATACGAGCATTGTCCATTCTATCTGGACATGAGCAGGATTGTTGATAGTCTCTTTGCCAATACATATTCCGATATCTCCAGCCTTTCACAGAAAAGTATGGAATTGGTGCTCGACTATTACAATATGAAGGAGAACAAGGATTTTTATGTATCCTCAAAACTGGATGTCAAAGGAAATAGTTCGCAGAGAGTCTTTAATCTTGTTAAATATTTTGGCGGTGACAACTACATAACCGGTCATGGGGCGAAGAACTATTTGGATCATCAATTATTTGAGGACAATGGAATAGATGTTTTATATATGGATTACAAAAGAATTCCTTACCAGCAAAAAGGGAGTTCTTTCAATCCTCATGTTTCCATATTGGACTTAATTGCAAATACAGGTAAGGAAGGCAAAAAATATATCATTTCTTCAACAAAAAGGTGGAAAGAATTTATACATGAATCCTAAAGAACTATTTAACCAGGAAAAAGCAAGTAATATTACTGCACAGGGCAAAGACAAAGAATTGAAAGCAACCGCTTTGAAGTTTATGATGGACAGCTCTCCTCATAAATATTCTTATAATTTTACCTGGCTGGGACGTCCGATTATACAATATCCTCAGGATATGGTGGCTTTACAGGAAGTAATTTGGGAGATCAAGCCAGACCTTATTATTGAGACAGGAATAGCTCACGGAGGATCGCTAATTCTGAGTGCGTCCATACTTCAGCTTATTGGTGAAGATGGCCATGTTTTAGGAATTGATATCGATATCAGAGATCATAATCGCAAGGAAATCGAAGCACATCCTATGTTTAAAAGAATTACGATGATTCAGGGGTCGTCTGTCGAAAAAAAAACGATCGATCAGGTTCACGAATTTGCCAAAGGAAAAAGAAGAGTAATGGTAATCCTGGATTCCAATCATACTCATGAACACGTAATCGACGAACTAAATGCATATGCTTCACTGGTTTCAAAAGGAAGTTATTTGATTGTATTCGACACCGCGGTTGAGGATGTTCCGGAAGACTTTGATTGGGGCAGTCGTCCCTGGGGTAAGGGAAATAATCCAAAGACGGCTGTATGGGAATTTCTGAAAAAACATGATGAATTTGAGATTGATGAATCCATCCACAATAAATTATTGATTACGGTTGCTCCAGACGGATTTTTGAAAAGGGTAAAATAATCTTACATGCGGCCACTCGTTACCGTTGGTATTCCTACTTATAACAGGCCAGAAGGTCTAAGGAAAACATTACGCTGTATCACACAACAAACTTATCAAAACTTACAAATAATAATAGCCGACAATTGTTCTGAAAACGAAGAGGTAAAAATTGTTGGTGAAGAGTTTGTAAAGAATGATCCGAGAGTTTGTTATTTCAGACATGATGAAAATAAAGGCGTCAATTTCAATTTCAAATTCGTACTAAACAAAGCGGAAGGCTCGTACTTTATGTGGGCGGCAGACGACGATGATTGGAACAGTGAATACATAAGTGAGTTAATGTCCATAATTGGAGAACATTCCGCGGCTTTCTCAAATTACGCTGTTAAATACGAAAAGAGTGGCCTGACGGATCATATCAAAATTATAGCAAGCGCCACGGGGAATAACAAATATGAACAGGCGAGAAATTATTTACAGGAGCGAATACCGTCCTTATTTTATGGCATTTACAAGACAAGTGATATAAAATGGTTTGTTAGTGTAGATCCGTTGTTTGACTGGTTTGATTGTTACTTTGTATTAAAGATTATTCTGTTATACAATGGATATGCATTTTCCAATAAGGAGCTTTATACGGCTGGTGTGCATGGAAATAATTATGAATACAAACCATTAAATCCCAGCAGTAAACGAATATTCACCTACTCGCCTTATTTTATTCACTCATCCAAAGTCATTTTTAAGTCAGAGATTAGTTTTGTGCAGAAGCTGAAATTAATGGCCTACCTGATAGAGGTAAATTTTAGAGCTTTTCTCATGACTGAAAAAACGCGAAAGAACTACAAATTTTATGCGTTTCTGCATAGAATCTATTGCCGGATGGTCCCTTCTCTTCACTTTTATGAACATTAATGCAGGTTTGACTAGTGGCATACTGAAGTCAGCATGAACGATCGTAAAATCGGATTACTTTTTAACCGGGCATATATCGACACCCAACCCTCTTTCATGGAGATTCCGATTCAATTGGCGGAAAGTGGTTTTGGGGTTGATCTGTACATGCTTATGCAGGGAAACAATCACCTGCCTTTCTTCGAAAGCGAGGCCATACGCGTGCTCCCATTTCCGGATTCGGCATTTCAGAAAGCAGAATATTGGTCGAAAATCCTGTATGCAAAAGACCGCAAATACAAGGCGCTCATCGGCATGCCGATCGAGGGCGCCTGGGTTGCGTATAGGACTGCTCGCATTCAAAAAATACCTTATTACTATTTTGCCGATGAATTGCAGGAACATCTTACTGAAGGATTTACCGGAGCTGCAAGAAATAAGTTGATCAAACATAATTATATAGCCAATAAAAATGCCGCAGCGAGTTTGGCGTTGGGTGAAGAGCGATTCGGCATACAAAAGGAACAAAACAACATAGGGTATGAACATGCTTATTTTGTTTTGCCCAATGCGCAGGCGGGTCCGGCGGTTAAATTAAGAAGTAATTATTTCCGGGATCTGTTTAATATAGAAGACAGAAAACCCATCTTTCTTTTTGCTGGCACACTAAACTGGAATCTGGCTAAAAGGATTTATGAAGAAACAAAAAATTATTCCGACAGAGACTATCATTTGATATTTCAAAGCAGGACGATCGGCCTCATGGGAAACGAAAAGCATCCTTTTATAAAAATGTCCACGACACCGATTCCCTCTTCTATGATGAACTACGCTTTCAGCTCAGCAGATATAGGTCTTGCTTTATATGATCGGGAATCTGTTCACGAAACCAACAATGGATTTACCGGAGGTAAAATTGGTTCGTACCTGAAAAACGGATTGCCGCTCATCGCAGGGAGTGCCGACAATCTGAAATTTTTTGCATCTCAAAAAGTTGGAGATTACTGGGATGGTCAGTCTTCATTTGACAAGATAGCGGAACAGTCTATTCGTAACATGAACGAGCACAGGAAAAATATTCCTGGTTTTTACCGGGAACACCTGCAATTTGAAATCTTCTTCGACAGATTCAAGGACCACCTTTTGAAATCAATTAACTAAGTCACCGGTAAAATTATCATGAACACTGTCGGCCAGTCGAATGCGTTAACAAGAGCTGAATGGATAATAAAAACACTTAAAAATATTCCGGAGGGATCTACCTTGTTGGATGCAGGCGCTGGTATAAGTCCTTATAGAGCAAATTGCAGTCATCTGAAATATATCGCACAGGATTTTGGCAAGTACGATGGGAAGGGAGAAGTAGGGTTACAAACCGGCGAATGGGATAATTCAAAACTGGATATCGTTTCGGATATTTTGAAGATACCACTTCCGGATGCATCTATAGATGCAATTATGTGTACGGAGGTTTTTGAACATATTCCTGATCCCATATCAGCCATTAAAGAATTCAGCCGTTTAATAAAACCTGGAGGCACGTTAATCGTTACGGCTCCTTTTTGTAGTCTCACACATTTCGCTCCTTTCCATTTTTATACCGGGTTCAATCGTTTTTTTTATGAAAAGTTTCTACCCGAAAATGGTTTCGAAATCCTTGATCTTGAGACCAATGGTAACTATTTTGAATATCTGGGCCAGGAAATTCGGCGCGTTGGAACCGTGGCAGGGCGATATGGAGGAACAAAGATATCATTACTAGACAAAGCGTTTTTGAAGGGGGCATTGAAAGTATTACAACGTTTAAGTAAAAAAGATAAAAATTCTGCTGAACTTCTCAATTTTGGCATTCACGTTTCGGCAAGGAAAAATTTAGTAAGCTGAAAGGCAGTCGCCTGAATGCCCGCCATGAAAACTACAGTAAGTATTGCCCTTTGTACGTACAACGGAAATAAATTTTTAAAGAAACAGCTTGATTCTTTTTTGGATCAGACTGTCTTACCGGATGAAATTGTTATTTCCGACGATGGTTCCACCGACAATACGCTTGCTATTATACGCTCGTATATAGAAGCAAATCCCAGCATACAATGGAATTTGCTGCAGAATCGACATCAATTGGGTGCGAGCAGGAATTTCGAAATCGCTATAAGCGCCTGTAAAGGGGATATCATTTTCCTTTCTGATCAGGACGATATCTGGAATACCGACAAGATACAGCGTACCATTTCATTTTTCGAAAATCATCAGGAATCAGATGCCTGCTTCAGCAATGCGGAACTCATTGACGAGGACGGCCGTAAATTGCCGACCACGCTCCTGGACAATACTTTTTTTAAAGCCGCCATCAGAAAGGAATTTAAAAAGTCGGATTTATTATACTGGAATATTTTATTCGGAAATATGATAACAGGAGCTACTCTGGCGATTAAAGGGTCGGTGCTGGCGGAAGTTGTTCCTTTTCATTTGGAACTTGGCAGGAAATACTGGCATGATGGCTGGATCGGTCTTTCCCTGATGGCCGGGGGTCGGATGGGTTATATCGACGAACAGCTCATACAATACAGATTGCATGCTGGCCAGCAGATTGGTGTTGTAGTAAGGAATGATCCCTTTGAGAAATGGATCATGGGAGGGGCTTATAATGAAAAAAACACCAGGGAATATTTCCAGCGTTATCTGGCTGCTTTTACTGTATTATGTAAGTTAAAAAAGATAATAAGAGTGGATCCTGTTGTCGGGGAAAGGATAGAAAAAGAATATCTCGGTCAGAGAAAAAAATATTTCGGAATACAGTCGTTCCCTGAAAAGAAGTTCAGATTGCTGAAATGGTGGCTGCGGGGTATCAATTATACTTCATTCAGGGATCTGATTTCTTTATAAAATGAAAATAGGAGTTGTTGTTCCTTTTTATAATGGTCATCGGTGGATTAACCGGCTGGTAGATTCCTTCAATTTAGCCGCAGTAAATGTTGAGTGTACCTTATTGATCATCGACAACAGTCCCGGGAATATTCCTATTGAAATTCCTGTTCAGAAAAACATATCGGTAGAACTAATACGGGAAAAAGCGGGAATCGGTTATGGAAAGGCGAACAACAGGGGATATGATGTTTGTAAGGAAAGAGGATTTGACTTTGTGATCGTTGCCAATCAGGACGGATACGTTTCCGATCAATTCATATCGGAAATATTGGCTCCGTTTCATCAGGATGATAACATTATGCTGACGGTGCCAATGCTAAAGAAATACGATAGTGATCAGATGGAGGATTTTTTTCTGACGTATTATCTGAGTCAGGTGCCCGCATTCGTCTCAGATCTGCTAAATGGAAAGGGCAAGCCTTATTATGAACTGAATTTGATATCAGGAGCATGTTTTGCATTCCGTATGAAGAAAAACAGGTACAATTTCCCTTACCTATTCGATCCGATTTTTCATATGTATTTTGAAGACGAGGATCTTTGCCACCGCATCAAAAAAATGGGAGGAAAAATTGTGCTGGTTTCATCAGGTGCGGTTTTTTATCATCAGCATGCTAATACTACCGACGTTGAGAACCAGGAAACCATCACAGCGGATAAACTGGTTTCTGAAAAGATTCTGCGGCTGAAAGATGATTCCAAAAGCAGCCTGAAAACATTATACGGAATTTTTGTAACCACTACCAGCAGTTTTATCTATCATATATTAAGAGGCGAGTTTAAAAAAGCCTTTCTGTCTGTTCGTTCTTTCTGGATCATAGTTTTCAAACTACCGGTCATACTCAGATCCCGGAGATACGACGTTGAGAAATTTAATACAGGAATACATGGGAGGTAAAAATTCCGGTTCGATTTTTAGTTTTCACCCCAGGAAGATGCATAATTTCGAACAGGCTGCCATGCTTGCAGAGCTCTTCCCTAAAAAATTCAAACACGTAACAAGCATTTATTTCCCTCCTTTATTTATTAAATTATTAAGGAAGATAACGCCGAAGTACGCGAATTATTTAGCCAAAAGAAGTTATTACAAACTGCCAAAGAAATTTGTGAAGACGCTTCCATCTACAGAATTAAAAATATGGCGTCTTGAAAAAAAACAGGGACCTGCCAGCCTAGCCGATTACATGGAGCTGAATGAATTCTGGCAAAAGGATGTACTAAGTCATGTGGATACACCCGGATTATGTATTTCATACGATGGGATATCCCATCTTCTATTCAGGAACTGGAAAAATAAATCCATACTCGTACTGGACCTTGCTATTGGTCTGCCGCAATACCGCGTGAAAATTGAATATGGTGATCACTTCCATTTGGGCATGTTGAATGAAGTAGACGATGTGAGGAAGAAACTGTTTGCCAGATACGATGAGGAAGTGGTGCTGGCCGATATTATTTTATGCGGCAGTGAATTTGTAAAGAATACCGTCGTTTATTTTTATCCTCAGTTTGAAAATAAGTGTAGAGTGCTACCCTATGGTACCAACCTGGAGGATTTCAGCTATCCTGAAAGAGTGTTTGAACAGAAGGAACAATTAAAATTTGTCTTTGTAGGCCGGCTCAGCTGGAGAAAGGGTGCACACCAAATGCTGGATGCCTGGGGAGATTTTGCGACAGATCATCCCGGAGCTGAAATGCATTTCTTTGGAACGGCAGATAAAGAGATTATACTGGACAACCTGCCCGGGAGCGTACATATCCATGGCTGGTTGAGGCCGGAAGAACTCATCGACTATTTGAAGAGCATGGATATTTTTGTTTTTCCAACAACGTTTGAGGGAAGTTCCATTGCGGTATTCCAGGCCATGGCATTAAAACTTCCGGTGATTACAACCGTGAACAGCGGGACTGTATTAAAACACGGAGAATCCTGTGAGATAGTGGAAGCGGGAGACAGGAAAGGATTGGTAACTGCAATGGATAAACTATATCGGGATAGCGTATATCGGCAGCGATTGGCTGACAATGCATTCTCCATGAGTAAAAACTACTCCTGGAATGATTATAAGATGCGATTAGGTAAAATTTTAGAAGGTGTGGGTTTCTCCTGATATTTTTCTTACATTGTACATGATACGTTCATAAGTATGGAAGACGCGTTAATCATTCAACAAAAATACTATCACAACACAGCGGCCGACTACGATTCCATGCACATGCATGAAGGCGTGGATCCCGAACATGAAATTGCGTTTCACTTCATGTGTTCCATGATAGAGCAGCTGGGTATAAAATCTATTCTGGATGTAGGAGCAGGAACAGGACGCGTGATTATACATCTGCAAAAAAAATATCCAGGACTCAGAGTTACTGGTATTGAACCTGTAGATGAATTAAGGGAGCAGGGGTATAGAAAAGGAATTCTTAGAAATGACCTCATAGCCGGTGATGGCAAGCAGATTCATTTTCCGGATAAACAATACGACATGGTTTGTGCATTCGGAATCCTGCATCATATCGACAAACCTGAACAGGTAATTGCTGAAATGATCAGGGTATCCAGAGATGCAATTTTCATTTCTGATTCCAATAATTTCGGACAAGGCGGAAAGTTTTCACGGTTCGTGAAACAAACAATCAATGGCCTTGGATTGTGGAGTGCTTATAATTATGTCAGAACGGGGGGAAAGAAATACCAGATTTCACAGGGAGATGGATTATTTTATTCTTATTCCTTATTCAATAATTTCTCCTTCATTAAGAAACATTGCAAAGCCGTCCATGTGCTCAATACAACTGATGCGGGAGTGAATCCATATAGAACGGCATCCCATATTGCATTGCTTGGATTAAAAAAATGAGCAAGAAGAAACTGCTCCTGATTACTTTTGATTACGAATTGTTTTTAGGTAAGCGAAGTGGGACGCCGGATCAATGCCTGATTCAACCCACCCAACAGCTGCTGACCTGTTTGAACAAATTCAAATGTAAAGCCCTGTTTTTTATTGATACGGTTTACCTGCTTCGTCTACAAGAAATGGTAGCGCTGCATACACAAGCGGCATGCGACTTCGAACAAATAAAAAATCAGTTGATACAGGTAGTGCAGTCGGGTCATGAGATACATCCCCACGTACATCCGCACTGGTTGGACGCCCGGTATCATTCCGACACCAACGAATGGGATCTGAGTGAGAAAAAACATTATACCGTTGCATCTATCAGCGAAAGCAAAAGGAAAGAATTATTTGATCAGTCTGTCGGATTCATTCAATCGGTACTTGATGCGGTGAACGTTCAGCAGCCGGTCGATTGTTACCGTGCAGGAGGATGGTCCATTCAACCATTTAAAGTATTCAGTCCGCTGTTTGTACAACACGGTATAAAACATGAATGGAGCGTGATTCCTGGAAAGTACCAGATTTCAGACGCGCATAGTTTTGATTTCAGTGAGGCGCCGGTGCAGAACCCGGTATATCATTTTGATGAAGATCCCTGTCGCGAGAAAAAGAATGGCCCTTTTACTGAGTGGACTATATCTTCTATTAAGTTAAACCGCTTCGAGACCTGGTTTGATTTTAAAGTAAGTGGTTTACTTAACCGTATGGGTAAAAGGCCGGCATTGAAAGGCAATACGGTTTCATCGGCGATTAAAGAAGAGGGCGACAAATACAATAGTAACGGCAGAAGAATCATCGCGTCCTTTGAAGGATTAAATCCTTTTAACTTAAAAAAATATATCCACGCGGTTAATAAGGCCGGATATTTTCAATTCATCTCACATCCGAAACTAATAACGCCATACGAGTTCGGTATGATAGAAAAAATGTTCAGGATTTTGACAGATCAGTTTGAAATACAGACTGATTTTCGAGAGTCTGTTTTTGTATGATCAATATTCTTTTCATTGCATTCGAATTTCCTCCGCTGAATCTTGGGGGTGTGCATCGTTCGCTGGCATTTGTGAAATATCTTCCGGAATCAGGCATCAACCCGATAGTAATTACGCTTGATAAAGAATCCTATGCAACCGTGTTTGAAACCTACGGTTACGATGAATCACTGGGTAAAGAAACGATTGAGAAAACGATGCTGATTCCTGTGAAGTCGGATGAAACTCCCGCTAAATCAAAGCTGCGAAATTTTCTTTCTATTTATTTCACCATTCATGGTAACGAAACAAAATACTGGAGCAGGGGATTTTACGATGCCGTGGAATCTGCAGTTAAGAAATACAATCCGAAAGCAATTTTTGCAACAGTACCACCCTTTAGCGTTCTACCGCTGGCTGCCCACGTTTCGGGAAAATATGGATTGCCCCTGATATTGGATTTCAGGGATGCCTGGTCCCAATGGCGCACCATTCCGTATGGTACGATTTTTCATTACTGGAAAACACTGGAACGGGAAGGGAAATATCTTGGGAATGCAGCTGCCGTTATAACAACATCAGAACAAACCCTACACGATTTTCAGCAATTACATGGTAAGAAAACGAAAGAAAAATTATTTTATATCCCCAACGGGTATAATGGCACGCTTAAAACCTGGATACCTATCGCAAAAGAAAAACAGCATTTTGTGATTGGCTATGTGGGCAGTTTTTATTACACACCGGAAGCCAGGCGCCAGATGTTACAACCCTGGTGGAGAAAACGTGGGCATCGAATCCTGCAGTATATCCCACATAAACAAGACTGGCTCTATCGTTCCCCTTATTTTTTTTTCCGAGCAATGCAACTGCTGAATGATTCAGAACCGGAACTTAGTAAAAAGATCCATATTCGTTTTGCGGGAAAAGTCCATGACTGGATGAGGGAAATGATCTCATCATTTGGTTTGGAGAACCAGGTAGAGCTGATGGGAGAGATACCGCATAGTGCCTCTCTCAGTTTTCAGGAATCCTGCGATGCGTTGTTGATTACTTCTGCGAAACAAATGCATGGCCGCGATTACAGTATTGCAGGAAAAACCTTTGAGTATCTGCAAATGCAAAAACCTATTATTGCTTTTGTAAGTGAAGGCGCACAGAAAGAAATATTGAAAAAGGGAGGCACCGCATTGTTATGTGATCCCGATGATTCACAGAAATCCATGCGGGATTTATCGGATCTTTTTAATGGAAGGATCAGTCTGTATCCGGACTATTCATTTTTACAGGGACTATCAAGACAAAAACTTACAGAACAACTGGCCGAAATTATTCGCAGTCAGGTTAAACAATCATGAAGAAGATATTATTAATAGCAGGCACCAGGCCGAATTTTATTAAACTCGCGCCACTTTATCACAGGATCAGATCGGAGGCGCCGAACGTCCAGCCCCTGATATGTCACACCGGGCAGCATTTTGACTTTAATATGTCGGACATATTCTGGCAGAATCTCGAATTACCCAATCCTGATTTTCAATTGAATATCAAGGGAAGCGGAGTCGTTGATACGATTGGAAAATCGCTATTGGGAATTAATGAAATCATTGTACAGCAGACATTCGATCTCGTGATTGTTTTTGGTGATGTAAATGCAACGGTTGCAGGCGCCATTGCAGGGTCTCAATCGAGGATACCCGTAATGCATGTGGAGGCGGGCCTGCGCAGCTTCGATCGTGATATGCCTGAAGAAATAAACCGGGTGATCACTGATCATGTAAGTGATTATCTGATGATATCCGAACCAAGCGGAATAAAAAACTTAAAACAGGAGGGATTTTCCGAATCGAAGGTTTTCATGGTTGGAAATATAATGATCGAGTGCCTGCTCCGCACCAGAAAGCACTGGGAAACGATTCACCTGAATAAAGAAATCCTTTCGTTCTATGATCGGAAACCCATAGTTGCTACCTTTCACCGGCCCGAAAATGTAGACAATCCGGTTACCCTGCAACGGGTCACCGACATACTGCGAAGTTTCTCAAAAGAATATCCGGTAGTTTTTCCCATTCATCCACGCACGAAATCCAGGCTCGAGCAAAATAATCTCCTGAAGGAAATCCAGCATGATTCCAACATCCTGCTTACTGATCCATTGAGTTATTTTGAATTTTTAAAACTCGTTGCAAATGCGCGACTGGTGATCACGGACTCGGGAGGCATACAGGAGGAAACAAGTTTTCTGAGAATTCCTTGTGTTACATTTAGGAAGAACACGGAGCGTCCCGTAACGGTTGAACTGGGTACCAACGTCATGATGGATATTCATGATGCGGATTTCGCAACTAAAATTAACCAACACGTAGCGGAACTTCCTGAACGCAATCTGGATCCGATTCCTTTATGGGACGAACAGGTTAGTCAAAGGATCGTACATGTCATAAAAAAAATACTGGGGTCCTGATCGATGGCAAAAAAAGTTCTTTTTATTTCCACGATGAATCTCTCAACGAATCCGAGGATATTCAAAGAAATAAAACTGGCGCATTCCCTTGATTATGAAGTTAGTTTCCTTGGTTTTCATCTCGGCAACTGGTCAGACGCGATGGACAAAGAGATTCAATTTAAAAACAGCTGGCTCAGATTTTTCTATAAAGATGCTACCCGAACTAAATATTATCGTTGGTTAAAAGATTCTGTTTCGGAACGTTTTAACAGGATTATCTGGAAACTGAATAAAAATAATTTATTCCTGACTGCTACTGCAAGCAGCAAGAGAACATTTCAACTACTCGATTTCGCAGAAAGCGTACAACCCGGATCATATGATCTGGTAGTGGGTCATACCCTGGGAACTTTTTACCCCGCATTAGTTATTGCAACGAAAGCCGGATGTGGTTATGGGTTTGATATGGAAGACTATCACCCGGGTGAAATTATAGAAGGAAATAATGCAGACGAATTGCAAAGAAGAAAAACGATTATAAAACGGATATTACCCGAAGCGAAATATATCAGCGCATCTTCTCCCCTAATAGCGCAATATACTTTGGAGCTTTGCGGTTTTAGACAAGAAAGGATCTTTTCCGTATTAAATTATTTTCCTGCTTCGGAATTCAGGGCACCTATCGTCAGTTTCACTAAAAAAATAAAACTTATTTGGTTTTCACAATATATAACATCTGGACGCGGACTGGAGCTGCTCATTTCAACCTGGGATTCGCTAAAAGACAGATTTGAGCTTACGTTGATTGGCCATTCTACGAAGGAATACACAGAGCATTTTCAAGAAGATGTAAAAATTCTGGCACCTCTGCCGCAGTCAGATTTACATGCGCTGATTGGTTCATATGATATCGGGCTTGCATTGGAATTAACTGACAGGGATCTGAACAAAGACAGTGCTGTATCAAACAAAATGCTGGCTTACTACCAGGCCGGACTTTTTATTCTGGCAACCGACACTACCGCACAAAAGCAATTCATTGAAGAGCATCCGGGCTCAGGAAAACTGTTCACTCAAAATGACCACGCTTCTTTTTTAGATTCAATGAATTTTATCAGTAACAATATAAATCAGATCAGATCTGGTTCATTAAAAAGATATCAGGATGCTTCCCGGCATAATTGGGAAAAGGAGTCTGGTAAATTAAAAACTGCCTGGGAGCAGATATTAAATTAAATCATGCCTACTGTATTTATTCCCGCACCCTTCTTTCCACCTTCTGCGATGCCTCCATCACAAAGAGTGCGACTGTTAGTAAGACATCTTCATGAGTTTGGCTGGAAACCAGTCGTATTTACGGTGGACAATCAATTTCGTGAAGAAGCCTCCGATCCCTGGATGGTGGAAATTACGGGGACTAAATTTGAGAAAATAGAAGTGAGCGCCTGGGATCAACGGAGGACCAGAAAATTTGGATTGGGTGACCTGGGTATACGGAGTTTCCGGGGTTTGTATCGGTCGATGATCAGACAATCGAAAAAAGAAAAACCTGCTTTGATATTATATCCGGTGCCTCCGTGGTACATTATGGTGATGGCGCCCATGATAAAAAAAGTTACCGGCATTCCCTATGTGATCGATTTTATCGATCCATGGTTATACCCCACCAATATGAAGGATATAAAAACAAGAGTGAGTCAACGCCTGGCCAGCATGTTGGAAGGTCGCGCCGTAAGAAACAGTGATGGTCTTATTGCGGTGTCGCAGGGAATACTCGATGATCTGATAAAAAGAAATCCTTCCGTTGCTTCTAAGCCGATGATGGCGATACCCTATGGCGTGGAAGCTTCAGACTATGAAGCAATTAATGTTGAAAAAAAACCCGACCCCGTCGTTCAGGTGCGTTATACGGGAGCCATATCGGAAAATATGCTGCGGGTCGTAGACAGTTTATTGAAAGCATTCAAAATCGTAAACGAAACCATTCCCCTGAATATTATTTTTACGGGAACGTCGTATGCGGGTATTGGTTTGGTGAAACCCATGTTGTCTGAATTAATATCGGCAAATGAAGTGGGATCTTTTGTCACAGAACGTCCGGCAAGAGTTGCCTACCGCCAGGCATTGGAAATAAATAAGCAAGCCGACATGCAGTTACTGGTTGGGGATACCACGCCTTATTATGCTGCTTCGAAAATGATGGGACTGGTTGCTTCCCGCATCCCTTTTTTTGCCTGGGTACACGCAGATTCTTTTCCAGCGAAATTCCTGAAGGAATTGAATTATCCACTACAAATGGTTTATCAGACAGGAGAAATTGGAGAGGAAAAAAAGATTAAACAATTGGCTGAAGCGCTCTTAAACGGATTGCAAAACCGAGATAGCTTCGTCCCCATTCCAACGAATGATCCAGTATTCGCCAAGTATACGGCAACTGCCATGACAAAAAATTTCACAGATATATTTCAAAAAATCAACTGATGAAGAATACGCACTACAATAAGATAAAAGGTAAAAAAGTGCTCGTTACGGGAGGATTGGGATTTGTTGGCCACAATCTGGTAAAGACGCTGGTAAACGATCACCAATGTAAAGTAATTGTTGTGGATGATTGTACCAACAGCAACGAATCCATGATCGACTCCGTAAAAGATAAAGTGGAGTTTCACAAAGTAAGTGTATTGGATACAAAAGCATTTTTCCCGTTAATGAAGGATGTTCACTATATTTTTCATCTTGCCTGCATTCAGATTGCAGCTTCAAGTTCCAATCCCATATTGGATATGCAGGTCAATGCGCAGAGTACACTGCAAATGCTCGAGGAAATCCGTCATAAAGAATATCCTTCACTAGAAAGATTTGTCTACACTTCTTCCTGCTCTGTGTATGGCAGTACTTCCAGACTTCCGTTGGATGAAAACGATGCAACACATGTTTTGAGTAATTACGCAGCGACTAAATTATTAGGCGAGCAATACACGATAATTTATAACAGAAATTATAATATACCTGTTTCTGTAGTTCGTTATTCCAATGTGTATGGATATGGGCAGTCGCCACGAAATCCTTACTGTGGTGTATTGGGAAAATTCATTCATAACGCATTGACAAATCAGCCGCTTACCGTGGTGGGGGATGGCGAACAAACAAGAGATTATACATTTATTACAGATGCGGTAGACGCAACGATATTGTCTGCGGTACATCCAATGGCCTATGGAGATATTTTTAATGTAGGCTCCGGAATTGAAACTTCAGTAAATAAACTGGCTGCTATCATCAGTGAAAATGTTCCGGATTCCAAAGTGACGAATGTTCCTGAAAGAGACATTGATAATATCCGACGCCGGGTGGTAGACATCGAAAAAATTCATCAGCGGCTTGGATGGGTTCCCAAAACAGGCATTCAAAAAGGAATACAGGTTACGCTGGACTGGTACAAAACTACCCTGTGATGATTTTGCGTCTGGCGATTGTTACCACACATCCTATTCAATATTATGCTCCGCTTTTCAGGTTACTGGCAAAAGAACCGGACATTGAGTTGAAAGTGTTTTACACCTGGTCGCAAACAGAACAAGGGGTTAAATATGATCGAGACTTTGGTAAAATGATCGAATGGGATATTCCCTTGCTGGACGGATACGACTATTCGTTTGTACATAACATTTCCAAAGATCCCGGCGTTCATCATTTTAATGGCATTGTTAATCCGGAACTGATTAAAGATGTTTCGCAATGGAAACCCGATTTTCTTTTGATGATCGGATGGAATTTCAGGAGTCATCTTTCCTGCATGCGCTATTTTAAAGGTAAACTCCCTGTTTTATTTCGCGGAGATTCCACTTTGCTGGATGAGCAGCCCGGGATAAAAAAAATGCTGCGAAGAATAGTTTTGAAATGGGTATACAGCCGGGTGGACTATGCATTGTTTGTTGGGAAAAATAACTATGATTATTTTTTTAAACATGGATTGAAAGAAGATCAGCTGTATTGGGTACCCCACGCAATCGACAACAGCAGGTTTAGCGACACCGATTTGATGAATCGCCAAGCCAATGAATGGCGTCGGGATCTTGGAATAAACAATAATGATCTGGTACTATTATTCGCGGGTAAACTCGAGTCCAAGAAAGATCCGGACTTCATGATTCGGCTGGCGCAACATTTACCGCGCAAGAAGCTAAAATTTTTGATTGTTGGTAATGGCAAATTGGAGGAAGAATTAAAGTTAAAAGCTTCACCAGATAACCGGGTTATTTTTCTGGATTTTCAGAATCAGCAAAAAATGCCGCTGGTATATCGGTTGTGCGATATTTTTGTCCTGCCATCGGTGGGGCCAGGTGAGACCTGGGGACTGGCGGTAAATGAGGCTATGGCGTCTGGAAAGCCGGTAATTGTTTCCAATAAAACGGGCTGCGCCCCTGACCTGGTCGAAGAAGGAATGACTGGTTGGGTTTTTGAAACTGGTGTAAAAGGAGAGTTGAAAATAAAAGAACTGGTGGAAAAGATATTGATTGACCGCTCCATTTTAGCACCGATGAGAGAGTTGGTCCGTAGTAAATTGCAACCCTATTCTTATCCTTCAGCTATTGAAAAAATAAAACATCTGGTGGAGAATATCAAATCGTAACAGATAAAAACGTTAAAAAAACCGGGGCTAAATGGCTTCAATTAGAAATAACTTTTTCGTTCTTGCGCTGATCATCTGCTTCCTGCTTTCGCTGGTGACAGACTGGTATACGGAGATGTCCATATTTCTGATTATCGTTACCATTTTTGCCATTTTAGATAAGTTAGGCAAAGGACTGGTTTTACGTGAACTTGTTGTATTGCATACCATTTTTATTTGTCTGCTGATGCCTTCCATGGGTTACAATGTGTACAACTATGATAATTATCTCGCGAGAATATTTGTGCGATATATGCAGGTGCCAGAGGGCACTTATTTTGGGTTCGCCATGCCGGCAGTTTGTGCGTTTTCGGTTGCCATGTGTTACCCGGTGACCAAATCCGGTATGACTCTGGATGAAGGAGATTCTTTCAAGAAGTTACTCCAGTCTGTTAGAAATGAATTAAAAACAAATAGCAAGACTGGAATTGTTATTGTAGCTATGGGAGTGATTACGTCATTTCTTATAGGTGCAGTTCCAGATGCGCTGAAATTCGTTGTTACGCTTCTTTTCTTTTCTTCCTTTGCAGGTATTCTTTATATATTTTATAGTCCTTCTGTTGCCTCTAAAAATATAATACTTGGTCTATTTACATTTTTTATTCTTGGTCTCGCTGTAGAGAGCGGCATATTCACTATAGTGGTTTACATGGGTGTTACTTTGTTTTCCTATCTTTTTTTGGGAAGAAAATATGCGTTGTGGAAGAAATTTGTGGTATTTGTTGTGGGTGTTTTCCTTTTATTCATTACACAAAACGTAAAAACCTCCTATCGAAATATCACCTGGACAACGACCAAAGAGGTAGATGACAAATCAGGATTGTTTGTGGATCTCATTTTCGAAAAGCTGGCCAACTTTGACAAACTTATTGAGACGGATGGTTTCTTTCCTGTGTACATGCGTACCAATCAGGGTTATAATATTAGTGTTGTTATGCGCCGGTATCCTGCTCAAAAAGACTTTGATGAAGGCAGCAGATTGCTCACGACCGCGGCTTCGGCATTGGTTCCCCGTTTTCTTTGGCCGGATAAACCGGAAGCCGGCGGGGTGGCAAGTATGAAATATTATACGGGCTTTAATATTGAAGGCTGGTCAACGAATGTGAGTCCGCTGGGAGAAGCCTATGCTAGTTTCGGTCCCATTGGCGGGATCTGCTATATGTTCATTCTGGGATTATTTATTCGTTGGTTTTATAAAAAAGTATTTGATATTTCCCAGCGACTTCCACTCTTGGTACTTTGGATCCCGGTACTATTTTATCAGGTTACTTATTGTATGGAAACGGATAGTCTGCAAATATTCAATTCTTTGCTAAAGGGAGCTTTCTTTATCTGGATGCTTTACAAACTGGCTCCGGTATGGTTTGGGAAACTGAGCAGGCAATCTGGCAATCGCAGACAGATGAGACCAAGACAGTTGTCTGCATAATCCACTGCGGGTTACGGAAAAAATCAAGTTAATTTATTGCCATTCGTTCATTTAATATATAGGAAAACAAATCCGCTTTTTTTCAGTATAGAAAAAGTGTTTGCAATGATTCTTGCTGATTTACAAAAAGGTATTTCAGTTCGATCAGCATATATGCCATACTATAGTTCTTCCATATTCGAGATCTTAAAAAATATTTCATTTGCAAAAAAAATTAAGGCAGATGTTTATCATATTACAGGTGATGTGCATTACCTGGCGCTCGCATTTCCTGCCAGTAAAACGGTGCTCACTATACATGACAGCATATTTATACGGGAAAACAGGGGATTGAAACGCATGTTTTTCAAATGGATATTTCTGAAAATGCCTGTAAAAAAATGCAGATTTGTTACCACGATTTCTGAAAAATCAAAAGAAGAAATTATTGGATTTACGGGTTGTGATCCCGCCAAAGTGATTGTCATTCCGAATCCTGTAAATGAGGCGATTTACTTTAAAGAGAAAAATTTTAATGCTCTCAATCCTTCTTTGTTGTTTATCGGATCTACGCCTAATAAAAATCTCGACAGGATCATAGAAGCCATATCCGGCATATCCTGCACGTTGGAAATTATTGGCAGAATTCCGGATGAACATCTGTCGTTATTAACCAAACATAAGATCCGGTACAATCAAAGGTTGAACCTTTCAGAAAAAGAAATGGCTGTTCAGTACGCGGCTTCAGATATTATTATCTTTCCCTCTCTTTATGAAGGATTCGGTTTGCCGATACTTGAAGGACAAAGGGCCGGCAGGGCTGTATTGACAAGTAATATTTCTCCCATGAAAGAAGTAGCGGGAGAGGGATCCTGTCTCGTGGACCCTCATGACGTGGAGTCCATTCGGTATGCCGTGAAAAAGATTATCGGTGAGCCAGCATATCGTGATCAAATTATACAAAAAGGATTTGATAATATTCGCAAATACGATAACCAGCAAATTGCGGATCAATATTTAAAATTATACGCGACCGTTTTGAACGGATAATATGTGCGGACTGGCGGGTATATTATATTTTGATAAGCGGCCTGTAGAAATGTGCCAGATTCAACGAATGACTAACTCTATGGCACACAGGGGTCCGGATGCCGAAGGATTTTTTTCAGATCATGAACTGGCATTCGGCCACAGACGACTCTCGATTATCGATTTGTCACAGGCCTCCAATCAACCTTTTTCGGATTTGTCCGGCCGATATATCATTATTTTTAATGGTGAGATTTATAACTATGCTGAGATCAGGCCGCTGATCAGTGATTATGCTTTTCGCACGAGCGGTGATACCGAAGTGATTTTAGCATCTTATATAAAATGGGGCGCTGAATGTTTGACCTATATGAGAGGCATGTACACTTTTGCCATATGGGATAAAGAGAAAAGAGAATTATTTATTGCGAGGGACCGATTGGGAGTTAAGCCACTATACTATTACAAAGATGAAAAGCAATTTCTATTTGCTTCTGAAGTTCGTGCAATACTTACAGAAGGTAATATAGACCGGAAAATTGATCAGCATTCACTTTCAGAATATTTCAGGTACCAGTCGATCGGTTTTCCTTTTTCTCCCATTCAAGGCATACGTCAGATGGAAGCGGGTAGCTGGATGCGGGTGCGTGACGGGAAAATTATATCTCAAAAATATTGGAATCCGCTAAAGAGGAATTATGATTTTGCTTGTGGGGATAAAAAACAGGTGGAAGCGAAAGTGAAAGAACTGATGGTGCAGTCAGTAAAACGCCGGCTGGTAAGTGATGTTCCTGTGGCTGCTTTTTTATCGGGTGGCATTGACTCCAGTGTTGTTGTCGGACTCATGACGGAGGCTTGCGACCATTCGCCAAATACATTCAATATATCTTTTGACGAATCGGAATTCGACGAATCGAAATATGCAAACATCATAGCAAAGAAATACAATACGCGGCATACACAGATAAAAATGAAACCTGAAGTAATGCTGGATGAATTAACAAATGCACTGGATGCTATGGACACGCCGAGTGGAGACGGGATCAACACCTATGTGGTGTCTAAGGCAATACATAAAGAGGGAATACGCGTAGCGCTTTCTGGAATTGGGGGAGATGAATTGTTTGCAGGGTATCCCCTGTTTCTGAATTATATTCATTTACAACAGAAACGCTGGATCTGGGACGCTCCCAAATTATTCAGAGAGATAGCAGGTCACTTTATTGGTAAAGGGGGGCGTAAGGACCGAATGCGACAGATGTTGAAATTTTCGAGTCCCGGAATTGAAAACATGTATCCCATACTCCGGCAGATTATATCACCATCCGTATTAGGGAAACTTACGAGACTGCCCGATAATTATCCGGATTCATTTCTAAATCAGCTTTTGGAAAAAAAGGACGAATTCGCCAAATTGCCGTTTTACAGTCAGGTGACTGCAGCAGAACTGGTTGGTTATACGCAACAGACTTTATTGAAAGATACAGACCAGATGAGTATGGCGAATTCACTGGAAATTCGTGAACCTTTTTTTGACCAGGACCTTGTTGAATTCGTGATGTCGATACCGGATCACTTTAAAGTGCCGGTATATCCCAAAAGCTTGTTGGTAGAATCTTTAAAGCCGATGCTTCCCGACGAAATTATTCACAGGGAAAAGCAGGGATTTCTTTTTCCCTGGAATAAATGGATAAGAAAAGATCTCCGGGAACTCTGTGACAAACATATCAACCGGATGGCTCAACGTGATTTTATTAACGGAGATCGTTTAAAATATACATGGAAACTGTTTCTAAGTGGCGATAAAAATATTCGCTGGATGGAAATGTGGTTATTTGTTGTATTGAATTATTGGATGGAAAAAAATCAGGTACAGTGAACAGGAAGAAAATACTCATTCTGGTGGACTGGTATGAGCCGGGATTTAAGGCGGGAGGTCCTATCCAAGCCTGTAAAAATGTTGTTACCTGCCTGAAGGAGGAATTCGATCTTTTTATTCTTTGCTCAGACAGGGATCTTGGTGAAAATGAACCGTACAAAAATATTTCTGTAAATCAATGGGTGGAGGCTGACGGAGGTGTAAAAATATGGTACGCTGCTCCGGGATTTATGAAGAAACGTGAGTTAATGGGACTATTAAAGGAGATAAGACCGGACTTCGTTTATTTCAATAGTATGTATTCTTTTAAGTACACGTTATTCCCTCTATGGGTTTTATTTAAAAATCGCTACCGGGGTAAAATTATACTCGCCCCTCGAGGTATGCTTCATAAAGGAGCCCTGAAGCAAAAATTTGTTAAGAAAAGTATCTTTCTAAAATTATTTCTTTTAATAGGCTGGAGCAGGAAAATTGTCTTCCAGGCAACAGATGAGCAGGAAAGAAAAGATCTGGAGCATTTTTTTACGGGAAATGTTAACTCAGTTGTCATTGAAGATATTCCGACATTGAACCAGCAGCCATGGATTGAAAAAGAAAAAACAGCGGGCAAAATTCGTGTTGTATTTCTATCAAGAATTCATCCCAAAAAAAATCTGCATTATTTCCTGAACCTCTTAAAAGAGATTGATCCTCAAATTGAAATTCACTTTGATATTTTCGGTTCTGAGGATGATCCTGAGTACGCGGAGTTGTGCAAGAAAATTACCATTTTACTTCCTTCCAATGTACATGTTCGTTTCATGGGAGGTGTAACATTCAACAGAGTTTTCGAGATACTCAGTGATTATCATTTGTTTGTGCTAACTACTCTTGGTGAAAATTATGGTCATGCGATATTTGAAGCGTTATCAACCGGACTTCCTGTAATGATCAGTGATCAGACGCCATGGAGGAATCTTGAACAGAATAAAATGGGGTGGGACATTCCGCTTCTTAAGGGAGGGAAATTTCTTGAAGCCGTTAAAGAAGCCGCCGGCTGGGATCAGCGTCAATATAATGAATGGTCGAAAAATGCATATTCTTTTGCGAGGGAATACATGCAGAAGCTCGATGCCTTCGCAAAATATAAGAATTTGTTTTCGAGCCCGGACAGAAAAACCGTGTTGCTGTTTTCAGATTGGTATGAACCTGGTTATAAAGCTGGCGGCCCGATTCAATCCTGCAGAAATATTGTAAATATTTTGAAGGGCGAATATAATTTTTATATTGTCTGTTCCGACAGAGATCTGGGTGACAGGGAGCCGTACAAAGACATACCCGTGAATCAATGGGTAAAAACTGCTGCGGGCCTTAAAATCTGGTATGCTTCTCCGAGGTCAATCAACGGAAAATATTTGGAAAGAATTTTTGAAAATGTCCGACCCGATTTCGTGTATTTCAACAGTATGTATTCGCCTTTTTTTACTTTACTTCCATTATGGGTATTGTTGAAACATAACTATAATGGTAAAATCATACTCGCTCCCCGTGGGATGTTACACAAGGGCGCTTTGAAAAGAAAATATTTCAAGAAATATGTTTTTCTCAGATTATTCCGACTTATTTCATGGCATAGGAAAGTGGTTTTTCATGCAACCAACAAACAGGAACAAAAAGATATTCTTTCTTTTTTTTCAACAAAAACAGATATTACTGTACTTGACAATATTCCTAACACGTCCATTCGCCAATGGATATCTAAGGACAAAAGATCTAACGAGCTTACATGCGTCTTTATTTCAAGAATTCACCCCAAGAAAAATTTGTATTACTTCATAAAGATTCTAAGTGAGATGAGGAGGGATTTAAGATTGAAATTTGATATTTATGGAGCGGAAGAAGATGAACATTACGCAGAAAACTGTAAAGAACTGTCAACGTTGGTGGATTCAAATATTAAAATTGAATTCAAAGGCCCTTTACCTTACACAAAGGTTTATGGAACGATGAGGGATTATCATCTGTTTGTGCTTCCCACTTTAGGAGAAAACTATGGTCACGTGATTTACGAAGCTTTGTCTGCAGGGGATCCGGTCCTTATCAGCGATCAAACGCCCTGGAGAAATCTACAAACAGAAAAGGCCGGCTGGGATATACCACTGAATGAAAAGGACAGATTTAAAGATGCGATCAGGCAGGCAGCTGCCTGGAATCAAAAAGAATACGATGAGTGGAGTAAAAACGCCTTTCAGCTCGCGAGAAAAAGTGTGGATGTTCCGAGATTGTATGAAAAGTATAAGAAATTATTTAGTTAGCTCAGATCAACACTATGCAGACAGATCTATCTAAATACTCAGTAGGAAGCTATCGCTCTGGACCGCGTCTAAAAGTGTTGATATGGTACCCCATCAATTATTTGATTTTTTATAGCAGTATCCCATTCCCGTCCGGTTTTAAAGTAATGCTGCTGCGAATCTTCGGAGCGAAAGTTGGAGCTGGAGTAGTCATAAAACCATTGGTGAGGATTAAAAATCCCTGGAGACTGATTATCGGAAATTTTTGCTGGATCGGTGAGGATGTGTGGATAGACAATATTGAGCATGTAACGATTGGGAATAATGTATGCCTTTCACAAGGAGCAGTTCTTTCTGCGGGCAATCATGACTATTCAAAAACTGATTTTCCCCCCAGATTTGATAAAATAGTGATTGAGGACGGGGTATGGATTTGTGCAAAAGCTGTAGTTTGTCCGGGCGTTATTTGCAGATCACATTCAGTTCTCACGGTGAATTCAGTAGCAAATAAGGATTTGCAAGAGAGGAAAATCTATTCTGGGAACCCGGCTCTATTTGTCCGGGACAGGATTATAAACCAGTAAATAAAGATCTCACTCTTTTACGTATTAAATGCTCGTTTCAATAATAACAGCGACATATAATTCAGCTTCAACTGTAGCTGCCACCATGCAATCTGTTGAGATGCAGGACTATCCATTAATTGAACATATTGTGGTGGACGGGTTATCAGTTGACGACACACTCAAGATAGTTCAATCTTTTCCGCATTTGTCGCATTATATTTCCGAGAAGGACAATGGCATATATGACGCGATGAATAAAGGAATAAAGGAATCGACCGGTGAGATTATAGGGATACTGAATTCGGACGATGTTTATGCAGGTCCAAAGGTAATTTCCAAAGTAGTGGAGGCTTTTGCAGATCCTACCGTTCAGGCATGTTACGCAGATCTTCAATATATGGACGCATTAGATGGCACACGCGTAACCCGCACGTGGAAATCGGGTCATATTAAACCAAAATCATTTTATTGGGGATGGATGCCGCCGCACCCCACTTTCTTTGTGAGAAAGTCAGTGTACGATAAACTGGGACTTTTCAAAACAAACCTTCAATCGGCGGCCGACTATGAAATGATGCTGAGAATATTAGTAAAAAATAATATGAAAGCGACATATATTCCGGGTGTGCTCGTAAAAATGCGATCAGGTGGATTTAGCAATGCTTCAATAAAAAGCAGAATTCGTGGAAATCGTGAAGATTACAAGGCATGGCAAATGAATGAATTAAAGCCTTATTTTTTTACATTATATTTGAAACCATTGCGAAAAATTACGCAGTTTTTAAAGAAATAATTATGGCGAAAGTTGCATTGATAACGGGAGTTACTGGTCAGGATGGTGCTTATCTCAGCGAGTTGCTTCTTTCAAAAGGGTACGAAGTGCATGGGATAAAAAGAAGGAGTTCTTTATTTAATACGGATCGGATTGACCATTTGTACCAGGATCCCCATGAAAAGAATATTCACTTTAAGTTACACTATGGTGATCTCACCGACAGTACCAACCTGATCCGGATTGTACAGGAAACCCAGCCGGATGAAATATATAATCTGGGAGCGATGAGTCATGTACATGTGAGCTTTGAAACACCCGAATATACGGCCAATGCTGATGGTATTGGGACATTGCGTATACTCGAGGCAGTTAGATTACTCGGTCTTGCAAAAAAGACCAAAATTTACCAGGCTTCTACTTCAGAACTCTATGGATTGGTGCAGGCGGTTCCACAATCAGAATCTACTCCATTTTATCCCCGTTCACCCTATGCTGTGGCTAAATTATATGCGTATTGGATTATAGTGAACTACAGGGAAGCATATAAAATGTTTGCCACCAATGGTATTCTATTCAATCATGAATCTCCATTGCGCGGGGAGACATTTGTAACCAGAAAGATTACCCGGGCTGTAGCGAAGATAGGGTTGGGTCTTCATGAGAAACTATTTCTTGGCAATCTTAATGCGAAACGTGACTGGGGTCATGCGAAAGATTATGTCGAAGCCATGTGGTTGATTTTGCAACAGGATGAAGCTGAAGACTATGTGATAGCGACAGGCATTACGACCACAGTTCGTGATTTTGTAAAAATGGCATTTGCCGAAATAGGAATCGAGCTCGCTTTCAAGGGTAGTGAAGAAAAAGAACACGCGGAAGTGGTTTCATGCAAAAATCCCGACTACCAGGTAAAAATAGGTAAAGTGGTTGTGGCAGTGGATCCAAAATATTATAGGCCAACTGAAGTTGATCTGCTTATTGGAGACGCTACAAAGGCGAATAAAAAGCTTGGGTGGAAACCTAAATATGATTTACCCGCACTCGTTAAAGAAATGGTGGCTGCGGACGTTGAGCTGTTCCGGCGGGAAAAGATTTTGAGAGAGTCCGGATTCGTGATTAAGAATCAGCATGAGTAAGAGAAGGCTTAACGCTGAACGCTGAACGCTGAACGCTGAACGCTGAACGCTGAACGCTGAACGCTTAACGCTTAACGCTGAACGCTGAACGCTGAACGCTGAACGCTGAACGCTGAACGCTGAACGCTGAACGCTGAACGCTGAACGCTGAACGCTGAACGCTGAACGCTGAACGCTGAACGCTGAACGCTGTTTGTCAAGAAAGACTTCGCAAAATCTGAAATTGTATTTATATAAAAAAATATCAAACACTTAGCATTAGGCGTTCTGCGTTAAGCCCTAAAAAATCATTCATGAAGAAAGAAGACAAAATATATATCGCCGGCCACCGGGGAATGGTGGGTTCAGCCATAAAATCGAAACTGGAGAAAGAAGGATACCGTAATCTTCTTTATAGAACTTCATCTGAATTGGATTTACGTAATCAGCATGCAGTGCATGTTTTTTTTGAAAAGGAAAAACCGGATTATGTTTTCCTGGCAGCGGCAAAAGTGGGGGGTATCATGGCCAATGATACATACCGTGCGGATTTTATTTATGAGAATCTGATAATTGAGTCGAATATCATTCATGCGTCGTGGAAATCAGAAGTGAAAAAATTGATGTTTCTCGGCTCATCCTGTATTTACCCGAAGATGGCACCTCAGCCTTTGAGAGAAGAATATCTTCTTACCGGTTTACTGGAAGAAACGAATGAGCCCTATGCCATTGCAAAAATTGCGGGCATCAAACTCTGCGATGCATTCAGGGCTCAATACGGTTGCAATTATATATCGGTGATGCCGACCAATCTGTACGGTCCGAATGATCATTATGATTTGAAAAACTCACATGTACTACCCGCCCTGATAAGGAAATTTCATGATGCCAAAATGAATAATGAAACTTTTGTAACCATTTGGGGAACAGGTGAACCGAAAAGAGAATTCCTGCATGTTAACGATCTGGCAGAAGCCTGTGTTTTTCTGATGAAAAATTACAATGAACAGGGTTTGGTAAATGTGGGTACCGGAACTGATGTTAGCATTTTGGAACTTGCGAAACTCATTGCACAAATCGCGGGGTTTAAAGGTGAAATAAAAAAAGATATAAGCAAACCAGATGGTACTCCACGTAAACTGATGGATGTATCTAAATTGAAATCAATGGGCTGGGAGGCAAAGATTCATCTGGAAGAGGGAATTCGCTCAGTATATGCGGAATATCTTAAATCGTTGCCAGTTGACCGTTAGCGGTTGGCCTTTTGCCGCTGGCGCGTGGCCGAATCAGCATTGAATTTGAAATTCGAATCAGTTAAAATTATTTACTTACCAGTTATGGAGGCCAACCGCTAACGGTTAACGGCCAACGAAATTATGTTTGGATTATTTAAAAAGAAAGATTCAGAACCTGCAGATTTATCCGGCCTCGTGGCGGACATGCACAATCATTTGATTCCCGGAATCGATGACGGTGTAACAGACCTAGAATCGTCGATCGTAATGATCAGGGCAATGCATGATTTGGGTTATCGTAAGTTTATTGCAACGCCGCACGTGCAATGGGAGATGTTTAAAAACACTCACGAAATCATCGAAAATGGTGCGCGCCTGGTTCGGGAACGGTTGGCAACCACTGAAATGAATGTGGAATTCAGGGGCGCGGCTGAATATTTTATGGATGAACACGTGGATGGATTACTGGAAAAAAATATCCCCCTGCTTACCATCCATAAAAATATGGTGCTGGTGGAATTCTCATTTATCCGCCAGCCGATGGACCTCAAGGAGAAACTTTTCCAGCTTCAGATAAAGGGTTATCAACCCATCATTGCTCATCCTGAGCGATATTTATATTTTGGAGCGAATAAACATGTCTACGACGAACTTCACGATATGGACTGCATATTTCAGCTAAACCTCTTATCTCTTTGCGGATATTATGGTAAAAAGCAGGAAGAACTGGCTCATTACCTCATAAAAAAGAAATATGTAAGTCTTTTAGGATCAGATCTCCACAACATAAGGCACGTCAATATCCTGCGTGCTTCTTCCACCATTTCAACAACCGTTAACAAATTATTGGACGAAGGCGTTTTATTGAATCCATCTTTGTAAGCCTAAAGCTAAAAGCCTAAAGCCTGAAGCTTAAAGCCTAAAGCTTAAAGCCTAAAGCTTAAAGCCTAAAGCGGAATGCTGAACGCATTATACTTGACCCACCTGAATCACCGTGCTTTTGTAAAGTAATAAGAGTTACTCATGGTCGAAATCCAACTTCAACCAATCATCCAATTCATAACCCATAACCCATAACCCATAACCCATATCACGCCTATGTCAGTTAAGCAGTTCAAAAAGTGACGCTATGTCAAATAAACTGATTGTTAAGTCTTCTCCGCTTGTCATTATGCTGACATTCCGTCTTGGCATTATTTTTACCTTTGTACTGTAAACTATTTGACATATGGGTGCTCTTGAATTCAACCAGTTACTGGTATCTAATGCTGAATTTTTGAAGCCGTTTGCGATCACTTTAACCAGAGATAGCGAAGAAGCGAAAGATCTTTTTCAGGAAACATTATACCGGGCGATAGCCAATAAGGAGAAATATAACGTCGGGACAAATATCAAAGCATGGTTATACACGATCATGCGAAATATTTTTATAAACAATTATCGGCGACGTGCAAAACAGAAAACGATATTTGATTCTTCTCCGAACGATTTTCTTTTAAACAATAGTCAGTCTACAGTTATCACGGGTAACGCAGAAAGTAATCTGCGCATCCGGGATATACAGGGAGCGATTCATGGTTTACCTGAAATCTTCCGTAATCCTTTTCTGCTTTACTTCGATGGATATAAATATCACGAGATTGCGGACATGTTACAGGAACCTTTGGGAACCATTAAGAGCCGTATACATTTTGCGCGCAAATTGTTGAAATCGCAGATACAGCAATTTTAAAAACGGAAAGCTTAACGCGTTACGCTAAACGCTGAACGCGTTACGCTGAACGCGTAACGATCGAAACTTTGTATATTGGGCAAGTAAGCCTATCAATTAACTGCGTTAAGCGTTACGCGTTTAGCGTTAAGCTTTTAAGGAAATGCACGACGAAGAAGTGATCCTGGTAAATGAACAGGATGAACAGACGGGAACTATAGAAAAAATGGAAGCACACAGGAAAGCCCTTTTACACAGGGCTTTCAGTGTTTTTATATTTAATGCGAAAGGCGAAATGCTTTTGCAACAACGGGCTATGGCAAAATATCACAGTCCGGGATTATGGACGAATACCTGCTGTTCACATCCGCGTCCTGGTGAAGATGTTGAAGATGCAGCCCGCAGAAGATTGAAAGAGGAAATGGGAATCGACAGTTCGCTCAAAAAAATATTTGATTTTATTTATCGCACGGATTTCGAAAATGGTCTCACCGAATACGAATTTGATCATGTTTACACGGGTACTTACAGCGGACAATTGAACCCGGATCAAAAAGAGGTAAAAGATTTTTGCTTTCGCACGATGGGAGATATTGAGCACGATCTCAAACATCATCCGGAAAAATATTCCTCCTGGTTTAAGATTGCTTTTCCATTATTGAGCTTAAAGCTTAAAAACGCTTAACGCTTAACGCTAAACGCGGAACGCTAAACGCGGAACGCTAAACGCTAAACGCGGAACGCTTGAAGAACTATTCATTATTTACCATTCACCGTTATCGGTAAACCGTTCCCGAACGTGCGGGATCAACCGTCAACCGTAACGGTCGTTTTCTCCGCCGCTTTGCCCTTAAGCTTTCCGCCGCGATTATCGCGCGCCATGCGTGAATAAACGGAAAGATTTCTGTCGAACAGAAATTTAAAAAGAAGGATCGTGTAGGAAGTATGGTGTCCCAGTGAATCGTAATAGCTGCCAGCGAATTTCTTAATCTTGGGTAATTTATTCCATGGAACGGAGGGGAAATCATGGTGTTCGTTGTGATATCCAACATTCAGATTCACCGTATTCATGGAACCGTAATAACTCTTTGTTTCCTGATCTCCATGAGTAAGGAAATGTTCCTGCACCCATCGTGCACCCAGGGGATGCAGACCTACAGAAAAGAAAAAACTCATGGTCAGATAAGCCGCAGCTTTCCATCCGAGGAAATAGATAAACGCCGTCATGAAGGCGGCCTGGACAATAATATTCACCACTGTCCATTTGTCCATCAGCGTAACTTCCTTTATTCTTCCGGGACGTATCATCTGAAAAATAGGATAAAATAATAACCATAACGCTTTTCCAAAACCCGAGTTGTTAATAAGTTTGGCTTCCCAACGATAGGGCATATCGGCATCCAGTTCCTCCACGCCCTGATAAGAATGATGTTTCAGGTGATATTTCTGAAATGAGATAGCGCTTGGGAAAACCAGAGGAAGGTTGGCAATAATCGCCGATATCTTATTGAAAAAGCTTTTCTTGAAAAGCAGATTATGTGCAGCTTCATGGATGCACACGTATAACGTGTGACTTGCAAAAGCGCCACCCAGATATGCAACTAAAAATATGACCCACCAGGAAGCATCACGCAACAAGAAGGATAAAGTAACCTGAAAGGCAACACAAAGCAGGATAACGCCAAATGTCCAGGGATTCCGACCAATAAGCGTCCTGATCTCAGGATGTTTCTTGATAATCTCCTTGGTTCTCGGCTTATGAGGCTCACTTTCCAAACTCCACCTGAAGCTGTTCAGCTTGGGCATATGCGCTGTTTTGAATGGGCGAAATTACTTCATTTTTTCAACTTCTCCCATATGAGGTAAATGGTTGGCGGTTAGCGGTTAAGGGATGGCGGTTGGCGGTTGACGGTTGATCCCATTCTTGCTGGAACGGTAGACCGCGGAATCTCAATATAAAACAAACGTTATGCGTTATGCGTTCCGCTTTAAGCCTTAAGCCTTTAGCTTTAAACCTTCCGCCTTCACTTGCACTTATTTCGGCTTATACTTCACTTCATCAAAAATAGTCCTGGCTGGGGTTTTCATCAGTTGTTCAGGCGAAATGTCCGAGTGCAGCGACGCATATTTTTGGACGATACGCCAGCCTACCCACTGTCCGATATTCCCTGGTGAAGCATCAGGCATGCCTTGAGTATAGGGTGCATCCCCAATATAATTTTTAATCAAATCAGGTTCGAGGGAGTATAGATTCTGATCGAGAAAATAATTCCAGATCTGTCCTTCATTAGCCAGGCACCATTTGAGTTGTTTTGCTGTAAAACCCGTTTTTAAACTGTCCTCCATATCTGGCAGCAACTGGTCCATAAGCCACCAGTTTTTTCCCTTTTCCACCATTTGTTCTATGAGTGGTTTACCCTGGCTTTGATCGGGGAAGATGTCTTCTGCGAGTGCTTTCATGCAGTTGGGCACTACGTACTCGGGTTCAAATCTTCTTGAAATATAAACCGGAAATAATTCCTGACCCTGACTGCTTAAATAAAAGGGGAATTGCTTGCCTGCGTATAACTGTAACCCAATGGCCAGCGTATATCTTGTGAGTGCCACGCCTGGCGCATCGAAGGGACCGATATAGGAAACGACCTTTGGCGGAAGATTATATTTTGGAAAGTAATATTTCAAATACTGAAAACCTTTCTGGAGACCTTTTTCAACTGCCGACATACCAACTTCTGCGGGTCCAAATTTGAGATCCAGGGAATCTTTCACAGGCATATAACTGCTTACAAATCGTTTGAACGCGAAAAATGCCTGTGCACTGGTATCAGTCAGCGGACCCGTACCTAAAATATTTACTGCGAAATCACCTATGAAATAAGGATATTGTTTACCCAGATCAATAAGACTCAGCTCCACATGATTGGTATCGATTGCAAATAATGCCTGATCAAAACGTTCTACATGAACGGTCACCTGAATATTAGAAACGTCGGGAGTTTTTTTACCGGTTTTACAACCAATAAAAAGTAACATAAAAAGAGGGGAAAGTATTTTTTTCATCCGGATAGAAACGTAAGTCGACCACAAGATAGTATTCGGACCCTTAGCAGTAAATTTGTATCATGAAAATCGCCCTGATTCAACAGAATTATCACATTGGAAATTTCGAATCCAATACCGAAAAAATCATCCGGGGTATCAGGATGGCAAAAGAAGGTGGCGCAGACCTGGCAGTTTTTTCAGAGATGTCGGTTTGTGGCTATCCTCCAAGGGATTTTCTGGAATTTGATGACTTTCTCTCAAACTGTTATGAATCTGTTGAAAAGATCAAAGAACAAACGGATGGTATTGGTGTAATCATTGGCTCGCCTGCCGCCAATCATTTTGCCAAAGGGAAAAGTCTTTTTAATGGTGCCTGGTTTTTACATAATAAGGAGATTAAGGCGGTCGTAAACAAAACCTGTCTCCCCACCTACGATGTTTTCGACGAAAATCGCTATTTCGAACCTGGTTTCGAATGGAATGTGATTGAATTTTTGGGTAAACGAATCGCATTGACGATTTGTGAAGACATATGGAATCTTGGCGACAATCCGTTGTATCTGGTATGTCCGATGGATCAGCTTATGTTACAGCGCCCTGATCTGATGATAAATATATCTGCATCTCCGTTTGACTACGATCACGAAGAAGATCGCAGGGCTGTAGTAAGGCAAAACGTATTGAAGTACAAACTACCGATGTATTATTGTAATGCGGTAGGCTCTCAAACCGAGATAGTCTTTGATGGGGGGAGCGTGGTGTATGATGCCTATGGCAATTGTACCCATCATTTGAAAGTATTTGAAGAAGATTTCCAAATCATAGACACGGAAATAAAATACAGACCCGTCAATAAACATTTGCCTGTATTCACGTCTGCTTCCGTATTGAAACCCGATGAGATTATTCCTTATCTCACCAGAAGCAATAATATCCGCGAGATACACGATGCGCTGCTGCTGGGTATCCGGGATTATTTTCATAAAATGGGATTTCAAAAAGCAATTCTTGGAAGCAGCGGTGGGATTGACAGCGCTGTGACATTGGCATTGGCTTGTCGCGCATTGGGAAGTGAAAATGTTCGTGCCATCGGTATGCCTTCAGGATATTCCAGCAGTCACTCCGTCGAAGATGCAGAGTTGCTTTCAAAAAGATTAAACAATCCTTTTGATCTGCTGCCGATACAGCCGGTATATGAAAGTTTTTTATCAACACTTAAACCTATTTTCAAAGATCTGCCGTTCAGCGTGGCCGAAGAAAATATTCAAAGTCGAACGAGGGGTAACCTACTTATGGCAATTGCAAATAAGTTCGGTTATATATTGTTGAATACCTCAAATAAAAGTGAACTTTCCACAGGATACGGTACGCTTTACGGCGATATGGCAGGTGGGTTGAGTGTCCTTGGTGATCTATATAAAATGCAGGTATACGCGCTCGCAAAGTATATCAATCGTGAGGAAGAAATAATTCCCTTTTCGATATTACATAAACCACCGAGTGCAGAACTACGACCTGACCAGAAGGATAGTGACAGTCTGCCGGAATATGAAGTGCTCGATAAAATTCTATATCTGTATATAGAGAAAAGGCAGGGTCCCAGAGAGATTATTGAAATGGGGATTGATGAACTTTTGGTCCGGCGCGTACTAAAGCTTGTGAATACAAATGAATACAAGCGAAATCAATTCTGTCCGATTATTCGTGTCAGTGCGAAAGCATTTGGAGTCGGGAGAAGAATGCCGATTGTTGGAAAATATCTTTCGTAGGCTTAACGCTTAACGGAGTACGCGAAACGCTTAACGCAGTACGCTTAACGCGAAACGCCTAATTTTTGGATGATGTTCTAACTCAGAAATTTGAAGTTTGACTACCAATCGCCTTAAGCCTTCTGCGTTAAGCGTTTCGCGTTAAGCGTTCTCTATTTCTTTACCAGCGTGGTATTCACAGTGGCCTGAAAACCGCTAACCTCCTGTTTGCCCGTTAGCATAAGCGTCGTGCCATCCCATGAGTTGATAAAATTTGCGCTTCCTGCTACATATAATGTATCGGTGTTTGAAGAAAGGCTCCATGTTCCGGTGGAATCGGAAGGTGGGTTACACTGAATACCGGAATCAATAAACTGGGCGCTCAGGTTTTCATTCAGCTGGATCTCATTATCCTTTTCACAGGCAGGTAATGAATCCAGCAGATTGATGCTGACTCCCAATACCGTTGCCTTCAATGCGGTTAAATTGTAGGTGCCCGAAAAATTTTGTACCGTTCTCGCATTGGTTGGACCTGTAGAAGTTGTGTTATCACTTTTCTTACAGGCATTAAATATAACAAAGAGCGCAAGGACTGAGGCAGCTAATTGAATTTTCCGCATAATGTCCGGTTTTTGTTAAAATTGGTAACTCAAAATTGCGGATTTTATTGTTGCTGTGACAAGAAAACCAAAAACTAAGATTCAAAAACTGCACCAGAATGACTTGTGGAACATTGTGAATACGTCCATTGGCCTTGTTTACATGAACGGGAAGGGTTATCCGGCGCCTGATCTCCGAATTCATTATTTTTGCGCAGATGTTTTTTTCACCTGATGTTCAGATCTGAAAGCTATGCTTTCTAATGGCTTGATGATTTGAGTATCCCGATTTCAAAATTTTCAAATTTCTCACATGTACACGGCAGAAGATATAAGAATACTCAATGAAAAGATTCACGTCCAGGCGAGATTTATAGACTTATTGCGGGAAGAAATTGGGCGTGTGATTGTAGGTCAGCATTATATGCTCGACCGCCTTTTGATCGGTTTGCTTACCAACGGTCATATTTTATTGGAAGGTGTTCCCGGGCTTGCCAAAACGCTTACCATTAAATCCCTGGCGCAGACCATTCGTGGAAAATTCAGCCGGATACAATTTACACCCGATCTGCTGCCTGCCGATGTAATCGGCACCATGATCTTCAACCAGCAAAAACATGAATTCGTTGTGAGGAAGGGGCCCATTTTCGCCAATTTTCTTCTGACTGATGAAATCAACCGGGCACCCGCCAAAGTTCAAAGTGCCTTGTTGGAAGCCATGCAGGAAAAGCAGGTGACGATTGGCGACAGTAGTTATGTTCTGGAGGAACCCTTTCTTGTGCTGGCTACCCAAAATCCGCTGGAACAGGAAGGTACGTATCCATTACCTGAAGCACAGCAGGATCGGTTTCTGATGAAGGTTATCGTTACGTATCCGTCCAAAGTGGAGGAGCAACAGATTATCCGTAATCATATGAATGGCATTAAGCAGCCGGACCTCAAACAGGTTGTTTCCATGCAGGAAGTACTGGAAGCCCGCGACCTTACCAGGAAAATATATATGGACGAAAAACTCGAGAATTACATTCTTGATATTGTTTTTGCCACACGTAACCCCGAAAACTACAGGTTGGACAAATTAAAATCCATGATTTCTTATGGAGGTTCGCCGCGTGCGAGTATCAACCTCGCGTTGGCTGCCAAAGCCAATGCATTCCTGAATAAAAGAGGATATGTAATTCCCGAAGACGTCCGCTCCATTTCAAAAGATGTATTAAGACACCGAATCGGATTGACTTATGAGGCCGAAGCGGAAAATATCAGCGCCGATTATGTGATAGATGAAGTGCTGAGGGCGATACAGGTGCCGTGATGACGGCAGTCAGTTGACAGCATACGGTTGACAGTTGATAGAGAGGTAAAGGTTAGTGGGAAATAAAATGGATTAACGCTTAAGATTATAGCATAAAATAAAATGCTATGACCAGTTATAAAAATTTAAATATCTGGATTTTGTCGATGAAGACAGTAAACGAAATATACAAGTTGACCCAATTCTATCCTAAATCAGAAATGTATGGATTAATATCACAATCTAATCGGGCAGCTGTTTCTATTCCGAGTAATATAGCCGAGGGACTTGGTAGAAAACATAAAAAAGATACAATACAATTTTTATATATATCAAGGGGCTCGGCATATGAACTCGAAACCCTTTTGAGTGTAGCACCGTCAACTGTATACTGACAACCAAAAATGCTAAGCGCAACTGAAATAGCAAAAAAAGTGAGGGAGCTTGAAATAAAGAGCAAGCGCCTGACCCGTCATTTATTCACTGGTGAATATCACAGTGCATTTAAAGGACGTGGCATGTCTTTCAGGGAAGTGCGGGAATATTATCCCGGCGACGACGTGCGGTTTATAGACTGGAATGTTTCTGCCAGATTTAATCATCCATTCAGTAAATTATTTGAAGAGGAAAGAGAACTGACTGTCATGCTCATGGTAGACGTCAGCGGCAGTTCATTGTTCGGCACGGTGAAGGGAAGGAAAAAAGATCTCATAACGGAAATCTGCGCAGTACTCGCATTTTCTGCCGTGAATAATAATGACAAGGTGGGTCTAATATTTTTCAGCGATAAAATAGAAAAATATATTCCTCCGAAGAAAGGCAGGGATCATGTTCTTCATATGGTACGTGATCTTCTCATAACAGAACCTGCGCATCGTAACACGAATATTTCGCAGGCGTTGCGATTTCTCAATAATACACTTCGGCAAAAAACCATCACATTTTTACTAAGTGATTTTCTGGATGAAAGTTATGAAGAGGCACTCCGGGTAGCTGGTAAAAAACACGATTTAATCGGAATTAAAGTGTATGATAAGATGGATATGGAACTCCCGGATGCCGGAATGATTGAAGTGGAAGATGCAGAAAGCGGTTTGGTGAAATGGATTGATACGTCAGATTATAACCAGCGAAATTATTACCAGCAATTCTTCTTTAAAATGACAGAACTTTGTAAATCGCTTTTTCTGAAATCCGGATCTGATCTGCTGCACATGCGCACAGATGAAGACTATGTTAAAATTCTGCAGAAGTTTTTTGTAGGCAGAAACCGACCTGCCTGAACAATGTTGAAATCCCTCATCTATATCGTTTGTTTCGGAATGTTGCTGATGAACAGCAGTCAACTTCATGCCCAGGAACTTCCCGAAGTAAAGGCCTCTATCGATAAAAATCAAATCCTGATTGGAGAACAAATCAGACTAAGCATAGACGTAAAATCTCCAATGGTCTCAGGAAATATGATGCCGCAGTTTGATAGTATTCCGCATTTTGAAGTAATAGAGAAAGGTAGCAGGGATTCCATTATTTCCGCTACAGGGGCCAGCTACCATCTGGAATGGAAACTTACAAGTTTCGATTCCGGCACAAGGCATATTCCGGCGTTTGCTGTTACCATTGGGAAACAAATTTATAGGACGGACTCGCTGGCCGTAGAAGTATCTTATGGTCAGGTCGACACTTCAGCAGACTATCATGATATTAAGAGTATTATCGACATTGAAAATCCGGACGTAAAATATATTCCCTGGATATTGGGAGCTGTAACTATTATTGCGCTTGGCTTATTTATATATTTTATCCGTTATCGGTCGACTGTAATCGGCCAACCCCTGGTTGAAGAATCTTCCGACAGTCGCATTTCATTACTCGATGAGGCATTAGCTTCTTTGGATCAGCTGAAACAAATGCTTCGAGAGGATCCATCAGCGGTGAAAAAATACTATTCGGGAATGAATGATACACTTCGGATTTTTATGCAAAAGCGTCTGGGAATTGTGACGATGGAAAAAACAAGTGAGGAAATGATTCACAGTCTGAGCGAATTAAACATGAACAGGGATTCATTTACAAATCTTGCATCGGCATTGCGGATGGGTGATTTTGTAAAGTTTGCCAAGTATGTGCCGGGACCGTTTGAGAATGAGAATAATCTTGAAACGATAAGGAAAGCGCTCGTTCTTATTGATGAAACTTAAAACTAGTTATGGATTATGAGTTATGGATTATGAGTTACTGCAACAATGGGTGAAATAAAAACCCATAACTCATAATCCAAAACTACTAAACCCAAGAACGAATAGTAAAACAAATAAGGTGTTGTACGACTGGCTATCAAATATTCATTTTGCCAAACCCTGGTTTTTTGCACTGTTCGCGGTGTTGCCCGTGCTCGTATATTTTTATGTACGTCCACTACAACGTACACAAGGAAGCATGCTGGTTTCCGGTATAAAAGCATTCGGAAGCGGGAGGACCTGGAAAACGATGCTCCGGCATATTTTGTTTGTTTTCCGGATGCTGGCAATTACCTGTATCATCATTGCGTTGGCGCGGCCACAGACGGGTAGCGAACAACAACTTACAAAAGGGGAGGGCATTGATATTGTTTTTTGTCTGGATATCAGCGGCAGTATGCTGGCGCAGGACTTTACACCGAGCCGCATGGAAGCCGCAAAACAGGTGGTTTCAGAATTTATCGATAACAGGCCTACGGACCGCATGGGACTGGTGATTTTTGCAGGAGAAAGTTTTACTATGTGCCCATTGACTACGGATCATGCCATGCTAAAATCACAGTTATATAATGTGCAGAGTGGTTTGCTTGAAGATGGAACTGCTATTGGCTCCGGACTGGCAACCGGGGTAGAACGACTTCGCTCATCGGTATCTAAAAGCAAAGTGATTATTTTACTTACTGATGGAGAAAACAATGGCGGCCTCGTAGACCCAAACTCAGCAAAAGAAATTGCCAAATCGTTCGGTGTTCGTGTGTATACGGTAGGCGTTGGTACGGAAGGATTTGCAGCTGTGCCGGTCCAAACCAGCAGTGGGGTAATTATGCAACGTGAAAAAGTAAGCATCGATGAAAAACTGCTTACTCAAATTGCGGACGAAACCGGAGGGAAATATTTCCGTGCAAAGGACAATGAAAGCCTTGGTTTGATTTATAAGGAAATTGACCGTCTTGAAAAGTCCAAATTTGAAGTGACTACATTTACTCATTATACCGAAAAATTCTTTCCCTTCATACTTGCCGCGGTTATCTTCCTGGTACTGGAATGGATATTGAGATTCAGCTTATTTAGAAAATTTCCCTGATATGCGCGCAAGAGTGTATAAATCTACCGGTAGTTGGTATACTGTTAAAAACGAGCAGGGCGAAGTATTTACAGCACGCATCAAAGGAATATTTAAAATAGATGGTATTACTTCTACCAATCCCCTTGCTGTGGGAGACTGGGTAAAACTTGAAATGGAGTCGGGGGGTGAGGAACGTGGCATGATGATAACGGGAATCGATGAACGAAATAATTATATCAACCGCCAATCGCCGGCCAACAAATACCAGCATCATATTATTGCATCTAATCTCGATCAGTCGCTTTTAATCGCTACACTAAAGGATCCGAAAACATCACAGGGATTTATGGATAGATTTCTGGTTGCTGGAGAAGCCTATCACATTCCTTCAGTAATTGTATTTAATAAGGGAGACCTCTACCGAAAAAAAGAAATAGATCTTTTTGAAGAAAGAAAAGAAATGTACGAAGCAGTGGGTTATAAAGTGATTCTCATGAGTCTTGAAAACAAAACCGGAATGGAAGAAGTGGAGGAGATTTTACGCAATAAAACAAGCTTGCTGAGTGGTCACTCCGGGGTAGGGAAATCTACTTTTGTAAATGCAATAGTTCCGGGTATGGAACTTAAAACACAGGATGTGAGTGGCTGGAGTGGAAAAGGCATTCACACAACCACTTTTGCCGAAATGTATGATCTGCCGTTTTTGAATGCTCATATAATCGATACTCCGGGTATAAGGGAATTCGGACTGGTAGATATTCCGAAACAGGAGTTATCGCATTATTTCCCGGAAATGCGATCGCGACTTAACGATTGTCAGTTTAATAATTGTCTGCATATAAATGAGCCGGGTTGTGCCATAAAAAAAGCCCTCGAAGAGGGCAAGATATCGTTAGATCGTTATGTAAGTTATGGCACGATGCTTAACTCCATCGAAGAGAAAAGCTATTAAGACGCAAGTCTGTTAGCCGTATGAATCAATAATTTACCTTCCAGAAAGCGCGCCACTTCCACTACAGCATCATTATCTCTTCTGGGAGCCTCACGAAATTTTCTGGGATAGATAGAGATGCCAGTGTAAATATTGTAATGAAGTGTAAGTACATGACCCTTGAAGGAAAAGTCCCACATCAGCGAATCAAAATCATCGGTTTTGTGGTTAAAATTTACATCCAGATCATCTGATAAAATATTGGCGACTTCATAAAATCTTTTAAGGCCGCAATCGTCGTCTATGACGGCTTCGGTACAACCGAAATCGGTGCGCAGGGTAAGGCTCATAGTGTTGGGATTTAACTGGTTTATAAAAGGGTACATCGATTAAACTTTAAATTTGGGTGGTTTAGGTAATTTCTCTCCGCTCAATATTCTTTCAGCACCCACATTTCTGCCGTTGGATGGACAACCATATTGTGCTTTACAGGAATAAATAGTACTGACAAAGAAACTCAGTACAATCAAACCGGGGAGGGTTTTACGCTTTTTCATTGGATACGTTTTACAATTTAAACCTACAACAAAGACTCAGCAATTGCAATCAAAGCCTCTGAAACTCGATGAAAAGCTTGAAATCTTCGATGAGTAGACGCTTACATAACGCCTTTCGCTAATTATTAATTATGAATGATGGATTATTAATTGGGCCGGTTGGTTTCGGGTAAATAATATATTGAAAATCAATGATTATAAACCCTTAGAAATGAACGGGTAAGTGATGCCTAACCAATACTGGTCTGTTAATCGTTAATCGTTTAGCGTTATGCGTTCCGCGTTGTACGTTAAGCGTTCCGCCTTAAGCTTTGAGCCTTCCGCCTTACGCTTCCTTAAACCAGCTTGCATAAAGGATATAGTTATTGGCGATCCTTTCGATTTCCCCGTGAATAAGTTCCTGGGGTATATCCTTGATTTTGCGGGCGGGAACACCTCCGTAGATGACGCCATTTTCGACTTTTGTATTTTCAAGAACAATGGCTCCGGCGGCAATGATGGAGTTGCTGCCGATTTCTGCACCATCCATAATTACGGATCCCATTCCTATTAACACATTGTCCTGTATGGTGCATCCATGAATGATGGCGTTGTGCCCAATGGAAACATTGTTCCCGACCACGGTTTTTGCTTTTTGATAAGTGCAGTGGATGATACAGCCATCCTGAATGTTTACTTTATTTCCGACACGAATACAGTTTACATCTCCCCGTACAACGGCATTGAACCATATGCTGCAATCATCGCCTATTACTACATCACCAACGATGGTTGCATTGGGCGCTATATATACATTTTTTCCAAAAGTTGGCGAAATGCCTTTAACGGGAAGAATGACAGGCATGGTAATAATTTTGAGATTACACTAAGGTAAAGCTTAATGCTTAAAGCTGAAGGCTTAAAGCTTTTGACTAAAGGCTGGGGACCAATACTATACGCAATACATGGACGCTCCGACTTTATTTTTGTGATAACTGAATTTATTTATAGACTTTCGAATAGGAATTTTTAACCTACCTAAAAAAAGGTCATCGTTCCCGCATGTGAGGGAACATCTGTCATGAATACAATGAATCAACGCGAACTTTTTTTTAGACATCTTGGTCAGACTTCCCCCGCGCCCATTGCTCTCGAGATTGCACGCGCAGAAGGACAATATCTTTATGATATTAACGGAAAAAAATATCTCGATGCCATCGGTGGTATCAGTGTTTGCAATACGGGCCATCGTCATCCTGAGGTAGTACAAGCAATAAAGGATCAGGCCGATCGCTTTCTGCATGTTTTGGTTTATGGAGAATTGATACAGTCTCCGCAGGTTGAATATGCGCATTTTCTTGCATCACATTTACCGGAGAATCTTCAATCTGTATTTTTTACGAATTCTGGAACAGAAGCGACAGAAGGTGCCATGAAACTGGCGAAGCGGGTTACCAACAGAACGGAAATTGCAGGATTCAATTACTCCTATCATGGTTCCACACAAGGCTCGTTGAGTCTGATGGGCGACGAATACTGGCGCAATGCATTTCGGCCCCTGCTCCCCGATATTCTGCATTTAAGATATAACAGTAAAGAGGATTTGGAGCTGATAACAGAGAAAACAGCTTGTGTTATAATTGAAACAGTACAGGCAGAAAATGGAGTCATCAAACCAATTGAAGGTTGGATGAAAGCCATTAGAAAAAAATGTGATGACACCGGAACATTGTTGATACTGGATGAAATTCAGGTGGGTTTCGGGAGGACGGGTTCATTATGGGGATTCCAACAGTATGAAATCACTCCCGATATTCTTCTACTTGGCAAAGCGTTGGGTGGGGGATTGCCACTTGGCGCATTTATCGCTTCAAAAAACCTGATGGATCACTTTACAAACAATCCGGTTTTGGGTCATATAAGTACTTTCGGCGGACATCCCATAAGTTGTGCAGCGGGATTTGCAGCAATGAAAGTTTTAATCAGAGAAAATCTGATGTCTGGCGTTTTGGAGAAAGAGAACCTGTTTAGAAAATTACTGATTCATCCATCAATAAAATCAGTACGTACCGCGGGATTGCTGATCGCTGTTGAATTTGAAAATTTTGAAATGAGCAAAAAAATCGTGGATGGTTGCTTGCATGATGGGCTTCTGACTGATTGGTTTTTATTTGCTGCGAATTGTGTGCGTATCGCGCCACCACTTAGTATTTCATTATATGAAGTGGGTGAGATCTGTCGTATTATGTTGCATAATGCATCGGAACTTTAGAAATCCGAATCGTTTTATGATGAATATTTATTCTAATTATCGTATCAACAGCACCGTTCCTTTTTTATTGATTGTTTTTTTGTTGAAGTCTATTCCCGATGCCTCCCATACATAGGTTCCCATGGGAGCTGGTCTGCCACCGATATTGCCATCCCAGCCAGGACCTGATTGTCTGGTTTCAAAAAGCAGTTCCCCATACCGGCTGAATACGCGGAAGTATTTGAAGGTTGAAATGCCGACGGCTATCGGTCGGAAGATGTCGTTGACCCCATCTCCGTTCGGAGTAAACGCATTGGGGAGATAAATATCGGGACCGGTATAGTATTTTATATGAATTGAATCGGTGAGAGAACAACCATGACTGTTGGTCATCGAGATATAGTATGTCATATCCGTTGTACTGGTAAGCACAGGATTTGGAATGGTCGGGTCGTTTAATCCAAATACCGGTGACCAGAGAAACTTTCCCCCGTTGTTGTAGTTTCCGTCATCGGCTTCCAATTGAAGGGTGGCTCCCCTGCTCAGGATGGTATCATGGGAATCCAGCTGATAGGGTCCCTGCCAGACGTTGATGTTCTGGGTGTCGATGGCAAGACATCCTTTATCAGTTCCCACCTGCAGGATCACGGCATAGGTCTGGGGAGCTTTGGTGAATGTGTAAGTAATATCCTGATCCGCGGAGCTGTCGATGGTTTTATTGTTCAGCTGGATATCCCAGTAATAGGAGTTGATTAATCCTCCGGAAGCGGTGGAAGTATTAGTAAATAATACCGGCTTACTGGTACACGGCGTGTCGTAAGTGAAGTCAGACTGAACGTAAGGATAGACGAGTACCTTACTGTAAGCCGTATCGGCGCAATAGAGTCCCGGGAAAATGATCACACGGGCGTTGTAGGTTCCGGTATCAGCATAGGTATGGGTTGGATAAATCAGAGAAGACGTGGACCCATCTCCAAAATCCCACTGAAAAGTAGTGTTGTTGAAATTCAGACCTGGATAAAGGGGAGTACTTGAATTGGGAAAATAAACAGAAAAGGAATTGCAGTTATTCAATACAGAATCTGTGGAAGCTGTTGGTTTTGGCAACAGGCTGCAGTCATACACTTCAACATAGAGATCCTGCATGGTGGAATCAAGCAGCATACCGTTACGATATTCGAGCGCACTAATCGTAACAACATATATACCGGTATCTGTTATCGTTCCCTGCATCATACCTGTTACCGGATCCAGCGTTACACCTGGTCCTGCAGGATCAGCAGCAGTAAAGCCGGTTTTAAAATCCACAGGAATAAAAGGTTCAGTTGCATTTAGAAGATATGCTTTATTGTATTCATAAACGGTGAAGGTTCGTGGTGCAGAGAAATGATAGGCAACGGAATCTCCATCAGGCTCCGTCGCGAAGATCCGGTATTGAAAATTTCTGTTTGTACAAATGGAAAGGATTGTATCATTTGAACTGATCTGAAGACTGTTGTTTTCAATTGAAACAGGTGGTATCGTTATATAACTTGTGATGCCGTTATAGACAGTTCCAACACAGGTAACACACATACTGGGGCCACATCCAGTTGGAACCATTTCGGTGTAAGCTAGATTACCCTGAAACACTAAATTGGCATTTGTATAAGGACGACAACAGTTCAACGTTGAGGCCACATAACCATATTGACCACCTGATAAAACCACGTCTGCATGATAATAATAAGTAGTATGACAAGGTGGAGTCCGGAGAATAAGGCAGGGATCAATTACACCAGTAATATTCTTAACCGAATCTAACTGCCAGGAAAATTCTAAAGGTGGTACTAGAGGGTTCATGGGTTGGAAAATATTTAAACCCTGAATAACAGGCGGAACACCACACTCGATAGTCATTTTGTAAAAAAACCGAATAGGAGTTCCAAAAGTATTCGGAGGTTTCGGTAATCGGGTATAACTGATGGTTCCTGATTTGATAGTTTCAGGAAAGGGAGGGCAATAGGGCTGGGAAAAACAGAATCCACAACACATGAGTATCCCCACGGTTACCAAAATTCTTATTTTCATCATGTGTCCCGGCATTAACCAAATCTTTCACAACTACAACTAACCAGATTATTTTTTAAAATAGATTCGCCGCCAGCATTCGTCAGTTTGCAGTTGGCTTTAGAGTTCAGCAAATACAGCGATGATATCAGTAGAAAGACCGAATGTTTCATTTCAGGTATTTGCAATAAATTAGTGGGCCAATGGTTGAATTTCAGAGCTCTCATCTGATCTTTAAGATACGCGAAAAGACACGAAAATTGTCTAACTATGTTGTCTATTAACAAGTATTTCTTGTGATTTGACAAAAGCTAAATAAATCATCATTCTCAAATAGTAATCACAATATCGGCCGGCTAAAAAAATAATGAAATCTTTTATCGCGATATCATGCGTTTTTATTTTTGTGGTATTTAATGCTTTTATACGGCACCCCCTTATCGACCATAAGACGCTGGAAATTGGTGCCGATGCACCTGAATTTAATTTGAAAGGAGTAGACGGGAAAACTTACAACCTGGCTTCTTTTAAAAGAGCGCAGGTTCTTGTTGTTGTCTTTACCTGTAATCATTGTCCCACTGCACAGGCCTATGAAGACCGGCTTATTCGACTCACGTCTGATTATGCAAACAAAAATGTTGCTGTAGTGGCAATTATGCCAAATGATCCAACCTGCCTTCGCTTGGACGAACTTGATTTCTCGGACATTGGGGATTCTTATGAAGAAATGAAAATAAGGGCAAAAGAAAAAGCATTCAACTTTCCTTTTTTGTATGACGGGGACAATGAATCAGCTTCAAAAGCATATGGACCTGTCGCAACGCCGCATGTATTTGTTTTCGATAAGGATAGAAAATTACGATATCAGGGTAGAGTAGACGATATGGAAAGCCCTTTCAAAACACCTACCAGTACAGATGCCATCAATGCGATAAATGCTGTATTGAATAATCAGGACGTGGCGGTAAAAACCACCAAAGTTTTCGGATGTTCAGTTAAATGGTCTGACAAAAAAGATCTGGTAGAAAAGTTTCGGCAGCAATGGGCAAAGGAACCCGTGCATCTGGAATCTATAGATGTTGATAGTCTGAGAAAGTTGATCGGGAATCCCTCGGACAAATTGCGGTTAATTTATTTTTGGACTACAAAATCCCTGACTTCTGAAAAACAATTTCAGGAATTTGTAACAATTAACTGGATGTACAGGGATCGCGATTTTGAATATATCAGCGTCAGCTCGGACAATATAAGCGACCGGGATAGTGTGTTAAAGTTTTTGAAAATGCAACAAGCATCAAATTCCAATTATCTTAAAGATAAAGATGACAAATTGAAATCATTACATGAAGCAGTACCATCATGGAATGGAGATTTGCCATTTACGGTACTTGTTGAGCCGGGCGGCAAAATGGTTTATATAAAAGAAGGTACAATCGATCCTGCCAGGCTGAAATGGACAATCGTAAATAATCACCTGATAGGGAAGTACCCGTAGCGTTGCAGATATGAAAGATCAATCTCTTTTCAACACTTTTTCCGCCTCATGACGGTACATCCTGCTGATGGGAAGTTCCTGTTTGCCGATTCCAACAATTTCATTTGTAAAATATTCTATTTTATTTATGGACACAATATAGGATCTGTGTATACGTAAAAATCTTAAAGTGGGGAGATTCTCCTCGAGCGAGGAAATGGAATGTTTGGTGAGAATTGTTTTGTTTTTGGTTACGACTTTTATATAGTCTTTCAGACTTTCGAAATAAAGAATATCATCTAATGCGATTTTTAAAATTTTCCTGTCGGCTCTGAAATGAATGTGGGTATTGATAATTTCGTTTTCTGTAACAGCCGTCCCATCAGGAGAGTCCGATTGTTTTATAGATGTCTTCATTATCTTATTTACAGCTTTAAGGAATCTCTCAAAAGAAATCGGTTTGAGCAGATAGTCGACGGCGTCGAGATCAAACCCTTCAACAGCGTATTTTCTGTAGGCAGTTGTAAATATTATTTTTGGGGGATTTGTAAGCGTACGAATAAAATCAGTTCCAAGAATCTGCGGCATCTGGATATCCAGAAAAAGTATATCAATGGATTGTTGCTGTATGATGGCAAGCGCCTCGACCGCATTTCCACAAATCCCAGCCAGCATTAATGAGGGAATGGACTCAATATATTTCTTCAGTACCTCAAGTGCCGGCGGTTCATCATCTACAACGAGACAGTTTATCCTGTTATTGGGTTGCATAAGAAGTAATTCTGTTATTTTCCTGTATCCTGAATATTTCTTGATTTGTTTCAAATAATATGTACTCCGAAAGTGAAATTTGCATTTCAACGGTAAAAGTATCGTCGGTTGTCGCTATCAGCATTGTATGTTTACCCGGATACAATATATCAAGTCTCTTCCTTACATTCTCCAGTCCGATTCCTTTTCTCAGTTCCTGATTTGAAGAGAATGGCGGTTTGCTATTGCTTAAAAAGAAATACAGAACATTTCTTTCAACGTAAATTTTTAAAATAATTCTCGGATGTTCCAGTATCTGACTTACTCCATGCTTAAAACTGTTTTCTACAAACGGAATCATTAACAAGGGGGCGATAAAGTGGTTTCCCTCCGGTTGCATTAATTCAATCTGCATGCTTAAACGATTTCCGTAACGGATTTTCTCCAACTCAATATAATTGGCGATCATGTTCAGTTCGTTTTTTAGGGGGACATAAGCCTGATTACATTCTGCGACCATGTAGTACACCGTTTGTTTTAATTTTTTTACAAGGCCTGAGGCTTCCGACTTATCATTGAGCGAATAGGAGTAGATATTGTTCAGTGTATTAAAAAGAAAATGGGGATGAATTTGGGACTTTAATAGTTGTAATTCGGCATTGATATTGGCCCGAGTCAGTGTTTCATTCTCTATTTTCTTCAGATACCAGTTTTTTAAGCTTTTAAGCGATAGCAACAACCCACAAACCAGCGGAGGATTTCCCAGAACTCTTATGAATGCTCCCAGCTGAAAGAATTCATGTGCGTGAATCCCCGCTATAACATTGAATGTTTTGTTCATCTGAAAGTAGAGTAATACGGAATTGATGCATTGCAGGACGCAAAGGAGCAGTAATACAGAAACACAAAAGAGACCATACCTTTTCTTATAAAGATATTTTGGGACAAAAACGTATACAGTAATGTAACTGAAACTAAGAATTAAACAATCCCAGGATATTGTCCAGGAAAAAAAAGATCCGAGTGACTCCCAGAAACTCTGAACAGGATACATGATTCCTATTCGAAGGAGACTGTATAAAAGAATGGCGGTACAGAATAATCCATGCCTGAGAATTTTGTATTTCGTACGCTTCGAAAATATCAGTTCATGAAAATTCATAAGATATTTTTGGTGGTAACGAAATAGCATGCTGCTGATTTAACGACCTAACCAATTTAAGTTGTAATTCAATTTGTATACCGTTGATATTTGATTTCAGCATCAGCTGATGATTGTCGGGATACAGATTTTCAATTCTTTTAGTGATATCTGACCAACCCTGTTTATGTGAAAAACTATTTTCCGACGGACTTTCTTCGAAACATGTCAAATCAAATAATAATATGTCTCCGTCAGTTTTAATATTGACAGTTATGTTTTTATGTGAATCGTCTTTAATTGTCAGGTATTCAAAACTTGTTTCCAGAAAGGGTAAAAGGATAAGTGGTGCGATATATAGATCGTGAGGGGGGACGTCAATAACCAGACTTGTATATAATGTATCCGGAAAGTTGTCTTTTTGCAGATCCATATACCCGCTTATGACTTCGATTTCCTTGGTCAATAAAACATAATCGCCGTCGCTTTCATATAATATATAACTTAGAATATCTGCCAGTTTCAGTATAAATCCGGGAGAGTCAATTTGTTTCTTTTTTAGTTTGTCTTCCAGGGAAATCAGTGAATTGAAAAGAAAACGGGGATGAATCTGCGTTTTCAGAAGTTTTAGTTCTCTCGATATTTTTTGTTTGATAAGTAAGTCATTTGCTTTTTGCTGAAGAATCCATTTTTTGGTTAAACGAATACCTCCAGAAAGTCCCATGGCAATTAGAGGGATCCAAAGTCCATTGACTATCGTATTGTATTTGTTGAGGTCAAAAGTTATTTTTTCATACGGAATACCCATTGATATTCGCACATATTGGATGCTCGTAAAATAAGCAGCAATAATATTTATGAGCAACAATGCTGAAAAAGACAAAATGAATGCAACATTTTTCCGCTGAAAAAGGAAAACCGGTATGATCACATACATAAAAAAGTATGCGGTGAGTATAAAAGTGGGGACGAAAAACAAATCATATTGTATAAGACTGGGTATACTACGAAAATGCATTGCTTCATTAGGTCCTCCAATCAGGCTGTTTTGTGCGCTATAATGTAAAATGAATACCACCCAGAAAGCGACGTGCCTTGTGAGCCGATATATGAATTGATTGGAGAATATAAAATGATAACCCTTCACGAGTTTTTTCCTTTTAAAATTAATCAACAAAAAACAGATTCAACGGCAATCAATGTGTTGAATTACAAAATGGGTTGATTAGTCGACGAGTGCCATTTATCGCCTGTGAAGGTTTTAAAATCTTCTAAATGGTATAAGTATTTGAAACACTACCCACTGTCGACTTTATAAGTAAGCGATTACCTGCCCTGTTATTTTTATCCTGTCATCTGCCTTTATTCTCAAGCCATTTTAAATCATTAAAAGAACGTATTTATGAAAAGTAATGTTTACATGAAATTTGGAGCTGCGATTGCAGTTCTTATTCTTTTCAATTCCTGTGTAAAAAATGCACCTAACCCATTATGCAATTGTAGTCCTGACAATCTTGTAATTAATGCTTCTAAATTTTCATCAGGGTTCAACAGCCCCCGTGGTTTGAAATTTGGACCTGACGGATACCTGTATGTAGCCGAAGGGGGCATTGGTGGTTCAAATACTACAACCTGCACCCAGGTAATTCCACCCGTCGGACCTTATCTGGGCAGCCAGACCGGTTCATGTATTTCCAGGGTGGGGAACGACGGCAAGCGCACAGTTTTCGTTGACAACCTGCCTTCCAGTCAGTCATCCGAGCTTACGGGATCTCCGACAAGCGGTGTGGGTGATGTTGCATTCGTTGGGAACACACTGTACGGTTTGCTGAATGGAGCCGGATGTTCTCATGGTGTGGTGGGTATTCCAAATCAGGTTTTCAAAGTGAATAAGGACAGAACCTGGTCGATGGTTGTGGACTTAAGTTCGTACTACATGAATAATCCAACTGCCCAGGAAAATCCCGCAGACTATGAACCGGATGGAACACCGTATAGTATGAGTGAAGTAAACGGTGATTTGTACGTTATAGAGCCTAATCATGGAGAACTTGATAAGGTAACCACTAAAGGGAAGATCAGCAGGGTAATCGATATCTCAGCAGCCGAAGGACACATAGTTCCTACCTGTCAGATATTTCATGACGGTAATTTTTATGTGGGAAACCTGGACACTTATCCGCTTTCCGATTTATCCGCCATATATAAAATAACTCCGGGTGGTCAGATAAGCGTTGTTGCGAGCGGATTTTCTGCAGTGCTGGGAGTTACTTTTGACGAAGTTGGCGGTATGTATATTCTCGAAAATACAACCGGCAACCCTACACCAACTCCTGGTACGGGCGACATTATCAGAATTGATCCCTCTGGATCGAAAATTACCATTGCATCGGGTCTTAATTTTCCAACAGCTATGACGTTCGGCCCTGACAATAAACTCTATGTTTCTATTTGGGGTTTTGGGGGCGCTCCGGGCATGGGAGAAATCTGGCAGTTTGATGTGACCTGCGCTAAACAATATCATGGCATAAAAAAATAGTTTGTATGACATGAAAAAACATCTGTTACTCATTTCGGTTCACCTACTATTCATTTGCAGAGCCTGGGCGCAGGGATGCATTGCTATCCGAAATATTTCAGGCTTTGGTCAGTTTGCACAATTGGGTTACGGACAATCGGCCGATAAGTGGGCCCTTGATATCAATAACCGTTATTTTAATGCATTCGAAGTTTATGCTGGTAAGGAAAGACAACCTAACGACGGTATTCATCTTTATGAGTACACAATGAATTTTGAACTTACCAGGATACTGGAAAATGGATGGTCTATCGCACTCGACTTGCCTATTGCTGCAAACAGCGTTACGAGTACGTTGGAACATCAGTCAGGTGTTCAGCACACGACTTCTGATTTTGGTGCGGGGGATATGCGCTTTACAGTTTATAAATGGTTATTTAATACTAATAAACTCCAAAAAGGAAATATCCAGTTCGGATTGGGAATCAAGTTTCCAACGGGCAATTATAACTATGAAGATTATTTTTATTACGATCCCAATAACCACGCAGCAAAAATGTTGTCACCCGTGAATGTGGCCATTCAATTGGGTGATGGTGGCACGGGTATTACGACTGAACTGAATGGTTATTATATTTTTGATAGAAAGGTAAGTATATATGGAAATTTCTTTTATCTGATCAATCCGCGGGATGTAAATGGTACTTACAGCTTATTTCCGAATGCACCTGCCAGTATCGTTGCCGTTGCTGATGCTACCGGAACCGACGTTAACAGTGTTCCGGATTCTTATACTCTGAGAGCGGGTGTAGACTATACCATGGATAAATTAGTCGGAGCGCTGGGTCTCCGGTATGAAGGAGTTCCAGCCTATGATTTGATTGGCAAAAGCGACGGTTTACGAAGGGTTGGCCATATTTTCTCCGTTGAGCCGGGTTTACAATACAAGTTCAAAACCTCATTTTTATATACTTTCGTTACCATACCTGTCGAAAGGGCCACTATTAAAGCCCCGACCGACCAGCAGGCGAGTGAGATCACAGGTACAGACTTCACCACACCTGGTCATTTTGCAAACTATGTGTTATTTTTAGGTTATACGTTTACGTTTTAACCGCTAATACACTAAACGGCTACGTTCCAGTGATATACTCATTACATTTGGGTAACCAAAATGGGACAGCAACGCCGGCTAGCAGCCATTCTATTTACTGATATTATTGGTTCCACTGCTATTATGCAGAAGGACGAACAAGCCGCAGTCCAGATAAATAAGCGTTATTTAAGTGTATTGAAACAGGCTGTTTCCGCCCACCAGGGCGAAATGCTGAATGACTATGGAGACGGAAGCCTATGCTGTTTTAACAGCGCTATAGAGGCTGTAAAATGTGCCATCGAAATACAGCAATTGTTAAGGATTGAACCTAAGGTTTCCCTGCGGATCGGACTTCATGTTGGAGAAATTTTAATTGAAGAAGGCAAAGTATTCGGAGACGGTGTGAACGTCGCTTCCCGAATACAGTCACTCGGAATCGAGAACGCAATCCTCTTTTCTTCTGAGATAAACAGTAAACTGAGAAATCAGCAGGAATTTAAGACCGTGTCCCTTGGGCGTTTTCATTTTAAAAATGTCGACGAACCGATGGAGGTGTTTGCGCTTTCCAATGAAGGTTTCACAGTGCCTGATAAAACAAAATTGGAAGGCAAGCTCAAGGAGAAAAAATCCTTCAATAAAAAGTGGGTAATAACTCTTGTCATTATTATCGCTTTGGTTGTTGCCAATATTGTCTATCGTAATTTTTTCAGGGGTTCAGGATTCTCCGAAGGTGCAAAAACGATTGCTGTTTTGCCATTTGAAAATGTAGGAGTAATAGACTCGCAAGAATATATTTCAGATGGTATAACACAGGATATTATTAAAAACCTTTCTAAAATTTCTTCGCTTAATAAGGTAATCGGATGGTTTTCCGTTAGAGGATTCAAAAAAACAACAAAAACCCTGAAACAGGTAGCTGATGAATTGGGTGTCGCTGCCATACTTTCAGGCACAATGGAAAGACATGCCGATAAAATTCACATTATTACGGAACTAACAGAAGTAAATACCAATAAACGGCTATGGGGGGATGATTTCGAATATGATAGTAAAGAGATTCTATCGATTCAATCAAAAGTGGCGGGAGCAATTGTTAAGGCTTTGAAAGCGAACGTGACACCGGAAGAAAAGAGCAACATTTCGAAAAATTATACGGAAAATGTGGAAGCTTACAAATATTATTTAAAAGGACGGAATTTCTGGAATCTCAGAACCAAGGAAAATTTTGATAGCGCAGAGGCCAATTTCAGAGAGGCAATTAAACTGGACCCTGACTACGCATTGGCAATTGCCGGGCTTGCTGATTGTTATACATATAACCAAAGAGGAATGAGCCAATTGGAGGCAATACCCATAGCAAGAGAATATGCGGATAAAGCATTGGCACTTGACAGCAATTTGAGTGAGGGATACACATCGTTAGGATTCATTCAATTTAATTTCGACTACGAATGGGATAAATCGAAGAAAACGCTCGAAAGGGCAATTGAACTCGAACCGAATAATCCGACTGCGCACTTATACTATGGAATCGTATTGCAATTTTCCGGGAATACTGAGGAGGGACTAAAGCAAGTTGAGAAAGCTGTTGAACTGAATCCGTTGGGTTGGGCCGAAAACTGGGTATTGGGGCGTAGTTACTATTTCGCAGGTTTAAATGATAAAGCCATTAGTCAGTTTAATAAAGCATTTAAAAATGCGCCCAACCAGGCCGAAATAACAGACTGGTCCCTTGGGCTTACATATGTTCAAAAAAAAATGTACAAGGAAGCCAGGGAGGAGTTTGACAAAATTACATTCACGGACCATAAGAATACGATTGATTATTATTTTGCCATGCAGAGTTATGGATATGCGTTATTGGGTGATACGTTAAAAGCGAAGGATTTGCTACAAAAATCTCTGGATGAAAAAAGAAAAGAACTGGTATCGCTTTATATTTTATGCAGGATATATGTTGCGCTGGGCGATCATCCCAGGGCGCTGGAAATGTTAGAGAAATCTTACGAAATCCGAGACCTGCATATGTTTTATATGAAAGTAGATCCGGGACTGGATGCCATTAGAGGTGAACCCCGGTTTAAAGAAATAATGAGGAAGATGAATCTGGCACCTTAGATATCCAGTATTGCCATTTTATCCTTGTTACAATTGAACGTCTGAAATGGAACAACAACGCCGACTTGCGGCCATACTTTTTACGGATATCATTGGCTCCACTGCTATCATGCAAAAGGATGAGCAAACTGCTATATCCATAAATAAAAAGTATTCAGACGTATTGAAAGAATCGGTTTCCGCTTATCAGGGGGAAATTCTGAACGATTACGGGGATGGCAGCCTTTGTACATTTCATAGCGCTATGCAGGCTCTTAGGTGTGCAATCAAAATGCAAGAGCTGTTGCAAACAGTTCCAAAAGTTCCGCTCCGAATCGGATTACATGTAGGTGAAATAACATTTGAGGATGGAAAAGTATTCGGTGACGGTGTGAATATTGCATCGAGAATACAATCTCTTGGAGTATCAAATGCAATTCTTTTTTCTTCCGAGATTAATAGTAAAATCAAAAATCACCAGGAATTCAAAACAGTTTCGTTGGGGCGTTTCCATTTCAAGAATGTAGATGAGCCAATGGAGGTTTTTGCGCTCGCGAATGAAGGTTTTGTTGTACCGGATAAAACTAGAATGGAGGGGAAGTTGAATGAGAAAAAATCTTTCAAATCAAAAATAATCTGGGGAAGTCTGGTTTTACTTATTGGCCTCATTTCGTTTATATTTTATTTCAAAAGAACGGGTTTTACGGGGACGGAAAAATCGATAGCAGTCCTTCCTTTTGAAACCATTTCTACTGAAAAAGAAAATGAATACATCAATGACGGATTTACCATCGATGTAATTGACAAGCTGTCAAAATTGTCCGGCCTTACAGAAGTGCCAGGATGGGCCCGGGTAAAAATGTATAAAAATTTTAAACGGAGTATTATCGATATTGCCAACGAATTGGGGGTTGCGGCCATTCTTACAGGAACCATTCAAAAACAGGGAAATAAAATTCAGATTATTGCTGACCTGACAGATGTGAATACGGGCAAAACGATTTGGCATACAGATGACGACAGAAATTGGGGCGATGTGTTGACGTTACAGAATGAAGTTGCAGAAAAAATTGCTAATTCGTTGTCAGCTCACTTGACGCAGGCCGATCAGAACGATATAAAAAAGCAATACACGGATAACGTCGATGCCTATAACTTTTATCTTAAAGGAAGATATTTTTGGGATGGCCGAACACGTGAGACATTTGATAGTGCCGAAGCAAATTATAAACGGGCCATTAATATTGATCCTGAATATGGATTGTCTTATGCGGGTCTGGCTGATTTGTATACTTTTAATCAGATAGGTTTATCGCAACGCGATGCCATTCCCATCGCAAAAGATTATGTTAACAAGGCTCTTTCGCTTGATAGTACACTCGTCCCGGCAATAACAACTCTTGGATTTATTCAGTCTGCTTACGATTACAATTGGAAACAATCAAAACTAACGCTTGAAAAAGCTATCAAACTTGACCCGAAATATTCGTATGCACATATTTTTTATGGTAACCTTTTGCAATATACGGGAGAAAATACCGAAGCGGGAATTGAAGAAATAAGGAAGGCTTTAGCGCTTGACCCATCATCCGTTTCTGTGAATTGGATATTGGGCAGAAATTATTATTTCGCCGGTGAATACGATTCAGCAGAGACGCAATTCAGGAAGACGATTATCATCAGTTCGCATTATCCACTTGGTAAAGCATATCTCGCTTATGTGCTTGTCGAAAAAAAGGATTTCGGACAAGCCATCGAATTGGCAAAGCAACTTGATCCAAAAGGAAATATAACAAACCAGGTTTATCAGAATACGCTGATGCCGTATATAAATGCCATGTCCGGTAATTTTCAGTTGGCAGCTCAGCAGCTCGATATGACATTAAAAGAAACTGATTTCAAAGCTCATTATCATATTGCGATGGTTTACTCAGCCCTTCATGAATATAATCTTGCAATTAGTGAGTTGCAAAAGTCTCTTTCGGACAAAGAAATATTTATGTATTTTATAAAAGTGGATCCTGTATTTCTTCCTATGAAGAATGATATCTCTTTTAAGGATATTTTGAAAAAGATGAACCTTGACTGATATGTATGTTTGTCAATTAAAGTTCTGGTGTGCAATAATAACCTAGAATGAAAATCTGAAACTTCCGAACACTCCGAATTTTTGTTGATAGGATAAATTCTGCCCTGTAGGAAGCACATGCCATATAAAATCCACACGGCAGAATTTAAAAATATTATCTACTCCTGTGCCTAGTTCCATATAAGTCCTTCCGTCAAGTGATCTGAACTGATAGTCTGCGTTGTTATTGTATGCTGTATTTTCCGGCGAGAGATGTCCCCATAATAGCTTGACATTGTAAAATTGACGCCATTTCAATTTTCTTGTAATACCTGTGAAGCGAAAAATCCCGCTGCCAATATTATGTTCATAATTGACTCCTAAAAATTGATCATGCAGATATTCGTATTTGTTCATTAAGCTGAACGCATACTTATTATAGTAATAGGTTTCGTTTCCCGGTGCGATGTTTAAAAAGGGATAGGGTTGTACACCAGTCGTTTTGCCTCCAAAAAAATCATAGTAGATCGTGCCGAGTGGCGGCACTTTAACAATATCAGAAATGCTCACAAAATATTTATTGTAAGTAAGCGTACTTCCCAAAACGCCCGGAATGCCTCTTGTATACTTTACATCGATAATAGGATAGTCACTGCCGAGACTTGTGCGATAGAAATTGTTTTCAAAAAATTTCTCCAGGAATGCAAAACGCAGATTCACTGCCAGCTCGAAACCATTCATGGGATTACCGGTTCCCTTTTCAAAATCACTCAATGGTGCAAGATTCAATTCCGGGTTATATACTTTATGATCCGCGGTGAGTGTAACTGAAAATCCGTTTATCCACTCATTGAACCATTCTAATTTCTCCTCTGTAAGATTGATAAATTTAATCGGCACATTCGGTTTTCGGACTGCGATTGCGAAGATATTATCCGACGTGATCTCATCGTAATATTGTTGTCCGTAGTCCAGATCCTGCCGGTACATTCCATACAGGGTCATACGGGGATTACGACGGAAGACATACATCGCATCCGCTTCCTGATGCCATACTTTGTCTCCAAATCCATAAGCCAGATAACCATGAAGTATCAGGTTTTTATTAAACCCGCTGTTGGTGCCAAGATCAAAACGCAGACGCAGACCCTGCAATTCATTACTATATATCCAGTTGTACCATGGGCCAATTTGATAATTGCCAATATCCATGTAACCCGTACCGATAAAATTCAGGAAATTGGTATATGTATGGAACTGTGGCATTTTCATCAGGGTATCCACCATTTTGTATACTGCTTTTTCATCTTTACTCAATTCTTCGTGTCGATGTGCGAGCCAAAAAGAATCCGGTCTGATACGAGCATTGCCAGAGAACAATACTTCTTCCGGAATCCTGTTCTTGTCAAGCTGTTTGGTTACTGAGGAGTCATTATAAACAATGTTTTTATATGTCGTGGTTTTTCGCCCTATCATACCCATCTTATTTTTACCAAGTGGGGATAGGCTAACAACAAACTTATCTCTTGTAAGAAACCAGGTCGTGTCGTTAATTAATGAGAACTCTTCAATCAGGCTCATCTGCTGTACGAAATTGATATTGGCATTCGCGTCCAGCCGCAAGGTCATTTTCTGAATCGCGAAGCTGGAATCATGTACCCAGCAGTCGCCTTCGAAAGTATTTTCTCCTTTTCTCTTGGGTGTGAAGATTAAATGCAGCAGGCGTCGGGAATTAACGTACTGTGTGTCGATGATTTTATAACGGTAATAATAATCACCATTATTACTCAGGGGGCTTACGAAACGTTTATCAAAAACGGGTATGAAATTATTATAGAAGTCAATATTCTGTTCCATGCCGCCCAGATATTTGCTTACGCTGGCATTATCCAGACCGACTGTTTTGCTTCCTTTTATGAGTTCGCGTCTTTTTGTCGGGTCCCTTTCAAAATAGTAATCAGAAAGTGTTTCGGTAATGTATAAAGGAAGAAAGGGTTGTGACTCACTGGAATCGATGTTGTTCAGTATAAATTTAAAAGGCTTGAGCAGTTTTACCGACTCCATTCTTTGCCTGTTCACTCTGTTGAGATCCAGCTCCAGCTTATTATAAAGTTCGTATGAGAAATTACGAAACCGGTAGCGATCATTGGATTCTTTGTGCTTTACAATCTTTCGCCAGAGCAGGAGACCGAAGTCCACTTTCCGGCTAATGGTTACTTCATTAATATATTTGCCACGCTGAAGATTGATGGTTAAAAAAAGCGTGTCATGCCCTATGCGGCTCAGCGTAGAGTCGTCCAGTACAACTGAGTAAGTCTGAAACCCTACATAGGATACCCGAAGTGTATCGTGCGGCCATTTTTCAAAACGAAACGTAAATCCACCTGCAGAATCACTGAGTTTTCCATATCCACTTTTGTCCAGCTTCATGGAAGCAAAGGGTACACGTTCTCCACTTTGAATGTCCAGAATTAATCCGCGCAGAACTTTCGTTTGTGCATGCGTCTGGAAGGTCATCATGAAGAAAAGGACGAAGCTTACATAAGGCAGACATCTTTTCAATGTCGACATATCCTCAAAAATACTACAATGAGCCCGAAGGAGTTGCGTCCCGTTCCCATTCTCCTTACTTTTGCAGCCGTTATGGCAAATGACAACGTTAAACTTCAGGCAATTATTTCCCATTGTAAGGAATATGGTTTTATATTTCCTTCAAGTGAAATTTATGACGGCCTCAGTGCTGTTTATGATTATGGCCAGTATGGCAGTGAATTAAAAAAGAATATTAGGGACTATTGGTGGAAGAGTATGACACAGTTGCAGGACAATATTGTGGGGATTGATGCAGCGATCTTTATGCATCCCACCACATGGAAGGCATCCGGTCATATTGATAACTTCAGTGATCCGATGATAGACAATAAAGACAGTAAGAAGAGATATAGGGTGGACCATTTGATTGAGGCCAGGGCGGAGGAGTTGGAAACAGAAGGAAAAAAAGAAGAGGCTCTTGAGCTTATTGCAATTATGGAGAGATTGCTGGCAAATAATGATTTTGACGGGCTGAAAAAATTAATAGAAGAAAAGAAAATCAAGTGTGTAATAAGCGGAACATCAAACTGGAGTGAGGTTCGTCAGTTCAATTTAATGTTCTCCACACAATTGGGAAGCGTGTCGGAGGAAGCCAGTGAGATATTCTTAAGACCGGAAACTGCGCAAGGTATTTTTGTTAATTTCCTGAATGTGCAGAAAACGGGTCGTTTAAAAATACCCTTCGGAATTGCACAAACAGGAAAGGCATTCAGAAATGAAATTGTGGCTCGTCAGTTCATATTTCGTATGCGGGAATTCGAACAAATGGAAATGCAGTTTTTTATTCGCCCCGGCACACAGAAAGAATGGTACGAATATTGGAAAGCAACCAGGATGAAGTGGCATTTAAGCCTCGGCATTTCACCCGACAAATATCGTTTCCATGATCATGTTAAGTTAGCACACTATGCTGACGCTGCCTGTGATATAGAATATGAATTTCCAATGGGATTTAAAGAAGTAGAGGGCATACACTCCAGAACAGATTTTGACTTAAAAAATCACCAGGAATACAGCAAAAAAAAGCTGACTTATTTTGATACTGAGTTAAACCAGCATTACATTCCCTATGTAGTTGAAACTTCCATTGGCCTGGACAGAACGGTATTGATGATCCTGAGTGAGGCGTATCAGGAAGAAGACTTAAGTACAACAGACAAAAAAGACAGCCGGGTAGTTTTAAAATTTCCACCTGGGCTCGCACCGATAAAACTTGCCATTCTCCCTTTGGTAAAAAAAGACGGGCTTCCTGAAATTGCCAGGCAGATTTTAGCGGACTGCCGCGGTCGCTTTCGTTGTTTTTATGAAGAAAAAGACACGATTGGGAAGAGGTATCGGAGAATGGATGCCATTGGTACCCCTTTTTCTGTAACGGTAGACTATCAGACGGTTTCGGACCAAACGGTGACTATACGTCACAGGGATAGCATGCTGCAGGAAAGGATACCGGTAACGGCTATCAGAGAAATTGTTGAAAAAGAAATTTTATAAAACTTAATTGCACAGGCATCTTTTAATTGGAAGGGAACCCTTAATTTTGGCTATAACCTCCAATTGCCTGATGAACCCCCGTTGGGAAGCGTAATCCTGTTCCAGCGAAGTACCCGCTGAAGATCCGTTGATTGATTTTTTAACATAATTACCGCCATGTTTACCAACGAGGTTACGGTTAGTATCTATTTGCTTGCGCTTTTAGTAGGAATTTCAATTTTCGCAGGCTATGCAATAAAGTCAAAAATGATTGTGAAGTGCCGCGCAAAAATTGAAGAACTGGAAAGGGAAATACTCAATAACTACGCACATATTCTTGAACTCGAACGTGAGACTTCTACTATGGAATCTCAGATGCAGGATATAAAAAGTCCTGTAATTACAATGAAAGGTCCCGTTAAGGAAATTGAAACGGGTATTAAGAAAGTTCCCGATATCAACCTTCGAAAACAACTTCTTTCAAAAAAGAACATCGAACAGCAGTCAGCTTCAGGACTTTAATTGGTTATGGGTTATGATTTATGGGTTATGAATTTTTAACTCGTTAGCAAACTCATAATCCTTAACTACTTAACTAACCATAAAGCTCCAAGTGTATGGCTTTGCGATCGTATCCCAGATCAGCGATTCTTTTTCTGGCTTCATCTATCATAACTTTCCAGCCACACAGATAAAAAGATGCCGGGGAAATAAGATTTGATTCGGCACCAATTCTACTTAATTTATTTCTGCATATTTCTTCATAAACGGCATGAACATATCCCGTTCTGATCAGATGTTTTCTGTTTTCCGGTATTTCACGGGAAAAAACAGGCAGGTATTGAAAACCAGGTAAATTCTCTTCCAATGTTTCCATTTCCCGCTGATACAATGCGTCTTCCAAACGTCTGCATCCAAATATCAGAAAAATGTCCAGGTGCGAAAGATTGTGATTTAATATGTGATTCACCATAGCTCTGAAAGGTGCTATTCCGGTTCCCGTGCAAATCAGAAAAAGATCTTTTTCAATCAGGGAAGGAAGTGTAAATGATCCCTGTGGTCCGCGTAGAATTAAAGTACAACCAACAGTTATTTCCTCAAAAAGATATTTTGTGCCCGCGCCTCCTTCCAGCAAAACAATAACCAATTCAAAAACAGCGGTTCCATCGGGCCAAGACGCGATGGAATAACTTCGCCAGCGTTTTGCTGGTTTCTCGTGGATGGGAAGGTCGAGTGTTACAAACTGTCCGGGTTCAAAATGAAAAGATTCGCCTGATTCAAGTTCAATCCAAAATCTCCTTGTAAAAGTTGTGGCATTTTCAATACGTATAATTTTTCCGGATTGCCAGGGTTGGACCATTTTTCTAAATTATAAATTATGGGTTATCAGTTATGGATGAAAGCAGAATCTTTATATTTTCAAAAAAACTAAGGTAACCCATAACCCATAACCCTAATATACCATAATCTTCTGCAGATATTTCTTACCGGCGATTTCCAGTTGCAAAACGTACATACCTGTACTGACCGGACCAAGGTTTATCAATTTACTATATGACCCCTGAAAATTGGGATTCTTCGATTCATAAAGCAATTGACCGTTGATATCCAAAATGCGCATGTCCATATTTGCGATGGCAGATTGATAGAACTGCACCGTAAATGATCCGTGATTTGGATTTGGCGTAACCGCAAGTCCAATATCATTTCCAGGAGTATAAATATATTCGGCAGAGACCAGAGAACAACCTACGCTGTCAGTAACAACATCTTTATAATTGCCGGGTGCGTGTAATGAATCCGTTTGACCGGTAGCCCCTGCAACCAATGTATCCTGGTAATACCATTGATTACCTGATGCATAATTACTTGATAGCAAATTCCCAACACGCGTAAGAATAACTGGTGAAGGGGTGGTGGCCTGCACAGCAACACGCGGTGACGCACATTTTGTTAGTGTTATTCGTGTGTCATAAAGGAAGTAATAATATTTCTGGTAGAAACTTGTGTCTTTACAATTCGACACATCTATCGCACTGTTTCCGGTAAAAGTAAAAACACCTGGAATGCCCATCGGATATGGGTTTGATGTGAGATTGTTATTGCGGAACAAAAACGCACTGTCTTCCGCAACTACAATCAGTATATGATCGCCGGGTGTAGGTACAGGCAAATTCAATAAAAACACAGCACCTGTGTCGCTAGGTGAATTGATGCTCGAAGCGACTCTTGAAGGAGTTGGCGTTGTAGGATACACATCGATGACATTTTCAGAAATAGGATAATAACTGAATGAGCCCGCACATGAGTCATAGTTTGCGATGTCTGCTACAATAAAATCCACTTTACCTCCTGCGCCAACATATAATCGACTGGTCGCAATTGTTACTGGAACGTCGTTATGAAATTTGATAAAGTTTCCCTGAAAGTAATTGTATCCGCCTTGTGGGAAAACCAATTTGTTTACAGGACCTACGGATCCGCTAATTTCATTCAGCCCCAGGTAATACGTTTTATTGGGTGGAATATCAGTCGTGGTAGCCTGATCTCCCGACGCGATAGGGGTCGTGGATGTCGGACTGTCGAACCAGAGAACGGCATCGGTGCTGTCGGTAAGATTTGCTTTAAGTCCGGCTAAGGGAGGCGTTGTACTACAAATTTCTGCTTCACCTGTGGCGACTTCCGATCCGGAACTGATGTTGATAGTATCTGAAATAAAATCGTTGCCTGTGTTTTGGTCCCCTGGTAAGGACGTTGCTGCCTGAATAATATAAATTTTACCTGCAGCTGCAGGATAAGCGGGCTGAAAAGTATAGATCACTGAGCTCATTGCAGGCACCGTATCTGGATAAATGGTGTTGATGTCAACGAGTGTTGTACTTCCTGAAATTATTTTCAATGACACAGGTACGTTTACTTGTGCTTCTGTTCCTGAATTTTTTATCCTGATGGAAACACGCTGAGAATCTGTCTGGCAAGATCCCGGCAAAGGATCCACCACGGCATCAGCGCTTACATCATTTGTAAGTGGCTGAAAGGTTACAGTATAATCTTGCGTTTCCCCAGTACCATAGCTACCGCATGCCTGAACCGCCGATGTGTCGGTAGTTTCTTCAGCCACTATACGCAGCCTGGTACTGTTTCCTACGACCAGACCAGCAGGCACGATCAGATTTCCATTATCAGTAATAGCTCCGCCTGCCAAAACAGGACTTACGTAAGCCTGAGAAAACGTTCCGTTATTTTTATAATCAATAAATATTTTAATTACTCTGGAAGAAGTACTTGCATCGCAGCTGCTGAGTTTTATGGTGAAGGGAATGGTCTGACTTGATTGAAGATTGATGATGTTATTCGTATAATCCGTGTATGTTGTACAGCCCGATGGATTTACTACATCAATATTCCCCATTTTGACTTCGTCGATGCGCGTCCCTGCGCTACTGGAAGCCGCTGAGCTGCAATAGGGAGTACTTCCCACCCCGCTCACCAAAAGTGAATAAGCCTGGGATCCGTTTTTAAGTGTGCCTTTGTGTGAAATGGTCAGACTATATGACTTTCCTGGAATAGTATTTTTTACAATGACTTTTTCAACATTATTCAGACTGTCATCACCTGGTACAGCGGGGGCGCCCGGATTAAGACGATTAAGTGTCCAGGGCATATACGTGGTACTATTTCCCGTAATTCGTAAATCGAGATCATTTACAAGCTTTCGTGCCGGATTATTTAAAACATTCACTTCGTCTACGGTGGCAGCAGGATCAGTCCAGCAGATTGTAGCAACCAGAGGTCCCTTACCAGAGGCAACTACTGGAATGGTTAAAGGAGCATCTGCATTTGCCCTCACATTCTCCTGAATTAATTGATCTGTGTTGTTTGAAGTAATCACGGAAGCAGCTTTCACCATATCTACCAGGCCCCATCCATATTGATAATCGGGACCGTCTGCTGGTCCGGCTTCATCAGCGGTATGAATCAAAATTCCTTTCAGCGTTGCTGAACGCATGAAAACATTATGCAGTTTATAATAGTATTCCTGCAAAAGAAATCCGGATCCTGCAGTTGCCGGTGAGGACATGGAAGTTCCGCTATAAATTGCGTAAGCATTATTTGAAGTACTGATAGATGACAATACATTAACTCCATCAGCCACGAGGTCTGGTTTAATACGACCATCGTCTGAAGGCCCCCAGCTGCTGAAATCAGCCAGAACAACATCAGCCGGCGAATTATAGCCTCCTGGAATGGGGTTTACTGCTCCAACTGAAATAATATTTTTGGCGATCCCGTAGGTTGGAATGATATCATAACCATCATTGTTACTGATACCTGCGGGTCTGTTACCTGCGGGTATCAGGTTCCCGGCCGCATTATAACGATAGTAGGGCTGGCCTACTGCGGGGCCGTTCTCATCTCTGTTGTTTCCGGCAGATTTGACAATCAAATAATAGGGAGCATTATATGCAATAGAATCCCATACCTGAGTAACATCATCATAATATCCGAACTTATAGTCAACGGTATCTCCCGGGTTTCCAAGGAATTGCCATTCATTGTTATCGGTATCTAAATTCCAACCGGCAAGAGCCCCATAAGAATGATTTGAGATAAGCAGGTTAGGGGCTGCCGCATACATTTCTGTCAGTTGATCATTATAATCATATGCCTGGAGCTGCTGGGCTCCGAAAGACATACCCTTGGCAACAGGATTTACACCGGCCGCTATAAGGGTACCCGAAACATGCGTGGAATGGTCGTTTAGTATGGGGGAATTATCAACCTGAATTACCCTTCCGGCAAGTTCCTGGTGAGTCCCTAAAACTTTACCGCCATCCCAAAGAGCCAGCTTACCTTTTAGTGCAGGCGTTGAACCATTCAGATTTAATCCCGTACTTCCACCAGGCCAAAGTTGGTTGGTACCGATAGTGGCAGCTGAAATGATATTGTCATTTGTAGAAATATAAAGTGGAAAACCCTTTGGACTCACACCGCAGAGAACGGCAATATTTCCCTTTTTTAGTTTTATAGAGAGTGGCCATCCTTTTTGTCTTGCTAATCCGGCCAGGCGTACACTCATTTCACGATACAGTATTTCAGAGCGCGTTGCTCCGTCGCGAAGTGCTGAGACATTCGTAGTTACCTGAGAATGAACAGTTGAAACGAGGGATAAAACGATAAGGAACAGGGGTACAAATTTCTTACGTATCATGTATTTTCTTAAATGATAAAGAGCCTGAAAATTACACATTTTTACCAAGCATAGCCATTTTTGGTATAACTTACCTTTGGTTGTTTAGTGAAAATGCTGTTCAAAAAAACGATACTGCAATTGGCGATCAGCATACCTGTTTTGCTGCATTCCGTTTACAGCCAGGATAAAAAAACGGGTCTCGAAGGATATATATTTCGAATTTCTGGCAACCGGATGCCTTCTCCAGATACAAAATTAAGCCCACCTAAAGGAATTAAAGCTGTTTTATACATATATGAGCTCACCAGTCTTAGTCAGGTTATCAAAGAGGGCGAAACTGCGTTTTATAGCACAATCCGCACTCATTTGGTTCAGACTGTGACGTCAAACGAGAGCGGTTATTTTTCAGTTTCACTGCCTCCTGGAGAATACTCTCTTTTCACCAAAAAGGATGCTTTGTACTACGCTAATAATTTTGATGGGGATGGCCATATCGCACCTGTAAAGGTTCATTCGGGCAAAATCACTCAAGTCAATATCAATATCGACTACGATGCGGTATACTGAAAACAAGTATGGGAGTATGGGAGTATGGGAGTATGGGAGTGGATTTTTGCAATGAAATCCCGGACGCAGATTTCTTTCACATTCCCATACTCCCATACTCCCATACTTGTTTTCAGTATCTTTGCAGTCTGGATGAGTAATGAGGTCCTGCTGAAGCAATACGAACATTCATCCCGCCTTTTTCAGCTGGCGGACAGGCTTACTTTGTCCCAACCCCAGCAAATCTTTCTAAAGAATCTTCAGGGATCTTCCCCGGCATTTGTTATTACTGCTATTTTTAATCTGCATACCACAAGTCAACTCAATCATGTCGTCATTTTGGAGGATGCGGAAACGGCAGCGTACTTCCACAATTCATTAGAAAATCTCACGGGGGCGCTCGATATTTTTTACTTTCCTTCATCTTTTAAGAATAATAAGACCTGGCAGGAGCTTAACAGCAGTCATGTTATGCTTCGCACAGAAGCCCTTACTCGATGGAGTAATGGAGGTAATAAGAAAATCATTGTAACCTGTCCGGAGGCACTTATTGAAAAAGTAGTACTTCCCGAAACACTAGCTGAAAATATGATTCGGCTGAAGTCCGGCGAAACCATACAGCCTGTGGAACTGATGGAAACCCTTGTAGGCTATGGTTTTGAAAGAACTGATTTCGTGTATGAACCGGGTCAATTTGCTTTACGGGGAGGCATTCTTGATATCTATTCGTTCGGGAATGAGAAACCATACCGGATTGAGTTATTTGGGAATGAAGTGGATTCTATCCGGTTGTTTGATCCCGAATCCCAACTGAGCGAAAGAAGGTTGATACAGGTAAACATTATACCAAATATTGAGACCCACTTCACAGAAGAAAAAAAAGTTTCACTCTTTGAATTCATTCCCGATAATACGGTATTGTGGATGCACGACCGACGGTTTATAAGAGAAAAAATGGATATACTCCATAAAGACCTGAAACTTTTTCTCGAATCAGGAGGGGGCGCAAGGGAGATAAAGATTACAGATGACAGCGGAGGTAAAAAAATCTCAGTGGAAGATTTCATAGACTCAAGTGCCATCGAAGAGGTTTCCAAAAGCCGGCATCTTGTTGACTTTGGCTCTGTACCGGAACAAGAAGCCTATACCATTGAATTTCACACGCGCCAGCAACCAGCCTTCAACAGGCGCTTTGAAAGACTGATTGAAAACCTTGAAAGCTGGAAATCCAGGAAATTTGAAATATACCTGTTTGCTGAAAATGCAAAACAACTGGAAAGACTTCATACGATTTTTGAAGACCTGAAATCAGAAATTCGGTTTACTCCTGTGGCAACTTCTATACATGAAGGATTTATTGATGAAGATCTCAAAGTGGTCTGCTACACCGACCACGAGATTTTCCAGCGTTATCATAAATACAAAATTAAGCAGGCATACAATAAAAGCAAAGCAATCACGCTTCGCACACTTCGCGAATTGCAACCGGGAGATTACGTAACCCATATTGATCATGGAGTGGGAGTATTTAGCGGACTGCAGAAAATCGAAGTGAGCGGGCATCTCCAGGAGGCAGTAAGAATCTTTTACAAGGACAATGATATTCTGTATGTCAATATTAATTCGCTGCATAAAATTTCAAAATATACGGGTAAAGAAGGAAGTATTCCTAAAATGAGTAAGCTTGGAAGCGATGCATGGCAGAAGCTAAAAGAAAAAACCAAAACCCGTGTAAAGGAAATCGCTTTTGATCTCATCAAGTTATATGCTGCGCGAAAAGCTCAGGAAGGATTCGCTTTTTCTCCCGATAATTACATGCAAACCGAGTTGGAGGCATCTTTTATTTATGAGGACACGCCTGACCAAAGCCGAGCTACAGCCGACGTAAAAAAAGACATGGAATCTGCGTCACCTATGGATCGCCTGGTTTGCGGCGATGTGGGATTTGGCAAAACAGAAGTAGCTATCAGGGCAGCGTTCAAAGCATGTCTGGATGGCAAACAGGCTGCGATTTTGGTGCCAACAACCATACTTGCTTTCCAACACTACAAAACTTTTGGCGAAAGATTGAAGGATTTTCCCGTAACAGTTGACTATGTAAATCGATTTAAATCTGCCAAGGAAAAGAAGGAAACTTACAAGAAGCTGGAAGAAGGGAAAATCGATATCATTATAGGCACGCATTCCATTTTGGGCAAAGAGGTAAAGTTCAAAGACCTGGGTTTACTTGTGATTGATGAAGAACAAAAATTTGGCGTCGGGCACAAGGAAAAAATAAAAACACTGAAGACGAACCTGGATTGTCTTACGCTGACAGCTACGCCTATTCCCAGGACTTTACAATTTAGCCTGATGGGTGCCCGCGACCTGAGTATTATGAACACACCGCCTCCCAACAGGCAACCCATACAAACAGAGCTGCAGGTATTTAATGAGGAATTTATCCGGGACGCCATCTACTACGAAGTGGAGCGTGGCGGTCAGGTGTTTTATATTTATAATCGTATACAGGGGCTTAAGGAAATGACTGTTTTGCTGCAGTCGCTGTGTCCTGATCTGAGTATTGGATTTGCCCATGGTCAAATGGAAGGGCATGACCTGGAAGAAAGGATACTTAATTTTATTGACAGAAAATATGATGTATTGGTCTGCACCAATATTGTCGAAAGTGGTGTTGACATTCCAAATGTAAATACCATCATTGTTCAAAATGCGCATCAGTTTGGTCTCAGTGATTTACATCAACTGCGCGGTCGGGTTGGAAGAAGTAATAAAAAAGCGTTTTGTTATTTACTGGCACCATCACTTGCAACACTGCCGTCCGACGCCCGAAAGAGGTTGCAAACGCTTGAACAACACAGTGACCTGGGAAGTGGATTTCAGATTGCTATGCGTGATCTCGACATTCGGGGAGCAGGAAATATGCTGGGTGGTGAACAAAGCGGCTTTATGGTTGAGATGGGCTTTGAAACGTATCAGAAAATTCTTGATGAAGCTATCAGAGAGCTGAAAAGAACTTCTTTCAAGGATCTGTTTAAAGATGAAATAGCCAAACAGGAGCAGGAAGCCATCGACTGCACGATAGATACGGATCTTGAAATACTGATTCCGGACCTGTATGTTGAGAGTATTACAGAAAGATTATCTCTTTATACAAGACTGGATAATTGTGAAACGGAAGAAGAACTAAAAAATTTTTATAAAGAGTTGGAAGATCGCTTTGGTCCTGTGCCGGACGAAGTAAATGATTTATTTGATACCGTACGAATACGCCGGATGGCGGTAGCATTGGGATTTGAAAAACTGATATTTAAAAATAAACAGGTAAAGTTTTATTTTATCAATCAGCCAAATTCTGCATATTTTGATTCGGACATTTTTAAAAATATTCTAATTTATATCCAAAGACATTCCAGACATGCGCGGCTGCGGCAAAATGGAAAGTTATTTTCATTAATAATTAGTGACGTTGATTCAATAAAAAAACTTCTTGAATTTGTGCAACACATGCATGAGGCGGTTGTCCAAGAGGAAAGTGTGAAAGTGTGAGAGTGCTTACCTAAGTTTTTTTTCCATGATTACATGCGGAATGGTAATTTCTATAAATTGGCCGTCTTTTTTTACATATCCAAGCTTTTCATAGAATCCAATGGCCGTAACGCGCGCATGCATCATAAGGGTTTCATAGCCCATATCTCTGGCGATATTTTCAGCAAAAATCATTAACGCGCGTCCTATTCCCTTACCCTGCAGATTGTTGGAGACTGCCATTTGACGGAGCCTTAAGGTTTTAGGGCCAACCAGGGTGAGCAAACAGCAGCCAAGCATCCGATCGTCTTCAAAAGCACCTATTAGTACATCATCCTTCTCTTTTTCAAGCTCTTTTGGATCGAAAGTCAATCCCAGCGGCTTTCTCAGGAGATCGTTACGCAAACGCACCATCTTCTCATAATCCGGCGAACCATAGTCTATCTGCTTGAGGGCCATGCCTTGGGGGTTGATTTTAAGTAATCGGCGGTGGAAATCGCAAATTCCGGTATATAATCCAAAGCAAAAAATAAAATTGAAATAGCTTGTTGACTGTGTTTAAGTCAAAAATTATATTTTTGCAGCCGAAACTAAAATTTACAAAAATGTCAGACATCGCAACACGAGTCAAAAAAATTATAGTGGACAAGTTAGGTGTAGAGGAAGCCGAAGTGACAAACGAGGCGTCTTTTACGAACGATCTGGGCGCCGATTCACTTGACACGGTTGAATTGATTATGGAGTTCGAAAAGGAATTCAATATCTCGATTCCCGATGAACAGGCAGAGACCATTACTACGGTAGGTCAGGCTATCGGATACCTGGAAGAACACGCCAAATAAGGGGTTTCTTGTGCTGCGCTATTCTTCGTTGATCCGCTTTTCGAAGGCTTTCGGGCTGAGAAAGCGGATTTATCACATTATTTATTTTCCGCGCAATGGGTAAAATGGAACTGAAAAGAGTTGTTGTCACAGGTATTGGTGCACTTACCCCTATCGGAAATAACCTGGGCGATTATTGGAGAAATCTCCTGGATGGTGTTTCCGGTGCAGATCTGATTACACTTTTTGACGCAACTAAATTCAAAACACGTTTTGCCTGTGAGTTGAAAAACTTCGATCCGTTGCGCTTTCTGGATAAAAAAGAAGCCCGTAAACTCGACAGGTTCGCACAAACAGCACTTGGTGTTAGTGATGAGGCAGTAACTGATGCCGGAATCACAAAAGATAATGTTGATAGTGACCGGGTCGGAGTTGTATTTGCAAGTGGAATTGGAGGAATAAATACTTTCCAGGAAGAAGTTGGAAATTTCGCGAAAAGCGATGGAGTCCCACGGTACAATCCGTTCTTCATTCCTAAAATGATCCTTGATATTGCGGCAGGCCATATTTCCATCAGACATGGCTTCCGCGGACCGAATTTTGCGGTTGTTAGTGCCTGTGCTTCTTCTACGAATGCTTTAATGGAGTCTTTCAATCTGATAAGATTAGGCGTCGCTGACATCATCCTTACAGGAGGGTCAGAAAGTGTAATCACAGAAGCAGGTGTGGGGGGGTTTAACGCCATGAAAGCATTAAGTGAAAGAAACGACTCTCCTAAAACAGCGAGTCGTCCCTACGATAAAGCCCGCGATGGATTTGTAATCGGAGAAGGTGCAGGAGCAGTTATTCTGGAAGAATTGGAACATGCACTGGCCCGTGGTGCCAAAATCTATTGCGAGATCGCAGGTGCCGGAGCAACCGGAGATGCCCATCATATTACTGCCCCACATCCTGAAGGACGCGGAGCAAAAAATGTAATGAATGCGGCTTTAAGAGATGCAGGCATGACCGGAGCTGATATTGACTATATCAATACTCACGGAACATCCACCCCACTCGGTGACGTTTCAGAAGTTAAAGCCATCATGGATGTTTTTGGAGAAAATGCATTTAGAACAAATATCAGTTCAACTAAATCCATGACCGGACATTGTCTGGGGGCAGCAGGCGTTGTGGAAGCGATTGCATGTATCATGAGTGTCGTTCACGATATCGTACCTCCAACGATCAATCATTTCGAAGATGACCCTGAACTTGATCCCCGCCTCAATTTTACTTACCATAAATCACAGAAAAGAACAGTAAATGCTGCGCTCAGTAATACGTTTGGATTCGGCGGACATAACGCCTGCGTAATTGTGAAGAAATTTAAGAACCAGTAAGAAAGTATAAGAGTATAAGAGTGTAAGCGTAACTCTTCACTCCCGTACTCCCATACTCTTATCCTTTCTCTCTTTCCCCGAATTATCTTATTTTAGTGTTGTGGGATTTTTAGACAGGATTTTTAAGACGGATTCTTCTATCGTTTCTTTTCGTAAGCAATTGCGAAATGTATTGGGTTTTATACCCGGCAACGCTGTATTATATAAAACGGCACTTACTCATCGTTCTGTCAAAGAAAGCTCCGATCAGAATAACGAGCGGCTTGAGTATCTCGGTGACGCGATACTAAGCGCTATTATAGCCGACTTTCTTTTTAAAAAATACCCATATAAAGAAGAAGGATTTCTTACTGAAATGCGCAGTAAGATGGTGAATCGTGTTCAGCTAAATGATATAGCAGTCAAAATGGGATTGCGTAAGATTTCTTATTTCAATAAATTCGACGGCTCACTCAAAATGAGCCAGATATTTGGTAATACGCTCGAAGCTGTCGTTGGGGCCATTTACTTGGATAAGGGTTACGATAAAACGAGGCAATGGGTCATGGAGAGAATTATTCAACCCTATCTTTTTATGGAGGATCTCGAAAATCTGGAGATCAATCATAAGAATAAATTATATGGCTGGGCCAATAAGAACGGCAAGAATCTTGAATTTGAAACCATTGATGAACATATGGAAGGTGGGCGACGACTTTTTACAGTCGGAGCCGTTGTGAATGGTGAACTGATTTCACAGGGTCGTGCATATAATAAAAAAGATGCAAGTCAGATTGCCGCACAACTTGCAATGGACAAGTTAGGGTTGAATAAAATCGAAACAGAGGAATAAGATCAGATGATAGCATTTCGGTTCTCTGTAATCTCCTCATTAAAATTTTGTGCTTCCAATTTTTCCTTAAACTTCAGAATTCTTTGCTAAAAAACCTTTTGCTGGATATGCTGTTATATCGTAGTGGGTTTTATGAATTGAGACCAGCATACCATCAAACTTAATTTCGCAAATGCTTCAACTGCCTGTTTATATGGATGGTCATGCAACAACTCCCTGTGATCCGCAGGTTGTTGAAGCGATGATGCCATATTTTGGTCAGTTGTATGGGAATGCGTCGAGCAAAGGCTATATGCAGGGCTGGCAGGCTGCAGAAGCCGTGCAGATTGCAAGAGAGGAAGTAGCGGCTTTGATAAAAGCCGAAGCTTCTGAAGTTATTTTTACATCTGGTGCTACAGAGTCCATCAATCTTGCTTTAAAAGGGGCCTACGAGACATATTGTAAAAAAGGGAAGCATATAATCACTGTATCGTCCGAACACCAGGCCGTTTTGGATACGTGTAAGCACCTTGAAAAAATGGGTGCCGAAATCAGCCGTCTTCCCATACTGCCAGACGGTTTGATGGATTTGAGTTTATTGAAATCTGCAATTCGTGCAGACACTATTTTGATAGCCGTTATGTATGCAAATAATGAAACAGGTGTCATACAACCCATAAAAGAGATTGGTGAAATCGCTAAAGAAAAAGGCATTCTATTTTTTACCGATGCAAGTCAGGCAATAGGTAAAATTCCATCGGATGTAATCAGCGATGGAATTGATCTGCTTGCTTGTTCAGCCCATAAAATGTATGGCCCGAAAGGTGTGGGCGCTCTATATGTTCGCCGGAAAAATCCGCGGGTTAAATTAGCTGCGCAAGTCAACGGAGGTGGTCAGGAGAAAGGCTTGAGAAGCGGTACACTGAATGTCCCCGGAATTGTGGGTTTCGGAAAAGCAGCTGCCTTGGCGTCTCGGGAAATGGAATCGAATATGAGGTCCATTGCCAGACTGCGAAACAGACTTGAATATGGATTGATGAAAATGAAAGGGACAAGGTTAAACGGAAATCAGTTAAATCGTCTTCCGACAGTATGCAATATTTCATTTTCTGGCATTTCAGGAAATCGTTTGCTTGAAATGCTGATAAAAGATGTGGCAGTTGCATCTGGTTCTGCCTGTGCTTCTGAGTCACCGCAACCAAGTCACGTTCTTAAAGCGATGGGACTAAATGACGAAGAAGCATATCATGCAATTCGTTTCAGTCTTACCAAATACAATACGGAAGAAGAAATTGATTTTGTAATAGAAAGTGTTGGTAAAACGTTAGAGGGAATCAAAGTATCCGAAAAAATAGGAACTTTGCGTTGAGGAATGACATTTGTCGAACGGGAATTCGCTGAGGTGTTTTTTAAGGTATTGATTTTCAGTGCTTTTTTGCAATTTAAACTGAACTATTATGATTTTTGTATCAGATAAAGCCAAAGAAAAGGTGAAAAACCTTATGGAGGAATCCGGTTTTACAGATAAATCCAATCTGTTTCTTCGTGTATCAGTAATCGGCGGTGGTTGTTCCGGCCTGAGTTATAAAATGGATTTTGACAACCAGAAAAAACCAATGGACCAGGAGTTTGAAGACAATGGTGTCAAGGTAGTTACAGATCTGAAAAGCTTTCTTTATCTGGTAAACACCACGCTTGAATTTTCAGAAGGACTTAACGGGAAAGGTTTTTATTTTAATAATCCCAACGCCAGCAGAACCTGTGCGTGTGGTGAAAGTTTTGCAGTCTAAAACGGTTTTGCCGTTTTTTCATTTCTAAAACAATGCAGTAGCCATTCTGTTTTCCGCAAATCCCCCTTTATTGACGAAAGAAACCTGTTAATCGAACAGTTTTTTGAGTTTAGGTCATGAATAATATATTCATTTCCAAACCTTTATGATTTGCCCTGGGTGCTTTTTGCACCACAAATTTCGCGCCAGAAACTTCATTATTAGTTGATTTTAAGCAACTTATCAGTACGAGTACATTTACTATTTGATTTGGCCTGATCCCATATTACTTTTAATGTTACTAATCCGGTTCTGGTGAAAAATCACTCAGAAATCCTAACCAAAATGAAAACCTATAAGCGCAATTTTACCCTTTTGCGGATCACATACACTCTCCTGATTGCAGCCCTTTGTGGTGATTCAGCCCTTGCTCAACTCAAAATCGATTATGGTAAGAGTTACCTCAATTTAACCAAAGGCGCGACCGGAGGTACAATTGAACCGGGAGATATTCTGGAAGTTCGTGCAACGTTCGTAGTCGGCGGTAGTGGAGTAAATGACTATGTGGACAGCTGTGCTTATTTCGACTTTATACCGGCAAATACTACATACGTTCCAGGTAGTCTGGCAATCCTTACCAATGAAGGTCTTGTCTATAAAACCTTCACGGACATTAGTGGAGATGACGCTGGAAGCATTACGGGTACTAACGTCAGAATTAATCTCGGATTCAAAAATGCTCCGACTGCAACAGCAACAAGAAGAGGTCGGATAACTTACAACGACAAGCCATCGTTTTTTGGTGCCACGTGTATTATGGTGGCTACGTTTCGCGTGCAGGTGACTGGTGCTTACGGTGCCCAGGTAAATCTGGGAGGCGGTTCCATTTCCTATTATCCATTTGGTGCTTCTATTACTTCGATCACGTTTCCACAGGATTCTGTCATGATATTCAAGAATCTGGGAATTTGTCCCAATTCTTCGAGTAACACGATTACCTCCGAATTTGGAGGTACGTTTGGTTCAGGCAAAGCGAAAAACAGAACAGCATCTTCAAAAATTTCAAACAACTACACTTATAATGTATTTGGCCCCAACACGCCAAACGACTATTACTACAATATCTCAAATAATACCAGTACTGGAGCAGCGGGTTATACAACTTTAAACACCTGGCCAAAACCTGATCCTAATATCGTGGGATTTAGTTATTCGCATCGCGTATTTGGTGTTTGGGATATTATTGGTGACCATACGGGTGCGGTTAATCCGCTTTTGGGTAATCCGGCAACAGATACGGTTAATGGAACCGGGGGTTATATGGCAGTTATTAACTCATCCTATAAACCCGGAATTACTTTTTTAGATACGATTAATAATTTGTGCCCTAATACTTATTATCAATATTCCGCCTGGTTCAGAAATATATGTTCTTTGTGCGCATGTGACTCAAACGGAAAAGGCCCTGGTAATGCGGGTTATATTCCAACTGGTCCTGGTGACTCATCCGGTGTTCATCCCAATCTGACTTTTAACGTAAATGGATATGACTACTACACCACAGGTGATATGCCGTACACGGGGCAATGGATAAAAAAAGGATTTACGTATTTAACGGGCCCAACGCAAACTAGTATGATTATATATGTGCGTAACAACGCACCCGGTGGAGGTGGTAACGACTGGGCGCTCGACGATATAACAGTCGCCAGTTGTGTACCAAGTATATCTCTCACACCTAATAAACCAGATACGCTTTGTCGTGGCTCTGATGACACGGTTCGTTTTAAGGTGAGTGCATTTTTTAATAATTATACTGAATGGGTTTTACAGAAAAGTACAGATAATGGTGCTACCTGGACTTCGCCGGGAAATGATACACTCGGTTTGGCGCCGAATGGTTCAGCAACCCCGGTTTTTAATCCGGTTAGTGGTCTCTACGAATATCTTGTTACACGTTATTATAGATTGAATAACGTAGACACTACTGTTATATACAGGCTTACAATTGCCTCCACTGCTGGTAACCTTTTAAATTCCGGCTGTAATTTTATTACCTCATCTCCAAAAATTGTGCGTACAGCAAATTGTAATTTGACGTTGCCTACTCAGATTTCGGTGAAAGGTGATTTGGAAAACGGCAACCTGGCACGTATACAATGGATAAGCCAGGACGAAACCGGAACAGTTGTATATATAGTAGAGAGGAGTGATGATGCGGGTGGTCATTTTCTTCCGTTGATTTCAATTCCAGGTTCGGCCAATCCTGGCATGGGTAGCAGCTATGTTTTCAATGACGTTACGGCTGTCTCCGGAGAAAGTTATTACAGAATAGAAATAGTTGATCAGAATTATCATAATTACAGTCAGGTCATTTTGTTGAGCTCAGGTCAAATAGCATTAAATATCTCGGGATTAATAAATCCTTTCAATCATTTGATTTCATTCAATATGACAGTGCCTGATGACAACAATATTCAAATTTGTTTATATGATTCATACGGGAGAAGATTACTGACCAGTAGCCAAATGACATACAAAGGGCTGAATCGGGTTCAATTCAATGAACCATCCATATTGGAAACAGGTATGTATGTTTTGCAGGTTTTTTATGGAGATCAAATGATCACCAAACAAATAATCAAAGCTGTTAATTAGTCAGCTTCTGCAGAACATGTATAATTGTAAACCAAAAATGGTATCACACTCTCTCTCCTAAAAAAATAATTCCCGCGGAAACGGGAATTATTAAGCAAGTAGCTATGGTATTTTAAAATCAGAGATGCCGTTTAACCGGCTTCATTAACGGCTGCGAAAATATGATTTTAACTGTATAGTCGCTGCAAACAATTATATCTTTATTTTCGCGTCTATGTGGGCCGTTTGCAAAAAGGAGTTTCGTCAGTTTTTCAGCAGTTTAACAGGCTACATTGCCATCATTGTATTTTTACTTTTAACAGGCCTCCTCCTGTTTGTTTTTCCTGATACCAGCATACTGGACTTCGGTTATGCAAGCCTGGAAAAGTTTTTCGATCTGGCTCCATGGGTACTCCTTCTTTTAATTCCTGCAATCAGTATGCGTACTTTTTCTGAGGAATTTCGTGGGGGAACTTTTGAGATATTACAATCCAGACCACTTACTTATTGGCAAATTGTGAATGGCAAATACCTGGCTGCACTCCTGGTAATCCTTATAGCAATACTTCCTACCTGGATATATTTTTATTCGGTACAACAACTCGCGGCTCAATCAGGTATGGATTTGGGTGCCACTATGGCCTCTTATATCGGATTATTTTTCCTGACCTCCGTCTTTGCATCGATATCTCTTTTTTGTAGCAGTTTTACAAATAATGCGATCGTGGCATTTATAACAGCCGCTTTTGCATGTTTTTTCGTTTACACAGGTTTCCATGCGATCAGCCGCATCTCGACATTTTCTTCCGGAGCTGATTATTTTATTGATATGATCGGTATCGATTATCATTATCGAAATATGAGTCGCGGAATGATAACAATACGGGATTTGGTATACTTCATCAGTGTAACCGCCTTTTTCTTGACACTAACCAGAAATAACCTGTTCAAAAGATAAGGAGCCATGCAGAAAATATTCAATGCTAAGTTTGGGTGGCTTTATTTGTTAACTACTATTGTTCTAATTAACATACTTGCTTCCTATACAAGCGTACGTTATGACATGACTTCCGAAAAAAGATATACGCTTACCAGGCCGGTAAAAAATATGCTTAGCCGCATTCATGAACAGGTAAATATTGACATTTTACTGGAGGGAAACTTAAAATCTGGGTTACGAAAACTTAGGAACAGTACCGAATCACTAATCCAGGAATTCAATGAATACGCACACGGTAATATTCATTACCGACTGATAGATCCCGTAGCCGGCGGAGACGACACGAGCAGAGCCATCATATTGGATTCACTGGCGAAAATGGGTATACAACCAATGACCCAGGTTGCTCAGTCTAAAAAAGGAGAGGAACAAAGCCAGCGTATTGTTATCCCCGCTGCCATCATCAGATATAAAGACCGTGAGTTGTCGGTTGATTTTTTGAAAGGTGTGCAGCGGAGCAGAGAGGGACAGTCGCCCGAGCAATTGTATGTAAACGCTGAAAACTTACTCGAATATAAATTTGCAAGTGCAATTGATAAACTTATCACGGATACACTTCCTGCAATCGGATATCTTTTGGGGAATGGTGAGCCGTTGGATTTTCATGAATACAGTCTGATCCAATACCTGCGTGAAAATTATCGTTTTGGGATTGTGCAGCTGGACAGCGTGGCGGTAATTCCTGCGGGTCTCAATGCACTGGTGATGGTAAAACCTGCTTTGAAATTTAGCGATACTGAAAAACGAAAACTTGATCAGTATGTAATGCATGGTGGTAGTCTGATTTGTATGATCGACAACCTGAATGCAGAAATGGATAGTCTCCACTCAACCAGAGAAACAGTGGCATTCGATCGTGGTCTCAACCTCGACGATCTTTTATTTCATTATGGCGTTCGTATCAATCAGGATCTTGTGGAAGATATGCAATGCGCGAGTATCAATATGGTTGTAGGAGAGCAGGGCGGAAAACCACAATTTCAACTTCTTCCATGGCCTTACTATCCTTTATTGGATGGCAGCCCTTTCTCACTGATAACAAGAAATCTGGATCCTGTTCTTTCAAAATTTGTGAACTCTATCGACACTGTCAAGGCGCCGGATATAGCTAAAACGATTTTACTCCAGAGCTCTCCGAATGCGAGAACGATTTCTACTCCCGCATTGATATCACTGGAATCGGTAAAAACCGCGAGTGACCCCAATCAATTTCAGCAATCGGCCATACCCGTTGGTGTTATTTTGGAGGGTACTTTTAAATCTCTTTATGCAAATCGAATTTCGGCTGCAACGGAAGATAGTTTTGAACGAATATATCACCAGCCTTTCCTGAAGTCAGGGATCCGGGATGCGCGAATAGTTGTTTGCGCCGACGGAGATCTGGCGCTGAACGAAGTAAATGAAAGCGGTCCACTGCCTCTTGGATTTAGCAAGGATATCAATTACACTTTTGCAAATGCAGAGTTTATCAGTAATTGTTTGGACTATTGTGTAAATCCTGCAGGTATTTTACAATCCCGCTCAAAAGATTATTCTCTTCGGCTTTTAGATCCTGAAAAGACAGAAGACAATCGAAGTTTCTGGCAATTAATAAATATAGTTTTGCCCTTATTAATTATTATTTTATCAGGACTGATTTTTCAATACGTCAGAAAGAGACAATACAATTCGGGTACGGCTTAATCCTTTCAAAACCCATTTCATTTGAATCATAGGCAGATAACTTATCTCATTTTTGGTTCGGCGTTACTGTTGGCGCTGATATTTGATCTCGGACTTTTAAGTAAGAAAGGAGCTGTGGTCACTTTGAAAAAGGCACTCGTACAGACTTTTTTCTGGGTAGTATTGGCCCTTGCTTTTGGCGCAGTTATTTTCTTATACGATGGCCAGCAAAAAGCGCTTGAGTATATGAGCGCTTACTTAATGGAATGGAGCCTCAGCATTGACAATATTTTTGTATTCATACTTATCTTTTCTTTCCTGAAGATTAATGAACGATTCTTTGGAAGGGTATTGTTGATCGGCATTCTGCTCGCTGTATTCTTCAGAATTATTTTTATTACTGCCGGCATTGAACTTGTGAGCAGATTCTCCTGGCTGCTTTACATATTTGGTGCGATTCTGATCTACACAGGCCTGACGATGTTTTTTGCAAAAAAACAGGATGATGATCTTGAAAAAAACAAAGTATATCGTTTTTTAAAACGATTTCTGCCACTGATTCCCGAAGATGGGAATGGAAAAATAACTGTAATAAGAGACGGGAAAAATTTTTATACTACCATATTTGTCGTTATTGTGCTGCTCGCCACAACAGATATTGTTTTTGCCCTGGATTCAATTCCGGCGGTATTTGGTATTAGTCAGGATCGGCTTGTTATTTATACTTCGAATATTTTTGCAGTTTTGGGTTTGCGATCTTTATTCTTTCTGTTGCGTGGTGCGGTGGATAAATTTCGTTATCTGCAAAAAGGGATTGCAACAGTTCTTGTGTTTGTGGGACTGAAAATGACGAGCGAACTCATCAAAATTAAAATATCGACACTCGTTTCACTTATTACCATTGTGGTTTGCATTGGGGTTTCGATATTAATTTCTTTGATCTGGGAAAAAAAACAAAGTAATTCTTAAAACAATCCTCTTGGGGTATAAAATTCGACATATATCCTCCATTGTATCCGGAACTGTTATTCAGCTTCACAGGGATGATTATGTCGAACAGTTACTTACTGACAGTAGAAGGCTTGTTTATCCTGAGACCACACTATTTATTGCATTAAGCGGCCCCAGACGCCATGGACTGACTTTCATGAATGACCTTTATCTCCGGGGTGTGCGAAATTTTATCATCAATAGAGAAATTAGTACGGAAGAATATCCCGAAGCCAATATTATACTTGTTGAAGACTGTTTAAAAGCGCTGCAGCAGATTGCGGTCTTTCATAGGCAACAATTTGATCTCATTGTTTTGGGTATAACTGGCAGCAATGGTAAGACTGTTGTAAAAGAATGGCTCAATCAATTGCTAGAGGATCGATACCAGATAGTGAGGAGTCCCCGCAGTTATAATTCGCAAATCGGTGTTCCGTTAAGCATCTGGCAAATAGAAGAGCATCATCAACTGGCGCTGATAGAAGCAGGTATTTCCCTACATGATGAAATGCAAGCGCTCGAAAAAATGATCAAACCGACTATTGGAATATTTACAAATATTGGGGAAGCCCACAATCAGGGCTTTCAGGATATGAGTTCAAAAATCCGTGAGAAGCTCAAACTTTTTGAGCAATCCGTCGCTTTGATTTATCCCGCAGACCAGGAAGAACTGGAGAAGGAGATTACAACATGGCACGGGCTTCACTCATCCACTAAACTTATTTCGATTGGGATAAAAGAAAACGCAGTTGTTCAGGTGGAGGAAATCAGGAAAAACGGGGGGCATACGAGTATTTCAATTTCTTCTGGAGGAATTTCTGTAAAACTTGATATCGGATTTGAAAGTGACATGGCTATTCAGAATGCACTTACCTGCATCGCTGCGATGATTTATCTCGATGTGCCCTACAACGAATTTCAGGAAAGGCTGAACAGACTTGATCCGCTGAATATGCGAATGGAACTGAAATCCGGCATAAATCATTCTTCAGTTATCAATGATAGTTATAGTGCAGATATCAGTTCCCTGAAAATGGCACTCGATTTTTTATTTCAACAAAAGCAACATCCCAAACGCACCATCATCCTGTCAGATATTCTGGAAAGCGGGATGAATGCTCACAAACTGTATAGCGAAATCGCCAATATATTTCAAAAATATCCGGTTGACAGAATAATCGGTGTAGGTGAACAACTTTCAAGTTCAGCATCCTTGTTCGCAGACATCGGAATCGGGGAAAGAATTTTTTTTGACAGCACCAAATCGCTTCTGAACGCGTTGCCATCAATCGTATTTGGAAATGAAACCATTCTGCTTAAAGGGGCGCGGGTATTTGGTTTCGAGAAGGTCGACCAATTCCTGACACTTCAGGTACATGAAACACTTCTTGAAGTTAATCTGGAATCGATGGCTCATAATCTAAAGCAATATCAGCAGATTTTGAGACCATCAACTAAAATTATGGCGATGGTCAAAGCTTTTTCGTATGGAACCGGTGGATTTGAAATTGCCCGACTGTTGGAATTTCACAAAGTAGACTACCTCGCAGTTGCTTATGTTGATGAAGGAGTCTCTTTGCGAAAGTCTGGTATTCGGCTTCCGATTGTTGTAATGAATACGGAGGAAAACGCATTGACTCAATTGATCGAATGGCAACTTGAGCCGGTTATTTTTTCCCTTCGGGGGCTTACCGCGCTTACAAAAATTCTAAAGCAGGAAGTAATTAACCATTTCCCCATCCACATAGAATTGGAAACGGGTATGAATCGCCTGGGTTTTTCTTCGGTGCAAATACCCGGGTTATTGGAGCAATTAAAGGGAACGACATTGCGAGTTCAATCTGTTTTCAGTCACCTGGCTGCAAGTGAGGAAGCGCAACAGGACGATTTTACCAGGGAACAGTTTGAGAAATATCTTTCTATGGTGCGGCGTATCACGGAGTCGCTGGGTCATTCTTTCATTAAACATATCTCAAACTCAGCTGCCGTTGCCCGCAATCCCGAACTGCAACTCGATATGGTAAGGTTGGGAATTGGATTATACGGAATAGACCCGGCGCATTCGAAATTGCTTGATCTGAAAGAGGTGGGCACATTAAAAACGACCATCGCACAAATCAAAGAAATTTCGAGGGGTGAAACGATAGGATATAATCGGCGCGGAATTGCGGAGCGAAACATGAAAATTGGAACCATCAGGTTAGGTTATGCCGACGGTTATCCAAGATCATTGGGCAATGGCGTCGGCAAAGTATTTTATAAGGGCAAACTGGTGCCGGTAATCGGTAGTATCAGTATGGATATGACGATGGTAGATTTATCGGAAATTAATGATGCCATGGAAGGTGATGAGCTGATAATATTTGGGAATGAGTTGTCTGTGTCAGATTTGGCGGCCTGGGCTGGCACTATTGGTTATGATATTCTGGCAGGTATTTCACAAAGGGTAAAACGGGTATATTACGAATAAAAGGTTTCACAATTTGAAAAGGATTGTTGTTTTGGTAACTCATTATCTTTGCGGCTCATTATGAAAGGGAAAAAGATCATTTTCATTGTTTTGCTTATTATAGTGGCGGATCAGGCATTAAAAATCTGGATTAAAACGCATATGCCCCTGAGCCACACATGGGATGCTTTTTACAGGTCCCCCGTGTCTCCTTACGACAATGGTATTCATGTGCTGGGTAGAAAATTTCAATTGTTTTTTGTTGAAAATGAAGGTATGGCCTGGGGCTGGAAGTTTGGCGGTAACCTGGGAAAAATGGCACTCACGCTATTCAGACTGGCGGCAGTTATTTTTGGAGTTTATTACATACGCACGCTCATACGCAGGAATTATCACAACGGATATATTATTTGTGCGGGACTCATTTTCGCCGGTGCACTTGGAAATCTTTTAGATAGTATGTTCTATGGACTCATTTTCGAAGAAAGTACGTACGACCACGTAGCAAAAATATTTCCGGCCCACGGTTACGCCGGATTTCTTCATGGACGGGTGGTAGATATGCTTTATTTTCCTCTAATAAAAACGCACTATCCAACCTGGTTTCCTTTTGTCGGGGGCAATGAATTTGAATTCTTTAGTCCGGTATTTAACATCGCCGACGCTTCCATTTCCATTGGAGTTATCGCATTGTTTCTCTTTCAGAAAAGATTTGTAAAGAAAATTCCTGGGAATCAAGATATGCAATCGGAAAATTCAGAACGGCTCACGCTGAATGCGGAAAGCTGAACGCATAACGCCGAACGCTAAACGCTAAACGCGTAAGGCGTAAAGCGTAAAGCGTAAAGCGTAAGGCAGAAGGCGTAAGGCATAAAGTTAAGTGCATAACAGAAAGTGGAATTATTCCTGTTAAACATTCTCTTCTTTTTAATATTTCTGTAGTATCTGTTTTTATAAACTAAAATGCGTTCAGCGTCAAGCGTTTTGCTTTATGCGTTTTGCGTTAAGCGTTAAGCGTTATGCTTTCAGCCTTACGCTTTAAGCCTATAGTGCTTCTACGACACTTTATGAGGGGCTTTTTCTATTTCTAAAGGTGTCGATTTATTGTATGTTTATAGGTGGTTGCCCCTTGGTGATCAACAAATCCGATACCGATGAAAAAGTTCCTTCTGGTGCTTTCATGCCTAGTATTGTCTGTTATCGGCTATAGTCAGATCGTTTCGTACAACGGTCAATTCTTCAAAATCGATACACTCTATCCTCTCTACGATATCCCTTCTCACAATAAGGGGCTTAGTTTTCCCTGGGAAATAACCTATGGACCTGATGATTCTCTTTGGATAACAGAGGCTCATCGATATCGTGTATGGAAAATCCATCCCGGAAATAAAGGGAGTCGTGTATTGCTGGATTTGAGCAATCTGGCAACTTTCGATTATTATAATATGCCGAATGGATATCCCGCACCTCAGGGAGGACTGATGGGGATGGCGTTGCATCCTCAGTTACTTTTGGGAAAGCCGTACGTGTATCTGGCACTTGTTTACGATGTTTATGGAACCAGCGGCACTCCCAATAATAGTGCATGTGCCGGTGCCGGATCTGTAACCGATCAGCCATGTTATTTCAAAACAAAAATTCTGAGGTATACTTACAATACCTCAACAAACACATTGACTTCACCAACCATTGTGATCGACGGATTGATGGGAAGTAACGATCATAATTCGGGAAGACTCAAAATAAGTCCGGTACCTGAAAGCGATGGGAAATATCATCTTTATTATACGATCGGAGATCAGGGCGCGGGTCAATTCAATAATGGCTTCAGAACAAATAATGCCCAGGACAAAGATATTTATGAAGGCAAAGTGCTGCGACTGAATACAGAAGACGATGGCGACGTAGATGATGGTGCTTACAGTCCGTGGATACCAAATGACAACCCAATTGTGAATTCACTATCGGGTAAAGTCAATGCCGTTTATTCCTACGGTCACCGGAATGCGCAGGGATTGGTTTGGGCACATGTAGGGTCCCAATATATTTTATATAATTCTGAACATGGCGACAAATCAGACGATGAAATAAATGTTATCAATCCGGGAAGAAATTATGGGTGGCCGAAAGTGGCTGGTATGTGCGATGATAACTATAACGATACTGACGCAAATCCAAACAATGATAAACTGGCCAACCAGATTGTTCACAACGAACATAGTTTTTGCGAAGCGAATAATGTGAAAGAACCATTATTTTCTTTCTTTAACGTTAATGGCAGCAGCATTCCCTCAAGTAGTTCGTCCAATTATACCTGGCCAACTATCGCGCCGTCAAGTATTGATTATTACGATCAGACATATATTCCGGGATGGACTAATTCGTTACTTGTAACTTCTTTAAAACTGGGGATGTATCGGCTCAAATTGAAGACAGATGGATCTGGTGTGGATAGCTCCAGCACGGCACAGATAACAGATACTATTCCATATTTACATGAATATAGAATACGTGACCTTGCCATTGCGCCCACCGGCGACACATTGTTTCTCGCCATCGACAGCAGTGGATCTACCTCCGGGCCCACTGGTGGTTTTACAGGAAGTCAGGTAGCAACAAAAACCCCGGGCCACATTCTCCGTATGGTTTTTTTGCAAACACTTCCCTTAGGCGCTCCTTTACAGGCCATTTCAAAGACCGAAAAAATAAATACGACAATCGTTTTTCCAAATCCGGCCACTGATCATCTCGAAGTATTGTGCCGTGACTTATTACAGCAACCTTTTCAGGTCGCATTGTTTGATGTGTCGGGTAGAAATATGCTGACCGAAACTTTCACCAGCAGCCATTTTATGGTGAAGTTGCAAAATATTCCTGCTGGTCTCTACATTTTTAAGATGCTCGACGGTAATGGCGTTAACGTTACTACACAGAAGATTTTAGTACTTAAATAACTAAGGATTTTAGGTAGTAATGGGTTATGAGTTATGAGATGGAAAAAACTGATAACCATAACCCATAACTCATAACCCATAACTCTTTAACCAATCTTCCCCACCATCTTTGATGGATCCACCCATTCATCAAATTGTTCAGGAGTTACATATCCAAGCTTAACAGCCATCTCCTTCAGGGTGGTTCCTTCTTTTAAAGCTTTCTGTGCAATTTCAGCCGACTTGTAGTAACCGATTTTTGTATTCAGAGCGGTTACCAGCATCAGCGAATTATTCAGATTCTTTTTAATGTTTTCCTCCATTGGTTTGATTCCGATGGCACATTTATCGTTGAAACTAACACAGCCGTCACCGATAAGTCTTGCGCTATGCAAAAAATTGTAGATGATCACTGGTTTGAAAACATTTAATTCAAACTGACCCATCGACCCTCCAATATTTATCGTAACGTCATTGCCCAACACCTGTGCGCAAATCATGGTAAGTGCTTCGCACTGTGTTGGATTTACTTTACCCGGCATGATGGATGAACCGGGTTCATTGTCGGGTATAAATAGTTCACCAATTCCGCTTCTCGGACCTGAAGCCAGCATACGGATATCATTGGCGATTTTCATTAAACTAACAGCAATTGTTTTCAGGGCACCATGTGTTTCCACAATGGCGTCGTGCGCAGCCAGTGATTCAAATTTATTTTCAGCGGTTACAAATGGCAGTCCTGTAAGTTTGGCAATATATGCGGCTACATTTTCCGAATAATCAGGTGGGGTGTTAATGCCCGTTCCCACAGCTGTTCCGCCCAGGGCGAGTTCAGATAAATGAGGCAGTGTGTTTTTCAGCGATTTGAATCCATGATTTAACTGCGACACATAACCACTGAATTCCTGCCCGACGGTTAACGGAGTTGCATCCATAAAATGCGTGCGACCTATTTTCACAACGCCCATAAATTCTTTTGACTTCATCGCCAGTTCATCTCGTAGTTTTTCGATGCCGGGGATCGTAATATCCACAAGTATTTTATACGCAGCAATATGCATTGCCGTAGGAAAAGTATCATTGGAAGATTGCGATTTATTTACATCGTCGTTTGGATGAAGAAATTTTTCTTTATCAGTTAAACTTCCTCCATGTAACACATGACCTCTGTAAGCAATCACTTCATTCACGTTCATATTGCTCTGTGTGCCGCTTCCGGTTTGCCATACTACAAGCGGAAAGTATTCATCCAGCTTGCCTTCCAGTATTTCATCACAAACTTTTCCAATCAGATCTGATTTCTCTTTTGTGAGAATACCAGCATCCAAATTGGTCAATGCAGCCGCTTTCTTCAGATAGGCAAAAGCCTTAATAATTTCTTTAGGCATGCGGTCTGTATCCTGCGCAATTTTAAAATTGTCGATACTGCGTTGTGTTTGTGCACCGTAATAAGCCGTGGATGGTACTTTTACCTCACCCATTGTATCTTTTTCGATCCGAAACTCCATAATATTATATTTCTAGAATGCAATATTAGGGCGTTTTTGGAACACTAATTGCTATTTCAAACTCGTTCATCCAATACCTAATAAACAACCAAAACATGGAATCACCCGCGCTCACCCGGCAGGGTATAACTGCTAGTCGCAGAGCTTTATCAGCGGATGGCTTAGATGAATACGCTGGTGAATGGACAACCACAGAAGTAGTTCATCTGCTAAAAAGAACACTATTCGGGGTTAAGGTTGACGATCTCAATTATTTTCTTACACTATCGATGTCTGACGCTGTTGATCAGTTGTTAACTCCAACGGCAGTTCCGGCAACTGTTCCTTTAAATTCTTATAGTTCCAATGGTTATACAGATCCCACGGGTGTTGCAGCCTGGGACACATGGATAAATACCGGTGTTGATTTTCCGGATACGGTGATGAATACGAATCGTCTCGATTCCCTGAAATGCTGGTGGATCGGACAAATGCTGAATGAAAACAGAAGCATCCACGAAAAACTCACCCTATTCTGGCATAATCATTTTGCAGTTGATTCTTTATTGCATATCACAGATATACCTGCCAGGCCCTGGTATGACTATTATCTCATTCTTCGAGCAAATGCATTGGGTAATTTTAAACAGCTCGTAAAGTCGATGACGCTTAGTCCTGCTATGCTTTGTTATCTCAATGGGAACACAAACAAAAAGACGGCACCCAATGAAAATTATGGAAGAGAATTGCAGGAATTATATACGGTTGGTAAAGGACCCGCTTCACTTTATACACAGGATGACGTGGTTGCTGCAGCACGGGTACTTACGGGTCACTCGGTAGACGGCAATTTTAATTATGTGTTTAATGTTGCTGACCATGACGATCAGAATAAAGCGTTTTCTAATTTTTACGGAAGCACAATTATCACGGGTCGGTCTGGCACAGCAGGCGAAGGGGAATTGGATGATTTGCTGAATATGATTTTTAGCACGCAGGAATGTGCCAAATTTATTTGCCGTGAGATTTATCGCTTTTTTGTTTACTACGTAATTGATGATAATATCGAAGCAAATATTATCGGACCACTTGCACAGGTATTCCGCAGCAGCGGTTATGATATTACGTCAGTAATGTCTGTTCTTTTCAAGAGCGATCACTTTTTCAATATGGCATATTCCAGCGCCTGTCTGATAAAAAGTCCCTTGGATTTTGTACTGGGTCTCGTACGTGAATATCAAGTAAAAATGCCGGATCCTTCTGATTATGGTTCAAGTTACAGTGCGTGGGAGATGATATTGCAAACAACTGCGCAATTACAGCAGGAGATACTTCGTATTCCTGAAGTTGCCGGATGGTATGCTTATTATGAAGGAACTGCTTATCATGAACTTTGGATTAATTCAGTTACATATACAGAACGAAATGCATTCACCGATCAAATGATTACCAGTGGTGCCATGATGAATATGGTGCCGCTTTTAATAGATCCGCTGGCATTTGCAAGTTCGTTACCCAATCCAGGCGATCCGAATTTGCTCATCAGCGACTCGCTGAACATATTATATCGGGTGCCTCTGTCTGCCGATACAATTGCAAATTTGAAACAGACTATACTGTTGGGAGGTTTAACAACCGATGCATATTGGACAGCGGCCTGGACTGCTTATTTGTCGAATCCCGGCGATCCCGTTGCAAAAGGAACTGTTTTCACGCGTTTGCAGTCGTTATATAAGTTTCTGATGAACCTTCCGGAATACCATCTTTCGTAATCTCATTGAATCCAACACTATGAACAGACGAAAATTTCTTAGAAATGTTATTCCGGCTTCTGCCATTTTTCCTTCACTTGTGAATGGTTTTACTGTGAAGGCATTTGGCGCTGCCGGTTTTTTTGAAAGTCTTGCAGGAGCCGCGGATAACGACCATGTATTTGTGATGATTCAACTTTCAGGTGGCAATGATGGATTGAATACAGTGGTTCCTCTGGTGAATTATAGTGACTACCTCAATTTGAGAAAAAATATTGCCATTCCCGAAGACAAAGTTCTTCCGTTAAGTGGCTATTCCAAGGCCGGACTGCATCCTTCCATGACAGGCATGCAGCAAATGTATAATAATGAGCAGCTGGCGGTTTTATATTCAGTGGGTTATCCTGAACCCGACGAGTCTCATTTTCGTTCTGCCGATATTTGGCTCACTGGTGCCGATTCAGACCAATACCTGACCACCGGCTGGGCGGGTCGTTTTTTGAGTGCCAGTTATGAAAACTTCCCGATAGGTTATCCCAATGCAACCATGCCTGATCCGTTGGCAATTCAAATAGGATCGGTGATATCGGAAACTTTCATGGGACCGGGGGGATTCACAGCAATGGCAGTACCAGAAGACATTAATTTTTATAATCTCATCAACGCTACAACAGATCCTGTTCCCAATTCACCCATGGGTACTGAATTAACCTATCTGAGAACAGTAGCGCGACAAACAAATAAATACGCCGATGTGATTGTAAGCGCCGCTGCGAAAGCAGGATCACAGGCATCTTATCCCGCCAATAACGATCTGGCAGCGCAGTTGAAGACAGTAGCCAAACTGGTTTCAGGCGGACTGAAAACAAAAGTGTACATGGTGAGCATGGGTGGTTTCGATACGCATGGAGGTCAGGTGCAGGCAGGAAATACAACAACAGGCAATCACGCAACATTATTAAAAAATGTTTCCGATGCCATTGCTGCTTTTCAGGCTGATCTGACACAGCTTGGAATCGCAAAACGGGTTATCGGAATGACATTTTCAGAATTCGGCAGAAGAATAATATCGAATGGCAGTCTGGGTACAGATCACGGTGCCGCGCAACCGGTATTCATTTTCGGCGAACCTGTAAAACAGGGCGTTCTGGGAAATCCTCCCGACCTGCCTTCTTCACTGGATTCAAACTCTGTTCTTCCTATGCAATACGATTTCAGATCAGTGTATGCAACTGTTTTGCGCGACTGGTTCTGTGTGAATCCAACAGATATTACGACCATGCTGTACAAGAATTACCAGTATCTGCCGCTGGTCGAAACAACTGCATGTAATATGCCCGTTGTGGACATTCTCGGTGATAAACTGATACGCAACGATCCGAATCCTTTTGTCAATTCAACTACGATTACGTTCAAAACAACTGGTGGTTATACGCTGATACAAATATTTGACGTGTCCGGTAGACTGATTGCAGTGCCTGTCAGCGCCGATTACACAGCTGGTGAATACACGACTGTTTTTTATGGTGGTGGACTGGCCGCTGGTGTTTATTATGCACGATTACAAAATGGAACAACGCAACAGGTGAGAACTATGATAAAAGCTGCTCATTGAGAATACTCCCCAAATATTATTTACTAACGTTGATGGGCACCTGCTTTTTATTTCTTGTGGGTTCTGCACAGAAAGATACCATTTCTTACAACTCAACCTGTGTTAACTATAAAATCGAATTCGGATCTAATTTATTTGACAGTATTGGATTTCCTGATAAAGTGATCTGGAACTTTGGTGATCCTGCATCTGGTTTTTACAATTCAGCGGGTATTCAAACGCCTACCCATTTATATGCTTCCACCGGTACATATCCTGTTTCTTTAACCGTCATTTTAGCGGGAGATACCAGCTTGCTTAAAGACACCATTCATATTATTACACCAGTGAATTATAATTTTGGACCCGATATTTATTTGTGTGAAAAAGGGGACACCACGATCAAAGCACCGATTGTGCCAGGTGCTGACTATTTATGGAATGACGACAGTCTGACAACCACTCCCACACTTAAAGTAACCAAAACCGGATTATATACAGTGGAGATTAATGGATGTGCAGTTACTGACTCCATTGGTATTTTCTTCAGCGATCTGCCAGATATTAAACTCGGGGACGATCATGTGATGTGTTCTGAAGAAACGCTGACATTGAATGCAGCAACACAAAACGGAAACTATACATGGACATTGAATGGTGCCATCATTCCCGATGCAACTGACGGCCAACTGGTAACTCAGGCACCAGGCGGCCAGTATATGGCGACTGTAGTGGTACCCGGATGTGGAACTTTTGCTGATACTGCCAATATTACCTATTCGAATTATGCGGCTCCTCCTTTTTCTCTTGGTCCGGACACCTTGCTGTGCCCAAAGGAAATTTATACGCTGTCTGCAGATGTAACGGGTGCTTCATCTTATATGTGGAGTACAAAAGAGCAAACACAATCCATTCAAATTAGCGACCCAGGTGTTTACTGGGCTTTTGTGAATGTAGCAGGTCAGTGCGAGGTGGTAGACACTGTAGAAATAACTTATCGCGGCGATAAGAATCTTGATTTTCATGATACGGCTATTTGTAAAGGCAGCACGTTAGTCCTGGATGCGGATTTTGGTACAGGTACCTACAACTGGGTTGCGGATCCGCCCCAACGCGATGACCAGAATCAAACAAAACAATCCACATATTATGTGTACGAACCTGGCGAATACAGCGTGATAGCCCAGGTTGGGCAATGCATTTATAAAGACAGCCTCACAGTAACATTTAATGACAGCCTGAATCTTAATATCGGTCGTGATACCACTTTGTGTATTGGGGAAGAATATGTTTTGCATGTAAAAACAAATGCAAACGAATTCGCGTGGCAGGATGGAAGTGCCGCTTTATCTTATGTCGTCGGCGATTCCGGAACTTACCAGGTTATCGCCATAAATGGTTGTGGATCGGATACGGCCACTGTTCAAATCGCACGAAGGGCCTGTGCCTGCGAACTTACGTTACCAAATGCCTTTACTCCCAATAATGATGGAGTTAACGATACATTTCGTCCACTTCATCCCTGCGATATGACAGAATACCTTTTGCGTATTTATGATCGTTATGGGAAGCTTGTATATCAAACTAATGATTTTGGGCATGGATGGAACGGCACTTACAATGGCATGCCCGCTGATAATGGAACTTTTGTATGGATGGCTACTTATCGAAATACCGCCACCAAAGCAATGGAATTCAAAAAGGGATTTGTTATACTGATACATTAATAAATTTCTACATCCGGCATGGAAACTTCCCGCCAAAAATAATTTAACTGTTAACTCATATACACGGTAAAAATTTCAGTGTAACAGTATTAACTTTATATCCCAATATCTTATATATTATTTCCTCAGCTTTCCTGATTTCTCAGGATAAGTATAAGCCGCTACCGTTCTTTATGTCGATGTTGTTATTTAGTAATCCAAAGAAAGAGTTTTTATGAAAAGACTAACATGCCTGAGTCTGTTGATACTCGTTTATTCCCTTGATATTTTTGCACAGGATCCGGGATGGCCGAGACAATTGACTAATAATGGCTCTGTACTGATACTTTATACTCCACAAGTTGCCGAATGGACGAATTATGAATTGATAGAATTCAGGATGGCTTTTTCGCTTACGCCTTATCAGGCAAAACAGGTTGTGGGTGTTGTTTATATTAACGCGACAACGAATGTTGATACCTACAACCATATGGTAAGTATCTACAACATGAACATTACCGATGTGCATTTTCCCGGTATGGATGACGCGACAGCAGCATCGATGGGACAAACGGTCAGAGGCTTTCTAGATGTTACAAAAACGGTGAATGTTTCCATGGAAAGAATTGTTGCCTGTACTCCCAAAAAACAAAATGCCACACAATCAGTAAGCGTAAAAAATGATCCTCCAACAATTTTTGTAAGTAACACGCCTGCAATTTTATTGCAATCCGAAGGTCAGGCCGGTATTACTGATGCCGTGAAGGGAGGTATCCAATATGTATTTAATGCAAACTGGCCAGTATTTTTCGAAAAAAGTAGTTCCACCTATTATCTCTTCGACAATTTAGAATGGCAGAAATCGACTCAGTTAGGCGGACCGTGGACATTCACTGCTAAACTTCCATCGTCCCTCAAGAGTTTGTCTAAAGATGACAATTGGAAAACGCTTCTTAAGGATGCTATTCCTGCTCCTGACCACGCTTCGATTAAAATGCCGAAAATATTTTATACAGAAACGCCAGCAGAAATCATTCTTTTTCAGGGCGCACCTGTCTTTGCCAATATTCCGGGTACGAGTCTCACTTATGCAACGAATACAAATAATAATGTATTCTATTCGAATGCAACTTCACTCTATTACTATCTGGCAGCGGGAAGATGGTTCAGTGCACCTGGTATGAATGGTCCCTGGACTTTCGCTACACCGAATTTACCTGCTGATTTCGCCAGGATTCCAGACAGCAGTCCTGCATCACGAATCTTAAGTTCAGTTCCGGGAACTGATGAAGCAGCGGACGCCGTGATGATAGCTCAAATTCCGACGAAAACTTTGGTTGATCCAAAAGCCGCGCCACCTGTCACTATTACGTATTCAGGACCTCCAAAATATGTCGCTATTGACGGTACAAATCTTTCTTATATTCAGAATACAACAGAAAAAGTGATCATGGTAAGTGATAACCAATATTATGCTTGTGTAAGCGGATTGTGGTATGTGGCAACAACAGCGCAGGGCCCGTGGGTACTGGCGACTTCTGTTCCTCAGGTTATTTATACAATCCCTCCCAGTTCGCCTGTGTACAATGTCACTTATGTAACACAAACAGTAACTACCTCAGGCACTATTTCAGCAAGTTACACGGCCGGTTACATGGGTGCTTTTGTTGTTGGTGTAGGTGTTGGTGTTATTATAGCATCTGGTACAGGTTGGTATTATCCTCCTTATGTGTACTATCCACCTGTTGGATTTCCCATTTGTTATGCTGGTGCAATGACTTACGGCGCTTATGCATATCATCCATACGGATATTATGGCGGTGCTGTAAGTTATCATGCTTCTTATAATCCTTACACGGGCACCTATGCCCGCAGCGCAACTGCATATGGCCCTTATGGCTCAGCTTCTGTAGGCCACGCATACAATCCATACACAGGTACTGCAGCGAGGGGGACGTCCGTTTCAACACCCTACGGTACAAGAAGTGCCGGGCAGGCTTATAATCCATACACTGGAGCTGCGGCCGCGACGAGACAAGGTTCGGGTGCATACGGGCAGGCGGGAACTTCAGTTTATAATAATGGTCGTGGTACTACAACGCAAACGGCACATGCAACAAATAATTATGGACAAACCGTAGCAGGAGCAAGAAATTCCAATGGTGCTGCTGCAATCGGCGGAACAGGACCGAACGGTAGTGGTGGAGTCGCAAAAGCTGCTAACGGTGATATGTATGCGGCAAAAGATGGAAATGTTTATAAGAATACCGGCGATGGATGGGCACCAGCTTCCAATACAAAATCCGGATCGGCGTCACAATACTCCGCCCAGACGTCAGCTGCAAAAAGTCAGTACAGCGGCAAACAGGGTGGAGGAGGGGCTAATAGTGAATTATCTGGTGCTGCGGCTGATCGTCAGAGAGGCAATGCCGGTGCAAGTCAATGGGGCGGTGGTGGCGGTTTCGGTGGCCGTGGTGGTGGTTTTGGTGGCGGCGGTTGGGGAGGAGGTGGGGGTGGCTTCGGTGGACGTGGGGGCGGAGGTTTTGGAGGAGGAGGTTTTGGCGGTAGAAGATAATGAATTTGTATTTAGTTAATGGCAGTTGGTTTATGGTGTGGTCGCCATTAGTCATCTACTAACTACGATTAATCTTTGCTTATATCGAATGGAAAATTGAATTTAAAACCAGCCGGACTTTTTTGTGCTGGTGCGACCTCCGAGTCCCAATGCACCCAACAGCCCTCTGGTAATCATACTCGCGGCAGTTCTTTCTACTTGTTTTGCGGCACCGCTATTCAGAATTTTATCCAGTGTGGACGGCTCAGGTTTAGCACCCGGTTTTGCCGGATCAGTCTGTCCTTTGTTCGCAGCATCCTGCAATTTCTGAGTCAGAATTTCATAAGCACTTACATTATCGATAACCTGATTGTATTTCGGAATCAATTTCGATTTCGCTGCGATCGCATCTATCTCTGCGGTGGTCAAAATATCCATTCTGCTCCTTGGAGGTGCCATCATACAATGCACGAGTGGCGTGGGAACACCTTTTTCATCCAGCATCGTAACGAGTGCTTCTCCGATTCCAAGCCCGGTAATCAAATCTTCTGTTTTATAAAAGCTGCTGGTGGGATAATTTTCTGCAGCCTGTTTAATGGCCTTGCGATCATTCGCGGTAAATGCCCGAAGTGCATGTTGTACTTTCAATCCAAGCTGAGCGAGAATTCCGGAAGGCACATCCGTCGGATTTTGTGTACAGAAAAATATTCCTATGCCCTTGGATCTGATCAATTTTACAATGGTCTCAATTTGTTTTAACAGCGCATCACTTGCTGCTTCAAATACCAGGTGGGCCTCATCAATAAAAATCACCAGTTTGGGTTTTTCTACATCACCTTCTTCCGGACAGGTTGCATATAACTCGGCAAGCATCTGAAGCATATAAGTAGAGAACAGGGTAGGTTTATCCTGGAGATCCGTAACACGTAATACGTTTACCATGCCGCGGCCGTCTTCCGATATTCGCATCAGATCAGCTACCTCAAAACTTTTTTCCCCAAAAAAAACATCCGCGCCCTGTTGCTGCAGCCCTATCACCTTTCGCAAAATAGTCCCTGTGGAAGTGGTTGCAATTTGTCCATAGGCCTGCTGTATTTCAGCCTTTCCTTCATTGGAAATGTATTGTAATACTTTTACAAAGTCCTTCAAATCGAGCAGTGGCAGTTTGTTGTCGTCGCAATATTTAAAAATCATGGCAACAAGTCCTTCCTGTGTATCATTTAATTCAAGAATGCGTGACAACAGAATAGGACCAAACTCACTAACGGTCGCCCGCAACCGAACCCCCTTCTCATTACTCAGCGTCATAAACTCTACGGGGAAGGCCTGTGGCTCGTATTTAATTCCGATACTCGCACAGCGGTCTTTGATTTTATCACTTACAACACCTGCGGCGCCAATACCACTGAGGTCTCCTTTAATATCCATAACCAAAACGGGTACACTTGCATTGCTCAGCGCTTCACTGATCATTTGAAGCGTTTTTGTTTTTCCTGTTCCGGTTGCACCGGCTATTAACCCGTGACGGTTCATCGTTTTTAATGGAAGATTCACGTCCGCTCCGGTAACAGGTTGATTATCCAGCATACCGATACCGATTTTTACTGATTCTGATTTGAAAGTGTAACCGGCTTTTATTGCGCTGAGAAAAGATGATTGATCAGCCATATAAATGATTTATAAAGAATGAAACGAAACCAAAATAATTAATTTTTAATATTCAAATCGCTTTAAGCCTTAAGCCTTAAGCTTTACACTTTGAGCCTTTCCTCCAGTAATTGCTGCACCAGCTTCTCCAGGTCCATGATCCGTTTCTCAAATGCAGGAAGTTTGCGTGCCGCAGCTTGTGACCTGAGCGCACTGGTATAATCGTAAGCGGGACTGCCGGTAACCGCACTGTTGGGCATCTTCAATGATTTGGTGACGCCGCTTTGCGCATTGATTTTACTTCCATCTGCGATCTGAATATGACCAACGATTCCCACCTGACCACCCACCATTACATTATTACCTAATTTGGTGCTTCCGGACACACCACTTTGAGCTGCAATTACAGTATTACTTCCTATTTCCACATTATGAGCAATCTGAATCAGATTGTCGAGCTTTACTCCTTTTTTTATAAGTGTTGAACCAATCGTTGCACGATCGATCGTTGCATTCGAACCTATTTCCACAAAGTCCTCTATAACCACATTGCCCATCTGGGGGATTTTCTTGAAACTTCCATCCGCCTGCGGAGCAAATCCAAATCCATCAGCACCAATCACCGTACCGGCGTGTATCGTCACCTGCTTACCGATCACACAACGATGATAGATTTTTACGCCTGGATAAATAACCGTGGCATCTCCAATTACAACATCATCTCCAATATAAACCTGCGGATATATTTTAACATTTTTACCTACAACAACATTGTTACCGAGATAAGCAAAAGTTCCAACGTATACATTTTCTCCCAGTTTGGCGGACTTGGAAATATAAGCCGGTTCCTGAATTCCCGTGAGCTGCTGATTCATCATTTCCTGATACTGCGAAAGCAATGATGCAAAAGCGAGGTAAGCATCCGGTACCAGAATAAGCGTAGCACTTATCTTTTCTTTTAAAACCTGACTGTCGTTGATGATGATGATCGAGGCTTTAGTAGAATACAGATATTCCTCGTATTTCGGATTTGCTAGAAATGACAATTGACCCGCCTGTGCATCTTCTATCTTGCCGAAATTATCTACCAAAACCGCCGGATCCCCGTTCAGTTTTCCATTGATCAACGCAGCGATCTGTGCTGCAGAAAATTGCATAGGATGTATTTTGAAATGAAGTCGTTAGTTTACTCTCCCTTGAGATAACAAATATAGAATTTTTTAACGGCCGTTGACAGACTTCGGTGGATCAGTGCATTGTCAACCTGGGAAATGTCTTTTACTGACCCGTCTTTAAATAAAATATTAATTTGTTCATCATAGGAGTTATAAGTCGTATTGGTATGCTCGCCTGTAAATACGAAATACCCTGCGTCTTCATGGCTGATATTTAATATCCGGGAGGCATCACGTAAATATTTTTCAACAATAGTCGTATCAAATGTCTCAGCCTGCAGCTTGGCCTTCAGCAGTCTTCGATTGATCAGCATGCTGCTAAGCCTTGATAAAACAGGATCGCTGTTTTTCATCCAGATCTTTAATGCGCTGAGTATATCATTATCGTCTATCTGACTGAAAGCATCCAGCCATTCAGAGGGATGTTCCGCTTTGTAAGAAAGAAAATAGTCGAGTGATTCGGATCCTGACAATAGTTTTTCTCCACCGCTTATTTTTTCTGTTGCGCGCTGAATTATTTTTACCAGCATACTTTCTGCACTCACTACCGTTTTATGCAGATAAACCTGCCAGTACATAAGTCGTCGGGCAACCAGAAATTTTTCTATGGAATAAATGCCTTTCTCTTCTACCATCAGTTCACCGTCATGCACCGCAAGCATATGAATAATTCTGTCGTAACCTATCACCCCCTCTGAAACACCCGTAAAAAAACTGTCACGGTTGAGATAATCCATACGATCAACATCCAGTTGTCCGGAGACCATCTGATGAAGAAATTTTTTAGGATGCCGGTTCGTAAATATTTCAATGGCGACACTTAGTTTTCCACTCATCTTTTTGTTAAGCCGGTTCATAATCAATAAAGAAACAGATTCATGACTGTGGTTTTTAACCAGCATATTCTCAAGTGCATGAGAAAAAGGACCGTGTCCGACATCGTGCAGCAGTATGGCCATTTTGGCGCCGAGTTCTTCTTCTTCTGTAATCTGAACAGCTTTGGCCTTTAATACCGCCAACGCTTTACACATGAGGTGATAGGCACCCAGGGAATGATGCAGGCGTGTGTGCACGGCGCCCGGATATACCAGATTGGCAAGGCCCATTTGCTGTATCCTTCTTAAACGCTGATAAAAAGGATCACGAATCACTTCCAGAATGATTGGATGATCGATGGTTATAAATCCATAAACCGGATCATTAATGATTTTCTGAGAAGCTGCACCCATTTTGTTTTGTTAAAAGAATTCAATCCAGGATCCAAATTTAGGAATGACTGACCGATAAACTATCTTTAGAAAACTGAATTACTTATTATGGCATTGGGAAAGATACTTTGGGTTGATGACGAAATTGACAGTTTGCATTCACATATTATTTTCCTGCAAAACAAGGGCTATGAAGTGAATGCAATGACCAATGGGCTGGATGCTATCGACTTTGTAAGGGAGAACCCCGTAGATGTTGTATTACTCGATGAATCAATGCCGGGAATCAGCGGTCTCGAAACCCTTGCAAAAATAAAAGAAGCCAATCAGCAGGTTCCGGTGGTGCTGATCACAAAGAATGAAACGGAAAATCTTATGGACGAGGCCATCGGACGTCAGATTACGGATTACCTTATAAAACCGGTGAATCCAAATCAGGTGCTCTTAAGCCTCAAAAAAATAATCGATAATAAAAGACTCGTTGGTGAAACGACCACTACGGCATATCAACAGCAATTCCGTGAACTGTTTACTGCGCTAAACAGCAATCCGGATTTTACAGAATGGATGGACCTTTATAAAAAACTTGTGTACTGGGAACTCGAAATGGAAAAAAGTAACAGTCCCGAAATGCAGGAAGTTTTTCAAACACAGAAACAGGAAGCCAATACGGAGTTTTTTAAATTCATCTCAAAAAATTATTCCAAATGGGTTTCACCAAAAGCAACGGATGCGCCGGTTATGAGTCATACGCTGTTGAGAAATAAAGTATTTCCCAATCTGGAAAAAGGTACGCCGCTGTTTTTTGTATTGATAGATAATCTCCGCTTTGATCAATGGAAAGCCATACAACCTGTTTTTGCACAAAGCTTCAGGATACAGTCGGAAGAAACCTTTTATAGTATTCTGCCTACGGCAACACAATACTGCAGAAATGCCATTTTCGCGGGACTGATGCCTGTTGATATTCAAATTCAGTTTCCAACACAATGGAAAAATGACGATGAGGACGGAGGAAAGAATCTTGCTGAAGAAGAATTTTTCAGGGCCCAGTTAAAAAGGCTTAAGATGGATCACTTAAAAACTTCTTATACCAAAGTGCTGAATCATCAGGCGGGTCAGGATCTTGTAAACAATATCCTGAATCTTATGAATAACGATTTGAATGTAATCGTTTATAATTTTGTTGACATGCTCAGTCATGCCAGAACAGAAATGGAAGTGCTGAAAGAATTGGCCAGCGACGAAGCGAGTTACCGAAGTATTACAGCCAGCTGGTTCGAACATTCTCCTTTGCATCAGGCGTTGAAAAAAATATCCGATAAAAAAATAACCGTAGTTCTTGCTACTGACCATGGCAGCGTCAGGGTGAAGTCGCCCTACAAAGTGATTGGCGATAAGCAGACCACCACGAATCTGCGTTATAAGCATGGCCGCAACTTGAATTATGAACCCAAAGAAGTACTTGCTTTTCGTGATCCCAAGGAAGCCGGACTTCCCGTCCCGACCATTAATTCTTCCTTTATTTTCGCGAGAGGTGATGGCTTTCTCTGTTACCCTAATAACTATAATTATTTCGCCAACTATTATCGCAACAGTTTTCAGCACGGCGGGGTTAGTATGGAAGAAATGATCATACCGGTTATCAAGATGACAGGGAAATAGAAGAAAGTATGGGAGTATGGGAGTATGGGAGTATGGGAGTGTGGATAAAGTTTTGGTAGCTATTAGTGGTATTTTGTCAACTTTGAAATATGAAGTATACAGTAACTACCCTGGAGAAAATTGAAAAGCTTTTGCACGAGACCGGTTATGTTATACGGTATGAACGGGGTAATTTCCAAAGTGGATATTGTATCCTCGAAGAAAAAAAAGTGCTTGTGCTGAACAAATTTCTTCCGCTGGATGGAAGAATCAATACGCTGATTGATATTATTCCCCAACTCAGTTTTAATCCGGATTTACTCCCGCCGGAAAGCAGGAAGGTTCTCGAGAATCTGCTTAAACCTCAGAGCTAATACCCGGGTTTCATTTATTTTTGACTGTGCAATTTCCTTCGATCAAAATAACTTTCCTTGGCTCGGGCACAAGCAGCGGTGTGCCTATGATCGCGTGCCCCTGTCCGGTTTGCCATTCTACAGATAAAAAAGACAAACGCTTACGTTCAAGTATTCTCATTGAATCCGCTACAACGCGCATTGTAGTAGACACCACACCCGATTTTCGGTATCAGATGTTGAGAGCAAATGTCACCAGACTGGATGCAGTACTTTTTACACACCCTCATAAGGATCACATCGCGGGATTAGATGATATACGGGCATTCAATTATTTTTCAGGCAGGCCAATGCCCGTATTTGCAAATGAAATGACTCAGGAAGTGATTATCCGGGAATTCCCCTATGCATTTACTGACTTTCGTTATCCGGGAGTTCCTGAAATTCAATTAAACACCATCGCCACCGATCCGTTTATGATCGGAGATATCCGAGTTGAACCCATTCAGGTTTGGCATTTGAAAATGCCCGTGCTGGGATTTCGCTTCGGCCATTTTACTTACATAACAGATGCGAACCGGATCGATGAACCAGAAAAACAAAAGATTAAGGGATCGGGCATCATTGTGCTGAATGCGCTTCGCAAAGAAAAACATGTGTCCCATTTTAACCTCGAAGAAGCCATCAATATGACCCGTGAATTAGGCGTTCCTGAAGCCTGGTTTACGCATATCAGCCACCAACTGGGCAAACACGCAGATGTGGATCCTGATCTTCCTGAGGGCATACATCTTGCATATGATGGATTGTCACTGACTGTTGACCCTTCTGTTAGCGAGATGTAAAAAAGAGTCTCTTTTTTGGATTCAAATAATATGTAAAAGCGTTCAGCGTTAAGCCTTGAGCTTTCAACCATAGGCCTTTATTAGCAAGTATTTAACAACCAGCTTCGAATGATGGTTAAACCTATTTTAAAAAATTACGTCTATTAACAAATAGTAAAACTATACTGTATGAAAAAACTGTTCGTTTTATTTGGATTAATGTGTGGTATGATTGGCGCTGGGTATGCACAATCTACCATTGAATTCATTCCTCAGGGAGGATATACATTTGCGGACAGGCTGAATTTCAACAGCACGTTCGGACGCATCGACGCGGGTTTCAACTACGGTGGTTCTTTTCAATTTAATTTCAGCAGGCATTTTGGATTTGAGCTGATGTACAATCGTATGCAGGTTCCGGCAAAATTGTATAATTACGGAGCCCTGCCCAGCGACCCTCCCATTTATCAGACCAGTGCAGGTATTAATTATATTATGGCGGGACCTGTTTCTACTTTTCCACTTCCGGGTTCTCCCGTCTCTTTGTTTTTTGGCGCCGATCTTGGTGCAGCCATTTTTACTCCGTCCCCTAACAGTTTTTCAAGTAATGCAGCTTTTGCCTACGGTGTTCAATTCGGTACGAACATTTATGTAGACCCAAGAGTTGGAATTCGCCTCAGCGCACGTTTGCTGGGCACAGCTCCCACCAGTTCAGGATATTATTTTGGAGGATGGGGTGATCCCAGCGGCTATTATTATTCCGATCCGGGAATTGTTCAGTTCGGATTCAATGTAGGGATCATCATCGGTTTAGGCAAACCGTTACCCGAATATCAAAAACCACAAAGACATTACAGAACTCCACCTCCTCCACGTAGATATTATTACTATTAAAAAGTATTAAGGTTTTTGGACGGTAATGTGATAGCAGGTTTTCTACTTTAAGGGTATATTTTTCACCTTTTCCGGGTTATATATTTATCAGAAAGAGGTATGTGGGAAATGATCCGAGGGTATTTGACCTTTACCAGAAAAGAACGCATAGGCGTTCTTTTTCTGCTTATAGTCATTGTGGTTTTATTTGTGCTTCCATTGCTCTTCCGGCCAGCAATTGGCAAACCAGATGCAGCTACGACAGAAAAAATGAAGAAAGCCATTCAGCATTTCGAAGCAGTCGAAAATGATTCCTTCGGTAATGCAGATAGAGATAACCGTTATGCCGGTGCTGGAAATAGGCAGTTGTTTTTCTTTGATCCGAATAACCTGACTGCTGAAGACTGGAAAAAACTGGGACTGTCAGATCATTTGATCCACACCATTTTAAATTATCAGGATAAGGGTGGTCGTTTCAGACGGCGCGAAGATCTTAAGAAATTATACGGCCTCCACGAAACGGATTACCAACGACTGTTTCCCTATATACGGATTCCTGAACAGCAGCAACGATTCGAAAGGTTTTCTATAAAATCTGCAAAACGCTCTTATGACTTTCCAGTAAAATCGAGGATTGATTCCTTTGCAGGATTTCGCCGTATGAATTTAATGTATCCGGTGAAAAAATTCTCCGTGACGGATATCAACGTCGCAGACTCCTCGAGATGGGCGCAGTTACCGGGCATCGGTGAAAAGCTCGCATCCAGGATCGTTCACTTCCGCGAGAAACTCGGCGGTTTCTACAATATTGAACAGGTAGGCGAAACATTCGGACTACCTGATTCGACGTTTCAAAAAATAAGACCTTATCTGGTATTAGGTGCCGTTAATCTGACCCACGTTAATTTAAATACTGCCAGCAAAGAAACACTTCAGGCGCACCCATATATCCGTTGGCAGATAGCAAATGGAATTATAGCATATCGGCTGCAGCATGGAGGCTTTCATACTGTCGATGAGCTAATGCAACTGGCACAGGTTGACTCGGCCAAATTTGAAAGACTAAAACCTTATCTGGAAGTCGGCGCAGATCAGGATCGGCAGTGAATATATTTCGGATCCGTACACACGGGAATGGATTAATTGAATCATATCTTATTTTAATTTAATAAAGGGCTGCAAAAAAATGGGAGCACCATAAAGGTTTGAAAACAGTAAATTTGTTTCAAACAACATTGTCCATTAAATAAAAAAATAGTGGAAGTATCCGAACAAATTATTGTGGCCATTAAAAGCTCCGCCGGATTTCTATATTCAGAAGAAGGTCATACGATCACTATTGAGGGACTCGATGAAATGTTGCCCGAAGTATCCAGGCACCTGATTGTAAGTGCTCTTGTGGAAATGGAAGACGTTCGCGTTATCGATTCTTCTACAGGGGATGTATTTTTTCCATCCCGATATTTCAAATAAGACCATTACCCTAATCACAACCATCATCCAATTACGCTGAATGAGGAAAAATGCAGTTCTTGCCTTGTTACTTCTTGCTGGTTTTTATTCCTATGGCCAACGCCTTCAATATAACGATTTGACTGGGTCCGTTTACGAATTTAAAGATTCATCAAAATCCCACCCCACCATTCGCCTGGCATTTAAAGATAGTCTCCAAGGCTCCATATCGGTAAATGGTCAGATCCTCGATCTCAATTATTCCTTAGATTCCATGGGAGATGCTACTTTATTAATAGCTACGAGTATTTATGATAAAAACGGATCGAACAAATTATACCTTCTTCTGAAAAAGTCGGGATCATCTGATTTGAAACTGCAGGGATTTGGTACGGTTAAACCAACAAAGTGGGACGACCTGGAAACCGTTAATAACACCATTTTATTAACTATGATAAAGGGGACGGTTTCGCCACCAAAATGAAAGTAAAGATATTTTAGTACTACCGGCTATTCCATAATTTCCAGAGAAAGAAAAGAAAGCTTCAAACAGGAAATGGTTTGTTTCAACTAATATTTTGTAACTTAATTATTCAAAATAATATGCGATGGGCTTTAAATTTTCTCATCAGATGAAGGAAATTATTTCGTTTAGCCGTGATGAGGCGGAACGGCTTGGAAATGATTATATCGGTACAGAGCACTTATTGCTTGGATTACTCCGGGACGGCGACAATACGGCAATGCGTATTTTGAAAAGCTTCAAAGTGGACATAGTGGAAATGCAAAAGGAAATTGAAACAGCCGTTAAATCAGATAAGAGCCATCATAACGCTATGCCGTTAAATGTTAGTGCTGAGCAAACAATACATGGTGCGGTGGCGGAAGCAAGAACATTAAAGAGTAAAAAAGTTGAACCAGAACATTTAATATTATCAATTCTCAATAATTCCGCAACTGCACCAACAATTTTAGACCACGTACGTCATAATTAATTTTCTTCCCAATAGTCCCGACTCAGATAGAGTCGCTTTTGGCAAGCAGCGATATACTATCAGACCCTTTTTGAAAATGAAAAACCACTCAACTATCTTTAGAAAACTGGCCAGTTTATAAGGGGTCGGGAGGCTTTATATATATGGCAAAAAAGAAGAAAAAAAGAGCAACCAAGTACAATGAAAAGCTTGCTATTAACGACAGTTTTGAAGACGTTATTAAAGTAATGGTTACGCCAACTAAGCAGGAGCCAAAGAAGGTAAATAAGCCTAAGAAGAAATGAAAGCAATCACTTATAGGAAAGTCTTAAAAACTGTTATAGTTATTCTAGCAATAATTCTATTCGCAACATGCTTTAATGTAATTAGTGATTATTATTTCAAACGCCCAACAATCACAATTCTCATATTCATTGCCGCAATTGTGCTGCTATATTGCATCGTTTTCTTTAAAGAAATTTTTTTAACTCGTAAATCAGATAGAAATTCCCACTAGTCCCAACTGGTATATAGTTGCCTCCCAAAAGGCACTAACAACTGATAAGGGACAAGGATTAGTAATTCAGTTTGATTCCACATATTATTTTAATGACATTCAAAAGAATGCATTTTTATCCTGCTTGAATAATCTTGCAGGAATGAATTATAAAGAGATTGAAGACGTACTACTTACTCTTATCTCTGAGGCGAAGAAAGTTTCTGTACTAAATCCTTGATTACATTATGATCTCTTATCATTTCGGCTATTTGCAGCCTTATTTGAGATGGTAAAAAATCAATCTTGTTCATCAATAAATGAGTTGCACCATGCAAAATTTGATAAGAATAATCATTCATCCGAGCGTTGTAATACTGAATATAGAGAGACATATTTTCTTTGTTTGCCTCTAGTCCTGTATCAGTTTTAAATTCATGCTTAAGTGCTGAAAAATTGTTCTTGATTTGAATTGGTTCATTTGCCATAAAATTAGATTTGATTAGTTGCTTTGAAACAATATAAAATTACCAATTATGTTTAACAACCTTCGCGAACTGATTACTTCAATGCCTGATGAAAAGGCTTGTAGAGATTACCTAATTAAAGAGCGTTGGAATGGTTTGCCTATTTGTCCTTATTGTGGACATGATAAATGTTATGTTATTGAGAATGGCAAACGTTTTAAATGTGGCTCAAAATCCTGTTACAAGAAGTTCAGCGTTACTATTGGGACAATATTTGAGGCAAGTAATATTCCATTATCTAAATGGTTAATGGCTATTTATATCTGTTCAGCACATAAGAAAGGAATAAGCAGCTATCAATTAGGTAGAGATTTAGGTATTGCTCAAAAATCAGCTTGGTTTATACTACATCGTATTAGATATGCTTTTGGAAATGGTAATTCCAATATTCTATTGGATAAGGAAATCCAGGCGGATGAAACATTTGTTGGCGGGAACAATAAGAACAGGCATAAAAGCAAAAAACACTTTGATGAAACGGGGAAAGAATATGATGATAAAACTCCTGTTATGGGAATGATCGAAACAGGCGGACGCGTTAAAACGAAGGTTGTAAATAATCCAACCAAACTAAATGCTATTTCATTCTTAGAAGATAATACCGTTAAGGGAATTACCCTTGTTACTGATTCATCCCCTATATACCATAAAATAGGTAAGCAATACGATCATGTTGTTATTAACCATTCATTAGGCGAATACAAGCTAAATGGCTTTCATACTAATGGAATGGAAAACTATTGGAGCGTATTAAAAAGAGGCATTTATGGCATCTACCACCAAGTAAGCCAAAAGCATTTACAGGCCTATTGCGATGAGTTTAGCTTTCGGTTTAACAGTAGAAAGATGAAAGATTCAGAACGCTTTACAGCATTCCTAGCTAAGATTGAAGGGAGATTGACCTATAAAACTCTAATTTCTAAACCTGATTTCTTAAAGGGCGGAAAGGACATTGAGGAAACTATGGAAGATTAGTTGCGTTCAGACAATTTAAAAAATAATGATCTTGCGAAATGCAGGAGATTCTTTTACCCGATAATAATGATGAGATAAAAAACGTCTTAAACGATCCTGTAAAAATCGCAAGTCTAACAAAATATATGTACTGGATTCCTGATAATTCCCTGCCATTAAATGGGTGGTTTAAGGTAGTTGATACTCAAAGCGAAGTACCTAATGGAGTTCCCTTCCAACGGTGTATCTGTATGGGTTGACCAGTATTTGCATCCATTTTTAATTCCGCTAATGCTGCCATATTTTCTAAGGTATCTGGGTGTTCATTTATATGGATAAATAAAAATAAAGGCTTATCTGGTGGCTGTTTTTTAAAAAAGATATCCGCTCTATCTGGTTTGCATAACAATTCATCTACGGTTAACACAATTCCACCGGCCTTATCTATAAGTAATGTCAGATTGATTTTATCTATGGCAGTTTGGATAAAATGCGCACTAATATTAACTCCTTTGCACTCCGTATTTAGATATTTCCAAAATTGGATACATCCTAATGAATCCTCATGCTTAAAAACAAGCCCAACATTTGCAGGAATTTCATCAAAAAATTCAGAATAACGCCCATTCTCAAATCTTATAGAAGATGCCTTCTTTATAACATCCTCCAATTCGTTATCTGTCATTTATTTGGGTTTGATTACATAAGATACGAAAAGCTAAATTCCGTACCTTGTAGTTATGCCCAAAAAGCCAGTAAAAAGCAAATCTCCTTCTACTAAACGTTTAGTCTTGCCTAATGACGAACCTGTCAAAATAAATATGCCCTTTGAAGATGCTGTAAAGAAGGCTTTAAATACCCCTATTAAGGCTAAAAAGACAAAATAAGTAAAATGTCTAACCCTAAGTTTGTTCAAGATTTGCAACGCTTAGAAGTAGATATTAGGGGTCTATATTTATCTATTGCTTGCGATATAGAATACGTTTTAACGGATCTTATTTGCGCTTGCATCGCAACCGATCACAAGCAAAAGGAGCTCATTAAAGTATCCTTATTCGAAAAGGTCTTATTCGAAAAGAAGATTAAAATGGCGGAAGAAGTATTACTCAGGTATAACGAACAACATTTTAAAATAAACGAACCTGCATTCAAGAAATTCCATGAATTAAAGGGTTATAGGAATATGCTAGCGCATTCTAAATTAAAGGGCGACCTAAGCCAAGTCGATTTAAGCTACGTTATTTTCGAAGTCATTAAAGACGGTAAAATTGTTGATAGAAAAGAGTATATAAACCAACTTAAAAACAAATTAGAGGTATTTAGGCAGGCATCTATGGATTTGCTATTATTGGTTACTATTATTTACAACGAGAAAGGAATCAAGCCCTAAATCCCACATACCAAGCCTATTTAGCCAATACTCCCAATTTCTTCTTTCTGAATCTGGAATGGATTTATCATTCAGAATCTTACATATTTCTTCTCTTAATTTTCTATTTACTTTCCCTTTATGCACTTAATAGGCAACCAATGGAAGGAATAACAGTAAGAATAACAGCAACAGAATAATTATAAATTTTTGCATCATTTTCATACCCATAAGATTTTATCCCTTATTGGTAGTTGATGCCTTTTTGAAAACAAAAAATCGTAACGTTACTCTCTCATTCTCCTTGTCCCTTATTGGTTGTTGATGCCTCCCAAAAGGCAGCTACTACTGATTAGGGACAAGCGCAAAATCCTCGTTTTTTAGATATAGACATTCTATTGGTTGCTTGTCTCCCAATTCAGGCCTTCTCGGTTGAACTTTCATAATGTACCGACACGATCTTTTTTCTCCAGTTATTAGATTGATGTAATTGATTTCATCAGCGAAGTATACGTAATACAAAAAATGATTTAGACTATCAACCGCTTTTTTAATAGATAACGTGTCAGAACTAGTTAAGTAAAATTCGTATTTCCCTTCAAATGGTTCAAGAAATGATATATATCTATTCTTCACCGAAAGATCACTCCGAGTTAATCCAGAAAATGTGGCTTTTGTGTCCACTTCAAAAACAGATTTATCTACAAAAAAATCCAACCTCCTATTAATAATCTGAATAGGGGTTTGGCTAACATTCTGAATTCTATAATTAATAACCATTTTATGAATATCAACTTCTGGCATAATATAGGAAGGCAACAAAAAAGGTTCGTGCATTTTCACAAATTCTTCTTTTTGTTCCGCAATGAACGATTCCTGTTCACTAATCCCTTTTATCAGGAATTTATTGTAGTTGGCTGTTTTTACACTATCATCATAAAACATTCTAAGAAGCGATTTTTCGTACATATCAAAATTCCTGGTGTTCCTAATGCTCTCTTCTACGGAAGATTTCTTTGCAAATTCATAACTATTTTGAGACACCTCAGCGGCTTTACTAGCAGCATCCGCCGCTTTTACGGCTGCATTTATTCCTTTTATGTTCCAGAGAAACAAAAGAAACGTAGCAATAAATACAAGACAACTTATGCCAAATGCCCACCAAGAAATTGTATTTGCGCGTTTCTGTTCATTAACGCTGTTTCTGGATATTATATGGCCGTTATTTTCGGCGTTTTCCTCACGGCTGGCCTCATCATGTACAGCATTAGCAATATTGTCAAGAGCTTTAACCTCCGGACTTTTCCATGTTTTATACTCGGTGTTATCTTCTTGTTGCTCGCCGGCATCTCCTTGCATTTTGTAATATTATTTGCTGAAAAGATATAAAAATAAATTTGTTTTTGTCCCTAATATATCCTAATATTGTATTCTTAATTCGAGCTATATATGGCACAGTTTAAAAACCTAAAAGACCTCTTAACCAAGTTTCAAGACGAACAGGCTTGTAGAGACTTCTTAGTTCAACATAGGTGGAATGGTACGCCCGTTTGCCCTTATTGCGGCTGTAATAGGTCGTATAAAATAGAAGCAGGGAAACGGTTTAAATGTGCGAATAAAGAGTGCCACAAGAAATATAGCGTCACTGTGGGAACGGTTGCCGAAGATAGCAATATTGCATTATCAACGTGGTTCGGGGCTATCTATTTAGTTTCTTCTCATAAGAAAGGAATTAGTTCTATTCAGCTTGGTAAAGATTTAGGCATTGCACAAAAGACAGCTTGGTTCATGCTCCACAGAATAAGGGAATCAATGAAAGGGGGAAATTCTCCATTGTCCGGTAAAGAAGTGGAGGCTGATGAAACATTTATTGGAGGCAAGAATATCAATAGACACCTTGACAAGAAACATTATGATGAAACAGGTAAAGAAGTCGATTTAAAGTTTACAGTAATGGGAGTTATAGAACCAGGGGGAGAAGTAAGAACCAAAGCCGTTAATGCAGCAACCAAGAAGAACGCTACCAATTTTATTGAAACTAATATATCTAAGAATACTAATCTTGTTACTGATGCCTCACCTATTTACGCCAAGATTGGTAAAAAATATGAACACATTGTAATTAACCATAGCGCAGGGATATACAAGTTTGAAGGTCATACTACTAACCACATGGAAAACTATTGGTCAGTTTTGAAACGTGGTATTTACGGAATATATCATCAAGTAAGCGAAAAACATTTGCAGAGATATTGTGATGAATTTGCATTTAGATTCAATAGCCGTAAGATGAAGGATAACGACAGATTTGAATTATCTTTGCAGAGATTGACAGGACGTTTAACGTGGACAGATTTAGTTGCAGAACCTGAAGAACAAGACACTATTGGGATCATGCCAAACGGTGAATAATGGCAGAAAAGAAGCCTAAGAAAAGAGCAGAAAAATATGAGGAAAAGGTTAAGGCTGAAGGGTCATTTAATGACCTTATGAGTAAACTTTTCCCGAAGATAAAACCTAAAAAAGAGGTAAAATCCATTAGAAAAGGAGTTAAAAAGTAATATGGCAGTACATTTGCCGTTCATCTAAAAAGGGATATAAATCCTTTGATACTATACTCAATTAGATTACTTTAGTAGTTACAGTCGAGAGGACTTCCCCTAGAGGTCCGTGAGAACTTGGTTTCTCCTTGACTGTCTTTTTTTTATATATACCTAGCAATGAACTTGTTATATGTGGATGAATCTGGTTCCACTATTGATCCAAAGCAAATATTTTTCGTCTTAGCGGGGATTTGCATTTTTGAAAGACAAGGATATTGGATAAGCGAGGAGCTTGATAAAATAGCTGCTAGATTTAATCCGGGTGATCCAAATTCAGTTGAATTACACGGAAGTCCAATGCTTAATGGTCGAGCATTTTGGAGGCAATTTCCCCTTCCAGATAGAATAAAGGCAATAAAAGATTCTTTAGAGGTATTAGCAAAATCTAATGCAAGTCACCGAGTATTCGCGTGTGTTATTAGAAAATCAGTAGTGTCACCTAAAGATCCTGTTGAAGTCGCATTTGAACAAGTCGTAAGCAGATTTGATTACTATTTAAAGAGGTTGCATAAAAGTGGCGATACGCAACGCGGCATTATAATTTTTGACAAATCCACATACGAGACTACCATTCAAACGTTAGCTACTGATTTTAGGAAAATAGGCCATACATGGGATGTTTTGCGAAACCTTGCAGAAGTGCCCTTGTTTATAGATTCAAGAGCGTCTAGGCTTATACAACTAGCAGATTTAGTAGCCTATTCAATATTTAGAAAATACGAATCGAACGACAACCAATTCCTTTCTATTTTCAATCATAAATTTGATAAAGAAGGCGATCAAGTTCACGGTCTTTGCGAAAAAATAGTTTTGCCATCACCCAGATAATTTAAAACAGGAGATAAATTGGTAAGCCATACTTAATGAGTAAGCGAATGAGAAAGTTTATAGTTTGTGTTGCTTTTTTCTTATTCGGTTTTTTTGTTTATTTATTTATCCTATCCGGAATGCATGGACGTATTAAATTTAGATATTGGATGATAGGGGACTGGATTTTCTATGGCTTAATGGTATTATTTTGGGGAATACCTTTCTTTATAATAGCCAAATCAATTTTCAAAAAAATAAAATCTAAAAGAAGTTAATACCGCTTGTCCCTAATCAGTAGTAGTTGCCTCCCAAAAAAACTAACGAACGTTAGTATCTTTTCAAAAAAGTTTGTAACTTGCTTTTGGTTTAACGAACCTTGGTTTAACAATTTGAACGATTGTTTGCTGTTAGGGCAGCAACCCCTGGTTGTTGCCCTTTGTATTTCTAGAACCTATCATATGGATTTTATTTTTGATGAACTATCCCTGCAGGTGGCCGCTACAGCCAGGGATTTCGCACAACAACATATCAGGCCTTTTGTAATGGAGTGGGATGAAGCCCAACACTTCCCCATAGACGTGATGCACGCAATGGGCAAACTCGGATTAATGGGCGTAGTAGTCCCCGAAGAATACGGAGGGTCCGGTTTGGGTTATATCGAATATATCCTGGTCATCGAAGAGATTGCAAAAGTCTGTGGTTCTATCGGTCTGAGCCTCGCCGCACACAATTCTTTGTGCACGGGCCATATTCTTGCTTTCGGAAATGAGGAACAGAAAAAAGAGTATCTCCCCAAACTGGCATCCGGCGAATGGATAGGGTCCTGGGGACTCACAGAAGCCAATACAGGAAGTGACGCCGCCAATATGCAATGTACTGCCACGAAGAAAGGCGACGAATGGATACTTAACGGAACAAAGAACTGGATCACTCACGGTATCAGCAGCAACATCACAGTGGTCGTTGCCCGTACAGGCAAACCCAGAGAAAAGAATAATGCCACAGCATTTGTGGTGCCTCGTGGAACCCCAGGATTCACAGGCGGTAAAAAAGAAAATAAACTGGGTATGCGTGCCAGTGAAACAGCTGAAATGATATTTGACAATTGCAGGATTCCCGACAGGTATCGTTTGGGAAACGTAGGAGATGGTTTTAAACAGTCACTAAAAGTGCTGGATGGTGGCAGGATTTCGATTGCCGCATTAGGCGTTGGCATCGCGAAGGGTGCTTATGATGCAGCAGTAAAATATTCGAAAGAAAGACATCAGTTCGACAAACCCATTTCTTCTTTCCAGGCCATTTCTTTTAAGCTGGCAGATATGGCTACTGAAATAATGGCCGCCGATTTACTAACGCTACAGGCTGGATATCGCAAAAATCAGGGACTTCCCATGACCAAAGAATCTGCAATGGCGAAATATTATTCCAGCGAAGTTGCAGTGAAAACGGCTACAGAAGCTGTGCAGATATTTGGCGGATATGGTTATACCAAAGATTTTCCTGTGGAGAAATATTATCGCGACAGCAAACTGTGCACGATTGGTGAAGGCACATCAGAGATACAGAAAATTGTTATAGCGCGGGAGGTATTGAATGAGTGATGAGTGATGAACTATGAGATATGACAATTAATTTGCGATCCTCAGGTTGAGTAAAGCTTTAGGCGTTCGGTCTTAGGCCTTAAGCCTATTAAGGCATAAAATCCTCTTCCGCCTGTTTGCTGTATTTATCGAAAATTTTATCGATAGCGCCGCCAAACAACGGGAACTTTGATTTGGCAAAATTCTTCATAATCTCAACAGCTTTGATTGCCTGCGCCTCTGTTAATCCTTCGGCTTTTAATTTATCAAGAAGCTCTTTCATATCGTATGGGTGATATTTTTTTATTCACCAGCTTTAGGCGTTAGGCCTTAAGCTTTAAGCTTTAAGCTTTGAGCTTTAGGCTTTAAGCTTGTTAAGCTACTTTCAAAAGACTCATCTTACTGGTATCAAATTTCTTGCGGGCATATTCCAGATCCAGATGAAATTTATTTTCTTTCGAAGAAGGAAGCTCAAACATGGCGTCGGTGAGAATGCTCTCGCAAATGCTGCGTAATCCTCTTGCACCGAGTTTGTATTCAACAGCTTTCGTTACCATGAAATCCAATACATCGTCATCGATGGTCAGCTGAATACCTTCCAGTTCAAATAACCTTTTGTATTGTCTGATCAGAGAATTCTTCGGTTCCGTAAGTATGGACCGGAGAGAAATACTATCCAGTGGATTCAGATGGGTAACAATAGGTAATCTTCCCAACAGTTCAGGAATCAGTCCGAATGTTTTTAAATCCGGCGCATTCACATGCTGTAGTAAATTTTTACGCGTGAACTCCTGTTGTTCTTTATTCACGTTAAATCCAATGGCATTGGTATTAATTCTACGGGCGATAATTTTATCCACTCCGTCGAATGCACCACCGCAAACGAATAATATATTCTGGGTGTTGATCTTGATGAGTTTTTGTTCAGGATGTTTGCGTCCTCCCTGTGGCGGCACCAGCACATCGGTACCTTCCAGCAATTTGAGTAATCCCTGTTGTACGCCTTCGCCACTTACATCACGCGTGATGGAAGGGTTGTCTCCCTTACGGGCTATTTTATCAATTTCATCTATATAAACGATTCCTCGCTCTGCACTCACCACATCATAATTGCAAACCTGTAACAGGCGGGTAAGGATGCTTTCAACGTCTTCACCAACATAACCTGCTTCCGTAAATACAGTGGCATCTACTATCGCGAAAGGCACGTTGAGTAATTTTGCAATGGTTTTTGCCAGAAGGGTTTTACCTGTGCCGGTTTCACCCACCATGATGATATTGCTTTTTTCAATTTCAACATCATTCTCCGTTACCTTCTGTTGTAATCTTTTATAGTGATTGTACACTGCAACAGCCAGCACTTTTTTTGCTTCATCCTGGCCGATCACATATTCATCCAGAAATCTCTTTATTTCTATGGGCTTCTTAACGGTAAGCTTAAATTGAGAAGAGGGGGAAGCATCATCGCGAACAATCAGCTCCTGCTGAATGATTTCCTGTGCGTGCTCCACGCAGTTTTCACAAATATGCCCTTCCTGACCCGCGATGAGTATTTTCACCTCGTCCCGGCTCCGGCCGCAAAAAGAACAATGAAGGGTATTTTTAGCCATTTCTTATCTAATAACTGTAAAAATAGTCAACTTATCGGCGAAAAACAAGCTTAAAGCTTAACGCTTAACGCTTAAGGAAGTGTGATAGTTTGAGTATTGTAAAAGTTAGACTCATAACCCATAACCCATAAATCATAACGCTCATACCTCTGCACTAATGGCATCGGCGATACCATATTCAACAGATTCTTTGGCATCCATCCAGTAGTCGCGGTCGAAATCCTTCATAATCTGCTCGAATTTCTTACCGCAGTTCTCAGCGAGTATTTTAGCAGCAATTTCTTTAACTCTTTTGGTTTGCTTGGCCTGTATTTCAAGGTCAACACTTACCCCCTGAATGTATCCGCCCAGACTTGGCTGATGTATCATTACTTCACCGTGAGGATAAATAAAACGACGACCCTTGGCACCTCCACTCAGTAATATGGAACCCATAGATGCTGCCAGTCCGATACACACAGTGCTCACCGGGCTTTTCATCATCTTCATCACATCATAAATCGCCATTCCACTGGTTACCATACCTCCTGGACTGTTAATCAGAAATTTGATTTCTGTTCCGGGTTTGTCTGCATCCAGCAGAAAAAATTTATTGATAATGTCTTTTGCAGAGCGGTCGTCAACAGGTCCCCAAAGCTGTACCGTACGTGTTTCAAAAAAATACTTCTCCAGTTTTTTCATCAGCATGCCTGGATCAGTTTGCGGCTTTTCTTCTTTTTCTTCTGAAGGTTCCGATGGTTCATCATCCAACCTAAAAGGATTAAGAGGGTATTTGGCGTATTTCATTGTAAAGATTTAATTGGGTTAATTTTCTTTTTTCTCTTTTCTCGGATTGATCACCAGCACTTCATCCACCAGTCCGTATTCTTTCGCTTCGATTGCTGTGAGCCAGTAATCACGATCAGAATCTTTTTCAATCTGCTTTGCTGTTTTACCCGTATGAAACGCGTAAATATCGTAGAGCTCTTTTTTAAGTTTTCTGATTTCGTTTACTGTGATTTCTATATCACTGGCCTGTCCACCAATACTGCCACTTGGCTGGTGCATCATCACGCGACTGTGTTTTAGTGCAGTTCTTTTTCCTTTGGTACCTGCGCACATCAACGTTGCCCCCATCGATGCGGCCATGCCGATACAAATGGTAGCTACATCCGGTGTAACATACTGCATCGTGTCATAGACTCCAAGACCGGAATATACAGAACCACCCGGACTGTTGATATACATCTGTATATCGCGGTGACGATCTGTACTGTCAAGAAATAACAACTGAGCGGTAATGATATTGGCCACTTCATCATTAATGGGATATCCAAGGAATATGATGCGATCCATCATCAACCGGCTGTAAACATCCATGACGGCCACGTTCATTGGTCGTTCTTCAATAATGTTTGGTGTAAGTCCTGTGACCAGGTATTTTTCGTACCCGTTTAATGTATTGCTGGATAGACCTAAGTGCTTAACGGCGTATTTTTCAAATTCGGAACCATTGTGCATAATAGAATTTTTTTCTTGAGGATGGATTGCCTGAACAGGGGTTTCTCTTCCAAATCTCCGTCCAAACTCTTAAACTTCCAAAAAACTGACAGAGTTGCAGATATAGAAGAATCCCCCCGGTTTCGCGGGGGGATGTACTTATTTATTCGTGATGATGATGTCTGTGTTCTTCATTCAGCTTGTTGAACTCTTCTGCCGTTATGGCTTTGTCAACAGGACTTACCTGATTTTCGATCCATGATAACATTTTGTTGGTAAGTTGATTCTGATAGGTTTCTTCAACAAATTTTTTATCCTGCATCATCTTGTTTACGTAATCTTCCACCCAGGCTTGTTCATCTCCCTGCGGCAAACCTCCAAGATAAGAGAATAGTTGTTTGCGTGCTGCCTCCCTGATATCCTCAGGTTTCACTTCAATTTTATTTTCTGTTACAATTTTATCTGTGATCAGGTTCCACTTCAGTGCATTGGCGAAAGTTGGAAATTCTTTCTCTACTTCATCGGGTGTTTTTGGTTTTTCACCTCCGGTAAGTAACCAGCGTTTCAAAAACGATTCGGGAAATTCGATCTGTGTTTTGTCGAGCAAATCATGATAAAGTGTATGCTGCAGATTATTGCTGGTCTGCGCTTTCCATTGATCAGCCATATCCTGCCTCACGGTTTCACGGAATGCAGCTTCCGATTCTATTGTTTTATTCGGATAAACTTTTTTGAAGAATGCTTCATCTACAGTTGCTTTCTCCAGAAGTCCCACTTTCACAATCACCATCCGGAAATATTTTTCCGCGTTGGCTGCACTTTCTTTATCAAGGCCAAGATCCTGCAGGATCCAGCCTCTTTCTTTATCTTCAAATGCTGTGAGCAACTGAATCACGAATTCATCTCCAGCTTTTTTATCCAGTAATTGAGTTCGGAACTCAGGCGCAAAATATTTTACCAGCAGTGAGTTGTCCTTCGGCTGACTTCCTTCCACCGGATTGCCTGAAGCATCGGTTTCCTGAAAAGTTACATTCAGCACATAGTCTTCGCCGCCAACTTTTTCGGGTTCAGTCATTGTTCCGTTTTTCTGACGAAGTCTTTCGATTTCTTCATTCAGCATTTCATCGGTAACAATAATATTGTAACGGATAGGCGTAAGCGAAGAAAGTTCCGGAAGGTTAAATGCGGGCTTCAAACCTACTTCAAAAGAAAAAGAATAGTCGTCTGGCTGAACAAAATTGATTTTACTCGCATCATTTTCAGGTAATGGAAGCGGCTGCGCAAATATTTCCATTTGCTCTGTGGTCATGTAGTCGGTCAGTTTCTTCTCAACGGTTTTCAGTACTTCGTCGGTGAAAACTGAATTGCCATACATTTTCTTGATCAGGCTGGTAGGAACCATGCCTTTACGGAAACCCGGTATGTTGGCTTTTTTTCCATACTCCTTCAGGGATTTCTCAAAAGAAGGCAGGTAATCGCTTTTTTCAATTTTCACTACTATTTTATCGTTCAGCAGTCCTATATTCTCTCTGGTAACCGTACTCATAATAATATTTTTAAATAACCGTTCCTGCCTTTGTATATCATTTTCCGGAAACGGGCTGCAAAACTACGGAAAAACGCCTAAAGCTTAAAGCCCAAAGCTGAAAGTCTTAAGCCCTTGTCCGCAGAAGCTTTAGCTAAGGCGGATAAAGCCTAAGGCCTAAGGCCAAGCCTAAGCTTAAAGCCTAAAGCTGAAAGCCAGAAATCAAAAGCTTAAAGTTTAAAGACGATCAGTCCACCACTAGTCCCCCACTCATCCGCCACTAATCCACCACTAATTCCCCACTGGTTCACCACCTGTACCGTGGCTTTGCTTTTTCTACAAGACTTCTTCTTTTATATTAATAATGAGCATTTTCTGATGTTTTTGTAATCAAAAGGGAACAAAATGCTATCAAACGATGTTAGGAGCTCATATCAACCAAGATCAAAAAACATTATAATGATTCAAACTAAAGGGTATGCTGCCCAAACGGTAGATTCAGATTTAGCGGCCTGGAATTTTGAAAGAAGGGACGTAGGCGCAAATGACGTTCAGATTGAAATTAAATATTGCGGTGTATGTCATTCCGACCTGCATCAAATAAGGAACGACTGGTTTCCAGGTATTTTCCCGATGGTACCCGGCCATGAAATCGTGGGCCGCATTATCAAAACAGGATCAGCTGTAAAGAAATTCAAAACAGGCGAACTGGCAGGCGTGGGTTGCCTGGTGGATTCCTGCAGAACCTGCAAAAACTGTAAGCAGGGATTGGAACAGTATTGCCTGAATGGGTCGGTTGCCACTTATAATGGTCGGGCGAAGGATGGCAGTCCGACATACGGCGGTTACTCCAACAATATAGTAGTTCATGAAGATTTTGTTTTACACGTTTCTGAAAAATTATCACTTGCTGCTGTAGCACCTTTATTATGTGCGGGAATCACAACTTATTCTCCACTTCGTTTCTGGAAAGTAGGGAAGGGTCACAAACTGGCAGTACTGGGTCTTGGCGGACTCGGACATATGGCCGTAAAATTTGGAGTCGCTTTCGGTGCAGAAGTAACGGTATTAAGTACTTCTCCTTCTAAAGAAAAAGATGCGAAGGCGCTGGGTGCTCACAAATTTGTTGTTACCACCGATCCGGTACAGGTGGAAGCCGTAAAAGAATCTTTCGATTTTATTCTCGATACCGTTTCTGCAAAACATGATATGGCCTTCTACCTTTCATTGCTCGCAACGAATGGTACACATATCTGTGTAGGTGCGCCTCCTGAACCCCATCTCATACCAGCTTTTGCCTTGATGGGTGGAAGGAAAAGTGTTTCTGGTTCCGGCATCGGCGGTTTGCCGGAAACTCAGGAAATGCTGGATTACTGCGCAGAAAAAGGAATTGTTTCAGACATCGAAATCATCAACATAAAAGATATTCATCCTTCGTATGATCGCATGGTGAAGGGTGACGTTCGGTATCGTTTTGTAATTGATATGGCAACTTTGTAAGCTTAAAGCTTAAAGCCTAACGCTGAAAGCTATTCTAGTACAACAACTTTATTGCCGCTTTTGCGGCGAACAGTTAGTAAGCCGCCCTTACTGAGCGTTCTCCAGCTATATCCATCGTCGTTGGTGGATTCGGTGAGCGGACTGCCATTCAATAATACAGTAGAAGGTTTGGATTTCAGTTTGATGAGTTCAGTTCCGTTGTTATCAAAGCAACGATAATATAGGAGCACTTTGCTGGTATCGGGATGATCGAATTCAACACTCAGGTATTTTTTAAAATGTCCCCTGTAGTCTGCCTGCTGTATCACGGAAGTTGATGAAAGAATATGATCTTCATCAGGAGCGAGCTCCGGATAGGTTGCCATAGCGCGCAGATAGTGCCTCACATAATCTCCGTAGCCATCAGTAAGCCAGGGCTCGTCTGTAGGAAAGCAATTTTTTCCGTCAACATCCACTGCGTAGGTGGCCCAGTTGAGTTCACGAATCGCGTTGGAATAAAAACTGGTATCGCCAGTTAAAGAAACATAGAGCAGTTCGTCGGCCCCCTGTCTCGCAGTATGACTATTACCCGGCACAGGATATACCGTCTGTTCGTTAGTTACAACCACACCATATTTTTTCCATTTATCATTCGCGAAACTTGTGTGCACCCAATTGATAATATTTTTCACTTCTTTTTTCCAATCAGGAAAATATTCGGGATGTTCCATCATATAACGGGCACAGGTCATCGCGTTGATCTGCGTCTGACTCCATTCTCCCACGTCCTCAAAAAAAGGTCCCCATTTGTTATTCTGAATAGGATATTTTTTTAGCCACGCTAAGATTTTATCTGCTGCCGTTTTATACTCAGCAATATTTCCTTCGTGTATTTGAATCAAGTCGAAAAACAATTGAAGTGTCGGCGTAAGATTGCTCGTGTAACCGGCCGTATCAGTGGATTTGCCCGATCCCGTTCCCTGAACATTCAGCTTGACCGTTCTTCCCGTAAATACATTTATTTTAAACGGAAGTGGTGAATAATCCGAATTGCCTGTCGTTACATTTGCGGCGAGTGTGTTAGCAATTTTAATAGCCGCGTCTAAAAATATGGGATCGTTTTTTATTTTATATGCGTGAACCAATTCCAATCCGAACGAACCGGCTTTATCCGGTTGTGCCACGTCTTTCCCGTTGCGCATATCACCATCATAAATACCGGAATAAATAAGTGTGTTGTAAGGGAAAGGAATATTCGGCCACTTGCAATCTGCTGGGGACAAGCCATGGGTTAGATAGTAGCCTGCCAGAAAATAAATATTATCCTTCACGTTCTCATTTCCGGTATAGGCATACCATAAACGCCAGGAAGACATGGCCATCATAAACTGGTCGCCGCCGATGCCGCGGGGGTCGTCTATGTCTTTGTTCCAGACCTGATGGTTCATGTAATAGGGCAGTCCGTTCACATCTCTGCGCATGGTGGACCAGAAGTCCCAGATGATGTGCAGGTCGTGGTCGTAAGCGACTGCCGGGTCCGCATCATACCAGGGTACAATATTTCCGTCTTTATCAGTTTGGATGGGGTGATAAATGAGGATTTCACTTTTTTGTGCATGAAGCACCTGTGCGATAAAAAAACAGGAGAATAGCAGAATGGCAATCGTTTTTTTCATCAGTCAGTTTTTAACCTGCGGTCAATAAAAAACCCCCTGTAACATCGGGTACAGGGGGTAGTGCGGGTGACAGGGGTCGAACCTGCATGCCTCGCGGCGTCAGATCCTAAGTCTGATACGTCTGCCAATTTCGCCACACCCGCATTTAAGCTTAACGCTTAACGTTTAACGCTTAACGCTGAACGCTTAACGCTTAATGCTGAACGCCCTTGAGCTTTAACTCTAAGCCCTTCGCCCACTGAATCCCGCACGATGCGGGAGAAGGTGGGTAAAGCCTTCAGGAACGCGAAAATAGGCAAATTTCAGATAAGGTTATTTGCCCTTTTTGTCGGGTTATATTCTGGCAGGATGATTACTATACTGTTCGTGATTTATTAAGGGTTTCTTCGGGATTCATAGTAGATGAAGTCCATAGATGTTTATATAAGATTCGTAGTTTAAGCAATATACGTTCGGATAACTGTCCGAACAACATACGAACAACATACGAACGATATACGAACGTGGTACGAATCTGATACGAACGTACCAGGAATCAGGGGATAACAAATAGCGAAGCGGGAGTTCATGTGACCAACCTACTGCATTTGGGCTGCTGACCACCATTTACGAATTTCCAATAGCAGTAACGTTTTATGAGTTCTTTTAGGTACAGACCCCTGAAATTTTTTTCGTAAATTCGTAAGAATGGAAACAGTTGCGGCCATTCCGAAGTACAATTTAACGGAAGACCAGGAAAAAAGGTTGATTTTAAGGGAGTACCGGGCCCTTTTACGCTCTTTGAAACCGAAATTAAAAGCCGGAGATAAAGAGCATATCCGGGATGCTTTTGTTATGGCAGCAGAGGCTCATAAAACTATGCGTCGCAAAAGCGGTGAGCCTTACATACTTCATCCCCTGGCGGTTAGCAGGATCTGCGTGGAAGAAATCGGTCTGGGGGTCCGTTCAACCATTTGCGCCCTGCTGCACGATGTAGTTGAAGACACGGATATTTCACTGGAGGATATAGAACGGGATTTTGGCAGCGAAATCGCCCGTATTGTCGACGGGCTGACTAAAATTGCCAACGTTATCGACGTAAACGCCTCCCAGCAGGCGGAAAATTTTAAGAAAATACTGCTTACGCTCACAGACGATCCCAGGGTGATCCTGATCAAACTTGCTGACAGGCTCCACAATATGCGGACCCTGGACAGCATGAAGCGTGAAAAACAGCTCAAAATAGCTTCCGAAACGGTTTATGTTTTCGCGCCGCTGGCACACCGGATGGGTCTTTACAATATTAAGACGGAACTCGAGGATCTGGCCATGAAATATCTTGAGCCGGAAGAGTATAAAGAAATTGCACGTAAGCTTGCCGAGACCAAACGTGAGCGTTCCAGGTATATAAATGAATTTATTAAGCCCCTGAAAGAACAAATGGAGCGCGCACAATTTGATTTTGAGATCCACGGGCGCCCTAAGAGTATACATTCCATCTGGACAAAAATGCGCAAAAAAGGCGTGTCCTTCGAAGAAGTGTACGATCTTTTTGCTATCCGCATTATCATCAATTCACCACCTGAGAGAGAAAAAGCAGAATGCTGGAAAGTATACTCGATCATTACGGACGAATACACACCGTCACCGGAGAGGCTGCGCGACTGGTTAAGCAATCCCAAATCAAACGGATACGAAGCACTGCACACAACGGTGATGGGTCCACAGGGTAAATGGGTTGAGATTCAGATACGGTCCAAGCGCATGAACGAAATTGCAGAAAAAGGATTGGCTGCCCACTGGAAGTATAAAGAGGGCGCCAGTGATGAAAGTCGCTTCGACGACTGGTTCCATCAGATCAGGGAAGTGCTGACCATGGAAGACAACGATTCCATCAATTTCCTGCAGGATTTTAAAACGAGTTTCCTGGCAGAGGAAATATATGTGTATACCCCAAAGGGGGATGTAAAAATGTTGCCACTCGGGTCAACGGCACTGGACTTTGCTTTTTCTATACACAGTAAAATTGGTGAACAATGTATTGGAGCCAAAGTAAATCACAAACTGGTTCCGATCAGTCATAAGCTGCGCAGTGGTGATCAGGTAGAAATCATTACGTCAAGCAAACAAAGGCCAACAGAAGACTGGATCAATTATGTTGTAACAGCCAAAGCAAAAAGCAAAGTTAAAGATGCACTCAGGGAAGAAAAGCGCAAAATCGCAGACGAGGGCAAATACATGGTACAGAAAAAACTGGAAAATTTTGGAGCAGCGTATAATCAGCACAATACGGAGGCACTGGTAAACTTTTATAAACTGAATTCTTCGCTGGATTTTTTTTATCAGGTGGCGGTGAAGAATATCGATCTGAAAGAACTGAAAGAATTTCAATTGTTGGGAGACAGACTGGAAGCACCCAAACCTCCAAAAGCATTATTGGAAACCAAACCCGAGACAAGTTTTACACCAGGGCCAAGAAAGGATACAGAACTCATCATATTTGGTGAAAGCAGCGACAAGATCGTATACACGCTCGCCAATTGTTGTAAACCGATACCCGGCGACGACGTATTTGGATTTGTAACTACGGGAAAGGGACTCACGATTCATCGTACAAATTGTCCGAATGCTACAAGACTGCTCTCAAACTATGGACATCGCGTAGTAAAAACAAAATGGGCAAAAAACAAGGAGATCTCTTTTCTTACCGGCGTACGAATTATCGGACTGGATGATGTGGGAGTTATCAATAAAATCACCAACCTGATTTCTGGCGAGTTAAAAATTAATATCAATGCGCTCACGCTGGAAGCAAAAGAAGGCTTGTTTGATGGAAGCATTAAAGTGTACGTGCACGATAAAGAAGAGTTGGAAGAATTACTCGTGCGGTTGAAACAACTCAATGGTATACACTCTGTAGATAGGTTTGACACAGAAATAACGGAAACCGGAAAATAGTTATGGGTTATGAATTATGAATGATAAAATGACCCATCTCCCATATCTCATAACCCATAACTCATAACTTATATTTGATTACCCATAATTCATAATTCATAGTTACTTTTGCCCCTTCTAAAAAAATCACTGGATGATTGATGTTATATTAGGACTTCAATGGGGCGATGAGGGTAAGGGTAAAATTGTGGATTACTTCGCTCCGCGTTATGATGTTATTGCCAGATTTCAGGGTGGCCCGAATGCCGGTCACACGCTCTATGTAAAAGACAAGAAAGTTGTGCTGCATCAGATTCCTTCCGGTATCTTTCACGAGAACACGATCAATCTTATTGGAAACGGTGTAGTGCTCGATCCTGTTACGCTGAAAAGAGAATGTGAAACCGTAAAATCTTTTGGAATCGACTATCGGAAAAATCTTTATATCGCGCAGCGTGCGCATATCATTCTGCCCACACACCGCGCACTGGATAAAGCTTCAGAAATTTCGAAAGGGAATGATAAAATAGGATCTACCCTGAAAGGAATCGGCCCCGCATATATGGACAAAACAGGCCGCAACGGAATTCGTGTTGGTGATCTGCTGGACAAAAATTTTACGGCACATTACAATCAGTTGCGACAAAAGCATCAGAAATTACTGGACGGACTTCATTTCCAGGAAGATTTTTCTGAAATGGAAAAAGAATTTCTGGAAGCGTTGGAATTCCTGAAACAATTCAACATTGTACAGGGAGAATATTTCATCAACGAGAAACTCAGTCAGGGGAAAAAAGTACTGGCTGAAGGAGCGCAGGGCAGCATGCTGGACGTTGACTTTGGAACATTCCCATTTGTTACATCATCCAATACAATATCTGCAGGTGTGTGTACAGGACTGGGAGTTGCTCCACAACAGATCCGCGAAGTGATTGGTGTAACCAAAGCCTATTGCACCAGGGTGGGTGGCGGACCTTTCCCAACCGAACTCGAAAATGAAACAGGAGAGTTGCTTCGCAAAGCAGGCAATGAATTTGGAGCTACTACCGGAAGACCCCGTCGCTGCGGATGGATAGATCTGGTGGCGTTGCGATATGCCTGTATGATCAACGGTGTTACCAAACTCGTTATGACCAAGTCGGATGTGCTCGACGATTTTCAGGACCTGAAAATTTGTACAAAGTACCGGATCGAAGGAAAAGAAACTGAGGAAGTACCGTTTCAGATGCTGCAACGACCGATCGAACCGGTGCTTTCTTCATTCAAAGGCTGGAAAAAGGACATTACGACAATAAATGACTTTGATTCGCTGCCTGCAGAAATGAAAACATATATTTCTTTTATAGATAGCTACCTGAAAGTTAACGTTTCATATATCTCAAACGGTCCCGGACGCGACCAATTGATAGAAAAACAGTGAGGTTTCAGGCGGCACGAAAATTCTTACTAAAAAAATTTGGAGGTTTAAAAACTTCGCTGAAATTTTACAATCTAATCTTATTGGAATATGGTACCAAAATCTGATAAGGAGAATAAGGGTTTAAAGAAATCCGCACCTGCTTCATCGAAACCAACTGCGAAGCCGTCATCAAAGAAAGCTAAAGAAGACGATGACGAAGAAGAAGATGATGACGACGAGGTAGAATCTCCGAAATCCGCTGCTAAGAAAGGCCCGAAGGCAACTGCATCCAAAACGAAGAAAAAATCGGATGAGGATGACGATGAAGACGAAGAAGAAGGCGAAGAGGAAGTGGATGAGTGGGATAAGGTGGAAGAGGATGAGGAATGGGACCCTGATTTCGACGAATTCGATGTTCCACGTTCCAAAACCAAAAAAGCAGCTCCGGGTGGTAAGAAAGCCGCCAAGGGAGACGATGATGATTTGGGATTAGGCGACGATTTTAAAGATATGGATCTCTTTAATGACAGCGGATTTGAAGAGGAAGAAGAAGATTTCTAATAAGGCTAACAGGCATGGCTAAACGCCGATTTGCTTCTTTTGCTTTTTCTGATCTGTATACAATAAAACAACAGGTATTGAATTGGTTAGCCAGGTTCAATACCTGTTGTTTTTTGGACAGTCAGGAATACGCTTCAAACATTCGAGGATATGAGTGTGTCGTGGCAGCGGGAGAAAGAGCCGGACTGAGGGCCAAGGCAGGAAATGCTTTTGAGCAACTCAGGAAATTCTCCGCAGAGCAAAACGACTGGCTTTTTGGACATTTTTCTTTTGATCTGAAATCAGAAACAGAACAGTCACCCTCGCATTTGCCGGATTTTATTCAGTTCCCTGATCTGTTTTTTTTTGTACCTGAAATTATTGTGATTGTCGAAGCGGGTGAAATCCGGATTGGATCATTTGAAAACGATCACCAGGTTATTTACGACAGCATCGTTCAAGTAACATACAGCACAAGTAAAATATACAACGGTCAGGCGGTCATTCAGAACAGGATCTCAAAAGAATTATATCTTGAAACCGTACGCCGGATACAGCAGCATATTTTACGTGGCGACTGTTATGAAATTAATTTCTGTCAGGAATTTTTTGTGGAAGGATCAGATGTGGATCCGTATGATTTGTATAAGAAACTTCAAAGCGCATCTCCCAGTCCGTTCTCTGCATTGTACAGAATCGATGATAAATTTCTTGTCTGCGCCAGTCCTGAAAGATATTTGAAAAAAGAAGGTCAGCATATTTTGTCGCAACCGATAAAAGGAACCTCTGCGAGGGACCGAAGCGATCAAAACCGCGATAATCAACTCAAAGAAGCATTGGCGAAGAGCGAGAAGGATCGCGCTGAAAACGTAATGATTGTTGACCTTGTAAGAAATGATCTCGCTAAAATATGTGAAACAGATTCGGTGCGCGTAACAGAATTATTTGGCATTTACAGCTTTGCGCAGGTGCATCAGATGATCTCAACCATTCAGGGAGTTGCTTTGAAGCAACTGCACTGGACTGAAATGATTTCAGGAACATTTCCCATGGGATCTATGACGGGCGCTCCCAAGAGAAGAGTACTCGAACTCATCGAGCAATATGAAAGAACCAAACGAGGCTTATTTTCCGGAGCGGTCGGATATGTAAAGCCGAATGAGGATTTTGATTTCAACGTGGTGATTCGAAGTCTGCTGTATAATCGATCTGGACAATACCTCTCTTATTTTGCCGGCTCGGGCATAACTGCCAATAGTGATCCTGAAAATGAGTACGAAGAATGTCTTCTGAAAGTAGCTGCATTTGAGAAGGTAATAAAAAACCCATCAGACTAATAGTCCGATGGGTTCAGGAAACGCCCCTTGAAATTATTTATGTGAAATACTCGCTATGGTTTTGCTTTCATTCATGGTTCCATCTTCCGGCATCATTTTCTGTACAGATTCATTCAGGATTTCATATTTATTTGAGATAAACAGGTCCATTTTATCTGCCGGGAGTTTCAGATCGTAATTATTATTTGCACTCGCCATCACCTTGTCAAAATCAGGATTGTAACGATTGAAAACCGCTTCGTCCATCAATATATACTTAGCGATCACCGTTGAAAAGTATTTTCCTGATACGTTCACCGTTTTGGCGCCATCCAGTTCCTCTTTGCTAAGATTTCTGTTAAAAACAAACATGGCGGACCCGGACAGCTGTTTAGTTGCTTCTGCCTTGGTTAGCGTGGTTACGCTGCCCTGGCCTTCAAAAGTGTACTGGGTACCTATGAACTTTTTCACGTGCATCCTTGATTCCGCGGGCAGATAATATTGAAGGTGCCAGAAATCATGACTATTACTCTTTTTGATAGCACGATATACGTTGGCGGTACCCCCGTTGTACGCGGCGATCACCAACAACCAGTCACCTAACTCCGTATACAGGTCACGCAGATAGATGGCAGCGGCCCTGGTACTTTTGTAGTAATTCTTCCTTTCATCAACCTTGCGGGTTACTTTAAGGCCTAAAATACGGGCTGTGGCTGGCATTAGCTGCCACGGACCCACGGCACCTACGGGGGAAAGAGCTGTTGCTTTGAGGTTAGATTCTATAACGGCCAGGTATTTTAGCTCCAGTGGCAGGCCATACTGGCTGAGAACACCGTCAATTACCTTAAAATAAGGCTGACCCCATAACTTCATCTCATCCGCGTCCTGTTTGTTATGAATCATGAAATCCTGTACAAAGTCAACGGCCTTGGGGTTCAGTCTGGCACCATTGGAACCTACAACGGAAGCCAGGAATACGTTATTTAAGACAGCTTTTACTTCAACACTGTCAATCGGGGTATGTTTGGCAACAAAGGTCTTGTCTACTTTTAGAACACCCGCACGGCTGTAAGGCAACAATCCAAGGATAGTAATACCCAACAATAAAAGTCTTTTCATCTCTTAATGCTTAAAGATTTACAAGCCGGAAAATCCGGATCATAAATTTTTCAAGGGATGGATAATCGGTGGATTCTACCGGATGAGATCAGAAGTATCCGGTTTTCATAAAGTCGGAATTTCGAAGGACTTAAATTGTTGTATCAGTTCAGATGCGAACTGTAGTAAAGATAATTCACGGAATTGGTTTGTCATAGCCTGGATACCAAAAGGCATGCCGTTTGTATGGGTAAAAAGGGGCAGGGAAATGCCCGGAATACCTACCAGATTCGCGTAAACTGTGTATAAATCAGCGAGATACATGGCTACCGGGTCTGCAGATTTTTCGCCGGATTTAAAAGCCGTGGTGGGGACAGTGGGACTGAGTATAATGTCAAAGTCTTTGAAAATCAACTTGGTACGATCTGTTAATATTTTTCTTACTTTTTGGGCTTTGCTGAAATAGGCCTCATAATAACCCGCGCTCAGGACGAATGTCCCGAGCAGAATCCTTCTTTTAACCTCTTTTCCAAAGCCCTCGGAGCGCGTTTCCTGATAAAATGCAGGAAAACCTGCCTGGGAGTCGGCGGTTCGAAAACCGTAGCGAACACCGTCGAAACGGGATAAATTGGAAGATGCCTCAGCGGTTGTGAGTATATAATAAGCCGGAACGATATAGTCCAGCAGGTCAAAGGAAATCTCTTCAATCAAATAACCCTTTGAGCGCAGATCCTCAATAAATACCCTGATTTTAGTTCTTATTTCAGGATCCAGGGAGGGATGGTCGAGGGCTTGTTTGAGAACAGCAATTTTAAACGTTGGCCGTTGGCCGTTGGCCGTTGGCCCTGCAGGGGCGGGGTTGGCCGATGGCCGATGGCCGTTGGTCGGGGGCGTTTCGCGTTCAGCGTTCCGCGTTAAGCTTTCCGCGTTCCGCGTCAAGCCTCCCGCGTACGCAGGCACGGGCTTCCGGGAAGAAGTAGCATCTCTGGGGTCGTAACCGGCGATCACTTCGAGAATCAGACCGATATCCTCAACATTTCTTCCGAAAATACCTATCTGGTCAAAGGAAGAGGCATAGGCTATCAGGCCATACCGGGAGATGCGCCCATAGGTCGGTTTAAGCCCTATAACACCACAAAAATCAGCCGGTTGACGCACCGACCCGCCTGTGTCGCTTCCGAGAGATCCCATACACAGGGACGCCTGAACTGCCACCGCGGAACCACCTGATGAACCTCCGGAAACTTTTTCGGGATCCAGTGCATTTTTGGACCTTCCGTATACAGAGTTTTCATTACTGGAGCCCATAGCAAATTCATCACAATTCAGATGGCCAATAATGATGGCCCCTTCTTCTATAAGTTTTTCGACCACCGTTGCGCTATAAACAGAATGGAATCCTTTTAACATGTTGGAGCCAGCGGTTACCGGATGATCCTTATAAACGATCACATCTTTAATTCCAATAACCACCCCATGCAATTTGCCTGTTGTTTTTCCAGATGCACGTGCCTGGTCCAGTTTATCCGCAATCTCTAATGATTCTTTTTCGTAGACATTTACAAAAGCATTCAGATATGCAAGCCGGTGAATACGTTCGAGGTAATACAATACAGCGTCCCGGCAGGACAAGGATCCTGTTTTCAGGGCTTCCTGATAATCATGTATGGAGGAGAAGGAGAACAATAAATAAAACAGGAGCTGCAATCACCGGGGACTGCGTTCTCCTAAGGGTTGTTAGTGGTGGTAGTGGTTGAATTGGTTTTTGGCGGTTCATTTAAACCGTCTTCAAATTCTTTCTTCACATTGTTCTTCGCATCGTTGAATTCACGCATTCCTTTACCTAGTCCACGCATGAACTCTGGAATTTTTTTACCACCAAAAAGAATCAGAACTGCCAGGATAATCAATATCCACTCTGAACCTCCGGGAGCAGATAGAAGAAAAAAAGACTGCAGGAAATTGCTGAACATATACTTGTCGTTTGACGACAAAGGTAATCTATTGCAAATAAAAAAAGCGGACCGTAACGGGTCCGCTTTATCTATTAACAGTTGATTATTTATGAAATAATTCTTTTTTCTTTGATACGTGCGCTCTTGCCACTACGCTCCCTCTGGAAGTAAAGTTTCGCCCTGCGAACACGGCCCACTTTATTAATAGTGACCGATTCGATATTCGGAGAAAAAGAAGGGAAAGTTCTTTCAACGCCTACGGCATCTGAAATTTTTCTGACAGTAAAAGTAGCGGTCAGCCCCGTACCCTGCCTTTTAATAACATCTCCCTTGAAACTCTGGATACGCTCCTTATTTCCTTCGATGATTTTATAGTTCACGGTCACATTGTCTCCGGCTTTGAATTTCGGGAGATCTTTCTTTGTACTTAACTGTTCGTGGACGAATGCAATTGCCGCGTTCATAAATTGATTTTGGGGATGCAAAAGTAACAAGCTTTCCGTTAAAATCAAAAACTAATGTTGACGGCCTATCTGGCAACGTTTACTGCCCGTTTTTCTCTGATAACAGTAACCTTGATCTGACCCGGATACGTCATTTCCGTCTGGATCTTCTGGGCAATCTCAAAACTCAGTTTATCGCTGTCGCCATCTGTTACCCTGTCCGATTCAACAATTACCCTAAGCTCACGTCCGGCCTGAATCGCATATGCCTTTTCTACTCCGGGATAAGTAAGAGCCAGATTTTCCAGGTCTTTAATACGCTGGATATATTGCTGCATGATTTCGCGACGCGCACCGGGTCTGGCACCGCTGATGGCATCACAGGCCTGGATAATGGGCGCAATAACATATTGCATTTCAACCTCATCATGGTGAGCGCCGATAGCATTTACCACGGCAGGTGTTTCACCATATTTTTCCGCAATCTTCATTCCGAGAAGGGCATGGCTCAACTCAGTTTCTTCATCAGGAACCTTACCGATGTCGTGCAGCAGTCCGGCTCTTTTTGCCAGTTTGGGATTTAATCCGAGCTCCGCAGCCATGATAGCGCAGAGATTGGCAACTTCACGGCTGTGCATCAATAGATTTTGTCCATACGATGAACGGAATCGCATTTTGCCCACGATCCTTACCAGCTCTTTATGTAATCCATGAATTCCAAGCTCAATAACGGTTCTTTCACCGATCTCGATTACCTGTTCTTCAATTTGTCTCTTGGTTTTTTCTACCACTTCTTCGATACGCGCCGGATGAATACGGCCATCTGTTACCAGTCTCTGAAGGGACAGTCGTGCGATTTCTCTTCTGAGAGGGTCAAAGGATGAAAGAACAATAGCTTCCGGCGTATCGTCCACGATCAGATCAACACCCGTGGCTGCTTCCAGGGCACGAATATTCCGGCCCTCTCTTCCGATAATCTGACCCTTGATTTCGTCGCTTTCGAGATTAAATACCGTAATGGAGTTTTCAATGGCCTGTTCGGCTGCAGTTCTCTGAATGCTTTGAATAATGATTTTACGGGCCTCTTTATTGGCTTTCTGCCTGGCATCATCGATGATTTCCTGTTGAAGTGCCAATGCCTGGGTATGCGCTTCCTGTTTAAGACTTTCGATCAGTTGCGCCTTGGCCTCTTCACCTGTTAGTCCGGCGATCTTTTCCAGTCTGCGGATATGCTCCTCCTGATGTTTTTCGAGTTCTGTGCGTTTCAGGTTCACCACGTCGATCTGGCGATTCAGGTTTTCTTTGATCGTTTCGTTCTCTTTAGCCTGTTTATCAAGCTGTTCCAGTCGCTGGGTAATACCCTGCTCCTTCTGTTTAATCCGGATTTCGGAGTCAGCAATTCGTCTGTTGCGATCTAAAACTTCCTTTTCATGCTCTGATTTCAGCTGAACGAATCGTTCTTTTGCCTCAAGCAGTTTTTCCTTTTTTAGAGTTTCTGCGGAAAGTTGGGCATCAGCGAGGATTTTTTGAGATTGTAAATCGGCATCTTCAATTTGTTTGCGGGTATTTTTTGAAAATATAAATTTACCCGCCAGGATACCTACGGCAAGACATATGACAGCAATTATAATGTATATAATGGTTGCATCCATGGAAACTTGAGTTTAGAATGTTCAGAATCATAATTTTATCACCCCATGAGGCGTGGGATGGATAACGAAGATAAGGTATTTTGAGAAGGAGATCGGGCCTATCCCTGACTAAGGATCCTGTCGAGCTGTTCTTCCATCTTATGGAGACTATCCGAAAATTCAGCCGGATCCTGATTCCCTGACTCTGGAGTTATCTGGGTTGCATACCAGAGAATCACCATGGAGGCGTAATCCTGCATGTCCTTACCGGCAAACTGGGTCTTGAATTCGACAATTTTGTCGTTGATGGTCTTTATGGTGCTTCGGACCGCTCCTTCATCCTCCGGATTTATACGAATTCGGTAAGAGCGGTCTCCTATTATGATATTAATTGGTATCAGCGCTTGCATGTCTCAAATTCTTGTTTTAACTTTAAAATTAACGCCGGAGAAGGTTGTTCGAAGTTAAGATGTTTTGAAGAATTTTATCCGGGGCTAAATTTTCCTTAATCCAATCCAGTACCTATGTTCCTAAAGATCAAGTCTCCGACTTTTATTGATCGTCTTAGCCTAGAGATCAATCAAACACAAAAATCATTATTGAAAGCAGTTTTAAAAGACGATAGCGGAATCATCTGCAGCGTTTTACAAAAAGAGCTCAGTTTCGGCCAGCAGTTTCTTGACTGGGAAGGATTGAATGAGCTTCCTTATGGAGTGTATACACTGGAAGTTTCTCAGGGTGCCGATGAAATGAAAATGCGCCTGGTAAAGCGCATTTGAAATTGACTATTCCTGCAGCAGGGCGATACATTTATCTATCTCCCTGACGTATTTATTTAGCCTTTTTTCGAGTAGTTTTTTATCAGACTCTTCCATAACCCCCCCTGTTAATTTGATTGCTTCAGCCTGCTGACGGTATTTTTCGAAATCACTTGAATGCGCCTCTGAGCGAATTTCCATTTTGCTCAATTCCTCTTTGAGTTTTTCATTTTCCTTTTGTAACCCCTGGTATTTCTTCAGCAGCAACATAACTTTTTCATGCACTCTTTTCAATTGTAATTCGGATGCTGTCATGAAAAAATATTTAGATGGATTTGTGTAGACTTTATTTTCTGATTTCGGCTTTCAGTTCTTCTTCGGCAGTTTTCATAATCCGGTGCATCATCTGGTCTATTTCCTTGTCGGTAAGTGTCTTTTCTTGGTCGAGAAAAGTGAAATTAACGGCCATTGATTTTTTTCCTTCCCCCAGCTTGTCACTTTCAAAAATATCAAATAATTGTACCGTGCGCAATTTCTCCAACCCAATGCTGCTAATGGTTTTTTCTACCTTCGAAAAAGGGATTGATTTTTCAACGATCAACGCGAGATCACGGCTCACTGCAACCTGTTTGGATAATTCGGTAAAAACAATGGTCTTTTCAACCGCCCGCTCCATCAGATTATCCCAATAAATATCAGCAAAAAATACGGGTTGACGAATATCAAATTTCCGCAAAATGGCGGTATCTACTTCACCAGCATACAAAATTATTTTATCCCTCAGTTTTAGTTCAATTCCACCCGACAGTTTTTGATGATCAGTCAGCGGCAGGCTTTCGAAACGAATACCGGAAATCTGACATAAAGCGGAGCAAATCCCTTTTAAATAATACAAGTCCATTGCCACGGGTTTCTCTTTCCATCCATCCGCAGCATTGTTTCCTGTAAGGTAAAGGCAGCAGTGATTGGTTTCTGTATAATTACCCAGTTCAGACGATTCATAGGTTTTACCATATTCAAAAAATCGCAGATTGTTGTTTTTCCTGTTGAGATTCCAGCTCAGACTTTCCAAACCGGTCTCCAGCATGGAAGGCCTCATCATATTATGATCAGCGCTCAGGTTGTTGATCATTTTTACCGATGATTTCAATTCTTTCTCTGTGAAGTAACTACTGTTGGTAATTGAGTTGGTGAAGATTTCATTGAATCCGCTGCCAACCAGGAATCCGGTTATTTTTTCGCGAAAGGAGGCGCTGTCCCTTCCCATTTCAACAGAAGGTGAAATATTAATATTTGCCGGGATTTCAATATGATCGTATCCGTCAATTCGCATAATCTCTTCTACCAGATCAGCCGGAAGCTGCACATCGGGTTTATGAAACGGCACCGCTATCAGGAGATCGTCCAATCCCTCGCGAAGTATGTCGAATCCCAACGACAGGAGAATGTTTTTAACCGCAACGGAATGATAATTCTTACCACTTAGTTTTTTGAGATAGTGATACTTCAGTAGTACCTGTGTTTTGGGAAATGGTTCAGGATAAACATCTGACAAGGCTGAACTTATTTTTCCATCAGCATAGTCTTTAATAAGTCCTGCTGCTCTTTTCAGCGCAAACACAGTCCCTGAGATATCCATGCCTTTTTCAAAATGAGTAGCTGCATCGGTTCGCAGGCCATGACGAAAAGAAGTTTTTCTAATGGTGGCAGGTTTGAACCAGGCAGATTCTAAAAATAACTGAGAGCTGGAATTTTTTATTCCGCTGTTTAATCCACCGAATACGCCTGCAATACAAAGGGGGCCTTCTGCGTCACAAATCATCAGGTCGCCGGCATCGAGTTTTCTTTCCTTTTCATCGAGTGTAATAAACGGCGTGCCTGCAGGTAGATTTTTTACGATGATTTTATTTCCCCTGATTTCATTTGCGTCATAAGCGTGCAGTGGCTGGCCCGTTTCCTGTAAAACGAAATTGGTTATGTCCACCACATTATTTATCGGCCGGATACCAATGGCTTTTAATTTTTCCTGCATCCATTGGGGCGAATCGGATACCCGAATATCTGACATCGTTACACTTGAATAACGTGCACAATCTGTGTGATTTTCGAGTTCCACTTTAATCCCTGTACTTTTATTTTCTGGAAAAGAAGCAGGAACTGATGGCAGTTTAATCCGATAGTCTTTTTTATCCTGATGAGATAAGTAGGCACAAAGATCCCTTGCAACGCCCATATGACTCATGGCGTCCATATGGTTTGGAGTAAGTCCGATTTCAAAGATAAAATCGGTATAGGGTTTATAATATTCTGCCACACGGGAGCCTGCCCGCAATTTTTCAGGCAATACAATAATACCCGTATGATCTTTTCCTAAACCAATTTCATCTTCTGCACAGATCATACCCTGGCTTTCGACGCCTCTGATTTTCGCAGCTTTAATGGAGATCGGATCTCCTGTTTCCGGGTGAATAGTAGTACCCACTAATGCCACTACCACTTTCTGTCCACTGGCTACATTATTGGCACCACAAACTATTTGAAGATTCTGCTCCGAGCCTATATATACTTGAGTTACTTTTAATTTGTCGGCATTGGGGTGGGCTTCAACAGAAATCACTTCTCCTACTATAAGGCCTTCCAATCCGCCGCTGACAGAACTGTAGGGGTGAAGTGATTCTACTTCTAGTCCGACGGAAGTAAGTATTCGGGAAACCAGATCGGGATTCGGTTCTTGTAACAGGTTGTCGGGAAGATAATCACAGAGCCAGTTGTAACTGATAGTCATGGAGTGAAAAACTTTGGGGGCAAAGATAGTTCTTAGGCTTAAAGCATAAAGCAAGTAAAGTAGTGCGAGAGTGTAAGAATAAAGCTTTACGCCTTGAGCCTTCAGCCTTAGGCCTTCAGTTCTGGCATGATTTTGATAAAACAGACTATAATTAAATGTTAATCGTTTTAATTACGGTATACTTTTAAGCCGTAGTGCCATCTTATGAGGCATAACCAATTAATACCAACAATGAAAAACATCTGTATTTTACTTTCAGCCTGTATATTGATAGCTTCCTGTGGTCCGACCACCGTCGTACAAACTGAATCATATCAGCCGGCGCCTGCACCTCCGGTAGAAGATTTATCATACCAGTCATTTTACGATCAGCTTTCACCTTATGGAAGCTGGATAAACTACCCCGGATATGGTTATGTATGGATGCCGAATGCAGGACCTGATTTTCGTCCTTATTCAACCAATGGAAACTGGATTTATACTGATGCCGGATGGACATGGGCCTCCAACTATAGTTGGGGATGGGCTCCATTTCATTACGGCAGATGGTTTTATGAAGGAGGTTATGGCTGGATGTGGATGCCAGGTAACGAATGGGCTCCGGCCTGGGTGAGCTGGAGAGGAAGTGGTGATTATTATGGATGGGCTCCCATGGAACCGAGGGTTACTGTAGATATGGCACTGAATAGTTACAATCCGCCGGCAAACTACTGGAATTTTGTACCACGCCAGTATGTTGGAAATCCCGGGTGGCACGCTTACAATGTAGACGTCAACAGGAATGTAACGATCATCAACAACACCACGATTATCAATAATTATAGTGGCACAAACCGCAGCCGGTATGCATTTGCTCCCGGACCTGATCCCAATGAAGTGAGAAGAGTGAGTGGAAATAATTTCGCCCAGGTGCAACTCAGAGCGGCAAACACACCGGGAGAAAGGGTCTCAGGTACTCAATACAGCATCTATCAGCCGCATGTAAACCCGGTTCCCGCAACGCGATCCGAATCAGCAGGCAGACCTGCAGTAACACCCGCTCCAACGCATTACGAGTCTTTTAATAATCTGCATCCTTCCAATCAGTATCCGAATTATAATCAGCAGAATAACAATACCCGTCCTGCATCTAATGTCAGACCTGAAACGCAGACTCCGCCAAATAATCAGGCTGCAGGTAACGAACCTGTTTATAATAATCGTCCGGTAACTTCAAATCCGGCATATAACCAGCCTGTTAATAATAAACCGGTAACGCAGAATCCGACTTTTAACCAGGGTCAGAATCACCAGAGTACGCAGCCGGCAAATAATCCTGCTCCTGTTACAGGCAGACCTTCTGTGCAGACGCCCGTTACAAACCAACCGGTACAAAGTAACCCGGGAGGCAATTCACCAACGAATGGTAATCATCCAAATCAATCACAGAACCAGTCACCAAGTCAATCGCAGGTTGCAGGCCACCCTTCTGTGAATCACAACAATCTGCATCCACAACAGAAGCCTGCCACGAATAATAAACCAGTACCTAAAAAAGTGAATCCGGATCAGAAACCGGCTGAAAATCCAAAAACCCGTGAGGCGAATAATAATTGATTAAATACGTTTCAGGATAAAAATTTATCAGATTCCCCCCGGTCATTCGGGGGGAATTTGTTTTCTCAAAACCAAATATTTCTTTTTTACTTAACAAAATATTTGCTGATAATTCTTTGTACACAGGAAGTGTGTATTTCCTTTAGCGGAAAGCTAAAAACTTTTTTAAATTGTGAATAGCCTGCAGATTTCGGTGTATAAACTCACTAAGGCTGTTAATATCTATGTGCGCAGAGCCTTAATAAAATAAAAAAATGAAAACATATTTTACTCGAATTAATGGGCTTTATATTCGCCCTCCCGATATTATTTGGTAATATTCGGATCATTAGCATAACAATTTCTTAATTAAGGCTGACTGGCTCACATGAGCCATACAAATTTCAACCGCATACATGGAGCTCACGAATTTGAACAAGGATCGCAAACTCAGAAGAAAATCGCCACTTGATATCAGCACCATGATGTTTGGGAAGGTTCCTCCCCAGGCCAGGGAGTTGGAAGAGGCGGTTTTGGGAGCCATCATGCTGGAAAAAACGGCATTTGATACCGTAATTGAAATACTTAAACCGGAATGTTTTTATGTTGAAAGCCATCAGCGTATTTACACCGCTATGCAATCTCTGGCCCAAAAAAGCCAGCCAATTGATATGCTCACCGTGGTAGAGGAGCTTAGGTTCCGCGAAGAACTGGAAGTGACGGGAGGTCCGTATTTCATCACAAGGCTTACCAATTCGGTCGTCTCCGCCGCCAATATCGACACGCATGCGCGTATCATTCTTCAGAAATTTATTCAGCGTGAACTGATTCGTATTTCGGGTGAAATAATCAGCGACTCTTACGAAGACAGTACGGACGTATTTGATCTGCTGGATGACGCAGAATCGAAACTCTTTGAGATAACCAATAATCATCTCCGCAAGAATTTCGACAGCATGGATACTGTGTTGGTAAAAACCATTCAACGTATCGAAGACCTCCGTCATAAAAATGATGATATTTCGGGAGTGCCTTCAGGATTCAGTTCGCTTGATCGCATAACGTACGGTTGGCAGCCCACCGATCTTATCATACTGGCTGCCCGTCCCTCAGTTGGTAAAACAGCATTTGCACTCAACCTTGCCCGGAATGCAGCATTGCACCCTACCAAACCAACGCCGATTGGTTTTTTCAGTCTTGAAATGAGCGCCAGTCAGCTGGTACAACGTATTCTTTCTGCAGAAAGCGAAATCTGGCTGGAAAAGATTTCCCGGGGCAAACTGGAGGAACATGAAATGAAGCAGTTGTATGCAAAAGGCATTCAACGTTTGTCGCAGGCTCCCATTTACATCGACGATTCTGCAGCACTGAATATTTTTGAACTACGCGCCAAGTGCAGAAGGCTTAAAAACAAACATAACGTAGGCCTGATTATCATTGATTACCTGCAGCTCATGAGTGGTACAGGCGATAATCGCAATGGCAATCGTGAACAGGAAATCAGCAAGATTTCGCGCGACTTAAAAGGTCTTGCCAAAGAATTGCAGGTGCCCATCATTGCTCTTTCACAATTGAGTCGTGAAGTGGAAAAAAGAAAAGAAGGCAATAAGATGCCCCAGTTGAGTGATCTCCGGGAATCGGGTGCAATCGAACAGGATGCTGATATGGTAATGTTTTTGTACAGACCCGAATACTACGATATCACCGCCAATGAATTTGGCGACAGTAACAAGGGGGAAACGCATGTTCGAATTGCCAAACACAGAAATGGTTCCCTGGAAACCATCAAATTGCGGGCATTATTACACATCCAGAAATTCATAGATGATGAGGGATCTGATTTCAATGGTTTACCGCCTGGTGGTAACTGGAAACCTGTACCTCCGGATGAGCAGGGCGGCCCCAAACTATATATTCAGGCGGGCAGCAAAATGAATGATATTCCATTCAATGATGAAGATCCTTTTTAGCCGATTACGTTCTTGTTAACTATCAGGATGTCTGTTCCTTATTTTTATTTTGCACACTTGGCTACGATGCCGGAAGAATTTGTTCTTAATGAAAATTCTTCCCGCCACATCGTGCAGGTTCTGCGGATGCAGGCAGGCGAAAAGCTCCAGTTGACAAACGGAAAAGGTTTATCGGTAGTTGCTGCAATCAGGGAAGCTAATAAAAAACGTTGCGTTGTATTTACTGAAAAAAAAGAAACCAGGGAGGCTTCACAGGCAAAAACACAAATCGGGATTTCTCTGTTGAAAAACGCCAGTCGTTTTGAATGGTTTCTTGAAAAAGCAACGGAATTGGGAATATCCTCCATTGTGCCACTGAAATCTGCCCGAACGGAGAAACAACAATTCAGAATGGAGCGAATGCAGGGAATCCTCGAAAGCGCCATGATTCAGTCTCAGCAGGTTTGGATGCCCGAATTACCGGAGCCTAAAAACTTTGCTGATTTTATTAAAGAAGCGCATGCTGATCAGAAATTTATTGCTCATTGTGAGCCGGGACCAAAGAAAAAATTGAATGAATTAGATAATAGCCCGCAGGTTTCACGCCTGATGCTTATCGGACCGGAAGGAGATTTTACCAGGGAAGAAATACAACTGGCAATGGATAACGGTTTTGTTGCCATGCAACTTGGAGAAAATCGTCTTCGCTCGGAAACCGCTGCAGTGGCGGTTGCAGCTGTTATGAAGCTTCTTTGAGGATTATGAGTTATGAGTTATGGGTTATGAGTTTTGGATTAAAACCAATTATAAGCGACAGTCAATAATTTGCTTTAACTCATAATCCTGTCACGTCCTAAAAAAAGTGGACAATTTACTTTTATTTATATTCAGACTTATTCATAGATTTTTAAGGTTTTTAAGCTGCCGTATGTATTTGAGAAGGTATTTTTAATCCCAGTGACCAGTGGGGTCGTTTTGTATTATAAGTTTCGATTGCCTGCTTTACAGCCTTTTTCGTTGTTTTAAAATCAGTCATCTCTTCATCGAGTAAAAATTCGTCTTTGAGGATTCCATTTACTCTTTCAGCCATTGCATTTTCATAACAATGATTTTCTTCAGTCATGCTGATCATCATTTGATTGTCGAGTAAAAGCTTTTCATATTTTGGACAACAATATTGGAAGCCACGGTCAGAATGGTGTATTACACTTTCCGTTTTTGGACATTGCCTGATAGCCATAGAAAGCGCTTCCATGGCGCTTTCTATGGCCAGACTATCTGATAACTTCCAGCCAACAATCATCCTGGAGTAGGCGTCTGTTATTAGAAAAAGATAGACGAACTTTTTTCTGGTTCTGATATAAGTTATATCGCTGACCCAGGCCTGGTGGGGAGCTGTAAGCTTTTTATCTTTAAAACAGTTTTTATACTTCCTAAACCGGTGATAGCTGTTCGTTGTCCGCTGGAACTTCTTTTTTCTCTTTACCAGCAAGTCTTTATTCCTTAAAATATCAAAGAACTTATCGCGGCCTATACTTCTTTGCAGCTGCTGTAAATCTTCGTTCAGCAGTTTAAATAATTTTTTTCCGCCCAGCCGCGGCTGGCATCTTCTCTGTCTGTGAACCAACTGAACAACAACACTTTCAGCAACCTCAACCTTTGTTTGTTCCTTTAGCGCTTTATAATATCCGGAACGGCCATAATGAAAGAATCTGCAAACTTTTTCTAAGGCGTACCTTTTTCGGGTTTGTCTGTTTTCCTGAATGGCTTGTGTCCGAAATTTTTTTTTAAATCCGTTTTATAGTGCCTGTTTGCAACCTCCACCAGGGTTCCCAGCAGATCCTTGGCCATGGTAGCGTCTGCCAGTGCTATCTTCAAGCGCTTTACTTCTTCTTCAAGTTCCTTTACCCTGTCTTTTTCCCCTTTCATTTCTATTCGTACTATCTGATTTAATAAATGGTTTTTCCCAAATTGCTTCACCCATTTTTGAATCGTACCGCCGCCTTTAATATCATAACGCCTGCGGATCTCTACAAAGCTCGCTCCTTTTTCAACTTCCCGGACTACTTTCTGCTTAAAGCTAATACTGTACCTAATCAGTACTTTTGATCTTGTTGTCATGGTTTGTGTCAGATTCTTGTTAAAAATCTGTCCACTTATTTCAGGACAAGACATCCATATCCCATATCCTATAACCCATATCCCATAACTCATAACTCTTTAGACTTCGCTTTCAGGATTCTCTTTACAAGTGACGGCCCTTCATAAATAAATCCTGTCCATAATTGAATCAAATGGCTGCCGGCTAGAAGTTTTTCATTCGCATCTTCTGCCGAACTAATACCGCCCGATCCTATAACAGGCATTTGACCATTGGTTTTTTCCGCTATATGATGAATGAATGCATTGGATTTCTTTTTTAAAGGATCACCACTGAGTCCGCCGGCACCAATATGTTCCAGCTCCGATTTGCTACTCAGAAGCCCCTCTCTGGTTATACTCGTATTACAGGCCACAATGCCATCCAGATGTATTTCACTTGCGAGGTCGATGACATCGTTTAATTGGGATATACTGAGATCTGGTGATATTTTCAGGAATAGTGGTTTTTGAACAGATTGTTTCCGATTCTCTTCCTGTAAAGTGGTCAATATTTTACGCAGTGATTCTTTTTCCTGCAATTCCCGCAGTCCAGGCGTATTTGGAGAACTCACGTTAACCACGAAATAATCAACCCATGGAAAAAGTTTTTCAAAACAAATGAGGTAGTCCTGCCAGGCATTTTCATTTGGAGTTATTTTATTTTTTCCAATATTGCCACCAATGCGCAGCACATCATTTCCGGACTCCGAAGATTTCACTTTCCATTTTTTTAATCTTGCGGCAACTATATCTGCACCATGATTGTTAAATCCCATACGGTTGATCAGCGCCTTATCTCTTTTAAGACGAAACAGTCTGGGCCTGGGATTACCCGACTGCGCAAGCGGTGTTACAGTACCAATCTCAATAAATCCGAAGCCCAGCGTTTCTAGGCTCTGAAGATATGTTGCGTTTTTATCGAAACCTGCGGCCAGTCCCACAGGATTCTTGAAATGGACTCCGGAGAAATTCCTGTGGAGTGCAATGTGATCGAATGAAAAGGCTTTTCTAAGCAGGTAGCGACCGGGTGAAGTTGCTGAGATGCCATTCAGTATGAACATGGAGAAATGATGTACCGATTCGGGCGGGAAAAGGAACAGCAGCGAGCGAAGCCATTTGTACATATGCACGGCAAAGATAAAACACTTTAACAGTTAGGATCAGTGGATACTGGCCGAAGATTTTTACCTTTGAGAACCTGAAAATCAGTTTATGCAGGAAGCTTATATCATAGCCGGATTTCGAACTGCGGTGGCCAAATCGAAAAGAGGTGGGTTTCGTTTTTACAGACCAGACGATCTCGCAATAACTGTCATCAAAGGCCTGCTGGCTTCGGTTCCGCAACTGGATCCGAAACAGGTGGATGATGTTATTGTGGGAAATGCTGTTCCGGAAGCGGAGCAGGGACTTCAGGTGGGGAGAATCATTGCGGCGAGAGCCGTCGGTATCGGCGTTCCGGGAATGACCGTAAACAGGTATTGCGCCAGTGGTCTGGAGACGATTGCAATTGCGACTGCGAAAATAAAAAGCGGGCTTGCTGATTGTATCATAGCAGGAGGCACTGAAAGCATGACCATGGTTCCTACGGCTGGCTGGAAAGTGGCACCGGCGTATTCTATTGCAACAGATGATCCGGATTATTATTTAAACATGGGACTCACCGCGGAAGCGGTAGCAAAGGAATATGGCGTGAGTCGTGAAGATCAGGATCAATTTTCGTATCAGTCTCACGTAAAGGCAATCAATGCGATTGATAAAGGATATTTTAAACCAGGGATACTTCCGATAAAAGTTGAAGAGATATTGTTGGACAAAAATGGAAAAAAACAGCAGCGGGATTATATAGTCGATACTGATGAAGGTCCACGTAAGGATACTTCGCCCGATGCACTGGCGAAATTAAAACCGGTCTTTGCATTAAATGGCAGTGTAACTGCGGGTAATTCTTCACAAACAAGCGATGGCGCTGCTTTTGTTATTGTAATGGGTGAATCGATGATCAATAAACTCGGACTGAAACCAATTGCGAGATTGGTGGGCTGTGCGAGTGCGGGCGTTCATCCGCGAATCATGGGCGTCGGCCCCGTTGAAGCCGTACCCAGGGTTTTAAAACAAACGGGAATGACGCTGTCGCAGATTGATTTGATTGAATTGAATGAAGCATTTGCGAGTCAGGTGCTTGCCGTAAGCCGGAAATTGGATTTTAATCCCGATATATTGAATATTAATGGCGGTGCGATTGCGCTCGGACATCCTTTGGGATGCACGGGTGCAAAGCTGACGATTCAGATTACGCATGAAATGAAAAGACTGAATAAAAAATACGGTCTGGTCACTGCGTGCGTGGGTGGCGGGCAGGGGATTGCGGGGATTATAGAGAATATCAATAATTAATTGTCAATTGTCAATGGTTAATTGATAATGGAGGTAAATAAATTTTGGAATGTAACCTTAAACAAAAATAGCTTTAAGCTTTAGGCTTTAAGCTTTGGGCTAATGAAAGAATCTCATCATTCAAGACGTTTTTTAGCTGCATTTTTTCTGCTGCTTTTTTCTCTTTGCGTAACACCAAAAAGATTTTTGCACGATATGCTCGCGAATCATAAAGATGCGCAGGCATTTGGCAATACTCCGTTGCAGCAAGTTTCACAATCGGGATTTCGATGTCAGGTGGATGACCTGGTAGTCGAAGCACCATTTCTTCCCGGATTACAGTTCAGTTCCGGCGTCACATTTGTTTCAGCTCCACTTGTTTACGCTCAACCCATACAAAGATTTATTTATTGTTATTTGTCTGAGGCTGACAATCGCGGTCCCCCGGCTGATTTCTGTTCATGATTTTTGAAATGTCATTTTTATAGGTAAGCCTATAAGTAACAGAATCAGTCAATTTTATGAAGTCATCCTTACTAATCATTTTTCTTATTGGCCCTATTATATATTCTACGGCGCAAACGTTTGAACGAACGCATTTCAATGGTTACAGTGGGTCGCTCACAGGAAAAGTAACAGACAGCGCAACAGGCAATGGGATAGCCAGTGCTACTATTTATATAGCCGACCTGAAGCTCGGCGCGATGGCAGACGAAAAAGGGAATTACAAATTCGCCAATCTTCCCTCAGGCACATATCTGGTTGAAGCGCATGCGATCGGCCATTCTTCCCAAATAAAAAATGTTACAATTACGGAGAATGCTGTTCAGGATTTTAGTCTTGGATTGCAGTATACAGAAGAAAGTCCTGTAGTCATAACGGGTATGTCAAAAGCCACGCAAATACGAAGGAGCCCCGTGCCGATTGTTACCATGAGCCATGTAGATATTGTGGGCAATCTCAGTACGAATATTATAGACGCCATCGCCAAATTACCCGGAGTTACGCAGCTTACAACAGGTCCCAATGTGTCCAAACCTTTTATCAGGGGGCTCGGATTCAACCGCATTCTGACATTATATGATGGTGTAAGGCAGGAGGGACAACAATGGGGTGATGAACATGGAATTGAAGTGGATCAATATGGTGTTGATCACGCCGAAGTGATTAAAGGTCCCGCCAGTCTCACGTATGGTTCTGATGCTCTTGCCGGTGTAGTGAATCTGATACCCACGCCACCAGCGCCAGAGGGAAAGATTAAGGGAGATGTAATTGCAGAATTTCAAACCAATAACGGACTCTTCGGTGGTTCCGGAATGCTGGAAGGTACCAAGAATGGTTTTGAATGGATGGGGCGCGTGTCTCATAAGGAAGCCAGTAATTATTCGGATCCTGCCGATGGACGCGTTTACAATACTGCATTTAATGAAACAGATGGAACCGTTTCATTGGGACTTCATCGCGCATTTGGCTACTCGCATCTGAATATCTCCGTGTTCGACGATTTGCAGGAAATTCCCGATGGAAGCAGGGACTCGGCAACAAGACAATTCACCAAACAGATTACGGACTCTGATTTATACAGACCGATCGTTACCAATGCGGAATTGCACAGTTACGCGATCACCCCTTTACATCAGCATGTACAACTGTATCACGTTTACTCTACGAATAATTTTGCACTCGGAGCTGGGCGACTGACCGTTAATCTTGGATTTGAAAGAAGTGTGAGAAGGGAATACAGTCATCCGCAGCAACCCGATATTCCAGGTCTGTACCTCCAGCTGAATTCCTATGTCTATGATGTGAAATATTATTTTCCATCTTTCAATGGCTGGGACATAACCACAGGTCTCAACGGAATGTATCAGCAGAATACTTCTACAAACGGAACAGAATTTATCATTCCATCATTTAATCAGTTCGATATAGGACCATTTGCCATGGTGAAGAAAAATTTCGGCAAACTGGATATCGATGGCGGATTAAGATTTGACAGTCGTTCGTTTACGAATCAGCAGATGTACACAGTTTCCAAAGGCATCGACTATGATGTGCCGGTGTATGGACCAGATACAGCAGGGGCCTATCAGGCTTTTCCCTACTATCACAAACTTTTTTCGGGATACTCCGGTAGTCTGGGGCTGACGTATTCGTTTTCTAATAAGTGGTCGGCCAAAGCAAATATATCGAGAGGATACAGGTCGCCCAATATCTCTGAAATTTCCGCCAATGGTGTACATCCGGGCACAGGAATTTATCAGGTGGGAAATCCAAATTTCAATCCTGAATTTAATGTGCAGGAAGATATTGGTTTTAATTTCAACAGCAAGATTGCTGTTATCAATTTCAGTGTATTCTACAATGCTGTAAGTGATTATATTTTCAATGAGAAAATATTAAGTGTTGATGGATCTGATTCAACCAGGCAGGGCAATGACGTATATCAGTATCGTCAGGGCAGGGCCGCTTTATATGGAGGTGAGCTGAGTATTGATATTCATCCGATCGAACATTTGCATTTTGAAAACAGTGTATCACTGGTGTATGGCAATCTGCTTTCATCGCCGGGTCAAAAAGTATCTGACTCGACAAGATACCTGCCGGACATTCCGCCCGTTCATGGAATATCGGAACTCCAGTACGACTTTTCAAACAAGAACCTGCATATGATGAATGGTTTCGTGAAAGTGTCCGCTGCATTCTCAGGTCCTCAGAATCGGGTTTACCTCGCAGATAATACCGAAACCCCCACACCGGGTTATACATTGATCAATGCAGGTGTTGGAACAGGCTTTACCAACAAGGAAAATAAAATTGTATTCAATATATATCTGCTCGCCAACAATATTTTTGATGTGGTATATCAGGATCATCTGAGTCGCCTGAAATATTTTGAACCCTATCCAAACAGTCCCGGACCTTATCACGGGATTTATAATATGGGAAGGAATATTAGTATTAAACTGGATTTTCCGTTTTAAGGCTTTTTAAGGTTATGGGTTATGAGATATGGGCCAGTTGTTTTATAACTCATAACCCATAACTCATAACCCATAACCCAAAATCATTCCGTCTTCTCTATATCAAAATAGGAATGAACATTATCTATTTTAATATCGTCGGGTGAAGTATTTATAAGAGAACTGGATTTCCATTCTGTGGTTGGGTAAATAAAGAATTCTTTTTTACCCGTTGCAATTTTTACCGGCATGTTGAAATTAGACACATTCGCATTCCATTTATAACGAAATTCAAGATCCTTTCCCGATACCTTTTTTGAAATAAGAAGTTTTGGAATGGGCCCAAATCTCAGATACTGATCAAATAAATACGTGAAGTCTGTTCCCGTTCCTTTATTGAAATAGGCAATGATGTCTGCTGTATTGATCGACCGGTATTTATATGCTGACTGAATTCCTTTTAACAGGGTGAAAAAAAGCGAATCATTGTTGATAGATTGCCGCAGGCTTGCAATCATACGCATACCCTTGGAATACATATCGCCCGTGTGGAAATCGTTCACATCATAGAAACCAATGATGGGTTCCTTATTTCCCGGATCCTGTTTTTTCAGATATTCATCGGCAGCAGCCGGGCCAAAAAAGTTTTCATAACACAACACTTCCGCATAACTGGCAAATGATTCGTGTATCCAGAAATCAGCCATGTCGTTGCAGGTAACGGCATTTCCCCACCATTCGTGCGCAGTTTCATGCCAGAATTCGATCACGTGTGCTATGGAATCAACCGGTTTGTCATCATAGAGATTGGTGAATGTTCCTGAACTTACTGCACTTTGATGTTCCATTCCATACGGGGATTCGACCAGTGCATATCCGTCGCGGGGAAATGGATAGGGGCCAAAGTCTTTTTCGTAAAGTGAAAGAAGCGGCTTTACCTGTTTGACAAATTGTTTATCTAAATCCAGATGATACGATAAACAATAATAATTGAGGGGGAAACTTTGCGTTTTACTTTCATACCTGTCGGCAAAGTGAACATAGTCGCCTATGTATAAAACTGCGCTGTAATTATTCATCGGATAACTGACTGCCCACTTAAACTGCTCCTCGTTCCCCTGCAAAGATGTTTTGCCAAGAAATTGTCCGTTCGAAATGACGGTAAGCCCGGATGGAACGGTAACTGTGATATGCATGCTGTCGGGTTTATCTGATAGATGATCCTTGCAGGGCCACCAGAGGCTTGCTCCCGATCCCTGCACAACGGTTTCTATCCAGGGTTTTCCGTTTTTATCCTGCGCCCAGATAAATCCTCCGGACAAAGAAGGTATATCTGGCAACTGAGGATTTCCTGAATAATAAATCTGAATTTCTTCCAGTGCACCTTGTTTAATAAGGTCAGGAAACTGAATAAAAACTGCGTCAAATTTTCGAGTGTAACTAAGTGTTGAATTGTGATAAACAATCTTTTCAATTTTCATGTTGGCGAAAAGATCGACCTGAATAAGTTTAAAGTCATTTACTGATTTGAAACGGATAATCGTATTGCCCGATATAAATTTGTTATCCGGTTCCACTTTCACATCCAAATCATAAAACAACACGTCATAACAGCTTCGCAATGGCGATAGTTTACCCCGCAAAGTGTCTGCTTCGGTAAATCCGCTGCGTAACGTGAAATTATGTTTGGGCGATATCAAACTCGCTGCACTATCAGTGGTCCTGACGCAGACTATAGGTCCCGAGTCTGCGGAGAGCATGCGGCTCACGCGCCCCTTTTTATCTTTTATGAATTCATATGTAGAACTGAAATCATCCTTTCTGAAGATGAATTTATCCCTGCTTAAAGGATAGTAGTCGAGACGTGTCTCTCCCGGAATCTGACCCGTAAGGTGACCTGAGACTGCAACTATATCAATTTTTTGATAAGCATTTCCTTTCATCACATATCTGCCCTCGTAAATCCGTAAGCTGTCAGCCTTGCCTCCCGCTTTGTCTTGTGAGATCTTATTCCATTCCGCTGCAGGCACTTTCAGATTTAACTTAAATTTTATCGTTTTACCCTGGTTATCCTGTATAAATTCAACTGTGGACTGAGGCAGTCCGTTTACTGAAAATATATTTCCGCTTACAGGTGTGAGTCCTGTTTTCCCCTGACCCACGATTTCAATCATGAGATTCCCCACCTCGCGATAAATATTCAGTTTTCTTACGGGGTAATATGCGACCTGATAATGACCGGTAAAATCGGAAGCAGCTTTATCCTGGGCAAACATAAAAAAGCTGTTGAGCAGAAACAGAAAAAAAAGCAATGATGATTTCATTAGATGATTTGAAGGCGCAATGACGTTTTTATGTTTGCTTAAACCTATTCAAATCCGGATTTGATTGTTAATTTTCATCACGAATCGTGCTCAATTCATTTTTTGCAATGAATTCGCTGGGGCTTTCACCCTGGATGGATTTAAAAGCACGCTGGAAGGTAGGCTGGGAATTAAACCCGCATTCATAAGCAAGTCCGGCTATCGTAAGATTTTTGTCGCCCGGAGCGAGCAATCTTGCCTTAATGGCATGTATCCTGTATTCATTAATGAATTCGTTGAAGCTTTTATTCAACTGGTTATTTAACACAGCGGATATCGTTTTAGAAGGGATGCCTGTATGTTTGGTCAACATGGAAAGATTGAGTGCAGGATCAAGCCATAGTTTTTCTACCTCCATCGCCTTTCGTAAACGGCTTATTACTTCACTGCCAAACTGTTCATCGATGGGTGGTAGTTTTCTGGCTGGTCGATTTTCGGAAATCCAGGGAAGCGAAGCTTTGATATAACCCTTTATCCCCAATACATAAATTAATATAGACATCGGAATATAAACCGGATACCAGTCAACCAGTTCTACCAGCCTGTTTGAGTATTTTGGAATTATATATGGTACCAGATAACAAAGCCAGATGATTTGAAACAGGGCGAAAATTCGGATGAACTGTGTCAACCATCGAAGATGCCCCTCATGATCACTACTAAACTTTCCGATTTGATTTTTTAAAGATTTCAGGTATCGGTTTGAAAACCATAAATAAATAGTGATTGATAACCATCGCGGAATATCTGAATACACGTCATACTGATCTATGAATTTTCCCCAGGGCGCATCATTTTTAGGAAACCATTTTAATATCAATCCAATCACATAAAAAAGTGCGGTCAGATAGGGTACAAAATCAATAATTGCAGAATAAAAATGTCTGCGATATTTCTTTTTGAATTCAAAAGCCGGATTACTGAAAGAACGAACGTAAAAATAAATAAGCGGTCCCACGGGCATGATGATGATCATGGGAATGAAATTGGAAAGAAAAATAATAACGGGAGATTGCCTGTACCAGTTGGTACCTGTTACATACAAGCTCAAACTCGCTAACCCCATCAGGAAAATCAATGCAGCCAGCATGCGATTGCTCAACCGGTTACCTTTTTTAAACAGCAGCATACCTGCGAGGATAAAGGCCTGTAAGGCCCCCAGTAATATCAAAATCTCTAAAAAGGCAGACATTTTTACAATAATTTAAGACCATCAGGTCAGCATCATTTAAAAAAGAGTAGGACCTCCCGGATTAGCCGGTTTTTTTCCCAGGTGCTCATAAGCTTTTGGAGTGGCCTCGCGGCCGCGGGGTGTGCGCATAAGAAATCCTTCCTGAATTAAAAAGGGTTCGTACACATCTTCGATCGTACCAGCTTCTTCTCCAACAGCTGTGGAAATGGTATTCAGGCCAACAGGCCCCCCTTTAAATTTCTCTATAATGGTAGATAGAATACGATTGTCCATTTCATCCAGCCCGTGTTCATCTACATTCAACGCACGCAATGCGTGTTTGGTTATTCCCATATCTATAACTCCATTGCTCAGAACCTGCGCAAAATCACGGACTCTTCTCAGCAAACCATTGGCAATTCTGGGGGTTCCCCGGCTACGTCGGGAAATTTCTTCAGAGGCATCAGAAGTTATTTTCGTATCCAGAATATTTGACGATCGCAATATGATTTTTTGAAGCGTGGCGTGATCGTAGTACTCAAGCCTTGATTTAATGCCAAATCTTGATAAAAGCGGCGCAGTTAATAAACCGCTCCTCGTAGTAGCACCAATTAAAGTGAATGGATTGAGACTGAGCTGGATGCTGCGTGCGTTTGGGCCTGTATCTATCATGATATCCAGACGGTAATCTTCCATTGCTGAATAGAGATATTCTTCCACTACTGTACTTAACCGGTGAATTTCATCTATAAAAAGCACGTCATTTGCTTCCAGATTGGTTAACAAGCCTGCAAGGTCCCCTGGTTTTTCAATAACAGGTCCTGACGTTTCTTTGATTTGTACTCCAAGTTCATTTGCAACAATCCGACTGAGCGTTGTTTTACCAAGACCCGGAGGTCCGTGGAAAAGGATATGATCGAGTGCTTCACCCCGTTGTTTCGCAGCCTTAATAAAGATCAGCAGGTTTTCAATGAGTTGTGGCTGACCGGAAAAATCACGGATGGCCGAAGGCCGGATGCTATTTTCAAATTCTTTTTCAGCTGTTCCGGATGCTGACTTATCCGCCTGCAGGTTTGGATTTGCCATTTAGTAAAAGTAGCATAAAAGCGTAAAGCTTAAATCTTAAAGGCTGTAGCTTTTTCTTAAGTTTGAATGTTATTAAAGAACAGGAATCAATAAACCGGCCTGTTCCGACTTTATCCTCAACACATCATGGCGAATCCCTACATATCACTCATGAAAACAGCCTGGCAGTTTGCCCGGCAGGAAAAAAAACGATATGTTTTTGTTTACTCGCTTTTTATTATGTCGGGTTGCATTTTCGCACTCTATCCGTTGTTATATGGATGGTTCATTAATAATTTACAAAAAGAAGGCATCGGTCTGCTGCGATTCGCATGGTTGTACGGCGGCGCTTATTTTCTTCTGAAATTAACGGAGTGGGGATTTCATGGGCCGGCACGAGTAATGGAACGAAAACTTGCTTTCAATCTTAGCCGGAATTTTTTGCAGGACTTATACCACCAAACGCTGCACCTCCCTGTAAAATGGCATCAGGATCATCACAGCGGTTCAACCATCAACCGGATACGAAAAGCATATGAGGCACTAAAAGAATTTTTTCAGAACGGGTTTATGTATCTGTACGCGATCACAAAGTTTTTTTCTTCTTTTATCGCGATGGTTATTTTCTCTCCGCTATTCGGTTCTATTGGCGTAGGACTTGGATTATTGACTGTTTGGGTAATATTCAAATTTGATAAGCCATTTGTAAAAGCTGTTGATGAAACCAATGAAAAAGAACATATCGTTTCCAGCACGTTGTTCGACAGCCTTTCCAATATCAACACGGTTATCACTTTAAGATTGGAGAAAAGAATGGAGAAAGGTCTTTTGCAAAAAGTAAAAGACAGTTTTAAACCTTTTATGCGTACTGTTCGCATCAATGAATGGAAATGGTTTCTGGCCGACGTCCTGATATCACTTATCTATATTATTACTGTAGTAGGATATATATACCAGCATTGGGTACCGGGCAAGGTTTTCATGGTTGGAAATCTCGTCGCCTTATTAGGTTTTGTGAATCAGTTTACGAGCGTTTTTCAGGATGTTGCATGGCAATACACGCAAATAGTACAATTTAATACAAATGTTCAAACAGCCCGATTTATTACTGAAACATATGAAAAACAGCACTTGCCTGAAGACGCTCCTGCATTACCTGAGGACTGGAAAATACTTTCGATTAAAAATTTGAATTTTTCGCATAAGGAAACATTTTCTTCGAATGAAAAGGCACAGAGTCTGCATGATATTCACATACATATAGAAAAAGGAAAAAGAGTGGCACTGATCGGGGAAAGCGGTTCAGGAAAGAGTACGCTCATGGCTTTGCTGAGAGGACTTTATGAACCTCAGCCCGGTGTGGAAATTAAAATAGATCAGAAGCATTTTGACGTGGCGAGCATCGCCGATTCTGTTACCTTATTCCCGCAGGAGCCTGAGATTTTCGAGAATACGATTGAACATAATATTACCCTGGGTCTTCCCTTCCGTGAAGACGAAATAATGGAAGTTTGCGATACAGCACATTTTACCGAAGTGATAAGTCAATTACCCAAGGGACTTCAGTCCAATATTATGGAAAAGGGGGTGAATTTATCCGGTGGACAAAAACAAAGACTTGCTCTCGCCCGGGGCATATTGGCTGCAAAGAGCAGTGATATTATTTTATTGGATGAACCAACAAGTAGTGTGGATCCGAAAACAGAAGTATTGATTTATGAAAAATTATTTGAAGAATGCAAAGATAAAGCGGTCGTGTCGAGTCTTCACCGGTTATATCTGTTAAGATACTTCGACTATGTGTATGTGTTAAAAGATGGCAGGGTCGCAGACGAGGGGAATTTTGAAGAGCTGAAGATCAGAAGCCCATTGTTTATAGAACTATGGAAGCATCAGGAAGATAAGCTCAGGGTATAACCCCACACTCCCATACTTTCGTCATCGTGACTGTATAAAATCAGCAAGAAGTTTCATACGGAAATAAAGATTACTCATCATCAGGGAAATATTATTTCGTACATCCTGTACTGTATCCCGATTCATTTTCTTGATATTCTTTAATTCGACAATTTTTTCATCTATCTTATCAATTAATTTTTCTGCCGTCCAACCCAGATATTTATTATTTCTCTCTTCATAAATTACGGACGATGGGATCGTGCCGGAGTGAAGTTTTTTGAAAGAAAAGTTTTCTTTGATAGCAGCCTGTATCGCTTCCCTGGATAAAAGATCAATCATCACATCGTACGATGACTGGTTGAAAAAACCATTTTTAAAAACATTGAGATTGTCGCGCAATTCGATAATCACCTGCTTTTTGTATACGTCGTTCGTCTTCGACTTTTTGTACAAAAAAGCCAGCAATGATTTCAGTGGCGCTATACTGCTGTTTAACCATTCCATCCATTGAATTTTAGTATTCCATCACGTCCGGCACCCTTATAATATGACCGGAACTGCCCATAAATTACTTAAAAGTTAGCTGGAAACCGGTCTTTTTATTTTGAATATTCGCTCTGTAAATCAGTGTATTATAAATTTAATACGTGAAAATTACCTTAAAGTCTACTTAGTTAATAGAGAAATGATATATTTGTAATCCTTCTAATTATTTATACTATTAAATCTTATTAAAATGAGTTTACGTTTAGGAGATATTGCTCCCAACTTCAAAGCCAAAACATCCATTGGCGAAATTGATTTCTATGATTTTCTTGGAAATTCATGGGGTATTTTGTTTTCACACCCTGCCGACTATACGCCTGTTTGTACAACCGAACTTGGTAAAACAGCTGCATTAAAAGAAGAATTTGCTAAAAGGAATGTGAAAGTGTTGGCACTGAGTGTAGACACGCTTGAACGTCATCACGGATGGATCAGTGATATCAATGAAACGCAGCATGTAAATGTTGAATTTCCTATTATTTCCGATGCTGACAGAACGGTAAGTTCATTATATGATTTCATTCATCCGAATGCCTCTGCTACTGCAACCGTTCGTTCGCTGGTTGTGATAGGTCCGGATAAGACAGTAAAACTAATCATCACCTATCCTGCTTCCACAGGAAGAAATTTCGTTGAGGTACTGAGGGTGGTGGATTCTCTGCAGCTGACAGCTAACTTTAGCGTCGCCACTCCGGCAGACTGGAAAGAAGGTGAGGACGTAATTATTGTTCCTGCTGTAACTACAGAAGATGCGGTTAAGAAATTTCCCAAAGGGATTAAAGTCGTTAAACCTTATCTGAGATATACCCCGCAACCAAATATATAAACAGTGCACATTATCTGAGGCACTTCATACGAAGTGCCTTTTTTTATTGTGTAATGGGTATCTTTAATATCTTGAAACAGTCGAATATTATTTACCTGAGTATTTCTCTCCTTCCGTTTTTATTTGCACTGGCGGTTCAAAGCCATATTGTGCAAAGTCCCTCCACCCATTTGTTTGGCAGTAATCCCGGAGGTGGTATTGAAGTCACTAGAAAGACGTTTATTTTTCTGACGCTGGTTTGTGGTTTTGCCTTTTACTTTCTTTCAACAACACTTGCAAAATATTTGTCCAATTTATCGACCAATCTTAATCCCGTTTATTACAGATTATTAATTAACGCTGTTCTTGCTTTGCTCGTTTTCTTTTTAGTGCTGGGGAATACAAAATAACCATCTGTTCGATAAAAGATCAGACTTTTAAAAGATTTTTTCGCATCTGACTAAGTAATGCACGTAAATCCTTTGGCATTTCTGCTTCCAGTGTAAAGCGTTTTCCATGTGTGTCGGTGAAAACTATTTTGGAAGCGTGCAATGCCAGACGCGCTAAAATGGGTTTTTCTTCGTCAAAACCTGAGTGCTTATAATTTTTCTTAATCGATGAAACAAATACCGGTTTACCGTCACCATACAGAGGATCACATAAAATTGGATGTCCCGTTTCTTTCATATGAATGCGAATCTGATGTGTACGGCCTGTATAGAGGTCAAACTTCATCAGGGCGTATTTGCCGAAATTTTCCAATACCTCAAATCCTGTAGATGCAGGTTTTCCCTTTCGATGAATAATCATCGTACCATTTTTAGCCGGATGCTCCATCATGGGAAGTTCAATAATTCCTGAAGTTGAAGCGGGAACGCCCCAAACAATTCCATGATACGTTTTTTCAACTGCGCGTTCCTGAAAGATCACGGAAAGAAACTGATGGGATTCTGCGGTCTTGGCGAATATGATTACACCGCTCGTTTCTCTGTCGAGACGGTGGACGGTAAATATCTGCTGATATTTTTCAATCAGTAAATCTTTCAGCGACGGAGCAGATTGAGTCCTATCCGGAACGCTTAATAAACCCGCTGGTTTATTAAGAGCAATGAATTCGCCGTTTTCGAAAATAATTTCCGGAAGCTTCATTGGGTTAATTGTTAACGGCCTGCCCTGCATATGCGGGGTTGGCGGGGAAAAATTCTCATATTCTGCCATAATCGCCTTCGGCTTTATCCGCCTTCTCCCTAATCGTGCGGATTCGGCAGACAAGGGCTTTAGGCCTTAAGATATTTCAGCGCCCTGATTTCTTTCTCTGTAAGAAAACGCCAGTTTCCTCTTTGTACATTTTTCTTCGTGAGTCCGGCATACATCACTCGGTCGAGGGTTTTAACATCATAACCCAGCGCCGCAAATATGCGTCGGACGATCCGGTTTTTGCCGCTGTGAATCTCCAACCCGATCTGTGTTTTGTCTTTTGGGTCAGCGTATGCCATTTCATCCACTTTAGCTAACCCGTCTTCCAGTTCAACGCCACCCATTATTTTTTCAAAATGTTGTTTGGTTAATGGTTTATCCAGCCCAACATGGTACACTTTCTTCATTTCATTTTTTGGGTGGGACAATTTCTGCGCGAGATCTCCGTCGTTTGTAAAAAGTAAAACGCCGGAAGTATTGCGATCCAGGCGTCCAATAGGATAGACCCTCTCTTCTGTAGCTTTACTGATCAGCTGCTGAACGGTTTTTCGACCCTGCGGATCTGTAGTGGTGGTAAGAAAATCTTTTGGTTTATTCAGCAGAATGTAAACGAAATGGCTGGATACCGTTACTTTTTTACCGTTCACTTTCACTGTGTCTGTATATAACACTTTTGTTCCGGGATCGGTAATGACTGCTCCATTCACCGTAACCTTTCCTTCTTTTACCAACGTGGCTGCTGCTCTTCTTGAACTCACGCCCGCATGAGCGACGTATTTGTTAAGTGGAATCGTTCCGGTTTTATCATGATCAGCGATATGATCAGTTTTCTCAGCATTTGATGCATTTTTATTTAAGGGAATATTAGATCCTGAAGTACGGGGTTGCCCTTGTCCCGGGCCGGCTGTCGACGACGCGGCGGCGGCACGTTTATTTCTTTTTTCTTCAAAATGCCGGTCAACGGCTTCCCTTCTTTCTTTTTTTATCAGTTTTTTTTCCTGACGTATCTCTTCCTTTACGGCGCTGGTTCGTTTACGATTAAAGAATTTATTGAAATTATCTGTTTTACGTTTCATGGCATTTGTGGGGAAGCAATTTTGTTGGCCAGCTGACCGCAGGCGGCGTCGATATCCTTACCCCGGCTTCTGCGAAGTCTCGCGTTGACCTTATTTTTTTCCAGATGTTTCATGAATAGGTTTACAACAGACTCATCCGGTTTAGAGAACAGTGCGTTTTCAATCGGGTTATATTCGATAATGTTAACCAGATCGGCGGGTACCTGGCGATAAATTTTTACCAGTTCATCGGCGTCCTTCAGACTGTCGTTAAAATCCTGGAAAAGGATGTATTCAAATGTGATTTCGTTACCTGTTTCCTTATAAAAATAATTCAGCGCATCGATGAGCGAGCGGATATTATTCGTGTCGTTAATGGGCATGATTTCATGTCGCTTCGCATCATTCGCTGCGTGCAGCGAAAGAGCAAGTTTAAATTTTACTTTGTCATCACCCAGCTGGCGAATCATTTTTGCAACACCTGCAGTAGAAACTGTAATTCTACGTGGGCTCATGCCGAGACCTTCCGCTGAACTGATTCTATCAATCGCCTTAAGAACATTTTTGTAATTCAGCAGGGGTTCTCCCATTCCCATGAATACGATATTGCTTAATCTTTTATCGTAAGTTTTTTCCGCTTGCTGATTAATTAACACGACCTGGTCATAAATTTCGTCAAAGTCGAGGTTTCTCTCCCGGTCCATATATCCGGTTGCGCAGAACTTGCAACTCAGGGAGCAACCGATCTGTGAGGAAACACAGGCAGTTCTTCGTTCGTCAGTTGGTATCAGGACTCCCTCTACAAAATGATTGTCGAAAGTTTTAAATCTGGTTTTCACCGTTCCATCTGTACTATGCTGCGTTGTATCGATTCGTAAGGAAGGAAATGAAAAGTCTTTGGCGAGTTTTGCCCGTAATTCCTTGCTCAGGTTGGTCATGTCGTCAAACTTGAAAGCATGCTTCTGCCAGATCCACTCATACACCTGCCCGGCCCTGAACTTCGGCTCGCCCAGGTCCTCAAAATATTCGGCAATTTCCGACCGGGATAACGTCCGGATATTTGTTTTATCTGTTTTCATGAACTGGCAAAGATAACATAAAGAAAGTATGGGAGTATGGGAGTATGGGAGTATGGGAGTGAGGAATTCATTTTCATAGACTCTACCAATGCAATGCTTTTAAGCGTTCCGCGTTAAGCGTTCCGCGTTAAGCGTTCCGCGTTCCGCGTTCCGCGTTTAGCGTTCCACTTTAGGCCTTCCCCGTTAATCTTATCTTTGAATACATTATATAAGAAATGAAAGAAGTATATGTCATAGACGCCGTGAGAACCCCGATCGGAAAATATGGGGGTGCGCTTGCGTCTGTCAGGCCCGATGATTTGCTGGCCTATGTAGTTGGAGCGTTAATGGCAAGGAATGAATCCGTTGATCCTGAAGCCATTGAAGATCTGATTGCGGGTGATGCTAATCAGGCTGGCGAAGACAATCGCAACGTAGCACGAATGGCGGCATTGATGGCCGGACTGCCGGTTACTGTTGCAGGAAGCACCGTAAACCGTTTGTGCGCTTCCGGATTGCAGGCTGTTATGGATGCTTCGCGGGCTATCAAGTGTGGTGAAGGTGATTTATACATAGCAGCAGGCGTGGAGAGTATGTCGCGCGCTCCTTTTGTAATGGCAAAACCAACCACGGCATATAGCAGAAAACCAGAGATGGTCGATACTACCATCGGCTGGCGGTTTACTAACAAAAGGCTTAGCGATCTGTATCACCCCTACTCAATGGGAGAAACTGCAGAAAACGTAGCCAAACGATGGAAAATATCCCGTATGGCGCAGGACGAGTTTGCGCTGGAATCACAACAGAAATATTTTTCTGCACTTGCCGCTGAAAAATGGAATGATGAATTAGTGGCGGTGGAACAGATCAATGATCAGTTGGTTACCTGGTTTACTAAAGATGAACATCCGAGAGAAACTTCGTTGGAAAAACTTGCCAAGCTTAAACCGGCATTTTTGAAAGATGGGACGGTCACCGCAGGAAATTCTGCCGGTATAAATGATGGTGCAGCTGCCATGCTGCTAGCCAGTGAAGAAGCAGTGAAAAATTATAATCTGCAGCCGATGGCAAAAGTAGTTTCGATGGGTGTTGCCGGCGTGGATCCCGCAATTATGGGTCTTGGTCCGGTTCCCGCTTCTCAAAAAGCAATCTACCGCGCAGGATTATCACTCGGAGATATTGACCTGATTGAATTGAACGAAGCATTCGCTTCGCAGGCAATTGCCTGTATTCATGACCTGGGACTTGATTTGCAAAAAATCAATGTCAACGGTGGCTCTATCGCGCTTGGCCATCCACTGGGTTGCAGCGGCGTGCGCATTTCCACTACGCTGCTGCATGAGATGAAAAAACGTGGTAGCCGTTATGGACTAGCAACAATGTGCGTGGGAGTCGGACAGGGAGCAGCGATTATTTACGAAGGAGTTAAGGGGTGATGGGTGATGGGTGATGGGTTATGGGATATAGGTGATGGGTTATGGGTTATGGGCTATGGGCTATGGGCTATGGGCTATGGATTTTATTATAGACCCTCAAAGATAATTCAAGTGTTACTTTAAACTTGGCGTTAAGCGTTAAGCATTGAGCGTTCCGCGTTCAGCGTTCCGCGTTCCGCTTTCTGCGTTCCGCGTTCAGCGTTCCGCGTTGAGCGTTCCGCGTTCCGCGTTCAGCGTTCCGTGTTCAGCTTTAAGCCCGAAAAAATATCCTCAAACTTAACCTCCGTTTGCACACCGGATTTCAAATCCTTCATTTTTGCTGTTTGTGAAAGAAGTTCGTCGGGTCCGATGATCACAATCGTCGGGATATTTTTCTTCTCAGCATACCTGAATTGCTTGTCGAATTTGGCTTGCTCGTGAAATAATTCGGCGCGAATATTCCCGTTTCGTAGTTCCTGAACTATTTCAAAACTTCTGAGCGCGGCTTCCTCGCCCAAATTAAAAAATAATACCTGTGTTGTTCGCCGTACGGTATTGGGAAAAAGATTTAATTCTTCCATCACGTCATAAATTCTGTCAACCCCAAACGAAATACCAACACCCGGAATTCCCGGCAAACCAAAAAGTCCTGTAAGATCATCATATCTTCCACCCCCACCGATACTTCCGATTTTTACACCGATTGCTCTCACTTCGAAGATAATTCCGGTGTAATAATTCAGTCCGCGCGCAAGAGAAAAGTCCAGTACTACTTTGTTGTCAGATGCGTGATGGGCATCGTTCTTTTTGACCTGAGATGGAAAAAAATTCAAAATATACCGAAGGTCTTTTATTCCTTCCTGCGTATAATTATTGGGGACTAACAGGGAAAGCTGTTTGATTTTTTCTTCATTGCTTCCCTCTATTTCAAGGTATTTCTCAACTGCTGAAATCTGATCTTCGGTGAGATTTTTTGCGCCGAGTTCTGTTTTTACTTTCTCAATTCCGATTTTATCCAGTTTATCTATGGCAGTCGTGATGTTGCTGGTTTGAGCCTGTCCACCGCATAATTCTGCGAGCCCGGAAAGAATTTTTCTATGATTGATATGCACTTCCACATCTATGCCCAGCCGTTCAAATACTGTCAGATATATTTGAATAAGTTCGACTTCGTTAATTAGTGAATGACTGCCAACCACATCCGCATCGCATTGATAAAATTCACGATAACGCCCTTTCTGCGGACGATCGGCACGCCATACCGGTTGCATCTGATATCGCCTGAAGGGAAAACTGATTTCATTTTGATGCATCGCTACGTAACGCGCAAAAGGAATTGTGAGATCGTACCGGAGTGCCCGCTCTGTTATTTCCCTGTCGTTCTTTCCATCAAGAATATTTTTGAAAGCAGTAAGTGATGATTCCTTTTTACTTGGATGATCGAGTCCGTTATTGAGAATTTTAAAAATCAGTTTATCGCCCTCGTCGCCATATTTGCCCAGCAGTGTATCCAGATTTTCCATCGCCGGCGTTTCGAGTGGCTCATAACCATACCGCTCAAAAACAGAACGGATGTTTTCCAGAATATAATTTCTCTTATAAACAGTTTCAGGTCCGAAGTCCCTTGTTCCTTGTGGTAATGCGGGTTTGCTCATGTTCAGGCCGTTTTAAGATAACCGTATTTCTCAATTATTTTATCGCAGGCCTTATCAATCATATCGAATACTTCATGGTATCCCGGCTCTTCTCCATACCAGGGATCGGGTACATCAAGATTCTCACCGGGGTAGACTTCATTTAACAACAGATCCGTCTTTTCCGGTTTAAACTTATTCTTTGCAATCCTTTTCATGTGCACAAGAATATCAGATGACATAGCATATATCTTATCGAAACGGTCAAAATCATCAGCGGTGAAAGCCCTGGCAGACTGATCGCTGATATCCAGCGCATTTAACCTGGCAACTTTTTGCGATAGCGGATGAGGTGCTTCACCTATATGATAACTATTATTTGTGCCCGCACTATCCACCACCCACTCCAGTCCAAGCTTTTTTGCCTTGGATTCCAGAATTCCCTCAGCAAGAGGACTCCGGCAAATATTTCCAAGACAAACCATTAAAATTTTCATGGATGCAAAAGTAACTAAAAACAAGTATGGGAGTATGAGAGTATGGGAGTATGGGAGTGTGGGAGCGCAGAACAGATTTTACCGCCAACTGTTCCCGCACGCGTGGGATCAACTGTCAATCGCAAACCATAAACATCAACCACAGCACATGAGGAGCAACCGTTTATGGAATCTTTCTAAATCGGCATCTCAAATTAACTGCGCAGGTTCTTAAGCTGATTCATTCATCCATTAAAACAGATTTATGGAACCTAACGATATGCTTTTTGCCGACCCGCTCGATATACTTTTTGAAAACAGGAATAAGTCGTACGGCGCTTATCCATTGCGCAAATATTACGCGCAACGGTTATATATCTCAATGGGGGTTACATTTTCGATTGTGGTACTGAGTTCATTTTTCTTTCTTTATTTTAAAACCAACACTCCTCCCATCCTATTTAATCCGGCACCTGATATTACACCCATTGATTTGACGCCTCCACCAAAACCAACGGCTCCTCCTGTTCGACCCATTCCGCCGCGGCCCATGGTGTCGACCGCTACGTATACGCCTCCTCTTATAGTACATACTGATATTGACATTCAATCAATGGCAAAAGTGGAGGACCTTAAAGACGCGGCTATCGGCATAAAAACAATTGCCGGAGATCAGGACGACGGCGAATCACCAGATAAGGGTAATCCCAAAGGAGAAGTGGTAGCTTCTACCGGACAACAATCCGACGATAAACCCCGGATATTTGACAATCCAGAAATTATGCCTGAATTTCCAGGTGGTATTGAAGCATTGAAAAGATATTTATCGCGAAACCTCCGCATGCCGGATAACAGCGCCGAACCGGGAACGGTTACAAAAGTAATCGCGCGTTTTGTTGTGGGCGCAGACGGGAAAGTAAATAGTATTGAAATCATACAGGCAGCCGATAAAATGTTTAACGAAGAAGTGAAACGGGTGATTTCGAAAATGCCGGATTGGAAACCTGGCTCACAGAATCATCGGAACGTGGCTGTTTATTTTAATCTGCCGGTGAATTTCGTGAGCGCGGAATAGAGACGCAAAGACAAATCTCGGTTGCACGGATTATGGGTTATGAATTATGAGATATGGATTATAGGCTGAATTCCACTCCCATACTCCCATACTCCCATACTCCCATACTTGCTTTAGGCTTTTTTAGTATATTGCCAGTTGCACACAAACGAATGCAAATGCCCGAAGAAAAAGACCTGGATAAACGTGCTAAATCTTACAGAATAAGAAGGTCTATTATGGATTATGGAATGGGCGGGATTATATTTTGTTTGGGCATCTTTTTCTTACTGGCCCCCAAACTCGGAGTTGCCTTCAACATAGATGATTTATTCCGGTATTTGTTTGCAGGACTTTGTATTCTTTATGGATTTTTCCGGATATATCGTGGGTACAAAAAAAATTATTTTAACTAATATTTAATATAGGATGAACATTATTAAAAAATGTTTTCCATGGTTAGTTTATGCCCTTGCAACCTTGTTGTTTACAGGCTGTCATTCGGGTCCGCACATTCCGGTTGAGACCCCCACATCAGGAACAATACATATTAGTGTGGACGAATCATTCAAACCGGTGATAGATTCAGAGCTTAAAGTCTTTGAGAGCTCTTTTCCGGACGCTCATGTGCTGGTGGACTATAAATCTGAAGCCGCCTGCTTAAAAGACATATATAATGACAGTACCCGGTTGATTATAATCACAAGGGGGTTAACCCTGCCGGAAGAGAATTATTTTAAAGATTCTGCCAGAACACCTGCTATTTCGGGGATTCTTGCCTACGATGCTGTGGCCCTTGTTGTGAATAATCATTCCCAGGACACAGTAATGAGTATGGATCAGGTAAGGTCGCTCCTGGAAGGGAAGGGAAAAAAGAATACCGAAGCCGTAATGGACGGAATTTCAGCCACCAGCACTGTTCGATATGTAATGGATTCCATCCTTCAGGGACAAGCCCTGGGGAAAAACGTAATTGCCGCTAAATCAAGCCCGGAGGTGATTTCATATATCGCGAATCATGAAAATGCAGTGGGCTTTATTGGTGTGAGCTGGATTGGCGATCAGGAAGATTCCTTGGATCTGGCTTTTCTTAAAGAAGTGAAAGTGGTGGCGATCCGGTGCGACAGATGCACAGATAAACCCTTTGTTTATCCATTTCAGGCCAACATAGTTTTCAAAAAATACCCCATGGTCCGCGGATTGTATTACATTTTAAAGGAGAATTTTAGTGGGGTAGGAAATAATTTCGTAAATTTTTTAGTCAATGAAAGGGGCCAGTTAATATTTAAGAGATCTTACCTGGTGCCGGCCCGTATGAGTTTTGATGTCAGAAATGTTGAAATGCAGCAATAAAACAGTTTTTGGGATATATTTATAAAAAATAAACGGAGATTCAGAATGAGAAAACTAAGCATCAGCCTGTTACTGGCGTTTACCTGCATCGGCAGTACGGTTATGGCTCAGACATTAGAACAGGGGAAACAGTTTTTGTATTATGAAAGATTTGCCAGTGCCCAGGCTGCTTTTGAAAAAGCATTAAACGCCAATCCTAACAATATTGATGCAGTTTACTGGCTCGGACAAACCATGATTCACAGGAGAGATACCCGTGATACCGCCGGTGCAAAGGCACTTTATCAAAAAATGCTTGCCACTAACGGGAACGCACCGTTGCTATTAGTTGGCATTGGTCATATTGAATTGCTTTACGGCGATAAGAATGATTCCCGTCAGCGGTTTGAAACCGCCATCAGTCTGACAAAGGAAAAAGACATCAACGTGTTGAACGCCGTGGCTTACGCCAATATCGACGCAAAAGCGGGCGATCCAAACTACGCCATTCAGAAACTGGAACTGGCTACACAAATCAAAAGGTTCAACGATCCCGAAACCTACGTGTTGATGGGTGATGCTTACCGAAAATTATTAGACGGTGGAAACGCGGTACAAAGTTATCAGAAAGCGCTTAACCTGAATCCAAAGCTGGCAGAGGCAGAAATGAAAATAGGTATCATTTATCTGACACAGAATAACCGTGAACAATTTCTGCCGGATTTTGAATCCGCAGTAACCATGGACCCGGCGTATGCTCCGGCTTATGAACAACTTTTTCTTTACTGGTATCTGCGCGACGTAAATAAAGCAGCAGACTACCTCGATAAATATGCCGCGAATTCCGATCAGGGTGCCGACCTGGAATATATGAAAGCAGGTATGTTATATGTTTCCGGAAAAGTAGCTGAAGCTCGTACAAGGGCGCAACAGTTAATCGGGCAATACGGAGCCAATGTAAATCCCCGCATGTATAAACTTGTGGCTTTTGCTTCTGATTCTCTGGGCGACTATACCGCAGCGAGAGAAGCCATGGGTACATTCCTTGCAAAGGCAGATACTTCCATTATACTGAGTACTGACTACGAAGAATTTGGGAAAATATATGGTAAACTCTCAGATTCTGTAACACGCAATATGGCATTTCAATATTATGCCAAAGCAATTGCCATGGATTCAATAGAAGCTGATAAATTGAAATATTCCAATGAAGCATTGGATCTTGCAAAACAAACACACAATAAACAGGCAGCTGCACTCATTTCAGGCGCAGTATATAATTCACTGAAGAATCCAACCAATTCAGATCTTTTCAAATATGGTACGGCAAATTACTTTGCCGGTAATTACAAATCTGCCGACAGTATTTTTTGCGGTGTCTATGAATCCAAATATCCGAATGAAATTTACGGGTATCTGTGGTGTGCAAAAGCCAAACAGGCTCAGGACGATAGTACAAACTCCGGAGGACTGGCCGTTGATGCATATGAAAAACTGGCACAGTTTGCAAGATCTTCACCAGACTCTGCGAAATATAAAACGCAAGTTGTAGGTGCTTATTTTTATCTGGCGAGTTATTACAACGACATCAAAAAGGACAAAGCGAAAACAATTGAGTATATGCAAAAAGTACTCGAAGTAGATCCAACGAATGCTTCCGCTCAGAATGTCATAAGCAGGTTAACGAAACAAAAAGCCAAAAGCTCCAGCAAATGATATAATGAAATAATAATATAAAAGCCCCTGAAGATCTTTTCAGGGGCTTTTTAGTTAATACAGAGCTCAAAACAATCCCATGAAATCTGAATGTCCTGTATTACTTTTGTATGCAATGCAATGGTATTTATGACTTCAATTCTTCTGCAGTCTGCGAATCTGATTTCTAATTCAAGTAGTGCAAGCGATTATTTGCCAATTGTTATACAGTTACTCTTAGCCGGTGCATTTGTTTTTCTTGTAATCGGTGTTACGCATTTGCTGGGCCCTAAGAGAAAAACGGATGAGAAACTTAAAAACTTCGAAAGTGGTATTGAGTCTGTCGGAAATGCCCGTCAGCCCATGGCCATAAAATATTTCTTAATCGCAATATTGTTTGTACTGTTTGATGTTGAAGTCATATTCTTTTATCCATATGCTGTTAATTTCCGGGCTTTAGGATGGTATGGATTTGCCGAAGTGTTGTTGTTTGTTTTTTTCTTCCTGATTGGGTTTGTTTACATCGTGAAGAAAGGTGCATTGCAATGGGAGGATTGAGGCGATGAAGAGCATGCCAGTTCGTTACTATCCGGATGGATTATAAAAAGCTTAGAACATGTCAAGACCAGTAAGATTTAATGTGAATACGGTACCTGCTGATACCAAAAACGGAATCAGCATTGCAGACATGCCGGCCGGGCAGGAGGGAGATGGATTTTTTGCCACCAAACTAAGTGATGCAGTGGGGTTAGCCAGAAAAAATTCTATGTGGCCGCTGCCTTTTGCCACTTCCTGTTGCGGAATAGAATTCATGGCGACCATGGGATCTCATTATGATCTCGGCAGATTTGGTGCTGAGCGAATCGGATTCTCACCCCGCCAGTGTGATCTGCTGATGGTAATGGGCACTATTGCAAAAAAAATGGGACCTATTTTAAAAGAAGTATATCTCCAGATGGCAGAGCCAAGATGGGTTATGGCGGTAGGGGCCTGCGCTTCTTCAGGCGGTATTTTTGATTCCTATTCTGTACTACAGGGAATTGATCAGATCATACCCGTTGACGTATATGTGCCTGGATGTCCTCCCAGACCCGAAGGCATACTCGATGGTTTTATGAGGATTCAGGATCTGGTAGGAGAAGAATCATTCCGTAGAAGAAATGGTGAACAGTATCGGGAACTCATGCAGAGTTATGGAATCAAGTGAAGTATGGGAGTATGGGAAACTTTAAAACGAAAAATAAAACAATTATCAAAAATATCAAAATGAGGGTAGTTGGTACAGGATCCGGAAGTGTTCTAGTCACTTCCATACTCCCATACCCCCATACTCCCATACTTTCTCGATGGACAATTCATTCGTAAAACAAAAACTGCAGGAACAATTCGGCGAATCGGTTAAAGGATTCGAAGAACCATATGGGTTGCTCACCTTCGAGTCTCCAAAGGACCTGAATCTTAAAATACTTCAGTTTCTTTATGATGACCCGGAGTTGCGCTTCCAGTTTCTTACAGATCTTACAGCAGTTCATTATCCAATTTGGAAAGGACGGGAACTGGCTGTTGTATATCATCTGCACAATCTGGTAGACAATATTCGCATACGCTATAAAATATTTACAGATATAGAAAAACCGGATGTTTTTACCGCCACCAAATTGTTTGAATCTGCAAACTGGATGGAAAGAGAAACATATGATTTCTATGGGGTCAATTTTGTTGGTCATCCAAATTTGAAAAGAATCCTGAATGTGGATGAAATGAATTATTTCCCGATGCGAAAAGAATTTCCACTCGAAGATCAGACAAGAATTGATAAAGACGACGCGATGTTTGGGCGATAGGAGGGCAAGTATAGGAGTATGGAAGTATGGGAGTATGGGAAACTTTAAAACGAACATTATAACAATTATCAAAAATATTAAAATGAGGGTAGTTAGTACAGGATCCGGAAGTGTTCTAGTCACTCCCATACTCCCATACTTCCATACTCCCATACTTGTATCATGAGTGAGCATCACATCAAACTCCCCGAAGGGAGCATTGAAAAAACGACGACCACGCTGAATCTGGGACCTACGCACCCGGCTACACACGGAGTATTCCAGAATATTCTGGAACTGGATGGTGAACGCATTGTCTCAGCAGAACAAACAGTCGGTTATATCCACCGGGCTTTTGAAAAAATTGCTGAAAGAAGACCTTTATATCAGATTACACCGCTCACGGACAGACTAAATTATTGCTCTTCTCCCATCAACAACATGGGATGGCACCTGGTATGCGAAAAACTACTTCATATAAAAACGCCTAAACGCGTGGATTATATGCGAGTTATCATAATGGAGCTGGCACGTATCTCGGACCATCTGATTTGCAATTCGGTAGTGGGTGTGGACTCCGGGGCTTTCACGGGATTTCTTTATGTAATGCAGTATCGCGAACTGATTTACGAGATATATGAAGAAATTTGCGGATCACGTCTCACCACCAATATGGGACGGATCGGTGGCTTTGAAAGAAATTTCAACTCCACAGTATTTGAGAAGCTCGAAAAATTTTTAAGAGAATATCCCGGTGTATTGAGAGAATTCGAAAACCTTTTTACGCGTAACCGTATATTCATGGATCGCGTGATCGGTACGGGTGGTATCAGTGCTGAGCGGGCTTTGAATTATGGATTCACAGGCCCCAATCTGCGTGCAACAGGCGTCGATTATGACGTGAGGGTACACAGCCCCTATTCCAGTTATGAGGATTTTGATTTCGTAATTCCTGTAGGTAAATCCGGAGATAACTACGACCGCTTCCTGGTGCGCAACCAGGAAATGTGGCAATCCTTACATATTATTGAACAGGCATATCGTAAAGTACAGGAATTCAAAGGCGCTGATGCAGAAGTTTATCATGCAGACGTACCCGAATATTTTCTTCCAAAGAAATCTGATGTCTATACAAAAATGGAAGCCCTGATCTGGCATTTCAAAATCGTAATGGGAGAAACGGAAATTCCGCCGGGAGAAGTATACAGTTGTGTGGAAGGCGGCAACGGTGAACTGGGTTTCTATCTGATCAGTGATGGGGGGCGCGCACCATATCGTCTGCATTTCCGCAGACCCTGTTTTATTTATTATCAGGCATATTCAGAATTGACGAAAGGATCGATGTTGAGTGACGCAGTGCTTACTATGAGTAGTCTGAACCTGATCGCGGGAGAGATGGACGCATAAGAAAGTATGGGAGTATGGGAGTATGGGAGTGTGGGAGTTTAGTATAGGAGTATATGAGTATAAGAATGAGTATAAGAGTTTTTAAATAACCCATAATCCATAACCCATAACTCATAATCTATAACCAATATAATAATCATAGTTTGAAACCGCATTTAAGTGAATTGAGTTTTCCGCCGGAGAAACTGGCAAAAGTAAAAGAGCTGATTTCCAGATATCCGGAAGGCAAACAGAAATCTGCCATCCTGCCCATTCTGCACCTGGCACAGGACCATTTTGGTGGATGGCTTAGTCCGGAAGTGATGGACTATGTTGCACAGTTACTCAATATACTTCCGGTTGAGGTATATGAGGTGGCCACTTTCTATTCGATGTACAATCTGAAGCCGGTTGGGAAATATGTATTTGAAGTTTGTCAAACGGGTCCCTGTATGATTAATGGCAGCGACGATATCATTCAGTACATCAAAACAACCTTGAGCATTGGCGTAGGCGAAACTACTTCAGATGGGATGTTCACGTTGAAAACTGTGGAATGTCTCGGCGCCTGTGGTTATGCTCCGATGATGCAATTAGGAAAATCATATCGCGAACATCTGACAAAAGAAAAAGTAGACGCTATTATTGCAGAGTGCAGAAAGTTTGCGTCGGTAAATAATTGAGGAAAGTGTGGAAGTGTGGTAGTGTGGTAGTGTGGTAGTGTGATGGTGATTCACCAACCATTGAGAAGCATAGATGGAAGAGAGTATAAAAGTGAAGATGATTTCAATTAGATAAAATAATGTCTAGAAAATTATTACTGGAAAAAATTGCTGTTGAAGGAATCCGAACCTTCGACGTGTACCGAAGGGAAGGCGGTTACAACAGTGTTGAAAAGGCACTGAAACAAATGACACCCGACCAGGTAACGGATGAGGTTAAAAAAAGCGGACTGCGTGGTCGCGGAGGAGCCGGATTTCCAACTGGTATGAAATGGAGTTTTATTGCTAAGCCTGAAGGTGTGCCTCGTCACCTGGTTTGTAATGCCGATGAAAGTGAGCCCGGTACTTTCAAGGATCGTTACCTCATGGAGTTTCTTCCTCACCTGTTGATCGAAGGATTGATTGTTTCTTCCTATGCCCTGGGCAGCCATGTTACTTACATATATATTCGTGGCGAGTATGCCTGGATTATCGACATCCTGGAAACGGCCATCAATGAAGCAAAATCAAAAGGATTTCTGGGAAATAATATTCTGGGAACCGGGTTTGACCTGGAAATCTATGTTCACCGGGGCGCCGGAGCATATATCTGTGGTGAAGAAACGGCATTGCTGGAAAGCCTGGAGGGAAAACGTGGCAACCCCCGAATCAAACCGCCATTCCCGGCAGTAAAGGGAGCGTGGGACAGGCCAACCGTTGTAAATAATGTAGAAACGCTGGCCGCAGTTGTTCCGATCATCAATCTCGGTGGAGAAGAATATGCCAAAATAGGTATTGGAAAATCAACGGGTACCAAACTGATTTCTGCCTGTGGTAATATCAATAAACCTGGCGTGTACGAAATCGACATGACGATTTCCGTGGAAGATTTCATCTACAGCGATGAATGGTGTGGAGGCATAGCAAAGGGTAAAAAATTAAAAGCCTGTATTCCAGGCGGATCATCCGTTCCCATTCTCCCGGCCAATCTGCTGTTAAGAACAGTGAAGGGAGAAAAAAGACTGATGAATTATGAAAGTCTTTCGGATGGTGGCTTCGCGAAAGGCTCCATGCTCGGATCGGGAGGTTTTATTGTACTGGATGAAGATCAATGCGTAGTGAAGAACACACTTACATTTGCAAGGTTTTATCGCCACGAAAGTTGTGGTCAGTGCTCACCCTGTCGTGAAGGAACCGGATGGATGGAAAAAATATTGACGAATATTGAAAAGGGCAAAGGAAAGATGAGCGATGTGGACCTGCTATGGGATATTCAACGCAAGATAGAAGGCAACACGATTTGTCCGCTTGGTGACGCGGCTGCATGGCCGGTGGCCGCAGCGATACGCCACTTTCGTGATGAATTTGAATGGCATATCTTGAATCCGCAGGAAAGTCAGATCAGAAATTATGGCCTGGCACATTATGCGGATCCATTAGAGCCGGTTGTAGCGGCTGTGTAGAGCCGATAACAAAAATGCGTTGAGCGTTACGCGTTAAGCTCAGGAGTTTTATAAATGATGCGCGTTACGCGTTAAGCGTTCCGCCTTAAGCTTTAAAAGATGGCTGAAGAAAAAAAATTATTTAAGGTTACAATCGATAATATCCAGATCGAAGTGGAACCCGGTACGTCGATTCTCAATGCAGCTCGCAAAATCGGAGGCGATGTGGCCCCGCCTGCCATGTGCTACTATAGTACATTAAAAGGCAGCGGAGGTAAATGCCGCACCTGCCTGGTGGAAGTTGCCGCCGGATCTACTGCAGATCCGAGACCGATGCCCAAGCTGGTAGCCAGTTGCCGCACGAACGTGATGGATGGAATGGTAGTAAAAAATATTACAAGCGAAAAAGTGCTCGACGCCCGCAAGGGAGTGGTGGAATTCTTACTCATCAATCATCCACTGGATTGTCCTATCTGCGATCAGGCAGGCGAATGTTCCCTACAGGATCTGAGTTATGAGCACGGCGCAGAAGCTACCCGGTATGAATTCAAAAGGCGCACTTTCGAAAAACACGATATCGGTCCTTACATCCAGTTGCATATGACCAGATGTATACTTTGTTATCGTTGCGTGTATGTGGCAGATCAACTGACGCAAAAACGTGAACACGGTATCCTGGATCGCGGAGATCATTCTGAAATAGCTACTTATATTCACAAGGCTCTGGAAAGTGATTTCATCGGAAATATCGTGGATGTATGCCCGGTAGGAGCACTCACAGATAAAACATTCCGTTTTAAAAACCGCGTCTGGTTCTTGAAACCTCAGGATGCGCATCGTGATTGTCCCAAGTGTTCCGGAAAAGTTACTATCTGGAACCGGGGTGAAGAAGTATATCGCGTTACAGCAAGAAAAGACCAGTGGGGCGAGGTAAAAGATTTTATTTGTAATGAATGTCGTTTCGAAAAAAAGAAAACAGCGGATTGGACAATTGAAGGGCCCACGCTTATCAACCGTCATTCTGTAATTTCTGCAGGGCATTACGTCGGGACAGTAAAACCACAGGAAGTGATGCCCGAAGTGATGGACGGACGCGCACCCAAATTACTGATGGATATCCATAGTGTGAGTGAAGTGAACCGACCCGAAATAGATCTTTCGGAAATTCAGGGGCCGGCACATTCAACGGATTTTAAAAATGACCATTTCAATTTCAATACAAAGGAGAACGCTTGATGTTGCACAACAAGTTATTCAGAATAGATATGGTGCTGGTGATTGCGGTGATCGTGTTGTTTTTTATGAAACCGGGCAGGTGGAGTGATATACTGACAGCATGTATTGCGGCCATATTTGTCATCTCGTTTGCAAATCATCTCAGACAGTATATATTATATAAGAAATTTTACTAGATAGATGCACCTACTTCTTGCGATAGACTGGTTCCTGATCATTGAAAAAGTTATTCTCATTTCAATTATCCTTGCCGTTTCCCTGCTGGTTGCCATGTATGAAACCTATGCAGAAAGAAAAGTGGCAGCGGTACTTCAGGACAGACGCGGACCGAATCGCGCAGGTCCGTTTGGTATTCTTCAGCCGCTGGCAGATGGACTGAAATTATTTATGAAGGAGGAAATTGTTCCGAATCTGTCCAACAAGTTTTTATTCATACTCGGTCCGGGCATCGCGATGCTCACTGCCATGATGACGAGTGCCGTAGTTCCCTGGGGTGGTAATATTCACCTTTTCGGTCGCGATATTCCGTTGCAGATAGCTGACGTAAACATAGGTATACTCTATATTTTCGGAGTCGTAAGCATGGGTGTGTATGGTGTGATGATTGGCGGCTGGGCCTCGAATAATAAATTTTCTTTACTCGCGGCAATACGTGGGGCATCTCAAATCATTTCCTATGAACTCGCCATGGGATTGACCCTGATTGCAATGCTCATGTTAACCGGTTCTCTTAGCCTGCATACGATCGTAGGGCAACAACTCGATAAAACATATTATGTCTTTTATCAGCCATTGGGATTTTTAATATTTCTCGTTTGTGCTTTTGCGGAATGCAACCGGACGCCTTTTGATATGTCGGAAGCCGAAAGCGAATTAAATTTTGGATACCATCAGGAGTACTCCTCCATGAAACTTGGATTTTATCTTTTCGCCGAATATGTAAACATGTTTATCAGCAGTGCGGTGATGGCTACGATTTTCTGGGGAGGATATGATATACCATTTGTGAACGACGTTAATTTTGGAATACAACACGGACAGAACCTTCTGGCAACAATGGAAGTATTGAGTTTATTTTTAAAGATTTGCGTCTTTGTTTTTGTATTTATCTGGGTGAAATGGACAGTGCCCCGTTTCCGTTACGATCAGTTGATGAAACTGGGATGGAAAGCACTCATTCCGCTGGCTATATTGAATATGCTGATAACAGGTTTTCTGGTGTTGTATCGTCAATACGGTTTTTAAGCTTAAAGCCGAAAGCCGAAAGCCGAAAGCCGAAAGCCGAAAGCGTAAGGCGTAAAGCTTAAAGCCGAAAGCGTAAGGCGTAAGGCGTAAAGCTTAAAGCGAGTGTGGTAGTGATTTTCATATAATGTAGGAATTAGTAAACGATATCAATCATTAACAAAAAAGCGTTTCGCGTTCAGCGTTCAGCGTTCAGCGTTTCGCGTTAAGCGTTTCGCTTTAAGCGTAACAGATTTGGCAGGTTGATTTGATAAAAATAATTTTGCTCCGCTTGACGAAGATGGTCGGGGTAACAAAGAAAAAAATTATGCAGGCACTTACTTCAAAAGCAAAACAGGTCGAACGGAAACCGATGACCTTCTGGGAGAAATTATATATCCCGGCGATTGCCAGGGGTATGGCTATAACATTCGGACATATCTTCAAAAAGAAGGCCACGATTAATTATCCGGAACAAACAAGACCTTTCAGTCCCGTGTTTCGCGGTGTGCAGGTGTTGAACAGGGATGAAGAGGGACGCGAGCGTTGCACAGCCTGCGGATTGTGCGCAGTTGCCTGTCCCGCAGAAGCCATTACCATGGAAGCTGCAGAACGTTTACCTGGTGAAGAACATTTATACAGAGAGGAAAAATATGCAGCGCGCTACGAGATCAATATGCTGCGATGCATATTCTGTGGTTTGTGTGAAGAAGCCTGCCCGAAAGACGCCGTGTATTTATCGGAAAGTTTAGTACCGTCGAACTATAGCCGAAAAACTTTTGTCTATGGCAAACCGGAATTATTAATACCGAATCCTCTCACCGACCCCGAAGCTTATGCAAAAGCCAGAGGACAAAGACCCGAAAAAAAATAGTTGATGAGCGCCACCCAATTTCTATTCTGGTTTTTAAGTGTGCTGGCTTTATTCAGTGCCATCATGATGGTGGTAAGTAAAAATCCCGTGCACAGTGTATTGTGGCTGATCGTAGTATTTTTCGCCATATCAGGCCATTATATTTTACTGAACGCCCAGTTCCTCGCCATCGTAAACCTGATCGTGTATGCAGGGGCGATTATGGTACTTTTTCTTTTTGTCATCATGCTGATGAACCTGAATGCTGAAACAGAACCTCAGAAAAATAAATGGCTGAAGATAGCGGGTGTAATTGGAGGTGGCGCATTGCTACTTGTGTTGGTGGCAGCCTTAAAAAGCGCGGACATGCACAACCGGATGGCAGAAACAGGCAAAGGTGATATCGGTTTGATCCACAATCTGGGGCTCGTATTATTTAAAGAATACGTAATTCCTTTTGAGATAAGCAGCGTACTCTTTCTTTCTGCAATGGTAGGCACGGTGGTGATTGGGAAGAAAGACTGAAGAAAGTATGGGAGTATGGGAGTATGGGAGTATGGGAGTACTTTGCCCGCCGAAGCGAAGCGCAGGTGGGTGGGAGCGTGGAACTTTTACATTGAAATTAATTTTAAAAAATACAAAATGAGAGGTGTTTGTTCGGGTTTTGGAAATGAAATTATTTTTCTAACACTCCCATACTCCCATACTCCCAAACTCCCATACTAAAAAAGATGCCCATAAACTACTATATCTTCCTGTCCGTCGCGCTGTTCTGTATCGGCGTTGCCGGAGTACTGACCAGAAGAAATGCGATTATCATATTCATGTGTGTTGAACTGATGCTGAATGCGGTGAATTTACTGCTGGTTGCTTTTTCGAAAATGCATCATGCAACCGCAGGTGCAGTGGATCCGAACGCGGGAATCAATGGACAAATTTTTGTTTTTTTTATAATGGTCGTCGCCGCCGCAGAAGTGAGTGTCGGCCTCGCCATCATCGCAATGATGTATAGGAATACGCATTCGGTGGATGTTAACTTTTTGAATCGATTAAAACATTAAATGAACTATGAGTTATGGGAGATGAGTTATAGGAGATGAGTTATGGGAGATGAATTATGGGAGATGAGTTATGGGTTGGGCAAAACTCAACTCTTATTATGGAAGAAATAACTCATAACCCATATCCCATAATTCATAACCCATAATTAAATAAATAACCCATAATTCATAACCCATAACTCAGATAAAGCTTTTCTATTAATAATGTCTAATTACGTCTACCTCGTTCCTTTATTTCCCCTGATCGGTTTTCTGATCAATGGCCTTTTCAGGAGATCCATTTCTAAATCCATGTCGGGATTTATAGGGTCAGTGATGATCCTGGCTTCATTTATTGTAAGTGTCGCGATTTTCTTCCAGGTAAAACACGACGATTTTCAACCCGTCACCGTCACCCTTTTTAAATTCATACACGCCGGTAAACTGGATATTTCATTTTCATTTCTGGTAGATCCGCTTTCAACGCTGTTCCTGCTGATCATTACAGGCGTTGGATTTCTGATACATTTATATTCAACTGCTTATATGAAGGAGGAAAACGAATCCGACTTCGCAAAATATTTCTCCTACCTGAACTTGTTTGTGTTTTTCATGTTGCTGCTGGTACTGGGATCAAATTTTATAATTCTCTTTATCGGATGGGAAGGTGTGGGTCTTTGTTCCTATCTACTGATTGGATACTGGTTTAAAAACCTGGATTACAGCAGCGCCGCGAAAAAAGCTTTTATAATGAATCGCATCGGCGACGTAGGCTTTCTGATCGCCATTTTTGCACTTATCAGCAAGTTTGGTTCTGTTTCGTTTGATACCGTGTTTGCGCAGGCTCCCAATACTTCAACAGAATTTATTACGGGTGTCACCATTTGCTTATTTATAGGTGCCACGGGAAAATCGGCACAGATTCCTCTCTACACCTGGTTACCCGATGCCATGGCCGGTCCGACGCCTGTATCCGCGTTGATCCATGCAGCTACGATGGTTACGGCAGGTATATATATGATTGCGCGCAGCCATGTATTATACAACCTGGCTCCGGTGAGTCAGACGGTTGTTGCCATCACGGGTCTGGCTACCATCATTCTCGCAGCATTGATTGCAGTGAAACAAAATGATATAAAAAAAGTATTGGCGTATTCTACCGTTAGTCAGCTGGGTTATATGTTTCTCGGACTCGGTGTCGGCGCTTATACGGAAGCTGTATTTCACGTACTGACCCACGCTTTTTTCAAGGCGTTGCTGTTTCTCTGCGCAGGTTCTGTGATTCACGCGATGAGCGGAGAGCAGGATATCCGCCGCATGGGCGGACTAAAAAAACAATTACCCATCACACATATAACTTTTCTGATGGGATGTCTCGCCATTTCGGGTATACCCCCTTTTTCAGGTTTCTTCTCCAAGGATGAAATACTAACGGCAGCCTATGGGAAGAGTCCGGTTTATTTTATTGTAGGTGTTGCAGGCGCGATGCTCACGGCGTTTTATATGTTTCGGTTATACGCGACTACTTTTCTGGGTAAGTTCCGGGGCACTGAAAAACAGGAACATCATTTACATGAGAGCCCTTCGCCCATGACCATCCCTCTTATTATCCTCGCCATATTGGCGGTGATTGGAGGATTCCTGGGAATACCTGAAGTATTTGCAAAAAACTCCAATCTGTTGGTTCATTTTCTAAATCCTGTGCTTGGTGGCGAAGGAACGGGTCAGGAAATTCCTGCATCCACTGAATGGATGCTGATGGGCATCTCCACCATACTGGCCATTGTGATGGTACTGTATGCCTGGTCGAGATTCAGTAAAAAACCTGAACTCGGTGAGCCCGTTGGATTTGGGAAATGGATGGCCGATAAATTTTATGTGGACGAATTATACGATGCAATGATTGTGAAACCTCTGAACGCATTGGGCGATTTCTTTAACAACATCATTGAAAAGAAATTAATTGACGGACTGGTAAACGGAACCGGAAGGCTGGTTCAGTATGGCAGTCGTCAGCTGCGATATCTGCAGAGCGGACAAGTGGGAGGATATGTGTTATTGATGGTCATTGGTATCGTTCTCTTATTTGCTATGCAATTGTTTTTGCGAAAATAAATAATATGGTTCCTGTTTTACTCATCGGGATTCCGCTGCTTGCGGGTCTTATCGGATTCTCGCTGAAGGATGCTGCTGCCAAAAGCTGGTCGCTGATTGCTTCTCTGCTTACCCTGGGCGTGTCGCTGGTTGGTTTAACGCTTGCCAAAGACAGTTCCCTGTTGCAATTCGACACACCCTGGATGGGTTCACTGAATAGTCATTTTGCAATCGGTCTGGATGGTATGGGTCAATTGCTTTGCCTGTTGACGGCCATCGCCTTTCCCATTATTTTCATATCTACCTGGAGAGAAGAATATAAAAAAGCACACAATTTTTTTGGATTGATGTTGTTGTCGCAGGCCGGACTGATGGGTGTTTTTCTTGCCAACGATGCGCTGTTATTTTATTTTTTCTGGGAACTGGCACTGATACCCGTTTATTTTCTCGCTTCACAATGGGGTGGAGAAAAAAGAATTGCTGCTACTTTTAAATTCTTCATTTATACATTTCTTGGATCGCTGATGATGCTCATCGGCATCATTTATATTTATTTTCATACCAAGGATCATTCCTTCGCACTCTCTTCTTTTTATAATGCGCATTTACTGATATCGGTAGAAACACAGACCTGGCTGTTCTGGTTCATTTTTGTTGCCTTCGCAGTGAAAATGCCCATCTTTCCTTTTCACACCTGGCAGCCCGACACCTATGAACAATCTCCCACAGCGGTTACGATGGTATTGAGTGGTCTGATGGTGAAAATGGGCGTATTTGGATTGTTACGCTGGCTGGCTCCCGTGCTTCCAATGGGTACTTACATGTGGGGAGATACGGTTTCCATGTTATGTATTATCGGGATGATCTATGCATCACTCATTGCCATGAGGCAGGACGATCTGAAAAGGATGATTGCCTATTCTTCCATCGCACATATGGGTTTGATTTGTGTTGCAGTATTCGCTACAACGGAATTGGGCATGCAGGGTTTAATGATTCAGCTTTTCAACCACGGCATTAACATCATCGGATTGTGGATCGTGGTATATCTGATCGAAAAACAATTCAAGACAAGAAAGATCAGCGAGCTCGGCGGACTCGCCGGTAAGGCACCGGTGCTCACTGTGATGCTTGTAATGATTACGCTGGCAAATATTGCACTGCCATTAACGAATGCATTTGTGGGAGAATTTTTAATGTTCAGCGGAATCTATTCTTCCAAAGCGACGACGTATAATGTGGTGTTCACCGTAACTGCGGCCATGACAATTATTTTATCGGCTGTGTATATGCTGAATATGGTACAACGTGTATTTTACGGAACTACAAATGCAATAACTGAAAAAGCAGTTGATATCCGGCCGAATGAGAAATTCATTCTGGGGGTTATTGTTGTGATGATTTTCGTGGTGGGCATTTATCCTGAACCACTGTTCCGGCTCACGCAGGATTCAGTGAATTTGATATTATCAAAAATGTTCCTTAAACCCTAAAGAAGAACCAGTAAGATATGAATTCGATTATAACATCGGCGGTTTTAGGAGTGATCATGATGTTCAGTGGACTTTTTCTGAAGAAGAATTCTTCCATTGCCATACTGGCCACACTGGGCATTATACTACTTCTTGTAATGGCAATCCTTGACTTGAGCGGATACCATTTCTTTCCGGTGGATACCCACAATATGTTGTTTTTTGAAGTGTTCGGATTGCTGATAAACTGTGTTGTTTTTGCTTCCACGCTTGCCTTATTTCTTTTGAATGCACGCGATATCGCAGGGGTGGGAAATAATCCGGGTGAATATTTTGCACTCATTTTTTTTGTGCTCTGCGGAATTTCCATATCCACCTCTTTCAACAACCTGCTGATGTTGTTTATCGGTATCGAAATTTTCTCCATACCACTCTATATACTAACGGGGAGCGACAAGCGAAATTTAAAAAGCAACGAGGCTTCGCTGAAATATTTTCTGATGGGCGCTTTCAGCACGGGTATCATGTTGCTGGGGATCGCGTTTATATATGGGGCAACCGACAAAGGCAGTTTTTTCCTCGATGATATTGCCGCGGCGAAGTCACTCTCTTCACCCATGATGATTTCCGGTCTGATCCTGCTGATGGTATCCATGGCTTTTAAAGTATCCGCGGCGCCATTTCATTTCTGGACCCCGGACGTTTATGATGGAGCACCCACAGTGGTCACGTCTTTTATGGCTACGGTGGTAAAAGCGGGTGCTTTCATTGCATTTATCCGGCTGTTTGCAAATACATTCTCCGATATCAAAGTACACTGGCAGCTATTCATTGCGGTGATTACAGCCCTCACCCTTTTTATTGGCAATATAACGGCCGTGTTTCAGCAGAGCGTAAAGCGAATGCTGGCTTATTCGAGCATTGCCCAGGTTGGATTCATGTTATTATCCCTACTCACAGTGAATTATATAGCGAAAGAAGGGATCATTCTTTATATCGCCGTTTACAATATCGCGACCATTGGTTTATTCGCAATCCTTGTAAAAATGAAGGATTTCAGTTTCAATGGCTTTATCGGTATGGCGCAGAAATATCCGGTGGTAGCGTTTTCGGCAACCATATTCCTGTTATCACTTGCCGGCATTCCGCTTACAGGTGGTTTTCTGGCAAAGTATTATATGATCGCCTCCGTCATTCAAACAGGCACTTATTTCTGGCTTGTCGTATTTGCGCTGCTTTGCGCAACGGTGAGCGTGTATTATTATTTCCGCGTAATACAGGCCATGTATTTTAAAGAAGGCACGGCACAGGAACTGAATATCGGCGGCGGTTTTCAGGGTATGCTTTTGTTGCTGGCCCTTATCGTCATCCTCCTGGGAATATTTCCGCAATGGCTGATCAGCCGCCTGTATATTATTTTCATCTGAGATAACAGATTGTAGAAGCATCTTAAGCAAAGAAGCTTTAAATTGTCGGTGCATTTAATGTGTTCATGAAAATAAGGGACGTTCTTACGCTGGCATTTCGTACGATCAGGAGTAATAAACTCAGAACGGGCATCACCGTTGCCATTATTGCCTTCGGCATCATGGCACTCGTGGGTATTAATACTGCCATTGATGCCATGAAACAAAAATTCACGGAGAGTTTTGCTTCCATGGGTTCCAATGGATTTACGATCCATTACAAAGACTTCCAGTTTTTCGGAAACAATAGCCAGGTTACCAAAGAAAAGAAAGGAGCCAAAAAAGAAAAGATCTCCGATTCTAAAATTCCCATCACCAAAGCCCAGGCTGAACTCTTCAAAAAAAACTATCATTTTCCTTCCAAAGTATCGATCAGCATACGGGGTGGGAACAGCAATATCGTCTCCCTGGAAAGCGCTAAAACAAACCCGACCGTTCAGGTTACTGGCGGCGATGAGGATTATGCGGAGCTCAACGGTTACACTTTAAATGCCGGCCGTTCGCTGAATGAACTGGATGTGGAGTCGGGAAGGAATGTTTGCATTATTGGAAGCGACCTGGTAACAAAATTCTTCGGTGGAAATCCCGAACGTGCTTTAGAAAAAATAATAAAGATCAACGGCCTTCCCTTCAGGGTTATCGGAACGATGGAGTCAAAGGGGTCCAGCATTGGCAGAAGCTTCGATAATGTGATCATCACTTCTTATAATAATGTAAGACGTTTTTTTGTGAGCGGAGCGGTTAACCAGTTTAACCCGACGCCTTCTTTTAATATACAGGTGAAAGTACCTGATGTGAATCAAATGAATCTTGCCATCGGTGAAGCGGAAGGTGTTTTTCGCCCGATCAGAAGGATCAATACAACGGCCGCGAGCAATTTTGTTATCGATAAAAGTGACCGTTTTGTGGAAGAACTGCTTTCAAATCTTTCATTAATTACCCTTTGTGCGGTTGTAATAGGCGCCATTACGCTACTTGGTGCAGCGGTTGGTTTGATGAACATCATGCTGGTATCGGTAACGGAAAGAACCAAAGAGATCGGACTGGTAAAAGCTATTGGCGGAAAGAAGGGAAGTATCCGCCAGCAGTTTCTCTATGAATCCATCATGATCAGTTTACTGGGTGCGGTTTTCGGAAGTTTTTTAGGCATCCTGATTGGAAATGTATTTTCTCTGGTACTGAATACCGGATTTGTATTTCCATGGATCTGGCTTTTCCTTGGAATGGCCATTTGCACCGGGGTCGGCATACTGGCGGGAATTTATCCTTCATTAAAAGCTTCCCGTATGAATCCTATACAGGCGCTGCGTTACGAATAATTGGAAGGCATTATGCAGAATGAATACAGGCAAGGGTTTCCCATCAAATGATCAAAATTTAAAGAATAACTATTTTCCATTTGGCATTCCGGAAATTTACTATATTGTGTTCCCTACGAAAAATCAGCTAAGCCGGATTTCCTATTGAAATGTATTGACCAGCATCCCGTTCGCTAAACTAATTGCTTAACTGCTTTAACTTTTTCATAAACACTAAAAACAAACGATCATGGCTGAAACAAGACCGACTGCAACGGCAGCAGCGAAACCTGTATCAAGTGTACAGGCTGCGAAGACTGGTAATTCAATTTCGTGGATGGCCCCGTTGGCCTGTGTTATTATTGGTTTTTTAATCTGGAGGTTTCTGATTGGTGACGCAAGCAATTTTACCAAACCCGATCCCAATGGTGGTTTCTGGCCCGCGCACGAAGGTGCAAAAACTGCCCTCGCCCGTATGTATCTTGGGGGAATCATCGTTCCCATATTGATTGGCTGCCTGTTAACCGTACTTACTTTCGTAGTTGAAAGATTCCTGACAATCATCAAAGCAACTGGTAACGGAAATATCAATGAATTCATCCGTAAAGTGCAGTACCATCTTGCCAATAAAAATGTTGACAGCGCCATTGCTGAGTGCGACCGTCAAAAAGGTAGTGTTGGAAACGTTATGAAAGCCGGTCTTCGCCGCTACAAAGAAATGATCTCCAATAACGAGCTGGATACTGACCAGAAAGTACTGGCCATTCAGAAAGAAGTAGAAGAAGCAACCGCTCTGGAACTCCCCATGCTGGAAAAAAACCTGGTATTCCTTTCAACCATCGCATCTGTTGCAACCCTGCTCGGACTATTGGGCACGGTAATGGGTATGATTCGTTCTTTTGCTGCCCTGGGTGACAGTGGTGGAGGAGAAGCCGCATCTAAATTAAGTCAGGGTATCTCCGAAGCGCTTTACAATACAGCCCTCGGAATCGGTACCTCTGCCATATCCATCATCATGTACAACGTGTTTACTACCAAAATCGACGGTATTACATATGGTATCGATGAAAGCGGATTTACTTTAACTCAAAGTTTTGCCTCTTTATATAAATAGTTGGCCGTTGGCCGCTGGCCGTTGGCGGACGGCCAACCGCCAACCGCAAACCGCCAACGGATTTATGGAATTACAATAATTACGCATCTAAAAAGAAAAAAATGGGAAGAGCAAAGTTACCCAGGAAAAGCACGAACATCGACATGACGGCGATGTGCGACGTGGCGTTCCTTTTGCTTTCTTTCTTTATCCTGGCTACCAAATTCAAACCGCCGGAAGCACTGACCGTAGTAACACCCAGTTCAGTTTCTACCAAAGTAGCGCCGGAGAAAGATGTGGTAACGTTCACGATAGATAAAGACGGCAAAGTGTATCTGTCTGTATCTGACGCTAACCAGACAGAGAAAAAAGTGATGATCGATGCCATCAACACCAGTAAAAATATTGGTCTCAGCGATCAGGAGAAGGCCAATTTTGTTAATGTGCCAAACTCCTATATCGGTGCTCCTTTCAGTCAGTTGAAATCCTATCTGGATAAGAATCCGGCTGATCTGGCCCATATTAATAAGCCCGGTATTCCGGCTGTTGACAGCACAAATAACGAAGTGTCGGACTGGATTGCCGCTGCAAAAACGGCTTTTTCGGACGCGGGAAAGAGAATGAACATCCTTGTTAAAGGAGATGATGCATCTAAATACCCGGCCCTGCAAGGAATCATCATCGCGCTGAAAAAGAATGATGAAATGAAATTCCAGGTGGTTACAAGTCCTGTTCCGGCTCCGGTTGGTTCAGAATTGTACAACGCACAGCAGGCGGCAGGAACAAAGGCAGTAGAATAATTTATTAACTTTTAAATGTAGAGACATGGCAGAAATGGATACCTCGGGCGGCGGTGGCCATAAAAAGGGCCCCGGCGTCAAGAAAGGGAAAAAGCTCTCCACCAGGGTGGATCTGACTCCGATGGTAGATCTCGGTTTCCTGCTCATTACTTTTTTCATCTTTACTACAACCATGAGTCAGCCTACGGCCATGCGTTTGTTTTTGCCCAAGGACGTGAAAAATCCCGACGAGCAGAATAAGGTGAAAAACTCAGCAGTCATAACGCTGATGCTGGGTAAGAACGACCAGATTTATTATTATGAAGGCGATAGTGCAGCTACATTGAAGGCGACGGATTTTAAAAAAGTCCGTGATATTATAATCGACAAAAAGAGAAGAACGGATCCCAAGGATTTTGTGGTGGTTCTCAAACCATCTGTGGATGCCACCTATAAAAATACGGTGAACATTCTGGATGAAATGACCATCGACGGTGTAAAACGCTATGCCATGGTGGATATCTCTCCGGTCGAATACAATTTCATTAAGCTGACTGAGGCGGCCAACGGAGTTAAATAGGCCCTGTTTTTGTGGAAATTTTATTAAATTGAGTCATTACAAGAAATAGTCCATCATGGAAATAAACAAAATTCTATCAGCAGATGTGCTTGACATCATCTTCGATGGAAGAAACAAGCAGTACGGCGCTTACGACTTGCGTAAGACCTACAACAAACGTCTGCGTACCGCGATGCTGGTGATGCTTGGAGTGGTGGTAGCCCTGATTGCCGGATATTTTATCAGCAATTATCAGGGTAAGGGCCAGGCAGTAAAACCAGTGGTGCAGGATGTTCAGCTCGAAGATATTAAAGAAGATAAAAAGAACGAACCACCGCCGCCTCCTCCACCGCCAAAACCACCACCACAGGTAGAAATGGCGAAGTTCACTCCTCCAAAGATTGTAAAAGATGAGGAAGTGAAAGCTGAAGAAAAACCACCTGAAGTGGAAAAACTGGAAGACACCAAAATTGGTAACGCCAATCAGGAAGGTATCAAGGATGATAATATGACCGCACCTCCATCAGATAACAAGGGAGTTGTGGAAGCGCCAAAGGATAATACCGATTACGATAAGACTTTTACCAAAGTGGAAATCGAATCAGAATATCCGGGAGGTATTGCAGCATGGTATCGTTACCTCAGCAAGAATCTGGTATATCCTGACGATGCAGTAAGCGCAGAAATTCAGGGACAGGTTGTTGTTCGATTCATCGTGGACAAAGAAGGAAATGTGAGTGAAGTGGAAGCAGTGAGTGGTCCCAATGAATTGCGTGATGCAGCCGTGAGAGTTATTAAGAAAAGCGGTTCCTGGACACCTGCCGTTCAAAATGGACGTAAGGTAAAATCTTACAAGAGCCAGCCGATTAACTTTAAACTCGAATCGCAGTAATTTTTCCTTTTAAATTTATACACTGCCTGGGAGTAACACCCGGGCAGTTTTTTTTGGTTATAAGTTATGGGTTATGGATTATGATTTAATTTGTTAGCCATAACCCATAACCTATAACTCATAACCAAATTAAATGCTGGGAAAATTAACAGGTTGGGACGATACCATCATTGCTTTGGCAACTGCTCCGGGTATCGGGGCTCTTGGTGTGATCAGGTTAAGTGGATCCAAAAGTCTGGAGATTATCAACGCTCTGTTTCATTCCAAAGATTTATCAAAAGAACCGACGCACACATTACACGTTGGATTGTTGAAAAACAACGATGAGATCCTGGATGAAGTCGTCGTATCCATTTACCGTGCGCCGAAGTCCTATACAGGCGAGGACGTAATCGAAATCAGTTGCCATGGTTCTTCCTTCATCGAAGAGAAAATTCTTGCTGCCTGTATTCAACAGGGTGCGAGAATGGCGAAGGCAGGTGAATTCACACAAAGAGCATTTTTAAAGGGTAAGATGGACCTCACGCAGGCAGAAGCCGTGGCCGATCTGATTGCGAGTCATTCCGAAGCAGCACGCGTTTCTGCATTACATACTATGCGCGGCGGATTTGCGGATGACCTGAAAAAACTGAGGGAACAACTATTGGGATTTTCAGCATTGATAGAACTCGAGCTCGACTTCTCCCAGGAGGACGTGGAATTTGCAGACAGAAAAAAATTCTATGCACTCATTGAAGAAGCGCAACGCGAAACCAATGAGCTGATCGAATCTTTCAAATATGGAAACGTAATTCGTCATGGGGTGCAGGTAGCAATAGTTGGAAAACCGAATGCGGGTAAGTCTACACTACTGAATAGTTTGCTGAATGAACAACGGGCGATTGTGAGTGAGATCGCTGGCACAACCAGAGATACGGTGGAGGAAGTTTTAGTAATTGAAGGAGTTGAATTTCGCTTGATAGATACTGCGGGAATTCGCGCACATACATCCGACAAGATCGAGCAGATGGGAATGGATAAAACAAGAGAAAAAATTGAACAGGCTGATATCGTGTTGGAGATTCTCGATGCTTCGGAACCCTATCCCGATAATTTTTTAACAGGAAAAGAAAAGCTCCTGCGTGTGGTGAATAAAGCAGATTTGTTATCGGAGGGAAATGTAAACACCAAATTTCTGGATCACAACCTGATTTTTATTTCAGCAAAGACATCATTCGGAATAGATAAATTAAAACGCGCTTTGGTAAAACGTGTATTAAATGGGAAAAAAATTCGCGAGGGAACGGTGGTAACAAATGCACGTCATCATGAAGCATTGCAAAAAGTCGCTGTTGCGCTGCAGGATATTCGCAAAGGAATGGATGATGGTTTAGCGAGCGACCTGCTCTCCTCCGACATCCGCCGCGCACTTCATTTCCTCGGCGAAATCACCGGAGAGATCACCAACGAAGAACAACTCAGTTGGATCTTCGGGAAGTTTTGTATCGGGAAGTGACCATTCCACGATAGATGCGCGTTCCCTGCGGAGTACATTCATTCTCACAGTATTTCATTTGCCTTTAGTTGCTTTTCTTCGCCTTTAGTAGACTTTTATTCGCTACTAACCTGTTACTAAATCCTGGTTTTGTTCCTTCGTGAATTTAAGTAGCCAGATTATGGGGCGCAATGATACGGTATGATACTGTACGATATGGTATGATAGCTAATGATACGGGTAATTGTGTAATTCGATTAAATTTGAATCTTCTATTAAACATTACATGAAGTATTTCCTAATCATGGTCTTTATTACCTCCGGTTCTTATAATTACGGGCAATCTTCTTTGCCCAGGGATCACTATGTTATTCTTCCTTTTGACAAAAATGCCTACCCTACTTTGGCAAAAAAGTCGATTCCTGCTTCTCTAAATGATTCGGACTTTGTCATTATTGATCGTGTACTTTCTCTTTGCATAGATAAGTACAACCAAGAGCAGACTGCAGAGTATGAGAAAATGATTAAAAAATTTCCGGAAGATGGTTTTCAAATCAAAGATTTTGTTATTGATTTGAAAAGATATTATCGACAGTATATGGTAATCAAAAATGCAAAAGGAGAAAAGGAAGTCTGGGTAAACTGTTTTTGCTCCGTTCAGCATATGGATTACTGGACAAAGGAAATTGTAAGGGTACAGGATGGCGGAAATTGTTTTTTTAATGTTCGAATTAATTTAACTAAAAAGACCTTTGCGGGCTTTGAAGTTAATGGAGAGGCATAGAGTTAATGTTTTGGAATAAAAAACATCAATAAAATATTACTGCATGACTGATGCTTCATTTGACAATAAAAAATGGGACTCGCATATATTGGAGCAGAAAAATATTTGTGAAAGACTCAAAGTCGAATGGGTTCCCACAGAACCATTTAGAATGGTAGGCTTATCTATTGTTAATTCAAATTCAAGCCCCTTTCATGCATTAAGACACCCTCCAGATATTTATAGCGGATGGTTTTTGTGGGCAGAGGAATATAGCGTGGCAGATGATTTTTTTAAAACTATTCACGCTGTGCATCTTTTAGAGTACAGACCAGCGATCATAAAATATCTGGGCTTGCCCGCAGGTTATAGAGTCCTTATTGACGATAAAGGATATGAGGATATCTGGTATGACGCATCCTTATTAGAAGTTTAAAACTGTGTATGATATGGTTTGATACACAAAGATGCAGTATAAACACATCTGACGGATCTTACGATTCTGTCGTCTTACAGAGCATTTTGGGTTTCTTTGGTAATTGAGAGTAAAGAATTTAACAGGCTTAAGAATGACCTTCTAAGGGTATTTATGTAGGAGCCAGTGCAACGTAATAGTTGTGGAAACTCCATATATTTATATTCCCAAGTTTCTATTGCAGGGCTATCGCAAAGATTTAAATTCGATAGAATAATAAATTAACACAGATCAAAAATGCTTGCGGATCGAATTGAGAATTATAAAAAGATTGAAGAGCTAAGGAAATCAAAACTTTTAATCTACTGTACAGGCGACAGACCGAATGCTGAAACAAATATCGGAAGCGATATTCTCGCTCCCTTTGCTAATCATCTGGATAGTATTGGAGATGTTGAAAAAATATCTTTGTACATATATTCAAATGGCGGAAGCACTTTGGCTGGATGGAGTTTGGTAAATCTTATTCGCAGTTTTTGCAAGGATTTTGAAATTATTATTCCTTTCCGATGCCAAAGCACAGCTACCCTAATAAGCCTGGGTGCTGATAGGATAATTATGACAAAACAAGCGACTCTTGGTCCAATTGATCCAAGTACAAATGGATTGATGAATCCCCAAGTTAATATTAATGGTCAAATTATTAGGGTTCCTGTAAGTGTCGAAAATGTGAATGGGTATCTTGAAATGGCCAAATCTGATTTAGGAATCGATGGCAAAAATGACCTAAAAGATATATATCTAAAACTTACTGATCAAATTCATCCTTTATCTTTAGGTGAAGTATATAAGGCTAAATCGCAAATTAAAATGCTTGCCGAAAAATTGCTTAAATATCATAAAATCAAAAAAGAAAACGTTCCAAAAGTAATCAGTTTCTTGTGTTCCGAATCTGGAAGTCATGATTATACTATTTATAGGAAGGAGGCCAGAGATGAACTTGGACTAAATGTTGAAAAGCCTGATGATCAATTATATGCCATAATAAATGAAATCTATATTGATATAGAAAAGGAAATGGAACTTAGGAATGCTTATAATCCAAATATTATTTTAGCTACTACTAATCCGCATACTTATTCTTTACGGAGAGCGTTAATTGAAAGCGTAGAAGGTGGAAGCGATGTATTTTTGAGTGAAGGCACACTATCAAAGCAAAACCTTCCGAACGGACAAATTGCAATCCAGGATCAACGCACATTTGAAGGTTGGAAACACGAAAAAATAAATTAATTTTGCATAATGGATGCGGAAAATAAGTTTCTTGAAACTGGCTCAAGCCCTTATTATTTAAACATTAATAATACTGCAAAAGAATATTCAAAACAGGAAAACACCAATCCTGAATACTGTTTGTTGAATACACTTAGTAAATGCATATTATTAGAAAATGAATATCAAATACAGCTACCGGATATTCACCAAGAATATTCAATTGAGGAGAGGCCTATCAAGATTTAAACCAACCCATGCCCGTGCATAGACAAATAACAATCCTCGGTTATAATCAGGTGATCCAACAACAGAACATCTATTAGTTCCAACGCTTCTTTGATCTGCTTCGTAATTTTAATATCACTTTTGCTGGCTTCCAACTTCCCACTTGGGTGATTATGAACGACAATGACCTTGGAAGCCATTGTATGAAGAGCCAAACAAACCAGTAACTGGACATCTATAATGGTTCCCCGAATGTTTCCTGTTGAAATGAGCCGGTAGGATATAAGCTGGCTTGCGTTATTGAAATATAGTGCCATCGACTGCTCCTGAAGATTGATAAGTTCTTCGTTCCACCGGGGGCGAACCCATTCGTATACATCCAGAGCTAGCCTCATCGGTTCCTTGTGAAGAATCTCACGCTTATACTGAATGGATATCGCAGATCCAAGATGATCTTTCTTTATTTGATTATGTTTTTGCTTTCGGGTGGTCACTGAATGGGATTATTCGATTTCCTGCGGGGACGCTAATTCTTTCTCGATCTCCTGAGCTATCTTCATGGTAGCTTCTATCAATCCTTCAAGTTGCCCATAAAAGTGTATCAATGACATTCGTTCTGAAGGCTCATGATATTGAATGTTGTCAGAACAAAGCGCAGTCTCCACTAAATTCCACAGACGGGTACGTACTTCATACATTTCTCTGTCGTCAAAGTATGCTTTGATGATTTCATATGGATTCTGATCTCCTGTAAAAACGGGTTTGTTGAAAAACTCTTTGTGGTCATGAAATGGTTGCATGTAGATCTATTTTTCGACAAGATCAGGCTAATAAACCGTGGAGGAAACGGTGTCAATACAAAGATTTCAGATGAATTTCAGGGAGAATTCAAACACTAAAACATAATCAAAAATGAGCACCAATATCAGGGTAAAAAGAAAATGTGAATACTGCAAGAAGGAATTTACAGCGAAAACCATCCGCACTCGGTACTGTTCACATCATTGCAACAGCAGGGCTTACAAAAAGATCAAATCAGAGGAAAAGATAAAGCAGGCTAAGAGGATATACAAAGTTAAGCTACCGATTGTACCTATAAATACGAATGTGCCTTGGGATTTCACTCAGATCCAGAGTAAACAGTTGCTGACTATCAATGAAGCCTGTGTACTGTTGTCTATCACCCAGGTCACGATCCGGAGATGGTTAAAGGATGGAATAATCACCAGCGGCCGCATAGGGAAGAAACATCTTATTCAACGAGAACACCTGAATCAATTACTGTTCTAACAAACTTATTTAGTTTCCAATTGCAATCGAAAATAAAAAGTAAACTGTTTACAATCCATTTAGTAGTAATACCTCTTCGTCGGAAGGAGCCCATGTAGTACTCACAACTGATTTTCGGGATATTCACGTATGACTATCGAATTTGAAGATAACGAGTTTACTTCCTACGAGCTTTTGGATTATCTGAAGCGAGCTTATGGATCACAGATCAACGGTGCTCCGTTCTCCGCGTATAATATCAATAACTGGATTCGTATTGGAAAGATACCTACGGCTTACGGCGATCACCTTATATTGAAAGTGGTGAACACTCTTGAATTCAATAATTACAGGGTGATTACCGTCGAAGGACTGACGAGAGATATTTTAAGTGATCTCGGGTTACCGGAATTCAATTTGAAATCCGGGAAAATAGCCAAATCCAAACGTCCGCGTAAACATAGGACACCCTTTTATTATCAGACTTTGAAACAGCTGGGTAAGCAGTACACCAGAAAAACTCTTTCTATGCTTCCTGAAAATTGGAAAGAGGTCGGGATAAAAGCCAACCAATTGGCAAGAACTCGTTATCGAGCCGGATAAATGTATTCAAACGTGTTTATCCCGTGTTTGCCTTCGTCTTAAATCGCCGATCTCTGATGGGCTGAGGAAAATCACCGGATCTGTATTAAACGGTTTATTCCGGATACCTGAATCGTAAAACGCAGGTTTTCCTCATGTGATTTATCGGTACTTTCTAAGCTGGAACTTCCTAAACCATTTATTAGCTGATTAATTGAGCTGAAAATCACTGTTTTGTAGGATTTGAAGTGATTTCAGGGGAAGTTTAGTCCCAGATTAGTCACGAAAACCGTAAAATCATGCGCATCCACTTAAGAAAAAGAAAGGGTCAATTATCTGAGGCTAAAATAGCCAAAGGTCAGAAACAAATGACAAGTTTATACCTGGCATTTCAGGCACCGGGAAAGAAAGTACGATATCAGTGGTTAAAGCTATACTTATACGAATATCCGAAAACGGGTCTTGAAAAGGAACACAATAAGGAAATCATTAAACTGGCAGAGTCCATTAAGGCCAAACGAACGTTGGATTTCCAGACAACGAAGAACGGATTTGTAAGCGCTGAAAGGGGTAAGATCGATTTCCTCCAATTCTTTGAGAAAATGGTCGATCAGAAGAAGATCGGATCAGACGGTAACGGTGGTAACTGGCTCAGTACACTCAAGCACTTGAAGATCTACTTGAATGGGGATGATTATCCGATTGAACAAATTGATGACCGTTTCTTAGATGGTTTTCGAGATTATCTTATGAATCTGACGGTATCACCCGAAAAAGGTAAACTGAATATTAATTCTGCAGCATCTTATTTGAATAAGGTAAAAGCTTCTCTGCGAGAAGCATTCATGAATAAGATGATAAAAGAAAATCCATGTCTGAGAGTGAAATCTATCAAACAGGTACAGGGACATCGCCAGTTCTTAACATTAGAAGAACTTCAAAAGCTAGCCGGAACTCCATGTGAAACTCCTCTATTGAAAAAGGCTTTTCTTTTCAGTGCGCTCACTGGTCTCAGATGGTCGGATGTAAAAGCGATCACATGGGATAAGATCCATTATTCAGAAACTGATGGTTACAGTATACAGTTTACACAGAAGAAGACGAAACAGACTGAAGTCTTACCAGTTGCCGAACAGGCCATAAAATTATTGGGAGAAAGAACATCCGATTCGCCTTTTAGCGGACTGGAATATAATTCCTGGAAGAATGCAAAGTTGAGGGTCTGGATCCATGCAGCAGGGATTACGAAACGGATCACTTTCCACTGCGCACGTCATTCCTTTGCAACTCTTCAACTGTCCTTAAACACCGACATATATACTGTGAGCAAGATGCTGGGACACAAAAATCTTCGTACCACTGAGATCTATGCAAAGGTTATTGATAAACGTAAAATTGAGGCTGCCGGCAGGATCCCGATACTGATGGAATGCTAACCGTTTGTACGATTTATACAATTGGTTACTTTGTTATTTTCACTAATAATAGGCAATAATGATGTTTTTAGGATTGGATTACACGCTTTGGACGGTTTGCACACTTTTGTAAATTTATTTTCCAAAAAAAAGCCAAAAAAAAATACTGTTAATGCGAACGGATTATTGCTTAACAGATCTGGTGAACTATTAAAAACATTTAATATTTTTATTGGACAACCAGTAAAATGATCCTTCAGTTCAAAATACAGATCCTGGATATAGGATCCCCAGATGTCTGGCGCCAACTTCATGTTCCAGATATTTTTAGCTTTCATCATTTCCATCATATTATACAGGCCTCTTTTGGCTGGACAAATTCGCATCTGTATGAGTTCTCTCCTGAAGGGATTGGATCAGATGCTGTAATTACACATCCTGATTTTATGCCAGAATCAGAGTACAGGAATAGTGTGCGCTTTAAACTGAGCCAGTATTTCTCTAAAATAGAAGATAAAATATTTTATACTTATGATTTTGGTGATACCTGGGAGCATCTTATTACGCGTGAAGACATAGTTAATGAGCTAACTAAGAAAGCTACATGCATAAATGGAGGTGGGGCCAGTCCACCAGAAGATTGTGGCGGCCCTCGTGGTTATAAGGATTTTAAACTCGTAATAAATGATCCCATTCACGAAGAGTTTGCTTCATTAAATGAGTGGGCCGGGATCGGTATAAACGAGAAGTGGGATGCTTTTAAATTTGATAGAGAAAGAACCAATAGAGTATTGGAGAAGATGTAAAAAGGGCTTAAATCTTAAAAGCCAAACCTGAACTGTTTACAAACCCTACATACCTGCACCAGACTCAACATAGGCTTGATCCATTAAATAAAATAACAAACTGCCAAACCTGCTAAACTGTGTAAACTGTTCGAGCCAAGAGTATCGTTATTATTCAATAAACACCAGATTGGTATAAACGAAAAGTTCGAAAATATTCGTATTGGATTATATTTATCAAAATGATAAACAGCAAATATGCTACAAAAAATTCTTACAAATAAGGAGTTTAAAGAGATTTATGATCACTGTCGCTTGTGCAAAGGTAGCTATGCCATTAAGGATTTTATTGAAGATATATTCAAGGAGTTCGGTAGCTCAAATACCAATCTTACTTTGACGTTAATGGAATTTATCGAGTCTCAATATCCTGCTTTACAGGGCAGACAAGATCTTGCAAACAATAATTATTTAAATTTTAAGGAAGAGGAAGAACTAAATAATATAAAAGAACCATCGATTGAATACCTGTACAGCTTTTTAATTTATTTAACTGAAAACAAAAAGACGAATTTTCGTGGTAACGGCGATGATGATGAGCAGGAAAAAATATTCAAAACACATTTAGATGCCAAGAAATTGGAAACGGTGTTTAATGGTCTTCGAGAAAAAGGATACTGTAAGTTTTCTTCATTTGAATCAGTTCAATGGATATTTTTTGAGTCAAAGGATGAAACAAAATTTGAGAAGATTTGTTGGATTGATCAAAACATAAAAAACAAAGACACAAATTACCAGACCCTTCTGTTTTTGCTTGAACAAATAGTCTCGGATTTTAATTTATTAGATAGAGGCCAAACGAAAAGGGCTATAATAGGAAGGTTTAATAATTCAAGTAGTAAGGAATTCCACGAGAATAATTTTAAGTCAGTTATTCAGAGGTATAATAAAAATAAAAAGGATAGGAAATTATCCCCAAGCTTCAAAAAGATTCTAGTTTTTTTGCAGTAAGAATTATTTTGGCATGTTAAGCGATACCGTACTTTTTAATTAAAGTACGGTATCGCTATTTTACGAGGAGAATGTATTTCATTCCTTTACATCATCATACAATAATGTATGTGTCTCGTGGCCACGAGCAAATAAATAACCAATACATAAAAGGAATGACAGAAACACAATTTTTATCCAGTCAACAAACTGCTGAATATTTGGGCATCAGCATATGGCAGGTTTACAAGCTTCATTTATCGGGAAAAGTACCGGCAAGTAAGCCCAACGGCGGTAAAATTTATTTTAACAAGTCAGATATCGACGAGTGGTTAGTAGCGGGTCTAAAGCCCACTGAAAATGATATCAACAAAAGAGCAACAAATACATTACTTAAAACCTACACAAAATGAGGAAGACAAAGGGATCAAAAAGGAATCGTACTACAGTGGCATATCCTGCACCTGAAAAGGAGCTCCTAACCACAAAGGAAGCCGCCCTGTTTTTGGATAGAAAAGAACTCACTATTCGGAATATGGCTTATTTGGGAATAATTAAACCTATTAAGCTTCGGGGAAGGTGTTATTATCGAAAATCGGTTCTTATACATTGGATTGTTATTGGCCGGCCATTTTCGATAAAAAAGAACAGGGCCTTAGCCAAGGTAATTCCTATGCATCCCGTTACATCTGGTGTTAGCGTGAATGTGATATAAGTACAATTAAAAGGGAGGGATTGATACGCCCTCCCTCAATAAAATTTAAAGAAAAAAGCATGGATAACATTTCAATGGTCAACGATCACGCCGCGGTAGTTGGTACAACCTCATTGGCAGCGGTATTTGATCTCATCAAAAATACTAAATCTCCACATCGGGAGAAGATAGAAGAAATTCGTCAAGTATATACTGTGGGGGCAAAGTCTGAGGCCGATAAAATAAAGGGTACTCTGCAAGGATTTACATGCTCCGGTGTATTCCGTAAGAAACGGACGACAAAAAACCTGGAAGCATACTCCGGGATGCTTATGCTGGATCTGGATGACTTGCAACCAGCAGAAGTGAGGGATGCACAGACCAAGGCAGAAAGTATTCCCTATACGCATGGATATTTTATCAGTCCCAGCGGGTATGGGCTTAAGATTGTAGTAAAAGTCAGCTCAACCGGTGATGAGCATAAAATCGCTTATGATCAGGTAAAGACTTTTTACGAAGGGGAGCTCGGACACAAGCTGGACAAGACTTGTGATGTAGCCAGGTTAACTTACATCTCGTGGGATCCGGAGGCTTTTTTTAATGAGAACAGTGCCGTATTTCAGGTGGATCTGACACAGGTTAAGAAGCCAATAATGCCTACGGTTAATACCGGTCAGCACGGCGTCTTGAACAAAAGCCAAGCAGCTGCCGCCTTTAAGAAAGCGATTGCTTTCACTGAGAGAATGAGCAGATTTGAGGAAAGTAATCGGAATAACTTCATTTTTCAACTCGCTTGCAACTGTAACCGGGACGGTATTAGTGTGGAGGCGATGCTGGATCTCAGCAGAGAGAAGTATGCTGAAGGATGGGACGAGAAAGAACTGCAGGACGTTATTGTTGGTGCGTATAATAGATACGCCGATCAGGCCGGGCAATGGAAAAATCTTTCAAATGCTGGACGTATCAATTTAAGTGCTACACATAAGATGAAGGATGAACCGGTTGTAACTGAGAATACTGAAATTGACAAAACTCCAAAGATTCCGGTCGATATAATTAATAATATGCCGGCACTGATACACAATATTGCTGTTATGCTCAAAAGTGATAGGGAGCGGGATACTTTTGTTACTGGTGCACTAACTGTATTGAGCGGTTGTCTCGGTAGTATCAAAGGGGTTTACGATGGTAACGTTTATTATCCCAATCTCTTCTGCTTCATTATTGCACCAGCAGCTAGCGGTAAGGGTGTTCTTCGTCTTTCCAGTGAGTTAGGAGGAGACCTTAATGTGAGAATGAAGAAGGAAAGCGAGAAGTCTGAGGCGGAATTTATGCAGCTGATGGATGAATATAACGATGCCAAAAAACGAGGACAGCGTGATATCCAAAAACCAGAAAGGCCTCCATTTAAGTTGCTATTCGCTCCTGGTAACTCAAGTTCGGCATCAATTTATGACCATCTGAATGAATCTGGTGGAATCGGAATTCTATGTGAAACGGAAGCGGACACAGTGGCGAGCTGCATGAAAAACGACTGGGGCAATTATTCTGATTTATTGCGAAAAGTCTTTCATCATGAAAGGATTAGCAGTGGCAGAAAGACCACTGGCAAAAGGAACATAGAGATCCTAAACCCACGGCTTTCGGTCGCACTGTCCGGAACTGTAGGCCAGGTGAAAGGTTTGATTCCATCGGCAGAGGATGGGTTATTTAGTCGATTTATTTACTATCAGTTTGTGGTTGAAAGGAAGTGGAGAGACGTTTCACCTTCAAACGGGAAAGGGGACATGCCGGCTATCATCGCTGCCAAATCAAAGGAAGTCACAGCGATGGTGGAGTACCTGAATAAATACCCGTCCGAATTTAGGATGACCGAACAGCAATGGAATAGGTTGAATATATTCTTCAGCAAAAAGCTTACGGAAGTATCCTGTTTTGTGACGGAAGAAGCATCCGCCACGGTGATGAGGCTGGGTTTGATTGCATTCCGGATCGGTATGATCGTTTCTGCAATGAAAAAATACGAAGAGAATTCCAAGGAATTTATTGTCACATGCACCGACAAACATTTCGAAATGTCGATTGGCCTGGTGGCTGTGTATCTTCAGCACGCGCTTCTGATGTATAAGGAGTTACCTGCGTTTAATAGTAATAAGCCAGAAGTAGCGGGGAAGCAGAAAAGGTTCCTGGATCTCCTTCCGGTTGAATTTACGCGGGATGATTCCATAACCTATGCCAACGATGCAGGATTAAACGTTTCTGACAGCTGGGTAGACCGGTGGTTAAAGCGCTTTCTACAGTATGACTTTCTAATGAAGCCTGAATATAATGTTTACCGCAGAGTGCAGGCCAATATTGTAGAACCAGAAGTCGGAAAAGAAGCCGACTTTTCGCAAATCCCATTTACAATCATTGGCGGAATTCCAGGAATGGAAGAGATGGCAGCGTAGCAGTTTTTTTTATATAGTAAGCAAAGACCGGTATATAGACCGGTCTTTTTTTATATCAGTAATCAGTGTGAAATCGTATAAAGCGTCCAATCCGTCTAAACCGCGAGAATTGTAGATTTTAAATAAATCGGCACCCTAGGGGCTAAAATGAAATAACAAAGTAGCGTTCCGGGCACGACCGAGCTGTTTGTGATAACACTACGGGAATGTCGTTAATTACTGAACACTACAATCACATTCCAGTCTCATTTTGAAGACTTTATGACATTTATTTTTCAGCTTGCTATCTCCCAGGAAAGCTATACTATTTCTCCAGGATAAGTATATACTATCCCAGGGGAAAAATATTAATGTCCAGGAAATATCAAATATGGAAATATTGGTTTATAATTGCATTTAAATTATCAATATGAGCATATTAATGGAAGAAAAGGGAGTATTGACACTGGAAGACGCGATGTCAAATCAAAATACCATGGGGAGACCTGTAAAAACTTTTGTAGGTACCAATTCCGGAAATAGGACATTCACCCTATTGCTGTCATTGTTCGAAGTTCATGAATTTACGGCTGTCGCTAATGACCCTGGGGCTGACGGAATTATAGCTCAAAGAAAATTAGACATACCGCATGCTACAGAAATTGGAAAATATATTCTCAAAGCATTACTTACATCAGTTGAGAGAAAGTTTATAAAACAAAATCGCGCCATTCCTGAAATGCTTAAACAGATTTTGCACGACATGGGCCGCCAGCCGTACCTCTCTATTCCACCATTAGTAGCGTCATTTAGGAATTGTTTGCCAGGTGGAGTTAATCTAGCAGTTCAACCTCTAGCTACGGCTACAGAGGGAACCGCTTGCTTTAAAATTTATATTAATCATGGTGACGTTTTCTGGATTGTCGATGGCCAGCATCGTAGGAAGGGAATTCAATTAGTTTATGAATTTTTGGATTATTTAAATACTTATAAGAAGTATCCGAACAAAGGGTCGCTATATCAACCAGCCGAAAAAAAAGACAATATAACTCAGGAAGAGGTGACAATTTGGGCTGAGTGTTTGGAAATGTCAAAAGCATGTACTATAAATTTAGAAATACATTTGGGTTTAAATGTCGATCAGGAAAGGCAACTTTTCCACGATTTGAATAACCTTTCGAGGAAAGTGGAAAAAAGTTTAGCTCTTCAGTTTGACAATTCAAATCCTGTCAATCGTTTTGTTAAAAATGTACTTGTTGATGATGTATTTAATAACGAAGGGTTTCCCATATTTGAGCAGGACAAAATTAACTGGGCAGATGAAAAACCGGGTTTCAATAGGAAAGATTTGGTTTCGATCAATGCCCATCTAATTTTAAATAAAAGTACTATTAATAATGCCACTCCACAGATGTTGGATGGGAAAGAAGAAGTTGCAAAAGCGTTTTGGGAAAAAATACTATTGATCCCAAAAATTACAAACACAAATCCAAGGCAGAACACGGTAGCTGCACAGCCAGTTGTTTTAAAGGCACTCGCTAAACTTACCTTTGATTTCTTTTTTGGTAAAAACAAAGATTGGGCTACAGAAGAAAACCAGCAAAAATTATTTGCTGGTATGACAGCAATAGATTTTTCGCATTCAAACCCTATGTGGAGATATTATTCTTTGAGTGCAGATGAAATTATACAATATGGTCTTGAAAGTTTGACCGAATATTTACCTAATGATACCCAGGGTAACCGCGATTTAGGTAATTATGACGCCAATAGTGAATTCAGATTTAGCCAGAAACACAATGATGTTTTTCCCATTATCGGCGATATGATTCGGTGGAAGTTAAATTTACCGAAACGGAAAAGAGAAGTGTCGGCGAACTAAAATATATATATATATAGGCCTTCCTTGAAGTTCAGGGAAGGCCTATATAATATTTTCTTACTAAACTAATTCAGGAGTTGAAAATTCCATCGTTATTCTTCTGCTACCAAACTGTTTCTATAGTCAGATAAACTTATTACAGTATCATACAATCCCACTTCTTCACCTTCATGTTTATTTAGTCCAGTATAAACAAGGCTTGCATCTTCATATCGTTTAAATTTATATACTGCGTCATTCATCAATGCACTGTTGAAGACATCTAAGCTTACCAATAATTCAAAATCTTTCACATCCAACCCGGTTACTTTTTTAAATAGGCCCGGCTCGAGTTGCGTAATAATATCTTTTAAGCATCTCTCTCTGTAATCAGTGAGATACATAAAGACTGGAACGCGTGTGGCAAATTTGATGAGCTTCTCTTGTATTTGCTTCCTTTTATTTTTAAACTCTTTTTCATCATCGGTCAGTTCTTTTTTTTCTTTCGCTGTCAACGCTCGTTCATTTGCGGTCTTTTTAAGTTTTTTTACAGACTCAGACTTATTAATGATTGTTTCCAGATCTTGATTTAAATTCCTAAAACCTTCAATGCTCATCAAAGCCCTCATAGCCGCTTCATTACTCATTAAACGTTGTAATGTATTATTATCGACATTTACAAGAAGAGCACTTTCCCAACGTTTTGCAAGTAAAGTGGCGGTAGTTCCACTCATTGCCATATCTAGAATCCCGGCTGCATCGACATTTTTCATTGAACTTCCATCATAAGCAAGTACGGGCAAAAAGTGAATAAATTCTTCTACTTTCTTTTCGGGATTAGATTCGGAAATGTTCAATCGACAACTATAGTCAGCTATTTGTTTTAAAGCTCTATCTGGAGCAAAATCAAAAACGTAACATTCCTGCTTGATGATTTCTTCCTTGTTAGGAGACTTGTTGTCTGGATTCCTGATCGTCCAGGGAGTTTGGACGCGAAATGCGGCTTGAAAATAAGTTTCAGGACTCGATGAGTTGCGAAGCATAAATATGCCGGTCCACGGTTTAACCGAAACACCAGTAGTTAATTTTCCGCATGAGAGGGTAATTGTTTTTGTCGTTAATGGATTGCTCATAGCATTCTCAACAGGATTCAAAGCATTCACGCCAATTCCGGCACTTGCGCCAGCTGCAACCACAATAGTATAGTCTTGATAGAAAGTGTTTTGTTTCTGTTCAATGAGGTTTTTCATTGCATGGCAAGACGAAACGGAAGGTAGAAACCAGAATGTATGAGACAGAACATTTAGTAAAGGTGTGTGCGAAAAAGGCAAAGGTGGTTTTTTTGCTCCTAACTTCAAATTATCAGTTGTCGTTTCTGAAAATGATCCACGAATTAAATCTAACCATTTTTGTACTTCGTTTTGATATTTAAATTTCGCTTTTTTTCCTTCTCCGTCAGCGTAAAAAAATACGTTAAGGTCAAATTCATTATACTCTCCTTTTAGCGCAATCTCTCGTATTGAATCGGGCAATTGATATGTTAGCAAAACCATTCGCGGTAATGAAGCATATGGATTTGGACTTCCTATCCAATTTTCTTTTGCTCTTTGTTCATCAGAATAAGTCCAATTGAAAATTTGATCTTCTATAAACTCACCCGATGATATCGCTCTAAAAGGTGTTCCAGATAGGTATAAGTAAGAGTTGGTTGTAATAGGCATTATACTTTCATCGAAATACTCTAAACCTTCACCAGCTGCAACTTGTAGTTCCTTTTTTTCTTCGCCTTCAAATAAATCTTTGGCGTTTTCACGCCAAGCACCGTAGTGATATTCGTCAAGAATCACGCAATCCCAATGGGTGGCGTGTACCCATTCATTTTTTGATTTTATGCCTCCTGCTTCATTTTTACCTAGGTAATCTTGAAACGATCCGAAACATACAAGAGGTTTATTTTTATCGGCATCTTTAAGATCAAGACCATTTTTAGAAACAAATTGCCATCGCTTGAAATCTAAATGATGTAATAAATCTTCTTCCCATGCACTTTGAACAGCAGGTTTAAACGTTAGTACCAATATTTTTGTCCACTTCATTCTAATTGCCAGTTGATAGCATGCAAATGTCTTTCCGAATCTCATCTTTGCGTTCCAGAGAAAGTGGGGTGTTTTCCCAGAGTTTTCTTTATAGTAGTTTTGAAAATATTTAGAAGTTTTAGATACTGCTGCGAGTTGTTCGGGACGCATTTTAAAATCTAATGTTCGATTGTCATCATATTTACGTCCCGTTTTAATAGCGATGATAGCTAATTTAACGTCTTCAGGGTTGCATTTGAACCATTCGCCATCAATATTTTTTATTCCGCTCTTTTTTAGAAAACGATGCACATCGAAATCGGTAAATGCGCTGCCATCATTTCTCATAGCCGATTCTTCTAAGACTATTTTATAACTTATCCGACTAGTTTTGAGCTGTTCCGCGATACGCTCCTTAGAATTTCGGGTCGTGTAACCGATTTTTAATAATCCGACGTGGCTTTGTACATCTGTGAGACTGTACGCGTAAATGATTGGATTCGCTTCAGTTCGAGGTGGGAATAATTTATTTATTGGATTCATTTTCCATGGGTCTAACTAATGAATCAATAAATGCAATTTCTTCCTTATTTAAATTATAGCGTTCATACAAAGACTGATCAGGCCATTTTTCTGACATGTTAAGCGCCGGAACAAAAAGGAATTTATCTTTAAATATATCCTGGGAGAAAGATAATTGTGCTACCAAAAACCTTACAAATTTAGTCTTTAGGAAATCCGCCATATTTTTCGCGTGCAGTTTGTTTTTATATGCTCCAACTACGAGGTATGTTTCTGTACAAATTGTACCTGGAGGGAGTATGTCGATTATTGAAAATACGCGACGTCTACCATGTTTATCAGGTTGACCACCGTGGTCGTAGGAGACTTTTGATGTTATAACCTTCCATTTGTCTATCATTTCATTGCCGACAAAAACATTTTTGCTTTCAAATGGCCCTTCTCCACCATTCCATCGGAGAGTTAAATCTCCTTTTTTAGAAGGCCTTACAAAAGTTCTTAGACCGAAAGGTTTTGCAGAAGATACCAGAGAGCTTAAATTGGGTTCGTTTTTTGCAGCTATTTTTTTGATGATTGGAACGGCTTTCCCATATCTAATAAAGGTGCTAAACTCATTTAAAGGACGACTTGAGTTTTGTTGTTTGCCTTTAACTATATTGATTACTTCACACGGTCCAGAATATTCTCGTTCCCATAGGAAATAACATACGCCGCCGGCAATATCTACACCTGGGAATACCTCGTTTGCGTCTGGATAATCCACAATTTTTTTAACTCTGCTGTCGTTTAACATATCCTCACGAAAGTCGCTAAGACCCTTACCGCCAGCAAACCAACGTGAAGGAATAATCATGGTAAGAAATCTGGGGTTCAATTTCTTTGCCTGTTCAACAAATAAATTATATATGGGACCTGCACTTCTTCCAAATCCACCGTCACTTAATTGATAAGGAGGATTGCCAACTATAACATCGAATTTCATATTGCTGAATATTTTTTCAGGTGCTTTGGTGTGAATAAAATGATAGGCGTATTTTTCCAATGTATCATCTCTGTCATATTCGCTTTGAGCTGCTCCACAAAAGGAACATTTTTGATTTATAAAGAGGTGAGAACTACGGTCATACTTTACGTTTCCCTCTTCGGATTCGAAGTCATTGCAAACAGAGTATTTTCCATTAGCTGTTTTTGAACAATACAAACTTCTTCTTGATAGTAATGAAGTGAGTTCTGTTATTGCAATACCAAAGATTTGTTTGCTATAAATGTGATTAATTCTGAGAATCTTATCAGGTATTTTTTTCTCTAATCCAATCATAAGGCGACTGGCAATTTCCCTTAGAAACACTCCAGATTTACTTACAGGATCGAGAAAAGTAGCGTTTGGATTGCTCCAGACATCTTTGGGTAGTAAGTCTAAAATTTCGTTAGCAATTCCCGGGGGTGTAAACACTTCATCGTTGCTGAGATTAGCTAAGCATGAAAGGACATCCGGATTATAATTCGCTTGAATCATGCTGGCCTAATTTTAAGAAGTGAACTAATGGATAATCTCCAACTGGAGTGGGAATAAATGCCTTTTCACCAAGATCTGAAAATAACGAATCTTCGCTAGGACTATTAGCCATTAGATTTTCCATTGTATAATCCCTTCTTTTTATCAAGCTTCCATTAACCCCTGACCATTCTGAAAAAATCAAGGGTGCGCTCTTAGAAGGTGTACGAAGACTTAAAGCATCACCCCATAAAATATTTCTCTCCAAAATGAATTTGGCAGAATCTAAACATTCGGTTTTGAATTTATTCTTAAAAATACTGAGATAATAGCCCGCATAAATTTTTAATAGCCGAAATCTACACGTCTCAACGTTGTCTTTTAAGATCTCAACTCCGTAGATGCTTGACAATGCCAAAATAGAATAGCGCTCGAAGTCAAGTTGATTTTTTGAGTATCGTTTTTTTACTATTTCAAGCTTTCGTATCAGGATCTCTGCTAGAAAATTTCCCACGCCGCATGCTGGCTCCAAAAATCTGGAATCGATTCTTTCGGTTTCTTGCTTGACGAGATCAAGCATAGAATTCACTTCATTTTGCGGTGTAAATACTTCACCATGATCAATTACCCTTTTTTTGGATTTAACCTGCTTGAAATCAATCATTTGAGCAATATCATCCGCCATATTTCCCGCAAATTATTAGTAGCTAAGTTATGTGTAAAATTAATAGATACCTTAAACCTTTCGATATGTAAACCACTATAAAATAGGCAAAATACATTTGAGTCATTATCAAAAATTCCGTATAACTTGATAGTTATATTATGGCAATATTTGAAATCAGTAATGGCGTGGCGAAGCTCGTTCGTTTAGGTGAATTCAAGCTCGAAAAGGATTTGCAAAAGTTGGTAGAGGGCAACATCGAAGTGATATTTAACTGTAAGTTTATCGCGTCGGAGTTTTCTACGGGGAGCTTACATTCAGGTAGAATCGATACACTAGCAATTTCGGAAGACCAAAACCCTGTTATAATTGAATATAAAAAGGTGGCTTCTTCTGACCTTATTAATCAAAGCCTTTATTATTTGCATTGGATTAGAGATCATAAAGGGGATTTTGAAATTGCAGCGAATAAGGTTTTAGGAAAGAATGTCGAAGTTGATTGGTCTGACATTCGTGTAATCTGCCTTGCGCCGGAGTATAAAAAATTTGATTTGCATGCGGTTCAAGTAATGGGAGCAAATATTGAACTGTGGCAATACAAGCTATATGAAAATGGAACTTTTAATATCGAGGAAGTATACAAACGTACAATTTCAATTTCACACATTGATTCCGAGAACACTGCAGCCAAAAATCCTGTTATGGTAGAAGCGGGAAGGAAGGCAGCGTTAACGAGAAAAAACGCCACTTATTCTATTAATGAGCATATGGATGCATTAGATTCAGATATGCATGAGCTTTTTGAGAAGGTTCGAGATTATATAGTTTCGTTAGATAGTTCAATAGAAGAGACCCCAAAAAAATTTTACATAGCCTATAAAACAAGTAAAAATTTTGTGTGCCTACAAACGTATAAAAAGAAGCTAACTCTTTATCTAAAATTGAACCCAGAAGAAATACAACCTCTTCCAAAGCAGGGACGCAATGTAAGTGAAATCGGACACTATGGAACAGGAGATTTCGAACTGGTGCTTAAAGATGATGTGGATTTTGAAGAAACGAAAAACTACATAAACGAAGCGTATAAGAATATAGGTGGCTAATACTTTTTAGACTTTAAACCGGTTCTTGCGGTAAAAACTCTCTCGGCGAACAACCTAATACTTTCGCGATTGCATTCAGGTGATTAACGTTGTATTTGGCCCTGTATTTTGAACTCTCAACATTACCGATAAAACCTTCTGAAAAATCCAGCAAACGGGCAAGCTCAGCCTGTGAAATCTTCAATTTTATCCGTTTTTGACGGACTTTATCAATGTTATATTGCTCGATTTTGCTGGTGGACGGCTTTGCCATGATACTTACTCAGGTGTAAGTACGGTTTTAGGTATAAAATCAGCGCACATACCTGTGTGAGTATGTGATTTTTATGAGTATTTTGAGGGGGATAACAAACCCAAATAAACCACCATGAAAATTGTAAAAACAGGGCTCTTCAACTCGATTACAAATCGGCTTTACGCAAAATCCAGTGAGATCTGTCTTATAGTGCTTATTATAATAACCATGATCTCTTGTGATAACACTCAAACGAACGATTCAACACAAGGCGGCAAGATTGAAAGAAATAACTATACCATCGAGCCCATTAAAGCAAATAGATTTTATGTACTGTATTCTTCGCTTGATGACAATAAGCTGCCAAGAAATATTGAATATCTGCTAAACGGCACCATCCAAAATAACACGGGTAACACATATGCAAAAGGATATTTGACAATGCAATTGTCTCTCATCCTCGAAAACGGAAAGACGATTGAAGAAAAGGATATGCAAAATGCATTAGCAAGCAATCTACCTGGATTTCAAACATTCAGAGATTGGAAGCCAAATGAAAAGATAGATATAAAAGAATTGTACTCTATTTCCATTCCCGTAGAATATGCTGGTTATCCTGTTAAGGATGTAGTTATTGAGTATGTTCTTGATGCGGAAGATCAGATTAACCAAACTCACGAAAAGAATGTCATTCAAACCGAAAGCGCCGTTGAAAGTTGGAAACAGGCGGTAGCAAATGTCAAGGCAAATAACGTTGAAGTAAGCGACGATGATTTCCCCAGGAAAATAATAGAACGAAGCCGCTAATGTCTAAAATTACTTTTCACTTTCGAGTATGGATATCTAAAACAACTCGTCAGGCCGACTTTCAACTTTAGGTAGTAGATACAATTTTAATTTCTTTATGTTTTCTGGCCAGGTATACTACTCAAGAATAGCTTGGGATAGGTTGTCAGTATTCTTTATTGTTTGAAGTGGAATAAGAAATACATTTTTGGGGTTATCGGCTTCACCACCAATACCAAGCGCGATGTAAATAAGGCATTGCTAATCGAATTCCAAAATTATCATAGATCCTTCTTTTTTGGATTTCAACCCAAGGATACTCACTTGCTTTTAGTTGCTCCTTCCATTTGCATTCAACAGCAAAAAAAGATCTTCGTCCTAAGCCTTGATGTTTGAATACGAGATCTGGATTTTTACTCGACGCTGGTCGACGATTTCCGACATGTTTATCCCCACGCCATTCCTGCAATGGAAACAACTCTTCTGGAAATCGGTTTACCACCCATTGCTCAAACTTATAGCCCTTAATTTCATTGATGGAGGGATTCATCATAAGGCTTTTAACGACGAAAACTTGGTTGAAATTGCTCTATAAGTACTAAAATTGGCGTAAAGATTAAGTACTGTCATACGGAACGGTAAAATAGGGCTTCACTAGTGTCAGGATCTTCCTAAAATCGACGATCTTTAATGGGTTGATAAATTCCTCGGAACAGTTGATGGTTTGAAATTAGCGCATACCGGAAGGTAAGTAAACCTCCAGATGCAATTAAGCAATTCTAACTTCATTTCATGAACAATTTCTTTAAGAAATACTTCAGCAAGCCAAAGGAGAAGAAGATTGCAATAATCCATTGTGATGATCATTCACTTTTTAGGTATGGCGTAAGAACTGCTCTTTTAAAGTACACGGATATCGAGATTATTGGTGAATCTGGGAACGGCATGGAACTTTTGAAATTGCTTGAGACGAAGGTTCCTGATATTTTAATTCTAAATATTCAAATGCCTGTAATGGATGGCATAGTAACATTGCCAAAAATTCGAGAAAAGTATCCTGAATTAAGAGTTATCGTTTTGTCAATGCACAATAGTCAGGAAGTAATTACAAAGATGATGCAGCTAGGCGCAAATTCTTATTTAACAAAAAATACGGAGGGCGAAGTAATTTATCGGGCGATAAAATGTGTATACGAATTTGACTATTATTACAGCGAAAGTATTGAACAGGCGTACTTAGGTTCAAGTTTGGAATTTGATAGGATCGGTCGCAAATACAGCGAAAAGGAATTGAAGTTAATAGAGCTAATAAAGGGAAATAAGTCTAAAAGAGAGATGGCGGAAATATTAGATATTAGTGAATCCACTGTTTCAGTAATTGCTGGAAGAATAAGCAGGAATAGATTGAAATGAGGATATACAATAGTTTTTTAGCAATTTAATAGAGATTTAAAGGAGTTCGTGGCTAACTGTTATACTCCAATAACCCCTCTCTTTCTTATATACCGGCATTTATTTAGAGATAATTAATCCGGACTAAAACGTCTGTCTTAAAAGGAATATCTGGTAATAAGCTGGTATTCAATGATATAGGATTAAGTATTACGTAACAAAGGAAGTTTATTAAATTTGTAAAATACTTTACGAAATCGGTAAAGTTTTATACTTTAGTAATGGAAATCACGGAGATTAAGACTGGCATTAAGAAGGAGGTAGAAATAGCCACACTTAGAGAGAATGATATTAAACGACTGCCCAAATCAAGATATTCTTTTGATTGGTCAAAAGTCGATAAAAGCGCCACAATTTTTATACTCAGTGAGGTGGGAAGTGTAGATATCTTAGGAGCTATAGCTATTATGAAATTTCCAGATGAATTCCGTTATGAAATCAAATTATTGGCAGTTTCAAGAGAGAATGTTGGCAGAAAGAAAATATATGAGCGAATTGCGGGTTGTCTAGTGGCTTATGCATGTAAAGAATGCTTAAAAGAGAATGGAGATTTGGCCTGTGTTTCTCTCGTTCCTAAGACAAAGTTAAAGGCACACTATATTAATAAATATGGAATGGAAGATGCCGGCTGGCAGATTTATTTGGCGGATCTAGCATTGTTGAAAATTATTAATACTTATTATTTATGAAGAACAAAATAAAGGCGGAAAAATTGAGTGATGCAGAGATCGCGGATGCCTACATTATTTCACAGCCGATAAACAAGAAGCAGCAGGCAGAGGCGAATACTCAGCTGGCTGAAGCCAGGGCAAGATCCCGTGCTAAAATGACAGTTGAAGACAAGCTTGGATTAAAACTGATGCAGTTGAGACTGCAAATGGAAGAATACGTAAAAGCGGCAGATTTTGAAATTGAAAAGACATTCGGATATTATCTTAAAGAATACCTACACCTGATAAACGTTAGGAGGAATGCGTTTGCCCATGATATCAGTATTCATGAGACGATGCTGAGTCAACTAATCAATAACAAACGTTCTCCGAATGAAAATATCATGATACGGCTAGAACTGCATTCCAACAATACATTTCCGGCAACAGTCTGGTATGGTGTAGTGGAAAAGGGTAGAGGGTATGCCATTCAAACAGATAAAAAGCTAAGATTGAAGGAGAGTAGAAAGGTTAAAAGGCGACTTGTAGTTGCTCAGTAATTTGCATTTGTAAATGTCTTGATCATTTCAAATAGGTTTTAAAACTCGTCACTAATCCGTCACTAATTCCGCTGAAACCTACTAGAATCGGGGGACAGTACTTTTTGTATCGGGAAGTGACCATGCTGCACTGAACGCACGTTTCCCGCAGTTGACGCATATCCTAATTGGATTTCATTTGCTTTTTGTTGCTTTTCTTCGCCTTTAGTAGCCTTTTCTTCGCTACTAATCAGTTACCAAATTCAGTTTTCATGATTTGCTTGATTTTGTTGGCCAGATTATGGGTCAAAATGATACGGTATGATACCTAATGATACTCAATGATACCGTATGATACGGTGAAAATCCAGATCTCCTAAGGGAAAACATGTAGAAAGCCGCATGTATTGTAAGAGTTGATTAATCTCGATATATTTAACGGTATATATCATGAAATTCTTCTGATAGAGATGCTAAAACTTTACAAAAATAAAGATGGAATACTTCAATACTGGGAAACTTGGGACAGTGATAAAAAAACAGGTGTTATTCATTGGGGCATCGTTGGAGAAAGAGGGCAAAGTGAAGAAATCAAATCTGATTTATTAAAAAGCTTTAGAGTCAAAATTCAAAAATTAGTTGATCAAAAAATCAAAGAAGGATTTGAAGAAATTGAAGATCTATACACTTTGCTGATTGAATATTCAATTGACGGCATGGGTTTGCCACAGGATGTTGATAAAAGACATAAGCTTGAAAAACGAATGAATGAACTACTCGGTTGGACAGGGCTTGGAAATTGTGATGGAGGGAGCATTGGCAGCGGAACTATGGAGTCTTGTTGTTTTGTTGTTGATTTTGAAATCGCTAAAAGAGTAATCGAGCAAGATTTAGAAAACACGGAGTTTGAAAATTATACTAGAATATTTGATGAAAATCGATAGGAAATTTGTTAATACAAAACCGTTGATATTCTTCTTGACGATTTTGAGTTTTTCTGATGTATTTGGCAGCGATACTCTGTATTTCCGATTATCGAATCCCATAAACACGGTAAAAGATCCAAATGGATCATACCTCAGGAAATGCGTACTCGAAAATGATTATTATCATGTTTGGGATTACAATAAAAAAAATGTGCTTGTAACTGAATCCTATTATGCAGATACAACATTCAAGAAGAAGTTGTTATGCCATAAATACTTTAATGAACAGTACGGATTTTTGGAACAGTCCAGATGCTATAAAGATGGTAGGCTAAACGGTTATTTTGTGGACTATGACAAAAATGGAGATACAACTGACTACCAGATATATGAAAGCGGTGATCTTGTTAAATCCTGGAGTTTACATCCGGAAGAACGGGATACAGCATTAGAAACGCTTACGATTCAGGAAGTCAGAGCGGAATTCCCTGGAGGAAAGGAAGGCTGGATAAACTATTTAAGTAGAAATCTTCGATATCCTTCGCAATTAAAAGACTCAGGCATAACTGGGCAAGTTATCTTGCGATTTACAATTACACCAAAGGGTAAAATAGAGGATATCATTGTTGTTAAAAGCCTTCACCCCATATTTGATAAAGAGGCAGTTCGTGTTGTATCTGAGTCTCCAAAATGGAAGGCCGCCGAGCAACTTGGTAAGAGGGTGCAAACAACTATTACCCAACCGATAAATTTTTAATGATACGGTATTATACGGTATGATACATAATGATACTGTATGATACCTTATGATATGGTAGTTTTGTGTAGACCAGCTGAGAATTCATTACTAACTACTAATTGATGGATGCGAATAAATTCATAGAGGCTATAAAGGAAGTGGTGGGAGAGGGTTCTATTCGAGGGGTTCAATCTCAACTTCTGAAACCAACCGGAAGAAAACCCTCCAAAAACCTGGTTGCAATGTCCAATTGGTATAATGGATTGAATGATGGTGATAAAGGAATGGTGATCAAAATCATAAGAGAATCTGTACAGATGGGTATATTTTCTTTCTTATGTATTATAGATGGAGTTTCATTTGTTGAAAACGGCCCGGATAAAGGACAATTTAAACTGATATTTGAGAAGAACAACGATCAATTCCTGATTAACGATCCTACACACGAGTTCCTGCATGATCTCTTTAACGCCAAATAAGGAAATCAAATACTAAATCTCTGATTAAAATTCATAATTCTCAAGGATACATTGTCTTACGCATCTTACGGATCGGACGTTTCTTACAGGCAGTAAGATTGGGATCGAACTAAGTGGAAATGTGTATGCAGGATTGTGATTGTGGAAGTTAAGTAAACTCAATATATTTAATATTGGAAGCCTCACCCCTTAATACACCATATTTTTATAATGACATCTGAAAACGTCCCAAACTCTAAGTCAATTCGAAAACTTCTTGCAATAGGTATCCCGTGTGTTATAGGTTGGTTCTTCGCCATTATGGCGATCTACTATTTCAGGGACTACACATTCGGTCTCTTCATATGGCTGCCAGCTGTGTTGGGGGCTTTGTCTACGATGATCTATGGATTCCAAAATGTTGTTGACAGAAAAGTGCTCAGAAATATCTCATATGCGACATTGGGTGTTTTCAGCCTTGGGCTTTTGACATTTGCCATGGAGGGAATCATTTGCATATTAATGGCTGCTCCTGTAGGACTTCTATTCGTTTACATTGGTCATTGGATTGGTTATGCTATCATTAAAAGTAAAATGAGTGGGAATACGCCAGCAGCCATGATCCTACTCTCCCTTTCGATTCCGGCATTGACGTCGTTCGAACATGCCGTCAAAGTAAAATATGATCTGCGATTGGTGATAACTTCTATAGAAATCAATGCGCCTATAGAAACAGTTTGGAAGAATGTTATTCACTTTTCCCCGTTGGATGATCCCAAAGAATTTATTTTTAAATCTGGAATCGCATACCCCATAAGTGCGCAAATAGATGGTGTGGGTGTGGGAGCAATACGCCACTGTAATTTCTCTTCTGGAAGTTTCAGCGAGCCGATTACAGTCTGGAATGAACCGAATCTTTTGAAGTTCGATGTTAAAAATCAACCGGAACCTTTAAAAGAAATAAGTTTTTATGATATACATCCGAATCATCTTCACGGCTACTGGGTTTCACAAAAGGGCAGTTTAAATTAACGAAACTTGCCAACGGTCATACATTATTGGAGGGTACCACTTGGTATTTCAATAAAATAAAACCCGGTATTTATTGGACCATTTGGAGCGATTACATTGTTCACAAAATTCACGAGAGAGTTCTGGGACATATTAAGGAGCAAGCAGAAATCCTGAATTAATTCGGGTTTGATTTAAACGCAGTCTTCTTTATGGTACACATTTTAGTAAAAATGGCTGGTTTGATACTTTCTGGAATAAGTTCCGTGGTATTTTATATAACAAAGCCATTTGATTCTATTAATTTTTATAATAAAACATTTATAAAGCGTATAAAACCTGGTGGATGGGTTCTTTTTGGATTATTTATTCTTGGCTTAGGCGTATTCTTTTTTGATGGCTATTTGGAGAACAGAGAAAAAATATATTCCGAGAGACCTATTATTAATTTAGGGCAGGGACCACAATACATTTTGGAAGAAACTGAAAATAATGATACCAGAAGAATCATGACGACGGTTCAAAATTATGGTGGCAGCAACGCTATCGAAGTTTGTACATCTATCACCAGCTTTAGTCAGGGATTGGGGGAGAATACTTTATACTTTGATAGTACGATTACCTATGAAGGAAATGAATATGATTTTATCGGCAAGGGGGCGGCTATGAAATATATATTAAACTATAAAATGAGGCCAGCAGAAGATACTCTCCCGACTTATATTTATTTTAGAGTTGCTTTTAAGAATGAAGATAAAAGCATTTGTGATACGCTAAGAAAAATATTCGAAGTGTCACGCAGAGATCCAAATGAATTAATTCTACAGGTAAAACCAGGTTTGAATCAAATTTTAACCTTTGCATTAAAAATGCGACATGTTTGGTAGCATTTGAAGGGTTCATCGATCGAAGACGTAAGATTCATAAGATCCGTAAGAAAATAAATGATTCGAAAGCAACCATTACAGAAGTCAAAGTTTCCACCGGACTTTGAAAAATACCCATGCCGAAATACCTCGTTGGTAAATCTTACTAATGAAGAATGGGTACCCATCCCCGAGTTTGAAGATTATTTCGAAATTTCAAATTATGGCCGTGTAAAATCGCTTGCCAGGGAAATCCAATATCCGAATGGCAAAGTGATTCATAAAAAGGAAAGGATTATCAGGGCTGGCGTTTCACCAGCGCCTAACTACTACACAGGCGACTATACTTATCAGCTTGGGATTACATTGAATGTAAACAATGAAAAATACTGTTTCTCCATTGCGCGCCTCGTTTATCATTGCCATGTAAAGGCTATCGATTCTCAGGACCAAAAACTATATGTGCTTCAGAAAGATGGAAACGGCCTCAATTGTGATTATAAGAACCTGCACACTTTCGATTCAAACGGTAAACAGAAGAGAATCTATGAGCGGAAGAGGAATATAACCTGTTTCTCGTGGCTGGACATGAAAGCTATCGTTCAAAAGGATTTGAAACGACGAATGAGACCGGTAACTCAGTATACGGATAAGGGTAAAAGGATAAAAGTATTCGAAAGCATTAAGTCTGCCGGTGAATCGACTGGTATTCCAAAAGCACATATAAGCGCGGTTGCAAATGATTACTGGCCCAGAGCTGGTGGTTTTGTATGGAGACACGGAAAAGGGCCAGCAAAAATGGATTTCACCGAGTATTTTGCTGCCAAGAAAGCGTCTTATAAAGAAAAACGCGGATTTAAAATAGATCAGTTTACACTGGCGGGTAAAAAAGTAGCTACGTTTCTCAGTATCATGGATGCGAGCAAACAAACCGGTATTTCGAATTCTCTGATTTCAAGAGCAGTCAATGGGATTCTTAAAAGTACGAGAGGATATATTTGGAAGTTGAAGAAGTGATATCAATCGCCTGAATCAAAAGTATCTCATATTAGTCCATGGCCATGCATGGACTAATAACAATCCTCAGTGATAATCAGGTGATCTAAAAGCAGAACATCAATTAGTCCCAGGGCTTCTTTAATCTGCTTCGTTATCTTAATGTCACTTTTACTTGCCTCCAGCTTTCCACTAGGGTGATTATGAACGACAATAACCTTAGAGGCCATTGTATGGAGAGCCAGGCACACCAACAGTTGAACATCAATGATGGTTCCCCTGATATTTCCGGTTGAGATGAGTCGGTAGGATATAAGTTGGCTTGCATTGTTGAAAAAGAGCGCCATTGATTGCTCCTGTAGGTTTATAAGCTCTTCATTCCACCGAGGTCTTACCCATTCAAAAACATCCAGGGCCAGCTTCATCGGTTCATCGTGAAGGATCTCCCGTTTGTACTGAATGGATATCGCAGATCCAATATGATCTTTCTTTACACGCTTGAGAGTTTGTTTGCGAGTGGTCACAGAATGAGGTTATTCAATTTCTTTTGGAGATGATAATTCCTTTTCTATCTCTTCAGCAATTTTCATTGTAGCCTCAATCAATTCTTCCAGCTGGCCATAGAAGTGGATCAATGACATTCGTTCTGAAGGCTCATGATATTGAATGTTATCAGAACAAAGCGCAGTCTCCACTAAATTCCACAGACGGGTTCGTACTTCATACATTTCTCTGTTAGTCAAAGTATACTTTGATGATTTGATATGGGTTCTGATCCGTTAGTTTTCCGTCTGATTGGTTAAAGGGAAAAAACAATAACAAGAACAGCAGCATGTTCGTTCTGCGAACCTTTTTACATTTTCCCCCTGGCACTAAGAGAATTCAACTATGCCATAAAAGAACAAAATCAACGACTGGGAACTTTTATGCGGGAATCATTGTTTTTTTGGAGCGTTGACAATTTTTAGCAATTCAGCGTCCGGGTGATTGCGGGTTTCACATTGAATATCCAGGATCATCGTTGCGCCGTTAGCAGACGTATAGGCGGGCCAGTTAGGTAAGCCCGGTGTATTTGGATTACCACTTCGCGCAAAACTTATCCAGGCGCTGCTGATTTTCGAAGCCAGGTCATAAGCTTCCTTACCGCCGCCGGTCATTTCTTCACAACGTGCGATATTATCGAACTGAAAAGCGATATCCATACAATGCATAGCCTTATACCGGCCATCATTAACAGGGGACTGCCAGGTAAACAGGTACATATATACCGGTGCTGCACCCCTCAATCCGGATTTTTGATCGGCTTGTTTGATAGCGAGTGTGCGAAAACCAAATTCGATATCATTATATTCAAAGGGCTTGCTGGTATTTGGGTAAGCTTGCTTCACCGCTGCCATAAAAGCGTCGGTCTGGTCACCATACTTGTTCTGTAAAATGACTTTCACATTTTCCATTGTCTGACCTTTCGGTGTAGGCGCAAAAGCAGCAAACTCATTCTTGGTGGTACCCACCAGGAGTGGTATATTTTTCGAAAGCTCCATGGCATTGGAATCCGCAGGTTGATTCGGGAACATCTCACCATCCAGTACTGCGTTCCAACCGACATTTGCCGGCTTTCCTTCTTTTTTCAACTCCGATGCCACTTTTCTTATTGCTCTGTTACCGGCAGCATTCAATTGATCATAAGGTAATTTCTGAAGGGAGTCGACCTGGGACGCCTGCAAGTGCAACTCATCGAGCAAAGCTGCCGCTACACGCTGCGAAACTGATTTGTCCGTGAAGGCGGTGATATAACTGCCGCTTTCTACGATGGCTTTGTGAAACAGCCCTTTCGCCCAGGGTGTATTCATCATACAGGTCACTTTTCCGCCGCCGCCTGACTGCCCGAATATCGTTACATTATCAGGATCGCCGCCAAATTGTGCTATGTTTTCTTTTACCCATTGCAGTGCCGCAACGATATCAGCCAGGCCAGCGTTTCCGGAGTTTTTATATTGATCGCCGTAAGCTGACAAATCTAAAAATCCTAAAATATTCAAACGGTGATTAATAGAAACCAAAACGACATCACCTTTTTTCGCCAGATTCTCCCCGTCATAGGATGGCAGTTCAATGGATGAACCGGCCGTAAAGCCGCCTCCGTGCAGCCAAACCATGACCGGGCGTTTTTTACCGTCATTTAAATTTTGTGTCCATATATTCAGCGTCTGGCAATGTTCATTGGAATAGCCCAGATCGTGGTTAAAAGCGAATTCAAATTCATCGTTCACCGTGGTAGTCGGATCGGTTGGGCAAACCGGCCCATAACTCATCGAACTCCGTTCGCCATTCCACGCCTTCGGTTTATGGGGCGCCGTAAATCGATCTGCTTCTGCATAGGGAATTCCTTTGAAGGTGAAAATTCCATGATGAATATAGCCTCTGACTTTTCCATTATCAGTAGACGTAACCGCGATGCCTTCACCGGCTCTTATAGGATCTTCGGTCTGGCAAAATGCTGAGAAGTTTAAAAAACAAATTGCAAACATCCATAACAGCCTTGCTTTTCTTTTCATCATAATGGCTTTTATTGAGAATAACAAATCTACATTTACATCTCCATATACTATCTTATAAAATTTGCTGAATTGTATTTAAGTTTATTGCGTTTCCATGTTCTCTACTCTATATAACATCACGTTTATTATCTTACCCTAAAACTCTTTGAAATGATTCCTTATGTGATTGCATTTCCCTGTATAGAGTATGCATATTGGATAAACGGACAACGTTGTGAAGTTTCGGAAGGGCAGGCCCTTTAAAAATAAGCGCGGATTAGCTTTACCTATATTAAGGATTATAAATAATTAGCCCGTTAACTCCATTCTGTTTACCTTCTCATTCTACTGTGCGTGATGATCTTCGTCGTCCCTTCTGCATTTTTCGTTCCTTTCCTCATTATTTAAAACCTTAAAATTTAAACCGATGGATGCTCAAATTTCCAGAAAGCTTAAGCTGCTGGGTATGTTCTTATTCCTACTGGGCCTTCTCACTGGCTTTCTGATGATGAATATTAAAAACCCAAAAATGGGACTGGCGGCTCATATGGAAGGCGTAATGAATGGAACCTTTCTGATTGCGGTCGGGCTGATCTGGAGTGAATTGAAACTTAACAATAAGCTAAAGAAGGCTGCTTATTGGACACTGATTTATGGCACATTTGTCAATTGGTTTGTCACCTTGCTTTCAGCCTATTTTGGAACTTCGAAAATGACGCCCATATCCGGCCGGGGATTTGTGGGTACTGATCTCCAGGAAAATATAGTTCGGGCCGGCTATACCACTGTAGGACTAACCATGTTATTTTCAGTTATCGTCATGACCTATGGTTTAAGAGGTAAAATCCAGCCTTCAACAGGTTTGTAAAATTCGTATTATTTGTTTTTAGTCTTTAAAATCATTTCGCCCCTATCTCCATAAAACCTCGAGCTTTTTTGACCAGGGACTTACCTGGCCGCCGGTCTTTTCATCCAGCAGGTCGATCACTTCTCCGGTTGTATAACTACGTTGATTACTGGCAGGAAACAAATGAAGGTAAGACCGGATAAAGCCGCCTTGTTCGCGCCGGTAAATTTCGTTACAGAGCAAAGCAATATTGCAATGAAACCATTTGAAATTCTGGACAGGCATCTTGGAAAACAGGCTGTCCATATCAAAAATTTTTCTGTAGGCGGGATGGTAATGATCTTTGATAAAGGAACAAAAAGCCAGCATATTCGAAAGGTCTTTAGTGGAGAGACTCTTGAAATAGTTCAAAGAAAAATACGTGGCGATCAATTCGTCGGCGAACATATCCGGTATGGATGCATGCTCCAGATCAAGCACAAAATAATGTCCCAGCTCATGCAGGGAATAAATCAGTAAAACGGAGTTGATCAATTCTTCGGGAGATACATCCATCGACTTCATTAAGGAATCCAGGGCTGTTTTTTGATCGTAGATGCCGTTCAGGCGCAGAAAAAAATCATATGACATGTATGCGGGAATCAGGGCCCACCCGGAATCATAAGACAGATAACCATAGGGCACCTGCTCTGTGAGCCATTCGGCAGAATCCAGTACAGCCATTTTCAGTGAAAAATGAACGGGATATAATGGCTCGTAGAACCGGATCGCCCCTTCATAAGCCGACTTTATTTTTTCCGCGCGATCCCTGTACCTGGGCGTGTAATACGTTTTTACTCGTCCATCCAGTTGTCCGGTCTGCCGGAGTGTAATCAGACTATCCACCATACTTTGTGCTACCAGTCGGGAACTCATAAGCAGCATGACAGAAAATAGCAAACAACGTGTAAGGCGCATGCAGACTGGTTTTCACATCAAGATACGTGTTTCGCATAAATCTGATTCCGTGCATTATAATATATTTCAATGTAGCGAGGTAACTCAAGTGACAGACGGTAAGTTAAATGTGACTATAAACGGAGATCACAATCATTCTTTACCTGTAATTTCAAAATAATTGCTTTGACTTAACTAATTTGTATGGTCTTCAACTCTTTTTCCGCTCCGGACAATAACCCCAATAGAGGAAGCCAGCCACCAGAATGCCTGAATTCCGGCTATTGCCGTAACCCATACCGGTAGAATTAGATCCAGAAGAAAAACGATACCTAGCGCCGCAAACCCCACACCGATGAGTATGGCCAGCCAACTGAACCATTTAGGTAGAATATCTGATTTTCTCAATACGATGCCCAGTGGAATAAACAATGCCGGAGCGCCAATGATAAAGTATAGATGCTGCACAGCATATATAATATTCAATCCTATCAGGCTACCCAACGGAGGATCTTTAAATAATACAGCTATATAAAAAGTAATTTCGACCAGACTGATGGTCATTAGAATACCTGCTCCGAAAAAAACCATCCAACCTGCAAGAGTCTGAGTTGCCTCGGAAATAAAAACCAATGAAAATGCAAATAGGATGATCAGAAACGGGCCGATCGTCTGTAGCCATGCCCCCCATAAAATGGATGCATAATAATGATGACCAAAAGTTATCAGTTGCTCATAGCTAGCCCCCGCTGGTGGCCCCGGGTTAATGTTAAAAGATATGAGAATCATCACTACTCCCATAGCCCCACAAATCCCGCTGAGTCTTTTGGTGTTATTTGTCATAGATAAATCATGTTAATGATAATAGACTGAGTGTTCCCTGTAAAATTGAATTTCGCATCTTTATCATGCGGTGGGCCCAGTTGACCCTTCGCGTCGTTGGATGCGCCAACGCCTTCTTTTGGAATTCCAAAAAAATTGGAATCCATTTTCCCGTTTTTATTTTCATCATGAAATACGGATATGGCGTATTCACCCGGCGGCAGCGATTCAAAAACAACCACTAAAGAAGACATACGGCTTTGTATTCAACTTTTAAAGAATGTTGATTTAAAATTTTCTAAGATATGGCAACACGATAAAGGCAAAAAATTGGAAGAAATTACATCGGCAAAATAAATTATATGTTTAATATGCAAGGCGGAAAAGCCATTAAAACATCCCTCGTACTTTATTTCATGCTATGTTATGGAATCTCCTAGAAATTGAAGTACTATCAAAGCCTTTTAATTTCGCAAAATTACTGAACTTATATTGGGTATACACATTTCCTGCCAGCGTTGCCTACTTCAAATAGTCTCAAAAAATGATTTAAACGATGATTGAAAAGCATTATGTAAATAGAAGTGGATGGCTTAGAGCAGCTGTCTTAGGTGCAAACGATGGTATACTTTCGACCACGAATTTGGCAATAGGTGTTGCTGCTGCAAGCGACACAAGAAATCCAATTGTCCTTGCGGCATTAGCAGGCCTCGTTGCAGGGGCTATGTCAATGGCAGCGGGAGAATATGTTTCAGTAAGTTCTCAATCTGACATTGAGAACGCTGACCTAAAACGGGAGGGAGACGAACTTAAATTGATGCCAGAAACAGATCAAACGCTCAGCCTTGAACCCAAACCGGTTTCGATTCAGGAGATGAATGAAAAGATCAGCAGACTACGGTTGGAAAGCTATACCACAAGTCTGGATGAAACGAAAACTGAACGCGCGCTGAAAAATATGAATCAGTTATTGCAAACCATGAAACCGAAGAATTGTAATTGTGATGGTGATATTAAACAGCCACCTGTATTAGTTGAATCGGATTCCACTGTTATTAATAAATAGGCATTAATATGGCGCCGGATGGTGTCCGATAACCCAGCCGAGAACATTGAATTCAAGATCTTTCATTCAATGATTATGAGAAAACGTCTTACGGTGGAAAAGAGCGCGAAGACGGTTTCTCTTTTATAAGAACCCGAAAAGTAGACGCCGGGTGAAATTCTTCAAAATTATCAAATGATACGACGAGATATTGAAAATAGCGTTGATTATTTAACGAGAATGATACATGATGATCCGCAGAAAACGAAATTCTTGATACGAAAAAAATAATTATATTTTCTGAATTTTGAGAGATAATATAATACTCCCCGAATTTGAGACCAGAGAGCTAGTTAATAATTTTCGTAATTTAACTATCTCAAATGAAAAAACAGACGCGTCGCAAATTCGCTCCAGCCTTCAAAACCAAAGTTGCTCTTGAAGCCGTAAAGAATCAGCAAACACTCGCTGAGCTCGCAAAGAAGTTCGAAGTCAATCCGATTATGATCTCACGCTGGAAAGCTGAGTTCCTGGCCAACATGGGTGCTATTTTCGAAGGTTCTGGCAAAGCATCAGATGAACCAGACATTGACACCCAGGAGCTGTACGCACAGAACTATTTAGAATTATGGAGATTGCAAACTTATCCTAAAAGACAAAACTAAACGAGTTGGAAATTATAAATGCATCTTAAAAAGAATAAATTAAATTATGATAAGGAAAATAGTTAGTGTCGTGGCTGGTTACGCAATATTTGTGGTAACCTCGCTAGCGCTTTTTAAAATTTCAGGACAAGATCCTCATTCTAATCCATCCACTTATTTTTTAGTTATCACGATAATATATGGCGCCGTTTTTTCATTTATTGCTGGATTTGTTACACAGCTTATCGCCAAATCAAAACTTAAATTAAGTTTTATATTGGGTTTTATTATTGCCGGATTTGCGGCATTTTCCTTATTAAAATCAGAAGGTAATCATTGGACGCAAATGCTTGCTATTTTTATTTTTGCACCAATGTCAATATTGGGTGGATTATTTAGAATTAATCGTAGAAGAAGATCTTGAAATACGATAGATTGTAAAGATTGTAGTTGCAAAATTTCTGTTCCAAATGCTTTTCCACCAAACAATGACAGTCTAAATGATATTTTCAGACCGGAATATATTTGCTTATTCAGCAACTATAATATGAAAATATTTAACCGGTGGGAGCAGCTCTTTTTTTCACTTCAAAGGATACCGTTTCAGGTTGGGACGGATCTATGGGTGGCCTGCCACAGCCGATGGGCACCTGCGTTTGGATGATAAGATATCCGGATCAGCTAACTAACAAGAATACCCATGAACATCGAACCGTTATTTTAATCAGGTAGACCCTGGAATACAAAAACAAGCAGGTTTTTTCAATAAATCTTTCGGAGGCTCCGAAATGCGCTCAAACTAAATACCCAGATTTGCTGATCAAATTCATAAAATGTCTTTATGCAGTCATTCAGTTAGTAGTAACTATAAGCCAGACGGTATTAAGGCGAATTTAATCTGCCGAAGCAGTGCGGAATGAGTGCTGAACGGGTGCGGAACCAGTGCGGATGGACAAATTGATTTCGATAAAATTAAAAAGAAAAATATGCCTGAATCAAGAAACAACTTCGTCGTACGTGGCCTGTCCGGCACATTTGCGGGAATTGGTACTTTTCATACCCGCGGTAATAAAACTTTCTTAAGGAAAATTCGTGCCAAATCTTCTGTACCCGATTCAAAAGTACAGGTAGAAGTGAAAAAACGTTTTGCCGAATGTATTCGGTATGCAAAAGCAGCCATAAAAGATCCGGTCATCAAAGCGGCCTATGCTGCTGCAACAAAGCCGGGCAGAACCGCTTTTAACAGGGCGGTCACTGATGCCTGTCTTCCGCCAAAAATCACAAAAATGAATACAGGAAGTTATCATGGTCATCCTGGTGATCTTCTGAAAATAGATGCCACCGATGATTTTAAGGTGATGACCGTTGAAATTTGCATTCATAACGTAAATGATTTACTCATTGAACAGGGAGAAGCGATCAAGCAAATAAATGAAGTTGAATGGCTGTATACGGCCACGGTCGCAAATGAACCATTCACTGGTTCAAAAATAACAGCCGTTGCTACCGATCTTCCGGGAAATAGAACATCACTGACTGCGACTGTTCATTAAAAACTTACCAATGATAAGTTATCTGGATCAGCTGACTAACAAAAACACCATTGAACATGGTACTATTATTTTAATCAGATAGACCCCACTCCCGCATTATATTTCCATCATCTCCTTCCGTCGAAGCGGCTGATCGCGGAGAAATTTCAATCCTCAGTTAGTGCTATCCTGAATTCGGGCGAGCTCATCATGCACATTAAAAAACCCAAGGGTCTAAATCTTTTTTGACTGGATTTTTTATTTGTCACTCTGTTAGCCAGGTTAAATCTCACATTATAAACGCAATTTCAGGAGTAGAATTCTCGTTATACTTGTTAGAAATCGACTGATTGACTTGAAATGGCCGCAAAAAATCCTTACCCGCTTCCCAAAAACGAAAGCCAACGACTAAAGGCATTATATGAATATCAAATCCTGGACACTATCCCGGAAAAAGAATACGATGCAATTACGAAAATTGCGGCACAAATCTGCAACGTACAAGCCTCGTTGATTACATTACTGGATAAAGACAGGCAATGGTTCAAATCGAATTTTGGATTCGAGATTAGAGAAACACCTCGTGCATTGTCTTTCTGCAATTTCACTATTCTGGATCCAAATAATATTACGGTAGTCCCCGACATGCGAAATGATATTCGGTTTTCAGGAAACCCACTTGTTACCGGGGAACCGCATGCCGTTTTCTATGCCGGAGCTCCACTGGTTATGCCCGATGGAAATGTGCTGGGATCAATTTGCGTATTAGATGGGAAAGCGCACGACCTGAATGAGGATCAACGCGATGCCCTGCTCGCTCTTGCCAATCAGGTCGTTACTAAACTCGAACTTAGCAAAAAAGTCCGTGAACTTTCATTGGCTCAGGCCAGAATAAAAGAATCAAATAAGAATCTACGGAATTTTGCACGGATAGTCTCCCATGACATGAAAACGCCACTTGCTAATATATTATTGATGTCAAGGTCCGTAAAAGCTTTTAAAGGAAACATAAAGGATGAAAAAGTCACGTCGTTCCTGGATATGATTGATCTGAGTACTAAAGAACTATTGGCATTTATTGACCAAATGCTGGTAAGTTCAGAAAAGATCGATGATACGTCTAAAGATGGTGAAAAAACTGATCCGGCTAAGTTGCTCAACCAGGTAATTAACCTGATAGCTCCGCCTGGTAATATGAGTATAAAACTTTTAGGTAAGTTCCCGCCAGTTTTTATGGATAGTATGTCACTGCAACAGATATTTCAGAATGTAATCACCAACGCTATTAAATATAACGATAAGAAAAAGGGGTATATAAAAATAAAAATGAATACTGATAATAAATATCACCACTTTATTTTTTCAGATAACGGAATGGGAATAGAAAAAAGACACCTGAGTAAAATATTTTCTGGCAAACAGATTTCTTATAAAAAAGACAGATTCGGAAATACCGGAACAGGTATGGGATTGAAAACTGTTAAGACCATTGTTCAAAAGGCTGGTGGTAAAATAAAGGTCACTTCAGAAATATCAAAAGGCACTCTTTTCATAATTAGTCTTCCCGTTTCGAAATAGCTTTTTATTTTTTAGGAGTTCAGACATGCATATCCGATAAGAAACAAAAGTTCTTCTCATCAGCAAAATAAAAGTTAATCGTTTAAGTAGCTTCCGGCCTTACGACTTTTAAAATCCTGTTGCTCTACCACATTGATTCTAAATTTGAAATCGATATTTACCTGATTAGTTTGGCACTGGCTAATCGTTAGTCAATGGGTGTTATAATAATCAATACGGATTTTCCTCATTGTTTATTTACCGAATCAGCCCCGGCCACAGGTAATGAATTAGCCATGATAGCGGCACGTTGTGAGTCAAGGTCTCTCAATAACTTTTGTTTCTGCTCGATCTGGGCGTACAGTTCATTTATTTTTTTGCCGTTCTTCTTTTCATCTGCAATCGCGTCTTTCGAATCGTTCGCTTTTTTGTCGGCCGCTTTTGCATCTGTAACCGCTTTTTTTGTATCTGATGTATTGCCATTGGTGGCTACATCCGCCTGATCTTTACTAGCCTGTGCAGTCGTAACGGCATCCACTGCAGTAGAAGCAGTTTTTGAATGAAAATCAGCCGTCTTGTTTTTTTCCTCCTGAAGTTTTGTATTTAATTTGGAAATTTCCAGACTAATCTCGCCGTACTCCTTGTTCAGCCTGGCTGTATCAGCAAATGTTTTATATTTCTGGGCATGGGCCGCCGTCGTAATGAATAATGCTGCTAAGATGAATGATGAACCCAAAGCAAGTTTAAGGTATGTGTAAATCATAAAAAATATTTATCGGTTTAGATATGTGCTTTTTTATTTGCCAGAATATACATTACATACGAATTGGATGGGTAAAAAATGAAACAGGCATTCTTAATTATTACCTAACCCCATCAATATTTATTTCCTTCAGGTAGGGTTCCAGATGACCCGGGTTAGGAAAAACCCTGAATTCCTCTATATCCTTGGTTTTTATGCTGCAATAGGTTTCAACATAAAAATCAGGCAACTGAAAAAGAAATACCATATTTTCAAAAACACGTCTTTTAGCCAGGGGAATGCCCGCTGTCAGAATACTTGATCTCTTTTCTTCTTTGGATAAAACAATAAACTCAGATAGTTTCATAAAAATCAATTTTAATGTGAGTCAATTAAAAATGAAATTCCTAAGCTGAACTTAAACAATTACTACTTCCGTTTCCTGGACTGCGAACCATTTCCGAAACAACAACTATCCTGAAAAAGAATGAATGAATGAACCTGAATCCGGCGAGGAATACAAATATAGAAATGAAAATAAAAAGACCAAATTTATTTTTAATTTCAACTTTTCCCTCAATACTTTTGAACGGCATTTGTTCATCTTCTTTGTTCTTTGTATCGTCATGTCAGGCATTTCAATTTAAAAGATCACCCATTTTAAATCTGTGAGATATGCTAAACGGGAAAGAACTTATTTTAGCCACCAGGCCCTACGCGAAAGAAATCCGGCGCAACAGCTGGCAGGAAACTGGATGGACGTTTTTGCTTTTATTCATTTTTACGGCAGGAATTTGCTGGCTACCGTTCCTGATTTTCAGGATTTTTTGCAGTTTGATGGCGGGCATGCTGCTTATTCGCATGTTTATCATCTACCATGATTATGAACACCACGCTATTTTAACGGGTTCGAAGCCAGCTTCTTTTTTAATGAAGGCTTTCGGTATTTTTATTCTTTCCCCATCCAGCATCTGGAAACGATCGCACGACCACCATCACAAACACAACTCTAAATTATTTTCGGCCAGTATCGGATCCTACCCTATTGCCACCAAACAAAAATATTTGCTGATGTCGAGATCTGAAAGATTCAAATATCTGGTCACCCGTCATCCGCTCACGATTGCACTGGGATATTTTACCATGTTTATTTTCGGCATGTGTATAGCGTCCTTTATCAGCAGTCCCAGGAAACACTGGGATTCCCTGGTGGCGCTGGTTTTGCATGTTAGTGCCTCCATGCTGATTTTCATTTATTTCGGCGGGCAGACTTGGTTTCTGTTATTTTTTCTGCCTTTTTTGATTGCTTTCGCAATGGGATCCTACCTGTTTTATGCACAGCATAATTTTCCGGGCGCACGGTTTGCCGGAAATAACGATTGGGCCTACGAAAAAGCCGCCATGGAATCTTCGAGTTATATGGAAATGCATCCCATCATGGCGTGGCTCACGGGAAACATCGGGTACCATCACATCCATCATCTGAATGCGAGAATTCCTTTTTACCGTTTACCGGAAGTGATGCGTCAAATACCTGAATTAAACAATTGCAGAAGAACATCGCTGAGCCCCAGAGATATCTGGGCCTGCCTGCGTTTAAAAGTCTGGGATCCGGAAGTTGGATCTATGATCGGGCTCCGGGATATTCGTGAAGATTCACTGGCCCCAGCCTGATTCCAGCGTAAATATTTTAAAGGCCTCTTTGGTGATGACTTTGCAATTTTCTGCCATTTCTTCCAGCGTACAGCCGATTACTTTAATATTTACCGGCAGATCATTTTGCGTTTCCATCAGATCCATCTGAAGAATGCAATTTTCGGGCTCTTCGGTGGTTCCTTTTAGTTGTGAAAATAATTCACGGGCGAGTTTATCTTTATTCCCAATATAATAACGGGCGAAATGTTCGAATCCCCCAGGAGTCTTTATATACAGTGCGATATAAAAAGCCGTTTCCATAATAATAGGGCGGGATATCTCATCCCGCCCAAATTAAATGATCCCGATTATTGAATTTCGATAGCGCGTGAAACCTTTTGAGCATGCTCCTTTTTGGGTATGCTCAAATAAAGTATGCCACCTTCATATCGGGCAGCTATCTTTCCCGTGTCCACGGAATCATCCAAATGGAATGTCCTGGAAAAATGACCTTTTCTGAATTCTCTTCTGAACCAACCCTCGTTTTTGTCTTCTTTACCGGCTTCTTCGGTATGTTCGGCAGAAATGGTCAATGTGTCACCTTCCAGTTTCAAATGAAAATCCTGCTTCTGTAGTCCGGGAGCAGACAATTCCAGTTCATAAGACTTGTCGGTTTCACGAATATTGACCGGAACCTGTGTTGTGCCGGGAGATTTGGTCAAACCATTAAATCCCCAGAATTCATCATCAAAAAAACGGTTCAAATTGTTTTGGAAGATCTGATCTACAACACTTCCAAAAGTAGCTGGCTGCTGGCCATTTTCTCTTTTAATAATGTTATTCATGATTTTCCTCCTTTTGTTTTTAAGGTGAAAGAATAAAACTCCCACATCAAGTAAAATGCCAATGCCCAATTATGAAATTTTGACAAGAAGTAGTTGGGATTTGTGATTATTCACTGAAATATTTTCATGAAATATTTTCATGAAAAATTTTCATTTGATAAATCGACAAACCGGGGTAAATCATAGCGTCTTGTAATGACTCCTATCTAATAATATGATATCATGACAATGCTTTTTTATGTTCCTTCTGATATTTTATCCTCGGCGACTCAGCATTCAGTTCGTTCATTTTCTGATAGGCTTTCAATAATTCCGGTGGCATATCGCCTTTATACAGAATCTCATAGTAGGAAAATCCGTCGAACGGTATGATGGTTTTAGACTCCTGTATTTTTACACGATCGGCAACTCCTCGTTTTCTGAAATAGTCCATAAATATTTGTTGCCTGTTTTTATTCAATCGTTTCAACTGACTGCTGATTATTTCGTTTCCAACAAGCCGCGCGCATTTTTCCTGCAGCGTAAATAAAAGTTTGTCCTTAACCCTGGCATTCAAATATCTTAGAAAGCTGCTGTCCCGGATGGCCAGCTGATCGACAGACAAAGAATCTTTATCCGTAAATGTTTCGGGCGTAAGATGGTTTATATACAGATAATACTTTTTCTTGGCTTCAAAAAAGTTAATACGTTCTTTCTCTTTTACTGTATATACATACGGGTGGAGCGAAATGGAAACGGCTGCGTTTTTTTCAAGGAAGTCTGCCGTCTCAGATAAAAATTTGTCCTGACTGGGCAGGAGAGAACTGCTCATGAGCGGCCATTTAATCTTGGAGGATTTCTCGATCGCTTTTTCTGTATTTTTTACTTCAAAACGGTAAGGCGTTGTAACCGGTTTAACAAATATATTCTGAAGCAGATGCATAATGGCATCATGTAAATGAAACCGGGGATTTTTCAGACTGCCGGTTATGGGGATTTCATAATCAATTACGTCTCCACGCTCTCTGATGAAAGCGAAAATAAGGGGCAGGGGCAGCCATTTTTTATCTTTGCCACGTACTCTTTTTGTTGCCCGCGGGTCTACAATAATCAGATGATTTTTACTGTCAATATTTCCACCCAGCACATTCCAGGCTCCGTTCAGTTCAATCGTACCCCTGTCCAGCGGGAATGAAGTAAAAGTAACCGTGTAAGGGTTGAACAACGAGACCGGGATATTCTCCAGATGGTAATTAAGGTTATAATAGGAACTGTCGTTCGGATCAATGCTTAGTTTGATTACCATATTGCCATAGGGTTTCAGGGCAGAATGCAAAAAAATATTTACCCGTTCCTTGCTTTTATTGATTGAGTCTGCAACGATATTTAAACCGTGCAATCCTGTCGAGAATTCTTCGCTCAATGCAAAATCATTATAAGTCAGTTCTCCCCCGTTGATCGCCAGGTAGTTTAATTTATAATCACTGTTAAAGAATTCTTTGGAAAGACTTCTAATATAACGTCCGATAGCAATGATGATATTCAGTTTTTCGGGGTCTCCGCTTTCGCCACTACCACCGCCGCTGCCTTTTTTTGCGAACATCGCGTCCAGGTTATCGGTGTGATCATAGTGCTCATATTTCACGTAAGGATGAATAAGCGAAATCGAATCCAGGATATATTGGTTATTCTTCGGACTCAGCTCGGTAACTGCCAGATGCAGTTGCTCAAACGACATGTAATCATCATCCGGGTTCTTGCCCAGATGAAAATCACTCAATGCCACATGGCCGGAAGCGATGATATCTTCCGAATTGTGAAAGTTACCTTTTGCTGACAGATCAGCATCCAGCACGGCACGCATATTCCCATAATTCGCAAGGTCCCTTGCGTATTGCTCCATCGGCGTAAGGTCTAAGGAAACGATACGATCCGTGAGCCGGTAATCACTTGTTTTAAAATTGATATCGAAGCGGCCCTGCATGCTGCCTTTTGTCGGGCCGGATGCGAACGAATAGGTAAATGCCATGGTATCCACATCCCATCGTTTTCCCGGTGTTTCGAAGTTGCCGTTTTTGATATAATAAACAAAAGGTATCTGCTTATCATAGTAATGAATTTCGCCGTTCGTTATTTTTAACTCCCCCAGGTTTACATGAAGTGGTACTTTGTTTTTATCAGATGGCTTGCTGGAATCTCCCGAACTGAATTTTTCAATGATACTATCAAAATTCATTGTTTTGTGATCGCGGATCACATGTACGACGAGATTATCCAGTGAAGCCCTGTTTAACTGTAGTGTATGCGAGAATAATTTGAGTATGCTCACGCGTGCTGTCAGGCCCGTGGCAGCAAGAAAAACGGTATCACTTTTATATTCGTAAATTTTTAAGTTATGCAGATGCAGGTAACCGGAAAAAGGATTCACCAGGGCCCAGTCGAGAGTTATCTGCCTGCCTGTATACTTTTCATCGTATTTCTGGATCAGATACTTGGTTATAGGCGAGATAAAAGCAATAATCAATGCAACGATGAGAAGGATCGTTATCGTAAAAATAATCAGGAACTTTTTTAGTTTCTTCATAATAGTTAGTGTTCCTGAGTCTGCATTTTTAGGTGATAGGGCAAAATTCAGACCAGCAGTGTAGCGCTCGTAAGCAAGCTGATGTTGCTTATCTGACCGTTTCAGACTGAAATGTCAAATCTAAAGGGGAGATGTGGAACGGGTTAGTTTTGTGGGGTTTTTCCTTCACAGTATTTCCAGATATGAAAGTAGTTTGCCCTGTTTAATGGCGGATCAGCCCCCCATTGCCCTGTCATGTATTCATTATTCGCCTACTTCTGCCACACTGAGTCTACATTTGAAATCGATATTACCTGATATGCGGGGCATCGGCTAACCCCTGATCAACGGGTGTTTTAATAATCAATACGGATTTTCCTCATTGTTTATTTACCGAATCAGACACGACCACAGGTAATGAATTAGCCATGATAGCGGCGCGTTGTGAGTCAAGATCTCTCAATAATTTTTGCTTCTGGTCGATCTGGGCATTCAGCTCATTGATCCTTTTACCATTCTTTTTTTCATCTGCAATTGCGTCTTTCGAATCATTCGCTTTTTTGTCGGGCGTTTTTGCATCTGACAACGCCTTTTTTGTGTCTGACGTATTGCCATTGGTGGCTACATCTGCCTGATCTGATGTACATCAACTAATAAAAAAACTGCTCGGATATTATTTTACCGTCTTTCAATTCAAACAGCCCGATCTCGTCCAGTGTCATACGCGGCCTGCCTTTGAACGTTACATCGCGAGTCAGCGTAACCGTAAAAAAATTACCAGCTACCAGGGGATCACTGCAATGCTGACTGTGAATGGCTTCAATCAATTCACGGTTGGCTTTTCCTTTGGCTTTAATGGCATCGAGCCCCTGCGTAGTAACGGGAATACCTCGGGATTGCACATGATCCGGTTCTTTGTTCACCAGATCTTTTGAACAAAGTTCATCCAGGATTTCGGGCCACTTGTTTTGCCGGGCCAGCTCGCAATAGCGGTTCGCGGTTTCGCTTGTTGTCATAATTTGTTTTTTTAATATAGCAAATATGATAATGGCGGTTGACAACAGTATGTCAGGGGTCTAAAATATATCTTCCGGCCAGCTCGCGAAATGTTTCTTCAGCTCCGCGTCCCGGCTCGTAAACGTCGATTGCTGAAATTCAATATTCGTCATCCGGTCTATCCGGAATGAACGGAAACCATGACGCAGCCGGCACCAGGCCACGAGGATCCAGTTTTCGTTCAGATAGCAAAGCACATGGGGTTCGATGAATCGGGTATGGGCTTCAGCATCGTTGGGTTTTTGGTAATCGATTTTAGTGAGTGTACGATTGGTAACAGCAAGCTGTATTGCCGAAAGGGAACTGCTGGTCTGAGGCTGTCCACTTTTACGCAATATTAAAATCCGGTCGGATAGTAAATCTGATTTTTCCTTGATGGAGGTGCGGATCACGGATTTTATTTTTGTCAGTGCATCCTGATAGTTCTTGATGAGTGAACTGTCCTTTGTTTTAGAAATCAAATGTCCAGCGGTTACCAGCGCATTGGCTTCTGCTTCTGTAAACATCAGCGGCGGCACTGTATATCCTTCCATGATCGAATACCCTTTACCTTCGACGGTGATCACAGGCACTCCTGAACTCTCCAGTGTTTTGATATCGCGGTATACCGTGCGGATGCTCACATCAAATTTTTTCGCGATCTGTGCGGCCGTTACAATGCGCTTTGACTTTATCATCGTTGCGATATTCGTGATACGCGCGAGTCTGGATATTTCTTTTTCGTCCTGCATGAATTAAAATTACAGGTATGCAGTCAGATTCCGTACGACGATCAAATACGGGTGTAGCAAATGCTGATCTAACTGTTGTTGTCAGTAACTTGACGTGGATATATCAATAGGAAAATACCCGTCTGCCTGCTAATTTAAATCACAATGAAAAACGATAAAACCAGCCTGAAAGAATTGGCGCGGTTATTTACTTGGCTGGGACTAACCGCATTTGGCGGACCTGTTGCGCATATCGCGATGATGCAAAAAGAAGTGGTGGAGAAAAGAAAATGGTTGGATCACCAGCATTTCGTGGATCTGATTGGCGCTACGAATTTAATCCCCGGTCCGAACAGTACGGAAATGGCTATTCATATAGGCCACGAAAGAGCTGGCTGGAAAGGATTGCTGGTAGCCGGGTGCTGCTTTATTTTGCCCGCTGTACTCATTACTGGAGTCATCGCCTGGTTATACCAGTTGTATGGACAATTGCCGAAGGTTAAGCCATTTATTTATGGCATAAAGCCAGCCATTATTGCAATCATATTAGCGGCGGTATTTCCATTGGCCCGAAAGTCTTTGAAAAATATTGAGCTGGGCGTTATCGGTATCATTTGTCTGATCGCTTCCATTGCAGGACTAAATGAAATAGCTGTGATGTTTGGTGCCGGCTTTCTCGTGTTGTTATTATTTATTATTCGAAAAAAGAATTCGCAAATAAAAAACTATTTACCTTGGATGTACCTCCATATTCCCCTTCTGTCGCAGGAAAACGCGAAAATATTCTGGATCTTCCTGAAGATCGGCGCAATTCTGTATGGAAGCGGATATGTATTGTTTGCCTTTTTGGACAATGATTTGGTGATGAAAGGCATGTTAACGCGGACCCAGTTGATCGACGCCATCGCCGTTGGACAATTTACTCCGGGTCCGGTATTTTCTTCTGTTACTTTTATCGGCTGGCAAATGAACGGAGCAACAGGCGCTATACTGGCTACCATCGCAGTTTTTTTGCCTTCTTTCGTTTTTGTAGCGCTATTGAATCCACTGGTACCCATGATGCGAAACTCATGTTTATTCTCGGCCTTTCTGGATGGAGTTAATATTGCCAGCGTTGCAATCATTCTGACTGTCTGCATTAGTTTTGCCCGGGAAACCATTTCGGATTGGCGCACTATTCTAATTGCCGTGGTCAGTTTGTTTATGACATTCGGTTTTCGAAAGATCAATACGGTATTTCTTGTTATAGGAAGCGCCGCGCTGGGTTATGCATTGCAACTTGTGTAATAGTGATGGAAGCACGGCCATAGAAGAATGTTCTGAAACACAATTTTAATTTTTCGTAAACGTTTCCAAATTTCACAAACTATTTATTGGATCGCCATCAGAGTTCTGTCATTGCCGTGTCAAACGGTTATCTGTAAGCTATTAAGTCCGTACCAAGTCCGTTGATCAACAGACTTGGTACGGGCCTGGTCCCTTACAGGTATTCATCTGATGCTGATTTGATACTTAATCCTGTTTATATGCATCGATAATTTTTTCTAACACTACAGAAGGCAATCAACCGGCGAATTCTTAATTATCTCTTAAAACCGTGCGGTCGCTATGAAATATTTTTGGATTTGCATCCCTTTTAAAAAATCAACATGTACAAAATCCTTCTAGCTATCATCTCTATGCTCATCCTGCTTTCATGTAATGAATCTCAGAAGAACTCAGCCACGATAAAAGTGTCTGGTGAAGGCAAAATCCGGATTAAGCCGGATTTGATTAATTTCACAATAAATATAAATTTTGTTCAACCCCGTATGGCTGATGCTGTGCGACTGTCGCAGGAAACAGCCGATTCTGTGGTTGGTATACTGAAACATTTTGCGCAGCAAAATGATATAAAAACGAGTAACATTTCAGCAAATAAAGAATATAACTATATCAACAACAGAAATGTCTTTGTCGGGTATAACGCAGAACAGAATATTGATTTTGTTTTGAGGGACATCAATCAGTTTACCGATCTGACGGCTAAATTACTGGCGACCAAAATAAATGGCATTTCACAAGTAGAGTTTGGTCACTCGAAAGCAGATAGCCTGTTGCGGGAGGCTGATCTCTTAGCTTATGATGACGCTCAAAAATCTGCTCATAAATTATGTGAAAGAGCCAATGTAAAGCTTGGAAGTCTGGTATATCTTACCAATACCGGTGAAGCGGAAACCAATGAGCCAGTCTATTCCAACATGGGCAATATCAATACTTTTAATAAAAGTTACGGAGGTGCAGGGTTTAAAGTTTCTCCTGAGGTTCTTGTTTTTAGCCGAAAAGTTATTTCTGAATATAAGATTTCGGACTAGAAATAGTTACGAATTCTTATTTCAGCTAAGTATTTGAATTTAGTGCCGATTATGAAAAACAATGACCATTTGAATCGCTGGATAGTATTTCTGTATCGGGAAGTGACTAAAAAAATATTCATTTTATATGAACATAAAAGATCAAATCAAAAACTATATTGCGGGTCAACCGGAACCAAAACGTAATGATATGGAGGCTTTGCACAAGTTCATACTTCAGGTATTGCCGGGAAGTAAATTGTGGTTCCTCGATGGTAAAAACAGCGAAGGCAAAGTGGTTAGCAATCCTAACATTGGATACGGATTGTATGCCATTAAATACGCCGATGGAACAACCAAACAGTTTTATCAAATTGGTTTGAGCGCAAACACAACGGGAATCTCCGTCTATGTTCTTGGTATAAAAGACAAGACTTACTTAGCACAGAATTTTGGAAAAAAACTAGGCAAAGCAAGTGTCACCGGGTATTGCATTAAATTCAAAACGCTGAAAGATATACATCTCGATATTCTTGAAAAAGCCATACGATACGGAGTTGAGCAAAACAAACATTCATAGTAACCCTAACAGATGCACGGCATTCTGCCATTCTTACTGGCGATGATAGCAGCCATCGTGCTGCTGGAAATGCTGGCGACCAAACTCCGGGTCGCCTATCCGATTGTACTGGTAGTGGCGGGTTTACTGATCAGTTTTATTCCGGGTTTGCCCGCGATCAAAGTGAATCCTGAATTGATCTTTTTCATAGTTCTTCCCCCATTGCTGTATGAAGCGGCCTGGAATATTTCTTTTAAAGAAATGAAAAAGTGGTACCGGATCATCGGCAGCTTCGCTTTTCTGGTCGTTTTATTTACAGCACTAACGGTAGCCGTGGTAGCCAATTTATATATTCCGGGTTTCTCCATTGCGCTGGGATTTCTATTAGGTGGTATTGTATCCCCTCCGGATGCCGTGAGCACTTCGGCGATCACGAGATTTGTGAAGATTCCCAAATCGACCTCCACGATCCTCGAAGGAGAAAGTCTGCTGAACGACGCATCCTCCCTGATCATATTCCGTTTTGCTTTAGTCGCCATCGGTACCGGGCAATTTATCTGGCATGAGGCGGCCCTGAGTTTTGCGTGGATGATCCTTGGCGGCGCTGGTACCGGTCTGCTGCTGGGTTGGCTTTTTGTACAATTACACCGGATGCTTCCTACGGATGCTTCTTCCGACATCGCCTTTACCGTCATCGAACCTTATTTTATGTATTGGGTGGGCGAAGAAATACACAGCTCGGGTGTACTGGCCGTAGTGGCTGGCGGACTGTACATGGCGAACCGTAATTTGATTTATCTGAACAGCGCCAGCCGCATCATGGGGTTTAACGTGTGGGAGGCGTTTATTTTTATTTTAAATGGAATTGTATTTCTCATCATCGGGCTTGACCTTCCTGAAATCGTGGTAGGGTTCCGTTCGGAAGGAATTCATTTAAGAACAGCCATCGGTTATGGTATGCTCGTGACGGGTGTATTAATCCTTGCGAGAATGATCAGCGCTTATACGGCGATGTTAGCAACTTTGATTTTCCGGCGGAATGTGTTCCCCAGCACCTCATCCAGGAAAAGACAATTACTACTTCCGTTGTTGTTGGGTTGGACGGGCATGCGGGGTGTAGTGTCGCTTGCTGCTGCACTGGCCATTCCTGTAACACTGGGCAACGGACAAAATTTCCCGCACCGGAATCTCATTTTGTTTATCACTTTTATCGTGATCCTGCTCACCTTACTGGTGCAGGGCCTTACCTTACCCTTTCTTATCAACCGGTCAAAATTGTTTGAAATGGCTTCCTTCAATATGCAACCGGAGGATATCGCAGAGGAAAAAATTAGAAAGGGATTGAAAGAACACACCCATCAGTTTCTCAGAGACAAATACGATGGTGAATGGAATGGGAATCTGCAGGTGCAAAAACTTTTGCAACATTGGGAGGAGAAACTAAAGCTGCCCGACGATGACTGGCGAAATGAAAAATACAAGAAAATGTATTTCGAAATGCTCAACAGTCAGCGCGCATTCCTCATGCAGGCAAACCAGGATCCTTCGCTAAATGAAGAAATCGTTCGTCACCAACTCTACCTGATCGATCTCGAAGAAGAGAGGATCAAGTTGTTGTGAAATCTGAATAGAGGCGTAAAAGCCGGTAGAAAAATCATCCCTTAAACAAATTCATGGAAGCAATGCTTATTAAAAAACTAACACCAGGCGACGCAAACCAGTTGCAAAAAATTAGTAAGCAGACTTTCCGGGAGACTTTTTCATCTTTTAACACAGAGGAGAACATTGAAAAATACCTGTTGGAAGAGTTTTCTGTCGAAAAGCTGACTTCCGGGCTCAACGACAGAAACGCTGAATTTTATTTTGTACTCCTCGACAAAGAGGTTATTGGTTACTTAAAATTAAACTTTGGTCAATCGCAAACGGAATTGAACAACGACAGGAGTGTTGAAATTGAACGTATTTATGTTTTACAGGAATTTCACGGAAAAAAAATCGGGCAACTACTTTACGAGAAGGCAATCCAAATTGCAAGACATTATAATGCTGAATATGTTTGGCTGGGAGTGTGGGAAGAAAATGTAAGAGCAATTAATTTCTATAAAAAAAATGGTTTCGTTGCATTCGACAAACACATTTTCACATTAGGTAATGATGAGCAGACAGACATCATGATGAAGCTGATATTGTAAAATGACCGAAGCGGCAGCCTTTATTAAGATGAAATACAGGAACGCCCAGAGGAGCTTTACAAGTTGCCACGAATGCATTAATTTTAAGCATATGGCGGCGCTTCGAAAACTCGCATGTATTGTTTTTACTGATATCGTAGGTTACACTTCTCTGATGGGCAGCAACGAACCACACGCTTTCGGGCTACTGCAAAAAAACAGGTCCATTCAAAAGCCCCTTATCGAAGAATTCAACGGACGGATTTTGAAAGAGATGGGTGATGGTTTGATGGCCGTTTTTGAAACTGCCACGGAAGCCGTTACTGCTGCCATTCGCATACAGGCGAAAGTGGAGGAGACCAACGAATATCAGCTACGGATCGGCATCCATATGGGCGAAGTGATCGTGGATCAGGAAGATATTTTTGGCGATGGTGTAAATATTGCTTCGCGCATCCAGACGATCGCAGAACCAGGCTCCATTTATATTTCTGAAGTTGTACAAGGTAATATTTCAAATAAGCCGGATCTGTCCAGCCGCTTCGTAAAAGAAGAAAGATTGAAGAATGTGCAACAACCAGTAAAGATTTTCGAAATGGTCCGGAGTTATAACAGATTAAATGCTGAAAAGCCAACCTTAGACCATGAGACTTTGCAAAATAACAGCATCGCTGTATTGCCATTTATCAATATGAGTAACGACGCAGAACAGGAATTTTTTTGCGATGGCATTACAGAAGAAATGATCAACACACTTGGTCAGCTCAACCGTCTTCGTGTAATCGCACGCACTTCCAGTTTTGCTTTTAAAAATAAAACAATCGACCTGAGAGACATTGGGAAAACCCTCGACGTGAGGACCATCCTCGAGGGAAGCGTGAGAAAAGCGGGGAAACGATTACGGATCAATACACAACTGGTCAATGCATCCAATGGTTCGAGGTTATGGTCAAACCAGTACGATCGTGAACTGGAAGATATTTTTGCAATACAGGAAGACATAGCACAGAACGTAGCTACGGCCGTAAAAGGCTTTTTAACCAGTGAAGAAAAGGAAGTGATCCGCCGGCCGGAAACCAACTTCGAAGCCTATGAATATTTCCTGAAGGGATTAGGTTTTTTACATCAGCTTTTTTTGCCTTCTGCCATTGAAATGTTTAAAAAGGCCATAGAAATCGATGACCAGTATGCACTGGGTTATGCCGGACTGGCCGATTCACATTCCTGGTTATATGAATGGGAAGGAGGGAAATTATATGATCTGCAACAGGCAGAGGAAAATAGTTCAATGGCCGTATCCCTGGCTCCCAGTCTGGCTGACGCGCACGCGTCGAGGGGATATACACTCTCACTCGGCAGGAAATATGAAGAAGCCGACGTTGAATTCAATGAGGCCATCCGGTTGAATTCAAATTGTTTCCACGCCTATTATTTTTATGGACGTTCGGGCTTCGCCCGCGGAGATATTGAATTGTCTGCCGAAATGTTTCGCAAGGCGGCTGATGTGCGCAAGGAAGACTATCAAAGTCTTTGCCTGCTTTTTATGTCACTAACCATGTTGCATCGGGAGAACGTTCAAGCGGTGGGACATGAAGGTATTGAAAGGGCCAGAAGGCAGTTAGCGTTAAATCCCAACGACGTAAGGGCGCTCTCGCTCGGGTCAACAATACTCTGTGATATTGGAGAAACAAAGGAATCTTACGAATGGATTGAAAGAGCGTTGGTACTGGCACCTGAGGATTCAGGTGTATTATTTAACGGGGCGTGTCTCTACGCAAAAACGGGAATGAAAGATGAGGCGCTGAACCTGTTGGAGAAGGCAATGAAAAGGGGCTCGGGGAATAAAACATGGATATTGAAGGATCCGGATTATGACGCCCTTCGTGACGAGCCACGCTTCATTGCGTTAATGGACAACAAACAATAATTCATTTTATTTCGAAAGGTTGATGGTTTCAGTTTTAGCTGGTTCCTGCGATGCAGAAAGTGCTGTGCTAAAAAATAATGTTGCTCTGTTTGCCGCCAAACGGGTAGTTGTGTAGGTTCTTGTAAAAACCGGATTGAAATACACAAAGGAACAGCATCCACCATTTTGTGCAAAAATAGAAATGGTAACCTGATTCCCTGTTACCGTATATGTTGCCGAATCAACGGTAGGGAAAGCGTAACTGCAATCAAAAAAAGATGTTGCCAGATTCCCATTTGAATTGAAATTAAAAGTAGCTCCACATGGTTGTGCCAGGTAATTACTACTACCTATGCCACCAAGGCCGGCTGAAAGGGTAAATATTTTATTCGTATTCAACGATGAATCGTTCACTACTTTCCAGTTTCCAACCAACGATGCTGATTCAGTATTGGTCCTGGAACAGGAATACATGATAAATGTTATAAAAACGACTAAAGGTCCATAACACACATTTTTCATCCAACGTCAGATTAAAAAAATTAAATGAGGTAATCCCTAGGCTGACAGGCAATGAGGGGAAAAGGTTGCTATGAAGCTGTAAAATTTTCTGTTGGCCACACGGTGTTGTAAACGAATTACAGCTATTTTTACCCGACCTGCCTTAACTTAAAACCACCATCTGCGAAATGGAAGTCCACCACCACCCGAATGTAGAAAAGAAAAATTTCAAAGAATATTTTCTTGAGTTCCTGATGATTTTTCTGGCCGTTACACTCGGCTTTTTCGCAGAAAATCTCAGGGAAGGCATTTCGGATAGTACGCATGCAAACGAATATGTTCGGTCCATGATCAGTGATCTGAAAAATGATGTGAGCATGTACAAGAACAATGATTCGATCAATAACATGTCTTGCAACACAATCGACAGAGTGTTCATGCTATTAAAAACAAACTCCAACCGAGGTGAAATATATTACCTGGCCCGAAAACTGACTATGTTAGGTTCCATGGGCCCATCTATCAATGCGAAAACCTATTTGCAAATGACGAGCACGGGAGCATTTAGAATCTTTAAACATCGGTTTGTTGCGGACAGTATCGCTATTTATTATCAATTTATCAAATCATTCGATAATTGGTCTGACTTAAGTCGCGCGCGTGTAAACACATTGATTTTATCAAATGAAAAACTATTTGATGCCAACGTTTTCTTTTCTGTATACAAAGCGATCGGTGCAGGTGGAACCGAACTTCAAAAAATAGTCCAATCCAATCCGCCGTTTATGACCAATGATGTCCATGCAATAAACGCGGTTACGATGCAGTATCAATATTATTATGGTTTTCTGAAACTGATGAATAACCAGACATCGATGGCCTTAAAACGGGCAAAATCTCTCATTGCATTGTTGGAAAGGGAATATCCCGACAACGAATAATTTCGCTACGAAAACAGAGGCCGGTCCACTCAGTAATATTTTCTTATCTTACCCGCTCATTATCATACCATCAAACAATTCATCATGAAAATGGAAAAAAAATTCACGTCAAATCAATGGATAAAAACGGTTAGTGCTGCAATATTTATGACAATGTTCATTTTAACAAATGCGAAGGCGCAGGAAGTAAAAGGGGAGGCGGTAGTATCTTCACAAACAGTGACTGCAACGGTTACCCGGATTAATCAGACCACAAGAGAGGTAACTGTGAAAACGGCTGATGGACAGGAACATAGTTTTGTGGCGGGTGATAACGTAAAAAATCTGGCGCAGGTAAAAAAAGGCGACGTAATTACGGCAGTATATACCGAAGAAATTGCTTATCAGGTAAAGTCACACGGCACAACCGGTGCGCAGGGTGTTGACGCGGCAGCCAGTGCCAAGCCGGGTGCGATGCCCTCAGGTATTGTAGCGCAACAAGTCACCGTAACCGTTCAGATCACAGCGATCGACCCAACCATACCTACCGTAACTTTTAATGGACCACAGGGAAACACCAAAACGATTAAGGTGAAAGATCCGCAAAAACTGGTTGGTGTTAAGGTCGGAGATATGGTGGACATCACCTATACACAAGCGCTCGCGGTACAGGTGGACAAAGCTCCGCAGAAATAACCCATAACTCATAACTCATAACCCCAAACTGGAATTTGATATTTTCGAAACCTGATGTATTATATTGTATTCGGTTTTTTTTACCTGCTTGCCCTCCTCCCAATGCGGTTATTGTATATCCTTTCTGATGGAATATACGGTATCGTTTATTATGTTATTGGATACCGGAAAAAGGTAGTTATGCAAAACCTTGAAATAGCATTTCCGGAAAAATCAAATGCAGAACGGATTAAGATCGCAAAAGCATTTTACCATAATCTTATTGATTCCTTTATAGAAACCATTAAACTGGTCAGAGCTTCCGGAAAATTTCTTGAAAAAAGAGTAACCGCCAATTGGGAAGTGCTTGATCCTTTATTTGAAACGGGTAAGAGTTGCCAGCTTCACCTTGGACATACTTTCAACTGGGAATGGGGACATCATGTGCTGGGCGATCACACAAAATATCAGGTGCTCGTTGTGTATATGCCTCTGACGAATACTGTGATGGAAAAATTGATGTATCGTTTGCGTGTTCGTACCGGGAATAAATTTATTGCTGCAGGCAATATGAGTAAATCGATGGAATCATTTGCCGAAACCAAATATCTGCTGGGTCTCGTCGCCGACCAGAGCCCGGGTAACCTGAACAATGCTTACTGGATGAATTTTTTTGGCAGGCCCACGGGGTTTGTATCAGGTCCTGAAAATGGGGCACGCGCACGTAATTTACCCGTGTTGTTTACTTCTATAGTGAAACCCAGGCGTGGTTATTACCAGGCTTTCCTGGAAGTTGCCTGCGAAGACCCCCTTGCACTAAAGGAGGGAGAACTCACGTTGCGATACGCCCGTTATATGGAAAAAGTAATTCGCGCGAATCCGGAAATGTGGTTATGGAGTCATCGGAGATGGAAACACAGTTGGAATCCGGCATATACTAAGAATTGGATTGGGGGAGAATTGCCCGGCAGCAAATAACCTGTTAAAAATAACTTTACCATTTTCACCGACCGGTACAGTCCCGCCGACCAATACAATCCGTCGAATAACTATATATTCAATAAATTTAATAAATGAAGCGCACCATACTGTATTGCTCTCTTTTATTGACTGTTCTCACAGTAAGTGCGCAAAACCCAACGATCGAAAGATTGAAGGATAAGCTGAAATCGGCTGACTCCGACACAGCCAGGTGTATGATCTTAGACAGCCTTTCGATGTACAATATGTTTTTCAATACGCAGGTTGATAGTACGCTAACTTATTGTAATGAGTACATCAACACAGCCTTCCGGATACCCGATAAAAAATATCTCATACTGGCGTACGCCCGGATCGGTTTTTATTATACCAACGTTTCGTTGTTTAAGGAGTGCCTGGATATGGCTTTCAAAGGACTGGATCTTTCAGAGTTAAATCATGTACAGGAATATCTGTCTGTATTATATTATGATCTTGGCTGGTTTTATATAAGCATCGGCAATTCGCGGGATGCTTTGGCGCCCACATTAAAGGGAATTTCTTTTTTAAAATTTAATAAGGACCCTTTTTTCGATCAGGCGCTTCATCTGTATGGCATGGCCGGCGATATATATCAGGAAATGAATAAAGAAGATTCTGTACTGTATTATTTTCACCTGATGGATTCGAGTGCTGCTGTTTCCAGTGAGCGGGGAGCAAAAGTAATATCATGCTACTATTGGGCTGATTATTTTACATGGTATAAGAAAGATTATAAAAAGGCAGATTCCGTGTGTTCTGTGGCAATTGCCGAATGCCTTAAGACCGGTCACTTTCTGCTCAATTCATTTTATATTTATTCGGCCTATTCTTCTATGCTTCAGGGCAAACTCGAAAAAGCGATTGCATACGCAAATGAAGCGTATGTACTTTCTCTTCCCGGCAGTGATCCGAGTTCCCTCATGTACGCCACAGATGTATTGAATGCCTGTTATGAAAAAATCGGTAAGCGCGACAGTGCATACGAGTATCTTAAGCTAAAAGACAGTCTCAAAGAAGTCATTCATCAACATAGCAATGCCACAGAAATCCAGCAGTTCGAATTTGATGGGCAGCTCAGCAGAAGAGAGCAGGCAGCTGCGACTATTTTACGGGATCAAAAGAGCAGAAGCAGAATATTGACCGATGTATTTGTCACAGCTGTGATTTTTTTCCTGGTTATTGCCTTTATTCAATGGTGGAACAGCCAGCAAAGAAAGAGAGCAAACTCCATATTGCAACAACAGAAACAAAAAGTGGAAACTACATTACAGGAGTTAAAATCCACACAGGCGCAACTGATCCAAAATGAAAAAATGGCATCGCTGGGAGAACTCACAGCAGGTATTGCGCATGAGATTCAAAATCCGTTGAATTTTGTAAATAATTTTTCTGAAGTGAATAAAGAACTCAGTGATGAATTGGATCAGGAAGTTGCAAAGGGAAATTTTCAGGAAGTAAAAATAATTGCCAAAGACATCAGGGAAAATTCTGAAAAAATTAATCATCACGGCAAACGTGCCGATGCTATTGTAAAAAGAATGTTGCAGCATTCGCGATTGGGCGCGGGTATAAAACAGCCGACAGATTTTAATGGGCTCGCTGACGAATATTTACGGCTGGCATATCATGGCCTGCGGGCTAAGGACAATACTTTTAATGTTGATTTGAAGACGGATTTCGAGCACGGTATTGAAAAAATAAATGTCATTCCCCAGGATATAGGAAGTGTGTTGCTGAATGTATACAACAATGCTTTTTATGCCGTGAATGACAAGAGAAAAATAACTAATGGGAACTATCAGCCTGCCGTTTCAGTTGTTACAAGAAAAACCAACGGTAAAGTTGTTCTGACGGTGAAGGATAATGGGATTGGCATTCCACAAAAAGTAATTGACAAAATCTTTCAGCCCTTCTTCACTACAAAACCTGCGGGACAGGGCACTGGGCTTGGTTTGAGTTTGAGTTACGATATTATTAAAGGACATGGCGGAGATATAAAAGTGAACACACAGGAAAATGAAGGAACTGAATTCATCATTGAGTTACCGGTAAAATAATCATCTGGCCGCGCCGCCATCTATCGTGAGACAGATTCCACTTACAAACGACGCTTCATCAGAAGCCAGATAGAGATATCCATTCGCTATATCGTCGGGAACTCCCCACTTACCCAAGGGAATAAGCGGGATCGTTTGATCGCGTACTTCTTCAGGCATGGCATCGGTCATGGCGGTTTGAATAAATCCAGGCGCAATGCAGTTAGCAGTAATTCCAAAACGTCCGAGTTCCATTGCCCATACCTTCGTCATGCCAATGATGGCCGATTTGGTGGCGACATAATTCGTTTGTCCGTAGTTGCCGCGAATGGCCACATTGGAAGACGCCGAAACGATGCGGCCATAATTTTGTGCTTTCATAATCGGAGCCACAGCCTGTGTGCAATTAAAAACGCCCGTAAGGTTTACGGCGATCACATCGTCCCATTCCTGTTTGGACATCTTAAGCAGGGTTCTGTCTTTGGTAATACCTGCATTGTTAATTAAAATATCTATGCGTCCAAAATGTTCACGGGCTTCTTCAACCGATTTTTGTACTTCATCAGCGTTCGTTACCGATATTTTTTTGAAGATGGCTTCAAATCCTTCTTTCCTTAATCGGTTTACTACTTCACCTCCCTGATCCGATACATCCCACAAAATAAGTTTGGCTCCTTCTTTTGCGAATCGCTCTGCAGTGGCGAGGCCTATACCATGGGCAGCTCCAGTGATCAGGGCAACCTTATTATTGAGTCTCATCTTTTCATTTTTTACCGTGGTGACTGCTTGGCTTGCGAAAGAAAGTTAACCAAATAATTGTCTATTTTTGATTTCTAACGAAAATTCTATGCTTCGCCACCTGACTACATTGCTTACATTGTTTTTGTTTACCACGCAGGCACAAACGCAATCGAAGGTTCTCACGCAGGCAACTCCTGCAGAAGGAGGGTTTTCCGCTTCACGACTTGAACGCCTCGATTCCGGTATGAGTGATTGGGTGAAAAAGAAATGGGTGAACGGTTCCGTTGCACTGATCGCCCGGAAGGGGAAAATTGTTTTTTATAAATCGTATGGATATAATGACCCGGATACGAAAGCACCGCTCGACAAAACCGGGATTTTTCGGATTGCTTCACAAACAAAAGCCGTCACCACTGTAGCCGCGATGATTTTATGGGAAGAAGGAAAATATTCGCTGGACGATCCTGTTTCGAAATACATTCCATCTTTCGCAAATCAGCAGGTCTTAAATACATTCGACTTCAAAGACACGAGTTATACAACGGTTCCGGCCAAAAGAGCAGTTACCATTCGTGATATACTCACCCATGTATCGGGACTCGGATATCCTGCCATCGGTACGCCCAGAGAAAATGCTATTTATGCGAAGTATGCTATCACCGGCGGTGTGGGTGTAAGAAATCAAAAGCTTTCTGATGTGATGAATCGCCTGGGCACGCTTCCCTTATTTTTTCAACCAGGTGAAAAATGGATGTATGGATTGAATGCGGATGTGCTGGGATATCTGATTGAAATTTGGTCAGGTATGTCTCTGGAAGATTTTTTTACAAAGCGCGTTTTTCAGCCATTGGGAATGAAGGATACATATTTCAATTTGCCTGCAGAAAAAGGAGCCAGGCTGGTAAATTTCTTTCAGCAGGATTCGACCGGCGCAATAAAAATCCAGAAGACAACCTTCGGAGGATATCTTGACATGAATTACCCGCTGCAAAAAACGGATTATTATTCCGGCGGTGGCGGACTGGTATCTACCGTTTATGACTATGCGATTCTTCTTCAGATGTTGTTAAACGGGGGCACATACAACGGCGTTCGTATTTTGTCGCATAACACGATACGCATGATGACGATGAATCAGATCGGTGACTTGTTTGTAAATCTTAACGGCGTAATGTCGGAGAATAAATTTGGATTCAATTTTTCCATCATAACTGAGAATGGCAGCAGACTGGGGCCGAGTCAGGCAGGAACTTATTCCTGGGGTGGTGTATTTTCCACTTCTTACTGGGTGGACCCAAAGGAAGACATGTTTGTTATTATTTACCGGCAAATTTGGGGGCCGCATGTTGCTGACACCGACAAACAATTCAAACCACTGGTGTATCAGGCAATCAACGACTAGCTTCCCAACGTCGTCTTATAGCGAATGATTTCATTCAAATCCGTTCATGCAGAAAAAGGAAGTGGCTGAAATAAAGAGTGGGAGTAACCTGTACAGAAATTATGTGCTGGGGATGCTGACATTGGTATACGTTTTCAATTTTATTGACAGGCAGTTGCTGGTCATTCTACAGGAGTCCATTAAAAAAGAATTGCACCTCTCTGATACGCAACTTGGTTTATTGTCTGGATTCACATTTGCAATATTTTACGTTACACTCGGCATTCCGATTGCCAGTCTTGCCGACAAAACAAACCGGAGAAATATCGTGGCCATGTCGTTGAGCTTATGGAGCGTAATGACTGCTTTGTCCGGGAGAGCACTTAATTTCATTCAGTTATTATTTGCGCGAATTGGTGTGGGTGTGGGTGAAGCGGGTGGCAGTCCGCCGGCGCATGCCATGATATCTGATTATTTTCCTCCTGAAAAAAGAGCTACTGCGTTGTCAGTTTATTCAACAGGTATTTATTTCGGTATACTGATTGGATTCCTGATGGGGGGTTACCTCAACCAGCATTTGGGGTGGCGAACGGCATTTTTGCTGTTGGGTATTCCCGGAATTATTTTCTCCCTGATATTTTATGCAACAGTAAAAGAACCACGAAGAGGCGCTACCGATTTGTCTGCAACATCAGCGGATGAACGGCATACATTGGCTGAAGTGATCCGGCATCTGTATGCGACTAAAACATTTGTGTGGCTGGCACTGGCGACAGGGCTGCACGTTTTTTGTATCTATGGTTTGATAAACTGGGCACCTTCTTTTTTGTCAAGACTTCACGGAATGAAAAATGCGCAAATCGGTGTGTTGCTTGGATTGATCTTTGGCATTGGAGGAGGCATTGGTACATATGCCGGCGGCCTTCTGACAGATTATTTTGGAAAAAAAGACAAGCGCTGGTATCTGAAAGTGCCTGGTTATGCGATCATCATTTCTATATTCTTTGCAACAGGCGCTCTTTTTTTTCAGAATAACATTTTGTGCATAATCTGTTTGGGTTTCTGTGCATCGCTACACAGTATGTATTTGGGACCGTCCATTGCGGTCGTCCACAGCTTGGTGCCGGCATCCATGCGGGCGCTTTCTTCTGCCATTTTATTTCTCGTACTCAATCTGATTGGGTTGGGTTTTGGGCCCTTGGTGGTTGGCATGATCAGTGATTTATTAAAACCATCCCTGGGTGTAGAATCCTTGCGTTGGGCCATGTCGATTATTTTGTTTGTAAGCATGGCATCAATCACATTGTTTTTTAAATCTGCTAATAAGTGGGTTGAGGATTTACAAATGAAACAGTAAGCATACCGGCAAAGGAAAATCTCACTATAATTTTATATAAGTAGCTATCTGAATAATATTGTTGTTAGTTCTTGCAGTTCCCTGATTTAAAACGTACTGATTCATATACCCAATCTCTGTGTCATTTTTCGGAGAAAACCTATAACCTATAGAAAAGTAGGCACGGTTCTGATCAAAATATTTTCCGTTCACAACAGAGAGGTCACCGATATTAACGAAGACTTCATCCTGCAGAGAAAAGAAGACACCACGCTTAAAGCCACCGGGCGATTTTGCAAAAGGAGCAATCAAACGCGCGAAATAACGGATCCTTTGCACAAAGGAAAACCCACTGGTTTCCAGTTCGCCATCTTCTGCTACTGACTGTCCGATGAAACGCTGCTCCAGCCTGAACCGATTTTGAATGGTGATATTATGTTCATGAAATGCAAACGATTCGTTTAAAACAAACTGTTCCCATATCCGGTCTTCTGGGCCGTACCCGCTTACTCCGTCTACTGTTCGCCTGGAACTGATATAAGCATATCCGACGGTAATTATTTGATTGCTTTTCAAATTGTAGTTAAGGCCGGCCCTTAACAAAATGCCCTGCACATGTTCGAGATCATTGGAAGAACGAACCTGTGATTCGATATGCAGACTGAACTTATTTTTCAATTCAACGCGACCAAATGCGGCCAGCCAGCCGTTGAAATTATGGGTAGTCTGGGCACTAAGTGTGCCAGGAGCGCAAAAAGAAATCAGGATCAATATGCTACTAAATACTCTTATCATAAAATATCGCGTTCAGCGTTCAGCGTTCCGCGTTAAGCGTTAAGCGTTCCGCCACCTAAATTTATCCAGGTTAAGCCATAATAATACAGTTAATACCTTTATATCAAAAATGGAATCTTTAAAAGGAAAAACGGCTTTAGTCACGGGAGCTGGAAAGGGATTGGGTCGGGCTATTTCTTTGGCATTCGCGGCTGAAGGTGTGAACCTGGCACTCATTTCCAGAACAGAACAGGATCTCGTTGATTTATTAAAAGAGATTCGTGGTATTAATGCGGAAATCAAGGCATCCTATCAAATCGCTGATGTCGCAGACTATGCTTCCATTTCCTCGGCTATTGCGAAATTCAATACTGAGTTCGCACAGATTGATATTCTTATCAACAATGCCGGCATAGCGAAAATGTGCAAGTTTATGGATCTGTCGGTGAAAGAATGGGAAAGCATCATTCAAACCAATCTACTCGGATGTTATTATTGTATTCACGAGGTGCTGCCGTATATGCTCGCAAGGAAAAATGGAGATATTGTAAATATATCTTCTACTGCCGGACTCAGGGCTTTCCCGAATACCGCTGCCTATAGCGCTTCGAAATTTGGTTTAATGGGTCTTTCTGAATCCCTGATGCTGGAAGTGCGTTCATCCGGAATCAGGGTATTTACAGCGAATCCCAGCACTATAGCAACACCACTTGCACACGAACTCAATTTAACAGATGGTGATCCCGCGAAAGTTCTGCAGCCTGAAGATTTTGCAGAAATGATTTTATCTCATCTCAAACTTCCCCGCCGTGCATTGGTAAAGACTGTCAGTCTTTGGTCAACGAATCCATGATCCGATATTGTAACAGCTGTGGCCTCAAGATGATGTATGCCTAATTTAATGATCTTTTTTTAGGGGGTTTTTTGATTTCTCTGCCAGAGGATATAGTCAATATGATAAGCGCCCGTAAGGTTCTTTATATTTTCCGGGAAGTTAGTCTCGCCATTGGCGGAATATCTTTTAAGAAAATGATAATTTTTGGAAAGGGTCGAATCTTTTATAATGATGTTTATATGGTATTCCGTCGTGTATAAAAATAAGTAATCAGGATGCACATGCACAATGCGTTCCCTTAGATTGGGATAATCGATGGCCTGGGGAGTCACTAACATCAGATTGTCATATATATACCCCCTGCTATAGTATCCGATCGCACCGATATCGTCCGCGAAAAATTTGAGGTCGGTGTTCCGTCCAGGATCAAGATCTTTTTTCAATTGTCCGTACATTAACTCCTGCCCACTCCTGCCTTTATAAAAACAAATGAACAGCCAACATAAGACTGCAAGTACGGGAATGAAAAGCAACCATTTATTTCGGGATGAGTTAAAATGTAACAGTAAAGCTATTTCCCGGATCGCCAGTGAAGCAAATATTAACTGGATTACCACAATAGAATAAATATACCAGTTCATGATCCATGGCCCCTTGATGCAATATGCGCCTGCGTATAAAATCAGCCAAATACAACAAATGCGCAGATACTTATTCTTACCGAACGATTTGATCATTCCATATATGGCGAGGGGGAAAATAATGTAGTTGGATATATGCGGGAAAAATATGTCACGGATCAGACTCATAAAATCCGGATTTCCGTCCCTGTATTTTACAATAACGGACTGAGGGATCGCATGTCCGTAGTACAGATGCATCGCGAATAATACGGGTGCTACAATGAAAACGCATAGAAGCAGGAACTTCACGGGGAATTCTTTTGTTTCAAACCATTCGTAAAAAAATAATATGGTTAGAAGGATTAATGCTTCCGGCCGCAAAAAATAGATAACAGATAAAGTAAGAAATGCAAACGATTTTTTTTGGTTGAAGTATAACACCATTCCCAAAAGAGAGCAAAGTAAAAACAGGTTGGCTTCCATCCCGCCAATCGCAATCCGGTTCGTACCCGGATCAAGCGAAAATAATAGGATAAATAAAATGAGAAGAATCCTGTTTTCCGCAAACAGAAACCTGTATACTATATATACAATACCCAGGTCACAAAAAATGTTGAACAACAAAAAAAATTGAGGAATCGAAATCTTCAGCCAGGCGGGTATAATACCAATGATTGCAAACAACGGCGCAGTAGTTCCCAACACCTTTTCGTGCAGATTATAGACCAATCCAACTCCTGCTGCTACATTTCTGGAATACCGATAGGTAATGTAAGCGTCATCAAAAGTAGAAAATACATAAGCTCCCATCAGTCTGCATAGTATCAGTATGATACAGGCGTAAATGAAAACTTTCATATGCTGCAAAATAGGAGTATTAACTTAAGTTTTCGAATAATATAAACACGATCAGACGCGGGGCGTACTCCAGGTATGTGCGCACTATTGGATAATTTTCTCATATCTTGTTTGTACCAATTACTAAAAGGAATGAAAATAAAGGCTATCTGGAATGCCATCTCCCCGAAGCAGATCATCCTGATTTTTTTTCTGGTAGTTTTAGGAATCACCATTCAGGCTTACCTGGGCGGTCAGCCATTGCATACGCGGCATAACAACTTTCTAATATTCCGCAGTTCATTTGCGCATTTGTTACAGAACAAAAATCTTTACGTTGGTTATCCGGAGGAATATTATGACCTGTATAAATACAGTCCCAGTTTTGCTTTGTTCATGGGAATCTTTTCGATTTTCCCCACGTTCGTTGGTCTCTTATTATTTAATCTGCTGAACGCTGGTGTTTTCATTGCAGCCATAAAAAGATTGGGTTTTTCTGAATCTTCATTGAAATGTATCATACTGTATGTTTTTATGGAAGCATTGATTTCTGTATCGAGTTCCCAAACCAATCTACTAATGGTGGGGTTGGTCCTTTGGGCGTTCATTTTCCTGGAAAGAGGGAAATTTTTGTTGGCTTCTTTCTGCATCGTCTTTAGTGTGTTTATAAAAATCTTCGGAGCCATCGCATTTGTATTGTGGATTTTATATCCGCAAAAATTCAGATTCATTGTGTACACAGTCTGCTGGTTTCTGTTCATTTGGGCATTACCGCTAATATTTGTGTCCAAAGAAAACCTGATGATTCAATATCAACATTGGTATACCCTGTTAAAGTCAGACAACAGTGTTTCCTATGGAGCCTCCGTAATGGGTATATTACACAGCTGGTTTACTCTTCAAATATCGGAAGCAATTATTGTGGCTGGCGGATTTGCTATTTTACTACTTCCTTATTTGAGGACTTCCTTTTACCAGTTCTATCGGTTTCGTTTGCTGATGCTGGCATCCGTTTTAATATGGATGGTTATCTTTAATCACAAAGCTGAATCACCGACTTATATTATCGCCATGACCGGAGTGGCCATCTGGTATTTTTCCCAACCTCCGGTGAGAACCCATACGGTAGTATTATTTCTCTGTCTGATATTCACTACGTTTTCATCCACAGATATTGTCACTCCGGGATGGATTACCAACCGATACGTGGAGCCCTTTGCCATTAAAGCAGTATTCTGTCTCATTATATGGTTAAAACTTATGTATGATTCATGCAAAGGGATAAACCTGCGAAATACAGATGGATTGACATTTCAGCCGGTCTGAATTTGCCCTGGATCAGTATTGTTCAAATAAATTTGGAATAATATACCGATTGGTATATATTTGTGTTTTAATGGAGGGGGATATGTCAAAAGCCGAACAGACAAGAGCATTTATTATTGAAAAAACGGCTCCCATATTTAATACAAAGGGGTTTGAGGGCACGTCGTTGTCCGACATGACTTCTGCAACCGGTCTGACCAAGGGAAGCATCTATGGAAATTTTGCCAACAAGGATGAAGTGGCACTCGAAGTATTCGATTTTAATCTTTCCAAAATTGAAAAAATCATTCGTTCGGAAATGAGCAAACATAAAACGGCGAGAGAGAAACTGCTGGTTTATATACATGTATATGATGATTTTCTGAAACACCCCTTCCCTGAAGGCGGATGTCCCATTTTGAATACAGCCGTCGAATCAGATGATACCCATCCGGCGCTGAAAAAAAAGGCGAGCGAAGCAATACAAAACTGGAAAAAGAAGATCATGCAGTTGATTGAATCCGGGATGGCTGGCAAAGAATTCAATCAATCAGTGGATGCTGAAGCCAAAGCGCTCACGATTATTGCAGCCATCGAAGGAGCTATCATGATTACCAAGCTGACGGGAAAACTCCAATATCGAAATGCGATTCTGCAATCTGTAAAACAAATCATAGAAGAGCTATAACTATTTTTTTCACATATAATATACCGAACGGTATATAAATAAACACAATGAAACATCTCCTAACAAACGCATACCATGTATGATTTCTTTCATAAATCTCCCACTGAAGCCCTGGAAGTAATGAACGGCCCCACTTGATTTCCTGACGATACAAACGAACATCATGAAGAAGAACCTCTTGCTGATAGCGGTTATCGGAGCCGCTATGATGGAACTTATTGACATCTCCATCGTAAATGTGGCCCTCTCACATATGAGTGGTAATCTCGGTTCAACACTGGAAGATACTTCCTGGGTGATTACTTCCTATGCAATTGCCAATGTGATCATCATTCCGCTTACGAGTTTTCTGGCGGCTAGTATGGGTCGCAGAAATTATTATATCGGTTCCATCATGGCATTTGCTTTTTTTTCTTTGATGTGCGGACAAGCTACCAATATCTGGGAGTTGGTGGCTTTCCGTTTCGTACAGGGACTGGGTGGTGGCGCCTTGTTGTCGGTATCGCAGTCCATCGTATTTGAATTATTCCCCAAAGAAAAACAAAACGTTGCCAGTGCATTGTTTGGCATCGGTGTGTTTATCGGACCCACGATCGGCCCTACGCTGGGAGGTTTTATTACGGAATATTATTCATGGCCCTGGATTTTTTATATCAACGTTCCACTAGGTATCGTTGTGGCGACCATTTGTTTTTTACTCCTGAAAGAGCCGCTCACAAAACAGGTGATTGGAAAGGTTGACTGGCTCGGGATTTTTTTACTTGCGATAGGAGTGAGTGCCTTACAAACGGTATTGGAAAGAGGAGAGACTGACGACTGGTTCGAAGCCGGTTACATTGTTTATCTATCTGTGATTGCCTTTTTCGGTTTGGTATTATTCGTATGGTGGGAGTTAAGAACTCCTTATCCCGTAGTCAATTTGAGGGTATTGAAAAGCCGTAACCTAAGCATTGCCGCTGCGCTTACATTTATTTCTGGAATCGGTTTGTTCAGTTCCGTTTTTCTCACGCCCGTTTTTGCACAGCGACTGCTTGGATTTACACCATCGCAAACCGGATTGTTGTTATTGCCGGGAGCCATATTGGCGATTACAGGTCTCATGATTTCGGCTAAACTTTTACAAAAAGGAATTTCACCACTTTACCTGATTGCGACGGGAATTTGTTTGTTCTCCATTTTCAGCTGGGAAATGTCGGGCATGAATCTTCAGGCAAATGCATTCGGCATTTCCGCTGCGCTTATATTTCGTGGCATGGGCCTGGCCATCATTACCGTGCCACTTACTACACTGGCAGTTTCTTCATTGAAATCAGTGGATATTCCTCAGGGAGCAGCATTGAATAATATGATGCGGCAATTGGGAGGTTCCTTCGGACTGGCACTCGTGAATACCTATCTGCATATACGGAATGCTCAGCATCGGTCAGACATAGTTTCACATATTACGGCAGACAATCCGCTTGTTGCAGAGAGAATATCCCGCTACACAAATTATTTTATCTCCAGGGGTTCGACGCATTCGTTTGCACATCAGCAGGCCTTACAGGCCATCGATAATATCGTAGTAAAACAATTCACCCAGCTGAGTTATAGCGATGCTTATCTGATTGTGGGGGCGATATTTTTATGTACCCTGCCAATGTTACTGTTTGCCGGGGTAAAAAAAGGCGGGAAACTACATGTCCTGCTGGCAGACCATTGACTGCAGAAATCGCCGCAATTGAAGTAATATAAAACTGCGATATCGTCCTGATCTGTGATCGGTTCCCATACCCACTCCACCAATTATCAGTTCAAACCAGCATCCTGTACTTAATTCCCACAGGTTACTCATTACCACTTCTTTTCTTCTTACATAGCGAATAGCTTGGGTTTCCTTATTCTTTTAACCCAAAAAAGTTTGGTATGAAAAAATGTATGAACCAGTTGCACAGCCTGTCAACCAATTGGCTGTTGCCAGGCCTTCTAATGGCAATTATTTGTTTTACCAGCTGCCATAAATCAGACAGCAGTTTTCGAAACGAGTTAAGTCCGCACGATTTTTCGTCCGATGTCATTGATAAATGGATGACGCTGGAAATCAGGATTTACAAGAACGCAACGGGTATTGCGAATGGCGCATTTGCGCGGCCCTTTGCTTATTCAGGTATCAGCGCCTATGAATCCATCGATCCGGGGCAGGCTTCCTGGAAAAATAAATACAATGGTCTCTCCGGTCTGCCTGAAACAGAAAGGAATAAAAAGTATTACTGGCCGGCAAGTGTGAATGCGTCCCTTGCAGAATTCAACAGGAATTTCTTCACTTCCAAAAATGTAAATCCAACAGATCTGGCTGCGATCGATTCCCTGGAAAATGCCATTTCATCCACATTCAGCCTGGTGGATGCCAATACGTTGAGCAGGTCGGAAGGGTTTGGAAAATCGATTGCTGACGCCATTTATGCATGGTCACTGACTGACGGGTTTGCTCAAAATAATGCACTTCCCTATTTCGCACCAGTGGGGCCGGGTCTCTGGGAACCGACTCCTACTGCCTTTGCTGTAGCGAGTGGTCCTTTTTGGGAAAAAAACCGTCCCATCATCGCAGGCAGTGGGGATAATGCACAACCCGATCCACCTATTCCTTATTCTGAAAATCCAACATCGCATTTTTACAAAATGGCCAACGACGTGTACCTGGCTTCTGTAAATCAGACCATCGACCAAAAGAACTGGGCCTTTTTCTGGAGAGATGTTTCTCCCGGTGTTACAACGCCGGGTCATTGGATGAGTATCGTTCAACAGGTGATAAGGCAAACGCATAGTGCACTCGACAGAGCGACACTTACTTATGCACTCGTGGGAATATGTTTGAACGATGCAATAATCAGCACATGGGATACCAAGTACACTTATAATCTCGTGAGACCGGTAACTTATATCGATACAATAATCGGACATCTCGGGTGGCTGCCAACCATAGCAACTCCTGCGCATCCTGAATATGCATCAGCGCATGCGGTCGTTTCTTCTTCCGCATCAGAAGCACTGACTGCCGTTTACGGAGACATCGGAACGTTCACTGATCATACATATGATTATCTCGGTTATCCTGCCCGTAGTTTCAAAACGTTCAGGGATATTGGCATAGACGCCGGCAATTCGAGGTTTTACGGGGGCATACATTATCAGCCCACCATCAATTCCGGTCTGAAACAGGGACGAAAAATAGGTGAAAATATCATTAGAATTCTCGAGCAAACGTCAGGCGGCGGAAAATATTAAAACATGTTTTCCCTTAGCATCCAACAAAAAATACATTACACATTGCGATCCGCGATAGCGATGTGTTTTATCGGGCACGGTGTTTTTGGTATCATCACCAAACCCATCTGGTGCAACTACTTCGCTGTATTTGGAATTGATCAAACGCTTGCTTATCGACTGATGCCGTTGATAGGCTCGTTTGATATCCTGATGGGAATATTCATGCTGGTATATCCGATGCGTGTGATCACTTTATGGCTTATTATATGGGGCACGCTGACGGCATCATTGCGTCCATTGTCTGGTGAGCCATTTGCAGAATTAATAGAACGGGCGGGAAACTCCGGTGCACCGCTCGCTCTATTGATTCTTTCAGGCGGCATTGGAAGAAATTTCAATAATATTTTTACTCCGCTATCAGCTGATATAAATCCTGATGAAAAAACAACCCAACGTGTTTTCACCTGTCTGAAAATCATCGTATTTCTTTTGCTTGCAGGTCACGGCTGGCTTAACATCATGGAGAAAAAAGGTTTGATAAATCAATATACGTCCCTCGGTTTTACAAACCCGGGCAGCGCTGCGGTTACGATCGGGATTTTTGAAATCGTCGCAGCCTTTTCAGTACTGATCAAACCCTTCCGGCCGTTAATATTTGTGTTGTTTGTATGGAAAATGAGCAGCGAACTTTTATATCCGCGCTACGAATTGTTCGAATGGATCGAACGTGGTGGAAGTTATGGAGTGTTGCTTGCACTTTGGTTTATGCTTGACACTTCTCATTACCCCATTCGCATGGGCAACTTCAGGCGAGTGAATCCTTCACTATAAATTCCTTAAATGTTCCCGGTGTAATGCCTTCAGCTTTTTTGAAGAGTCGTACAAAATAATTTACATCGGTAAAACCGCACTGATAGGCCGTTTCGGTGATCGTCGTGTGCTGTGTGGCCAACAGTTCTTTCGCGAGTTTGATGCGTTCGCGGTTTATATATTCCAGAGGTGAAATCCCGAATTGCTGTCTGAACCATTTGAAAAATTCATTCCTGCTCATGTAGGCTTTGCGTGAAAGGGAATCGACACCCAGTTTTTCTGTCAGGTGGCCATGGATATAGTCCAGCAGAAAATGCTGGCGATTGAAATTCTTTTTATCATTCTTGTCCATCTCCACCCGCCTGAGGTACTGACTCTGTACCAGACGGATCAGCAGTTCCTTTAAACTAAGATCAGTATAAATATTTTTTGCCTTGTCGGTGCTGCCGCAGTTGCGGATAATTTTATTGATGGTCTCTGCAATTTCTGCATCGTTGGAGAAATGATACTGACTGAAATCAATATTCCATTCATGATGATCATCGGTGCCGCTATTGTAACATTCGTTGAGATACTGCATCGTTTCCCTGACGTACAAGGAATTTACCGTCAACGCAATACATTGAGTCGGATGCATATGCGTGGATTCTGGGAAGTCGATGACCATGCGCTGGTTCGCGGGCAGGATCACGGTTTCGCCGGGTAAATAGGCAAAGTCAGGATGGTTATCCAGGTGCATTACTTTTTTTCCCGTCACCATACTTGTAATCACCAGGTCTTTGAAAGTCAGCGGAACGCCGAATGCTTTCTGGTAACTCTCATAAATATTGAGCTCGCAGTTATTGAGATTGAAAACGCGACGGTTCTCAATCAGTGTCTGCAGTTTTTTTGGTGGGGTCAGCTCTATTTTATCTATCAAATTTCTTCGCGCCAAGTGATTTCATTTGATGGTTAAAAATAGCCAAAGGCTAAGGTCCAGACAATAATTTAGTACAATCGTGCTATAAAACCATACAAAAATGCTGACTTAAATAAGCAATTTTCGTGATGTTTACTCCGGGTCATTTAGCAGGTCCGGGCGATAGCGAACCCTTTTATTAATTGTTCCAAAAGCCAGACTCCAACCGGCGGGAACGAGGATGGGTTGCACTCAAATACCATTACCATTAAACCTTATCCTGATAAGGTATCGGGTGATCCAGACATCGGAAAAATCTCTGATGGCTGGGTCGCAATCGCCTTGAATAGAAAAGCCTCCTTTTGAGGGGAGGCTGCACTAATCAAATGCTGTTAACCATTAAACCTTATCCTATGAAACCATTAAAATAACACAAATTTTCCATTTTACCTCAGCGACTTTTAAGAAGTCATAATATGGGTCTCACGGTGAACAATCCACGATAATAATTCCGGTAGGCATAACCTAGAAAAATATTGGGAACAATCAGGGTAACACCCATCAACCAGCCCGATGGTACCAGAATGGTGTGAAATAACAAGACGTTCAGGCTTATCGGGAAAAGAACAACCGCCGAAAATGGGGCATAGCGGTTAAAAAGTAACGACAGTCCCCCAAGAATCTGGATTGCCTTCATCATGGGATAAATATAACCGGTGCCTTTCAGACCTGCTACCAGCGCCCCGGGCTTGCCCGTATGCAGGGGTTGATATGGGATGAAATGCAAAAAGTAATCGAGACCGAAAACCAGATAAATGAACCCGAGCAGGCAGCGTGCGATTATTGTCCAGGTTTTTATTTTCATTTGTTAGAGGAATTACAAGTCAATCTCTCCCTAAATTAGGTCCATTTCCTGAAATAAGTATGCCCTCATTATCAGTAATCAAGTCATATTCCTTACCCCGTACGATGAAAGGATTCTTAATTAACTTTAGTAAAATGAAAATACTGGCGGCTGCATATGACTACCGTTGAAGAAAAGGAATCAAAAAAAATAGACAGGGTGGCCGCCGGTTATAACATGATTCCGAATATCGTCTGGACAACGATCTTTTTACTACCCGTTGTCATTTTCTGTTATCTTAAATTAAACCACCTGACTGTTTACATAATGCTGGGTTTTAGTCTGATACCGATATTCTTTCCCAAATCTTTTTTTGACGCCATACAGCTGAGCAGGAAACCATTGTTTTATAAACGGGCGGGAGTTCGGTTCATTAATAAATTCGCGCAAAATGGCGGGTTACTCATACAATATATCAGAAAAAAGTATCCTCAGTTTACAACGGTGACGAAAAATAAATCGACCATCGGAAAACATTTCAATCAAACCTATTTCTTCGAGAAATTTCATTTCTCCATGTTCATTTTTTTTATTGCGATAACAGTATATGCGGTGATCAGAACCTATATTTTATGGGCACTCGTGGTTTGCATTTGTAACCTGTTTTATAATGTCTACCCAAATCTGCTGCAACAGTATATGCGTCTGCGTCTGCTTTCGGCGATGAAAAGACCGCGGTAAAAATTATCCGCTTATTATTAGATCCTGCGTTTATATGGCAGATCAAAACTACCGTTGGTTATCTCAATTGTTTTTTTATCGTTGGAAATAAAATTGCCCGAAAATGTTCCGACTACATGTTTATCGTCGATGGCTGTGATTTGTACTGTAACGTCGTCGGCATAATAATTATTAGTACCAATCATATACGTTCCTTCGGGTGATGTATGGGTAAAAGCTGGTTTATAATGAAGAATATGAGTTGTTCCTTTGTCAGCCACCAAAATATTAAATACATCTACCGGTAAATAATTCGTAAGATTTATTCTGACAAAACCACCGGGTTTTTTTGCCACCTCATTAAGATAAATAACAAGTGTTGTTTTACCGCCAGTCTGCAGATAAGTTTTCATGTTGAACTTCTTTCCATTCAGCGTATATGAAAGTTGTGCATCGCCGGAATATGTGCTGTCGGATGTATTAGTTGACTTCGGCCCAGGTTTATATGCATTGGAAGCGGAGGAGAATGACAATGCAGAAAGGATGATGAGCACATAAAGTGGCAGCATGTATTTCATATTAATAACTTGTAGGTTTAATATTTATTATGGTTTTGTCAGATACCAAAGTGGGGCGGCAGATCCTGACTGGTTCGTTTCAATATTGCCTATAATATTGGCGGGGTTCGAATAAATCACGCCGGTAAAAGTGAAACCGATTACACTAAACTCCTGCCAGACCATATGAACACTATCTCCTGTAACAGTATAAGTTCCAAAAGTTTTCACCTGATCTGCCGTATCTGCAAGGGCCTGTGCGGCAGATGTGTCTGCCAATGATAAAGCAGTATACATTCTGAATGTGCCATCACTGTTGAACTGCACATTGTCGTTCCAGTAGTCATTGTTTGCATCTTCTTTGAATGTCCAGAAACCTACTATTGCAGAATTCGTGGTTGTTGTTGTTGGTTTGCTGTCTTTTTTGCAGGAAGCGAAGCCAAGTATCCATAAGGATGCCAGTGCCGCCAGTTTGATTGTCTTTGTCATTGGTAAGGTTTTAAATGCGTTAATTCAAACAGAACATTAAAGATGGTGTAAGAATAAAAGCGCGGGGAATTTCATCGTCAGACGCATGGGTTAAATCGACGAATGTTTTGAAGATTCCTGATGGAAAGATTACCAGCGTTCTACAACGAGTTTCTGCGTACTCACTACGTTGTTTTTTTCATCCAGAATGCGGATGTAATAAAATCCCTGAGCGATGGTGCCGGGAATGTGCATGGTTTCCGTTTGACCGGTATTTTTTATTTCCGCATGCTGCTGGATTACCCTGTTTCCTAAGAGATCGGCCAACTGAATGGTGTAGGCTCCGGTTGGCAATTGATTGAATTGAATACTTACCACGTCATCCATTACAGGGTTCGGAAAAACTTTTATCTTATGCGAATTTTCAGGTGATTTCGTTATAAACAAATTAGCGGAACTGGTATTTGTAAATAACACATTGCTGTTTGCCAGATCTGCAGTTTCATAAACGTCGTGTTTCGCGGAAGGCGGAGATGCAGTCCAGGTACCCGGATCAATTAAAAAGTAACTGTCGGTATAACCTACGCTGCTCGCGATCAGTTGTTTTCCATCTTCACTCACTGCAAGTCCGCTGGTGGTAAACTTCTGCGGTAATCCCGATACCGTTCCAAGGTAGGAAGTAATTCTGCTGCTGATATCCACTTTAAATACTTTGTTTGTTCCCGTGATCAGCAAAAGATGTCCGTCGTCATCTGCCACCAAATCTCCTCCGGAATTGGCACAGATACTGTGAATGCCCATGTCTTTATTCATGGGATCGTCGATCAGATCCCCCATATCTGATAATACGGGCGACCCATTTGTTGTGAATCGTAGCAGATGTGTGCCGTCGTTGGTAATCGTATATCCAAAGTCATCAGGACCAATAACCATACGGTTGATGGGACCCGCATTTCTTACATCATAGTTGCCCGCCTTACTGAAGAATTGGCCAGGAACACTCACAGACTCCATAGTTGATAAATCGATATAGTGCAACTGATCCATATTCATCGGTGAATAAAAGAGTCGGTTACTCCGGCGGTCATACGCAATGGCCGCGACACTGCTGTCAGGTACATGGAATAATATATTGCTGAACTCGCTGGTCCGGGTGTCCAGTTTCCGTAAGGCAACCCATTGCGTTCCTCCTTTATTAACAGAGGTCACCGCGTAAGCAAAATGATCCGACTGAGCCTTTGCAGTTTTAACCTGCACGAGCAATACAATGAATAGCAGTCTGAAAATAAATAGCCTGGTCATGCTGAATAATCCTGGTCGAAAAGGTTTAGAAATTGCTGGATTCAATTTAATCAATTCCCTGAGTATTTGCAACGGTCCGGAAAAGAAGGCTGCGTAATATTTTACCCAAATTAAATGATCCAACGTTTTTCTGATGTTATTATTTCAGATGATTAAAAATGGCTCAGAACTTCTTAGTAACTTAATAGCCCTTTAATGGAATATGTCATGAAAGAAATCAGAAAAGAGGATATCAAACAGGAGGTATTTGACCTGTACGACGACTATGCACACAATCGAATTGAAAGACGCGATTTTATACAAAAACTTTCTGCATATGCTGTAGGAGGTATAACCGTTGCTGCGCTGACTAGTTTTTTGATGCCGGCGTATGCCAGTTCTGTTCAGGTGCAACCGGATGATCCGCGCTTGAAATCCGACTATGTTTATTTTGATTCACCCAAGGGCGGTGGAAAGATCAAAGCATTACTCTCTTTACCTGTTGATACCAAAAAGAGACTGGGAGGCATCGTGGTGGTACATGAAAACAGGGGGCTGAATCCTTATATTGAAGACGTGGCAAGAACCGCTGCACTTGCGGGATATATTACGCTTGCACCCGATGCACTGACACCTTTGGGAGGATATCCGGGCAACGACGATCAGGGCCGGGAAATGCAGAGTAAGCTGGATAAAAACTCCATTTTGGAAGATTTTATTTCTGCTTATGAATACCTAAAATCTTTGCCTGACTGTAATGGGAAAGTGGGTGTTGTGGGATTTTGTTTTGGCGGTTGGGTTTCCAATATGATGGCGGTGCGTATTACGGACTTATCTGCATCCGTTCCTTTTTATGGTACGCAACCTGCAAAGGAAGACGTTCCAAAAATTCAGGCGCCACTTCTCTTACACTATGCTGGTCTCGATACACATGTGGATGAAGGCTGGCCTGCATATGAGGCAGCTTTAAAGGAAAATAAAAAAGAATACACGGTGTATATTTATCCAAACGTTAATCACGGTTTTCATAACAATACAACTCCGCGATACGATAAAGCCGCAGCAGATCTTGCCTGGCAAAGGACAATGGATTTTTTTAATCAGAAACTGAATTGAGCGCGGTTATGGTTTCATATCAAATTTCCCTTCGGTGATTTGAATAAATTCCGGACTCTTATTGGAAGCACTTTTATAATTTATATTTTTTAGTTTACCGGAAAAAGTTCCGGTCAGAGTGCTTTTACTGTATGCAGTGACGTTTACGGTTACATCATCCCCGGTATAGGTGCCGCCTTTGGCGTCGTAATAATTTATAATGCAGTTCATATCTCCCGTGGCATGGCTGTTAATTTTTGTTGTGCCCGTTTTTTTAAATTCGAATTCAAAACCTTCTCTTTTTATGCTGCCATCCAAAATCTCAAGACCATCTTTTTGACTCGCACCGGGGTCACCCAGTGAGATTTCAAAAAAACCCTGTTGCGGCGTAAACGTTTTTTGTTTTCCGTCGATCATACAGGTTATCGTTCCCTTACCACTGTCCCTATTTCCTGAAGAAGCTCCCGCATTGTTACAGGATATAAATAACAGCATGATCGATAAGGTAAAGCAGCAGAACTTTTTCATTTTATGATGTTTAAGTATTGAACTAAAAGATGAGAATGTGAAGTTCTTTTACTGTCTACATATTTCGCCCGGTAATCGACGAACGAATCATTAAAATCGGCAAATGGCAGGCAAAGGCGATTGCGTCCCCAATGAATTAACGCCGGATCATTTTATCTTTTACGATTTCTTTGATTACTTTTTCGCGCAGGCTTTGACTGATGGTAATTTTTTCTTTACCAATATCCAACATATTTCCTTCGATACTTTTGATCTTATTGATGTTGACGATAAAAGATTTGTGCACTTTGATGAAAATGTCTGAAGGCAATTGGTCTTCCAGATTTTTAATGGTGAGATACACCATCATTTTCCCGGAATTGGTATACAGCATAACATAATTCAGCATGGCTTCAGCATAGATCAAATCGTCGTAGAATATTTTTTCGATTTGATTATTGCATTTTATGAAAAAATGATTGGCTGCACTCGTACCCGTAGCAGGAGGCATTTTTTTCAATTCGATGATTTCCTTTGCCTTATTGCAGGCTTTCAGAAATCTTTCAAATGAAATCGGCTTCACCAGATAGTCCAGGACATCCAACCCAAAGGCTTCCACCGCATACATCGCATAGGCTGTCGTCATAATGATGTGAGCGCTGATCTTCGAACTCCGGAGAAAGTCGATACCGTTTATTTTCGGCATGTTGATATCCAGGAAAATGATATCTATTTCGTTTTCTTCCAAATACATCATTGCTTTTAACGGATTCTCTGCCTGTCCCACGAACTCCAGATAGTCGATTTCTTCTATAAATTCCATCAATAATTTCCGGGCAACCGGCTCATCATCAACGACGATACATTTGAGTTTCATGTCAGATCGATATTTAAAGTTGTTTCGTACAATTCGTTTTCTTCCTTTGTAAGGAGGTTATATTTTTCAGGGTATAAAAGATCCAGTCTGCGTTTTAAATTCACGATCCCAATACCGCCGGATTTCTCAGGGTCATTCGATGGCTGATGGTCCTTGGTATTTTTAACGGAACAGTTCAGGACCCCCCTTTCCGTACACAGCTTGATGCATATGTTGTTCTCTCTGCCGGAGAAATTACTGACAAACTTAAACGCATTTTCAATCAGCACGACCAATAAGAGTGGCGCTACTTCCAGATCCTTTTCAACAGATTCAATATGCAGGGAAACCTGCAGGTGTTCATTTTTGCGCAAACGCTGAAAAGCGACATAATTTTTTATATAATCTATCTCCTTATGGAGGCTCACTTTTTCCGCCCCGCAGTCATACAATTGGTATCTCAGCAGTTCAGAGAATTGCAACAATATATTTCTGGCTTCTTTGTTTGACTTGTCTATATGTCCATAGATAGTATTTATCGAATTGAAGAGTGCATGCGGGTTGATTTGTGCCTTTAAATATTCGAGTTCATTTTTTGTTCTTTCTTTTTCCAGCAGTTCATACTGTCGTTGGGTCTGATTGCGGTCGATCAGCATTTTGCCTGCTGTGATCATCAATACCCAGAAAGATATATTCAACAGTGAATTGAGATATAATGTTGAGAAATCAATCGCAGCCGCAGTGTGGAAAAAATGAAGATTCATTTGTACCGCTACCATAGCCCTCAGCCAGGCAGAGAGAGATAAAACGGCGATAGTAGTTATCACAAACAGTGCGTATTTCTTTTTCAGGAATAACTTTGGGATAATATAATAGTGAACGGTGTAATAGTCGGCAATGATGAAAAGCAGATAGCAGAATTCTACCGTGAGCGTTTTTGTCAGCGTCAGCGAATAATTTCTGAAGACGGCTATCCACAAAATGTAAACAGCGATCCAAAAAAAGCCGTGATATAAAAATGACCTGCCTTTCAATGTTCCAGTTTCTACAAAGGTAAATACATCAGTAAGTTTTCATGGGTAATTACAGGATGTATAGAAATTTCTTGATTATCCATGTTTAATCAAGGAAAAAGGTAGGTTGCTGTAATATCTTTTTACAGTTTAGATGCATTATTCATGTTTGCACCATTATTTATTTAAATCAAAAAAAATGAAAAAGATTATTCAGTGGTTTCTTCACCCACCCGTTACCGGTCAGTCGTCCATAATCGTTATTCGTCTGATGGCCGGCGCTGTTTTTTTCTGGGAGGGCATTTTGAAGTTTGTTTATATAAATCAGGGTGTTGGGAGATTTACCAAACTCGGATTTCCATTTCCCGAAACTACAGCACATATTATTGCAACGGGTGAGATTATCGGTGGGTTGTTGCTCATATTCGGACTGTTCACAAGGATCACTGCTTTTTATTTTGTTGTTCAGATGATTGTTGCAGTACTGAGCACAAAAATTGATTTGTATTTTGGCCGGAGTCCTTTGCCCATGCCGCCAGCTCCCCCAAAATTGGGTGTATGGGCAGTTCTGCATGAAATAAGATCAGATTACGCGCAGATTCTGAGCTGCCTTTTTTTGATTGCAGAAGGTGCCGGCAGAAGATCGCTGGATTTTATCATTGCGGCTTCAAAAAATATTTATCGGGTAACTGAGCATCAACCGGAGGCTTCTAAGAACGGAGGGTCGCGGGCAATTCAAGAAAGAAAACGTGAGATTATTTTGCCTTGAGCGATTTTACGTATTCGAAACTCTTGTCGAACCAGGTTTTGAATTCCTTCATTTTGCCGAAGAGTAAATCAGGTACCAATACAAACTCTTTTTTTACAACACCATATGAAATAAAAAGAGTGCTGTTGTATTTTTTTAAAAACTGATCTCTCTCGGCGTCAGGGAGGCGAAGCCCAAATGTTCCATCCTTCTCGAAATATGCAAACATATGTCCGTTGAAAGAAACATATGGGACGGTCGCACCCTTAAACTCAATCCTGCTGTTGGTGTCAATTAACTTTTTAAAGAAATCCAGTTTGGCCTGAGGAATATGACCCATGTCTTTTTTCGTCGGCATAAAGTTGAATTTATTTGCAAATATACATGTGGACTGATATTTCATCAGGAATGAATACTGTAAACCCGTTAAAATGCATAGATCGTAACTTTGCATTCGAAATGACAACAGGGAATAAAAACATATTACTCTTTGATGGCGTATGTAATCTGTGTAACGGACTGGTATTGTTCATTATTAGAAGAGATAAGAAAAATAAATTCACATTCGCTTCTCTGCAATCAGATGGCGGGAGGCAGCAATTGAATCGGGTAGGTCTTGATAACTTTGAATTGAAATCACTGATATTGATCATTGCGGGTAAATACTATGTAAAGTCAACAGCTGTTTTAAAGTTGCTGAAGGAACTGGGTGGTATCTGGAGTATTTTTTATCTTTTCATGATCATCCCACGCCCGATTCGGGATTTTGTATATGATTTGATTGCCAGATCAAGATATAAGATGTTTGGAAAGCGGGAAGTGTGTATGATTCCGACTCCGGAACTTCAAAGTCGTTTTCTGTAGGAAGAAAAAAAAATATATGGAATGATATACCTCACACAATTAATTTATATCAAAGAAGGAAAGGAGGAGATATTTCAACAGTTTGAAGATATAGCCATACCCGCGATATCAAAATACAACGGGCGTCTGTTGATCCGGGTGCGTCCGGATAAGCATTCCATCATCGAGGATAATATTGGCAATCCTTATGAAATTCATCTGGTTGAATTTGAAACGGATCAGGATTTCAGGAATTTTTCGCAGGACGAGGAAAGAAAGAAATTTCTCCATCTGAAAGATCAGTCGGTGCAGTCGATTCTGCTCGTAAAGGGTGAGAAGATTGGATAACGTTTTAATTGGTGAAAATCTAACTACCGTACTTTTTCGAAAGCATATTTCCCTTTGATCTGTTCATTCAGGAATTTCCCTTTTGAATAGGCTTTCCGCAGGCTTTCATACAGTACTATCGGAACATTTATGTAATCATAGGCGATTCCAGACACGAAAAAGACACGCAAGATTTTGGTCGCGGGATCGTATTTAAAGAATCTGATTACTGAAGAGGGCATTGTTTTCAATTAAACCTTAAAAAAATGTGCCAGCTTCCGCTGTAGGTAAGTTCCTGCTTGCAGAGAAAACAAAATCTCTATATATTTATACAGGTTCCAAAAACTGTGTTATGAATATTCGGGGATTTATTATTTTTTTGCTGTTTATATCTATACTGAGCGCATGTAAAAAGAGCGACCCTGCCTCGGCAAACAATGTAATTTTTTCATTTAACGACAGTCTTCAGGCTACGGGTACAACAGAATTTCGTCCCGGTTATGATTTTATTGGAGGATCGAATTGCGAATTTGAATTCGACAGGCTGGGACAATATGCCACCGGAGAAACAATAGATATCGGTTTTTATGCCGGTTACCATTGTGAACTTATTACCAATCCAATCCCCGATACCACGAGTTTGTTTACGCTGGTAATAAATGTAAACGCTCAACCGGGCACAACGATTTCCTATGCTTACGTAAAAGATACAGCTCCGAATGACAGAAGTAACACACCAGGAAACTTACTGCTTACTATTATAGAAAGAGAAACCAATCATGTAAAAGGAACAATTACCGGCACGATTTACCGTACCAATGTGGGTCAGAATCTGATTCCCAACAAATTTGACTGCAAGTTTGATCTCGCGATTCCTCTTGTTCAATAATCTTATAGGAATACCGGCACGGATAAATAGTTGTCGTAAATTCAAGCCCATTCTCCCTGCTGTATTAAATACGCTAAAAAAACCGAAATATGAAAATGCCGGCACTTTTGTTCCTTTTTTGTATATGCTCCGTCGTTGAAACTTTCTCTCAATTTTCTCCGGGTTATTATGCTTTTAAAGATGTTTCAGTTATTGATGGTTTATCTGACAAACCGAAGGAACATTACACAGTCGTCATTCATAATAAATTTATTGAGGCAGTTGGACCGGCAAAGGACATTTCCATTCCTGATTCTGCCGTTGTATTCAACTATCCGGAAAAATACCTGATCCCGGGTCTGATTGACGCACACATGCATCTTGCTACTGAACCAACGGTGGAAGACAACCGGATTCGCGCCGAGAAAGATTTAAAAGATATGCTATTATCAGGTATCACAACGCTAAGAGATATGGCCGGTGATGCAAGGGCACTGGCCAGTTTGTCGAGGGATGCTGGTCTGGGCATGATCATATCACCCGATATTTATTATTCAGCGTTGATGGCAGGCCCTTCTTTTTTCGATGATCCCCGAACCTTTCAAAGTTCGCAGGGTGGAGTTGCCGGTAAAATGCCTTATATGCAGGCCGTAACGGATTCGACCGATCTCGTTATAGCTATTGCCGAGGCTAAAGGCACAGGAGCGACAGCCATCAAATTATATGCGGAGATAAGTGGTGAGCTGGCAAAGAAAATTACAACGGAAGCACATCGTCAGCATATGCTCGTTTGGAGTCATTTTAATCTTCAAACTGCTAAAGCGATTGATGTGGTAAATGCGGGCGTAGATGCCGTTTCACATGCTGCAATGGTGGCCGGCTGGAATTCCCACAATGTGCCTCCGGAATTTTTGAAACCCGGTATTAACAAACATTTTTATGACAGCGTATTTAATTCGTTGCCACTGGCGGAGATTATAAAAGCGATGAAAGATCATAAAACAATACTCGACGCAACAGTTCTGACTTTTAAAGACGCGGGTGCAGATTCAACCATACCGGAAAAACGCAGGCTGTCCTGGCAGGTGTCCTACGAAATGGGGAAAAGGTTTACCCAACTCGCGAATGAAAATGGTATCATGATTTGTGCAGGAACCGATCTGGATGAGAGGCGATTTGTACAAAGGGAGATGAAAATACTTGTTAGTGAATGTTCCTTCTCACCCATGCAGGCTATTATTTCTGCAACGAGAAACGGAGCCTGTGTGCTCGGACTCGAAAACTCAAGAGGGACCATTCAAAAAGGTAAAATTGCTGATCTTGTCCTGTTGTCTGCCAATCCCGCGGAAGATATCAACAATATCGACAAAGTTGTAGTTGTCGTGAAGAACGGGAAACTGTACAACGCGAACAATTAAATGTATTCCGTCTTATAATGGTTATATTCGGTAAAACATAAAATGCCACATCCCATATTACTTGAAGAATGGTCTGCTTATGATAAAAGGAAAATAAAGGAAGAAAGGGATCATTCCAAGTTTGCCTGTTCGGAATATTGGGAAGTAGAATATCTGGCCGAGAAGCTTAAAAAATACTATCCCCTCAAAACCCGACAGTCGATTATGCGGGCGATAACACATTGCTGTTCTAAAATAACGGAACCCCATTCCAGGGAACGTTTTATTCAGTGTGTTATTGGAAATTTTGTTAGCGAATAATATTCCTGTCATTTCTTCTTCAGCATCTGCATGATTAAATAAATAATCGTGATGATTACCATAAAAATGATCATGGATGATAATTCTTTACCCGTAAGGTTCGAGAGTAGCCAAACGATAACCAAAACAGCCAGCAGGGGGATAGTAATGCCCCCGGGTACCCGAAATGTTTTTTCTGAATTATCCGGAGAAACGTTTTTGAGTTTTATACTGGCCAGTACAACACCAAGATAGATCAAAAGGATTGAGGCACTTGACAGCACGGCCAGTTGTTTGAATCCACCGAGAATCGCAAAGATGAATCCAAGGGAAACATACATGATAATCGCAGTATAGGGTGTCTGAAATCGCGGATGTACTTTCCCCAAAATTTTTGGAAATACGCCATCTCTTCCTCCGGCAAAAATCACACGGGGCACAGATAAAATATCTCCACCCAGCGTACCCAGCATCGATATGGCAGTGGCAATAAGCATAAGTACGATACCGGATTTCCCAAAAATAATTCCCGCAACAGCGGCCAGTGGTGAGTCTTTATGAGCCGAGATCGTTCCACCCAACACACCCTGCGTGATGGTTTGAATCGCTATATATAAAATCAATACCAGGGAAATGCCTAAAATGGTTCCCAATGGTACCGTGCGTTTCGCATTTTTTATTTCACCTCCATTACTTAAAGGAGCCTCGAAACCCATAAAGGCATAAAACAACAAGAGGGAAGATGCGCCTATACTTCCTATGGTTGGGAAACTGATCCATTTTAAATTTCCCATTTTCACGAATCCAAAACCGGCAATCACAACCACGATCAGTGGAATCAATTTACCAAAAGCCGTTACTTCAATAAAACGTACGCCATTTTTTACACTTCTGAAATTGATCAATCCAATCGTTCCGAAGATGAGAATAAAAAACACGATCCTAAAAATCTCGGTATTCAGCGAAGGAAAAAAATATTTCAATGTATCCACCAGTGCGTTTGCGAGTGCGGCATCGGAAATAACACTCGCTCCGCACCAGTATACATTGTTGGCAAGAAATCCTGCATAAGGACCAAAAGCCGATTCAATATACGAATAAGGTCCTCCGCTGATATTGGTCCTGCTGCCCAGTTCCGCGAAACAAAGTGCAATTAACAAAACCAGTACACCACAGATCAGGTAAGCCAGGATGGCAACGGCTCCCATGCTTTCAGCCAGGAGAGCGGGAATTACAAAAATACCTGTACCTACAGTGATATTCAGGATGGCGAGTGTAAGCGATCGAACGCCGATTTCACGTTTGAGATTTTCATTTTCTGAAATCGGATTCATCTATCCATATGGTTGGTTCAGCCAATATACTAAGAAATGGCTAAAACAGTCAAGCCGCGTCAGTGCATTTTACAAAATCAGCCTGAATCCCAGCGCTAAAGATGTCAACGGATTAGAGTTGAAATTTATACCTGCACTAAAGCCACTGTTCTTAGTAGTAACTCCAGGTGCAATATTTGTCGAAGTGCTGCTATACCCGAAAGTAAATACCTGGGGTATTGACAACTCCATGAAGAATTTTTTCGAAAGCTTATATGCGATACCCGGAGTCAGGTAGATATTCCCGCCGTTGGTGGTGCTGTTATCGCTTTTAAGACCAGTGGTATCTTTTAAATAATTCGTTGCTCCGTAATATTGCGCTCCGGCCTGTCCGAAGAAATAGAAATCTTTACCAAGATTTTTATATACACGATAAAAAACCCCGATGCCATATCCATTGCTTACATTTTTTCCTCCCTGATAAGTGTTTGTGTTAGTTGAATAAAGAAGGTTGACCCCTACTACGGTATTTTCTTTAATCGCTTTTCCCAGCGAGACATTGAATACTCCGCCATTACTTGTTTGGTCCGGAGTATTCGTTGTGGAGGAAGTATAGGTTGAATAAGACAAATCGCCTCCTAAAAGAATATTTCCCTTTTGAAACTGAGCGTTGGCGATCATTATAAAAAGGGAAAGCGTCAGTGTAAGTAAAAATTTATTCATGGGTGTTTTTTTTGATTAAGACTGTTAAGTTAAATCAATGAATAGACAGGATCGTCACAAGAAGAACTTAAAATTTCCATAAACATTTTTTGAGATCAACGACTAAGTGTTTTTCCTTGGCCGAAATTTATACTAATATTGCCTGCGCCCCCTAAACTTAAAACCAGTTATGGAAGTACACCATCACCCACGCGTTGAAAAGAAAGGGTTTAAGGAATATTTGCTCGAAGGACTCATGATTTTCCTGGCAGTAACGCTGGGTTTTTTCGCAGAAAGTATTCGCGAAAGGATTGCCGACAAAGAAAAGGAGAGAGATTTCATATCAGCGATGATCGAAGATGCTAAAACAGATACCGCAAATATTCAGAATGCCATTCGGCTCAATAATAAAAGATCCTACTACCTGGATTCTCTGGGTACCATTTGTAACAATTATGATTTCTCAAAAACGGGTGATTCGACCATTTATATTTTATATCGCACAGGTCTGATTCATCCGAGTTTTGTAAGCCCCACGGAAAGAACCTTATTACAACTGAAAAACTCCGGTGGAATGAGGCTGATCAGAATCAAGGAAGCGGTCGACAGCATCATCATGTACGACGATGCCGCAAAAAAATTAGTTGATCAGCAGGCTTATTATGAAATGTATCAGAATAAATCAGTTGACCTGGCCATACAGGTCTTCGATTTTCAATATTTTAATTTCAGGAATGGGAAAAGACCACTTATAAATTCTAAAAGTTACCGGGACGCCAGACTGTTAAATCATGATAAGCTAAAATTGATGGAATTTGGGAACTTAATACATCTTTATGATGGCGTCGTGAATTTTTACATAGTTCGCCTGCAGGAAATGAATGATCACGCCGTCAATTTGATAAATACCCTGAAAAAAGACTACGGGATGGAAAATGAGTAAGACCGACCAATATTCCAAAGAATCCGTAACTTAAATACCGGACCTTGAAACATCCTGATGAAATGTCTCTTTCTGATATTCGTTTTATTTCTTACCGCCAGCCTGGGCTCCGCTCAGACTTCCTACTTCGACAGTCTCAAACAAAACCTGAACCAGGCCAATAAAGAAGATACAAATCGTGTTATCGCACTGTTTTACGTAGCCGATTATTATGGTTTCATTCAATTTGACAGTTGTTTTTTTTACGCTGCAAAAACATTGGCGCTATCGAAAAAACTCGGATATAAGTACGGCGACTATCTGGGATACACCGCAACTTTTCATGCCTTCAACTCGCAGGGAAACTATCCGATGGCACTCAAAATCGCTTTACAGTGTCTTAATACAACTGAGGCGTTGAAGACTACCAGACCTGAAGCATTTTCGCAGGCTCATTATTTTATGGGGCTGCTCAACCGGGAGATGCAGAATTATGAAGACGCCAAAATACAGTTTCTGGAATCTATAAATTGGCAAAAACAGACGGGGCAACCCATGGAAAATCTTTTTGCCAGTTTTTCTCAATTAGGCATTTTATACGGGATACTTAAACAAATGGATTCCGCCATGATGTATGCGAAGATTGGTTATTCACTGAATAACCCCACCAGGCAATACAGGGCCTATTTTCCACTCGCCATTGGTGCTCTGGGAAATATCTGTACATCCGTAGGAAATTATACGCTTGCTGAGAAATATTTTCGGGATGCTATTCATTTAAGTAAGTTTTTTGGCAATATTTATTTTGAATGCAGGAATTATAATAACCTGGCTGCCCTGTTTGATAAGATTGGTGCGAAAGACTCCTGCATATACTATGCAAAAGCTTCACTTCAGTTATCCCGCTCACATAATTTTTCTGATTTCACGGTGGATGCCAGTAAACTGCTGACTCAAAATTATCAGATTGAGAAAAATGCAGATAGCACTGTTAAGTATATGCAAATCATGCTGGCCGCGAAAGACAGCGTGTTCAGTCAGTCAAAGGGTCAGCAGTTTCGACAACTGGCTTTTGATGAGGTCCTCCATGAAAGAGACATCGACAAAGCGCATGAAAAATATCAATATCAGGTAAGGTATATTGTATTGTCTACTGCAGCCTGTGTATTGTTATTGTTAGCCCTGGGATTTTATTTTACCAGCAAACGACGTCTGAGAGATAAAACAAAAATTGAGGAAGCGCTGAAGGATTTAAAATCAGTGCAGGCACAATTGATCGAATCAGAGAAAATGGCTTCACTCGGCGAGGTAACCGCCGGTATTGCACATGAAATTCAAAATCCGTTGAATTTCGTCAACAATTTTTCCCAGGTAAATGAAGAATTGCTGGAAGAACTCAAAGAGGAAGTGGTGAAAGGTAATTTGGAAGAAGTCAGTTCCATTGCAAACGATATCAGGGGAAATCAGGCGAAGATCAGTCAGCACGGTAAACGTGCCGAAATGATCGTAAGAAGCATGCTGCAGCATACGCGTACCAGCACAGGACAAAAAGAACCGGTAAATATAAATGTGATAATTGAAGAATGTCTGAAACTGAGTTATCACGGGCTCCGTTCAAGAGAAAAATCTTTTAATGCAGATCTTCAAATGGACTTTGATCAGAGCATCGCCCTGGTCCCGCTTATTCAACAGGATATGGTGCGTGTGTTTGTAAACCTGTTTAATAATGCATTTTACTCCATGAATGAAAAAGCAAAACTGCACATTTCAGGATATGAACCTGCTATTCGTGTTAGTACAAAGAAAACGAATGCAAAAATTGAAATCATTGTAAAAGATAATGGTCTCGGAATTCCACAAAGAATTCTTGATAAAATATTTCAGCCTTTCTTCACTACAAAGCCAACGGGACAGGGTACAGGGTTGGGATTGAGTATGAGCTATGATATCATTAAAGTACACAGCGGGGAACTGATAGTGAATTCAATAGAAGGAGAAGGAGCAGAATTCATGATTCGCATACCATTCATTTAATATTTGTCCATTGGAACATTTATTCTAATTTCTTTTATAAGAAGGTCCGGAAGATTATTTTAAAGTAACTTTAAAATCAATGCTGGGAGCAGGAAAAAATTAAATTCATATGAAGAAATTTCTTTTACCATTCTTTCTGATATCGGTCGTTTCAGGTTTTGCACAGGATTCGATTACGAACGCGCAGGTTATGGGGGCTGAGAAAATGTTTGGGCTTCAATTCACACAGCCCAAGCGTGATTCGCTGATTGGTGTAGTGAACAATTTCGTAAAGACATATAATTATCTGCATGCCCAGGATCTAAATAACGATGCCCCATATCCTCTCTGGTATAGCCCACTGATTCCTGGTATGGTTGTTCCTCATAAACAATTGCCCGTACAATTCAATATTCCCGAGAAAGTACAGCTGCCTGCAGACAGGAGCCAGCTTGCTTTTTATAGTATTCCGCAGCTGGCGTCGCTGATTAAAAGCAGAAAAATAACTTCGGAACAACTGACCCGTTTTTTTCTCGACCGGCTTAAAAGATATGGTCCCCAATTGCATTGTGTAATTGAGATAACCACGGATATCGCTTTACAACAGGCAAAAAAAGCAGATGCCGAAATCGCTGCGGGGAAATACAAAGGTCCGCTTCATGGAATTCCTTACGGAATCAAAGACCTTTTCGCCGTAGCAGGTACACACACCACCTGGGGTACACCGCCATATAAAAATCAGACGATTAACCAAACGGCGTTTGTTGCCGAACAATTAGAAAAAGCGGGCGCCATACTCGTTGCGAAACTTTCTCTCGGTGAGTTGGCTATGGATGACGTTTGGTTCGGAGGACTTACGAGAAATCCGTGGGATACAACGAAGGGATCCGGTGGTTCATCAGCAGGTTCTTCATCAGCAACAGCAGCAGGCCTCGTTCCTTTTGCCATTGGAACGGAAACCTACGGTTCGATCGTCGACCCTTCCATGCGATGTGGAGTCACCGGACTGAGACCTACTTATGGCAGCATAGCAAAAACAGGCGCCATGGCACTGGCATGGACTTCGGATAAAATAGGACCTATTTCCAGATCAGCTGAAGACGACGCCATCATATTTTATTATATACACGGGGCCGACGACGTAGATGGTTCATCGATACAGTTTGCTTTTAACTATACAGGATCAGCAGATTTCAAAAAATTGAAAATTGCTTATGTAAGTAACTATATCGATACGCTTCCTGCGAATAGTACTGAGAAACATACGTTGGCTGTATTGAAAGAAATGGGAGCTACGATTACGCCCCTTTATTTTCCCGATAGTTTACACGGAGACGAATTGTTAGGCTTAATTATTGGCGCGGAATCAGCCGCTGCATTTGACGAACTTACCAGAACATCGGCAGATGATCAGATGGTGCAGCAAGCAAGGGACCGCTGGCCGAATGTGTTCAGAAGTTCACGTTTTGTGCCCGCAGTTGAATATATCACGGCCTGCAGATTGCGTTATCGGATCATGAAAAAAATGGACCCGGTAATCGACGCATACGATATCATCATAACACCACCCGAAACAGGAGATCAGCTGGCCATTACCAACCTTACAGGTAATCCGTCTGTTACGCTACCCAATGGATTTTTGCCAAACGGAATGCCCGCCAGCATTTCGTTCATTGGAAAACATTTTGGTGAAGCGAATCTGCTTGCTTTTGCAAAAGTATATCAGGAGCGAACAGGATATAATTTAAAACACCCTCCCGGATTCCTGCCGTAAAATGTACGGTCATGAAAAGATCAGTTATCCTGCTTCTACTCTTTTTTCAGCTGTCAAACTTATTCAGCCAGCAATACGAAATAATTATTAAAGGCGGACATGTAATTGATCCCAAAAACAACATCGATGAAGTGATGGATATAGCCATCGCCGGAGGAAGAATTCTGAAACTGGCCAGGCATATTGACACAAATAATGTTCACCAGGTTATTCATGCTGAAGGAATGTATGTGGTGCCCGGCCTTATCGATATGCATACGCATGTTTTTTATGGCGCTGATCCTGAAAGACATTTTTGCAAAGGCAGTGAATCCCTGGTACCCGATTCCTTTGCATTTCGTTCGGGTGCTACTACGGTGGTAGATGCAGGATCTTCAGGATGGAAAGACTTTCCTGAATTTAAAAAGAGGGTCATCGACAGTTCAAAAACAAGAGTATTTGCTTTTCTGAATATTGTTGGTGCAGGTATGAGAGGCAAGACCTTTGAACAGGATACCAGTGATATGGATGGAAATAAGACCGCTTTGGTTGCAACAACATATCGCCATGATATTGTGGGAATCAAACTCGCTCATTACGAGGGGCCTTCATGGCGGCCGGTAAATGAAGCAATAGAAGCTGGTAATATCGCAAACATTCCGGTAATGATAGACTTTGGCGAGAATAACCCGCCTTTGTCTCTTGAAGAATTATTTTTAAGACAGATGCGACCCGGAGATATATTTACGCATTGCTTTGCCCTGCTGAATGGCAGGGAAGCGATTATTGATACCGCGACTAATAGATTGAAACCTTTTGTTTGGGAAGCTAAAAAAAGGGGCATTCGGTTTGATGCCGGTTATGGAGAGATCAGCTTTTCTTTTTCTCAGGCTATACCCGCTATAAAAGAACATTTTTTCCCCAATACGATCAGTACTGATAAACATTCTGCCAGGAAACACGAAATGAAAAATATGTTGGATATCATGTCAGAATTTCTCGCGCTCGGAATGAATATGCATGACATCATCGAAGCGGTAACCTGGAATCCTGCAAAAGAAATCAATCATAGAGAATTGGGAAACCTGTCAAAGGGATCCATTGCCGATATAACGATACTGTATATTCGAAATGACAAAGCGGTGTATCGTGATCAGTCCGGATACAAAGTAACTGCTTCAAAAACTTTTGAATGTAACACAACCTTTAAGAGTGGCAGTATTGTCTACCACTAATTTTTAGGCATATCAAAAATAGTGGGATCTATATCTTTATTGACTTCTATTTTTTTATTGGAATACGCCAGTGATAACCCCGGCAGTTCCAGTGAACTCGAGTAAGGCATTATAAATCCCTCCGCTGTTTTTTTGTAATCAGAAAACGATGTGATAATATCGATATCCTGCCCGTCTGCATTCATTTTTGCAACGTCTTTTACAATATAATAGGAGGAATCACTGATATAAAAGGTAACTTCTGTCCCGGATGCCGAGGTTAGTTTTATTTTGTACGCTGAACTTCCTTTCAGATCTTCCTTTCCCAGATAGTCTACTTTATTTCCTTTGGCTGCATAATTAAATAATGGTCCCTGTAAGTCGAGTGAAAGCTGACCCAGCTTTACCTGAGCTGCAGGCATATTTACCGGAGCTGTTTGTCCTGCCAAAGGATTAAAACTCCAGCCACCGTTTGCTGTATAACAGTCAATCACATTTTGTCCGCCGAAATCGATCACGCTTTTATAGCCCTTTCCATTCACCGAGTACGTTTTACCAGCCGCGGGATTATTCATAATCGTAATTTCATTTTCAGTATAAACAGTTTTTATACTCGCTAATTTCTCCGGGCCTCCCATTGCAGTTACCCATTTTTTGATGATATCATCAGCCGTTTGTGCCTTAACACTTGTTAAATTAAGCAGCGACAAAGCGCAGAGTAATACGATTTTCATGTTTCTATTTTTTAGTTGTTTTATCGACTTTAAATGCGAGCAGTACATTACCAGACATTTGTCCGAACATACCATATCCTGAATTCACGTATAACATGCCATCCGCCATAACGGGCGCGGGACCATCTATGGATCCCCCCCTTGCTTTTATTCCGTTGATGGTTTCATAATCAATAGCCGTATTATAATCCCATAATAGTTTTCCATCTTTCGTTGCATATCCACGGATATGACCATCAAGAGAACCGGCAAACACAACGCCGGGTATCAGGGCTGGTGCGGCTGAATAGAAAGAAAAACAATTTTTATCAGCACAGGCCGGCGCTGGTGTTTCCCAGATTATTTTTCCTGTAGTCAGATCGAGTGCAAATATTCCCGGTGAAGGTTTATGAGATGAATCTCTTTTATCAATGCCAACTTTATTATCGGAGTTCGTAGCATAAACATATTTTCCGTCAGTCGCCATGCCCCAGTGAATGCCACCGAGCATACCGCCCTTGCCGATTCTCGTTTGCCAGATCAGCTTCCCCGTTGCAGGTGATAACGCATATACAACGCCCGACTTTTGTCCAGCCACCAGTATCTCTTTTCCATCGGGCCTTTTTGTTAATATCGGAGCCATCCCAAAATCCAGATCAGGACCAGATTTCTCGGGGCAATTAATAAACACAGGACAGGCAACATTGTATGCATCATTGCTGGTAGCCTGAAAATTCCAAACGAGTTTTCCGGTATTGATATCCAGCGCCTGGATCGCATCACTGGTATTCGTTGTTGGTCTTGTATAATTTTCTCCTGTACCGATATATACCAATCCTCTTTTTGCGTCAATGGTAGGACTGCACCAAACAGGAGCACCGGAGGGTCCATAGAAAGGTTTGCCATTTTTCTTTTTACCCGATTCTTTTGGCGGATCAGTGATTACTCGATGACGCCAAATTTCATTTCCTGTTTTCTGGTCGAGCGCCACCAAACCACCCGATGATAGACAGCAATTGTATTGTCCGTCTGCTGCAATGCCCACTTCGACGGAAGAAATCGGGACAAACACTTTTCCGCCGTACACTGCTACCGAACCCGTGACGGATGACTGGGGATCGATACCCGCTCTTTTATTCCACAACTGTTTGCCTGTATTCAGATTGATCGCATAAACAATGGTACTGTAATCGGCAAAAAATGCTATTGTTGAATCGCCCTGTTTTTTTGTAACGATGGCTCCGCGAATGGCCGCATTGGCTGCAAAATGCCACCCTGGCTTTCCTGTTTTTCTATTGATGGCATAGAGATCACCATACTGACTGCCAACAATCAGCCAGTCGCCCACCACGGCAGGTTTACTCCGAACAACGGTAGCATCAGGAAATGCAAAGGTCCATTTTAGTTTTAATGACCCGATATTGGAAGGACTGATACCTGCAAGTACTGAACTGCGGTTACCCGTGCCTGTTAAATTGCCACCCCATCCTGAATAGTCGAAGGTCCGATCCTGTTTAAGAGAGAATGGAATGTAAACATCCGCTGGTAGGGCGGTTGCATTCAATTTGCTATTGGTCAGCCACTCTGCTACGGCCTTACGTTCATTTTCAGAAAGCAGGGATCCCTGCTGACGCATCTTCCCGTTCTCAAGTGCTGCGAGAACGGCCCTCGCCGTCAAACCCGATAGTACAGAATAACCAGGAGCGAGATAACCAGCCGTATCGCGGTGACAAACAGTACAATTTGAAATAAAAATCCTCTTCCCCAGGTCCTGGCTGGATTCACCCGTTTGTGCGTGCAGTAAAGAACTGCCTGATATAATCAGAGCAAGCAGTATGTTTGGGAAAAGGAATCTGGTGGTGCGCATATTTAAAATGAATCTTAACGGCACTAAATTAATGCAGCTGCCAGGTTGTTAGAAATGAAATTAGACGAAACGATAATAATTCGCTGAACTGTAATAAAAACACGACGAGCTGCTTACAGGATTGCAGTTCGTCCTTCATTTATAAATCTTTTTCAGGACTTCCTGCCTGTGTTCCCTTGAAATGGGAAGTAGTTTGCCATCTATCTCAACACTGTTTCCTTCTATTGATTTCACTTTATCAATGCTGATGGTAAATGACCGGTGAATCCGTATAAATTTTTCTGGAGGTAATTTTTCTGTGATCGAAGTAAGCGACTGATAGGAAATGAAAGAAGAAGATTTCGTTGTTACCCTGATATAATCTTTCAAACTCTCGATATAGAGTATTTCGCCGATCATTATTTTTATGAATTTCCGATCTACTTTCAGGAACAGATATTCGCTGTCGTCCTGCGGATGATCATGCGGCGGCCCGGATTCTCCGGTTGTAGTTTTCAAGGCTCTTTCAAAAGCTTTTATAAAACGGGGAAATGAAATGGGTTTTATCAGATAATCCAGTGCTTCGAATTCAAAACCTTCCACTGCATAATCCCTGTATGCCGTTGTTATGATTACCGGTGGCGGGTCTTTTAAAGTTCCGAGGAAATCAAGTCCGGTCAGCATAGGCATTTCGATATCCAGGAATATCAAATCAAACTTCTCTTCCTTTAGGAGGCGGAAAGCATCCAGTGCGTTTTCACAACGCCGGCTTTCCGTATTTTCAAAGCGTTGCAAATAGTTTTCGATGACGTCTATGGCCAGTGGCTCATCATCAACGATCAGGCATTTGAAAAACTTCATGATACCGGCATTTTTAAGGATACAACGAATTCATTGTTTTCATCTGTAATATCCAGCTGATACCTGCTGCCATAGAGCAGATCCAGTCTTCGCCTTGCATTTTTTAATCCGATGCCTGCGTTTTCTTTCGAAATATTCTCACCGATCGGGTTTTTTATGCTGAATAATAAAAAAGTTTCTTCCACTATCAGCGAAATTTCAATTACAATTTTATGAATATTGTTCTTTATTCCATGTTTGAAACTGTTTTCTACAAACAGAATCAATATCATCGGAGGAATGTTCACGTCATCTATTTTTCCTTCTATTTCGAAAGGAACCGAAAGCCTTTGCCCAAACCTGAGCTTTTCCAGATCGAGATAATTCTGCAGATAGGTTATTTCTTTACTCAGCGATACCTTGGAAGCGTTCGATTCATAGAGCATATAACTCATCAGGGAAGATAACTTCAGCACGACTTCAGGAGCCAGATCAGATTTCTTGAGTGTAAGGGAATATAAATTATTGAGTGTATTAAAAAAGAAATGCGGATGAATCTGTGTTTTCAGGAAATTCAATTCTGTCTCCAGATATTGTTTTTCTTTCTCCTTCATCAGTTGCTGATGCTGGATCCAGTCTTTCGCAAATTTTATACCTGTTGTGAAACCGGTGAGATAAAATAGTCCCACGGATTCGGAAAACAGTTTCTTGAGAGTCATTCCCGCCGTATAACTAAAAAGCACTGATCCCGGCTCCGTGTACAATGTTTTCAACAGTTGGTCGGCAACAGCTGCCGTGGACAAAGCAAGAATTAAACAAAGACTATAATAGAAATATTTTTTCCTTGTTAGCAAACGAGGAACCAGCAAATAAATATTTGTATATGCGAGCGCCGCTGAAATGGGCATAAAAGTGGCGAGCTGTATAAAAAAAGTTACGTTACGGATGTCATATGCTGTATAGAAAGCCACGCAGATGAATAAATAATATACGATCCAAAATGTTAAATGATATACCCACTTTGTTTTAAAAAATGCGGGGATTCGCGTTGTGCTGCCGGTGGACTGCTGACCTGCATTCAATGATTTATCCTGAAAGGAATTTAGCAATGCGGTTTTCATTATGAATCAAAAATAATACTTTGGGTATTCTCCTGATGAACTGACTGCAGACAGTATGTTTTGCCGGATGAACTGCATTATTTTACCTTTAACAGTACATAATGAAAAGCAGACTTCCGGCAATTATTGTAATCACAGTTATCCGTATGCTCATCAGCAATTCTGTATCTGCTCAGACCAAACTCGACAGCCTGCTGCCGGTGCGCGGGTTTTGTATCGATGCACCGAGGCCGACCGGATTGGATTCTTTTATTCGGTTTGTCGACAAAGACCTCGCACCAAGAAAAGTAAATACGCTGATCGTGCAGGTAGAATATCATTATCGTTTTACTACGCATCCCGAACTGATTGACAGTTTTGCTTTGTCGAGGGACGATGTGAAGCGGATCGTTGCCGTGTGTAAAAAAAATAATATCAGGGTTATACCACAAATCAATTTGCTTGGTCATCAGTCGTGGGCCGCCAGAACGGGCAGACTACTTACTGTGTATCCGCAATTCGACGAAACGCCTGATATAAAAATGCCGGAGAAATATGTGTGGCCCAATGCAGATAATCTCTACTGCAGAAGTTATTGTCCTTTGCATCCTGACCTGCATCCCATATTGTTTGCTGTAATTGATGAGCTCTGCGATGTGTTTGAAAGCAATGCATTTCATGCGGGTATGGATGAAGTATTTTATATCGGCGATGATAAATGTCCCCGTTGTGGTGGAAAAGTAAAAGCTGCATTATTTGCTGGCGAAGTGCGTGCTATCCACGATCATCTGTTGAAGAAAGGAAGGGAAATGTGGATCTGGGGCGACCGCCTGCTGGATGGTAAAACAACGGGGCTGGGTGAGTGGGAAGCAAGTTATAATGATACATATCCAGCAATTGATCTGATCCCAAAAGATGTGGTGATCTGCGACTGGCATTATGATCGTGCGGATAAAACGGCGATATATTTTGCGATGAAAGGTTTCAGGGTTATAAGCTGTCCGTGGAATCAGCCATCTACCGCACTGATACAGGTAAACGATATGGTGAGATTCAGAAAGGAGTCCTCCCAGGAAATGTCAGTGCGTTTACTGGGTATTATGGAAACGACCTGGATGAGAACGGATCTTTTTCTGGACAGTTACTATTCAAATCAGCAAACGCCCGTTTCGAAAGAAAACGAAAACACTCCGTGGAATTGTTTTAATGTTATGTTTGATGCCATCGATAAACTGAAGGAAGAATGAAACGAATGCTGACGATATTGCTGCTGGCCGTTGGTGTAACTGTAAAAGCGCAGCAGGACGAAATGGTGTATGTTTTTGATGCAAACTGGAAACCAACGAAAATAAAAAATGCTCACTTTATGCTGCACAGGCGCCATATTAGTGATACCTGCTGGCAATGGGAATTTTATCATTTCATCGGCCCATTGTTAAAAACCGAACAATACCGTGATAAAGATGGCAGTATACCCGAAGGGGTTGCAAGATATTATAATGAAAAAGGGATCAACGATTCAGTAACTCACTATCTGAGAGGAAAGAAAAATGGCGATTCCTGGAGACTATTTGGAGACAGCCTTCAGTATAAATACAAGTATGTCTTTCGTGATGATTCGCTCATGGAGATGACAGAGGTGAGTACGCTAAACAGGGATACTACCCATAAATATAGCGATGAACGAGAATCGGAATACCCGGGTGGATTAAAATCATGGTTTAAATATCTGAATGAAAATCTACGGTATCCCCCAAGAGCATTAGAACAAAATATTCAGGGCACCGTGCAGGTGGGTTTTGTGATTGATAAATATGGTAATGTATTGGATCCATATATTGCCAGATCATTGGAGTTTTCGGTGGATGAAGAGGCGATCCGAATTGTAAAAGGCTCCGGTACCTGGCTTGCAGCTTATCAAAATGGCGATGAAGTGAAATCCTATAAAATGCAGCCCATCAATTTTAAATTGCAATAGAAAACCTTTTACTATTGCCAGCGGCACTGTTTTATCAGTAAATTTATAACGGGCATAACCAAATCAAATTTCATCTCAAATTATATAACATGAAGCCATCTGGAATAGCAGGTTGTCTATTGACGATCCTTTTTATTTTAAACTTACAAGTTGCATTTGCTCAACCTTCGAGATTCAGTAAACAGCAGTATATCAGTTCATCGGGAGATACGCTCAACTACCGTCTTTTATTTCCCGATGCAGATACATTACGTAAATATCCGTTGGTGATCTTTTTACACGGTGCGGGAGAGCGGGGCAACGATAACGACGCCCAGTTAAAATGGGGTGTAGGAAATTTCGCTACTGACCAAAACATGATGTTGCACCCCGCTATTGTGATTGCGCCCCAATGTCCGGAGAAAATATCCTGGGGAAATTTCTCCAGAACAAGAGTAACATCAGAAATGCGATTACTTCCAGATCCAAGTAAACCCATGCAACTGGTGATTGAATTAATTCATCAAATTGAAAAAAGAATGCCAGTTGATACGAACCGGATTTATATTACCGGACTTTCCATGGGTGGATACGGAACCTATGATGCGATCGAAAGATATCCTGGTTTATTTGCGGCAGCTGTTCCTGTATGCGGAGGAGGAGACATATCTAAAGTTTCAACGATTGCCCATTTGCCGATTTGGATTTACCTGGGATCAGAAGATCCGGCTGTAAATCCTTCTTTTTCCCTTGATATGCTGGAGGCACTCACAAAAGCAGGGGCCCATCCGGGTTTTACACAATATCCTGAAGTGGGTCATTTCTCCTGGCTGGGTGCTTACAGCGATCCACTCATGCTGGAGTGGTTATTCAGACAGCATAAATAAGGCACACCCCGAGCCAACATCCTGAGTAATAATATCTTTCTGTTCCCAGTTTGTCTGTCACATCGCACAAATCAGGTCATATTTTCCCTGCTGATAATATGTATGGGTATGCATGGCATTATATATAAAATTTATTATATATAGATTATTTCAAATCTTATTTGAATATTTCTACCTTCTCGCACGAAAAACACTAAGTTTTTCTTCATTTTTTTCAAATATTTGATCATCTAATTGATTTTTTTGTATATTTATACGGTTACGCACTACCCTTTGATAAGAAATCCCTCCTATGGCTGGAAAAGTAACATATAACATTAAATAGTAATACAATGACCAGACCTATCAACAGAATCACAATGATCCTTTTGGGAGCGGCAATCTATTGGGTGGGGTATTATGGATTTTTCACTCATATCCAGAATGTAGCATATTCTTCTTTGTGCATGTTCCTCGCAATAACCGGTTTACTGGTTGCCGGTTGGAATTCTTCCAATTTATACAGAGGCAGATAGTTCTTGTTGTATTTCCTTCATCCTTAGCCATGGATGATGCGATTGGATTTTACATATCTTCAGTTCAGCATTTCTTTCACCTGTATGAAGATATTTCTCGCCGGTATTCTCCTGTTCGTTTTCGGACTGAATGAATGTGTTGCGCAGGATACTGTACTCACGCTTACGCCATCCATGTTTCAGGAGAATGTCGAAGAGATCAATATCAGCAAATTTGACGGTTGGATCTTCAAACGGGGAAATGACCCGGCCTGGAAATCAGAAAATATATTTTCACACGGATGGGAAAAATTAAGACCTGACCAATTATCAGTTGAATATGCAGACAAAGATGGAAGGGTTGAAGGTTGGTTTAGGGCGAAAATAAAATTAGACAGCAGTTTCAATATACATCTTGTCGGAATCAAAATGATTAGCTGGGCAGCTTCCGATATCTATATAAACGGTAAATATTTGACTTCATTTGGGTCAACCGGATATAATGGCAAACCCTTTAAGGAATTCAGATCCAGAAATGTATTACCGGCAATTGTAGATCTGATTCCCGGTAATGAGTATACCATCGCTTTGCACCTGGTAGATTATACGTCTCCACTGTCAATCGGACAATTAAAATCTAATAAAAGTCTTTATTTCAACAATATCAATTTATATGGGCCTTCGTATAACGACTATTATTTATCGGGAACAAGAGAACTAACCCTTTTTACCTCCATCTGGATTTCAGTTTGCGCCACACTTACTCTTCTTTTCTGGCTGTTAACCATTCAAAACCCAGGCGAGAAAAATCTCCGGCTGATAGCTTTGGTTACCACTTTTGCAACCCTGACTACTTTTTTTAATACGATTCAGGATAATTCAGGATTATCCTATATATGGTTTACGATTGACGGATATACAGGAAATATGTTTGGATTCCTTCTTTGTATTATGACGGTGCTTATAATCGTAAATATTTTTAACAGAGTATTGACCCGCGGCCTGAAGATTTTTCTGATCATCTTTTTTATATCAGCAACGGTCGGATTGTTTTTGCGGGACGATATTGGCAACCTGATGTTTATACCCGGCCTGTTCGTGTTACTCATTATCTGCTTCTATTATATCATTTCTTCCTGGAAAAATCTACGGGGTGCGCAGTGGGCCGTTGTAGTGGGGCTGCTGGTTTCCTTTGCCAGCGTTATTGCCTATGTTATCAGTACAGCGATGTCACATCTGATGATAACATTTTTCTATTTATCTGTAACCTGTTTTTCGCTGTCCCTGCCATTGTCGTTGCTTGTTTATGTATCCATGCGTTTTAAAGAAATAATAAACGAAGTGCAGCTCAATGCGAAACAGGTAGTACAGCTTTCAAAAGAAAAAGAGGCCCAGGCGGTGAACCAGCAACATCTGTTGCAGGAAGAAGTAAATAAACAGACTGCCGAATTGAGAACTACATTGAATAATTTGAAATTCACGCAATCACAGCTGATACAATCTGAGAAACTGGCATCGCTCGGAGAACTGACGGCAGGTATTGCACATGAAATTCAAAACCCGTTAAACTTCGTCAATAATTTTTCAGACATCAACAAAGAACTGTTGGGCGAGATGAACGAGGAAATTCAAAAAGGGAATTATGAGGAGGTAAAATCCATTGCAGGCAGTATCGCAGATAATGAAGAGAAGATCAGTCACCATGGTAAACGTGCCGACGCCATCGTCAAGGGCATGCTGCAACATTCGAGAACCAGTTCTGGCCAGAAAGAAGCCACCGATTTGAACGCGCTGGCAGATGAATACCTGCGTCTTTCTTATCAGGGGTTGCGTGCGAAAGACAGATCGTTCAACTCAGATATTCAGACTGATTTCGACCCTGCTATTGGGAATATAAATATAGTTTCACAGGAAATCGGACGCGTATTATTGAATTTGTATAACAATGCATTTTACGCAGTGTTGGAAAAATCAAAGGAACAACGAAAGGATTACGAGCCGTGCGTTTTGGTAAGTACTAAAAAGACCGGCGATAAAATTGAAATAAGAGTCAAAGACAATGGAACGGGCATCCCGCCATCCGTTTCGGATAAAATCTTTCAGCCCTTCTTCACCACAAAACCTGCAGGGCAGGGTACGGGACTGGGGTTGAGCATCAGTCACGATATCATCAGGTCACACGGCGGGGAAATTAGTGTTAGTTCAAAAGAGCATGAAGGAACTGAGTTTATCGTACTGCTGCCTTCTCTCTCATAACGGTGTCTCTAACCGAAGAAATTGAACGGCAAACCAGTTGCTTTTACACACAAAACGCTTACATTCAACAATACAAATCGATACAGTCGATGCGAGCGGTGAGAAACAGTTTCAGGATATTTCTGGTTGCAGCTTTTGCATTTTTGTGCAATGCCTGTCAGCATACCGAGCAGGTTCCCATGCCGGCAGAGGAACAGGAATATTTACAGCCTGTCAGCCAGCCAATACATTTTAGCACAGAAACGAAAATAACCTGGAATGATAGCCTTCCTTTAAAACCCTTAATTAAAAAATTTCCATTCAATAGTTTACCGGTTAAATTCTATGATAGTAATGGCTTTGTACCCTTATCCAAAAAGCCACAGCAGTTTTCATTTGATCTGGATAAACTACGCGATACAATTTTCAACTATGAAGCCCTGCCATCGAAACCATTAAAGTTTGAAACAGCTCTGCTTGAACCATCACAGACCATTAAAAATGTACATCCTCATCCTCAATCCGGCCTGACTGATATTCAATATGAATTTGGTGACCCTTTTATAGGCAACCAGGTGAACGCAGTGATGGAGGACAGCAGAGGTATGATGTGGATTGCAACTACGCAAGCGTTATATACCTACGACGGCGAAAATCTGTTGCAATACAGTCTTGGAACCGGAAAATATTCAATAACAGATATGCTCGAGGATAAAGATGGGAAAATATGGTTGAGTATGGAAAATAACGGTGTTTATATATTCGATTTAAAATCCGGTATAAAAACCCATATAACCATTCCCTTCGGAACAAAAGATTATTCAGTTGACAATATGTTCCTCGACCGACAGAACAGGATTTGGCTTGCGACCGACAATCATACCACAGAAATTGGAAATCCGACATTTATAATTGATCTGGATACAAAAGTTATCAAGGAGCTGAGCAGGGAACAGGGAGTAGCAAATGGTAGTGGAGCCATACAGGATTCCAGTGGAAAAATCTGGCTGGCAAGTTTTGACAGAGGATTATATATCATTGATCAGCAAAAGGGAAAAATGAAATACCTGGATCAAACGAATGGCCTAACTGGCGACTCACTGGTTGGTATCCGTTACTCCGGTGGAAATGGATTGGTTGCTGCAGATTTTCATGGAGGATTCAGTAAAGTGGATATTGAGCAAAAGATGATTACGAATTATAATCAGCATCAGGGTCTTAATGTTAATCATAATTCGTATGCCAGAAGGGTTTTCGAAGACCGGCAGGGAAATATTTGGGTTGCTGATGTTGGATTGAGAAAGCCAGGGTTTGGAATAGAAATAATCGATCCAGTACAAGAAACGATTAAACGTATCAATAAAACGAATGGGCTCTCGGGAGATCATGTTTTTGATATGGTTGAGGATCACAGCGGACGCATCTGGATAGGCACGGAAGAAGGCTTGAATATAACATCGGGAAAGGAAGGTTCACTAAAACATGTAGGAAAAGATGATATAACTACCCTTGCTGAAGACATACACGGAAATGTCTGGATCGGAATAGTAGACTCTGCCATAAAAATTCTGGATACCACAACTGGTTTTGTAAAAATATTCAATAATAAAAATGGTCTCAGCAATAATTCCATAAATAATATGGACAATGTGAACGGGAATATTTTTATAGAAAGCGCGGGGGGTCTCGATGTCGTTGATTCTTCGTTCAAAGCCATTCAGCATATCGGTAAGGCACAGGGTCTCGTAAAGGATTCGGTAAGGCTGGCATATTCTGATAATGAAGGAAGAATCTGGATTTTGGGATTTGGAAACGACGGTCTGTCTGTTTTGGATCTGAAAAAGGAAAGAATTTTTCACATGGGCGCACATCAGGGTATGAAAGATAGCGCTGTCGATTTTGTACAACAAGATAGAGAAGGTAATATGTGGATTTCCAGCGTAAATAAGGGTGTGAGTGTTCTGAATCTGAAAACGAATAAGCTCAGGTATCTGGATAGTTCTTCACTTCTTAACAATGTCGGCAATAAAATCCTGATGCCGGATAAAAGCGGGAATATGTGGATCGCGACAAAAAAGGGTATTTATATGATTAATGCCAATAAAGATTCGGTCTTATATTTTTCAAAACCGGAGGGCATTGCAGGTGATTTTATTATTTCTTTGAATCAATATGATCATGATATTTATGCCGCCAGCCGAGACGGTGGTATCAGTATTATAACTCCTCCTGCTTTTTCCGGAAATAATAAATGGAATGTTTTGTCTTTGGGGAAATCGTATGGACTCAATAAAATCGTGAGATCCCAGCAATCTGATATTATCACCAAAGATGGCAGATTTTTATGGGGAGATAAAGGCATGACCGTATTTCGAAAATCCATTTTACAAAGAAACAATGTTCAGAACTATATTTCTGGTCTCGATCTTCTCAACAAGCCACTTTACTTCACCAACAAATCCATTCCTGAAATATTCGGAGATACTATCCGAAGCGCCACAGGGGATAAATTTTATTTAGGGAAGAATGCATTTGATTTTTCGGCTAATAACTTCATGCGTAAATTAAAATGGGATAGTGTGGTTGGCCGTTATAATATGCCGGTAAATCTACAATTGCCTTACGACGAAAATTATCTTCAGTTTCATTTTCTGCAGGAAGGCAATATCAAACGGGATACAGTATGGTATCGTTATATACTCGAGGGCATCGACAAAAAATGGAGCGACAAAACTTTCAGTACCTCAAGTGAAAACTATCTAAACCTTCCTTCAGGTGATTATTCGTTCAGGGTAACCAGTCTTTCGAATGGAAAGTGGACAGAACCAGCGTCGTTCAGTTTCAGGATCCTTCCACCGTGGTGGAGGACCTGGTGGGCATATTCGTTATTTTTTCTTGGTTTCGCCGGATTGGTTTGGGTTTTTATCAGCTACCGTTCCAAACAACTACTAAGGCAGAACCGACTACTGGAAGAAAAGGTGAAACTAAGAACACAAGAGTTGGTAAAGGAGAAGGAGAAAGTGGAGCATACACTATCAGAATTAAGAACTACCCAGTCACAACTTGTACAGTCTGAGAAAATGGCTTCTCTCGGTGAACTCACGGCGGGTATAGCACATGAAATTCAGAACCCGCTAAATTTCGTAAATAATTTTTCTGATATAAACAGGGAACTGCTCGCTGAGATGATAGATGAAATGAATAAAGGCAACCTGAAAGAAGCGGAAGAAATTGCGAACAACCTGATCGGGAATGAAGCGAAAATAAATCATCATGGTAAAAGAGCAGACGCGATTGTAAAGAGTATGCTCCAGCACTCTCAGTCAAGCACCGGCAAAAAGGAGAGGATAAATCTTAATGTGCTGGCAGATGAATACCTGAATCTTGCCTATCATGGGCTTCGTGCAAAGGATAAATCCTTTAATGCGGTGCTGAAAACAAACTATGACAGTAATATAGGAGATATCCATGTTATCCCTCAGGATATTGGAAGGGTGTTGTTGAATTTATACAATAACGCATTCTATGCAGTGAATGAAAAGAACAAATTACAAATTGAGGAGTTCCAGCCTACTGTTATCGTAGGTACGACAAAAAAGAATGGCCATATTGAGATCAGCGTAAAGGACAATGGTGGCGGCGTACCATCAAAAGTACTGGATAAAATCTTTCAGCCTTTTTTCACCACAAAACCCGCCGGACAAGGCACAGGTCTTGGCCTGTCATTAAGTTATGATATCATAAAAGTACACGGCGGAGAACTCAAGATCAAGACCAAAGAAGGAGAGGGCACCGAATTCCTGATTCAGATTCCGAACGTTTAGAAGACTTGAATTTCCAAACTCAACTACTCCGGATCATTATACAAATTCCAACTTCATAAATGGACTCTTAAATTGTCCGGCAATTTTGGCAATTATTCCTTCGCCATCTTTTTATTTTTTGCTATGCATATCGCGGGAAATGTAAACCTGGATGGTGTTCACTATACTTATCAATGATGAAATTGATTTAACAGCTGGTAAACTGGGTATGGTCTCGGTTATGCTGGGGTTAAATTTTGTGCTAAGGAAATGAATATTCAACATGACAAATTTTCATTAAAAAAACTGTGGCATCATTTTCAGGCATCACCTCTGTTATCCGATTTCTTAATATCAAAAAAGCAAAAACATGCACTACAATCAGTCATGGGCCGCAAAAGGCAACAACTACGAGGGCAGGTCGCTGGCAGGCCGCTCGATGCAACGATCAGCCGTGAACATTTACAAAACAGACAACAGCTATGAGATGCTGGTGTTTGCTCCCGGCCGTATCAAAGAACATTTCCATATCGATATGAATGGAAATGAACTTGTCATTTCATATAACCCGCCCGAAGGCTTTCCCCGTCCGGAATGGATACTGAGGGAATACAGCAGGGGTGGTTTCAGAAGAGCATTTACCCTGAATGAGAGCATCGACACGCAGAACATTACTGCTAAATATGCAGATGGTGTGTTGCAGGTCAGCCTTCCTGTCATAGCAGGCAAGGAAAATGAAAAGAAAGAAATTGTGATTAACTAATCACCGATTCTTTTTTTTGGGGCGGGTATCAATGATACCCGCTTTTTTATTTCCCTTCTGTCAAATTTTTATGAATGATCTGGCAATTCTGTAGTTTTAAATTAGAAAATCACGCCATGTATAAAATCAATTCTCGCTCTGTACACTATCGGATCCTGATTGTCTTGTTGATCGGTTTTACAATCACCGGATTTAAGCGGGGAACATACAAAATCGATGATGATAAAATAAAGATTGCGTCCATGCTGGATTCATTCAATGCAGCAGCTGCAAGAGCCGACTACACAGGATATTTCAATTATTTTACGGGGGATGCCATTTTTATAGGCACCGATGCTACCGAACGTTGGGACAAACAACAGTTTATGATCTGGGCGAAAAAGTATTTCGACAGAGGCAGGGCCTGGAATTTCAAATCGATCGACCGGCATATTTATATCGGTGGAAATAAAAACATCGCGTGGTTTGACGAACTGTTAAATACACAAATGAAAATATGCAGGGGCTCAGGTGTGGTTGTTAAAATAAATGGCGAATGGAAAATCCAGCAATATGTGTTGTCGATGACGATGCCTAACGATCAGATCGATGGAGCGCTGAAATTAAAAACGCCTATGGAAGATTCGATCATACATTCGCTTAACAATCAATAAAGGCTTAATAAAGCAGCAAGATATTTAATCCCCCAAATCATGTACATTCATTGCAGATAGTAAGAATTATAACAGATTGGATTTATATAACCCCTGGATTTTATGAGAAAAATAAGCGATATCTTATTAGGATTATTTGCGCTTTCACTGGCCAGTTGTAGCAATTTATCTTCGAGTGCACCAGTCGCTGAAACTGCAGACGCCATATATTTTGGCGGCGATATCATTACGATGGAAGGAGACTCCGCTGTTTATGCCGAAGCCATAGCGGTAAAGGATGGAAAGATAAGTTTTGTCGGCACCAGGGCAGATGCCGACAAACTGAAAGGCGACAGTACTGTCATAAATGACCTGCAGGGTAAAACACTATTACCCGGTTTCATCGATCCCCACAGTCATTTCATGAGTTCGCTGGCGATGACGAAACAGGCAAATTGTCAACCCGAGCCGGCGGGACCGGCCAACGATATTCCCGGCATTATTAAATCGTTGCAGGAAGAAAAAACCAGATTTAATATTAAAGACGGCGAACCGATTATCGGTTATGGTTATGACGAAAACGCTATGCCGAATGGCATCTTATTAAACAGAGACGACCTCGATAAAGCATTTCCCAATAACCCCGTCCTCGTTTTACACGTATCCATGCATGGAGCGGTACTGAACTCAAAAGCCATGGCACAATTTGGTATCAGTGCTAAAACCAAAACAGTCCCCGGAGGCATCATCGTCAGAAAACCAGGCACTAATGAGCCGTACGGACTCATCATGGAAATGAATTATTTGCCGATCTACGCGGGACTGCCTGTGGCATCGAAGGAAGAACAACTGGAGCAGTTAAAAGAAGGGCAAATGTTCTATGCTGCAGCAGGTGTAACCACGGCGCAGGAAGGCGCCACGCACATGCCCGATGTATTATTCCTGGAACAGGGCGCCAAGGAAAACCGGTTGTTCATCGACGTTATATCGTATCCTCTATTTACGGAAATGGACACACTGTTTAAAGTATATGATTCTACTCAGTTTGGAGTATATCGAAATCATTTTAAACTCGGTGGGATAAAGATCACTTCTGACGGATCGCCTCAGGGCCGGACTGCTTTTTTTACAACGCCTTATTTGCATGGTGGACCAGCAGGTGAAAAAAACTGGTATGGCAACGCTTCTTTCAGTCAGGATGTTTTTAACCAGTTATTAAAGAGAATTTATGATAAGGGACTACAGGCTTACGTTCATGCTAACGGGGATGCTGCCATTGATATGTTGTTAAGGGCGGACTCCATTGCTTCGGGTAATGATTTCACGAAAGATAGAAGAACGACCGTGATTCACGCGCAGTTTACCAGAAAAGATCAACTGGATAAATATGTTCAGTATAAAATCATCCCATCCTTTTATACCGAACACACTTTCTTTTTCGGGGACACACATATTAAGAATAGAGGAATGAAACAGGCGTCATTTGAAAGTCCCATGCATACTGCTTTTTCATTGGGACTCAGACCGACGAACCATACCGATTTTAATGTGGTGCCTATTGATCAGATGTTCGTTGTCTGGACCGCAGTAAACAGAATTTCTCGAAACGGGGTAGTGATCGGACCTGAAGAGCGTATTACAGCTTATCAGGCATTACAATGTATTACTACGAATGCTGCCTATCAGTATTTTGAAGAAAACAGTAAGGGTTCTTTGAAGCAGGGTAAGCTCGCCGACTTAGTGATCCTCGATCAGAATCCTTTAAAAGTGGATGGCATGAAAATCAAAGATATCAGAGTACTGGAAACTATCAAGGAAGGTAAAACGATTTATAAAAAATAGGTATTAACATTTAACCGTCTTTTTCTTTTTTTCAAGTGATCCTCTTGCTTTTGTTTTAGTTATATATTCTCCGGCATCCGGAACCTTACAGGCAGTGCCGTTTTTGTCAACTTCTACTTTACCAATTTTTTTTGCAGTCGCCATGGCATGTTCCGACAGCGCTTTCACATAAGCGCCTACGGCAATCACAAACCCATTCATCGTATATACGACCCTGTTATCAGAGTTATGAATATTTTTTGCTACTCTGTCAAGCAATGATGTTATTTTTGGGATGTCCAATGCTGCATCTTCTTTTAAAGAAACGATCGAACCAAGCGTTGCCCAGCCTGAGGCAGCGATATGTTCTTCCCCGCTGTCGATCCATTGAAGTGCAAGCTCGAAACCATGATCCCCTTCGGCGGCTACCCAGGGTACGGTGTATTCACTGATATTTTGGGAAACTGCCTGTTTGGCCCAGTTTTGCAAATCGGCCTTCGTCATTTTTTTATCATCAGCAATCAGTCCCGCGAGATACATGGCATCTGCGTTGCCGGTAGCATATAAATCCTTTGCCAGCTGATAATCCATTTTTATTTTCTTCTGAATGGGTTTCAGATATTCAACCTTCACTCCGAAGAAAGGCTCCTTCACACCGTGCTTCATCAAAATTTTCTTAATCCTCTCAGAACCCTTAGATTTCAGTTCAGTCATGATTTCTTTTACATTCATAAGAAAGGTTTCTACTAATTTAAATTAGAAATCCAATTCATGTTCACGAACGTCAGGATTTGTCGAATTAAACTGACTATCTACAAAGGGCTCGTTGTCATTTGGGTCAGTTCCAAATCTTAATACGTGTCCATCAGGATCTTCAATCTGCATTTCCAATGCCCATGAGTAATTAGTAGGCTCTTGCTTTATTTTTACTCCTTTAGCTTTCAGATCCTCTTCTAATTTAAAAATGTCGCCGTCGAAACCAATCCATATCCAGGTTCCTGGATTTCCCTGTGTGCCCTTACATAAATAAATTCCTGCATTTTCTCTATTTACACTTGTAAAAACATCGGTTCCCCATTCAGCTTCCTCAAACCCAAGAATTTCTTTATAGAAAGCTCTGCTAACGTTCATATCTTTTACAGAAAGTATAGCTTGTATATTTTCAACGCGAATACCTAATTTGTTTGGAATGTCCTTAGGAGTGTTCATTGATTTAGTATTTCACACGACTTTCAATATTCTCGCAGCACCTGCATGAGGTACAGGCTGGATGGTATTATCAGGAGCGAGTTTACCATATTGAATGCCGGCGCCTACAACGAGAATCATATTGGGACCAGGTAATTTGGTATCGAAAGGTGTCAACTGATAACTGGCAGATGCCTGCTGAATATTTGTTGGCATCCATTCAGTATATGTTGGTTTGTAACTTGGCAATTGATAATTAATTGTTTTATACACTTTGGGATTGCCTTCAGCGAACACATAATCACCTACCGCAGAACATCCGAAAATCAAACGGAAATACATGTTCCTTGGATCAGTGAAAAAATTGATATTTTGCTGCAAGGCAGGAACATCGTAGTTTATAATTCCGGTTGTGCTGGCGACAGTAACGGTTAGCGGCTGGCGGATGATAGCATCAAAAAGGGTCTGACGATTGTAGTTGAAGCTGCTGATAAAATCAGGATAGTGGGAGAGCAGGATCGACCTCCTTCCTTTTGGATTCGCCATATCAAGGATCTGAATCTTTTTTACAAGTGCATTTAAAGGTCCTGAAATATTATAATCGGCAAGGGTTTTGAGGGCATAGAGTCCGTGCCTGATGTTGAATGCTGCAGTGGTAACGCCCTTCCACTCGGCATTGAGATTTCTGGTAGGCTCGAAAGAAGCCAGTTTCTGGATCTGTTTTTTTGAAGCTCCTCCCTTGGAGCGGACGATAATCTTGTCGGATCCCCGCACCGTGTAAGCTGAAAGTCCCTGAATACTCCCTGTAATCGGTAAGCCGCCTTTTAATATAGCCATGGCCGGTATTTGTTATATTCAAATATAATATTAAGCCAGAATAAATCCAAATATAAATCTGAGATAAGCCAGACCTTTTGAGGTAAGGCTTATATCTGGCTAAACACTAGCTTATCTGAGGGTTATATCAGCCTTAAGTAGATCTTTGGGCATAATCAAACCCCTTTAAATGCAGTCCGCAACCCAAAGCCAGGAAATAAATGTGAAATCCAGGATTTAGAACTCCAACCCTGAAAAGAGTTTTCTGATATTGAATCTGGCACCGAACCGGAGGATCGGAAATTTAATTCTTTAACTTGGTACAAGAACTAAGCCGGTCAATCGCATTGAAAAAAAAATTATTTTAATTTTTGTCATTTTTTCAACGGCCCATATTTGTGCGCAGAATAAAGGAATAGATAGTTTGGAAGCGTCGCTTGCTTCAGAAAAAACAGACTCGGTCAGGATTGAACTACTCGAGCAAATAGGGAAATCATTTTTATATTTCTCCCCGGCAAATAATGATTCGGCAAGCTGGTATTTCCAGAAGGCACTCGAACTGGCAAAAAGAATAAATGATACAAAAAGTGAAATCAATGTCCAGTTTTACATAGCTCAAAAATTTTATTACGAGGCTAACCTGCCTCAGGCACTAAGTATTACGCTTCACTATATAAAGCGTTCGGAGGACGAAAAGGATACATCAGATTTATTTTATTTATGCAGACTTGCCGGTTGGATCTACAACGACATGGGTGCTAATGAAACTGCATTAAAATATGTGATAAAAATGGGCCTGATCGTGCGATCAGGATTTTATAAGGATTCTTTGTACCAGATGCATTTGCAGACTACGAATGCATCCTTTGCCAGTACGTACGCGGCCCTTAACCAATTAGATTCTGCATTGTATTTTCAATTTCAGGTTTATAAATGGGCTGTTGCCGCAAAAGACGAACAATTTGTGGTGTTGGCGCCCTATTGGATTGCCAACAGTTTTTCCGATATGGGAAAGGAAGATTCTGCTTTTTATTACTACAGAGTTGCGATATCAAACGCTTCGAATTCCATACGCAAAGATATACTACCAGCATCCTGGCTCGGAATTGCTGCATTATATCTGAAAAAAAATCAAACCGATTCAGCTTACTATTATGCCCGACAGGCGCAGACATCAAAGAAAATGAACAAAAAATTAATCATCATGGCAAGCGGGCGGATGCGATTGTAAAGAGTATGCTGTTACATTCGCAGACGGGCAACAGAACCAAAGAAGCTTCGGACATCAACGCGCTTGCAGATGAATACCTCAGGTTAGCGTATCATGGGTTGCGGGCAAAGGAAAAATCATTTAATGCTTTTTTGGCTACGGACTACGATAAATCTATTGGCAGTGTTGGTATTATTCCGCAGGACATCGGCCGGGTATTTTTAAATTTATTCAACAACTCTTTTTATGCGTTGAATGAAAAAATAAAACTGCGGATTGAAGGATATGAACCCCTCATTCACGTGAGCACAAAAAAACTGAACGGTAAAGTTGAAATTCAACTTCCGGTAGGCTAGACAGATTATATCCGGATGAAAATCTTTTTCCGGTACATAATAATCATCGGAATGCTTAGCAGGATCACATAGGTGAGCGCACTTGCCGCCGACGCATTGATCGGTGAAAGCCATGATTCAAACAGATGATGATAAACATATTGCCAGGCATTGGATGGTTGTCCGCCGTCATTCACAGGAATCGCGCCGATCAACAGAGGGAGGTAACCGGATACCACATAAATGACAATGGCATTAGATCCGAAAGCAACAAAGGGTTCGATATATTTATGTCGCCCATTCACATCGATCAGCCAGTAGGAAATTGCCAGAACGGTCATAGCGAGTCCACCAGTAAACAACACGAAGGAAGAGGTCCAGAGTGCTTTGTTCATCGGGAAAAATTCGTCCCAGATTAAACCGCCGATTACCAGTAGCACTGCAATGGAAAAAAGCCAGGCTATTTTGTTGTCAGCGCTACGATCCTTTCTCTGCAGCCATGTTCCCGTGAAAACGCCGAGCAGACAGGTACCGATAGCCGGGATGGTGCTGAGTATTCCTTCAGGATCAAATATTTTAGAACCCGACCACATATGATTGGGTGTAAGAATGGTTGTATCGAACCAGGCCGCGAGATTGGTAGCGGGTTCCAGATTGGAAGGGCCGTATCCTGGTACCGGAATATAATTCATGACAAAATAATAAGCGATCAGGATGATCCAGAAAATCCACAACTGTGTTTTGCGTGAAGTTTTAACGAAGATTACCGTGCAGATAAAAAAAACGATGGCGATCCTGGGCAGTACGCCGAGTATTCTCACGTGTTGCAAATCGAATTTGTGAATCAGATTGAGTATGAGAAAAATAAGATAGATGGTAACGGATCTCCTGAGTGCTTTCAGTATGATGGCGCGGTGATTGGCAGGATCTGTTTTTTTGGAAGCCATCGCAAATACGATGGAGACGCCCACGATAAAAAGGAAAAAAGGAAAAACCAGGTCGGTGGGTGTGCAGCCATTCCATTTGGAATGTTCCAGCGGGGCATATATATGGGACCAGTCGCCCGGATTGTTAACCAATATCATCCCCGCGACGGTGAGTCCGCGGAAAAAATCCAATGAGAGAACCCTGACTTTTGTTTCTTTTAATTCCATGGTTAACTGAAATTTGTAGTCGGCGCCGACGATGTTGGTCAAATGCAACCGGAATATATGAAAGATTCCTCAATACATACCCTGGTGATTGGTGCAAGTGTTTCAGGTTTATCCTGCGCCGCTGCTTTACAAAAAAAACACATCGAATACCTCGTCATCGAAAAACAGCAACAAATTGCTGCGCCCTGGTACAATCATTATGAGCGGCTGCATCTGCATACGAGTAAAAGATGTTCCCATCTTCCGTATAAAAAATTTGGGCGACTAATCAGCAGATATCCTTCCAGACGACAGGTAGTTGAATATCTGAATGAATATCAGAAAACATTTCAGATAAAACCTGTTCTGAATACGGAAGCAATGTTGGTAGTGAAGAAAGGTGAACATTGGGTTACGGAGACGAACAATGGAATTTATAAATCCAGGTTTCTGATAATGGCTACAGGTCCTTATGCGAAGCCAAAACAAATCATGTTGGAAGGAATGGAAGGTTTTTCAGGAAAAATATTACACAGCTCCGGATATAAAACAGGCAGGGATTTCAGAAATCAAAAAGTGCTGGTGATAGGTTTTGGTAATTCAGCTTGTGAAATTGCCATTGATTTGTATGAACACGGGGCCGCCGCTTCGATGTCGGTTCGCTCAGCCGTGAACGTTATACCGCGAGAGATACTGGGAGTGCCTGTACAGGAACTCAGTATATTATTGAGCCCCCTTCCACCGAGGTTTGCAGATACCATCAGCAGACCGCTCATCAAGATGACATTAGGGAATCTTTCCAAAACCGGACTTAAACAAAAGGCATATGGTCCGCTCGAACAGATTCGAAAGGATGCCAAGGCACCAGTGCTCGATATTGGTACACTTCAGTTAATTCGTCAGGGAGATGTAAAAGTTTTTGGGGACATCGACTTCATTGATGATGCTGTTGTTCATTTCAAGGACGGGCAAAAGGAAAACTTCGATGCGATTATTGCGGCCATCGGTTATGATCCTGATTATTCGATGTTGCAGGGCATAGGTAAAGAGCGCCTGGAGGATTTAAATTTCTCCGTCAGCAACCAGCAGTACTTCGGTAAAGATGGATTGTATTTTTGTGGGTACTGGATCAGTCCCACGGGTCAGATCCGTGAAATCAATACAGATGCGAGAAAGATTGCAAAGGATATCTCGAAAAAGTATTGACTGGTATGTTGATTTTTTCCTTTTTACACGTATATTTGTATATTAAATGACACGTGTATGAATGCCAAATTAACACTCACTATAGACCCTGAAATTATCATAAAAGCCAAGGGTTATGCGAGTCATAAAGGCCGGAGTTTATCTGAACTTGTGGAGAATTATTTTAAATCCCTGGTCCAGGATGCGCCTTCAACAGCAAAAGAGGAATTAACACCATCTGTGAAATCACTCATGGGATCTATTAAGACGCCGAAGAAATTTGATTATGATTATAAAAAGATCCTGAAAGAACAGAAAGCAAAGAGACATGGATAAGGTTTTTCTCGACACGGATGTTATTTTGGACTTCCTGCTGGCAAGAGATCCGTTTGCGATGGATGCAGCAAGAATAATAACCTTATCAGAACGCGGGAAAATAAAGGCTTATACTACTGCTCTTGTGTTTGCGAATGCATATTATATTCTGCGAAAGCTGGCGTCTCATAAAAAGGTGGTCGAAAAGCTATTACAGCTTTCACTACTGATTGAAATAATTGAGTTGTCAAGATCTTCTGTGTTGCTGGCTCTTCAATCGGATTTCAGTGATTTTGAAGATGCTTTGCAGAGTTTTTCAGCTGTTGCCGGCAAAGTAAAAATAATTATCACAAGGAATGTGAAGGATTATAAGTACAGTGAACTGGCAGTTGTATCACCAGATATGTATTTGCTGAGCTTTTAGTCGCTATCGCGTCGCCGTTGATTTTATTTTCCGATTTTAGTGATTACAAAATAAAGTGGGCAACCCGGTGTGAAACAAGGATCAAGGGTATACTTAACCAATCCACTTACTATTATTTCTTCATTCGGAATTTCAAAAGACTCAGGCAGATTACAGGGAACATACCTTTGGGTATCCATCCCCTGTGGTGCAATGAATATCATATAATCCGAAGGTGTGTCGACCAACCGAATAATGCCTTTTGTATTTACAACCTCAGAAGTAGTTTTTACATCCGGCAGACAGTCGGTGTAGGAGTTTTCTCTCTTGCATGTGACAAAGATGATCATCAACACGTTCACCGCACATGCTTTCCACAACAACTTGATAGTCCTGAATTTCATGTCAAAGTAAATTAGCTGGCTCCTATAAACTTTCTAGTCGTTTGACAGGTTTTCTGAATCGTTCGTTGCATGGATCTATTTATTAATACCAATATCAGCGTTAAGTTGCTAATTTAGTAGAGAATATTCTTAATCTTATAATATCACCTCATGAAATGGTATCATTATGTAGCCGCATTTTTTTCAGGAGTCTTTTTGGCAAACGTAGTTCCTCATTATATACATGGAGTTTCAGGTGATTATTTTCCTACACCTTTTGCAAATCCACCTGGCAAAGGTCTTTCTACGCCAACTGTAAATGTGCTGTGGGCCAGTTTCAATTTACTGATTGGATATATATTACTAAGAGTTAGTAAAATAACCACTCAGAACAAACTGGCGATGTTCATTTTCTTCCTGGGAATATTAGCCATATCCATTATGGCGAGTTATGGATTTATGGATAAGGTAAAATCATGATTAATCTCACATCCCCGAACCTCTTGGATCCTGTTTGGGTTCTATTTTATATTCTTTAGGAGGCAATTTTCCAAGTAGATTTTTTACAAAATAATCCCATCGGCGGCGCATCATATAATAAGAATAAAATCCATATCCATGTGCACTGTTGGGGAATACCACCAGGTCATAATCCTTGTTTGCTTTTTCCAACGCCTCCACAACCAGCAGTGTGTTGGAAGGAGGTACATTATCATCCATCAATCCGTGCGCAAGCATCAGCTTTCCTTTCAGGTTTTTTGCATACAGCTGATTGGCCTGTGTTGCGTAATTTGAATTATTCGCATCACCAGTAAGTAAACCAATATAGCGTTCGCCCCAATCATCTTCATAATTTCTATTGTCGTGATTTCCGGATTCAGAAATGCCCACTTTGAAGAAATCAGGATAGGTAAACATGGCGCAGGCTGTTGCAAATCCGCCGCCTGAATGTCCCCAGATCCCTACTCTGCTGGTATCAATATAATTATAGCGTGCTGCCAGTGCGCGAATACCACCCACCTGATCAGGCAGCGTATTTTCTGCCATATGCCCGTAGTTCATGTCGTGATAACTTTTTGAACGAAGCGGATTGCTGGATCCTTCCAGTTGAACAACAATAAAACCCAGTTCTGCGAGTGACTGATTATCGCCTCGTGAAGCCGAGAATCCCCAGTAACCAACACTACCACCCTGCGGACCGGGATATATATAGTCGATGATGGGATATTTTTTCGAAGGGTCGAGGTTGGTGGGAGTATACATCAAACCATAGAGATCTGTTGTACCATCGTGAGCTTTTACGGTAATAGGAATCGGTGCTTTCCAACCTGTGGCTACCAATCTTGATATGTCTGTTTTTTCGAGTGTGAGGATGGTTTTGCCTTCGATATTTTTGAGCAGACTAACGCCGGGCACTTCGGGCTGCGCGTAGTAGTCAGTAAAATAATTTTCAGATGGTGACAGGCTTATCGAATGATTGCCTTTGTCGGGAGTTAACAGCGTAAGATTTTTTCCGTCGAATCCGACTTTATAGAAATAAGTAAAATAAGGGTTTCCGGGTTCTCTTCCGTTGCCAAGAAAATACAACACACGTTTTTTCTCATCCACTTTGATTAGCTGGGTGACCACAAAATCTCCTTTGGTGATCTGGTTTTTTAATTTGCCGGTAGCTGCATCATATAAATAAAGATGACCCCAGTTGTCTCTTTCGGAATACCAGATGATTTCTTTTGAAGCGGGCAGATAACGCCAGTTGATGGCGCCTTGTCCCGATTCATATTGTGTAGGAACCGTTTCTTCAAAAACCTCCCGCACGGATCCCGATGCTGCATCTGCTATTCTGAATTTTTCCTGCTGATGATTTCTTGATGTGGAAACAAAAGCAACCTGCGTGGCGTCGGGGCTCCATTGTACGTCGTCGAAGGTTCCGCTGCTTGAAATATCATCACTCAAACTGGCTCTGTGCGGGTCGGGTGAAATGTTCATGAAAATTACTTTAGGTTGATCCACGTTGATGATCACCCGTTGAATGGTAATAATATTAGTGTCACCGGGAAGGGGATATTTCCACGTTTCCAGTTTCGGGTGACCGACATTGGTAGTCACCAGGTACATATCGCCCGCCAGCCGTTCATCCTGTTTGAACGTGGCAATTTTTTTTGAATCAGGTGACCATTTTAAAATAGGATTGTCTGTTCTCTTCCAGCCGGCGTTGTCTGTTGCATAACCGAAATACTTCACACCGTCGGTGGTGAGCTGCGACTGATTGCCGGTTTTAATATCCTTTACCCATAAATTATAATCCTTAATAAAAGCGATTTTGGTACTGTCGGGAGAGATCAGTTCTTTTTCACTGAAGCCCCTGCGCCTCGGACCTGAACCGGCAGGTTTTTGTGTTCCGTCGGAAGGAGCCATAGTTCCTTTCACTGCATCCACTACGATGATTTCACTCCCCTTCGGATTGAGATTTTTATACCAGAATTTATCGCCTGGCATCCAGTTGGGATAGACCTGCCCGTTATCGACATAGGGCGCCGTATTAAAACTCAGGAAACTGGCTGCATGCGCATAATCTTTTGTGGTTAACGAGTCAGATTGCTGGGCGTTTACTTGTATAGCGAATGCTAAAAGAAACAGGGAGGCTGGTATTTTTCTCATATGATATAATGGAAGAAAATTACAGAAATATTGGGGTACTTTAATAATTAAGGCTTTTCGAGGGAAATAACTTGATAAGCGGCAATTGATCTAATGTGAACGATGTTCGAACGGACAAAAACCTTAAATTTAGGTATGCCTCCACGAGCCTATGCCATAGTCAAAACACTCTTTGTAGTAGTTTCTCTTGTATGGCTTGGGGCCTGCAGAAACAAAGTTGAGGACATTCCAATTCCCAATGAGGCGCAAGGCTTTTCTGCTTCTTTCAGGGCTGCGCAATACAGCGAACCAAAAAAACTCAACTGGACAGTAAAGGCTACAGGCGTTAAACCGCTTGTTAAGAAATTCGATTTTGACAAACTTCCTGTAAGTGTGTATGACAGTTCAGACTTTTTGAAATTTCCAGCGCCTCCTGTATATAACCATTTTTACCTGGACAGTATTCCGTCGAGGCCATTCAATTTGTATGCGCTGCCATCCAAATCCTTTAGATTTCGTATACAGATCCTCGAACAACCGAAATTAATTTTCAAAACTTCAAAGCCGCATATTGTCCATTCGGCTTCAGGACTTTTATATGAATTCGGTGAGCCGTTGGCGGGAACGCATATCACCTGTATTTTCAAAGACAGCAGAGGTTTACTCTGGATAGCAAATCAACAGGGCTTATTTCGTTATGACGGAGAAACGCTTTCACTTATTATTTCGGCAGGCTTCGTTCCGTCAGTATACACCATGATAGAAGACTATAGTGGGAGAATCTGGATCGGTACTCAGGGGAATGGCATTATTATACTCGATACGCATGCTGGCATTTTTAGGCAAATATCTCTTGCTCAGGGTTTGAATAGTAATGCTATAGGGCGAATGGTAACTGACAATCAGGGCAGGTACTGGGTCGCTGAAGCTTCATCAAATACCTCAGATGGAGTAGACGTCATTGACGCAGACTCACTTACTATCCGTCATATAAGTAAAAAAGAAGGATTGGTTTCAGACTATGTCACCGGGATAGCCCGTGACAGCTCGGGTAATATCTGGATTGGAAATATCCAGAGTGGAGTTGACATATTTGATCTTCGAAATAACAGCATTAAGAACCTGGGTATTTCGAATGGATTAAATATGAATGTCGTATCATCTATTTTGATTGACAAGAAAAAAAGAATCTGGCTGGCGGGTTTTAATGCAGATATAAGTATGATTGACTTGCAGAACCAGATGATCACCCAATATTACAAAGACCCAAATTTGAAAAAGGTGATGGTATGGGATATGACAGAGGACAATAAGGGGAACATCTGGACAGCTACTTATGGGAATGGTGTAAATGGGAGGGGAGTGTATGTTATTGATCCGATAAAGGAAAGAATTAAAAATATAAATCTATCCGGTGGATTGAGTTCATTCGATGTGGAATGGATCACTGAAGACGGGCCGGGTCAGATTTGGATTGGCACGACAGCAGGATTAAACATGTTTAACAGGAACGGTAGAAATATTCAACATATTGGAAAAGCGGAGACGGGATGTGTATATATGGATTCTAAAGGATTGATATGGATCGGCACATCTTACAATGGAATCGATATTTTAGACAGGGCAACGGGTTTGATAAAAACACTCTCTTCAGAATACGGACTGCCGAATGACAGTCTGGAATATATCAATGAAAAAAACGGAGAAATCCTTATTTGCAGTAATGGAGGTCTCGATATCATCGACTCTGTCAGAAAAACAATGAGACATTATGGAAAGAAGCAGGGGTTTACCAATGATCTGGTAGCCAATTTTATGCCCGACGCAAAAGGAAACATATGGATTGGGAATAATAACGGCTTTAATGGATTTGATTTACTTGATGAGAAGAACGGGATCATTGAACACATAGATATTCCGAATGCAACGAAGAAGGTGCCAGGTATATCGGATTTCAAACAAGATGAACAGGGTATGATCTGGATTGCTTTCAATTCGGGCGAAGTTGGAATCATAGATCCTGTTAATAAAACAATTAAATATCTGCTTGATGCAATAGAAACACTCGACGTCAATAACATGGAATTACTTCCGGATGTTAAGGGAAACATATGGATAGGAACAAATACAGGAATTTATGTAGTCACGAAGAAAAGAGATTCTGTATTCAGAATTTCAACCAGACAAGGTTTGATCAATAATGATATACTTTCACTCAATCAATATGCGGGGAAAATATATGCAGGCACCAGGGGTGGTCTTTCTGTGATATATCTTCATGATAGCGGCTTTCAGAAAAATTGGGAAATTAAATCATTTGGTAGCACTGATGGAGTGAGGAAATTAGCCAACACAATTGAATCAGATTATGTCGCAAAAAATGGTGATTTTATTTGGGGTGATATCGGCCTTACGATTATAAAAAATTCCAGTAACAGGAATACGATTTCGCCTGTATATATAACGGGATTTGATATTTTCAATCAGTCACAATATTTTCCTGACAGGGCATGGCCGGATATCAATGACAACGATACGATCTGGTCCGCAAGGAAAGACAGTTTCTATTTCAAAAACAAGCCGCCGTCAGAACTTAACCAGTCTTTTCCCCGTTATGCTACATGGGACAGTGTTGCCGAACCTTATCATCTGCCTGTTAATTTGAAACTTCCCTATGACAATAATTATCTGCAATTTCATTTTGTTCAGGCTGATTTGGGAAGCCATGATGCTACGCAATATCAATATATACTGGAAGGTGCGGATAAAAAATGGGGCGAGGTTACCAACAATACATACAGTCAGAACTATCTGAATCTTCCTGCGGGAGATTATATTTTTAAAGTTACGGCCAGAAGTAAGGATAGCGAATGGGGAACTCCTGCTTCTTTCAGTTTTAGCATTAACCCTCCCTGGTGGAAAACCTGGTGGGCTTATGCTATAATGGGATTAGTTGTTGTTTTTCTCATTGGTGGGATTATTAATTATCGATCTAAGCAACTTCTCAGGGAAAACAGTGTACTGGAAGAAAGAGTTGCCACGAGGACCCGCGAACTTAAAGTGGAAAAGGAAAAAGCAGAAGTAACACTGGCCGAACTCAAGTCAACCCAGTCGCAGTTGATTCAATCGGAAAAAATGGCTTCACTCGGAGAACTCACTGCCGGCATTGCACATGAAATTCAAAATCCGCTAAACTTTGTAAACAATTTTTCTGATGTGAATACGGAATTGATCGATGAGATCACCGAAGCTATTGACGCCGGTAATTTTGAAGAAGCGAAGGAACTGATGGCAAGTATCCGGGATAATGAAGTAAAGATCAAGTATCATGGTCATCGTGCTGAGGCGATTGTAAAAAGTATGCTGCAACATTCCAGGATTAGTACGGGTCAGATGGAGCCCGTGGAGATCAATGCGCTGGCAGATGAATATCTGAGACTTTCTTATCATGGACTTCGTGCGAAAGATAAATCCTTCAATGCTAACATGCTGACGGATTTTGATCCGGCCGTGGGAAAAATAAACATCAATCAGCAGGATATCGGTCGGGTGTTATTGAACTTATATAACAATGCTTTTTATGCTGTAAATGAAAAGAAGAAACAACATCCTGAAGGATATGAACCAACAATTACCGTAAATACGAAACGAATGGGTGACAGGGTTGCTATTACCGTAAAAGACAATGGCAACGGCATTCCCCAAAAAGTAGTTGATAAAATATTCCAGCCGTTTTTTACTACAAAACCTGCGGGACAGGGAACCGGGTTGGGTTTGAGTATGAGTTATGATATTGTCAAAGCTCATAAGGGAGAATTGAAAGTGAATACGCAGGAAGGGGAAGGGTCAGCATTTGTGATGATACTACCTTTAATTTAAATAATTCCATTTGTTTTATTTGAATGTGTATGCGAAAAATGATTCCTTCATATTATTTGTTTTTGTTGCCGGCCTGTTTATTGATTTCATGCGTCAACACAAAAAAGTTAGACTCCGTGTATGTTTATAAAAAACAGATTATCTATGAAGGGAAAACGGATATCAATGGAAGGAATATTATTTTAAGGGACAGTATCACTGCGCCTCTTATTATAAAAATTACGAAGAAGGACAGCTTTATGGCTATCACGAAATATGAAGGTGAATTGAGATCTGATACATTCCGAACAAATGTTATTCGTCCTACTTACCAGGGATTATTTTTTCCCTACTACGACACTGCAACAGCCGGTAAATCGACGTTCGTGGGTAGTAAGAAATTAAAATATATCTCTACGAGTCCTGTTTTCCAGGCACTGACCATTCCTCTGAAAGTAAGATTCGGACAGGCTTCAATGCCTTATGAAGCCGAAGGCTCTATAAATTTTGGTGTGGCATTTGGGTGGAAATTCACGCATCATGAATATGAAAATTTCTATCACAGAAAAACCGGATTATTTGTTAGCAACGAAAACAATCATTATAGTATCACACCGGGCATATTTGTTGGTCCGGCTGTAGTAGAATTAACCACGCAAAATAGTCTCGTTTCCGCCGATCGTAATGTGTTGAGTTTTTCTTATGGGGCCATGCTGGTATTCGGAATCAACAGACTGAATATTGGTTTGGCGCTTGGATTCGACAATGCGGTGGGTAACAGGAATGAGGACTGGATCTACCAGGGTGCGCCGTGGATGGGATTCACGATTTCGTTTGATTTGATACAATAGATCTGCTTACTGATTGATTTTCCTGATGACCCTGCTTCATCTGAATTCGTTGCATTACTAAATATGAATCAAAATCGATTTTATAACCAGATGAGTCACAATATTATTCAAAGTAGATTTTAGAATATATGTTCTAATTCTCCTTTTTTAACGAAATATTGTCACGATAATACCTGCTGATCTTCGTTTTTTTGTGTCGGACAGCCCATTTTAGCGCTAAGGGCATGAGTTTTGCACCATTTGAGGTAGAAAACTCACAGGAATGGTTAAGCGAATACTGGCATCATTAATATGCCTGTGTTTATTGTTTGGTTGTAAATCGGGCGAGGATTATTTGTCGGAGGGTCAGATACAGATTTCCGAAGGTAATTTCCAGGGCGCCCTGATGACGTTTGAAAAAGCGATACAAATAAATCCTTTTCTTAAAGACGCGTATATTCAAAAAGGTATCTGCCATACGAATTTGAATCAGTGTGATTCTGCATTGAGTGTTTACAGCAGGTTGTTGAATTTGTATCCTGATAATACAGCCGCCTATTATTATTCCGGTATCTGCAAATACAGTCAGAAAAAATTTAAAGAAGCCATTCAGTTTTTTGACAAAGCCATCGACTCAAAAGGCGGATTTAATATTTCCGACACAACGAGCATTCAGGCGCTGATTGATCTCAATAAAGACAATTTTGAAAGTGAATTACCGGAGATGGATATTCCTGCAAGGGAAATTCTATATGACCGGGGTATGGCTTATTATAAAGCGGGACAGATTAAAAATGCCTGGTCTGATTTTAACGACTGTATCATTCAGCAATACAATACCAGCACCAGTTATCATATGATCAGTCTTTGCAGAGAGTGGGGGGCGAACAGGCGATATGGCCGTGTGACGTTGTCTACCTATTAAGTAGTAACTTTAGGTACCAAAACGAATGTTATGCCTGCCAGAAAATTTTCTACAGTTTTCCTGTCCCTGCTTTTTATTGGTGGTTCCATATATTCCCAGCAGACACAAACCATTTTAATCGATCATTTAGCGGGTAATTTTATAAAAAGCCTTCGGAAAAATCCAAGGGAGAAAGTCTTTGTGGATACCGACAAATGGTTTTATGCAGCGGGCGAAACGGTCTGGTTTAAAGTTTACAGTTTTGATGCGCTTTCACTGAGACCGGAGAAATTTGGTAAAAATCTGTTTCTGGATCTTGTAAACGACAAAGACAGTGTGGTCAGTCAGGTGTTGTTGAATAGTCTGGAAAATAAAACGGCTGGCAGTTTTGTACTGCCTGCCACGCTCAAAGAAGGATATTACTGGCTGCGGGCTTTTAACAGAAATATGCTGGAACATGATACCAGCGGAATTTTCGTGAAGCCCGTATATGTTCTCAATCCAAACAGACAGGACCCACGTTCGTTATCTGACAATTCAAGATCTTCAGCCGGTAGCGATGATACCGCCGCACCCCATATTGTTTTTTTCCCTGAAGGGGGTTCTATCATTGCCGGCACCACGGCCACTGTTGCGTTTCGCGCATCAGACTCACAAGGCAATCCATTGGAAGTTTCGGGATGGATAACAGATACGAGGGACAGCACCGCTGCAACTTTCAAAACTACCTTGCCGGGATTGGGAGCATTCAGTTTTGATGCCTGGAATCCCAGAAAATATTTCGCGCATATCAAATGGAAGAACAATCAGGTGGTTACGTATCCTCTTCCGCGAATCAATCAATTTGCTACGCAGATATCACTGACAGATCAGACCGTTACAGATTTCAAAGTCAGAATATCACAGGGAGATTCGCTTTATCATAAAAATAAAACGACCTATTTATTGGGAGTAAGTCGCGATAGTTTGTGTTATGCAGCGAGTGGAACAGATATGTATGACCTGGTGATTCCCAAATCGGGCTTTCCAAAAGGAAGGGCCACACTTTATTTATTTGATGAACAATTTCAGATAGTCAGTCAGCGATCTGTTTTTGTAGATACGGGGACTACGAAGGTTGAAATGCAGCCTGATAAACTGAACTATGGCCAGAGAGGAAAAGTGAAACTGGATATCAGCGCATTGCAGGGTGGCAGTCATCCTGTATTTGCACTGTTTTCTCTTTCGGTAACTGACGATCAATATTCAAGTCCGTTGGCTACGGAAGATTTCCTTGCCGGATTTAATCAGGATAATGTGGTACTTCCCGAAGCGGGTGCGTATACAGGTCCTGGCTGGCAGAAAAAATATACGACCAAGGAAACAGATCTTATCATGTTGGTGCAGAAAAATCAATATGCCGACTGGAAAATAACGGATGCGAACGAACCCGCCTATGCTTCAGCTGAAGACCCTGACAGTAATTTGTTGAATATAAGGGGAACAGTTGTTAGTAAAAAAGGACAGCCAATGACAGGAGCCACCGTGTATCTTCTTTCCAAAAAGAAAGGTGACTTACAAAATGAAGTAACAGATGCCAATGGACATTTTGCTTTCCGTGTGCCGGACTATGAAGACGGGGATCAGTTTAATCTGAAAGTGACCAATGCAAAAGGAAATGGTATTGAAGGATCGGTGATCCTGGATAAATTTGCCTTCCCTCAGTTTTCAACGCCGAAACAACTGAAGAAAAGATTTGATGCCGCAGACATTGCGATCATCCGTCATTTTAAATCCAGACAACCGGATTCAACTTCTTTTGCAAATGCAACCAGCACATTGAAACCTGTTACTGTGAAGGGTGGAAGACCTGGTGCGGCGACTTACGATCAAAGTAAAAGAGTCAGTAGTACTTCCTACATTATTACAAGCGACCAGTTAAATGATGGCGATCCGAACGCACTGATCAATGCCATTAAAAATGTGCCGGGTTTAAATACAGGCATGACATCCGTGTCTATGGGTGCGGCCGGTCTTTCCATGAGTAACAGTTATTTGGTTATATTGGATGGCGTTTCATATACAGGAAGTGCAGGCAACGAAGTGCTGAATTCCGTAAATCCTCTGCAGGTTGATTTTGTGGAAATACTTAAAGGACCTGAAGCCGCTTATTATGGAGTTGAAGCGGGCAGTGGTGTTATCATTATCAATACTATTAACAAAATAAAAGACGTGGCGGTCGTTGACGACAAAGGAGCGGCGACGATATTTCCGAGAGGGTATGCTAAACTAACGGAATTCCTTTCTCCGGATTATGATAAAAAGGAAAAAAACAAAGAATCCTCTTTTCCTGATCTGCGATCTACGATTTACTGGAAACCGGAATTGTTAACCGATCCGAATGGTAAAGCAACGGTTAGTTTTTTTGCGGCAGATGCCAATACATTGTATACGGCCAGTTTATTTGGAGTAACTTCAGGTGGCGAGCTCGTTTACAAACAGACTAAAATCAAGAGGCAATAATAGATGATTCTTACGCTGTGGTCCCATCAGTGGAAGTCATTCTGGAGATCTTCTTCGGCCGGCAGAGGTCTCGCGATTCAGATTTTTATCGGATTTGTTGTATTGTACTTTCTGTCCGTCGGCATCATGCTGGGGCTGAATCTTAAAGTTATCATCGAAAAGATAAATCCGGGTCAGGATTCGGTGAAAGTCGTTTCAGGTTTTTTACTTTATTACTTTGCCTTCGACTTTATCTTCAGGTTTATGCTGCAGGATTTGCCTGCGCTTACTATAAAACCATATCTGATTCAGCGGGTAAAAAGATCGGAGCTTATTCGTTTTCTGAATATCAGGTCCCTGCTGAATATTTTTAATCTGCTTCCTCTCATTCTTTTTTTCCCATTTGTGATAACTGTTATTGGCCCGAGATCGGCAACTGCAATGGCAGCTTATCTGATAGCGATCGGTTTCCTAACCATTGTGAATAATTATCTGGTCCTGTATTTAAAGAGAAAAATAGTATTGAATAACTGGTGGTTATTTGGTTTGGTTATTTTATGTGTGATGATTGGCATGGCAGATCATTTTAATATACTTTCACTTAGTAAGCTTTCGACTTTTCTCTTTTCAATATTAATGCGCCGTCCCTGGTTATGCATTTTTGCGGTGGCCGCGGCCGTTATTGTTTATTTGAATAATTATTATTTTCTCCTCAACAATCTCTACCTGGAGGAAATGGAAGGAAAGCAAAAAAGAAGAAAGACGGCAAATTTTTATTTTCTCGGTAAATACGGACTAACGGGCGAGTTGGTCTTACTGGATTTAAAACTGATATGGAGAAATAAACGCCCGAGGACAATGATCTTTTATTCACTGATATTTATTTTTTATGGATTCTTTTTTTATAACCCTGCCGTTATAGCGAATCCATCGCGGTGGTGGTATCTTGTGTTTGGTGGATTATTTGTAACGGGCCTGTCTGTTTTTAACTATGGGTCTTTTCTGTTTGCATGGCAAAGCAGCTTTTTCGACGGGTTGATGGGTTCTAATCTTCCGATTATAATTTACCTGAAGGGGAAGTGGATTCTTCTGAGTACAATGTCTACCATTCTTTTTTTAATAACCACCTTCTATGGAATCATGGATTGGAGGATATTCATTATTCAAGTTGCGTGCTTCCTGTATAATATAGGAGTCAACGTTATATTGATGATATATCTGGCAACCTGGAATTATAAAAAAATGGATCTTAGCAGAGGAAGTATGATGAACTATCAGGCATCCGGCATTATACAATGGTTATTCAGCTCATTAATGATTGCACTTCCGATATTTATCTATTTTATATTCCGTTTGCTCGCGGGTGGATGGGGTGGGGTATTGGCAATTGGAATATTTGGACTCGCCAATTTATTCATGCGTGAATGGTGGCTTCGATTTATTGTTGCTGGTTTTGAAAAAAGAAAATATCTGATATTAAAAGGTTTCAGAGAATCATAAAAAATGATCCAAGTAAATAATCTGGGAAAGGCTTACGGAGGAATTATTGTAGTTGACATTCCTTCGCTTGTGATTAATAAAGGCGAAACCGTCGGACTGGTTGGAAACAACGGGGCTGGTAAAACAACCTTCTTTCGGCTGATGCTTGATCTTATTAAAGCAGAGAGAGGAGAAATTCTTTCAAAAGCTGATAATGTTGCTTTGAACGAATCGTGGAAATCATACACGGCTGCTTATCTCGATGAAGGATTTCTCATTGGTTATCTCACTCCTGAAGAGTATTTATATTTTGTGGGCAGTTTGCATAACAAATCCAAATCCGACATAAACGAATTGCTGAAAGGCTACGAGCGTTTTTTTGATGGCGCTGTATTAGGGGCAGGGAAATACATCCGGGATCTTTCGAAAGGAAATCAGTTCAAGCTGGGTATCGTTGCCTGCCTGATACAAGAGCCCGAATTACTTATATTGGATGAGCCATTTGCGAATCTGGATCCTACAACACAAATGCGGCTGATAGACATGTTACGGGAACTTGGACAACAGCAAGAGATGACCATTTTGATAAGCAGTCATGATCTGAATCATATCACCAATGTCTGTTCGCGGATCATGCTTATGGAACGGGGGAAGATTATCCGGGATGAACCGACAAGCGACCAAACGCTGAAAGAACTGGAGAACTATTTTAAGATTTGATGGAAACATTCTACTGTTAAAAAAATTAACAAATCCTTTTTTTAACGCAAAGCCGCGCCGGCACTGTATCCATTGTCCTATGGATACAAATTCCAGGTTGTTTACTTTAGTCGTTGATTGAATAAGCGCCTGTTGGGATACTTTTGAACAGCTAACACAATTTGGAACTGATGGGTAAATGCTGCTTATTTCTGATATTCTTTTTTTCGGTATCCTTCAGTTTTTGCCAAAGTAAACATACCATCAGTGGTACAATCAGAGAAGCCAAAACGGGCGAATCATTGATCGGGGCGTCTGTTTATCTGCAGGAAATTCCGAAGTCAGCATCACTGAGCAATGCTTATGGATTTTATTCCATCACGGCTCCTGCCGGGCGTTATACATTAATAATCAGTTTTTCCGGATTTACCACAGATTCTGTTCAAATCGATTTGAATAAAGATCTTACTCAATCTATAGGGATGACTCCACGTAATACGGAATTGCAGGAAGTGGTAGTCAGTTCTGTAAATCAGCGGGCGAATGTTACCAAACCACTGATGGGAGTGATGAAGCTATCCGCAAAAGAAATTCAGGATCTACCCGTCATTTTTGGCGAGAAAGACATTTTAAAATCATTGCAGTTATTACCCGGTGTGCAATCTGCCGGCGATGGAAGCAGTGGCTTTTATGTAAGAGGTGGGACTACCGATCAGAATCTGATCTTACTCGACGAAGCCACCGTATATAATCCGTCTCATCTGCTGGGATTCTTTTCAACTTTCAATTCCGACGCGATAAAAGATGTAACACTTTATAAAGGTGCGATTCCTGCAGAGTATGGAGGAAGAATTGCTTCTGTGCTCGATGTAAAAATGAACGACGGAAATTCCAGGGAATATCAGGTGGGGGGTGGAATCGGACTTATTTCTTCCAGGCTTAACGTGGAGGGACCGATTGAAAAAGACAATGGATCATTTATTGTAACGGCGAGGAGGACCTATGCTGATCTTTTTCTGAAACTTTCGAAAGACACGAACACAAAAAGAAGCAGTCTCTATTTTTATGATCTCAATGCCAAAGCAAATTATAAACTGGGAGACAAAGACCATATTTATTTATCCGGCTATTTTGGAAAAGACAATCTGGGACTTGGCAACAGTTTCGGTATCGACTACGGAAATACAACAGCAACTGTCAGGTGGAACCATATATTCAACAGTCGATTGTTTTCCAACACTTCCCTGATCTATAGTAAATATGATTACGATGTGGAAGTCACTTCAGGAAACAACGATGTTTCCATCAATTCCTTTATCAGGGATTATCATTTCAAAGAAGACATGCAATATTTTGTTGGTTCGGGAAACAAAATAAACTTCGGACTGGAAGTAATCAATACCACTACGTCGCCCGGTGTAATTACAGCAGCTGCAGCGAGTGACAATTTCAATTCTCTGACGGTGCCTGATAAACATGGTCTTGAAACGGCCTTATATATTTCTCAGGAAGTATCGGTCTCCGATAAATTGAATGTGAATTATGGACTGCGTGCAGGAGTATTTACTGTATTGGGACCGGGTGCTTTTTATACTTATGATTCTTCCGGTAATCCAATCGATACGGCTAACTATGGATCGGGTCAGGTGGTGATAAACTATTTCAATCTGGAACCACGCTTTTCTATGAGTTACCAGCTTACTGACAACAGTTCGGTCAAATTTGCTTACGCGAGAACTACACAAAACCTGCATCTGCTTTCCAACAGCACTTCTTCCAATCCTACGGATGTATGGATTCCCAGCAGCAACAATGTAAAACCCGAGATTGCAGATCAGGTATCCGCCGGCTGGTTCAGGAATTTTAAAGACAATCAATATGAATTCTCCACGGAAATATATTACCGTAACATGCAGAACCAGATCGATTATAAAAACGGGGCACAGTTAATTGCCAATGTGAATGTGGAATCGCAACTGATTTTCGGAAAGGGAAGATCTTACGGACTGGAACTATTCATCAAAAAGAAATATGGAAAACTCAGCGGATGGATCAGTTATACCTTATCAAGAACGGAGCGACAATTCACGCAGGTCAACAATGACAGCTGGTATCCCGCCAATCAGGACAGAACAAATAATTTATCGATTGTAGGCATTTACAAACTGGGCAAGAAATGGACTTTGTCTGCAGACTTTGTTTACTATACAGGCAATGCGGTGAGCTGGCCGAGTGGCAAATATGAGGTGAATGGACAGGCTGCATTTATATATGTAGAAAGAAATAATTACCGGATGCCTTCATATAACAGACTGGACATTGGTGTTACGTTGCAAAGTAAAAAGACTAAGAAGTTTGACAGCAACTGGAACTTCTCACTTTATAATGCGTATGGAAGGGAGAATCCCTACAGCATCAGCTTCCAGCAGGATCCGGGAGATCCGACGAAGACGCAGGCTGTGCAGTGGGCTTTGTTTCGCTGGGTACCTTCCGTTACCTATAATTTTAAATTTTTATAAAATGAAGGGGTACCTTCCGATAACTTTAATTTTAATACTTTTTTTGTATTCATGCCAGAAAGTGGTGAATCTTAATCTGAATACCATACCGCCACAAATTGTTATACAGGGAGAAGTTACTGATTCAGCGGGACCTTATTCAATTACGATTAATAAGTCGGTCGATTTTTATGCACCGAATACTTTTCCGCCTGTATCCGGTGCTGTTGTTAAACTAAGTGATAACCTGGGGAATCAGGATAGTCTGATAGAATATACGCCGGGTATTTATTCTACAACGGCTTTTCTTGGCAGGCCCGGACGCACCTATACGTTGTCGGTGACCGTCAATGGCAATACCTATACAGCGATATCTGTTATGCCCATGCCGGTAAAACTGGATTCCATTACATTTGAACAAACGAGTGGATTCGGAATTAATCAGATCAATGCGATGGTTAACTTTCAGGATCCTCCGGGTGTTCCAAATTATTATCAGTTTATCGAATACATAAACGGGAAACAATTCAATAAAGAGATTTTCATATTCGACGACCGGCTTTCGGACGGCAAATATATCAGCACCACACTGCGGACCGACAGTTCATATCTCAACCCGGGTGATGCGTTGAAAGTATATATGTATTCCATTGACCAAAACGTGTACAACTATTTTCTTCAGTTAAGGCAGTCGTCGGGTACCGGCGCTTTTAATTCAACGGCTTCACCTGCAAATCCGACCACGAATATTACAGGTGGCGCCCTCGGTTATTTCTCCGCCCATACAACGCAATATCAGACGATAACGGTTTATTAGTTATGGGTTATGAGATATTATTTATGGGATATGGGTTATGGGATATGAGTTATGCGTTACGCGTTAAGCGTTTTGCGTTAAGCTTTACGCCTTACGCGTGAAAGTGGGTATATTGTATGCTGAATCCTGATTCCTGGCCTGATATTTTAATAAACCTTCCTGTGAAACAATTGAAGTACATCATCATTGGCTTTGGTCTTCTGCTAAGCTCCGAGTTTGGTCTTTCACAGATGAACAACAGTCCTGATCAGATTTTTTCAGCCGCGATGGAAATTAGAAGACCGGTACTTTTATATTTTTCAGGATCCGACTGGTGTGTACCCTGTCAGAAATTCAGCAAAACAATTCTTGCAGATTCTGTATTCAGAAAATTTGCTGATGAAAACCTGGTTTTGGTGGAGGTGGATTTTCCACAAAAATCTACGTTATCGAAGCAGCAGGTTACTTGGAACGAAAAACTTGCAGAGGAATTCAATCCAAACGGGGTATTCCCTTATCTGCTTTTGGTGCGAGCTGACAAAACGATTATAACGCCATTGGAATATCTCCATTTCGACGCAGTCCATTTTATTCAGGAAATAAAAAATGCTACCACATCGCCGCATTGATGAAAGAATATAAGTCTGACATAAAATTAATGGGATCGGCATTTCAGTTTATTGTCAATGCGGAGACTGATGAAACAGGTTATGAATGGATCAGGGATTGTATTGAAGAAGTGCGAAGAATTGAAAAATTACTTACAGAATTCAGTGAAGACTCTGAGACTGCGCTGATAAATAAAAATGCCGGTATTTGTGCGGTGCGCGTTAGTGATGAAACGTATCGGTTGGTGGAGCGTTGTATTCAGATATCTAAACTTACCAACGGAAGCTTTGATATTACGGCAGGTAGTTTAAAAAGACTATACCATTTTAATAATGCCGTTGTTGCGTTGCCTGCTCATGAACACGTTAGGGAAAGCCTCGAAAAAACAGGTTATCAGAAAATAAAACTGTTGGGCAATAACAGAATTTTCCTTGAGAAGAAAGAAATGCGAATTGGTTTTGCTGCTATCGGCAAGGGCTACGCAGCAAACAGAACGATGAAGATGATGCAAAGCAAGGGCGTAACAGGAGGCGTGATCAATGCGAGCGGAGACCTTTGTACCTGGGGTAATAAATGGGATGGTTCTGCGTGGAAAGCCGGAATTGCAAATCCCGACAAACCTGATGAGATATTATTGTGGCTGCAATTGAACGGAATGTCTATTGCAACTTCCGGCAACTATGAACAATATTTCGATTTAAAAGGAGTACGTTATTCCCATAACATCAATCCCACAACAGGTTATCCGGTTACTGATATTAAAAGTGTGTCGGTTGTGAGTCCGCACGCTGAGCTAAGCGATGCTTTGGCTACAGCGATAACGGTTATGGGTGTTAAAATAGGAATGGATCTCATTAGGCAGTTACCCAGGACGCATTGTGTTATTGTTGATGCATCTGACCGTGTGTTCTATTCGAATCATATTGAGCGCGTGCGATATTTCAAAAACAAGGTTCATGCATTTCAACATTAAATACCTGCTGATTTTGGGGGCGTTCAGTTTCCTGTCGTGTAAATCCGTGAAGCCTTACCAGCGCGCATACTTAAATGACAATGCCATGCAGATCAAAAAAAATAACGTGGATAAACTCTCTTCGGAAATGCATACTTATAAAGAAGGCGCATCGGGAGGCGGCCGGGGGAAAAGTAACGGTGGATGTGGATGTAACTGAGCAGCATCATGATCAAAAAATATATCTGCTTTGCAATTTTCTCAACCTCCATCCTGTTTGGATTTTCACAGGTTGCATTGAATCCTTATGGGATCAAAAGAATATCCAGATCTACGATTGACTTTATCTATTCACAATATATTGGAGACGGAGATCATTCCGCTATCACCGGGGGAAAAGGAACAGAAAAATTGATAGTTTATGAACCGGAAGTAATTATCAATCGTTCGATTGATTCTTTGCATGCAATCTGGGTAGATGCAGGACTGGACATTATCACGTCTGCTTCCATGGACAATATTGATTTTGTAAAATCTTCCGCCTCCAGGGTAAGCAAGCGGGCATTTATTATGCCGGGATATGAGATCAAATTGAAGAAACGTCCTAATGTAGTCTTGGGAGCCAATGGATATTTTTCCATTGAATCGGCTTATTTATCGCGCGGTGCTGCAGTGTCTGTCGACTATCTGACCAGGGATAAATCGCAGGAATTTACGGCCCAGTTGCAGGCATTTTTTGACGATCTGCGCTGGGGTCTTCTTAACGGGGAACGACCTTTGAAGCTGGTATATCCGGTTGAATTGAGGGGCCGTGAATGGTTTCCCAATTACACACGTAACACGTATAATCTCAGTGCCAGTTTTACGCAAACCATCAATGAGAAAATGATGCTGGCTATTTTCCCCGGTGTTTCCTACCAGCAGGGACTCTTGTCGACGCCCTATCACCGGGCTTATTTTACTGACAGTTCTGAAAAAGTGGAGAAATTGCCTGATAAAAAATGGTTATTACCGTTGGGGGTTCAACTAAATTCATTTATACTTGACCGTTATATTCTGAGCTTATATTACAGGTTCTATAGAGATAACTTTGGCATCACGGCTCATACAGTGGAAGTAGACCTTACTGTTAAACTGAACTCCAGATTTTCTTTGACGCCTACGTTCAGATTTTACACACAGCATGGCAGCCCTTATTTCAGGCCATATTATCAATTGGATCCTGATCAGAATTTTTATACATCTAATTATGCCTTATCGTCATTTAACAGTTACGAAACCGGATTGGATGCAAGACTTGTGGTTCCGGCTATGCAAAAATCAAAACTTTTTTTCGATACGATCTGGTTCAGGTACAATTACTATAAACGTACCGACGGCCTGTATGCGCATATTTTAACCCTGGAACTGGACATGATTTCCGAGAAAAAAAGCCGATAATATTGACGGCGGTCATGTACGGTATGTAACCTGTTGAAATCGAATGACGTCTCCATTAAATTAACCTATTTTTACCGATTATAAATTACTGCATATGAAGGGGTTGTTTTTTCTGGTTCTTGGATTATTTGCTACGCATATTTTACCTGCTCAGGATGATGTTTCGGATTCAGACGCATTGAAAATTTACAGGGCTGCGGCTACAAAGATTAACGATCTGGTACATACGAAACTCGAAGTAAAACCAGACTACGATAAAAGTTATTTATATGGAAAAGCCTGGATTACATTAAAACCGCACTGGTATCCCACGGACTCTCTTGAACTTGATGCAAGGGCAATGGACATTCACTCCGTGTCAGTCGTTGCCAATAACGTCAGCAAACCGCTGCTGTTCAAATACGATGGATTCAGATTGTATATCCATCTGAACAAAACATACAGCCGCAATGAAACCTATACGGTTTTTGTAGATTATACAGCGAAACCCGATGATTTAAAAGATAAATTAACGGGTGCGGGCAATGATACACTGGGCCTGTATTTTATCAATCCGAAGGGAACTGAAAAAGATAAACCCATTCAGCTTTGGACACAGGGAGAGCCACAGGCGAATTCGGCCTGGTTTCCTACTATTGACAGGCCCAATCAGAAATCGACAGATGAAATTATACTTACGGTACCTTCCAAATATGTGACGCTTTCGAACGGTTTGCTCATTTCTCAAAAGAAAAACAATGATGGCACCAGAACCGACGACTGGAAAATGGATCTGCCGCATTCACCCTATTTATTTTTCTTTGGTGTAGGCGACTATGCGATTGTAAAAGATCACTATAAGGATAAGGAAGTGAACTATTACGTAGAACCCGCTTATGAGTCAGTGGCAAAAAGAATATTTGGTTATACACCGGAGATGATGGCATTCTATTCACGGGTGTTGGGTATTGACTTTCCGTGGCCGAAATATGATCAGATGACGGCGAGGGACTATGTTGCCGGAGCCATGGAAAATACGTCCGCGACATTACACAGCAATTTTGTGCAACAGGACGCACGTGAGCTTTCCGAAGGCAACAGGGCTGAGAGTACCATCGCTCATGAGTTGTTTCATCAATGGTTCGGAGATCTCGCGACCACCGAAAGCTGGAGCAACCTGACAGTGAACGAATCCTTTGCAGATTTCAGTCAGACCATTTGGACAACCTACAAGGAAGGTAAAGACGCAGGCGATGCGGAAAACTACCAGGGACTGAAAACTTATTTAGCTGATTCCAATAATCAGTTTAAGAATCTTGTTCGTTATCATTATGCAGCCATTGATGATATGTTTGACGGTGTGACATACGCAAAGGGCGGCCGTATTTTAAACATGCTTAAAAACTATGTAGGGGACACGGCTTTTTATAAATCATTGAATGTGTATTTGAACAACAGGAAATTTAAGTCGGGCAATGCCACAGATCTCAGGCTTGCATTCGAAGAAGTGACGGGGGAGGATATGAACTGGTACTGGAACCAATGGTATTTCAGCAGTGGTCACCCGAAATTCACCATAGATTACAATTACGACGACGCTTCTGGCAAAGCAATGGTAACGATTCGCCAGACTCAGAACACTGGTAAGACGTTCAGGGTACCGCTGGCGATCGATGTATATGAAGGAACAACAAAAACGCGACATGCAGTTTGGATTGACCATGACACAGATACCTTTTCGTTTGCTTATAAAACGAGACCGTCGCTGATCAATGTGGATGGCGATAAAATTATTCTTTGCGAGAAAAAAGATAACAAGACACTTGACAATTTTATTTTCCAGTACAGAAATGCAGGATTATATGTGGATCGTTTGGAGGCCATCGAGTTTTGCGCGAAGAATGCTACAAATCCAAAGGCAGCAGAACTATTGAAACTGGGATTAAAAGACCCGTTTGCAGGATTGCGGAGACTTACGCTTATGGATCTGAACATGAAAAACGATACGGTCCGAAAAGAATTTGAACCCATCATTGCCGATTTAGCGGCCAATGATCCGGACCGGAGAGTCAAGTCGGTGGCAGTTGAAATATTGGGCAGCTATAAGAACCCAGGCTATACGCAGGTATTTGTGAAAGGAGCGGGGGATTCATCTTATAATGTTGCCGGTAATTCATTGGTAGCGTTGGACGTGGTAGATAGTTCTCTGGCCCTCAGTCTCGCAAGAAAATATGCGAAAGAGCCTTCAAAAGGCAGATTACAAAGAGCCATTACTACGATCATTATGAAATCCGGTGATGAAAATGAATTTGAAGCGGTTACAAAAAATACCAGGGAAATTCTGGCAACAAATAATCAAACCCTCAGATTCTGTTCGCCTTACATTGCTTATCTGGACAAGATAAAAAATACGGAACAAGTGAAGGAAGGGGTGAAAATTGTTGTTGACTATTCCAAAACGCTTCCAACACGCTATCAAAAGCAGGTAGACAGTAATATAATTAAGCCATTGAAGCAGCTTGCTGATAAGAAAGAAGCTGAAGGGCTGAAGGAACAGGCGGATTATATCAGGTCGTTGGTAAAATGAATGCTACCGACCATTCGACCTTAGCACCGTTATTTCTTTCTTTTCCCGGTCGTCGTATGTTTTTTTAACGATATAGTGCCATTGCTTATCCGAGACGTCTACAAAAAAGATCTCTCCTGTTTTGTGATTTTTGACGGCATCCTGAAATTCTTTGGGCATCATTTCAATACCGAAAAACCAACCTGTATCACCATGGGTTGTATTCCCGTCCATTGTATACTGATCAGAGAGTTGCTCGAATGAAGTTCCGGCGTTGGCCTTCTGCAGAATAATTTTCTTAAGGGAGTCTATTTCAGTGGCGGACAAAGTAGAGCCATCCAGGAAGATATAACTTGCCCTGTAGTCAACCGTATCGGACGCTTCGAGTACTTTATACGTGACATATCCTACGGAAAACACGTCGCCTTTATTTTGCTTCAATAATCTTTTTTCAATCAGTGTGGAATCTTTCCCTGAAGCCAAATGAAGTAATACTGGTTTTAACGGAGCGTTTGCGTCGATATATTGTTGAGCCTGTTGTACAGTTGTAATTTTTTGAAACTGTTCGGTTACGGTCAATTGAGCAAAAACGGGAGCTGAGAACAGCAGGAATAAGCCTGCAATACTATTTTTCATACTTTTATTTTAATTCTTTGTCCACGGGTTTATGAAGGTACTATTTTTCATAGAAATCCTGTCTTCACGGCAATGGGTAATCGTAAATAAATAGTTAAACTAAGAGTAGATTATAATTGAAAATCAGTGTTATATTCACAAACCACCCATCCATATGGATTTCAAGAGGCCTTCAGTTTTATGTCCTAAAAGACTACCGTCCTGCAGACATTGGGCAAAAAGTTTGCTTGCTGGTTTCCGAAGCAAGGTGATTTTGGAGGCTCTTATTTTTTGTTTATTCGCGATTGTGACATCGGCGCAGAATATAAGGCTTCATTTTACTTCGCCCCATACTTCTTTTCCGGATTCGGTCAGATCCAAAGGTTATGTGTATGACAGTGTGTTATATACTGCTCCTGAGCATTACGATGACAGTTCTGTGTTGCTTGTAATTCCGAAATATCTGGAAGCGACGAATAAAATTGACCTTATATTCTGGTTTCATGGCTGGCGAAATAATATAGATACGGCGGCTGAATTCTATAAACTTACCAAACAGTTTATTGCTTCAAAACGCAATGCCATTCTGGTGTTGGCAGAAACTGCAAAAAATGCTCCGGACAGTTATGGCGGGAAATTGGAGCAGCCGGGGATGTTTAAAGGGCTTGTTGATGATGTGATGAATGAGTTGAAGAAGAAGGGATATGTACCCTTTGAGGCCAATCCGGGAAATGTGTTACTGGCCGGTCATAGCGGTGCATTCAGGGTTATAGCATATATATTACAAAACGGACAAACACCTGTTCAGGAGGTATTTTTATTTGATGCCTTATATAGTCAGCTCGACAAATATGAATCCTGGTTATCTCAGGACCCATCGCATCATTTCATTCATTGGTTTACGAACCATGGAGGTGGTACCGATGAGATGAGTGATTCGATGATGCTTAAACTAAAAGCGATTCATAGTCCGTTTGCACTGGTTGAGGAAACAGGTATAAAACCCGAAATAATTAAAGAAAACCGCATTCTCTTTATTCACAGTTTGAGAGAACACAACGTGATCATCAACGATCCCGACGATTTTCAATTACTGCTCGAAAATAGTTTTTATTTGAAGGCCAGGTAAGCCAGATCATATTTGAACAATCGCGTAATCAATTCCCGGATTTAGTTTCCGTGCTTCCTCTTCCCTTCAGGTCGAACGTTCGTAAGTCTATCCCTTTTGCTGAAACGGGAACCGGTTCCTTATAAATACTGCTTTTTTCATTTGCTTCAGTTCCATCTACTGTATAACGGATAACCATACCCGGAAACTGAACGTTGGATTTATAATATCCGTCTTCGGTAACTAGTCCGGGTTTGGGAATACGATAACCATAACCGCCCATATAGTAGTCGAGCATGGGCAGTTGTCTTTTACCAATTACGTTTATAAAAGATGACCAGGCATCTTCATACAGCTGTTTACTTTTCGTTGAATCTGTTGAAGTCGCCCATTCAGGATCTTTGGCCCATGCCCGTTCTGCGAAGCCCAGCAGGTTTGGAAGCAGCATGTATTCGAGTCGTTCTGGTGTTTTGATATTTTCACCCCAGACAGCGCATTGCAGTCCTGCAATATTTGACTTGCCATAATCTGTGAGTCGTTGTTTACCGATGAAGATGTTCATGTTCAACGGCAGACCATTGTTATCAACTTTTGAATTCTTATAGTAGTCATAGGGAATAAACGAAAAAGGTTTATCAATATCCGTAAAGGCACCCCAGTAATATCCGGGCTCTTCAAAAGATTTGTAATGTGCCATGTCGAAATAGAAATTGGTAACTGGTGTGAGGATCACTTTGTAACCACCATTGGCAAGTTTGTAGGCGAGATCTTCGTTTCCGCCTCCCAATGTATTGTTCCATACTTCAGTTTGTAAATGTTCCGGTTCGAAATCGGGATTGGGTAAGTACATCGGATTACCGTCCAGCGCAGTTTTACGCAGTGCCATTTCTTCCCAACCGGAAAGATAGAGTCCTTTTGCTTTGAGCATCTGATTCACGCGGCCATAAAAATAATACCAGAGATCTCCGGTATTTTCAATTTCCGGATGAGTAGATTTTAAAGTCAGATAGGCGGGAGATTTTTCCCATACATGTGCCGGTACTTCATCGCCGCCAAAATGTATGCTGGTTAACGCCACATCAGCTTCTTTATACATGGCAGTAATCTCGTTGATTACAGTTTCAATAAAATGATAGGTTGAAGGCAGCGCAGGATCCATTATGTTATCGTTCCAAAATTGATTGGAACTATATTTTGACGAGTCTTTTGGATCATATAGCAGATAATAGGCTGCGTCTTCTTTTCTACCCTCCTTCATTAAACGCTCATATCTTGCGTTCATCGATTTGATAGCTGCTCTTGCATGACCCGGTGTTTCGATTTCAGGAAGGACGCTGATATGCCGGTAGTTGGCATAGCGAAGGATTTCAATAAAATCCGCTTTGCTATAATATCCGCTTCCTGAAATTTTACCTGTATCAGGACCTGATCCATGCGATGCCGGCAGAAATTGTTTGCTGTTGAGTGTATGCCCACGTTGTGATCCTACTGATGTCAGTTCGGGTAAAGATGGTATTTCAAGACGCCAGCCTTCGTCCTCCGTTAAATGAAAATGAAAAACATTGAGTTTATAAAGGGCCATCAGATCGAGAATTCTGAGTACTTCTTTTTTAGTTTGAAAATTCCGCCCCACGTCCAGCATGAATGCTCTGTAACCAAAACGGGGTTCATCTTTTACCAACACGGCAGGCACGCTGATGGTCTGTTGTACTTTAGCCCATACATTCACGGGTAATAATGTCTTCAGTGATTGAATACCATAAAAAATACCTGTGGAAGAAGTGGCACGTATAATAATAGCGTTGGTATTTACTTCGAGTTCGTACCCTTCTTTGGCAAGTCCCTCTTTGTATTCAAGCGTAATCGAATGGGCAGTTACGGCGGCCTGCATTTTTTTTCCAAAAAGTAATTGCAATGTGTTCTGCAGACTTTCCTTTTCTTTAGCAAACCGTTCGTCTGCAAAAAAACGCGTAGTGGCAGTCAGATCGAAAGCGCCATTCGTTTCCTGATAATTTACGGGGGTGGGGAATATTTTAGTGAGCTTTTCTTCCGGTATGTTGGTGATCATTTTGTTTTGATCGAAGATGGTTTGCGGTGTGACCAGTCCTTTGTATGAAGGTTTGAATGGATCGATAATTACCTTACTGGTTGAGAAACCTTTTTCGGGTTGCTGATCCCAAACCAGATAAAAACCTTCGGGGCCATCAGTAACATTTACGATTGCATCCGTAGCAACAAAATCTATACGTGTTGAAGCTCCGGGTTTGAGTGAAGGAAAATTATTGGCGGGGGTAAGACTGAATAAATCGCCATTGACTAAATCGATCCTGGCATTTCCGCTTACTGTTTCCGGAACGAAAAGTCCAGCTGCATTGAAATACATTTTCCAGCCCGTGCCGGGAAATTCAGACTTCCCGTTATTTGTGATGATGAGTGCATTTAATGAGCCCTGTTTATTCTGATAGTTGTTCTGAACTGCCTGCCAGTGTATTCCCAGGTCACTTGCGGCAAAAAGAGGTTTAATCGTTTGCTGTGCGGCAGCAGTGGTCATTGACAGGAAAGCAAACAGATACATTTTAAAATGGAGCATCGGGATCTTTTGTATTATGGAAGATATATATTCGGTTACGACAAGGAACTCAAACAAATGGTTTGTCGATCGCCGCAGCTGGTTGTGAAAACCATTTCGGCCCCCCATCTGTCATATACACGCAATCTTCGAGACGAACACCGAATTCTCCGGGAATTGCAATTGTTGGTTCAATGCTAAAACACATACCGGCTTGTAAAAGCTGTTTGTCGCCTTTCACCATATAGGCCCATTCATGTCCGTCCATTCCAATACCATGGCCAGTGCGATGAGGCAAACCCGGAAGTTTATATCCTGGTCCCATTCCCGCATCAGTGATTACTTTACGCGCAGCAATATCCACCTCTTCGCAGGCAATTCCAATGCGTGCCGCAGCGAAACCTGCCAGTTGAGATTTTTGTTCGAGATTCCAGATATCCTGTTGTCTTTTTGTAGGCTCAGCGCCGAAGACAATAGTCCGGGTAATATCGGAGCTGTAACCGTTCACCCTGCATCCGCAATCCATTAATACGATATCTCCTTTTTTCAACTGTTGAGGTTTTGTGGTTCCGTGCGGAAGTGCGGACGCCGTTCCAAAAAGGACCAGGGCAAAATCGGGATCGGCTCCCATTTGACGATGTGCTTTTGTTACAATTGCTGAAATTTCTCCTGGTGATACTCCTTCTTTAAGTGCGGACATTCCCAGTTTCATGGCTGCAATGGTGATATCCGTTGCTTTCTGCATCAATGCAAGTTCGGCGGCGGATTTAATCATACGGCAGGGAATCGTAATCGGATCGCCGCTAACGTATTCGAGATGCGGAGCTTGTTTTCTGATTCCGTCATAAATAAAAAAGCGGAGTTCTTCTTCTATACCAATTTTTCCATTGGGCGTACCTGTTTCGTTGAAAGCTGAAACTATTTTGGAAAAGGGGTTTTCATCTTCCTGCCAGACGATTACCGTGTTTCCGATGGTAATTAATTCCCGAAAACGCGACTCTTCAAAAGCGGGACATATATAAACTATATCTCCTTTGGATGGAATAACAGCAGCCAATGTGCGCTCGCTGGGCCACCAGGAAATACCCATAAAATATTCAAGTGAAGTCCCTGACTCTAATATGAGTGCATCGATTTTATGCTGGAGTAATAATTTTTGCGCCTTTGTTATTCTTTGTTTTCGTTCATCCGCAGAAATCGGAACGATATCTGATATTTTTGTAGCGATGTGCTCCCCGTCATTTCCTGCAATTTCTTTTTCAGATTTAAATCCACTGGTTACTGCTGCGCCGGCAACAAGTGTTGACAGATGAATGAAGTTTCTTCTCTTGATATTCAACTTATTGATTTTAAGATATAAATGCTTAAACAGGAAATTTAGAACCTGTACTCATTGTCTTTTTTGTTTATGTCGGGTACATACAAACTTCCAAGTATCAGTTTCAATGGTTTTTTTGAACTGGTAAAATGCAGCTGAGTTTGTTTCTCCCCATTTTCCCAAACGGAGATATTCTTATGTATCTTTTGTATCGTGTTGTCCTGAAAATAGATAGTCAGGTCAACGGGTACAGGTTTGCTACCAATACTATTGATCAAAACGGTGTAATCATTTCCTGTTTTGGTAACCTGACCGATACCAAGATCAGGATATCCGTCGTCATAAAACCATTTCTTCCAGAACCAGTTCATATTTCTTTCCGAACCTTCATTCATTGCATAAAAAAAATCAAGTGGTATGGGATGTTTCCCATTCCAGTTAGCTATATAATAGTGTAAGGCTTTAAAAAAAAGAGAATCTCCGAGCATATCTTTTACAAACAGATAACCGAGTGCGGGTTTTGGATAAGAATCCAGAAAAGAGGAAACACCATTTAAACTGGGTGTCAGGGTCATAATAGGAAAATCGGCTTCCTTACCCGCGGATCTGTCATATACCGACATGCCATATTCATCTGCAATGGTAGTATCGATCATTGGGGATAAAAGCCATTCCCCGATTGTGGCCCATCCTTCATCCATCCAGCCATATTTGGTTTCGTTGATACCCATGTAAAAAGGAAACATCGTATGAAAAATTTCATGATCGGCTAATTCAATCGTTTCAGATCTGTCGGGCAGCGGATTGTCGTTTACCATCATAGGATATTCCATCTGGTCCAGGCCGTCAAAAACAGTTTCATGGGGATAGGGGTACGGCCATTTTGGAAAACGATAACTCATGAAATCGACGGTCTTTCGCGCAAAATCGATGACTTCACGATAATCTTTATGAGAAGGATTAAAAACTGCGTCTACTCTTGTTCTCCTTTTGCTTACGGGATCTACTTCCAGGCTGGAAGCATTCCATACATAATGATTGCTTGTTGCAAAAACAAAATCCGTAACGTTGGTGGCTTCGAATTTCCAGGTATTTACCGGTTTATGTATTGTTATATTGTGAGAAGTCAAATCCGTACTGTCGATGATTGCTGTTACAGCATTGCTTTTTTCTGCATTCGAAATTCTGCTGATATATTTTGACGCAAGTACTTCTTCCTGATTTTTCAAATCTCCGGTGGCCCATACTACAAAATTATCCGGAACGGTAACGGATACTGAAAAATGGCAGAAGTCGTTATAAAACTCCTGAGATCCGAGGTAGGGGTATCTGTTCCACCCATCTATATCATCGTACACAGCGATTCTCGGGAAAAAATAGGCAATAAAAAAAGCGGCGCTGTCAATAGCACCTGTTCGAATATGAGAACCTTTGTTCAGTGTATAAGAAAAATCAATAGAGACTTTTAGTGAGGTCGCGGGCAACAGATTTGAAATGGGTATCTGTAGATTTGTGCCAGACGGAATTTGTTTAACAGGGTGACTCTGATTATCGATCATCAGGTTAGAAAGTGTTACTCCATCAATCAGATCCTCCGGCTTTACAGGCATGTCGCGTGCGTTTCCTTTCTGGTAAATATTGGGATATAGTTTGAAATGCAACTGATGCAGTGTATCAGGACTGTTGTTATAATAAATGATTTGTTCGGTTCCGCTGACGAGCCTTGTGGCAGGATCGAAAGCAACCTGAATGACATACTCGCTTTTATTTTGCCAGTATTGATTTCCCGGTATTCCTTTATTGGTACGGCTTTGCCTGGTAATAGCCTGTTCGATGTTTAAAGGGACCGGCAGCGTAATCTGTGATAAACCTTTATTTGCGATGCATAACAATACAAGTAAAAATACCTTATGAGAAGTCTTCATTCCCAAATCTAACATGTTTTTCCTATTTTCAATGTGCTGCTTTGATGAATGGAAAGTTGATGAACATTATGTGTTATGCATATAACTATAGCTGAAAACTCAAAACAATTGGGCCTTGCTGCAGGCGAAAGGGCCGCTCATATTATCAGGCATGCGATTGATAAAAAAGGTCACGCTGTTATCCTACTTGCTACCGGAAGCAGCCAGTTTGAAACGCTGGCAGTGCTGACGAAAGAAAAAATAGACTGGAGCAGGGTAACCATGTTTCATCTCGATGAATATATCGGACTGCCGGAATCCTCTCCCGCCAGCTTCCGAAGATATCTGAAAGAAAGATTCGTTGATAATGTATCGCCCTTAAAAGCTGTGCATTATATTGATGGGGACAATGATCCTGTGGAAGAATGTAATCGTTTAAATAAGATAATAAGCAGCTGCAATATAGATGTAGCCCTTCTTGGGATCGGGGAAAACGGTCATTTGGCTTTTAATGATCCACCGGCTGATTTCGAAACAACCCTGTCATTTTTGGTAGTTGATCTGGATGAACAATGCCGGATGCAGCAAACCGGCGAGGGCTGGTTCAAAACGATAGACGATGTGCCGACCAGGGCAATTACCATGTCAATCAGGCAAATTATGAAGTCGGCGGAGATTGTGTGTTCTGTTCCTGATAGCAGAAAAGCCAACGCTGTGAAAGCATGCCTGGAACTACCGGTTAGCAATCTTCACCCGGGCAGTATTTTGCAATATCATACAAACTGTACCTGTTATCTCGATAAATCTTCGGCAGCTTTACTGTCTGTAATTGAAACTTCCAAACAATCTTTCGATATAGGCAAAATAGAAATAAATAACGTTGATTAAAATAAACAATGGACGTATAATTACTCCGGGGGGAATCATTCCGAATGGATCGGTCCTGGTAAAGGATGGAAAGATATTGGCTGTTGAGGCATCTGATTTAAATATATCGGATATTACTACTCTTGACGCAAAAGGTCAATATATTTCTCCGGGTTTTATTGATATACATGTTCATGGAGGAGGAGGTTATGATTTCATGGACAATACCAAAGAAGCTTTTTTGGAAATTGCCAAATTACACGCAAGGTTCGGAACCACTTCAATGTATCCGACAACACTTACCGGACCAACAGAGGATATTATAAAAACGCTGGAAGTATATGAGAACGCAAATCCATTCAATACGGAAGGTTCGGAGATGATGGGCTTACACCTTGAAGGTCCTTACTTTGCGATGAATCAAAGGGGAGCTCAGGACCCGAGATATATACGGGATCCGAATCCGGAAGAATACGAATACATCGTATCAAAATCCAAGTCAATTAAACGCTGGAGCGCGGCACCTGAGCTGAAAGGAGCCATTACTTTCGCGAAATATTTAAGAGCCAACGGCATCCTTGTATCGCTTGCTCACACGGACGCGATTTATGAAGAAGTCATTGAAGGGTTTGAAAACGGTTATGAGCTCGCTACACACATGTACTCCGGCATGTCGGGCGTGACGCGCAGACATGCATTCAGATATGCCGGTGTGATTGAGAGCGTTTTTCTGATAGATGAAATGAATGTTGAAGTAATTGCGGATGGAATTCATCTACCTGCTCCCTTACTAAAATTAATATTTAAAATAAAAGGTCCGGGGAAAATAGCGCTGGTTACAGATGCCATGCGTGCTGCGGGTTTGCCTCGGGGAGAAAGTGTAATAGGTAATAAACACACAGGAATAAAAGTGATCGTAGAGGATGGGGTAGCCAAGCTGCCTGATAGGAGTTCATTCGCCGGAAGTGTGGCAACTGCTGATCGTTTGGTACGTACAATGATTCAGTTAGCGGGGGTATCGCTGGCGGACAGCATTCGTATGATAACGGAAACTCCTGCAGCAATTATGAATATTTCAGAAAGAAAGGGATCACTGGCTGTTGGCAAAGATGCGGACATAGTACTCTTTGATGAAAATATTTCTGTTGGCACCACGATGATTAAAGGAAATATTGTTTATCAACATAAGATATTGGATGACACCCAACATGCTACTATTTTTAAGAGATAAAATTACTACATGAAAAATAAAAACGTATATACGGGAATCAATTATTGCATATTTTTTTGTATGGTGATGTTTTATCCATCGCAATTAAGGGCGCAGAATAAAAAGCCAAATATCATTTGGATAACCTGTGAAGATATTTCACCTTTTATAGGTGCATATGGCGATCAACTGGTGAAAACACCCAACATAGATAAACTGGCGAAAGAAGGAGTCAGGTATAATTATGTCTTTACGGCTGCCGGAGTCTGCGCTCCCAGCAGATCATGTTTTATTACGGGAATGTATCCGACTTCCATAGGAACTATGCATATGCGAACTATAGGAGACCCGAAATATCAACCGGTGCCTTCTTACGCAGCAGTGATTCCCTCTGAAGTAAAATGTTTTCCTGAATACTTAAGAAAAGCAGGTTATTACTGTACTAACAATGAAAAACAGGACTATCAATTTATTGCACCCGTAACTGTGTGGGATGAAAACGGACCGTCGGCATCGTTTAGAAACTGTCCTGCAGGTAAACCTTTTTTTTCAGTCTTTAATTTATTTATCACGCATGAATCCCAGTTGTTTGGGCGCACCGACAGTTTGCTGCTGGATCCGGACAAACTGATGGTCCCTCCCTACTATCCGGATACGAAAACAGTGCGACATGATTTAAACCGACTTTTTACAAATATTGAAAGAATGGATGCGCAGGTAGGAGAGCTCATAAAAATCCTGAAAGACGAGGGTTTGTATGACAATACGATCATATTTTTCTTCAGCGATCATGGAGGAGCGCTGCCCTGGATGAAACGGGAGATATTGGAGCGGGGAACGCATATTCCATTCATAATCCGGTTTCCCGGAGGCAAAAATGCGGGCACCGTGAATAATGATTTAATCAGCGGAGTGGATTTTGCGCCAACCGTTCTATCGCTGGCGGGCGTGCAAATACCATCCTATATACAGGGACAGGCATTTCTGGGTAATCAAAAATCAAAGACATTCCGTAAATATGTTTTTGCAGCAAGGGACAGAATGGACACTGAGTATGACAGGGTGCGTATGGTGAGGGATAAGCAATTTCAATATTTATACAATTACATGCCCGACCAGCCTTATTATCAGAATATCGAATACAGACTGAGTATTCCTATGATGAAAGAGTTCCTGCATCTCAGAGATTCAGGTAAATTAGATGCGGTACAAATGGCCTGGTTCAAAAATAAACCTGTAGAGGAACTGTATGATCTTCAAAATGATCCGCACGAAATACATAATCTTGCATCTGACGAACGATACAAAACAAAATTACTTGAACTGAGGACTGCTTTTCAATTGTGGACCAAAACTGTAGGAGATATGGCATCTGTTCCTGAAAAGCAAATGATCAGTGAGATGTGGAATGGTAATAGTGCCGCACCAAAAACCGAAAAGGTTGATATTGATGTTACGGCGGATGGACTGAAAATTTCATGTAAAACTCAGGGTGCGTCGATTGGATATAGAATTATTAAAAAGGATGGAGTTACTTTACCGGAACCGCGAACGATTCAATCCTGGGACTTTGGAATGGTATTCAAAATGGTCAAAAATGGTCAGAAAACATTTGCGACTCCGACTTGGTCGGTATACAACGATGAATTCATTCAATTAAAAAAAGACGATACCCTGAAAGTGAATGCGATGCGTATCGGATATGAAGCCAGTGAAATCAGATTTGTAAATGGCAAAACGGTATCAAATTAAATATATGCAACCAACCCCTATACCATTATCGAAACGCCCGGTAGACGTAGCAATTATTATTTTCTTTTTCATCAACCTGATATTTATTACTTATATCGTGGATCTTGAGCAACTCGTTATCGCGGATCCTGATCATTTTACATATCCCATTTGGCCGCCGGCGAAACTGGTTGACCTGGTGCATTGGTATGGCAGGAATTTTGATCCCGTACTGATGGCCAGGCCCGCATGGTGGCGTGCGACAATCTGGATCGATTCGTTATTTTTTGGTCCTTTTTATGCAGTTGCCATATATGCATTTATCAAGGGGAAAAACTGGATTCGTTTTGTAACCATTATTTGGGCGTCTGTGATGATTACAAATGTTACGATTATTTTATTTGAAGAAGTAAATGGAGAGCATGCTTCACCACAACTGATGCGCGTGTTCCTTTCTAATGCGGCCTGGGTTATTTTCCCTATCATCGTATTGTATCGAATGTGGCGTTCCGTTTATCCTTTTTCATCCATTCAGAACCAGACAGAGAAAACTTCCTCATGAATTTTAAAGAAAGGTACGGAGCTGTTGCACTGGTGGCTGGTGCTTCTGAAGGAATGGGAGCGGCTTTTGCGCGGGCTTTGGCGAAAGAAGGAATGGACGTTGTTCTCGTTGCGAGAAGAAAAAAAAATCTCGAATTACTGGCAGAAGAACTTTCGGCTCAATATTCAGTTAAAACCTGGATGGTAAGTTGTGATCTCGGCGCACCCGATGTAATTGGTCAGATTACGGATGTAATTGGTGATATGATGATTCACTTCCTGGTTTACAATGCGGCGCTTTCATATATCGGTCCGTATCTGGATAACCCGATTTTGGATCATATAGAAATCGCAGATGTAAATATGATCACGCCGATGAAAATGCTGCATCATTTTGGCCGCAGGATGGTTCAACAAAAAAAAGGAGGTATTGTGTTGATGTCCTCAATTGCAGGTAATCAGGGTTCAGGATTTCTGGCTACTTATGCGGCGACGAAAGCCTTCAACCGGATTCTTGCAGAAAGTTTATGGTACGAATGGAAAACGAAAGGTGTTGATGTTATCGGATGTTGTGCGGGTGCCACGCTGACACCCAATTATATTGACTCAAAACCAAAAAAGATAAGCGTCTTCGCTCCCAAACCTCAGTTGCCCGAGCAGGTAGTCGCGGAGTGTTTATCTAAATTAGGGAGCACGCCTTCTTTTGTGAGTGGTGGTTCCAATAAAGTTGCCAGTTTTCTAATGAATCATATTTTATCTCTCAAAAAATCAGTGAATATCATGGGTGATACCACCCGAAAAATGTATGGTATCAAAGACTGAGTTGCTGAATATAATTCGCACTTCCGGCCATGTGATCCAGATTCATTTCAACAAAGTAATTCTTTACACCTCCTGTTTTAGCAGCTATAAAAAATTCCTTCCAATCGATGATACCCTGACCGAGTGTAACTTCTTTTTTGTCGGACGTCCAGTCTGATAAATGAGAAGAAATAAATCGGCCTGGATATTTATTAAAATAAGTAGACGCTTTATATCCCAGATTAATCACTTCTGTCTGGAATTGCATTTTAACGAGGTCCGGGTCAAAACGATTCATCAATGCATCATAGATTAGTTGGTTGTCAAGTTTGGCAAATTCAAATTCGTGATTGTGAAAGCCTGTTTGTAAACCCGCTTTTTTTATCTTTTCCGCAACTTTATTTAATTTGTCGGCATTCGTTAAATAGTCATTCAGTGTTGCAGTTTTTGGCAACCAAAATGTGGAGCAGATCATTTGTGAGAGACCCAGCTGATGAGCAAATTCTATGCGGTCGTCCAATGTGTCGGTTAGTTCAGGAAATCCGAAATGGCAACTGGGACAGGTTAAACCGGCGTCGTTGATAATACTTTTTAATTCAGAAGGCTTGAACTTGGTAAGCGGACCGAAGCCACTGTCAACATACCCCTGGGGCGAGCACATCTCCACCAGCTTGTATCCGTGGCCGGCCATCATTTTTAATGTTCCGGGAAAATCTTTATTAAGTATTTCTCTGATGGGAAACGTCTGGAAACCAACGGGTATGTCCATCCAATCGGGGATTTTTCCAGCGAATAGTACATTCGGTAATTGTGATAACACAACCGTCGCGGTTAATCCTTTTGCGCTGTGATTGAGGAATGATCTCCTGTTCAGTTTTTTCATATGTTGAAAATTAATGTTAGCGAATTAGCTCAGATCGTTGTAGGATCCCATCCCTGCCTGTATTCTCTGCCAAGATATTTATTTGCATCCGTGATATTGGTAATCTTCATGTTTACGGGATCATATTTTAATAAATGTCCCGTTCTCAGTGCCACTGAGTACAAGTTAATGGCTTCTGTGATAAATTCTGCCTCCCTAAAATTACCTGCATATTGTTTACCTGTTTTACATGCGTCCACAAACAGAGAGAGTGCAGCTGTAGTTTGTTCAACCTGGCTTCTTTTGTCAGTAATTGTATTAAAAGGATTATCCATTTTCTTTCCGGAAATGATCTGGGGATTTTGAACATTAAATCCCGCAAGTATTTTTCCCTTATCCCCTACGAACATCATGCCTTCAGCGGGTAGTTCTTTATTGTCATCGAGTAGTTCTACTGGCACCGGTGGTCTCATACCACCATCATACCAGCAAAGGTCTACAGCAGGTCTGGATCCGTTTGCAGGATATTTAAAACGAACGGAGCTGGCCATGGGAAATGAAAAGTCATTTTTGATTTGAAAGGGGACAGGGTCGTGCATACCACATACATGACTCAAATTAGGTTCTATAACTGTCGGGCCCTGCAATTTCAACGCGTTAAAAACAGTCCACAAACTATAATGTCCCATATCAGCCATTGATCCCCCGCCGAAGTCATACCATCCCCTGAACACCATGTTGGTATAATTTGGAGAATAAGGACGGTTTGCTTCCGGGCCAAGCCAGAGATCCCAGTCCAAACCTGCTGGTACAGGTGGCGTATCGGCAGGTAAGGTTGGATATTGAGGCCAGACAGGTCGGTTTGTCCAGTTATGTACTTCTGTTAAATTTCCAATAGCGCCTGCATTTATCCAGGCCATTACGGTTTCCATGGGTCCATTTGAATCCCAGGGAACCAGATGGGTAATGACCGGACTCGTTTTTGCAAATGCAATGACTTTCTTTCCTTCGAGTAAACGGTTGGAAAGCGGTTTGTGAACGATTACGTGTTTGCCTTTTTTCATGGCGGCGTAGGAAAGAATTCCGTGCAGGTGATCCGGTGTCATGATCTTTACTGCATTGAGATCTTTTTCCTTGTCCAGTAACTCACGGGCATCTGCATACGAAGTGACTCCTTTATAATTTAATTCGGGATGCACATTTGCGTAAAAACTGTCTACAATAGATTTACCATTATCTCTTCCGCCGGGAACCGTGTTATCGCCTCCTGGCTCCCAATCAGTTTTTTGAATGGATTTACGAATTTGATTCTTGAGACCGTCTTTTGACCAGTCTTTATACCCAACAGCATCTTTATTTGGATCGCAAACGGCCACTACCTGAAATGATGTGTTTTCGAGAAGCGGCAATAATTCCCTGATACCCTGTGTGCCCATACCGATATAACCCAGTGTTATTTTATCACTAGGCGCGATGAAATTTTTGCCTCCCATGACGTGTCGGGGAAGTATGGTGAACGTTAATGCTGAAGCTGCCATGGTTTCGACAAATTTCCTTCTGTTGATGGTCGAATCTGATGCAGCGTTGAGACCGGAAATTGCATCTTGTTCATAGGACCCCGGAGCGGAGACCTGAGTGTCTTTTTTCATATAGCAATATTTTAATAATGGCAGGGAGCTACTAAAAATACTGCATTTTTAACAATCAATCCCGTCATTGACATGCTCATTGTTAATTTGTATATTACGTCCCGGACTTTTGCTGTTCACCCCATATGAAATTGTCCCTGTGATATGAAGTTCTCTTCTAACCGGCTGCTACCTGCTACAATATATTTACTTCTGTTTTTTTCATTGTGCGATAGGGTATATGGTCAGAATTATGTTTTCGCCCAACTCACTGGCAATCCGGTAAATACTACCGGATGGAATTTTCAGGGGGATGCCAGACCGAATATGTTTATAGGATCTACGGGTGCCGAGTTGCTTCTTTGTCCTGATGTGTTCAACTCCAGCGGAGCTATATTTTATAATCAGCCGATCAATCTCTCGCTTTGTCATAAATGGATTGCTGAGTTCGACTTTCGCATGTATGATGGGACCGGTGCCGACGGACTTGCTTTTTGTTTTCTGGACGTACCCCCTGTAGGTTTTGTTTATGGCGGAGGGTTGGGTATCCCGTCAACAGCAAATGGACTGAAAGTTTGCTTTGACACCTGGAATAATTGCATTCCTTACGACACGGGTAAGGTGCATCAGGATATGCCAAAGATTGAAATTCGTTGGGGCATTGGATACGATGACGATTCTGATCCAAACAATCTGATATATGGGGAATGTAGAAGCGGACCCACGAGAGATAATAGTGACGGCAAACTTTCTTATATACGTTCTAACAATTACAATCATGCAAAAATTACCTACGACAGCGGTAATATAAGTGTGTATGTAAACGATACGCTGTATTTAACAGGTTACCAGCAATTTAATTTCTCTGGTTATCTGGGTTTTACAGCCAGTACGGGTGGCTACAACGATAATCACACTATAAAGAATGTTATCATCTATACGCAAATGCCGCCTTCATTTGCAGGAAACACCCAGAGTTTTTGTCCCTATGACACGGTTCAAATAGGCGGACCTGCTAATCCAAATTATGTTTATTCCTGGTATCCTGTTTCCGGTTTAAAGGATACCACGTCTTCTGCGCCTTTTGTGCATGTCCCCAATGACTCCAGCAATTCCATTTACTATAAATATTTTGTGCGGACCTCTTTCAATACGAATCCCGGGTGTTCATCCATAGACAGTGTAATTTTAAAAGTCTATCCCAACCCCAAAGTCCATTTTGTTACTCCTGAAATTTGTCTAACAGATGCAGTTGCGCAATTTTATGACAGTTCCTTCACCTCTGATAGTTCAACGCTGCCATTTACTTACGATTGGAATTTTGGTGATCTGAACGCACAGCCGGGAAATCCCAACAGTTCAACCGCGATGAATCCGGCACATCATTATTCTGCAGCAGCCAACTATCTTATGTCATTGACAGTAACAAACGGTGAAGGATGTACTGATAGTTCTTCAAAAATATTTACGGTGAATGGCGCGGTGCCCCAGGCAGTATTTTCTGTTAATACGGCACCGGTATTATGCAGTAACCAATCTGTAAGTATAACTAATGAAAGTATTGTAGATTTCGGGTCCATCACTAAAGTACAAATCTATTGGGGTGACTCGGCTGCTGTTTCTTATACAGATGATAATCCATTTCCCGGTAAAGTATATTCACATGGCTACCCGAATCCTGTTTCCAGCAATGTTACCACCTATACCATCCGGATGATTTCTTCTTCAGGTATTACCTGTCAAAATGAGCTTGACAAGCAAATCAGTGTGCAACCCAGTCCACATGCTCAGTTCAATACCATACCTTCTTATTGTGATTACGATTCTCCTTCTGTTATAACAGAGGCGACAGAGCTTACGGGACTGCCGGGATCCTATGCATTTTACGGCATTGGAATTTCTACGGAAGGAGTATTTGCACCCCAGCTTACTGGTCCTGGCAAATATACATTGCTTTACAAGTTTACTTCAACAAACGGGTGTTTCGATACAGCCACCCAGACAGTAGTCGTCATTGCTCCTCCTGCAGTATATGCCGGAAATGATACTGCTGTGGTTGTTAATCAGCCTTTGCAACTTCAGGTTGTCAGCAGTGATGCAGGTGGCGATACTTATATATGGTCGCCGTCCACAGGACTTAATAATAATACCATAACAAATCCGATTTCTATTTTGGGCTCCAATATCGATTCCATAAGATATTTTGTGAAAGCCACAGATTCCGCAGGCTGCTATGGAGAGGCCTCCATTGCCGTGAAAGTTTTTAAGACGAGCCCCAATATTTTTGTGCCAAATGCATTTACCCCCGGCACATCTGTGAATAATATATTCAGACCCATCCCAGTTGGAATTTCTTCCTTACAATATTTCAGAATCTACAATCGTTGGGGGCAACTCGTTTACAATACGTCAAAGCTGGGGGATGGATGGGATGGAACAATTTCCGGCAAACCTCAAAGTATGGGAAGTTATGTATGGATGGTTCAGGGAACTACATATACCGGAGTTGTTATTTCCAAAAAAGGAACCATGACCCTCATACGCTAGCAAATAATTTTCAGCTTCATCACCTTTCCACCAACGAAATCCGCCGGTTATCATATTTATAGAATATTTAAACTACGAAAAGTTTCTTTCTTCAGGCAGGAATATAATTTTGGTCCTCATTGTGAGCACAGAGAGACCCTTTTTCATTCCAAAACCTGATCATGAAAGCCTTATCACTAACTGTACTGTTGTCCTTGATCTTACATATTGCGTGGGCACAATCAACCGGTAACCTAATTACATTGAAGGGTAGTGTTGTAGATTCCACTTCGGGAAAGGCAATGGCTTTTGCCACCCTGGCTGTTCAAAACGCAAAAACTAAAACGTCTGTAAAGAATTTTCTGTCAAAAGAGGACGGAAGTTTTGAATTTTCCTTATCCGACAGTCTCGACTATTTGTTGGTCATTGCATTTACAGGATATAACAATAAAATAATTCCCCTAAAAAGAGGAGGATCTGCCGATCTGGGAAAAATAGGATTAGCTCCCACGGGAAAACAAATGAAAGAAGTGACAGTCGTTGCCGTACGGCCCGTAATAAAAAGGGAACTGGACGGAATCACATATGATGTCAGTGCTGATGCAGAGGCGCCTGTGCTGGACGCCCTGGATATGATGCGTAAAGTGCCGTTGCTATCTGTTGATGCTTCCGATAATATTAAATTAAAAGGAAGTGGAAATTACAAAATACTCATCAACGGAAAAGAATCGGCACTGATGGCGAAAAACCCATCAGACGTACTGCGTTCAATGCCCGCCACAAATATTGAACGCATTGAAGTAATTACAACGCCACCTGCAAAATATGATGCGGAAGGACTGGCGGGCATTATCAATATCATTACCAAAAAGAAAATGGATGAGGGATATAACATCGGGGTCAACGGAAGATTGAATTCAGTATGGGGACCTGGCATTAATTTGAATGGCACGTATAAGAAAGGTAAGTTTGGTTTGTCGGGATATATGGGATATAATGTTCGTCATTCACAAACAAACAATACGGGAGGCGAGCAGGACTTCTTTGCCGACAAATCTACACTGATCCAAAACGGAACAAATACCCAGACAGCGCACAATGCTTATGGAAATTTAGAATTGAGTTATGAGTTTGATACGCTTAATTTATTAACCGGATCTTTTGAATTTTATTCAGGGAAATTTAGCCAGGACGGAAACCAGCTTACCAGTTCTTATGATAGTAATAACGCCCTTACGCAGGCATATCGGCTGATGTCGGATGGCAGCAATCATTTCGGTGGTATGGATGCATCTGTTAATTACCAGATGGGATTCCGAAAAGACAAAAACCGGTTGCTGACCCTATCCTATAAATACAGTTATTCTCCCAATACACAGAACATCAATAATACGATATCTGATACGGTGAATTTTTATTTGCCTGCCTATTTGCAAAATAACCATGCCGGCGACAGAGAACATACCATACAGGTAGATTATGTACATCCGTTTAAAACCGTTAATCTGGAGGCTGGCGCCAAAACCATTCTAAGAAATAATTTCAGTGATTTCGAAACGAGCAATTACAATGATATAACCAAAGAATACGAGACAAATCCAGCTCAGACCAACACTTTTAATTATGATCAGAATATATACAGTGTATATAATTCTTATTCCGCAAAATGGACCAAGTGGAACGCGAAAGCCGGACTAAGGCTCGAGCACACAACCGTAAACGCGGATTTTGTTTCTTCTTCAAGTACAGTAAATCAGAATTACAATAATCTTATTCCCTCGCTGTCTGTTCAAAGGAACTTTAAGGGTAGTAATATTTCTCTTGGATATACCGACAGGATCAGTCGTCCCGGAATCTATCAACTGAATCCTTTTGTTGATGAATCGAACCCTAATTTTATTACAACTGGTAATCCCAATCTTCAACCGGAAATAAATCACACGTTCGAACTGAACTACAGCACATTCTCGAAGAATTCCATAACGGCCGGGCTCAGTTATGCTTTTTCGAATAATTCTATTCAGACGGTTACACATTTGCAAACCGTTAGTTCAGGAAGTCTACAAGACACAACTACCGTAACGACTTATGAAAACCTGGGAAGTAATAAAAGCCTTGGCCTAAATTTAAATATCAATTTTACCAGTGTAAAAAATTTAAGTATCAGTTTGAACAGCCAAATAGCGCATGTCTGGCTGAAGGGTACTTATAATGATCAGTTTTACAAGAATGACGGATATACGGGAAATGCTTTTCTGAATATGGGATACAAATTTGGGAACGGTTACCGGGTTGGATTTGATGCGGGTTATTTCAGTGGTGACATCAATCTGCAGGGAAAGACGAGCGCATTCATTTATAATTCATATGTCTTTTCAAAAACTTTCCTGAATAAAAAACTTACCCTGTCTGCGGTAATGAACAATCCTTATAGCCAGTTCTTTACATTCAGATCCAATACCACTACACCAGATTTCTATCAGACGACGTACAATGACATCTTCTATCGTTCGTTTGCCTTGCGTTTGAATTTCAAATTCGGTAAGTTAAACAGCGATATCAAACGTAATCAAATTGGAATTAACAATGACGACAAGAAAGCAGGCAAAACATCAGCCGGAGGACAATAGATTGAAGATTTTATTTTCGCGCGTATTCAGATAGGTTTTCTTGGACTTATTTCGATGAGACTCATTGAATCTACCGCTTTTGCACGGGTATTGAGATTGATGAATGTGCCGGTTAATCTGGTGATATGAAAATGGGGGAACGACCTAATCTCCTGCACCGTAAATCCATCATTTTTCAGAGAGTCTATCTCCTTCCGGGGGCTGAATACGATCAGTTTCTTTCTGATTGAATCGAGATCAGACATCTTCAATTGTAATACAGGCTGTTTTGAATAAAACTCGAACGCATACTCCGCGGATATCTCGCTCAATGTATAAACGGGGGAACTTTGATTATTCTTATTTATAAAATCAGCGGCCTGAATACCAGACTCATACTTGAATAAATCGGGGTACACCAAACAATTCAGAAATAAATTTACGACAAGAACAAGTGAGAACGACCTGCCAATAATATTTTCCAACTTATTTCCGGGGAACAAGTTAGGGATGACTATTGCCAATACCAATATTGAGAAGACTATAAATGGCGACTGCGGCAGTCCAAATACGATTGCCAGTATCATGCAGCCCAGCATCAGAAGTACGTACAAAATATTCTGGCAATATAAAATGATGCTTTGATAAATTCCCGGTACAAGTTTTAACACATATTCTGCAACTATTATGGAAAGAAATGGGTACAGAAAATTGAGATAGTGGGGTAATTGAAAGCGCGAAAGCGAAAATAAAACAAAGCCCGTTAAAAATATTCCGGAACAAATATAATCTCGGGAAGATTCAATATTCCGCTTTTTTATTTTCCTGATTTTTTCAATTACCAAAAGAATAACCAAAGGAGACCAGGGAAGAAAGGCCCACAACATAGTGTGTATGTAGAAAAAAGGATCTCCCTTGCCTTTTATTGGTCCGGTATTAAAAAAACGTCCAAACTGACTATCCCAAAAAAAGAAACGAATACCGGAAACATGGGTAGTTCCGAATACTATTTTTTCAGGATGTTTGTCAAACTGAATATACAGGCAAATAAGTTCGGGTAATATAAATACCATCAAAAGAAATACTGCGATCCACCACCTGATCTTCAGGAATTCTTTCCAGTCTTTTTTGGCAATCCATTCAATGAAAAAACCTCCAAAAACAATTGCCGGGATAAATATACCCTTGGTCATAGTGGCCATTGCGAGACAACATGAGCCGGGTATAATAAAAATCCACTTATTCTCTTTGTACGTTCTATAGTAGTAATACGCTGCTGCAATGACGAGTCCTGTCAGATAAGGTTCTGCGCGTACGTCGTTATTCGAAATGATCAGGTGTTCAACCGTAAGATAAATGAGAAAGGATAGTCGGGCCACAACTATATTATTGGAAATCATTTTTGCAAAAGCATACGTAAAGTAGCCACCACCAAACCAGAAAATGAATGCAGGGAATTTATACGCAAAACTATTTATACCAAACAATTTAAAACTGAGGGCGGTTATCCAGAATGGGAAATGGGGTTTATCGAGCCAGTCAATTCCCTGCACCCTGAGATTTACGTAGTCTCCGGATAAAACCATGTTCTTGGAGATCGTAGCATATAGTGCACCATCGGGTTCTATTATGGGAAGTAATAATCCGGTGGCATTAACCAAAATACCGGCGGCTGCCAGCAGATAAAACCATTTATTGAGCCAAACATTCCATTGTTGAACTGCCGTTGAACTTTCTAGCGGAATTTTCATTTCGACTTTTAAGTGTCTATGGCAAACTTAGGGAAGAATTTCCTGACTGATTTGGCGACTTTTTATTTTCCCAATATTTGAAAAATTTTGCAACTACCAGTCCGATTAAAATCCCGAATATCGCGCCGCCGGTAACGTCCAGCGGGAAATGGACGCCCACGTACACCTGTGCGAAGGAAATAAGTGCAGCCCAAACCCAAAGTAATGACCATTTGCTGCCAGTGATTAACCGAATGGAATAGAACCAGAATGTTGCCAATCCGAAATGATTGGAAGCGTGTGAAGAAGGAAAGGAATATTTACCTCCACAGCCAACGATACCGCGGACTCTAGATGCAGTTTCCGTGTCATAACATGGCCGAAGTCGTTCAAATAAAGGTTTGAAGATATGGGCACTGCTAAAATCTGTAATGACTACGCAAATAATGGTACAACAGATGAACTTTAGAGCCGTAGATTTTTCGCGCCGCAGTACCCAATAGAGCATATATATGTAGAAAGGAATCCATGTGTAAGGATTACGGACTGCGAGCATAATGCCGTCCAGCCATTTTGCCGTTAGGTGCGCCTGAACAAAAACGAACGCCTGCTTATCAATATGTATCAGCCAATCAATGAACTGCATTCCACGTGCTTTTTGTAAATTTAGTTGTCACGGATGACGCGGTTTTTGCCATAATACAATATATTTAGTATTGAGCCGCCTTTAACCTTTCAACCGGGGCGATCATATTCTGATAATTCCTTAAAATAGTCATATGCCAATTTTCATGGACAGGCATGATGTATCAGAAACGGTTACTGCTGAAACCATTGCCAAATTACACCAGGAAGATCTAAAGGTACAGCGGGAATTTGAATGCAGGGGGTTAACCTACTGGTTTGACGACAAAAGAAAAACTGCATTCTGTCTGATAGAAGCACCCGACGCAAATGCGATTAAAGAAATGCATAATCGCGCTCATGGTGATGTGCCTCACAGTATTATTGAAGTTGAATCCAGCATCGTTGAATCTTTCCTGGGTAGAATTGAGGACCCTAAAAAAGCGAAAGATACCGAGCTCAACATTATAAATGATCCTGCATTCAGGATAATAATGATCGTCACGATCAATCGTATAACTACAGCTCAAAATCCTTCTCCAAAATTTTCATCCTTAGCGAAAACTTTTAATCCCGCCATTCGAAAGATTCTCAAAATGCATGAGGGTAATCGTGTGAAGGAGAATGATTCCTATTACCTCGTTTCTTTCAGATCTGTAACCAAAGCTGTTAAATCTGCTTTGGAAATTCAATTGCTGGGGAAAGAATTTAATAAGAATTATCCGAAAGAGAAGATCAGTTTGAAATTGGGGCTAAGCGCAGGCGTGCCCGTAACAAAGAAGCAACTTCTTTTCGAGGAAACTATTAAACTGGCGGAACGTATGTGCGAAATTGTAGAAGGTGAAATTATTGTTTCTGCAGAAGTTAAAGATTTATATAAAAGTGAAAATGGGAATAATTTCGTTAAGGGAAAATTCATCAACTCCCTTTCACAGGCTGACGAAAAATTTTTAAACCTCCTGATGGACTATTTCGATAAATCCTGGAGTGATACACATCTCAAGGTTGATAGTCTGAGTAAACCTTTGAATTGCAGTAAAACGCAGTTGTATAGAAAGATGGTCTCGCTAACCGGACTGTCACCCAACGCATTTGTCCAGGAGTACAGATTAAAAAATGCACTCAGGCTATTAAATAAAAACATAGGAAACATTTCAGAAATCGCTTTTGAGTCAGGCTTTAGCAGTCCTTCTTATTTTTCTAAATGTTTTAAAAAGAAGTTTGGCCTTTTACCAGCTACCTACCTTAATTCCCTTCAATAGATTGAAATTCCTTTTGGTTGAATTTTACCATTATTTGGTTGATTTGTTATAGTCATGGGTAAATGTGTAGTCTATATTTACTTATTCCTAAAAACAAAAAAATTATTTTATGAAACAGATTACAAAACAACTTGGATTGGTTATGGCGATCGTACTATTTACAGGTTTTGCTTCCATGGCTCAAAGTGCAACCGTTGTACCAGTAAGCCAGAAGACAAACGCATTGAAAACCTATGTTATTGAAAGAGACATTCCCGGTGCAGGAAAATTCAGTCCTGAAAAATTGAAAAGCATTTCACAAACATCCTGCATGGTATTGAAGGAAATGGGCCCCAGAATTCAGTGGGATCACAGTTACGTTACTGAGGATAAAATATTTTGCGTTTACAGAGCAGAAAACATAGAATTGGTAAAGGAACATGCCAAGAAAGGTGGCTTCCCGGCCAATGCTATTTATGAAGTAACAACTGTTATTAGTCCGGCTACAGCTAACTAGTTTTGTAGTCTTTAGGAACCGGGGTAAATCGTTTAACCCCGGTTCCTGTTTTTTATAATCTATTCAGAAAAATTGTATTTCGTTTCCACTGAAACGCCTTTGGCTATTGTTTGATACACCACACAATATCTCTCCGTTAGTTTAGAGAGACTCTCCATTTGATCTGTCGTTGCGTTCGTGTCCAGATTAAAACTAAGGCGGATCGTTCTGAATCCCACAGGCGCGTCTTTTGATACACCCAACGTTCCCCTGAAATCGAGATCTCCTTCAGCCTTTACAGTTCCATTTTTTATTTCAATTCCAATTGCAGTAGAAACAGCCTGCAAGGTTACACCTGCACATGCTACAAGAGCTTCGAGTAATAAATCTCCGGAGCAGGCAAGAAGACCGGTGCCTCCCGTAGCAGGATGTAATCCGGCTTCAACAATGGCGCGGCCTGTTTGGACTTTGCAGGATATTCCATCTCCGATTTTTCCTTCAGCCTTCAATGTTATGAGTGCCGATGCAGGTTCCGCTTTATATTTTTCTTTCAGGGGTGTCTGTAAACTTTTTAATTCGATCGAGTTCATATTCAAATTTAATCATGTTAATTCCGGGAGCCAATTATTTTCCCTCAGAAAAATGAAACATGAGTCAGTATCGGGAAAGACTGATAAAATTAATTAGATTGTCAGTATCGTAGCAACCGCTTAAAAAATACATCATGAAAAAGAAGACTATCGTATTTATTCACGGATTATGGATTCACTCCAGTTCATGGCAACCCTGGATGGATTTATTTCAACAACATGGTTATGAAACCATCAATCCACCGTGGCCCGGAGATTCTCCCACTGTTGGAGAATGTCGTGCAAATGCACAAGCGATCGCAAACAGGGGAGTTGTGGAGATAGCAAATAGTTACGCCAAGGTGATCGCTTCTCTGGCCGAGCCGCCCATTGTTATCGGGCATTCTTTCGGCGGACTGTTAACACAGGTGATTTTGGGACGTGGTATTGCTGCGGCTGGTATCGCTATTGATCCGGCGCCTTTGAAGGGTGTATGGCAATTGCCTTTTTCAGCCCTTAAGGCGTCCTTACCAGTGCTTGGCAATCCTTTCAATTTAAAAAAAGCAGTTTCTCTCAGTTTTAATCAATTCAGGTATGGCTTTGCCAATGAAATTCCTTTGGATGAAGCAGAAGAACTTTACGACAGATGGACGATCCCGGCACCATGTCGCCCGCTTTTCCAGGCTGCATTTGCAACGGTAGCGGGTTCTGAAACAAAAGTTGACACAGCAAATAGTTCGAGGGGACCTTTGCTGATTACCGGTGGAGAAAAAGACCATATTGCTCCACCGATTCTCGGAAGAGCTTCAGCAGGGAAATACAATTCCTCCGTGGTTACCGATTTCAAACTATTTGATGGCCGTGGCCATTCATTGATTGTAGATCATGGCTGGAAAGAAGTGGCGGAATTTTCACTAAATTGGATTCGTGAGCATGGGTTCTAGTCTGGGTTTCATATGAAAAAACTTTTGTTAGCCATATCTGTATTAGCAGTGTCTATGATGGTATTTGTTTTGGTTACCAGACAAAAACCGATTGATTATACAACGCAGGTAAAACCCATTCTAAACAGGAGTTGTATAACCTGTCACGGCGGTGTGCGGCAAAAAGGTGGTTTTAGTTTGCTGTTTAGAGATGAAGCTCTTGCAAGGTTGAAGTCAGGAAAATTTGCGATCATTCCGGGAGATCCAAATCACAGCGAAATGATCCGGCGAATTTCATTGAAGGATCCTGAAGACAGGATGCCATATAAGCACAGTCCGTTAAGTTCAGATGAGATCAACATACTTACAGCATGGATTAAAGAAGGTGCTGTCTGGGGTGAACACTGGGCTTATGTGCCGGTTAAAGAACCGGAATTGCCAAAGTTGAAAACATTCTTTGGATTAATAAATTTAAAAAGTGAATGGGCCAGAAATCCTGTCGATCAGTTTATAGAACAAAAACTCAAAGAGCAGCAATTAAATCCTTCTCCGGAAGCTGATAAGCAAACCCTGTTGCGACGGGTGAGTCTGGATATTACCGGATTACCACCCGATAAAAAAACGGCCGATCGATTTTTAAACGACAAAACGGAGCGGGCCTATGCGAATCTGGTAGATACACTGCTTGCTTCTCCCCATTTTGGTGAAAAATGGACAGCCATGTGGCTGGACCTCGCACGATATGCCGATACTAAAGGGTATGAACGTGACGATGGCCGAAACATCTGGAAATATCGCGACTGGTTAATTCATGCATTTAACGATGATAAACCTTACGATCAGTTTCTGACAGAACAAATAGCCGGTGATTTAATTCCTGATGCTACCGATGACCAGTTCATCGCTACTGCTTTTCACCGCAATACCATGACAAATGATGAGGGTGGTACGGATAATGAAGAATTTAGAACTGCAGCGGTGCTGGATCGCGTGAATACTACCTGGGAAGCGATTATGGGTACTACCTTTGGCTGTGTTCAATGCCATAGTCATCCTTATGATCCTTTCAGGCATGACGAATATTACAAATTCATGGCATTTTTTAATGACACAAGAGATGAAGACACGGAAGCGGACTATCCATTGCTGCGAAGTTTTAATGATTCATTACAAAATCAATTATCCATTGTAGTAAACTGGTTGAAAAAAAATATTTCTGCAGAAAAAGCGGCCGAGGTAAAAACATTTTTAAGAACCTGGCAGCCCTCATATAATTCTCTCACCTGCGACAGTTTTCTAAATAGCGAACTGAGTGATACTAAATGGCTTGCCTTTCGAAATCATGCCAGGTGCCGTTTGAAAAAAGTAAATCTAACCGACAGGGATCAGTTGATATATCGCTACCAGCCGTTTACTGCTGGCGGTGTATGGCAAATTCATATCGATTCGCCCGGGGGTGAAGTGATCGCAACGATACCCATAATAAAACAAAAAAACATTGACGGTTGGATCATTTCAAAAACGAATATTTCACTTCATAGCGGCATACATGACTTGTATTTTACTTATAATAATCGCAATCTGAAAAAAGCGGAAGACAACGGAGTAATTTTTGACTGGTTTTATTTTACTCAGGAACTCCCGGGCAAAAACATAGAGGGGTATAGTGAAATAAAAAAAAGATATGAGTATCTCTATCAAACCATGCTGCCAACTACTCCTGTAATGATGGATAACCCTTATTATATGCATCGCGAGTCCAATGTGTTCGAAAGAGGAAACTGGCTTGTAAAAGGAGAAATGGTGACTCCGGATGTTCCCAAATCCCTCAATCCGCTACCGGCAAATGCGCCGCGCAACAGAATGGGACTGGCTTTGTGGCTGACATCCAAACAAAATCCGCTGACTGCAAGAACCATGGTGAACAGGGTATGGGAACAATTATTTGGAACCGGACTGGTTGAGACACTGGAAGATATGGGGTCACAGGGAATGCTCCCAACACATCCGGAATTGCTTGACTGGCTAAGTTATCAATTCATGAATGAATATAACTGGAGCATAAAGAAGTTAATTCGCACTATAGTTATGAGTGCCACCTATCGGGAGGATTCTAAATTGACAACTGAATTGTTACAAAGAGATCCAAACAATAAATACTATGCGCGTGGTTCAAGGGTTCGTTTGTCTGCTGAACAGATACGGGATCAGGCGTTATTTATCAGCGGAGTATTGAGTGATTCGATGTATGGTCCGAGTGTATACCCCTGGCAACCGAAAGGCATCTGGCTGTCTCCCTGGAACGGCAGGGACTGGGAACAAAGTAAAGGAGAACAGCAATACAGACGTGCGTTGTATACATATTGGAAACGATCGGCGGCTTACCCTTCCATGATGACATTTGATGGCATTTCACGCGAAGTTTGCACTGTAAGAAGAATTCGCACCAATACGCCATTGCAGGCGTTGGCCACATTAAATGATTCTGCTTATATTGACATGGCGAGACATTTTGCTAACAGGATGCAGCAGGTTTCAGGGACGGATGAGAAGCGACAAATTGATGAAGGATATAAGTGGGCAACATTTCATTTACCCGACAAAAAAAGTGAAGCGGCGTTGATGAAACTTTACGAAACAGCATATAACCAGTTCAGAAATGACAATGAGAAAACCTGCGAGATGATTGGAGGAGAAAGTAACAATACAAAACCTGAAACGGCTGCTCTTGTAGTTGTTGCGAATGCCATTTTAAATTTGGACGAGGTGATGACAAAAAATTAAACAGGCATGAAATCGGGAAAATGACGCAAAAAGAATTACATGATCAACGACTTTTAAAAGAGGCAGAGCATACTGTAATGCGCATGCATACCAGACGTCATTTTTTGAAAGAAAGTGCCATGGGCTTGGGAGCGCTGGCTCTCGGTAGTTTGATAGGTGGATGCACGCACACATCATCTGGAAACGAAGTAGTTTTTGATCCCGCACATCCGTTGATGCCAAAACTTCCTCCATTTCCGGGGAAGGCGAAAAGTGTAATTTATCTGCACATGGCTGGTGCACCTTCGCAATTGGAATTATTTGATTACAAACCTGAATTAATGAAGATGGATGGACAGGATTGTCCAAAGTCATTGCTGGAGGGAAAACGATTTGCATTCATTCGCGGCGTCCCCAAGATGATGGGACCTCAGGCAACATTTGCCCAATATGGCGAGTGCCGGGCATGGGTAAGTGAACATATGCCACATCTGGCAACAATTGTAGATGAAATAAGTTTTTTAAAGGCGGTAACCACAGATCAGTTTAATCATGCACCAGCACAACTCATGGTGCACACCGGTTCTGCAAGACTGGGCCGACCCAGTTTAGGATCATGGGTAACCTACGGATTGGGTACCGAAAATCAAAACCTTCCTGGTTTTGTTGTGCTTACAAGCGGTGGTAAAACTCCGGATGCGGGCAAAAGTGTGTGGGGAAGCGGGTTTCTTCCCAGTGTATATCAGGGCGTACAATGCAGAAGTGAAGGCAGTCCCGTACTATTTATGAATGATCCTGATGGAATGAACAGGGACTTGCGAAAAGCGTCCATCGACGCGATTGATGAAGTTAACAAACAGGAATACAGCGAGTATCAGGATCCTGAAATATTATCAAGGATTTCCCAATACGAAATGGCATTTAATATGCAGATTTCAGCTCCCGAAGTAATGAATATAAATAACGAACCACAGTACATACACGAGATGTATGGTACCATTCCCGGAAAACCATGTTTTGCAAATAATGTACTGCTTGCAAGGAAACTGGTGGAAAAGGGTGTGCGATTCGTTCAATTGTTCGACTGGGGTTGGGACAGTCACGGTTCAGATGCTAGTCTTGCTATAGATATAGGATTTATCAATAAATGCAGACAGGTAGATAAATCAATCACGGCGCTGATACTCGATCTGAAGCAACGCGGTTTACTTGAAGATACGCTGGTAATTTGGGGTGGAGAATTTGGCAGGACGCCGATGATGGAAAACAGGGAAGGAAAGAAAATGCCCTTTAAAGGCAGAGATCATCATACGGAGGCGTTTACCATATGGATGGCAGGTGCCGGGATTAAAAAAGGTTTCTGTTATGGAGAAACGGATGAAATTGGATATAGCACGATTAGTGGAAAAGTGGAACCATTCGATGTTCAGGCGACAATTCTTAACCAGCTGGGATTCGATCATGAAAAATTTACCTATCAGTTTCAGGGAAGGCCTTTCCGGTTAACAGACACGAGGGGGAAGGTTATTGAAGAAATACTTACTTAGATCCCGGTTGAATAAATAGAAAAATTATAATGCATTGAACAGAAGAAATTTCTTACAAAGTTCCGGCTCTGCCACAACGCTGATGTTACTCTCGTCGATGGAGGCATTGGCATCTTCCAATCTTCCAAATAAAAATATGGACAATAATTTTAAGCTGAAGTTGTTAGCAACCAACTGGGGATTTCCAGGCACACTCGATGAATATTGCATCCAAGTTAAGAAGGATGGATACGACGGCATTGAACTCTGGTGGCCACTGGAAAAAAAAGATCAGGATGAGTTGTTTGATTGTTTGAGAAGACATACACTGGAAGTTGGATTTTTATGCGGAGGCTCGGACAGTGATTACCAAAAACATTTCGATCAATTCACAACAATGGTTGATGCTGCTGCCCGGGAATCCATTCAGCGGCCTTTATATATCAACTGTCATACCGGAAGGGATTATTTTTCTTTTGAGCAAGGCAAAAGATTTCTTAATCACACAATAGAATTATCCAGAGAAACGGGTATCAAAATCTGCAATGAAACGCATCGTTCAAGACTATTATATTCCGCGCCTGTAGCCAGACAATATATGGAAAGCCTGTCCGAACTCCGGGTTACGTTTGACGTTTCACATTGGTGCAATGTTCATGAAAGTCTGTTGGCAGATCAACCCGAAACACTTAACATGACTTTGCAGAGGGTCGATCATATTCATGCGCGAATCGGTCATCCTGAAGGTCCGCAGGTAAATGACCCGCGCGCCCCCGAATGGGATGCTGCTGTCAAGGCCCATTTCGCATGGTGGGATAAAATAGTAGAATTGAAAAAGCAAAAAGGGGAAGTACTTACGATTTTGACAGAATTCGGACCTCCGGATTATATGCCCACGCTGCCTTACACGCGCCAGCCACTTGCAGATCAATGGGCCGTAAACGTGTATATGATGCATTTAATCAAAAATCGGTATCAGGCTTAAAAGAAATTGCGTGCTGTTATCCATTTCGGAATTCATCGGTCATTTTCATCCTTTACTTGTGCATTTGCCAATTGGTATATTACTCGTTGGCTTGTTGATTCTGTTCTTATTTCCGAAGGAAAAATATAGGGAAATTCAGGAAGCTGTTCACATCGTTTTTTTTTGTGGAATGCTTGCTGCCATATTATCCTGCGTTACAGGGTACATACTCTCCAGAAACGACGATTACGATAAAACGACGGTGAACTGGCATCAATGGATGGGTATGACGGTAGCAGCGGTATCCATTGTGCTATATTTTAAAATAAGGAACCCGCGACTACCTATAAACAGAAATTTCCTTTCCGCGATATTATTATTGCTGATTTTTATTACGGGTCATCTTGGCGGTTCATTAACACATGGTTCAGATTATCTGACAAAACCGCTCATTGATATCTTTCGAAAGGACAGTGTTTCGGATGAAATAATTAAACCAATTTCCAATGTTCAGGAAGCTTATGTATATAGTGATATTGTAAAACCTATATTTCAATCCAAATGTTTCTCCTGTCATGGTGAAAAAAAACAAAAAGGAAAACTGCGAATGGATGATTCCCTTTTGCTAATGCAGGGTGGAAAAGATGGTAAGGTAATAGAACCAGGCAACGCAAATGGCAGCGCCATAATAAAGCGTTTACTACTTCCCGTAGATAATGAGGATCACATGCCTCCGAAAGAAAAACCGCAGCCATCGGAAAACCAGATCGTTTTGTTGGAATGGTGGATCAGCCAGGGGGCAGGTTTTGGGAAAAGAGTTAGAGAATATAACCGTTCTGCCAACATAAATAATATACTGATCACGCTGCAGCATACGGATCCGGTGGAGAAAAAATTGTTTGATCTACCGGAGGAGCCTGTTGAAAAGGCGGACAGGTCTGTTATAGAAAAGATGAAAAGCCGTGGATTGGTTGTACTACCGGTTTCTCAGAATAGTAATTGGCTGGAGGTAAATTTTCTTACAGATACGATGATAGAAAAAGAAGATCTACAGGAAATGCTTACATTAAAAAAACAGTTGATAACGTTAAAACTGGGCAATACGAACTTCAATGACTCCGATATGAATATTATTGCACAATTGCAGAACCTGAGATCTTTACATCTTGAACATACAAAGATTACTGACCGGGGATTGCGCGCAATTCGGGGGAATCAGTATCTCCGGTATTTGAATCTTGTTGGAACTCAGGTGACTCTGGAAGGCTTACTGCAATTAAAAGAATTGAAATCGCTGCGATCATTATATCTGTTTCAAACGGGTATTGGCAAATCGGATTGGCTCGTATTACATAACAGTTTACCCAACACGTATATAGACACGGGGGGTTATTACGTTCCTTTATTGCCAACGGATACGATGGTTGTAAAAGCCAAGAAAGAATACTAAGAGAATCCTTTCATGAATTCACAAAAAAACTATTAACTTTTAATCCCTGTTTGAACCAGTTAAACGATTTGCTATGTTATATGGCCAGATGATGCAATTTCCACTGTCGATTCAGTCGATCATCGAATATGGAAATAAAGTATTTCCGTATAAGGAAATTGTGTCCAGGATGCCGGATGGAAGCTGGCACCGGTATACTTACTCTGCCATGTACGAAAGGACAAAAAGACTGGCTTCAGCTTTAGTAAAGATTTTGAATATTGAACCCGGAGACAGGGTAGCGACGTTCGCCTGGAATCATTATCAGCATTTGGAACTATATTATGCCATACCGGGAGTTGGAGCCGTATGTCATCCATTGAATATCCGCCTTTCATCGGATCAGATTGAGTTTATTGCCAATCATGCAGAAGACAAGGTGGTGTTTCTGGATGCCAGTCTGATTCCAATCTTTGAACCCATTATTCCGAGATTAAAAACAATCGGGCATATCGTGCTTATGAATGCTCCGGCAGACCTTCAACACAGTTTGCCAAATGTTATGGATTATGAAGAATTAATCAAACTGGGCACTGATGATTTTAGTTGGGCCACCGTTGATGAAAATCAGGCTTCGGGAATGTGTTATACGAGTGGAACAACCGGTAATCCCAAAGGGGTTTTATATTCCCACAGGTCCACCTATCTGCACGCGCTTACTACAATCATTCCCAATATATCCAATATCAGTTCGAGGGACAGATTTTTGTCGATCTGTCCCATGTTTCATGCAATGGCCTGGGGATCTCCATTCGCCAGTTTACTGGCTGGTTCGGATATCATAATGCCCTCCAGACATTTGCAGCCGGCGGCACTTATAGAAATAATTCAGAAAGAGAAAGTGACCGTTGCTAACGGTGTACCTACAATCTGGATGGGTATTTATGATGAATTAAAGCGTAACCCGCCAAAAGAAAAACTGACTCTTAAGGAATATATGGTTGGCGGATCCGCTATCCCTGCCAGTTATATAAAGAAATTTGAAGTGGATTTCGGAATAAATTGTTTTCATGCCTGGGGTATGACGGAGACTTCACCCGTTATGACTGCAACGAGGATCCAGCCTGTTCACGATGCATACAGTTATGATGAGCAGATTGCAATTAAAGCGAAACAGGGTTTTGAAATTCCGGGTATTGAAATCCGGGTAATGCTTGAAGATGGCAGTATTGCACCAAGAGATGGCAAATCGGTTGGAGAATTCGAAGTACGCGGACACTGGGTTATTGACAGTTATTTTAAAATGAATATTGAACAATCTCATTCACCAGATGGATGGTTCAGGACAGGTGACGTGGGTACCATTGATGAATTTGGATACATGGAACTAACGGATCGAACCAAAGACTTAATCAAAAGCGGTGGCGAGTGGATATCGAGTGTTGCGCTGGAAACATCCCTAATGAGCCATCCACATGTAAAAGAAGCGGCCGTCATAGCAATACCAGATGAAAAATGGGTTGAGTGTCCTTTAGCGTGTATTGTGTATAAAGATGATCAAACTGTATCTGCACAGGAATTTGATAATTTTTTGCTGAAACATTTTGCAAAATATCAACTTCCGAAAAAATATATTTCACTCAAAGATATACCCAAAACCGGCGTAGGTAAATTTGATAAAAAGAAGATCAGGATGTTGTATGCAGAGGGGAAGCTTCTTTAAAAGCAAACAATGTTATAACTGCCGATAAAAAAACGGTAGTTGCCATTAAAATATAGGAAACGCCAAAACCTCCGGTTGAACCATTCAGATAGCCCACCAGATAAGAACCGGCAAACGAACCAAGTGCTCCAAAACTGTTAATAAGCGCCAACGCACCACCTGCTACATTTGCCGGCAGCATCTCAACTATGGTAGCGAAAAACGGGCCGTACGGAACATACATGGACATCCCGGCTACGCATAACATCGCATATGAAATCCAGAAATTTTCTGAGCCCATTAAAAAAGTTCCACAGAATGATACGGAAGCGAGCAACAGAAATGGCCATATAAAGGGTTTTCTTTTTAATGTCTTATCAGAAAAGTAAGAAGCAATAATCATGGCGATAACGGCCATCAAATAGGGAACGGCAGCCAGCCAGCCGGTTTTTATGATGCCTATACCTGGTGCATTGTGTATGATAGAAGGGAGCCAGATAACAAAACCATACATTCCAAAACTCCACAAAGCGTACTGAATACAAAACAATACAACTGTCTTTGATTTGAAAGCGGTAATATAATTTTTTACTGGCTTTAAGAGTTGCTGTTCTTTTAATAATTCATTTTCAAGCTGTTTTTTTTCTGCATCTTTTAACCAGGAAGCGCTTTCCGGTTTATCCTGTATGGCTTTCCACCATATAAATGCCCAAACTACCGCTGGTAAACCTTCCCATATAAACATCCATCTCCAGCCCAATGTATGGATAAGATAACCGGAGATGATGGACATCCAAAGCATGCAGGATGGATTGCCAAACATCAGCAGCGTATTCGCCCTTGATCGTTCTTTTTTTGAAAACCACCTGCTTAACAATAGTAACAAAGAGGGCAACACGGCACTTTCAGCTACGCCGACAAGAAAGCGTACCACAATTAATATTTTAATATTATTAATCATGCCCGTGGACGCTGCGAAAACTCCCCATAGGATCAACGACCAGAAAATTAATTTTTTTGCACTTTTCTTCTCGGCATACATCGTTCCTGGAATCTGGAAAAAGAAATATCCCAGAAAAAACATGGAGCCGAGTAAGGAAGACATGGCAGATGTAAGATGAAGATCGGCTGCCATACCAGCTGCTGCTCCAAATCCGAAATTTGCGCGATCCAGATAGGCAAGACTGTATGTGACAAATACAACCGGTATAATCCGGTACCAGCGCGAGGTTGCTATTTTTTCTTTATTCTCCATCGTATTATCTGTGAATATATATACAATGTGCAGGAATCCCGTGTACTTTTGACCCTGATGTCATACAAAAATTTTGTGTTAAACCCGATCATTACTACATTTCAATGAACTATACTTCGCATTCCGAGACGGGAAAGATAAAGTCATTGTTTATCAAGAATGTTCATCAGGCTTTTGTAAGTAATGAACATATAGAAAAATATTGGAAAAGTCTGAATTACACTGGGAAACCCGATCTGACCAGAGCCATTGCAGAATATGAATATTTTCAATCTTTATTTAAAAACCAATCCGCGGAAATCATGTTCTTACCGGAAGATCCAACAGTAAATATGGATTCTATTTACTGCAGGGACGCTGCGATTGCCACCGACCAGGGCATGATTATCTGCAATATGGGTAAAGCGGAGCGTGTAAATGAGCCAGCAGCAGAAAAAAGGGCTTTTGAAAAAAATGGAATAAACATCCTGGGGGTTATCCATTCGCCTGGTACACTGGAAGGGGGAGACGTGGCGTGGTTGGACAAGCATACATTGGCTGTGGGTCTCACCTACCGGACTAATGAAGAAGGTATCAGGCAGCTGACCGAATTGTTACGACCAATGAAAGTAGAAGTGATAACCGTACCGCTACCGCATTACAAAGGACCTTCGGATGTTTTTCACTTAATGTCGATATTAAGTCCAGTTGACAAAGATCTTCTAATAGTTTATTCGCCACTGATGCCGATTGGTTTTAGAAATTTTCTCCTTCGGCGTGGATATCAACTTGTCGAAGTGCCGGATGAAGAATTTGATTCAATGGGCTGCAATGTACTTGCACTTTCACCAAGAAATTGTTTGATGGTAGATGGAAATCCGCGGACGAAAGCAAAGCTGGAAAGTTATGGTTGCACCGTAACGGTATTTAGCGGCGAAGAAATCAGCGTGAAAGGCGGAGGCGGTCCCACATGTCTGACCAGACCGCTGCAAAGGTACTGTGAATAGCTGTTTGAATGTAGAACAGGTATTGCTCAATTTTAGAAAAAGGGCTAACTTAAAAAAGAAATTGCGGAGTGTATGAATGATGATGAATATAGAATAAGCCAATTTAAAAAAGCGCTGAGGCAACATACGGAAAGCGGATATGTAGATCTTGATAAGTCATATTCTTTCAAATTTAATTTCCAAATTCACCGGTATGAAGATATTTTGCGCAATTCAAAAATGGCGGCACCCCCGAATCGCTGGTCATTTCATCGCATATGTTTTTTAACCCAGGGGGAGGGTGATCTTATTTTGGGGATTTATAAATTCAAAGTCACAAAAAATACCTTTTTTGTCATACCGTCGCGGGTCATCTCTTCAAGTAAGAACTGGACGATGGATTCGAAGGGATATGTAGTTCTTTTTAATAATGAATTTTTCTTGCAAAATAATTTTTCTCATCAGTTGATTGCCAACAAAAGAATACTCACTTCCTCCATTCAGCCTAATATGAAACTCAGTGACGACGAGGCGCAGGAAGTTATTCGGATTTTTGAAAACCTGTTGGTAGAAAAGAAAAGGACTGAGAATATAAACAACGAACTGATAGCAATTAAGATTTTAGAATTGCTGAATCTGGGTGAACGGATGATCGACCAGTCTGCACAGGTGGATTCGAACCCGAATTATGCGGACGTTATCATGCGTTTCATCGACTTACTCGAATTACATTTCACAAAAGAACATTCTGTAAAATTCTATGCGGAACAACTGGCCATTCACCCCAATCATCTGAATGCACTTATAAAAAAGCAAACCGGAATTTCAGCAAAGGAGTCGATTCAAAATAAACTACTGCTCGAAACCAAATATCTGCTGCACTCAACCAAACTACCCATAAAGCAAATCTCCAATCAAATGGGTTTTAGCGACCCCAATTATTTCACCACTTTCTTCAAAAAGGCCGAAAATTTGTCGCCGGTTAATTATAGATCCTCTTTTGATTGAAAATCAGAGAAGTTTACTTGATTAACAAAGTTTCTTTTTCCGGTTCTATACGACTTTTGCGCCTGTTGGGTATGAGTCAGATTACAATACTATTTGTGGATGATCATCCTTTGATCAGGAAGGCGTGGGAGTTTTTGTTAAAACAGGATCCCCGATTTTTAGTGGTTGGAGGGTGCGAAAGCGGGGAAATTGCCGTGGAGTTGTCCGGTAAATTATGTCCGGACATTATTATTATGGATATTCAATTGCGCGGAATGAGTGGTATTGAAGCTGCAAAGGTAATTGCGAAGACCTGCCCTGGCTCCAAGATAATCGGTTTATCCTATCATGCCTTACCTGAATACGCGCAACAAATGATTCAATACGGCGCTAAAGGCTATCTCACAAAAACATCCTCACCCGAGGAGATTTTTAGGGCAATTCTTGCTGTTCATAAGGGAGGTACTTATATCTGCCAGGATATGACAGACAAACTTGTCTGATTTAATCAGAATATTACAGCTAATCAATTAATTTGGATAGTGTGAATGGCCGAAAGTGGTTTATTTAAGTTAAGATTGTGCGCCAATTAATTTTTCACTTGCCATTCAAATAACTGCATGAAAAGAAGCTTATATATTGTCGGCCTGATAATGTTGGTATTTTTTGTCATTTCATTTTTGACGAATATTATCGGTCCCTTAATTCCTGACATGATCAAGGGATTTAATCTCAGTCTTACGCTCGTAGCTATTCTTCCCTTTGCTTTTTTTATTGCTTATGGAGTAATGTCTATTCCATCAGGAATGTTGATAGAAAAATATAAGGAAAAGAAGATAATGATTGTCGCATTCATTGTGGCATTTACCGGTTCCTGTATGCTGGCAGTTTTTCCAAATTATATATCCGCAGTTTGTTCTTTATTTCTGATTGGATGTGGAATGGCCATGCTTCAGGTAGTGATTAATCCGCTTCTCCGCACAGCCGGCGGCGAAGAGCATTATGCGTTCTATTCGATCATGGCACAACTTATTTTTGGTCTGGCATCTTTTATTAGTCCTTTGGTTTATTCTGGTATTGTTTTGAATTTGAAACAAACAGATCACGGTACTGGTATTTTTTCGGTACTCGCGGAACACGTACCAGCGCAGCTGCCCTGGATTTCCATGTACTGGCTGTTTACGGTTATTTGTTTATTGATGATTCTGATCCTCATTTTTTCACGATTTCCAAGGGTAGAATTAAAAACCGATGAAAAAGCGGGTGCGTTGAAAATTCATATTGATCTGTTTAAAAAAAGGACCGTTGTATTGTTTTTCATTTCCATGTTGTGTTATGTTGGAACGGAGCAGGGAGTGGCAAATTGGATATCGCAGTTTTTGTTTACCTATCATCATTACGACCCTCAGAAAACTGGTGCAGATACGGTCGCTTATTTCTGGGGAATGATGACTGCAGGAGGTATACTTGGATTGTTTTTAGTTAAAATAATGGATAGTAGACGGGTACTGATCTTATTTTCTGTGTTGGCAATTATCTGTTTGAACCTCGGACTATTCGGATCCGGAAAAATTGCGCTGATTGCTTTTCCGATGGTTGGTTTTTTTGCATCTGTCATGTATCCTATTATCTTTTCACTTGCCTTGAATTCTGTAGATGAACATCACGGTTCTTTTTCGGGAATACTTGTTACAGGAATAGTCGGTGGTGCCATTATACCCCTGGTCGTCGGATGGCTCGGAGACCAGTTTGGATTACGCTTTGGAATGTGTTTTCTCTTTCTCACCATGGCTTATATTTTAAGCATTGGTTTTTGGGCAAAGCCAATTATACGTAATAAAACCATTCAGCTGTTTGACAGGAAAAAGAACCTGACGGCTGACTAAGATTCATCTATGAATGATAAAAAGATTATTGGCATTGACCTTGGTGCAACAAATATTCGTGGCGCGATCGTGAACGAAAGTCATCTTTCTGAAATCAATTCCAGACGTATCAACAGTGCGGGATCGGTGGACGAAGTTTTAGACGATGTATTTGCAATTGTTGAAAGTTTGATAGAGAGCGACGTGGAGGCTATTGGGATCGGAGTGCCCAGTGTCGTAGATGTAAAACAAGGGATCGTTTACGATGTGCAATATATACCGTCCTGGAAAGAAGTGCATTTAAAAAAAATTATCGAGGAACGATATGCTATTCCGGTACTTGTAAACAATGATGCCAATTGTTTTGCCATTGGAGAATACTATTTTGGCAAAGGCGTAGGGCAGGAAAACATGATCGGCCTGGCTATTGGAACAGGTCTCGGTGCAGGAATTATTATTAACGGGAGATTATTTGCCGGGGCGAACTGCGGTGCCGGTGAATTTGGTATGGTTGACTATCTGGACCATTGTTATGAGTACTATGCCTGTGGTCAGTTTTTTCAAAACGTCTACAACATCGACGGAGAGGAAGTATTTAAAAAAGCCCAGCATGGCGACTCCCTATCCAAACTGTTATATAGCGAGATGGGCACACATCTGGGGAATGCGATAAAACTTATTATGTACACCTATGATCCCTCACTGATTGTGCTGGGAGGTTCGGTACGATTTGCTTATCCATATTTTAAGGATGCCATGTGGCAGCGTATTAATACATTCGCCTTTACGAAATCAAAGGAAAATCTTAAGATTGAATTGTCAGTACTTGAAAACAGCGCAATACTCGGAGCTGCGGGACTGTATTACGATTTTCTGCAATGATGTTATTTTTCGTCAACGATATTGTATAACACATAGCCTTTGAGTTGATACGTCGAAAGAACCACATTGGCACTAAATGCTGTTCTCACTTCAGGTATCAGGTCCTGGGCAGGAATGTTTGTAAATAACTCCGCCTGTCCACAGGCCATCAGTCTGGTTTTAATATGTATAAACTGTTTAAGAATATCAAGGTTCGGGTTGTCGGTTTTAAATTTCTTCTGATATACTTCATTTTTCAAATAAACATTCAGCGCGCTACCATGAATTACGATGGCCAGATCCAGGCTGTCTCTTGGAACACCTGCAGCTATGTGCAGATTAATTATGCGACCGATCTCCGCAAGCCCTTCATTAATACGACGGAGACTGAGACTGTCGCGGGACCATATCACCATATTAAAAAGTAATTTGTATCTCATCGTGGGATCTGGATTTTCTGTCACCGAAGGCACCGGAAAAGCTGCAGACCATTCGCTGTTCTTAATTAGAGGAAAGGTGGCCGTACTCTTTATTCTCTCCCAGCGTATGCTGTCTTTCATTTTTTTTACAAGACTGTCCCTGAGCGTCTTTGAATACATATCAGATCTCACTTTCACTATACTGTCAGAAATCTTTGCTATTAAGCTGTCGTCCTTATTTATGTTTTGTGCGTTGACTGCTGTACTCGCCAGGAATAATAAAATGAATGCGGTTATGGAAACTTTCATGTTGAGGTTTTTTGACGAAACACAAGATAGATTTTTATTAGCGGTAAACTATTAAGGCAGAAGTGTTATAAATTTTAATAAATTTAATGTCTAATCACAGATTCATGAGAACACTGATATTTTTTTGCTTTATTTCTTATTTAGGCATTAACCAATTGAATGCACAAATTGATGCGGGCCTGTTCAGATATCCTGATGTGTCAAAAACGCAGATTGTGTTCTCCTACGCGAACGATCTCTGGCTGGTATCAAAAGACGGCGGTGACGCGTTTAAAATCAGTTCTCCTGCTGGGGTGGAAACCTTTCCTAAATTTTCACCAGACGGAAAAACACTTGCATTTACAGGCAACTATGATGGCAACAGGGATGTATATACGATTCCAGTAACGGGTGGTGTTCCTGTCAGACTTACGGAACATGGCTATCAGGATCGGGTGGTTAACTGGACGCCCGATGGTAAGAGTGTTTTGTTTGCATCTATTCGTGAAAGTGGTAAGGCCAGATTTAATCAATTCTACTCGATTCCGGCAACCGGAGGTGCAGCTTCTAAACTTCCGCTGGCCTATGCTGAATTCGGATCATATTCTCCAGACGGTAACTAAATGGCAGTTACTTTTCGCACTCAGGCGGGGCGCAACTGGAAGCGATATCGCGGCGGCTGGAAGGCAAGTATTTATATATTCAATTTTACTTCGCTGAGTTCGGAGGACATCTCGGCAAATGAAACAGCAGGGGATGAGTTCCCCATGTGGAGTGGCAATTATATATATTTTCTTTCTGACAGGGGCAGTGATTTGCGGATGAACCTCTGGAGGTATAACCTGGCGACAAAATCCTTCGAACAGGTAACACATTTCACTGACTATGATGTTCATTTTCCGTCACTCGGGCCGGACGATATTGTTTTTGAAGCGGGAGGCAAGTTGTATTTGTTCCAATTGGCAGAACAAAAAATAAAAGAAGTAAAAGTAAATGTACATACCGATGAAACGGCACTCAAACCGAAACTCGTAAGCGCAGACAAATATGTCCAGCATAGTTTTATCAGTCCGGACGGAAACCGCGTGCTGGTGGAAGCGAGAGGTGACATATTTTCTGTGCCATCAGAAAATGGCTATGTGAAGAACCTGACTCAGTCGTCCGGCATTGCAGAAAGATATCCTGCCTGGTCTCCGGACGGAAAAAGTATTGCTTTCTGGAGTGATCGATCCGGAGAATACGAGTTATACATTTCTAACAGTGATGATCTTGCCAATCCAAAAAAACTTACATCGTACGGGGCGGGTTTCAGGTATCAGCTATTTTGGTCACCCGACAGTAAGAAGATTCTATTTATAGACAAGGCAATGCGCATTCGGATATATGATTTGATGAGTGGAAAGACGACAGATATTGATAAAGCGCTTCGATTTGCAGAAGGAAGTCTTGAGAGTTTTTCCTGCAGCTGGTCATCCGATAGCAGGTGGGTAACTTTTTCCCGTGACCTTGGTAATTATCACAATGCCATTTTCCTTTACGACAACCAGAACAACATACTTCGTCAAATAACTGATGGTTACTATGATTGTAGCAATCCGGTATTTGATCCGGAGGGAAAATATATATACCTGATTACAAGCCAGTCATTCAACCCATCGTACAGCGACATCGACAATTCATTTATTTATGCCAATGCGGGACAGATTGCGGCCATTGTTTTGAAGAAAACCACTCCATCCATTTTATATCCTAAAAATGATACAGTAGCCATCAAATCAGAAAAGAGCGATACGGATGCTTCAAAAGATGAAAAAGGGAAAAATAAGAAGGGTTCTAAAAAGCCCGCAGTTGAAGAAGACAAAAAGGATGTCAAAACTGTTGACATAGACGTGGACGGATTGGAGACAAGACTTGTAATTCTACCCATAGCGGCAGGACATTATGTGGGTTTGGGCGCGGTTAATGGAAAAATTATTTTTCAGAAATATCCTAATACGGGTACGGGAGAAACGCAGGCCACATTAAAATATTACGATTTAGAAAAAAGAGAGGAAAAAACGATCCTCGCCAATGTGGATGACTTTCAAATATCTGCAGATCTGCAAAAGATATTGGTACACCGTGAAAATTCCTGGGTTATTATAAAACCCGAAGAAAGCCAGAAATTTGAAAAACCCTTACGTATAACAGAGATGAAGATGATGGTTGATCCAATACCCGAATGGCAGCAGATCTTCACAGATGCATGGAGAATGGAACGTGATTTTTTCTATGATTCTACCATGCACGGAGTAGACTGGAATCTGGTAAAACAGCGATATTTGAAAATGCTGAAAGGAGCAATGACACGTGAAGAAGTAGATTTTATTATTGGTGAAATGATTGGTGAGTTAAGTGCTTCACATACATATCATGGCGGTGGAGATTTGGAAAATGAAACTCATACTTCTGTCGGATATCTGGGCGTCGACTGGGCGGCCGACGGCAATTATTATAAAATCAAACGAATCATTCGCGGCGCTCCCTGGGACGCCGAAGTGCGATCTTCCCTGGATCAGCCGGGAATACCGGTTAAAGAAGGTGACTATATTCTTGCCGTGAATGGGGTACCGCTTACGACAGTACACGAACCATTTGCTGTTTTCCAGGACCTTTCCAACAAACCGGTAGAACTGACATATAATTCGACAGCGTCCTGGGCCGGTGCTAAAAAAGTGATTGTTCAGACGATGGACGATGAATATCGATTACGTAATCTGGCCTGGATCGAGGGAAATCGCAAACAGGTTGAGGACGCTACGCATGGAGACGTAGGTTATATATATGTTCCAAGCACGGGTGTAGACGGTCAGAATGATCTGACCCGACAATTCAATGCGCAGTGGGATAAAAAAGCGTTGATTATTGATGAGCGGTTTAATGATGGTGGTCAAATACCGGATAGGTTCATTGAAATGCTGAACAGAGCACCTTTGGCTTTTTGGGCCATTCGCGATGGTGTAACCTGGCCCTGGCCTCCATACGCGAATTTCGGTCCGAAGGTCATGCTGATAAATGGATGGAGTGGTTCGGGCGGTGATGCGTTCCCGGATTATTTTCGTAAGAAGGGGCTGGGTCCGCTTATTGGAGCAAGAACCTGGGGCGGCCTTATTGGAATTAGTGGTGCCCCGGGATTGATTGACGGAGCTGCCATTACTGTTCCCACTTTCCGTATGATGAATCCAGACGGTACATGGTTTAAAGAAGGTCATGGTGTGGATCCGGATATTGAAGTCAGAGAAGATCTCGGATTGATGGCCAAGGGTATTGATCCGCAGCTACAGCGCGCCATACAGGAGATTAAGGATGAAGTCCAGAAAAAAGGAGTTAATACTCCCAGTCTTCCTCCGTACGAAAAAAGATAATATCCTGGTAGATCAAATGATGATGCAGGAATGAATAAAAAAACAAATATGGTGAAATATAAAGTATGTCTGATCATAGCATTGTTTTTTGTTGTTGATGCGCAATCTCAGGATGTAAAATCAATAAAGATTTTAGCTATTCCTCATAACCTCTTCTGGGAAAATACTCCCAGGAGCTTTTCCATAGGTGAAAACCAAATTGTAATTGAAGCTGGTAAGGAGACAGATATGTTCAGGGATCCCAATGTTGCTTACAATACCGACAATGCTCCCAAACTACTTTTTGAAGCTGATGAGAACTTTGTACTCACCACTTCGGTAGAACACGCATTTGCAAACAAGTGGGATGGTGGCGCCATCGTCATTAAACAAGATAGTCTGCATTGGATCAAGTTCTGTTTTGAAAAAGATTACACAGGAGCAAAAAGGGTGGTAAGCGTTGTAACAAAAGGTATTTCTGACGATTGCAATTCAGTTGAAATGAATTCAACGAAAGTCTACTACAAAGTGGCAAAAGCAGATAATGTAATTACTCTTTATTGTTCCGGAGATGGTACTCATTGGTATTTAATAAGGCACTTGCAATTTGAAACAACCAGGGGTTTTAAAGTCGGATTTCTCGCACAGTCACCCACAGGTGACAGATGTGAAGTTAAATTTACCCATATTGTTTATTCGACAAAAAAGATAAAGGATCCTTATTCCGGGGAATGAATTTATAGGCTTTATCTTAGCTGATATAAAATGAAAATATTAGAGACCCTGTGTGTTATTTTTATCCTGTCATATTCGACAAATACAGTAAAAGGTCAATATCCATGGGAATTGAAAAAAGATAAAGATGGCATCAGAGTGAGTTCGCGACATACAGATCGTTCGAAATTCAACGACATCAAAGTAGAAATGGATCTGCCTGGCAATATTTTTCAACTGGCTGATATATTGCTGGATGTTGACAGGTATTATGAATGGTCCTATTCGATATCTAAATCGGAACTAATAAAAAAGATTGATAAGTTTAAATTAGTTTATCATTTAGAGGTTGCTGCTCCCTGGCCTGTTGCTAACAGAGACCTGTACGCAACATTTGATGTTCATATTGATTCTATTGGTCGTACAATTAAAATTACGGCGGCAGGTGATAGTGGCTATCGTCCAGTTAATAGAGATTTTATCCGAATTCCCCATTCAAAAGGTGTCTGGGATATTCGTGCCATTTCCAGCAACATGATACACATAGTGTACGTACTCGAAATAGATCCCGGCGGGGCTGTTCCTGCCTGGATAATGAATATGTTTGGAACAAAAGCGCCCTTTATAACCTTCCAGAATCTGAAACAAAAAATGATGCTACTTAATCCCGGAGTTATGCATTAAATCCGGTAACCTGCGTAAACATCGTCATAACAGCTTGATAAGCAGTGATTAATTCCTAATTTATCGGGAATTTTTTAAACATCGCTGGCACTACCTGATCGATAGTGGGTTTTATTCCCTGCCTGTCTTTTTCATTTACTTTCCCCTGAGCGCTGCTGCGCCAGATGATCTTATTTTCTTTTCTGTCGATCATGTCTATTACCAGAGAACCGTCACGAAATGTGGCGACTTTCATACTGCCCTGATAAAGTGCAGGATTGTAATAACCGGTATAAGAAGGCACATAATAATACATATCGTATTGACCCGGGAGGGGACCGACATTTGACTGGGGAGCATAAACAGGCGGCGGTTCCTGACCTACCTCATACGTTTTATTCAACACGAGCGTATATGTGAACAGACAATCTGGGTTCACAGAATCCAATATCATTCCGCGTTTATTGAGCTGCTGGCTAACCGCCGCGGACAGTGCCCGTTCTACTTTTTGTTTATTCGCTAATTTGGTATAAGCCGTATCTTTTGTATGTAACCAAGCATAAGTCTTGTAATTCTTGAAATCTACCCCTTTTGTTTTTTCTGATTGATAGATGTTGGCTGTGGGCGAATAACATGCAGCCGTGCAAAAAATAACTGCAAAAATTAATAAATGTTTTCTTTTCATGATTCAATTTAAGGCAGTTTATCGGAATTCTGTGAAATCGATCTTTTTGACGCCATAACAGCCGGCTTATATTGGGATTACGGTGCTGATAATTTTTGAACTTCTATATTTAGACCGACTCCCAATCCGGGTGCTTTTTTCCATTCACCCTGGCTGGTTATACGATGCCAGGTAGAAGAATTCAGAAAACCTGCGGATAAAAAAATGGCACCATTTCCTGAACTGGAAGAAGAACCCTCAATCCATTCGAGTGACAAAAGTATTTCGCCTTTCATTTCGATTTTGTATTCAGATAAATCGATCATATACAATCCGGTTCGTTTGCCTACGGGTATGAGTATATTTTTTTGTAAAACATTTTCAAAAGGAACACCGTTTCTGACATCATATATATTCATTCTGAAAACTGCCGTGTCCAGCCTGTTTCCGGAAACATTGAATGAAAACTTTTTCAACATCACAGATTTTTTGCCGAGATTTATTTTAACACCCACTTCGGAACCAAGAAACTTCAAGGGAAGACCAACACTTACGAAATTTGAAGTGGTGGTATTTCCCAATATTTTTACGGGTAATGTTTTTTCGGTAATAACCACTTCGTTTAGCTCAGTATATCGTTCTTTTAATAGGATATTAATGGACTTCGATTCGCGTATGATTCTGGAAACGCTGATGGTCTGACTATTATAACCAGCCATAGAAATTGTGAGACTGTCCCTAGCTAAGTCCGGCGGAATCCTCATCTGAAAACTACCATCCCTTTGTGTTACTGTTCCAATATTTTTATTCTTAATTCCGATGTTTACATAAGGTAACGGTTCATTATTTTTCACATCAAGAACCTTTCCGCTAATTGCAAAACGCTTACTCGTATCAATAATAATCTTGGGATAAATGGAATCGCCGAGATTTCTATATATAAAATTCAATTGAGCCGACAGGTGATTGCTTTTATAATGTAGTAGTGTATTAAAATAATTCAGCGAAAATTCCTTAACCTGATTGTAAATGAATGAACTATCGTTGTATTTGACACGACCCAATGGTGTAAAGGAAGAAATAAAGGAAAAATCCTCATGGGATGCTTTAGGAAAGTGAACATAGTGTTTAGGGGAGCCGATCATCGGCAGCATATTGTATATTGAGTCGACCTGCCTGTCTAGTTGCTTATGTCCGCTTTCCAGATAAGCATAAGGTGCGTGTACGTCACTTGCCCTGAAGAAAGAAGCGCGCCTTATTTCGTCGAAATCCAAATCTTCTTCCACCGATTCCCCATAATAATGCATTTCTGATCCATCAAGCGACAACAAAGCTTTTATATCAGGAGCCTTCATGGAAAGTATCAGGGATGCAAGCCCTCCCCAGCTATATCCAACAGCGCCGATTTTCGTTGAATCTATGGATGTCTTTTTTTTCAAATAATTCAATATGAAAAGTCCATCTTCAACCTGTTCCATAACATCATCGATTTTAGTAGTCATATTACCGGGATATCGGCCGACTGACGTAACGCAGACCACCATATATCCGTTGGCAGCCAGCCATTCAAACAGTCCCAGATTTTCATAGCTGATGCCGTTGTAAGACGACATGTACAGAATAAGAGGAAAGGTTCCTTTGATTGCATCTGCATTCAGGTAACTGGAAGTTTTCATTTGTAACAGTGTAGTATCCTGAATTTTCAAATTGATGCCCAGATAATGAGCCAGATCTGTTGTGAGTTTTTTATATACCGTGTCGTTCTGAAACCGGTTCGATCTTTTTTCCAGAAGGTCTAAGAAGTCGCCATATAACATCGGTGAGCCAGCCTTTGAATAAGATGCGGGATACCAGAAGTCTATTTCAATTGGCCGGAAATAAAACCTGTCGGATGCCGAAACCCCGGTTTTGTATAAACGACCAGAGTCCGTTGTAATGAAGGATCGATATCCGACTTCAAATAATTGCTGATTATATTTTTTTTCAGTTGCCTGAGAAAATATCTTTTGAAAAGCAAAAACAATAAGTAGTACAAGGGTAAATTTCTTCAAACGCAATAATTCAGCAATTAATATATTGCTATTCGGATTTACAAAGAAGGATGTTTTTTTAATTTAACCTAAGGTTATGATTTTATTTCATCAGTTGCTGGTAGGTTATTTCAAAAGGTTCCGCACTTACTTTAAACCAGCCACGAAATGGGAAATCCAATACAATGATCAGGAATATAAGTGCACCTATCAAAGCTCCTAAAAGACCATTCATTAATATATGGAGTGCCCTGTTTTTTACAACAAATAACCACGATAAAACCAGGTTAATAAGCGCCCCGAAAAAGACCACCCACCATATCATTACGGCAACACCTTTTGTAACATTCTGTATACGTATTCGCCGAAGACCGATATAATTATTATAACTGAAAAGCGCTGAGGAATGAATAATTTTCTGTGCTTCTGTTGCAGGTTCAAAGTTGTATAACAATTTTTGAAAATCATTCAGCTGATCAACACCCCCACTCGGAACGACACCTTTTTCCTGCAGTGGCCACGCTACGTCGATCACATACCTTGTATAGGATTTTAACTGGCTGGTTAGTTTGGATTGTAAAGGCTGGGGATAGACACTTACGTCACGATATAAAGCAGTAAGGTAAGCCGCTTCTTCTTCAACTTTCTGATCTACAAGAATGTAATTATCCCAAACGCCCACCGCGATCAATCCCAGCGTGATACCGTACACAACGCCCGTGGCTGCTATATAATAACTGATCACTTCGTTCTGGGCGGGCGGCTTGCCCAACCATTGTTCCACATATTTTCTAACAATAAGAAATCCGAAAATCGAAAAAGCTGCAAAAAATGAAATCACCAGCAAAAAAAACAGGAAGGCGGGTATATGATATAACCAGGATAAATTCATGGCCGGGAGTTTTGAGGATGTTTCACAATATATGAAAACACCCCCAATTTGGTTTGGGGTGGATGCCTATGCAGACGGGAATTTCATTATGGAGACTAATTTATTAAACCCGACTTCATTTCTCAAAACGATAATATCCGGAAAAGAACATGCAAGTAGCCGAAAGAAGGAGTAACCCCGAAAGCAAAAGAGGCATTCCCATTAAAATAAAGAAATACTCAATAAAGAAAATACAAAGGATGATCTTCAGATAGTCAATCATCCGAAAGAACTTAATGAACAGAAGACTATTAAGAAAAAGCAATATTGTATAACTTAATACAATAAAGGACACTGCATCTTTAACATGTAAATATTGCGGAGTCAGAAAAATGATAGTAAATAATTCAGGGAGTAGTATTATAAAATAGAATATCAGGTACTGTGCAAACCGGCTAGACAATGATACCGGCATCGTTCGATAAAACGACATACGGGATTCCTCCTGGTTCCTGATTTGGTGGATAAGGATACCATGACCCAATATTCCAAGGCTAAAAAACAAAAAAATCATCCTAAGGTCATACTCAACCCGTGTCTGACGAACAACCATAAAGTACAGTACCAGACAACTATATAATTTGATGCCTGCAAGCAACAGTTTTTTATATCTCAAAAAGTAACGTAAAAAAAGACTCCAGTAGGATATTTTTTTTACCGACAATCTGAACTTACCAGAAACATTAAAAGGAGATTTTCCTGGATTGTAAATCATATATGCATACCGTCCGGCACTTATGAGACAAACCAGGACGAGATAAATCATTATGAGGAAGCTATTAATGTATTCGTGGATATAAAAACCCGTAGCAACCACTATACACGCATACATTGTAACTGGTAGCAATAAAAGGAACTGGACCCAAATCATCTGCGCAAGGTTTTTTTTGGGATCCTGAAGAGCGAGCATATTAAGAAAAGAATATTCAGGCCGGCGTAAAACACTAACAATGAACTGTTCTGTTTTTTTAACATATAAAAACCATAACAACAGCACCACCAGAAAAAAATAGAAGTTCGTCATCATCCCTTTTATCAGATAGAAATGATAATCGGTAAATTTAGCTCCGTCCAAAACGCTCACGACACCGAACATGAGGGTAAAGAGAAAAACAAATAATCCCGCGTGCTGGCGATAAAAGGGTTTAACGAGCGTCTTTAAAAGTATTGTCCGCGGGCTGCTCATATGATGAATTGCAATGTCTGATCTGCAATCAGTATTTTATTTATTTCCAGTGAATATGATTTGAATTGCTGGTGTGAACTGAATATAAAACAGGTTTTGAATTCTTTATGATAGGCGTTCATTAGTTCAGGCAGTATTCCCACTGATTCTTCGTCCAGCGTAGCCAAAGGCTCATCTAATAATATGAGAGACGGTTTGCCAACGAAAGCAAGCAGAAGCGACAGTTTTTTGACCATGCCACTGGAATACGTGCCGATTGGAGTGGAAATAAAACGATGCATTTTAAAGAGATTTGTAAGATGATCTGTTTGAATGGATGCCGCTTTTCTGATATTTTTATAGAAGTCAATCAGCTCGATGCCCGTGATAAAACCCGGGTACAATGGCTCTGCTTCAGCGAAACTTACAAGACGCCGGTATAACGAGGGGCTTTTGTGCTGACTAATACCATCCAGCAAAATATTTCCCCTGAATGGGATGAGCCCTGCCAGCATACTCAGAAAAGTCGTTTTCCCCGATCCGTTAATTCCCTGAAGCCAATAAATATTTCTGTCAAGCCTGAAGTTGCTTATATCAAGGATCTGATGCTGGTCATAAGTTTTGCTTACATTTTCAAATTGGAGCATGGGGCGCAGATAAACTGAATGGTTTGTCCTCAATTTATAAGAGCTGCTTCATTGCATTACTTTTATTTGTATGAATGGCAGGTAATAGATCGTCAACGGTTGATTTAATTCGTTGCGAATATTCGTGGAGGTAATCAAAGAGTGAATACTTTTACAGGAGTTGTAAATAAAATGCTGTTGTACTTAAAAATAATTTTAGTCTTTTGCATAAAATCAGTTTGCCCCCGATAGCAGACTCACTCTCACAGGGGACCTTATAATTTTATTTTTTTCTCTTCGCGTGCAGATTCCAACGCAGCATTTAAAATTCTTACAACGATGAGATTGTTTTCTAATGAAGACAGATCATGACCCGGATTCAGTTTGCCGCTTAGCACATCTGACAGGTATTGGATATTGTCGGTATAAGCCGCCGTTTTAATTGGAACATTTTCATAAACATCTTTATTTCTCTGCTGAAGTGTATTTCCATTAAGAGCATGGAGGTATCCCTTTGTTCCAAATACTTCCAGATCCTTAATTCCAAATGGCCAGTCCCACGATGCCTCTATGATACCTGTTGCATCAGGATATTCCAATAGAATGGTTGCATCATCTTCCACTTTCGGATAAATTAATGGTTTTAAATGGTGTGTGACTGCTGTTACGGAAACGGGTGCTTTTCCATTCATCAGCCATACCATGAGATTGGCGCCATAACATCCAAAATCCATCAATGCACCGCCGCCATTTTTAACAGGGTCTGTGAGCCAGTTAAGAAAATCCGGGCTGCAACCTATTTCCTTGGGCCCCTGATGCCCGTCATGCACAGTCATTTTTCTAATTTCTCCAATCTGATGTTGCTCATTTGCCAATTCATAGATTTCCTGATTACTGTTATACCAGGTGGTTTCATAATTGGTAAGAACCGGAACATGATATTGATTGGATAGTACTGCAATTCGTTCCGCGTCTTTTACTGTTGTGGCAAGCGGTTTTTCTACCATTACGGGGATTCCTTTAGGTGCGCATATCTCAACTACTTTGATGTGATCAGCAATCGGAGTATATACTAAAACCGCATCAGGCCTGGAATGCGCCAGCAGGGCTTCCAAATTGTTATAGAAAAGTGAATCCGGTAACTGATAATTTTTTTCATATTGAAGAACCAGTTGCCTGTCCGCTTCGGCTATACCCAAAATGATGACTTCTCCTTTTTTATATTGGTTGAGAATTCCGTGCACATGGTCGTGTGCAAGTCCCACTACTCCAACACGCAAAATTTTTTGCGCTGCGCAGTCAGTAACTGCCCAAATGAAAACAATAAAAAGAACCAGATTTCCAGCACAGACTGATTTTTTCATAGCCCATTTATTTGAATACTAAATGTAAGAATTAAAGAGTTTTTCCGGTTAATTCTGAATCGTATGCATTAAAATCCATGTTGTTTAAACTTTATTGGTGACGCGTCGTTGCATTGAAGATATACTATACCTTTAGCAGCAATTCATTTCATGAATTTACAAATGATAATGTGCAAAACTTCCTTCACCGCAGGCTGTTTCGTTTTAATTATTTTTCATTCGGCATTTGTATTTGGACAGAAAACAGCAAACCAGGATTCGGTAATTTTCAAAAAAATAATACTGACAAAGGATTTTATTTCGGAAGGCGTCGCTACCGGTGACGTGAACGGTGACGGACAACTGGACGTTATGGCCGGATCGTTTTGGTTTGAGGCACCCGACTGGAAACAGCACGAAATTGTGCAAGGTCTTCGTTTTGCACCCGACACGGCATTCAGTAATTCTTTCCTGAATTTCAGTATGGACGTAAACAAGGATGGGTGGATCGACCTGGTCAGAGTGGGATTTCCGGGACAGGAAGTTGTATGGTATGAGAATCCCCAAAATAAGCCTGGCCATTGGAAGATGCATATAATCAGCAGCCACATCGGTAATGAATCGCCTGCTTTTGTAGATATAGATGGCGATGGCCGGCCCGATATTCTTTGCAATGATCCGGTTGAAAAAAAAATTGTCTGGTTTAAATCGCCTGCGCGTAAGGGTGATACGGTATGGAAAAAATATATTATCAGCAATGACCCGAACCTTGCAACGAATATATATACCCATGGTTTGGGATGGGGTGATATCAATCATGACAAGCGACCAGATGTGATCATCACGAAAGGCTGGTGGGAATCACCGAAGGATGTGACCCAACCGGACTGGACATTTCATCCTGCAGATCTTGGCGATGATTGTTCCGAAATGTACACACTCGATGTTAACAAAGATGGCAAAGCGGATGTAATCAGTTCATCAGCGCATCATTATGGTATCTGGTGGCATGAACAAATAAAGGACGATCAGGGAAAAATAAATTTTAAAGTACATGAGATAAGCAAGGCCTTTTCTCAAACGCACGGACTGGCACTTGCCGATATAAATGGAGACGGCTATCCGGACCTTATAACCGGCAAAAGGTATTTTGCTCACAATGGAAAGGACCCCGGTGCCTTCGACCCTGCTGTTTTGTATTGGTTTGAATTCAAACCCGGCGAATCGCCACAATGGATTCCACATCTGATAGATAGCAACTCAGGCGTGGGATTGCAGGTTGTTGTAAAAGATATGAATAAGGATGGATTGCCCGACGTTGTTGTAGCCAATAAAAAAGGAGTCTTTATTTTTGAGAGAATAAAAAACTAACGATTGCCTGATAAAATATTTCATATGAAAAAACGAACTGTTTTATTTGCGTTCATCTTATTTGCTTTATCTAATGCATATTCTCAACCCGTTAAAACTTCAACGCCGAAAACAGCTTCTATCGACGGGCATCCTGCATGGATTATGCAGGGGAATATTTATGAAGTAAACATTCGTCAATATACCAGAGAAGGAACCCTGAAAGCTTTTTCCAGAAGTCTCGACAGATTAAAATCCATGGGCGTTCAGACGTTGTGGTTTATGCCGCTGAATCCCATCAGCAAAGTAGATCGCAAGGGAAGCTTGGGAAGTTATTATGCAGTTTCAGATTATACGGCGCTGAATCCTGAATTTGGAACCATGAAAGACTGGGTTGACCTGGTAAATGAAATTCATCAGAAAGGCATGAAAGTTATTATCGACTGGGTGCCTAATCATACGGGTGGCGACAACCGCTGGCTCACCGAACATCCTGATTTTTTCGTAAAGGACAGCACGGGAAAAGCAGCGGTGGCAAAAGACTGGGCTGATACAAGACAATTAAATTACGACAATCCCATCATGCAGGATAGTATGATTGCAGCCATGAAATACTGGTTGCTGAATTCAAATATTGATGGATTTCGTTGCGATGTGGCATGGAATGTTCCTGGAGCATTCTGGAAAAAATGTATCAGCCAGTTAAAGACGATAAAAAATGTATTCATGTTGGCAGAAGGAGACAATGCATATTTACCGGAATCAGGTTTTGACGCTGTTTATCCATGGTCCATGTTTCATAAAATGATTGAAGTAGCTAAAGGCGACACACCTGCGTTTGCATTGGACAGTATTGAAAAAGAAAATGAATTAAAATATCCTGCCAACACCATTCAAATGTATTTCACCAGCAATCATGATGAGAACAGTTGGAATAAAGCGGACTATGGAACTTTTCCCGGACGAAGCCATGCCCCGTTCGCAGTGTTTACACAAACAATGGCGAACAGTGTTCCGTTGATATATAGTGGACAGGAAGAACCTGTGTTGAGACCACTGGAGTTCTTCGAAAAAGATCCCATTGTTTTTGCAAAATTTGAAAGAGCAGGATTTTATAAAACACTGTTGAAACTTCGCAAAACAAATCCCGCACTTGCGGCAAATGCTTCATTCAGAAAATTAAATGTTGGCGAAGATGAAGCGATCTATGCTTATGTTCGTGAAAAGGGCCAAAGTAAAATCCTGGTCATTCTGAATCTGTCAGACAAAGAACATGTGATAACATTAAAGGATAAGACTCTTTTTGGTAACCCCTACAATGTTTTTATGGGCAAGCCTGAAAACTTGTCAGAAAAATCTTGGAAAATGGAAGGTTGGGGATATGCAATATATACATATTGAAAACCTATCATTTTCATTCATTTTGCTCTTTGGGCTCTCGAAGAACGGTCTATGGTCTCTCTTTGCTCTCTCCGATTCCGAGAGACCATAGAGAGACTATAGAGAGATCAAAGAGAGGCTAAAGAGAGGAAATTGGGGGAAACGGTGAACTTCTTATTTCATCACCCCCGTAAGCTCTGTCTTTTTCGACCCATAGTCAAAACTCCGCTCGATGTCTATCGTTATTTTATTTCCGTCAAAGTGACAGGTAGTAATCTCTGAATGGGGGCTTTCAATATAACGCATCTCCATCACCAATGTTTGATCGTCTTTCCAATAAAAATTGGATGCAATTTTATAAGGTGATAGTATCGCCCAGTTTTCTTTGGCTGCCGAAACCAGCGAAGGACCCGGTTTATTAGTCTGTCCGGTTTTCCAAAATCCCGCACCATAGTATAAATTGTAGGTGTCAGCATTTGTATTCATGATGAAATGACAAATGCTGTCTGTAATCTGGATGCTAACAGAACCAATTTGATTTGCGTTTGGATCAAGAATGAAATACTTATTCAGTTTCCTGTTTGCATTATAAGCAGTGAAACTTCCGGCATTTGGCCTGAGCGCCAACGTTGACAATTTCGCTTTTAACGCATACAATGATTTTGGGTCTTCAGGCAGTTTGCTCTTTTTAATTGCAGGCAGCAAATTATCCCAAACAAGATTGATCTCATTTTGCATATTCTGTGTTTCGGCCTGGATAGCGATTACCACATCCTGTTCCGGCATTACGATGATATACTGGCCGAATGCGCCATCCGCACGGTAAGCATTATGTCGGCAACGCCATATCTGATAACAATAGCCCTGTTCCCAGTCACTCGAATCTTTTTTATCCTGCGCTAATCCGGGATGTTGAATAATTTTTGTTGAAGTAGCTTCTTCAGCCCAGCCGGCGGGTAGTACCTGCACGCCGTTCCAGATTCCCTTTTGTAAATATAACTGGCCGAGTTTTGCCATGTCTTCAGTTTTTACACGCAATCCCCACCCACCCGTATTTATACTCATGAGATTTTCTTCCCAATCCATACCCGAAATTCCCAGTGGATCAAAAAGTCTGGGTTTGAGGTAGTCTATTTCTTTTTGGCCAGTAACTTTTTGTATGATGGCCGATAACATGAATGTTCCGATACTATTGTACAAAAACACGGAACCTGGTTTGTTAACTATCGGAGTCGCGAGAAAAGCCTTTACCCAATTCTTCGAGAGGCCGGGAATGGAAGAAGGTTCGGGTTCCTGCCCATCAGACATAGTCAAAACGTCCTTAACCGTCAGTGCAGCCAGGTTTGGCGAAATAGAGTCGGGCAGATCATTGGGAAAAAAGGAAATTACCTTGTCGGTTAGTTTGATTTTGTTTTCGCTTATAGCAAATCCAATGGCTGTAGAAGTAAAAGTTTTACTGGCAGAATACAAGGTATGACGCAGCGCAGTTTTGTATGGATCCCACCATCCTTCGGCGATCACCTTACCATGACGAAGTATCATGAAACTGTGCAATTCATTTTTGCTTTTCTCTACAGCATCGACGAAACGGGATATCCCCGCCGACGATACACCTTCTGCTTCTGGCGTACTTCTGGGAAGGCCAGTACCATTTTGGGCTGAAAGTGCATTGGTGAACAGGGAGAACACCAGCGTCAAAAGAATGAACATTGCTTTTTTGATCATAAACCGTCGATAAAAATGAGTTATTAAAATAATGATATTTTATATATTAAATGTGTATCGGCATCCAAGCAGGTTGGTTTTATGCACGCCGGGTGTTGAAAACAGGTAGTAAATGTAACCCCTAATTTCGCTATTTTTAAGCGGATGTTCGCTGACTGCTTTTAGCACATCGGAAATAATGAACCAACACTTACTATCAGAGCCGGTATTCCGGGATTATTTTAATATTCACAAATCATATGGTGATTTAGTAGGAGAGGACGGAAATATAAAGCCCCATTGGGAAACGTTGTTTAAAACGTTCTCTAACCTTGGTGATGAGGAAATGATAAACCGTAACAGCGATACCCTTCGCTTACTCAAAGAAAATGGTGTTACCTATAATATCTACGGAGATCCCAATGGAATGAATCGTCCGTGGAAACTCGACAATATTCCTTTTCTTATCAGTAAGGAAGAATGGAATTCCATTGAATCAGGTCTTACGCAGAGAGCGCAACTTCTAAATCTTATACTGGAGGATATTTATGGGGAAAGACGACTTCTGAAAAAAGGAATACTGCCCATGGAGCTTGTTTATAATCATGCGGGCTTTCTCCGTCCCTGCAATGGAATCAAACAACCTGGTAAACACCGCCTGATTTTATACTCTGCGGATATTGCAAAAAGTACCACCGGGAAACTCTGGGTAGTGAACGACCGTACACAGGCACCGTCAGGATCGGGATATGCGCTGGAAAACCGTACTACGATGACGCGTGTTATTCCGGAACTTTTTAACGGATTAAAAGTGCGTCACCTTTCGCCCTATTTCAATGCCCTGAGAAACGGACTCAATGAAATTGCACCGCACGAAAAGCTGAATCCGCGAATCGTAATTCTCACACCCGGCTCAAAAAATGAAACTTATTTTGAACATTCTTATTTGTCGTCCTATCTCGGATTTACGTTGGTGCAGGGAAACGATCTGATTGTAAAAGACAATTTTGTCTGGCTTAAAACGATGGGTGGTCTGGAAAGGGTTGACGTTATTTTGCGAAGGGTAGATGATATCTACTGCGACCCGCTGGAATTAAGATCCGATTCCCAACTTGGCATCCCAGGGTTACTTCAGTGCGTGCGCAGTGGCCATGTAAGTATCGCGAATCCTTTGGGAAGCAGCATACTCGAAAATCCAGGGCTGATGCCTTTTCTTCAATTGATATCAAGATATTTTTTGTCTGAAGATCTGATTCTGCCAACCATCGCGTCCTGGTGGTGTGGTCAGTCAAAAGAACTTCAATATGTGCTGGATAATATGCAGACGCTGGTAATAAAAAAAATACATCGGAATCCAACAGGAAGCTCGTCTATAGACGGCGCTTCACTGTCGTCTGCTGAAATTGAAGAATGCAGAAGACAAATAAAAGCAAATCCTTCACTGTACGTTGGACAGGAAAAGGTGGAAATATCTTTAAGTCCTTCGTTGATTGACGAGCGCATCATTCCTCAGAAAGTTTTATTCAGAAGTTTCCTCGTAAGCAATCAGGACGATTACGTTGCCATGGCGGGAGGACTCGTCAGGTCGTCCGCCAATGCCGGTAATTTTAATATTTCCAGTCAGATGGGCGGATTCAGTAAAGATGCATGGGTGATTTCACCTGAGCCGGGACGTGTAGTAACGGTACTAAATGAAATTCCGGAAGGGGTAGCCGAAACTTACAATGATATGTTACCCAGTCACGCTGCTGAGAATTTATTCTGGGTAGGAAGATATACGGAACGGTTATTGGGTAATGCCCGCTTTCTCAGAACAGTGATGCAGTTTTTAGCTGAGGGGAATAAACTGATTAACGACAATAATAAGCAAACTGAAAAATATCTTCTGGAAGCATTTACAAGATACAGTTTCACTTTACCGGGATTCGTGGGAGAAAAAGCAGAAGAACTCTTTGAGGATCCGTGGAAAGAATTAAAAGATGTATTATTCAATGAGAAAAGAGCCGGGGGTATTAAATTTAATTTTCTTCAGTTTCATAAAGCCATTCATGAAGTAAGAGATCATTGGTCGACAGACACCTGGCGCGTTGTACGTGGTATGGAGGAACAATTACAGAATGGTATTCCTTTAACACATCACGGACATCTGCAGATGATCCATACCCTGGATGATCTGATAACATCAACAGTAGCGTTTATCGGATTAAACCGCGAAAGTATCTCACGTGAGCAGGGTTGGATTATGCTGGATCTGGGAAGGAAAATTGAACAAAGTCTTTTAGTGATTACAATGTTGAAAACAACGATGGTTAAAAAATACAATGATCAGGTGGAATACAATCTTCATCAAAGTGTGTTGATGAGTAACGAGGGGCTGGTGAATTACAGATATAAATACAGAAGACCCTTGCAGAATCTGCTGGTGATTGATTTACTATTATTCGATCCCAACAATCCCCGGTCGCTAACCTATCAAGTTGTAAGACTGAAATCTTATCTCAGAAATCTTCCAAAAACCAATGGGGGACAGTCCATGTACGAATATGAAAGATTGATTTTGCAGGCTGACAATCTGTTAAAACAAACGGGTAAAAATGAACTTTCTGTGGCGGAGGGAGACAGATATAAAAATCTGGAAATATTTTTATCCGAACTTTATCATATCCTATCGGCTATTCCCGGTATGATTTCCAAAGCTTACTTCAAACATGAGCTGACATCAAAATCGATTATTCTGCGATAAACGGAAGTCACATACAACATGAAATACACCATTCAGCATACTACGGCTTATACTTATCTGGAGCCGGTTAGTTTGTGCCATAACATTGCCAGGCTGATGCCGCGAGATACAAAGGGTCAAATTTGCAGGGACACGATTATACAAATAACTCCGCAACCAGACAGGATTAACGAATACGAGGATTTTTTTGGAAATAAAATCATTTATTTTTCTATAGAAAAAGAACACTGGGAACTAACCGTACAGGTTACTTCGGAAGTGGAAAGAAAAAGTGGTCGTGTTGTAAGTGAATCAGGTACTTCAGACTCGAAGTTGGACGAACAAAGAAAAGTAATATCAGAAGATGAACTGCTCGATGTGAAACAATATATATTTGCTACACCCATGACAAGCTGGAATGAAGAAATACTGATCTATGCTTCCAGGTCATTCACCCCCGACAGATCTGTTTTTGAAGCTGCTGAGGATTTAACGAAAAGAATCTATACTGACTTTGAATATAAACCTGGTCACACTACGATCGCCACTCCTTTGTCGGTGGTAATAAAAGAACGGAAAGGTGTATGTCAGGATTTTGCCCATCTGGCCATTGCCTGTTTAAGGTCGGTGGGTTTATCTGCCAGATATGTCAGTGGCTATATTGAAACTTTTTCTCCTGAAGGAGTTGAGAAATTAATAGGTTCGGACGCGTCGCACGCATGGTTTAGTGTATTTATACCCGAAAAAGGTTGGGTCGATTTTGATCCGACGAATAATAGTATTGTGTCGGATCAGCATATCACGATTGGCTGGGGCAGAGATTATGCCGATATCGCTCCGATGGAAGGTATTATACTTAGCAGCGGATCACATGAATTGACGGTATCGGTTGATGTAAAGCGGCAGATCTGATCATTTTCAATGGCTATTTATGAAACTTTACACTTGTGGAAATTGTCACAACCTGATTTATTTTGAAAATAATGTATGTCTGCACTGTGGATATTCACTGGGTTTTGATTCCAACACGCTTTCTCTTATCACGCTGACTTCTGAAAAAGATGGTTTATTCCTGAATGTTCAGAACAAAAGAGATAGTTATCGCTATTGTAAAAATGCAGGCTATGGCGCCTGTAACTGGCTGATTCATGACAATAAGGACTTTGAATATTGCCAGGCTTGTGAATTGAATCGTATTATACCGGATCTGGCTATTGAGGAAAATTTGAGAAGATGGAAAAATATTGAAATAGCCAAACATCGCCTGGTTTACTCCCTGTTGCGGTTACGGCTGCCAGTTAGTAAAAAAAATGACCATGAAGAAGCGGGTATCGCATTTGATTTTTTAGCTGACACATCACCAAGGGATAAAGTGATTACCGGTCATGACAATGGAGTAATTACACTAAATATTGATGAAGCTGATGAAGCAGCGCGGGTACGCCATAAATTGGATCTGGGCGAAAAATACCGAACATTATTGGGTCATTTTCGACATGAGATTGGACATTATTATTGGGAGGTACTGGTGAAAAATAATGAAGAGATATTAAAAAAGTATCGATCATTATTTGGAGACGAGGAACCAGATTATAAAAAAGCATTGGAGGCATATTATAAAAACGGCGCTCCTCCCGACTGGAGCGAGCATTATATAAGTCCTTATTCTACTTCTCATTCCTGGGAGGACTGGGCCGAAACCTGGGCTCATTACCTGCATTTAATGGACACACTGGAAACAGCATTTTCGTTTGGTATTCGAATACAGCCAGATATGGTGCAGGATACTAAAGCCATTCAGGCTAGTATTCAACAGGATCCATATGATATGACCGATTTTGGTCAGATTATCAAGTGGTGGCTGCCCCTGACGTTTGCTGTAAATAGTTTAAACCGCAGTATGGGTCACTCTGATTTTTATCCATTCGTCATTTCAGCACCTGTTGTTGAAAAACTTCAGTTCATCCATGAACTGTGCCTTCAGAATGCGGGGACCGTGAGTTATCCGAGATGGTGAGGAAGCCTAAAGCCTAAAGCCTAAAGCCTAAAGCCTAAAGCCTAAAGCCTAAAGCCTAAAGCCTAAAGCCTAAGTTATTTTACACTTGTGAAGGTCCAATTTATTATTTTTCTTTTGGTTTTTTCCCTAAAATAAGTGCGTAAATAACTTATTTTTCAATTCAATTTCCAGGTTCCTTTGTTTTAAATATGAGGAACTATAGTCATTATACCGTTTGGAAATTATCTCATGAACTTGTCCAATTCGTTTATAACGAAATCGCACCGATATTCCCTCAAAGTGAAAAATTTGATTTAACCAGGCAAATGAAACGAGCGGCTTATTCAGTTCCTTTCAATATTGTGGAAGGAAGCGGAAGAAATTCTGAGAAAGATTTTGTTCACTTTCTTGATATATCGCTTGGTTCTATACTGGAACTTGAATATTGTTGTTTACTGGCAAAAGACTTGTCTTATATAGACCAGGAGGTTTATAAATCTGTGAATAAGAAAGTAAACGACTTAAAGGCTATGCTGATAAAATTGATTAAATCAATTCGCGAGTCTGCATCATAAAACGCTTTATTCATAAATTATTTCCCTTCTACTAGGGCTTTAGGCTTTAAGCTTTAGGCTTTAGGCTTAGTTCGTAAATCAAGCGTGTAAGGATAAGACTTATTCGTTTCGGCCGGAGGCGGATCACATAAAAACGGCAATCTGTTTTGTTCGATATAATGTGCAACTATCGCGAGATAAGGCGCTGGCCGCAAAACATCCTGTGTATGTGACGTATCTCCAAAACGACTAACTCTTCTGGATTCTGCCTCATATGCATTGATGGGGAAAGAATCATAATGTCTGCCGCCCGGATGTGCAACAAAATAAGTACATCCGCCAATCGAACGGTTATTCCAGGTGTCCACGATATCGAAAGTCAAAGGTGTGTCCACTCCGATAGTGGGATGTAAAGCAGACGGCGGCTGCCATGCACGATAGCGTATTCCACAGACGTATTCTTCCTGTATTCCTGTTTCTCTTAACGGCACGCGATTGCCATTACACAATAAAACGTATCGTTCGGTTTTCATTCCTTTTAATTTTACCTGCACTCTTTCCAATGAAGAATCGACAAATCGGGCGGTCCCGGAACTCGACATTTCTTCTCCCAGTACATGCCATGGCTCAATTCCCATCCGAATTTCCATTTCAATACCTGCAATCTTTACTGTGCCGTAGTGTGGGAAACGGAATTCAAAAAATGGTTCGAACCAACTCATCTGAAATGGATACCCTGCTTCAGCCAGATCGTTCACTACGTCCTGAATATCTTCATGAACGTAGTGCGGAAGCATAAATTTATCGTGTAATTCGGTTCCCCATCTTACGAGATCATGTTTATAGGGTTTGTGCCAGAATTTTGCTATCAGTCCGCGTATCAGTAACATTTGCAACAAGCTCATCTGTTTATGCGGAGGCATATCGAATGCACGGAATTCCAGAATGCCGAGCCTGCCCGAAGAAGAATCGGGAGAGTACAACTTGTCTATGCAAAATTCAGAACGATGTGTATTTCCGGTAATATCGGTGAGCAGGTGTCTGAAAATTCTGTCGACAAGATAAAAAGGAATAAAACCGCGATCAGGTACCTGACTGAAAGCAATTTCCATTTCATATAACTTTTCGTCCCTGCCCTCATCTATTCGCGGAGCCTGGCTGGTTGGTCCTATAAATGCACTTGAAAACAAATAGGATAATCCCGGATGGTGTTGCCAGTATGTCACAAGACTTTGTAAAAGATCAGGTCTGCGTAACAGGGGACTGTCAGCCGGTTTCGCTCCTCCAATGGTAATATGATTCCCTCCGCCAGTACCCGTATGTCTTCCGTCGAGCATAAATTTCTCTGTACCCAATCTTGAGAGAAAAGCCTGTTCATACAGGGTATCCAGGTTATAATTTAATTCTTTCCAGCTGGAGGCAGGATGAATATTCACTTCTATCACTCCGGGATCCGGAGACACGATCAATCGTTCCATTCGGTAGTCGCGCGGTGGTTCATATCCTTCAATACGCACTGGCAGATCGAGTTTTTCTGCAGTGGCTTCAATAGAAGCTACAAGATCCAGGTAGTGTTCCAGATAATCCATTGGTGGAAGAAAAACATATATAATTCCCTCTCTTGCTTCAACGCAAAGTGCGGTTTTAATCACCGGCACTTCATACAATGGTTTGATATCTTTTTCTTCCTCTTTTATTTTCTTTTTATCTTTTCCATCGCCTGCTTTATTCTGATATTTTATTTTTTGTGCAGCTACCGGATGTTCATAAACCAGGCCATACCTGCTGGTGATCGTCTCGTGATAATTGGCCAGAGCGGGCAGTTCATCAAAAAGACTGCGTTCAACTTTCTGCGGTTCATTATCTTTCGCTACTGCTGGCAGCGAATCAAGCGGAAGGCGTAAACCGATGGGTGAGTTACCGGGAATCAAAAATAGATGGTTTCTGTTGAGAATCCATTTGCAACTCTGCCATTTGCTGTTGTCGTAATTCCATTTTAACGGGAGCGTGAAACCAGCCGGGTTATCCAATCCTGCGTCTAATAACTGCGCCAGTGTTCTTCTTTCGACCGATGACTTCAAATTTGTTTTCAGCGGATCGATGTTCGGGGGTAATTTTCCTTCTGTCCACAGAAAATAAAAAATGTCTTCATAAGCGGCGCTCACATTGTCGGCACTAACTGCCAGGTGTTTGGCAAGTTCTTTTGCAAACAATTCTGCGTCCTTCCAATCCGATTTCTTTTTATTTTTTTCATCTGCGATCATCAGGATATTTTTCCAAATAGGGTAATGGTCTTTTCTCCAAAAGAGACCATACTGCCAGCGGGGAAGGGGCTCTCCGGGATACCATTTTCCCTGGCCAAAATGAATCATGCCATCGGGCCCGAATTTGGAGCGCAGCCTGAAAATAAGATCCTGGGCTTTCACTCTTTTTTCTGAACCATCCGCTGCTGTATTCCACTGTGCGGATTCCATATCGTCGATAGAAACGAATGTTGGTTCTCCACCCATTGTCATTCGCAAATTGCCCTTCTCTAAATCTTCATCTATTTTAAAACCGGTAGCGTGTATGGCCGCCCATTGTTCTTCTGAATAAGGTTTTGTAACTCTTGGGTCTTCGTGAATGCGTGTTACCGTATTCGAGAAAGAAAATGTTGTTTCACACGGATCGGTTGCGCCAACTACCGGAGCAGCGCTTACATAATCCGGTGTACAGGCCAGCGGAATATGTCCTTCACCCGCGAATAATCCGGATGTCGGATCCAGGCCGATCCATCCTGCGCCGGGTATATAAACTTCTGTCCAGGCATGCAGATCGGTAAAATCTTTTTCGGGACCTGAAGGTCCGTCGAGTGATTTGATATCCGCGGTCAGTTGTACCAGATAACCTGATACAAAACGCGCTGCAAGACCCAGCTTCCGGAATATTTGCACGAGCAGCCAGGCCGAGTCGCGGCAGGAACCCAATTTAAGTGTTAGTGTTTCTTCGCATGTTTGCACGCCAGCTTCCATGCGGATATTGTATTTTATATCGTGATTAAGTTGCTGGTTTATGTATACCAGGAAGTCATTGATGTTTTTTTTGCTTCTGTCAATTTCTGCCACCCATTGATTCAACAAAGGACCATTCTCTTTTATTTCCAGATAAGGAACCAGTTCTCCTTTCAGTTGTTCTTTATAAGCAAACGGAAACTTCTCAGCATATTCTTCCACAAAAAAATCAAAGGGATTTATGACGATCATATTTGCTATGACTTCCACTTCAATTTTTAACTCGTTCGTTTTTTCCGGGAATACAACCCTTGCCTGATAATTACCAAAAGGGTCCTGTTGCCAGTTAATGAAATGATCTTTGGGTGTTACTTTAAATGAATAAGATTCAATATGCGTTCTGGAATGAACAGCGGGCCTCAGTCGGAAAATATGAGGTGAAAGTGAAACAAACCGGTCGTAATGATAAACGGTATTGTGATTAATTGCTACACGTATGGCCATAGTACAAAATTGACGCGAAATATGGCAGGGCAATCGTTTTTAAATGTTCAGGAATCCCGTTTGAAGGTAGCTAATTTTAGCGATTGGTTATTTTGGAATTTTTCCGATCAGGATATTGATTACTTCTACCAGAATGAGAACGATAACGACCCATTCCAGGGTAAGACTGTTCCGGTTTTGAAGCAGATCTTTAAATAGCTCCATATTTTCTTTTACAATGCCAAGGCCTTCCTGTATGGTACGGAAACGGGCCTGGAGATCAAAGGTTTTTTTCAGCCCTATGTCGAGCTTATTGAGATTTTCATTCTCCCAGGTTTCTTCGGGCGAATCGAAAATATACAGGTTTGCCGAAATCCTGTTTTTCAAATTGAGCGTTCGACCAATGTATTTTTTTAATTTGATTCCTCCCATGTTGATTCTTCCTTTTTTTTCCAGCAATTGGGTATGGGAGTTGGTTTCTTCCAGCAATGCATTGGTTTGCTGATTATAATAATCGAGTGCTACACTTTGTGAAACATTCAGCATGATCAAACGCAATTCATCGATATCCGGCGAAGGAATTTCGATTTTATTGTAACCATAGTTTAATGATGGTGCGTCGGTTTCTATATCGAACTCATCATTTAACCGTTGCTCAAATAGATTTTTACAGAAGGCTGTTATCTGCTTAAAAAAAGCCGCAGTTTCTGTTTCTGAATAGCCAAGAAAACATACGATTCCATATTTAAAAACGTAAAGGTATTTTTGATATGCTATGGTGAAAAATAGTTCGTCTGTATCAGCGTAATGAATGTGTGCCGGAAACGATGCTTTGAATGATTTGATGTCAATACTGTCTGCAAGTTGATAAGAAGAAACTTTTAAATTCATAGAGAAACATTTGCAGTACCATAAAGGTAGGACAATGCAAATATTTCAATCTTATCATTGAGTTACTGATGCAACCGACTGGCTCTTTAATAAATCATTTTGTTGCTTTCGATATTTCAGGATATTGATATAGTTGAGCGCGATACGGATGTTGTACGTTTCGTAGGATTTTTGTGCCCATTGAATTGCGCCGTCCAGGTCTCCATTGATTTCAGCGATGATGGCCATATTATAACAAGCCCTGCCCGCCAATTTTCCCTCAGAACTTTTTGTTTCTTCCAGCCATATTGCAGCCGCACCATCCCAGTTGCCGGATTGGGCTTTTCGTTGCGCTGTCTTAAAATTCTGATCCCCACCTACAAAGTAATCTCTGGAAACGCGTATCCAATATGGCAGAATCCTGGAAGCATATGCCTGTCCCGCCTGAATCCCAACTTCCTTTACTGCTTCTTTACGACCTATCAATTCAGATGCAGCAACCGCGGGATTTATTCCTGAACCAGACGAGGAAAGATCGCGTCCGAGGATATATTCATCCAGAATGGTTCTGGTGGACGGATCGTAAATTCTCCAGCCCGTTTTTACATTAGTTGATATGCTGAGAAGATGGTTTATCGATGAGACATTCACTCCCACAAGATTTACGTTGGTGGGACTGGACGCATAATTTAATTTAGATTCCGTATCAAAAAGTTCAAGAGAGAACAAGGCGTCTGTCTTACTTTTTTGGCAAATTTCCGTTACCGAATCCCATAACATAGCGGTTGGAAACACGCCTGCTCCATACGAACGCAGATCTAATCCGCTGAGCTTTTTTACCTGCGTAAAACGGCTGTTTTTCATCAGTTCATCTGCGAGTCCCTGAATGCTTGCCCGAGCACCAGTTGCTTGCAGGTCGTTGGTTTCCAGAGAAATGACTTTATGAATTGCATCCAAGGTTTGTGTTTCATTGGAAGCGCGTGTTCTATTGACAATGGCGACAGACTTGATATTGGATGGAATAGAGACTGGCGCAGGTTTCGGTACACTGAGCGACATTAAACTGGTTGAACCGCAGGAAAAACATCCCAGTGCAATGCAGATAAATATGATTGGATTTTTCATGGATTGGTTGTTTAATAGGATCTGACTTGACCTTTGTAAAACGATTTAGCCCGTTTTTTTAGTATTCGTCATTTTTAAAATGTAGCCCTATTGAAGCAGAATATTCAGGATGTTGGAATAACAGGAGCTTTCCACATCAACTGTTTCAATGATGCGGTGAATGCCCGTTTCAGTAAAAAGAAAATGTATCATACCGAGCATGGTTTCTTTTCCATATCCCATTCTTTGATGCAGATGAGAAATCGTTATACCTGTTTCGGCGATTCCTGAATCTGTACCCTGCAGGCAGATCGCGCAATCCCCAACGAGTTGTTTGGTACAGATTTGTTCAATTGCAAACTGGATCCATTCTCCAGGTACAAAATATTTCTTGTTTGTATGTTCCCCAATGAAAGTTTTTGATTGCTTCAGATCGAAAGTGCCGAAGCCCTGGTATTTTGTAACTTCCGGTTTGGAGCGGTATTGATAAAAAGCGTCTACATCTGATTCGACCAGATTTCTTATTTTTAGCCGTGCAGTTGTAAATAAAATACTTTCCATATAACATCTTTCGACAGCTAAGGTGCGAATTTTAAAAAATATGCTGAAATCGTGAACGTATTTTTTAGAACATTGTTGATTTTATCCTCCGCAGTTATCGCTTACAAAGGGGCATCTGCAAGGAGTCCACGTTTTTTGCCGGGCGAAGACACCCTGAAATCCAGGCAGTTGCTTATTGTATTAGCAGACCATCCTGACAGCACACGTGCAACATTGTATTGCTTCGAAAAAGTAAACAATAAATGGGTAGCTCAGTTCTCATTTCCTGCCGTAATTGGTCAAAAAGGAATTTCTGATGATAAATCAGAAGGTGATTTGAAATCTCCGGCAGGAATTTTCTCACTGGGACCGGCTTTTGGTTATGCGGATAAAAAGAAGGCTGTCTGGATACGGATGCCCTACATACAAGCCACTGACACGCTGATATGTGTAGATGATGCCAGTTCTCATTTTTACAACCAGCTGGCAGACTCAAAATCTTTGCCGGGCGACTGGCACAGTCATGAAGAAATGCACCGGAAAGATGATGCCTACGCCTGGGGTTTATTTGTGCAATACAATGTGAATCCAATAAAGTCAGGCCTGGGATCCTGCATTTTTTTGCATATTTGGGAGAATGATCACGAAGGTACAGCCGGATGTACTGCCATGGAAAAGGTTAATCTGTTGAAAATATTAGGATGGATTCGGTCGGACAAAAATCCTTTACTGGTACAATATCCAAAAGATATCTATAACAAAATAGCGGTTAAAAACAATTTTCCGGAAATAGGATCTCCTATTTTTTAACGTTGGATGCGATGTCTTTTTTAAACTTCGCGATGGGTGCAAAGGGTCCGTATTTATGCTGGGCTGAAGGATAGGAATCAGGAAAAGGACCGTCCGGCAGATCAACTGGTTTTAGTAATATATTAGGCCAGTCCTGTTTAAACTTTCTTATGGGTCGCGGCTGACTATTTACAAAAGCAGCGAGATCCCAGGCTTCTTCTGTCGTGAGGTGTTCATTCGCGTAATTGCTTCCATACGGCATGTTGTCTTTTATAAAGCCAGCGAACTTTGACAAACGAAATAATCCTGCCGACGTGTTATAACTATGCTTACCCCAAAGTGGTGGATACAGATAACCGTTCAGGCTATCTGGTTTTCCTGCTCCGTCTGCACCATGGCACAATTGGCATTTTTGAATAAAAACTAATTTCCCTTTTTGCGGATCAGCCGGCCGTTCAATAAACGCCAGTTGTTCCAAACCGGTGCCTGGTGGTTTTTTCCCTTTTGGAACATCCTTACCCACCCATCTTATATAGGCATTCATGGCCCTCATTTCTATACTGTTACTATCGGGTGCTTTGCCATTCATACTTCTTTCAAAACAATCTGTAATGCGCTCGTTGATGGTTTCTGTGGATCCTCTCCGGTCACTAAAACGGGGATACAAAGAAGCAACAGTTCCAAAATTTCCTGCCCAGGCAACCGTGCCTGCCTGCAAATGACAATTCTGACAATTCATGCCATTAGTGAAATGGCCAACGGTTCCCCTGGGCCCAAAATACCAGGATGTCTTACTGATTAATTTTCTTCCATATCGTATGAGATCAGCGGAATCATTGCGCGATATGTCTGTTGAATCTGGCGCTGACCAGAGGGTTTCTTTAACAGGTAAATGTATACCTGACATGGCCATACTGACTGGCTTTGGTTTATTTTCTTTTTTCCAAAACCAGATGAATACCATAGCCAGCAAGGCAATAAAAATGATCAGCGATCTGCGTGCCATAATAAATTATATCGTGTTTAGGATACCGCAGTTATACATTACAATATCCACAGCCATGTTCCTGAGCCCGTCCAACAGCATATACACCGGAAGGCATATGAGGAATTCCTGGAATCAATCCATCCTGAAATTCCTTTAGTACCGCCGCTGCGTCCTGATTTGTATTGGATGCAATAACAGCGCTGTTAACGGTAAGCGCAATATTACAAACACATAGCATAACACCCATCTTTTGTAATTCAGGGATACCTAGTGTTATAGTACCTAATCCGGGAGCGGAATAGTCATCGGGTTTGGGGTTCCAAAATGGATTTCTCAAAGCAAAAGCCTTTGTTTCCGGATCCATCACTTTTTGCATTTCACCCAGTTTATATTTGGCCCATAAACTGTCCTGCAAAGCATAGAGAAATGCAGCATGTCGGAAAACGACAACGGAAGTACAATCTTTATCTGATGCTCCCGTTGCCTGATTGGTCATGATAAATATTTTGGGCCATGCAAACGGAAATATTCCTTTTGGTTCGGTGCAATCGAACACCATGCGATGTTTTCCTTTAATGCCTTTGAACCATTCCTCCGGATCATCAGCATTCGCAAAAGCGCCGCGTGGGGTTTCATTAGCTTTGGCCGGGTTGATCAGCGAGGCTACACCCATGAGTGCTGCTGCACCGGTCACCTTCCCTAAAAAATCTCTCCTGTTGGCTGGTTTGACTGGTTTGTTTCTTGTCATGAGATAAGTGTTATTGGTTATAAAGTTTAATTATTTGCTTTCAAATTAAATTTCTTCTTAGCGGAAAAAAAGAATAATTTTTTTGATTATAAAATTGCTGCGGGTGCAGCACCCGGGATTATTCTTTTGTACTCGTGGTCGTTATTGTTATGAAGCTACTATATTAGACAGAAATTATAAAACAATTTTTATAAAGATATGTACCTGGCTTATCGCTTCAGCTACTCGATTTTTTTGATTCGGATATTTCTGTACCAAACCTCTTCTCCATGATCCTGTAAAGCGATATGACCCGAATGAAAACTACCAAAACCCGGCATGGTGCTGAATTTACTACCCGCGATTAACTTTTGCCAGGATGCATCCCAAAGGGAAGTAGAAATGATATGTACGTGGTTTAGGTAAAGATCCAGCCGCTGTGCATTGCTTACAATTTCCACTTCATTCCATTCCAATGCCGGCCTGGCCGACATTACCGTAGATGCAATCAAATCGTAGAGATCTCCTGCCTCGTGTTTAAAACTATGCGCATCTTCATTGCTGTCTTTATCACATACCTGCATTTCCGGTCCCGTATTCCAGGTCTCCTTATACTTCGTCGTATCCTCCTGCACGAAAACCATAATGCCGCTGTTCGCTTTTTTTGCAATCTTCCATTCCATCTTCAGATCAAAATTTCCAAACGTATCATTGGAAACAAGATCTCCGCCGCCCGCTGTCTGATAACCGTTCTTTGCTCCTGGTTGTAAATGGATGGATCCACTGTCCATGTTCCAGGCGTTTCCAGCCCGTTTTTTTCCATACGTGTGCCAATCAGTTATTGAATTGCCGCCAGAAAGATTTGTCCATCCACTATCGGAAACAACGATGGCTGGTTTAAATGTCGAATCAACGGGTGAATGAAACCCAAGAGCATTTCCGTTTTTATTTCTGCACCCGGTGATAAGCAGCATACAGGCAAATAAGCTTATTCGAATTTTTTTCAATGCGCTTTTGTTAAATATGGAATAAATTGAAGGGCCTCCTTTAATTGAGTAAATTTAATGATATCTCATGTGGTTATTCAAGGATAAGAAAATACTCGATAGTTTTTCTGATAATTATCAGCTGGAGTGGTTGGAAACAAACGGACTGGGCGGTTGGTCAGGAAGCAGTTTGTCCGGTTGTAATACCCGCCGTTATCATGGATTGCTTATGGCTTCTGTCCGTCCACCCACTGAACGCATGTTGATGGTTTCTAAACTTGACGAAACAATTATCATGAACGGGAATTCATATGATTTGGGAACCAACAACTACGGAAATGCCATATCACCGGAAGGTTTGCAGTGGTTGCGTTCATTTAAAAGAGGTTCTTTTCCAGAATGGACATATGAAGTGCCGGGCGTCCGTATACGAAAAACCATTACTATGGTTTCAAATGAAAATACGACGATAATACATTATGAAATATTACGTGCTGATGGGCCGTTTACATTTCAGCTTTTACCACTGATAGCAGCGAGAGGATATCACGAATTACAACATGCATACAACAATATTTTCTGGGATGTGGATTTTAAAAACGGGCTTTTCCACAATCAGCCTTTCGAAGGAGCCCCGGATATTTTTATTTCTGTTCCCGGCTCCAGCTTCCATGCTGTAAATAAATGGTATTACAACTTCAACTATTTACAGGAGAAATATCGCGGACTCGATTTTCAGGAGGATCTGTTCAATCACGGGTATTTCAATTTAGAATTAAAGGATGGGGATAGTTTGGATATTATGATTTCAACGGAAGATCCAACGGGAAAAAATCCCCGTACGCTATTTGAAAATGAGATGCATCGTAAAATATCGTTATCCGGAACAACGAAGGGCAAACTACTTCAAGAGCTGGTTCAGGCAGCAGATCAGTTCATTGTAAAACGCACGGTTCCTGGTGCATCGAATACAAAGCCACCAATAGCTTTGAAAACGATCATTGCCGGATATCACTGGTTTACCGACTGGGGCCGTGATACGATGATTTCCATTCCGGGTCTTTGTTTACAAACGGGTCGTTATGAAGACGCAAAAAAAATCATAGCAGTCTTTGCTAAGTCTGTCAGTATGGGCATGTTGCCCAACCGTTTTATAGATAATAATAGTCCTCCTGAATATAACAACGCAGATGGAACGCTCTGGTATTTCAATGCAGTATATCAATACCTGCAGATTACAAATGACGCAGATTTTATATTGAAAGAAATCCTGCCGGTATTAAACGACATTATAGACTGGCATTTCAAAGGCACCCGATTTAACATTCATGTTGATGCAGATGGTTTATTGTATGCCGGTGAAAAAGGCCAACAGCTTACCTGGATGGATGCCCGAGTTGGTGACTGGGTAGTGACACCGCGAATGGGGAAACCCGTGGAAATTGAAGGGCTGTGGTATAACGCGCTTAAAATATTTGAAACGCTGTTGTTGCTTAACAAAGAGCCTTTAATTGCTGAAGACATTTTAGCAAAAGCGGAACGAGCGAAGAAAAGTTTCAGTGAAAAATTCTGGTATGCCGAGGGTGGATATCTGTACGACAATATAGACGAATTGGGAAAACCGGATCCCAGTCTTCGGCCGAATCAACTGCTAACTATAAGTCTTCCTTTTCCTTTGCTGGAAGGGGAGCAGGCTAAGTCCGTTTTGAGTATTGTGAGATCCAAATTGTTTACTCCCGTAGGACTCAGATCTCTATCACCTGATAATCCCGCATACAAGGGAAGTTATGGTGGCAGCCAACTACAGCGCGATGCAGTGTATCACCAGGGAACCGTTTGGAGCTGGCTTCTTGGGCCATATATTGATGCCGGGTTCAGGACTTTGGGAAATGACTTCAGAAAAGAAGCGATTCAAATAATGGATAAGCTGACACTTCATCTTGGAGACGCATGCATTGGATCTGTTTCAGAAATTTTTGATGGCGATGAACCACATCATCCGCGTGGATGTGTGGCGCAGGCGTGGGGTGTTGCCGAAATCCTCAGGGTGATTAAAACATATTCTTTGATGCATGCAGGCAGTTGATATCAGGATTAAAAATGTATCCGGAGGAACGGCCCGAATGGCCGGGAGCTTCCGGAGTAACTGGAAATTTTATTTTCAGGAAGCATTGGGCCTGGCAATCTTTATGGTGTCCGCATGTTTCTTCAGCGGAATATTATTTGGGAAGGGTGGAATGTTTAATTCTTCCTTGTCGGCAGCTATGCGACAAAATATACTGGGCATTATGATGGGAGCCACGGCGCTGTTTATTTTCTACTCCCGTTTTACAAGTCGTTCCGGTTCACATATTAATCCGGCAGTCACACTTGCTTTTTACAGAACTGGAAAAATTGGTCCATGGGATACCTTGTTCTATGTGATCTTTCAGATATTGGGTGGAACATTGTCTGTATTCCTGATGGCGATTTTAATGGGAGATAATTTAACGGCGGCGCCTCTTCATTATGTAGTTACCGTTCCCGGAAAATATGGTACGAAATGCGCTGCAATCACTGAATTCATTATTGCTTTTATCATGATGGCCATGGTATTATTTACAGGGGATGATCGGCATCTGAAGAAATACACGAGAATTCTTTCAGGTATACTGGTTTGTGTTTTTGTTATCATTGCCGGCCCTATATCTGGTTTTGGAATGAATCCGGCAAGGAGTTTTGCCAGTGCTTTTCCAGCGCATATCTGGACGGCCTTTTGGATTTATATTTTAATGCCCCTTGCTGGCATGCTGGGCGCTGCTGAATTATATTTATGTATGCGAAGGAAGGACAAGTCTGAAGTTAAAAGTTGATCGTTTCACACTCCCATACTCCCATACTCCCATACTCCCATACTTTCCTAAGCGTTATTATACATTTTCAAAACAGTCTCTCTGAATGCATTTGATTTGTCTGAAATCAGGAACTCCAGTGTTTCGGCTATCTCAGCAGGTTTTACCCATTTTTCAGGATCTGCATCCGGCATGGATTTTCTGTTGAGCGGTGTATCCAGCGTGCTCGGTATAACAATGGATACGGTTATACTCGTTCCCTTAGCCGTTTCATTTAGAAATTCCGACAACCGGAATAAAAGTGATTTACTCAAACTATACGCAATGAGATCTTTACCCTGAGTTGGATTGATTGCAGGGCGGGCGCCAATTAGAATAATCTTTCCTTTTTTATTTTTCATCAGGTGATCAAATAAAGGTCTGATCACATAATAGGCAGTTTCAAAGTTTAGTGATATCTGTTTTTTCAGATCCTCGCCATTTGTTTTATCGATTCCACCCATCGCGAACCCTCCCACCAGTAAAACTGCGCCGTCTATAGTACCATATTGATGAATGGATTTTTCTACAAAGTCATTGGTTTCTTTTTCATCCGTTAGATTCACTACTGAAACATGCAGATTTGGATGTTCTTCAAAATCAGTCAGGGCGTTTTCATTGGAAACCGTTGCGAGCAACTGATAATTCTTATCCAGAAATTCCTTTGTCACGGCAGCTCCGAGATGTCCATTTCCTCCTGTTAGAATGACGGTTTTCATGATTGATAATATTAATGTTCAGGTTTATTTCCAAGCCAGTTCAGTGTATTCAAAATGAGCTGATCCTCATAAGGACTGCTGAAAGTCTGGGAAAGCTCTTTATTGGTTTTATGTTCATAGTCCATATCGTTATGTCCCATATTAAAATACACCATACGGTAGTTTTTGTTCGTCCATACCACAGGATAAAAACCACTATGCCAGATTTCATAAAGTTTGGGACCAGTACCTAATGGGAAGCTGGTACTATCGATCGAAAGTAAAATATCAATCTTCGAATTGTTCCGCAAATCGTTGGACCAACGATACCATTCATTGGCAGCCGAACGAAATGTGTCAGGCAGATTTTTAGTAACAGGATGATTTTTATCCATTACCTTCAATACTGCAGGAGTTGGGCGCCACGTATTACTTACATAAGAACCGGAACCCAGGAATTCGTTGTGATACCAGTCCCAGTTCTGTGGGAAATCAGATGGGGTTAAAGCGAATGCTGAAAAATGAAATCCCATCCAGCCTCCTCCTTTTTTCATATAATTTTCAAATGCTTTCCTCTGCACAGGACTGTCTGGTCTTGTGTCCAGAAAAATGACAACCTGGTAGTGGGAAAGAAATTCCTCATTTAAATTATTCCAGTTATTGGTTGAATCATATGTGAAATGATTTTTGGGTGCCATTGCCGGAAACCAACGGTTGGCTTCATGCACAAAACTGATATGTGCCAGATCTTCGCGACCTGTATAAAAGGCGATGACATGAAAAACGCTCTGATCATTTTGCGCACAACTGCGGGCAGGGACAAAATTTATCAGGCAAAAGGTTGTCAGGATTGCAAATACTTTTTCAGATTTCATATTTAAATAATGTTTAGTAAATTTCATTATATTGCTTCCAATTAAAAAGAAAGCAGCAGTGACCCTATGAAGTATGTCTTGATGGATAAGCTGTGATTTAAGCCAAAGTACTGAAATGAAATTAGGATTGCGTGCCTTTTCTTTTGTTGCCATTCTCATCTTTTCAGGTCAGGCTTCAGCCCAATACGCGAAGGAAGATAGTTTATTATATCAAAATGCGCTTGCGCACACGCTCACTGTTTATTATGATCGTCTGGGAGATCAGGCTCCGATTTATAATGGCAGTTTATATCGCGGAATCGAATTTACATTTCAGAAGGGCTCTCCTTATTTTTTATTGGAAAAAACCGGAAAGGGTTCTATTGTATACGACAACATAAATTATCCGAATCTCAATATCATATACGAGGATTACAGACAGAACCTCGTGGTTATCGATCAGGCGTTTCAGTTGCAGCTGGTGAATGAAAAGATTCGTTCATTTACAATCAATGATCATCATTTTGAATACGTGTCGTTGGACAGTCTGAATAAAGGGCTGCCCGTTGCCGGTTTTTATGAAGTACTTTATTCGGGCAAGTCAAAAGTTTTAAAACACACTACGAAGAAAATAAGAGAGATACTTACAACGTCGGAAGGATTGCGCCGATATATGGATGAGTCCGACGATTATTATATACGATCCTGGAATTCATATACACTCGTTAATTCGAGGCATGCTTTTCTGAACTTTGTGAGCGATCACAAAAAAGAAGTTCAAAAATTTATCAGAAAAAACGATTTAAGCTATAAAAGCGACACGGATAATACACTGGCGAAGGCTGCTGCTTACTATGACCAGATTGCTAACCCCTAATATGAAGTATTCAGCAAGACGTATACTTCTGTTTTTAAGCTTGGGCTTTTTAAGTCCTGCGCTGCACGCACAAAAAAATGCGCAGAATCTCATTTCTGCTACTTTTCATGATGCGCCGATACAGGAATTTGTTGAAGAAATAGAAGCCCAGACAGATTATTTTTTTTACTATGATATTTCCTTGTTTGACAGCCTGCGGTTTAATTTTACTGTCAACAAGGAACCATTGAGTGCGGTGATGGACAGGGCATTCGCGAATACCAGTTTCAATTACGCCATCGGTCCGCACGATGAAGTTTTTCTTACGAAAGAAGCGCTCATTCAAACCAATCTTACGGCCACGCTGGATTCCCTGAAAGGAAAACACCGGGCTTATCATGTAGAGGTGGAGGAGGACCAGAATCAAAATGCCAAGTTCAAGATCGCGGCGCTGGAGAATAAGCTTTTCCAGATAGGTGCGAATTCAGCCAATAACGGTTCAGCCAATGCATTAATCAGCGGATATGTACGGGATGCGAAAACGGGTGAACCGATTGCAGGGGCTTCGATTTATACAGATAAACCCCGTGTTGGGGTGTCGTCTGACCAGTATGGTTACTATGCGATTTCACTTCCCAAGGGCCGTCGTATTCTGAATATTCAAAGTATCGGAATGAAGGATACCCGCAGACAAATAAATCTGCTGGGTGATGGCAAGATGAATATAGACCTTGAAGGACAGGTCATGATGCTTAAAAATGTAATTGTTTCAGCAGAAAAACTAAACAATATCCGGGGTGTCACGATGGGCGTTCAGAAAATGGATATTAAAACACTTAAGCAGGTGCCTGTTGTGTTTGGTGAGGCCGATCTCCTACGTGTTTTATTAACGCTGCCGGGCGTTAAATCCACTGGTGAAGCCAGCACAGGTTTGAATGTTCGCGGCGGATCTGCAGACCAAAACCTGATACTTTTCAACGATGCAACGATCTATAATCCTTCTCACTTTTTTGGTTTCTTCTCAGCTTTTAATCCCGACGTTGTAAAAAGTGTGGAACTATATAAGAGCAGTGTTCCGGCCCGATATGGCGGACGATTGTCTTCCGTATTGGATATCACCAGCCGGGAAGGAAATAAAAAAGAATTTTCTGGCAATGCAGGAATCGGATTGATAACAAGCAGGTTGGAAATAGAAGGGCCGCTCGTAAAAGACAAAACATCGTTTATACTGGCCGGCAGAACCACTTACGCTGATTGGTTATTAGGACTTCTTCCTTCGCAATACAAAAACAGCAAAGCTTCTTTTTACGATCTCAATCTGAATATCAGTCATCAGATCAATAAGAACAATAATCTTTATTTGACGGCATATACGAGTAAAGACAATTTCAACCTGAACAGCGATACTACCTATGGTTATGGAAACCTGAATTTATCGTTGAAATGGAAACACAATTTCAACGATAAGTTGTATGGCGTATTTATCACCGGGTATGACCAGTATGATTATAATATCTCCAGTACACAAAATCCGGTGAATGCATATAAACTTTCATTTGGTGTGAATCAGTCGAATGTGAAAGCACAGTTTTATTATTTCCTGAGTCCTAAACATTCACTGGAATTCGGATTGAGCTCATTGTACTATTCACTCCACCCCGGAACTTATACTCCTGTTGGCGGTCAATCACTCGTAGTAGCGGACACGGTAGCCAAGGAACAGGCATTGGAAAGTGCGGTATATCTAAGTGACAAATTCACCATCACCCCTTCATTTGTGGTGGAAGGAGGTATCAGATTTTCAGTATACAATTATCTTGGGCCACAATCGGTAAATCAATATCCCGCAGATGTTCCAAAAACGGAAGACAATATAACCGGCGTCAAGACTTATGGCCCGGGCGATTTCATAAAAACATATGCTGGTCCGGAATATCGTTTGTCGGTAAGATATGAATTCACGGATAATTTTTCTGTCAAAGCCAGTTATAATACTGAGCGTCAGTACATACACGTTTTATCTAACACCACGTCCATTTCACCAACGGATATCTGGAAACTCAGCGATCCCAATATCGCGCCCGAGTGGGGAAATCAGTATTCACTTGGATTTTATAAAAATCTAAAGAATAATACCATTGAAACCTCTGTAGAATTGTATTATAAAACAATGCAGCATATCCTCGATTATAAAAGTGGTGCAGTGCTGGTATTAAATCATCATATCGAAACGGACGTAATCAATACAAACGGTCAGGCTTACGGAATTGAATTCCTTATCAAAAAAGCAACCGGTAAACTCAATGGATGGCTGAGTTATACCTATTCAAGAGTGATGTTAAAACAGGCCGATCCATATGCAGGGGAATTAATTAACGGAGGTAATTATTATCCGTCTAATTATGATCAGCCGAATTCTGCTACTGCAGTAGTTAACTATCGGGTAAATCATCGCTTCAGTGTTTCTGTGAACAGCACATATACAACTGGCCGTCCGATTACATTACCAACCGGTGTATTCTATTATTATAATTCTTTCCGGACTTTATATTCCGACAGAAATGCATACCGGATACCTGATTATTACCGGACTGATTTTTCAGTGAATATAGACGGCAATCATAAAGTGCATCAGAAATTTCATAATTCCTGGACCATCGGAGTTTATAATGTTTTCGGAAGACATAATCCTTATTCAGTTTATTATGTTTCACAGAATGGTTCTCTGAACGGTTATCAGTTATCGATATTTGGAAGTGCAATACCCTTTATTAATTTTAACGTCAGGTTTTAAATGAGAAGGATGAACATGAAACATTGGGTTTTACTGTTGTTTGTGCTGGGTGGTTGCACGGACAAATATGTGGCGAACGTAAAAGTCCCCGTTGCCGGATACCTGGTGGTGGAAGGTTTTATTAATTTAAACGGAACAACAACTATTACAATGTCCAGAGCATCGGGACTGGATTCACCGATATATATTCCTGAGCCGGGTGCACAGCTGGAGATTCAGTCTACCAGCGGATTCAATTACCCTTTGCTGGAGGCCTATGCGGGTAGTTATTACGTTTCAGGATTGAATTTAGATCCCACACAGCAATATCGGCTGCATATAAAAACAAATAATGGTAAAGATTATTTGTCTGATATAACAAAAACCAGCGTAACGCCGCCCATAGACACACTCAACTGGACAGCCAATTCCGACGGAGTTAGTATATATGTCACAACACATAATGATGCTGTGCAGCCCGGTTACTATCAGTGGACTTTTTCCGAGACCTGGAAATATAACGCGCGTTATGAATCTACCGAGCGTTACGAGGCTGGATCACTTTATCTGCGGGCCGACAGTGAGTTAATTTATACCTGTTGGCGTTCCGATTCATCTACCAGCATCAATATCGCCAATACTGAAAAGTTAAGTTCCAACCTCATTTATCAATTTCCTGTTACTACGGTCCCTTACAACAATACAGACAAAATGAGCGTCGAGTATAGTATACTTGTCACGCAGATTTCACTGTCGCAGGATTGGTATGAATGGGTTCAGAAAGTACAACGAAACACGGAACAGCTGGGATCTATTTTTGATGCACAACCTTCAGAAACGGGAGGGAATATCCATAATACGGCTGACCCGACTGAAACCGTAATTGGTTTTATCGGAACGACTACCGCAACGGAGAAACGACTTTTTATCGACAAAACACAATTACCGCCTGTGATTGTATATACCGGAGATGAAAACTGTAAGCTGGATACAACTGGTCTCAGCACGCAGGAGTTAACTGACAAATTCGCGTCTGGGATTTATTTACCGGTGGCCCTTACATATTATATGGGTTTTCCCGTCGGAGTCTCCAGTTCTATTCCAGATTGCGTTGACTGCAGAACGAAGGGAGGAACATTGGTTAAACCGGATTTTTGGCAATAGTTAAAGCCTTAGTATTAATAATGAATAGAACGATTCATAGAACAGGACAACAATTAATTTTAAGTACACGTGCACTTATCATCCTGGGATCTCTTTGTTTTTCATCAACGGTATATTCTCAAAATACGTCGCTGGCTAAAAGCACGGTGGACGATTTCAACCAATATAAAAGTCAATACGTTCAGGAAAAATTATACGTGCACACTGATAAGGATTCTTACGTAACCAGAGAGATTTGCTGGTTTCGTATATATTATATGGAGGCGTTTATGAACGCCCCCACGAATATCAGTTCAATCGCCTACGTGGAATTATTGGATAAAAAAAATCAACCGGTAATACAGCAAAAAGTATCATTAAAACCCGGCGAGTCTTTCGGTTCATTTACTATCCCTACAGATTTAGCTTCGGGTACTTATACTTTCAGGGCGTATACAAACTGGATGAAAAATTTCGGACCTGATTACTTTTTTGAAAAAGCGATACGCATTATTAATCCGAAAAATCTCTCTCCGGATTCAACCATCGTTAAACTCAAAAAATATGATGCACAGTTTTTCCCGGAAGGAGGAAATCTGGTTCAGGAAATTGAATCAAAAGTAGGCTTTCGGGTTACCGACGCTTACGGAAAAGGTCTTGTATTTGAAGGCATGATCTTAAACAGGAATGGTGATACTGTTGCCAGGTTTCGTCCGTTACACATGGGTCTTGGTAATTTCATGATGACGCCAGCACAGGGGCAGTCTTATAAAGCCGTTATCCGTTTTCCGCAGGGTGAAACGATTACCAAAGATTTGCCGGCACCTTATGCGAGTGGTTATGTTATCAGCCTTTCGAAAACCAATGATGCAAAAGTCACGCTGAATGTTCACTCAACTACCGATATAGATGATCAGGACGTTTACCTCGTTGTACATGGACAGCGTGGTATTTTACCAGTTAAAACAGGAAAACTCGCCGGACATAGTTTTTCGTTTGTAGTGGATCCCGGCGAACTGGAAGACGGAATTTCACAATTCACGTTAATCAACAGCGGAGGTCAGCCGGTTTGCGAACGTTTATTTTTTAAATATCCGGGGAAAAATCTGGTAATATCAGCACAAACAGAAGCTGAATATGGTATCAGGAAAAAAGTAAATCTTGATTTATCGGTAGCTGATCAATCAGGTAAACCCGCGTTAGCTGATATGTCGGTGGCAGTTTACAGGTTGGATTCTTTACAGGAAATCGACGAAACAGACATTCGCAATTATCTTTATTTGACGGCCAATCTGGGTCAATTTGAGTCTCCTGCTTTTTATTTTCAGGATGGAGGAAAATCCAGGGAAGAAGACATGGAAAATCTTATGTTAACCCATGGGTGGAGGAGGTTTAACTGGAGAGATATATTGCAACATAAACCAATAACAACGGAATTTACTCCGGAATTCAATGGCCATATCATCGTGGGCAAACTGGTGAATGGCAAATCCGGCGGGCCGGTCCCTTTTGAAGCTGTGTATTTATCCGTTCCGTCTAAAAGAACGCAATTTCGTCCCACATTCAGCGATAGCGCGGGACGTATTAAATTTGAAATAGTAAAATTTTATGGATCTCAGGATATTATTGTACAGACCAATCCAAAGGAAGACAGCCTTTCGCATATAGAAATTACCAATCCGTTTTCACAGAAATATTCCGCAAATATTTTTCCTGATTTTCCTATTCCGTCAAAATTTTCACCCACCCTGCTGGATCAAAGTATTCATGAACAGGTTCAGCGTGTTTACACCGGATCGCAATTAAGTCAGTTTGATGTGCAATATGCAGATTCAAATCCGCTGTACATGACACCCGACGAAAAATATGTACTGGATGACTATACCCGGTTTCAGACCATGGAGGAAGTATTGAGGGAATACGTTCGTTCGATGAAAGTGATCAGACGTCGCGACAATTTCCAATTGTATTTAGTGGATAATCCCGATCAGGGATTTTTTCCTGATGAACCGTTGATATTGATAGACGGGGTTCCTTATTTTAATAGCAATGAATTGATTCAACAGGATCCTCTGAAGATTCGCCGGCTTGATTTGATTAACAGACAATATCTGGTAGGGTACCAGACTTATCCGGGAATCATTAATCTGACAACCTATCGGGGCGACCTGGAGGGTATCTGGCTTGATCCTCACGCGCTGGTACTGGACTATCCAGGCATACCCGGAGAAAGAGAATTTTTCTCACCTCAATACGAAACGGAGCAACAGATAAATAGTCGTATGCCGGACTATAGAACACTGCTCGACTGGGTTCCGCAAATAAAATCCGGTATCGGTGGAAAAGCGGCATTGAGTTTTTACACTTCCGACCTTCCGGGAAAATATGTACTGTCGGTACAGGGACTTTCTTCATCTGGAGAACCTGGCAGCAGATTGATATTCTTTAACGTCAAAAAATAACTATTCCATCTGCGGTGACGGAGTTAATTTCTTTCCGCCAATATTTGGAAGGAAACCCGTAAGCAAACCGATGAGAGGAAGAAATGCGCAAACCTGGTACACATAGATGATTCCTCTGTGATCAGCCAGTACACCGAGCAGGGCAGATCCCAACCCGCCCATTCCGAAAGCGAATCCAAAAAATAGCCCAGAAATCATTCCAATCTTGCCCGGCAATAATTCCTGAGCGTACACCAGGATAGCAGAAAATGCGGAAGCCAGAACTACACCGATGATTACAGTCAGGACCGCCGTCCAGAATAAATTGGCATGCGGCAGCAGTAAGGTAAATGGGGCAACTCCCAAAATAGAAAACCAGATTACGTATTTGCGACCGAATCGGTCACCAAGCGGACCGCCCAATAAAGTGCCCGCAGCGACGGAAAAAGAAAATAAAAATAAAAACATCTGCGCATGCTGAACCGATACATTGAATTTTTCTATCATGTAAAAAGTCAGATAACTTACCATGGATGCCAGATAAAAATATTTTGAAAAAATCAGGACCAGCAGAATGAGGATAGACAGAACGATTTTCTTTTTTGAGAGAAATAAATTTTCTTCCTTCGTCTTTTTATTTTTTTGTTTAAAGGCATGGATATTCTGTTTGTACCAGCGACCTACAAATACCAGCACACCGATTGCAATTAATGGTAAAATAGAAAACCAGCCGATACTTGACTGACCCATCGGAACGATTATCAGGGCTGCCAACAATGGACCAAGAGAGGAACCTGCATTGCCCCCTACCTGAAATATGGATTGTGCGAGGCCGCGCTTGCCCCCCGAAGCCATATAGGCAACTTTAGATGCTTCGGGGTGAAAAATGGAAGAGCCAATGCCGATGAGGGCTACGGATACCAACAATACCTGAAAGTTTGCAGCCTGTGACATGGAAATTAAACCTATCAATGTAAATCCCATGCTCGTTGCAAGAGAAAAAGGTTTTGGACGACGATCCGTATAGGAACCTACCAGGGGTTGTAAAAGGGAAGCCGCCAATTGAAAAGTGAGTGTTATCAGTCCGATCTGCGCGAAATTTAAATGAAAATTTGTTTTTACCAGCGGATATACGGCAGGGATTAAAGACTGTATCGTGTCATTTAACAAGTGGGACAAACTAATCATCAGTAAAATAGGGTATACCGTCGACGTAAATGCCGGAGTGGAACTGAGTTTACTAATTTGATTTTGCATTGGTTTTTGCATGAAGACAACTTTATTCTTCGGTGATCAGACCGCAAGTTAAATGAGTTGTAGGATTCTACATTGAAATCAAATCGGCGTTTATATTTTAGCAAACATTATTTTTGCATGTCTCAAAGGCAACTAATGAAAAAACTGTTTGGTTTCTTATTTTCATTTGTATTGGTAACTGCATATGCTCAAAAAACTGATAAAGATCTTCAGAAACAAATAACTGATTTAGTAAGAGGGTATCACGGCACAGTGGGTATCTATGTTCATGATCTGAAAAAAGACAGAATTGCTTATTTCAATGCAGATTCCATTTTTCCGACGGCGAGTATTGTAAAGATTCCAATCATGATCGGCATCATGAGTAAGATTCAGCACAGGGAACTTGATTTTCATCAGGTGATGATTTATAAAGACACATTCAACTACGATCCGGGAGAAGATGTACTGGCATCTTTTAAACGGGATGAAAAAATTCAACTGAGCAAGCTGATGCTTCTTTCAATTTCGTTGAGTGATAATACAGCCAGTCTCATGTTACAGGGCATTGCCGGGGGCGGCATTCGTATCAATGAAATTATGGACAGCCTGGGTTATACCTTTACGAGAGTCAATAGTCGTACACCAGGCCGCGAGCAGGATCGAAGCATATATGGCTGGGGCCAAACGACGCCGCGCGAAATTGCCAGACTGATGGAACAGATTGCGGACGGGAAAGTACTGAGTCAGCGCAGCAGTGACCGAATGTTGAGAACGTTGGGCAGACAATATTGGGATGAAGATGCGATATCACAAATACCGCCCAATATTTATGTGGCTTCGAAAAGTGGCGCTTTGGATGAATGCAGAAATGAAGTTTTATATGTGAATGCACCTCACCCTTATATCTTCAGCATCTTCACAAAAAACAATACGGACCAGAGTTGGGAATATAACAATGAAGCCTGGGTGCTTACACGGAGATTGTCAGCATTGTTGTTCAGGTATTACAATCCCGATATTAAATGGGATGCGGAACCGTTCACGAAGTGATGGGTTATGAGTTATGGGATATGGGTTATGGTGAACTGTTTCTCATATCCCATAACCCATCACTTATATCCCATAACCCATCACTCATATCCCATAACCCTTACACGTTAATCGCCCGATCACGTGCAATTACTTTCCAGGAATCTGTTATCCGGTTATTTTTAACTATGAGTGCTTTTTCATAAAGAGCCACCGACGGACAGATATGCCAGGGCACTCCATAAAGCAGATCTCCGATCTTATACTTGCTGCTGTCAGGGACTTCCACCACAAGATGTTCTTCACTTTGTGCGATGGGGATTGCGTTTTCCCGGTTCAAAAAAAATATGCGCGGTAAGGGAGTTTCAGCTGCCACAGATTTATGACCGAGATCGACGCAAATCTTGTCAGATGTCGGAATGGAAATGACTCTGCAAACCAGAAGAGCTGCCCACTCAAAAGGCTGTTCCGGAATTTGTTCTGCATTTCCTTTGTCCCAGAAAATGAAAGTTCCCGGACTGCATTCGCGATCACCGGCAGCTGCATGAATAAAACAGGTCGGTGAACCGCCCGCTATCAGTGTAATGGGGTGACCAGCAATTTTTTCTATAGCGCGTTTTAATTTTAGTACGGGTTCAAAAGCCAGAAGGCAATTTTCAGTTCGTAATTTCAAATCCCTGACTTTGAGATGCCCGTCATAGGCGTGCAGTCCCAGAACGGTAACAGAAGGGAGCGTGATCATTTGCGAATATAAGTCCAGCGCTTTCTCCGCGATAACACCCGTTCTGTTCATACCTACATTCAAATCGATATAAACAAAAGCTTTCAATTTTGCACTGGTGAATAAACCGGAAATCAATTGTGCATTTTCGAATTGGTCGATCAGAAAAGAAAAACGGGAAGAAGGATATTTTTCAATCAGTTTAATGAATCTTTGAATTTTCGGACCATTCACGGCATAGGCGAGCAGGATATCAGGAGCTTTTATCATGGCCAGCATTTCCGCTTCTCCGATGGTAGCCGCTTTAAATTTATTGATGCCAGTTTCCATCATCATACTGGACACTTCCGCAATCTTATTGGTTTTTACATGTGGCCGTAGAAACTTAACATCGATTATTTCAATTAGCTTACTGATATTTTCTTTCACTCTTGCAGGGTAAATCAATAAAGCCGGCGAATCGTATTCATTTATATTTTCAACCTCGTACCATAATTTTTGTTTCATAAGAAAAATTTCATTTCCAAATTGCCGCTGCCTCATTCCATTTTCACTTTCCTGTATTTTCACAAGTGCACATTAATCACATTACGAAGTGAGTTCAAACATCGCTTCAATTTCCACCGGAATGTTGTCGGGTAAAGTGCCCATCCCCACTGCACTTCTCACGCCTATTCCATTTTCTTTTCCCCAGACTTCGGCAAACAATTCGCTGCATCCATTAATGATGTACGGATGTTTTTCGAATGAAGAATGAGCATTGACCATTCCCAGTACTTTGATCACGCGTTTGATTTTATCCAGACTTCCCAAATGATGTTTTAGGGTCGACAATATCGCCAATCCAACCTGGCGCGCAGCAAGTTTGCCCTGCTCAGGATCGAGATCTACACCAACGCGTCCCCTGATAAGTGTTTTATCAGGCAACAGGGGCCCATGACCGGATACATAACAATGTTTCCCATCGATCAGGAGCGGGATATATACACCAATCGGCGTTGGTGCAGGCGGCAGATCGAGATTTAGTTTTTTAAAATTTTCTTCAGCGGACATTTTTCAAATTAATGAGATGTAAAAAAATAAATGAGTCCTACCATCAGCAGGCCGACAACAGAAACAATCGTTTCCATAATGCTCCAGGTTTTGAGTGTTTCTTTAACGCTCAAATTAAAATATTCTTTGAACAGCCAGAATCCGGAATCGTTCACGTGTGAAAACATCAGACTTCCCGCACCTGTAGCCAGTACGATGAGGCTGGGGCTTATATGAGATCCTATAATCATGGGCGCGATCATACCGGCTGCGGTGAGTCCTGCTACCGTTGAAGAACCCAGACAAACGCGAATAAACGCGGCGATAAACCAGGCTGCCAGAATAGGATGCAGGTGCATTCCCATCATAAGATGTGTTAACTGGGCAGCCGTTCCACTTTCCGTGAGTACTTGTTTTAATGCACCGGCACCTGCGATGATCAGTAATATCAGGGAGATGTCCTTTACAGCATTTCCCATGGAAATCATTGCGGGTTCCAGTTTCATTCCTCGTTTCAGTACCAACGAGTAAATCGCATAGGCCAGTGTCAACAGCAGCGCTATGGATGCGTCTCCCAATACGTTGAAAATTTTTACGGGTACGGAGGTCACAGGCATGGTCAGGCGAAGTATGGTGGACGTTCCGATCAGTATTACAGGTAACAATGCTGTGATAAAACTGTCTGCAACACCAGGTAATGCTTCTTCCGGAATGGGTTTCCCTGCAAATGTGGCAAGTGGTTTTCTGTTGTATTTTTTTAGTGTGCTGGCGAACAGGGGTCCTGCTATTATTACTGAAGGTATTGCGACGATAAATCCATACAACATGGTAAGTCCGAGGTCGGCATGATATTGCTGAATCAGGGCTACCGGGGAGGGATGCGGAGGCAGATAACCATGGGTAACGGAAAGTGATGCGAGCATCGGCAATCCGATATAGACTGCCGGAATATTGTATTTATACGACAGCGTAATTATCAGCGGAACCATCAGCACAAATCCAATTCCGTAGAAAAGGGGTATGCCAACGATGAAAGCTGTTACTACAAGGGCCCAGACAAGATACTTTCTTCCAAACCATTTCATCAGGGCAGAAACGATTCGCTGAGCTGCACCATAGTCTGCAATCAGTTTACCCAACATCGCACCTACTACGAGGATCACCAGCAGGGATCCAAGTAAATCACCCATTCCGGTTTGAACTGCGTGAGTAACCGAATCGATCGACATTCCATTCGCCAGGCCAATACCCATGGAAACGAGCAGGAAGGAAAGGAAAGCATTCAATTTTGCCCAGGTAGTTAGTAAAATCAGCAAAAGTATACCTGCAAGCAAAATCGCGAAAGACATAACGGGTGTTTACGAATGAAGATACTAATTTGCAAACATGTTTATTGTGGACGCCCATCTGGACCTTGCCATGAATGCTATGGAATGGAACCGTGATTTGAAATTACCGGTTTCCAGTATTCGCGAACGCGAAAAAGGAATGAAAGACAAGCCTGACCGGGAAAGAAATACCGTTTCTCTTCCCGCCTTACGTGATGGTAAAATTGGCCTGGTAGTGGCGACCCAGATTGCAAGATTTGTTCGAAGAGGGAGTAGTCTGCCGGGATGGAATTCTCCTGAACAGGCCTGGGCTCAAACACAGGCGCAACTCGCATGGTATCGTGCGATGATTGCAGAAGGAGAAATGGTGCAGATTACAGAAAATAAGTCACTTAACGAACAGGTGAAGATTTGGGAGGATAACACGAAACCTGATGCGCAAAAACCCATCGGGTTTATTTTGAGTCTCGAGGGCGCAGATTCCCTGGTAAATCTTTCATACCTCGAAAAAGCATATGCTTACGGACTGAGAGCATTGGGCCCGGCACATTATGGAGAAGGCCGGTATGCAGGTGGTACAGGTACAACTGAGGGATTTACTGAAACAGGGAAGTCGCTACTCAGAGAAATGGATTCGCTGCATATGATCCTGGACGTTACACACCTTACAGACATTGGATTCAGCGAGGCGATGGATATTTATAAGGGACCTGTATGGGCGAGCCATCACAATTGCCGGTCATTGGTAAATAATCAACGTCAGCTAACCGACGACCAAATAAAGATGCTGATAGAAAGAGGAGCCGTAATTGGCGGCGTGATGGATGCCTGGATGCTTACAGATGGCTGGATAAGGGGTCTGTCTATTCCAAAAGCAAGAGGTACAGATCTCAACAGCCTGATAGATAACTACGATCATATTTGCCAGATTGCTGGCAATTCCGATCATATTGCCATTGGCAGTGATCTGGATGGCGCTTTTGGTACCGAACAATCACCCGCTGACGTGGATACCATTGCAGATCTGCAAAAATTACCTGAACTCCTGAGGCTAAGAGGATATTCCGGCGCAGATATTTCAAATATCCTGCATGGCAACTGGCTGAAATTCTTAAGAAATACCTGGAATTAATATACACTTCAATAGAACAATCGGAGGCCGTTTATGTAATATTAAGATTTCTGTTACTTCAATAATTTCATAGGTCTTCATACATGATTACATTTGTGATCCTTAGATAATTAGCGACTGCTGCCCTTATTACAAAAAAAGCTTATGCGAAAATACCTGTCCGCGGGAATCCTATTTTTATTGGTATCGCTTGTCACGCCATCATGCAATCATACAGCTTCCACTCAAGGCTATGGAGCATTTCCACCTGCAGTTCTTCCGGTTATCACGGTTAGTAAACGTCCCTTTACTACATTTCGGGAATATTCTGCGGCGCTGGAGGGAAGTAATGACATTGAGATCAGGCCTCAGGTGGGAGGTTATATTGAAAAGATTTTTGTGGATGAAGGAGCCTTCGTAAAGAAGGGGCAGCCCATTTTCAAAATCAATGATCAGCCCTATCTCGAAGCGCTGAATAACGCCAATGCATCACTTGCGGTGGCTAAAGCGAATCAGGCGAGTGCAGAGATCAATGTGCATAAGCTGGAACCGCTGGTAGAAAATCAGGTGATTTCACCCATACAACTTAAGACCGCCAAAGCTGCCTATGATGCCGCCACTGCCTATGTATCACAGGCAGACGCGATGGTAGGCAATGCAAAAATCAATGTTGGATATTCTCTGATCAAAGCACCTGTAGACGGATATATCGGAAGAATTCACGTGAAAATAGGAAGCCTTGCAGGTCTTTCCGCATTGGAGCCATTGACTACTATTTCGGAAGTTAAGGATGTGAGGGCTTATTTTTCAGTAAGCGAAACGGCCTTCCTCCATTTCAAAGACGAATACCCCGGAAAAACGATCGAAGATAAAATCAGTCATCTGCCACCCGTTGAACTCATTCTTTCAGACAATACGGTTTATCCGCAGAAAGGCAAAGTAGAAATGGTTTCCGGTCAGTTTGCGGCTGGTACAGGAGCCATTCCCTTTCGCGCGAGCTTCCCCAATCCAAACGGTGTGTTACGTTCAGGTAATACGGGTCGTGTTAGAATTTCTGTAGTACAGCCGGACGGACTTGTAATACCACAGGAATCGACTTTTGAATTACAGGATAAAGTGTTTGTTTTTTTATTGGGAGACAGTAACCGGGTTGTCAGCACCCCGGTCAAAATCCTGGGAAGATCCGGTAACTACTACCTGGTGGAACAGGGAATAAAAGTGGGAGACAGGATTGTTTATTCGGGCGTTGACAAACTCACCGATGGAGCCATTATCAATCCCGTTCCGATGTCTTTGGACAGCCTGATTAAAGTAAGGCCATTGTGATCCACGTTTTCAGAACAAATGATTTAAGATGCTAAGACGATTTATAGAAAGGCCGGTTTTGTCTACAGTGATATCAATTATTCTCACGCTTCTGGGATTGATATCCATGACTTCATTGCCCATAACTCAGTTTCCTGATATTGCTCCACCTACGGTAAGTGTAAGCGCCGTGTATCCAGGTGCCAGTGCAGAAGTGGTGGCACGTGCAGTAGCAACGCCGATTGAAGAAGCGATTAATGGTGTTGAAAATATGACCTATATGACTTCCACATCAGGAAATGATGGGAGTATGAATATTACGGTTTATTTCAGGCAGGGCACCAATCCCGACCTCGCTTCAGTAAATGTACAAAATCGTGTGTCCAGGGCCGTTAGTCAGATTCCTGCGGAAGTAGTTCAGGCAGGTATCTCCACGCAGAAACAGCAGAACAGCATGATCAATGTGACGCTGATGTACAGTACCGATAGCGCCTATGATGAAAAATTCCTGCAGAATTATGCCAAAATCAATGTTATTCCGGAGATTCAGCGCGTGCCGGGTGTAGGACAGGCACAGGTATTTGGAGCCAAAGACTATTCGATGCGCATATGGCTGCAGCCCGACCGCCTCGCCTCAAATAATATTTCGGTTCAGGAAGTCCTTACTGCAATTCAGGATCAAAATGTGGAAGCGGCGCCAGGTCGACTGGGGGAAGGCAGCAGTGCCTCTTTTGAGTATATTATCAAATACAAGGGGAAACTTTCCCAGAATAAAGACTATGAGGACATCATTATAAAAGCAGGAGCAGATGGCTCCATCATTAAATTAAAAGACATAGCACGTGTTGAATTTGGCGCGTATACTTATAGCTCCAATGCGATGGTGCAGGGCAGACCAGGTACAGGTATTGGAATATTTCAAACGGCGGGATCCAACGCAAACGACATCCTGATTGCTATTGATGAAGTGATGAAGAATGCTTCCGCTAAATTTCCGAAAGGTGTACATGCATTTACGATATTCAGTGCAAAAGATTTTCTGGACGCTTCCATCGACCAGGTTAAAGAAACCCTGCTCGAAGCTTTTATATTGGTGTTTCTGGTAGTATTTATTTTTCTTCAGGATTTCAGATCTACCCTTATTCCTGCTATTGCCGTTCCTGTCGCCATTATCGGTACTTTTTTCTTTATGCAGTTGTTTGGGTTCACCATCAATCTGCTAACCCTTTTTGCCCTGGTCCTGGCCATCGGAATTGTGGTAGATGACGCCATTGTGGTGGTAGAAGCAGCACACTCGAAAATGGAACGAACGGGACTAAACGCTCACGATGCTACCGTTCAATCTATGAGTGAAATATCAGGAGCCATCATTTCGATTACGCTCGTTATGGCTGCAGTATTCGTACCTGTAGGATTCATGCAGGGTCCCGCGGGTATATTCTACCGTCAATTTGCATTCACCCTTGCGATTGCCATATTAATTTCGGCTCTTAATGCACTAACGCTTAGTCCGGCACTCTGCGCCTTGTTTCTAAAGAACCCGCATGCAGATACCGGGAATGATGATAAGAAAGTAAGTTTCGCGAGAAGATTTGGGGATGCGTTCAACACCGGATTTAAGGCAACCACTGACCGATATGCCGGTGTTGTGAAGTTTTTAATCAATAACAAATGGGTCGGCTTACTGGGGCTCGCAGTCGTTTTCGTCTTAACCATTTGGGAAGTGAAAAATACACCCACCGGATTTATTCCTGCAGAAGATCAGAACTTTGTAATCATTTCTTTCAATCTTCCACCCTCTGCCTCACTCGACAGAACGAATGTTGTTATAAAGAAAATTGACAGTGTACTGGAAGGAATACAGGCAGTTGACAGACGAGGCGCCATCAGCGGTTTAAATATTCTTTCGGGAGTGAATAGTTCTGCATATGGCGTCGGATTTATAAAATTGAAACAGCAAAAAGAGCGCATACCGAGGGAAAGTATCAATGAGGTTGTGGGTATTATAACCCAGAAATTATCGGCTATAAAAGAAGCCAGTATATTTATATTTCAACCGCCAACCGTACAGGGATTTGGAAATACGAGTGGATTCGAAGTGATTATACAGGACAGGAACGGTGGCTCTCTAAATAAATTGAGTGAGGTGACAAATGGCTTTATCGGGGAACTAATGAAGAAGCCTCAGATAGCTTTTGCCTTTACTTCATTTAATACAAATAATCCGCAATATTTATTACAGGTCGACAATGCCAGGGCGAAACAATTGAATGTTTCTGTTGCTGATATTCTTGAAACGCTACAGGTATATTATGGAAGTAGTTTCGCATCTGACTTCAACCGCTTTGGAAAATATTACAGGGTTATTGTTCAGGCTGATGTACCATATAGAAAGGATCCTTCTTCATTAGATGGGATCTTCGTGAAAAATTCGGCGGGACAAATGGTGCCCGTGAATGCGTTGGTTCAATTAGAAAGAGTATATGGTCCGGAATCTGTGAACCGTACGAACCTTTTTAATTCTGTGTCTATCGACGGAACGGTAAAACCCGGTTTCAGTTCAGGAGATGCGATTACAGCAATTAAAGAAGTAGCTGCGAGTTATCTTCCACGTGGATATTCATATGAATGGTCAGGTATTACACGAGAAGAAACAGGAGCCAACATACAAACCAAACTCATATTTGTACTGAGTGTGGTGTTTGTATATTTCTTACTCTCAGCCCAGTATGAAAGTTATATTTTGCCACTGGCCGTTTTGCTTTCCATTCCGACAGGTTTACTCGGTGTATTTCTTTTCATCAACGTTGCGGGTATTGAAAATAATATTTATGTGCAGGTCGGCATCATCATGCTGATCGGGTTACTGGCAAAAAATGCCATCCTGATAGTTCAATATGCTGTTCAGAGAAGGCGGTCGGGTATGGATCTCGTTGCAGCCGCTATGGAAGCAAGTCGTTTAAGGTTAAGACCCATATTGATGACGTCGTTTGCGTTTATAGTCGGATTGCTTCCATTAACATGGGCAACCGGTGGGTCCGCACTGGGCAATCGTTCCATCGGAACAGGAGCCGTAGGTGGAATGCTGACCGGTGTATTACTTGGAGTATTTATTATTCCTGTCCTTTTCGTCATTTTTCAGGCATGGCAGGAAAGAGTTACGGGTAAGCCTAAACCAATACGTGAAAAATATGAGCTCAGATCAGAATAAAATTTCTGATTTCAACCAATGAAAATGAAGAAGTCTTTTTTATCAGGGTATATTTTTTTAGTGGTCTTTGTGTGTTTGATTTCTTCCTGCAAAACAGGAAAAAATTATCAGCGCCCCTCTGTGCCGCTTCCCCGGCATTTTGATCAGACAAATCTTTCAACGGACACGAATAGCATCGCAGATATTTCCTGGAGAAATTATTTCACTGACACTGTATTACAGCAACTAATCGATAGTGGTATCGTTAGAAATTACGATCTCCAATTTGCACTCAGGAATATTGCGATTGCTCAGTCGCAGGTGAAACAGGCCAGCTGGTTGTGGTATCCGCAACTTACTGCAGGACTTGGCATACAATACAATCGCAATTCCGATAATGGTCCATTGGGTGTGAAGAATGGAGCGCTGAGTAACAGTTCATCGGATTACCTGGCATCTGTAAACATGAGTTGGGAAATAGATATCTGGGGAAAAATAAGTCGGCAAAAAGAAGCTGCTCTCGCTAACTATCTGCAGACCTATGAAGCCGCCAAGGCAGTTCAGACCAGACTGGTTGCCGACATCGCACAGGGATATTTCAATCTGCTGATGCTCGATCAGCAACTTCAGGAAACGAAAAAAACACTGGCACTCACGATCGATTTTGTAAAACTAACCCGCCTGCTCTACAATGCCGGTGAAGTCACCTATCTCGCCATACAACAGGCGGAATCCCAGATGCAGGTTACAGCGCAGTCGGTGCCTATGATTGAACAAAGTATTCAGATCCAGGAAAACAGTCTGCAGTTGCTTACTGGCAATTTACCCGGAAACATTCACAGGAGTGCAAGTCTCACTGATATTCACTTTAATGATACGTTGGCTACCGGTTTGCCCATAGCGATGTTGAATCGTAGGCCAGACGTTCGTGCCGACGAAATGTCGCTGGTGAAAGCAAATGCGCAGGTTGGCATTAGTCAGGCCAATATGTATCCGGCATTGACTATTACTGCAGGAACTGGTTTTGAATCCTTAAAGGCAAGTAACTGGTTTAATATTCCCGGTTCTTTATTCGGACTTGCGGGTGCTACGCTGGTCCAGCCGCTGTTGCAGGGCCGTCAGTTGAGAACCCAATACGAAATTGCCAAACAGCAGAGAGAGCAGGCGGTAATCAGATTCCGGCAATCTGTACTTACCGCTGCCATAGAAGTATCAGACGCGTTGATTGAAATAAATAAATTGGGTGAACAGGAAACCATCGCGCAGCAAAGAACTGATACCCTTTCAGCAGCCGTTGGAAACGCCCAACTTTTATTCAAAAACGATATGGCTGATTATCTGGAAGTGATTACTGCACAACAGACTGCCTTAAATGCGCAACTTAGTCTTGCTTTTATACAAATGTCGGCTCTCAGTGCGAGGGTTGAATTGTACCGGTCCCTTGGTGGTGGATGGAAATAATCTTTCCTATGTTATTCGGGATTGCTTGCTACCAACAGGCTATGCTGCCATCATGTCGCGAGGGTTTGCCGGCAGATTCCCGGGGCCTACCCCCCGGCAACCCCTGAGCAACCCCTGAGCGGGTCCTGAGCGGGTGGCCTTTGTACCCTAAGGAAAGAAGACTAAATCCTGGTAAAAACTGACAAATTTGCATTATTTGTTTATCCCCAGTAGAACGTCACTCTTTCACCGTTCAGAATCCATTGTTCCGGTCTGGGATTGGTCATCCAGTCGAGTGGCTGGGCAAGGGGCTGCACTTTGGCTGCCGCGGTAAACGCTTTACGAATATAATCTTTTTGTTCTGCTCCCAAGGCATCCGGGGCCGCCGATATGAATAGGGGAGCACTGCTTTCAGCAAGCAGGCGCATCCACTGTTTATTTTTTTCCCAGGGAATACTGGTAGTGAGTCCGACACAATCGCCATCGACGGCATAAAAAGCATTGTGTTGTGGCAATCTGAAACCCAGGGTATTTACACCCATTTTTAATGTGCGTGCCCAGTCTTTACCACTCGTATCGTCGCCGGTCCGGTTAAGTTCAAAAATACCAGCCGACAAATGACTGAAGGTATTACATCCGATCAGGTACATATCGAGCGAAGCCGCGCGAATGGTCCGATACAAAAAAAGAATGATTTCAGCATTCGTTATGGACCTGTCATTAAAATGCCATCCCGCCGCAGTCATGGATTCGTTCATCTCAAAACCCCATCTGCCAAAGAAATCGTAACTGGTATAATCGTGTTTTACCAGATGGAATCCCCAGGCTTCATACAAACGGATAATGCTACTGACTCGTTGTAAATTTTCCGGAATCGTGGGATCGAGATAACGTTCTTTCAGATCTTTCTGTCCCTCACGGACAGGTATAAGCGCCGATGGTTTGTCTTTAGCGTTAGCGAGCAGGGGGCGTGTCCAGATTCCGGGACGCATACCCAGTGCCTTTATCTCGGAAGCAACGACCGACATATCGCCGAATTTTTCATTGCCTTGTGTAAAATCATCTCCCCAGCAATATTCAGCCTCCGTTTTCGCCGGTTTTACCGACCAACCCATATCAATTACAGAAAAGGGTGGATTGGACGGATCAGCGGCCAGGGCTGCCATCGTTTTTGTAGTTTCAAGTATTAAATCACGGGAGTTATTTCCGTAAGCAAAATACCAGTCGTTAATTCCGTAGACTGGTTTCGCGGGAAGTCTGGGATTGGGGCACATCATCTTACAAAAACGCACGTCGGTGTGCCAGGGGTTCTCTCCGTTCTGACTCTCAGTAGTAATGATGTCGGCCGCGTGCAGGGTTCGTTCACCCAGCATCACTCCGTCCCCACCAGAATGGGTATCCATTGTAAGAACCAATGAATCGGGTGAGATCTGCCAGTTGCAAAAGCTGTTAACTCCAGTTTTTACTCCATAGGCCTGCGTTACAGAGCCGTCGGAAATCAACATATACCAGGGTGACTTTTTTGACAACGTTGAGGTGGGAACTGTTGTGGGTGTTGGAACAGCCGGTGTTGCAGGCAGAGTAGCCGGTTGCATTGACGGCGGCAGGATCTGTTCCCAGTCAAGGTCACCATAGGAGCGTTCCCATTGATCATTCAAAAATTTGAAAGTTGCAGGAAAAACCTGATTCCAGGTACATTTAATGAAATCCAGTGGACGCTTTGGTGAACTGGCCAATACGGAAACAACATCTCCGTTCAACTGAAAATTGATCTGCAGTTCTTCGAATTTCCAATTTTCGTTTGTGCCCGCCAGTGAGATCCATTCACCGGCACAACGAACGGATACCGTGTCCGGAAAACGCATGATTTTGAATTGGTTTCCAGTGGCGGGATCGATGCGCGCAAATAAAAATGAGGCGGCTGATAAACCGGAAACCTGTATAAACCTTCTCCTTTGCACAGCGTGTATTTAGTGAAGAAACAAGGATTTCCGTTAAATATAGTAACTATTTAAATTGAAAATATAATAACAGAACAGCTGCCACAGTCATGAGGATAAAAGTAATTATACCCAATGCATTGGAAAGCCGGCTATTTGTAAAATCTTTCATTATTTTTTTGTTGTTAGCGATATGCAAAACAACAGCAATCATGACCGGCGACGTAACTCCGTAAAGAATGGAAGTAAAAATCAATGCTTTCATCGGACTGATTCCCAGAACATTTATCAGCAGTCCAATAATCAATGATAAAATAATCACAATATAAAAAGCACGTGCTTCATTGAATTTTTTATCAAGGCCCTCCTGCCATCCAAAGGATTCCGCAAGAATGTAGGAGAGAGATCCTGTTAAAACCGGGATGGCCAGGAATCCGGTTCCCACTACACCCAGCGCAAAACAGATATATGAAAACTTTCCTGCCAGCGGTGCGAGCGCACTGGCAGCCTGATCCACTGTATCAATCTGACGAACTCCCGCATTGTGGAGTACAACGCCGCTTGTAAGAATAATAAAAAGCATCACGAGGTTGGAAGCAAACATGCCGGTGTTTACATCGGCGGTCATATTTTTCATGATTTGTTTGTTCACTATGATCTGTTTTTTATGATGCTCCACATCTTCAGCCTCCATTGTTGCCTGCCAGAAAAAATAAATAAGGGGAAATGGTTGTACCCAGAATCGCGACTACCATTTCTATAAAATCTTTGTTTAATTCGATGTGCGGAATCACCGTGGAAATGAATACCTGTTTCCAGTCCACGTGAACGATGAACGGCACAACGAGATATAAAAACATAGACAAACAGAGCCATTTCAGAATGGCCGCTATCTTCTGGTAAGGATACAACACGATGGTGATCATCAGAATAATCGTGAATATTAAACTAAATATGAAGGACGGGATTTTCGGAAAAAGGAGATTGGTTACTGCACCCATTCCGGCGATGTCTGCTCCGACATTTAATATAATAGCGGGCACACTGAATATCAGCATCACCCAGAGAATGATGGGATTGTAATATCTTTTCAGCGTATGGGTTAAACCCTGAGAAGTGACGATTCCTATTCTTGCACACATACCCTGCAGGGCTGCCATTAACGGGAATGTGAAAGGTGCCATCCAGAGAAGCCTGAGGCCGAATACCGCTCCGGCCTGAGAGTACGTGGCAATACCTGATGGGTCATCATCGCTTGCACCTGTGATTAAACCCGGTCCTAAAACCTTAAGGTACCTTAGAAACCTGCTTTTTTTTCTCATAAAGTGTAATCAGCCTGGCAGTACATGCACAATCAACTTTAAGATACTGATTCTTTATTTAACCCGATGTAAAGTTTCTTTTGAAGAATGACTTTGAGACTGCAGAAAGCCAAGAACGATCGCTGAAATGGCGTTGTATTCCAGCAGAAATCCATCGTGGCCAAATGTAGACGGAATTAAATAGAGCGAAGCGCCGGGAATATTTTCTGCCAGGAAGATCTGTTCTTTCTCAGTAAACAATAAATCAGATTTAATTCCGATCACATGCGTCTTTGCTTTTATTTTTTTTAACGCAGAAACCACACTTCCTCTGGCTCGGCCAACCTGATGCGTATCCATACTTTGCGACAAGGCATAATAGCTGAATGCATTAAAACGTGCTGCTAGTTTTTCTCCCTGATAGTGCTGGTACGATTCACTTTTATAGGGTCCCAGTGAATTAAGATCTGTGTCTTCCTGATTAAGGTTATACGTTTCCTGATTACGATAAGAAAGTAATGCAATGGCGCGGGCGACTTTCATACCCTCCATACCTGCTTTGGGATTGTTTTCTTTCCATCCCGAATCCAGCGTTATACTTTCCCTCTGTGTAGCATTGAAGGCTTTTGCCCACGGTGAATGAAAGGCGTTTGTTGCGATCGGGACGATATGTTCGAAAAGTTCAGGTTCTTCAATGGCCCATTCCAACAATTGCTGACCACCCATGGAGCCACCAATGCCGATTTTTATTTTATGGATTCCGAGAAAATCTTTTAACGGCTGAAAAGCCCTGATCATATCTCTCGGTGTAAAAAAAGGAAAATCGTGATAATAGGGAGTTCCCGTAACAGGATTTATGGAAAGCGGCCCGATGCTGCCATAACAGCTTCCAGGCATATTCACGCAAACGATAAAATAATTTTCAGGGTCAATTAAATGTCCGTTGCCTACAAGACCCGGCCACCAGTCTACCGGATTACTATTTGCTGTAAGTGCATGAAACACCCAAACCACATTTGACCGTTCTGCGTTCAGATTTCCGAAGGCGTGATAGCCAAGATGATATCCCGGTAAAACAAAACCGGACTCCAATGTAAATGGAGCCCGGGAAGAAAATGTTTTATGTGTCAAACAGAAATTATTGTTTAAGAAACCGCAGCTGGTTTTTTTGATGAAATTTTATCAAACGCCTGTTGCAAATCTGCCTTGATATCTTCGATATGTTCGATACCCACACTGATGCGCACCTGGTTTGGCTTCACTCCTGCCGCCAGTTGCTCATCAATACTCAATTGTTCATGAGTTGTTGAAGCAGGATGAATCACCAGTGTTTTAGCATCTCCTACATTCGCAAGATGACTTGCCAGTTTTAGATTATCAATGAATTTACTTGCATTTTCTTTTTCGCCCACCACACCGAAATTCAAAATTCCTCCAAAGCCATTACGCAGATATTTTTTTGCCAGTTCATGATAAGTACTGGATGCCAGACCCGGATATTCCACAAACTCTACCTGAGGATGTTTTTCCAGCCATTGGGCAAGAGCCAGTGCATTGTCGACATGTCTTTGTACTCGCAGCGAAAGTGTTTCAAGGCCCTGCAGCAGCAGGAATGCGTTAAAAGGACTCAGGGAAGATCCATAATCACGAAGACCTTCCACGCGCGCACGAATAGCGAAAGCAACGTTGGGAAGTCCCAATGGATTTCCTTCACCAAAAATATCCCAGAATTTCAATCCATGATATCCTTCAGAAGGTTCGGTAAATCCGGGAAATTTTCCATTACCCCAATTATAATTACCGCCATCTACAATCACGCCACCGATGCTGGTTCCATGTCCGCCGATCCATTTTGTGGCGGATTCAACCACTACGTTTGCGCCATGTTCCAGCGGGCGGAAAAGATAACCACCTGTTCCAAAGGTGTTGTCAACAATAAGCGGCAGATCATATTTACGTGCGATGGCAACGATCTTTTCAAAATCGGGAATATTCAGGCGTGGGTTGCCGATGGTTTCCAGATAGATGGCCTTTGTTTTTTTATCAATATGAGGAATGAAACTTTCGGGGTCGTCGCCATCGGCGAAACGTGCTTCTATTCCCAGCTTCTTAAATGAAACTTTGAATTGATTGTAAGTGCCTCCATAGAGATAGGAAGTGGAGACGAAATTATCTCCTGATTCCAAAATATTCGTGAGGGCGAGAAACTGAGCAGCCTGACCGGAACTGGTTGCCACGGCAGCCACACCCCCTTCCAGGGCTGCGATGCGTTGCTCAAAAACATCTGTAGTCGGATTCATGATCCGGGTATAAATGTTTCCGAATTGTTTCAATCCGAAAAGATTCGCCGCGTGTTCTGCATTATCAAAAACATACGATGTGGTCTGATAAATAGGGACTGCTCTTGCTTTGGTAGTGGGATCTGCCTGCTGGCCTGCGTGAAGCTGAAGTGTTTCGAAACGAAGAGGTGCACTCATAAAATAAGTTTAAAAATTTTAAATAATCTCTTTAGAAATGAACGGGTAGTAGGGAGCGACCGGTTATAAAATACAACAACATCGCCGCGGAAGGGAGTACGTAACAAAACCGGGGATGGTTGAATGTTTCATATAATCTACAAATGTAATAGAGTAAATGGTAACACCAAAAAAAACTAAAGCAAGTATGGGAGTATGGGAGTATGGGAGTGTGGGAATCGTTAAATCCGAATAGTTAAATAATTATTAACAAATTCATCATTCAATTACGTGAGGAAGAGCCCTGCATGACTGAAATAATTTTTGTCCCATCATTTCTATACAGCAAGAAAAAGCGTGTGAATGTCTGAAATGTTATGCATTCATTATTTCAATGCCGTGAGGAATAGCGTCTGCATTTCTTTCCAGGAAGCAGTATCTGCGGCTGCGTTATAGGCAATCGGCAGTTTAAATTTTTCTCCCAGAGCCGTTGCACCCGGATTGGAAAAAGCGTGCGAAGCGCCGGGGTATGTAATAAAAGTGTAGTGAACTCCTACGGAATCCATACTTTTCTTAAATGCCAGCTGTTCAGGCTCCTGCACAAACTGATCGGCGCCTCCCTGACAGACCAGGATATCTCCCTTAATAACACCTTTTTTTGGTTGCACGCCTCCAAGACCTCCATGAAAACTTACTACTGCTTTCACAGGAGCGCCCAGCTTTACTGCATTTAACGCAACAAACCCCCCAAAGCAATATCCAATTACTGCAATGCGGCTGGTATCGGCCTGAGAGAACGTTGAAGCTTTGGCTATAGCGGCTTCAACTGCCGGCAGTGAGAGTTGAGGATTGGTGTAATACGGCTTTGTTAATGCCATCGCTTCATTGGGATCTGCGGCAGTCTTGCCATCTCCAAACATGTCGGCATCAATCGCAAAATAACCCAGTGCTGCAAGTTGTTTTGCGCGTGACTTAACATAGTCGGTAACCCCCCACCATTCCGGGATGATGACTACAATCGGTAGTTTACCCTTCAGGTTTTCATCATAAGCAATAAATCCATTGGATTGCTTGCCATTAGACGTATAAACTACATCCGCTGTTTTAATCGAAGGGGCAGATTTTGAGCTGTCCATAGTTTGTGTTTCTGATGTTGTGGTGGCGGTCTTGTTTTCGCAGGATGCAAAAATGATGCAAAGAGCGGACGACAAGGTGATATTGATGAGATAAGATTTCATTTTAAGTTATGAGTTATGAGTTATGAGTTATGAGTTATGAGATATGGGTTATGGGTTACGCCACTTTACGCTTTACGCCTTACGCCTTACGCCTTACGCTTTACGCTTTACGCTTTACGCTTTACGCTTTACGCTTTACGCTTTACGCTTTACGCTTTACGCTTTACGCTTTACGCTTTACGCTTTACGCTTTACGCTTTACGCTTTACGCTTTACGCGAATCATAAAGTTAAGAATTCTGAATAACTCCCATACTCCCATACTCCCATACTCCCATACTTTCTTCAAAGTTTCTCCAGCAGTTCCACCACTTTCTCTCTTTCCAATATCAGGTATCCCAGTCGGTCGTTGCTGATACCTTCTTTCAACAAATAAGGAAATTCGAGTTGGCCGTTATGTATTCTTGTCTCGAAATATTTAAAGGAGATATTAGGATATTGTTTCAATTCTTCACCGATTTCATATAAATGGGTTGATAAAATAAAAAGAGATGATTTTATTTTGATCAGTCCCCTGATAACCGTTGAGGAACATTTCATAGCATCCTGAACGTTGGTGCCTTTAAATAATTCATCAATTAATACCAGCCATTTTTTTTGATCACTGATCTTAAGAATGGTATTCCGGATCCTTTGTACTTCATTAAAAAAATAGCTTTCTCCTTTAACGAGGTTGTCGACTACGTTGATATTACTAAGAATGCCATCAAAAAGACTGGTTTTCATTCGGCCTGCCGGAACACCCATTCCAAGATGGGCCAGAAAAAGAGCAACGCCTACAGCTTTAATAAAAGTGCTTTTCCCCGCCATATTGGCTCCCGTAAGAAAGAAGAAATTATTTTCGGGATTCATGGCTACATCATAAGCTACTGCCTGAGGTAGCAGCAAATGATGTAGTCCGTTCATTTCGATATAGGGAAATTCAGTGTCTATGAATTCAGGTTCGGTTAGATCAAATTCTGCGGAAGACATCGCCATCGAATACCATGCATCCAGTTTTCCATATATGTCTATTAATACCAGCGCTGCCTGTTTGAAATGATTACGAATGAAGTTCCCGAATTCCACCACCTCTGACGCACTGAATTTGTCACCCGATTTTTTCTTTGCGATATGTTGAATAATATCCTGACTTAGTAATTTATTTACCCGGTCCAGAAGATTATTAAGCAGAGGAGGGCATTTTTCTTTTTTTTGAATAGCGATGATGGATAACATGCCGCTAAAAAAATCGGCAAAATGTCCCACAGAATAACGCGTAAGCGCGTAATCCGGAGCATGTAGCACCTGGTACATTTTCGCATTAACGGGATCGTGGGATGCGGGTATTTTATCCAGCGGAGTTTCATAAAATCTTTCCATCACCATGATGGTTCCATTCGAAATGGAAGGACCCCATTGCTTTTCATTTCTTCTGATGATCTGTAGTATTTCCTGCGTTTGTTTGATTTTATCGAGGTCACTGAAAGGATTGTTGAAAAAATCCATCAGCTGCATTCTTCCACCAACCGTTCGTGTTCTGTCGAGTTTGCTGAATATCGAGTACTCATCTGAGGTCTGGAAAACAGAAAGGTCTGAATAAGTGGTGTTATCAATTTGCATAAGTGAAGGATAGCAGCTTATCGTTGGAATCGTAAACGTTTACCCATTTGTGATTCATCCAGCAGCCCGTTTCCATAAACTAGATGGCCGTTTACAAAAGTATTTATGACGGAAGCGGGAAATACTGTTCCTTCCAAAGGACTCCAGCCACACTTATATCTGATATTACGTGCATGAACAGTCGAACTCTTATTCAGATCAACCATTACCAGATCGGCGTAATAACCTTCCCTGATAAATCCTCTGTCAGGGATTTGAAAACAGACGGCCACAGCGTGCGACATTTTTTCAACCAGCTTTTCAATCGATATTTTCCCCTGCTTAACATACCACAACATCATTTGCAGGGAATGTTGGACAAGAGGAAGTCCTGCGTGTGCATGGACATAAGATCCTGCGTCTCCCTGTATGGGTTGTAAACTGCCTTCTTCATTTCTGAAAAATCCTTTCTCCTGCAGCGTATGCGGAGCATGATCCGTAGCGATCAAATCCAGGCGATCGTCCAGAAGAGCCGTCCAGAGGGCCTCCCTGTTTTCGGGCGCCTTAATTGCGGGATTACACTTTATCTGGTTTCCCAAACGGACATAATCGTCGGCACTGAAATGCAGATGGTGCACACAAACTTCTGCCGTGATTCTCTTCTCGGCAAGAGGGATCATATTTGTAAAAAGGCTGAGTTCTTTTTCGGTGGACAGATGAAAGACGTGTAATCTGGATCCGTGCTTTTTTGCAAATTGTATGGCCGTTAAAGAAGATTCAAAACAGGCTTCAACGCTTCTGATCAAAGGATGATCTGATGCAACCAATTTTCTATTTTCGGATTGGAAACGCAGCAGATTTTCTTTTATAATTTTTTCAGATTCGCAATGTGTGGCGATGAGAACTTCAGTGCCGGCGAATAATTTATCCAATGTGAGATAATTATCCACGAGCAGATTTCCTGTAGAAGAACCCATGAAGATTTTTATTCCACAGATATCGTTTTTCTTTTCATTCGTCCGGAATACCTCTTCCGTATTGTCGTTGGAAGTACCCATATAAAAAGAATAATTTGCCAGCGATGTTTTACTTGCGATAGCATATTTTTCTTCCAGTAAATCCTGCGTAAAAGCAGGTGGAACGGTATTGGGCATTTCCAAAAAAGAAGTGACGCCACCTGCTACCGCGGCGCGTGACTCAGTATAGATGGAGGCTTTGTGTGTTAATCCCGGTTCCCGAAAATGAACCTGATCGTCGATGCAGCCCGGTAATAAATGAAGTCCTTCACCTTCTATTTCAACAACCGAAATATCGGGAGAAATGTTTTTTGCAATCTTTTCAATGCGTTCATTCCTGATCAGCAAATCGCTGTTGAAAATGCGACCTTCATTAACGACTGAAATATTCTTAATCAGGTAATTTTGCATATCTTGGTTCGGAATCCGAATACTTAATGATGCAATTTATTAAAACCGTTGCAAGGCTTGTTATAATTCTCATCCTTCCCAGTGCCGCCTTATCCCAGTCTACTTATCTTCCACAGGGATCGCAATATGAACAATTTCTGGACAGGATAGGAATCAAGATGCAAACCAATCCGGATCTGAATATTTTCACCTGTAAGCCAATCAGCAGAGAGGTCGCAGTAAAAGCATCTGAATACGCGGATTCTCTCAATACGATTTATCCATATGGTGAAGCGTACCATTTTGGAAAAACGGATCAGGCAATGCTGCAGAGTCTGCTCATGAACAACAGTGAATGGGTGAGTGGAAGTCAGGAATCATTCCTGAGTAAACATCCAATATGGAATACGATTTATAAAACACAGGCGAATTTTCTGAAGGTAAATGAAAAAGATTTTTTTCTTGTCGTAGATCCGGTACTGCAATTTCAACTTTCCAAACAAACGGGAAATTCGGAACAGGTGTATGTCAATACCAAGGGACTAACTTTCCGGGGCCGGATTGCTGAACATCTGGGTTTTTCCAGTTATATAACGGACAATCAGGAGCGTGGTCCTGATTTTTTTACGAGTCGTGTGTATGCATCCGGGTATCCTGCCGTTCCAGGCGTAGGATATTTTAAAGAATTCAAAGGTTCCAGGACGGCATTCGATTATTGGGATGCGCGAGGTTCCATTGATTTTGACTTTTGGAAATATTTCACCCTTCAGTTTGGATACGATAAAAATTTTATAGGTGATGGATATCGCACTCTTTTTTTGAGTGACTATGCTGCGCCCTATTTGTTTCTGAAATTAAACCTGCGTATCTGGAAATTAAACTACCAGAATATTCTAATGGAATTAACGAGTCAGCATTTGCCAGGCGACTATCTGTATCCAAAGAAATATGCGGTGGTTCACCATCTCAGCGTGAATGCAACCAAGTGGCTGAATGTTGGAATTTATAGCAATATTGCGTTTGGTGGGGTAAACAGTTTTGAACTTTCTTATTTAAATCCGGTGATCTTCCTTCCGGCTGCGCAACAGGAGACCGGTAGTCCGGACAAAACGACGGTGGGATTTGATGCAAAGGCCAATATTGCTCATTCCGTTCAGCTATATGGTCAGTTGCTGTTCAATGAATTCGTTTGGGATCAGATCACCCATTATTCGAATGGGTGGTGGGGTAATAAACAGGGGTTGCAATTCGGGGTGAAATACATTGATGTTTTCAAGGTGAAGAATCTTGACTTGCAGGCTGAAATGAATGTAATGCGGCCATATACTTATTCCCATAACGATACAGTAGCCAACTGGTCGAATTATAATCAGCCGCTCGCACATCCTTTCGGAGCCAATTTTTTTGAACTCATAGGTATTTTAAGATATCAGCCGGCGTACCGTTGGATCATCGAATTGAAATGTATCTATAACAGGCAGGGACTCGATTCAGCGGGTGAGAATTTCGGAAGTAACGTGTTGCTTAATTATGATACGCGACCAAGGGACTATGGTTTTTACATTGGATCCGGTATACCGGCTACCGTTGTAAATTCGACAGCATATCTATCCTACCAGGTGAAAGAAAATTTATTTCTTGAGGGGACCATCATGTACCGCACCTATACTGTGGCAGACCCAACAGCCGGAACTACAAAGACCAGTTCCACAATGTACACGTTTGGTGTGCGAATGAATATGTTTCGCAGGCAATATGACTACTAAAACAAGTATGGGAGTATGGGAGTATGGGAGTATGGGAGTTGTTTTTGATTTCTATGAGACTATAAAATAATTTGTTGAAGCACACTCCCATACTCCCATACTCCCATACTCCCATACTTTCTTCCCCTATCCTTCGAAGATGAGTGAAAAAACAATCATCCTCGACTTCAATTTGTCGATTGTATTTGAGTAGATCAGGTTAGGATCTCTGTGATGGGTATTGATAATTCCGTCGCTGAATTTAATTTCTGGCGAAAGAATAAATACAGGGAAAAAGAATTGAAAACCTACTCCCGCTTCGATACTGAGATCAATTGGATTCAGCTTAACCAGATCCTCTGCTTTACGGGCAGTGGCGTTCGATGCCAGATCGTATTGATAATTCACACCTCCCAATGCGTAGAACCTGAAATTATTCATGCGATCGGACAACACTTTAACCTGGAGCGGGAAACCAAGGAGGATCGACTCAATTTGTTTGGTAGCCGTGGTTTGTTGTCCATTGGGAAATGTGGTGCTATAGGTCAGATTCTTATAGGAAAACATGAGTTCCGGAAACACGATTCTGAATTCGAGGTGGGGATTGATCTTGAATGTATGCATACCTGCAAGTCCGAAACCACCAGTGTTTTCAGGACTGACATAAAGAATACTGTCACTTTTTAAGAGATTCGGATGGGGTGTAACCTGAAAATGAGAGTTGTTATAAATCAGGGCGATGCCCAGATGATAGAACTTATCGTCATGATCGGGCAGGTTGATATTATCTCTCAACTGGGCATGCGCCTGGATGGAAATAAGGCTAATAATGATAAAGGAAAAGATCCGGAAAGGTCTTTTTTTGTTTGGCCACAACAGTAACTTACTCATAAGTAACAGTCAATCAATAACATATAGTTTTAAATGGTTTGCAAGATACACTGCCAAAACAAAAACATAACTATGACCTGGAATTGAATCAAAATAACGACCAAAAAGGAGAATAATTGCCGGAAGATCGGGTAATAACAGTTTTTTGAGATTTCTGTTTATTTGGTGCCACAGTAAATTGTACAAATTCCCTGGCTCAGCTTTTTGCGAAAGCTATCCCGATAACCAGTATGCTCCAGGATTTTCAAAAAGTCTTCCCCTTCAGGAAAAGCATTTACAGAATCATTTAGATACCTGTAAGCTGCCGCATTGCCCGAGATTGCTTTTCCGATTCGCGGAGCGATAAGCTTCAGGTAGAATGTATAAAACGGAAGAAACCATCCTTTGCCAGGCTTTGAGAATTCAAGTATTACGAGCTTGCCTCCTGGCTTCATAACTCTCAGCATTTCCAAAAGCCCCATTTCAAGGTGCTGAAAATTTCGAACACCGAAAGCCACGGTCACTGCGTCGAATGTATTATCAGGGAAACTGATCGATTCTGCATCACCCTGTTGTAAATTGATCGCGTTGTCTAATCCGGATTTCCTTATTTTTTCTCTGCCTATTGCTAACATGCCTTCAGAGATATCTATACCTTTAATGCTATCAGGACGCAGGATTTTGATCAGCATCAGGGGCATGTCCGCTGTGCCGGTTGCAACGTCGAGTATATTTTCAGGACTCAAACCAATGAGCTCCCGGATGGCTTTTTTCCTCCAGCTCCTGTCGATGCCGCCGCTGAGAAAGTGATTAAGGAAATCATAACGGAAGGCTATCTTGTTGAACATATCCGCTACCTGTTGTTTCTTGGGAGCAACAGAATCTTTGAAAGGGACAATGGTATCGTGCTGAAATTCCTGCATGGGATGCAAAAATAACCTGTTCAGGCGGGAATCATAACTTGCGGTATGGAAATCCGCTCAGCAAAGTATGTAATCAGTAGTCCGAGTTATAAAGACTGCCCTGTAACCGATCTGCCCGAATACGCATTTATCGGGAGAAGTAATGTGGGCAAGTCGTCCCTGATCAACATGATTACCGATATTGACAAGCTGGCAAAGACTTCGGCTGCGCCGGGCAAAACGCAATTAATAAATCATTTCTCCATTGAAACCATTGATGAAAAAAAGGTATCCAGGTGGTGGCTGGTAGATTTGCCCGGATACGGGTTTGCGAAAGTTTCCATTGCGCAGCGCAAGAAATGGGAAACAATGATTGAGGATTTCCTAAAAAACCGACAAACACTTGCTCATGTTTTTTTATTGATTGATAGCCGACATAAACCCCAGAAACTCGATCTTGATTTTGTAAATAGTATGGGCAAATGGGAAATTCCGTTTACGCTGATATTTACAAAATCAGACAAGGAAAATCAGCGGACAGTAGCTGCAAACGTTAGGGACTTTCTTCAGAAGATGCGGGAGACCTGGCAGTTTCTTCCGCGTCATTTTGTTACAAGTGCCGAGAAAAAAATGGGCAGGGGTGATATTCTCCGATTAATCGGGGAGATGAACGAAGACTGGGCAAAAGGCTTAAAGCTAAAGGCCTAAAGCTACAAGCGTTGGGGGTTATGAGTTATGGGTTATGGGTTATGGGTTCAGCATTTTTCAACTTCAGCCTTCAGCCTTACGCCTTAAGCCTTAAGCCTTTTGCCTTAAGCCTTACGCCTTTTGCTTAATTCACTACTTTGTTTGCACAGCTGCTGCTGGCAAATGCTTCAGGTTTGGCTTTAAAAGCGAAGCCCATACCAAGTATATAACCCATGGCTTCTTTCAACGCATCATTACTCTTAAAATGGGGATTGGTATTGATATCTGCATGCACTTCCATGTCCACATTATACTGAGTGAACAGCGGGCACAATTCATATGCGATTTCGATACTTTTGGCTACTTCTACAAGCATGCGTTCTTTGATGCTGTATTTCGTTTTTGTTTTTTCATTGTGGATGAACATGAAGCCGCCATGTCCTTCACGCAAAAAAACAATTACAGTAGCAAATTCTGTTTCCACTCCTTTTACCTGGGAGTCGGTGCCGATGCATACTTTAAGATGAAAACCATTTTTTGTTTCACGCCGGATGGCGTTTTCTACTTCGCGGGCAATTGGTAATTCAATAAGGTCGCCATTAAATTTTCGCCAAAGCATATTAATAGGTTTTTCGAATGTACCGAAAAAACATGTCAGCAAAAAAAATATATATTACTAATTGATTATCTTTTGTACACCTACTCCAGATTCTCCCGACCATTGCAGTACCAAAACACCTGTTGAGGATGGGTTGGTGCGGATTTCGTTGAATCCTGTTTTCAGATTTCCCTGAGTGAGTAAGCGCCCGCTGATATCAAAAAGACGATAGCTATAATTACCCGAACTACTTAATTCAAGCGTGCCTGGTTCCTGCCTTTCTATTTTTACAACTCCTTCTTGCGGTGTATTCGAAACGGACAATTTCCGGTATCCAATATTGTTAGGTGCTCCTGCAATGGCTGCAGTATCATTTTGAATATTTGCAGGTCCTGTTGAAGGATGTCCTTTTTTCCAGTCGGCTTGTTTATAAAAAGGTATACCCATCAGGGGAGCATCATCGGACAGGATATTATTTTCTCCACCACTTAATTCAGAAATCATTACACCGTAAGCGTCGTAGAGGCTTTGATGCTGCAGGCCAAGTGTATGTCCTATCTGATGTGTTGCGGCTGCGGCAATAAATGTCGGGTTGTTTCCCAGAATACTGGTGAAGACCCATGCAGGTGTTTCATCTCCCCACACAAAGGAGCCGATGGCTGAAACGCCGGAAACCTGGCCATACCAGCTACCATCCGGCGTGAAGATTATTTTTGTTCGTTGACGAACAGGTGCTTTTTCATATACTGAGGGGTCAGTCGTAATATTAAGATTGAATAACACAAAATGTTCGGCAATCATTTGATGAATCCAGGTTATCGATGCAGGTGTTAACCCTGACGGAGCCGCCGTTATTTTTCCCTGTTCATTCCAAATCGTTCCATCTACTTCAGCACCGTCAAATACAAGATATACCGTTGCGGCGGCGGGTGAATAACTGTTGAGAAGGGGCACTTGCGCAAAAAGATTTGCATGCACCAGCAGGCATATGCCATAAACAATATATTTAAAATTTTTTTTCATTCTGTTACCAGAAATCTTTGTTGTGTTTGTATAAAATAATAGTGTTTGTCTTTTTCCACCAGCATCATGCCCTCGGGTTCACGCAATTTCAGCAAACGGCCCGCATAGTAAACAATTCCGTTAGCGTCGATATATCGTGAAATGCTCAAAATTCCGCCGTAATTATTTTGCAATTGGATAAGTATCGAAGTGATATTGTCGCCGTGATTCGATTTGTTTTCTATTTTTCCTTCGATGCGAAATCCTGGTGCCAGATCTACAGAGATATTTTGCGAAGAATGGAAGAGTGCTTCCAAAGAATGGTTGCTGACTTCTATTTTATTTGAGTTGGGAAGTGCTTCCAAAGCGTCTTTTTTTTGTGCAAAAAGCACGACACTGTAAAGCAGGCAAAAACCGCTTAAGATTGTTTTCAGGGTATACATCGGATTTGGGGGGCGGCATAGGGAGCCGCCTGAATAAAAACGAATGGGCAGCGTATTAATTGCAGTAAAAAGGTTCCCAGTTTGGGAAAAAGCTTCTTACAGTATAAGAGTATAAGAGTATAGGAGTATAAGAGTATAAGAGTGTAGTTTATCAAAATCATTCTTATACTCCTACACTCTTATACTCCTATACTCTTATACTCCTATACTCTCAGTTAGTATTGTCCCGTACCAAGAAGTACGAGGGTGCATGCTTCAACCGGTTGAATTCCTTTCTGAGAGAGGATTTGTTCGAATTCGGGGTTCTCGGCTCCGGGATTAAATATTACGCGATGAGGATGCTGCGACAGAATATAATCGTAATAATTCTTCTGATTGTCTTTGTTTAAATAAATGGAAACAGTATCCAGATCCTCAATAGGAGTTGTAGTTACCTCAACCGGAATATCCGCCACGAAAGCTTTTCTTTTCCCAATGGCCACAACCGGATGATGGTGTTCGCGTAGTTTATTGATGGCAAGAAAACTATATCGCGCGGGATTAGCTGACGCACCGAGTACAAGTGTCTTTTTTTTGTCGGAAATCATGTTATACTAACAGTGGAATGACCCAAAAGTTTAAAGCTATTGTGCTTCCAATTTGAAGTTAATCGGCTGAATTTTGTAAGATTTTACCGGACTGCCTCCCTTTGTTGCAGGTATCCATGCACCAGATTTTTTTATGAGATCCAGGGCAGCCTGATCAAGGGAATATTCTACCGACTTTTGAATATATGTATCGTGAATAAAACCTTTTTCATCTACTAAAAAGAATATTTGTACCTGGCCCTGAACTTCTTTTGAGATTGCCCTTTGGGGATACACAAGGTTTTTGGCCAGGTATCTGTACCAACCGGCGGTCCCGTCCGGATACTCCGATTCTTTTTCATCTATGGTGTCTTTTGACTTTTCAGTGTTCGATGAAACATTGATAGATTTCACCAAACTGTCTGATGTATAGTCATATTGGTGGATGGGTTTTAAACTGTCTTTAGTATAGCTTTCATATTTATAAAAACTGCCATTCTTTTTTCCGTGATCAAAAATGCCCGTTGAGTCGATGTTTCCGTAGGAATTGTACAGACAAAACCGGCCGTTCGGTATGGTACCGTCATGATCAGCGTAAGAATTAGATTTAATAAGGGTTCCCCAGGTATAATAATAATCCCATTGCCAGTTACTGTCTTCCTTTTCGTGGATCCATAAAATGTATTTGGAAGAATCCAATACCGTTTGATTCATGTTTTTATCCAGGGCATAAAAGGCGTTTTTATCCTGGGAAAAAGAGCTGAAGAATCCACAGCTTAACATAACGATGAATGGAAATTTCATTCGCTAATATAAAAATTTTCAGGCAATCGGGGAGGGTGTCAGGAACCCGGAAAAAGTTGTCGTATAAAATATTTTAGATTTCTTAAAATCTTTCACCATGAGTTTGTTTGATCAGACTGCGTACAATGGGTGGAAACGGCTTCAGCATTCTTATCATCCAAACCGACCAGAATGGTTTTCCAAATATCCGCTGTAGTAATCGGCCTGTTTGCATCCTTCGTGCAAAATGTTGTCGCCATTCTTTTTGATATGAGATCTCCATTTTCTCCCTGGAAATATGGTTAGCAAGAAATGCTTCTATTAATTTGCAGGCGATTTTTGACGCATGCAGGGCCATACTCATTCCATTTCCGCATAGTGGCGTAATCATACCTGCAGCATCTCCTATATATAGAACATGGTTTTCGACCTGCGTTTTTTTGGAAAAACTTATTTGTGCGATGGTCAAAGGTTCTTTGTATAATACCTCCACTGTTTCCAGCAGTTCCCGAAGAAGGGGATTTTGCTTCAATATTTTTTCCTCCATTGCTGGAATGGAATTGCCATTATTTTTCAGCTTCTCTGCATCGATCAGATAACACAGACAGTATTTTCCTTCTTCTACTTTTGAGATCCCGCAATAACCACCAGGGAAATTGTGTAGTGCTATGCGATGTTCCGGCAATGCTGCTTTTACATGATATTTAACACCTACATGATTTCCTGATTCGCCATGATTTAAAAAATCACGCTTCCACTTCACATCCAGATTGCTTTTTTTCCCGTAACAGGCACAGGTTAGTTTTGCGTAAAACGGACCCGCACTTGTATGTATTTCATGAAAGTCATTCTCGAAAATAATATCATACACTTTTGTATTCTCATAAACGTGAACGCCCGCAGAACGGGCAAGCTGCGCCATCACAGCATCGAGCTTGTACCTGCTGATTCCAAAACCGCCCAGCGGAAGTTTTTCCAAAATGAATTCACCGTTGGGCGAAGAGACGAATAACTCGTGTATTCTTGGCAGATCCCAGTTTTCAAGAGGCAAACCCAGATCCAGTAGAAAATCCCAGCTTTCCATACTGATATATTCTCCGCATACTTTGTGAAATGGAAAAACTTCTTTTTCAAACAAGCATACACGATGGTTTTGCCGGGCGAGTTGTATGGATAGTGATAGTCCCGCCAGACCACCTCCAACAATAGCGATATCGTATGAGTTATTGTTGTTCACGGATATACAACTACCAGCCAGCGGAAGGCCCACTTCCATTGAATGGTATAATGTTTTAAACCAGCCTTTTCCAATAAATCTTTCAATTCCTTCTTCTTAAATCCCCGTAATACAGAGAGCGGGGCATCATGTTGTACGAGGTAGGACTTTGAAAAAAGGGATGTCAGTATTTGTATCGAATGATAAGCCAGCGGGTGACGGTGCAGGTCGTTGATAAAAAAGCCATTGGTACTATTTTTTTTCATCCAGCGAAACATCTGAATCAATTCTTCATCGTTAAAGTGATGGCAAAATAAGGAACAGAAAATGATGTCGGGTTTGTTGGTAAAATCAATTTTCTTAAAATCACTAACAATGAACTCCACATTATTTTTCCATTGAATGTTTTGGGCAACCTGTATGCAATTCGGGTTGATATCAATTCCTGTAAAATAAAAATTTCTATTGTCAGCATTTGAAAACTTTTCTATTGCTTTCAGATTGTCGCCACCACCGCAGCCTATTTCACAAACATGCAGATCATTTTTTCTTTTTGACAATTGATGAAAACCGCTTAATGTGCACGCATGCCCACCCAATTTTCCATTAATTATGGAGAGTTCATAAAGGTTTCGTTGAATATCTGTGGCCGGAATGTCGGGTTGGTCAAGTAGTTCAGGCTGATATGATCGAATGGTAAAATTCATGTACTGTGTTCGTTCGTAAATCTTATTCTTGCCGCTCAAAATTCGGGCGGTACGGACCTATCGGGATTACATACTTCTAGTGACTGTGAACGTTTCCATTGTAAGTCCGGGTCCGAAAGCTGCGCCAAATACCATTTGATTTCCCGGATTATTCAAACGACTGAAAATTTTTTTTAATACGAACAGTATGGTAGGCGATGACATATTGCCATATTCCTGTAATATCTGATACGATGCATCGAGTTGGTCTTTTGACAAGGAAAGACTTTTTGCAATTGCTTCCAGTATTCTTTTACCTCCGGGATGAATTGCCCAATGAGTGATTTGATTATGTGTAATTTGTTGTTTAGCAAGAGCGCGTTGCACGAGTGCTTCGAAATCTTCTTCAATCAGTTCGGGTACATAACCACTCAGGGTCATGTTAAATCCCGTGGAAGATAATTCCCATGACATGTCCTTTTTCCCTTTGGGCATCACTTCACCATAAAACCCCGCTAACCGATAGCCGGTACAGTTATCCTGGTCGCTGGTAATCAACACTGCTGCCGATCCATCTCCGAATAATAAACTGGAAGTTATGTTATCTGTTGTAGCAAGTTGTTGAAAGTGGAGTGTACAGAGTTCGGTACATACAATCAGTACTTTAGCCGAGGGGTCGCTCTGGCAAAAAACATCTGCAAGTTTTAAGGCATGAATAGCTGCGTAGCAACCCATAAAATTTACTGAAGTTCTGATGATGTTTTTCGGAAGATCAAGCAATTCCAATAATTGTATATCCAATCCCGGTGCGCTTAAACCGGTACAGGTAACAGTTATTAAATGGGTAACCTGGTGGGGTTCCAGTTTATTTTCCAGACAGTTTAGTATGGCGTTAGCCGATAAATCGACTGCGTAATGATTGAAAATTTTCATCCTTTCTTCAAGAGAAGGGAAGGGTTCCAGATTTTCGCCTGCCGGATAGAATGTCCATTCACCCGGCTCCCTGCTATAATCAGATAAAACGGAATAACGGCTTGAAATGCCACTATGATGATACAAATATTTAAGGGTGCGCCGTTCTCTTTCATTGAATGCATAAATGCGACTCATGAAACGCAGGATCTCGTCCTGGTTGTGTTTAAATCTTGGAACTGCTGTTCCGATGGATGTTATCTGACTCAATCAATTAATTTAAGAATAAAACAATCGATGCATTAGAAATACGACAACAAAACCCGCGCTGGTAAAACAGGAAGCTATTATATTCATTCGCATGGTATGTTTAAAATCAGCAAAGGAAGGGTTTCGCCACACTTTTGCGGCCCAGTTCATAAAGTATACGAGAATCGGCAGCATGCAGGTTGATAAAACCAGGAATTCTTTTGTTTCCAGCGAAATGCTGAAGTAATATCCGAGTAAGATGAAGGCAATCCCATACAATATCCCGCTAAATATAAATGTTCCGCGAATACCCAAGGTGGCACTGAGGGTCTGAACGCCGTCTTTTGCATCTGCCTTGTGTTGATATATTTGCGTCATTGGATAAAAACCTCCTATCAGAACGGATGCACAAATCATTCCCAACAAAGGCACATGAGTTGTTAAATAGCGATCCGTGCCGTGATAAACCATAAAAAAAACCAAAGCTCCCTGGCAAATTATCACCGTAAAATATCCTATCAGGGGATATTTTTTTAATCGTACAGCTCTGGCGCTATATGCCCTTGAAGCCAATATATAAAGAATGGAAGCCATGGTGAAATATAAACTGACGAAAAAACTCAATATAAGAGCAACTAAGTCCATTAGTATAGTTGCGTAAAAAAGCTGATAGGTTGGCTGAAGCGGTGATTTTATTCCTCCAATACTCCCCTCGTCTTTGTCCATATAACTATTGAAACCGTTACTGGAAGGATAAATCAACACATGCAGGATAAGAAAAATGAGAATTGACTTCGATAAAACGGGATGCGCTACCTGGCTGATCGCAAACCAGAATACAGGCATCAGGAAAAAAGAAAAATGAAAACGAAGCAATTGAATTGTAGAACGCTGAATCATTTTTCGGGGGATTGATCTGAAGGCTGAAAGAATAAGGAAGATAACAGCATTTTATATTTTATTAAAACCCATTTTCGCCCCACCATCTCTTCCAAATGGAATGTCTTCCCGTAACGGGAAATTATCTATTTTGGAATCTGTTGGTTTACACGATATTATGTACTGGTATGGATTTCGTTTCTTCAAAGCGATTTAATACATATCTTATGAAGATCAGTGTGCTTAGAAAAATAATATTCATCTTTTTACCTGTTATATTTCTTTCCATGTTCCTGCATGCGCAGGTTGCTGAATGGACTTTCAACAATGTTTTAACTGGATCAGGTTCTGCCAGCAGCGTTGCGGGAGATGCTTCATTAGGAAGTACAATCGCTGCAGGTGGCGCTTTTAATGGTGGAACGGTTTATTATGGCGAAGGATCCTGGCCGACAGGCAGTACGATAGACCCAAATGCTTATCTCGAATTTTCGATTACACCCACAGCGGGTCATACGCTTACAGTTTCTTCCCTGGTCATGCAGATCCGAAGAAGTACTACGGGTACTTCCGGAGCCGGCCCAAACAACTGGTCTTTGCGCAGTAATCTGGATGGGTTTTCAACTGATATTTCCAGTGGTATACTAACGGCGAACAGTACTCCGGCGACAGTTGTAACACTGGGTGCGTCTTTCATGAATATGTCATCTAAAATAATTTTTCGATTGTACGGTTATAACGCAACGGTTTCTTCGGGTGGACTGGATCGTTTTGTATATGACGATATCGAAGCAGGCGGTTCAAGCGTACTGCCGTTGGTATTTGATTATTTTAAGGTAAGTACGGAAAATAAATCTGCTGCCATTACATGGAAAATAGACGGAGATGAAAATCTTACTTCCCTGTCAATACAACGAGCCGCTGATGGTGTGCATTTTGAAACTGTGAAACAATATAACGGTAATCAGATCAGCACTGCCCGCGACGATTCATATCTGGATCCTTTAAATAATCCTTCCGGCACTTTTGCGTATCGGATGGAGATGATTTCAAACGCAGGACTGGCTACTTATTCAACTGTCCAGACTGTTTCTTTTGATATTGAAAACGGATTTCAACTTCAAGCGATTAATACGTTCGGTTCTAACTCAGTTAGTTTTCGTGTTAATACCGAAAAAGCCGGAAATTATCATTTCAGTCTGTATAATCTGAATGGTAATAAAGTGGCGGAGAAATTGATGTCCCTGTCGGCAGGAAATCAGGAAATGGAGTTGAATAGTGCGCCGTTAAAATCTGGCATATATGTGCTGCTGGGTGAAAATGGAAAGGTCAAGACCAGCACCAAAATCATGATATTATAAATCAGCTAATCCGGACGGTAATTAAATAAGCATTCGCAGGGGCTCTTCCAGGAGCCCTTTTAGCGTTTGGAGAAACGCTGCGCCTGTTGCGCCATCCACCACGCGATGGTCGCAGGTCATAGTGAGTTTCATAACATTTCCAGGAACGATCGATCCATTCTTTACCACGGGAATCTGTTGTATCGAACTGATTGCCAGAATGCACGCATCGGGCGGATTGATGATAGCAGTGAATTCGTCTATCCCAAACATTCCAAGATTTGATATCGTGAATGTACTTCCTTCCCAGTCAGATGGTTGAAGTTTTTTATTTTTTGCTTTCGTGGCAAAGTCTTTTACTTCTGCTGAAATCTGAGAAAGAGATTTGGTATCCGCAAAACGCACAACCGGTACTAAAAGGCCGTCTTCAACTGCAACAGCCACGCCGATATTCACATGATGATTTACCCGGATTTTATCTCCCATCCAGCTGCTGTTTACTGCCGGATGTTTCTTCAATGCCAGTGCTGTGGCTTTTAGAACGAAATCATTAAAAGAGATTTTAACGGGTGCGGTTTCGTTAATTTTTGCGCGACTACTTACTGCCTGATCCATATCAACCTGAATAGTAAGATAAAATTCAGGAGCAGTAAATTTTACTTCTGAAAGACGTTTTGCAATTGTTTTGCGCATTTGAGAAACCGGCACGTCTTCAAAACTTACTGTACCCGCAGCTGAAGCAGATACAGAAGCAATTTTTTGAGGAGCGGGTGTCGTAGAGGAAGGCTTAAATTCAGCCACATCTTTTTTAACTATACGACCGTAATCTCCGCTTCCATGAAGTTGTGAGAGATCAATACCTTTTTCAGAGGCCAGTTTTTTTGCTAAGGGAGAAGCTTTGATTCGACCGTCTCCGTTTAAAGAAGGTGATGCAGCTTCAGCGGGTTCTGAATCAGTTTTAGCACTGGTAGCGACTGGCTCCTGATTTACCGGTTTTACAGTTTCTGGTGCCGATCCTTTATTTTTTGCCGCGCTTACAATCTGTTGCACATTTACTTTTCCTTCTTCGCCAATGATTGCCAACAAATCATTCACAGCAATTTTTTGCCCTTTTTCAGCTCCGGTATACAGTAACTTTCCTTCTTTATAACTTTCCAGCTCCATTGTTGCCTTGTCCGTTTCTATATCCGCCAGTATATCCCCTTTTTTCACTGTATCACCTACTTTCTTGTGCCAGTCCGCAATGACACCTTCAGTCATGGTATCACTTAACCTGGGCATTAGTATCACTTCCTGCATGGAGGATAAATCCAATTCGGTTGACGGTTGACGGTTGACCGTTGGGGGTTGTTCTTTTTTTGCGATAGGTGCCGGAGCTGGTGCAGCATCGGATTTCTCAGGAGTTGCCTGTGTTTTTGAGGCGCCACCCTTTACCAGTGTGCTGATGTCTTCGCCGGGTTTACCGATGATTGCCAGCAGATCATTCACCTGAATTTTACCTCCTTTATCGGTGCCAGTGAATAAAAGTGTCCCGTCTTTATAACTTTCTAGATCCATGGTGGCTTTGTCAGTTTCAACCTCAGCGAGCAGATCTCCTTTTTTAACATTATCGCCCACTTTTTTATGCCAGGCAGCAATTACCCCTTCAGTCATTGTATCACTTAATCTGGGCATTAAAATAACTTCAGCCATAAAACAGGAAAATTTTGAATTTGGAGATTCGAAATTAAGGCAAAATCATGAAATGATCCGGACCAGTATGCATTATACCTTTTGCAGTACGGGCACGTCTTTCACGTTACCTGTACGTTTGATAACTCCCCAGTGCTGCAATTCACCTTTAATGGCTCTGCGAAAGGATTTGAAAAGAACATACCATAACAGCCAGCGCCAGGCAAGACGCTGAGGTATCAGCCATACCAGTTTACTCAATTTTTCCTTTTCAAAACTAAATGCAAGAATGGCAACGCCCAGATCCACCAGCAGAAAAACCAGGTAATATTTTCCAATCCTGGCTCCATTACCAAATCTGATCCCAATAAGCATAATGATATCTGCCAGAGGAATGATCGACGGTATGATATATTGAAAAGTAAGGATATTGGGTAAAGCGATCCACCCCAGCGCTTTATTACGGGAACTGAATAACATATCCCTGTTTTTCCAAAAGGTTTGCATCACTCCAAAACTCCATCTAAATCTTTGCTTGATAAACATTTTGACGGTTTCCGGCGCTTCCGTCATGGCAATGGCGTCGTTCTCGTTTTCAATGATATAATTGCAACGCAACAGACGAATGGTAAGGTCGCAGTCTTCGGCCAGTGTATCGGTGGTGAAGCCTCCGGCTTCTTCAATGGCTTTCTTACGGAACGCGCCGATTGCCCCCGGTACAACGGTAATGGCGTTGAGATATGCAAAAGCCATACGGTCAAAATTCTGACTGCTTATATATTCGATGGACTGCCATCTCGTAAGTAGATTAACTGTGTTACCTACTTTCACATTACCCGCTACTGCACCTACTTTTTTCCCATTGTGATATTGGATATCGCCAAAATGCATCATGAGCTTTGAAACGGCATCTCTGAGAAGCTTGGTATCGGCGTCGATACAGATTACGAATTCTGATTCGGATTGAAGAATTCCAAAGTTCAGCGCAGAAGCTTTGCCACCGTTAGCTTTTGTAAAAACACGCACTCTGGAATTTCCTTCAAAGGCTTGCCGGACCTTTTGAAACGTTCCATCTTTACTACCGTCATCCACAAAGATGATTTCAAAATTCGGATAGTCTGTTTTCAGTAAATTTTCAATGGAACTTACTGCATTGACTTCTTCATTATAGGCTGGAACGATGATGCTCACTTTAGGCGCACCGGTACCATCCGGTTTCCAGAAATATTGCAAATTGAATTTCTTTTCCCAATGCTTCTGTTTAGTGGCCATCACGGCCATGAATATGATACGTGCAAGAGAAAGAATAATAAATACGATGAAAACAGAAGTCAGGAAATGACTCCCTATATAAGCAGTCATCGCCAGGAAATAATTTAGCTGGAGCAAATAATATCCACTGCCTCTGGGAACGGCTGGCATCAGGTCTTCTTTTTTCTTTCCAAGAAGATCTGCAATGGTAGTAAACTGATAACCCCGTTCTTTGAAATAGTGAATGATGCGGGGAAGGGCTTCAACGGTTGCCTCCCTGCTGTCTCCGCCAGCATCGTGTAACAGTATGATATTGCCGCTCAGATTCTGATCAGTCATGTTTTGTTTTCTGGCGATGACCCGGGCAACGATTGAATCGGCTGATGTGCCGGGTTCCCAGTCGAGGGGATCAATGGATTCTCCGATATCCAGATAATTTTTTTCGCGTGCTATCGCAACCGGAATTAATTCATCCGCCTTTACGGGTTCAAAATCGGCATTAAAGGGTGCCCTGAATAGTACCGTAGAATGACCCGTGATCGCTTCAATGAGCAAACGGGTCGCATCCATTTCAATGATGGCGCGTTTTCGGCTGACTTTAGCAATGTTGGGATGGGTAAATGTATGGTTGCCGATTTCGTGACCCTCCCGATAAATACGTTTTACAATGGGAATATTATTTTCTGCATTGATCCCAACAAGAAAAAAAGCTGCGGGTACATTTTCCCTGCTGAGGATGTCCAGAATTCTCGGAGTATAAATAGGATCCGGGCCATCGTCAAAAGTGAGGACAAGTTTTTTCTTGTCCTTCGTTCCATATTTTCTCGCCAGCCATTTGGAAGGCAGCTGCGTATATGATTCTTCAGATATCAACAACTCGGCGGTATCCAGTTCCGGAATAATTTTTCCGCTTGTCGGGCCACCGATTACGTCCAGTACTTCTCCCTCTCCGGAATAAGCAGGCGTTTCATCAGTGATCATAGTTTTGACGGTCGAGAATAAATGAAAATCAAAATTACGCAGGCTGTCCTTACTCATATCATGGTCATAGAAGTCCCACATTCTGGAATCTTCATTTCCAAGGCGCCAGAGTGCAACTCCAGCAAGGCTTGACTCTTCAGCAAAACGCATTGTGTTGAAAGTAGTTGCCGCATCGGTAAACTGGACTTTATGCGGGGCACCATCATCACCGTCATAAGTAAAATGCAGATTATAGGAATCATTGTCAAAAATAATTTTCCCGTCGTAACTGCGCGCCAGCGTCAGGGCATCCTGGTAACTGATTGGCGTAACTGAAACAACTTTATCGTTTTCATCAAGCTTCCAGTCATATCCAAATCCTGCAACAGCCAGGATCAGTTTGTCTGTCGGAATTTTTTTTATTGCGTCATCCACAGCGCCTTCAATCCATTTCTGATGACAAATAGGTCCGGGGCCGGTACCATCTGAAAACTGATCGTATGCCATCAGGATAACGTAATCATTGTAAGCAGAAAGCTCCTTAAAATTATAGTCTTCATTAAAGGGCTGTACATCCTGCGAAACAAGTAACCCTTTTGCGTGCATTTTTTCATAAAGCGATTTCTGAAACTGCACGAGTACTTCATTTTTCTTTTCGAGCAGGTCCTCAAAATCAATATTAATTCCGTCCAGTTTATATAATTCCAGATATTTTACAATATCATCTATAAGTCGCTCTCTTTTGACCGGATTATTCAAAATACGGTGTACAACGTCTCCGCGAAATACACTGCCAATATTGTTGGTGAGAAGAGGCAACACTTTTACGCCTGATTTATTCATGATGTTCAATGCAGCCGAGTCTATTTTTATCCAAAGGGTATCTGTATTAGGATCCAGGAAGAACCATTCGGGAAGCACCATATTCAAACGCGCAATATTCTGATTCAGTGAAATAAGAGAGGAGGGCGACCAATTCACATAGAAACCTGCTCTCACCCCGGTTGAGAATTTTTTAAACGAATAAAAACTGGAATCTGCCTGAACGATAATTCCATTTTTTTTCCGGAATCGTTTTCCTATGGGATAGCCACCGGCTTTGTATGCGACTTTTTCATTGATGTACTTTCTGAAGCCGCCATATTGTTTACCTATTTTGCTCTTATTAAACAGCCAGCTGGAACTATCGAGTAGTGCTTCTTTTTCCTGCGCACCAAAATTTGGCAGAGAAGGTGTATAAACACGTGTAAGTGTAATCAGAATAGTAACTACTCCTAAAACCACAAAAAGGGCAATCAGGCGACTACTCCATACAAACCGCGACCACCGGGAAGACGAATTAGTCTGAAATACCTGATTCGTAGAATTTCTTGCCATAAGTAAGTGTAAAGATCCTGCGAATCAACGTCTGCGCAAAATCGGGTATTTCAAATTAGAGGATTTTTAGCATTTGACTGGGTTTAAATTTAGTAGAACATAAGCGAGAAAAGTAACGGGGTTGATTTTCGAATTGAAAAGTTGTAGGCTTTGGGCTTTCAGCTTTAGGTTTATTAATAGTCCAGTTCAAGTTTCAGTTTGTCCTTCAACTCTTTTACGAGTGGATACATTTCTGCGATTTGCAGAAACTGTTCTCTTTTACTCAGCGTTTTCTCCTGAGGAAATTGCTCTGGCGATTTTTCGCGGATCACCAGCGTAAACGAGATGTTTTTATTGTGGAAGCGTTCCTGCAGTAAGTCTGACAGTTTTCTTTTTTCCTGCTCTACAAATCTTTGTTCAAGATTATTATTGGTAATTATTTCAAAACACTGCCCATCTATTATGCGCAATTCGGCGCCTTCAAAACTCAAAGCTGCAGAGTTTTTATTTCTTTTCAGGTCATCCGTAAATTGATTCCAGATTTCCAGTAAAAGTCCGTGATCCAGACTTTTTATTTCTTCGTTTCTGTCTGATATTTTGCGATTTACCAATTCCTGGCGAATTTTCGAAAGTGCTCCCAGGCTGGTTATTGACGGACTTGCAGATTTCGGAATTTCAATCATTAATTTGGGACCCGGGGCCGGCGTCACGTCAACAGGGTTTTCAGGAACCTTTTCGATATGATTGCCCGGGTTTTTTTTCTCTCTTACCTGCATTGGGACTATCGCCCGATAAGCCACGGGTTTCACTGCATCGGTACCCTTTTTCTTATCTGCTAAACCTCTGGATAAATCCATGGCCTGTCTGAGATAAGCGAGTTTGATCAGCGCCAGTTCAACGTGCAATCTCTTATTTCTTGAAGTTTTATATTGTAATTCTGATTCGCTTAATACGTTTAACACGCTGATGAGATAGGACGATTCCAGATTTTTTGCCTCATCCAGGTATTTTGCTTTGAAATCTTCGACTACATCCAGCAGAACAGCTGCTTTTTCATCTTTACAAATCAACAGGTTTCGTGTAAATTCTGCCAAACCATTCAACAATAAATCGCCTTCAAAACCCTTTCGATTAATTTCATCATATATTAAAAGAGCATCCGATAATTTTTGTTCACGTATAGCAGAAAGCAACGTGAAATAATATCCCGCATCAAGGATATTCAGGTGTTCAAGTGCGTCTTTGTACGTAATCTTTCCATTTGAAAAACTTACCATTTTGTCCATGATGCTTAACGCGTCGCGCATACATCCTTCACTTTTTTGCGCAATGATTTCGAGGGAAGATTTTTCGGCGGGTATATTCTCTTTTGCGCAGATTTCTTCAAGGTGATCTATAATATCCTGATTGGTAATTCGCTTGAAATCAAATACCTGACATCGACTGAGGATAGTCGGGAGAATTTTATGTTTTTCTGTAGTGGCAAGAATGAAAATAGCGTAAGGTGGCGGCTCTTCCAGGGTTTTTAAAAAAGCATTAAAAGCTGAAGAACTCAGCATATGCACTTCATCGATAATATAAACCTTGTATTTTCCAGGTTGGGGTGCAAAACGAACCTGATCAACCAGAGCGCGGATATCATCCACTGAATTATTGCTCGCTGCATCCAGCTCGTGAATATTGAGTGAACTACCTTCATTAAAAGAAACACAAGAGTGGCAGACATTACAGGCCTCCCCATCGGAGGTTAGGTTTTCGCAGTTAATTGTTTTAGCCAATATTCTTGCACAGGTTGTTTTACCAACACCACGCGGACCACAAAAAAGAAAAGCATGAGCAAGTTGTTTGTTACGAATCGCATTTTTAAGTGTAGTGGTTATATGGGATTGCCCTACAACAGTAGAAAAAAGTTGCGGTCTGTATTTTCTTGCTGAAACGATAAATTTGTTCATAAGGCGGTGCCTCCAGTATCTTTCCTTATTGCAATAATAATGAAGTTTTAGAAGACCGGATGCCTTTTAAATTCAATGGTTCTGTCAAAAATATATCGATATGTTTTAAGTCTTCGGCTGGGATACGTATCGGCCATATTTCGGATCATATTTATCATCTTTGGATTAAAATCTCCTATCCATTGCATTTCATATTCAGTGTAGGGAAGGATTAAGACCATTTTCCCTGTTTCAGCGATCATATAGGAATCCACTCCTTTTCCCTGGTACTCCGGAATAACTCCGAAAACAAGTCCTGTAAACTTTTTATTTTTCTTTGTTTTCACCAGCCATAGAAATTTCAGTTTCTGCAACAGACCAAATTTCCCATGGAGATATTTAAACCATTGATTTAGGTCCGGAATATTTGCAAACATGGCGATGGGCCGTTCGTTGTGATAAGTAAACCAGATTAGTCTTTCCTCCATGAAAGGTTTCATCTGTTTGAAGAGATGTTTTACCTGGTCCAGTTTCATTTGTTTCATACCACCATGACCGGCCCAGGCCTTATTGTAAACTTCAGTAAAGTAACCCGCATACAAATCCAGGTTTTTTTTACTGATATGTGCTGCCCTGTAACTCGGATCGGCTGCTATTACTACGTGTCGGTCCATCAGTTTCCTGCTGAATGGTTTTTTTGGATCCATGCCAAAACATATCTGTTCAAAAAACTCTTTGAACCCGTAATTTTCGAAGAGTGCCTGATAGTAAGGTGCATTGAAATTCATTTTCCAGAGTGGCTCATGAAATCCTTCTGTAACCAATCCCCACCAGGATTCTCTTTCACCAAAATTTATCGGGCCATCCATCGCCGCCATTCCACGTTGGATTAGCCAATGTTTGGCCACATCAAATAAATAGTCAGCCGCGTTCTGACTGTTTATACAGTCAAAGAATCCGATTCCTCCTACGGCAAATTCATCCCCTATTGTTTTATATCTTTTATTGGTAAAGGCGGCGATTCTGCCCAGAAGTTGGCCATTTTCATCTTTCAAAACCCACCGGGCTGCGTCCCCATGACGGAAGGCTTTATTTTTCTTTGGATCGAAAACCTCATTTACATCGTTGTCCAGTGGCTGAATATAACCCGGGACCGCGCTCATAATATCAATATTTACCTGGATAAATTCCCTGGCTCCTGTTTGATCCTGAACTTGAATTAATTGCATTTAAAATGGGTTATCGGGCGCAAAAATACTTGGTTTTTCATTTCGGAATTCTGCGTCCGGACTCTTACCTTTGCAGCCGATTTTAAAGTATCCATTATAAATTCGAAATATGCCAAATGCAGGCAAGATCAAACAAATTATCGGTGCGGTTGTAGATGTTCAGTTTAAGGGAAAGCTTCCCGAAATTTACAACGCTCTGGAACTGAAAAAACCGGGAGGTGACACCCTTGTCCTTGAAGTTCAACAACATCTGGGAGAAGATAGTGTTCGCTGTATCGCTATGGATGGTACTGAGGGACTTATCAGGGGACTTGAAGTGCTGGATACCGGTATACCCATCTCTATGCCGATTGGTGATAGTATTAAAGGAAGGTTATTTAATGTTACCGGCGATCCTATTGACGGTTTACCGCCCGTTTCCAAGGTCAATGGCAGACCTATACATAATAAACCACCAGCTTTTGAAAATCTTAGTGTAAGCACAGAGATTTTATTTACGGGAATCAAGGTAATTGACCTGATTGAGCCTTATGCCAAGGGAGGAAAGATCGGACTTTTTGGAGGTGCGGGGGTTGGTAAAACGGTGCTGATCCAGGAACTTATTAATAATATCGCCAAAGCATATGCAGGTGTTTCCGTATTTGCAGGAGTAGGTGAACGTACACGTGAAGGAAATGACCTCATGCGTGAAATGATTGAAGCCGGTATCATGAAATATGGCGACAATTTCAAGCACAGCATGGAAAACGGAGGTTGGGATCTATCCAAAGTGGACATGAAAGAACTATCCGAATCCAAAGCGACTTTTGTATTCGGGCAAATGAATGAACCACCAGGAGCCCGCGCCAGGGTTGCATTAAGTGGATTAACTATTGCAGAATATTATCGCGACGGGGATGGTAAGGGACAAGGACGCGACATCCTGTTTTTTGTTGACAATATCTTCCGTTTCACACAGGCCGGATCTGAAGTGTCGGCACTTTTGGGACGAATGCCTTCAGCGGTAGGTTATCAACCGACTCTTGCTACTGAAATGGGTCTGATGCAGGAAAGGATTACTTCAACGAAGAATGGTTCCATTACATCGGTTCAGGCAGTGTATGTACCCGCAGATGACCTTACGGATCCTGCACCCGCAACTACATTTGCACATCTGGATGCGACTACAGTATTGGATCGCAAAATTGCCGACCTTGGAATTTATCCCGCTGTTAATCCACTGGATTCCACTTCCAGAATTCTTACTCCCAAAATTGTGGGTGATGCCCATTATGATTGTGCGAATCGTGTAAAACTTGTATTACAACGTTATAAAGAACTGCAGGATATTATTGCCATTCTGGGATTGGATGAATTAAGTGATGAAGATAAATTAACCGTTTCTCGTGCGCGAAAAGTGCAGCGATTCCTTTCCCAGCCATTCCATGTGGCTGAGGCATTTACCGGATTGAAAGGTGTATTGGTTCCGATTGAAGAAACCATTCGCGGGTTTAATATGATCATGGATGGTGAAGTGGACGATTTGCCGGAAGCGGCTTTCAACCTGGTAGGTACCATAGATGACGCTATTGAAAAAGGTAAGAAGCTGATGGCGCAGGCACAGGGCTAAAACAAAGTATGGGAGTATGGGAGTATGGGAGTATGGGAATGTGAAAATGGACCCCCGGACTTTCATACTCCCATACTCCCATACTTACATACTTTCTTTTATGAATTTAGAAATACTTACACCGGAACGTAAATTATTCAGCGACGAAGTTTATGGAGTACAATTACCCGGCGTTTCCGGATCATTCGAAGTGCTCGAAAAACACGCTGCATTGGTGAGCGCTTTGAAAGCCGGAAGAATAAAAGTGTTGAATGATAAAAACCATTCCACTTTATTTGAAATCCGAAGTGGATTTGTTGAAGTTATTGCAAACAGGGTTACCGTGCTTGTTGAGGGCGCGAAAGCGATTTAGTTGGTGGTATATCAAAAGCTAATTTAATTGCGGATCAATGGGAAAATTGATCATCATCAGATAGTTGCCTCCCAGATGGCGGATGGCTTCCTTCCAGATTTCTTCTGTTTTTTTGTGAAAAATAAGCTGTTGACTTGCTTTAGCCGGAAGCCATGATTTTTCCTTGAGTTCATCTTCCAATTGACCGCCGGCCCAGCCGGAATATCCAATGTAGAACCGAATTTTAGACGTTGTAATTTTTCCTGCGCGGATCAGCTCCAGGGCTTTTTCAAAATTCCCACCCCAATAAATCCCTTCAATTACCTGATAACCACCTTTTATGAGTTCCGGGTATTGATGAAGAAAATGGATGGTGTCCGTTTGCACGGGTCCTCCGAAATAAACAGGAATTTCCAGGTCATCTGCGTTATTTACAAGGTCTTTTAAGCCGTATTCGTAGGTTTTATTAAGCAGAAATCCGAAACTTCCCTCGCTTTGGTGTTCGCAAAGGAAAATGACCGATCTTTTAAAATTTGGATCTTTCAAAAAAGGATCAGCGATCAGCAAGATACCAGCCGCAGGAATGTCCATATCGTAAATTAACTAATCTGAAGGATAATGTTTAATAAATTTGCCCGCATTAACAAACTGAGCCCCGTTTTATTTTCAGTTTAAACAAGCGTGCTTTGAAGAAAAATTTTACCATTATTTTTTTCCTGATCAGTGTTTCCCTGATTGGAATTATTTATATCCAATGGAACTGGATATCTACCATGGTAGAAAACAAAGAAGAAGAATTGAATCATAAACTGAATGATGTTACCACAGATGTTTTCCGTGAATTGATTGAATATAAACAAACGGCTCTTTCAGGAAGCCAGTTGCTTCGTTCCCCACAAAGTTTTGGATTTATACCTTCTGAACAATTCAGACGGGAACTGATGAGACCGCTGTTGATTTCGCAGCGGTTCAGCTACCAGGAAATGTCGGATATTCTTCGCAAGGCTTTTAATTACCGCGGACTAAAGGATACAAAATTTGAATTTTGTATTTTCTCAGGTGGGGGCTTCAGCTCCTCCATTTTTTCAAGTAACAATGAATTAAAATCACCTAATTATTTTACTGCTTTTACGGATACCGTACATAATCTGCGAACCATTTTACCGCTTATAGCCAATACGATGGAACTTAATGGTACTGATCCCATTGAAACGCTGTCTATTGTAGTGCCTGATTACAAAGCGGTAGTAATGAAACAAATGCGGTGGATGATCTTTGGTGTTATATTTTTTACACTGATAATTGTAAGTGCATTTTACGTTACGGTAAGAACGCTCCTGATGCAAAAGAAATTAAGCGAAATTAAAAACGACTTTATAAATAATATGACGCATGAGTTTAAAACTCCGCTTGCCACCATTTCCCTGGCGGTAGACGCAATGCGAAATGAAAAAGTTGTACATGATCGCGAAAAGTCAGCATATTTCAGCAGTATTATCAAAGAGGAGAACAAGCGAATGAACAAGCAGGTAGAAACCATTCTTCAGGCAGCACTCATTGACCGACAGGAACTCCAGTTAAAATTGCAGCCCCTTCATATAAATGATGTCATTCGGCGTGTGATGGATAATTTCAAACTTCAACTTGATGAAATCCACGCACAGGTTGTTCTTCAGCTGGAAGATAACTACGATATGGCGGAGGCGGATGAAGTCCATTTCACCAATTTAATTTCCAATTTAATTGACAACGCGATTAAGTATTCCCGCGATAAGCTAACGATACGTATCCAGACATTGAGGAGTGGAAAAAATATGTTGATCAGAATAGAGGACAACGGCATTGGTATGACAAAAGAAACGCAGAGACGCATATTTGAAAAATTTTTCCGTGCGCATACGGGGAATGTTCACAATGTAAAAGGATTTGGACTTGGTCTCAGTTATGTAAAATCTGTAGTCGATGCGCACAATGGACGCATTAAAGTAGAAAGTACAGTCGGAAAAGGAACAACATTCACTCTTGAAATTCCGCTGATTCGAGAGACTAAAACGTATCAGGCAGTAAACTCACTCAGTTAATTCGTTTTTTGCCGCGCTGATACTGGCAGAAAGAAACATCCATCTCCATAGCTGAGGAAACGATAATCGTTTTTCAGTGCAAATTGATAGATATTTTTCCAGGAAGGACCTATCAATGCTGCAACAAGCATTAGTAATGTAGAATGTGGCTGATGAAAATTTGTAATCAGCCCGTCAACGACCTTAAACCGGTATCCCGGTACAATAAAAAGTTGTGTTCTTGTAACCAACTTTTCTCCTGGTTGTTTTTTTATCCAGTTTAACAAACAATGCAAAGATTCGTCCGGTGTCATATCTGGTTCGGGTCCGTAGGCGAGCCATTGATCCAGAAGCAATTCATGTGCAGTAATATTTTTATTCTGCCTAATCAATAATCCAAGCCAGTAAAGTGTTTCGAGAGTTCTCAAAGCAGTCGTTCCAACGGCGATGATTGTTTTACTCATTTTACCAATTATCTGTTCAACCGTTTCTGCTTCTATTTCTATGCATTCTTCATGCATTTTATGATCCGATACCTTTTCGGCTTTAACAGGTAAAAACGTACCAGCACCTACATGCAACGTGAGGTAAATGGCATCCATGCCGGCTTGCGATAAATCCCGCAGAAGTTTTTCGCTGAAATGTAGACCGGCTGTAGGTGCTGCTACGGATCCGGGATGCATTGCATAAACTGTTTGATATCTCTCGACGTCCGTAATGTCCGGGTTCCTGTTAAGGTAGGGAGGAAGAGGTATGGCGCCCAGATTTTGTAGAACGGCAGCGAAGGATAGTGACTCGGGTCTCCATGCAAATTCAATAGTAAAATCATCCGTATTCTTTTTTATGAACCGTGCTTCGAGTCTGATATCTTCTAATTGCTTTATCAAAACCTGACCAGGTTTCCATTTGGATGCCCCACCTATCAGGCATGTCCACAAAACGCTGCCAGATTGAATCATGGCATTTTGAATACTACCGTATGTTTCATGTGGCTTAAGACAAAAGATTTCGATTTGTCCTCCTGTCGGCTTATAAAAACTAATTCGGGCTTCTATCACGCGACTGTTATTAAATACCAGGACTGAGTTGCGTGGGATTAATTCGGGCAGATTTGCATATAATCCCTCAGATATCCTTCCCTCTTTCCAACATAACAATTTGGAATTTTCCCTATGCTCTAATGGGTAGCGCGCGATTTTATTGTCAGGTAATTCATACCCGAAATCCGATAGAAGAAAATCATTTGGGGGAGCGTAAGGCGGGTTCATATTAATAGGTTATACACAGATATACACATTCATTAACATGATATGCACAGCATAATCTGATTTTTCGTCTGTCTGTAGTCCTCAATCCATTGCCTGCTATGCATTACACTAAAGCAAATTTTTGTGGAAAAATTAAAATCATACAAAATAGTTTGTAAAGTGGGAAAAAGTGTTATTTTGTGTCAATTATTATAAACATTGTTTCAAGTCCTTATAAATGAATGGTTTTCTAGGGGAATACGAGGTAACGCTCGATGCAAAAGGGCGGTTTCTCCTACCGGCTTCGCTCAAAAAGCAAACCGGTGAGGATGCGGGGTCATTTGTAATTAACAGGGGTTTTGAAAAATGTTTGGGTCTGTATCCCATGAAAAGCTGGGAGCCCATTTTTGAGCAGATTAGCAAGTTGAATGATTTTGACCCGAAGGTAAGGTCATTCCGAAGATATTTTTTGAACGGTGCGACGATGATGGAGCTTGATGGGGCTGGAAGGTTATTACTTCCGCAAAACCTGAAAGAGTATGCCGGACTTGAAAAAGATATTATCCTGGTAACGGCTGTAAATAAAATAGAGATCTGGGATAAAATTAAGTACCAACAGTTCTTTGAAACCTTTTCACCAGATGATTTTAGTGGCTTGGCTAATGAGGTAATGAATGGTAAACCTGATAAATGAATTATCATATGAGGGAATTAGATCCCGCATATCATGTACCCGTATTGCTTTCAGAAGCGATGGACGGTTTGAATATCAGGGCGAACGGGGTCTATGTTGATTGCACTTTTGGCGGAGGTGGACATTCAGCACAGATCCTGTCTCACCTGAACAAAGAAGGAAGACTGTATGCATTTGATCAGGATGTGGATGCGAAAAGAAACAGTTTGAAAGATGAAAGATTCGTATTTGTACCCCACAATTTTCGTCACCTGGTGCGATTTCTTCGATTGCACAATGTGACTGAAGTTGACGGAGTCCTGGCAGATCTGGGTGTAAGCAGTCATCAGTTTGACGAGCCAACTCGAGGATTTTCCACAAGGCTGGAAGCGAATCTGGACATGCGTATGGACATAAGGCAAACGCTTACGGCAGAAATTATCTTGAACACCTACGCCGAAGAGAGATTGCAGGAGATGTTTAGTACTTATGGCGAAGTGACGAATTCGAAAACGCTGGCTAAAACTATCGTAGATCTTAGAAATAAAACAGCTTTTCGAACGATAAACGGGTTTAAACAGGCGACGGCTGATCTGGTAAAGGGCAATCCTAACAAATATTACGCTCAGGTATTTCAGGCGTTACGTCTCGAAGTAAATGATGAAATGGGTGCCTTGCGTGAAATGCTGGTACAGGTTCCGGCATTGCTTAAACCAGGCGGAAGAATAGCAGTTATAAGTTTTCACTCACTGGAGGATAGAATTGTAAAGCATTTTTTTAAGAGCGGACGGATTGAAGAAGAGGAAGAGAAAGACGTATTTGGAATTTCAAAGTTTGTTACGCCATTCCGAATCGTTACAAAAAAACCTGTAGTGCCCAGCATACAGGAGTTAAAATTAAATTCAAGGGCAAGAAGCGCAAGAATGAGAATCGCAGAAAAGATCTGATGATAACACAGAATAAAAATATTGGTCCCGAAATATGAAATAGTTAATCCCGAACTAAGAAATCTCAGTATGATAATCGTACCCTAATTTTTTTATTCATCACACTGAAGCAATGAAAGTATTCGGAAATAGAAAAAACAAAGTGAAGAACCTTATCCGCTACCAATGGATAGTGCACAATCTTCCATTTTTTCTTTTCCTTTCATTTCTCGCGGTGATATATATATATAACGGTCATTACGCAGACCGCGTAGTGCGTGACATCGGAAAAACGGCCAGGGAACTTCAGGAAATGCAATATGAATTCAAAAGCCTGAAGAGTGAAGTGATGTTTCGTAGTAAACAAAGTGAACTGGCTAAAGCGGTTGAACCTTTTGGACTTAGACCTCTCTCTTCACCTCCACTGGTCCTTAGCGACAGTCTAAACAATTGAAATAATTTTTATCACCCATATCCCCGATACCCGGTGGAATTAAGACGAGACATACTTTGGAGGGTTTACCTGTGTTTCCTGGGAATGGTTCTTATATGCGCAGCTATAATAGGCAGGGTATTTTTTATTCAGCACGTGCAGGGAAAATACTGGAGAGCACTGAGTGATAGTCTGCATCAGAAATATGTTGACCTCAGTGCGGAAAGAGGAACGATTTATAGTGAAGACGGAAATATGTTAAGTACCTCAGTCCCTTATTTTAATGTGTATATCGATTTCGAGGCCGACGGGCTAAGGGAAAAGAACGGCAAACGTTTCAAGGAAAATCTGGATTCGCTTTCTTATTGTCTCTCTACGCTTTTTAAAGATCAGTCCGTATCCGCATATAAGAGACAACTGAATCAGGGATATAAAGAAGCTGACCGCTACTATCTTTTACAGCGGAATCTGAGTTTTGACCAGTACAAACAACTCAGGTCATTTCCACTGATACGTGAAGGAAGAAATAAAAGTGGATTTATCGTCGAAACTTCGAGCAAAAGACTAAATCCATTTGGATTGCTTGCAAACCGTACCATCGGATTAGCACGTGACAACGCTCAGAACGTGGGATTGGAAAGAACTTATGACAGTCTGCTTCGTGGTGAAAACGGACGGAAGCTCGTTCGCTATCTGAATGCGGGAACCTATATTCCTGTGGAGGGATATGAAATTGATCCGGAAAATGGCAAAGATATTCTTACGACGATTGACGTGAATACACAGGACATTGCAGAAAACGCCCTGCTGTCCATGATGGTCGAAAATGAATGCGAACACGGAACCTGTATTGTAATGGAAACAGCCACCGGAAAAATAAAAGCCATGGCTAATTTGGGAAAACAACCCGATGGCAACTATTGGGAAGATTTGAATTATGCTATCAGGGCTTCTGAACCCGGATCTACATTTAAGCTCGCTACATTATTATCATTATTGGAAGATCATAAAGTTCATTTGTCGGATCACCTGAATATTGAGGGAGGTACCTGGAAAATTGGAACAAGAACAGTTCATGATTCAGAAAAACAGGAAGTCAGTGACGTCACGGTGGAACAGGCTTTCGAACATAGCTCTAATGTAGGTATGGCCAAACTGGTGGTCGCCAATTACGCGCAACATCCGCAACAATTTGTTGACCATATTAAAAAACTGCATCTCAATCAGATTACAGGGATTGACCTTGCCGGTGAAACTTCTCCAATCATTAAATCACCGGCTTCAAGAACCTGGAGTGCCAGTACACTCCCCTGGATGGCATTTGGATACGAAGTACTTATCAGTCCGTTGCAGACACTCACCTTATACAATGCGGTTGCTAACAACGGCAAAATGATGAAGCCGTATCTCGTGAATTCTATTCAATATTCAGGTGGCATTGAAAAACAGAATCAACCTGTTGTACTGATGGATAAAATCTGTTCTGATGAAACACTGGCACAACTAAAAATCTGTTTGGAAGGTGTTTGCCTGAAAGGCACAGCTAAGGGCGCTTTTAAAAACACTTTTTATCCGATTGCAGGTAAAACGGGAACGGCTTTGGTTGCCAATGGCAACCGCGGATACGCAGATCATATTTATCAGTCTTCGTTTGCCGGCTATTTTCCTGCTGATCATCCCAGATATACTTGCATAGTAGTTATAAAAAACAGGCCTTTTTCAAAAAACTATCTGGGAGCAAAAGTTGCTGCACCGGTTTTTCGCGAAGTGGCCGACAAACTCATGAGCATGGATGAACTGGCACCTGACAGTAACTTATTAACGTCCTATACCAACCTGTTAAAAAAAGACAGTCTCGGATATATTTATACAGGATCCACCGAGTCTATAAAAAATGTTTTTTATTCACTTCACATGCCTTACGCAGATTCTGCTCATGACAGGAAATGGGCTTCCGTTTATCGCGAAAACAACCAGCCTACGGTAAGTGCTAAAAATGAAGAACAAAAACAAGTACCCGACGTAAAAGGAATGGGATTGGAGGACGCACTGTTTTTACTCGAATCAAGGGACATCAGAGTTGCAACGAAAGGAACTGGAAAAGTAAAACAGCAAAGTATTTCTCCCGGCACTATGGTATCAAAAAACCAAAAACTTACTCTGGATCTAAACTAATGATTCTACAGGAAATATTATATAAGGTAGCAATTCGATCTGTTCATGGAAGAATGGATGTTGAAGTAAATGACCTGCAACTGGATTCCCGTAAAGTAAGAGAGGGGTCTGCATTCATCGCCGTAAAAGGAACCATTGCAGACGGTCATCAATTTATAGAGGCTGCTTCCGTTGCACACCCTGCGGCAATTATCTGTAGCCGAATGCCCTCCGAACTAAAGGCTGGCATTACTTATATACAGGTGGAAGATAGTGCTGTTGCGTTGGGATTAATGGCTCACAATTTTTACGGACATCCTTCTGAGAAGTTAAAATTGATTGGTGTTACCGGAACCAATGGAAAAACAACTATCGTAACCCTTCTGTTTAAACTGTTTTCTTCCCTGGGTTACACTTGTGGAATGTTAAGCACTGTTGAAAATCATATTGGTAACACTACGTTATCAGCTACCCACACGACACCCGACGCAATTTCCCTTAATAAGTTACTACATGACATGGTGCAAGCGGATTGTACCCACGTTTTTATGGAGACAAGTTCTCACGCAATTCACCAGCATCGGATAGAAGGTTTGTTTTATACTGGCGGAATTTTCAGCAATATCACGCACGATCACCTCGATTACCACAAAACATTCGATGAATATATACGTGTTAAGAAATCATTTTTTGATGGTTTATCTTCTGCTGCATTTGCCCTGACAAATGCAGACGACAAGAATGGGATGGTCATGTTACAAAATACGCCTGCGGGCAGGCGTACATATAGTCTAAAAACGGCAGCAGATTTTAAAGGGAAGATCCTTGAAAATAATCTGACTGGTCTGATAATGTTAGTGAATGATCAGGAAGTACATTTTCGACTAATCGGTGAATTCAATGCATATAATCTTTTGGCTGTTTATGGTGCCGCCATTTGCCTCGGAGAAGAAAAATCAGAAGTGCTTCGTAACCTCAGCGTATTAAGTGGTGCAGAAGGCAGATTCGATTATCTGATTTCACCGAAAGAAAAAATTGTTGGCATTGTAGACTATGCTCATACTCCTGATGCGCTGGAAAATGTATTAAGTACTATACGCAAACTGCGCAAAAACGACGAGCGAATAATCACAGTGGTGGGATGCGGCGGAGATCGCGATAAAACAAAAAGACCCATCATGGGCGAAGTAGCTTGCAAATTGAGTGATCAGGTAGTATTTACTTCCGACAATCCAAGATCCGAAGAAGCGGGTGATATATTAAAGGATATGGAAACGGGACTAAATACTGCCGCCAGAAGAAAATTTATTTCTATCAGCGATCGCAGGGAAGCTATTAAAACTGCACTGAGTCTCTCTCAACCGTCAGATATTGTGTTAGTTGCAGGTAAGGGTCATGAAAAATACCAGGAAATAAAAGGCGTGAAATATCCATTTGACGATAAAGCGGTACTCAGGGAAGTGTTTGAATTAATGGATAAATAGTATGAGCAGCATATCTAGTAATAAAAGTTAAACTGCCCGATCAATAACATGTTGTATCAACTATTCGATTGGCTAAAGCAAACGCAGATTAAAGTGCCTGGTGGTGCATTATTTCAATTCATCACTTTTCGCGTACTGTTGGCAGTTATTATGTCACTTGTAATTTCCATGTTATTTGGCAGAAGGCTGATCAATCGTCTCCGCAGTTTGCAGGTGGGTGAAAGTGTACGCGAACTAGGTCTCGAAGGAGAACAGCAGAAGAAAGGCACACCAACCATGGGAGGCATTATCATTATCTTGGCAATTTTGATCCCTACGCTACTGTTAGCCAATCTGAATAAAGCATATATCCGACTCATGATTTTCAGTACGCTTTGGATGGGCATGATTGGATTTATCGATGACTATTTAAAGTTGCGATCAAAACGAATTGCACAAAGCCAGGGATTGAACTATAAAAAAAGTGATAAAGATGGTCTTGCAGGATGGTTTAAAATATTAGGACAGGTAGTACTTGGTTTTGTAGTAGCAGCAACACTTTATTTTAACAGTAATACAAAGGTCTGGCGGGAATTTGTTGGAGATAGCAAACCCACAGACACCATCGGTTTGAAAAGAGTTATCCTGGATGGGAAAGAGAAACTTTTTGTGGAAGCCAGAGAGCCCATCACAACTATTCCTTTCGTAAAAAATCATGAATTCAATTATTCCAAATTGTTACCCCCTGCACTGCGTGGTGCCACATGGATATTATATATCGTCATTGTAATTTTTATTATCACTTCTGTTTCAAATGGCGCAAATATTACCGATGGTATTGACGGATTGGCAACCGGTGTATCCGCGATCATCGGTGTATGTCTTGGAGTATTTGCCTATGCCAGTGGCAATCTCCGTTTTGCCGAATATCTCAACATCATGTATATACCCAATCTGGGTGAACTGTCCATTTTTATTGGAGCGCTGATTGGTGCCTGTCTTGGATTTCTTTGGTATAACGCATATCCTGCAACAGTTTTTATGGGTGATACAGGAAGCCTTACACTGGGTGGCATTATAGCCGCACTCGCTGTAATTGTACGCAAGGAATTGCTGATCCCGATATTCTGTGGAGTGTTCTTGGTAGAAAGCATCAGTGTGGTGTTGCAGGTTAGTTACTTCAAATATACCAAGCGCAAATATCGGGAAGGCCGGAGAATTTTTTTGATGAGCCCGTTGCATCATCATTATCAGAAACTTGGATACAATGAAAGTAAAATAGTAACAAGGTTCTGGATTGTAACTATTCTTTGTGTGGTGTTTGCGATTGTGACATTGAAGATTCGTTAAACGTAGATAGGATATCGTTTATCGGAGGTCGATCCGCGACCAACGATTTATTATCAACGAATTGTGGTGCAGTATTTATCTATGCTTTTGAAAAACCCTGATCCGCCCTTTTTAGAATGACGGTTAACGGATAACGGTTGACAGTAAAAGTCGTTGAGCGTTAAGCGTTAGATATTAAGCGTAAGAACTATGTCGACAAAAATGATCATTCTGGGTGCCGGTGAAAGTGGCGTGGGAGCGGCAGTACTGGCTGCAAAAGAAGGATACATGGTATTTGTTTCCGACGCCGGAAAGATCGCTGAAAAATACAGAATGGTCCTGGCAGAAAAAGGAATTGATTTTGAAGAGGGCAAACACAGCGAAGAGAAAATATTGGAGGCGGATGAAGTAATGAAAAGCCCGGGCATACCGGAGAAAAGTTCTTTGATAATTAAAATTAGAAAGAAAGGTATTCGCGTGATCAGTGAAATCGAACTGGCATACCGACATAAAGGCGGAAGCCGTATTGTGGCAATAACAGGAAGCAATGGAAAAACTACTACCACATCACTAACCTATCACATTTGCAAACATGGTGGTTTGAATTGTGCACTGGTTGGCAATATTGGGGTATCCATCGCCAGACAGGTCGCAGAGGACCCGAAAGAATGGTATATCGCTGAAATCAGCAGCTTTCAATTGGACGACATAAAAGAGTTCAGACCGGATATAGCAATTCTGACAAATATTACTGAAGACCATCTTGACCGATACGAATACAAGTTTGAAAATTATATAAGAAGCAAATTCAGTATCGTGAAAAATCAGACGAAGTCAGACTTTTTTATTTTTTGTGCCGACGATCCGGTAATTAAGCAACACATCGGAGACTATAGTTTTCAATCTAACCCATTACCATACACTATGCAACAGGAACCAAATCAGGGAGGTTTTATCAAAAACGGACAAATGAATTTGAAGGCAGGAACTGAAACCTTAAAAATGAGTATTTATGACTTTGCCCTGAAAGGTATCCACAACCAGTATAACTCACTGGCGGCGGGTCTTGCAGCGGTAACTATCGGCATTCGAAAAGACAAGATCAGGGAAGCTGTTCAGAGTTTTGAATCGCTGGAACACAGGATGGAATATGTGAGTACAGTACGCGGCGTCGAATTTATAAACGATAGTAAAGCAACAAATGTCAACTCAACTTGGTATGCACTCGAAAGCATGCAAAAACCGGTAATACTTATACTTGGCGGAATTGACAAAGGGAATGATTATTCACTCATGCGCGATCTCGTAAAAGAAAAAGTAAAAGCCATTGTGTGCATGGGAACTGATAACAGGAAGATTCACGAAGCATTTCAATCTGATGTACCCGTTATAATCAATACAGGATCGGCAGCTGAGGCTGTAAAAAGTAGTTTTCATTTGGCAGCCAAAGGCGATGTTGTTTTATTAAGTCCCGCTTGCGCAAGCTTTGATTTGTTCAAAAATTACGAAGACAGAGGACAACAATTTAAAGAAGCGGTAAGAGACCTCTGAAGAAAGTATGGGAGTATGGGAGTATGGGAGTATGGAAATTGAAATAAATAATTAAAAAATTGCAGGACACAAGCACGATAGAAATGAGAGCCTTTAAGCACCTGGGTACAAGAACCAAAGGTGATAAAGTGATTTGGGCGGTCGTCGTGATCCTCGCACTCGTGTCTTTATTGGCAGTGTACAGCTCGACAGGTTTGCTTGCTTATAAAATGTATAAAGGGAACACGGAGATTTACCTTTTCAAACAATTCGCATTTATCATTGCGGGTGTCATGATTATCTATTTTGCACACCAGGTCAATTATATCATATATGCGCGGGTCGCGAAGATTCTTTTCATGATTTCTATTCCGCTTTTATTCTACACATTATTTTTCGGGGTAAAACTAAATGAAGGTAGTCGCTGGATCAGGCTTCCTATTATCAATATGACTTTTCAAACCTCGGATCTCGCTAAGCTTGCCTTGATTATGTATATCAGTCGCCTGCTCAGCAGAAAACAGGATCAGATAAAAGATTTCAAAAAAGGCTTTTTACCCGTGATGCTCCCCGTAGCGCTGGTCTGCCTGCTGATTGCCCCGGCAAATCTTTCTACGGCGTTGCTCATAGGAGCAACCAGTATGATGTTGATGTTCATCGGAAGGGTTAGTGGAAAACACCTGTTACTTACTATTGGCGTGACCATGATACCGGTACTGATATTAATCATGGCTGCAGTTATTCGTCATAAAACGGCAGAACCTTCATCCCTATCCGCAGGCAGACAGTTATCGTCGCATTCAAGACTTTTGATTCGTGTAGACACATGGATCAATCGGGTGGAAAATTTCATGTACGGTACCAAGGAAGATAAGGAAGACGATAATTATCAGGTAAATCAGGCAAAAATCGCAGTTGCAAATGGCGGTTGGATAGGGCTCGGTCCGGGTAATAGCCGTCAACGAAATTTTCTTCCGCACCCATATTCTGATTTCATCTATGCGATTATCATTGAAGAATATGGACTGATAGGCGGCGCGATTATCATGTTTATATACCTGGTATTTCTTTTCAGAAGTATTCGCATTTTTAAGAAATGCCCTTTTGCTTTCGGTGCATTTTTAGCTTTGGGTTTGAGTTTTACTTTGATGATACAGGCTATCGCGAATATGGCCGTGAACGTAAATCTGTTTCCGGTTACAGGCGTTACACTTCCTCTGATAAGCATGGGGGGAAGTTCTTTTTTATTTACATGTCTTGCAATCGGAATCATATTGAGTGTGGCGCGAAACGCGGAACGGATAGAAGGTGAAACACAACCAGAACCTGAAGAGAGTTTGGCAGTTTGAAAAATTTTGAAGAATTGAGTAAACGAATAATCATAGCAGGAGGAGGAACCGGGGGACATATTTTCCCGGCTGTCGCAATAGCAAATGCTTTGAAAAAAAGAGAACCTGATATGGAGATACTTTTTGTTGGTGCAAAAGGGAAAATGGAAATGGAGAAAGTTCCTGAGGCGGGATATCCCATTCAAGGCATTCATATCGCAGGATACAATAGAAGCTCTCTGTTCAAGAATATAGGACTGCCATATAAACTCATCAAAAGTTTTATGCAGGTAAGAAAAATTTTCAAGTCTTTTAAACCTCAGGCAGCCATTGGGGTGGGAGGCTACAGTACTTTCCCTGTGCTTAGATATGCTCAATCGCAGGGAATTCCAACATTTATTCATGAGTCAAATTCATTCGCGGGTAAATCCAATATACTGCTCGGCAAAAAAGCCACTATGATTTTTACTGCCAGCGATGGAATGGAACAGTTCTTTCCTTCTGAAAGACTCATTCATACAGGGAACCCGGTACGTAAAATAGTCGTGAAAAACAGCATTTCAAGAAATGAAGGACTTACCTTTTTCGGATTGGATCCAAAATTCACTACAGTACTCGTAACCGGAGGAAGCCTCGGAGCCAAATCGATGAATGAAGCGATAGATGCTGGTATACCAATTCTTCTGAAAAATCAGATTCAACTCATTTGGCAAACAGGAAAATCGTTTGCAGGACAGGCAGCCACGCATGCAGTGGAATCAAAAATGATATGGACAGGACAATTCATTTCGAAAATGGAATATGCTTATGCGGCGGCAGATATTGTTGTTTCCCGTTCAGGCAGTGTGTTATACGAACTATGTGCAGTAAAAAAACCGGTAATTTTTGTTCCCTATCCGCATGCCGCCGAAGATCATCAAACGATGAACGCAAGAAATCTGGTACAAAAGAATGCGGCTATCATGATTCCAGACAATGAGGCAAATACCAGACTTGTACCTGAAATATTAAATCTGTCGAACGATAAGGAGGAACAGGAGATCTTAAAAAGCAATATCGGAAAACTGGCAATAACAAATGCAGATGAAAGAATAGCTGATGAAATATTGAAAACGCTCAATGACTGATCTGAAAAATATAAAAAGTATTTACTTCATTGGTATCGGTGGAATCGGCATGAGTGCCCTGGCTCGCTATTTCCTTTTACACGGTAGACAAGTGAGTGGTTATGACAGAACAGAAACAAATCTTACAAAAACACTTGCAGAAGAAGGTATTCCTGTCACTTATATAGACGATCCTGATTTAATTCCGAAAGACGTACAACTCGTAATTTATACACCCGCGATTCCAAAAAATCATTCGGGTTTAAACTATTATCGTGATAATGGGTATACGATGATGAAGAGAAGTGAAGTGCTTGGTTTGATTACAAAGGACTCGTTGAATGTTTGTGTTGCCGGCACACACGGCAAAACGACCATAAGCACGATGATCGCACATATCCTGCGTGACAGCGGTATGGGTTCCAATGCATTTCTCGGAGGCATTTCCGCCAACTACAATACAAATTTCTGGGGTAACGAAAATAATATCTGTGTTGTTGAAGCAGACGAGTACGACAGAAGTTTTCTGAAACTGCATCCGGATATTGCAGTCATTAGTTCAATGGATGCAGATCATCTGGATATATATGGAACCGCCGATGCTGTAAAGGAAGCTTTTATTTCCTTTGCTGAAAAAATTAAATCCGGAGGCACGCTCGTAAAAAAACATGGTCTGCCTATTCCTAAATCGTCCGCTGATATTAATCAGCTTAGTTATCATCTTACGGATCAAAATGCTGACGTATATACACAAAACCTGCGTATTCACGCTGGTAACTATATTTTCGATGTGGAAGGAAAGGAGGGAAATCTAAAAAATGTACAGCTAAATGTCGGCGGACGTCATAATGTGGAGAATGCCCTGGCGGCAATTACTGCCTGTCGAAAACTCGGACTCAATGGCGAAAAGATTATTCCTGCACTGCAAAACTATAAAGGCGTACGCAGGAGATTTGAATATCATATTCAAAACAACAGACTTGTTTATTTGGATGACTACGCTCATCATCCTAAAGAATTGGAGTCACTCATAAGAAGCGCCAGGCAACTTTTTCCTGACAGAAAAATGGTAGTTGTATTTCAGCCGCATTTATTTAGCCGAACACGCGATTTTGCCGATGGTTTTGCAAAAGCACTGGACGAAGCAGATGAAGTGATACTGCTTCCAATTTATCCGGCCAGGGAATTGCCGATTGAAGGAATTACCAGTAACAGCATTCTGGATAAGATGGTCAAAACAAAAAAACGAATCCTAAATAAAAAAGAAGTATTGGAAGAAGTAGCAGACTTAAAAAGGGATGAAAAGATTTTACTAATAACAGCAGGAGCGGGAGATATTGACGAGCTAATCAAACCAATCACAGAATCGTTAACCACAAAATGAATATCAAAGGCCCACTTAAGAAATTTTTTACCATAATGGTCTGGTGTCTTTTAGGCGCCTCGGGGCTTGCCATATTAATTGCTGCCATCAATGCAAAGAATAGTAGTTCATGTCAGGGAATGGAAATCGAAATTAATGGAGGCGAGAAAGCACTTTTCCTGGATAAAAAGGATATCGTTAAGCTATTGGAAAACGAAGATTTGAAAGATTTGAGAAATAAAAAAATATCCTCCATTGATCTTTTGAAAATCGAAGGTGTGCTCAGGAAAAATACCTGGATTAAAGATGCTCAGTTGTATTTCGATAACAATCAGATATTGAAAATTCGTATTCGGGAAAGACAACCCCTTGCCAGAATATTCACAGGTTCAGGAAATAGTTTTATGATCGATAGCGGCGGTGTCCAGCTAGCAATTCCTGAAAGGCATGTCTTCCGTCTGCCTGTTTTTACAGGATATCCTGAAGAAAGATTCGGGCTGCGTCGCGACAGTGCAATCGATCACCAGATCAGAAATCTCGCAAACTTTCTCAGCAAAGACCCATTCTGGTCGAGCCAGATTGAGGAAGTGAATATCAATTCTGCGAAGACTTTTGTTATGACTCCGCTCATAGGTAATCAGTCAATTGTATTTGGCGATGGAAATAACTATGAAAATAAGTTTCATCGGCTGTTTGTATTCTATCAGCAGGTTATTTCAAAAACGGGCTTTGATAAATATACAGGATTCAATCTGGCTTATAACGATCAGGTGATTGCAACCCGCAAACAAGGATCGGTTTCGAGAGCCGATTCTATGCAGGCCCGGAAAAACGTATTAGAGATGATACGCCTAGCTGAAAAAATGGAAAGAGATACAACTGCCGTGAGGGACGTAAAACCTTTAGAAAAAAATACACTGACGGAGCAAAATCTCCGGAGTTATGATCTTCCGGAAGAAAAGGAAAATGAAAACGACTCAGATACTAAACATCAAAAACAACAATAAATTAAACCAAACCATGAGCCAGGAACAACCCATTATTGTAGGATTAGACATCGGTACCACAAAAATAGCCGCAATTGCCGGAAGAAAAAATGAATACGGCAAGCTCGAAATCCTCGGCTTTGGCCGGGCAAACTCAAACGGCGTAAAACACGGTCAGGTGCTGAATATAGACGAAACGATCAAGGCCATTCGAATGGCGCTTGACAACTGTTATGCTTCAAATCCGAATCTGAGCATTTCAGAGGTTTATGTTGGAATTGCCGGCCACCATATCAAAAGTCTGCAAACCCGTGGTGATATCGTGCGTCAAAGTACAGAAGATGAAATAACGCAGAAAGAAATTGATCAGTTGATAGCAGATCAATACAAAACATATATACCTGCCGGCGATCAGATCATCGATGTAATTCCTCAGGAATTTGCTGTGGATAATTTTCAGAATATTATCAGCCCCATTGGATACGGAGGCGTAAAAGTCGGGGCCAACTTTCATATCATTACCGGAGATAAGAACGCAATTAAAAATATCAGTCGCGCAGTAGAGAAAAGCGGACTTCAAACAAAGGATCTCGTGTTGCAACCACTTGCATCTGCTGCTGCTGTAATGGGACAGGAAGATCTGGAAGCGGGTGTGGCGATCGTGGATATTGGAGGCGGAACAACCGATTTGGCTGTGTTTTATGAAGGTATTCTAAAACATACTGCTGTTATACCTTTTGGCGGCGAGAATATTACAAACGATATAAAAACAGGACTCGGGGTTCTGAAAACTCAGGCTGAACAAATGAAAGTTCAGTTTGGATCTGCACTTTCCAATGAAGCAAAAGGAAATGCGTTTATCACCATTCCGGGTTTGAGAGGGATGCCCGCAAAAGAAATCAGCGTTAAAAATCTCGCCAATATTATTCAGGCGCGTATGAGCGAGATCATGGATTTTGTTTCTTACCATTTAAAGCAGGTGGGCCTCGACAACAAAATGCTGAACGGCGGAATCGTACTTACTGGAGGGGGTGCACAGCTGAAACACCTGATTCAATTAACCGAATATGTTACGGGATTAAATGCGCGTATCGGATATCCCAATGAACACCTTGCATCAGGTCAGATTGAAGAACTTGCCAGGCCAACGTATTCAACCTGCATAGGTTTAATTTTAAAGGGATACAGCGACTATGAACATAACCGCAAGCAATTTGAAATGACGCATGTTCAGGTCGAGATTCCAACAGCACTGAAAACTCAGGATCTTGCGAAGGAAGAAGTACTTATAACGGAAGAAGAGATTCAGGTAAAAAGAGTTTCCAACCGGAAAGGCATCAAAGATTTCTGGGGCAAATTTAAAGATGGAATCATCGACCTGTTCAAAGAAGAAGAAGATCACGCACTGTAAAATTTCTATACTAACCATTAATTTTATTTTATGATTCAGTTTGATTTACCCAAAGAAAGATCGTCCATAATTAAAGTGATCGGCGTGGGTGGAGGAGGAAGCAACGCTGTAAACCATATGTTTGGACAAAATATTGAAGGAGTTAATTTTATTATCTGTAATACAGATGCACAGGCTCTCGCGCAGAGTCGTGTGGCAAATAAAATTCAACTTGGGCCACACCTTACCCAGGGACTGGGTGCCGGAGCGAATCCCAACATCGGAAGACAGGCAACTGAAGAAAGTCTGGAAGAAATTAAATCTATCCTGGAAGTGAATACCAAGATGGCGTTTATAACTGCCGGCATGGGTGGTGGAACGGGAACCGGAGGCGCTCCCATTCTTGCGAAAATATGTAAGGACCTTGGAATCCTTACTGTTGGAATCGTCACTACGCCTTTTTCCTATGAAGGCAAAAAAAGACAATTGCAGGCCGAAGAAGGAATTCATTTACTGAAAGATTATGTTGACACACTTCTCGTGATCAGCAACGATAAGCTGCGTCATCAGTTTGGAAATTTGAAAATGAAAGAAGCATTTTCAAGAGCCGACAATGTGCTGGCAACGGCTGCTAAATGTATCACTGATGTAATTAACAGTACAGGGCAAATCAACGTGGATTTTGCCGATGTATGCACGGTAATGCAAAAAGGCGGGGTTGCCATACTGGGATCTGCGGCCGCATCGGGAAATAACAGGGCTCAGCAGGCAATCGAAGAAGCGTTGAATTCACCATTACTCAATGACAATGATATTCGCGGAGCAAAATGGATTTTGATAAATATTAATTCATCTGAGGGCGACCATGAGTTTACCATGGATGAGGTAGAAATTATTCAGCATCACCTGATCAGCCAGGCAGGCGAGGATACCGATGTGATTTTAGGTTTGGGATATGATGCCGCGTTGGGCGACAAGATCGGTATAACGATCATAGCAACCGGATTTGAGTACAAAGATCCATTCAAGAGGGAAGAAAAACCGGCAGCACCAAAAAAAGAAGAAAAAATAGTGATGCCGCTGCAAATGCCCGTGCAGGAAAAAGTGAAATTGAAAGAAGATGTTATTGCCGAAGCACTGGCTAACGCAAAAGCATCCGATGATGCGATTATTAAGACAAATACTCACAGTGATTTACCCAAGGAATTGGAGCCGAAACTGGTTGAATTAACCGAACCTGCAGAACAGCCAAGAAAAACCAGCCCCTATGTTGTAATGCCTGCAAAAACGGAAGAACGAATCGTTAATGAACAACCCGTGGATAAAAAGATCGTTGCCGAACCCATAGAATGGATATTTTCGCAGGAGATAACACCAACAGCAACTTCCGGTGGGTATCTCACAAGACCTTCCAATATTTATGATAATGAACCTTCAGGATCGAATTCCCTGTCAGAAGAACTCCCTTTGAAGGACCATGAGCTCTTTACTGCGATTGCAAAAAATCCGGTTCAGGATGAAAATCTTTCCGCCGATATGCAACTCGTTTTTAAAGATGAAATTCCAGCGGCGGATGTGCCTGGGGCCCATCAAACACAACCGGTATCTATGGCGGAACAGCCTGCAGAGGAGCCTGCAGTGCAGGACGAAGCAGAAGGCCTGAAACGCCGTGCAGCAGAAAGGATTAACAAATTACGTAATTTGTCGTTCAACATGAATGCTGCGGATCCCAACAATGAGTTTGAAACTGTGCCGGCCTACATCCGCCGAAATCTGGAACTTTACAACACGGTCACTAATGTAGAGAGTTTTTACAGTCAGTATGAAGTTAAAGCCGACAAAAATAATCCGGGAGAAATCAGTACCATCAATAGTTTTCTGGATGGTAAAAAGCCTGACTAGGATTTTGCAAATCGTTTGTTTTAGTTGTTTAATCCCTTCCCGCCTCAAGCGGGAGGGATTTTTTTTATAAAGAATACAATGGAAAAAGTGATTATTACCGGAGGAACGGGTCTCATTGGAAAAGCAATTTCCTCGTTGCTGGTTTCAAATGGATTTGAAGTTGTCATTCTTTCCCGAAATCCTGCATCACATAAAAAACCCTCACCAGGAGTCTCATATGCTGCATGGAATATAGATGATCAGACAATAAACGAAGACGCATTCAGCAAAACAAAATATATCATTCACCTGGCAGGAGCTGGTGTTGCCGATAAACCCTGGACCGAAAAAAGAAAAAAGGAAATTGTTGAAAGTCGCACGAAGAGCAGTGCCCTGTTAATAAAAGCATTGCAAAATATTTCCAATGAAATTGAATCCGTGGTAAGTGCATCCGCTATCGGTTGGTATAAACCAAATCTTCCTGTTCCAGCTGTAGAGACAGATTTGCCGGATACCCATTTTCTTGGCGAAACATGTAAAGCCTGGGAACAATCGATTCAGCCTGTTGAAGATTTAGGAAAAAGACTCGTTATTCTTCGAACGGGAATTGTCTTGAGCAACGATGGTGGTGCATTTCCTGAATTTGCGAAACCCATCAAATACGGTATAGCCGGAATTCTGGGAACTGGTAAACAAATAATCAGCTGGATTCATATCGATGATATTTGTCGGATATACCTGGAAGCGATGACAAACAAATCGTGGTCCGGGGTCTATAATGCAGTGGCACCCAACCCGGTGACGAATAGAATCTTTACATTGGAGCTCGCAAAAAAAATGAAAGGGAGTTTTTTTATTCCAATACCGGTTCCCGATTTTTTACTCAGACTTAAATTGGGAGATCGAAGTGAAGAGGTCCTGAAAAGCAGCAACGTGAGTGCAAATAAATTAAAGCAACAGGGCTTCCAATTCATTTATCCTACCATCGACGCCGCTTTCAGGGATCTCATTCAGCGATAATTAATTTTTGTTATCACTCTTCACTTTACTTTCAGGTACTTTGGCGTCTGAAGGTGAAGCGGTGTATAATGCCGGAGTTACTTTACTCGTATCACCCTGATACACCCATGTAATATCTTTTACATATTTATTAAAAGCTTTATTTACGTCTTCCACACTCACCTTTTTCATGTCCTCATTGATGCGCAGCGATCTGCGCCAATCGTTAAAGAGCACTTCGTTGGCTACCAGCGAAGCAGCTTGTGCAGAGTTGGTTTCCATCTGATAATAAAATCCTGTTACATAGGTAGTTTTAGTATCCTTTACTTCGTCTGTCGTAAAACCATTGCTATGTGTTTTAGCAATCAGATTATCCATCACACCGATGTATTTATCGGGGTTAACTGTGGTAACCTGAATGGTAGTATAAGGAGATAAACCTGGATTGAATCGGCTTTGAGGAGCATACGACAGGCCATTATTCGTTCTTACTTCCAAAAATTGTCTGTTATAAAAAATACGCATGGCAATTACAAAAGCATTGAAATCCGAAGTGCCCGGCTGCGCTCCACTCGTAACTCCCTGAATATAGTTTGTTGCCACATCTCTTTTCTGATCTGTAAAAGTGTTTTTTGTTGGAACATAACTGTATCGCGTCAACTTAATTTCTTTCCCTTCGGGTATATTTTCAGTTAGTTGTTTCACTTTCTTTTCTATTTCAGAACGCTCAAGTTCGCCAACTACTACAATCACCATACGCGATTTGGTGAGAATCGAAGAATAATAAGCTTTGGTTTCAGCAGCTGTTAACGGACTCACAGTTTCTTCTTCACCCGTCGGTGATTTTGAATAATCTTTTCCCTTGAAAGCTGTTTCCTTTGCCATTTTTGAAATGGCAAAATCAGGCCGTGAAGCCTGCGATTTCAATCCGGTAATGGCATCCTGTTTAATGCGGTTGAATTCTGCAGTATCAAAAACGGGAACGTTAATCGCATCTACGTACAACGGCCATGCCTGATCGAGATCGCTCTTTATACAATTCAACGTAACGGAAGAATAATCCATACCCGCAGATCCACCTACTTCCGCACTTATTTTTTCCAGCTTGTCTTTAAAACTGTTTTTCGTATCATTTTTTGTTCCGCATTCCGAAAGAGCAGTTATGGCCAGACTTTCAATTCCCGCTTTGTCGGCTGGGTAATTTTGTACCCCACCTTTAAACACAGTCATGATCTCCACAATTTCATTTCCGCTTGGGGCAACAATTACCTTGACTCCATTCACCGTCATATCATATGCCGGTTTAGTTTGTGATTTTGCAGATAAAAACAGTGATCCCAGCAACACGGCTCCTATCAGTTTCTTAATTGAATATTTCATACAAATAATTTTGTTGTTTTTGATTTAGAAACCAGGTTTGAAATTATCGGACGCATTTAGTTTTTTATTCATAGCCGGATTGATAACCATTCCAGCCACAAATGGTTTACCCGTGATATAGGTGTTGACAAACCTTTTAATATCTTCCCGTGTAATTTTTGAACAATTCTTTTCGTAGTCCGTCATATAATCAAAACTGGCGCTGCACCAGAAATACGTAAGAGAACTCGCCTGTGCAGATGGCTTTTCTTTTTCACGAATGGCATTACGGCGCAGTATCTCTTTTGCATTTTTCAACTGCTCATCTGTATAATAATCATCGTTTCCCCATTGTTTGATCTGATTCAGTATTTCTTCGTTACACTCTTTTAATTTATTTGGATTCGGCGCAAAGAAGGCAGTAACCGGACCTACGTATCTTTCAGTCTGATAATTTGCCGACGCAAAAGATGTAAGACCTTTGTCCACAAGCGCCTGTTGCCATTTGGAAGAGTTCATACCAAGGATCGTAAAGAATACGTCAGCCGCAACCGTGGCAGCTGAATCATTGCGCGTATCAGGTCCTTGCCACAAAAATATTTCGATTGGTGTTTGCGCAAGACTTGATTCTTTTACAAAGAATTCAGTTGATTTAAGTGGAGCAAATTCCGGAATTGGATATTTTGTAATTGGATCAAATCCGCTTGACTGCCAGTCGCCGAATATGGCCTTTGCTTTTGCAAAGGCATCTTCATGTTTGACAGCACCACAAATAACCAAAATAGAATTATTCGGAAAATAGTATTTGTTTTTAATGATCATCATCTTTTCAGGGGTGGCTGTATTGATGATTTCGTGTATGCCAATGGCATTTTTGCGTGTCGTAAGATCTCCCCATAATTTTTTCTGACAGGCCAGATATAACTGTGAACCCGGATCACTTTCCATTCTCTGAAACTCACCGTCAACAACCGGTCTTTCTTTTTTCATATCTTCCTGACGGTAAATAGGAAATCTGATGGCGGCATTCATAAATTTCAAACCAGCATTCAGGCTGTCCTTGTCAAAAGTGAAAAAATAATTTACGCGTTCATCACCGGTAGTTCCATTCCAGATAGCACCCAGTTCCTGTGTACGTTTCAGGAATTTCTCCTGATCGGGATAATCCTGATTTGCCTTGAAGAACATATGTTCAAATAAATGGGAAAGCCCGTTGTAATTGGAGTCCTCTGTAAATGCCCCGTTCTTAACCGCTATTTCAATAGTAGCCAAAGGCACTTTGTCATTTTCTATAACAACAATCTCCAAACCGTTGGGAAGTTTTTCCCAATAGTAATGTTCCGGAAGTCTGGGTTGTGCAAAACTTGCTGTCGACAATAATCCCAGTGTAAGAGCGCAAATAAATTTTTTCATTAATAGAAGTTTTAAATTTCCAATACTGTTTGAAATCGGATGATCAAAGATCTGCTTTTCGAAATCTCCAGCTTATTATGACTATATATATAACAATGTATAAAACCGCGATTGAAAGATACAAAGGAACATGCTTTTCCCAAAGATTTGCATCATTGGGTGATACCAGCCTTCGGGTGAAGGGCTGGGGGATCAGCCTGTCCGAGACTTCTTCCGGTAAATAATCCACCCAGGTTACTTTGTATTTGTTCCTCCCCAGCGCAACGATGAATTGTTCAACTATCATATATAAAAAAAATAACCCCATCGCCAATCCTGCTCTGCTGATCAGCATCGCAATAAGCAATGCTATCAGCGAATAGTCCAGCATCTCTATGAAGAAAAACAAAATAAAACGATATTCCTGCCACCCTGCTTTTGGTTGCGTTGCTGTGCGCGTAAGAAAACCAAAATACAGGCAGGTGAACACTACCACCAATGTGACAAACGCATTCAATAAAAAAATTTCTATGAGCTTGATACGGATAAATCGCATTCTGCTCCAGCCATCAATAATATTCTGCCGATGCGTTCTGAATGCGTATTCATTGGTAAAAAGCGTAATAATTAAAATTGCAGGTATAAATATGAGTATACCTGCATTATAAGGAACCGTTTTCCACACATAAGGAAATGAAAATGGATTCCCCAGTATGTTCTGTCCATTTATCTTGGGAAAAGAATTATCGGTAAAGTCATAGATCACATAATTGAAAGCAGGAATACATACAACAATAACCGACAACAATATCCAGAACGTCCGGTAATATTTCACCTTGAGCCACTCAATACGAAGTGTATGTAAAAAATCACCCATGGTTAGTTGCTTACGTTGTTGGTTAGCTCAATAAAAGCAGACTCCAGACTTTTCTTTCCGGGTTGTAAAAAATTCAGCACCACTCCCAGTTCAAAACAATGGGCGTTGAGCCACGACGGATCGGGAGAGGGTGCATTAAAATAAACCTGGTAGTGATTACCCGAAAGAAGAATTTTATTTACGCCGGGCAGTTTTTCCAGAATAACTTTCAATTTTTCCAGATCTGCTGAACCCAGTTCCATCCATTCTTCCTGACTGAGTGCCGATTTTACATCACCCGATTTGATCAATAAACCTTGCTGCAAAATCGCGACATGCGTGCAAACCTTCTCTACTTCTGCAAGCAGATGACTGGCCAGAATGATTGTTTTACCTTCCGCAGCAAGATCAATAATCAATTGCCTGATTTCGGCGATACCGGAAGGATCAAGACCATTGGTGGGTTCATCAAAAACCAATACTGACGGATTTCCCAGCAGACAGGCAGCGATTGCCAGGCGCTGCTTCATGCCAAGAGAATAGGTTTGAAATTTTGAATCCTTTCTCTCAAATAATCTCACCAGTTTCAATACACGTTCTATATCCGCTACCGGTTTGTGTTTTATAGCCGCAGTGATTTCCAGATTACGTTGTGCGGAGAGGTAGTGGTAAAAATTAGGTGTTTCTAACAGTGTGCCGATTTCTCTTCGCTGTTTTTCAGACGGCTCTTTTCCAAACCAGCTATAACTGCCATCATTGGACGAAAGTACATTCATTACAACTCCAAGCAGTGTTGTTTTTCCACTTCCGTTTGGTCCCAGAATTCCGAAAACCGATCCTGCAGGTACATCAAAGGATACGCCTTTAAGCGCCTTGATCCGGCCATATGATTTGGTTATATTTTTTAGTGAAAGTATGGGCGCCATGGGTGGACGGCTAAATTAATGAATTAAACGGCCCGTTACGGATCTAAAGTGGAGGATGTTCTTTACCGTGATAGATACTGGAAAAATCTCCAAGAACGGCAAATCCTTTTTTATCCCAATGTAAATGATGCAAACGTAAATGATCGATATCCGACTGGAGTACCCTTCTGGTATAAGGATTAATGGTTCCTCCCGGATGCAGCGGTTCAGCAGCTGGATCGTATTGAAACACCGGATCGCAAATAGTACCCCTTGGATACATAATGCCGGGTTGCCCCTTACCCCGGATGTCCAGCGTTTCTGGATGCTCAAGACCAATCGTATGCCCGTACTCATGGGCTGCAGTTGTCGAATTGTTGATAAGATTGTCCAGCTTGAAATACCCGGTATTGCTTTTGATACCATCAACAAAAGAAACATGCACAGGAGATACTTCTTCTATTCTGAAATAATTATTCCTTGGATTCGTGTTAAACCACACGGATTCGGGATGCAAATCTTTTTCATAAAATCCCTGAATAATAAATTCAACAGCACAACGCACATTTTTTACCACCACAAAACCCAGGGGCTGGTTCCAGTGATCTGATATGTCTTTTGCAATTGTGTCAGCCAATGATGTTGAAGCGGCTTCACCATAGAAGTAAAAATCAGAATGTATGCGTATCACGGACTCTGATTTCAGCCATTCAACTTCACCCATAATTAAACTTTACGCTGATCAATGAAGCAACTCGGATAATTTATTCTCCAGGTCATCGCCACGAAGACCTTTGGCAACAATAATTCCGTTTTTATCGAGCAGATAATTCATTGGAATTCCTTTCACACCATACAGAGAAGCAGCGGCTGCCTGCCAGCCTTTCAGGTCAGAAACCTGTGTCCAGTCCAGGCCATCTTTTTTAATTGCCTGTATCCAATCCGACTTGGTATCATCCAGTGAAACTCCATAAATATCAAAGCCTTTGTTTTGATATTTGTGAAATGCCTTAACCACATTCGGATTTTCCAGACGGCAGGGACCGCACCAACTGGCCCAGAAATCGATCAGCACATATTTTCCTTTTAATGAAGACAGAGATACTGGTTTATCGTTCACATCATTGCATATAATATCGGGTGCAGGATTTCCAATCGCTGTTAGTTTTGCTTTGTCTGCCGATTGTTTTATCAATTTTCCAAAATAAGTGACGCGCACAGTGGTATCCAGTTCCTGATACAAACTGTCCAATAGTCCAGCACGTGGATTATAAGAGAAGTTAGTATATACCTCGTATGCTGAAACCACAGATGCTGGATGTGATTTTGTAAAATCCATCACCAGTTGTTTTTGTTCCAGGTCAAGCGCATTATATATTTTTTCCAGACTGTCCATTACGCGTTTGTTCTTTTTGTCGTTTGCAGAATCATAGGCTTTGTCAACATGAGCCATCTGATCGCTAACGGACTTGGTCAACTGATTGTGGAAGTAATTATATTCATCCTGTACTTGGGTTCCTGAAATAGACGCATAAGGCAGTGAATCTTTTTTTACAAGCATGGATATTTTTCCATTTTCAAGAAAAAAACGTTTCGCCTGCTTACCAATAGTGATAGTGCACATTTCAGCAGTATCTGCCTTTCCCTTAAATGTAAAGTATCCATGATCGAGCATCGTGGTGTCGCTTTTGTCGGATTGCCTGTGCGATAACACTACAATTCCTGTATCCAGCCCCGTTACTTTTCCAATAATGGCATAAGTAGAGTCTGTTTTTTTCTCAGTAGCAGCGACCGAACTATCGTTGCTATGACATGCAACGAATAAAAACAGAATTGCAATTCCTGATAAAATACTTTTCATGATGATCCTTAGTTTCTGATGGGTTTACCTGATTTTATTACGCTCTGCAATCTTTCCAGTGTTTTCTTTTCTCCGCACAAAGAAAGAAATGCCTGTCTTTCCAGGTCTAACAGATATTGTTCTGAAACCTGCGTAGGTTCACTCAGATCACCGCCGCACATTACGTATGCCAGTTTCTTTGCTACAACAACATCGTGATCTGTGGCGTAATTACCTCTCCACATCCCATTGATGCCTGCATACAAACCACCGAGCGCAGACCTGCCCAATACTTTGATATCAGTTCTTTGTATCGGAGTCGTATATCTGTCATGATATAAGTCCAGCGCTGCATTTTTTGCATCTGCAATACGTCGATCAGGGTTGATGGAAATAATATCTCTTTCCTTCTTCAAAATACCCAGACCAAATGCCTCTGACGCAGAAGTGGACACTTTCGCCGTGGCAATTGTAAAAAACCGATCTTTTAATGGAATCGTTTCCGGTTCTCCATCATGTAATTCATCGGCGGCACGAAGTACAAATTCTTTAGTACCCCCTCCGCCGGGAATCAATCCCACACCCAATTCCACCAATCCTATGTATGACTCAGCAGCGGGAATAACTTTATCTGCATGAAGACTCATTTCACAGGCACCCCCTAATGTAAGTCCGCGTGGCGCCACTACAACAGGTATCGCTGAATATCTGACTCTCATCATCGTGTTCTGAAATAACCGGATGGCCATATCCAGTTCTTCAAATTCCTGATCAACAGCCAGCATAAATATCATACCCACATTTGCACCCGCTGAAAAGTCCTGTGCCTCATTCGCTATCACAAGACCCTTGTATTTTTCTTCTGCCATACCGATCGATCGCTGAATACCTTCCAATACTTCGCCACCTATCGTTCCGAGTTTTGTATACCACTCAAGGCCAAGCACATCATCTCCGAGATGGTAAAGTCTGGCTGCACTATTTTTCCAGACAGTCTGATTTTCAAAATTCCGCATCACAATGAAAGCCGCAGGATCACCAGTTACCGTAGCTATATATTTCTTTTGCCCCGGAGAATACGCGAGTTTTTCACCTTTGTTTACAGTATAAAAACTGGTCACACCATTCGCTATCATTTCTTTCACCCAATCCGCTGGCTGATAACCAGCAGCTTCCATTTCCTGAATCGTTTTTTCCACACCAAAAAGATCCCAGCTTTCAAATGCTCCGATCTCCCATCCAAATCCGGCTTTCATGGCATCGTCCACACGATAAATTTCATCGCTGATTTCGGGAATGCGGTGTGATACGTAGGAAAATATCTCGTAGTGAAACAAACGATAGAATTCTCCTGATTTGTCTTTGGCCTGAATCAGGATTTTTAATCTTTCTTTAAGATCATCCAGAGGTTTGGCAGCATCCGTTCCCGGAAACGAAACTTTCTCTCTGGGTTCGTATTCAAATGTTTTTAAATCGAGCGTTAGTATTTCACGCTCTCCTTTTTCATTTTTTCTTTTGGAGAAAAAGCCCTGACCTGTTTTATCACCCAACCAGTTATTGGCAATCATTTTATCCAGCCATGCAGGTATAACAAAACTTTCCTTCGACTCATCGTTGGGGCAGTTTTCAGAAACACCTCTTGCTACTTTAACAAGCGTATCCAAACCAACAACATCGGCCGTGCGGAATGTGGCCGATTTGGGTCGCCCGATAATCGGGCCCGTTAATAATTCGATCTGATCAATATTTAATCCCAGTTTTTCCATGAGTTTAAATATGGTCATGATGCTGAATACACCAACCCTGTTGGCAATAAATGCAGGACTGTCTTTGCACAGCACCGTTGTTTTGCCCAGATGTAAATCTCCATATTCCAGCAGGAACTCTATAATCTGGGGGTCAGTAAAAGGTGTTGGAATAATTTCAAGCAGCCGCAGGTATCTGGGCGGATTGAAGAAATGCGTTCCGCAGAAATGTTTTTTGAAATCTTCCGAACGCCCTTCATTCATCAGGTGTATGGGAATACCCGAAGTATTGGAACTAACAATGGTTCCCGGTTTCCTGTATTTTTCGACTTCATTAAAGATTCCGATTTTAATGTCCAGTCTTTCTACTACTACTTCAATGATCCAGTCGCAGTCAGCGATGTCCTTAAAATTATCCGTAAAATTTCCCGTGCGGATGCGTTTTACAACATCCGCGTCATATACAGGAGAAGGATTCGATTTAATGGCAGCTGTCAACGCTTCATTGACGATTCTGTTTTTAACAGCCGGATGATCAAGTGAAAGTTTTTTTGCCTGTTCGGAAGCATTTAATTCCTGTGGCGCCCGGTCGAGTAACAATACCTGCACCCCGGCGCCTGCAAAATGACACGCAATTCTTGATCCCATCACGCCACTCCCCAGTACTGCAACTTTGCGGATAATCCTATTCATAACGGAGACAATTTATTATATAATAACTCAGAACATGAAACGCAATTTTATCTGACCTCTGATCCGGTATTTATCTTCTCATCAGGGGCTACGAATATCAGTCTGCCCGAACTATCTTCAGCCATCAGGATCATTCCGTTACTTTCGATGCCTTTCATTTTTCTCGGCGCCAGATTAGCCACGACCACCACCTGTTTACCAACAATATCTTCTGGTTTAAAATGAAGTGCTATACCCGATACAATCGTTCTCGTTTCCCTTCCCAAATCTACTTCCAGCTTCAGCAGTTTGTCGGCCTTTGCAACTTTTTCCGCAGAAAGAATCAGGCCCGTACGCAATTCCAGTTTTTCGAAATCGGGATATTGGATCTCAGATTTCTTTTCGACTGTAATGGGAGCAACTTCTTCCGCGGCGTTTGGTTTCACGGCATTACTGTGTAATTTTTCCATTTGTTTTTGTATTTCTTCGTCTTCAATCTTTCGGAACAACAACTCAGGTGCGCGCAGACTATATCCTGTTTTTAACAGATCAATCTTTCCTGCATTTTCCCAGTCCAATATTCGTTCGACAACCTTCATCATGTGGATCAGTTTTTTTGCCGTAACAGGAAGAAAGGGATTGATCAGAATGGAAAGATTTGCAGTAAGCTGTAGACAGAGATATAAACAATTGTCTATTAGTTTCTGATCCTCAGGTGAAGTAGTTTCTTTGCCTGCTTTTTTCCACGGTTCTTTATCTTGTAAATATTTGTTGCCTTTGCGTGCAAGATCAATTACGGCATATAATGCATCCCTGAATTTATATTGTTCCAGCAGATTTTCCACTGTTGTTTTTGCCAGTTCAATCTGTTTTATAAGCTCAATATCCGAATCATCTTTGATCTCGTTATGCCAAACCGGAACTTTCCCTTTGCAAAGTTTATGCATTAGTACGAAAGTCCGGTTCACGAAATTTCCGAAAATAGCCACCAGCTCACTGTTATTTCTGTCCTGAAAATCTTTCCAGGTGAAATCATTGTCTTTTGTTTCGGGTGCATTGGCGCATAGTACATATCGTAACACGTCTTCGCATCCGGGAAAATCTTCTAGGTATTCATGTACCCATACCGCCCAGTTGCGACTGGTGGAAACTTTTTCTCCTTCAATATTCAGAAATTCATTGGCGGGCACATTATCCGGCAATACAAAATGACCATGCGCCTCCAACATGGCCGGAAATATGATACAGTGAAATACGATGTTGTCTTTTCCAATAAAATGTACCAGCTTGGTATCATTTTGCTGCCAATAGTCCGCCCATTTGGGCGTTAGTTCTTTAGTGGCAGATATATACCCGATAGGTGCATCGAACCATACGTAAAGAATTTTTCCTTCCGCATCCGGAAGTGGTACTTTGATCCCCCAGTTTCCGTCACGCGTCATCGCGCGTGGTTGCAATCCGTTATCCAGCCAGCTCTTACACTGACCATATACATTATTTTTCCATTCAGTGTGGCCGTTTAAGATCCACTCCTTAAGGAATTTCTCATAATGCTGCAGAGGGAAATACCAGTGTTTGGTTTCTCTTTTTACAGGTATTGCGTCACTCAGCGTGCTGCGTGGATTGATCAGTTGATCGGGACTCAAAGACGAACCGCAACGTTCACACTGATCTCCAAATGCATTGGGATTGCCACAAATGGGACAGGTTCCTGTTATATACCGGTCGGCAAGAAAAATCTTTGCCTGTTCGTCGTAAAACTGTTCGGTTACTTTCTCCTCGAAAATATGCTGATCATATAAATTCGTGAAAAAAGCAGACGCTGTTTCGTGATGAACGGGATTGGTGGTTCTTGAATAGATGTCAAATGAAATGAACATCTGTTCAAAACTTTTCTTGATCAGCGCATGGTACTTGTCCACGACCTGCTGCGGCGTGATGCCTTCTTTCATAGCGCGGATGGTAATGGGCACTCCGTGTTCATCGCTTCCTCCGATAAAAAGAATATCTCTTTTTCGGGCGCGCTGATAACGAACATAAATGTCTGCGGGAATATAACATCCGGCCAAATGTCCGATATGAACGGGCCCGTTGGCATAGGGTAACGCCGCTGTAACCAAAATCCTGTTGTAATCTTTCATATTTAGATGGCGGAACCTTCCGCAGGGATGCAAAAATACGTTAAACAGGCTTAAGGCAGAAGGCAGAAGGCAGAAGGCGTAAGGCTTAAAGCCAAAAGCTTAAAGCCTAAAGCCTAATGCTTAAAGCTTAAAGCCCAAAGCAATTGTTAATTCAAATACATTCTAATACTCCCATACTCCCATACTCCCATACTCCCATACTCCCATACTCTCATGCTCCCATACTTGCTTAACTTTATTTGATGAAGCGAAAGCATTTTTTAGGTTCCCTGCTTGGTAGTCCGCTGCTTTCAGCGGCAGTTTTTCACACCGATAACGATATCAGAAAAGAACCGTGGGATATTCCCTGGAGAATACCTCCCTACCTCAAACCGGGAGACACGATTGGAATTACTTGTCCCGCGGGATTTATGACCCTGGAAGAAATCCAGCCCGCTGTACAAACTATGAAAAGCTGGGGTTTTAATCTGCGTATAGGCAGCACCGTAGGAAAACGTGATTTCACTTTTGGTGGAACAGACGCAGAAAGGCTTGCCGACCTGCAACAGATGCTCGACGATCGTTCCATTCAGGCCATTATGTGTGCAAGGGGAGGGTATGGATCGGTGCGGATTATTGATATGATTGACTGGAAACATTTTGTTGAACAACCCAAATGGATCATTGGTTTTAGCGACATCACCGTAATACACGCTCAGCTGAATCATCAGTTTCATATTGCTTCCATTCACTCGAAAATGTGTAATAGTTTTCCTGACGGTGTATCTCAGGTGGAAAAAGGACAAATTGATAGTATTTTGTCCATCAGGGACGCACTTACGGGAAATCCCATTATTTATCCGGTTGTTTACGATCCTGCCAACCGTGTCGGATCGGGTACCGGAATACTTGCAGGTGGAAATCTGAAAACAATTGAATCCCTCGCCGGCTCAGTATCTGACCTGATAACCGATGGAACAATTTTGTTTCTGGAAGATACAGGTGAATATTTATACAGTATCGACCGGATGTTTTATAATCTGAAACGAACGGGTAAATTGAATAATCTCAGCGGCCTACTGATCGGCTCAATTCGTGTAAAACCCGATGATCCCGGCGATGAGTTTGGAAAAAGTATTTATAACATTGTCCTGGATCACGTGGCTGAATATAAATATCCCGTTTGTTTTAATTTCCCGGTCGGACATGTAAAAACAAATTATGCTTTGAAATGTGGCGTCCGGCATGCTTTACATATTGATTCGAAAAGCGTTAGTTTTATTGAAGCATAACGCGGAACGCATAACGCATAACGCTGAACGCATAACGCATAACGCATAACGCTGAACGCATAACGCATAACGCTGAACGCATAACGCATAACGCGAAAGGCTTAGACTAAAGGCAAAACAGTCTTCAGGTACCGCCAGGCAAAGGATAAATAAATTTGAACCCATAACTTATAACCCATAACTCATAACAATCATTGATAACCCCTTCTTCTTTAAAAGCCGGTGACACCATTGGTATTACATGCCCCGCGGGGTTTATGGCGGCGGAAAGAATACGCGCCTGCGTAAACACACTGGAATCCTGGGGTTTTAAAGTGAAAATCGGGAAAACGATCGGTGGCGTTTCTTCCAATTACTTTTCAGGTTCTGATGACGAAAGACTGGAAGACCTGCAGGAAATGATGGACGATGAAGATGTGTCCGCTATATTATTCGGCAGGGGAGGTTATGGTTTAAGCAGAATCATCGATCAGATTAGTTTTAAAAGATTCCGCAAGTCACCCAAATGGATACTCGGTTACAGCGATATCAGTTTGCTGCACGCACATATTTATGCTAATTACGAAATAGCGACGGGCCATACCCCGATGGCAGGCGCTTTTCAGGATGCATCTCCCGACGATTTTTATATTCAGTCAATAAAAAATTTACTTACGGGAAAAAAACTGGAATATTCCTGTGATCCGCATCCCTTCAATAAAAAAGGAGAAGTGGAAGGCATTCTGATGGGTGGCAATCTCACATTACTCGCACATGCCGTAGGTGGTTCCTCCGATTTTAAAACCAAGGGACTTATTTTATTTATGGAGGATATCGGAGAATATCTGTATAATGTCGACAGGATGTTACATCAACTTAAAAGTGCAGGGAAATTTAATAAACCAGCGGCCCTCATTATCGGAAGTTTCACGGATCTGAAAGATACAGAAAGGCCTTTCGGACTCGACGCTTATGAGATTATCCGGGATATACTTTTTGATGCCGATTTCCCAGTTTGTTATGGGTTTCCAGTCGGCCACGTAAAGGAAAATGTTGCATTGAAATGTGGTGTTGAACACAAACTTGTAATCGGAAGAGATAAGGTAACACTTGAAGAATTCTGACTGGGCGTACACCCACCGTATCAATAACGTACAACCCAATTCCAAACCATCTGCTTAAATAGTTGACTCATAATAATTTAAATAACTGGCATTCTCTTGGCCATTAAAAAGTAAATAATTCAGAAAACATGCTGCGGAACTATTTTAAGATTGCCTATAGAAATCTTACCAGGAATAAAGCTTTTTCATTTATCAATATTCTTGGTCTGGCGGTAGGTCTGGCTACCTGCATTTTGATGATCTCCTACATATATAGTGAACTTGGATATGACCAGCAGTACAACAATACGGATCGCATATTCAGGATCGCTTATAAAGCAAATAAAAAAGTTAATGCTGAAGATAAATCCTGGGCCTCTACCTCGGCACCGATTGCAGAAGGACTAAAATCAGACATGCCCGAAGTAGAACAAACGACCAGGCTCCTCAAGTTTCCCTATTTGGATAAAATGCTTCTGAAATATGAAAAAGGTGCTGACAAAAAACTATTTTATGAAACCAATGGCTATTATGTAGATTCTACATTTTTTCAGATTTTCACTTACCAGTTTATTTATGGAAACCCATTGACCGCACTGAATGACCCAAATACAATGGTTATTTCAGAGCAGGTGGCGCGAAAAATATTTGGAAACGAAAATCCTATTAACAAGTCCATTACCGTCGGACTGCCATACGGAGATTTCACATATACCGTCAAAGGAGTTTTTGACGAATCGAAAATTAAATCCCATATACCCGCCCATTTCTTTCTTTCCATGAAAAATGGAGATGTAGGGACCTGGGTAGTCAATCAAACGAATTGGGCTACCAATAATATTTTTCATACCTACGTAAAATTGAAGGAAGGTTCGAATGCCGCGAAATTCGAAGGAAAATTAGGAGCATTCATCGAACGCAGAGGCGGGAAAGATCAGAGAGCATTGGGCGTAATCAGGGAACTGTTCATTCAACCTGTTACAGATATTTATCTGCGTTCTGACCTGGATAACGAAATTGCTCCAAACGGAAATATTACCTATTTGTATATTCTCGGGAGCATCGCGTTATTTGTTTTACTGATAGCGTGTATCAATTTTATGAATCTCTCTACCGCCCGTTCCCTGAGACGGGCTAAGGAAGTCGGTGTAAGAAAAGTTCTTGGTGCAGAAAAAAAATCGCTGATTTACCAATTTCTGGGTGAATCTACATTGATGAGTTGCCTCGGGTTATTGCTTGCACTGGTGATCTCTTATTTGACGTTGCCATTATTTAACAATCTTACCCAAAAGCATATTACACTTTTTGATCAACCGGCGGTATGGTTGTGGGTTACGATACTTACTGTAGGAACCGGATTATTGTCGGGAATATATCCTGCATTCTATCTTTCTTCATTCCGGCCAATCACCGTACTCAAAGGAAAACTGCTGAATAATTTTTCCGGAGCTGCTGTTCGCAAGGGCCTCGTGGTTTTTCAGTTCGTTATTTCCATCTGCCTCATTCTGGGAGTCATAATTATTCAAAGGCAGTTGCAGTATATGGACAACCACCAGCTTGGTTTTAATAAAAACCAGCAGATCATTTTGCCTTTGCAAAGTCCGGTCGCAGTGAAAAACTACGAAGTGTTAAAAACAGACATGCTGAAATACGCCGATATAAAAAATGTAACCAGTGGCTCTTCCTATCCTGGCATTTCCACTGTAGACGATATGGTTTTTTATGCAGAAGGAAAATCGGTGAAGGATGCCATCGATATTCATCTGGGCAATGTTGACAACGGTTATTTCGAAACGCTGGGCTTGAAAGTGATTGCCGGCAGAGGATTTTCAAAAGATTTTACAGCTGACTCCAACAATGTTGTGCTGAATGAAACAGCGCTACAGGATTTGGGATATCCATTGAATACGGCTATCGGCAGGAAGATTTATTTTGATTTCCAGGGAAGTCACGTTACGATGCAAATTATAGGTGTGGTAAGGAATTTTAATTTTGAAAGTCTGTATAACAGAATCAAACCTTTTGCTTTTAATCAATTGATGGGAAACAAACACAGCTATGTAATCGCAAATATTGCTTCAAATAGTTATACGGGTGTGATAAAAGAAATGGAGGCATCCTGGAACAAAATCAATCCGGGAGTACCCTTTGTATATTCATTTCTTGATAAGGATTTTCAGAAGAATTATGAAAAAGATCAGCGGGCATCAGGAATCGTCTGGGGCTTTACTGTGATCGCAATCCTCATTGCCTGTCTGGGATTATTTGGCTTGTCGGCATTTGCCGCTGAACAACGCTTCAAAGAAATCGGTGTAAGAAAAGTACTGGGTGCATCAGTGTTGAGCATCATCGGATTGTTGTCAAAAGATTTTATCAAAATAGTAGTGATAGCCATATGCATTGCCATTCCGATTGGGTGGTATTTTATGAACAGATGGCTGGAAGGTTTTGCATATAGAACACCATTAAACTGGTGGATATTTGTACTTACTGGTTTTCTTGCTATCCTTATTGCACTGATCACCGTCAGCTTCCAAGCGATCAGAGCTGCGTTGGCTAATCAGATTACAAGCTTGAGATCGGAATAAGCTTAAGGCTTAACGCGAAAGGCTTAACGCTTAACGCGAAAGGCTTAACGCGCAAGGCTTAACGCTTAACGCTTAACGCGCAAGGCTTAACGCTTAACGCGAAAGGCAAAAAACATTTAACAATTAAATTGAAGGCATTCCCATACTCCCATACTCCCATACTCCCATACTTGCTTTAGCATTATCTTCGCGTGCTATAAAAATCCGAATGAGTTTTATCAGAAAAATGTTGCTTTTTGCGTTGGGCGAAAAACGGTATCTCCAATTGCTGGCGGGGTCTTTTCAAAAACTTTATAAGACGGGGAGGTTGGGTGTGGATTATCAGGATATTTATTTTTTGAAGAATCTGATACAGGAGGGCGACAACTGCATTGACATTGGCGCGCACCTTGGATATTTCACGATGGAACTGAGTCGGCTGGTCGGCACAAACGGGCATATTTATGCTATTGAACCAATGTCGAAATTTCACAATACCCTGATGGGCCTCATTGGCAAAAGCAAAATCAACAACGTTACACTATTTCAATATGCAATGGGAGGGGATACAGAATTTGTGGAGATGGGAATTCCCAAAGTAAACAACGTGAAGAAATTTGCCTACGCAAGAATTATGCGTAGCAGTACATTTCTTGAATATGTCGAATCGGAAAAAGTAAGGAATGTTTTTGGAGATGAATTATTCAATAAATTAAACAGGGTAGACTTTATAAAATGCGATGTGGAGGGTTTGGAACTTTCAGTGATAGGGTCGTTTCGCAATACCATTGATAAATTCCGGCCGATAATATTATGCGAGTTAGGAGATCCGAAAGACAGGCAAAGATTGATGGATTTACTCTCTCCGTTTTCTTATGATCTTTTTTATCTGGAAAATAAAAAGCTGAAAAAACTACCAGTCGAAAGCACTGTTGCGCCTGTTTCGCACAATCACTATTTCATTCCGGACAGCCGTACTTCTTCACTAAAAAAACTGTTTGATTAGTGTGGAAGTATGGTAGTATGGTAGTGTAGTTACTAGTTTTAAGTACTACCACACTACCACACTTGTATTTACCCTATTCTTTTAAGGCTCAAATCCGGCAAGGGTGAGACGATCAGCGGGAATTTCTCGATGAGTACATTGGATGGATCCAGTCCGAAGCCTCTTTCTTCAGAAAGACTCGCTTCTTTTAGCCAGAAATATAATTTCATGATCACCCTCTCGAAGAAAGAAAGTTCATTGTCCTGACTCAGGTATTTTTCCATCACCACAATCTGGAAGTCGCCCACCACATTATTTCTCTCCAGCGATTCATAACGACTGGTGATGTTCACTTCCCTGTTCCTTACCAGGTCCTCCACCACTTTCCGGATCATCAGATTGATGCGCGGTTCAATACGGAACCCTAACCTGAATTCTACCCGAATGATATCATTGGGAATAATATGTTCAACAGAATACTCCGACGTATAAGGATCATCGAGTGTGTCGATATGAACAAACCAGTAGATATCTGCCCTCTTAGGTTTTTTATTTAGAATGGAATAGATGATTTTATGTTCTATTTCCTTGGGATTGTTCGCACTGGTCATATACATCAGGTGTGTCGCGAATTTCGGCACCGTCCGGTCTGTACTTAGTTCCTGGATCTGCGGAATATAATTTTCCAGTCGCACGAATTCCACATACCTGTTTTTAATTTTCCTCGATCGGTACCATACATACATGATGGAAAACAAAAGTCCGCCTACGATCAGTGTTACAAAACCACCATGCGGAAATTTATCGAGATTGGCGAAGAGAAAACTGAATTCGATGATCAGGTAAACACAGAGGTATAAATAGATCAGTATGGTTGGAGCCCTGCGCGAGATCAGGTAGTTGGCAAACAAAATCGAAGTGGCCAGCATACACAAGGTGATCGCAAGTCCATAGGCCGCTTCCATATGTGATGAAGATCTGAAATAAATCGTGATACTGCAGCAGCCGATGAACAACAGAAAATTGATGGCGGGTATATATAATTGTCCTTTCTGTTCTGTGGGATAGCTGATCCGGAATTTGGGCCACAGATTGAGTCGCATGCTCTCACTGATCAGTGTAAAAGATCCGCTGATCAACGCCTGGCTCGCGATAATCGCGGCGGCCGTGGCAATCATGATCCCCGGAATCAGGAACCAATCGGGCATGATGCTGTAGAACACATTATTATGCGCCGTGTCGAACACTTTGCCTAATTGATTATGAAGCAGCCACGCCCCCTGTCCGAGGTAGTTTAAAATCAGACAGGTTTTCACATAGACCCAGGAGATGCGGATATTGCTTTTACCGCAATGGCCGAGATCAGAATAAAGTGCCTCTGCACCCGTAGTACAAAGGAATACGGCTCCGAGAAGCCAGAAACCCTTTGGATACATGGTAAGTAACTCGATAGCATATACCGGACTCAATGCTTTGAAAATATGCAGGTCGTCGAGTAAATGTCCCGATCCCAATACCGCCATCATGCCAAACCACAACAGCATGATCGGTCCGAATAGTTTACCAATGGAATCCGTACCAAACTGTTGCAGAAAAAACAATACAAGCATCAGCCCGAGTACGATATAAACGATAGTATCCTGCGGAATATAATTCAGACTGGGTAATTGCCTCAATCCTTCAATAGCGGAAGTAACGGAAATGGGAGGGGTGATCATACCGTCCGCAAGCAGTGCGGCGCCTCCGATCATGGCGGGCAAAACCAGCCAGCGACGCTGACGTCTTACCAATGCATACAGAGAAAAAATTCCGCCTTCACCCTTATTGTCGGCATTGAGTGTGAGCCAGACATACTTAACAGTGGTTTGAAGGGTTAAGGTCCAGATAATACAGGAAAGGCTTCCTACAATTAAAAGTTCACTGATAATACGACCATTGATAATGGCATTGAGTACGTAAAGCGGAGAAGTCCCGATGTCTCCGTAAATAATACCTAAAGCGATAACCAGGTTGCCGACTGTAACCTTGTCAATTTGTTTGCTCACTACTGTGCATGTTAAATTGGTTCGAAACCGTCCGGATTTTATATGGCAAACAATAAAATTCTCAAAATAGCAATCGGCACAAAGATATAGGGAATAGGATGAAATTAACAGATTCTAACGGGAGATTTGAGTAACTTGTCTTTTGAACCAATCCTCATAAGTGGCTTTTTATGAATGTAAGATTACTCGGGCTGTTGTTGTTTCTTCCCCTATGTATGCAGGCCCAGCACATTGTTTATTCCGAACCCGAAGAAGATGATTCCCGTAAAACAGACTTCGAAATCATCGGAAGGGTATCGGGGAATATCCTGATTTTCAAGAATAACCGCAGCACCAATGCCATCTCGATTTACAATTCAGATATGAAGCTGGTGCAGCGGGTGAATCTTTCTTTTCTACCCGACAAATACACCAATATCGACTTTGTACAATACCCCGATTTCTTTTATATGCTTTGCGAGTATCAGAAGAAGAATATCGTGCACCTCACTGCCTATAAGATGGACGGGCAGGGGCAGTTGGTGGGACAACCCGTAGAGATGGATACCACCCAGGTAACCGGTTCCAACAATGGTAAAATTTATACGAACATCACCAGCGAGGACAAACAATGGATGATGGCATTGAAGATCAATACCAAAAATCCCAAAATCTTCACGTTTACGTCATTCCTGTTCAATAAGGCGCTGGAATTGCAGGATCGTCACCGGATATCCATGTTCATCCAGGATCACGCAGATTTATTTAACAATTTTGAACTCGACGACGAAGGGCAACTCGTATTTACGCGCTTTGCCCGAACCGGAAGTGGTGAATACCTGACCCATGTTTCATTTGTAATCAAAGGTCCACAGGCCGATACGTTCGCCATTCGCGATGTCGGCGCCAATGAACGGATCCTCGATGAACTGAAATTAAAAGTCGATAATTATAATCACCGTTACCTGCTTTCAGCTTTTTATTATACCCAGAGAAGAGGAAATATCGAAGGGGTGTTCACGGTTATCTGGGATAAAACGTCTGATTCAAAACTGAGGGAATCCATAACGATTCTGAATGAAGAGTTACGCACGCTGGCCAGAAGTTCGGAATCTAATCTGAAAACGGCCTTCAACGATTATTTTGTAAAGAGGATCGTGGTGAAAAAAGACGGAGGATATCTCGTAATCAGCGAATCAGAGTTCACTACGAACAGAGGTTCCGCATTCAACAGATCTGATTATTTATACGGGCCAATGAACCCCATAGATTATTACTCGCCGTACTACAATCCGTATTCACCTTATAACCGGTATTACGGAATGGGTGGGGCCAACAGGTACAACGCTGAAAATATCATGGTGCTGTCGTTCGATAAGAACAGCAACATGGAATGGAGTAATGTAATTCCCAAAAGCCAGTTCGACGATGAAGGATCTGCCCAGTTATCATATCAAACCATGAACACGGGGGGAGAACTACACTTTTTATACAATCAATTCGACAAAAGAACACTGCTTCTGATGGATCAAAGTATTTCCGCCGACGGGAAAGTAACAAGACTTCCGACATTTCATAATCTGGACAAAGGGTATACTTTTATGCCGAGAATAGGAAAACAGGTCGCCAGTAATCAAATTGTAATACCTTGCCAGTATCGGAATTATCTTTGCTTTGCGAAAATAGATTTTTAAAAACCCCCAGGTGATCGGCATTTTCAAACAGAAAGCATCCATGAATGCTTTGTTTCTTTTTATTTATGCTTTAGTACTGAAGTTTTCGCTTTTCATTCATCCATTTACACCTGTGCTGCATGCGGAAGATAATTATCTGTACCGCTTTATTTTGAATGTTCTCAATTCCCTTTTTGGCAATGCGGCCCTGCCTTATTCCATTCTCAGTTTTGTAATACTATTTGCCCAGGCAACTTTACTTAATAGTATTTGTAACTACCATAAGATGCTGCCGAAGGCAAACTATTTACCGGGCATGTGTTATATATTGGTAACATCGCTGCTGCCCGATTGGGGACATTTCTCGGCTCCCTTACTGGTGAATTCCATTCTGATCTGGTGCTGGTATCGGATGGTGGCATTGTATAACAGTCCTTCCCCCGTCAGTTCGATATTTAATATTGGTGTATTCCTTGGATTCGCAACCTTGTTGTATATGCCCGCCATTGCATTTTTACTGTTGCTGTTTTTTGCATTGGTCATCATGCGCCCGTTCAGGGCTCAGGAATGGTTTGTGGGATTTGTTGGCTTTACATCCCCCTATTATTTTCTCGTACTGATTCTTTATTTCACGCATCAGCTGCAATGGGCAAACCTTGTTCCTCATATAAAATTTACCTTTCCGTCATTTCCCGCTTCAATATGGATCGTCGCAGCGATGAGCCTGCTGGTATTCCCTTTTATAATTGGTGGTGTTTTCGTTCAGAACAATCTAAACAAAATGCTGATTCATGTAAGAAAAAGCTGGAGTCTTTTACTGGCCTTTCTTGTTACGGCCATTTTTGTGATCATCATTAACAAAGCAGGATCTTATGAAAACTGGATCGTAACCGCAATGCCCTTTGCCGTATTTCATTCCGCTGCTTATTATTATCCGCCCAATAAACTACTCCCCAACGTATTGCACTGGCTTTGTTTTAGTGTGGCCGTTGTTATCAACTATTTTTTGTAGGCCAAAAGCTTAAAGCATAAGGCTAAAGGCAAGTATAAGGGGTAGGAGTATAAGAGTATAAGAGTATAGGAGTATAGGAGTATAGGGGTTGATATGAAGGAATAATTAATAATTGCTTTAAGCTTTACGCCTTTAGCTTTAAGCTTTAAGCTTTGGGCTTTGGGCTTTAAGCTTTACGCCTAATGAATTATATTTGCATCTTAATCTTCTCTCATGAAATTTGGCGTAATCGTATTTCCGGGTTCTAATTGCGACAGGGATATGCAGTTCGCTTTGCAGAATGAATTGGGTTATGAAGTGATTATGTTATGGCATAAGGACACAGATCTTTCCATGTTTTCGACGGAAGATTGTATCGTGCTTCCCGGAGGATTTTCTTATGGAGATTATCTGCGTTGCGGCGCCATCGCCAGGTTCAGTCCTATGATGCAATCGCTGGTGAAGTTTGCCGACAAAGGCGGACTCGTATTGGGCGTATGTAACGGATTTCAGATACTGTGTGAATCGCAGTTACTGCCGGGTGTTTTACTCAGAAACGCAAACCAGCAGTTCATTGGTAAAAATATTTATATCAAAACAGAGAATGGTGAAGCGCTAAAATTACCAATTGCACATGGTGAGGGAAGATATTACGCAGATGATAAATTACTCGACCAGATGGAATCAGATGGTCAGGTGATCTGGAAATATTGCGATGCGGAAGGAAACATCACCGATTCATCCAATCCAAACGGAAGTACACGCAGCATCGCAGGCATTCGCAATAAGCGGGGAAATGTGTTTGGCTTAATGCCTCATCCCGAAAGAGCCGTTTCAGAAAATCTGGGGAACACCGACGGACGAAAATTGTTTCAGCAGATTTTAGGCGCAGTCAACCAACCGTCACCCGCGCGACAATCCGCAATGGTTATTCATTAGTACCTTCATCGGCCATGCGCAAAAAACCGGGATTATTCCTATTATTTCTTCTCGTTTTATTACAGGTTAAAAGTCAGGATAGCACTGCGATTTCCTGGAAATCTTCCAGTACAAAAAAAGCGGACGGCACGTACCAGTTAACATTCAACGTGCAGGTAAAACCGGGATGGGCATTGTATGCACCTGATCAGGATCTGAGCGGAACGCCTTCCATGGAACTGAATTTTACCGACAGCAGTTTTTCTTTTAAACCTCCCTTTCTTGCAGAAGGTAAATCAGAAAAACATACGATATCCGTTTTCGATAATGCTTCGTTTATTTTATATCCGGGCGCTGCTGCTTTTACTGTTCCATTACAAATCAAAGGTACGGTGCCCGCCCACGTGTTCGGGTCACTGAATTATTATTATGGTAAAGCGGATTCATTTTATTCCGGCAGCTACACCTTCAATATCTCGCTCGAAGGTGGGGTGAACACCGCTTCGCGAATTTTGATCAACAGTTTTGATCTCAAACATCCGGTGAATCCCTGCGGCGATACAGGCACAGCAGGTAAGGGACTGATGAGCATTTTTTTACTGGGACTTCTGGGTGGATTTATTGCTCTGCTCACCCCATGTGTTTTTCCTCTGATCCCACTCACCGTTTCTTTTTTTACAAAAAATGGGAGTAAAGGAAAAGGTCACGCTTTTGTCTATGGATTTTTTATTTTTCTAATATACATACTACTGAGTCTTCCTTTTTATCTGGTGGATCATCTCAATCCGGAAATCTTAAACACCATTTCAACCAGCATCTGGCTCAACCTTTTCTTCTTTGCCATTTTTGTAGTGTTCGCGATTTCATTTTTCGGATATTTTGAAATCACACTTCCGGGATCAGTTGCCAACTCGGTCGACAGTAAATCGGGCGGAACCACACTGGTTGGAATTTTTTTCATGGCTCTCACACTGGCCATCGTTTCTTTTTCCTGCACAGGTCCTATTCTCGGGTCCCTGCTTGTTGGGGCACTTTCTAATAACGGAGGTGCTTTTGAACTTACGGTGGGCATGGGCGGATTCGGGCTTGGACTCGCGCTGCCTTTCGGCATATTTGCTTTATTTCCGGGATGGCTCGGTTCGTTGCCGAAATCGGGCGGCTGGCTGGGGTCAGTAAAAGTGGTGTTGGGATTTCTGGAACTGGCGATGGCCATAAAATTTCTTTCCAATGCAGACCTGGTAGAACAGTGGGGACTCGTGAAAAGGGAAGTCTTTATCGGGTTCTGGGTGCTGATTGGCATTTTAATTACCCTGTATCTCCTGGGGAAAATCAGGTTTCCGCATGACAGTCCGGTGAAAAAATTGTCCAAAGCGCGCATAGTATTCCTGTTGTTTTTCGGTGCTGCCACGATTTACCTGATTCCGGGAATTACAAATACATCTGCCGCAAACCTTACACTGATCAGCGGTTTCCCCCCGCCACTTTGTTATTCTGTTTATCAGGATCCGGTGAATTGTAAAAAAGGCGTTGAACCATTGAGAGATTATGAACAAGCCCTGGCTGAGGCAAAGAAGACCAATAAGCCGGTTCTAATCGATTTTACCGGCTGGGCCTGTGTAAACTGCCGCCGGATGGAAGAAAATATATGGACAGATCCCGAAGTGAGAAAGAGAATGCTGGATTCGTTTGTTGTGGTGTCTTTATATGTAGATGAGCGGCGATTGTTGCCAACAGCTTCGCAGATGGTTTACCAGACAAAAAACGGAGCGCAGAAAAGTATCATCACGGTCGGAGACAAATGGGCCACGTTCCAATCGGAGAATTTCAATGCCGTGTCCCAGCCTCAGTATGCGATTATAAGTCCGCAGGAAAAGATCCTGACTTACACAAAGGGGTATACACCCAAAGCGACCGAATTCAGCGGATGGCTGGATTGCGGTCTGGCAGCCTTCAGAAAATGAAAAAACCTGCTTTTCTGAAGATCCTTGGGATCGGCAAAAAAGCAGGCAGTAGCATGATGAACTAGAACTTAACGCTGGTCTTCAGAAGGATTGGATGGAAACGTTGGTTTTTCACAGGCCGTTTTAGTTTTAACCGGGGTCTTGGCGGAACACGGGTATATGACGAAAAACGGGTAATCAAAAAAAATAAGTTGATTGACATTGGACTTCGCGTGGCTTTCGGTGGATATTGGAAACTCTTTATGGACGGTAATTCTCGGGACATTGGATTTCTAAGGTTGCTATTTCCCGTCAATCAACTTATGTCAAATGTATACTTAACATTTTCTTAGACAAAGAGCAGGTTTTCTCGTTTTTAACAGTTCGGCTTTTACGGATGCCCTGGTATGTTTCCCAGTGCCCTCTGTGTGTTTTGCTATACCTTCCCGTAGTTTAACTACGTAAAATTTGGTTTCACGTATAATCCGAAATCGATTAATTTCGTAGTTTTCCTATAGTAACTGTCACCAATATTTATCATTTTGAGAGCCGGTTTCCTTCGGGGAACCCAAAATTCACCGTATGAAAAAACCAGAAACAAACGGAGTCATCAGAGTGATCATCGCAGACGACCATGCGTTGTTCCGCGCCGGCGTAAAAACCGCGCTCTCCGTTAAAAAAGATGTAGACCTGATCGCCGAGGCCGATAATGGCATGCAGTTACTAAATCTCCTGAAACATATGGAGGTGGATGTGATCCTCCTGGATATCCAGATGCCGATTATGGATGGTATCGCTACACTGCCCGAGATACGTAAACTTTACCCGAACGTAAAAGTAATTATTCTATCCATGCACAACGACCATTCCATGATTTCAAAGCTCATGGAAATAGGCGCGAACTCTTATCTTACTAAAAACACCGACTCCGAAAATATTTACAACGCCATCAAAACCTGTTACGAGCAGGAATTCTATTTCAACGAACTCACCAACAAAGCATTGTTGACCGGATTGCGCACCCGCCGTACGGAACCAACCATGCCCCTGGAGGCCAACCTCACAGAAAAGGAAACAACTATTCTTAAGATGATGTGTGAGGAAAAAACCACCAAAGAAATAGCTGACCTGGTTGATATCAGTCCCCGCACGGTGGAAGCCATCCGCGACAAACTCAAAACCAAGACCGGTGCCAAATCTATGGCCGGCCTGGTGATGTACGCAGTAAAAAACGGAATTATTGAACAGCAATAAGCAAGTGTGAGAGTGTGAGAGTGTGAGAGTGCTTTACTATATGAAGTGCTGTTACTTCAATTGCGACCTATAATCTCCTGAAACATTTCGATCTTGTACCAGTCCAATGGGAACAGAAGATACTTATGTTGAAAAAAATATTGACAATCGCGCTCTTTTCCATTGCATTTCAGAACGCATTTTCACAAACAAAACCGCCCGTATTACTATCTGATTCCACTTCCGTAAGTATAAAAATTGATGGCAAAGTGGTTGCCGATTGGAATATTGATCCCGATACGAAACCCTGGACCGAACCGGATGTTTTCACGATAGACAGATCCACCGATGACCAGCATGTTGTATATCAGAGCAATCGGGATTCACTTTCATTTACTGTGAAACCCGGCGATCAGTATGATTTCATCATTCAAATCAATAACCGCGGCGCTTTTCCGATGCGCCTGACCACATTTGCTGAACCGGTATTTCAAAGAAAAAATATAAAAATCATCCTTGTTTTACTCCTGGTACTCATCGGCTGGTTTGGCTGGTCAAAAAGAAAAACATTCAGTTCCATCTCGCTGCTTAATCTGGGAATCATTACACCGCTGCTTTTCTGGCTGATGACAATCACCGGAGGTTTTATACACGGCAATTATAATCATCTGCATAATGTAGTGAGTGAGCTCGGCGCACTCGGTACGAAATCAGAAGTGTTTATGTCAACTTCCGAAATACTGGTTGCCATATTGAGTTTGTTTGCAGTTTTTGGATATGTAAAAGCGTGCAGACAAATGAGCCTGAATGTCATTCCCGTAATAACATTGCTCAGTGTATCCGTCTCCATGTTCTGGGCCGCAATCTTCCCAATGCATCATGTATTACACGGCACACTGGGTCCGATTCCTTTAATTTTAAATCTGGGCGTATTACTATCAATTTTTGTGTGGAGAGGAAAACAAGTACAAGTGCTCCGATGGATTTCGTTCGTTAGTTTTCTTTGTATGCTGCTTATTATATTGCGATTCATTCCTAACCTTCGCAACAATTTCGAAGGACTTTTACAACGTACTTTTTATTTGGGTTGGACAATCTGGTCTATCGCACTGAGTGTTACTTTTAAGAAGATCACTGATAAAAAAAAATCGCTGTTTCGATCTGATGTTTAACAAATCATAGCTATTAGAATAGAGCTGATTTTTTGTAATCGGAGAGTCTTACTACTTCGCGGATGAAATCGCCACTGTTTTATAGTTGCTTGTGGTGGGCCTTATTTTTTCCAGTGTGAAGAACACATTACTGGGCCAAAATGGTTTATATTCGGTTGCAACAAAATCCCACAACCGAACTTTTAGAATGTCTCTACAAAATCGTCAGCTTGTTGCCATTCTTTTTACGGATATAGTTGGCTATACTGCCATGATGCAGCAAAATGAGCAACATGCCATTGGAGTCATGAAACAGTACACCAGCATCCTGGAGAAAACAGTGGCAGATCACCAGGGGCAAATTCTCAATGATTACGGAGATGGAAGCCTTTGCTCTTTTTCCAGCGTTACCCAGGCTATGTTATGCGCTTTGGAAATGCAGCGTCAATTTCAAGCTGATCTGCCCGTACCCCTTCGTATAGGCGTGCATGCAGGGGAGATTTTTTTTGAAGGAAAAAAAGTAATGGGTGACGGGGTCAACGTGGCTTCACGCATCCAGTCCCTCGGTCAGGCGAACACGATTCTTTTTTCTAAGGAGGTATATGATAAAATAAAAAATCAGCCCGAATTTAAAACCGTGTCGCTGGGTATGTTCCAGTTCAAGAGTGTAGACGAGCCGATGGAAGTATTTGCACTGGCGAATGCGGGACTGGCTGTTCCAAAAAAAGAAGAAATGACAGGAAAGCTGAAGGAAATTCAGCAAACGTCGAAGAGAAAAAAATGGTTGATAACAATTGCCATTTTATTGTTGCTGCCAATTATCTTTTTTCTATACAAAACATTCAAACATCCACCTGCCTTCACCGGAACAGAAAGGACCATCGCGGTTCTGCCTTTTGAAAATATTGGAACAGATAAAAGTGAAGATTATTTGTCCGACGGAATTACGCAGGATATTATCAATAATCTTTCAAGAATTACTTCGCTTCAAAAAGTAATAGGTTGGATTTCTGTAAGAAGTTTTAAAAAAACAACCAAATCGATTACCGAAATAGCAGACGAGCTGGACGTGGCAGCTATTTTATCAGGCACGATCGACAAACAGGGGGCCAGAACAAAAATCAGGGCAGAGCTTACGGAAGTCAGCACGAATAAAATATTATGGGGCGATGAATTTGAATTCACGGGTGAGGATATTTTATCGGTGCAATCCAAATTAGCCGTGCAGGTTGTAAATGCGCTGAAAGCAAATCTTACCTCAGAAGAAAAAATAGGCCTCACCAAAAATTACACAGCCAATCCTGAGGCTTATAAGTTATATCGTAAAGGACGTTTTTTCTGGGACCAGCGAACGAAAGACAGCTACGACAGCGCGGAGTCATATTATAAAAGAGCCATCGAACTGGACCCGGATTATGCTTTGGCCTATGTGGGACTGGCGGACTGTTATACGTTCAACCAGAAAGGTCTGCCACAGACAACCGCTATTCCCATTGCGAAAACTTACGCAGAAAAAGCCCTCTCGCTCGACAGCACACTCACAGAAGCCATGACCACACTGGCTTTTATTCAGTCACATTACGACTACGACTACCGGGGATCGATACCTGTTTTCAATAAAATCATTAAAGAAAATCCAAATTATGCTTTGGCCCACCTGTATTTGGGAAATGTCTATATGGCAATAGGAGATCATTTAACAGGTATATCCGAAATAAAAAAAGCACTCGCCCTGGATCCGCTTTCTTTGGTATATAATATGGTATTGGGAAGAACTTATTTTTTTGCTCGCAAATATGATTCTGCATATACGCAACTCGAAAAAGCCATAGCGATGAATCCTAAGTTTCCCAGTTCTTATTTGGTGCTTGGGAATGTATATCTACAAACAGGTTTATACCAGAAAGCCATTGATGCCTTTTCAAAACTTCCACCGGGAACATTTGATCAGGGGACTAACAGTTCTATTTTATTGAGTACCGCATATCAGCGGGCCGGAGATACGTTGAAGGCAAAACAATTGTTTGCCAAGGTATCAAATGACGACCAGCTAAAGTGCTCTTATTGGATGGTGTACGCGTTTATTAGTCAGCATGATTATCCACGTGCATTGGATGTACTTGAATGCGCATATGCTATGCATTCTTTAGCAATACCTGCTTTGAAAACCGACCCCAATCTCGATCCGCTCAGGAAGGAGCCCCGGTTCATCGCATTATTAAAGAAGCTGAACCTCGATTGAGTTAAAACGTAAATGTATAACCCAGATAATAAATAATATTTGCAAAATGGCCCGGCGTTATAAAGGGTACCCCTGTTATAGCCTCCTGTCTTTCATCGGGTACCGTCTCAATTGTTTTACGCTGAACCGGCAATGTTACATAGGCATACAGGATGGCTTTCGGGAATTTATATTCCAGACCCGGTTCTACAGAAAAAATATGTCCTACTCTGCGTAAACCATCATCCTCTCCGATTAAATCATGTGCAGGCGCGCCTTCATATCGAAGTCCAACGGTTGCAACCAGCTTGTCAAAAGTAAAGTTAGCACCGGCTCTCAGCGTATAATTGTCCGGAACACTGTTTACATTATTTGTAGTCTGTGCATTGAGTGAATCCACTGAAGGAGGAAGTACGCCGGGAGGATATGCCAGTACTCCGTTTGTATTTACCGGGCTGATCAGGTAAAATAAATCGGCGTAGGCACTGATGGTACGATTGAAAATATAAAAAGCGTTCAGGCCCGTTGTAATGCCGGTTCCGCCATCACCGAGTTGTATGGCAACATTTACCGGTACCAGCGACTTCATGTCTGGTGTGCCACCGTAATACCAATAATCTACTGAATGATAATTGCCGGTCGGGAATTTAATTCCAAGTCCGACCTGAATATTACCTCTCCGGGGAACATTGGTATCGAATAACCATTTGAAGGCAGCGAAACGAATATCACTTACTCCAAAAGCGTGCATCGGATGCTGCAATCCATCTGAATTGGTGGAAATCGTTTTATTGGAAGCGATGGGCAGGTCGAAAACGAGCGACCAGCCATTTTTCAGTTCCTTGGTCAGTTCGAAATTGATGGCGTATTCATAGAGAAAGTTTCCGTCCTGGGGAATTTTGTCTGAACCCTGAAAAAGCTGAAAGGCTTCAAAATACCGGTTATTGATGTCGAGGCTCCAGCTATCAGGTGTTTGCTTGTAGCCCAGGGAGGCAAATTGTCCGAATCCGGCCAGATTTTTAGCGGCGACGCATCCCTGCCCATTAACAATTGAAGAGCAGCATAAAAAAATAACGGGTAGCGCGAGAAGTCTTCTCATAATTAAACGCGTTTTGGTGAATTAATTATTTAGTTCGAACCCTCTCGTGTGTAAGCCCTCTCGTTAAAGTTATTGAAATTCCGGGAAAATGAAAAAATCTTTTCAATGAGTATGGCAGCCTAACCCTCACTGGGGGAGGATTTCTCACCAACAAACCATTGTTCTTTATTTCTAAACAACACATTAAATGTGGTGAGTGAGCCATAACATCTGGTGATGTATTGTTGCAAATTCACTTTTTCTTCGTCACTAAGGTTTTTACTGCTGTTAAGATTTTGTTCCAGCACACGAAGCCGGTCGCGCAGCATCACGATCTTATGGAAGAAATCGCTGATCGGAATTTCTTTGGGTTTAAGGCTTTTGTCGAAAGGTTGCAAAAGCATCGTTCCCTTGTGCCATTTTTCACCAAGCGGCACGATCTCAGTAATACCGCCCCACATTTGCAGGATTTTCAGTAATGACTTTTCAACGTCCGATTGTGTTTCAATTTCAAGACTTACATTTTCGGGAAAGATATCTTCCAGATGAGAATCGGTTTTATCTATTTCCTTCACTCCAAAATTAATAAAGGAGATCAGGTAGGTAGCATATTTGACGGCGACGATCACACCCTGGCCGTGTTGTGTATGCTGTAAACGCGTGCCAATCCCCAGGTGAAGCTGATCCATAGAAAAATTTGAATCAAACTTACTCAAATATTTTTTACACGAGGTACCCGAAATATTCATGAACTACGCCGAAGTCTTTTCCCCTTCAAGGAGCGAAGTATTTGGATGCTCTGCTGGTGGATTTGCCCTCATTGCTAATGGCAGCGCGAGATCGCCTTCGACAAAATACATATCGATCTCACCTATATTTTTTGCCGAAATCTTCCCGCGATAAATACAGCGGAAATGGTGCTTGATGAGATTATAGGTTGCTTCTGATATATTCACGAGACCGGCCTCTCCATTGCTTTCCATTCTGCTCGCAATATTTACGGTACTGCCCCAGATATCATAAGCATATTTTTTTCTGCCAACTACTCCGGCAACCAACGGGCCGCTATGAACTCCAATTCTCAGTTCCCAGTTCGGCAGCCCGCGCGCTGTTCTTTTTTTATTTAACTCATCCATCCAGTCCCGGATCTCCAACGCTGCCTTCACAATATTTACCGGATGTTGTTCATCTTTTATGGGTATCCCACCAGCGCACATATACGAATCTCCAATCGTTTTGATCTTTTCCAGATTGTACTTATCAATGATATCGTCAAAAGCGCGGAAACAAATATTAAGTTCATTCACTACTTCCTGCGGTGAGAGTACATCCGCATGACTGGTAAATCCTTTGAAATCCGTAAAGAGAACGGAAGCTAGATCAAAATATTTAGGCGTTGCCTTTCCATTCTCCTGCAGCTCGGCGGCCACTTCGGCGGGCAGGATATTTTGCAGGAGACTTTCAATCTGGGCTTTTTGTTTGTCGAGAATAATATTCGTCTTTGCCTTCTCCCTATAATTTCGAAAAAGCACAAAGGCAATTAATAAAATGAGTACAAGTCCCGCGAATATGAAAGTTTTCTGAATTTTCTGACTCCTCAGTTCAAGTTCCTGTAGTTTTTTGTCCTTGGTCAAAAGATTAATCTGATTTTGCCGGGTTTGAATTTCAAAATTCTGCTGCAGCGAAGCCAGCTTGTCATTCAGCGTTTTATTGTTCAGCGTATCCGCAATATCGCTGAAAAGCTTTTGATATTGGTAGGCCCTGTGATCATCTCCCATTTTGGAATAAGTAGCCGCAAGTCCCGCATACGCATCGTCCATTTCCTTGTAAGCTGGTATGATAGCTGCAATGGAATCTGCTTTTTGATAAGAAATCATCGCAGCAGGAAATTCATTTTTTGCAAAATATATATCACCAAGAGTTGTCAGGGATTGCGTCATCGCCAGCTTGGAATCAAACTGGCTGGCCATCCCGTACGATAGCTGCGCAAAGTGAATGGCTTTGTTGAAGTCCGCTTTTTTTGCATACACGAGCGCCATACCGCGCAGGGGAACGGGCATATTGATCGTATTTTCAAAAGCCTTCATTGACTTGTCGTAAAAGAAAATGGCCGAATCAAATTTGTCTGACCCTCTGTAAATTTCTGCCAGATTTACGCTGGAGCCACCAATGATAATTTTATCTCCGGTTTTCTCGCTGAGGTTTAATGCTCTTAAGAAAAAGTCAAGGGCCTTGCCGGTTGTAGCTTGTTTATTGAGATATACATTGGCGATATTCGAGTAGGCAGTCGCAATACCATCATTATCTCCGATTTTTTCCGCCACACTGAGCGATTGAAAATAACTATCCAGTGCCCTGTCATCAGTACCGGTTGAATAATAAACGGTACCCAGGTTGTTGAGCATCCTGGCCTTACTTTCAAGATCGCCAATGGAATCATATACATGCAGGGAACGGGTATAATATTCGAGGGCAGAAGAAGTGTTGCCCTGGTAATAATATGCAATCCCGATATTTTTCAGTGCAAGTGCAATGCCCGGAGCATAGTGAAACTGCTGGGCCAGCTCCAATGCCTGCGTGCCGTAGTTTTTGGCCTGCTCTGTGGACGAATCCAGAAAAAAACTGCTGAGCTGAAGAAGTATCCTGACTTTAAATGTGTCTTCTTTTGCATCCTGCAGCATATTTTTTAAACTGTCTGCAGTATGCACCTGACTCATCCCACGGAACGAAACGAATACCAGAAAAGATAAAATAATACTTTTTCTCATGTTCATGTAATGCGATCAGCGATTACTCCCTGCCGGAATATTTCCGGTTTTCTACATTCTAAATTACATCATAAAAAAACATCTCTCACGTACATTACATTTTCACGACCCGGAACACCTGAAAGGCGTCTCCCACTTTCACGCGTATAAAATACATACCGCTGCTGAGTCTGCTCAAATCCACCTGCAGACTTTGCGCAGAAAGGATTTTTGCATTCGCCGGATACGTTTTTCCGTACGCGTCGAGCAGCTGGATATTATCGGACGACAAACTGCCATTCTTAATTTGAATTGTAACCTGTCCTTTCGATGGGTTCGGGTACACCGATGCCACCGGATCGATGGTTTCAACCGTTGGTGTTTCTTCTGTGGATTCAGCTTCCAAGGCTACGCCGGATTGCTCATTGGTGTGGGTCGTGCTGCATTTTTTGGATGAAGAACTGGCCGTTACCGTTGTCCTGTTGTTCCCACTATAAGCAATGAGTGACCAGGTAAGCGGTGATCCGTCGAAATAAATACTGAAACTGCCGGAGCCGCTTGGGAATACCTGAGGCTGCTGACCACTGTACCTGCCCGACGACGTCAGATTGTTATTGGAGCCGATGGGAACATAAACCGGCGACGAGTTCGGGTTATTAAACGTGAACGTGGCCTGGTATGGAAATCCCGACGGATCATGAGATAGCGCCTTTACACAACTCAGATTCAGCGAACAGTTATTTCCTCGGTCTTCATTTACATACAGCGTGCCTGGCAGATAAACGATCGAATAATTTGCAGGATTTGTGAGTACCAGTGCCGACGGAGTAACCGTATAAACTCCCGGATGTTCTTTATAGTAAACCGGGCTCACCGTGTACACGGGACCGGAAACCACAGTTGTTGAAGTACAATCCGCATTTTTAAATCCGGTGATGGTGGAAGTAAATGCAGGCAGGGAAGCATCGTCACTGATCACCTGGTCGTTCGCTTTTACCGTGAGCGGAGCCGGTCCTACCGTAATCACGCCGTTCACATCCGTGATGTTATAATTAAGCGATGATCCTCCCGTTAGGGTGATTGGATAAATCCCCACAGGTGACGCTGTAGTTGCTATCGTACTGATCGATGGCGGAACCACCACACAGGATGCCTGATCCCCGTTCAAAAAGCCACTATAGGTGACCGTTAGTGGCGGATTTACATCGCCATATACTTTGGATTTATTATCTGCCGTGGCCGTAAGCGCAGCCTGTTTGATCGTGAGGGTGCCGATGCTGTCGTTAAAGGAATAGTTCGGATCACTTCCTCCGGTAACCGTGATATTATAAGCGCCCGCAGGTGAAGTAACCGTAGCTGTTGTACTCGCTACAGGTTTGATAGCAATCTTCGAAGTATCATCTCCATTCACGAAACCGGAATAATTAATCGCAAATACAGGATTCAGTGCGCCATATAAACGCGAGGTATCTCTGGCTGCTGCTTTGAGCGCAAACTTATTCACCGTGAGATTTCCGTCTATATAGTTCAATGTATAGTTGGAAGGTGCAGTCAGTGAAACGCCTCCGGGCACTATTTTATAAGTTCCTGCGCCGGGGTTTCCGCTAACCGGATTGTTTGACTGGTCAGTTAAAGAATGGGCAGGAAGCGAAGAAAATACATTGCCGATCGAATCGAGATACTGGAATCCATATGCGGAATCACTAAATGCTGGCGTTGTTCCGTAAGCTATTGTTGTATCAAGCGCTTTTACTGTTAAGGGTGCGGGCGTAATCGTCAGATGTCCGAGGCCGTAATTAATATTAAAATTATCAGATAACATCGCACCCGGTACAATGGTATTCACACCTGCAGTTAATCCCGTGATCAGGTTGATGGATTTCGGCGTGGATATACTGTCCGCCGCCAGATCTAATGAATCCACGATCACAGCCAGACTGCTATTGCTGGTATCCGTAATACTTGCACCACTCAGAATAGGCGAACTTCTTGTGATGGCAAAACCATTGAGGACACTCGCGCCTCGGGTAATAGCAAAACCGCTCAGGAGGCCGCGACCATTTACTAAACTTATGTTGGCCGAATCCGCTTCATAGTTTACAATGGATTGCGCGGGAACAGTGATCGTCATTTCCACTGTATCCAGTACAACAGGTGAGCTGCTCACCACCGGCGCGCCGCGCGTGATGGCAAATCCTCTGGTAATCGCAAAACCACGCGTGATAGCAAATCCCCTCGTGATAGCGAAACCACTCGCCATGATACTCAGCCTGGCTAAATCAGCATCTGTGAGGGATTGCGTTCTCGTGATGGCAAAACCATTCACCAGGGCAAAAATAGTATCGATGAGATTTGACTGATGAATCGATTCTATTTGATTCAGGAACGGAATTTTGTCTGCATCGGCAATATTACTATCGGGGTAACTGTAGTTAAAAGCAAAATTGCCAAACTGTGCACCATAAGTAACCGTTGTGTCTTTCGGTGTGATCAGCAGCGGCATCTTATTTATGGAAAGAAGTCCATCGTTGAAAATAAAATTATAGAGTTCTGTCAAACCTTCATCCGTAGGATCCGTAAGATCGAGTGGCCTGTGTTGTGTTGGCCTGATATAATATATGCCTACGTCCGACATACTATTGGCAGGAGTGGAATAATCCAGGCTGTCCAGCCTAAGCTGCGCAAGGGTTAAAGAAGTATTTTGAATCGAATCGCCATCAATTAAAACGGAAGAAGTAAATGCTGGTATTTTTTCACCATACAGTTTACTCTGTGGATTTGCATTCACGATAATCGTCTTTTTAGTCGGGGTAAAGAAAAACAGCGTGTCAGAATATCCGCCGTCATTTCCATTAGGAGAAATGGATTTTGTAAATACCTGAATCGCGGGGTTGCCCGTAAAGGCCGGAATACTCGCTGTTGCTGTGGTGGGACTCTGAATTACGGTAGGTACTGGCTGACCGCGGAAAGTAACCGTTGAATTTGAATTCAGAAAATCTCCCTGCACCGTAATATGAATGGGTTGCGTTCCCGGTATAACAGACGGATCCTGTTGAACGAGTTTTGTGATAACAGGTGTTGGTGATGCAAAAGTTTTCATGGCCGTATCTGCCTGTATCAAGCCATAACCTGTGCCGGCATTATATCCCGCTCCGCCATTTTGAAATGCTGTAGTCTGCAAGAGTGTTTTCATCTGGGCGGGCGTGATGGTCTGGTTGGAATATTTTTGTTTGCCTTCCAGCAGCAGCGCTGCAACGCCTGCTGCATTCGGCGCAGCGCAGGAAGTTCCAAAGAAACTGGGGAAGGGTGTTCCGCTGATATTGATATTACCAAAATTCACCGTGGTACTTACGCCGTCGGGAGCCACGATGTCCGGCTTTTGACGGTCCGTACCCCCTATCAGCGTGCCTCCATAAGAGGAAAAGGTTTCCAGCTGGAACGGACTCACTCCGTATGCCGGGGTCTGGGTATAACGCGCAGCTCCAACCGAAATGGCGCCGGCCGCGTTCGCGTGACCTACAATAGTGGAAGTTCCGGAATTGAAATTATTGATGGTGAGGTTGCCACGAAAAACAACATACTTGAAGTTTACATTGGTGGTGCCAAAAGCACGAATGATCATCAGATTCGTAGTGGTGTTCGTCGTTACAGTAAAGGGCATCACTTCCAATGGATCTCCTCCGATATTGTTTCTGTTAAAACCAAACAGCGTATTGCCGGTGGCGTCGGTTAAATAAAAATCCAGATCGGTGGTAGTACCATTGAGCGAATTGCCCATGGAATAGATCGAGTCCTGCCATTGAAGCACAATCGTGTAGGTACCGGGAGTCAGCGAAAGATTCTGATAAATACTTCCCCCAAAATCATGCGCCTGACCTACAATACCATTCGGTGCCGGTGCAGGATTAAAAGTTCCCGAATACGATGCGCGGCCATCATTACCCGCAGCCGTAAAATAAGATACACCCTGTGCTACCACGGTATTCACTGCCTGCGCAACGACTCCGTCCTGTAAAAATGGTTCGGTAATATAAGTAACGTCATCTACGATCACGTTGCAGTTATCCTGCTGAAGCTGCAGGATTCCCTGAGCAAAATCTCCTGAACTGATAAAGCCCGTTCTGAAATCCAGTGTTGCTTTGGGCGCAACACCGTGAACAACCTGCAGCATCGCGCGACCTTCATCACTTGCTCTTCCATAAGGATATTCCTGGAGAACCTTCACAGGAATAAAATTACTATCAGGATTATTGGGCGCTCCCGGCAAGATACCGTTCGCCACATCGGCCTGTGCTGCTGTTCCGGTAACCGTATTATAACTATCCGACAACACGCCCACTTTTACGCCCCTTCCGGCTACATTATATCCCTGCTTTACAAAATTGGAACGCATTGCCGTATCCCCCTGCACTGGCAAAATACTTCCATTGCCCAGTGGCGGGAAAAGAGGTCTGCAGTAATCGATCAGAACCGGCAGACTGTCCAGCTTTTTTAAATTGGCAATAGGGTAGGTGCCTGTGATGATTAAATTATTGGGACCATTATTCACCAGGTTGGTCATTCCGTAGGGTGGCGTCTGGATCAGGGAAAGAAGGTTTTGGTATTGACCCTGTTTTGCAATCACTTCTATCTGTACCGTATTCTGATTCAGAATGAAAATCGTTTTCGCGGAATCAGTCACCAATCCGAAATTCTGGTATAATGAATTCAATTCTGATCCGATCAGGTTCGTTGTTTTTCCTCCTGCTGGTGGTGGATAATAAGGAAGAATGCAGGAAACGAAAGTTACCAATGCGGTATCGGTGGCCGTGCATCCACCGGAGGGGTCCGTTACCGTTAGTACGTAGGTGCCGGCTGCAGAAACAGTGGGCGTTAAAGTGGTATTACCCGAAACGATCGCGCCTCCGTTCAGAGCGGTCCAGTTGTATAATACACCCGTCGACGTGGAGGAACCACTCAGTTGAACGGTGGGATTGGTGCAGCTGATTTGCTGATCGGGACCCGCGTTGGCATTCGGAGTGGTGCAGAAAATATACGGATCGTAATTACATACCACACCGTAGCGCACATTCACCTGTGTGGTACTCCATAGCGCACCTGTTATGGTTGAAGTGCCGAGCGTTGCGCCGATGTTGATACCAGAATATGGTGCCCATACCGTGCCCTTCCATTCCGAATTTCTTCCCGGCAAAAGCCAGTTCGTCATCGTGAATGCATAGTTACCCAGAGAACAGGAAGATCCCGATCCATGTGTTTCGAGGAATATTTTCGATGCATCGCCACCGTTCAATAAGTTCACGTTGAGGATATTCACGTTCACGTCGCCATATACGTAAATGCGGAAAGTTCCTGTAGTGCTATTTTTAAAATCAAAATTAAAGGTGGATGCCAGCAGCCCGGAATTCTGAATGCTTTTGAAAACATAAATGCCGGGACCGGAGAAGGTTAAAGTTTTTCCGGCCGGAAGATTTACTGTTCCATATGAGCCAGGTGTTATCGTGGCGGTTGTGGTAATATTATTGGTTCCTGCGGCAGGAAAAGTCGTAATGGGTGGCATAACCGGCATCGTGGGGAGAGCGGCCAGTGTTGTACTATTTCCGCCGGCGGGTGTCGGGCCCAAATACGAATATGCAGCCGGATGGGTTACTTTGCCTGAAACGATTCCACTTCCAACGAAAATCTTGCCATTCACATCGATATTTCCTTTGAGAAAAGAATTGGTACCCGCCTGAAAAATATAACCACCCGCTCCGGAACCATTGGCAGCGGTAATTCTGCCGCTAACCGTATCGGTATTGGAAAGCTGTATGGTACCTCCGCTGAATATATTTCCTGTAATGTTGGCGCGATTGTTTGCGAGAACCGTTGAAAAAGATCCCACGGCTCCTCCACCCAGCACATCACAGTTCAGACCAATATATACTCCGCAACCCGGGGAAGGAGTAAACAAACCCGGACCTGAAGGACAGGCACCCGCGCCACCAAACAACATGAAGTCGGTTATTTTCGTTTGCTGTGCAAGAGAAAAACGTGGTATCATGACCGTTACCAACAGGATAACGGGGAAGCTTCTTACATAGTAATGAAAGAATGCATAAAGTATTTTCATACAATTCAGGGGCTGGGCGTTGGGGGTTCTAAATATTATTAATAAATGCGCGACGTAATTCAGTCACGATCATACTTATTCATAAGATTTAGACTATTAAGAACAGAACGCTTAAAGGGGTAGCAAGCAAGAGTAATCCAAGGTAAACAGACAGAAAAACCAACACACGATTCAGGACCGGTACCCCACCCTGAGACGGGTTGAAGTGATAACCGCTTTTATATCTGATTCTATTTGAACGGTTTAAAACTAAGAATTAAAGTTGGAACAATCAAAAATTGTATGTCGAATTTTAATACATTTTCGTGCTCAGGGCATGGCGAAACAATATGATCTTGTTCATCTGAGTGCAGGGTTTAGTTAAGTACAGAAATGATGAGATCCCGGTATTTTTTTATGTAATCCTTGGCGTTTGCCGGAAATGTTCCAGGAAGTTTGCCAATTAATTTGATTAGTTTATTTCTTAGCAGGTTGTCGGACTTAAAATCCATTTCGATATTTTCTTTTGTAAAATCTCTAATCTTGTCACCTATGCTTTTGGAATATCGAAAAAACCCCCAGGATGTCTCGAATACGATTCGGTGATATAAATGTCTACGCGTGTTTCAATTTGCAATTGTTCATTGTATACAGAAATTATCATCGTCTTTATTTTCTGTCCAATCATATTCTATATCGAAACAGACTTTTCTTGCAAATTCTAATCCATGAACATCGCTGAGGAAACCGAGTGTCATATCCATACCTGCACTTACTCCTGAAGATGTATAATATTTCCCGTCCACTGTCCACCGGGCCTTCCTGATCCAATGTACATTTTCATTGCTTGTAATAACCCAATTGAAGGCTCTCTTGTTGGAAGTTGCCTTCCTGCCGTCCAACAGTCCGGTTTTTGCAAGCAACGCACTTCCTGTACAAACAGTCAGCACATACTTACTCAGCGATGCCACTTCCCGAATTTTATCGATGAGCAGGGTGTTCTCAATTTGATGTCGCGTACCGGGGCCACCGGGAATGAGAAAAATGCCCGTTCCCGATTTTATATTTTCAATTTTCTGAGTTGCAATTGAGACGTTGTGACCATTTTTAATTTGCCCTCCCGGTAATGAATAGAAATTTATGATATAATGATCCTTCAGCCTGCCCAAAATTTCTACGGGTCCAAATACATCCAGTGTCTCAAAGTCCTCAAACAAAAAGATGCCGACATCCATCGGAGTGTTTTTATTTAGCATGATTAACAAAAGCTATCACAATATTAGCCTGATTTAACTTTAGTTTATCCCCGTGGGACATGGTTCAATCCCAGGATTGAAATAAAAAGCCGAAATTCATATTGACCGACATACGATATGAAAAAAACAAAGAATCATTGAAGATCATTACTAAGTTTCAGATTATTTTATTATTCTTTCTTACAACTGTTTTTTCCTATAAGAAATCTGCGCCTTCGGTCGACCTGCCGCCAATCACTGAGTCCGGAAAAAATACTTTTGGTTGCAAAGTGAATGGACAGGTTTGGGTGCCCTATTGGAGGTGTTCCAGCATTTGGACCGAACCACCTCAGTTGGAATATGAAATACAGCCGATTGATTCCACCAGCATGCTGCCCGTCAAAATAATGATTAACGCAGGAAACTCCACTAACGGGCAAACCTATTTTAGCTTTCGGCAGAATTATTCTCTGAGCGATCATATTTACGGACCGGGAAATATTATTGATTCCATTATCATTGAATATAGACTGGGCGCGGGGACTACATATGCAAACTCTCAGGTTTATCAGTTTTCAAGCACTGATCGATATTTTCAAATCTCCAAACTTGATACGACGAATAAGATCGTATCTGGGACATTTGCCTTTACGCTTTATACGATCGTCAACAACCTACTGGATTCCGTAGTTGTGACGGATGGTCGGTTTGATTTGCAAATAGGCGGATATTTAGTTTGTTCTCAGTGAAAATTCTGCAGACGCTTACTTTTTTTCCGATTTATAAAAGAAGCTGCACCCAGCCCGGATGCAGCTTCCCGGTAAAACATTACAACGTGACTGCCAACGTTCCTGTGTTACCAGGAACATCAGTTGCAATGGCATTGATTTTACTACCTGTCAACGCAGCGTTCGCCTGCGTGACTGTATAGGTCCAATCGAGTCCATTGGTCTGAAGTATGGCATTACCTTTCTCCAACAGGGTGCCGCTTGCAGCATAGATTTCCACCTGCACGCCGGTTACGCGAAAGTCGTCCACTGCGCGAACCGTAATGGTGCTTCCGACCACACCCGTATAAGCGCCCGAACTAACGCTCTTGACTACCGGCGAAGACATGAAATCTTCCAACGCCCGGCTGTACAGATTTTGTCTGGGTTTCGCCGCCGCTATATAGGCGTCTTTGATACCCTGGTCCGTACCATCCTTTACTGCTTTCGCGTATTTAGATGCGAGCAGGAATTTTTCCTGTCTTTGCAGCTGAGCTGCATCAGGTACTCCCACTCTGGCCTTAGGCGCTTTTGCGACAACTGTTTTGTCCTCCCAATCGCGAAACACCAGCTCTTTTCCTAGCATTCCGCTGAATTTTCCGGTTATGACACTATTATTAGAATGAGCCATAATTTTTGATTTTTAATAGTTATTAAATTTTTTGTCTTTGTCAATCCCAGACGGGGAGAGGGTTTCCAGGTCACTACTTCCTGTATGCCCTATAGTGAAAACTCCTCGTTCGCGATCGACAAAACAAATATATATCCGCCATCAGCTCATTCGTTCAAAAATGTGACGAGGTGATTCTGACGATGTGACGAGCTACCCAGACAGCCGTGACGAAACGCAATTTTCCCTCTGAAAAGTCCAGAGTCCCTCTCTTTGATCGGTCTTTGGTCTCTCCAAATCCGAGAGACCAAAGAGAGACCATCGAGGGAAAACAGACAGGCTAATGGGCACCAGTAGTATGTTTTGGATTATTTTTTTTAAATTGAAATTATTCTTTAACCCAAATTCGTTCCATCATGCTGAAGCCATTTTTTATCAGGCAGGATAAAGTTTTGAAGAGAATTGATCCACGACAGGTCATTGCCTTGTCTACGGAAAAAAATTATACCAAAGTAGTTTTTACCGATAGATCGTATTATCTCATCCGCTCCTCGCTGTCGAGCGCAATTAAAAAACTTCCTCCGGATATGTTTGTCAGAATAAATCGTTCGGAGGTTGCATCTATTTATTATATCGACGATATCGATAGATATAATTTATCCGTTGGTGGGGCCCCGGCATATATTGGCAAGGGATTTTACAAGGGATTTATCAGTAAGCTCACTATAATGGAGTAAGAGTTTTTACGATTCTTATTTTTTATACCCAAATTGTTACAACAGTTTGTCATCCGGTATTTGCTTCGACCTATTAACGCGAATAAGTTTTTTCAACATAAAATTGATAACGATCGTCCGGTGTTACCCGTTATGATGGTTCTGGTGGCTACATGCAGGGATCCCTTCTGCTTTTTGCCTCCACCCTTAAGCCTTCTGCCTTCAGCTCGGAATCATTCCGACCTGAGACTATTCACCGGATTCGCCATGGCCGCGCGCAGCGTTCGGATACAAAGAATGATGAGCGCAATCAATAAAAGAATAGCCCCACCGGCTGCGAATATCCACCAGCTGAGTTCGGTCTTGTAGGCGAAGTTTTCCAGCCACTTGCGGCTGCCCCACCAGGATATCGGTACCGCTATGAGAATCGCGAGGCCGATGAGTTTCAGAAAATCGCGGGAGAGCAACACAATTAAATTCATCACCGTTGCGCCAATTACTTTACGCACTCCGATTTCTTTTGTGCGTTGATTCGTTATATAAATAACCAGTCCGAGCAGCCCCAGGCAACTGATAAATATGGTAAGACCGGTGGCCCAGGCTAAGAGGCTGGAGATATTTTTTTCGGCCTTATAGAATTTTGCAATCGAATCGTCCACAAATTGATAGTCGTAATCGTCGTTCGGATACACAGAGCGGTATGCTTTTTCTATGGCAGCAATGGTAACCGGCCAGTTGGAGCCATCTGCATAACGCGGCTGGAGTTTAATACTAAATACATGTTCGTTTTTAGTACCATTTGCAATCACCAGTGGTTTTATCGGATCACGCAGAGAATGGGGAAAGAAATCCTTTACAACACCCACGATGCGGGGATTGCTATACCATTCCTTAATTTGTTGTCCTATGATTTTTTGCGGATCCTGAAAACCCAGGAGATGAAGATAGGTTTCGTTGATCACCACTTCTTTAACAGTGTCGCTTTGTGGAACAGGCACACCCGCCACCATGCGCAGGCCATAGATCCTAAAGTAATTACTGTCCGCCAGTTTGATCTGTACATTATCCCGATGGTCTTTTTTTCCGTCATTAAAACCCAGGGTGCTCGTCCAGGTGTTGTTGGTGGACGGGGCATCGCTGGATACACTAAGCATCGCTATGCCGGGTATGGCTTTTAGTTTATTCAGAAGTACGAGTTTCTTTTCCGATGGCTCGTAATAATTCGTCCGGAAATAAAGAATCGCCTCTCTGTTAAATCCAAGATCTTTATTAATGGCATAATGAATCTGTCGCGAAACCAGCAGCGTTCCAATAATGAAAACCTGCGCGATCACAAACTGGGAAACCGTGAGTGTTTTCCGGAGCCAGGCATTACGCGTCTGGCCTGTGTTGGCAAAGGATTGATTTTTCAGAACAAGTACCGGTTTGAATCCGGAGAGCACCAAAGCAGGATACACGCCGGCGAGAATCGTAACGACAACAATCAATAATATCAGGAAAATAATAACGCCCGGCTGCTGCAGCAAATTGAAGTGGAAATCTTCAGGAATAAAGTCGGCGAATATTTTCAGAAGAAGGGGCGTAAGCACGAGTGATAATATCGTAGCTGCCAGCGTTAGTACAAACGTCTCCGTAAGAAATTGAAAAATCAATTGACGCCGATGGCCACCCATGGTTTTGCGGATGCCGATTTCTTTGGCACGTTGCGATGCCTGCGCAGTTGTAAGGTTGATAAAGTTGATAGCAGCCAGTAACAGCAGAAATGCTGCGACGGCCAGCAAATAATAGAGTGTCGGTTTATGTGCCTGGCGACTGCTATCGAAAACACCATAGTCAAGATTGAAGTGTAAGTCCGACAGTGGTTGCAGTGCGACGTAAGATGTTGAATGATCGCGGGGATCGGGCTTTTGATTTTTATTGAGGAGTTTGGTAAGCAGTGCATCCACAGTGCTCTTTTTAACACCGGGTGCGAGGCTTACAAATAACTGATCGGCAGAATTGGTGTCTCCCCATTCACCAAAGCCATTGGGTTTGAGACGGGTTGTATATAAAGTGGGACGGGAAAGAAAGGTCCCGAAATAAAAATCAGTATTACCAGGCAGGTCGTTCACGATTCCGGTAACGGTGCATTGAACCGTGTCATCTAAAAATATAGACTTGCCAATGATGTCAGCATATTTAGTATGCGCGAAATAAAGTTTCGCATTTTTTTCTGTGAGCACAACCTGATAAGGTTGCTGTAACGCCGTTTCGGATGAACCGACGATCCAGGTATAACCTAAGAGTTTGAAATAATCCCCGTCGGCAGCAATCAGATCTTTTTGTTTGCGCAGCAAAATCGGATTTTTGATGCTGGGATATGGAATCGTAACACGGGTTTCATACAGCGTGCGGAACTGTGCCACACGCACAAGGCCCGGAATTTCTTTTTTAACAGCCGCGCACATGGGCTCCGGCACGTCGCCCCACTGCCATTCTCCATCGTTGTTTTTGCCATGCTCAACAAGACGATATATTTGTTGACTGTTCTTTTCAAACTTATCGAAACTGAAATCATACTGCACGAGCAGAAAAATAACCAGCGACGCGCTGATACCGATCGAGAGTCCGACGATGTTGATAAAAGAAAAAATCTTATTGCGGCGGAAAGCACGTAGCGCAACGATTAAGTAGTTTTTTAGCATGGTTCGTCCTTATAGCTCCTTTTCGCTTAAATAATATGCCAAATCAGGAACCCGTTGGTTTACAAAAGCTTACGCTGACCAATTTGTTTGCGACTGTACGATTTTGATACCCCGCTGTCCGGATTTTCACCCGAATTTATTGCATACTAAGAACTACAACATGAGCTGAAGTATAGGGAACTGACACCACACGCTGCTTTTGCTGTTAATTATTTTTTTCGATGTTATTTCCGTTAATATTTTTCCGTCTCGAATACATTTATCCATATGAAAGGTCCAATCACTCCGGAAACATCGACTTATCAATCTGTGGAAATAATTTGAAGGAATTCTTATAGTATATTTTTTTCAATACCTCATCGGGCAGGCCCAGTCCATACATGTTCCAGAACGCATGATATTTTCTGAGTGGCGGGAAGTATTCGTCGTCGGTTTCAAGCATCCGGAAATAAAATCCGTATTCGGGAACCGACCAGGTGTCTTTTCCAAAAAGTATCCGGTCCTGATATTTGATGAAGAATTTTCTCGCGGCCCTGGGTTCTCTTCCGATTTCTTCCAGCACCGCCGCAAATTCAGTATACACATTGGGCAATGTGTCGAGCATCGCACCCAGCGCATCGAGATTGTTAGCGAGCCATCCGAAATGCGCTGCGATGAATGTTGTATTTCTGTGTTTCGAAAATATATGATGCTGTTCCGACATCACCTGGTTCCAGCTGGGATACCTCGAAGCCGGCCTCGCGCGGTCCGGATGTAATTTTAATTCCAGCCAGCGTTCATTGGTATTGTCCATTTTGTCGAAGAAGGGACTGGGTTCGCCACTGTGAATTAACACGGGTATTTTTAATTCACCGCATTTCTCCCAGCTGGGATCAAGCCGCGGATCATCCACCGCAATTCTTTTTCCATTTTTGTCTTTTACATCAAGTCCGAGTTCTTTATAAACTTTCAATCCCGCTGCACCGTTTTTTACGTCCTGCTCCAGTTGTGCGACTGCCATTTTTGTCCAGCCCGGATTGTCAATACCACTATAATCGATGTTCGTGAATATCAGGATTCTTCCCTTCGCATTATCTTTAACATTCTGCAAAGAACGATTCAATCTGTCAACACCCGCATTCAACATTTTCTGCCCGCCATAGTCGTCATGAAATATGTCGAAACCTTTACCACTGAGATTTACCATCACCACCATGTTTAATGAATTCATGTCGGCCAGCAGTGCTTTCAAATCCTGATCGGGCATGTCCCATTGATGATTGTGTACATCCACAAAAGGATACTTCGCTTTTTTTATTAAATGTTCTTTTACTACCAGCGTGGATTTTGGATTGTAGTTTTCCATATCCATTTGTTGCGCGTAAGAGGAGAATGCTGTTAAAAATAATAAAGCTAAAGTGATGATCGATTTCATCATACAAATTAACAAAGTAAGTCGGTTGGTTATAGGTTTTGGGTTATGGGTTATAGGTTATGGGAGATGGGTTATTCGGGGCTTATCCTGCACGTGAGGGATGAACTATGGGTTATTCAGGGGTTATGAATTTTGAAATATCCTTAATTCATAACCCATATCTCATAGCCCATAACCCATAACCGCCAACCGCCAACGTTACTCCGAGCGTAAGCTAGAAACCGGATTGGCAACAGCCGCTTTGATTGCCTGAAAGCTTACCGTCGTAAGCGCGATAAGCAGCGCTATAACCCCCGCCAGGCCTACGATCCACCATTCCACAGTAATGCGGTAGGCGAAGTCTTTCAGCCAGCTGTTCATGATCCACCAGGAGAGGGGTGCGGCAATAATAAACGAAATGCCCACGAGTTTCATGAAGTCCTTCGACAACAACCGCACAATGCCCTGCACACTGGCGCCGAGTACTTTACGTATGCCGATTTCTTTGGTGCGTTGCTCTGAAATAAATGTGGCGAGGCCAAACAAACCCAGGCAGGCAATCAGTATCGCCAGCGTGGAAAAAATCAGCGCTATTTTTCCTACACGTTGTTCAGAAGTATACATTTTATTGAAAGAGTCGTCCAGGAATTGATAGCCGAATGGCATACCTGGATTCATTTCTTTCCATACACTTCCAATCTTCGATATGAGCCCGTTGAGATCTGTCGTTTTTACCTTAAAAGAAGCGACAGACGCCCAGTCGCCGATAAAAAATCCCAGTGGCCCGATGGATTGTTTAAGCGATTCAAAATTAAAATTCTTCACCACGCCGACAATCGTATAAGCCTTTGTTTTCTTTTCATCCATGATCTTGTATATCTTTTGTCCAATGGGATCGGCATATCCCAGAAGCCCTGCAGCAGTTTCATTCAGAATAACAGCACTGGAATCGCCGCCGAATGTAAGCGAGAACTCTCTTCCTTTGATAATATGCATGCCCATCGTCTTGAAATAGTCATAATCGACAGTCCAGTTTTGCATATCCATCCCATCTTTCTGATCCAGCATTGAATTTTTAAAAAAAGTATTGTCACTGCGACTGGAATTGGACACCGGAAGATAACTGCTGAGTGTTCCCGACTGCACCCCCGTAATATGCAGCACGCTGCTTTTAAAAGCAGCTGCTTTGTCCCCCATCGTATATACATTATATATACTCACTACCTGCTCCTTATTATATCCCAGATCTTTCTGCTGAATATAATTCAGCTGTTTATATATCACTAGCGTTCCAACTATTAAAATAATTGAAGTAGAAAACTGAAATACCACCAGTACACTTCTCAGTCCGCCACTGTTACTCCCCAGTTTTAGTTTTCCTTTTAATACTTCGATCGGACGAAATGCTGAGAGAAAAAATGCCGGATAACTTCCTGCCAGCAGTCCTACTACAAATGGCAGCGCAATCAGCAGCGGAAGTATAACGGGTGAGAGCAGACTTCTCATGTTCAGCGACTTGTCGGCTACACTATTAAACAGCGGTAATATCAGGAAGGCAATGAGTATAGCGAGCAGTAGCGACAGCACCGACATCAGGGTGGATTCAGTAAGAAACTGAAATATGAGGAATCTCTTTTCAGTTCCCAGTACTTTACGGATGCCCACTTCCTTCGCGCGACTGGCAGATCTTGCCGTAGTGAGATTCATAAAATTGATGCAGGCGATCAGCAGAATGAAAAGAGCCACCGCAGAAAAAATATAGATGTATTGAATATTTCCTCCCGCACTCAGTTCAAAAGAACGGTTGGAATACAGATGAATTTTCGTTAGCGGAATCAAACTGTATTCGAGTCTGTTACCCGATTTCCTGAATTCATCCATGTCTTTGATCTTGATGATTTCGCGGATGGAAGGCAACACATATTTCTGAATATACTGTTCGAATTCATTTTCAAGTTGTTTGTAGTCCGCCCCTTTCTTCAGTAATAAATACGTATGGAAATTATGGCTGGTCAGGTCGCCCCAATGATAATCCACGTTTTTCATGGAGAAGAGAAAGTCGAAATGGAAATGGGAATTGGAAGGAATGTCTTTGATGACAGCAGTAATTTTATAATTGGGTTTGTCGTCCTTTGTCTCGATTATTTTTCCGATCACGTCTGTTTTCCCGAAATATTTCTTTGCAGCTGATTCGGTGATCACTACTGTGTTCGGTTGGTTGAGAGCAGTGCGCGTGTCGCCGGAGAGCGCCGGCAGACTGAACACATCGAAGAAAGTGGAATCCACATGCGCCACATAATCCTCGGTGATGAAATCATTATTCTTTTTAATCAGCTTACTTCCGCTGGAAGCATAAATCCTCGTATACTGTTCAATCATCGGGTAATCCTTTTTCAGGATCTGTCCCATCATATCCGAAGTTACCGGCAGATGCAAATCGCCGCCACCGAAACGGATATCTGCATTGATACGATATATACGATCTGCCTTATCATTATACCTGTCGTAACTCAGTTCATCCATCATATACAATGCGATCAGCAAAAAACTCGCGAGACCAATCGCCAGTCCGGTCATATTGATGAACGAGTAGATTTTATTCTTAGTCAGGTTGCGCCAGGCGACGATTAAATAATTTTTGATCATAATACTCATTTTGTGGCCTAAAGCCTAAAGCTCAAAGCCGAAAGGATTAATTATAAATTATTAATTGGCTTTAGGCCTTACGCTTTAAGCTTTAGGCCCAAAGAGGTTATTCTGATTTCAAGCTTTTAACGGGATTCGTCATCGCTGCTTTTATGGCCTGGTAACTTACCGTGGCGAGCGTGATGATCAACGCTCCTGCACAGGCCGCCGCAAAAATCCACCACGACAAATCACTATGGTAATTATAACCGGCAAGCCAGTTGCCCATAAAATAAAATGAAAGTGGTACGGCGAGCACCAATGATACGATTACGAGTCCGAGAAAATCTTTTGAAAGCAATCCCCATAGATTTACAACAGATGCGCCCAGCACTTTGCGCACACCGATTTCCTTGATGCGCTGTTCCGCCATAAAGGATGCCATGCCGAACAGTCCGAGACAACTGATGAATATCGCAAGTATGGCAAAGAAGCCTGCTAACTTCCCGATGCGTTCCTCATTCCCGAATTTCTTTGCGTATTCTTCGTCTACAAACTGGAAATTGAAAGGTTCTATGGGACTATACGTTGCGAATGTCTTTTTAATTTTTTCCAGAGAAGAAGATGCGCTGGCAGCAGGATTCAGTTTCATCAAGGCGAAACCGCCCGGGTCAGATTCAATATGGAATAATTGCGGCCTGACTTTTTGGTAGGGCGATTCAACGATCATGTCTTTTATGACACCGATCACTTTAAATGGTTGTTTGTTCCAGAGAATCGTTTCGCCCACTATATTTTTTAGTCCGATGAATTTCGCAGCAGATTCATTCAATACAAATGCAGCCGTATCGGTACCAAAGGCTTTCGAAAAATCCCTGCCATCTATAAATTTCCATCCAACCGTTTTTCCATATCCGTAAGTAACACTGGTGTTGGGAAAATCCACGCCCAGATTGGGATCCTTTCCCTTCCACATGAATCCACCGTTCGTACTCCAGATGGCGGTTGTCGGACTTCCGGTTTCAGCCATTTCAGAAATAGCGCCCGATTGTAATAGATCGTTTCTTACTGCATCAAAATGATGGTGAATCGTAGGAGTGAGTAGATAAACCATCACCAGTCCGTCCCTATTATATCCAATTGGCCGGTTTTTGGCAAATTGTATCTGGCGAAAAACAACAATGGTTCCAATAATTAATACCACAGATACGGTGAATTGTAAAACCACTAATACCTTTCTCGGAATGGCTGCAAATCTTCCCGCCTGGAAAGTTCCTTTTAAAACTTTTACGGGTCGGAAGGATGATAAATAGAGTGCCGGATAACTGCCTGCAATCAATCCGGTAATTCCTGTAAATACAAGGCACACCAGCCAGAACGCCGGACTGGTCCACAGAATCTGCATGTTTTTGTCCGCCACTTCATTGAACATCGGTAACATCAGTTCGGTAAGTAACAGCGCAAAGAAAAATGCGAGGAACGCCACGAGTATGGATTCCATATAGAATTGTCCGATCAGCTGCTGGCGCAGGGAACCGACGGCTTTTCGTATGCCCACTTCTCTCGCTCTTTTTTGTGAGCGCGCTGTAGTGAGATTCATGAAATTGATACAGGCAAGTATGAGCACAAAAACTCCGATGATGCCAAATAGCCACACATATTGAATACTGCCTCCTGTGTTCACACCATTTTTAAATTCTGAGTACAAATGCCATTTACTCATGGGATGAAGAAACAGTTGCGGATGATATCGTCTGTCCTCCGGTTCTACTTTATTAAATTTGGCATCTTTTATTTTCCTTGATACAACATCCATTTTTGTATTGTCGGCAATTTGTACATAAATCTGGAATGCATTGTTGCCCCAGTCCATCTGCGCGACATAAGGATCTTTGTATTTCTTAAATTCCCATGGAGCGATAAAATTTACGGTGGAGAAATTCGAATTACGCGGAAAATCTTCATACACTCCGGTGACTTTCGCATCCAGTTTATCATCCATCCTCACTACTTTATTCATGGGATCTGCATCTCCAAATAATGCCTTTGCAGTTGATGCAGATAAAAAAATAGAAAAAGTTTCTTTCAGTCCGGCCCTGGTCCCTTTGATCATTTGCAGGTTGAACAAGTCAGGGCCGCCGGGTTCCAGAAAATTGCCATCCTTCGTTACTTTTTTATCGCCGCTGGTGAGGAAATGGGATTCCGTCCAGGACGACATTACCACATATTTAAAATCACTGCCATGGGTTTTACGCAGTTCGTCGGCAAGTGGGCGGGGCATGGAACTCCAGGTTTCCACATCGGTGTTCATCGTATTATTCTGAAAGATCTGTGCAATCCGCTCGTAGTTCGGATTATCTTTGTTGTATGTCATTTCATCCCAGATCCAGAGACCGATGATGATGGCTACCGCCATACCAACCGATAATCCCGCGATATTGATAAAGGAATGTGCTTTATTCTTTATCAGATTTCTCCACGCTGACTTCAAATAGTTTTTTAGCATAACATTTCTTTTGAGGCCTAAAGCCTAAAGCTCAAAGCCGAAAGCTAAAGGATTACTTATAAATTATTAATTGGCTTTAGGCCTTAGGCTTTTAGCTTTAGGCCAAAGCGGGTTATTCTGACCTCAGGCTGGTAACAGGGTTCACAGTTGCTGCTTTCATCGTTTGAAAACTCACCGTTCCGATCGCAATGATAAACGCAAGCAGACCAGCTGAAGGAAATATCCACCAACTGATCGGTATTCTGTACGCAAACCCCTCCAGCCAGTTGTGCATCACATACCAAGCAACGGGAGTGGCAATCAGAAATGCAACGATAATGAGTCGTATAAAATCCTTAGACAACAGCAACACAATACTGGTTACAGACGCACCCAATACTTTTCTCACCCCGATTTCTTTCATCCTTTGTGCCGTCGTAAATAAAGAAAGTCCTAGTAATCCCAGGCATGCAATGAAAATCGCAAAGCCCGCAAATAGGGCAAATACTTTTCCGAATAGAAGATCGTCGTTATACAACGCATTGAAATGATCGTCGATAAAGTAATAGTCAAATAAATTACCGGGAAAGAACGCATTGTATTTGGTCTTGATGAAATCGACGGTTGTCGTCAGGTCCGTTGTTTTCAGTTTAACGGAGATCGGATTCCCATTCCCGTAAAAAGGCATCAATATAACGGGCTCCATGGCGTAGTGTAATGATTTCTGATGAAAGTCCTTCATGACACCTACAACATCCCAATCCTTGTTAAATATTTTGATTGTTTTTCCAATTGCATCTTCGTTCGACGTATATCCCAGAGATTTTACTGCCTCTTCACTGAGAATAACATTACGGAGTTTGTTATAATCCTGGTTATAGTCAGTTGGACTGAAATTTCTTCCCGCCTTCAAGGGAATATTGTAGAGTGTCAAAAAATTATAATCTACACCCAGGTTTCGCATGGTCAAATGTTCATCCGTATTTTTATCCGTACGGTGCACATTGAATGCCCTCGCCATTTCATCACCTGCTACCCGATTGGAGGTGGAAGCGACAAAGATTCCGGGATTCTGTGTAAGCTCTGCTTTAAAACTGTTCTCGTGACTGATAAAACTCGAATCAAAATCCGTAAGTATCGGCGGTTTTACAATGAGAACCTTCGATAAATTGATTCCGAGATCCTGGTTATTTACAAATCGGATTTGCCTGTACACAACAAATGAACCAATGATCAGCGCGACCGTTGCAGCAAACTGAGTGGTTACTAATAATTTTCTTAGGAAAACTCCTTTACCCGATTGACTGTATTTGCCTTTTAACACGAGGATGGGTTTAAAGGAAGAAAGCACAAACGCAGGATAAAATCCGGAGATCAGAATGCCAGCTATCAGACTGACAATCACAATGGTTTTAATATCCAACCCTGTAACAGATTGCGAAAATAAATAGGAAAGGCTCAGGTCTCGTTCTACCAGTCGGTTAAAACTGCTTTGTACGAGCGCAATAAGGATCAGTGCAATACTAAGCGAGATGAGGTTCATCATCAGAGACTCCGTTAAAAACTGCCTTACGAGCTGTGGCCTAGTGGCACCCGAAACTTTTCTGATTCCTACTTCTTTTGCACGATTCATGGAGCGTGCTGTAGTCAGGTTGATATAATTTACCCAGGCAATAATGATAATGAGCGTTGCGATGATCAGCATACCCCAAACCGCCATTGAACTGCCTGTTTTTCCGATTTCATATTCATAATCTGAATATAGATGTGCTTTTATTAAGGGCTGCAGAAAAAATTTCTCATCGCTACCCGAGATCTTATCTCCTTGAAAATGGGATTTGCTGAATGCATCAAATTTCGCCTGTAGTTTTTTATAATCTGTACCGGGTTTCAGCTGTATATAATGCCAGAAATCAGAATCCGTCCAATCATATTCTGCCTGAGTATAAGGGTTCTTTTGTTTATACAACGTGATATAGGATATCAAAAAGTCGAATTGTAAATGGGAGTTTTGAGCTACGTCTTTAAAAATCCCTGTGATCTTATACGGAACGGAGTCGGTGGAAAGCCGTAACGTTTTTCCGACGATCGCAGAGAAGTCATTATCGTTTACGCCATATATTTTCCGCGCCAATGATTCAGAGAGCATGATATTGTAGACATCTCTTAACCCCGTCCTTGGATCACCCGCAATCAATGGATAGGAAAACATAGAAAGAAATGTATTCTCAACAGCTAATGAATTCTTTACTTCATATTTTTTTGTGTCATTTGAAAGGATCTGCGTACCTATCGGCTCAACGCGCGTATTATTGACGACTTCCGGAAAATCTGCTTTCATCGCAGGGCCAACTGCCGAATAAGTAATCGTACCGTGCTGTACGAGCTTTCCTTTCTGGTAACGATCGTTCGACACACGATAGATATCCGCGGCATTTTTGTTGAAGCGGTCGTAACTCAGTTCAAAACTCACAAATTCCAGAATGAGCAGACAGGCCGCCATGCCAATCGACAATCCAATAATATTGATAGACGAATCTGCTTTGTTTTTGATCAGATTTCTCCACGCGATCTTCAGATAATTTTTTATCATAATATTTATTTAGGCTTAAGGCTTAAGGCTTAACGCGAAACGCTTTTCTTTTTCAAATTCACACTTTTGCTTTAGGCCTTTGGCTTTAAGCTTTAGGCCCAAAAGGGTTATTCCGCTCTCAAACTATTGACCGGATTCGCATTAGCACTTTTTAACGCTTGGATGCAAACCGTTGCCAGCGCGATAAACATAGCCGCTAATCCCGCTACGGCAAATATCCACCAAGGTACAGGCGCACGATACGTGAAATTGGTAAGCCATTGATTCATGGCCCACCATCCCAACGGCACGGCAATTACAAATGCAATACCAACAAGGACCAGAAATTCTTTCGACAACAATCCGAATAGAGAAGTTACACTGGCTCCAAGCACTTTGCGTACCCCGATTTCCCGCACTCTCTGTGCTGCAGTAAATATAGAGAGTCCCAGCAGGCCCAAACAGGAAATGATGATGGCAAGTCCCGCGAAGATTACTGACAGTCGACCAATCACTTCATCACTCTTATAAAGTTTTGCATATTCTTCATCGGAAAATTTATACGTGAATGGAAATGCGGGATTCAATTCCTTGCAAAGTTTATTCAATCCTTCCAGCGCCACCTTGGTCTTTCCTGCTTCTGTTCGAATAAGAATCGTAGAATACCAGTTATTTTTCCCCTGGCCAAGGATCAGTGGCTGAATGGGATCATGTAGGGAGCGGAAATGAAAATCCTTTACAACCCCCACGATATAACCCCGATGATTATTAGTTACCGGTTTGCCAACAGGATCTTTATATCCCATCAGGGCTACAGCGGTTTCATTTACAATATAACCCAGCGAATCAAATGATCCATCGGAAGGAAAAGCGTGACCTGCAACAAGCTGGAGTTTCATGGTTTGCATGAAATCAGGCCCGATCACGTCTTGAATAAACCTTACGTGCATAGTTGGATCCTTGCCCTGCCAATCTACGGAGAGTGTTCCATTATTCATTTCCGTCGGCGCTTCAGATAGCTCACTCACATTTAAAACGCCTGGTAGTTTTTTAGCTTCGTCATTAAAAACATCCAGCTTTCCAGCGAGATTTCCTTCAATTGGTATATACAAAAGATTTTGCCGGTTGTAACCCAGACTGGCAGTTTGTACAAAATGAATCTGACGGGATATGAGTATGGTTGAAATGATGAGCACAATAGATAAAACAAATTGGAAAACAACAAGACCCTTTCTAAACCAGATGGCCCTCATGCCTGATTTCAATGTGCCTTTCAACACCTGAATCGGATTGAAAGCAGATAGAAAAAAAGCGGGATAACTTCCCGACAGAATACCGGTCACCAGACTCAATCCCAATATGCTGATCCAGAAACTAAATGCACTGTAAGGAACGATGATTTGTTTTCCTGTCAGCTGATTGAATTCGGGTAGTACGAGGCTTGTAAGCAAAAGAGCCAGCACCATGGATATCAGCGCGAGTAGAATGGCTTCACCAATAAATTGCCTTACCAGTAACGAACGCAGTGCACCCATCACTTTTCGCACGCCGATTTCTTTTGCACGTTTCACGGATCTTGCTGTAGTGAGGTTCATGAAATTAATACAGGCGATCAGCAAAATGAAAATAGCCACGAGACTGAATAATTGCACATATTCAATTCGCCCTCCGGCTGGATAACCATTTTTAAATTCTGAATGAAGATAATACTGATCAAATTTATGAAGACCGAGTTCAATGCGGTTGCTGCCTTTCAACTCAGTTTCGAATTTATCCAGAATGAATTTCATTTTATGTTCAACACTAACGGGATTGGCATCAGGTCGCAGTTGAACGACTGTGCGTGTATCCACAGCTTCATAATTTTTGGCCCAACCATTATCTTCGATAAAAGCTGACCAGCTCATGATATAGTTATACTTATCGGCTGCACGTGCGGGGAAGTCTTCAAATACGGCGCTTACTTTAAAATCCTTTCTGTTTTCAAATCGTATAGTTTGCCCGATGGCATCGGCAGGGGATCCGAAAAAATCAACGGCCATTTTTCTTGAAATAGCCATACTTGTGGGAGAAGTTAATGCATCTATTGCGCGGCCTTCGAGTAAAGGATAACTAAACATGGAAAAATAATCCGGTCCTGCAGCGATCCCATCTTCCTTTATAATTTTATTTTTTACTGAAAACGTATTGAGGTTCGGCCATTCTATTTGGGACGCCGCTTTTATTTCAGGGATTTCTTTTTTTAGTTCGTCCGCCAGCGGGCCCTGAGTCCAGTACCAGGATTCGATTTTACCACCCAGTGTGTTGCGCTCGTACACGTAATACAGGTCCTTTCCATTTTTATGAAAGGCATCCACGCCACGTTCGTCCTGCACCCAAAGAAGAATCAGGAGGCTGCAGGCCAATCCCATGGCTAGTCCGATGATGTTGATGGCAGAAAATCCTTTTTGTTTCCAAAGATTTCTGAAGGCAATTTTTAGATAATTACGAATCATGCTATTTATTTTAGGCGTAAGGCGTAAGGCGTAAAGCGTAAGGCGTAAAGCGTAAAGCGTAAGGCAGAACGCTTAACGCGGAACGCTTAACGCGAAAAGCCGCACACTTCTCATTTTTCCAATTCTCATATTAGCTTTTGGCCTTAGACCTTAAGCTTTGGGCCTCATTTCAAGTTATTCCGATCTCAAACTCTTTGCCGGATTCGTCATCGCTGCTTTGATCGATTGAAAACTGATTGTCAGCAACGCTACGGATATCGCGAGTAAAAAAGTTAACGCAAACACCCACCAGTTTATCTGCACACGATAAGGGTACGACTGGAGCCAGCTATTCATCGTATACCATGCAATGGGGGATGCGATCACAAAAGATATGGCTACCAGTTTTAAAAAGTCGCGCGACAATAATTGAGTGATTCCAAATACCGATGCACCCAATACTTTTCTGATACCGATTTCCCTGATCCTGTTTTCTGCTGTAAAACTCGCCAGGCCAAATAACCCGAGGCACGATATGAAAATGGTAAGTCCTGCAAACAGTGCGGCAAGCTGACCTGTTCTTTTTTCGTTGGCAAACTTGGCGGCATATTGTTCATCCAGGAAATTATATTCAAAAGGATAAGAGGGATTGTATTTTTTAAAAATGGTTTCTGCTTTTTTCAGATTATCGGAAGTGGAATTTGCCGGATTGAATTTCATGTTCATGACATAAAAACTCAAACCTCTGGGGCCGACAATTACCATGGGTGCAATGGGCTGATACGGGGATTCGAGAATAAAATCTTTTATCACACCAACCACATGGTAGTGCTGATTATCATTCGTGACCATCGCACCAATCGGATCTTTTAAGCGCATGATTTTCACCGCCGCTTCATTCAGTAACATGGCATTTGAATCGGTCTGATAAACCTGCGTGTTGATGTCCCGTCCTGCGATTAATTTCAAACCAAGTGTATGTACAAATTCGTTGTCAGAAGCAAAATAATTGAAATCTGTTTTTAGGTCATTCGGCGTCGATCCGGGCCATTGAAAACCCCAGGTATCTGACCAGTGTTCCGTCATTGGCTGACTGGTTCTGGTGACTTCCGAAACCACCCCGTTGCTGATGAGTTCATTCCGGATCATCGCATAATTTTTTTGTATGTCACCCTGCATAAAACTGAATACTACATTGTCTTTGTTATAACCTGCATCGCGATCCTGCGCATATTTAATTTGCTTCAATACAATGACAGTGGAAATAATCAATATAATGGCGAAACTGAATTGCAGTACCACCAGGAATTTGCGGGATAAAGCACCCTCCATACTGGTTTTTAAAACACCTTTTAATACTTTGATGGGTCTGAAAGACGAAAGATAAAATGCGGGATAGCTGCCAGCCAGCAAGCCTGTAAAGAATATGAATGCAACGGCAGCAAGCCAGAAATTGATGCTGTTATAAGGGATAAATAGTTGTTTACTTACCAGGAGGTTGAAGGAAGGTAAGCTGAGTTGTACAATCAGCAGCGCAAGCAGACCTGCGATCACACTGAAAAATAAAGATTCAGCGAGAAACTGCAGGATCAACTGATTTTTTGGTGCGCCGACTACTTTGCGAATGCCTACTTCCCTCGCTCTTTTTTCACTTCTTGCCGTACTGAGGTTCATGAAATTGATGCAGGCAATCAGTAAAATGAAAGAAGCGACGATGATGAAAAGTCGTACGATGGTAATTAGTCCGCCCGCTTCCTTACCATTTTCATATCTGGAATATAAATGCCATTTGGCGGCTGGTTGTCCGAATAATATATCTGTAACAGGAGGTTTTTGTTTACTCGTTTTTTGAACAAGGAGATTCCTGACTTTAGCATCGAAAGATGCAGCAGAAGCTCCGGGCTTCAATGTATAAAAAGTAGTGACTGAATTATTTTCCCAATAACTGTCGGTCCAGCCCAGTTTTTCCAGATAGGCCCAGGGAAGCAGGTATTCGAATTGGAACTGACTGTTGTCCGGCAGATCTTTTAGAACTGCTTTAACGGTAACGAGATTCGCGCTGTCGATTCTGATTTGTTTTCCAAGTGCTGTTTCATTTCCGAATAATTTTTTGGCAAACGATTCAGTAACGACGATATCGTTTACACCAACGAGCGCAGCATTTGGATTTCCTTCAAGTACCGGAAAGCTGAACATATTGAGGAAGCCGGAATCCGTAATGTTGCCTCTCGAATTAAAGTGACGATCACCGACAGACATCAGAAAATTGATATTCTGCCAGCGTGCCACGTCTTCTATTTCCGGGTAGTCGGACTTTAGCGTTGGCGCCAGCACTTTTGGAGTCCAGATAACGGTTCTGTAATGATCCGTTGGATCCTGACGTCGCATCATAAAAAGCCGGTCTTCTTTGGCATGAAAGCGGTCATAACCTAATTCATCCTGTATCCACAAACAGATGAGCACGGCACTTGCCATTCCGATAGCCAGCCCCAAAATATTGATCGTTGAGAATATTTTATTCCTTTTGAGGTTTCGGAACGCGACGATGAAGAAGTTTTTGATCATAGCTTTTTTTGGGCTTAAAGCATAATGCTCAACGCTGAACGTTTAACGCATAACGCATAACGTCACATGGCTGACTAATCGTTCCGCGTTCAGCGTTCAGCGTTCCGCGTTAAGCCTATCAAAATAATGCCACAATGCTATCTGATTAGAAATCAAACAGATAAGTTACTCCATGGAAATCGCACTGACCGCTTTTGATACGGTGGATGTCCGCTTCCATTTTTGCTTCGATGCCCGAGATAACGCAAATCAATTATCTTCGAAACTGTAGAAAACATACATTTAGGCGATCACAACAATATTGGAGAAAATAAGATTTGAACGACCTCATTAATTTCAACGGCAGTTTTATAGAGTCACATGTTCCGATCGTCACGGCATCCAATCGAAGTCTGCGTTACGGCGACGGTCTTTTTGAAACCATGTACTGGGACGGACAGATCATTATGAACCTGGCCTATCACCTCGACCGGCTCTTTGAAGGACTTGCTGTATTGCGATTTGATCTTTCAGAAGGATTTACCAGAGATTTTATTTCTGAAGAAATAATCAGGCTTTGCACACACAATGCAGGATTAGAAAAAGCCCGTGTACGGTTGAATGTTTTCAGAGAAGACGGAAATGCGCTTTTGCCGGTTAAGAACCGACCCGTTTTTATTATTGAAACCAGTGCGGTTCCCGAAATGAATCCGTCGCCATTGCGCCTCACATTGTATGAGGGCGAAAAAAAACATTCGGGCAAACTCAGTCCGCTGAAAACAAATAATTATCTGTTGAATATTCTCGCCGTTCAGCACGCAAAAGAAAAAGGATTTGACGACGCCGTTTTCCTCAACAACCGCGGAAATATTTGTGAAGCGAGTTCCAGTAATCTGTTCATGGTACAAAAGGGTGTGTTGTTTACCCCCGCACTTTCGCAGGGTTGTGTTGCGGGCACAAAAAGAAGGGAACTGATAGAACGATTACCCGATTTGGGATTTCAGATAGAAGAAACGATCATCACCAAAGACATGGTGTTTGAAATGGAAGAGATTTTTCTCACCAATGCGATCCGCGGTATCCGACCTGTGATTTGTATCGACAATACCTATTTCACCCGCGAAGTCACGAATATCCTGGTACGACTTATGAATGTATCAACGGAATGAAACCCTCCATAAACATTTTCTGGTTCAGACGGGACCTGCGTCTGGCGGACAATACCGCCCTTTATCATGCGCTTATAAGCGGGCTGCCCGTTGTACCTGTATTTATCTTCGACAGAAACATTCTCGATGAGCTTGAAAATAAATCCGACGACAGGATAGTTTTTATTTACCGGGCGTTGGAAGAAATACAAAAACAACTCCAGCCATATCATACTACATTGGAAGTCTATGATGGAAAACCCGCAGAGATTTTTTCTTTGCTCTGTGATAGGTATGAAATCGGCAAGGTTTTTACAAATGAAGATTACGAGCCTTATGCACGGGATCGCGACGAAGCAATAGAAAAAATGCTGAAGGAACGGGGCATTGCGTTTCATTCATATAAAGACCATGTAATATTTTCAAAAAATGAGGTATTGAAAGAAGATGGAAATCCTTACACCGTTTTTACTCCCTACAGCAATAAATGGCAATCGCAGTTGATCAAGGCAGGTTCCCATGCGCTCAAACAATTTCCAACCGAATCGTTATTTGAAAACTTTTTTCGTCAGCCGTTAAAGAAGCTGCCTGAGCCGGGAAAATTGGGATTTATTTTCAGAGAAAATCGGTTTCCGACAAGAACACCGGGTTCTGATCTGATTCGTAAATACGCTGCAGTCCGCGACTACCCTGGTCTTGACGCTACGACTCACCTTGGCATTCATCTGCGATTTGGAACAATATCTATTCGTGCTTTGGCAACAGAGGCAAAACAACTGAGTGATGTTTTTCTGAATGAACTGATATGGCGTGATTTTTATCAAATGATCATTTGGCATTATCCGCATGTGGGGAGAGGACGGGCATTTAAAACTGCCTATGAAAAAATTCCCTGGAGAAATAATGAGAAAGAATTTGAATTGTGGTGTCTGGGAAGAACTGGATATCCGATGGTTGACGCGGCCATGCGACAATTGAATGAATCAGGATTTATGCACAACCGCATGCGCATGTTAACAGCTTCTTTTCTCACCAAACATCTGCTAATTGACTGGCGATGGGGTGAAGCCTATTTTGCAGAGAAGCTTCTGGACTTTGATCTGGCTTCCAATAATGGCGGCTGGCAATGGGCGGCAGGGAGTGGCTGCGATGCAGCTCCATATTTCAGAATTTTCAATCCTGCCATTCAGCAAAAAAAATTCGATCCCGAAGGAATATATATTAAAAAATGGCTGCCCGATTTTTATGAATTCGGTTATCCCGACCCGATCGTAGAGCATGCATTCGCGCGTGACCGGGCGATCAGGGTGTATCGGGAAGCGTTGAACGCTTAATGCTTAACGCTTAACGCTTAGCGCGGAACGCTTAACGCTTAACGCGGAACGCAGAACGCGGTTGGCGGTTCCGTACTCCCATACTCCCATACTCCCATACTCCCATACTCCCATACTTGTTTTAAGTGTGCAGTTTTTTGTAAACCTCCAGCAAAACATCAACCGCGTGACGTCCTTCATCTCCAAGCGAAAGACTGAAATGATTTACGTACAAATCAATATGCTGCCGCATCACGGATTCCTGCATTTCCTGCGAGTGACGAATCACATAGTCAGACAGATCAGGATAATAGGCATCTGCGTATGCGACACTATCGCGAATCAGCCTTTCCACTTCAGCCAGATCTGATTTTTTAAATTCATTTCGCATAACGATGCCACCCAGGGGAATGGGTGCTTTTGTTTTCTTTTCCCAGTATTCACCAAGATCCATTTGTTTGATGAGCCCCTTCTGCATGTAGGTAAAACGGTTTTCATGGATGATCACGCCGCAGTCCACTTCATCTTCCAATACGGCAGACTCAATCTGGTTGAAGACCATGAATTTCTTTCTCTTTGCATTCGGGAATGCCATGCTGAATAGCATGTGTGCAGTCGTTTGTTCACCAGGAATAGCAATCCTGAGCTGGTCGATATCTTTTAGCAGGATATTATTTTTGGATATGAGCAGCGGTCCCACTCCCTGACCCAGCGCGCCTCCGGAGTCGAGTAGCGAATAGTCTTTTTGTAACAAAGGCCATACACCATAACTGATCTTCGTAATGTCGAGTTTTTTTTCAAGTGCCCAGCGGTTAAGCGTTTGCACATCTTCCAATACTACTTCAAATTCATAATCGCCCGTATCGATCTTACGATTTACCAGTGCGTCGAAAATAAAAGTATCGTTCGGACAGGGACTAAATCCTAAAGAGAATTTCATCAGTATGTTCTAGTTTTTGAATCAGGAAAATTAATTGCTCGTTTAATCTTTCCAATGCTTCCTTTATTTTCCATTGAGTTTTATCCCGATCACCTATCACGTTCGACACCGAACGGATCTGCAAAAAAGGAATTTTTTCCATCAGGCAAACATAATGCAAAGCCGCGCCTTCCATGCTCTCAACAACCGAAACGCCATTTCGTTGAGTACTGATAAAATCGGCTGATTTTATTTCATTTACTGTAATTCCATCGAGAATCGGCAGAGACGCCCATTGTAAAAGAGATTGGTATGGATTCACCAGTTTGCCGGCAGAGAAAGGAAAGTTGTCCGGTTTACTCAAACCCATTTCAAAAATGTTGGTGAAACCTGTTTTTTCCCTCAGCCCTAGGTCTGCTATGCTTTCCGACCCGATGGCATACAGCTTACCTATTTCATCTGTTGAAAGAGCACCTCCGATGCCAGCCTGTATGACCAGGTCGGGCCGAAGTTTATGGATTTGTTTTTGAATAGCATAAGTCGTTTCCAGCTGACCGATCCCGCTTATCAACAATTCCGCATTCAGTGCGTTATGTCTTAGGGTTTTGTTGTTCAGCCAGCGGGCAGTTTCACTGATTTCGAAATGGGTTGCTGATACCAGAAGCAGGTGCATATGCAAATATCCGTAAACCTGTTCAATCCGGCTGAACCATTACCTTTGCAAAAATTTCGAACGGTGGTTTTTCTTACGAGAATTGAACATTTTAATGCGGCGCATAAATTATATAATCCCGGGTGGACGCGTGAAAAAAATGAGGAGATATTCGGGGCCTGTGCAAACGAAAACTGGCATGGACACAATTATGAGCTGCTGGTAACCATCAAAGGAGAGCCGGATCCCGATACAGGTTTTTTAATGGACGTAAAAAAGCTGAGCGACATCATTAAAGAGTTTGTGACTGAAATACTGGATCATAAAAATCTGAATGTGGAGGTAGCATTTCTGAAAGGTAAAATGTGTTCTACAGAAAATCTTGCAATCGGTATCTGGAACCAGCTCATTGGTGAGTTGCCCGCGACTGTGAAACTTCATTCGGTTAAACTATATGAAACGCCGCGTATATACGTGGAATATTTTGGGTAAACAGTATGGAAAGAAAAACAGCTATTTACAGAAAAGAACATTTTAATGCGGCGCATCGCCTTTATGTGCCGGGCTGGACGGACGAACAGAACCTGGAGCAATTCGGAAAATGTTCCAACCCGCATTATCATGGACACAATTATGATCTGATTGTAAAAGTGACGGGGACACCTGATCCGAAAACGGGATATGTAATTAACCTTTCGATTTTATCGGACATTATTAAGAAACATGTGCTGGCGAAGTTCGATCACAAAAATCTGAATCTCGACACCAAGGAATTTGCCAATCTGAACCCTACAGCCGAGAATATCGTGTTTGTTATTTACGAAATCCTGCGAAAAGAACTGGATGCTTCTCTTGGGCTTTCCGTGCGACTGTATGAAACTGAAAGAAATTTTGTGGAGTACCCGGGTTAAGCCTAAAGCCTAAAGCCTAAAGCCTAAAGCCTAAAGCCTAAAGCCTAAAGCGGAAAATGCAAATGGAAAATTATAAAACTTTATCACACACTTAATAAAAAAGTAGCACTGAGTCTTCTGCCTTTAGCAAACTGCTTTGGGCTTTAGGCTTTGGGCTTTAAGCTTAAAAAATGGCCTACAAAAAAACAGAACAGTACGACGAGAAAACAACAGAAGCTTTGAGGATTCATTACAAGGAGATCCTGGCGCAGCTGGGAGAGAATCCCGACAGGGAAGGACTTGATAAAACTCCCGAACGCGTAGCCAAAGCAATGCAATTCCTCACGCAGGGTTATGAACTGGATGCTCATGCCATTCTGGATTCTGCGAAATTTCACGAACCCATGAGTGAAATGATTATTGTGAAAGACATTGAAGTGTACAGTCTCTGCGAACATCATATGCTTCCCTTTTTTGGCAAAGCACACGTGGCTTATATACCCAATGGATGGATCACCGGACTGAGTAAAATGGCTCGTGTGGTGGATGTATTTGCGCGTCGTTTGCAGGTGCAGGAAAGACTTACCACGCAGATTCTGCATGCGATCCGGGATACACTGCATCCGCTGGGAGCCGCAGTTGTTATTGAGGCATCACACTTGTGTATGATGATGCGCGGCGTACAAAAACAGAATTCTGTAACTACTACTTCTGCTTTTTATGGCGAATTTCAGAAGAATGAAACGAGAACGGAATTCATCAAACTAATATCATCTGATCTGAATTAATAGCAACTGTGCTGTTAAAAAAGCAAGAATTATCTCACGTTATTTGCAATGTTACAAAGCGGAGCAATTGAATAACTGTTTATTGAAATGATTGTTTACCGTTTAGTTTGTAACCTTAGTCTTAACACCACATACCTGGGAAGTTTCAATCAACTGGTGCAGTTATCGTTCGAAAGAGCCGATGGACCCGGGAATTGACCCCAGTTCAACCGAATTAACAGCACACAAAAGATTTTCTTTGTTGAGTCGGTGCTTTGTGGCAAATTTGTTTTTTAACCTCTAAGTTGAATATGAAGCATGCTTACGTTTTTCCGGGACAAGGCTCTCAGTTTCCGGGAATGGGAAAAAACCACTACGATAAAAGTGCTTTTGCAAAAAAACTTTTTGAACAGGGGAATGAAATTGCCGGGTTCCGCCTCTCGGACATCATGTTCAATGGTTCCGAAGCAGATTTACGTCAGACCAATGTTACACAGCCTGCTATTTTTCTTCATTCGGTCATTGCATTCAAAACAGTTGACAATGCGCGTCCCGAAATGGTTGCGGGGCATTCACTCGGAGAATTTTCTGCATTGGTAGCAAACAGTGTTTTATCTTTTGAAGATGGCATGCGTCTGGTGATTGTCCGTTCCTCGGCGATGCAAAAAGCATGTACTTCAAATCCGGGAACGATGGCGGCGGTGCTGGCGCTGGAGGATGATAAAGTAGAATCTCTTTGTCGTGAAATTGCAGCAGAGACCGACGAAATACTGGTGCCCGCAAATTATAATTGCCCCGGGCAAATCGTGATCAGCGGTTCCATTAAAGGCATTGAAATCGGATGCGAAAGAATGAAAGCTGCTGGCGCGCGTCGCGCACTGATACTACCCGTTGGTGGTGCTTTTCACTCTCCGCTTATGGAACCTGCGCGCGAAGAATTGAAAGCTGCGATAGAAAAAACTACGTTTTATAATCCTTCTTGTCCCGTTTACCAGAATATTGTTGCGAAGGCAGTAATGGACAAGGAAGAAATCAAGAAAAATCTGATTGACCAACTCACCGGGCCAGTTCGCTGGACTCAGTCGGTCCTGGCAATGATCACCGACGGTGCAACCAACTTCACTGAAATCGGACCTGGAAAAGTACTACAGGGACTGATGGGCAAAATTGATAAAACAGTTACTGCGGTAGGGGTGGAGTAAGGATTATGAGTTATGGGTTATGGGTAATGGGTTATAAGTTTTGTAATTGATAATGTTTTCAATTTACCATTAACCACATTCCAATTTCCAATTAGCCTTCCGCGTTAAGCCTTACGCCTTCAGCCTTCAGCTTTTTGCTTTAGGCTTTACGCTCAAAGAGCAATTAAGCCATTCACTACTTACATCAGCACCATATTTTTTATAGAACTGAATCGCAGGTTCATTCCAGTCCAGCACCTGCCACATCATACCACTTACACCCAGTTCTTCTGCTTCTATAATGGTTTGATCGAACAACATTTTTCCAATTCCTTTTCCTCTGTAATCGTCCGTTACGATCAGATCTTCGAGATAAAGACGAAGACCCTTCCAGGTGGAGTAACGCATATAATAAAGTGAGATGCCGACTATTTTTTCTTCTTCGGTAACTGCTACAAAGGCCTTCCATACCGGGTTATCGCCGAATCCGGTTTTGATGAAATGATCCACTGTCACCGTTACTTCTTCCGGTGCTCTTTCAAAAATCGCCAGTTCTCTGATCAGCTCCATCATGCGTTCACAATCTGTGACAACTGCTTTACGAATTTTAATGTTCACGTAATAACTAAAAATTAATAATTAATATTCACACTCCCATACTCCCATACTCCCATACTCCCATACTTTCCTAAGGTTTTCTAATCGCCTTAAAAGTTCCATTGGGCTGAATAGAAGTCATTTCTGTGACCTGATTTTTTTCATTCACGGTAAAAACAAGGGTGAAGCCATTCATGTCTTTCAACGAAAATTTATTTATGTCGATGGGTACGAGTTCATAAACCGGCTGATCCGGTACCGTTAAATGCAGTGCATTATTTTCCAGGAATATTTTCAGGGTCATCTGACCGATCAGATAATCCCCTTCGTATTTTTTCAGACTGTCGGATGTTACTACTGCTACTTTTGGAATTCTGGAAAAGACCAGTGTTTTTACTGAAGGCTCCAGTGCTGCATTCAGTTCGTTGATTTCTCCGTTAGAGCTGATGCGGAATTCGATGGGAAATCCTTCCGTGGTATCCACTTTTCCCTGTTTGTCCCGCTGAAAAATATTGAACCATTCGTATTGATCTGGTTTGACCCAGGAAATGTTTTGTCCAATCTGCGCGAACAAAGAATCGTGTTGAATAAAAATATTGATCGTGCCATATCCTTTATTGTTGAAAAGACCCGTGTATTCTTTCAGTGGATGCGAAGGAGCCGGTTTTGGTTTTTCAATTTTTAATTTCGATGCCTCGGCATCTTTCTGACCCTGCATCATTTCTTTGTTGCTGTTCCACAAGTAGCTGTTCCAGTCGTAATATTTTAATCCAAGCACTTTATCGGTAACCAGATCTCTTACGATGGATGGCACTACAGAATTATTCTGATTCGAAAGCACCACTACGCCAACAGAATCGCTTGGATAAAAACAGGTGCTGGCAGAAAAGCCGTCGATATTACCGCCGTGTTCCACACGATAGTGCCCGCGATAGGAAGCCAGTCCCCATCCGAATCCATAATTGGCAAACTGAATATCTTTTACTTCACCATCTGGAAATCCCGCACCAACAATCATTTGAGAACTCATCGCTTCCTTCGCAAATCCTGCTGGAATAATTTCTTTGCCGTTGAATTTACCCGCGTGTATCCAGGTGATCAACCAATTCGACATATCCATTACACTGCTGTTGATACTTCCTGCCGGTCCCATCGCATCGATATGGTAATAATCCATCCGGTGAATCTGTTTTATGGTTCCTGAATCTTTTGTATTGTAGCCGACTGCCGCATCGGCATCTTTTTCCAGTTCTGAAATAGATGTATTGGAACGGTTCATTCCCAGCGGCTGGAAAATATTGTCCCTGATATTTGATTCCCAACTTTTATTGGTGAGTTTCTCAATGAGATAACCCTGGAGCATAAACATAAAATTATTATACTGCCATTTGTCACGCACTTTGGCGCTCGGTTCCAGGTATTGCAAACGACTCACCAGACTATCGCGTGAACTATTCGTAAAAAGATACCATGCGTAATCGTGACGGGGCAGTCCGGTACGGTGACACATCATATCGCGCAATGTGATCCGGTCGTTCATGTCGTCGTTGTAAAATTTCAGTCCGGGCAGATAATCACGAACTGGTTTGTCGATATCTACCGACCCTTTGGCGGTCAGTTCGCCAATCAGAGAAGCAGTGAAGGCTTTTGTGCAGGATCCAATAGCGAAAAGCGTATTGGGTGTAACCGGCTTTTTTTCTTCAAAGTAGCGATATCCAAATCCTTTTGCGTAAACGACTTTGTTTTTTTCCACCACAACGACTGCGAATCCGGCTGCTTTCCAAAGAGAAAGTACCCGTGCAAATGCAGTATCTAACCCTGCAAATCGTTTGTCTTCCATCTGATTTTTCACCTGTGCACTGGAACAAAAAACTGAGAACATCGCGAATACGAGAAATGCTATTTTCATGTTTATTGAATTATGGGTTATGAGATATGAACTATGAGTAATACTGTATGAGTTCTACTGCGATAACCCATATCTCATATCTCATAACCCATATCCAATGTTAAGCTCAGTACCCCCATCTGACCAAGCTCGCTCCCCAGGTGAATCCGCCGCCGAAGGCTGCCAGAACAAGCAGATCGCCTTTTTTCAGTTCATGTTCCCAGTCCGAAAGACAAAGTGGAATCGTACCTGCAGTTGTATTGCCGTAACGCTGGATATTGATCATCACTTTATCTTCCGAGAGTCCGATACGATTGGCGGTAGCATCGATAATTCTTTTATTGGCCTGATGCGGAACAAGAAAAGCGATATCATCACCGGTAAGTTTGTTTCGTTTAAGCAGTTCTTCACTCACATCTGCCATCCGTGTAACGGCGAATTTGAAAACGGGCTGACCTTCCTGATATATATAATGTTGTTTTTTGGCGACGGTTTCATAGGTGGCCGGACTGAGCGATCCGCCTGATTTCATGTGAAGGTGTTCCTTTCCGCTCCCGTCACTTTTTAAAATGCTATCCATCAGTCCAAATCCCTCAAAGTTGGGTTCGAGTAATACGGCGCCGGCACCGTCGCCGAAAATGATACACGTGCTACGGTCGCTATAGTCAACGATGGAGCTCATTTTATCTGCTCCCACCACAACTACTTTTTTATATCTGCCGCTTTCAATGAGTGAAGCGCCGGTGGTGAGGCTGTAAAGAAAACCGCTGCAGGCAGCCAGCAGGTCGAAGCCCCAGGCATTCACGGCGCCTACTTTTTCGCATACCACATTGGCGGTTGAGGGAAAGAGCATGTCCGGCGTTACCGTTCCTACGATAATACAGTCTATTTCAGCGGGTTGGATGCCCCTTTTTTTGCAAAGATCCAGCACCGCGGGAACGCAGAGATCAGAAGTTGCTTTATTCAGTCCCTTCAGAATTCTTCTTTCCGAAATGCCCGTCCGGGTCCGTATCCATTCATCGTTTGTATCAACTAAATTTTCGAGGTCGCTATTGGAGAGGATATCTTCCGGCACATAGCCGCTCACTGCAGTAATCGCTGCAGAAATCTTTTGGGTCATTCAACAAAGATCGTGGGTTTTTATAAAATATGTACGCCGTTTAAAAATACTATTTTCGCGCCTATGATAACCTTTTTAAGGGGCGATTTCGTTTATAAAACACCGGCTCAGTTGCATATTGATGTGCAGGGAGTGGGGTATGAAGTACAGATCAGTCTGCATACTTTTTCGGCCATCCAGCACCTTGAAAAAGGGATGTTGCATATATATCATCAGGTGAAAGAGGACGATGAAGTTCTTTTCGGCTTCTCGGAATCGGCAGAAAAAGACCTTTTTATTCTTCTGATTAGCGTCTCCGGGGTGGGTGCTTCTACGGCCCGCATGATGCTTTCGGCCATGAGACCCGAAGAACTGGCGAATGCCATCGTTCAGGGTCAAACCCGGCAGCTGGAAAGCATCAAAGGGATCGGTAAAAAAACGGCAGAAAGGATTGTGCTCGAGCTGCGTGAGAAAATAGGAAAAAAATTCTCAGGATCAAATATTTCCCCATTGATAAACAATACATTGGAGCAGGATGCGTTGAATGCTCTGGTGTCTTTAGGCATCGCTCGGCCGACGGCCGAACAGGCTTTAAAAAAGTTAGCCCAGGATGCCCCGGTTCCACAGAAAATTGAAGACATCATTAAGCAAGTTTTAAAAATCCTTTAGCCTATAGTCAGGAACTCTACCTAACTAATTATTGAGGAAGTTTGACCAGGCATCTGCTTCAGATTATTGTTATCACGGTATGGATCGTAACCGTAACGGTTGTGTTTTTGGCACCGGTAGATGCGTCTGCCCAAAATATTCCCGATACTTCCAAACACAATCTGCCCACCGACACACTTCATACTCATAACGATAGCCTGCATTTTCCCATCCACGACCGTCGCGGAGACCAGACAAGCAATTTCGATTTCAACACGTTCGATCTGAAAAATCCGGCCAATCTCAGGGATTCGATCGAATATGATCCCAAGACCAATCTCTATTTCCTTATGGAGAGAATTGGCAACAAATGGTATCGTACACCCACGGCTTATACTTATGAGGAGTACATGAAAATCACTGCGCAGCAATCGCAGGACAGCTATTTCCAGGAACGCGCAGATATGTTGAGTGAACTGAACCGGAGACTTGAACAACCTAAACTGAATATCAATAACAGTCTTTTCAACCGGCTTTTTGGTAATGGAAAAATTGACATCAGACCGCAGGGCAACGTGGATATCCTTGCGGGTTATCAGGGTCAGAATGTTCAGAATCCTGTGCTGCCGGAAGCTGCGAGAAAAACAGGCGGACTCGATTTCAACATGGATGCAAATGTGAACGTGCTTGGCAACATCGGGAACAAACTGAAACTTCCTATTTCTTACAACACACAGGCATCTTTCGACTGGATGAATCAGCTGAAACTCGAATATACCGGTGGTGCAGACGATATTGTGAAAAAAATCGAAGTAGGAAACACTTCCTTTTCTACGAAGAGCGCGTTCATGGCCAATGAACAATCGCTGTTTGGTATCAAAGCCCAGCTGCAATTCGGAAAATTATTTGTAACAGGCGTTATTGCGAGTCAGCGTTCCCAAAGTCAGTCATCCACTTTACAGGGAGGTGCTTCTCTCACAACCTATCAGTTCAAGGCAGACGACTACGATGAAAACCGAAACTTCCTGCTCGCGCAATATTTTGTGGCCAACTACAACAAGGCAATGTCCAATCTGCCGATCGTTACTTCGGAAGTCCAGATTCTTCGTATGGAAGTATGGGTTACTAACCGGAATGGAACTTCTACGCAGGCAAGACAGGTTGTGAGTTTGATGGACCTCGGTGAACCAAGTCCCAATAATCCAAGCATACATCCTGAAACAGGTCAGCCTTATCCATACAACGACGCCAATACAGAATATCGCAGCATCATCAACAATCCGGGAAGCAGAAATTCAACACAAGTGATAGGTGTGTTGTCGGGACTGGGACTTACACAGGTGCAGGACTACGAACAGGTGTATGCGCGAAAACTGAACGCAACGGATTACACATACAACGCCCAGGTCGGATTTATTTCACTAAATCAGACATTGCAACCCAATGATGTGTTGGGAGTGGCATTTCAATACAGTTACAACGGTAAAATATTTCAGGTGGGAGAATTTTCAACTGATGTACCACCCGATACCACGCTGGGCGATAATCCGGGAGCACAAAAAGTGCTTTACCTGAAAATGTTGAAAGCAACATCACAAAGAACAACGCTACCTATCTGGAATCTGATGATGAAAAACGTCTACACGCTGAGAACAGGTACGGGAAGTTATTTGTCGAATGTACAGGCAGATGGATTTCAGATGAACGTTCTCTTCGAACAGCCGGGTGAAGGAACCAAAAGATATTTACCAGCAGGACCGAAAGCAGGTGTGCCCCTGATCAGTGTATTAAACCTCGACCGGCTAAACGCGCATCTCGATCCACAACCGGATGGAGTATTCGATTATGTGGAAGGATTTACTGTTGTGTCATCACAGGCTAAAATTATCTTTCCTGTATTACAACCATTTGGAAGGGACCTGGATTCACTTGCCTTCCAGGGTGCACAGGGCATCGCAAATAATTATGTCTTTTATCAGTTGTACGATACGATAAAAGAAGTGGCAATGACCTATGCCTCCGTCGACAGATATTATCTGCAGGGTCAGGCCAAGGGAACGGCCAGTTCGGATATATCGCTCGGCGCATTCAATGTGCCGCAGGGGTCTGTGAAAGTAACTGCTGGTGGTCAGACGCTTCGGGAAAACGTAGACTATACAGTGGACTATACCAATGGATCCGTTAAAGTGATCAACCAGTCGATCATCAACTCCGGCGTACCGGTGAATGTTTCTTACGAAAACAATGCGAGTTATGGAACCCAGCAGGAAGGATTCATGGGATTACGACTCGATTATCTGGCAAAAAGTACAGCAACCGAATCCTTGTCTATCGGCGGTACAATCGAGCGGCTCAATGAACGTCCTTATTTTACAAAAACAAATTATGGTGAAGATCCGATCCGCAATACAATGTATGGAACCGATGTAAACTATCGTTCACAGTGGCCCGGTTTAACCAGATTTCTGAATAAAGTATTGCCTTCTTTTTCTTCCAAAGAAATGAGTACGATATCTGCAGTAGGCGAAGCCGCTTATCTGCAACCCGGTCATCCTCCGCAAATTGGTACGGGAAGTAATGGTACTATTTATATTGACGACTTTGAAGGATCCACCAGTTCTGTTGATTTGCGTTTTCCGATTACATCATGGGCATTGGCTTCCACTCCGGCGGATCGTTTTCCGGAAGGAAATTTACTGGACTCACTTCCTTACGGATATAACCGCGCAAAAATTGCCTGGTATAATATTGAACCAACGTTGCAGGACCAAACGAGTAGTGACAATCCGGTGAAGGGGTATCAGAATTTTCAAGATCCGCGTATAGCGCCTATTAACATCCAGCAATTGTTTCCAACGATCACTCCTGAATTCGGACAGGCTCAACTGATCACGTTCGACGTTTCTTATTTCCCAACTCAGAAAGGACCATATAATTTCGACACAAGACCAGGAAGTATTAATTCCGGCGGTCTGCTAACCAATCCCACCACAAGATGGGGTGGAATTATGCGTGCCATTGACCAGACAGATTTTGAAACATCCAATGTTCAGTATATAGAGTTCTGGATGCAGAGTCCTTTTATTCTTCCGCAATATGCAAATTCAACAGGCGGTCAATTATATATGGATCTCGGATCTGTATCCGAAGACATTTTAAAAGATGGTAAGAAATTATTTGAAAATGGTTTGAACACGCCAAATATTCCGGCCGCCATGGATAGTTCATCTGTTTGGGGTAGGGTGCCTTTTAATCCGGTACAGACCACTAATGCATTCAGTACAAATCCAACGGACAGACCTTATCAGGATCAGGGACTGGACGGATTGGACGATCCGGGAGAGCAACAAAAATTTGCTGCCTACCTGGTTAAGATGGCTGCTTTATTCGGAACAGGCTCGCCTATTTATCAAAAAGCACTGGCTGATCCAGCCGCCGACGACTATCTCAACTATCGCGCGTCGTATTATGATTCCACACAAACCGGAATTATCGGTCGTTATAAAAACATCAACAATCCGCAGGGAAACTCACCTATTGCTGCGCCGGGTGCTACTTATGTGGACGCAAGTACGTTGTATCCGGATCAGGAGGACCTGGATCATGATAATACGATGAATGAACTGGAACAATATTTTGAATACACAGTTCAGCTAACTCCTAACCAGTCTGTTGGTGCCAACTACGTCACGGATTCAAGAAGTTTCACCGGATCAAATGGCGAACCTGAACTGTGGTATCAGTTTCGCGTTCCTATTACGGCCTATACTTCGAATGTGGGCAACATGCCCGACTTCAAATCCATTCGTTTTATCAGAATGTATTTGACTGGATTTACAGATTCTGTTGTTTGTCGTTTTGCCGAATTTCAACTGATCCGCGATTCCTGGAGAAATTTTAACTATGAACTCGATACAACTGGCATATATATACCGTTGCCCACAAACGGTGTAACAACGCTGGATGTAACCGCTGTGAATATTGAACAGAACAGTACGCGTACTCCGATACCGTATGTAATTCCTCCCGGTATACAAAGACAACAACAGTTGAGTACCAACAACGTAAATATTTTGTTGAATGAACAGGCGATGAGTTTGCAGATTTGCGGATTGCTGCCTGGTGATGCGAGAGGCGTTTATAAAAATACCAATTACGATTTGCGGCGTTACGGCAAAATGGACATGTTTATCCATGCTGAATCGCGAGGTTCTCAGTATATAGATTCGAATTACCAGCTTGCGGCTGTCATCAGACTGGGAAGTGATTTTATAAACAACTACTACGAGATCAGGATACCATTGATCATTACACCATGGGGTTCCCAGCTTGCGGCAGACATATGGCCTGATTCAAACAACCTGAATCTCACACTACAGCGACTCGTTCAGTTAAAAGAAGACAGGAACGCCACAGGAAATACTTCAGGATATTATCAGGAAATCGATACTTCAACCAAACGTGCATACACCATGTATGGTAATCCCAACCTCGGGCAGGTACAGGCCATTTTTCTTGGGGTGGAGAATATAGCGACAAGTACGAAATGTACGGAAGTCTGGTTTGACGAACTGAGACTTTCCAATCTCGATGATCAGGGTGGTTATGCAGCAAACGGTCGTGTCGATCTGAAGTTAGCAGACCTTGGAACATTGTACTTATCGGGCAGTACCATGTCCGTAGGTTTTGGATCACTGGACCAGAGCATCAATCAGCGCGCATTAAGCAGTACAACACAACTGGACGCGGCGACCAATCTTGAATTGGGTAAACTGTTTCCTAAAAGCTTGGCTTTATCCATTCCTTTTTATGGAAGCCTTTCACATAATGTAAGCAAACCGGAATACGATCCGTATGACCTGGATATTAAATTACAGGATAAAATAAATCTCGCGCCGGCGTCGGAGCGGGATTCCATTGAAGAGGAGGCTTTGGATGTGACCTCGATCAAAAGCTTCAACTTCACCAATGTCAAGCGGGTCAATGTCACCGGAAAGAAACTAAAATTATGGAGCATTGAAAATTTTGACTTCAGTTATTCTTTTACACAGACGAACCATCACAATCCAATTGCATTGATGGATAATATGAATGTGTATAAGGGAGGACTCGGATATAATTTTGTGGGAACACCAAAGTACTGGGAACCATTTAAGAAATTAATTAAATCCAAATCGCCCTGGTATGCGCTGGTGAGGGAGTTCAATATCAATCCGGTTCCATCAGTAATTACATTTAGGGGGGATGTGGTAAGGCAATTCGGCGTATACCAGGCAAGGAACGTAGGAGATGGACCATATGCAATACCTGCAACCTTCAATAAATTTTTCACCATCAACCGAACCTATGTTTTAAGGTGGGATCTTACCAAGTCGTTTAATATTGATTTCTCTGCGCTGAATAAAAGTTGGGTGGATGAAGATTCCGGTTATCTTGACAAATCGCAGAAAAAACAAATGTGGAAAAATTTCTGGAAAGGAGGCCGAACGATTCAGTACAATCAAACCGCCAATTTTACCTATGTATTACCCATGAATAAAATTCCTGCACTTGACTGGACGACAGCCAAGCTGGGTTACGGATCATCTTATCAGTGGACGGGGGCGTCAACAATCGCCACATCATTCGGTAATGCTATCCAGAATACGCAGAAAAAAGACGCAACGGTTGATTTAAACTTCACGCGACTTTATGCGAAGTGGCGACTATTGCGCGAGCTGGAGTCGATGACAAATCCTTCGCAGAACTTGCCGGGTAGAAAAACAGATTCTTTAAAACAACAACCCAAGCCAAAAATAGACGAGAGTGAACTCAGTCATCTTACAGGAATTACAAAAGCGATTGCCAAAATTCTTACTTCTGTAAAAGATGTTACGATCAATTACTCGGAACTTTCTGCATCAAGTATTTATGGTTACATGGACAGCACACATTTTCTGGGGATGGATTTGAAATCAAATCAGCCAGGCTGGGGATATATATTCGGTCAGCAACCAGATACGAGTTATGTCAACAGACTTGCAACCAAAGGATTGCTTTCGACGGATACGTTATTCAATTTCCAAAATCAATCGAGTTTCAACCAGATCATAACGCTGGCAGCGCAAATTCAGCCGGTGCGTGATTTGAATATCACCATCAATGTGAATAAGAGTTTTGGTAAAAATTATTCAGAACTATATAAGGACACAACAGGCAACGGCACATTCGGACGACTCAATCCATATACAGCGGGAAGTTTCAGTATCAGTTTTATTTCGTTGAAGACATTGTTCAAAAGCAGCAGCGACAATACCATTTCATCGACCTTCCAGACATTTGAAAATTACAGGGCCATTATCTCAGGCAGATTGGGTGCATTGAATCCGTATTCCGGAGGTCAGCAAACGCAGGACGGATATGCGAAAGGTTATGGAAAATATGCGCAGGATGTTTTGATACCCGCGTTCATTGCGGCGTACAGTGGAAAATCACCCAACTCGGTGGCGCTTGTTACGGAGGACAATCCGAATATCAAGTTCAATCCATTCAGTGGGTATTTGCCAAAACCAAACTGGCATCTTACATATAATGGACTGGCGCGATTGCCGGGACTGTCAAAAATCTTTACGAATTTCAGTATTACCGATGGATATTCGAGTACGCTGAGCATGAATTCATTTAATTCAAACCTCAACTTCCAGGATCCTTTTGGACTCCGGCAGCCCGGCTTTATCGATACACTCACCGGAAATTTTGTTCCATATTTCATGGTGCCTAATGTTACCATTAGTGAACAATTTGCACCGTTGATTGATCTGGACATGCAGTTTGTAAATCAACTGCAGGCAAAATTCAGCTTTAGTAAATCAAGACAACTAAGTCTGAGTCTTATCGATTACCAGATGAGTGAAACCCGATCTACGGAATATGTTTTGGGAATTGGATTTCGCAAAAAAGGAGTGCCATTGCCTTTTCATTGGGAGGTAATGGGTAAAAACGGACTGACGGGAAGATTGGAAAATGATATGACGTTCCGTCTCGACATGAGTTTGCGGGACGACGCAACCACCAACAGCTATCTGGATCAGAACGCCGCCGTTCCTGTTGGCGGACAGGAAGTAATCAGTATCTCGCCTTCGATCAGTTATGTGATCAACAATCGCATCAACATGAAATTGTATTATGATGAACGACGAACGATACCCAAAATCTCCAGTTCACCTCCTGTAACTACCACGCGGGTAGGGATAGAAATAAGAATTTCTCTTGCAGATGTTGCCGCGCAACCGCAGAAAACGAAATAAGAAAGTATGGGAGTATGGGAGTATGGGAGTATGGGGGTGGTTTTTTGTTCCTAAACTCCCATACTTGATCGAGTGACTGAGTTTAATCTTTGTGCAGGTAAAATGCATTCGCCTGTGCGAGGCAGGTGACTTCTAATTCATTGATACATACGTGAGCGGGAAGAGTAGCGGTGAAGTAAACGACATCCGCAATGTCTTTCGCATGCAGCGGTTCGTAACCTTCATAAACTTTTTTTGCTTCAGCAGTGTCCTGGTTAAGTCTCACGAGTGAAAATTCAGTTTCTGCAGCGCCGGGATTGATAACGGTTACTTTAATTTTATGTGCGAGTAAGTCAATGCGCATGGCTTCCGAAATGGCCAGCACCGCATGTTTGGTGGCGCAGTAAACATTTCCTTTTTGATACACCTGTTTTGCGGCAGTCGAACCAATATTGATTACATGTCCGCTTTTATTGGAAACCATGTAAGGAACCACGGCTTTCGATACGTATAATAAGCCTTTCAGGTTTGTATCGATCATCACTTCCCAGTCGTCCATCGAAGCGTCCTCAAAATTATCTCTTCCTTTTGCAAGTCCTGCGTTATTCAACAGCACATCAATTTTTTTCCAGGATTCGGGTAGGGACCTGAAAGCTTCATCCACGGCAGTTCTTTCAGACACATCGAAGGGCAGCACCAATATTTCATTCCCGTATTTTTGTTCGAGTGTTGATTTGAGCGTATTCAGTTTTTCAGTTCTTCTCCCGGTGATGATCAGGTTATAATTATTTTCCGAAAACTTATAGGCACAGGCCTCTCCAAAACCTGAAGTCGCACCCGTAATGCAGATTATTTTTTTCAATCGGATTATTTTAAGTGTATCAAGTTAGCGAATGAGTACTACGACTCCTTTTTTAGTAATCACTTTACCAGTATAGTCAATGCCCTGCACGGTCCACACATAACCTCCCACATCCTGATTTTTACCGTTATATCTTCCATCCCAACCACTTCCGATCTGGCTGGTTGAATACAATAACATACCATTTCTATTATATACCCGGAAGTATTCAATTTTTGAAATACCTACCGGTATCGGACGGAAGATGGTATTCACCGTTCCGCCCGGTGTAAATGCATTGGGTACAAAGATATCGGGAGCCGTTGTGAATACCTTAATGTTGATCGTATCCAATGCAAAACATCCCTGCGAAGTAAAGGTCTTCATAACATACGTCTGATTCTTTGTCAATGTTGCCATCGGATCCGAGATATCATCGTGATTCAGACCATCATCGGGCGACCAAAGAAAATAGGGCGCGCCGGTTCCATTCAATTGAAGAGGTTCACCGATTACTATGGAGGTATCGTTTCCGGCAAAGGCGAAAATTTGCGGATTTACTTTGATTACAACATTGGAAACACCTGGTTTTGGGCAACCCAATGTATCGTATACCAGGAGTTGATAAGTTGTTGTCTGCAGCGGATAAACCAGTGGATTCAGAATGGTCGGGTTACTTATATACGAAGCCGGAATCCAGTTATACCTTATTCCATTGGCAGTGGCTTCCAATCTGGCGGTATCCTGATAACAAATCAGTGTGTCTGGTCCTGCATTCGAATAGGGATAAGGGACCGTCTTTATCGTAACATTTCCTGTTGTAAAACATTTACCGATACTTGCAATAACCGTATATGTTGTTGCGGGTGCATTGGGGAATGCGAAAGGGTTTTTGGCATTCGGATCACTCAGCGAAGCAGTGGGTGACCAGCTAAAATACAATGCATCGCCGGTTGGATTTAATATGGCGGAATCACCAAGACAAATCGTGGAATCATTTCCCGGATTGAGTATAACGTGGTCGACTACCCGTACCCGGATAGAGTCGCTGTTAATACATCCCGACTGATCCAGCGTAGCCGTATAATAAGTTGTTGTTTTCGGATAAACGTAAGGATCCGGCGTGTTCGGATTGATCATATTTGCAGAAGGGGACCAGGTAAAGTTGCCATAACCCTCTGCGTGTAGTTGTAGAGTATCAATATTGCAAATCAGTGTATCCTGAAAAGGAAAAAATATAGGTGGCTTGTCTGTCATATGAATGGATTGATGCACGGTATCCATACAGCCTTTACTGTTTGCCACAACAAAGGTTACATTCTTTACGCCCGAATCACTGTATTTCCAGGAAGGGGATTGCTGAGTAGACGTATCTTCTACATTGGTATCATCACCGAAATTCCAATTCCATGAAGAAACAATACCGTATTTTGTTTTTGTTGTGTCCTGAAACTGAACAGGATTTAAAATGCAGGTACCCAATGAGGAGAAGCCTGGGAAAAAACCGGGAAAAACACTCATCAGCGTGCTGGCACTGTCGGTACAGGGTTCACCTTTATTCACATAAAACTTAACCGGGTAAACACCAGTGTCCGGAAAGGTGAATGTCGGAGAGGCCAGTATGCTGGTATCGGATGTTGAACCCGGGACACCGAAATCCCAATAGTAACTATGTATAAGCGGTGAAGAGCCGGCTTCATTGTGAAAAGTGAAATCGAATCCGTTGCAGGTAATATAATTCGGATCCAGATCTGCGGACGGAAAATCGCAGCGATCATCCACATGAATAATAAAATCTTTTCGATGAGCAGAGATCTGTAAACCGGCCCTGTATTCTCTGACCAAAACACAAACCACATAGTCTCCCCCCGTAGGTGCGATACCTGAAATGAGTCCTGTTTTGCGGTTGATGGTTACACCTGTTCCAAGCGGACTGGCGCCTGAAAAACCTGGCTGGTATCCAAGGACTCTCCAGGTTGACGGCGGTCCTGGATTTGCTACAATTGCGTTGTTCATGCTGCCTCCCGAATAACCAGGTGAAAACTCATAAGTAAGTGAATCGCCATCTGCATCGGTTGCACTGTAGTCGAGCTTAAATCTTTTATTCTGACAAATGAGAACGGTGTCTTTTATTCCAAAGTCAGGATTGGAATTCCCTTTGGTAACCCCGATGGTATTTGTTCCCTGTATCTGACAAAAATAGGATGCGCCAACATTCAAATTAGGAGAGAGATTTCTGATGCCGTCTATTCTGCAACAACGTTGAAAAATGATCATGTAACCAACCGGATCTTTTGGTATGTCAATGATTGTTGTATATTCTCTGATCCAATAACAAACGGGAGAAGGATTTATGATACAGGGACTTGGAGTACCCAGGTTAATCTGATAACTGCTGCTCAGTGTAGCAACCACGTCATTGAATAATGTACCGTCTGCTGTTTTGTAGATTCCCATAACAACAGAAGTTTCTAATTGACCCAATGTAGACTGGCAGCTAATGAACAAACGCAATCTTAAAGAATAACGGTCATAATTGGGTTTTGAAGGAGTAGGTCCCAGATACGAATAATGAATTTCTCCTCCCTTGATATGTTTAGCATAACCTGTCTGGATTAGCATCACAAAAAAAGTGGAGAGGAGCAGTATGTGTAAAACGCTGCGCACGATAGGGTAACTACTTTAGATTAAACGGGAATCTTTTCCAGGAAATGATCAATCAATGAATTGCACAGGCTGGTATTTTCGATCATGCCCATATGGGCAGTTGAGGTCAGGATGTGAATGTACGAAATCCGTGGTAAATGACATTGCTGCAATGCGTCTTTTAGGGGCACGGCCTTGTCTTCCTCACCTATAATGAATAATACAGGTTTGGATATCGTTTTTAACACGTCGGTTGTTGCAGGTCGGTGTTTCATTGCTTTCAGATACAATACGAGTGCTTTTGGATTAAAGTTGGCATAACGTGTAACCAATTGCTGAATTTCTTCCGGATGATTTGCTTTAAAGGAATCAGAAAACAAACCAGGTATGCCCTGCTCTACAAAGAGTGCAGCGCCGTGTTGTTGAATGAACAGGATATTTTGGTCGCGGGCTTCTTTTTTTTCATCTGAATCCGGATAGGAGCTGGAATGAAAAAGACCCAGGCCAAGCATTTTTTCAGGATATTTTTCCGCGAAGGCTAACGAAATGTATCCACCCATGCTGTGTCCGATCAATACCAGTTGGTTTATTTTTTCTGATTCCGCAATGGCGTGAATGCAGTTCGCAAAATCTTTGATTTCCAGAATCGATTTATTAAAAGCAGATTGACCGCTACCCGGAAGATCGGGAAGTATCCACTGGTATTTATGTTCCAGTCCTTTGAGAAGCGGATCCCAAATATGGCGGTCTTCTGTAAATCCATGTAATAAGATGACGGGTAAACCCGTTCCCCTTATCTCAAACTCTAGCAACTCCCCTCTGAATAGAATTCTTTTCTTCATGATTCCGTTTTTGGAATAAACTATAACTCCGGAACATAATGATGACCAGTAAAGGTAGTACCGCCAGACTCATTTCCTGTGGCCAGAATGGAAAACCGGCAAAAAGTAGGGCAGCAATAAGGCATGTAATCAGGAAATAATATTTTATCCAGGAACCTTTTTTACGAATGAAGAATACTGCAACAATATGGGTTGGTAGTGCCCAAAGAATATTTATATTTTTGCTGCAAACATCGTCTACACGCCCCAGCCACATAAAACTTATCAGGATTCCGATCAATCCCAGCAGCGTAAAAAAACTGATGTCGAAAATCAGCAAAGCCCGCTGATATTTTAAAAAATAAAGGACTACCGACAGCGCAAGCAAAATAATAAATGCGGTCATCGGAGTAAACACGCTTATTCCCTGTTTTATTTCGGGAAATGAAAGCAGGGTTTCTCTTTCAACTACCATCGATTTATTTCCGGCGTGTGCGCTGTCCATTCCCTCGTATAAATAATCTGGCAGAAAATGAATGGCTTCAGTGTTGGTAGGATACACATCCAGATTCATCCCCAATAAAATATTTATTCCAAATTCCGACCAGTAGGCATTTTGTTTCTCGAGATATTCGTTGATCATCATCCGGTAACTCATTCCCTGTAGGCTTCCGGTACTGTTTGTGTGAAGGGTGTTTTTATAAACAAGGGTAGCAGCAGTGTTGTCTTCAATGATTCTGGCGGCACGGGTTGTGCAGTTGTCTGTGTGAAAATGGTACTGGTAAAAACGATTTTCGTCCAAAGTATTTTTTCTGAGAGCTTCGTACAACTGATTTTTTTCAGAGCAATTAAGGTTAAGCATCTGAGATTTTATAAAACGATGTTCCATAACATATTCCTGTCTGAATTCTCCAAAGGTTGTAGCCGAAAGAGAATAAAGCATAATACCGCGCATAAACTTCAGATAGAACAGGGGATCAGAATCGTCGAAAGTGCCGTAATTGTAAACGATATCCATTCCTCTATGCTGATCCTGAACCCGTATCGCCGTATGTCCGAACAGTGCGTCCAGATCACCTCCGGGACCTACGGTTAGCAAACTGATCTGCAAAGAGCAGGAATCGGATGAGGATTGTGCTTTTACCAAAAAACTAAATACAGAAAAAAATAAAATGAAAACAGACCGTTTCATTCGCCTTAAATTGTTGAAAGTGATATTCTTTTAGCGACTGTAGTTGGGCGATTCGCGGGTGATTTCAACATCATGCGCGTGACTCTCCTGCATCCCTGCATTTGTTATTTTGATGAATTGTGCAGCCTGCAATGCAGCGATATTTTTTGCACCACAGTAACCCATGCCTGCTCTCAGTCCGCCTACATATTGTTGTACGACTTCACTAAGATTTCCTGTGAATGCTACCCTGCCTTCAATGCCTTCGGGCACCAGTTTTTTTATGCCATCTTCCACATCCTGAAAATACCGGTCGCTGCTGCCCTGTGTCATAGCACCCAGTGATCCCATGCCGCGATATTGTTTGAATTTTCTGCCTTCATATATAATAGTGTCACCGGGACTTTCTTCCGTTCCTGCAAAAACACTTCCCATCATAACTACATCAGCCCCGGATGCGATGGCCTTCACCAGATCACCGGTATAACGGATACCACCATCCGCAATCAGCGGTATTCCCAGTGGTTTAAGTGCCGAGGCCGCTTCCATGATAGCTGTAATTTGAGGTACACCGGCACCCGTTACAATGCGGGTTGTACAAATGGAACCAGGACCTACCCCTATTTTTACTGCGTCAGCACCAGCAGCTGCCAGGGCTTTTGCACCAGCGGCAGTTGCAACATTTCCTGCTATCACCTGCAGTTTGGGAAAATTCTTTTTTACTTTTTTTAGTGCCTCTATCACACCGGTATTATGTCCATGTGCACTATCCAGACACGCTATATCAACCCCGATTTGCAATAAGGCTGCGGCGCGATCCATCAGATCACCGGTAATTCCCAGTGCTGCACCTACGCGCAATCTGCCGAAGCCATCTTTCACTGCATTTGGGAAACTTGAAAGTTGCAGGATATCGCGGTAGGTGATAAGGCCGATTAATTTTCCGGATTTATTTACTACCGGAAGTTTTTCAACTTTATGTTTACGAAGAATGGTTTCTGCCATTTTAAGGTCTGTGCCTTCGGGAGCTACGATAAGATTTTCCTTAGTCATCACTTCCCGGATTTTTCTTTTTTTATCTTCCTCAAAACGAAGATCTCTGTTAGTAAGGATGCCCACAAGCTTCTGATGGTCGTCTACAATGGGAATGCCACCAATTTTATTTTCTTTCATGAGAACAAGCGCGTCGCCAATGGTTGCGTCGGCCCTAAGGGTAATGGGATCGATGATGAGTCCGCTTTCACTTCGTTTTACTTTACGTACCTGCTCAACCTGTTTTTCTATCGGCATATTTTTATGAAGAATGCCGATGCCGCCTTCACGCGCAAGTGCGATAGCCAGTGTTGCTTCCGTAACAGTATCCATAGCTGCAGAAAGCATCGGAATATTCAGCGTTATTTTCTTTGTAAGATTGGTTTTTATATCAGTTTCCCGCGGAAGTACATTGGAATAAGCGGGTAATAATAAAACATCGTCGAACGTGAGGCCTTCGCCAAAAAATTTGGTTGGGAGGGAAGCTTTTGTAGAATTTATTCTTGCCATGTGCAAAGATAGTGCAAGGGATAAATTGCTCCCAAATCCGTTTTCGTTGGCGCCACTTGTGACGGATGACGGATGACGGATGACGGATGACGGTTGACGGATGACGGTTGACGGATGACGGTTGACGGATGACGGTTGACCGATGACCGTAAAGGTTTTAAGCGTTATGCGTTCAGCGTTCAGCGTTAAGCGTTCCGCGTTCCGCGTTCCGCGTTTAGCGTTCAGCCTTGAGCCTTAAGCCTATATATTTTCCCCGGCATACTTCTGATAAGATCTTTCATCTCTAATTCCAGTAGGGCACCTGCATTGCGACTATTTGGAAATCCGGTAGTTGCATTGATAACATCTATGTGCATCTGTTCTCTTTCTTTAAGCAGTTCAACGATACGCTGTTCAACTTCTGTAAGTTCAATAAACATCTCACCTTGTTTGTTGTTGCCGGGCTTTGGTTTTTCCTCCCAACCCATCAGTTTTATCAGGTCCCTGGCATTCTCCAGTAATATGGCCTGATTATTCCGAATCAGCCAGTGACATCCCGCACTTTTCAAATCTGTAGTTCGTCCGGGAAATGCAAAAACATCTTTGCTATAACCATTGGCAAGATCCGCGGTAATCATACTGCCTCCTTTTACAGCTGTTTCAATAACGATTGTGCAATCACTGATGCCAGCCACGATTCTGTTGCGTATGGGAAAATAATGTTTTTCAGCTTTTATATGACTGACGTATTCAGTGAGCAGGCCTCCCTGTTTAATAATTTGTTTCGACAACTGACTATGTTCCGGCGGATAAAGAGAGGTAAGTCCGTGAGCAAGTACGGCAATTGTATCCATTCCCTGTTTGAGCGCCTGTTTATGGGCAATGGCGTCGATGCCAAAAGCGAGCCCACTGATGACAAGTACTCCGTAAGGTGAAAGTTCCCGAATCAGGTTCTCGGTTATTTGTTTGCCGTATTCCGTATTTCTTCTTGTTCCAACAATTGAAATGCATCGTAAAGCATTCAGACTGGCATTCCCTTTATAAAAAAGCAGCGCGGGTGCATCGTATGCCGTCAACAGCCTTTGGGGATAATCGGGATCATCCAATGTAAGCGCGCGGACTCCATACCGCTGTAAAAAAATAATTTCCTTTTCAGATTCTTTAAACTCGCGGAATGTTTTGATGGAAAGAGCACGAATTCTGCCGATGCCCTCAATTTCCTCCAGGTCCCTTTGGCTGGAATTAAAAACTGCTTCTGCAGAACCAAAATGCTGTAGTAGTGTTCGCGTGTGAATACATCCAACTTGTGGGACTCGGGTAAGACTTATCAGGTGAAGAAGATCGGGGTGCAATGGTTTTTTTCAAACCTACTTCGGAGTGAATAGTTGTAAATGGGAGAAACACGTAGAGAGGTACCGTTTTTTTTGGTTATTAAATGAGTTAAGGGTTATGAGATATGGGTTATGAGATATAGGTTATGGGTTATGAGATATAGGTTATGAAATAGATTTGCCATCACTCATCTCCCATATCTCATATCCCATATCTCATCTCCCATATCTCATCTCCCATATCTCATATCTCATAACCCATATCTCATCTCCCATATCTCATAACCCATTAACAAAGACTGTTATTAATTAATCTTAAGAACCTTAAGTTCCGTCCGTCTGTTCTGGGCTCTTCCTGCTTCAGTGGTATTCGGGCTCACGGGTTCAGCCTCGCCATATCCTTTAAAAGATAATCGGGTTGGCTGAATGCCTTTGGATTTCAGGTAATTAACGACAGACTTTGCCCTGTTTTCTGAAAGTAAAATATTATCTGAAGCTTTACCTACATTGTCAGTATATCCATTGATTTGAATGGACATAAGCGGATTTTCTTTCATCAGTTTAACCACGTCATCCAATTCAATCTGCGAAGATGGTTTGAGTTCAAACAAGTTCACGTCGAAGAAAATATTTTTTAAGATAATGCTTGCATTAGCTTCTATGGGCTGTAGCGGAATATCCATCTGATATACGGAATCAGATGATGGATCTGTGAGTTTAAAATTAGCCGAATAAAATAAATATCCCTTGCGATTTACGTTAAATGCATAATCGTCACCTACTGGCAGCGTAGTTAAATAATTTCCTGTTTCATCTGTTTGCAGTTTACTGACAATCCGTTTGTTTTTCAGATCACCCAGTTCAACAGATGAAGGAAGACCTTTTCCTGTTTTCTTATCATACACTTTTCCCTTAACCCAGAATGTTTTGGCAGGCCGGATATCACTCCGCAATTCAAAAGTGTAGAGATCCAGCTGACCCCTGGTGTCCGCCCGGTCGCTTGCATAGTAAGCTGTTTTTCCATCTGCGGCTACAACCAGACTTCCTTCATTATCTATGGTATTGATCGGATAACCCAGATTTTCCGGAACACCCCATTCTCCGTTTGCTTTCTTTCTGACCAGAAAAAGATCGGTACCTCCATAACCAGGTAATCCACTCGAAGTAAAATAAAGTGTACTATTGTCTGCGTGAATAAATGGCCAGCTTTCATCACCGGAAGTGTTGATGGTCGGCCCCATATTTTCCGGAGGTGACCAATGTCCATTTTCATTTCTATGTGAAACATAAATATCATTTCCCCCGTATCCGCCAGGGCGATCGCTGGTGAAATATAAATCTCTTTTATCCGGTGAAAGTGACGGGGCTGATTCAAAAAACTCGGTATTGAAATTGGGTCCCAGATTTTCAGGAGCACTCCAGCCATCGTCGGTCTTGTAAGAAATAAATAAGTCACAACTACCAAAACCATTGGGGAAATTACATCCGGTAAAGATCAGCCATTGTCCATCCTGCGATATATTTAAAGCGCCTTCGTTGAAACTGCTATTTATATTTCCTCCAAGTGGTTTGGCTTTCGTCCAACCGTTTGCCAAACGATCTGATTCATAAAAATCTTCATTCATGCCGTTCACCCTCCGGGTGAACATCAGATGATTTCCATCGAGACTAATCGTCGGAAAATATTCTGATACCGAAGTGTTGATGCTGTCTCCCATATTCCGCGGTTCGAATTTGTAGGCCGGAGGATCATATTTTGCCGCGTAATCAACTGCAAACTGATAGGTTTTTAATCTTCCTTCTGCCAGTCGCATGGAAGACTCTTTGAGATTGGGGATACTGTAAAAATATTTGGCTGCGTCGAGTGCTTCCTGAAATTTTCCCAGTCCGGCGGCGGAAATCGAATAACCCAGACTAAAATCTTTGAAGTAAATACTATCAATCGCTCTGGCGGTTTTGAAATTTTCATACGCCAGTTGATAGTTCTTCATTTCGACATAAATTCCAGCCATCGAAAGATAAGCGTCTTCGTATCCATTGTCGATGGCAACAGCCTTTTTTAAGGTTTCAAGTCCCTCTTTTAACTGATCATTATAGGCTAGCTGATTGGATCGCTCAAATAGTTTTACTGCTTCGGGTTTGATTTTCGAAGGATCGTATTGCGCGTAAGCACGCACTGTCATAAAAAGCAGCAATACCGTAAAAATTGACTTTGTCGAAACCATTGGCGCAAAGATAATCAGAAGAAAGTATGGGAGTATGGGAGTATGGGAGTGTAGATCGGTCAACCGTCAACCGTCAACCGTCAACCGCCAACCGCCAACGACCAATGACTATCACGGCAGATCAATATATTTATGTAGTTGGAGTGAAAATTCCCATTTGGGATACTCCATAATATAAGATGAAATGAGTGGTATAACGATGTCCCGTCTGCTCCATTCGGGTTGCAGAAAAAGTCTGCACGAAGGCCTTACCTTTTCTGCAAAGGATTCCGCCCATTTAAAATCAGAGGCATTATATATTACAACCTTCAGTTCATCCGCCCTGTCGATGGGCCCTTGCAATGGTTGTTTAAATTTTTTTGGAGAAAGACAAACCCAGTCCCATTCCCCACTGAGCGGATAAGCTCCGGATGTTTCAATATGTGTTTGAAAACCTGCTTTGTGCAGTTCGCGTGTTAGCGGCTGACAGTCATGCATCAACGGTTCACCGCCCGTAACCACTGCAATATGCCCGGGATATTGTTTTGCAAGAGAAGAAATTTCAGTTACACTCTTCAGCGGATGCGCACTGACATCCCAACTCTCTTTTACATCACACCATACACAGCCAACATCACAACCAGCCAGACGGATAAAAAAAGCTGCTTTTCCCTGATGAAAACCCTCGCCCTGAATAGTATAAAAAGCCTCCATGAGGGGCAGGGAATGAACAATGGGTATCACATTTTCTGAAGTCATTGCTAGTACTTACGTTTCAGTGCAGTAAACGTATTCTTCATCAGAGCCGCAATGGTCATAGGTCCTACACCCCGCGGAACAGGCGTAATGAAACTGCATTTGGGAGCGACTTCAGCAAAATCCACATCGCCTTTTATTGCGAAGCCGGACTTTTTAGAACTATCCGGTACCCGGGTTATCCCTACATCAATTAAAACGGCGCCTTCTTTTACCATGTCGGCTTTTACAAATTCAGGCTTTCCAAGCGCCGCAACAATGATGTCGCTTTCGGCACAAATTTCTTTCAGATTGTGTGTATGGGAATGACAAAGTGTTACGGTGCTGTTACCCGGGTTGGAATTTGCGCTGAGCAGAATACTCATTGGTCTGCCTACGATATTACTCCTTCCGATTACAGCTGTTTTTTTACCGGCAGTTTTAATTTTATAATGTTCCAGCAAAAGCATGATGCCATGGGGCGTAGCTGAAATGAAACTGGGAGATCCCAGAACCAGTTTTCCGACGTTTACAGGATGAAAGCCATCTACGTCCTTCGACGGATCTATTGCCATGATTATTTTTTCATCTGAAATATGTTTTGGCAAGGGAAGTTGAACAAGAATTCCGTCGACATCCATATCCTCATTTAAATCGTTTATCAGCGAAAGCAATTTTAATTCACTGATGGAATCCTCTAATCGTAATAGCGTGGATTTAAAACCGATTTCTGCACAGGCTTTAACTTTTGCAGCGACGTAGGTTTCACTTGCACCGTTGTTGCCGACGAGTACCGCAGCCAGGTGTGGTATTTTTTTTCCTTCTGCTACCAGGGCCGCAGCATCCATTTTCAATCTTTCCTTTATTAATCCCGAAACGAGCTGACCATCTAATATTTGCATCGCCGCAAAGATAATCTAACCCGTTTTAATACGCTCCATTTAAAGTGTTTTTACTGTTGCGTTTTTTTTCATCCTGAATACATTGCATTTCCTCAGGAAACATATGAAGTGTTTGATGCAATGGATATGTGGAATAATATGTTGCTTAACAGGGATGGCGCAGCCGTACCAGTTGAGGTCTGGAACTGCCTATATCACAACCGGCGCTTATAGCATTCATTTTACAGATGCATTTTCTTTTTTGTCAAACCCATCCTGTCTGGGAAACACAAGCGGACTCACTGCAGGTATTTTAACGGAGAGAAAATGGATGCTGAAGGAATTGGATAACCATACGCTTGCAGTTTCCTGTTCAATGGCAAAGGGTGGTATTGGCGGATCTTTTCAGTATAGTGGTGACGCTGATTTTAATGAACAATCCATTACACTTGCTTATGGAAAGAATCTCGGGAAAGTACAAATAGGAATTCGGTTTGATTATAGTTCGGACAAAGCAGCAGGTTATCCTTCCGCGGGTTTTGGATCTTCTGGTATTGGAATGCAATTCCATCTTACAAACAATTTTATCACAGGTTGGGAAATTGGATTACCAGTTTTTGGAACAGTTGGCGAAACAAATTCGGAAAGAGGTCCCCAATATTTCCGAATGGGATTTGGTTATGAATGGGGAACCAATTTATTTCTGGCAATCCAGATGGAAAAGATATCGGCGCAACCGATGCATGCTGTTTGCTCTATCGAATACCGGTATAACAGACAATTCTTTTTTTCTTTTGGAATCAACACGGATGAGGGCGTTCCTTTTTTTAAAACCGGATGGAGAAAAAACAGGCTGTGTATTCAATTCTATACTGACTACGAACAGGTGCTTGGATTTAGTCCGGGTATCCTACTGCTTTGGTCTACCGAAAAATCCGCCACAAAATGAGAACCCCCTTCATTATTTACCTGATATTATTTTTCATCAGATCATATGCACAAACAAACGACCTGCCCGAATATCGCGTCACCGGATTGGAAACGATGGCTGAAAAAACGCAGATGGAACCTGCGGATGATTCCTATGACCTTGATCTGGATTATTTCAAAAGACATCCTTTAAATCTCAATACTGCAGAAGAAAATGAGTTATACCGGTTACAAATACTCGAAGTGTTGCAGGTAAAAAATTTTATTTCCTACAGGAAATTACTTGGACCGCTTATAAGCATTCATGAGTTGCAGGCAGTGCCGGGTTGGGATATTGAAACGATCCGCCGAATGCTTCCTTATATTATAGTGAGCAGGGATGAATCGATGTACGCAACCCTGAAAGAACGATGGAAGGGGGGAGATGCAGATGTGCTGCTCCGTGCTTCTCAGGTAATTGAAAAATCCAAAGGATATGAGAAACCTGTCGGGCCCGGCGCGTCTTATTATGAAGGCAGTCCCCAGAATATTTTTATCCGGTATACTTATAATTATAAACAATTGCTCGCTTACGGTTTTACGGGAGAGAAAGATGCGGGAGAGCCTTTTTTTCGTGGTGCACAGCGATATGGGTTTGATTTTTATTCATTCCATTTTTTTCTCAGACAGGCGGGTTTGATCCGCTCACTTGCGATGGGTGATTTCACCGTAAATATGGGTCAGGGACTGATTCAATGGCAGGCATTTGCTTTTACCAAAACCAGTCAGGTAATCTCTATTAAAAGAGAAGCGGAGTTTCTCAGACCTTACCACGCTGCCGGGGAATTTAATTTTCATCGGGGACTGGCGATCACTTTGCAGAAAAATAACTGGGAATCCAGTTTGTTTATTTCCGCACAAAAAATCAGTACCAATCTCGTTACCGACACCGCAACAGCTGAAGATCTTTTCAGTTCATTTGAAAATAGTGGTTATCACAGAACGCCGGCAGAAATTGCAGATAGAAATAATAGTCTGCAATTTTCAGCAGGCGGGAATATTCATTATTCAAATAATAACATGCTGATTGGAATGAACTGGATCCAATTCCATTTCAGTCGTCCTTTCCAAAAACGAGATGAACCTTATAATTTATATAGCCTTAAAGGGACCAGTCTTTCGGACTATAGTTTTGAATATAATTACACAAAAGGCAACATGCATTTATTTGGCGAGCTGGCCATGGATCAATGGAATAAATTTGCATGGGTTCAGGGTGTGCTGGTAAGTCTCAGTGAAAATTTAAATATGAGTTTTCTTTATAGAAATATTTCTCCGTCTTTTCAATCAATGTATGCAAATGCTTTTACTGAAAACAATGTTCCGACAAATGAAAAAGGTTTTTATGCAGGACTTTCTTTAAGGCCCGTAACAGGTTTGCAAATCGACGCCTTTTACGATATGTATGTTTTCCCCTGGTTGCAATACCTGGTTGATGGACCATCTGCTGGCAGAGACTATTTTCTTCAGGCGGTATTTCAGCCAAATAAATTCTGGCATCTCACCACTTTATATAAGAATGAAATGAAATCGGGTAATGCAACGCTGGCCAACGGCGTGACGCATGGTTTGATTTCGCCGGTAAAAAAAAGATGGCGAATGGAGACGGATTACAGCATTTCGAGATCCGTGATTTTTGTAAGCCGTATGGAATTTTTGTTGATTGAAGAACATGGTGAAAAAAATCAGCAGGGTTTTCTGGGTATGGGAGGATTCACTTTAAAAAAATCATGGATATCCGGGAGTGTGGCCGCGATGGTATTTGATACCGATGATTACGACACGAGGATTTACACCTATGAACCCGATTTATTATATAATTATTCTTTACCTGCCTATTTCGGAAGGGGATTTCATTATTACATAAATCTGCATCGGGATTTCAACCGATTGATTGCAAATAAAAACAGGCATTTTCTTTTGTCGGGTTGGATAAAATGGGAACAAACATTTTATCCGGGTGCTCCATCCATTGGTACAGGACTGGACGAAATTTCGGGTAGTCATAAGTCGGAGTTAAAGGCACAAATAATTATTCACTGGCAATAAAAATATTAAAGCGACAATGAATAAGCAGGATTTCCATTCATTTGAGAACGCTGTCTTATTTTTGTCGAAATTATTCATGATGGCGGAGGTACCAAACAATCAGTTAAACATCGAAATCAGCGAAGAGGTAGCAGAAGGTGACTACGCCAACCTGGCGATTATTACACACTCTCATGCGGAATTTGTAATTGACTTTGTAAACGTGATGCCAGGAACACCCAAGAGCAAAGTGAAATCGCGCATTATATTTACTCCGCAACATGCCAAAAGATTTATGAAAGCCCTCACTGAAAACATACTCCGCTTTGAGGGTACTAATGGCAAAATCCAGGATTTAGAAGAAGTTACGCTGCCAATGAACTTCGGCGGTCCTACTGCGCAGGCCTAAACGACCGGATTTTCGCGATTTAAGGGTCATTTTTCTTGACTGAAATCAATATATACATTATAAATATGTAAGTAAATCATGCTTACAATTAAAAATGAGCAGGAATTCGACGCTGGATTTTAATGAATATATTTTTTTATAATACATTACGCATTCATTTCATTCTTCGATAATAATGGCTTAATAATTAAAGATTATTTAATGATTTGGCTTTAATTTGATAATTATTCAAACAGTCTTGCCAAGTTTTCGAAAGTTTGAATATGTAATATTTTTGCCCCCGCCAGAAAAAAAAATCAGATGAATTTTATTTCAACTACGTAATACTCTGATAAATACCAAATTACATTATCTACAAAAATTACCTGCTTTTTATTTCCTGCAGCGAATACAGATTTGATATTGTCTAATTATGAAAAAGGGGGTATTTAACATTTTTTTTTGTTGGATATAAAACTTCCCTAATTTACACGATCTAAATTCAAAACTCACAGTCACATGAGAAAATTTCTATCACTGTTAGCGGTGCTAGTGCTATTTAGCTCATTAGCATTTTCACAAACGAAAAATGTATCCGGAAGGATCACAGATCAGACGGGCCTGGGAATCCCCTTTGCAAGTGTTAGAATCAAAGGGACTAAAGTAGGTGTCAGTGCAGATGCCGAAGGAAATTACATTATCAGGGCACAGAAAGGAGATGTACTGGAAGTTACCGCTACGGGAATTGCACCACAGGATTTTACTGTAGGGAATGACGCATCTATGCCAATTGCAGTAACCCGGAAAGTGGGAAACCTGAGCGAAGTGGTTGTAACTGCGTTAGGCATTAAAAGAGAAGCAAGGGCTTTGGGATACAGCACGGCCACGGTGAGCTCGGAGGCTTTGAATACATCCAAACCAATCAACGTAAATGCCGGTTTGATCGGCCAGGTATCTGGTGCTCAGGTCAGCATTATTAACAATGGGGTGGATCCACAGATCCGTGTTCAGCTAAGAGGTGAAAGACATATCATCGCAGATAACCAGCCACTTTTCATAGTTGACGGAATGGAAGTAAACTCGGATTTCATTATTACGATTAATCCGGAAGATATCGAAACCATGACCGTGTTGAAAAGTGCTTCCGCAGCCGCTCTATATGGTTCAGAAGCCAGTAACGGGGTAATCATATATACTACCAAAAAAGGTGGTAAGAATAACAAGCCGGTTATCAATCTGCAACAGACAGTTACAGCAGAAACGCTGGCTTACATACCAAAACTTCAGAATCAATTCGGAGGGTACGGAAATGAAAATGGTACGTATCTTATTGGAACGCCTTACCAGTTTACTGCGATAGATCCGAACACGGGATTTGCAAACCGCGTTCCTTTTGAAAACCAGCAATACGGACCGGCTTTTGACGGGTCTCCCTATTTTATAGGCATTCCAAATGAGCAGGGACAGGTTGACTCGGTTCCATATGCACCGCAATCAAAAAGTGCCATCCAGCAGTTTATGCAGACAGGCTGGCAGGAACAAACAGACCTTTCTCTTACGACAGGTGACGCTAAGAACTCGAACTATGTTGGTTTACAATATGTGAATGTGGATGGTACAACACCAAAGGATCAATCACAAAGAACAAGCGTACGTTTTGGTGGAAAGAGAACAATAGGTATTTTCTCCTATGACTATTCCGCCAACTACTCATATAAGTACAGCAACACCGTAGGAAACGATATTACTGCAGGTTGGCCAATTTATTGGACACTGCTAAATACCCCGGCGAATATTCCTTTAAATACGTTGAAAGACTGGCAGGATCCTACTTCATGGGGTAACCTGAGTAATTATTATAATGCGTATTATATCAATCCCTACTGGCAGCTGGATAATTCCAGACAAATTCAGAAACAGGATGCCTTACAGGGGGTGTTGAGTATGAATCTTAAACCCACTGACTGGTTTAACCTGAATTACAGGATAAGCACCCAATATACAGGCGTGGTTTATGAAGGTTATAGAAATGCGGCGACATTTACACCATATTCGATGCAGGCAACAAGTCCGGCAAGCGGCATTTATGGTACACCATCCAGCGGTGATATCTCAGGCGCGTTGTTAAACCAGACAATTACTACGAAAAGAATCCAACAGGATATCGTTGCTACCTTCCAGAAAAAATATGGAGACCTGAGTGCAACTTTATTAATCGGTAATACCATCTGGGAAAGGGCGTTGAATCAGCAAACGCAGGGTGTTGGTAACAATATCGCTTACTCAAATATGTCAACACTTGCGGGACTTTTTTCTGGTACAGGAAATCCTCAGTCTCAAACCAGCGGATTGACCATACCACAATTATATAATATTGCTTACCAGTACGGAAATATTTCCGCAGCAAACGAAGTGGAAAATACAAGACTTATTGGATATTACTCGGATCTTACTTTGGGATATCAGGATGTTTATTTCCTACATGGTAACTTCAGAAGAGACTATTCTTCGTTACTGGCAACTGCAAATAATAGTTATGACGTATATGGTGTGGATGCCTCCATCATTTTTTCTGAACTCATTCCGGGACTGAAAAATTCCAGTGTGCTGAGTTTTGGTAAAATCAGAGGCGCCTACAGTCACACAGGGCAGATCACGTTGAGCCCTTACAGTACAACAAACACCTTCAACGTGGCTACCGGTTATCCTTATGGTGGTTTGGCAGGTTTGACATTAGCTGGTCAATACAACAATCCAGCTAATACGCCTGAAGCAACCAACGAATTTGAAACAGGTATCGAATTGGGATTTTGGAATAACAGGTTAAACGTGGGAGCTACTTACTACCATGATAATAACTACAACCAGTTATTCCCGGTTGATTTAAGTTCTTCAACCGGTTTTACGTCGGCAAATGTAAACGCTGCCAACACGATTTCAGAAGGGCTGGAATTTGACGTAAAAGCAACTGTTATAAAGAATAAAGACTTCAGATGGGATTTCGGTGGCAACCTGGCTATACAGACAACCACGGTTGAAAGTCTATATGGCACAGGTTCCAATAAAACCTTGCAAACAGGAATCGGGAATAATAATGAAGCAATCGTTGGTATGAGTTTCCCCCAACTGTATGTTACGGATTTGCTTAGAGATTCCGCTAATGGAAAAGTAATTGTTGATGCGAAAACCGGTTTGCCAACTGTAGCACCCAATCTGGTAGCTGCAGGCAGAACAACTCCTAAATATATCGTGGGTTTTACTTCCACTTTTGTTTACAAGAGATTCACATTGAACGTAATTGCTGATTACAGAGGTGGCTACGTATTCTATAATGCATCTGAAAGAAGCCTGGACTTTACGGGGGCTTCTTCTCATACTGTTGAAAACGGACGTCAGAACTTTGTGTTTCCAAATTCTGAAATTCTGCAGGGTGGTAAATATGTTCCAAATACCGCCACTTATGTATCAGACGGCAGTATCAATTTCTGGGTTAACAGTCCATTCACCACTGCCCAGACTCCCTACGTAGAAAATGCAGCTGCCTTCAAATTACGTACACTGAGTCTTTCATACGATTTCGGTCAATTGATAGCTAACCAAAATATAATCAAGGGACTTAAACTGACAGCTACTTGCAATAACGTAATGATGTTGAGACCTAAAGAGAATAATTTCACTGATCCGGAATTCAACTATTCAAACTCGAACGGATTAGGAAATAATACTATTTATCAATTACCTCCATCAAGAACTTACTCATTGATAGCTAGTTTCACCTTTTAATTGAAATATTCTAAAAGATAATACATGAAAAAAGTATTGATTTTATTTTTAGTAGTGGGCATTCTCGGTGCCGGTTGTTCGAAAGACTTTTTAAAGTCAGATTTGAATAACCCCAATGCGCCTACAACAGATCAGGCAACACCTTCGGCTGTTCTTCCGGCGGCACTTACCAATCTGGCGCTGATAGTAGATAATGTTACAGGAACAGCTGGATCACCTACCTACGAACCCATAGGTGTGTGGATGGGTTATTGGAATTATCAAGCTGGATATTCCTTTAATAGTACAGTGGCGAATTATATTATGACTACCGGTTATCCTCAGCTTTGGGATCAATATTATGGGGTTTTAACCAACCTGAATTTTATCGTTTCTATTACTGGCGATCATGCAAACGCGAATTACAGAGATATTTCCAATATTCTGGAATCTGTGTGTTTTCAGAATCTGGTAGATCTGTATAACAATATACCGTATTCACAGGCTCTTCAAGGTCAGGGAAATTTTTATCCTGCTTACGATAATGGAAGTGATATTTACGACAGCCTTACGGCGAAGCTCGATTTCGCAATGGCTGACATCAGTGCGAATCTAAGTGATCCGGCAGTCACATTGCCTGGAACAGATGACGTTATGTTTGGTGGTACGATGTCCAACTGGATACTTTTTGCAAACACAGTGAAGCTTAGATTACTCGTAAGAGAATCGAACGTTTCTGCAAAAGCAAGCTATATCGCTTCAGAGATCTCCAAGACTGCTTCTTATGGCTACCTTACCACCGATGCAGAGGTAAATCCGGGATATACAGCAGCAAAGCCTAACCCAATCTGGGCAGGTTTTGGAGTGAGTCCTTCAGGATCATTAAATGCGGCCGCCAGTTATGTAGGATCTAACGGTACTGCAATAACATTTTATCAAAAAACGAAAGACAGTCGTCTGGGATATTTTTATTCTCCCAAAACAGTGGTTGCAACAGACCCGAGTTATTTTACCGTGACTTTACCATTGGATTTTACGGATTATTATGGAAACGTGATAGGTTCGCAGGCTACGAATCCAGACAATACCGGTGCTTCAAATATCGGTTCCGGTCTCGTTCAGAGTCCAAGCCAGGGCGCGGTACTTTTCGCTGCATCTGACAGTTATTTTGAACAGGCAGAAGCAACCGTTCGCGGTTGGTTACCTGGTGGAGCCGCTGCAGCGCAAACACTGTATCAAACGGGAATTACAAAGTCATACGAATATCTGAATGTAGGGGGGAGTCAATCTGCAGCCGACACATGGGCGGCAACTTACTATAACCAGCCAAATACGTCTTATGTGACCTTTCCCATTGCTGCTAGCAGTGATAGCCTGATTCATACCATTATCGTTCAAAAATGGGCGGCTTTGAATGGGATTAACCTCGCTGAATCATATGATGACTGGAGAAGGACTTTCAACCCGGCAATTAATAGCGGTTATCCGATGGTGCCCTTGTCTGTGTCAACGTCGAATACTGAATCGCACATGCCATTCAGGTTTTTGTACCCAACGGAAGAACAAACGAATAATAACATAGCATGGACAGCCGCTGGCGGCGCATCTATTGATCCATTTGTAGATAAAATATTTTGGATGCCTTAACATATAATTATTTTCTTTTAGTTGAATGATCACTTACCATCCTGCTAAAAATTGAGAGGGGTGATTTTTAAAAAATAATAAAAAATGAAAAAAAATTTAAAGTCAATAATGAGTGTCCGGGGCATCTTATTATTAGTATTGATGTTTTCGGTGAGCTCCTGTCTAAAAAATGGGCAGTATGATATCGACTTCTCGCAGGTGAATGGATCTGTTTATATTCCTTTAGCGGCGGCTCACGCCAACGGAGTTATAGCAGAAACCTATCCGGCAACGCAGACTACTGCATCGATTCCGGTAATTGTTGATGTAGCATCTCCCAGTCTGCCGACAACCGCCACGACGATAACCCTGGCACTTGATACAGCGGCACTCAATGCATATAATACGGCTAACAATACAAATTTTACGGTTTTACCCGATAGCGTATATACGCTTACAGGAAGTCTCGATATGACTGTCCCGGCGGGTAAACGTTTGGACACGGTATGGGTGAACCTGGATCTGACTAAACTGGATCTGTCAGGTAACTATATTCTTCCATACACCATCGCATCGGCTTCTTTGCCCATCGAACAATGGAATCATCTGCTGTTGTATATTTCTGTAAAAAATGCGTTCGACGGAGATTATACCGTTACCGGAACATATAGCGATGTATCTGCTGCAGGAGCAAGCTTTACAGCAAATTATCCAATGGATATCAATCTTGTAACTTCTGGCCCCAATAGCGTAGATGTATTTAATACAGATCTCGGGCAGGTTGGTTATGAATTTAATACTCCCACTGGCCCTAGTTATTATGGATCATTTGGAGTAAGAATATTTATCGATCCTGTTTCCAACAAGGTAACCAGCGTGACAAACATTTATGGTAATCCTGCACCGAATACACGCTCAGCTGTATTGGATCCATCAGGTATAAATGCACGTGATCCTTCTACAGGCAATATTTCCGTTAAATACTTTATGACACAACCAAGCGTTATCCCCGCTCCGCCAAGTATCCGGGCTTATTTTAACGAGGTGTATACTTATAATGGACCGCGCTAAGTAGCAATTAAATTATATAAATTCATAGCAGCCTCTTTGGAAACAGAGAGGCTTTTTATTTAGGTATTTTTGTTTCAATTGTAAACTATTACCCTTCTTTACTTATTTATTTGCTAAGAAACTATAAACATGATTCACGACTGTGGTAAGGTCATGCACCGACATATAACCATCTTTGAAAACAGATGCCGACTCTAATGCAATTACAAAAATGTATTATATGTTCATTTTTTTTGAACATTTATATTGTGTAAATCAATTTTAAATATCCTTTCACTCGCCCTTTTGTTACTGACAAGAATCTTTGCTGTACCGTTCATACCCACAGAAATCGTTCTCTGTATATTTAGTTGGTGTAGTTTTGCGTTGCTCAAATAAACTGGCACATCGGCAACAGACTCTACGATTTGACCATTTTTTTCCTGTAAGGTTAACGTAGTTGAGTCAAATAAAGGCAACTTGTCTACATCAAATTTTAAATAGACATGTTGTCCGGTTGTTAAACGGTAGAGATCTGAAACTGGTACTTCAAGTATAACACACAATCTGCCATTCTCTGATTTTGTTTTAAATGGCACAATAATATACTCTGGATATCGAATGATGTAGACCATTAACATTATAAGCATTAACACTATTAAGAATATTATCGTGCCTCCGCGGATTAGCCATAATGGAGGCGGACCAATTATCTCATCGACCTGATCCGCCTTCAATAAATTAATTAAAACATTTTTTTCACCCATCTGTAATGCTAATTTCCTAATTCCAATTGATTTTTAATAAGTGTAAAGTACTTGCCTCTTTGTCTGATCAACTCTTGGTGAGATCCTTTTTCAATAATTTTACCTTTATGTATAACGATAATTTGATCAGCATTTTTTACGGTAGACAAACGGTGTGCAGTAATCAATACTGTTTTACCGACAAAAAACTCCGATAGATTTTGCATAATAATCATTTCATTGTTTGCATCTAAGGAGTTGGTGGCTTCATCAAAAAAAATAAAACCGGGATTTTTATACACGGCTCTGGCTATTAGAATTCTTTGTCTTTGGCCCTGACTGATTCCCGAATTTTCCGAACCGATTCGTGTATTAAATCCTAATGGCAATGATTCTATATATGACTGAATATTGGCAACTTTTACTGCATGTAAAAGTTTTTCATTATCGGGTACTTCCTCACCTACCGCGATATTTCGTGCGATATTGTCAGAAAATATATAATTGTCCTGCATCACAACGCCACATTGCCCGCGCCACAATTTATTGCTGATATCAAACAAATCAACGTCACCGAGTTTAATCACTCCGGAGGTCGGCGTATAGAATTTCATTAACAATTTTAATAATGTTGTCTTGCCGCTTCCACTTTCACCAACGATGGCTGTAATCTTGCCATAGGGAATAGAAAGAGTAATGTTGTCGAGCACTGGGATGTCGTTAAGTTTATCATACCTAAAACAAACATCCATAAGGGATAAATCCTTAACGTCCGGAAGTTTAGAGATTTTCTTTTCAGAAGCCGGTTCCTCATCAACTAAATGGTGAATGTCATTCATTCGTTCCATGCTAATACTTGCGTCTTGAATGCTTTGTGTAAATTGAATAAACTGTTCAATTGGTCCATTCAATTGACCTACCATATACTGAATTGCAAGCATGGCACCAAGCGTAATATTGCCCTTCACTACGGCGGTTGCGGAAAAAATAGTGATGAATATATTTTTTAACTGGTTTATGAAAACTGCTCCGCCTTGCTGAAATTGTGCAAGCTTTAGCGATTGTATATTTACCCTAAATACTCTAGCCTGAATTTTTTCCCATTCCCAGCGTTTTTGTGTTTCGCAAACATTCATTTTTATTTCCTGCATACCCTCAATGAGTTCCACTATATTCGACTGATTCTTCGAAACGATTTCAAATCGCTTATAGTCTAATTTTTTTCGATAACGCAAAAAATATAGCACCCAGGTAATATAAAATGCACTGCCAATTAAAAAAATAAAGAAGATCTTAATATTGTATAAAACTATGACTACTGAAAAAACAATAAAATTCAGAAGGGAAAATAGAATATTTAGCGCCGGTCCGGTAAGGAAACTTTGAATACGTTGCTGATCGTCTATACGTTGCAGAATATCGCCTATCATTTTGCTTTCAAAGAATGAAATTGGCAACTTCATTAATTTCGTTAAAAAATCAATCAGCAGGCTTATATTGATACGGGTATTAATGTGTAACAGAACCCAGTTTCGAATAAATTCAACTGTTGTTTGGCTAAAAAAAAGCATTAGTTGTGCTGACAATATGATATAAATAAAATTAATATCAGCAGAACGTATACCAATATCTACAACTGCCTGTGTGAGAAAAGGGAAAATGAGTTGTAATAAGCTTCCAATCAATAGTCCAAGAATTAATTGAGAAAGCAATTTTTTATATTGAAATAAATGTTTAACCAACATCCTAAAACCGAGTGTTGATTTCACTTCATTTTCTAATTTATAAAACTCAGGAGTGCTCTCGAACAACAGAGCAATTCCGTAATTCTCGCCCATGCCTGATGTGCTGATCCAGCGTTGTATAAACTCATTTTTTGTATATTCTGTAAGACCTATGGCGGGATCAGCGATGTATATTTTCTTGTCAGTTATCTTATAGACAACGACAAAATGGTTCATACGCCAGTGCGCAATAAAAGGCACCGGTTTTTCTTCAACTAGTTTTTCCCAGGTCGTTTTTATTGCTATCGTTCTAAACCCTATTTTTTCGGCTGCTTCTGCAATATTAAAGAGAGATACTCCCTCCCTGGATACGCCAGATATTTCTCGCATCGTTGCGGAAGAATAAGTTCGTCCATAAAATTGAGCGATCATCCGCAGGCATGCCGCGCCGCAGTCCATAGTGTCCAACTGGAAAAAAAATGGAAATCTTTTCAAACCTCTTGTTTAATCAAAATAAATTGTACCTATTATAGACGTTCTTGTACGATGTTAACACCTTCTGTAATGGGAGCATTTGCATTCTGAATGTAAAATAATAATAGCAAATTATTTGCGAAGTTGAATGTAACGTTTCAATTTTTCCAAAGTCAATCTGAAAGCTTATCTGCACATTTATGCTCATTGCGTCTACCGAAGCCCAGAATATCACTTAGCTAAAACAGAATTTATGGAAACGACAAAAATTATATCACGTCAATACGAATTGCTATCTACAGAAAAATTAAATCCAAAGCATGTAAAATTTAAATTATAATATATAATTTGGAATTTCCAGATTTAGCATTGCGGAATGTCTACTCCATCAAATAAAAATAAGCCATTCGTCATCACAACATATATTTTAATTGGATTACGTCATATACCTCAGGCAATTGCCATCCGTTTACATAAATTGTTGGAGTATGTGTTATTCCTGCAGATTTACACCAGTCTCTCATTTCACGCACCTTCTCGTCTAGGTTTTCAGGTGTTTTCTGAATTGGAAAATTATTTACAAGGGATTGGTAATCCTGATTTAAATACCAGGTGTCAAGTAATGTTTTAATAAGTCCGACATTACTGGTGGCTGCGACTGCCATTAAATGCTTTACAGTTTTTGTTTTAATATTTACATCATCATCAGTTGAAGTAAAAATAATCTTTAATTTTACGTTCTTGTTATTATCAATTATTTCGTCAAGTGTTGAATGCATTATAGCACAAGGTCCGCAATATGGATTGCACACTTTGATAATTGTAGTAGAAGCTGTAATGTTTCCCAGATTTATTCCCAGATTTTCCCAATCATCCGGTGCTTTAGATTGTTGTTTCAGTAAAGCCCAGAATAACTCCGGGTCGTTTAATAACTGTTTATATTTAATTTGTAAATTAGCTTTGCTTCTTGCCTTGATTAGTATTGGCTTAAATAAAAATATCGAGGTGGTCGGCAGCATAAAGCAAATAAAAATAGTTGCAAACGACCACATACTCATTTTTGGAAATATAAAATGAATTTCATTTAGATATCTTAGACCCAAATAAAAGCCAATAACAATAATGATCTGCACCGATAGGCACAAAGGACACCATTGTTTTATCAATTTATACTGGGTATAAATGCTGTATGGAACATATGGCAGGCAAAGCATAAATATTAAAGAGAATGCTGATAATTTTAATGAGGGAGTAGTAGCGAAAGCGATACTACATAAAATTAAAAATGAGAAAAGTATAAACCCAATATGGCTCCAACTCACTCCGAAAATACGTGCGGCTTTACTGTTCAGAACAGCACTGCAATTTTTACTCGAATTGTTAGTAGAACAAATATTCCTGAGAAATTTATTTGTATTGTCTATTTCATAAGTCAGTAACAGAATAATAATTGAAAACCCGGCAATTGCTAACAGGTTAAAGACAAAGTTTAGGTCTATTTTAAAGGAAGTAAATTCCGATTTGAAAATTAAAAGGATTATGCTAATAATCAAGAATCCGTATGAAAACCCAGTTTTCGTTTTATTTAAAGTGTTCTGCCGTGTCTTTTCTTCAAATTTCGACTCGCCACTACATGGAGTCAATTCTGCTTTAAATATAATATTGAGAAAGTCTGCCTTAAATTCTGAAATCGGTTTTTTTGTAATTGATGTTTCCGTTTCCCTATATTTTACCGAAGTGTTATTTAGATCTGAAACAAAAACGAAGTCTTTCCCCGTCGGTTTTTTTCGGATATAGGCAATGAAAGGCAGTGGAATATCCTCTAGATTTTCAGTCTCGATTTTATATGAATTATTAAGTACTTTAAACTTATCCATAGCTCGGCTAAGGCTGAATAGACTAGGAAATGTTGGCTCTTCTTTGATAGATTCTACAAAACTTTCTTTTGTTATTTTTGCTCCCAAATGTTTGAGATAACAAAAACCAACGCTATCGATATTTGAGGGGACTTCAAAGGACATACTTTAATTATAAACTCCGAAATATTTGGTTAAAAATATTCGAAAACGCACATCAGAATTCTAAAATTTGTTAATGTGATAAATGAGCGAGCGCAGCAAAAATATTTATTGGGAAATAAATATAGCTTTTAGGGCTACTAAAAGCTATATGTAAGAAATGATTAGCTTGGACATTGAAGCCCAGTATTCTGGTTTGTGCCGATAACAAAGCAGTAACAATTTGTATGTCCTGTAAAAGGTTCACATATCCCTTTCTTAAGCCCTCCATCATAGTAACAAGCGGCTCCCTCTGTTGGGCAACTACCACTAAATGTTACTCCCCCCTTTACTGATTTCATTTCAGAAGCCGTCAGGCTTTTTCCAAAAAATCCTAATTTTTTCATTTCGATAAATTTTTATGTGATGAATTACCTACTCTGTTTAAGGTTTTCGGTATCCCCTTTAATAGTAATTTACGATTAATAGATTGCTATCGCCGTACAGAAATTAAAAATTTAAATGTTATTAACGAGAAATTGTTGGGCAGATTTCGATTAACTAAGTGTTTTTACTTAGTAATAAGAGTTTTTACTTAGTTAAGTTACTATTTAAAATTGCCCGTTGAAATAACTGGGTATAACGCTCCCCGAATTTGAGATCAGAGAGGTAGTCAATCCTTTCTTAATATAACTATCTCAAATGAAAAAGCAGACACAACGCAAATTCGTTCCGACTTCATTGCTAAAGTGGCTCTTGAAGCTATAAAGAATAAGCGATCACTCGATGAACTCGCAAAGGAATTCTAAGTCAATCCGATTATGATCTCCCGCTGGAAGGCTGAGTTCCACAAAAGAAAGACAAGAAGCACTTCTTTCTGCATTTAGAAATGTGACAGAATTTAAGGAAGACGAAAAATTTTACGGAGGAAGAAAAATTCCTGAAGACAAATTTTTCCTAAATACTCTTACAAAAACATTTAATATACCAAAATATAGTGTCGATAAATTTTCTGATGTATTTAAGAAAAACCAGGAATATCTCAAATCATTTAACGCTTATCATCTCGATATTAGGCAGAGGAGAAAATGGTTACGGGATAGAAATAAGCTAAATAATTTCATTTATTAAAAACAGAAAAATGTTGTAGATAAATATTATTTCAGCAGAACCACCGATCCGCTTTTGACCTCCCATTTACCGGTATAATCCTTACCGGAAACCTCCCATACGTATGCGCCTTCGGGCGCAGGAAGTCCGTGCAAACTACCATCCCAACCCTGGAGTTGTTGGGTAGTTTCAAATACGACCTGACCGTATCTGTTGAATACCCTGAAATATTTTAACTCGGAAACGCCGATATATGTGGGTTTGAAAATATCATTTTTCCCATCGCCGTTTGGTGTAAATGCATTCGGCACATATATAAATGGGCCCTTGTAATATTTTACGCTGAAGGAATCGTTCAACACGCAGCCGTATTTATTGGTCACAGAAACTTTGTAAGTGTTATCCATTTTACTTGTTAATACAGGATCCGGTGAAAAAGGATCGCTTAAACCATATACAGGCGTCCAGATATATTGGCCACTTACATTATAATTGCCATCATCCACTTTTAATTGAAGGCTCGCTCCATAACTGAGCAGCGTATCGTGAAAAGACAATGGCGAGGGAGACACTTCGATATTGACGTACTGAGAATCAGTGGCGACGCAGCCCTTTTCATTTGTGACCGTTAGAAATACCTGATAGGTTTGAGGCGCAACTGTGAAATTGAAAACACCATTATAATCTGAAGAACTAAAAGCCATGTCTTTTCCATTATAAACCTTCCACAGACTATTCGTAATATTTCCTGATGTAGAAGTTGACGTGTTTAAAAAAGTAGCGGGTTGCATCGAGCAGGAATCAGTATAAGAAAATTGGGAACTGACATATGGATAAACCAGCGCAACTGTATTGGCTGTGTCAGCGCAATGATACCCTGGAAATACAACCAGTCTGATCGGGTAAGTTCCGGTGTCGGCGTAAGTATGTGTAGGAGCAAATACTGTTGTGCTGTCGCCATCACCAAAATTCCAGCTAACTGTGGTTGGATTGAATAGTGCGCTGGGGTACTGTGGAATACTGTAATTGGGAAAGGTTAATGTAAAACCGTTGCAACTTTTAAAGCCCTCTTCAGTAATGGCCTGGGGCTTTGGAAGTATGGAACAATCGTAAGTGCTGAAATAAAAATCCTCGCTTACTGAATCCAGCAACATGCCCGCCCTATATTCTACTGCACTGACGGCAACGTCAAAAATGCCAGCCACCGGAATCTTTCCCGTCAACAATCCGGTTTTCGGATCCAAAAGCAGATCAGGGCCGGCGGGTTGTGATTGGGAATATCCTTTGTTGAAATCCAGTGCTGAAAAACTCCGGATATTATTGATTACTGTATTTCCCGGCTGTTGTATCACCACGTTATATGTTTGCGGCTTTCCAAAATGGTACGCAATGGAATCGCCGTCTGCATCCACTGCGGTAATCTTATGCGAAAAGTCTTCATTGATACACACATTCAATATGGAATCATCCGATGTAAAAACCGGTATACTATTGATGTCTACCAAGGGGGGCGGAATCACCAGATAATTGGTAATCCCATTACTCACCGGGCCGTTTTCAAGTGCTGGGCAAGTAGGGGGTGGTGGCGTAAAAGTTGATCCGGGTCCCTGGGGTATTGGGGGAGGTGGATTCGAATAGTCCATAAAATTAAGCCCCAGATCCAGATTGGCAACATTAGAAGGGCGGCAACAGTTTGTTGTAGCAGCTACATAGGTTTTGGAGAGATCAAAGATGTTAAGATCGGCATGATAATAATAAATTTTACTGCAGGGTGGCGTCGGAACCACCACACAGGGATCCATCTGAGCTGTTACCTGTTTTACCGAATCGAGTATCCAGTCTGCGGATTTCGAAAGGCCGCTGTTGAGATCTGATAAATGTAACTGATCCAGGAAGTCATTCGGATTGGCAGATCCGCAATCAATGCCCAGTTTATAAAAAAAACGATAAGTGAGTGCTGTCGCTCCTGGCGCAGAAATTTGAAGATAGGAAAGGCTGGTATTTTTGATAGTCGTCGGTAAAGTACAATACTGGGGGAACGCAAAAAGAGTGAGGCCCGAAAAAAAAATGAGTAGAATCGTTTTCACCGTGGTTCGTTGATGAATACTCATTTTTCATTGATAAGTACCCATCTGGCGAAGTTAAATATTTTTGCCATATCATTCCCTGGCCACCGAAGTTGAGACATCAATTTGGCTAAAAATCTGATGTATCGTTACCCTGTAAGTATAGATGTATCGTTACCCTGTAAGTATATATACATGATATCATGTATATACATTATAGCATGCATATACATGATATCATGCTTTATCTGATATTATATCATGCCTTCATCCGCGAAGCTGAAATACCCTTCGTGACTCACTATGATATGATCAATTACCTTGATATCAAAAAAGCGGGCGGCTTCACGAATTTTAACTGTAAGGTCCTCATCAGCCTTGCTTGGTTTAAGGTTCCCGGACGGGTGGTTATGACATAAAATGATGTTTACCGCATGAGATTCCAGCGCCTTTTTGAGGATCAGTCTGGGGTCGGCGATGGTGCCGGTTATACCACCCTGGCTCACCACTTCAAAATGATTGACCCTGTTTGCCTGATTCAGGAAAATAACAGCAAAAACCTCCCTGTAATGATCCTGTAACATGTCCCTGAGATATCCGGCAACCTGCTGACTGTCGCGCACGACCGGTTTACCAAGTGCAACAGCGTTGTGTCGCCGCCTTCCCAGTTCGAGTGCTGCCAGAATAACCACTGCCTTCACCTTACCTATTCCATTCAGTTTCAGGAAGTCGTGCAGGCCCAGTTTACCCAGCTCATTGAGATTATTCTTTACCAGGGCGAGCATTTCTTTCGCCAGATCCACTGCATTTTTCTGCCTGGTCCCTTTTCCGATCAAAATAGCCAGCAATTCGGAATCCGTCAGGCTGTCGGGGTTTTTACTAAGTAATTTTTCGCGTGGTCTGTCATCTTCTGCCCAAGCCTTAATTGAGTAGTTTTGCGATTGCATAATATAATGGTATGGACTATTTTTAGTCTTTACAATCCCCTGTTCGTGTAGTTTCTTTAAAAAGAAAAGACCCTGACGGAAACCCTGAAAAACTAAAGTAATATCCATGAAACCAAAATCTACACTTTCTGCCATCGGTGGCTGGAACTCCTTCTTCTTCTGTGTTGGAATGTATTTCGTAGCCTTGTTTTTTTCCATTTTCGTTTGTTCCTCGATTTTCTATATCGCTAACAGCAACAAGCAGGCTTCCAAGTCTTCTTTGGTTGAAAAGACGATTACGAAAACGGAATTGGCTTCTATTAAGTAGCCTAAAGCCTAAAGCCTAAAGCCTAAAGCCTAAAGCCTAAAGCCTAAAGCCTAAAGCCTAAAGCCTAAAGCCTAAAGCCTAAAGCCTAAAGCCTAAAGCCTAAAGCCTAAAGCCCAAAGCCTAAAAAATTGGCTGAATAAGGTACAAAAATATTTGAGCACCATGGGTGCTTTTTTTGTAACATCCATCTCCGAATTCTTATTATATATTTTGTAAACAGCGTTAGGCGTTCAGCGTTCAGCGTTTCGCCTTAAGCGTTCCGCATTCAGCCTCCCTCCTGAAAAAAGTTTTAAGCTTTAGGCTTTGGGCTTTAGGCTTAAGAAGTATCTTCGTTCCAACTATCATTTTTATGCAAGGAACAGCCAAAATCTTCTCCGGCACAGGATCCCAATACCTGGCTGAAAAAATAACCCGTCGTTATGGCTGCCCGTCAGGAAAGATAACGATACAGCATTTCAGCGACGGGGAAATTCAACCCATTTTTAATGAAAGTGTAAGAGGAGACATGGTTTTTCTGGTACAAAGTACGTTTGCACCTACGGAGAACCTGATGGAACTCCTCCTGATGATAGACGCCGCACGGCGCGCTTCCGCCTATAAAGTAGTGCCCGTTATACCATATTATGGGTATGCACGGCAGGATAGAAAAGATAAACCCCGGGTTGCCATCGGTTCCAAGCTGGTAGCCAATATGTTAGTAGCGGCGGGCGCAGACAGGATCATTACCATGGATCTCCATGCTCCGCAGATTCAAGGATATTTCGACATACCTGTGGATCACCTCGATAGTTCGGCCATTTTTATACCCTACATAGAGAATCTTAAACTGGAAAACCTTACCTTTGCGGCCCCCGACGTAGGAAGTGCTAACCGCATAAGGGAAATCGCTTCTTATTTTAATGCGGAGATGGTGATTTGTGATAAACATCGGAAGCGGGCAAATGAGATTGCCAGTATGGTGGTGATCGGAGAAGTGGCAGACCGGGACGTTGTGTTGATCGATGATATTTGCGATACCGGAGGAACCCTCGCCAAAGCAGCAGGTTTGCTCAAAGAAAAGGGTGCCAGAAGTGTGAGAGCACTTTGTACACATCCGGTGTTAAGTGGAAATGCCTATGCAAATATTGAAAATAGTGTGTTGGAAGAACTGGTAGTATGTGACACGATACCGCTCAAACAAAAATGTTCTAAAATAAAAGTGCTGAGTGTGGCGGAACTTTTTGCAATCGCAATCAGGAACGCTTATGAAAACAGAAGTATCACAGGATTATTCATTCATTCACAACTCAGGAATAAGTAAGTTTTTTTTAAATCAAATATAAACATGCAAACAATTACCATCGAAGGACAACTCAGGACCGGACTCGGCAAACAAGCCACCCGCCTACTCCGCTCTGAGGGAAAAGTACCCGGTGTAATTTACGGGGGTGCACGCGAACTGAATTTTTCAGCGCCTGTCACGGCTTTTAAGAACCTTGTATACACACCGGATTTCCAATTAGCTGAAATTAAACTGGACGGATCAACCTACCGTTGTATCATGAAAGATATTCAGTTTGATAAAGTAACGGATGATCTCAATCACGTAGATTTTTTGGAATTGGTAGAAGACAAAAAAGTAATCGCTACCATTCCCATCAAGTTTACAGGTGCCGCTAAAGGAGTGAAAGATGGCGGAAAGCTCATCACGAAAATGAAGGCGCTGAAGGTAAAAACCTTACCAAAATATCTGCGTGAAAATATCGTGGTTGACCTCACCAATCTGGAACTGAACGGAAACGTACGCGTTGAAGATGTAAAAGAAGAACATTATGAAATCCTGAATTCACCAAGAATTCCAGTGGCATCGATCGTTCTGACACGTGTGTTGAAACAGGAAGAATCCACGGCTCCCGTTGCCGGTGCAGCTCCTGCAGCAGCTGGTGCTGCCGCATCTGGTGCAACTGCTGCAGCTGGTGCAAAAGCAGCTCCTGCCGCCAAACCCGCCGGAAAGAAGTAAACGTCTATCTAATTATCTTAAAGGCTGTTTCATTTCCTGGAGCAGCCTTTTTTTATGGGTTATAAGAGATGAGAGATGAGAGATGAGATATGAGATATGAGTGATGAGAGATGAGTGATAGGTTATTGAATTAAAATGACAGCATATCTCTTAACCCATCTCTCATAACCCATAACCCATAACCCATATCCCATCTCTCATAACCCATCTCCCATCTCTCATAACCCATAACCCATAACCCATCTCTCATAACCCATAATCTTTTGTCGATGTCTTCTTTTTTAATCGCCGGTCTCGGTAATATTGGTTCGGAATACGATGGAACCCGTCATAATATTGGCTTTGACGTGGTGGATGCACTTGTACAAAAACATGGCGGCGGATTTTCCATCGACCGCCTGGCGGCGAAAGCTGAAATCTCTTATCGTGGGAAAATACTTACCTGTATCAAACCCACGACTTATATGAATCTGAGTGGAAAAGCATTGCGTTACTGGATGGAAAAAAAGAAAATTCCTCTAGAAAGAATACTTGTTATTGCCGACGATATCGCCTTACCCATATCCAGATTGCGATTAAGAGGCAACGGAACAGACGCTGGTCACAATGGGCTAAAAAGTATTTTTGAAGAATTACAGACGGAAAAATATCCCAGGTTACGTTATGGAGTAGGGAACGATTTTCCCCGGGGTATGCAGGTGGAATATGTTTTAGGAACCTGGCGTAAGGATGAATTACCCATTATAAAACTAAAAAATGAAAAAGCGGTTCAGGTCGTGGAAAGTTTTGTACATATGGGACTGGAAAGGACTATGAATGATTATAACAAAATAGAGATAACGCTATGATTTGTAATTGGGAATCATTATTTTAGCAGTCAAATCCTGAGTTGGCCAATGGGCCCGTTCCATCTCCTATGTTGAAAATCCACTGTTTTCCAGGCCTATTTAATACTATTAGAATCTTCTATTTAAAACCTTAATCGAATATGAAAATATTCTGTGTTGGTCGTAACTACGCAGCGCATGCCATAGAACTGAATAACGAAGTACCTGATGAGCCGGTAATTTTCATGAAACCGAAAAGCGCATTACTTCAGCCCCATACTCCTTTTTATTACCCGGAGTTTACGAATGAATTGCATTACGAATGTGAACTCGTGCTTCGCATTTCGAAAAACGGGAAATATATTCTGGACCGGTTTGCCTCCAAATATTATGACGCAGTAAGCGTGGGGATAGATTTTACCGCCAGGGATATTCAAAATGACCTGAAGGCTAAAGGACTGCCCTGGGAGAAAGCAAAGGCATGGGATAATTCGGCTGCTGTGGGTAAATGGATTCCTTTTCAGAACGTGAAAAATAAAAAGGACATCAATTTCGGACTCTACAAAAACAAAGAGCTGGTGCAGTCTGGGAAATCCAGTCTCATGCTGAACAATTTCGACAGTATCGTGGCTCATATTTCTACCTATTTTTCAATCAATATCGGAGACCTCATTTTTACCGGAACACCTGCCGGCGTAGGAGAATGTGTGGTAGGAGACGAACTGGAAGCCTTCATTGAAGAGGAGAGCATGCTGGCCCTTGAGATTAAATAAAACCAGAAGAACGAATTTCGAAATTGGAAGATGAGTCCCGCATGCGACGGTATGTAAATAGAATAATCATTTCCATCCCGCATGACGCGGAAGAAATTTCAATCCCGCATATTGCGGGGCAAATCATTTAATGATTGACTCCGAAATCTTAATCAAGGCTTTTAAACTGGTCGTTACTGCCCGCGCGATGGCCGCAACCTATGAACGGGAACGCACCATTTGCAAATATGTTCATTCGGTTTCTTCCGGACATGAAGCCATTCAGCTCGCCACCGCTTTTCAGCTTCAACCTCAGGATTACGTAAGTCCTTATTACCGCGACGAAAGTCTTTTACTCGGTCTCGGATTCCCTCCCGGAATCTTGATGCGTCAGTTGCTGGCAAAAGGAGATGATATCTTCACGGGAGGTAAAGTTTATTATTCACATCCGAATTTTCGAGGTCCGGATAAACCTACCATCATTCATCAAAGCAGTGCTACCGGCATGCAGGCCATTCCTGCAACGGGTATTGCGCAGGGAATTTCCATTCAGGAAGCTGAAGGCAAATTGGATCATCATCCGGTGGTGCTTTGCTCTTTCGGCGACGCAAGTATTACAGAAGGTGAAGTGAGTGAAGCATTTCAGGTTGCGGTATTGAAAAAACTTCCGATCATTTATCTTGTCCAGGATAATGAATGGGGTATCAGCGTTTCTTCCGATGAAGCAAGAAATATGGATGCATTTGATTATGCCGGCGGGTTTAAAGGAATGGAGCGAATTAAAATTGACGGTGCTGATTTTGAACAATCATATAACTGCATGCAACAGGTTTTTCAGTGGGTGCGTACATTCAGACGCCCCTATCTGGTTCATGCCCGCGTTCCACTGCTTTCACATCATACCAGTGGCGTTCGTATGGAAGCCTATCGTTCGGAACAGGACCTCGCCAAACATCGCGCCGGTGATCCGCTTCCGCTGTTAAAACGACAACTTCAGAAATATGGAATTACGCGGGAACATATTTCGGATATTGAGAATGAAGCGGTCCATTTTGTAACGGAGGAATTTAATAAAGCAACAGCGGCTCCGGATCCGGAACCCAAAACAGCCGGTGAAAATATTTTTGTACCCACAACAGTCGTAGCTGAATCGGGCGAACGAAATCCCGCCGATGCAAAAAAGATCCCGATGGTTGATGCAGTTCTTTACGCACTCAGGGAGATATTGGAAGATAATCCGGAAGCAGTTTTATATGGACAGGATATCGGAAGAAGGTTGGGTGGTGTTTTTCGTGAAACTGCAACATTGGCGGCACAATTTGGAGACGAGCGTGTTTTTAATACGGCGATACAGGAAGCTTATTTAATAGGTTCCACTGTGGGCATGTGCGCTTCGGGATTAAAACCCATTGTGGAAATCCAGTTTGGCGATTATATTTTTCCAGGATTTAATCAACTCGTTACAGAGGTTTCGAAATCCTGTTATCTGAGTGCAGGAAAATTTCCGGTACAAACACTAATCCGTGTTCCCGTCGGCGCTTATCAGGGTGGTGGTCCTTATCACAGTGCGTCAATAGAAACCACGTTGTTATCCATCAAGGGAATAAAAATCGTTTATCCATCCAATGCTGCGGATATGAAAGGATTGATGAAAGCAGCTTTCGCAGACCCCAATCCGGTGATTATGCTGGAACATAAAGGTCTTTATTGGAGCAAAGTGCCGGGAACCGAAGACGCAAAAAGGCCGGAACCTTCGCGCGATTATATGATTCCGTTGGGAATGGGAACTGTGGTGCTGGAAGCAACGGAAGAAGCCATAACAAATGGAGAGTCAGCTACTGTAATAACCTATGGCATGGGAGTGTATTGGTCACTGGCGGCTGCGAAAAAACTTTCCGGATCAATAGAAATTATCGACCTGCGTTGTCTTTTTCCTTTGGATGAAGCGCTTGTATTTGACTCCGTTCGTCGTCACGGGAAATGTTTAATCGTTACGGAAGAACCGCAGAATAATTCTTTTGCGGAGGCACTGGCGGGAAGAATTTCCAAAAATTGTTTCAACTTTCTCGATGCTGCTGTGGAAGTGATCGGCTCCGTGAATGTTCCGGCGATTCCAATGAATATCATCCTGGAAAATGAAATACTTCCCAATGCGATTAAAGTGGAAGAGCGATTACGAAATTTACTTTCACATTAATGTTTATTTTCTTCGTCAGTATCTTTCACCCTGAAAGATGGAGCTACATAATCTTTCGGCAAATGATCAGCCGGCACAGTTGTCTTATTACCATCTCTTATATTACTGTAGTGCGACGACATAATCTCAACACCTGCTTCATTAAATACGTCCTGAATATTCTGATGCAGCAGCGAATAAGTAATATGTTGCCGGTTCGCTATTTTGGTGTATGCGTTAATCTGGTAACTGACATAGAAATCATCGAGACGCTCCTGAAATACAAAAGGAGAGGGATCTTTCTCGATCAATTCGGTGGCCAGTGCGGCTTTTATCAGGAGATTATGAATCTGTCGCCAGGGAGTATCGTACCCTATCGTTACAGATGTATGCAGGATCAGGCCATGCTCCGAAGCTTCAGCTGTGAAATTGGTAGTATGGCTATTCATCACCGTAGAATTCGGGATGGAAATAATTTCATTCTTAATTGTTTTTATTCTCGTAACCAGCAGTGATTTTTCTACCACATCCCCTGTGGCATCTCCTATTTTTACTCTGTCACCAATTTTGTATGCACGCATATAAGTAAGAACCAATCCTGCAACAATATTTCCCAGCGCACCGGCAGAACCAAATGTGAATAGAACTCCCAGAAAAACAGATACGCCTTTAAAAACCGGAGAATTCGATCCAGGCAGATAGGGGAAAATAACAATCAGCATAAAAGCCAATACCAGAACACGGATAATCTGATATGTGGGATTGGCCCAGTCTACATAAAAGCCAGGAATTTTAAGAGTTCCTCTTTCAATTTCAGATTTAAAATACCTAAGGATACGCAATAAATAACGGAAAAAGAATACCAGCACGACGATTGTAACCAGGTTCGGCAGATAATGCCAGATCGATATGAAAATATTTTTAACTGGTTCCAGAAAATATGAAATAAGCTGACCAGCCAGTCCGCCCGTCCATGGAAATATTCCAAACAAAATGGGCAACGACAAATAAACTAAAATCAACACAATAACCCATTTCACTAAGTTGACCAGTGAATATATTACGCGAATTTCCCTTTCCGTATCCAGGAATTCATAACCCCTGATTTTTATTCCTTTAATTCTGTCACCCCGTTGATTATTTATTTTCGATTTGATCCACCAAAACAGTCTGTTTGTAAAGTAAATAATAAGAACAAGCAGGATGAGCACGAGAACAGCCAGGAGAATTTCTTTAAATATGGTTTGAAAGCTGTTTTGTATTTTATACGTTTTGATTGCCTGTGCAATTTTGCTTTTGTATTCTTCGGCAAGTTTTTCTTTGGTTGTATTCATCCAAATCGCATCAAGCTCAGATACACTAACAATTGTTCCTTCTCCATAGCTAATATCTGTTGTTAACTCAGTAGGAATTACAACCAGAGAATCTTCTTTATAATAATACTCATTAGCAAGTCTGTCGATACGGTCTGACACCACTTGAGCGCGCTCCTTAGGGGAATAGCTGCCCAGTTTCGTGAACACATAAAATAATGTATCTTCTCCCAATGCAACAGGGAAGCCGTTTACAAAGGAACGAAGCGAATCGATTTTTAATTTTTGAAGTACTTTTCGAATAGAATCTTTAATCCTGATCCTGTCCTGTTCATCGTATAAGGCCTGCTTTTTTGATTTGTCGGACGTGCCAAGTTGAAGAATTTCATTTTTTAATTCGAGCAGACGAATGGAATCGCCCAGCTGATCGGCTTTTATATTCTGAAATTCTTCCGACTGATTCGAGAGTATGATATTTTTTTCCGAATCAACCGTGTTTTTAGCAGAAAGATTTTCTTTTTTTAAGCTCGAATCCGTTTGTGCAAGCAAGAGATTCACCGTGAGCGGGATGAATAGCGACAATAAGCATATGACTCGAAGAAGCTGCTTCATTCAACTGTAATGATTAATACTAAAGATCGACTTTTTAAGGCTGATAACTGAAACTGGCTTTCTGATCGCCAATCATCAGGTCAAAATTTCCCGGCTCCGTTATCGTTTTTAAATTAGTATTTACATACGCAAGATCAGCCGCTGTCAGGATAAACGAAACCGTTTGCGTTTCGCCTGCTTTCAAATTAATTTTTTTAAAGGCACGCAGCCGTTGCATGTTGGGTGTTATACTCGCATATTGCTCATGGGAATACAATTCAACGGTGTGTTTTCCATCGCGGTTGCCTGCATTTGTAACGGCGATATTTACTGTGATCGTACCGTTTCCTTTCAGTGTCGCAGAACTCAGACTGATCGGCCCGTACGTATATTTCGTGTAACTGAGTCCCCATCCGAAAGGGAAAAGTGGATGATATCCATCCCAGGTCATATCGGAATTGAAAATCTCGCGAACATCTTCGGTATGTTTTCTGTCGTATAACACAATTTCTCCCGAATAACGGGGATAAGAGTAAGGAAGAATACCTCCGGGATTATAGTCGCCGAACAATACATCTGCAATGGCTTCCGCAGTTTTCTTACCCGACCAATAGGCCATTAAAATACCCTGCATGGATGGTTCAATACTTGTAATCAAACGGGGTCTGCCTTCTGTTAATACAAGTATTACCGGTTTGCCGGTTGCTGCAGCCGTACGCGCCAGCGCCAATTGATTTTCGGGTAAGACCAGGTCCTGAATATTACCCGGACTTTCAGCATATGCATTTTCGCCGAGACATAAAACAATTACGTCTGCTTCAGCTGCTGCCGATTTCAATCGGACAGTATCAAAATTTTGCGGGTTATCAAATCCTTTTACGCTGAGCACCGTACTCTTTCCACCTGTTTTTTCAGAAATGGTTTCACCAATTGTTTTGCTGTCGGCCGGATACCACTGTTCCTGATTTCCCTGCCAGGTGTATGACCAGCATCCATTCAACGGGGCGATGCTGCTTGCGGAAGGTCCCGCAACCAGTACTTTTTTATCCTTTGAAAGCGGCAGTACATTGTTTTGATTTTTAAGCAGGGTCATGGCTTCCTGTGCTGCGCGGAGGGCTACCTGTTGATATTCCGGTTTTCCAAAATTTGCAAGCGAACCCTCTTCAGGATATGGATTATCAAATAGTCCCAACCTGTATTTGAGTGTAAGTATTCTGCTCACGGCTTCATTAATGCGTGTTATGCTGACTTCATTTTTTTGTACAGCTTCTTTCAGCAAATCAAAAAATGAATAATCCATCGGCACCATACTCATATCGATGCCTGCATTGACGGCCATCACAACAGCCTGCCTGGGACTGTTTGCAACAAGATGTCGGGTATGCAAACGAATAACATCTTCCCAATCCGATACCACTACGCCCTGAAAACTCATTTCCGTTCTCAACACATCGGTGAGAAGATATTTACTCGCATGAACAGGCACGCCATTGATCTCACCGGAGTTGATCATGATGGTAGCCGCACCTGCTTTGATGGCTTCGCGGAACTGTGGCAGATAATATTCTCTCAATTCAATTTCAGGCAGATAGGCTGGGCTTCTGTCTTTGCCGGTCCTCGCAGCCGAATAACCAAGATAGTGTTTCATACAGGCCGCTACCGCAGTGGGATTGGTAAGGCCATCAGCCTGATAAGCATGCACGGCCGTAGCACCCATTGTTTTACCTATGTAAACATCTTCTCCATAAGTTTCCGGGAACCTTGACCACAGGGGTTGACGGCCACAGTCCAGTACAGGAGCGAACTCCCAGCGAACGCCCGACGCACGCAGTTCGTTGGCTGTTATATGTGCCGCTTCTGCAACGAGATCAGGATTTCTGGTTGCCGCCATGGCAATATTTTGAGGAAACAGGGTTGAATTGAGCGTGTATGTTTGTCCGTGCATCCCGTCGAGCCCATAGATCACGGGAATTTTCAATCTCGATTTTTTTGCTTCATCCTGAATCTCGGTTTGTACTGCTCTCCATTTTTCCACGGACAAAGCATGGGCCGTTGTATTCAATATAGATCCGACTTTATAGTCGAGTATGGCGTGTTGCAGTGCCTGTGGGTCCAGTGAACCGTCTTCATTTCCACCACCACCCTTTGCCACTACGCCCAGTGAAACCTGCGTCATCTGTCCTATTTTTTCGTCCAGCGTCATCTCGCTTACGAGCTTATCTACTTTGGCTTTGATGTCCGGCGTTTGGGCATGCAGGTTAGTAAATAGCGACAATAATATCGGTGCAGCAAGCAATCGTTTGAATAACATAAACAGTTGTTTTTTGAAAGGGACACTAAGTTAACGGGATTCAGATAATTTCGGGAGAGAATTTATTCCTCCGATACCAGTCGTTTGTGCAGGTTTTTCAACGTGCGACCGGGATCTGAACTGAGGCCGGGATGAACCCTGGAACATTGAAGCACCGTACTGCGGGTGGCCGTAAGCCACCGGAAGCGTGAACCCATATCCAATTTTCCAATGGGGCCGGCATCAGACCCGCCTTTGGATATACTACAGAACGCAGCAAGATGTTTTTTTATCTCATCCATTTCGAGACCCGGAGACAGGGCCCGCAACCTGCTTTCTTCGAGTGTAAATAACGCGTCGAGATAGGAGAGCGACTGACAATAGAGTACCACACCCACATTCATGAATTCTTCCCGTTCTACTTTAGGAACAACACGTATTACTGCATATTCAAAGGAGTGCTGCTCTGGCATGTGCTGCTTCTTTTATAAATATTTTTGAAGATGCGAGGCGGATTTCCAGAAAACGGAAATACATGTCCCTGATTTCTTCAGGTGACTGACTGTCTTGGATCCATTCGTCGGGTATCAAATCAACAATGTTTTTCAATTTTCCTGAAGATAATATGGTTTGAAATTGTTCATCGACTTCCCTGAGTTTAGTTGCGTAAGGCAATAACACATGATTTTTAACCTGTACAAACGGCGTTTCTGCTTTCTGCTCCCAGTTCTCCGGGGCGTAGTGAAAATACAAAGATGCTCCATGATCTATCAGCCATATTTCTTTATTCCAGACGAGCATGTTGGTATTGTTTGATGTACGATCCACATTCGTTAAAAAACAATCCAGCCAGACGATGGCTGAAGCCGTATATGGATCTACCGGCGTTACCACCGGATCAAAACTAATGGCTCCGGAAAGATAGTGGAGACCGAGATTCAGTCCCACACTGGCTTTCAGCAGATCCTGTATTTCCTCATCCGGCTCTGTGCGACCGAAAGCAGCATCGAGCTGTGCAAATACAATTTCCGGAACACGCAGACCCAGTACCCTCGCTATTTCCCCGCCAATCAGTTCTGCGATCAGGGACCGCGCACCCTGGCCGGCGCCGCTGAATTTCAGCACATATAAAAAATGATCATCGGCTTCAGCAATTGCCGGCAATGAACCGCCCTCCCGCAAAGGTGTGATGTATCGGATAACGTTTACCTTTCTTATTTCCGGTTTACGGGAATGCATGAAATGTTGTATTCTGCATTCAAAGCTAAGACAATAAAGCAAGTATGGGAGTATGGGAGTATGGGAGTATGGGAGTGAACATTCAAGCATGAGAGTTTCCAGATTTTCAAATTAGTAAGTATATTCAATCATGAGAAGATTTTTAATGATCGTTTTGCTAAGCAACCTTTTACAACATGGTTTTTGCCAGGTTCAGTATGTGTCATTTCGAATAGATTCTGCCGTGCGGGCAACAATGGCTGCGCGTTATATACCCGGTATGCAGGTAGCGGTTGTCAAGTACGGGTTGGTAATAAAAAAAGGAAACTACGGATTTGCCAATCTCGAAGAGCGTATACCCGTAACCGATAGTACACTGTTTTCCATAGCTTCGATGAGTAAGGCATTTACCTGCGCAGGCATTCTTTTGTTGATGGAAGACGGAAAATTGATGTTGGATGATACTATAGGAAAATACATCGATTCTCTTCCCCTAAGCTGGAAAAACATTACGATCAGAGAGCTGATGAATCATACTTCAGGGTTGGGCAACGACTGGAGTACAGGTGATGATAATTTCTTCTATACAAATAAAACAGACAATGCATTTCTTTCGGCCAGCAAATTGGTGCCTCTGAAATTTCAACCAGGACACGCATTCACTTATAGCAATGGTCCATTCATACTGGGGATGATTATTGCCCGCGTTTCAGGTGAAAGTTATCCTGAATTCATGAAACAGCGTATTTTCAATAAGCTGGGCATGACGAATACATGTATCAACAATGCAGACAGTATCATACATAACCGTGCGGCGGGTTATATTTTAAAAGACAGCACGATTGTGCATGGACGAAATATTTCGGCGGCAGCACAGGCCAGGGGAGACGTGGGTGTATTAACAACCGTAACGGATATGTTGAAATGGTACGCGGCGTTGCAGGACAGTTCCCTGCTAAAAGCATCCAGTATTGAACAAATGTTCTCTCCCGGACTATTGAATGACAGCAGCAAAATATCTTATGGATACGGCTGGTTTCTGGCACCCTATCGTGATCACGCACTGATCACACATGAAGGTGCTTTCAGAACAGGATTTAATTCCGATATTGAAATATTTCCCGAAGATCATGTATGTATTGTTATACTCAGCAATCTCCAGACTGCGCAAACCAACCTGATTGCAAAAGATATTATTGGATTGTTCGATCCTTTATATGGAAGATCATCGCTGATGATCCGGGATTCTGTTGATCCTGATTCAGTGCACACGTTACTACTGAAAAGCGACTATACTGAACTGGGATTGAATTTAGATTCAACCAGAAAACTACTAAAAGAAATACATTTCAGTTACTATCCGGAATCGGACAGTGACCTGAACATGTTCAGAAACGTAACGGAATTCAATTTTATTAAAGCGATCAGACCCACTAAACCAAGGGCCGATATATTTGGAGATATCATTCAGGGAATTTATTTATACGAAGTAAAATGCAAAGATCAGCCTACACGATATGTTGCTTTCCTGACTGACCCCGCGGGTAAGCTCGTATATCTGGATTACGAAGAATAGATCAGTTACAATTTGCTGAATTAAAATTTAGTCCGGTGGAAGTAACAGTAATATCTCCATTTCCGGCAGACCCTGAAGCAGTAATGGAAGCCGTACTGCCCGCTTTTAGATTTACAGAAACGGAAAAAGGCAAGGTTGGATTTTTAACTGTTGTATTTCCTGCAGAATCCTGATAGCTGATGGTGCTGACAGTGGCACCCGCGGTTACGGAAGCCGTATAGGCAACCTGTTTATTGGAAGTTAATGGAATGGCATCGCCCGTTGTGACCGTGCAGGTATTGGTGTTGCTGTTGGAGCTTTTACTGCAGGAAAAGGAAATAACAAGGATAACTACCGCGCATGCTGTTTTTATATAAAGAGGTTTCATGATGTTGAGTTTTAGTTGATACAAACGGTTCACAGATTCTCCCCCGATGATACTCAAAATTGAGATAATTTTTTGATTAAATTGGCCTCAAATATGCTGCATCAGACAGGGGATTGATTTCTTAAAATACCCCGTTTCCCGACCGGGAAAACTGAACTTCCTCCATTTACCTTCCCTAAAATTAAATTACTGAAAGGTTTCTTCCATATTCGTTTTGTATTTAGATTTGTCAAGTCCGGGGTAAGTCCGGCATACGCCGGACTTACCCCGGACTTGGATAGAATAAATATAAAATCATTCCCGAACAAAGGAGTGTCAGTTGTAATTATCAAATAAAATTAAAAAGATGGGAACACAGAATGGATTTACCGGAAGGATTGGAAACGTGATCCACTACAAGTTAGGCGACAAATTCTATACCAGATCTGCGCCCAGAAAATATAAACAAACAAAGGCTACAAAGGCCAAAGCCTCCGAATTTGGAATGGCGTCAACCATTGGAAAAGTGATCCGGGAGAATCTGGAATCCGTAATTTTTGATGCCGCAGATAATAAAATGCAGACTGGTCTGGTGCGGGCAATATTTGAATGGCTGCAATTTGCCAGAAATGAGCCCGCCTCTTCCGCCACTCAGCCGCGATTAGACGGCTTTAAATTTTCAATAGCAAGCCCTGTTTTATCTTCCCGGTGGGCTGCAAATTTTAAAATTACCAGTCCGGCTTCCGGCCAAATACAAATTGCGATTCCTTCCTTCATTCCAAAATCTTCTTTTAAAGCGCCTCCCAGAACAACACAGGTTAGTTGCAAAATGGCATCAGTTGTTATAGATGTGGAAAACAAAAAAGAAATAGCTACGGCGGAAAATGAAATTGTTTATTCGATGGATAACAACAAAGTTGCCGCAGAGAATATTATTCAGCGACTTCCGATGCCGAAGGGTAGCCTTTTGGTAACAGGCATGTGTCTTGAGTTTTCCGTATTACGCAGACTGATTAAAGTGCCAACCAGGGATAAATTATACCAGCCTTCTCAGATAGTTTACGCGGTTTATTATTAGTTTATATCCCATTCTGTCAATTTCTGGAGATTAGCTGCGCTGATTGTTGCGCTTCGTTATTCTATTCTTTGAATTCCTGGAGATTAGCTGCGCTGATCGTTGCGCTTCGTTACTATCATATTTCAATTCCTGGAGATTAGCTGCGCTGATCGTTGCGCTTCGTTACTATCATATTTCAATTCCTGGAGATTAGCTGCGCTGCTCGTTGCGCTTCGTTACTATCATATTTCAATTCCTGGAGATTAGCTGCGCTGATCGTTGCGCTTCGTTACTATCATATTTCAATTCCTGGAGATTAGCTGCGCTGATCGTTGCGCTTCGCTACTATCATATTTCAATTCCTGGAGATTAGCTGCGCTGATCTCGGGGTGGGGCGGCTTACATAAAAATGCCCTTCAGCGCCTGCGGCGCCTTGGTTTTTATTTTCATAGGCTACATCGAACAAGTTCGTTTCGCCTCTGAAAATAAAAACCCTTCCCAGCTTCGCCGGAAAGGGCATTTTCATGTGCGGAAGAGGAGATTCGAACTCCCACGCCAGTTACGGCGCTACCACCTCAAAGTAGTGCGTCTACCAGTTTCGCCACCTCCGCAACCTGGACTTTAAAATGGGACTGCAAAAATAGCTTTTCCACGGTATAATTCCCGTTTCCCTCCCGCATTATGCGGTACAAATTTTTCAAAACTTCATCCTTTAGGTAAGACGATTCTAAAAGTGGTCCCTTTACCCAGATCTGATTGTTTTACAAATAGTTCACCCTTGTGATAAGTTTCCATGATCCGTTTGGACAGAGATAAACCCAGTCCCCATCCCCGTTTTTTTGTGGTGAATCCAGGATCAAAAACCCGGTGGATATTGCTGCTGGAGATCCCTTTGCCCGTATCACTTACGTCGATAATAACCTGGGTGCCTTCGTCTTTTATTTTTACTTCTATACTTCCTTTGCCTTCCATCGCATCCAGTGCGTTTTTCAGGAGATTCTCTATGACCCAGTCAAAAAGAGGCGGTGAAATAGGGGCTTCAATATGTTCTTCTCCATTTTTTTCAAAATGAAATTGCACTTTAGATGTAGTGCGCCGGCGCATATAATCGAGCATCTGTTGTATCTGAAATATCAGGTCAGATTTTTCCAGTTGGGGCGTACTTCCGATTTTACTGAATCTGTCAGAAACCAGTTTCAATCTGTCCACATCTTTCTGCAATTCAGATACTGTCTCCGAAGAAATACCTTCTTCCTTCAACATTTCTATCCATCCCTGTAATGAAGACAGCGGCGTGCCGAGCTGGTGTGCCGTTTCTTTCGCCATTCCTGCCCAGACCTGATTTTGTGTTGCCCTGTTATGCGAGCTGATAGAATAAACTATAAAAAATATCAGCACTGCAACGAGCAGCAATTGAATGATTGGAAAATAACGGACCTGATCCAGCAGCGCGGTATGTCCATAATAATACCTGTTCGCCGTATAAGGGGAATCGCTCCATTTAATTTCCAAAGGAGCATTCTGTGAGCGATAGATCGCAAGTTGCTTCGACAGATAAGAAGCATCATTGGCAATTTTTAAAGAATCCAGATTAAAATAATTGGTGATGCTGTCGTTCTCATTCGTTTCGATAATCGGAATAGAATGCTGTTCATTGCGAATCAGGTTGGGTAGCGTAAGATCAGGATTTAATATGGCCTTACTCGCTGCAAGCCATTGCTCAATCTTCTGTTGTTCTTCCCTGCGGATTTTTTGCGACAGATATTGCGAATAGAAAATAGTGCCGCAAACAATAGCAATACCAAGCAATGCGAGGAGCCAGCGCCAGTTAAATCGAAATCCGATCATGCCGCTAAAGTAGGTAAAGCGCGTGAATTCATATTTCACTTAACGTTTACATGTCAATACCTTATTTTTGGCCGGTTTTTTTATTTTCAAAGATCAATTTGTTTGGCTAAAGTATCTGTTGTCATTATCAATTATAACGGTAGAAAATACCTGGAACAATTCCTGCCCTCGGTGCTGGCAGGTACTTATTCCAATATGGAACTTATCATAGCCGACAATGCATCTACTGATGATTCTGTTGAGTTCATGCAGAAAACATATCCCGCAGTTCGTATCATCAGATTGAAAAGAAATCATGGATACGCGGGTGGATACAATGAGGCCTTGAAAGAAGTACAATCAGATTATTATGTGCTGTTGAATTCGGATGTTGAAGTTACTGCCGGATGGATTGAACCAGTCGTAGAACTCATGGAAAACGACAAAAAGATCGGTGCGTGTCAGCCGAAGATTCTGAGTTATCATCAGAAAGATTATTTCGAATATGCGGGTGCTTCAGGTGGATGGCTGGATTGCCTCGGATATCCTTTTGCAAGGGGAAGAATATTTGATATCTGCGAAAAAGATACGGGCCAGTATAATGACAACAGTCCTATATTCTGGGCCAGTGGCGCTGCGCTGTTCGTACGCTCTGAACTATTTTTTAAGGCTGGTGGTTTCGAAACGTATTTCTTCGCGCATATGGAAGAGATTGATTTCTGCTGGCGACTTCAACTACTCGGATATCATATATATGTATGTCCCGCATCGGAAGTCTACCATGTAGGCGGTGGCACGCTACCCAAGGGAAACGAGAGAAAAGTATTTCTGAACTTCAGAAACAACATGATCATGATGGCAAAAAATCTTCCCAAGAGACAGTCTTTCTGGAAGATCCCCATGCGTATCATACTGGATTTTATTTCGGCTTTTAAATCACTGTTTGACGGACAATTTGTGTATTTCCTTGCGGTCGGAGAGGCGCATCTCGCCTTCGTAAAATGGTTGTTATTCAAAAGAAAACAAAGTGTTTTCCCTGTTCAGCGTAAGGCTAGATTAACGGGTTGGTACCTGCATAGCGTGGCCTTTAAGCACTTTGTAGAAGGAAAGGAAAGATTTGATGAAATTGTAGGTAACAAAAGATGATTTTTTGACTGAATCTGCTATTTTTGCGGTGTAAATAACTGATTCTTATGCACGAAGAAGTAGAAGAGTATAAAGATCCCATGTTAAAAGACATCAAGTATAACTGGGTGGATTCTTCCGTTTTTTTGTTTTATCTCGAAGTGTTTTGCATTATTGCCTTACTGATAGGCGGGTCTTACGGATTATATGCCCATCGTTATAAGGGCAAACCCAATGTAACGATACCGGCAAACACCCAGTATACTCCGGAATACAAGTAGGAAATATTTCAGAAGGAGCGGGGGAAGTCTTATTTTTGCTGCCCCTTAAAGTTCTTTTATAGTAGTGATCAGCGGAAGTAGCTCATTTGGTAGAGCACGACCTTGCCAAGGTCGGGGTGGCCGGTTCGAGCCCGGTCTTCCGCTCTTATCCGCCGAAGATTTAGCACAGGCGGATCATATTTCCCCCGTCTCGACAGTCGGGGGAATTTTTTTTTAACCACTTACCCTGGTGGCGGAACAGGTAGACGCGCAGGACTTAAAATCCTGTCTGCAGAAATGCGGGTACGGGTTCGATTCCCGTCTGGGGTACTTTTTCGCTTTCTTACAAACACTTAACGAAGCCTGAAAGCCGCTACTGGAGACAGTTTGGCGGCTTTTTCATTTTTCTCATATTCGTTAATATTTGTTGTTTTTCGGCTGTTTTTGCACGGTTTTTATTACACTTTCTGGCAATTCCTTTGTGGGTAAGACTTCCATCCGGCCACATGAACTCGAACCTCAAAACCCCTACTTTATGAAGCTGCCGACCATTGCCGTCGTCCATAACTGGCGTAGAACCACTACTAAATGCGGTCTTTATCCCATCCATTTAAGGATTGCCATAGAGGGTGTGCAGAAATACGATGAGATCCCCGTTCCCCTCAAAATAAGCCGGGAGCAATGGCTTGGTGAAGATGATAACTGGGTCCGGGATGACCATCCTTTTTACTTTGAAATCAATAATAAAATCAGGGAACGAAAACAACTCGTATTTAACCTCATTAAAAGATTTTATATGGCGGGGAAAGCGATCACGTTTTCGGACGTTTTTACGGAGTTGAAAAGTGCCGGTCATTCCAAAAATCTGAATCTCTTTTTTGCCGAATATATCAGACGTCCGTCGGACAAACTCGAGCCCGATACTTTCAAAAAATATAAGGCCTGCCTGGAGCACCTGAACAGCTTTAAAAAGGAGATTTATTTTAACGACCTGACTCCCGAAATGATCGAGGATTTTTATGCCTATTGCCGGGACGTAAAATTGCTTCAGGGATCGACTATTGAAAGTTATTTTAAGGCCCTCCGAAAAGTGTTGAGGTTAGCCCGAAAAGCAAACCTGATTTCCCGCGAAACTATTCCGGAATTATTTGAGGATTTACATATCTCGGTGAAAAAAGCCAAACGATCATTTCTGACCATTGAAGAAATCAAAGTTTGGAAGTCGTTTAGGTTTGCTGGTGAAGAAAAACATCTGGAACGTGACCGGGATATATTTCTTCTGCAAATTTATACTGGATATTACTACAAGGATATGATTAACCTGAAAAAGGAACATCTCGTTAAAGATCATCAGCACGGATATTTAATTCTTGGACATAGAACAAAAAATGATGAACAGACCATGATTCCCCTTTTCAAGTTTCCGGAAGCTGGACGGCTGATCGAGAAATACGCTTCAAAAGCCATTACAGACGTTTATGTCTTCGATCGGAAAGCTTTCTTATCAGAATGTGTCTACAACCGGCAGCTCAAACAGGTCGCCCGGAAAATGGGAATTAATAAACCAGTATCCAATAAAGTGGCCAGGCATACCAATGCCCAGCTATGGATCCGCCTGGGAACCAACCGGCCGGTTGTATCACGGATTTTGGGACATTCAAAGGAAGAAACAACGAAGACCTACTATAACATCGATATCAATGAAGTGATTGACGGGACGAAACATATTGATTTTGAGAAGATTGGGATATAGCGAGAATTTTCTCTGTATTTTAGATCAGATTTTTCCAAAATAAATATAGAATGGTCGGGTATTTTTTGAGTTGTGGAGATGAAACCGTTTGTCAAATGTTTTCACCATACTTATGGGGAGAAAATGGATTTTCGACCCTATTTGAAAGCAAATTTATAAATAAGGACTACGGAAGTAATTTGAATTTATTATTGATCAAATATTATGTTGAAGGAAGGTTTGATATTCACGGACCTGAAAATTTTAAACTGGGAAATTACTCAAGAAAAAACAAAAATATTGCAGTAGATGTGGCAGTAAAAAAAGAAAACTTCCATAATAAAAACGAGTTTGAAAGGCGGGAATTTGTTGTCGACAGCTCAACTAATGCGATAATTGGGGTAAAAAATAAATTTGAAAAGGCAAAAATATTATTTGATTTTCATGAACTTATAAAGGACATTAAAGAGGTAACTTCCGAATATCTTAGATTTAGTGGAATGATAGGTGATGAAATTAAATGACAAGATTTGACCTCTTGAATTATTGAATCTACACTGCGATTTTATTTGTTAATTAAAAAAATCATCGTTAAATGATAATCTGTAAAACAGCCGCCGTTACTCCATCCAAGATACAGTCTTGAATTCTTTTCTCGGTCGTCCAAATAGAAGTTCTCACCTTCCGCTATCTTACTTTCGGCATATGCTGCAAAAGGCTTATTAATGGGGAATCTTTCCTCCAAATCGACTTTGAGATTACGATACTCTTTAAGCATTTTATTTTTAGCTTTTTTGCTTGATCCATAATATAAATCAAGCGAAATATTTAGAGAAGTGTCTTTTATTACTGTATTATCGTATTTCCAGAATTCATAAATTTTAAGTATTGTCAAAAGTGGTTTATTTGATGAAAGCTTATATAAAAAGCCAGAGTCCTCAAAGTATACCCTGGTGTTGGATATCAAAATGGGACTGTCAATATTATTATTTTTATACATTTCTTTTGCTGCTTTAATAACCGAATATCCATCGGAGTCAAGTGGAAGATTACCGAAATATTTTTCTAAATATTTTGTATTGTCTAAATCTTGGGAATACACGCTTGAAAGTGCCAGAAGAATTGAAAGTATTGATAAAACAAAAAGTCTCATATAATGGGAATATCTAAACGCTGTTTACCGAAGAAAAAGTACAACTATTTTTCAATTAAATCTGAAACAAGACTAGGTGTTTACACTTACTTTATGGCTATACCCAAACAATCCGGTTCAAGTATTTCTATCAAGTAGTAATAACTCAATCTAAAACCTCTTTGAAATACTTTTCGATTTGGTCCACATGCACATATATTTTGCGTTTCTTCTTCAGGGTCAAAATTTTGCGGGAATTGACTAAACAATTGAACTTCCATCGGCGTATTCTTACAGCTTGCATAAATTCAATAGCGGTCACATAAGGGCTATTTAAAACAGGGTTAGTTTTCTCTCTTTTATGCAGCTCTGCCAATTTATTTAGGATGTCTTGCTGCGATTTTTTTATTGATTCGATGTCTTGTCGTTCGACGAGAATGAAACTATCAGAATGATTCATGGAGTTACGGAATTAATTCGCATCGAAATTAATTTCTATTTTCCGTTTGATCATAGTCAAAATCTGGATAGGATGACAAAATTGCTGTTTGCTATTGTATCAATATTGCAGAAATATTTTTCCTTTTCACCAGCAAATAGTGCCCGAAACGACTCCGGAGTAAAGGGTGTTTTCACCCGATTGTGATACAATCGTACATCTAGCAGTTTCTTTACCAGAAACTGGAGCGCCGTGAAATAGAAAATTATTTTAGGATTGATTTGAAACTTTTTCCTAATTTAGGGTACCATTTATTTCGGATGTTTTTAAATTTCACCACATCGCCAAATTCGCTGAAACGTAATACCAGCCTGTATTCCGTCTGGGGTACTTTGACCGGTCATTCGACCGGTTTTTTTTGTACAATTATATTGAAACCAAATTCGTTATCTGTAGCGCCTCACTTTCCTTGGCCTATTAGGGCAAGGGCAGGTAATATTTGATATTTTTATTACTTTTAAGCGTAAATGTTAAGCGATGATACCCGAAAAAAACTTGAAAATATCGTTCGAGGAGAGGTCATTGAAGGCCAGGGCGATACTTGCACGTCAATCCGCAACTACCTTTGCGCAAGCTTTAGCACAAGTACAACGGTTAAAAAAGACTTCGAAAGTCAGTCAATCGTCAAAGAAAAACAGATAATATTTTTAAAATTATTTGCTGACGAGCATCAGCTCTGGTACAAAAATTACCCTTCAAACGACAATTATCTCACACGCGGCGGGGAGGCCGAGGTGTATCTCGATGATGATGATAAAAATGTCATCAAGCTGAACGATGCTATATATTACGCTACCTGGTTGGAATATTTTAATAGTGTCATAATACACAACATTCTTTTCCCTGACACAGCTTATACATTTTTAGGATTTTATGAAAGAGAGAATTCTCTTTTGGCTGTTTTAAGACAACACTATATTTCTTCTGACGAAATAGCAGATCTAAACAATATAAAATTTCTTTTGGGCTATAATGGCTTTGAAAATACTAAGCGTCATGATTATTTCAATAAAGAATTTGGTTTGATCCTGGAAGATATGCACGATGAAAATGTCATAGTAAAAAACGAAACTCTGTTTTTTGTAGATACCGTTTTTTATACTGTTGCGCAATGAATTTATCTTAGTCTTTAAACGGTTCTAATCATACTTCAGAACAAGATCATGTGGTTTCAATGCACTGGGGGATTGTGCAGTTTAACCGGAGAATGTTTTAAGTTTGGGTATGAACCAAGCCCCGACTAATGCTAATCCCGCTGGCCGAATATTATTGGCGAGCCTGGTGGGGACAACGATTGAATTTTTCGATTTCTATATTTACGCTACGGCGGCCGTACTAGTTTTCCCTAAATTATTTTTTCCCAAAGCAGATCCGACTTCGGCCACGTTGGAATCGCTGGCCACATTTGCATTGGCATTTTTCGCACGACCGCTGGGTGCCGCATTGTTTGGACATTTCGGTGATCGCAAAGGACGGAAAGCGACGCTGGTGGCCGCTTTGATGACTATGGGTCCATCTACCGTTGCCATCGGTCTGTTGCCAACTTATCAATCGATTGGTGTATTGGCTCCGATCCTGCTGGCTCTTTTTCGTTTTGGCCAGGGTCTTGGACTCGGCGGCGAATGGGGCGGAGCCGTATTGCTTGCCACAGAAAACGCACCGCCCGGTAAGAAAGCATGGTATGGTATGTTCCCGCAGCTGGGTGCGCCTATAGGATTTCTTATTTCCAGCGGCACGTTTTTTATTTTGGGTAAAACACTTACCGATCAACAATTTTTTAACTACGGCTGGCGCATTCCGTTTATCGCCAGTGCGGTATTGGTTTGGGTGGGACTCTATGTTCGGTTAAGGATCACCGAGACCCCCGACTTTTTAAAAGTGATCGAAAAAAATGAGCGGGTGAAAGTACCCGTAGCAGAGGTGTTCGTGAAACATACGCGTGCCATCGTATTGGGTACCGCAGCAGCGATCACCACATTTCTTCTGTTCTATCTGATGACGGTCTTTACGTTGAGTTGGGGCACTTCCGCACTTCATTATACCAAGACCAGTTTTCTGGTGGCCCAAATGATCTCCATGCTTTTCTTTGGTGTCGGTATTCCGCTTTCTGCAAAACTGGCGGATGGCTATGGCCGGGGTTCGATATTGATGTTGGCAACAGCTGGCATCTTTGTGTTTGGATTATTCTTCTCGAGTCTTTTTGTTGGCGGCAATTTAATGATGGTCAGCCTGATGCTGGCCATTGGTATGTTCCTTATGGGAATGACGTATGGTCCACTGGGTACGGCCCTTTCCGAAATCTTTCCGCCTGCCGTGCGATATACCGGATCATCGCTTGCCTTTACACTGGCTGGCATTCTCGGAGCTTCGTTGACACCCTATCTGGCAACTACGCTGGCGAAAAACTATGGGCTTTCATTTGTAGGATATTATCTCGCCATTGCCGCCCTGATCACTTTTGCAGCACTGGCGGCAGCGCGATCGTTGATGCGGGATCGCTAAGCTGAAAGCTTAAAGCCAAAGGCCCAAAGCTCAAAGCGGGTGCGAAGAATAAAAGAAATAAAAAAGTCGCTTTTATGAAATGAAGCAGCTTTAAACTTTAAGCTTTGGGCCTTGGGCTTTCAGCTTTAAAGTCTTTCCCGTAATATTTTTCACCCAGGTGGATTTTCTCCCTGCCATTCTCCATCCGCCATTTGTTGGTATCCCGTAGTGAATAGGCGCAGCCGCAGTATTCCTGCATGTAGAACTCTTCTTTCTTGCTGATCTCAAGCATCCTGGCAGAACCTCCTTTTTTGCGCCAGTTATAGGTCCAGTATCTGATGCCTTCGTAGTGCGAAGCAGCTCTGACACCGCTATCGTTTATCTGGTCAAAATTTTTCCATCTTGAAATACCCAGTGAACTGGAGATGATATCAAATCCATTTTCAAAAGCGTATAAAGCCGTACGCTCAAATCGCATGTCAAAACACATCGTACAACGGATACCACGCTCGGGTTCCATTTCCATTCCCTTTGCTCTTTCAAACCAATTATCTGCATCGTAATCGGCATCTATAAAAGGTATATTATGTTTTTCTGCAAACCGGATATTTTCATCCTTGCGTAAATCGTATTCTTTCTTTGGATGAATATTCGGATTATAAAAGAATATGGTAAAATCTATACCGGAGGCGATGATCGCTTCCATCACTTCTCCCGAGCAGGGAGCACAGCAGGAGTGCAGCAATAATTTTTTACCATGCTCGGGTAAGACCAATTTTTCACGTTGAACTGACATCTCTTATTTTTTAAATGCTCAATGAATACAACAACAAGCCGTTTTCTGTATAATGTCGAATTAAATTACCATCAAATCTACAAACTCATCCGCGCGTGTTTTGATCAACGACTGATAATCCAGCGCAATATCCAATATTTTTTGTTGTTGCCGTTCAGGAAATTTCCTGGCCAGATTGATTTTGAATTTCTTTAGTAACTCCGGTATTCCCTGCTCCCTGCGGCGCTTATGACCGATGGGATATTCAACTACTATTTCCTCCAGCACCGTGCCATCATTTAAAGTCACTGTAAGTGCATTGGGAATAGAACGTTTTTCCGGATCTAAATAGTCTTTGGTGAATTGTTTGTCTTCTATACATTCCATTTTTTCACGCAACACATCAATTCTGGTATCAGAAGCAATATTGTCTTCGTAATCGGCGGCCGTTAATCTTCCGTACAACAGAGGTAACGCAATCATGTATTGAATACAATGGTCCCTGTCGGCAGGATTGTTTAGCGGTCCCTTTTTATCGATGATCCGTATAACGGCCTCGTGTGTACGAATACTGATTTTTTGTATGTCTTCGGTGGTTTTACCCCGTAATTTCAATAGTTGTTTTAAAGCCATGGCTGCTTCTACCGCTGTCTGTGCGTGAAATTCTGCAGGAAAAGATATTTTGAATAAAATATTTTCCATTACATAAGATCCGTACGGTCTTTGAAATGTAAATGCATTTCCTTTAAAAGAAACGTCGTAAAACCCCCAGATCTTTGCGGTCAGAACGGAAGGATAACCCATCTCACCGGTTTTTGCAATCAGCGCCAGTCTCACCGCTCTTGCGGTCGCATCTCCTGCGGCCCAGGATTTTCTGCTTCCTGTATTGGGTGAATGACGATACGTGCGCAATGACTGGCCGTCCACAAAAGCAAGCGATACTGCGTTGATCAGTTCATCGCGTGTTAATCCGATTAATTTTCCTACTACAGCTGTGGAAGCAACTTTCACTAAAATCACGTGATCGAGACCAACTTTATTAAACGAATTTTCCAGTGCCAGTACACCTTGTATTTCATGTGCCCTGATCATGGCGTCCAGCACGTCTTTCATCAGCAATGCAGGTTTCCCGTTTGCTACGGCAGTTCTTGAAAGCCAGTCGGCCGTTGCAAGAATACCTCCCAAATTGTCTGAAGGATGTCCCCATTCCGCGGCCAGCCAGGTGTCGTTGAAATCCAGCCACCTTATGATCGTTCCGATATTAAACGCAGCCTGTACGGGATCGAGCTGGAATTCCGTTCCCGGTACTTTGGCACCATGGGGAACAACGGTCCCCTGTACAATGGGACCTAATAATTTGGTACAGGAAGGATACGTGAGGGCCTCGAATCCACAGCCCAGTGTATCCAGTAAACAATAATGTGCCGTTGTCCAGGCCAGTTCATTTTTTATTTCATAATGCAATACATAGTCGACTATATCAATTAATACCTGATCGGGTTTTGGTCTTTCGTTTGAAATCTGTGAAGACATGTTGATTTTTTACTTCAGCTATGTGTTGATGTGATTATTTCCTTTTTTCTATCGGCACAAATTCCAGATCATCCGGACCGGTATAGTTGGCACTGGGACGAATAATTTTTCCATCCTGACGTTGTTCAATGATGTGTGCAGACCAGCCGGTCACCCTGGCGATTACAAACAACGGAGTAAACATCGCAGTTGGGATACCCATCAAATGATAGGAAACCGCAGAGAACCAGTCAAGATTCGGAAACATTTTCTTTTCATTCCACATCACGGTTTCTATTCGTTCGGCAATGTCGTAAAGTTTTGTATCACCTGCTTCGGTGGAGAGTTTTTTGGCAATCGTTTTTATAATTACGTTTCTCGGATCTGAAACGGTATAAACAGGATGTCCAAATCCGATGATGATTTCTTTTTTCTCCATTCTTTTCCGGATATCTGCTTCTGCTTCATCCGGATTGGCGTAGCGGCTTTGTATTTCGTACGCAACTTCATTGGCGCCACCATGTTTGGGTCCGCGCAGCGCACCAATGGCTCCGGTTACGGCTGAATACATATCTGAACCAGTGCCTGCAATCACACGGGCTGTAAATGTAGAAGCATTGAACTCGTGTTCGGCATAAAGATTCAGCGAAACCTGCATAGCATGAATCCACGAGGCGGGAGGTTTACGGCCGTGTAATAAATGTAAAAAATGACCACCCAGCGTGTCATCATCAGTGATCACTTCAATTTCTTTTTTATTGAATGCGTAATGATACCAGTACAATAATGCGGAGCCATAAGAAGCGAGTAAATGATCGGCAATATGCCTCGCTTCTGATAAAGCATGATCTTCCTTTTCGGGCGCAAGGGTTCCCAGCACAGAAGTATAGGTTCTTAAAACATCCATAGGGTGGGCGGAAGACGGAATTTGTTTGAGAATACTTTTAGCTACTTCCGGGAGACCCCTCAGTGATTGTAATGTTTTTTTATAATCCTGAAGTTGCTGCTGTGTTGGCAGTTTTTCATGTATCAGCAGATGTGCAACTTCTTCAAATGTTGCTTTTTCAGCCAGGTCGTAAATATCATAACCCCGATAATGCAAATCGTTGCCACTCTTTCCCACTGTGCACAATGCCGTATTGCCCGCAACCACACCCGAAAGCGCAACACTTTTCTTCGGCTTGAAAGCAGGCATTTCTTTTATATCAGACATTCTTTTTGTTTTTAAAAAGTGTATCTAATTTTTGTTCGTATTCGTGATAGCTGATACTCTTGTACAACTCTTCCCTCGTCTGCATTGTGTTCAATACATTTTTTTGTGTACCGTCTTTCCGGATATGCCGGTAAACATTTTCTGCAGCTTTGTTTGCAGCGCGGAATGCTGAAAGGGGATACAAAACCAAACCCACACCTGCGTTACGTAATTCTTCCAGTGTATACATAGGTATCATACCAAATTCAGTAATGTTCGCCAATACCGGAACACCGGTTGCAGCCACGAATTGCTGATAATATGATAAGTCCGGAACTGCTTCAGCAAAGATAAAATCGGCACCTGCCATTGCATAAGCCTTTGCGCGGTCCAATGTTTTCTCCAATCCTTCACCGGCAAATGCATCCGTTCTGGCGCCGATCACAAATCCTTCATCTGTTCTTGCATCGACAGCTGCCTTAATTCTGTCAACCATCTCTTCTTTACTGACAACTTCTTTTCCAGGCCTGTGCCCACAACGTTTGGCACCTGCCTGATCCTCGATATGTAAAGCCGCTGCACCGGCCTTAATAAGAGATTTTACAGTCCTCGCTATATTGAATGCTGAAGCACCAAAGCCGGTATCAACGTCCACCAGCAAGGGTGTATCTACCACATTCGTAATCCGGTTAATATCAATCAGTATATCTTCTAAATTGGTAATGCCGAGGTCGGGAATTCCCAGGGAACCCGCAGCAACACCGCCACCGGAAAGATAAATCGCTTTGAAACCAGCTTGCGTTGCCAGTAACGCATGATTTGCGTTGATGGCTCCGACAATCTGGAGTGGCTTTTCCGTTTTCATCGCCTCTCTGAATCGGGATCCCGGAGAATATGTTGCGGTTTCTTTCATATTTAATTTAATGGCTGAAGGTCAGGTTACCTGTCGACTCACAACCTTGTCATGTATTACTGAACACCGCAAAAATAGGCGTTTTTAAGCTGAAGGAATATGCATTCAATCCGTCTCAGTATGAAGAAATTTTTAACGATCGGTTCATTAGTTACGGCTCGTTACATGATGGGGATTAAGGAAAGATTACACCCGTTGCTTTTTCTGCGAAAGACCAGAGTTTTTTTGCGAGTTGTTCGTCCAATGCATTTTCTTTGATGGCCGCTTCCGCTGGATATCCCCTATAACCACCGTCCTGGTCGGGACCGTATAATTTTCCGGGTTGTGCGTCTTTTGAAACACCCGCATATAGTGAAGGGAGTGCGCCCTGCCAGGGATCCATCAATTCGCCAACGCGCGCTATGCCTGCAGTTAATTCTTCTTTACTCATGTGCCGGGTGAGTTCTGTTTTATTCGCGCCTGGTTGTGCTGCGATGGAAGCTGTTTGTGCATGAACAGCAGAAAGTCTTCGTTGCAGTTCAATCGAAAATATTAAATCAGCCAGTTTACTTTGCGCATACTCACGCATCGGGTCATAAGATATTTCAGATTTTAAATTATCGAAGTCTATCACGCCTCGCAGATAAGCGAGACTGCTCACTGTTATGATCCTTGAACCCTTTGTTTTCTCAAGAAGCGGGAATAGCCTTCCCGTCAGCGCAAAATGCCCCAGAAAGTTTACACCGAATTGGAGTTCATATCCTTCTTTTGTTTTCGAAGCAGGAGGAATCATCACACCGGCATTGTTGATCAGCAAATCAAGTCGGTTAAAACGACGGATAAATTCTTCGGCGAATTTTTTTATTGAATTCAGATCTGAAAGGTCAAGCTGTTCAACTTCAACAGTACCCTTTCCTTTTTGCTGACGTATTCTGTCGATAGCAATAGCAGAAGCTGCCAGATTGCGATTGGCCATGATAACCTCTGCACCTTTTTCATAGAGTGCCAGCGCTGTCTCAAATCCCACGCCAGCATTGGAACCGGTAACTATCGCCGTTTTACCCGATAAATCGGGGATATTTTCTTTTGTCCACATAATAATCATTAACGATCCGCGAAGGGTATTGTTGACAACAAAGAGATTTATTTGATTAAGTTCTTTTTCGATCATAATTTTAAACGGTTCCGACGGCTGCATCAACCTTCTTTTATGAGAAAATTCACCAAAGGATTTAAAACGCCTGGCTTTATTTCAAAATTCTTTTTCGCTGCTTTGTTATTTTGTGTATCCGTGCAATTGGTCAATGCACAGGATTCCCTTGGTCATAAAAAACCTGCAAGAGTAGTTCCATGGTTTGTAGAACGTTTCAGAATTTCTGCTGGTGCTTTTGTTCCCATCAATAACACCAATATTCAGGTTGGAGTGAAAGGTGGTCTTGCGGGTACCGATATCGATTTTGAAAAAGATCTCGGCTTTAGTAAATCGGCATTCACTTTTCTGGCCAATGCACAATGGCGCGTTTCAAGCCGCTCCAGAATTAATCTGAATTATTATAATATCCCCCGTAGTTCCACTCATACGCTCCAAAAAGACATCACTTTTCGCGACAGTACGTATCCTGTAAATGCTACCGTGAATAGTTTTTTCAATACAGCCATCTATCAATTTTCATACGGTTATTCCATTCTCTCCAAACCAACTTACGAAGTGGGCATCCTGGTAGGCGCTCATATCGTTGGAGGAAAGGCGGGTATCGGTCTGGCTACGCAAAATGCATCATTGGCGAGAAGTACCAATTTTGGTTTCACTGCTCCCCTGCCGGATATTGGATTGTGGGGAGGTTATGCGTTTACAAATAAACTGGGCGTAACCCTGGACATCGATTATCTATCCCTCACTGTCAATAATATCACCGGCAGTATTTTCGCTTATAATCTTCTTTTCCTTTACAGGGTGGCAGATAAACTGGATATCTCACTGGGTTACACAGGACTTAATTTCAAAGTAACCGATGATGGAAAAAATGCAAGCGGCACATTTAAATGGGGATATAACGGTCCCGCGCTTGGTCTCAGTTATTCCTTCGGAAAAAGGCCCTGGGTAACTGCTGAGATGCATTAATTTCACAACTATTCCCGCTACTTTTGACCAGCTGAATAAATGTAGCAAGGCTTTTGGAAAAGGATTTATTTCACTGATAAAAACTATCCCGGTTTAATCAAATTTGCATTCATTCATATTCATTCAATCAAAATCAATGAAACAAACAATTCTCGCCATTTTTATTTTGGGTTCCCTGATGAGCTCCTGTGTATCCAAGAAAAAACTGGAAGCTGCCGATCAGCAGATAACGAGCCTGAATGGGCGCATTGACAGTCTGTCAAAAATCAATCAGGATTGTCAGCAGTCCGTTGCCCAGTTAAAAACAGACAACGCTAAATTTAGCGCTGAAATAGAAGCGTCCAACAAAGCAAGAGAAGCGTATAAAGCGAGGGTGGCTGCTTTTAATCAAACACTCCAGGAAAACGGGACGTCGATGGAGGAAATAAAAAATAAGATCGAAGCTTCGCTGGCTGCTTTCAAGGACGCTGGTATAACGTCTAAATATAAAAACGGACTGGTATATATTTCCATGCAGGATAAGCTGATGTTTCCCAGTGGCAGTACGAAAATTAATGACCAGGGAAGGCAGGCACTTTCAGTTATAGCAGACGCGATAAATGAATACAAGCATCTGGTATGTTATGTAGTTGGCAACACAGATACGGTAAAAGTTGCCAGAGGTTTTACCGACAACTGGTCGCTGAGTACAGAACGCGCAAACACCATTGTTCGGATTCTCAGGGACCTGTATGGCGCGGATCCTTATCGGATCGTTGCTGCCGGTCGTGGTAAATATGATCCGATCGCTGATAATTCAACCGAAGAAGGACGTGCACAGAATCGCCGAATCGATATCGTACTCAACCCTGATCTGAGCAGATTATGGGGCATGATGTTGAAAGATGATGCAAGCAAATAATAAACCTTAAAACCGGATTTCTAAATTTATTTTTATGAAAGATGCGATCAAAAATATCAATATAACAAGACTGCTCATTATTGCAGGAATTTTAATGACCATTCCATTTCAGCAATTGCTTGCACAGCGGGGTGGAAAACCTGGTGGCGGTGGCGGGCGTGGAGGAGGAGGTGGTTCACAAGCAGCACAATCAAGGCCTGCATCGAGGCCATCTACTCAGCCTTCCAGACCGAACAACAATATGAGCCGCCCTCCTGCCAACAACAATAATGGAAACAGGGGCAGCTACAACAATAATGGAAACAGGGGAAACAACAATATCAACTCCGGAAACAGAAATGTAAATATTAATAACAGTCACCATAACAACGTTAATGTGAATGTGAATAGAAACGTGTATGTGAACAATCGCAACACGTATGTAGCGAGAAATCCTTATCATCCTTATGCAAGACCGCCTTATCGTTATGGAGGATATCGGTATTATAGCTATCATCCTTATTATTATCATCCCTATCATCCCTATTACTGGGGACCAACATGGCATCCCTGGGGATTTTTTGTGGCAGCTGTAGCGACTACGGCAATTGTTGTGGCCGTAGCAAACGAACAATATCGTTATGACGCAGGAGTCTTTTACGCTCCATCTAATGGAGGATATACAGTAGTTCCTGCTCCAGTGGGAGCCGTGGTCACTACCGTTCCGTCGGGAACCCAAACGGTGGTCGTCAACCAAACGACTAATAATTATTATTACGGTGGAACCTACTATGAAAAAACCGGCGACGGCTATAAAGTGGTTGCACCTACTGCAGGAACAATCGTTGAGAGTCTGCCGGATGGGGGGGAGGAAGTAACCATCGGAGACCAGAAATATGTGAAATTCGGCCAGACTTACTATCAGCCCATTCAACAGGACGGGAAGAGTGTTTATGAAGTGGCCACCGTGGAGGCGGATAAATAAACTTTGACGACTACCCCGGTGGTCAGGAAAAGGTGCTGATTCGTATCAAACCGCTATCGTTACCCCACCAAGTCCATACCAAGTCCGTTGTTTAACGGACTTGGTATGGACTTGGTGGCCTGCTGGTAATAATCTGTCAGGACTTAGACAGCTATCCAGTCATAATAATTTTAAATAGATAACGGCGATCTTTCAGGAAAATTTCAAATTAATTTTCGAATTATGAGAAGGTTTTTGTTGTATTTCAAATGTATTGTGGTTTTGGCATTTCTCGCGTCCTGTAGTCAGCCTGCTACGGAAAATAAAACCAATAGCTCGATTTTTAACAGAGACAGTCTCGCGAGCCATATTATTATGCTGGCTTCTGATTCCTTTCAGGGTAGAAAACCATTTTCTTTAGGAGAAACCAGAACCCTGGCTTATATGGAAAATCAATTCCGTGCAGTAGGATTGGAACCAGGCAACGGGATGAGCTATCTGCAGCCTGTTCCCATGGTACAAATTTCATTGAATGCCGATTCTCTAATGAAAGTGGAATCACCAAAAGGCAGTTTTGTTTTGCATCATACCGACGACTATGTGGTGTCTACGCAGTATGCAGATTCAGTAATATCCCTGAATAAAGACGAACTGATATTCGCGGGTTATGGAGTAGTAGCACCGGAATATAACTGGAACGACTATGCGGGAATTAACGTGAAGGGAAAGGTTGTGCTGGTGATGGTAAACGATCCTGGCTTCGGCACAGACGACACTACGATTTTTAAGGGAAAAACGATGACTTATTATGGGCGGTGGACTTACAAATATGAAGAAGCAGCAAGACAGGGAGCAAAAGCCTGTCTGATTATTCATAATACCCAGGCAGCGTCTTATCCGTTTAGTGTTGTGCAACATTCCTGGGGGACTTCCAATCTCTACCTGGACAAAAAAAACGGACCGTATCATTGTCTCTTACAGGGATGGGTAAGCGCAGATGCAACGAAGAAATTATTATCAGCTGCGGGAAAAGATACCTCGTTACTGGTACAGGCTAATAAACGTGGTTTTAAAGCCATTTCGTTACACGAGAAACTTTCTACAAGTGTTCGTGTGAATGCGGTATACAAGGTTTCACAAAACGTAATTGGTAAGATAACCGGTACCAAAAGACCTGATGAATATATACTTTATACCGCGCACTGGGATCATCTGGGTATTGGTAAACCGGATGCAAAAGGAGATTCTATTTTTAATGGGGCAATCGACAATGCCAGTGGTAGTGCAGCACTGATCGAAATGGCAAGGGCATTTGTTCATCTGAAAGAAAAACCAGAGCGGACTATTTTATTTCTTTCTGTAACAGGAGAAGAACAGGGACTATTGGGATCGGAATATTATGGCGAACATCCCATCTATCCACTTAAAAAGACGGTGGCCGATATCAATATGGATGGAATAAAACCTAATGAAAAAAGCAACGATATCGTAATTACAGGATACGGGCAAAATGAATTGGAACATTATGTGGAAGATGCAGCCAAAATACAGGGCAGATATATCTCTCCTGAATCACATCCTGAAGCCGGACATTATTTTCGTTCAGATCATTTCAGTCTGGCGAAAGTAGGGGTTCCCGCCATCGACGTTTCCGGCGGAACAGATATTGTTGGGAAAGGAAAAGAATATGGACTGAAACAGGAGGAGGATTATGTTGCACATCATTATCATTCGCAGTCTGATGAATACGATTCCACCTGGACCTTCGAGGGTGGGATGCAGGATATGGAATTGTTGTTTATGATAGGCAAACGTCTTGCGTTTGAAACAACCTGGCCGGCGTGGAAACCAGGTTCCGAATTCAAAGCGATCAGGGAGAAACAATAGTTTGAATTGAAAAAGTTTATTTATTTTTTATTATTCTTCTGGAGTGATGCCTGTGTGGCACAATCAAAAAATACATTTATTTTGTCGGGCTCAATCAATTCGGATAGTGGAATGATATGCCTGAATGGTTATGGAAATAATGCCGCTTTTCCTTCCGAATTTAATTTCTCTCCGGTGCCTGTAACAAATGGGAAATTTAGAATTGAAGGTAAAATCACCAATCCTTCCGCTTTAATACTCATATTGAGAGTCGGGGGAAAGCCAACCTATATTTCCGGCGTGTTTTTCATCGATCGCGGATCCCAGAAAATCAGTTGTAACGTAGATTCAATACGTAAGACTCCGGGTATACATAATGCTACGATGGCTGAATACTTAGGAGAATACTGCTCGATCGAATATCGGTCAATAGATACAGTTGGCGATTACTATGCAAGGAATGTTTTGTATGGTAAATATTTGCAACATTATGCATTAAGACATCCTGATTCTTATGTGGCACTTTGGGAGGTTTCGGGATTAATTAAAGGAGGATATAACGAACAATCCGATTCGGCATTTAGCGCTTTATCTAATAAGATTAAATTTTCGAACACAGGAAAATTCGTAGCTGATGAACTCAGCCATTTGCGTTTAACAAAAAAAGGCGCTGAATTTCCTACATTGAAGGCCGTTGACTTACAGGGCCAAAATCGGGAAATTTCTTTCCATGATTCGAACGCTAAATTTACATTGGTTGACTTTTGGTTTGCCCATTGTAGTGCCTGTTTGAGTGAATTTCCCGATTACATTAACATCTTTGATAAATATCAAAACAAGGGTTTTTCAATGACAGGAATATCCATTGATACATCAAAAGCAGATGTCGACGCATGGAGGGATATTATAAAAAATAAGTCATTAAATTGGAATCAGTTTAGGGTCTCGAGCGAAACGATAAACAATTTACGAATTGCGCTATATCCAACGAATTTTCTTCTCGACTACTCAGGAAAAATTATTGCTAGCGATATGGATACGAAACAACTTGCTGATTTTTTGCATGATAAGTTAAAATAAAAAAAGCTCCCCATATAGGAAGCTTTTATCAACGACACTATATCTGCTATCCGTGAACGTCCATTTCAAAATTTACATTGGCTGGTGGAGGGGTGTGATGACGATCATACCATCCTCTTGAATGATGATGATAGGTGTCATAATAATGACTTTCCGCACATCCCGACATTGATAATGCCAACATAAAAAGGAAAGCAACAAGTCCTAACGTTTTGCTAATTGTATGTTTCATAATTACTGATTGTATACTGTATGTGGGTTAAAAACCCTGCCAGATGGTAAGTGGTTGTAAATCACGTAATACAAAACAAATGAGGTTTTCGAACTGTAGACAATTATACCCGTCCCCTCTCTAACGTTCATGAATATCTTACCTGAATCATTCGCCAGGCCCAGCAGCATTTGATTATCAGTTTTTATACAATGACTCTATATTTACATAATCCAAATTTTCTGAGCCATGAGAAAGTTTCTTTTTGTTTCATTCATCTTCATTTTAACTACTTGTTTTGCACATGCGCAAGAAAAACCTTTGCCCAGAATTGCGATTGCAGGACTGGGAATTGAATCCAGCACCTTCTCGCCGGCCTTGACGGATGAAGCAGCTTTCCACGCTCAATATGGTTCAGATGTTTTTAATGTATATCCTTTTCTTTCTGCCGACTCTCCTATAAGAAGGGAAGCCGTTTGGATTCCAACACTTGTTGGTCATGCGCTGCCCGGGGGAGCTGTAACAAGAGAGGCATATGAATCTCTTGTAAATAAAACACTCGACTCGCTGAAAAAAAACGGACCCTACGATGGTCTCTATCTCGACACTCATGGCGCCATGAGTGTGGTCGGACTGGATGATCCGGAAGGAGATTTTATAGTAAGGATCCGAAAAGTGATTGGGAAAAAGCCTTTCATTTCAACATCCATGGATCTTCATGGAAATGTATCCTGGAGACTTGCAGAAAATTCTGATCTCATCACCTGTTACAGAAAAGCGCCTCACGAAGATGCGATGGAAACAAAGGAGCGTGCAGTGGTAAATCTTATCAACAGAATTGCGTCCGGTAAAGGAAAACCTTTCAAAGCATATGTCACTATTCCTGTGTTACTGCCGGGTGAGAAAACAAGTACAAGAATAGAACCGGGAAAAAGTATATATGCAGCAGTAGCACCTGCAGCTTCTCAGGAAGGAATCATCGATGCTGCTATCTGGATAGGTTATGCCTGGGCAGATGAACCAAGAAATCATGCAGTCGTAATGGTTACAGGAGACGATCAACAAAAAGTAAAACATACGGCAGAAGATCTGGCACAGCGTTTCTGGAAAGAGCGATTCAATTTTGCCTTTGTTGCACCGGTGGCACCACTGAGCACCTGTCTTGATAGTGCAATCAGGAGTTCAAAACATCCATTCTTCATAAGTGATATGGGCGACAATCCAACAGCGGGCGGTGCGGGCGATGTTACATGGACACTCAGGGAAATTCTGGCGAGACCTGAATTTAAATCATCAACAGGTCCTGCTTTAATTTACGCCTCTATACCCGGTCCCGATCTGATTACGAATGTTATAAAAGCCGGCATTGGAAATCATGTGGAAGGATATGCCGGCGCAAAAGTGGACGCACGTTATGCCCCACCTGTTCTGATTTCAGGAACAGTAGCATCCATTGTGTATGGCGACAAAGACGCGGAAGTGGAAGCAGTAGTGAAAGTTGGAAGTGTTAACGTCATCGTTACGCAGAAACGAAAACCTTATCATAAGGAAATAGATTTTACAAGACTTGGATTGAAGCCGCGAGACGCATCAGTAGTCGTTGTTAAGATCGGATACCTCGAACCTGAATTATATGCCATGAGGGCAGACTGGATTATGGCGTTAACGCCAGGTGGTGTGGACCAGGATCTGGAACGTCTTACTTATAAAAGAATTATCCGGCCCATGTTTCCCTTCGATAAAACAATGAAGGATCCCGATCTTTCTGCCAAAGTTGTACCCCGCTGTGTGGATCTTACGGTTCAGTAAATGGACGGTGTTATCCCTTCCTGCACCTGAGGAACCGTCATATTATGATACGGTGCATTTGCTTCTATTCGGGCATTTTGACTCATGACCAGCTGCCACTGGTACCGCTTATGCTGGTAAAGTTCTACGAAGCTTACGTATTGATCAATAGTGCCTGTCATGGTAGAAAGCTTAAACCTTACGTTTGCTCTTCCATAAATCCAGGCGTAGTTTCCATCCACGGAAGCAACTACTTTTTCCGGAAGAATAAAAAGATATGTGATGTGTCCGGATCCGATGTCCTTCATAAAAGAAGCTTTGTTATCGATAACGCCGCTTGAATGAATGTAGATGAGACTGTCGGCCAGCATACTCGAAAGCTGTGTCGTATCGTGGTGGATCATCAGCTCAAATCGTCTTTTTTCAAGGGCTATCAGTCTTGGTCTGTCGTCTGCCTGTGCGAATAATCCGGAACCGCAGGCCATCAGACCACAAATGCAAATGAAGAGCGGGGAGAATTTCCTTAGTTTCATCAGGTTAAAATACTTGGATTTTACAGGGTTGAATTACGCATCAAATGTCGTGATTCTTTCATTAATATGATAATTTCCGGGAGACGTTTATTTGTGATTCGTTTTGCATATTAATTAAATCAATTGAGTGTCCTGTTCCATGAGGTGGAATCTTTTAGCATCAATTCACGTAAAAGGCGAATGGGCGGCATACCATTATTCAGCATTAGATCATGGAATTTTTGAAGTGAATAAGCAGGACCTTCCTGCTGCTGATAGTCTGCACGTAACTTGAGTATTTCCAGCTTTCCAATGGTATAAAAAAGATATCCGGGATCAAAAGTTCCGCGAAGTGCTTCCTGCCTCGATGGTTTATCACCCTGATACCAGTTGTCCATAAAAAACTTTGTGCCCTCATCCAGTGTCATTCCCTGACAATGAGTTTTAACGGACACGCACAACCGACACAGGCGCAGCAGGGCGTCTCCCGATTGCGCCAGACGGTATTTTGCTGCCCGAACCGAATCTCCGTTGTTTCCATAACCTTCATCCAGCATCATTTTTTCACAGTAATGAGCCCAGCCCTCAATAAAAGCATAACTGCCAAAGATTTTTTCTATCCTCGTGGCTGAAGATGCGTTCAGATGCAGAAATTGTGTGTAATGACCGGGGTACACTTCATGAATGGTCACAACATCGGTTGTATAATAATTGAATGACTTAAGCCAGTCTTCCTGTTGAACAGCTGTCCATTGAGGATCCACCGGGGTAATATAATAATATGCTTCGGGCGCTTTTGTTTCAAAAGGACCCGGAGTATCCATCGAAGCTGTGCTTGTCTCCCGCGCATATTCAGGCGTTTCTTTAATTTGAACGCGAACTTCTGACGGTATCGTAATAATTTTCTTATTAATTAAATACTGACGTATCGATTCCATAGTTTTTCTGGCGCTCGGAATCAGGCTGTCGGCCGTGGGATGATCTTTCTCCAGATCATTGTAAACGTCTATTGCTTTTTTATTTGGATTGATAATCTTTGCGGCTGCATTAAATGTTTCCTGCTCCTTTTTGAGTTGTTCCATGCCAATTTCCAGAACGGCTTCCGGTGTAATCTGTATGTCCTCATTATAAAGGAGCATTTTCATATAGTTATCACGACCAATGGCGTAGTGATTGTGTACTTTAGGGAGCTTTTCTTTTTCAAGAAAACGCACATATCCATTTAATGCATCAATTGCTTTATTATTCGACTCTTTAAATGCGGCTTGTAAAGAATCATTTTTTACTTCTTTTAGCGCTGCCACCAGTTCGGTACTTAGAAAGGCTGCAGAGCCTTTAGCAATTTTTATCGCAGTTTCCACATAAGGTTTTGCCAGTGAATCCTGCAGGTTGTTTTTCGCATATTCAAATTGCTGGGGTGCCTGGTTTTCGATGGCTATAATTGATTTGAGGCGTTCTTCGACAGGAGCAAAATTGCGACTTATATAAATATTTACATCAATCACTCCGGCATAAACCATCGGATTTAAGGAGTATCGATTCAAATCCTGTATGCTAAATATTTCCGCTTTGATTGCGAGGTCTAAAATCCGGAGATCATAAAACATTTTTGTACTAAGCGCACTTGTATCGATCGCTTCCAGTTTTTGTTCGTAATCCCTGAGCCTGGTAAGTTCTTTGTTAATGGACTCCTTACTTAAATCAGTGAGCTTTCCATCATACTGGTGGAGGCCCAAACCCACTGCATTCTGCGGGCGCCAGTTGAGGTATCCCAGCAAAAAGCTATCAGAAAGCTGTTGAAAATCCGCGTCAGCGTTGGTTGCTGGTTTATCCGGGTTATTTAACTTGCAATTGGAAAATAAAATCGAAAAGGTTAGAAAAAACAAAATGTGTTTTTGCATACTGCAATGATTGACAGAATGTCGTTTAAAATGGTCAGGAAAAAGTAATCAAAAACTGATAGCCTGCCAAGTAAAAATGAAAATGTATGGTCAGATTTATGATATGCGGTTATATATTGTTATGTTGCTTCGATGGCACATCACAGGATGTACGTGCTGACAGAAAAATTTCATTTAGCGGATACGAATGGGTAATTCGTAGCACGACTAACAAACAGGGTCCCGGACCCAATTATTTTTCCGATTCCTGTGTACAGGTCGACGGTTTGGGCAGACTGCATCTGCTGATTACAAAGGATCCTAAAACGGGTCGCTGGATCTGTCCTGAAATTACCAGTTCGCAAAAATTTGGATATGGCACGTACACATTTGTAGTGGAAGGAGCTATTGACCATTTCGATAAAAATATAGTCCTCGGTTTGTTTAATTATTCCGGTAACGATGGATATGATGAAATGGATATAGAAATAGCCAGATGGGGTAATCCCGTTTATCCAAATTTAAATTACACCATCTGGCCCGCGAAAACGGATAGCAATAAAAACAGCGCGACAACCAAAGAGTTTACACTTAAATCTACTTTGAGCACGCACTATTTTTACAGAAATGCTGATACCGTCATCTGTTCAAGCTTCGACAGCATTTCCACCAATCCGAAAAACCTGATATTCCGGTCTGTCTTTGCCAGACCAAAAACGTCTGTAAGTCACCTCACAATGCCCGTGCATATCAATTTCTGGTTGTTCGACGGAAATCCTCCGGAAGATCAGAAACCTGTTGAAGTAATCATTCGCAGTTTTCAGTTTAAACCATAGTTTATTTAATCGTACCCGGGGCGCAACCAATCATATTTTGCATTCCCTGAGAGGGTTTATATATCAGTTTTTTAAGATTCATTTTTTCTATCTGATTACTACCTTCTGTTATTTTTATAAACTGATCCGGTGCAATATTCTTGAAAACCTGAACGATGCCGCTTGTTGGCCATTTAATAATCAATTCGTCAATTATTTTTGCCTCGCCAATGCCAATTTCTTTTCTCAATGGGTTGGCTCCAAAACTGCCACCTGAATTGACGTCCATATATACCGTTCTTTTTTTATCATTTTCGGTAAATGTTACGGCAATATGAGCACCAATAGCTGACCGATTTGATTTTGTTCCTTCAAGAAGTACACTAATCCAGTTATTCTGATTCTGTCCAGGATTTACATAAAAAGAATTGAAAAACCCATCACCCGGATAGGCTCCTCCCATTTTAATAAATATATCCTGATAACCATCGTTGTTGATGTCGGCAAAAGAAACACCGTGACCTTTCTGCAGATTTCCTACACGTGCGGAAGATGTGATATCAGCAAATCCATTACCTGAAATATTCCTGAACATTTTATTCGGAATAAGTGATTTGAAGTCCGGGTTTCCAGTACCCAGATACATGTCCAGCCAGCCGTCATTGTCTATATCGCCGAAGTTGGAGCCCATGGCGTATACCGATTTATTCAATCCTTGTTGCTCTGCAACATTGGTGAATGTGCCGTCATGATTATTTCTGTACAAATACATCCGGCTTCGGTTTGGAGATGGACGGTTTAATGCCTCGGCCGCAGCCGTTGCTCCCAGCGCTTTCAGATATTCATAACCGCAGACAAATATGTCGGGCCAACCGTCATTATTATAGTCCCAGAACCAGGCTGGAAAGGTTGATGTAACAACTTTTTCACTTCGAAGACCCGCTTCCAGTGATACATTTTTAAATTGCGGTATTTTTGATTTGACTCCCTGATTTTTCAGCAGCATACATTTTCCATTTAATATGGAAATGAATATGTCGGGCCACCCATCGTTGTTATAATCTGCGGAAACGACACCCTTCATAAATCCGGTCATTGCCACACCGGATTCTGAAGCCGTATTGGTAAATGTCCCGTCCTGATTGTTGATGTATAATTCAGCAGGGTAAGGATGTTCCAGCGTACATGTTTCATTGCCAATAAACAGATCGAGCCATCCATCATTATTAAAATCTGCCCAGGTGGCGGTTTGCGTTGGACAAAATGATAAGATCCCGCTCACAACGGTCACATCGGTAAAAGTTCCATTACCGTTGTTTCTTAACAATGTATTGGGCTCTTTTCCATGTTCTCCAAGCCATGCACCTCTTAATACCAGAATATCTGTAAATCCATCATTGTTATAATCAGCCTGTATGATATTTAGCCCACCTTTGATTGTACTTAGTCCTGACGTCTCGCTGACATCCGTAAATGTTCCATCTGCATTGTTTTTATAATAGTGCATGCAGTCATTCAATCCCCAGGTAGAGGTAACAATATCCAGGTAACCATCATTGTTGAAATCATCAACAATAACACCTCCGGCCATTCCTCTTGAACCATTGATCTGTAGATCACCGGCCATATCCTGGAAAGGTTTGACTTTGTAAGAAGTAGTATCTGTGTCGAGCCCCGGAATTAACCATTGCGATGGAACTTTCGAGGGATATTCACCAATGGTCATGTATGCGATATTCAACAACCATCTGGATTCCAGGTCGCTTGAGTCTTTTAGAAGAATATCTTCATACAGTTGGATTCCGGTTTGTGTAGCAGAGGGATCCATATATACTCCTTTGCCTTGTATCGGAAATATACACGACGCGGCGGAGTGGTTGTTCACACAATTATTTCTTTCTCCCAGTCTCAGATAAGTAATGGCAAGATTTTTTTTGATGTTCATAGAGACATCATCATCTTTATTAGTTCTTGTTTGCAAAACCTGTGCAAGAATTGCAGCGGCCTCTTTTTCTTTTCCCATCCTGAGTAATAAGAGTGATTTTAGGGAAAGCGTTTTAACCAGTCTATCCCAGTCCAGCGGCAATCGTGATAATGAATCACAGTAGGCGAGTGCCGACGCCGGATTAAAAGGATTGTCTTTTTCATTTTTTGGACTAAGGCCCTCTTTATAAAGTTCTGTTACTTCTGCTTTTTCACAATAGTTTTTTATACATACATAACTGACTGACGACAGCAACAAAAGAACCGGTATGGCAATAACGATTATCAATATTTTTTTTCGCATAGTGAACGCCTTGTATGAGTCAATATATATTTTCACCTGCCGCTCCTGAATGTATAAGCGGATTTAATAAGACATGCCCGGACATAGGCATATCCGATAGCAGTTCTGGTGAAAAATCTGTTTGCTAATAAAATCCTGACTGATCAGGCGTTTTCCGGAGGTTGTTCCGGAACGAAATGGTGGCGGGAAGCAATCCGAAAAAGATAAAAGGATAGTTTTTGAGGAAGCATCAGAAATATATCATCCTGATTACGGCAATAAATCGGGGAACAATAATCGCCTGACGGTCTTTTCGAAGCATGGTGACGGGAATGGTTCGGTCTGCCTTTCCCCATATGCTGCAGGTCATTCAAAAATCTGAAAAATTCATCGTTGACCGCTTTGTAATTCATTGCAGCCTGATTTGGAATACAGAGTAATTCCAGTGAATCGTTATAAATTCTTCGTTTAACATAATTGTATTGAAGACCCTGGATTTCTACCTGCCCGTCAATTCGTTCAAACGTAGAAGAATTGTTATAATAGGGCAGGTAGGAAACGGGGATTTTTATGGATATGAGATCTGAGTCTTTATACTCATTGTTATCCAATGCCATTTCCAGCTGCTTATTGGCATTGTCTTCAAGGATTGAAGTAAGCAGTCTGTATCCGATCAGATTGAATAGCAGAATCGTTAATAATAATATGGAAGTGGATTTCTTCAGAAACTATAATTAGGACTGAAAAAAAACTTTCTTTTTATTTATCAATTCTTCCGCCATTTTGGTACCGTCTACCCGTGCTTTTATTTTGGCAAAAGCAATTTCTCTCGCCGTCGATGTGTCATCTGCGAAAGGAGAAAATCCACAATCGTCTGTACTGCCAAGCTGATCAACTGGTATGGTTTCTGCTGCTTCGAGAATCGTATCCCGTATTTCTTCGGCAGTTTCAATTTTTGGATTGAGTACATCGGTTACGCCGAGAAAAATATGCTGGCCGGGTTTTAAATGTTGTTTGATCGAATTCAAAACATTTTTTTTATTTTTTTCGCCTGCATATTCCAGGTAAAAATTACCGGCATTCAGTTGAAATAACAGGGGGAGAAGGTCCTGATAACTTATATCTGCACTATGAGTTGAATCATGATCACCTCCGGGGCATGAGTGTACACCGATTTTTTTTCGTTCTTCTGAAGAAAAACGATTGATAACCTGATTGTTCAGATCTATAAATGACTGCAGCAATCCACCGCTTGGATCCAATTTTAATGAAAGTCTTGCTTCAGTAAAATCAATTTGAACATTGTAAGCTCCACTGTCAAGACTTCTCCTGATATCTTTTACGGATTCATTGATCACGTCGTTGATGAACTGCTCCCGGGTATAACCCTCTATTCCTTCAGAAGGGTATAATAAGCTGATCGCAGATGCAGATATAACCGCCTGCTTAACAGGTAAAGAGGTGAACGATTTCGCTTTTTGAGTAAAACTGTCTGCATACACCTGATAGCGAAATGGTCCGCCGGTAAGTGTCGGTAACTGTCTGGTATGGCCGTCGGCAAAAGGAATCACTACACCGTTTGAAGCCAATGTCTTCAAACCCTGTAAGGGATAAGTGGCGAAACTTGATTTGGTTTGTTCGCCATCTGATATAACTGGTGATCCCGTAGCTTCGAATTTTTTTATGGTATCAGCAATTGCTGAATCATATAAATGTTGAAGGTCCCGGTCGTTTAGTTCACCGGCAGCGTGTGCTTTAATTCCCAATATCAATTCTATCGGACGCGGAATGCTGCCGATTGGTTCGGTTTGAATACGCATAGTATCTTTTTTGTAAAAATGATGAATGATACCCTTTCAGGTAAAAGAATAACTTAACAATTAAAATCAGCTCGTCTGTTGAGGCGGGTGTTCGTTTGTAGATTTGGAACCAGCAGCAAGTGCTCTGTTGTAAAGAGATGTTGTTCTCTTAATATCTGAAAACGGATTTACTATGTTGAGCAAAATATTCAGTGTAAAATAGTCGTACGAAAAGTTTTTTGATGCATGAGAATCGGTTTTCTTTTCCTGACCGGGATTCTGTAAATCATTTACCAATCTATAAAAATCACCTTTCACCTTTGTTAAATGTATGGCCGCACGATTTGGAATACAAAGCATTTCAATGGAATCGTTATACAGTCGACGTTTAACGTAATTATATTGCACTCCGCTAATTTCGATTTGGCCGTCCACACGTACAAAACGATCGGAATAATTGTAGTAGGTGAGATGTGTAGCCGGAACTTTTATAGAGATCAGTTCGGATTCATTAAAATCATTTCCATCTAATTTTGTCTGTAACTGGCTGGCGACCCGGTTATCCAGATAGGCATTTAACAACTGATATCCACACCAGTTAAAAAGCAGCGTTACAAATAATATTATGGAAGCAGTTTTTTTCAGACACCACTAAGTTAGTAATAATTACAGAATTGCAATGTCCGGGTCCCGCGACGCGGAACTATCCTGACTAAAGTCCCGGAATGTCTATAATGCCCCCGTTCTTCATTCCCGTCATGCGGACAAACCCTTCTGCCGCTCTTACGCCGATTTCGCGGCCACGGAATTCCTCCATTGCGGCATGACCGCATTGGTAAATGCCCGGGGGATCCTGACTCACGTGGCAATAAACCGATTTTCTTTTTAGTTCCTGTGTTTCGGTTATATCCACATAGTCGGTGGGTTTAAATATCATGGTTTGTTCGCCCGTGCAGACTTCAAAAAAATACAGATCAAATTTATCTGCGGCCCTTACCCAGCTTTGAATAGTGAGGAGACTGGCAATCTGATGATCTTTATGAGAATCCACGGGCCAGTGTGTGAATACGATGTCCGGTTTTTCCTGATTTAACAAGCCCTGTAATGTGCGCAGCCAGTCATTGTCCATAATGGTACTGCCGTCTATTTGTCCAACGAAAACGGGTTTTGTTTGAAGCACTTTACAAGCTTCCGTAGCTTCCTTCGTTCGGATATCTGCTGCCTCATTATGTGATTTCCCCGGAATACCTGCTTCGCCACGTGTCAGGTAAATAATGGTCACATCATGCCCGGCGGTTGCAAATTTAGCCAGTGTACCTCCGCAACCACTTTCAGGATCATCGGGGTGACCACCCACGCAAACCACTTTTACTTTTTTTGCAATGCTTGTTTTCGTCGTTAGCAAACCCGGCATGGATAATAAACCCAAACCGGCAGCGGCATTTTTTACAAATTTCCTTCTTGATGATGCATTTTTCATATTGGCCATTCTGAAATGTATATTACGAAAAAAGCTTAACGCTTAACGCGCAACGCGGAACGCGTAACGCGCAACGCTTAACGCTAAACGGCCAACCTCGCGTGAGCGGGTCAGGCCGCCAACGGCCAACCGCCAACGGCCAACGATTAACTTAGTCTTCCAAAAAATTACTACAAATTATTGTCTATTTCGTAAATTGTACTAACCGGGAGGGATCCAGTGGTAATGCGAAAATATATTACCTGCACGCTGCTTTGCTTGTCTACTTCGTACATCATCCATGCACAAGAGAACCCGTATCCCGACATTGCCCAGATCAGCAAGCCTTTTATAAGTTTTAATCCATCTCCATTCAGGGGTAAAAATCTTTATTTTGGCAGTGACTGGGTTAAAGCAAGACTGCTAACTTCGAACAATTCTATTCTCAGCAGCGATACATTCTTTTTCAATTTCGATAAGGTTGACAGGAAACTGCTGATTACTTCCGACTTCAAGTCCATTTTTGAAATCGACCACAGAGAGTTTAAAGCGATTGAATTTTATCAAAACGACTCTGCCTATTTTTTTAAGCATATTTATTTTATAAACGACAAGGATTTATTCCAAATACTTGTCAGGGACGAAGGTAAATATTCATTGTTTAAGGTTTCACGTACAAAAATAGTAAGGGGCACTATCGGTACGATTGGAACCAGCTCAGGAGTTGCGGGAGGCAATTTTATGGACAAGTATGTGGATTTTGCCGAGTACTTTATATTTTTTCCGAACAGGGATTATCGCTCTTTTTTTAACATTAAAAAGGCGGCGTTGAAAAGACTGTTTGTATTAAATTCCGATAGTTATAAACTGGATGATTATTTTAAGATGATCGGTGACAGGGAATACGATGAGAACGACCTGATTCAGTTAGTTACTTATCTTAACAAGGGATCGCTTTAAATTACCCAAACGAAAATCAAAGAATTCATCCACCGATCAGTTTAAGAAACACTTCTTTCTTTCTGCGGGAAACATCGATTACGTCTCCGTTTCGCAGGGTAATTTGTCCGCCGTCACCGCGAATGTATTTGGTAATAAAATTCAGGTTAACGAGATGGGAATGGTGGACTCTGTAGAAACGGTAGTCCTGCAGCAGCTCTTCGAAATCTTTAAGCTGTTTTGTGACCAGCAATTGCTGGCCATTCTGTAGTATGAGTTTGGAATAATTAGAACTGGATTCGATTCGGATAATTTGTTTGATCTGAATAAATTCGAGTCCGTCGTTGGTTGGAATGGCGATATGATCTTCCTGGCTCTTCGGGTTGGCAAGATTCTGCTTCAATAATTTGGCACGTTCCCGCGTTTTTTTTATGCTGAAATTTCCCAGGCGTTCCACGGTTTGCTGTAAATCCTCGATTGCTACGGGTTTTACCAGGTAGTCAAATGCGCTGATGCGGATGGCGTTTATCGCGTAATGGTTATATGCAGTGATGAAAATCACTTCGAAGTCAACTTCCTCAATCTGTTCAAGCATTTTAAAACCACTCATTCTCGGCATCTCTATGTCGAGAAAAATGACATCGGGTTTGTGTTGCTGAATGAGGCGAATCGCTTCCTCCGGGTTTTGCGTTTGATCAACAACTCTGATTGAAGGACAATACTCCCTTATTTTGAATTGCAGATTCTGCAAACTGTTTAATTCGTCATCTACCAGTATTGCTTTGAGGATTTGCATACGAAACACATTTTATGGCAAATTCAATTCTGGTGCCCGCGGGTTTATTTTCATCATCAAATAAATCGATAATTTTTACATTGGATGATGAACCTGTATCTCTGTTAAAGATATTAATTCGGTCCTGCGTCAGTTTCATCCCGACACTCTTGTGAAAGGGTTTGTTTAACTGATGATATACTCTCGACTGCTCACGACCGATTCCATTATCCTGAATAATATAGTGAATCATATTGTCAACCAGTTTCACTTTAAGGCAGATTTGCAAGTCGGTGCGTTCGCTGGGTCCTATACCATGATTTATCGCATTCTCCAGAAACGGCTGCACGAGTAGTGCCGGGACGTGATAGTCACCCTGGACAATTTGCGGATCAACCTGGCAACAATAGGAAAATTTATTGTTGAATCGCAGTTGTTCCAAATCTATATATAATTGAAGAGATTCGATGTCTTTATTTAATTCGATCAGATCTGTGTAACTACTATCCAGAATACTTCTGATAAACCGGGCGAATTTATTGAGATAATCAGAAGCAAGTTTCTTTTCGTTTTGCATGATGAAATTCTCAATACTATTGAGGCTGTTAAAAAAGAAATGCGGATTCATCTGAGCCTGAAGGGCCTGCATTTCTGTTTCGGCAATTTTTTGTTTGTACTGGGATGTATCTTTTAATTTTTTTGCCTGGAAAGATTTGTATAATAAAAAAATAATAAACAGGGCAAGCATAAAACCGATGCCCGCTAGAAAGAGCAGGATATTCTTAAATGCAATTTGTCTTTTCTGTGCATTGTTAAGTTCAACCAGGGTACTATTTTCGAGTTCTTTCTTCTTGATTGTCCATTGGGATTCGTTAACGATTACGTTGCGCCGGTTGTTTTCTGAAAAAAGAGAGTCGGTAATCGTCCGGTACATTCTGTAATAGAACATGGACGAATCCAGGTTTTTTTGTTCATTATATTCAGCAGAAAGTTGCTCCGCTGCTTTAGACCTTCCTTCTGCAAAATGAGTTTGTTCTGCCAGCTGTAATGCTTTTGTAAGCAACGCTGTTTTCTCGCGGGCAGGGATATGCTTCATGTATTTCGCTTCTGCGAGGTAAGCCTGAAATTCATTTCTTATGTCATTGGAAGCTTTTGCCGAAGCGGCTGCTTTTGTAAAATAGTAATTTGCTGAGTCGTTCCTGTTGTGAATGGCATGCAATTTTCCATATCCAACATAAAACTGGGAAAGAACATAGTTTTCATTTGTCTGAAGTGCATACGGCATTCCTTTATCGAGATTCGCTTTTGCCTCATCATATAAACCCTGTTCAAGGTCGCAACGATTTAGCAACTCGTAGTTTAACGCCACCCCACGCCAGGCCTGTATGGAATTGTTGATTTCAATGGCTTCCAGCGCATATTGACGGCATTTGTCGAAGTCTTTCAGCGTGGCAAAGTTCTCACCGATATTATTTAATGAAACGGCTTCCAGCCGGCGGGCACCGCAGGATTTAGCCAGGTCTATTGCGTTGAAAAAAGCTTTTGTGCTGGCTTCGAAATTGCCTGCTGAAGAAAGCAGGATGCCGAGGTTGATATTCGCCAGGCTCATTCCAAAAGTGAAATGGAGTGAGTCACTCAGCTTTGACACCATTTCATAATATGCAAACGACTTATTTACATCAGTTTCGCTCAACAGGTAGCTGATGCGATGCATATAACGGATTCTGATTGAATCGTTGTGCGGATGTGTATTTACCCATTGAATGAGGGTATCTACATTATATGACGACTGGCTGAATCCGGAACGGATGGTTCCGAATAAAAAGAGAAAGAAAAAAAGGGCACGGAGGGTTCGAGGTTTAGGGGTTCTAAATATTTTTATATCATTCTTTATAAAACAAATATTCGCGGAATCAGCAATCATCAATGAGTTACATTTTTTCTAAGATAATCATTATGTATTTACTTTTTGTATCATTGCCTGAGGTGTTTTTGCCAAAATCCACATATCGTAAAGCAAGTTTGATTTATCAGCATAGTCGATGTCCAGATCCATTCTCTCCTGAGCAGACAAGATATGTCCGCCTCTTTTTTGTACCTGCCAAAGTCCCGTCATTCCCGCTGGTGCAAGAAATCTCCTGGATAATTTATCCGTAGTTAAATTTGCTGCCTCATATAAGGGTAATGGGCGATTTCCCACGAGAGACATGTCTCCCAGCAATACATTGAAAAGCTGGGGAAGTTCGTCAAGACTTGTATTTCGCAGAAACCTGCCTACCCCGGTAATACGCGGATCATCCTTCACTTTAAAAAACGGAACAATGCTGGAATCGGCATATTGATTCAGGTGTTTGATTTCTGTTCTGATCACATCGGCGCCGGGGAACATGGTCCTGAATTTATAAAAGTTGAATATGCGATATCCCATTCCGGCTCTTTTGGAAACGTAAATAACATTTCCCTTCGATTCGATACGGATTGCCAGTGCGATAATTAAAAAAACGGGAGCGAGCAGAATGATTGCCATAAAACTAATCAGTATGTCCAGGCTTCTTTTTAAGATCATATGAACAGATCCAGGTATTTTGGAAGTTATCTGATTTACTGGTCTTTTCCCGTTTTCGTTTATTCGTGCTTTGAATTTCCGAAGAAAACGAACCTTGGATTCCAGATCGGCTTCATTTAGCTCCTGCATATTTAAAATGTCGTCAACAATACGATTGCGAATAAAATGAAAGTTTTCAGCTGCCGTCATTCTGTCTGCATTAATGATGAGCGGCACCTGTGACAACTGATCATGCTTTGAAAGTGAATCCGCCCAGGTTCTGATTTCTGCAAATCCATAATTGGCTTCGCAAAAAATAACATCCGGAACAATGCGGTCTTTTTTAGTCAGTTCATTCAGCGCATGATTTAAATTGCCGGAAGCATAACCGCGTTTATAAATATTGACAAGTTTTGTAATATTCGCCCGTTTTGTGCCAACATAATAAAAGCCGGTTATGCTTTCCTGCAAATTCATAAGTAAGGTTTAATGTTAATGGTATTCAATTGGTGCGACCTGAATACCATGTAATTTAACCTAACCAATATCTGTAAAATGCCGGAGTGTGTAGGATGCTATATTGATCGTGTAACTGGTGGAAATAACTGGTAATTATACAGCTTCCTGTGTAATAAAAGGTTTACCTGTTATCATAAGACACAAGTTTCTGACGGGATATTCCCAATCCATCGATACCAAGTTCGACGATGTCGCCTGGTGAAAGATAGACGGGCGGATTCATTCCCAATCCCACACCGGCAGGTGTTCCCGTGGAAATCAGGTCCCCAGGTAGCAGCGTCATAAACTGACTGATATAAGAAATGAGAAAAGGTATTTTAAATATCAGATTTGCCGTTGTTCCATCCTGCATGATTTTGCCATTTACCGTTAGCCACAAACGCAGATTATTTACATCCGGAATCTCATCCGGTGTTGCGAGAAAAGGCCCAACCGGCGCAAAGCTATCGCAACCCTTACCTTTATCCCAGGTTCCACTTCTTTCAATCTGAAACTCTCTTTCACTGACATCGTTGTGCAAACAATAACCCGCTATATACTGCAACGCTTCTGATTCTGTTACGTAGGAAGCTTTTCTCGCCATAACAATGGCGAGTTCAACCTCCCAGTCAGTTTTTTTCGAATTCTTCGGAATAATGATCGGATCGAATGGTCCGCTGAGTGCGGTAGTCGATTTTAGAAAAATAACAGGTTCCGGTGGGGGTTGTGCTTTGGTTTCCCGGGCATGATCTGCATAGTTCAACCCAATACATACGATTTTGGATGGCCGGGCTACCGGACTGGCAAACGATATGGGTTCTTCCAGTTTTCTCCATGTAGCCAAGTGCTTGTCGGCAAATAACTTCAGCCTCCGGAGCCCGTCCGTTTCAAAAAATACTTCATTATAATCCTCTCCGAAAGAAGAAACATCATAATGAATGTCCCCAACGATCATTCCAGGGTTTATTTTGTTTCCTGCTTTCCATCGGAATAATTTCATAAATGATTAACTGTTAATTGTTAATAGCCAAATAGTCGCGGTGAAATGGGTGGAACAATATACCAAAATCTGGTGGTATTCACGACGGCCAATTGCAAACTGCTGGCGATCGCCCAGCATCGTTTACATACCATCCGCCATTGACCATTATATTATCCTTATATTTACCCAGAACCTAAACATTGGACAATGGCACAAAAAGCTAAAACCACCGATCAGGCTCCTGAAGCCAGCCAGGCACCTGTAGAGAAAAAAGCAGAAAAAAAAGTGCCTGTTAAAAGGAAGGCTGCGGATAAGATTTCGGTTTCAAAAATATTTCCGGAGAAGGAAATTCCTATGGGTCAGATTGAGAAAACGAATGTGGATCATCACATGGCAAAGAAATATTTAACGCAATACCTCGATCGCATTCCTACAGATGCAGACATCGATAAAGCCACCATAATCAAAAAATCAGATTCTATCAGTTATTTAAAATATGGCGGCAAATTTCTGGGCACCATGACAAAAACTATTTACCAAAGTCCTGAACAGAAAAAAGCAGGCAAGGGTATAGGAGTCAAAATGGAATTCAAACCGAAATAGTTCAGAAAATCTAAACCGTTACGCGCTGCAATTTGAAACTCTCCGCACGTTTGCCGGGTTGAATGGGTTTATTGTGAAACTCAGCCCAGATTTTTGTAAAACAGGCTCCATAATAGAATATAAATGAGGAGTAGAATACAAAGAGCAACAGCAACACGGATGAGGTAGAACCTCCGTACACTGTTTCCATGCTGCTATATGTTAACAGCCATTTTAGTAATAATTTTCCTCCTGTAAACAAAAGACCTGTAAATGCCGCGCCGGCAATCAGCGTTTTCCAGGAAGGTCTTCCATCAGGAAGCAGTCTGAATAATAAAAAAAACCAAACGGAGATCAGCAGAAAAGAAATGACTTGTCGGATCAGCATTTTTCCAAACACCATGTATCCTGAGGAAACATCGCCGGCATTTTGCTGAATTAAGTCCAGACCCCCTTCTACCAGCAACACAATCAAAAATAAAATGCCCGCCATTAAAATGATCATCAGTGATTTTGCCCGGTTAAGTAGTCCGATTTTAAAACCGGTGTGGCGAATCGTACGTATGTTCCACAGTTGATTCAGAGAATCTTTTATCACTTTGAGCAAAGTGGTTGCAACAAATATCATAAAGAGAAATCCGAATGCAGCTTCGTACCAGTTGCCAAATAAATTATGTACGTTAAATAAAGTATGACGTAATTCGCCCGCAACATTTCTGCCCACCAGTTCTCCGAGATTGTGAAACAGATGTGTGCTCATAAACCGGGGACTCAGAAAAATACCGAAGATCTGGATAATGATGATCAACACTGCGGGTAAAGCAAACGTAGTGAAAAAGGCCGTAGCACCGGCCATCCTCAGGGGATCATTTTTGCTGAATCCTTCAAAAGATTCCATCAGCAATTTGAAAATATTCAGCCTTTTTTTTATAACCATCGACTCCCAAGATAGTTAATAAAATTACTCGGCAGCATGCTCGGGAGCATCCGGCGTCTGACTGCCACAACGACTCCTCAAACTCTGTTTAAAATTTTTCTTCTCTTCAGGCGACATGTTAAACCATTTATTTCTCATGTTTTCCATTTCACGACGGTTATAACCACGGCCTCTCCAGCCCGGTTTTCCAGGGAAGCCGCCGAACAGAATCCTGGACAAGGCAAATAGTCCCAGCGCCTGCCAGAAATTGATTACGGAGACATGGAGTACAGCGACCAGTACATTATTCCATAACGTCATAATAATGAAACTGAGTGGAATAAAGAGGGCGAAAATAAATAACAGAAAAAGTACAAATCGGGGAAATCTGGAACGGTTCATTGTGTTTTATTTTAATAGTTTTTTAATGCTTCATGCAGATCAGAAAGTTTCGAACGCAAATGCAATACCGCGTATCGCTTTCGGGATATCAGTGTATTTACAGGAATGCCTGTTTCATCAGATATCTGATGAAAGGGGATGCCCTCCAGTTCGTTCAGTACGAATGCCTGTTTTTGTTCAACAGGTAATTCCTCCAGCGAATCCCTTAATGTCTCCTGGAAGAGATTTCGCAGATAAATAGTTTCCGGGTTGGATGAATCGTCGGTAAGAATGTCCAACCATCCGTTTACCTCATCGTCTTCCGTATCGGAGAAAAGTCCTTCGAGTGCTATCGGCTGCTTTTTTCGTTTCCGGTCGATGATCTTATTCCTCGCAACCGTAAATAACCAGGGAGTCAGCTGATCGATCGGTTCTTTATTTCCCAACAGCTGGTAAAATACATCCTGGAGGATGTCTTCCGCGTCTGCCTCATTGGTTACCCGTTTGCGGATGAAACCCAGCAGACGTCTGCTGTAGTCTTTAACAACCGACGTTATGGAATTTGTTTTTGACCCGGTCATCGGTATTGATATCGTTTCTGCCTGCCACATGATTAATGGGGTAGACGAACCAGCAGAAGATTTATTTTAAACACTTCAATGAATTCCTATAAGAATATTCCATCCCGAATTTGCAAGTCGGAAATGTTAAAAGTAATCAGATTTAAGGGATGAGGTAATGTATTTGGATGAAAAAACACGTTCGGAATCAACCTGTTAAAAAAAGAGACGCGCCAGAAGGTCTTCGCTGACTCCTATAAAACTTAACTTTCGTCAAGTTTTACAAAAATTTTATGATAAGATGATGTAATTTTGCAGCCCGAAATAAAAAAATAATCTGGTTACCCGTCTGTTTGAGATTTTTAACACCACCGGATGATGACCAAGTGAAGGTTTGGATCTGCTTGCTGAGTTCCGTGAAAATTTAAATACGAGTAATGAGTACCAAAATCAATTCGGGAAAAATGAATTCCCTGGACACAATTTCTGCTGTGAAGGGGCTGAATAAACTTTCCATAAAAGACCGCTTAATCAAAGAAAGGGAACTTTCTGACCTGATTATCAACTGTCTTCCCGGTATTTTTTATCTGTTGGATCAGCATGGTAGACATTTGAGATGGAATAAAAATTTTGAGACAGTTACTGGTTATAGTGCAGATGAAATCCGCGAGATGCATCCCCTCGATTTCTTTGAAAGGAAGCATCATGATACAATGAATGCGGCAGTTGCAAAAGTTTACAGGGAAGGATACAACGAGATAGAGATGGAATTTATCGATAAGAATGGCAAGCTTTCGCTTTACCATTTCAACGGTATCGCTGTTAACTATGAAGGTAAACGTTGTATGCTGGGTGCTGGCGTGGATCTCACAGCCCGTGAAGAAGCCCAGCGTGAAATCAGGGAAAACGAAAAGAAATACCGCTCACTCTTCGAACAGGCTTCAGATCCTATTCTGGTGACTGACTACGACGGAAATTTTACTGACGTAAACGGAAGCTTCTGCAAACTCTTTGGATATACAAAAAGAGAATTGCTCCGCATGAATATTAAGGCACTACTTTGTCCAAAACAATATATAGAGAAGCCAATCCGGAATGACCTGGTAATGAAGGGTAAACATTTTATGAGTGAGCGGCTGATGATTCATAAAAACGGAGATGTTATAGATGTGGAAGCCAATGTGAAAAAATTCGGCGACGACAGTGTAATGGCCATCGTGAGGGATGTTACGAAGATCCGGAAGATGCAGCGTGAGATGGAACAGGAGAGACTGGATCTGCAGATCCAGGAGCAGAGAAAGATAACCCGTGCAGTGATTAAAGCACAGGAACGCGAACGAAATATCATTGGCCGGGAGCTTCACGACAATGTAAATCAATTACTGGCCAGTGCGAGAATGGTACTTAGTTCCGCGAAAGCAAAAGCAGCCGGCAAAAAAGATTTTGTGGATCAATCCATCCGGCTGATCGACTCCACCATTCTCGAGATCCGGGTACTGGGAAGAAAACATGTAACACCGCTGAAGGGCTTCGATTTGAAAGAACAAATTCAGTCGCTGATCAAGATCATGGAAGAAGGTATCGGATTCAAGATAAGTTTTGAATACGATTTGCCGTCAAAACCCGAATTGCTGGATGATCTGAAACTGAACATCTACCGCGTGATTCAGGAGCAACTGAACAATGTATATAAACATGCATCAGCTTCCAGGGTTCAAATAAAAATGACTGCAGAAAACGGTCAGATACATGTCCTGATCAATGATAATGGAATCGGTTTTGAAGTAGGAATGAAAAAAAGCGGCATTGGAATCGTGAATATTATCAACCGGATAGAATCATTCAATGGCACCGTTGGTTTTGAAACAAAACCCGGAATTGGATGTAAACTGGATATCCGTATCCCGATGATTTTTCAGAAATAATACGCTAATCTTTCATAAATCCCTGAGCCTGCAGTTCAGTTACCAGCATCTGGGTATATTGTTTACTCGCTTTCATGGCTGTTGGCGGATTCACCACTTTAGACTGCATAGAGATCAGCATTTTTTCCGTATTGGCATTGAACAGGTTGCTTTCGATAAAATAAGTTTTATCGGTTTCATAATAACCGGGGGTATAAAATGCAGGACTGTATGCATAGTAGCCACTATAATAAGTTCCATAACCAGGATAAGGAACGAATACTCCGGCTGAACTACCCGGGACGTAATGTGTTTTTGATTCCTGATCTACCAGTGCTACCGTAAAAATGCCGTCGCAGCCAAGATCTCGAATGGCCTTCAGGAGAACATCGTTTTTGGGTAATTTATCAAGTGTAAGAATCGGTCCGAATGCATCTATACTTTTTACCGTTCTAATACCCTTGGACTCCGCAGCATTAGCGAGATCATTTTCAAGATTAACCTGCACATCATAATTCTGGGTCATCACAAAAATAAAAATCTTGTGTTTGCCTGGTTGCGGAACCGGTTTATCATCCTTATTTACCCAGGTCGCCATAATGCGCATGGAAGAACTGGAACATGAACTGAAGGCAACTGACAACAAAACCGCGTAAATGGAGACTTTCAATGTGGACATGGGTTAATGATATGGTATGTTAAAGGCTAATGTTTCTTTTAATTCCGCAAACTACGAAATTTAACGCGTTATGCGCTCAGCGTTATGCGTTATGCGTTCAGCGTTTTGCGTTACGCGTTTTGCGTTACGCGTTACAATTCATTCTTTTTCATCTGACTTACGGCATAGTCACATGCGCGCGCTGTAAGTGCCATATAGGTTAGTGAAGGATTTTGCGTAGATGTTGAAGTCATGCAGGCCCCATCGGTAACAAAAACATTTTCGCAGGCATGCATCTGGTTCCATTTATTCAATATGGATGTTTTGGGATCTTTTCCCATACGCGCACCCCCCATTTCATGAATATCAAGACCAGGGGCCTGATTGCTGTCGTTTGTTTTGATATTCGTAAATCCCGCTTTTGTGTACATTTCAGTCAGTTGCTCCGAAAAATCTTTCACCATCTTGTTATCGTTTTCATCATATTCCACCGAGAATTTCAAGAGTGGAACACCCCAGGCATCTTTCTTTTGCGTATCAAGACTTAGATAGTTCGTTTCCTTTGGAATGGTTTCGCCCATCATATGTGAACCTACCCTCCATGGACCCAACTCTTTTTTTGCGAGATTGTTTTTCAATTCAATCCCAAATCCATCTGGTTTAGGGGAACTGAAACGGCCCGAATAAAAACCGGCAGCATAACCTCTGAGAAAATCTGTTTCCTGTTTGTGAACATTTCGAAAGCGGGGTATGTATGCACTGGTTGGTCTTCCTCCGGCCGTGGTGCTATCCATAAAACCATCGTATTCTGCAGAAATATGTCCTCTGTAATTATGAAAGGCAAAATATTTACCAAGTACCCCGCTGTCATTTCCAAGTCCATTGGGAAAACGATTTGATTTGGAATTCAGCAGTATGAGGTTTGTATTGATTGCTGCAGCATTTACAAAAATGATTCTTGCAAAATAATCAACTATCTCTTTTGTATTTGTATCCACAACACGTACTCCGGCGGCTTTACCCTTTTTTTCATCATAGAGAATGGAATGCACCACTGAAAATGGGCGGAGGGTCATATTGCCCGTTTTAAGGGCCCAGGGAATGGTGGTGGAATTGGCGGCGAAATATCCCCCAAATGGACAACCACGCTGACAAAGATTTCTGTTCTGACATTGCCCGCGGCCCTGATCCAGATGTATTTGTTTCGGCTCAGTCAGGTGTGCGCAACGCGCATAAATGACGTGACGGTCTTTATAATTTTTGGAAATAAAATCCTTAAAATAATTCTCTACACAGCTCAGTTCCAACGGCGGCAAAAATTCTCCATCGGGCAACGTATCCAATCCGTCTTTATTTCCGGAGATTCCAGCGAATTTTTCTACATAACTATACCAGGGTGCAATGTCTTTGTATCTGATAGGCCAGTCAACAGAGAACCCGTCGCGTGCCGGGCCCTCATAATCGTAGTCACTCCAGCGCTGTGTCTGGCGCGCCCACAATAGGGATTTACCGCCCACCTGATAACCCCGGATCCAGTCAAAAGGTTTTTCCTGTACATAGGGATGATCCGTATCCTTTACAAAAAACTGTATGGCATCTTCCCTGAAAGCATAACATCTGCTGACTACAGGATTCGCTTCCTGTATTTCTTCCGGAATTTTTCCGCGGTGCGGAAATTCCCAGGGCTGCAAATTGGTTGTTGGATAATCTTTGTTATGAACCACATCACGACCTCTTTCCAATACCAGCGTTTTCAGTCCTTTTTCACATAATTCTTTTGCAGCCCATCCACCACTCATGCCTGATCCAATTACGATCGCATCATAGGTTCTGTTTTTCACACCATCATTCAGATTGCCCATATTGTTAAGTTGAGATTATGCAGTTTTTACAGGAATACATCCCTGGAATTTTCCGGGAATCATTTTATAGCCACGGATTTCAGTCATGTAATATTCACAGGTTGTGTACGCCTCAATCGTTAATTTTTTAGTCGATTGATAGAAGAAAGACAGCGCATCTCCTGGTGACTTTTGTTTGTCCAAGTCAGCTACAATAGATTTTCTTTCATCATCCGTTATGGCAGAAAATGATTTGCCTGTTTTATTTTTAACGAAAGCTTCAAAGGCTTTCATGCCTTCCACGTATTTTTCCTGATTGGTCTTTGTATAACAATCGTCTACCATTTTCAGTGCAAATAAATGTGCCGACAAATCCCTGGCCCCGGGTGTATCTGTTTTTGGAAGTATGGTTTCCGCCAGATCGCCAAGCATATCCTCATCTTCGGGTAAGATTTGTATGCGCTTTAGCGGGACAGAAACTTTCTTTTCATCCTGCATACAGGAGGGCAGCAATGCAACACCTGCCCAAATCAATAGCAATTGTTGTATGGCAATTCGTCTGTTAGGCATGCATGGTACAATTTGAGTTTTTACCGGGTATTTACAGGAACAGTAAAGCTATGAAAATTGCATAAATAGGTTATCTTTATATCGTTAATATGAAAAAACTTCTTGTTTCAATTCTCGCAATCCTGTACATCACCAGCTCCTGTGAAGCAACGGTGTATCTACACTATTGCATGGGCAAACAGGTAAGTTTTAGTTTCAACCCAGATCATTCGCGGAGTTGCCATACTTGTGGAATGAAAAAATCCGGTAAAGGAAATGGCTGTTGCAGAGATGAAGAAAAAATAATAAAATCTGATCCCGGACCAGGAATATCGGCTCAGTTTATTTCCATTGACCTCAGCAAAAAAGTTACCTGGTTATATACGGAATACAACATTTATTCAGTACCCGTTTTAGGTTCTACTGTTTCTCTTATCCCGCTTACACATGGACCACCCGGCTACTATCCGGTGCCCAGATATCTGAAGAACTGCTTTCTGCTGATTTGATAATCTCATCCCGATTATTCCCTTTCGGGATGCATTTCCATTTGTCTCCAATTATTTTATCAAGTCATTTCAATTCTTTTTATGAAATCCATTCATATTTGTTTTATAGCGCTCGGATTATTTATACAGTCCGTTTCTTTCGGTCAGATAAAGTCTGTTACACTACAGGCAAGTGGCCTCACCTGCAGTATGTGCAGCAGGGCAATTTATAAGTCACTTCAGCAAGTTTCTTTCGTCTCCAACGTGCAGGAAGATATTGAACATACCAGTTATCATATACAGTTTAGTGATCCTGAAAAGATTTCACTGGATAAATTGAAAAAAGCGGTTCAGGATGCAGGCTTTACAGTTGCCAGGATGGAAGTGAAAGCTAATTTTAAAAATGCTGACGTAGCCAGCGACTCCTCTCTAAGAATAAACGATGTCATTTTCTACTTCGTTGGCATTTCAAAGCAAAGCCTGAACGGAGATAAGAGTCTGCTCATTCTCGATAAAGATTTTCTTTTAGAGAAAGACAGAAAAAAATATGCAGGCGAATATGGTGCCGTACCACAGCCTGCGAATGGCGAAAGAGTTTTTCATGTAACCATTGAGAAATCATAACATGCATTCCTTCTCAAAATTTCTGTTCTTCAGTTTATTACTGATGACGGTCTCGTTTGCAGCGAAATCTCAGGAACTGTTCGTTTTCACCGAGCCGGCCAGCAACATGCCGTCAAAGTCGCTGGGGATAAGGGCGAGCAACTGGCTGATGTATGATAAAGCAGCCGCTACCCTTAACTATCAGTTGATTCCGGAAGTCATGTTAGGTGTGAACAAAAATGTAATGATCCACCTCGACGGATTCTTTACAAATCAGAACGGCAACTTCCACGGGGTAGGTGCCGGGACTTACATCAAATACCGGTTGTATTCTGTGGATGACGTGAATCGTCATTTCAGAATGGCTGTTTTTGGCCGTGCCAGTTTGAATAATTCGGCAATCTTTCAGGAAGAAATAGATCTGACCAGAAATAATACGGGTTACGCACTGGGTCTGATTGCCACGCAACTACTGCACAGACAGGCAATTTCTGCGTCCGTTAGTTTTAATCAGGCGTACAACAACGGATCGGTAAATAAAATTCCTGCGGGCCAGGCGGATCAGGCAATAAATTTTAGTATTTCCACGGGAAGACTTATTCTTCCAAAAGAATATTTGAATTATCGCCAGACGAATTTCAACCTGATGCTGGAGTTTATGGGTCAGCATTTACTAAACGAGAATGAGAATTTTATTGATATGGCGCCTGCGGTACAGTTTATTTTTAATAGTCAGACGCGTATAGATTTTGGATATAAATTTCAATTGTATAGTGACATGCAAAGGGTAGCGCCCAATGGTTTTATGATTCGGTTTGAACATCTATTGTTTAATGTACTATAGTTAATCTAGATTTGTACCGATAAGTTGACATAATAATCCATAATTCATAATTCATAACCCATAATCATGTCTCTCCACACTATCCTTGGAGCCAATGGTACTATTGCAACGGAGCTGATTCCTGTTCTTAAGTCAGAGGGAGTAAAAATCCGACTGGTGTCAAGAAATCCAAAACAGATCGAAGGAACTGAAGTGGTGGCTGCGGATGTATTAAACAGGGAACAGGTTTTTCAGGTTGTTAAAGATTCGGACATTGTTTATCTGTTAGTAGGTTTAAAATATGATATCAAAGTTTGGGAAAAGGACTGGCCAATAATCATGAGAAATGTGATCGATGCCTGTAAGGCTAACGGCGCAAGATTGATATTTTTTGATAACGTTTATATGTACGGAAAAGTGGATGGCAAAATGAAGGAGTCTGCACCATTTAATCCGTGTACTAAAAAAGGGAAAGTGCGTGCAGCGTTAGATGAGATGCTGATACAGGAAATGAATTCAGGTGGTCTGAGGGCTATTATAGCAAAGGCAGCAGATTTTTATGGTCCAGGTGCAACGACAACGAGTGTGCCGTACATCACAATTTTTGAAAAGTTGAAAAAGGGAAAAGCTGCACAATGTTTCGTTTCTGCGAATCAGATTCATACGTTTACGTATACACCTGACGCAGCCAGGGGTTTATATATGCTGGCCGTCACAGACAATGCGTATGGGCAAACATGGCATTTACCGAGTGCATCGCCGGCGATAACATTAAACCAATTTATTTCCATTGCGGCAAAATATATGGGTGCGAAGACGAAGGTTCAGATACTTCCCAGGTGGCTGATAAACATGCTTGCGTTATTTATTCCTATTATGAAGGAGATGAAAGAAATGCTTTATCAAAATGAATTTCCATACGAATTTGATTCTTCCAAATTTGAAGATGCATTTCAATTCAAACCTACCAGTTATGAGGATGGTATAAAACAAACGGCAGCATGGTGCCTTGCATACAAAGGAGATTAAATATTGAGATTAACCGTTTTGCCTGTCTGTGCAGATTTATAAATCCCTTCAATCACTTTCAGATCTTTTAGCGCTTCTTCTCCATCGACTGGAATTATAGGTTTTTTACCTTCAAATATAATAGCGGCCATTTCATCCATTTGAACTGTTTGATGGGTTACAAATGGAAAATCCAGCGGGCCTTTGTTCGTTGATCCTTTTGTTGGATCATAACTGGTTGCAGGATATAATTCGGCAAAACCTTCTGTACCATCCAGAAAAAACCGGTCCAGCCAGTTCATGGAATAAGTAGAAAGGCAGGAAGCCACCGCTCCTCCGGGAAATCCCATTTGAAACTGAATTGTTTCATCAATTCCTTTTACGAATTTAACAGGGTCGTTTTTTGTTTCCACAGCGTTCACCCAGATGGGATCTTCACCGACCATATAACGGGATCCATTAACCGAGTATATGCCGATGTCCATCATGGAACCTCCGCCCGAAAGTTTTGGATCCAGCCGCCATTGATTGGGATCTCCAATAGTAAACCCGGATAAACCCTGGAAGAACTTAATCTTTCCAAATTCCCCGGCATTTCGCAACCTCACAATTTCCAATACGTGAGACTCAAAGTGCATTCGGTATCCAACGAGCAATTTTACATTTGCTTTTTTACAGGCGTCAATCATTTCTTCAGCTTCTTTAACACTGATGGCCATTGGTTTTTCACAAATCACGTGTTTACCGGCTTTTGCTACGCGGATTGCTTCATCGTGATGCAGTGCGTTGGGTGTAATTATATAAACGGCATCTATGTCCGGATTGTTTTTTATCTCATCGTAATTCCCGTAGTTGTAACAATTTTTATCGGGAATATTGTACCTGGCCTGCCATGTTTTGATCTTAGATGGCGTGCCGCTTATCAAACCGGTTAGTTTTGCTTTTTTGCAGTCAACCATCGCTTCAGCCACTCTGGTGGCGTAACTACCCAGGCCAAGAATAGCCACTTTTAAAACGGGACCGTCGTGCATCGTGCCAGCTAAACTGGTAGCAGCTTTTGTAAACTGACCAGGCAGTAAACTCAGACCAACTGCTGACCCTGTAATTTTCTGAAGGAATTTTCTGCGTGAATCCATGGGTTAGTTCTTGATGCCAAATGTGAACGCTGAACGCTTAACGCTGAACGCTTAACGCGGAACGCGGAACGCTGAACGCGTAACGCTTAACGCTTAACGCTTAAAGCGTAAGGCGTAAGGCTGGTTCGGAAAGCCGACTTCGTGGATCATTTGACAGGTGAAAAAATACTTTCTGTAATATATTAAATTCAGGAATACGTTGAATGCAATCGACAAACTAAACAGTTCAGCCTTAAGCCTTACGCGTTAAGCCTTACGCCTTACGCGTTCAGCGTTCAGCGTTCAGCGTTCAGCGTTCAGCGTTCCGCGTTCAGCCTTAAGCTACAGTAAAGCATCATAAAGTATTTCAACCGGATGCAGTGCTTTTCTATTACATCCATCTTTAATCTGGTGACGGCAGCTGGTGCCAGGTGCGGCAATAATTACATCATCGGGCTGCTGACGAACAGCCGGAAGCAATACCAGTTCCCCGATTTGCATGGAGAGCGCATAATGTTCCTTTTCATATCCAAACGATCCTGCCATACCACAGCACCCCGAAGGAATCGTTTCTACCTTGTAATTTTCCGGTAGGGACAACATAGAAATGGTATGCGAAACTGAAGACAGGGCCTTTTGCTGGCAATGACCATGCAGTTTGATCTTGCGGCTTTCCTTGGTAAACAAATTTTTATTCAGATTACCTTTTTTTATTTCCGCTGCAATAAATTCGTCGATCAGAAAAACATTTTTCGATAATTCTTTGGCTGCTGCAAATTGTTCATCATCCGCAAGGTCCACATATTCATCCCTGAAAGTGAGAATGGCACTGGGTTCAATACCGAGCAGCGGATTCTCACTATTGATTATTCTTTTCAACAGAGAAATATTTTTATTGGCGATTTTTTTTGCGTCTCTGAGTAGTCCTTTCGAAAGCCAGGCCCGGCCACTTTCTTCATGGACGGGTATCACCACTTCGTATCCCAGCTTTTCCAACAGCAAAATCGCTTTGATTCCGATTTCAGTATCATTATAATTCGTGAATTCATCACAAAACAGGTATACCTTTCTTGGTGAATTCTTATTTTTTTCTGTTGAATGTCTGGCATACCATTTCATCAGACTTTGCTTCGAAATCGAAGGCATTGACCGCGCTTCAGCAAAACCGGAAATTCTTTTAATTATCCGACTTGAAATTCCGTTAGACGCCAGAAAATTATATATGCCTGGTGCAACAGATCCCATTTTCTGCGATCTGTTGAAGTTTGCAATAAGTTTCGAACGGAATGGTACGCCGTGCACATCGTGGTACTGCTGAAGAAATTCTGCTTTTAATTTGGCAACATCCACGTTAGACGGACATTCTGATTTACAACCCTTGCAACTCAGGCAAAGGTCCATCACTTCATATATTTCCCGGTGGTCAAAGCGATTGAGTTTTTCGGAATTGGTTAGAAATTCCCTTAATATGTTAGCACGTGCGCGTGTTGTGTCTTTTTCATTCTTCGTTGCCATAAAGGACGGACACATCGTTCCTCCTGACAAAACTGTTTTCCTGCAATCGCCCGATCCATTACATTGTTCTGCATGCTGTAACACATCCTGATTATAATATCGGAATATGGTATTGAATGTTGGTGTTTTCTGTCCGGGTGTGTACCGCAACATGGAATTCATCGGCGGCGTATCGACAATTTTATTCGGATTGAATATGTTATTGGGGTCCCAATTTCTCTTGATGGATTTAAAAAGTTCATAGTTCCGTTCGCCTACCATTCGTTTGATGAATTCTCCGCGAAGTCTTCCATCACCGTGCTCCCCGCTGAGTGAACCCTGGTATTTTTTTACAAGGCCTGCGATCTCAGTCGCAATGGTACGAAACATCTGATTTCCTTCTTCAGTTTTTAAATTCAGGATGGGTCGAAGATGAATTTCCCCCGAACCTGCATGGGCATAATGAACTGAATGCAATCCATACTTCGTAAGCAGTGCATTAAATTCTGAAATATATTCAGGAAGATCATGTACGTCAACGGCGGTATCTTCCACAACTGGCACGGGTTTGGAATCGCCGGGCATATTCCCAAGCAGGCCCAGTCCTGCTTTTCGAAGCGACCATATTTTATTCGTGTCTTCTCCAAACAAAAGAGGAAAATGATATCCCAGTCCTGCAATTTTAAGTTCTTCGGTTAGAGACGAAGCGATCTCTTCAACTTCAGTTTTGCTATTCTTTTTAAATTCTATTACAAGAATGGCGCCCGGGTCGCCCTGGACAAAAAACCTGTTCTTACTTTGTTCAATATTACCTTTTGTGCACTCCAGAATATAATGGTCGATCAGCTCACAGGCAGTCGGTTGATATTTTAAGGCAACGAGATTGGTTCGAAGCGCTTCATCAATACTGTTCACGTGCACACATAACAATCCGGTTATGGGAGGTGGTAATGGAATCACCTGAAGCTTAATCTCTGTTATGAATGCGAGCGTACCCTCAGATCCTGCAATCAGCTTACAAAAATTGAAATCTGGTCCGCCGGCTGTAAAAGGAGCAGATTCCAATAAAATATCTAAAGCATAACCAGTATTCCTTCTTTCTATTGATTTCCTGGGAAACTCTTTTCTGATTCCCACCTGATTTTCGTAATTACCAAGCAGACTGCGAATATTTTTATACAGGGGGGACTCAGGACTGTTGCCTTCACATTTTTCGTGAAAGGCATCAAGGCCCAAGGCATGAAAGCTGACTTCTGACCCGTCGCCGAGAAGTGCTTTTACTTCCAGCAGATGATCACGGGTGCTTCCATATATCATTGAATTGGATCCGCATGAATTATTCCCCACCATTCCGCCGATCATCGCACGATTTGCCGTGGAGGTTTCGGGACCAAAAAGTAATCCATGCGGTTTCAGAAAAAGGTTCAATTCATCGCGTATAACACCAGGCTGTACCCGCACCCAGGATTCTTCTTTATTAAATTCGATAATTTTGGTAAAAAACTTAGATACATCCACAATAATCCCTTTTCCTACTACCTGTCCTGCAAGTGAAGTTCCGGCCGTGCGGGGTATTAAAGAGGTTTGATTTTCAGTTGCAAACGAAATGAGTTTCTTCAGATCTTCCGTTGACCTGGGCACTGCAACTGCCAGAGGAACTTCGCGGAAAGCCGAGGCATCGGTGGCGTAAAGTATTCTGGTCGTATCGTCCGTATATAGCTCTCCTTCGAGAAGGGTAGAAAGATGATTCAGCTTTTGCTTCATGGGAAAAAATGGAAGGCGAATTTACGAAACAATATCGCTCTGGCGACATTCATGGTAACCGGTTCATTTTTCCTTGCTGGTTTATTCCGTAATTTCATACGCTTGTTTTATTTCCCTTTTTGGTTTTGTATTAGCGTTCTTGAACGCAGAATACAAAGAAAGAAACAGTGAATCATCTATATATGTTTAGTTTAAAAAACAAAACGGCGGTTATTACTGGTGGTGGCAGCGGAATCGGCAAAGCAATTTGTTTGTTGTTTGCGAAACAGGGCGCAAAAGTCTGTCTGCTGGATATTGATGAAAAGGGTTCCCGGGAAACCATTAAACAAATTGAAAATGAGGGTGGATCAGGTGAATTTTTTCTTTGTGCCGTAGACAAGGAGTCGTCTGTTCAGGATGTAATTGGACAAATAGTTAGCAAACATATTCCTGATATTCTGGTAAATAATGCGGGTATTGCGCATGTCGGAAATGTGGAGAACACAACTGCAGCTGATTTTGAAAAATTGTATTCGGTCAATGTGAAAGGTGTTTATCATCTGATAAAGACCTGCATACCGCATATGAAAGCCCGTGGGGGTTCGATTGTAAATATGGCTTCCATTGCCGCCCTGGTTGGTTTATCAGACCGCTTCGCCTATAGCATGACCAAGGGCGCTGTGGCCGCCATGACAATTTCCGTAGCCAAAGACTATATCAGATATAATATACGGTGTAATTCTATTTCACCCGCGCGCGTGCACACGCCCTTTGTGGATGGCTTCATCGCAAAAAATTATCCTGGACATGAAGATGAAATGTTTAAGAAACTTTCCGCCAGTCAGCCCATCGGACGTATGGCAAAACCTGAAGAGGTAGCCGGACTGGCATTATACCTCTGTTCTGATGAAGCCCAATTTATTACGGGAACAGATTATCCGTTGGACGGAGGTTTTGTAAAGCTGAATAGCTGAAATTATCTTCTTGGCCTGTAGCCACCGCCACCGCTGTTATCCCGAGGTTTCTCTTCGGCTTCGCGTACTACGAGTTCCTTGCCTCCGCGAAGTCTCGCGCCATTTAAAGCATCAATGGCTTCTTTAGCTTCCAGGGCGGCACTCATTTCTAAAAATCCGAAGCCTCTGCTTTTTCTTGTTTCACGATCTATGGCAACCTTGGCAGAGACCACTTCACCATAGAGCTCAAACATTTCCTTTAAATCGGTATCATCGAAATCGTAAGGGAGACCAGCAACAAATAGTTTCATGTTGATCAAATAATACCCAAATCTAGTTTATTCCTGTAGGAACCAAGAGCTTTTTTTCAGTAAACAGGAGGGGGAATTTCCCGTATCGTATAAAAACGACGCTCAATAGTGGATTCCCCGATGGTCGTACAGCAGGATGGCCCTTTTAAGTCGGCCAGCCTCAAAATACGGGGCGCCTTTTATAATTATGAACCCGAATCGGGGACCTGATTAGTTAAGGGAAATGTTCTGCGATCACGCACGTGCATGTTCTTTAGTATTTTCGTAAACATGAAGATTTCCATTTTTCATCTTTTCCTGTTTTGCGCGATTCCGGGATTAACAAAAGCCCAGTTTAAGACAGATACGCTGCTGAAGGAAATATTTCAATCTGACACGAATTCGATTTTCCGGACAATGATCAAACAACCTGATCATTATCGCATTCAGATAATCTATACACAGATTGACCGGGATGTGAACAATCAGCCGACTTTTAAGAATTATTATTTTAATGTAAACAAAGACTTTTACTATTATCCTGCATCCACAGTAAAACTGCCATTGGCGCTACTTTCACTAGAAAAACTGAACAGGATGCATAAAAAAAACGTGAATAAATTCACGAGGGTGGAGTATGACAGCAGTTACGCTGGTCAGCAATCTTTAGTCAGAGACAGCAGTTCGGAAACAGGATATCCATCCATTGCACAGTTCATAAGAAAAGCTTTTTTAATAAGCGACAATGATGCTTACAATCGCATGTATGAGTTTGTGGGACAGGAATCATTGAATCGCAGCCTGCACGCTAAAGGATTTACAAATACCAGAATCGTTCGCCAGTTCATGCCGTTAAGTGAATTGGAAAATCGTCATACCAATCAAATACGATTTCTGGATTCATCCGGGAAGCTGATTTATTTACAGCCTCCTGCATACAATAGGGATTCATTCAAATTTCAACCCCCTGTAAAAATTGGCATAGGATATTTAAATTCCCGTGACAGTCTCATCAACGAGCCCATGAATTTCACGCGTCACAACTGGATACCGTTGGAGGATCTGCAAAAATTAATGCAGACCGCCTTATTTCCTTACTCTGTTCCAGCTTCAAACAGGTTCAACCTGGAGCCTGCTGACTATTTCTTTATTTGTCAGTATCTGTCTCAGTTCCCCTCGGAAACTCCTTATCCTAAATATGACACGGCAACATTTTTCGACACGTATGTGAAATTCTTTTTTCAGAAAGGCGGACGAAAACTCCCTGAAAATATTCGCGTATTCAACAAAGTCGGATGGGCTTACGGATTCCTTACTGACGTTTCATACATCGTGGATTTTAAAAATCATGTTGAGTTTATGCTGACGGCGACCGTATATGCAAATGAAGATGGCATTCTGAACGACAACAAATATGAATACGACAGTATCGCACTGCCTTTTTTATACAGTGTAGGGCAGGATGTTTATCAGTATGAATTGCGACGAAAGAGAAAATTTCAGCCTGATCTGAAAAAATTCCAGCTTAATTATGATCATAGAGACCCTGCAGACAGACGGCCGTCGATTAAGGAGGTAGATAATTAAAGGGGTTATGAGTTATGAGTTATGGGATATGGGTTAAGGGTGTCTTGTCCTGAAATAAGTGGACAGATTTTTAACAAGAATCTGACACAAACCATGACAACAAGATCAAAAGTACTGATTAGGTACAGTATTAGCTTTAAGCAGAAAGTAGTCCGGGAAGTTGAAAAAGGAGCGAGCTTTGTAGAGATCCGCAGGCGTTATGATATTAAAGGCGGCGGTACGATTCAAAAATGGGTGAAGCAATTTGGGAAAAACCATTTATTAAATCAGATAGTACGAATAGAAATGAAAGGGGAAAAAGACAGGGTAAAGGAACTTGAAGAAGAAGTAAAGCGCTTGAAGATAGCACTGGCAGACGCTACCATGGCCAAGGATCTGCTGGGAACCCTGGTGGAGGTTGCAAACAGGCACTATAAAACGGATTTAAAAAAAAATTTCGGACACAAGCCATTCAGGAAAACAGACAAACCCGAAAAAGGTACGCCTTAGAAAAAGTTTGCAGATTCTTTCATTATGGCCGTTCCGGATATTATAAAGCACTAAAGGAACAAACAAAGGTTGAGGTTGCTGAAAGTGTTGTTGTTCAGTTGGTTCACAGACAGAGAAGATGCCAGCCGCGGCTGGGCGGAAAAAAATTATTTAAACTGCTGAACGAAGATTTACAGCAGCTGCAAAGAAGTATAGGCCGCGATAAGTTCTTTGATATTTTAAGGAATAAAGACTTGCTGGTAAAGAGAAAAAAGAAGTTCCAGCGGACAACGAACAGCTATCACCGGTTTAGGAAGTATAAAAACTGTTTTAAAGATAAAAAGCTTACAGCTCCCCACCAGGCCTGGGTCAGCGATATAACTTATATCAGAACCAGAAAAAAGTTCGTCTATCTTTTTCTAATAACAGACGCCTACTCCAGGATGATTGTTGGCTGGAAGTTATCAGATAGTCTGGCCATAGAAAGCGCCATGGAAGCGCTTTCTATGGCTATCAGGCAATGTCCAAAAACGGAAAGTGTAATACACCATTCTGACCGTGGCTTCCAATATTGTTGTCCAAAATATGAAAAGCTTTTACTCGACAATCAAATGATGATCAGCATGACTGAAGAAAATCATTGTTATGAAAATGCAATGGCTGAAAGAGTAAATGGAATCCTCAAAGACGAATTTTTACTCGATGAAGAGATGACTGATTTTAAAACAACGAAAAAGGCTGTAAAGCAGGCAATCGAAACTTATAATACAAAACGACCCCACTGGTCACTGGGATTAAAAATACCTTCTCAAATACATACGGCAGCTTAAAAACCTTAAAAATCTATGAATAAGTCTGAATATAAATAAAAGTAAATTGTCCACTTTTTTTAGGACGTGACAGGGTTGAGGAACTTCCATAACCCATAACCCATATCCCATAATCCATAACCATAACCCATAATCCAAAAAAAAAGCCCGCACACGGCGGGCCCTTTTCTTCATTGAACAGGATTACATTTACAAAGAAGTAGCAACAAAGCTTTCTGACACATTACGGCTAACTGAAAATTTCTTTTCAATCTGCTCAGTAGCTGTACGGATTACAAATGTTGGATGTATTTCTGTTTCTTCTTTTGGCAAGCGGATATTCGTTTCGAAATGTGTACCACTGTAAGCACTTTCGTATACCACTTCACCTGCGTCATTTTTAACGATGAGATAAAATTTTTCGCCTGTTTTGTTGTCAAATTCGAGGTGAAATACGTAGTTGTTTTCAGTTGCTCCGACGAAATTTACAGATACCTGTTTGTCTGTCGGACTGGAGATCTTTTCAATAATGGGTGCTGCCTGTAATTTTGCAGTTCCAAGAGTGAGCAATGCTGCTGCAGCGATAACCGACGCTGATTTCTTAAGATTAAAGTTTGCGAATACTGGTTTCATAATGTGACGATTTAATAGTGATAAATAAATGATGAACATCTTTAACGGCAAGAATCAATTTTTTCTAATATGTATTTTCTAGTGCATGCAACGTGCGGGAAAGCAACCTGGGAATTAGTCCGGATGGATATATTTATTTCTAATTCCAATACAAATATAGCAGGCTTTAGGATGCATCATAACCCAATATGCACCGCTTTTTATCATGGCGAGCGACTGAATAAAATGTTAAAACCCTTGACTGGCAAGGGATTTAAAGAAAAATGACCATGATGACCAAGGTCTGAATATTAATGAAATGTTACCAGATTTTCACACGAAGACTATCTGGTCTGTACATAGGATCTGAGGGTAAAACGTGGAATGCTTCATAAAACGAAGGCATATTTGAAACGGGGCCGTTTACACGCCACATTGGTGAAGAATGTGGATTCGTAAGTGCCATGGTTATAAGTCTTTCCCTGCGTGTTTTCATTCTCCACACCTGCGCGTGCGAGAGGAAGAAACGCTGGTCGGGAGTAAATCCATCAATTTTATCTGTACTTTTTCCCTGAGCTGTTTTTTTAAATGCGGCGTATGCAATGGCGAGACCGCCATTGTCTGCAATATTTTCTCCTTCTGTCAATTGCCCGTTGAGGTGAAAAGTATCTACTGCTATATATCCGTTATATTGATTGATTATATTTTGTGCGCGGTCTTTAAATTTCTTTGCATCATCTCCCGACCACCAATCCTTGAGATTTCCATCAGCATCGTACTGACGGCCCTGATCGTCAAATCCATGGGTAATTTCATGTCCTATTACCAGTCCGATCCCGCCGTAGTTCACAGCGTCATCACCATTGGAAAAATAAAAAGGAGGTTGCAGAATACCTGCGGGAAAATTTATATTATTCTGTGTTGGATCATAATAAGCGTTGATGGTCGGAGGAGTCATTTGCCATTCTGTACGATCAACCGGCTTACCAATTTTCGCAATCGATCTGTTAAATTCGAAATTGGAGGTGCCCTGAATGTTGCTGATGATATTGTCTTTCGTAATGTTGATGGAGGAGTAGTCTTTCCATTTGTCAGGATATCCGACTTTCTTTACAATGGCATGTAGTTTTACAATGGCTTTCTTCTTTGTAGAATCACTCATCCAATCCAATTGTTGTAATCTTTCTGCGTACGTCGCAACGATATTATCGATCAGTTCGTTAATTCTTTCTTTATCTGCGGCTGTGAAATATTTCTGCACATATATCTGACCCAGATTATCGCCCATTTGCCGGTCAACCAGCGTTGTCATCCTTTTCCATCTTTCCTTCATTTGTGTCTGACCCGTGAGTAATTTATCGAAGCTAAATTTTGCGTCTACAAAATCATGAGATAAATAATCAGCGTCATCGTTGACAATGTGAAAACAGAGGTAATTTTTCAACGTTTCAATGGGTGTGGTATTTATCAGGGTTGCTAAACCTTTGTAAAATTCAGGCTGACCAACAACAGCGGTATCGACCGGAACACCAAATGCCACCCAGAATTTATTGATATCAGGACTGGCAGCAAGGCGTACTTTGTGATAATTTTTAATTGGATCCCGCAAATCAACCGGACTTCTGGATACTTTAGCCATTGCTGTTTCCAGATCCATAACTGATTTGGCGATCTTTGCAGCTTCTTCAGCAGATTGACCCAGCAGAACAAAAGTTTTAGTTATATATGCAACATAGGTATCTCTGATTTTTTTTGTGGTTGAATCCGTTTTAAAATAGTAGTCCTTACTTGGCAAACCAAGACCGCCCTGATCAAAATGTGCAATATTCATAGTGCTATTCCTATCGTCGGCACTCACATAAAACGAAAAGAAAGGCGCGTGATTAATTGCGTATTCTCTTGCTATCTCATGATATATGGCTGGTTTGTCTTTGATTGCTGCGATGCTGTCCAATTCGGGTTTCACAGGTAGAAATCCTTTTTTTTCAATGCCTGTTGAATCCATGGCGCTTGCAAAAAAATCTCCGGTTTGTTGCGCTATTGAACCTTTTACAGCGCCAGTCACACCTGTCAGGGAATCAAGAATACGATCTAACCGGTTTAATGAACTATCTAACAAGGTTGAAAATGCTCCCCAGGAAGATTGGGAAGGCGGGATCTCCGTAGTCTTAAGCCAGGTGCCATTCGCAAACAAATAAAAATTGTCCTGAGGCCTTACAGAACTATCCTGTGCGGCTATATTTATAGGATCTGGTTGTGTTATTGGTGTAATAGAATCAGCGGGCTGATGACAGGAAAAAAGAATCAGCACAGCAGCATACAAACATGGCAATATCCGTTTCATATCGTTTTTTTAATGGGCGTGAAAATAGCGATAAATCAATTGTTTAGGGAGGGTTTATGACGAACGGCGGCAGCGTTGGTAAAAAAACTTCATAAATAAGATAAAATTAAACAAACGTTTAATTAACTTTGCGGCATGAAACCCAGTTTGTCAACAAAACAGCTCCAGTTATTGGATAGTGCCGAGCTGTTATTCTCTCAAAAAGGCTTTGACGGAACCTCTGTCCGCGACATCGCCGAAGCAGCTGGCATCAATACTGCGATGATCTCTTATTATTTCGGATCCAAGGAAAAACTGATGGAAGAGATTTTCGAAAGAAAGAGTCTCAACATTCGTGAATTGGTGGACAGTTTGGTCAAAGATGAAAGTCTCGATCCGTTACAGAAAATGTATAGTCTGGTAGATGTTTATATCGAACGTATTTTTCAGCGAAAGAATTTTCACAGAATCCTTCTTTGTGAACAGATTATTAACCAGAATCCTCCCATCATCCATCTGGTTGAGAAAATGAAAGTCAGAAATTCAGAATGTATGAATGACCTGATTAAAATTGGTCAGAAAAAAGGATTGTTTAAAAAGAACATCGACATACCCATGTTGACCAATTCGCTGATAGGCACGATTTCCTATATGCTGATAAACATTGATTTTTACAGGAAATATCACGATCTGGAGTCACTGCGCGATGAAGAGTTTGAAAAAATTATCAAAAAGAAACTGGCGGTGCATATTAAAAGTATTTATAAAGCAATCTTAACACATGAATCTTAGAATCGGTTTTTTAATTATGGTCTCCGTTCCCTTATTGCTGTTATCTGCAATCGGATATTCGCAGGACGTTGGGCGAAAAATAACACTCGACGAAGCCATTGACCTGAGTCTTAAAAACAGCAAACCACTTCGCGCAGCACATGCAAGGATAGAAGAAGCTAATGCGAATTTGACTGTGGCGAAGCAGAACCAGCTTCCTGATTTTAAAATCAGTGGTTCCTATCTGAGAGTAACGCAGCCAAATATAGATATGCCTAAAAACAACAGTGGAGGTTCCGCTGCAGCGCCTATTAACGTGGATCAGGCCCTTTATGGCATTGCTAATGTAAGTCTCCCTGTTTATTCGGGACTTAAAATTCAATATGGAATTCGTTCAAACGAATATCTTGAAAAGGCAGCTGTGCTGGATGCGGATCAGGACAAAGAGGCGGTTATCATGAATACAATCGACGCATTTAGTAATTTGTACAAAGCGAGAGCGAATATGCGTGTGATTCAGGAGAATCTTAATCAGTCGAGATCAAGAGACACTGATTTTGCCAATCTGGAGAAGAATGGGTTGCTCGCCCGAAATGACAAACTGAAGGCTTTATTGCAAACTGCCAACATTGAATTGAACCTGGCCGACGTAGAAGAAAATCTGAAGGTAGCCATGGTAAATATGAATATTATGTTGGGATTGCCGGAAGAAACCCAGATAGTTGCGGACTCAGCTAGCCTGGTGGAACCCGCCGACATCAAGAACCTGCAGGACTACGAGCAATTGGCGTTACAGAACAGAAAAGATCTGCAGTCTATTGCATACCGGAAAAAAGCGTCAGAAATGGGCATAAAAACTGCGAAGGCAGATTATTACCCGTCGGTTGCTTTAACAGGTGGTTATGTTGCTCTTGATGTTCCAAATTTCATTACTGTAACAAACGCATTCACCGCCGGAATCGGACTCTCATATAATGTGTCATCGTTATGGAAGACAAATGCACACGTTGCGGGAGCAAAAGCAAAATTGTCGGAAGTGCAGGCCAATGAAGAAGAAATGTACGACCAGGTAAGAAGAGAAGTCAATAAAGCATATGAAGCATTGATGACAGCCAACAAAAAAATTGCCGTCAGTCAGGTAGCGATCGAACAGGGAGCGGAGAATTATAAAATTGTAAAAAACAAATACGATAACAGTCTGCTTACTGTAACCGACCTGCTTGATGCGAATGCACTGATGCTTCAAAGTCAGATAAGTTTTGAATTGGCCAAAGCAGACGCGATTGTCGCTTATAATACATTGTTAGAAAGGGCAGGCATATTAGCAACATCCAGAAATATAAAATAATCAACCTATAATCATCAAGTTTTATGGCAACAGCAACAGACGGACAACCAAAAAAAAGAAGTAAAGTATTTTTAATCATACTAATTGCCCTCGTCGTCGCAGGCACCTGGTTTGGAATCTCTAAATGGCACCATGCACAGTTGCATGCAGAAACTGACGATGCGCAGATAGCTGCGAATATCAGTCCTATTATTCCAAGGGTTTCCGGTTATGTTACGGAAGTAAGGGTTTCGGATAACCAAATGGTTCAAAAGGGAGATACACTTCTGATACTCGACAACAGAGATCAGCTCATCAAACTTGACCAGGCGGAAGCTGCTCTCGCAACTGCGCAGAGTAATCTTATTTCTGCAAAAGCAACGTCGGCTGCTGCCCAGTCAAATATAGGTACCAGCGAATTCGCTACACTCGCAATAGATGGCCAGATTGAAAAAGCAAAAGTTGCAGTATGGCAGAGTACCCAGGAATTTGACAGATACGCAAATCTTATTAAGGATCATTCCATAACCCAGCAGCAGTATGAAGATAAACTGGCTGCCAAGGAGTCTGCTGAAAAACAGTTGCTCATATTGCAGCAGCAGAGAAAACAGGCAAGCAGTGCCACCAACGCGGTGAGTGTGCAGAGCACAGCGACTTCTTCACAGATTAGCATTGCAAGCGCAACGATCAAACAAAGACAGGTTGATGTGGATGATGCAAAATTGAAATTATCTTATACGGTTCTGACAGCTCCTGCAAGCGGACTGGTTTCAAAAGTAAACGTGCAGGTAGGTCAGTATTTGAACGCCGGCCAGTCAACATTCAGTGTTGTACTGGACCAGAGTCTTTGGGTCATTGCTAATTTTAAAGAAACACAATATAACAAAATACGTATTGGACAACCGGTTGATGTTGAAGTGGACGCCATTCCGGGACACAATTTCGAAGCAAAGGTTTCATCTTTTTCACCTGCTACCGGTGCTACTTTCGCATTGCTTCCTCCGGATAACGCCAGTGGTAATTTTGTAAAGGTTGTACAGCGTCTTCCCATCAAAATAGAATTTACCAATATGCAGGATACGGTGCTGAAACGTCTAAAAGCCGGTATGAACGTGAATGTGGATGTACATATAGGTAATGATAATTAGAAACTTGTAAGATCATTTTATGGCTCAAGCATTATCTCAGGATTCTTTGGTTGAATATGGTTCGAGGCGTGCAATTATAACCCTGACGGCTATTATTTGCACATTGCTGGAAATTATTGACACTACAATTGTCAATGTGGCGCTGAATGATATGCGTGGAAATCTCGGTGCAACGCTGACAGAAGTGGCCTGGGTAATTACTGCTTATGCGATCGGTAATGTGATTATCATACCCATGACAAGCTGGCTTGCAACCCAGTTCGGAAGGCGTAATTATTTTGCCGCGTCCATAATGATTTTTACTGTGTGCTCGTTTCTTTGCGGAAATGCAAACGGTATTTGGGAGCTGGTAATTTTTCGTTTCATGCAAGGACTGGGAGGTGGTGCTTTGCTTGCCACTTCACAAACGATCATCACTGAAGTGTATCCCCCGGAAAAAAGAAGTATGGCGCAGGCCATATATGGCTTGGGAGTTATCGTGGGCCCGACACTGGGACCGCCACTAGGAGGATATATCGTCGAAAATTATTCCTGGCCCTATATATTTTACATTAATATTCCCATCGGTGTCATAGCAACGCTCCTTACTTTGCAATTCGTACGCAATCCGAATTATGGGTCGAAAAGTGCACCAAGTGATATCGACTGGCTGGGTATTTTTCTGCTGGCGGCAAGTGTTGGATCATTGCAATACGTATTGGAAAAAGGACAGGACGATGACTGGTTTTCAAATACCTGGATTATCATTTTAAGCTGTACAGCATTTTTAGGCGCATTTTTCTTCATCTGGCGCGAATTGACATTCAGAAACCCGATCGTTAATCTGCGGGTACTCAAAAATGGAAACCTGCGGATAGGAACGGGTCTCACATTTCTATTGGGATTTGGTTTATACGGTTCTACTTTTATTATTCCGGTGTATACGCAAAGTACGTTGGGGTGGACTGCTTTTCAATCGGGTATGTTGATGGTGCCATCTGCGATAACGACTGCATTTCTAATGCCCATTATCGGGATAATATTAACTAAGGGAGTTCCGCAACAATTTCTTGTTTCGATGGGCATGCTGATTTTTGCGTTCTTTTGTTTCTGGGGTTATTTTATACTTACGAATGCTACGCCCGCGCAGGATTTTTATTGGATGCTCGTAATCCGTGGAGTTGGATTGCCGTTGCTCTTCATCCCTATTACAAGTTTATCACTCAGTTCTCTTAAGGGGCCTGAAATAGGGCAGGGAGTCGCATTTACAGGTATGATGAGGCAGGTAGGTGGTTCTTTCGGAGTGGCGCTCATCACTACGTTTATGGCCCGCCAGAATATGTTTCATCGCAGTACGCTTGTCAGTAAACTCGATGTAAACAACCCCAGTGTAATGAATCATGTGCAGGCATTACAGCAGGGATTTATATCCAAGGGTCAGACACCCGATATTGCCTTGAAGTCCGCTTATAAAGCGCTTGATTTTTCTGTGTTTGCCCAGTCAAACGTATTGTCTTATATGGACGTATTTTACTATCTCGGTATTTTATTCCTGATTGCCATACCATTCGTATTATTTGTAAAGAGGAGTAAACAAAAACCTGATTTATCAGAAGCGATGCACTAATTCACGAATCATTCAAAAGATAAAGTCCTGATTTTTCGGGACTTTAACTTTTAAGTTCACTAGCGTAAATTATAAGTATAGGTAATCTTAACAACCACCTGCCTTTTCTTGTCATAGCAGGTTTCGCTTTCTTTCAGTCCATTGGGTTTATAGCCGTAAATCCATTTTTGATAATCAGTGGAACCGGAGGGAACGAACAACATCGAAGAAATATGACCTCCATCGTATTCAAATATATAATCCGGGAGTAATCTGCCAGCTCTTTCGTTGTACCTGACAACATCTGTGAGCCTTCCCTGCTCGTCGTAGTAATAGTAGGTTGAAGGAAGCACCTGTCCTGCGTGCACGGGCTTTTCTTCCACAATATGTCCCTTTTCATCTTTTTCGAGTGTCACGGTCGTAGTATCCGTTCCGCCTTTTATTTTGATCATTTGTTTCAGCGAACCGCCTTCATATATCCATACGTGTTTTTCGGGAGCAACGATCTGATTGTCGGTTTCTACGGACGTGTTAAGGAGGCTGCTAAGTTGTCCTGCATCATTGTAATAATATTCCGTAGTGCTTTTAAAGGTATCACTTGTATCAACCGTTTTGATCATACGACCGATCGGGTTGTAGTAAGTTATGACGGTAGATTCCGGAATATCGGTCGACTTGGTATAAGTGGAAATCGAACTAAAATCACCCGCTATTTTCTGGGTGCATACAAATCCGGGAGTGGGTTCATCATTTGCATCCAGACTCACGATATTCACTTCTTTCGCTTTCTGCTCTTTCAGTATTTTCCAGTTCTCCTGATTTTGTCTGGAAAGGATGATGTCCTTGTAATAATATTGGGATTTGGCTGAACAGGTTATCATCAGCAAAGCAATTATTAAAGGGAAACGACCATTCATCATACCAAACATTTTAAATCTACCTGCTAAACGGAAAAATCAGGTGTTAATTATTGCCAGTATCTTTATTTTTAATTAAAAAAACGGGTGTCACACAGCAAGATAAGAACCGAAAAGATATGTCTTAACTGCGGAACAGAAACCACCGGCAGATATTGTCCTTCCTGTGGACAGGAAAATATCGAGCCAAAACAATCCGTTTGGCACCTTGTAACCCATTTTTTCTCAGATATCACTCATTTTGACGGGAAGTTTTTTAGTACAGTCAAGGATCTGTTTATAAAACCTGGCTTTTTATCGCGTGAGTATATGATTGGGCGGAGGGCCAGTTACCTGGATCCTATCCGCATGTACATTTTTACGTCGGCATTTTTCTTTATTGTCTTCTTTTCGTTTGTTAACCCCGATAAGATGGCCGGGGGAAATGACGTGAAAAATAATCATGACCCCATACTACTTACTGAACTGGCGGATGCAAAAACGCATAGTGATTCACTGGAGATTATTAAAGAATATAACAGGGATATAAGTCCCTATGTGCATGTTAATGTAGATACTTCACTTAAAAAGGGAAACAATTATCATTTTAAGAATTATAATTCTGTCGAAGCGTACGATTCTATCCAAAAAACGCTGCCGGCGGAAAAAAGAGACGGTTGGTTTAAGAAAAAAGTTACTACGAGAATCATAACGATTGTGGTCAGATATTCACGGGAACGAGGAGAATTTATACGCGAACTGGTCGGCAATTTTGTTCACAATTTTCCGAAAATGCTCTTCATTTCTTTACCAGTGTTTGCTCTCCTGTTGAAGTTGTTGTATGTCAGGCGCAAACAATTTTATTACGTGGATCATGGGATCTTTGCCATACACCTATATATTTTTTCCTTTTTAATACTGCTGATTTATTTCCTTTTTTCTGAGATTCAGACTCATACCGGATGGAGCTGGATAGGCTGGCTTACGATACCGATCGTTATTTATCCGTTTATTTATTACTACAAGGCGATGCGCCTCTTTTACGGACAGAGGAGGGCAAAAACAATTGTGAAGTACTTATTGCTTTTTCTCCTTTCTTCGATTGTTCTCCTGATCATATTCATCGGGGGTGCAATATTTACAGTTATTGAAACATAGACTATGGAAATGGAAAATCTTTCGAAAGCTTTTTTGCGACTGGTACATATCATGGACGAGCTCAGGGAACAATGTCCGTGGGACAAGAAACAAACAATTCATACCTTAAGAAGTCTGACAATCGAAGAGCTGTATGAACTCACGGATGCGATCATTGGGGAAGACTGGCAGGGCATCAAAGAGGAACTAGGCGATCTTTTCCTGCACCTGCTTTTTTACGCAAGGATTGCCAGGGAACAGAATCGGTTCAATCTGGAAGAAGTGCTCCATGGTATCAGTGAAAAGCTCATTTCAAGGCATCCGCATATTTATGGTGATGTGAAAGTGAACTCAGAAGAAGACGTAAAACAGAATTGGGAAAAACTTAAGCTGAAGGAAGGCAAAAAATCTGTTTTAAGTGGTGTGCCCTCTTCGTTGCCGGCGATTGTTAAAGCGATCCGTCTACAGGAAAAATCAAAACAGGTAGGATTTGAGTGGAGCAATAAGGATGAAGTTTGGGATAAAGTAGAAGAAGAAAAGAAAGAACTGGAGGAAGCAGTTCTTTCCGGGAATTCTGAGCATATCGAGGAAGAATTTGGCGATCTGATGTTTTCAATGATCAATTATGCACGATTTTTGCGTATAGATGCTGAAACAGCACTGGAAAGAACCAACCGGAAGTTCATTGGTCGATTTCAGAAGATGGAGGAAGCCGTCGGTTTATCCGGCAAACAAATGACCGATCTTTCTCTTGCAGAACTGGACGCTGTCTGGAATACGGTTAAAAAGCAAAAAACGACCGATTGATTTTATTTCTAAAAAACTTCTTTCTAAGGAACATCTACCTCATCCTTGCAGGGATCATTCTGTTCATTTCAGCGTTTGCGATCAATGCCTACCTCAGCAGCAACTCTACCACCAGGGTGCTGAGAAATTCTATTGAATCTTTTTTACAGGAAAGAGAAAACGACTTTCAAAAGCTGATCCACAACGAACTGAAGATCCGGCGACTTTCCGACAAGAATTATTCGCTCGCCGAAGTCAACGACCTGATGGATAAGCAATACGGGATCCTGATTTATGAAAGAAACCATCCCTTCAGCGAACACCTTACTTTCTGGAGCGACCAGTCGTCGGTACTTCCCGACAGTTTCCTGCTGAAACCGGATGGTAATTACTTTACAACGTTGAGCAACGGGCAGTTTGAAGTGATCAAACATTCCTTTAATCATATGCTCCCCTATCCCTTAACGGTAGTGGCGCTTATTCCAGTAAGATGGCAATATTTTATTTCAACCGATAATTTAAAACCGTCATTCGTCGGATTCTCTTCTGCAGAAAACCGGGTTCGTATTACTGAAAGCCCTTCGCCCTTTCCCGTCAAAAACAGAGAGGGACAAACGCTTTTTTATCTTGTAAAAACAGCTTCTTATCACGCGGCCAAATTTAGTATTCTGCTTTTATTGATCGTGTTCTCCGGTGTGTTGTTACTCATGGTAGTGATTCACAATATGGCTCACGGAATCGCAGAAAAATACGGCCGCATTGCAGGCATCAGTTTCCTTGTGATAACACTTGTTTGTATCCGTATACTTACTTATTATTTTCCCGGCATTTTCCATTTCCGACAGTATGAACTCTTCGACCCAACCATCTATAGTTCCAATTTTATACTCCGTTCGCTGGGTGATCTGCTGATCAATGCATTGTTATTTTGCTGGATCGTAATTTTTATCCAGCAGGAGCTCGGGGAATACAGATTTCCTCTTTATCGCGTGTTCTCCAAAAGAGCACTTGTAATTGTAGCCACGATGACCCTGCTGGTAGTAACAACATTTCTTTTTGCAGATGTAGTGCAGAGTCTTGTTGCAGATGCAAGAATATCCTTCAACGTCACCAATGCATTCAGCCTGACGATCTATAGCGTTATCAGTTTTATTATCCTGGCTGCTCTTGCACTGAGCTATTTTATTTTCACACAGATTTTACTCCGGCTCGTAAGGGATTACCTGCAGGAGAACCTGCTTATCATTTTTATTGTAGTAGGTGTGATAGGGTTGACTGATCTCACATTCCACAGTGAGGTTAAAGTAGTTGAATTGGACATTTATGTGTTGTTGTGGCTGCTTTGTTATTTATGGCTGATGATCAGAAGTATTATCACGGGGCTTCGGTTCAGGTTGAATATTTCCGAGATCATGTTCTGGCTTTTTATTTTTTCTGGATCCATCGCTGTAATTATCATATTTGAGAACAAAAGAATTGAAATAGATCAGCGAAAAAGTTTTGCAGATCGGCTTGCCGAACAAATTGATCCTTCCAGTGAAAAGCTCATCGGCATGTCGCTTATTTATTTTGAAAACGAAATGCTGCAACACCAGTTCGACCGGTTCAGAAATCCGGTGGAAAATCGTTACCTGAAAGACAGCCTGATCAACAGTAATATTGGTGCTTATCTAACGAAATACGATACTAAAATATATACTTACGATTCTTCAGAAAGACCGCTGTACAATCAGGAGCCCGTGTCTTTTGATACACTCAATACGATTTTTAAGTTGCAGGGCAAGCCAACAACGATCCCGAACCTGATGTATTACGAGAAAACATTCAAGGAATTCAGTTATGTCTATAAAAAACAGATTGTAAACAGTGCAGGTAAAACAGAAGGGTTCTTATTTGTGCAGGCGGAGCCAAGAAATTATAAAACAGAAGGATTCGCCCCTCAGCTTACCCAGCAACGTAAAGAATCTTTACCGGAATATTCACCGATGTATTCGTATGCGATTTACAGCGAGAATGAACTGGCATCTTATGTTAACAATTATCCTTTTCCAACCGAATTAGACGACAGCCTCTTGCCAAAGAAAGACTTCGAACAAAGAAAAAATAACGGCTATGATGAACTTTGGCATATCGTGTCTGACGGAAAGATCATTGTGATTGTGAAAAAAGACAACTTTCTCATTGAAGGCATTACGCTCTTTGCTTATCTGTTTAGCGCCTTTCTCATTCTGGTTGCACTTTTCTGGCTGAGCTCGGTGCTGATACAAACGCGTTTACACTGGTCACAGCTCAAACAATTTCTGGAACTGAATATCCGATCCCAGATTCAGACGACCATTATTTTCGTTAGTCTTTTTCTTTTTCTTGTTATTGGTGTGTCCACCATTTTCTTCCTGATCAACAGATATAACAGGAACAATCAGGACCGGCTGAGTACTTCCCTGAAAGTTATTACCGGAGAAATCAGCACGCGTTTACAGGCATTTCAAACGGCAACCGGTGTTTCCAATCCCGTAAAACAAATGCCCGGAGATGACCTGGACAAGATTGTCAACAGCGTGGCAGAGATTCACAACGCCGAAATAAACCTCTATAATATCAACGGCTCGCTGATTGTTTCATCCAATCCCTTTGTTTACACCAAAGGTATGCTGAGTGATCAGATGAACCCCGTGGCTTACTATTATATGAACCGCCTCAGTTCCATTGAATTTTTTAATCAGGAAAAGATGGGTGGTATCAGCTTTCAAAGTATCTATTGTCCCCTGAGATCCGGCAAAGGTTTGACTACGGCATATGTCAATATCCCTTCGTTTAATACAGAAGATGAATTAAATGATGAAATCTCGCGATTTCTGGTTACGATCATCAACCTGAACGTTTTTATTTTTCTGATGGCAGGTACCATCGCAGTATTTCTAACAAACAGAATCACGTCCTCCTTTTCCCTGATTTCGGAAAAAATGAAAGAAGTTAATCTCAGCAAAACAAATGAACTGATTGAATGGAAGAAGAACGATGAAATTGGCGGTCTCATCCGGGAATACAATAAGATGGTGGCCAAACTGGTAGAAAGCGCATCTGCACTCGCAAAAAGCGAACGGGAAGGAGCATGGCGCGAAATGGCACGACAGGTGGCGCATGAGATCAAGAATCCGCTGACTCCAATGAAACTAAGTATTCAGTATTTACAGAAAGCAAATAACAGTGATGCGCCGAATGTGAAAGAACTTACTGCCAGTGTGGCTAAAACGTTGGTTGAACAAATTGATCACCTGTCCAAAATAGCATCTGATTTCAGTCAGTTTGCACATATCGGGAATCCACGTAACGAGGTACTGGATCTGCACGAAATGTTATCATCACTGACATCGTTGTACGAAACGATGGAGAATGTTTTGTTCAAATGGGTACCGGTGCACGAGAAAGTGCTGATATTCGCCGACAAGACACAAATCAACAGGTTGTTCACCAATTTACTCCAGAATGCATTGGAAGCATGCCGCAATCAGGAAACCTGTGTGATTAGCGTGAGTGAGGAAATCATTTCGGGTAATATCATTGTCAGGGTAAGCGACAATGGGGAAGGAATTCCTGAACAGATGCGATCTAAAATTTTTATTCCTAATTTTACGACCAAGTCATCAGGCACGGGTTTGGGACTGGCGATGTCTCAAACAATTGTGGAGCAGGCTAAAGGAAGCATCTGGTTTGAGACAGACGAAGGCATAGGAACCACGTTTATTGTTGAATTGCCCATATTAGAGGAAAAATCTGATTAATACGATAGCCCTGGCATGAAGGATAAGATAGAAATAATAGATTTCATTAAAGGGTATTCCATCATTTCAATTGTATTATTTCATTACTGCCAGGGAATCGAACTGCCTCCGGTATTATCCAGGTCCATCAATTTTGGAGGAACAGGTATCCATACTTTTCTATTTGCTTCGGGTTTTGGATTGTTTTTATCCCATTTGAAAAGGCCACTTGGCTATGGTAATTTTTTGAAAAAGCGGTTTTCCAAAATTTATATTCCTTATATCATAATTGTTACCATCAGCGCGTTGATTTCCCTCTGGATCCCCATCTACGAGAACAATTGGAATAATTATTTCAGCCATGTGTTTTTATATAAGATGTTCGACAGCCACCTGATCGGCACTTATGGCTACCAGCTGTGGTTTATCTCCACGATTATTCAGTTTTATCTTATTTTTCCTTTAATTCTAAAAGCCAGGCAATGGCTGCCTGGTAAAAGTTTTCTACTGGCCGGATTACTCGTTTCCATTGTGTGGGCAGTTATTATTCTGTTACTGAATAAAGAAGGAGAAAGGAATTGGAACAGCTTTTTTCTAATGTACCTGTGGGAATTCATGTTGGGCATGTATTGTGCGGAAATATATTTACAAAAGGGAATCGCATTCTGGAAGTTAAAACGAAGCTGGCTGATCATCACGTGCGTTGCCGGCTTGATTTTATACAGCGCTTTAGCTATTTTATATGGACGCACGGGCAGAACTTTAAATGATATACCGGCGCTTTTTGGTTACGCATCGCTTTGTATCCTGATTTATCGATTGCATATCGCTCCGATTAACCGGTTTATACTTTTTACTGCAAAGATTTCATTTTCAATATTTCTGATTCATTTTCTCGTATTGAATCTTGTTCTTTCGGGAAGTTCTATGCTTGGAATCAATTCGGTTCCTGTCGCCGCTTGCTTGTCGTTAATTTTGTGTTATCTGGCCTCTGTTCCCCTGCAGAGGTTCTTCGATTATCTCACAGGTTCGCTCATGGATGGCCCTAAAATTCCAACAAAAAATATAGAATATGTTTCCCGGCGGCAATGATTGATTGCAGCTAATCCCTTTTATTTCTTCTGAAGTATAAACTGCCTCATTTCAGCAAGTGAAAAGCTACTCAGATTATGTGCTGCGATAACCCCTCCTTTCTGCGCCGCAAGTACTCCGTAATGTATATCATGATATCCGGCAATTGAATGCGCATCGGGATCAATGGATATCATCACATTTCTTTGAATGGCATAATCGATCCAGCGCCAGTCTATATCCAAACGTCGCGGATGGGCATTCAGTTCTATCACCACAGCATATTCCGCACATGCATCTATCAGTACCTTATGATCCACAGGATAACCAGCGCGACTCAGCAGCAACCTTCCCGTTGGATGACCCAGAATACGTGTATATGGATTTTGAATTGCTGTAAGCAGACGCCCCATAGCTTTTTCCTCACTCATTTTCAGATTAGAATGCACCGAAGCAATTACCAGATCGAAAGTAGAAAGAATCTGATCGCTGTAGTCCAGCCTGCCGTCATTCAGGATATCACATTCGATGCTTTTGAAAATGTGAAAAGGAGCCAGTTTCTTATTTAATTCATCCACGTATAAGTGCTGCTCGCGGATTCGTTCTTCTGATAATCCATTTGCATAAAAGGCCGACTTGCTATGGTCGCTAATCACCAGATATTCAAATCCCTGATCGATACAGGCCCTGGCCATTTCTTCCACTGTATGCAATCCATCACTCCAGTTGCTGTGGCTGTGTATGATGCCTTTGATGTCTTTGAATTCAATGAGTGAAGGCAACGGAGATTTCTTTGCCTTCGCGATCATCTCCGGATCTTCCCGAAGAGGAGCGGGGATGAAATGAATGCCCGCCTGCTCAAAGATCATTTCTTCAGAAACGGCAGCATCTGATGGCTTGGATCCTTCTTTCCATTTATCAAGGAAAGCGGGACTACAACTCGTTTCGAATAGATGATGATGAAATGACACCGAAGGAACGATCTTAAATATCAGGTTGATATTTTCCTGGCCTGAAATCTTCAGTTCATGCTGTTCTGCCGACTCAGTGATATAGTTTTGCGCTTTGAAAAAATGAGTTAAATCTTCCAGGGATATACTTGTTATCCATTCGATCTGATCAATGATTTCCAGATGACGGCGGAAGGCTCCTGTAACGGCAATGGGTTGGCCTGGAAAAGATTCTTTAAGTTTTTTTTGTATCGAAAGAACATAACCCTCCACTTCAGCGAAGAGAAAACTTCCCTGACTGCGCAGATAAAACGCAATAGTCTCCCGAATATTATGTTGCGTCTTTTCCCCAAATCCTTTATACAACAACAGTCTGTTTTCATCACATGCATACATTAATTCACCGATAGATTCGATTTCCATCTCCTTCCATACTGTTGAAATCTTTTTTGGACCCAAACCCTTAATTCGGAGCATTTCGATGACTCCGGATGGTGTTTTGGTGATCATTTCATGAAGTTGGGGCAACTCACCAGTGTCGAGTATTTCGATGATTTGTTTGCCAATACTCGGTCCGATACCCTTCACCGAGATAATTTTTTCACGCGGAATCGAATGTAATTCTTCCGTTAATTTATCAATGCTGAATGATGCAGCCGCGTATGATTTTATTTTGAAAGGGTTCTCTCCATGTATATCCATCAGCTTGGAGAGCAATGAAAAACTTTCCGCAATCACTTCATTGGAAACCGCCATGGGCTTATGTTTGAAAGGATGATTTTATAAAGTTACGGAAACAAAAAGTCCCCCGGTATTACCAGAGGACTTTACTATTTTCAGCTAACGAATGAAGAAAATTATTTCTTCTTTGCAGCTTTCTTAGCAGCCTTTTTCTTTGGAGCTGCTTTCTTTTTTGGAGCTGCTTTTTTCTTAGCGGCTTTTTTTGCTGTTGCCATTGTTTGTAGAATTTAAATGGTTAGTAAAATACTTTACGTAGTAAAAATAGAAATTCTTTAGAATTATCCAAAAGTTTTTTTGAATATTTCTAAAGAATCACTACTTAATGCGAAAATAATGTTATTAACTATGCCGTCGCGGTAACTTCAGAAGGACCATCAACTACATGAACAAAAAGTCTGTCGGCCTTACCTTTTTTAAATTCCACAACACCATTTGTGAGTGCAAACAATGTGAAGTCTCTGCCCACGCCAACATTTTTTCCCGGATGATAAACCGTTCCGCGCTGACGAATGATGATGTTACCGGCAACAGCTGCCTGTCCGCCAAATATTTTTACACCGAGTCTTTTGCTCTGCGAATCACGTCCGTTTTTTACGCTGCCTTCACCTTTTTTATGTGCCATGAGACTGAATTGAAGATTTGGAAATTTGAAGATTTGAAAATTCATTCAAATCCATTTTTCTAAGCGATATCTGTCACTTTGATTTTAGTATAATGTGTACGATGTCCGTGTTTTTTACGGAAACCTTTTCTTCTGTTCATTTTAAACGATATTACTTTATCGCCCTGGACATGGCCGACGATCTCAGCCTTCACCACACTCTTCACGTCTTTACCCGCGGCAAATTTTCCATCTGCACTTGAAAGTAATACGTCGGAAAACTCTACTTTGTCACCTGCGTTGCCTTCAACACGGGGAACATAGAGCGTTTGGTCTTTGCTGACCCTGAACTGACTGCCTGCTATTTGTACAACTGCGAACATAACGATGCAATATTAGGGGTGCAAAGGTAGGGGAAATGGGGTGAATTTCGAAGGAATCCGTTAAAAATCTTCCCCTAACGAGAACCCCCCACCTGTGTTAATGGCTTTTATTGTAGGTTTGTCCTTCAATCGCCTGCCTAAAACATGAAGATCAAGTCGTTTTTAGCCAAGCCTTTTGCTTCTTATATATATAGGAGTACCCGCAAAGAGCTCAGTTCTGCCCTGGAGGATCAGGAAAATATCCTTAAAACACTGCTAAAAACAGGTTCAAAAACAGTTTTTGGACGGGAACATCACCTGGAATCGGTGAAAACTTATGAGGAATTCAAGGCCGCCATACCCGTTCGGGACTATGAACAGTTTAAGCCTTATATCGACCAGATCAAACAGGGTAAACACAATGTGCTCTGGCCAGGTCAGCCCATCTATTTCGCCAAAACATCAGGAACCACCAGTGGAGTAAAATATATACCGATTTCCAAAGATTCCATTTCGAATCATATCAATACGGCACGCAACGCGCTGCTCTGTTATATGGCAGAAACAGGTAACTCGTCTTTTGCGAATGGCAAAATGATTTTTCTTTCGGGTTCACCTGAACTGGAAAGAATCGCCAATATTCCAACGGGAAGATTGAGCGGCATCGTGAATCACCACATTCCAAGTTACCTGCGCACCAACCAGTTGCCGAGTTATGAAACCAATTGCATTGAAGAATGGGAAACCAAACTCGATAAAATCGTAGAAGAGACGATCCATCAGGATATGAACCTGATCAGCGGCATACCACCTTGGATGCAGATGTATTTTGACAGGCTCAATGCGGTTTCAGGCAAACGCATCAAAGACCTCTTTCCTAATTTCTCTGTGCTGGTGCATGGTGGTGTTAATTTTGAACCGTATAAAGACCGGCTGCTGGATAGCATTGGCAAACCCATCGATACCATCGAAACCTATCCAGCCTCTGAAGGATTTTTTGCTTTTCAGGACAGCAGAAAAGAAGAAGGACTTATGCTGAATACAAACAGCGGAATCTTTTTTGAGTTCATACCTGCTGATGAAATATTTAACGAAAGCCCAACGCGCATTTCTCTGAAGGATGTAAAAACCGGTGTGAATTATGCACTCATCATAAATAACAACGCGGGTTTATGGGGATATAATATCGGAGACACGGTGAGATTCCTGAGCACCAATCCATATCGCATTGTTGTTACCGGCAGAATCAAACATTTCATTTCAGCATTCGGAGAACACGTGATAGGCGAAGAAGTGGAATACAGTCTGATGAAAGCCGCCAAAGAAGAGGGAATTAAAATCAATGAATTTACCGTAGCACCTTTTATTGGCAGCAGGGGGGACGGCAAATCATTTCATGAGTGGTTCGTAGAATTCGAAAACAGACCCGCAGATATGCACGCATTTGCAAGTAAAGTTGACAGCAACCTGCGTGCGAAAAATATTTATTATGATGATCTGATTTCAGGAAATATTCTGGAACCATTACAAATACATCCCGTTAAGAAAAACGGATTTATAGATTACATGAAATCCATTGGCAAACTGGGTGGTCAAAACAAAGTGCCGAGACTAAGTAATGATCGCAGTTTTGCCGAACCGCTGGAAAAATACATGGATTAAAGATTCCATTCTTCCGCCCGGATCTATTACTTTTATCTTTCACCAGAAATTCTCATGAGCACTACGCCGAAGAAAAGGATTGCCATATTTGGTTCCACCGGATCGGTGGGAGCCCAGGCACTGGAAGTAATTGCAGCCAACCCGGAATTATTTTCAGCGGAGATTCTTACTGCGCAACACAATGATGAGCTCCTGATCAAACAGGCGTTAAAGTTTGAACCCGATATCGTTGTCATAGGTGATGAGAGCAAATATGAAAAAGTAAAACAGGCGCTTGCATCAAAAGCTGTCAAGGTTTTTACAGGTGAAAAAGCATTACTCGAAGTGGCGGCGATGGATAGTTATGACGTGATGATGGCAGCCATTGTAGGATTTGCCGGACTCATGCCGACACTTACGGCCATCGAACAGGGAAAAACAATTGCGCTGGCCAACAAAGAAACACTCGTGGTTGCCGGCGATATTGTGATGCGAAAAGCTGTCGAGAACAGGGCACCGATTATTCCTGTTGATTCAGAACATTCAGCCATTTTCCAGTGTCTGCTGGGAGAAACGAGAAACCGGATTGAGAAAATTATTCTTACCGCATCCGGTGGTCCCTTTCTTGGGAAGAAGCCCAACTTTCTTGTCAATGTAAAAAGAGATCACGCGCTGCAGCATCCTAACTGGACCATGGGAGCCAAGATTTCCATCGACTCCGCCACACTCATGAATAAGGGTCTCGAGATGATTGAAGCAAAATGGCTGTTCAATCTGTCACCAGATCAGATTCAGGTAGTGATTCATTCGCAAAGCATCATACATAGTATGGTGCAGTTTGAAGATGGAAGTATCAAAGCGCAGATGGGCCTTCCTGATATGAAACTTCCCATTCAATATGCATTGGGATTTCCACTGAGGCTGCCAAACAAAATGCCCCGATACACGTTTAACAAACCGGATAAATTGTCGTTTGAAGAACCCGACATCCGGACGTTCAGAAATTTGCAGCTTGCCAAAGAGGCACTGGCCAGGGGTGGAAATGCGGGTTGTGTGCTGAACGCAGCCAATGAAATTGCGGTTTATGCGTTTCTAAAAAACAGAATCGGGTTTTTGGATATGACTGATCTGATAGAAAAAACGATACAGAAAATACCATTTATGGAACAACCCACGCTGGAAGATTATTTTGAAAGCGATGGGGAGGCGCGTAACTTCGCGGCTTCTTTAATAAAATTGTAAAATTCCCGGCAACACAACGTGAACGCGGACTGCAGCCGATCTTTGTAAGATGAATAACACCTCACTATTGCTGGCGATTGACTGGGCAAATGCTGGCACCAAAGCCGCCCAACTTGTACTTTCACTATCACTGATTGTAATCGTGCATGAGTTCGGTCATTATTTGCCTGCGAAGATTTTCAAATGCAGGGTGGAAAAATTTTTCCTGTTTTTTGATCCCTGGTTTGCACTCGTAAAGAAAAAAATAGGTGAAACAACGTATGGTATCGGATGGCTTCCACTCGGTGGATATGTTAAAATCTCTGGAATGGTGGACGAGAGTATGGATAAAGAACAGATGAGTAAGCCACCGCAGCCCTGGGAATTCAGAAGCAAACCAGCATGGCAGCGACTGATCATCATGGTGGGTGGTGTTACGATGAATATTCTGCTTGCATTCTTTATATATGCCATGATCCTCTTTACATGGGGTCAGAAAAAATTACCGATCTCAAGTCTTAGTTATGGCGTTGAAGTAACCGACAGTCTGATGTACGACGTTGGATTTCGCAACGGCGATAAAATTGTGTCGGTGAATGGTCAGGATATTAATTATTATGAAGAACTGGCGGAGAAAGTGCTGATGGCAGGTGGCGGACAGGTTGATATTATCCGCGACGGTGTTCACCAGACCATTCAGATACCCACTGCGATACTGGGTAAACTCGCTGAGAGAAAAAGAAACGGATCCCTTTTCTTTTTTCCGCGTATTCCTGTAATAGCAGATGTGATACCCGATTCTTCCAATGCATACAAAGCAGGGCTTAAAAGATTTGATCAGATAGCAACCGTAGATGGAATCTCCACGCCCTTCTTTGAAGAATTTAAAAAAGCGATCAACGTCCACAAGGGACAAGAGGTGACGCTTACTGTAGATCGCAAAGGAGCAGTAGACACATTACACGTAAATGTTACACCCGAAGGCACCATTGGATTTTACAGAGTAGTGTATATGGACACGATGGACAGTCTCGGGCTTATTAAGATTGAAAAAACCCAATACAGTTTCTTTGGCTCTTTCCCTGCAGGAGTGGAACTCGCGGGAGAAAAATTAAAAAGTTATGTAGGACAGTTCAAGAAAATATTTTCTCCAAAAACAGAAGCATACAAAACCGTTGGAGGTTTTAAAGCGATGGGATCTGTGTTCCCCTCTATGTGGGACTGGCAGTCGTTCTGGATGATCACAGCATTCTTTTCCATTGCATTGGCGTTTATGAACATCCTTCCCATACCAGCTCTCGACGGGGGACATGTACTATTTACTTTACTTGAAATGATCACGGGTCGTAAGCCGAGTCAGAAAGTATTGGAATATGCGCAGGTGGTAGGCATGGTGCTGATCCTTGCTCTCGTGATTTATGTAAACGGAAACGACTGGTTTGGTTGGGGGAAAGGAAGGTGAGGAAAGTATGGGAGTATGGGAGTATGGGAGTATGGGAGTATGGGAGTGCAACTCTTTCGTTAAAATATTTGTCATCTGATTGATTCAAAATCACCAGATGAAAAAAGCGCTGTTTTTCTTTCTACTATCTGCCATTCTTTTTTCCTGCAGCAAGAGTAAAACAACTCCGGAGCCAAAAATAGTAGTCGGCATTTTATATTATCAGGACCCTGCTTCAGATGGCGCCGGTCTTTATTTTCTTACTGACAGCGCCCATGAATACCTTTATTTTTATGACAGTTCCGGAGATCATTTTAACGACCCCGATGATTTCAAAGATTCATTGAACAAACACCTGCGTCTTACCTATCTGGACGAAGGAAGAAGGGGATGTCCCTGGTGCCAGGTACCAGTAGTGCCTGTATCCATGGAAGAGCGTATAGTCAAACTAATCAGCCTGACTAAAGACTAATGCGCTATTCCTATCTTCAGATTGGGATACTGACAGTTGGAAAAAATTGACTAAATTTGCAGGTTCATTTATCGGGGGTGCCTGGTATTGACAGCGTAGATCTTTGAAAGTATAAGCATGTCGTGCGTTGGATAATTAGCACGTAAATCTGAATATTCAAAACTCAAATGGCAATACACAGTATGCCATGGCTGCCTAATCAGTGATTAAGTAGTCATTCGGGCCGTGTGGCAGGTTCGCCTGTTACCAAGCTGCACCGCCGACTAAAAACAAAAGAGGATGCTGTTCAGAAAGGCTGTGATCTGAGCTCAAGACGATTCAGCTAAGGAAATGATTGGTTTGTTGCTACCCGGTTATTTCCCGACAATCAATTAGCAAATAAGCATGTAGAAAGCTTTTTAAGAATATGTTTGGACAGGAGTTCGATTCTCCTCACCTCCACTTTTTAGTAAGTTGTTTATGTTTGAAAGCTCGTGAAACGCAGTGTTTACGGGCTTTCTGCTTTTTATGACCCACCGGATTTCACCGAAAAATAGCCTTGTTGAGGTGTAAAATTCGGTGATAGTTGTTTTTTTAAGGCGACTATCACCGAATCCGCTGCAAGACAATGAAAATCAACATGTTCAAAAAATGAACATCTTGTTTTCAGGTAGGTGAAAATGTATTTTTAAACAATTAAATACACCGGAAATGGGAGCAACAATTAATGCATTATTTTTTGTAAAAAAATCTTACAAAAACGCGAAGGGTAAAGTGCCTATCTATTTGAGAATCACTATCAACGGATCCAGATTCGAAGTTAGTATCAATCGACAGATAGATTATTTTAACTGGCATGCGAAAGTTGGAAGAGCCAACGGATTTACTGAAGAAGCGAAAACATTAAATAGTTTTCTGGATACGTTGAGAAGCAGAGCCGTTAATTACGAACAGGAAATTTTCAGAGAAGGCAAGGAGTTAAATATCGAAACCTTCAGGGAAAAATGGTTGGGAATAAAAGAGAAGCCGGTCATGCTAGTCGACGTTTTCCTGGAACATAACCGGAAAATGAAATTGCTGGTCGGAAAGGAATATGCTCAATTGACTTATATCCGATATGAAACCACACTGGCCCATACAAAAAAATTCCTCCTTTATAAATATGGGAAAGAAGATATCGATATCAAAAAACTGGACTACAGTTTCATAAACGAATTTGCATTCTGGCTGAAAGCAATCCGGAATTGTAATCAGAATTCCACGATCAAATACCTGAGCAACTTTAAAAAGATCGTGAACTTCTGTATCCAAAGTGGATTTATTGTCCGGAATCCATTTGTCGGATTTAAGCTGGTGAAAAAAGAAGTGGTACGTGAAATCCTGTCAAAAGAAGATCTTGAAAAAATGGCCAACGTTCAATTCCCAACAGAACGAAGTGGCCAGGTCAGAGACATATTTCTTTTTTGCTGTTATACTGGATTGGCCTATGCTGATATCAAAAAGTTGAAGCGATCTGAAATTGTGGTCGGAGTCGATGGCGAACGATGGATTTTTACTTCAAGGCAAAAGACAGATACGCCTTCAAAAATTCCTTTACTTCCCGCGGCTTTGGAAATCCTTAACAGGTATGAAAACAATCCAATGTGCCTTAATAAAGATCTTTTGATGCCTGTTCTGAGTAACCAGAAGATGAATGATTATCTAAAGCAGATTGCAGACCTGTCCGGCATCGATAAGGTTCTGACCTTTCATATTGCACGGCATACTTTCGCAACGACTATAACGCTCTCTAATGGAGTTCCAATAGAAACGGTTTCCAAGATGCTCGGGCATAAAAGCCTGCGTACCACGCAACATTATGCCAAGATTCTGGATTTGAAGGTTAGTCAGGACATGGGCGCGCTTAGGGAAAAGATGAATCTGGTAAATCGGTCTACCATCGGAACCAGGGATAAGGATCAAATAAATGATCATGGGTATTAAAAATCAATAATTCCAACTGCCTGTTATCTGAGCTTAATGACCCCAAATATTTGCCGGTGGTAATATGATCCCCTTTTTTTACAAAAGGGGAGTCAATATCATTATAGGATATAAAGTAATCTCCATATTTAATATTAATAGTAAAATAATCACCTACAGAAAAGACGGCATCAACATCTCCTTTAAAAACAGCTTTAACGGAGTCGTTTTGACTTGGCGTGAATATTATATGAGGTGTATTGACTGCAATAACATGAGAATTAAAATCTTTCTCTATAATATATTTCGAGACGTTGGAAATTGGCATAGGCCAAGTGCCTTTTGATTTTTCAAACTCACTGGATTCTTTCTTTTGAGCATGACCCCAAAGGAAGCTGATAGAAAATGTTATTAATAATAATTGTTTCACTATAGAAATAAAAGTCTTGAACGTATTCGCAAACTACTGATTGAATTTAATTTATAAAGGAAATATCAATTCTTTCTTGTAGTTAAATTCTGAGGTCGGAATAACTTCGATGACTGGATCACCAGCTAAATAATCGTATCGGTCTAATAGCAGTATTATAGTCCATCGTTCTTGTATGTCTTCAACTAAGAAAACGTCGATATTATCTGTTTGAACATTATATGAAAAACGCTCTTTAACTCTTTCTAATCCGGCAATTGAAATATCCTTCTTTATGAGGTCTAGATTTGATTCTGAATATGCAATTCCAAAAATAAAATAAGCTGATTTTACATTAATATTTATTTTCTGCTTGATCAATGCAGTTTTTAACATTTGATATCGCGAATCTTTTTCCTTTGGTTCTTGGCGGAATATCTTTTTTATTTCAGAGAATTTCATTTAAGCTATTTTTATATTGACCGGTTCCTTTAAATTAAGATTTCACTTCGGAAGTAAAAGAACGTTTATCAGACTACCAAAAAATGGATTGTATGAAGGTATGTAAGATATATATTTTCCCTTCACCAGTTCCTTCACGCATTTGTGATAAGTAGCAGTTGCATTCACCTTTGACATTGACATGATTTTACGTCTTGAAACCGGTATCGGATTTACAAATTTGTTTTGATGCCATAGCTCCAAAATGGCCATATAGATGCAAATATGCGAATGAGTAATCCAATCATGCGTTTGAATCGTTTTGAAGAAATCAGATAGTATTTTCTCGTACATTGAAAATCTGTTTACGAGGTCTGATTATTGAGCATTCTTTCAATGTCCTCCAACTTATAATAATGGACACCGCCAATCTTTGACGATACTAATTTTCCGGTAATTCTGAGGCTTTGAAGTTTACTGGAACCGATCTTCAAATAACTACGCACCTCGCTGCTTTTTAACCAGCCCTTTGGACTATCTTTTTTAGATTCTGAGATGACTCCTTTGAGGTCCATTAATAACCTTACCCGGAACTGTTCAAGATCTTCCCTCGTGATGATTTCTGCTGACATAACAATGTTTTATAGGTGGACTAATTATTGTTCAAAAATATAATCCTTTTTTCAGTTGATCCTATACGAAAAATGGATAGGATCAACCACACTTCGCTCGAACTGTAATAGAAAATGAACCGACTTATTAACGACCCAAAATTAAAATTCCGTATGGGTTTTAACCTCTTCCATATTTGCATAGGTTATGTCAGGACAGTATCGCGAGTTTAATTTTGTTCTCCAGATCATAAAGGAAAACTGAATTGTTAGAACAAATAAATACGGCCCGATATCAAAATTCCCGGAAAGTTTTTGTTCGACGTTTAGTTTCCCAGTCTGGAAACGGTGAAATGTACGTTTGGCTGCCAAACGAAATTTCACCCGTTCACTCCGGAGTCGTTTTGGGGATTTGTTAAAGAAATAATAAGTGAAAAGTGATATGAAAAAGAAGACAACAAGCAATTTGACCAAGCGGGTGACAGTTAGATTTTCGCCTGAAGAATATTCTAAGATATTCCATTCCTATAAACGGACAACAAGTCGTCGGCTGAGCGAATATTTCAGGTCAATTATGTTGGAAAAACCGATTACGGTTTATACGAGAAATCAATCGCTGGACAACGTGCAGACAGAATTAATTGCTATAAAAACTGAGCTGAGGGCCATCGGAAATAATTTCAATCAGGCTGTCAAAAAACTTCACTTGATAGAGCATACTTCCGGCACCAGAATATGGATAATAGATCAGGAATCGAGGTGGCTGGAAAACGCGAGAAAGGTCGACGAAATATCTTCCAAAATCAGTAAAATTTCCCGGTTATGGTTGCCAGAATAAATACCGGAAAAAATATTGCAAAAGCCCTTAATTATAATGAGCAGAAAGTCCAGGCGGGAAAGGCTGAATTGATCTCTGCTTCAGGTTTTTTAAAAGAACCTGAAGAAATGAATTTTTATCAAAAAATGTGGCACTACGAAAGACTAATTAACCTCAACAAACGGACTCTACAAATGCACTTCATGTGTCCCTGAATTTTGATCCGTCTGAGAAACTTAATAAGGCAACATTAATTGAAATTGCGGATAGCTATATGAATCAAATTGGCTTTCGTGATCAACCATATCTCGTTTATCGCCATGACGATGCCGGTCATCCCCATATTCATATTGTAAGCACCAATATTCAGTCATCGGGCAATAGAATATCCATGCACAATATGGGGAGAAATCAATCTGAAAGAGCCAGGAAATCTATTGAAATTGAATTTAAACTGGTGAAAGCAGAAAGTCGGAAGACCGGGAAGGCATCAGATCTAATTCCGGTCAATGCCGGCAAGGTTATTTATGGGAAGGCAGAAACCCGTCAGGCCATTTCAAACGTTTTAAATGTGGTCGTAAACCAATTCCGTTACGCATCTTTACCAGAGTTAAATGCTATCCTGCGACTTTATAATGTTGTGGCCGATCCTGGCGTGGGCGGTTCGCGTATTAATAAACATAACGGTCTTACATATCGAATCCTTGACGAAGGCGGGAATAAGGTCGGCGTGCCCATAAAAGCCAGCTCATTTTTCATGAAGCCCACTTTGAAAATGCTGGAGTCCAAATATTCGGAAAACGAAACGTTGAGGCAGCCTTTCAAAGGACGTGTGACTACCGAGCTGAAGTTCAATCTGATGAAAAACCCTAAGTCATTAATGGATTTCACAAAGAACTTATCATCAAGTGGTATCAATGTGATTTTGAGGCAAAGTAAAACGGGTCAGATATATGGGATTACCTATGTAGACTTTAAAACAAAATCCGTTTTCAATGGGAGCGACCTGGGTAAGGAATACAGTGCCAAGGGAATTTTAGAAAGACTTGGATTGGAAGATAAAGTGGTTATAAATCAAGGTCTGGAACCTCACGGCAATCGCCACAATGAGGTTGGACATAATGAAGAAGTTTTTAATGCTAAAAGTGTTCTCGTTGATGCCTTACTTAGACCGGAATATGTCCTGGAAAATCAAATACCATTTCCGTTTAAAAAGGACGCCAAGAAGAAAAAAAGGGGCTTGTCCAGATAATATATCTCTATTTCCTAAAAACACATTAATCAATTTGCTGGGAACGTTAATTGTTTTCACTATTTTGTTAGCTACAGAATTACAAAGTTTCAACATTTTAAATAGATAAAAATGGGTTACGAAATTCATATTACCCGAAAAGAGAACTGGCATGATGAGGATGAAGCGTTAAATATCACCCAAAAGGAATGGGAGGATTATATTTCATCTGACAAAGAAATGAGGCTTGATGGTTTTTCTGAAATTGTTTTGCAAGACGGGAAAGTTTTTCGAACCGAGGATCCGAGTTTGGCTATTTGGACTGCATATTCGGGTGACGGAGTAGATCATAATCATGCGTGGATTTGGTTGAGTAATGGGAATATTGACATTAAAAATCCTGATCAGGAAATTATTAATAAAATGCTCGAAATATCGGCATATTTCGGTGCAAAAGTGCAAGGTGACGAGGAAGAGATATATACTAAAAATGATTTAGGACATGTTGAAGGATCATCTATTGAAAAAATAAAAGAACCTAAAAAACCGTGGTGGAGATTTTGGTAGAGAGTTAATGAAGTATAAAAATCAAAAAATGCGATGTTTTAAAAAGCTCATGGCAAAATTATCTTTACTTCTGTTCTTTTTGGTAACTAATGCCTGTAATATTAAAAGTGAAAAGAAATGTATTGAGCCACGCATAAAGCAAGTATATTTTGAGCAAGTTGGAATGACTTCAGACGTCGGAAAAGTCCATACATCATATAGTGGTTACGTTCATACACTTATGCTAGACGAATACCACGAAGAATGCTTTAATGAATACAATTTCATTTATATCGCGGATAAATATTTAGATTCTGTGAAGACTAATTTACCAGTCGAGGCTATAACTTTTGTAAAACCATTTAATTTTAAGCCAGCCTACGATTCGGGGGATTCCGATCCAATTAAGGAACATTCTATAGTTGAAATTTGGTATAATGAAGAGACGATGAATAATAAAGTTCCGGAAATTGAATCAGTTAGTATATGGGTTAATGGCACACGAAAGGAATTAAATAATATGCATCATTCTTCCCGGCAACAAGAAATGAAATATTATAACAGTATAAAAAATGCAACCCGATGACTTACCTATCTAAGATGTTTTTATTCTTGATTTTTTCGGTTTCCTTCCATTGTTTTTCACAGACAGCGAAAGAATTTGCTGCCGCCGGTATCGCAAAGACCAAAACGCACGATAACCTTGGCGCCATTTCTGATTATGACAAATCCATCGCATTGGATTCCACCAAATCCTCTGTATTCTTCAACCGGGGCCTTGCCAAAATGCGGATGAAAGATTACCCAGCCGCAATCGTTGATTACAATAAATGTTTAACGTTAAAAAATGATACCGAGGCCTACTATATGCGGGCGGTTGCCGAACTTGAGATGAAACAATATTCATTGGCCTTGGAGGATTTTAATAAAACAGAGGAATCGAATAAAAATGAGCCTTCTTTTTATTATATGCGTGGTTCATGCAGGGAAATAACGGGAGACTATACTGGGGCAATCGCTGATGCTAACAGATCGCTTGTACTTAAACCCAATGAAGGCAAGGCTTATTTTTTGATTGGGGTGGCATATTCCCGGCTTAATGATAAAGATTCCGCGTGCTCGAATTACACAAAAGCCCGGGATCTCGGATACGCAGCTGCTGCCGAAAGTGTTTTAAAGCTATGCCAATAAAATAATCGTGACCCAATTTGGATGATCCCCGCACCATCAGTTAAGTTCATTTTGCACTAACCCAATGGACTTCCTCATTATTCCCAATATATTCATTAAATGAAGAAAGGTCCAGAGGCCCTACAACAACCTGCGCAGGATCAACAAAATCATCGTCGTTTTTCATATTTAATATAAAATATTTACTTTCCTCCGATTTCGCAAAGATTAGACTGTCCTTAAAAACTGCATATTCCTTTACGTTTTGTATTCTTCCTATAGCTGACCCGTTTTCGTTGTTAAGTTTACGCGATATTGAAAGGTGATCTTCTGAATCAACGCCAATTAAATAGTATTCACGGACAATGTGTTTTTCAAAAGCAAAGTCTTGGCAGCCATAGATGAACGCAAATAAAATAAATAGGCAAATTGTTTTCATATCAGGGCAAAGCTAAGGATTCGGTTTTACTAATAAAATAAACTTTCAGAAAATATTGAAAATACAATAAATAGTATATATCTTTGAATTATGAAATATCCGGAATCAAAGGAAAAGTTTATCGAAACCTGGGGCACATTAGGTAGTCAATGGGGTGTGAATAAGTCTATCGCACAGATTCAGGCATTATTGCTTATTTCCCCCGAGCCCCTCTCTACCGACGATATAATGAAAGAGCTTACCATTTCCCGCGGTAATGTAAATATGAGCATACGAACTTTGCTGGATTGGGGGATCATTTATAAAAAAGCCGTCGCCGGCGATCGCAAAGAGTATTTTGTTGCTGAAAAGAATGTCTGGAAATGGTCTCTTAAAATTGGCGCCGTTCGCAAACAAAGAGAATTGAACCCGGTGCTTGATCTGCTTCGTGAGATTGCTTCGGAAAAAGAATCAGGAAAGACAGACGAGGAAAAAGAATTTGCAAAACAAATCAAAGAACTTAATGCATTTACTCAGCAAATCAGTAAACTGGCTGACAAGTTATTTCTTTCTCCTCAGGGCGAGTTATTGCTGAAGCTACTGAAAATGTTTGCTTAGTATGAACTACAATGTAATCGCATATATCGTTTATCTGGTTTTGACTGTTTTCATAATTGTTTTTGTCGGTAGATTTTTCCACAGGAACGGCCGGGTGTTCATTTTAACACTAATGAAAAACGATGGATCCACAACCGATACCCTGAACAACATTCTACTGCTCGCATATTACCTTTTTAATATCGGTTATGCTTTTGTAAATCTTAGGTTCTGGCAGCATATAGATGATTTGGAAATGCTGATTTCCAGTATTGCCAATAATATAAGTGCGTTGATTTTTATCCTGGCCTCGACCCATTATTTAAATATGGTATTGATCTGGTATCTCTCCAGAATTAAAAAATCTTCTATAATCATTAAAAATTTACAATCATGAATCACTCTTACACTGTAGTCGCTTATTTAATCTACCTGCCGATTGCGATTCTATTGACCTGGTATGTAGCCCAGACACTGTTCCGCAACGGACTCGTTTTTATGCGGGATATATTTTTCGGTCGCGAAGAAATAGCCAAGGCTACAAATTCCTTGTTTAAAATAGGGTTTTATTTATTGAATATTGGATTCGCACTATATATACTTCAGATCTACGAAGCTCTTAATGGAGCGCAGGGAATTATCGAGGTACTTAGTACTAAAATCGGTGGATTCAGTATTTATCTCGGCATTATGTTGTTTTTCAATCTATTTCTTTTTTTCAAAGGCAAAAAAGCTTCTAAGCAGAAACACGATGAACGTTTGGTTAATCAGAACGCACCTGTACTGAATAAATAATATCAATGAAAAAGAGAATAGTCATCGCCGGCGGAACAGGATTCATCGGAAAATACCTGAAGATTGAATTTGAGAAGGTGGGATATCAGGTAATAATCATTTCCCGAAATGCCGGCGATGTTCAATGGACAGACCCAACCGGAATTGTTAATGCACTGGAAAGTGCGGAGACACTGATCAATCTGGCTGGTAAATCGGTTGATTGTCGTTATAATGAGACGAATAAGGCTGAGATACTTCGTTCAAGAACTGAAACTACGACTCTGTTGGGATTGGCTATTCAACAATGTGTTATAGCTCCTGCACTTTGGATAAATTCAAGTACGGCTACGATCTACCGCCATGCGGAAGACCGGCCAATGACTGAGGACAAAGGCGAGATCGGCAAGGGATTTTCGGTGGATGTTGCTACTAGTTGGGAGAAAGCATTCTTCGATTTTCATCTCAAACAAACGCGTCAGGTTGCGCTTAGGATGGCTATCGTGCTGGGTAAAAATGGCGGAGTAATGAAACCATTTCTGAATCTGGTTCGGTTTGGCCTTGGCGGAAGGCAGGGGAATGGTAAACAGATGTTCAGCTGGCTTCATATAGCGGACGTATTTAACATTATACAATTCATCATGGAACACAAACAACTAAAGGGAGTGTATAATTGTTCTTCTCCAAATCCCGTAACCAATGACACGCTGATGAGGACATTCAGAGAAAAAACGCATACAAGATTTAGTCTGCCTTCTCCAGCCTGGTTACTAAAGATGGGGGCAGTAGTCATCAAAACCGAGACTGAACTAATACTGAAAAGTCGTTGGGTAGTCCCTGAAAAACTCGTCAAAGCTGGATTTGTATTTAAATATCCCACCATTGATCTGGCGGTTCAAAACATTCTGGGAAATGAGTGATCCGGATTTAAATATTCTGCTTTTTGATGGGATCTGCAATCTGTGTAATGGTTCGGTCAATTTCATTATTAAACATGATAAAAACAACCGAATTAAATTTGCGTCACTGCAGTCAGAGTCCGGCCAGCGTTTGTTAATAAAACTGGGATTCAGCATCAACGATATAAAATCAGTCGTTCTGATTCAGGGGAATGAAATAAATACCAAATCAACAGCTGTCCTAAAGCTTTTGAGAATCTTAGGACCTCCCTGGTCCTTTTTATATGTTTTTGTTGTTATCCCAAGATTCTTAAGAGATCTTGTTTATGATGCGGTGGCCAATTCTCGCTATAAGCTATTTGGCAAGAGAGATGAGTGTATGATTCCGACTTCGGAATTAAAAGAAAAGTTTTTATGACAATTTAAAAGATTCATTTTCGAGTCGATTCAGCAACAATCTTAATTTGTACATTTCGTCTTTTCAAGAGTTTTTTCATGTATTTCTCTAGGAAAAACGCGTCCGCCATTTTACCCAATATCCCCATTGGTGATTCGAATTCAAACTGATCTATCATTAGCGTCCCGCTGCCCGTCTTTTCAAAAACGTGCTTATGTTTAAGTTTTTTAAATGGACCCCTGATCATTTCGTCGGTAAAATGGAAAGGATGAGATAGTTCGGTTATTTGCACCATCATATTAAAATAGATTCCAAAATGTCTGGCTTTCCATTGAACCGTCTCGCCCAATTTGATTTTTCCTTTTGTTATGCCACCGATTGCCCGTTCGTTAGTATGTTCCATGCTTTGCATGTGAAGGTCAATATCAAGTGAAAGGTCGAAACAGGTTTCCAGAGATGCATCAATGTTTGTCTTTACTTCAATAGACGGCATGAAAATGTATTTAATTCTATAAGTATCAAACCGAAAGAACATATTGAAATATATGAAATAGATGCACGCTGAAATTATTATTGCTAAGAATAACCGAAATCAGCAAGGTTTTAATACCTTATGTCACTAACGAAGGTGGTATAGCGCTTCCCTTCGAAACCCTTATAACAAACCTAAATAGACCAATATGTTTGGATTTCAACACATCCAGTTTGACTCGATGACTTATGTCCTTCATTATAAAAATGGGAACATCAAAAAAGAGGGGCGTGGACTTTCATTTTTCTACTTTGCACCCAACAGCTCAATTGTAGCCATCCCGATGGGTAGTAATGATCTGCCTTTTATTTTTAGCGAGTCGACCAATGACTATCAAACCGTTACGATCCAAGGTCAAATCAGTTACAAAATCAAAAATCCCAAGACACTTGCGGATGTTTTGGATTTTACGGTAGATGGCAACAGGCAATACAAGAAAAGCGACATTGAAAAATTGAACCAAAGAATTATCAATGAAGCTCAAACAGCAACGTCTTCTTTTATTCATGGAATTAAACTTAAGGAGGCAATCCGTTCTGCTAAGTCTATTGAAGGTAAAATACTGGAAGGCCTCAAATCTTCCGAGGCGATTGGTATGCTGGGTATTGAAATTTTAGGTGCAAATATCTTGGCCATTCAAGCCACGCCGGAGATGGCAAGGGCATTGGAAACTGAGACCAGGGAAAAACTGCAGCAGGAAGCGGACCAGGCCGTTTACGAACGCAGAAATTTTGCGGTTGAGCAGGAACGCAAAATCAAAGAGTCAGAATTGAATACGGAGATTGCCGTCGAGGAAAAGCAGAAGCAAATAGCTGAAAAGCAAATGGAAACAAAAATCCAAAATGCAGACAACGAAAAGAAGTTACGGGAAATGCAAGTCGGGGCAGATATTTCCGTGGAAAATCAAAGGAAACTTTTGATTGAGCAAAAGACTAAAAATGAAAGGGCTGAAGCTGAAACGCAAGGATATGTAATAGAGACGACATTGAAGCCGTATAAAGACATGGACTGGAAGACTTTAACAGCATTGAATAATAACCCCGATCCAAGATTTAATATTGCATTAGCTTTTCGACAGTTGGCTGAAAATGCAGATAAAATCGGAAACTTGAATATCAGTCCGGAATTATTAGATTCTATTTTAAATAAGAACGATAATAGAAAATGAGTGTTGAATATGCAATCATTGTAAAAAATAAGACGAGGCTTGAATCTTTAATAGAACGTTTCAATACCAAAGCCCAGGCAAAATTTTATATTGAAAGACTTGGGGGTAATTTTGAAGATTATGTATTGGAGCATGAAACATTTCAACATTCCTTTCATAAGATTCAAACCCATCTTTCGAATGTAATAAAATATAAAACGATCGATAGGGCATATGTGCCGTCTTATATATTTTCAGATAAAAATGTCATTGTGGTAGTGGGTCAGGACGGGCTTGTTGCAAATACTGCGAAATATGCAAAAGGCTTACCAATTATAGCGGTTAATCCGGATAAGCTAAGATATGACGGAGTCTTATTGCCATTTAATACGTCTGATTTTATAGTTGGTGTTGAGCATGTAATTAAGAATCAGTACACTTCACATGAAGTACGGTTTGCAGAAGCGATTTTAAACGACGGACAAAGACTTTTAGCCTTCAACGATTTATTTATTGGCACATCATCGCATATTTCAGCGCGATATAAAATATCATTTAATGATAAGACAGAAGAACAGTCATCTAGTGGTCTTATAGTTTCAACCCCAGCAGGTTCAACGGGCTGGTTAAGTTCCATTTTTAATATGGCATATGGTGTTACCGGTATGTTTGAAAAGAATCTAAAGCCAAAACGGCCAAAAATCAAAGACAATGAATTGATTTTTGCTGTTAGGGAGCCGTTTAAAAGCATAAGAACACAAATTGAAATTTCGGCAGGTTTAATAAAGAGTCAAAATCATTTGACAATAGAATCGTTAATGCCGGCAAATGGCGTAATATTTAGTGATGGTATTGAAACCGACTTCTTAAAATTCAACAGTGGTTCAATTGCGAAGATCGGGTTAGCCGAGGAGGCAGCAAACTTAGTTAGAGTCTCATCGAATAACGAGGTGCTTAGAAAAAAATAGTCTAATATTTTTTAAAGTATGGTCGGCATACTCTTATTCATTCTTGCAATAACGATTCTAATAGCGAGTCTTTGGAATTTCGCAAAGAATTACGACGGTCGAGGTGATTCTAATAAACATTTTAACAATACGGAGGATGAATGGAATCGTAAAAGTGAAGAAAAGACTGATGTAGATAGTTGGCGGTGGTTATTTCAATCTAAACGTGAACGGCGTCGTGATTACTATCGAAACGAATATCTCAAATCGGACGCTTGGAAGAGGAAACGTTATGTGGTGCTTCGACGAGATAACTGGCGGTGCGTATATTGTGGTGGTCGTGCTACCCAAGTCCACCATAAGAAATACGCAAAAAAGAATATTGGAAGGGAGCCGATCGAATGGCTTGTCTCTGTGTGCAAGTCGTGTCATGACGGCCAACATTCCTAAAATGCGAAATTTTATTTTCCTCAATTCGTTAGAATTTAACTTTGAAATAACCGGACGAAAAAGTCGTTAATTTATTTGATGATTAACACAAGAGAAGTAATTATACAGAAGTTTAGACTAATATTTATCCCATTTCTTTTGACGGCTATCGCCTATCTGGTTGTATACACTTTTCTTCGCTGGCTGATATTTATAAAACTTCAGATATTTGAGGTAAATGAAGAATACCTCGATGTTTGGGCCCCATTTATTCTACCTTGGATAGCTGTCCTTTTTTGGTTGAATAAACGGTTGAAGCTGCTCAACCTGAAAAAAGGAACAAGAAACGCTATTGGTGGATTTCAACTGGCCGCCGCATTTGCAATAGCATTCCCGATTATTGTTGCTCAGCTTTACATAGAAACGGCTTCGGGATCTCTTACGCAGTTGGCGAGGCTCGATGACATTGCAGTAAGACCTCCATCAAAATTCTATACAATTTCAAGCTACTATATTGATACTGTAAACAGGGGGGTAGCATACACATCGGAGGTCAGTGGAAAATACGGTGGAAGTCTGGATCTGCATATTTATATAAGCTGTCCGGTATATGATGCTGATCGGGAACCTACAAAAATTGGCGCCATGGAATCAAACGACAAACCATCTCCAACAATAGAGCATCCCGGTATTTTATATTTACTGGATAACTATAAAATAGACAGTGCTAAGATGGCTAATTACCCCGCTGATTCTATTTCATCTGTAAAAGTCCTTAAAGGTGTTGCCGCTAAAGCAGTTTTTGGTGAAGACGGTGCGGATGGGGTAGTAATGATCAGATCGAAAAGAGCAGAAAGGAATGATTATGGTCAGTTTTTAACGGCTCATTTGCCAACTCCGAAGGCATGGTGTTGTTTTAAGTATTTTAAGGAAATCAGTAATCGGAAGTCACCAGATGAAAAGAAGCAAGACGAGCATCTTTTTTATAAGCAAAGTTTGACGGAGTTCGCACACACTAATATGCGTGAATTTACCTATTTTGAACAGACTGGATATAACAATAATCGTGAAGGTTATAAAAGAGCGATAAAAAAGACCGATCTTATAAATGGTTCATCCATTCGAAACATTCTTGAACCCAAGATGACAAGTTATTCTGACCGCAATGGCCAAAAATTGCCTTGGGTTTTTGGGACTTTGGCAATAGGTTCAGTTATTTGGTTTGCTTTACTATTGATTTATCCATTTGATGAGGAAAAATTAAAAGACTTTTTGTCGGGCAATGTAAAGAAAGAGAAAACGAGGAATAAAGAAATGCTTGGCATTTTCACACCCAGATTAGGCTACTTAGTTACGCCCATATTGGTAGACTTGAATATTCTGATTTTTTTACTCATGGCTGTTTCTGGATTAGGAGTTGTCTCATTTCATACAAGTGATCTTCTGCATTGGGGAGCTAATTACAGGCCTGAAATTCTTGAAGGTCAATGGTGGAGACTGCTTACTAATATATTTCTTCACGGCGGAATTTATCATCTGCTGGCAAACATGGCAGCGCTTTTTTTCGTGGGAACATTCCTGGAACCCCGGTTGGGTGCGGTTAGAATGGCAATATGTTATCTTATATCAGGTCTGTGTGGAAGTTTAGCGAGCGTTTGGTGGTATGCAGCGACTGTTAGTGTCGGTGCATCAGGCGCTATTTTCGGATTATACGGGATATTTATATGCCTAATGCTGACAGGAGTCTATGCAAAAGAATTCAATAAAATATTTCTTAGTGTAATGATCGTATTTACAGGAGTCAATTTATTTGTAGGAATGAATGGAGGAATTGATAATGCGGCGCATATAGGAGGTCTACTCAGTGGTATGTTAATTGGATTTGCGATAAGCCCGGGTATGAAGTCAAAACATTCGGATAAAGAATTTCAATCTGATAATCTGTAACGAGCATAATTCACAAGCGAGTTATGTTGTAGTTGTTGAGTAAAAAAATGCACACAATATTGGATTCTGACAATCTTCATTTTGCAAACCGGATATATCTCTATATATTGACATAACGATGCATTTTTCTATTAAACTGGCCAATGGAATTCTATTGGCATTGCTGTTAACCTCAATGTTTTGTTCATGCAACAGCAACGAAAAATATCCATATGCGATCAGGGATTTCAAAAAGGAATACAGGCCTTTTCTAACTAACGTAGTCTCGAAAAGCGTGGTTGACTATGATACTTCTTCATGGTATATTCAAAGAGTTTTTACTGACAAAGAGCTTTTGAAATTAAGTAATTGTGAAATCCCGACTTTACGAGCATTAGCGTTGGAAGAATTGACTAGAAGAAGCTCCGTTGATCAGTTTGCTGTTATTAAAGATCATCTGGATGATACAGCGTTAGTTGCAAAATATATGGGAGAATTTGGAGTGAACATTCTGTCGGTCACGGACAATATGATCCAGGAAACTCATTTTCGGGATTCTATTGAAGAAAGTAAGATCAGAGAACTTGTCATAGCGGAACATTCCTATTTAAGTTCTGCCTATTCAATACTTCGAGATTTGCCTCATAACGAAAAAAATTATCAGATCGTATTAAATATGACAAAACAGGTGAGGTGTTACAGAGAAATTTCTGATGCCCTTTTTGTCTTAGCCAGTTATAAAAAGGATTCTGATATCCTATACATTAATGGGAAACTTTCACAAGATCATCGTTTATTTAATGAGGCCTTCTATATCTTAGGGGAGTATCCGGATTCAAGGTATTTGCCGCTAATAGAAAAGAATTGCAGAAGGATTTATAGCATGATTTATTCAGAGCCTTTTCGTGTCATTTCGAATAATCAGGAAACAGCCTTAAACCTTCTAAATACAATGGCCACCTACAAAACAAGAAGTGGCGCATTGATATTGGACACTATTATTCATAGAAGTACTGTTTTGAACCCCAGGGACACGATGACATTCAGAGAGGGAATTTATGATGTTGTTTTTAAAAATGCTTGCCCTGAATACGCGCCCATCATGAAGGAATTAAATGGATATATTTTAAAAAAGAGAAAGGATTCAATTGAACGTGAGAAAATTTCAGAGTCAGTTTATTTTGAATCCGATACAACACATTACGAGCCGGTCATTATATGGCCTAGGAATAGGTGGATCTATGCGAATTAGGGCTCGACGTTTTAAGATTTACAAAATGGAATCGCTTAAATTTAGAAGTATTTTGGCCATCGTAATATTTACTCTTTTTACATTATTCCTGGTATCATGTGACCCGGCCTCGACGATTAAATATGAAATTGTAAATAAGACGAGTGATTCGATAGATGTGCTATATAAATTTGTTTATAATGCTTCTGGCGACACGTCATTTGAACACATAACAATAAGAGGTGATTCAAGCAAAATTATCAGTCGAGAAGCTCGATTAGGGTATGTTAGTGTGAATGATGATAAGAATGATTCGATACCTCTATATTGGCTGAATATCAAACAAGGTTATAAAAAGACGCGGCAAAATTTTAGAGACAAAAAATATTGGAAATTTGAAAAAATGGACAATCATAAAGCGGACTACATACTCATTGTTGACACCCTATTATTTAACAATGAGTAACATGGCTATCTTAAATTGCTAATAAGTGAAGCGTAAACTTCAGCCAGAGTTAATTTAAATATCTTCAAGAAGTCGGTGTTAATTATCGTGATATAAATCTTGCATTAACTGAACCTTTTTTTTAATTTTTCTTACGAGGTTATTTGGAGAAATCACTTTAAGACCTTCCCCAAAGCCCATGAGTTCCCGTTCAAGTTCAAAATTCGGAATGACATTGATGCTAAATATGATTCCCCCCTGTTTCTCCTCCAATATCTTTTGACTAAAATGAATGGGTTTTGTTCTTATATAAGGAGCATGGACATGATTTGCGAAGAATACCACTTCTACAGGACGGTCTCCTGAATTTCTGGTTACTCCGATGATATCACTGAAATATGAGGCTGGATCAAAATGTCGATTCTGCTCGAAGAGAATTTCTGGTATTGATTGAATGTCCTGAATTCTATCCAGGGCCAGGGTAATGATTTCCTTACTTTTTTTTGGCATACCAAGTACAAACCAACGGTTTCTGAATTCTTTCAATAAGTAGGGGAAAAAAATAATTTCGTTGGCAGACCTGGCTTTAAAAGATTGGTATTTGAGTTGGATCGTATTCTGTGAGATGATTGCTTTATATAATGGATCGAGCCAATGGATTCCTGTGAGCAGTTCATTTTTTTCAAAATCTATTACTGGTGCCTGGTGGTATTTTTCGCTATAAATCTTGTCTTCAAGTTTATTGACCATTTCGGTGACTTCCCCAAAATGACTGAATCCTTTGAATTGCCTGAGTAAATGAGAGACTTCCTGCAGTACATTCAAATCTTGTGTTGTCAGGGGGATATTTGATATGGAGTAATCCGGGTCTTCATACCGATAATATTTTTTATCAATTACGGTAATCGGAGCATTATACCCCAGTTTATCGCTCCGCATTGCATTCAGGTCAAGCCGGATGGTCCGCATACTAACACCTTGTTCAATTCCTTCATACTCGTAAAGAGCTTCATTACAGGCAGATATCAGATTTTCGATTGTCCATTTTCTTCGCCTGTTCTGAAGACATTTATCAATAACCCGGTAACGTATAAGGGCATTTCGGTTTACTGGCATAAAAGAATTTTTGTAAAAAAACGAAATATTATTTTACTGTGCAAATAGATTGCACAGGTGCATTTTAGGTTTGTTCTATCAAACAAAAAGGAGGGCATCATGAGATTTAATTTAAAATTTGGGGAAAGGGTAAAGCAGGTGTTGAACTATGAAAACGCACCCGCCCTTGAACTGACCAGGGAAATGGAGTTGTATTCAACCGTAGTTACCAGCTCGCTGAGTAACCAGTTCTATGAGTCCACGACCGACAGGATAGAAAGGCTTCGGTCGTTAATTAAAGCAAATGATCCAAAGTTTGTGGCAAAACTCGCCGTTTATGCAAGAGAAAACATGCATTTGCGGAGCATGCCCCTGGTGTTGGCGGTTGAATTGGGCAGGCAACATAGTGGGGACGGACTTGTGGGCGAGCTCACAAGAAGAATCGTACAGAGAGCGGATGAGATCACTGAATTACTGGCTTACTACAGTTTGGCCAATTCAAGGACAGAGCTCAAGAAGTTAAATAAACTCAGTAAACAATTGCAAAAGGGATTGTCTGATGCATTTAATAAATTCGATGAGTATCAGTTTGCAAAATATAACCGGGACGCTGTTGTCAAACTTAAAGATGCTTTATTCCTTGTTCACCCGAAAGCTAAAAATGAAAACCAGCAGGTTTTGTTTGACAAAATCGTGAGAGATGAACTGGCCGTCCCTTATACTTGGGAAACAGCATTAAGTGCACTTGGACAGGTCCAATTTGACACAGAGGATTTGAAAGAAGAAGCAAGTAAACTGAAATGGGAAGAGCTTATTTTCAGTAATAAACTGGGATATATGGCAAGCCTTCGGAATTTGAGAAATATCCTGGAGGCAGGGGTCAGTAAGGAAGCCCTGAACAAAGTTGGCAAATTCATTAGCGATGCGGAAGCAGTTAGAAAAAGTAAACAATTGCCTTTCCGGTTTCTTGCGGCATACAGAGAATTGAAAGAATTGAAAGAGGGAAGAGCAGGGAAAGTCATGGAATCTTTGGAGGAAGCAGTATTGCAAAGTGCTTCTAACGTTTCGGGTTTCGATGAAGACGTAAAAGTTCTCATTGCTGCTGATGTGAGCAAGAGTATGCAGAAGCCGGTGAGCGCGAAAAGTAAGGTATTGTTGTATGATATCGGACTGATGCTTGCGATGATACTGAAAAGCAAAAGTAAAAATTCGATCACAGGAATGTTTGGAGATACCTGGAAGGTGATTAACGTGCCGGGAAAACAAATTCTGTCCAATGTACAGGAATTCTATTCCAGAGAAGGTGAGGTAGGGTATAGTACAAACGGGTTTTTGGTAATCAAAGATCTCTTGCATCGGAAACAGGTGATGGATAAAGTCATGTTGTTTACAGATTGCCAGTTATGGAATAGCAATGGTACTGCCGAAAACATAACTGATTTGTGGAAGCAGTATAAAAAACTGGCACCAGGTGCCAGGCTTTATCTCTTTGATCTGGCAGGACTTGGAAAATCTCCATTAGAGATTTTGAAGAATGATGTTTACCTGATTGCAGGATGGAGCGATAAGATTTTTGATGTTCTCTCAGCAGTAGAAGCTGGGTCTGGTGCAATTGCAATGATCAATCAGATTGATTTGTAAACTTAGGAGTTCTGCTCTGGCAGAACTCCTTATAAAATATTAATGTATTAAGGATGTCGTAAAAAGGAGATACATCGTTACCAAAATGGGGGTAGAATTCCGGAATTCCCGGAATGAGGTGCAAATCCTCAATAACGTTCCCCAGTTCTCTTTTTGCCTGTAACTCCTTAAATAATTTAAAGCTGTCGTAGATAAGAGATACTTCTGGTCCCGCTGGTTCGAATCCAGACTTTTCTAAATCGCTATTTTGGCGACGCAGATCTGTGAGCTTTTATCGCTTGTTGCGCTTTAATTTTTTGAATGATGCCGTAGAACAGTGTTTCTTCGGTCAGAGCGTCTCTTGGAAATGAGAAGGTGGTTGGGTTCAAGTCCCGACTGGTTCTTCCGGCGTGGAGAATCATAGCTCAGTTTTTACAGTCACTATTTGACTGTTGCTCATTCATTTTAAAATATTTAAAATATTCAGGTGTCGTAGAAAAGAAATACTTCGGTTCATTCTGTCGCCGGTTCGAACCCGGTCTTTAACCAATTGGTTAAAGTAGCTCAGTTGGTAGAGCAAATGACTTCTTTTCGATTTGTTACCCTGGATTTTATTTTTTCAATTCATTTTATGATCAGGACAAATTTTACAGGAAAAGATTTACAGGCAATCGGATACCCGGAAGCTCCGGTGATCTCAGTTGCTTTGGAAGCATTAAACAATTTCAGTTCAGAAGTTGAGATCGGAACTTTATTATCTCTTCTTAAAAATATTCTCGATAATCCGGAAGAATATGTGACTCATGAATTTCTGGGCATTATTGCGATCGAATTAATTAGATGGAGATCTATAAAGGCGAGGATTCAGTTAAACGATTTAATGGTTCCTTTCAGCGTCTTTGGCAGAGACCATATTGAAGAAGGTGCATTTTCGCAAATGAATCAGGCGGTTCGCCTTCCTATCGCTATTCGGGGAGCACTGATGCCTGATGCACATGCCGGTTATGGCTTGCCAATTGGCGGTGTTCTGGCTACGGAAAATGCTGTTATTCCTTATGGAGTTGGTGTTGATATAGGTTGCAGAATGTGTTTGTCCATATTTGACATCAACATCCGGGAGCTTACTGATAAGCAGGCGCAATTTGCCCGTGAAATCAATGAGGCAACCTTATTTGGTTCAGGAAGACATTTCGATAAATTGGCGTCAAACGAGGTGTTAGACAGGTCGGAATTTGATAGCATTCCTTTACTGAAATCACTGCAGGCGAAAGCTGCCAAGCAGTTAGGTTCATCCGGATCTGGAAATCACTTTGTAGAGTTCGGAATTGTAGAAATCCCAGAAGCAGACGCTGTTTTAGGTATTTCGGCTGGGTCCTACATCGGACTGTTGTCACATTCCGGATCACGTGGACTGGGAGCCAATATCGCAAATCACTATACAAAAGTTGCCAAACAGAAAAGAGTGTTGCCTGAGGAAGCCAGTAACCTCGCTTGGTTGGGTCTCGATGAGCAGGAAGGAATAGAGTACTGGATGGCAATGAATCTTGCCGGCGATTATGCATCTGCCTGTCACCATGTAATTCATGAAAAGATCGCCAAACAGCTCGGACGTCAAGCTATTAAAATAGTTGAGAATCATCACAATTTCGCCTGGAAGGAAATGCATGATGGGCGCGAATTGATTGTCCATCGTAAAGGCGCAACACCGGCAGGAAAAGATGTTCTGGGCATTATACCAGGATCTATGACCGCCCCAGGCTTTGTGGTGAAAGGAAAAGGGTCTATTGCGGCTTTGTCTTCAGCTGCGCACGGTGCAGGCAGAAGGATGAGCCGGACAAATGCATTGAAAATAATGAATCATCAATTATTGAAAGAGACGTTGACCGCTGCGGGTGTAAAACTTCTTGATGGAGGTCTGGATGAAGCTCCCCAGGCTTACAAAGACATAAATGTTGTCATGAAAGATCAAACGGAGTTGGTGGACATTGTCGGGAAATTTATTCCTAAAATTGTCAAAATGGATGGTGCTCCGCCAAAGAAATGGAGGAATAAAAAAGCACAGGAATCGTCAGAGGGGGAGTAATTTTCTATGCTATCTTTTGTAAATTAAATACTCATCAAATATTAAAATGAAAATCGGAAAATGAGTTGGGCGACACATTATATTGAATTATTGAAAAAGGGAGATACTGTTCAATTCAGGCCTCGTGGGAATTCCATGCAAGGTAAAATTAATTCCGGGCAGCTCGTTACAGTTGAAGCAATTCATGAAAAGGTGCTTAAACCAGGAGATATTGTGCTTTGCAAAGTCAATGGTTCCCAATATTTACATCTCATAAAAGCAATTCAGAAAGACAGGTATCAAATTGGTAATAATATCGGGCGAATAAATGGATGGATAAACAGAAATTCTATATTTGGTATCTGTATAAAAATAGAAGACTGAATTTAAATATTGCTTTTAAAAAAACGACAAATACATTGGATGGGTTGAATTGCCATTTTCCCTCTCATCGTTTTCAAATCAGTGGATTTAAATCTGTAGCATTTTATAGACAATAAAATAAGAATTATGAGCTTGGAACAAACTAAACTAGAAGTCGAAATAAGAGGGAAATTTATGACTATGGCGTGTGACGTGGAATACTCCTTACTTAGAATAATTGCCTATAGTGCTCCAGATCCTCAAAATCAATTAAGAAAGTTCAAGAAAATGATGATGCACGAAAAAATTGAATGTACACTGAAAGATCTTAAAACGTACAAAAGTCACCTTTATATTGAATATGAATCCCATTTGAATAAATTAATGGATTTTAAGGAAATGCGAAATCATTTTGCTCATCATACAATTCAATTTCATAATGCGCCTGATTTGACAACTTTCAAAATGATATATGTGGATGAAATCGCAGGTGTTGAGACTTTTGCCTCTAAGGAGTACACTTTAAATACTATTAAACAAAAAACTCAGGAATTCATCTTCATGAATAGAGAAATGATTACTTTATCAGTCAAGTTATTTAACGAACACAATTCGAAAACTGGTGAACAAAAGATCCTTGATCTTCCTGACTGGAATAAATAGCTAGTAATCATTTGAAACGACTTGAAACATTCATCTATCAATCTATTCGCGCAAGTTTATTTTAAATTTCAATCCGTACCTTTGTTTTTTTTGACTCTTTAACCCACTTAAACCTTTATCATGGCCATCTCTAAGAAGAAATCAGCAAAAAAAGCTGCACCCAAAAAGAAATCAGCAAAAAAAGCTGCACCCAAAAAGAAGATCGCAAAAAAAGCTTTACCGAAAAAAGTTAGCAAAAAAGTCGCTCCCAAAAAAACATCAAAAAAGGCAGCTAAAAGAAAAGCAGCACCGAAAAAGAAAGCTGCACGTAAAGGTGGAGGTGACGGCGGTGCAATGTAAAAATTTATATGACGCCCGAACAACAAATTGAAATATTACAGCAGCAATCTGCTGCAAAACTTACAGAGTTTAAAAGCGCTATTGACGAGATCATTACTGAAAAAATAAAAGATTTCTGTGAAAAACAATCTGCTGTGAAAGAGCCCGAGGAACACAAAAAAGGCAAAGCCTTGAACGAATACATCATACTATCTAAAGAATTTACGTCTGCGGCGAGCACGGTAAATAGAAGCCTTGCATTAGGTGGTTTGGGGATTATTTGGATTTTTATAAAACCAGAAACGCATTTGGTTAACCCTGCTATTGTTAATATACCTCTTGTCTCTCTCGCGATATCTCTTGGTATAGACTTACTGCAATATTTTTTCGGCGCTATATCATGGAAAATATTCTATAGGGTTAAATTTAAAATATGGAAAAAAAGTGGATTTAATAATCAATATGCATCAGATATTGAGGCGCCAGATTGGATAACTGGAACAATTGACTGTTTATGGCTTTGTAAAATATTAGCTATGGGAGTCGCCTATTTTTTCCTCATAAATTTCCTTTTCACCCAAATTAAATAGAAAAGGATCCAGCAGCGTTTGCTCAATAAGATGGAAAAGTGGCAAGTGACCTTGAAAGTATAAGCGGCATGGATGTTACAGTTCTATTGGGGTAGTCCTATAAGGCGTTTAAGTTTTAAGTCAATCACAGAGTAATCTCATCATTTTACGTTTGGGTGTTATCTTAGTCCTGATCAGACTGTTTTTCTAAAAAGTTTAACTGATTTTAAATTTTGTTTAAATTGCGTAGCATCAGGTGTAAAATTCGGTGACAGCAATTTCAAGAAGCTCTCAAACGTAATACAGGTGCGGTTTCTCAAACACCGTTCGATTCTCCTCACCTCCACCAATTTGAAGCCCCTGATTTTCAGGGGCTTTTTGATATAGACTATTTTTCTTATCATTGTCTGAATGATCTCCGATGAAATCAGGGAAAAACTTCAAAATATCATTAGAGGAACTAGCCTCACGGGGCAAGCGGATCGTTGCACAACGATCAGAAATATCCTTGTCCAAAGCTTTACAACAAGTACAACAGTTAAAAGCGAATTCGAAAGTAGGGCAATTGTCAAAGAAAAGCAGGCCCAGTTCTTAAAAGATCACGCTAAAAAGTCAGGGTTTTGGATGGATTCATTGCCAACCTGTGAATATCTCGCTAGTGGAGGTGAATCAGAGGTTTATCTTGCTTCAGATAAACTCAACGTCATTAAGGTTAACGACGCCGTTTACTATGCAACATGGGCTGAATACTTCAATAGCCTGGTAATACATAATTTACTATTTCCAAATACGAGTTATTCATTAGTAGGATTTATAGAAACTCAGGGAAGACTTTGTGCTATATTGCAACAACCCTTTATTGCAGGCGAACAGGCCGGACTTGAGGACATTAAAGAATTGTTGATTTTTAATGGCTTCGAAAATATAAAACGGCAGGATTATTTCAACAGAGAGTTTGGACTATTGCTGGAAGATATGCATGATGAGAATGTAATAGCCGGACAGGATGTTTTGTTTTTCATTGACACGGTCTACTATATTATGAGTAACAGTTGAGCATTCATCTATTCAGAATAAAAATTCGGGAAATGTCTCCCAACAGTTAAATAAGATATTCTTAAGACTTCCTCACCTCCACGAAATATTGAATGCCTTGTAACATCATAGATTACAAGGCATTTTTATTTTTAATTGAAGCGTGAGAAATGATGTTGACTCTCATTAGCGTTTCCGGGTTATAAGGAAATTTTAAAATTTCCGTAAATTCATTCATTACAATTAAACCTGATTCAATAAAAAAAACGCTCCGATTTTTTAGCCTCTTAACGTCCGTATTTTTTTCAGTTCAACCGACTAATGCATGTACCCGGGTAGTTTATGAGGGAACCGGTGGTTTGATTATGACGGCGCGTTCTATGGACTGGAGGGATCCCATTCCTGCCAATCTTTGGGTATTCCCAAGAGGTATGGAGCGTAACGGGCAGGTGGGTTCGAATTCTGTTAGGTGGAAATCCAAGTATGGAAGCGCAACCACCAGCTCATGGGATATCGCGACTTCCGACGGTATGAACGAAAAAGGACTGGTTGCTAATCTGCTTTGGTTGGGCGAAACGGATTATCCTCATTTTGACATGAACGGAAAAATAAAAGGAATAGCCGTGTCGTTCTGGGCACAATATATTCTGGACAATTTTGCAACGGTTTCAGAGGCGGTAGCAGATTTTGAAAAAGGAGATTTTGTAGTGGTGTCGGATGTTATACCAGGCACCAGCCGTTTTGCAACCGTACATATTTCTATCTCAGATGCATCGGGCGATAATGCTGTGATGGAATATATTAAAGGGAAACTTATTATTCATCACGATCGATCGTATAATGTGATGACCAATTCTCCTGTCTTCGAACAACAACTCTCTATTAATTCCTATTGGAAAGGAATACCGGGAAACATTATGCTGCCAGGTACTAACCGTGCGGCAGACCGCTACGTTCGTGCATCATATTACATTGCCGCCATACCAAAAACAGATAACACACGCGTAGCACTGGCCAGTGTTTTTGGCGTTATCAGAAACTGTTCCGTTCCCCTGGGCATCTCATCTCCTGATGAACCCAATATTTCTTCTACACGCTGGAGAACGGTTTCAGATCAAAAAAATCTGATCTATTATTTCGAAAACGCGTTAAATCCAAACATCGTCTGGGTGGAATTCAGCAAACTTGATTTCAAAGAAAAGATGCCCGTGAAAAAGCTCACGCTGGAAAATAATGAAAATTATTCCGGTGAATCATCGAAAGATTTTCAAACCACGCAGCCGATGAAATTTCTGGGATTGGCCGGATGAAGTTTTTTAAAGTTTACGAGCTTACTATAAAACAACCCATCTGTATGTTCAAAAAACTATAAGGAATATACTTAACCAAGTTTGATACGTTCAATTTTTGTTAACAACTTCAAGACTTTTCAGTCAGTTTTTGTAGAACGTTATCGGAGTTCCAACGGTGTTTTCGATTAATCCAACACCTGATTTTCCATAGGCTCAAACTGATATTCCATGAAGAAAAGCTTAATGGACGGCAGTTTATAATTTAATATGAATAAAGAAAAGAAGCTTAAAAAATGTATTGGCAAACGGAAATATTTATTATCTCCATGTTGAATCTGAACCTTATAATAACTTTGAGGTAGAGAAATCCCGCATTTATTTTTAGGGCTTGTATAATGAAGTTATTACTCCGGAGTCTTAGAAAGGAGAGCCAGAAAAATTTTTAACTTACCGGAATGAGTACAGAAGAATCTTCCAGGCCAGAAGCTTCCGAAGAGTCCGCGAAAAGAATCGCCTATCTGATCAATGGGTATAATCTGGATAATCTAACTATACCCGAACACCAAGAATTGGATGAATGGGTTACATCGGATATAAAGAACCAGCAGCTATTCGAAGAACTAACGGATCCGGTCAATTTAAAAAAATGGATGGGAGTAATGCAGAGGCTTGACAGAAAAGCAGCTCTCGAAAAAATCAAAAAACGTATAGATTTTGAAAAAGCTCCAAGGTCTTTTCTGCGTGGAAGATTCAAGCAATATTGGGTGGCCGCTGCAATTGTTGTGTGTCTGATTCTTTTTGGATTGCACCGGTTTGAAAAACCCGGTATATCGCATCCTTCAGGGATTGCAGTTAAGAAAGATCTCCCAGCTGGCGGCAGACATGCGGTTCTGACATTAAGCACCGGCGAAAATATTTTGCTTGATACTGCAAGATCCGGAGATATTACAATCGGAAGCCGTTACGTGCAAATTTCCAAAGACAGTTCCGGTCTGGAATATACAAAGGCAATTAAAACGAATAGTGAAATTCTATACAATGTGCTTACCATCCCGGCTGGTGGCGAATATCAGGTTCATTTAAGTGACGGCACCAGAGTCTGGCTGAATGCTTCTTCTTCGCTCAGGTATCCGGAAAACTTTTCTGACTCTACAAGAAGGGTCGAATTAAATGGTGAAGGATATTTTGAAGTTGCAAAAGATGCGGCCCATCCTTTTATCGTTTCAACAGGGACTAATGATGTGCGCGTTCTTGGAACTCATTTCAATGTGAATGCATATGCGGATAACCGGGAGACGATAGTTACCCTCGCCGAAGGTCTGGTAAGATTAAATGGATCGGTGATATTAAAACCAGGTGAACAGGGGGCGATTGATGCTTCAGGAAAAATAATTACTGGAATCGCTGATCTGGAATCTGCCCTGGCATGGAAAGACGGCCAATTTGTTTTTAAGATGGAGCCGCTTGAAAAAGTAATGCAGCAGGTATCGCATTGGTATGATGCAAGAATCGTATATCAGGATAATGTTTCAGAGCATTTTAACGCACGTATACCGCGGGATGTTCCCGCCAGCAAACTGCTTCACCTGTTGGAAGCGACGGGACGGGTTCATTTTAAAATAGAAGATAGAGTTATTACAGTTATGAGATAGAATCTTTCAAAAAGAGACTGCCATTCCACCCATATTTTGTTAACCCGAAAATCAAAACAATGCGCTTGTATGCATGTCCTATAAAATCATGTCCATTCCTGATTCTTTTTTTCTTAGGCAGTATCAGTTCCTTAAAGGCTCAAACTGAAGAACGCATTAGTATTAAACTCCAAAATGTTTCTCTTGAAAAGGTATTTTCAGTAATTGAATCCAAGACTGAATATCGCTTTGTATATACCGAAGAACAATTGAAGGATTCCCGGCTGATTTCACTTTCGGAAAATAAGGAATCGGTTCAGGCAATATTGAAAAAATGTTTTCAGGATCAGCCTGTGTATTATTCCGTTGAAAACAAGTATATAATAATTCATAGAAAAGAGGAAGATCGGAAAATCGTTTTATATGATTTAAAAGGAAGGATAACAAGCGAAAAGGGTGAGGCACTCGAAGGTGTGACTGTGCTAGTTAAGGGAACTAATCAGGGAACCAAGACGAGCGTATCGGGCGAATATATTCTGCATGACCTGAAAGGAAATGAATTTTTGCTTGTGTCTTTTATTGGCTATGAGACGCAGGAAATCTTTTTAAGCGACCGAAAAAATATTGATATAAGGTTAAAACTTTCCTACAATTCATTGGATGAAACCGTAGTGAAGGGATATTATAATACAACCATCCGTATGAATACAGGTAATGTTGGAACCGTGAAGTCTAAAACCATTGAAGAACAACCTGTCTCCAATCCGCTTGCTGCCTTGGAAGGTCAGGTAGCAGGTTTGGATATCACACAAACGACTGGCGTTCCCGGAGGAAATTTTACGGTTCAGATACGGGGACAAAATAGTATTGCAAATGGCAACAACCCATTGTACATAATCGATGGTGTACCCTACGGCTCCAGTTCCCTTTCTTCGGAAGCAACTGCTTATTCCATCGTCAACCAGGCCAGCCCTCTCAATTATATTAATCCAGCAGAAATTGAGCGGGTAGAAATCCTGAAGGACGCAGATGCCACGGCAATTTACGGCTCCAGGGGAGCCAATGGTGTGATCCTTATCACTACAAAGAAAGGATCGGAAGGCACTTCGAAAATCGACATCAACCTTTATTCAGGAATAGGAACTGTGACCCGGATGATGCCTCTGCTCAATACCCAGCAGTATCTTGCAATGCGACATGAGGCTTTTTTTAATGATCAGGAAACTCCGGACGATAACAATGCTTACGATCTCACCGTTTGGGACACAACAAGATATACCAACTGGCAGAAATTTTTAATTGGCAATCAGGCTCATTTAGATAATGCTCAGGCAAATATATCCGGTGGTTCAGCCAATACACAGTACTCGCTGGGCCTCGGATATAATAAAGCGACAACTGTTTTTCCGGGTGATCTGGGAGAGCAGAAGGCTTCTGCATTTTTTAATATCACGCATAAAAGTTTTAATCAGAAATTCAAAGCCGTTTTTTCAGGTAGTTTTTTGTCTGATAATAATAATCTGATACAAATTGACCTGACCCCTTCAGCACTTTACCTGCCGCCGGACGCGCCACCCATTTACGATTCTGCCGGTAATCTGAACTGGGGAACTCCGAGTGCTCCGTTCAGCAATCCACTTAGTCTTTTACAACGAAAATACCTAAGCAACGCCAATAATCTGATCGGCAACATGGTATTGGAATACCAGCTATTGAAAGGCCTGAAGTTAAAAGCAAACGCTGGTTATACACAGACTTTCTTATCTGAAAATTCAACTTTACCTATTAGCGCCGAACCCCCTTATTATGGAATGACAACGGGTACATCAACCTTTGCAACTAATAATATAAAGACGTGGATCGTCGAGCCACAAATAGAGTATCAATTGCATATGGGGGTACAGCATTTCTCGGCATTGGTTGGTACCACATTTCAGCAAAGTGTACAGCAGGGACAAACTCTGTATGGAACTGGGTACACCAATGACGGATTACTGGAAAATATTGCGGGCGCCTCCGATATAACAGTCATTGAATCTCACTATACGCAATACCGATATGATGCTTTTTTTGGCAGACTGAATTATGACTGGCAGTCCAAATATCTGGTCAATCTGACGGGCAGAAGGGATGGATCAAGCCGTTTTGGTCCAGGTAAACAATTTGCGAATTTCGGAGCTGTCGGACTCGGATGGATATTTTCAAAAGAAGCATTTATAAATCAAAACCTATCCTTCCTGAGTTTTGGAAAAATACGAGGCAGTTATGGAATCACAGGTAATGACCAGATCGGAGACTATCAATACCTTTCAACCTACAATGCGACTTCTTATCCCTATCAGCAGAGTGCTGGTTTATATCCTGCACAGCTCAGCAACCCGGACTATAGCTGGGAAACAAATAAAAAAAGCGAACTGGCGATCGAGCTTGGCTTTCTGAAAGACCGGATATTATTTTCACTGAGCGGCTACCGGAATATTTCCTCCAATCAACTTGTTGGTTATTCACTGCCATTGATTACTGGTTTTTCTTCGGTCGTTGCAAATTTACCTGCAACTGTCCTGAATTCCGGAACCGAATGGGAATTGCAAACCATCAATATGAATGGTAAAAAATTTACCTGGACAAGCAGTATTAATTTAACCATACCACACAATAAATTACTTTCTTATCCAAATCTGGCTGGTTCACCCTATGCAAATTTTTATGTGGTTGGCAAATCACTTTATACAAAACAACTTTATCACTCAACAGGAGTGAACCCCCAAACCGGTGTTTATACATTTCAGGATGTGGACAACGATGGTCAGATATCTTATCCCAATGATCTGACATCTTACAAACAGATTGCAAAATCTTATTATGGTGGTTTTCAGAATAACTTTTCTTTTAAAGGCTGGCAGTTGAACATATTCTTTCAATTTGTAAAGCAGACCGGATTTAATTATCAGTCAACGACTTATCTGGCTCCCGGCATGATATCGAATCAACCAGTGCTGGTTTTAAACCGCTGGCAAAATAAAGGTGATCAGTCCCCGGTTCAGAAATTTACTCAGGACGCCGGAAGTGACGCCTATACACAGTACATAAATGAATCCTACCTCGGAGATAATACAATCGTTGATGCTTCGTTTATCCGGCTCAAAAATTTGGCATTGTCCTGGTCCTTACCCGATTCGTGGAAACAAAAAATCCATTTTCAGCAGGCCAAAATCTATCTGCAGTGCCAAAACTTGCTGACGATCACCCACTACCCTGGAATGGATCCCGAAAATCAGAGCATTAATTATCTGCCGCCATTAAAAGTTGTAACGGCAGGTATCCAATTTACACTCTAAATCTTGACCATGAAACTGAATCACCAAATAAAAAAGAAAATTAATATTTTGTTTAGTCCGATCATTCTGGGGTTGTTGTTTATGTCTGGTGGATGCAAAAAATTTGTTCAGGTCGATCCACCCAGGACCCAGCTCGTAAACAGCGTTGTGTTCAATAATGATGCGTCAGCGACTGCTGCGATCACCGGAATTTATGGAAACATGATCCAGGATCAGCATTTTGCGAGTATCAATACAACCTACTATGCAGGTATGTCTGCAGATGAGATGGTGGATTATTCCAATCTTGCGGCCAATGTTCAGATTTACGATAATACAATTGATCCCACCAATACGAATACGCTGACTTTATGGGCAGATGCTTACCAGTATATCTATGCTGCGAATGCGGTTATCGAAGGGCTGCAGCATTCCACTACGGTCAGTTATTCCTTTAAACAGGAGCTTACGGGCGAAGCTTTATTCATTCGTGCATTTTGTACATTTTACCTGGTTAATTTGTTTGGTGATATTCCGCTGATTACTTCGACGAATTACCAAACCAATGCAATGGCTGTCAGGACTCCTGTTTCAGAAGTTTATCCTCAAATTATTTCGGATTTAAAAGGTGCTCAAAGTAGTTTGTCCACTGATTTTTCTTTAGCGAATGGTGAAAGGATCAGGCCGACCAGCTGGGCGGCGACATCTCTGCTTGCACGTGTCTATTTGTATACGCAGGATTGGCCGGATGCCGAAGCCGAGGCATCGTCTGTTTTAAATAATACCAGTTTGTTTGGTTTGGTCTCCGATCCTGACAGTGTATTTCTTGCCAACAGTACGGAGGCAATCTGGCAGCTGCAGCCTGTAGTTGCAGGATATGATACCTGGGAAGGAAATGTATTCATCCTGACTGCCAATCCTTCGGGTCTTTCTCTTGGTGTCGCACTCAGTAATGAACTCGTACAGGCTTTTGAACCAGGTGATCTGAGGTATTCAGACTGGGTAAATAATTTTACGGATCCAGTCAGCAATCAGGTTTATTACTTCCCATTTAAATATAAAGTTAAAACCACTTTTGATATTACTGAATATTATATGATGCTCCGTTTGGGAGAACAATACCTTATTCGGTCGGAAGCAAGAGCTGAACAAAATAATTTGAACGGTGCACTGGCAGATTTGAATATTATCCGTTCCCGTGCCGGATTGCCGGCAAGTTCGGCAGCTGACCAAAACACGGTACTATCTGCCATAGAGCAGGAAAGAAGAGTTGAACTATTTGCGGAGTGGGGTCACAGGTGGATGGATTTAAAACGAACCGGTCAGGCTTCGTCTGTCTTAACTCCGGTTAAACCCGAATGGAAATCTACCGATGTCCTGTATCCCGTTCCGCAGTCCGAAAGACAAAATGATCCGAACCTCACCCAAAATCCCGGATACAATTAATTAAATCTTTTAAATAAAAAATTATTATGAATTCCAAATTCTTAAGTGGCTTGTTATGTTCAGTGGTATTACTAACTGCACAATTAACCCTCGGTGATTCCATATCAGATTCTTTACTTCATGTAGGGGACCATGTCCCACAAAATATTCGCCTCAGATTATTACACTATAACAAAAAATCAGCCCCTTTAAGCGAGTTTCGCAGCAAATTGCTGATTCTTGATTTTTGGAATACCTACTGCGGTGCCTGCTATAAAGCCTTTCCCAAGATAGAAGCGATTCAAAAACATTTTTCGGAACAAATGAAGATACTTCTGGTCACAGATCAAACGGATTCCATGGTGTTAAAATACTTTGGACTTAGAAAAAAGGCTGGTGCATTTGTACCTGTTTCCCCTATAGTGTATCATGAACGTCGGCTGGAAGAATTATTTGATCACAGTATCGAACCACATGAAGTTTGGATTGATGAAACGGGTGAAGTGATTCAAATCACCAGCGATGAAGCTGTTACAATGGAAAATATTCAATGCGTGTTAGGTAAAAGAGAGTGCATCATCCCACAAAAAAATGACATTGCTGAAAAATATGATGGATCAGAACCACTTTTTAAAAATGGCAATGGCGGTGATGGCAAAGAATTGATTTATCATTCTGTAATTTCTCATCATATAGAAGGTTTAGGAGGTATAGGTGGGTATCATAGTGTTCTTAATAAACCATATGGCGCTGATTTATTTGGAATTTTGGCGATAAATCTACCTATCATCGGATTATATCAAATGGCATACGATACAGACAACTTCGATCCTATGGGTTTTGGTCAGTTCGGTTTAAGCAGAAACAGGGTGATATTTGATTTAAAAGATAGTTCTAAATATACTGGTTATATCAATGGGGTAATGAAAAATGAAAATTTGTACTGTTATGACCTTGTTATTCCGAACACCACGAGAGAAGAATTGAAAAAAATGATGAGGTCGGATCTGGACAGATTTTTTGGACTCAAAGCCAGTCTTGAAAAAAGAACAAGAAAATGTCTGGTTTTAAAAATAGCGGATACATCCCTTATTAGTACCGACGGAAGAGATTCAACTTTTTATGACTTCGAAGATTTTTCCATCTATTGTCATAAAACACCCATTAATAAACTTTTGGCCTGGTTGACTTGCCGCTATATCTATCCTTATCCTATTATAAACGAGACGGGTATTAAGGGCTCAATAGACATGAAATTTGAAGGAGACATTTCAAACTACGAAGCCGTTGCATCGGCGATCAAAAAATACAAGATGGAATTTGTAGTGGAAGACCGGGATATTGATGTTTTGGTTCTGAAAGATTGACATTTCTCAAGTTAACTATTGAATAAATTTGACAGGACATAGATAACGAACTATAAAAGGTCCCTGTAAGGCTATCAGTGCATTTTCCATAACAATAAAATCCCGGATTTTGTAACCATCAAAAGGGGGGATATAAAAACTGTGTTGATAGTGTCCATTCTCGAGAGAATAAATATCGATTATAGAAGATTTACTAAAACTCTGTCTGTTTTCATTGTCAGCCAATAATCCGGAATTGATATACAAATATCCCTGATAAACTGCAACGTGCTGATTGATGATAACCGGCGGACTTGCAAAAGTAATCAACTGGCTGCCGGATGATTTTTTGATGTTTAATTTCGTCCGGGTATTGGTATCAATGGTGTTTTCGCGAAAACGTAATTGGATATTGGTATCCATTACTATGAACTGGTTTCGATAAAAATAGACATATACGATCTGGTCAGTGTAGCGATCATATTTTAAAATTCCATCGGTTGAAAAAAAGCCATTTTCCTGTTTTTCCAGAATGCGATTTGTAATAAATTCCTTAGAAAAATTATTAAATTTCGAAATCGTATTTTCTTTAAAGGAAGTATCGATCGTTCTGAAGATCAGGGATCCCGCGTGTACGGGAATAGATATAGTAAATCTTTGAGGAATATGAGTAGCTCTTATTACTGATAAATGCTTATTTTTTAATTCATATTCAAAAACCGTCGAGTCCTGACCTGAAGATGAAAATATGAAGTTTGAATCTACAGAATTGATGAGTAAGGAATTCGAAAATGGAACACTTAAGTTTAATTCATGAACGTTCAATAAATCAGTGTCAAATTGTAGAATCCGGGAACTTTTCTGTAAATCACCAACATATATATTAAATTGATCACTGCCCGCAAAATAATATGTTGAAGAATTCAGATTTTTAAAATGGCCAGCCATGAGTTCCAGGTTCTTGTCGATTTTTCGGCTAAAGCCGTTACGAATAATATTGGGAGCATCCGCTATTTTATATAAAAACAGTATTAAACAAACACTAAGAACGGAACACAGTATCAATGATAATAGACGCCAATAAAAAACTGATTTTATCATATAGAGGACAGAGAAAGGTTGATACGATATTTCAGATTAGAAGTCAAGGAAGTAAAATAAACCGGAGACATTCTCCGGTTTACAGATGACTCATGGGGCCATATTAAAAATGCTACCGGTACATGTCTCAAATTGATAACCACAAAAAGTGTTACCACCCGGACAATTTCTGGTAAGCGGGCATGACGTTGTTCCTCCATAATTTCTCACTACATAGGGAGCTGATGCGCTCAAAGCAGAAGGAATTAACGCGGATCCGATGGCAAGTAGTGCCGCAAATCCCATAAAAAGACTTCTTTTTTTCATAATAGACTTTTTTAAGTTTTGAAAATAAGCTTACTCTTTTCTGCAGGTTTTCAGCTTCCCCTGTCTTTATTGCAATAAAAAATGTTTACTCGTACCCGGGGGTGACAAGAAAATCCCCATCGCAGTCAATAAAATAAATATGCTATTGAATATGATATGTGTATCCCAATTTAAATTCTGTAAAACGCCTCCGCAGGTGCACGGAATGAAAAAACTGAATTTAAGGATGGCGATCAGGTACGCTGTAAATATCACCAGCATTGAATAGGCAGCATATAAGCCCGGAAGACGAAAATGTTTCGTTGCCAGTAAGCCGGCAATCCCCAATTCGAGTCCGGGAATTCCCCAGGCCACCAGCGAAGTAAACTTTGTTAATAAGGGTGACTTACCAAGTTCAACACCGAAATTCTCATGATCAACAATCTTGCTAACGGATGCATATACGAAAAGGAAAACTAGCAGACCGGATACAATATCCGGGAAATAATTTCTAAAAAATTTAATTGTCCGCATGAACGCCGTGATTGGATACAAAGTTGTATTGTCATCCAATCAGGAACCAAATAAATGGTATTGGCAATCGGAAATATAATTATTTATTTTTTTGAATCCGGCTGGGAGGATAGCCGAAGTATTCGCTGAATTTAGTGATAAAACTTGTAGCGCGGTCGTAACCTACCATAGATGCAATCGTCTTTATGTTCAGGTTGGATTCTTTTAAAAGACGACGGCTTTCCTTCATCCGCTGATCCAGATGAAATTCGAAAATTCCTTTATGGAATTCCTGTTTAAAGGCCATTTTCAAAGTCATGGTATTCATACCCATTTCCCTTGCAAGTTTGGATATCGGAAATCTGGAGTTTGGAAAAAGCTTCATACGTTCTGCTATCCTGAAAAGTAAATCTTTTTCATCGTTGCCAAGTTTTACTTTAGGCTCCTCCGCTTTGGATGCTTCTGCCATCAATACCAACAAATATTCTCTGACTCTGTCTTCAAAGAGTTCGTCATTGATCCCGGGTAAAAAATGAGAATGCAAAATATCATGAACGATTCCTAATGCCTTTTCAGTTGCGGTAAGTTGTGAGCAAAGAACGGAGGCTGATGAATCTAAAACGGTTTCCTGAAATGTTTTAGCAATTTTTGGGAAATAGAGTAGAATCTGGGAAAGCATTTCCGGAGAACAGCTGATTTCCAGCAAATGATACTCCCGACCACCCTTAAACTCAGCAAGAATTATATCAGAACCATAATGTAAAAAGCTAAACTGACCTTCTTTGAGATTGAAAGTCCCCATTTCACTCATAGTGGATTTGAAATTATTTTTCAGCGCAAGAATGGGTCCGATGGCAAAGACAGGTGGTCGTAGGATACTTCTCACTAAATGAAGAAACTTAAAAATACTAAGCTGAATCGAAAAATCCGACTGACTGAAATTTTGAAGGACCACTAAACCGGAAGCTGACTTCGCAAATGATGCAATGGCACCCTGTAAAATGATGCCACGATATCCATCTGGTAATCCATTCTGAAAATATTCATTATCACGAAGATCAAAGACGGTTTGCATAGTTTCAAAGATAATATTTTATAAAAAATGAATTATTACTCTAATTTATTTACGTGTTTAAAAATGAATATAAAAGCCTGGCTGCTTGTTTTCATTCAACCCTAGCCAATCCTTCATTAGTCCTGTTGTCATGATACCTAATGAGAAAAAATCTAGTAATCAATTTTTTAAATTACAATAAATCATCGTACGCTTTAAAAGCGTCGATGGGTTGTACCGAAGGATTCGAAAGTGAATCTACTGAATCAACTGAAGGTTCAGATGTCGATAATATCCATCAAATTGTAGTAAAATAAAAGATAAAAGAGATGTCAGATAGGAACTGATCAGGTCAATATCCAGTTTAAAAAGCTTAAGATGGGTGGTGTAAACTGGCTGAAGCACACAGTAGAAATGCGTAGCCAGCTCATTTAATTCGGCACTCTTGTAGTAATCAAGACCGTCGTAAAACGGAGAGGGCGTATTTCGGCTGCCATTGAGAAGTAAGGAGACTTTTCAGATATTAGTAATCATTATCCAGGCAAGGAGCCCCTCCAGTGCCTTTTGAAGAATATGAATTCCTCTGAACTTGTGGGTATTTGCGGTACCAACAGAGATCTTTAATTCCTCCGCAATTTCAGATATTTTCTTTCCCTCAATAAAATGAAGAGTGAAGACTTTCCTGCATTGCTTGGGGAGTTTTTCCATCGCTGAATATATGTTTGCTATCATTTCACCGTAAATCAAAGTCTCCAGAGTCGTTTTTTCATTTTCTTCTTTTAACATGGATATCATAGTGGCTGTTTCATGAACCCTGGTTTCCTGTTTATTCTTTCGTATCCATGAAAAGCTCCGGTTACGGGCAATAGTATAGAGGTACGATTTCAGCGAGTTGACTTCCGACAGAGATTTTCGTTTGTTCCAAATTGTTATGAAACTGTCTTCGGCGATGTCCTCGGCGGCAGCCTGATTATCAGTAATACGGAAGGAAAATAATACAAGTGATGGGTAGAATTCGAGGAAGAATTTTGAAAACTCGGAGTTACTCTCAAAGGGATGTTTCGTTGCCATTTTATTAGAATTAGCAGCGATTCCTCCATTAATTAGGAATTCCTTTAAGTCTTTGTGATTCATTTAAAAAAAACGTGGGACATCACTTACCGCAACTGAGGTCGTAGGAGACCTTACCACGAATAAGTGAGCCCACGTTTTACCGTGAGCTCTTCACTTATTGCCTCGTGGTAATTGAAATTCCTACGTTCCAGTTACGAGACTCAAAGCGAATGCTTCAAATAATTTTATGAAGAATCGCAAATTTCAAATAGCAAGTTAATAAATATTCATATACCTGTATATGAAGCATAAAATAAACCTTTCTGTTCCTTGCAGGAGGAATGCCAGTAAAAAGTCAAAAGAAAAAAATTGATCAATTTATCGTTTCTCAGGTAAGAAAACGAAGGAACGATCAAGGCCTCACCCAGGAAGACCTGGCTGTTCATTTAAACCTTTCTACAGGATTTATAGGACATATCGAAAGCCCAAATACCAGGGCAAAATATAATTTTGAACATCTGAATGAACTGGCCAAATTATTTAAATGTTCTCCGCGGGATTTTTTACCTGAAAAAGCCATTTAGTCCTTGAATATTCTCTTAACTGACTAAAACGAGTATAGCCATCCCTTGTCAGGCCCTTGTCATACAGGAGAAGGGTCCCTATAAGGTTCCTATATTCTTCCTGTAAGGTTCCGGCGGATTTGCAGAATTTTATTATTTTGAAGAGAAATTCTCATGACTTCCAGGAAGAAATTGCACAAGAATCCAGCCGAAAAAGTAGTTGTGAAAAGCAGAGCCTATGGGGTACATGAACGCGCTCCAAGGGGTTCAAAATCCAAAGCCGTTTTAAACAAGGCGATGAAGGCTCACGGCAAACGTCTTCGTAACAGTACCGCTCCGGCCAAACTAATCATGGATGCACTGCAGCCCTTTCGGGAAAACTTTAAAGGCGGGATGCTCTGGCAAAGATTGGTAAAACATTTTGCCGCTCAGGCAAAAAAAGGTGAACCCTACAGTGTTGCCGGAATCGAGCATTGGGATTTCAATACTCAATACCTGACGAGCAGGATCATGGGAGTCAGCGATAAAATAAAGGCAGATGATGATTTTTCGAGTCTGGAAGTGAGTCTCAATTATGAATTCAGCAAGCGCTTCCTGGAAAGGAAATCAGATATCACGGCGTTTCGCGTCACACTTGTTTTTCTATTTCCTGATTTCAAAAACAACAGAATTAAAACGATTCCATTCGTTCTGCCTGATAAATTATTAAGTGATGACTCGCTCTGTTCTTTTATAGTGGATGTCCCGCGCCGTGCCAATTCATATCTCTGTTGTTTTAAAGCGGAGGCCTGCAGTAATGGTGAAATTCAACAAAATACAGGAAACGCCCGGATAGCCATGTGCCTTATTGCGTCAGGTATAAGAGTTTGAATAGAATACCCCGCGGTATTATTGAACTGGATCGGCGACTTTTATAACAGCAGGTTGTGTTACAGTTGGCCTGATTCGGGCAAGCAATTTATTTCGCAACCTCAGTGCTGGTTTCTCAATGAAGAAACGCATAACCAGCGCCCCCAGGATACATATTAATATGCATAGCAATAGCATCCAATTGCTGTTTCCATCCAGCTTACCACCAAGAGTTCGCTGGGTAATATGAATGAGTCCCTTATGCGAAAGATAAAGAGAATAGGAGAGCGTTGCGAGATACTTTGTAGCGGCAGACTTAAATCTGAATAGCCAGCTTCCCGGTGTAATCGCAGATAAAACAAAGAATCCAAAGGCAATGGCGATCAGGCTAAATGAAAATATGGTTGAAGAGCCACTGTGTTGATCCCTCGCGAGAAAATAACAACTGCCGAAAAGGATGATTCCCAGTAACAGAAACCAGTTACGGAAATAACTCACGCGCTCAAATAGATTTTGCCTGAATCTATACAGCGAGGCAATACCGACACCGGTAATCAGTCCGTCCAGTCTGGTGTACGTTGGGTAATAAATACGTTTATACCATTCCATCCCGAAACTCTCTGTCCCCTCCATGGGTTTCAAATAAAAATGCCAGATAACAACGCGGAGTAAAAGTGTCAGCATGAAAACAGCCGGGATCAGCCATCCATAGCTACGTTTGATTCCGAATGAAAACAGGATAATCAGCGTGACGGGCATTATCAGGTAAAACTGTTCTTCCACGCAGAGAGACCAGGCGTGTGAAAAGGTGCCGTACACATTGATATCCTGATTAAAATTCTGAGTGAACGTAAACATTTTCCATAGACGAGGAAGTGTTTCTCTTTCATGAAAAGCCGGAACAAAAATATAAAGGCTTAATATGAATAAATAAGGTGGCAGGATTCGAAAGATTCGTTTAATAAAAAAAACAGGGGCGTTGATGTTGTTGCCCTTCTGCCATTCCTCAAACAGCTGATTGGAAATCAGAAATCCACTGAGCACAAAAAACAGATCGACTCCAACCCATCCAAATGCAAAAAAGCTATCCATCCACGCCGGATGCATAAAAAAACGGTAGTGAAATAGAAAAACCAGAGTAATAGCCAGTGCACGCAGCGTGTCAAGGCCGTTGAAAATCTTTTCCTTATTACTCATCACTGCTTATTCTGCGTTTTTTTGCCTGCCGAAGATATTCATTTGCTCAACGCGGAACGCGGAACGTGGAACGTGGAACGCGGAACGCGGAACGCTTAACGCGGAACGCTGAACGCCACTTTGGTATGAGCCATAACATCGACTTTAAGCCTTAAGCCTTAAGCTTTCGGCTTTGAGCTTTACGCCTAAATCACCAATCCACATACCTGACTTTAATCCAGCTGTTCCGGTTTCGACCTTTGTCGTCCGAACAGGATATTTTGACGGGCCCTTCCTCAGGCATAAAAAATTGTTTGCTCTTTGCCTGGCATGTCTTATACAATTGATCATTGATATACCAATAGACTTTGCTGATATCATTTCCTGCACGACAACTCAATTGCAGTGGTTCGGGATGTTTTTTGCTTATCAGGTACTCATTGCCGTTAGCCGGCGACAGAATCACCGGTGCTCCTTCCCTGAATACTTTTTCGCAGAGCGGATTGTGTGGGGGAATTTTCTCATAGGAAATCCGGTGTTGATCATAGTATTCTTCCATCTCCGGAGGAATCAGTTTGTATAATTTTTTCTTGTACCCGTTGGCAGGCATGCAAACCCTGCAATAAGAAATCTTTTCATCAGATGAAACAAAAACCTCTGACCAATTATGACACTGGATTGCCGGAGACACCAGTGAGATAAAATAGTCGCTCACCAGATTCGTACAATAAGGGCCGGGTGGTAATCCCGTTTCGGAACATACTACCCTGGATTCACAGGTTGCCGGCTGATGAAACCAGTCGCCATTGTTGTCGTAGTCAATGGTATTAAAAATTTTGAATAACAACGGGGTTGCAATATTGGCACCGCTCAATTCCGGATTGCCTTTGCCTGAAAAATTTCCCACCCAAATGCCAATCGTATATTGTTTATTGTAGCCGATACTCCAGGCATCTCTTTTTCCATACGAAGTGCCGGTCTTCCACGCTATTTTCGGCAGGTGTTCCGTGCTTTCCCATTGGATGGGAAAATCGGGTCTGTTAACTTGAGACAGAATATCCGTAACGATAAAAGTGGCGGCTTCGCTCAATACGCTGGTTCTTTTTTGGATCGTATCTGTTTCGCTATACAGCGGTTTAACATAAATACCTCCATTTGCGAAGCTGGAAAATAAACCAGTCAGCTCTTCAAGCGAAGCACCGCACCCGCCGAGTATCATCGACAGTCCCAGTTTTTGATGATCCTTTCTGATTTGTTTGAAATCGCAGGACACCAATGCCCTGATGAGTTTGTCCTTTCCCAGATCATGCAGACTCTTAACCGCAGGAATATTAAGAGAATGTTCCAGCGCATAAGACATGGTCACAAATCCATTCCATCGCCTGTCATAATTTTCAGGCGCATAACCCTGATAGTTCACAGCTACGTCCGTGATGATCATTTTCGGTGTTAATAATCCATTGTCAATACACAATCCATACAACAAAGGCTTGAGTGTACTGCCCGGCTCGCGAACAGCCGCAGCGCCATTCACCTGTCCGCCATCGGTAGTGTCATGAAAATCGGCGGAGCCAACATAGGAAACGATTCCATGGGTTTTGTTGTCAATCACCACCACGGCCGCCTGATGGATGTTTTTCAATTTCAGATCGCGCACGTAGTCTGTCACCAGTTTTTCGATCCTGCTTTGGCCATTCAGATCAATCAGGGTGTGGATGGTTGTTCCACCCTGGCGTTTTAATTTATACGACAGCTGGGGCAGCAATGAAGGAACGGCCCTTCGTTTTGCTGTCAGCGGTTCCTCAAGCGCATCCTGAATTTCCTTTTGACTGAATACATGATCTGTGGCAAATTTCTGTAGCCATCGGTTTCTTTGTATAACTATCTGGTCATTGTTTTTGCCCAGCACCAGCGAAGAGGGCCGATTAGGGATGATCGACAGCGCTGTGATTTCTGCCAGTGAAAGATGGTCGGGATTCTTATTAAAATAAAGCAGGGAAGCTGCTTTTACACCCTGTATGTTTCCGCCGTAGGGAACCATATTTAAGTATAACTGCAGGATTTCGTCTTTGCTGTATTTCATTTCCAGCTGAAGAGCCCGGAACACTTCAACAGATTTACCAAAAAGATTTCTTTTCTTAGGCTCCAAAGCCCTTGCCACCTGCATCGTAATCGTGGAAGCACCGGACATTCTTCTCATATGAATCAAATTGGCAAAAGCAGCTTTTACAATGGAAATAGGATTGACACCCGGATGTCCGTAAAAATATTTGTCCTCTTTCTCAATAATCGTTTTTTTAAGAAGTGGAGAGATTTCGGAGAGATCTGTTTTCATCCTCCACTGCTGATCTTTCGTTAAAAAAGCGTGTATGGGTTCTCTCCTGGAATCCGTTATGATGATTGAATAATCCGGTTCATCCGGAAGGGGAAATATAAAATTGAGAAGCCCGTATATTAGGATCAAGACAGAAATGCCAATTAATAATTTCCTGAGCAGTAATTTTAAATGGAAGTCATTCCAATTCATATTATGAGCAGGAACAGTACCGTTCCCGGATTTAACGAATAATGAATTCACACCCTCCCTGGCTTGCCGGCACTAATTTCTGCTTTTATATAAATTAAACAAGGCAGTAAGTTCGATTTCTACCAGCTTTTCTTATTTTAACGTGCTCTTACAAGATTAACTCTATTTCAATCAGCATACGCATGCGTACTATACTTACGTGGTTTACCGCCACTTTGCTTATTTTAGTTTTATCAGGTTGTAATCGTAGCATCGTTAAGCTCGATTATACCAACGCTAAAGATGAAGTACCTCAACTGGGGAATCTGATATTCAGATTTGACAAATCATTAGTGGGCGATTCACTGATCAATCGCTGGGACTCGACTGATTATATTTCTTTTGAACCAAAAATCACCGGCCGCTTTCGTTGGGAACATAGCGATGAATTGGTTTTTTCACCCGATAAGCCCCTGCTTCCCGCTACATCATATTCAGCAACATTACAGGATGAACTGTTGAGTCATTCAAAGCTTGGCAGGGTTGATAATCATACCGTCATCACATTTCATACGCCTGATCTGCAGGTAACGAATTCAACTACTTCCTGGGTTATCCAGGATGAAGCCACAAAAACTGCTTCCCCCCAGTTAGATATTTTCTTCAATTATCCCGTTAACCCAACATTGCTGAAAGAGAAACTTACCATAACATATGCTGATAAACCCCTTTCCTACAATCTCCAGAATTTAACTGCAGACAATAAAATATCCATCCGTTTTCTGGATGTGAAAATGGAGGATAAGGATATGGAGCTAAAAGTGCGCATTGATAAAGGTTTGTTACCCGAGGGTGGCAAAAACAGTATTGAACAGCCGGCGACATTCACAGCGGTGATCGGATCACCGTACTCACTTCGTATCAACGATCTTATCAGCGAGCATGATGGTACCAGCGGAACAGTAAAACTGGTAACCAGTCAGCCGGTTTCGTCTGATAATCTGGCGTCTTTTATTAAAATTGAACCCGCTGTAAAATTTACAGCAGAAGTATCTGACGATGGCATTTTGATCCAAAGTGAAAAATTTGACGCCGACAAAACATATACCATTTCAGTGGAAAAGGGTCTGCGTGGAAAGATCGGGGGCGTATTGCATGATGCGTATCTGGGAAATATTGCTTTCGGAGAATTGGAACCTTCCGTAAGTTTCGAAAACACGAAAGGCATTTATTTGTCGGAGAAAGGAGAGAAGAATATCGAAGTTAAAATCACCAACGTCCCCAGGGTTAAAATAATCATCTCAAAAATTTACGAAAACAATCTGCTGGCAAGTCAGCACTTTGGATATGAACCTGATCAGTCGGCAGGCGAATCAGAGAATGACGGGGAAGAAAACTATTCGTATGGAAGAAATTCGATGTTTGGTGATATCGTATATCAGCAGGATGTAGAAACCAAAACCTTGCCCAGAATGGGGAACTCACGGATTTTCCATTTTGATTTTCCAGATAATCTGCAGGATTTTAAGGGCATTTACCATATTCAAATTGGATCGCTGAAAGATTACTGGGTTAAAGACAGTCGTTTTATTTCTCTATCAGATATCGGACTCATCGCCAGGGAAGGAAAGGATAAAATAACCGTTTTTGCAAATTCCATCAGTACGGCCGGCGTTTTACCGAATGTGAATATTATGGCGTACGGACAAAACAACCAGTTGCTGGGAGTCGGTACAACCAACGCCGACGGAGTTGCTGAACTTGCACTCAGCAGAAAAGAATTTGCCGGATTCAAGCCTGCCATGATCATTGCCAAAACGGCCGGGGATTTTAATTATTTGCCTTTTGCTACATCCAGAGTCAATACCTCAAAATTTGAAGTGGGTGGCAAAAGAATGAACAGTACCGGATTGGATGCGTTTATTTATGAAGAGAGAGATATCTACCGTCCGGGAGAAAAAGTAAATTTTTCCGTTATCATTCGCGACCGCAACTGGCATTCACCTGGTGAAATTCCTGTCAAGGTAAAGTTTCTACTGCCAACAGGGAAGGAGTTGAAAACTTTCCGAAAGAACCTGAACGAGCAGGGCAGTCTTGAAGGCAGCGTTGATCTGAATACTTCTGCAATTACCGGAAGTTATTCGCTGGAAGTGTATACCTCTAACGATGTATTGCTGGCTACACAGGTTTTCCGAATTGAAGAATTTGTTCCGGATAGGATTAAAGTATCGGCAACCCTCGATAAGGATTTTTTGCGTCCGGGTGATAAGTCCAAACTGGATATTCATGCCGTTAATTTCTTTGGCCCTCCGGCCGCTGACAGAAATTATGAATGTGAGATCCAGATAAAGCAGCAAGGATTCAATCCAAAAAAATATAACCGGTTTGATTTTGACCTCGCAAATCAAAACAGTTTTTTTGATAAGATTGAAAGAGAAGGGAAAACAGATAGTAAGGGCAACGCTTCGGAACAATATGAAGTACCCGAACTATATAAAAATATGGGAGTCCTGCAGGCTAATTTTTATGCGACTGTATTTGACGAAACCGGCCGGCCCGTGAGTCGCAAAGCCACAGCGAATATCTATACCCAGAATATTTTTCCCGGTATAGCGGACGATGGATTTTGGTATTATCCGTTAAATCAGGTGATACATTTCCAACTCATAGCATTGGATAAAAATGAAAAACCTCAGGATAACGCGGAGGTCAAAGTGGAAGTGGTTAAACATGTGTACCGGACAGTATTAAGTAAGAGTGGTGCATTTTTCAGATATAATTCTCAGGAAGAAGACAAACTACTAAATTCTTCTTCGGTAAAGATCAGCGGAGAGAATACCGTTTATAATTATTCACCCCGTGATCCCGGAGAGTATGAACTGCGGGTTTCTTTACCAGGATCCGCCAATTATGTATCACGGCATTTTTATAGTTATGGATCCTGGGGTGGTGATCAAAGTTCTTTCCCCGTGGATAATGATGGACAGATTGATATCAGTCTGGATAAGTCGTCTTACCGAACAGGTGAATCGGTGAAAGCGCTATTTAAAACTCCTTTCAGCGGTAATATGCTGGTGACGATGGAAACAGATCATGTAGTCAGCTATCAGTATGTAAATGTTCAGGACAGAACAGCGTCCCTGGATTTAAAATTAACAGTCGATGATTTGCCAAACGTTTATCTCACAGCAACTCTTTTTAAACCACATTCAATTTCTGATATTCCGTTGACGGTTGCGCATGGTTTTCAAAATATTAAAGTGGAGGAGCCTGATAGAAGAATGAAAGTTGAAATCGCCTCGAAAAAAACGGTCAGATCCAAAACACATCAGGTGGTCACGGTTAACGCTGCACCCAACAGTATGGTCACATTGGCTGCTGTAGACAATGGTGTTTTGCAAATTTCAGATTTTGCCACACCCAATCCTTACGAACATTTTTACAGCCGGAGGGCATTGGACGTTGACGCTTACGATATGTATCCCTTGTTATTTCCGGAAATAAAAGGACAATTAAGCAGCACGGGTGGTGACCAGGACGTTGAGATGAAGAAGCGGGTAAATCCCATGCCGGCAAAGAGATTTAAGATCATGTCTTACTGGAGTGGTATTCAAAAAACGAACGGCAGTGGTGAAGCCACTTTTGCATTTGATATTCCTGCTTTTTCGGGAGAAATCCGTTTGATGGCAGTCTCCTATAAAGACGGGCAGTTTGGTTCCATGGAGAATACGATGACGGTTGCCGATCCGATTGTGTTGAGCACAGCATTGCCACGATTTCTGAGTCCCAAAGATTCCATTACGGTGCCTGTAACAGTTACCAATACCACATTCCATGCTGCTACTGCCAAAGCAAACATTACTGTATCCGGTAGTCTTCAGGTTGCAGGTAGTTCGTCACAGAATATCACAATAGAACCAAATGCAGAAGCCCGGGTAAATTTTCAGTTGATTGCAACAGCTTCGATCGGTGCGGGCAATGTAAAGGTCGAAGTAAGAAGTATGGGTGAAGTATTTGCAGATGAAACCGACATCAGTGTGCGACCTGCCGTCTCTCTGCAAAAAATAACCGGTAGTGGTGAAATCAAGGCAGGACAGGTACAGCCTGTACCCATTTTTCAGAATGATTTTATTCCATCCAGTACGGACTATTCATTAAGAATCAGCAGAACACCTGCAGTGCTGCTTACAAAATATCTTCGGGAACTGATTGTTTATCCGTATGGATGTACGGAGCAGACTGTCTCCAGCGCATTTCCTCAACTATATTATGGTGATATGGCCGACCAGTTAAGATCGAATAAATCGGATCGGCTCACTGCCAATTTTAATATTCAGGAAGCCATTCGCAAAATAAAAATGCGCCAGTTATTTAATGGAGCCGTTACTTTATGGGATAATGAAGGGAAAGAAGATTGGTGGACCACCATTTATGCGGCGCATTTTTTAATAGAGGCAAAAAAAGCAGGATTTGACGTCGATGACGGATTGCTTGAAACCATGCTGGTTTATATAAATAACAGTTTGAAAAGCAGGCAGACTATAACATACTACTATAACCGAAATCAAAATAAGAAGATAGTTCCCCAGGAAGTGATCTATGGATTATACGTGCTGGCGCTTGCAGGTAAGCCCAATCCGGGTGTGATGAATTTTTATAAATCCAATCCGCAACTGCTGAGCCTGGATTGTAAATACCTGTTATCCGCAGCGTACGCATTGGCCGGGGACAAACGCAGTTATCAGGAATTCCTTCCTGCACAGTTTGCAGGAGAAGAAGCAGTTGCAGAAACCGGAGGTAGTTTTAGTTCTGATATCAGAGATGAAGCTCTTGCGCTGGACGTATTGATTGATGTAGATCCAACCAACGCACAAATACCATTGATGGCGAAACATGTATCGGAAAAATTAATTATGCGTCACTGGTATAGCACTCAGGAATTGTCATTTGGGTTTCTGGCACTCGGCAAAGTTGCACGTAACGCTGCAAAATCCACTGCTACCGCAGAAGTGCTGGCAGACGGTAAATCGATCGCCAGTATGACAGGAACAGACCTTACATTGCACAGCAAAGAACTAAAAGGAAACAAGCTGGATATTGCAGTCAAAGGATCAGGACCTCTTTATTATTTCTGGGAAGCGCAGGGTATCAGCGCGGGTGGTTTTTTCAAAGAGGAAGACAGTTATCTGAAAGTGCGTAAACATTTTTTTGACCGATTTGGTAAACCCATTACCGGTAACACATTCAAACAAAATGAACTGGTAGTCGTTGAGCTTACTTTGCAGAAAACATTTGATACTGAAATTGATAATGTAGTCATTACCGATATGTTGCCAGCTGGTTTTGAAATTGAAAATCCGCGAACCAAAGAGATTCCGGGGATGGACTGGATTAAAAATCAGGATGCGCCGACAGCGATGGATGTTCGTGATGACCGGATTAACTTGTTTGTAGATGCAGGATCCGGTGTACAGCATTACTATTATGCAGTGAGGGCAGTTTCACCAGGAAACTATATTATGGGGCCGGTAAGCGCAGATGCCATGTATAAGGGAGAATACCATTCTTACAACGGGGCAGGGACTATCAAAGTAATATTTTAAAAAACCAACATGAGAATCGTCGCCACATTTTTCATTCAGCTTCTCGGAATCAGTTCATTGTTCGCGCAACATATCACGCAGGATAATAACATATATAACTCGCACGATGTATTCACGCAGGGATTTAACCCTCCCGCAGGTAATATATATCGATCAGCCATCGGAACGCCGGGTCCGCAGTATTGGCAGAATGCATCCAGTTACCTGATCCATGCCACATTGAGTGAAAAAGATACATCCATCACAGGTGACGTAACCATTTCTTATACGAATAACAGTCCGGATCAACTTGATTATGTATGGCTCCAGCTGGATCAGAATATTTTTAAGCGCTCTTCGAGATCTGTAGCAGCCACACCTTATCCGGGAGATTATTTTAATGTGCTCGGAAATGACGCTGGTTATCTGATCAAAGAGGTTACCATTACTCATGCAGGTAAATCATATGCTGTGCAGCCGGTTATTTCTGACACCAGAATGCAGCTTCGTTTAAATGCTCCGATAGCGGCAAAGGGAGATAAGATTTCCATCAAAGTCAATTTCAGTTTCCATGTACCACTGGAAGGCGCGGGCCGCTTTGGAAGACAGTATACAAAGAATGGCGTCATTTATCAGATAGGTCAGTGGTATCCCCGTATGTGCGTGTACGATGACGTGGAAGGCTGGAATACGTTGCCTTATTTGGGACTTGGTGAATTTTATTGCGACTATGGGGACTACGAATATTTTATCACGGCGCCATCTGAAATGATTGTATATGGTTCAGGTGATCTCCAAAATCCAACCGATGTACTAACAGCAGATGAAATAAAAAAACTTGCGCTTGCATCGACGAGCGATAAAACCATCACTATTATCGGAGCCAATGAAGCGCTGAGTCCTTCTTCCCGTCCTGCGTCCAAAGGAAATCTGACCTGGCATTTCAAAATGCAGAATACAAGAGACGTCGGCTGGGCTGCAGGGAAGGGAATGATCTGGGACGCTGCAAGAATTAATCTGCCTTCGGGTCGTAAAGCACTTGCGATGTCAAGCTATCCTTCGGAAAGTATCGGTGATACGGCGTGGACAAGATCTACCGAATATTTAAAAGCGAGTATAGAGATATATTCAAAAAACTTTTTTGAATATCCATGGAACAATGCCATCAGCAGTGCAGGCAGAACCGGCGGGATGGAATATCCCGGCATCATCTTTAATAATTTTCAGGAAACCAAAGCGCGTTTATGGTTTTTGATTGCTCACGAAATTGGTCACAACTGGTTCCCGATGATTGTGGGCAGCAATGAAAGAAAATATATGTGGCAGGATGAAGGATTCAATACATACATAAATTATATCGCGACCGATCTGTTTAATAAGGGCGAATACGTAAATGATTCCGCCTATTTTGATAAGGGCTTTTTTGCGTCGAGAGATTATATTCAGTTCATGCAATACAAGGACCCGTTGATCACGGTGTCCGATGCAATGAATGAGCAACAACACTATCAGTTCTATGGTAAAACAGCTTATGGGTTAAATCTGCTTCGCACTGTGGTTGTTGGAAAGGAACGTTTTGACTATGCTTTCAGAAAATATACAGAGGCCTGGTCATTCAAACATCCCACGCCTTATGATTTTTTTCATTGCATCAACAGCGCCGCAGGGGAGGACCTCAACTGGTTTTGGAAGGAATGGTTTTTTACTACCTGGACATTTGACCAGGGTATTGCGGGAGTAGCCTATGTGAACAACGATCCTGCACTTGGATCGCTCATTACTGTTGAAAACAAGGGGAAAATGATCCTGCCTGTGATCGCAAAAATCACCACTACAGATGGCAAAGAAGAAACGATTCAACTGCCGGTGGAAATATGGCAGCGTGGAAGCCCATGGACCTTCAGGTATCCCTCTACTTCTAAAATCGCCAGCGTAGTACTCGATCCCGGGCATGTGATGCCGGATGTGGATAGAAAAAATAATGAATGGAAATAATAATCACCCGTGTTGATTTTAGCGAAAATTACTTGACCGTGATTACCAAACGCAGCTTTTTGCATATATCAATTTACATTTTAATCCCCTGATCATATATTCGCCGGAATTACTTATTTCCGGGACGCTCAGTGAATTCTCAATTTCTTAGTGGTTCAGCCTGTAGATATTTTCGTGGTGAATAGTTTATATGCCACTAAACCTCAGGCCATGACACATCTTTTTCTTTTGAACAATATCATCGTGTTTTCTTTTATAATTATATTTTTTGCCTGCAGCAGGACGACTGAAAAAACTTCTGTTACATCAGACAAAATGTTTATGGAAAAATCTGATGAGATAGCGTCCAATAAAAAAAACCTTCCGGATCAGGAAGGTTTTCAATGATAAAATGTTGTTTTTATTCTAATAAGGAAAAAGAATCGGAACTGTTTTGATTCCAAGCCATGACCATACCACTTCAAAATAGTAGTTGCCATTACCCGGACAACCGGTTGGATTACCACTTTGATCCAGACCATAAGTGATCGTTGCGTCCAGACTATCAGATGTCAGAATCTGATTCTGACCACTAACCAGCCTGAAATCACAGTCTTGGCGAAATACTTTGGGAACCGTAATCAAAGATTCGAATGTAGTACCAAAGCGATTGGTTCCCCATTCAGCGATATTATTATTCGTTCCGTCACTATGTATACCGGTAGTTGTAAGTACGATTCCATTATTATATGTGTACACACGTTGTTTGGCAGTCTGCCACGTACGTACAAGATTATCAGCAAACGTGATGGTAAAGTTATCAGTAAGCGTATGTGTTATGCTGACCAGGTTGGGAAGATCTATCAGATTTCCTCCACTGACATTTGTAAATGTGCGGGTACCATTCAGCGTTATAGATTTTTTATCACTCATACGCGTAATCAGCACGTTTTGTACAGCAACATTCACAACAGCACCTTTGTCTTCCCAATGAACACCCTGAGCAATGGAAATAACAACAACACCCGTACGGGTTCTGTTACCCCAGCAATTTGTACCATTATATGTGATTGTAATGGTTCTTGGATTTACTGTTGTGTCAATAACTACAACCGCATCGCAGATGATTGAGTCGATGGTTATCTGACCAGAAATGCCCAGTGTATGTGTTGCGGGATTAACACTGTTTACTCCAATCATTCCGGTTCTGACGACAGATGCAGCATTTCCATTAATGGAAGCCTGACTGCTAAGCGCAGCATTTATATCATCAGCCATCATATCAGATTCATTGGAAACCATGGTCTGGTCATCAGCCTGGGTTTGCACGGTAGTAGTGCTGGAAGAATTATTATTGCTGTTATCCTTTTTACAGGAAATTACAAGCACCAGTAACGCAATCATAATAATTGCGATGGGGGAATGTTTGCGTGGGTTCATATTTGAATTTTTAAGAAAGTTTGTAGGCTTAAAAACGCCAATATGGTTCCCTTATTACTTTTCAGGTATGCGTGAACGTGTTAAATGACTGTGAATACCGGTTTGGGAAAAATGAAATTCCCTATCAATTTCGATCTATTGGGTAACACCCTCTCTTCTAACTATTTAGATATGAACGGTTTTTAGACTTTTGATGATATATGTAGGATTTCCCACACGTGGGGATGTTTACCCGTGAGTACAGAAATATAATTAGTGCACAAACATCGAATAGGGGAAAAATTCTTTTGCTCGATTTACTTGAGGGTAGTGTTTGCGTTGATTATTATCTGTTTTTGGATGTTGACAAAGACGTTCATGTTTTAAGAACGAATCGAAATATTCGTTCTTAAAACATTGTCCGTGTTGATACAGCATTTTAGAAAAAGAATTGTTCCGAAACAATTTTTCCATTCTCTACTTTGTACACGCATACTTCCTCCATCTGCATTCTGCCTCTTCCTTTCATGGTAGCATCTAACATCCACGTAATGGTAAAATAATCTTTTGTAACAAGTGGATCGGAGATTTTAGCGCCGTGAAATTCTTCCAGCATGGAATCGAACATTTTACCTTTTTCTATGATGGCGGGTAATCCCGAAACCTGTTTGGCTCCCATCATTTCGTTGGGCTCTATGCTCACGGCATTTGGAGCAAATAATTCTTTAAGTATGTCTTCAATCTTTCCCTGCCTGGCTAATTCAACCAGACGATTGGCTACTTGTTGAGTTGTCATGATTTTTATTTTTTTTGTTAGAATAATTATTGTCCTCAGGCCCTATTATGATCGGCTCTCCAATGTTGGATTGCCTGTTTAATTTGTTTGTTACTTAGATTTTCATTCACAGCTTTTTCTGCCAGCCCAACAAATTCTTCGTTGGATGCAAACCTCAATGCGATAATCTGCGGTAAAGTTAATCGGCCGTCAAGCAATTTTCCTGTAAGTGTGAAATGACGAAGGTTTTCTTCAGCACGAATGGCACGGTCCTGCACCGCCAATGGGAAACTGCGAATTTTAGCAACCCCGATCGCCAATGAAACTGCGATTAGGATGAACATCACAGATGATAAATTGATTCCATGGAATAAATTGATTACGGAAAGAATTAAGATTATCGGAACAATGCCCAGCAATATAAAATGATATTCAGTTACCAGTCGCGTGTGGTTTTTAAAGTTTTGTTCCTGCATTTTAGTAAGTTTAATGTTGTAAATTACCTGTACGACATAGCTTCCAGCCCCAGATATTTTCTGATGATACTAAGTTGACCAATATGATAGGATTCATGGCTGGATATAAAAGACAATAGATCCGAAAGTGTTTTTCCTGTCGGTACCCTGGCTTCTGTATCGGCCGACAATTGTTCATCGGTAAGTGCAGCGATTTTTTCTGTAAATGGTTTGACGAGATCGTTCCAGGATTTTTTTATCTCAGCGATGGAAGGATATTTTACAGATGCATCAATGGCTCTGTTATGTGGTGGCGGCTGTGAAGGATCGGTATACCGATCGGCGAAAGGAAAACTCAGATGAAGTCCCAAAAGAGGTGCCAGATGATACCTCGAGTTCGTGAGATGTCCTGCTATCCATTGTGCATGATTCACGTGTTCATTAAGGCGCTCCGCTACGGCTTCTCCTTCCATGCCTGCCAGTACATTGTTGAATAACCTGGAATGCAGGTCAAATTGTTTAACAACCGGTAAAAAGGACGAGTGTTTTTCTTGCATAAAAAAGGTTTAATGGTTAAGCAACAGGACAAATGTAGTTGTATAATATCTGATTTACGGTGTGTGCATACGTCAATTTCAGGGGTTGTTTGCGGCAGGTTATTACCCTATTTTTGATTGCGTATTTGTTAACACAAAATTCATAAAACCCCGTATATGAAAGGAAAAAAATCAATCAGACAATCTTCCAAAATTACCGGGAAACATATTTCCATTTTCGTACCTGCAGGCAATTGTATTCTGAGCAGCATCATCGGCTCCTATAAAGTACTCACTACAGTAAATTCTTTGCTGCAGTCTGCAACTCCCGGTGCCCCACCCGCATTTGATATTCAGCTCGTGGGCCTAACTGCTGAAACAAGTTTATACAATGGCGCTTTTAATGTTTGTCCGCATACTACCATCGATAAAGTAAGTAAAACGGATCTGGTAATCATTCCTGCGATCAATGGGGATTATGCAGCAGAGGTGAAACGGAACGAAGCAGTACTTCCCTGGATAAATAAACAATACAGGCAGGGCGCGGAAATTGCGAGTCTCTGCACGGGCGCTTTTCTGCTTGCCGCCACGGGTTTACTGGATGGAAAGAAATGTGCCACTCACTGGATTGCTTTTGATGCTTTCAGAAGAATGTATCCTGAAGTGGAACTCGTGAAATCTGTCGTTCACGAAGAACAGGGACTTTGCAGCAGCGGGGGTGCATTTTCATTTTTAAATTTGATTTTACATCTGGTGGAAAAATATGTGAATCACGAAATGGCTGTGCAGTGTTCTAAATTATTTGAGATTGAAATCAACCGATACAGTCAGGCTTCTTTCTCCATCTTTAATGGATTCAAAATGCACGGAGATGATACTGTAAAAAATGCACAGCTTTTTATTGAAGAGAACTACGCCGATAAAATTAACGTGGAAGATCTTGCAAACCGGTCTTTACTGAGCAGACGAAATTTTGAACGACGTTTTAAAAAAGCAACCCAGTATTCTCCAGCCGAGTACATTCAGTATTCGAAAATTGAAGTAGCAAGAAGACAACTTGAGAGTTCCCGTTTTCATATCGGCGAAGTCATGCATGCGGTAGGATATAATGATACCAAGGCGTTCAGATCGACGTTTAAAAAAATTACTGGTCTTTCTCCTCTTGAATACCGAAACAGGTTTCAGGTTTATGGCTCCTGACAATTATTTGGCCCGAGTTGTGCTTTTAGTGTTTCCATGATCCAGCCAAAAAATATACAATTCACGAATCTGATCAGAGCCGGGGGAAGGTTAAGGGAATTTAACTTTCGCAAAAGCAGGGGAATCCACGACAGCATGTTTACGGTAGATGTTGCAAGTGAAAACGGGGAACGGTTTTATATCATTTTCAGGCTTAAGGATCAGACCTGGGTACAGGAGACGAAACTGTTGAGTCCTTTGATCGAAGAAGTATTGCCTCAGATTAAGGAAGCGATAGAACCTTTTAAAGGCTAAAGGCTGAAAGCCCAAAGCTTAAAGCCTTTCGCATCCAGTTTTTAAGTACTTACGGCGGCTTCGCCCAGCGCCTGGATAAGTTCGTGCGGCCAGACTGACTCTCCCGGCTGGATCACCTGAACCCAGATCATTTTATTTTCCCTGTTCATAATGCCGCTGGGCTGAATGATTGCTGAATGATCAAAAAAAATCACCTTGAGCCAGCCTTTGCCTCTGTCGGAGGGTAAAAAATTTCCTATACATTCCTTTTCGTGGTAAGTAAAACTAAACGACACCATGTTCCGAATAAGTTTTTAGGCCCCGGATTAAAAATAGTTATAAAATGAATTCATCCCCGACCAAGTGTATTAAATTCTACATAGTTGCTTCAAAATAAAGCCCCAACTGAAAAGAAGGGGCGAGAACTCTAAACCTTATCCTACGAAAAAACTTGATGCTTATAGTGTTATGGGCAGTCCCACTGGAGGTCTGCTATTGCAGGGTACATTGCAATTGCTTTGCCAGCAGTAAATCTTATTTTTCTTAACATGAAAATAATAGCGAAAGCGGTTGCGTAACCCTCACTTAAAAACAGGGTGGATCGATTTGGAAATATTAGAAGGACCTCCACAGGTGAGATGTTGATGGGAAATCGTGGACTCATTCACAACCAATATCAGCAGATGGTTCGCTCTTTCAAATTAAAAGCATGGATAACTTACCAGGAATCGGTTAAATAAACTTACCTGATTTTTTCAGACTTTCTTCCGACTCTTTCATTACTCGTTGGAATTTTTGTTCAGACGTTTCTGCGGGAGTTAGTTTCGTGGTTTTCTGTTCCGAGTCAAATGCATTCACCTTTTTTATATAGTTCATGTATTCTGACCTGGTAAGCGTGGTTTCACTTCCATGACCTTCGAAATAATAGTGTGTTGCGATAAATTTCTTCACGTGTTCCCTGCTTTCAGCAGGAAGATGTTTTTGTATCACCCAGAAGTTTTTACTTCCTGATTCGCGCATGGCGGTATACACGGGTTTTGGTCCGCCGTTGTATGCAGCAATGACCAGTAGCCAGTCGTCGAATTGCGCATACAGATCTTTCAGATAACGCGCCGCCGCTTTTGTGCTCAGGGTGAAGTTCGTACGTTCGTCGATACGTTTGTTCACATTTAGTCCCAATACTTTGGCTGTGGCAGGCATTAATTGCCATGGTCCACGAGCGCCGACCTGACTCAACGCAGTTGGTTTCAATTCGGACTCAATAACTGCCAGGTATTTTAGTTCGACAGGAATATGATAAATTTTAAAAACTGAATCAATGATGTCGAATGGAATGACGCTTCTTTTTTTCACATTCACGAGACAGTCGCCTCTGTATTTGATATATTTTCTTACAAATACGGCTTCTTTATTATTTAGTGTGATTGCCGGCTCTAAACTACTCTTCTTTACTTCAGTAACCAGCTTGGGCATTTCATCATTGGATTTTTCCAACGGAGATCCAGCCGTAGTACTGGATTTATGGTACACGGAAATAGGCGCAGCGATGAGCAAAAAAGAATTGCACAAATAAAAAACCTTAAGACGAGCGTTCAACATTGTTTCGGTTTAGGGATAAAACAATGCCGACCCTGAGGGTTTGGATTTTTTCAATAAATAGAAAACACAGAATTAGGGATTCCTGATACGATAGAACTTTCCGAGGGACGGACATTAGGGTTTTTCAGTTTCTACGGATAGTTCTGCGTAACGGGCTAAAGATAATACCCGTATCCTGCCGCTCATAGGCGTTTTTACTAGGGAAGTTACTATCTCATAACAGGTTTATGGTTAAGGGGTTATGGGATATGGATTATGGGATATGAGTTATGGGATATGAGTTATGGGTGATGTGTTACATTAATTGATAACCTATAATTCATAATTCATAATTCATAATTCATAATCCATAACTCATATCCCATAACTCTGTCACGTCCTAAAAAAAGTGGACAATTTACTTTTATTTATATTCAGACTTATTCATAGATTTTTAAGGTTTTTAAGCTGCCGTATGTATTTGAGAAGGTATTTTTAATCCCAGTGACCAGTGGGGTCGTTTTGTATTATAAGTTTCGATTGCCTGCTTTACAGCCTTTTTCGTTGTTTTAAAATCAGTCATCTCTTCATCGAGTAAAAATTCGTCTTTGAGGATTCCATTTACTCTTTCAGCCATTGCATTTTCATAACAATGATTTTCTTCAGTCATGCTGATCATCATTTGATTGTCGAGTAAAAGCTTTTCATATTTTGGACAACAATATTGGAAGCCACGGTCAGAATGGTGTATTACACTTTCCGTTTTTGGACATTGCCTGATAGCCATAGAAAGCGCTTCCATGGCGCTTTCTATGGCCAGACTATCTGATAACTTCCAGCCAACAATCATCCTGGAGTAGGCGTCTGTTATTAGAAAAAGATAGACGAACTTTTTTCTGGTTCTGATATAAGTTATATCGCTGACCCAGGCCTGGTGGGGAGCTGTAAGCTTTTTATCTTTAAAACAGTTTTTATACTTCCTAAACCGGTGATAGCTGTTCGTTGTCCGCTGGAACTTCTTTTTTCTCTTTACCAGCAAGTCTTTATTCCTTAAAATATCAAAGAACTTATCGCGGCCTATACTTCTTTGCAGCTGCTGTAAATCTTCGTTCAGCAGTTTAAATAATTTCTTTCCGCCCAGCCGCGGCTGGCATCTTCTCTGTCTGTGAACCAACTGAACAACAACACTTTCAGCAACCTCAACCTTTGTTTGTTCCTTTAGCGCTTTATAATATCCGGAACGGCCATAATGAAAGAATCTGCAAACTTTTTCTAAGGCGTACCTTTTTCGGGTTTGTCTGTTTTCCTGAATGGCTTGTGTCCGAAATTTTTTTTTAAATCCGTTTTATAGTGCCTGTTTGCAACCTCCACCAGGGTTCCCAGCAGATCCTTGGCCATGGTAGCGTCTGCCAGTGCTATCTTCAAGCGCTTTACTTCTTCTTCAAGTTCCTTTACCCTGTCTTTTTCCCCTTTCATTTCTATTCGTACTATCTGATTTAATAAATGGTTTTTCCCAAATTGCTTCACCCATTTTTGAATCGTACCGCCGCCTTTAATATCATAACGCCTGCGGATCTCTACAAAGCTCGCTCCTTTTTCAACTTCCCGGACTACTTTCTGCTTAAAGCTAATACTGTACCTAATCAGTACTTTTGATCTTGTTGTCATGGTTTGTGTCAGATTCTTGTTAAAAATCTGTCCACTTATTTCAGGACAAGACACCCATAACCCATATCCCATAACCCATAACCCATAACCCCCGAAGACTGCTTACCCTTTTTTAATTTCTTGTTTTATTTCTACATTTTCACCGGCTACACGAATCACTTTGATATCATCCCCTTTTTCAATGTTGATCATATATACTGGTTCTTCAGCACCTGATTGGATTTCGTTGACGTATGAAATATTATATCCCGTAAAATTTTCAGCCACTGTTTTTTTCACGCTCTTCGGAAGATCGGCAGGTGGAAAACTTACAAGCGTATATTGCCAGTAACCGTTCACGTCATAGAAAACGCGGTTCACGATATTTCCCTGATAAAATACACAGTACATATTTTTTTCAGTCGTATTAAACCAGTCGGCTTCCTGTACCCATGCATAGTTTTCTTTGAAATGAGCCATGGCACGCGCACTGGCACTCATAGGCGCAGGGAGATGTGTTGTATGTTCATTACCGGGCGCCGCGTGCAGATTTGTTTGCAGGCAATAGAGTCCTGCTAAAAGCATTAACTTTTTCATTTTTTTACATTTTAAAATTGATGAACGAAATGGTTTCGACAACGTCTCTGCCACTTTTCTCAGGTGATGCACTAGACCCTGGTGGAGAAAATCGATTTTCCGATAGTTCAATCTCATAGTGCCATGCGCGTGCCAGAAAATAAGGGATTAACTGTCAATGCACTACAGAAAAATTGACTGGTGGGGGATGTCCGCTTTCGTTACAAAAACACAGAGCATACGGACATTCAATTTGTTTTCATCTCAATTATTTTTGTTGTCCCGCAAGAATGGGCTGATCGGGAACACTGTTATATGCATAGTCAAACAGCGTGAGGGTACCCGAGTAACTGCTAAAAGATAATCGTGCCCAACCGTAATAAGTATGTCCACCGCTGATCAGTTTTAAACCGAGATAATAAGGATTCACATTAGCCCAGTTTCCTGCAGTTGTGCTGGAACAATTGCCTTCTTCGGTAATGCCAGAAGTTGCTGTATGATTAAATGGAAATGTTCTGTGTTGCGGAGGTCTGGGGCTGCCGGGATTTGCAGGTGAATCAGGTGGTACAACAACGGGTGGTGCCGGTGGACTGGTATACGCAATCAACTCAACGATCATTTGATTAGATGAAGCGGACCATAGTGCTAGAGGTCCTATCCTGGCCTGAGCACTATCCGTGGTTGCAGATACAGTATCTAATGCATCTGGCAATGAATCGTATCCTTCAATCTGATTGGAGCCGATCGGATTGACAATAAAATTAGTCGCCACACCTGTTTGTACATCACATGTAAATGTATCATTACTGATATCAAAAACGAAATCTTTAACGCCATCATTATTCAGATCCAATGCATATTCGCCGATTGTATACCCCAGTACAATGGAATCTAAACTGACATTCGTATAAATTATTTTACTGGTAACAACGGGAGCTGTGGTAGTGGAATTTCCTGGTGGCTGATTCGACTTATTACATCGGATAAATAAAATCCATGAAAGCAGAGAAACGAAAACAATCGGATAAAATTCGAATTGTTTTCCCGAAAGAATTTTTCGCATAAGTGTAAGGTTTAGTACATAGTTTCAAATCCAATTAAAAGTTACTAAATGCAGGGCAATTTCCATGGCATGAGTATTGATTCTTTGAAGTGTATTTTAGTAATAAATGCAAAAACAGTACGTTAACTCAAAATCAGTGGTTTCGTTACAAAACCAGTTAATCATCTTGTAACTTGCCGACGATTTAAAACGAATCCAGATGTATAGAAAATTCCTGTTCGGTATCCTTATCTTCGGCGCCACCAGTTCAGGGGCGTCTGCACAAAAAACAAAAATCGATACCATCGCCGTGGCCATACTCGACCGGATGAGTGCCATGATCGGTGACCTCAGTTCATGTCACGTTACCGTAAAATCAAATTACGACGTAAGAAGCCAACATCTTGGTCTTGTTAAACATGGTGACGAAGAACAATTATATATGCAGGGCCCCGATAAGTTGCTGATTCGCTCCCAGGGCGACCGGGGCGACAGAAACATATTTTACAATGGCAGCACGCTTAGTTATTATTCCGTTGAAACGAACCGATACGCCTCTTTACCATTTTCACTCCCGATTGTAAACATGATCGATACAGTGAACAAATTGTACGGGATCAATTTTCCTGCAGCAGATTTTTTCTATCCTTCGTTTGTAGATGATCTGCTCTCTGAATCGCGATACCTGATTTATCTTGGCATGACCAAAGTGGATGGGAAGGACTGTTTTCATATAGCCGGTATAACGGCAGATAAGTCTTACCAGTTCTGGATTACAGATGATGGATTGAGCCTACCGCTGAAACTGGTAATCGTATATACGAATCAGGACATGAACCCGCAGTATGAAGCGGTGTTATCGGATTGGCAGATCAACCCGATATTGCCTGCTGCGCTGTTTGAGTTTATGATTCCGCCAAGGGCGAAAACAATTAAAATGGCAAAACCCGCCAGAAAATAAAATTATATATACGCTAAATCACAAGTATGAAAACTACTTTTCATTTTTTCTTTTCTCTGGTTTCGGTTTTGCTGCTCGTAATACTGTTGTGTGCCCCGCAGGATACGATCGCACAACGATTCAGCCATCCAAATTTTAGCTCAGGCGGAGGTCGCCCGGCAGCACCCCCTCAAAATTTCAGTCGTCCGGCTGCTCCCCCTGCTCAGGCATATCATCCTGCACCGGTAACAAGCAGGCCGCCACAAACGATGAGCCGTCCAACACCGCCTCCCGTGGAATCAAGACCATCTATCAATGGAGGAAGTTATAATAACGGGAACCATAATAATTATGTGCAACATAATTTTACGCAGAATACGGCGCCTGTCAGACCACCGGAGAATGTACATAACAATCCACCACCTCAAAGAAATGTGGTAGTACACGAAAATGTAAACGTATATCATAATCATTATCAGCCAGCACATGCCTACGTTTATCACCCCTATCATCCGTATTATTGGGGTCATAACTGGCACCCACTGGGATACTTTGCTGCAACATTGTCTGCTGAAGCATTTATGTTTTCTCTTGCCAATCAGCAGTATTATTATGACGACGGCGTGTATTATGAACCTTCATCTAACGGATATATGGCGGTACCCGCACCAGTAGGAGCTACGGTAAGCTCCCTTCCACCCGGTTATGAAACCACCCAGGTAGATGGGGTTTACTATTATTATTACGGTGGTGTTTTTTATATCGACACAGGAAATGCATACCAGGTTGTACAGGCACCTTTTGGAGCAGTAGTTACACAGATTCCGGACGGCGCAACACAGCAGGATATCAATGGCCAGTCGTATCTGTTTTATAATAATACGTATTATCAGCCCGTGTCGCAGGATGGACAGGATGCCTATGAAGTGGTACAGGTAAATTAACGGCTTGGAGAGAAAATACTAAGAAATAATAACTAACCGCCCAATCCCAGGCAGCGCTCATTGGGCATGGAATGAATACCAAATCCAGGCGTTTCAGCTTGTCGGTTTTCGTAATCCCTGATAAGGATATGCAGCAATGCCAACTCATCATTGTCCATTCCGGACAAACTCTGGGAAATTTCTATTCTACGCTTCAGCGCTTTCTCATACTGTGACTTCGTAATAATAGCATTCCATTTCATACTTCTGGATTTAAAATGTAAAATGAATCCACTATAATTTAAGAAAAGACATAGAGTTAGACGGAATGTTGCATCCGGATGTTACATATTTAGCTTTTTCGTTTTTAAATTATGTTAAATAGCTGATTACTATTCTATTATATAGAAAAGTATACGTTAACCAGCGAAATGGTTTCCAATACATGAATCAACTTTTCGAAGAGTACTCCAGGTTTTGTCAGGCAAATAGCCAGCCCTTGTCAGGCACTTGTCATACGAGGGAAGGGTCCCTATAAGGTTCCTATATTCTTCCTATAAGGTCTCTGGGGATTTGCAGAATTCAATCAGAAAATCAGCGTGACATTTGATATAAAAAACGCAAAAATCCGGCAGCAAAAATTACTGTGGATGTTTGCCAATCGGAATTGCCGAAATTACAGATCTAAATGATATCGTTGTCGCACGAATTAAAAGGAATTGCTGGCACCATTAAAAAAAATATAACTGAATCTGTTAATTTATTTAAACGTAAAAAAATGGGAAAATTAATTTCATTTATGCATGTATCTCTGGATGGGTTAATTGCACGTCCGAATGGTTCGATGGACTGGATACAAATCGGTGGTGAAATGTTCGATTACGCAGAAGAAAGAACCAAACATTCCAACACAGCGTTATACGGCCGTGGAACATTTAAAATAATGGACGATTATTGGCCTACGGCAGCGGATAATCCAGGAGCTTCCCATCACGATATCCACCATTCCGCGTGGTATAAAAAGGTCAGAAGAATTGTGGTGTCGAAGACATTGAAAGACCCGAACCAGAAAAACCTGGAAATAATAAGGGACAATGTTTATCCTGCCATTGCAGATTTGAAAAAAACGGTTGAAGGCGAGATCCTGATATTTGGCAGTCCGCGACTTACGACTTCACTGATGCAGGAAAACCTGATAGACGAATATTGGCTGATGGTAAATCCGATTATTCTCGGTGATGGTCTTTCCCTTTTTTCGGGCAATAAAAGTGAAGTGAAATTAAAACTGGAAAAAAGCATTGCATTCAGCGGAGGCGTGGTCTGTTTGCATTATTCGAAGGTTTAGTCCATGCAGATCACGAGATTGGCAAACTGAAACAACGAAAATATGCTTCAGCATTTCTTCATAAAAAAGATGAGCCTGGTTGCGGAATGAAATCAAAATCGTTTATCTATTTGTCGCTTTTTCTCGATCTGCTACTTGCGGTTGCAAAGTTTATTGCAGCAGGGTTTACCGGAAGTGCTTCCATGATTTCAGAAGGAATTCATTCTTCGATAGATGCCACGAGTCAGGTGTTGCTTATTTGGGGAATAAGCACCAGTAAGAAAAAACCAGATGAAGAAAGACCCTTTGGTTATGGAAAAGAGTTATACTTCTGGTCGTTCATCGTTTCCCTGCTCACATTTCTTTTGGGTGGCTGTATTTCCATGTATGAAGGATTTCTCCGCATCAGGAAACCCGTGCTCGATGGAAATCTGATTTCTGATTATATTATATTGGGACTAGCATTTATCCTCAACCTGATTTCCATGAGAGCGGCTTCTAAAGCTTTTAAAAGTCAACGGGGCAAAACATTGTTCTGGGAAGCAGTTTTGAAAACAAAAGATCCGACAACGTTGATTGTGCTGTTGGGAGATTACGGCGACCTGCTTGGAATCCTGATCGCTTTCATCGGCATTTTTCTGGGACATATTTTACATAATCCTATTTATGACGGTATCACGTCGGTAATTATCGGATTTGTACTGGCTTCTATTTCTGTGTTGCTGATCAGAGAAAGCAAGAGTTTACTGGTAGGTGAAACGCCGGGGAAAAGACAGCTTACACATGCACTGGCAATTACTGAATCGGATGAATCGGTTATCAGAGTAAAAAAGCATTTTTCCACGGTGATGTCTCCCGATTATGCCGTACTTATTTTGAATACCGTTTTTAAAGAAAATTTGAATACAGCTCAGATTACAGAAGCCATTCAAAGAATATCCTTAAAAATCCAAAGAGAATGTTCTTCCTTCAAACAAATTTTTATTGAGCCGGTAAAAAATGAAAAATAGTAATCCTGCTATTGAACTGCATTGGATTATTCCGAACGCAAACTCTCCACGGGATTTACCACTGCCGCTTTGATCGTTTGAAAACTGGTTGCTGTGAGTGCCACGATAAAAGCGATAACACCTACCGCAGCAAACATCCACCAGCTGATATCGATCCGATACGCAAAATCTTCCAGCCACTTGTTCATGATCCAATAGGACAGGGGTGTTGCGATGATAATAGCAACCATTACCATCTTCATAAATCCTGATGAAAGGGTAACTGTAATTTCGCTGACGCTGGCTCCCAATACTTTTCGGATGCCGATTTCTTTTGTGCGGTTTATGGCATTAACTGCGGAGAGACCGAATAAGCCCATACATGCAATGAAGATGGCAAAGAAGCAGGAAAACTGGATGGTCTTTTCCCAACGCAAATCTGATTCATACATTTTATTGATCGTATCATCCAGAAAGGTATATTCAAAAGGATAATTTGTAAAGCTTTTCCATTCCTTTCCGATTTCAGAAATCGCCGTTGGGAGTTGACCTGGTTTTATTTTGAACATGACGAATTCTTCATAATTCAATCCGAGTACATGCTCCTCCGGTTCTATTTTTTTGGACAGCGTTTCGAAATGGTAATCCTGTACAACGCCGATAATAGTAACGTTGAGAGGTTCACAATATTCCCCGAGTTTTGCTTTATCGCCCAGCATATTTAATAAAGCCTCGTTGATAATAGCGGGTCGTTTCTTCCGGGAGGTATCAGTTGGATATGATCTGGAAAATGGGCGCCCCTGCAGGAATTTGATCCCCAGCATTTCAAAATAATCGTAATCGACCGATAATTGTTTTCTCCACTTCTGTTCTCCGTTCAGACGAAATCCATTTGTATTGTATGCACCATTCAAACCACCGTTCATTCCGGAGAAATAGGAAATATAGGGTTGCGACCTCGCGAAATTGCCCAGCCTCAACTTTGCTTCTTTGGTAAAATCCGAACTCCAGGTTGGGTTGGTTACCATCAGTACTTGTTCTTTGTCAAATCCCAGATCTTTATTATTGATGTAACGCATCTGTCTGTTTATAATAAATGCGGATATCATCAGCACTACAGAACCTGTATATTGTAATACTACCAATACTCTGGAAAAATAGGGGTTGATTTTAAAGGTTCTAAAACTTTTCAGGATAGATACAGGTTTCATTTTGGAAATGATCAGCGCCGGATAATAACCTGCAAGAAGACCCAGTGAGAACGAAAGAATTAAAACAGCCGGAATAACATCTTTCCAGATAATATTATCAATCTTCAGATCCGCGCCGACGATACTATTGAACAGAGGTAGAAACAGCAGCGTTAACACCAATCCTATAACAACTGAAATGGTAATGATGATTTGCGTTTCTACCCAAAATTGTAAAATAATTGATTTCCTGCCCGCACCCATCACTTTTCTAACGCCTACTTCCTGAGACCTGGCTGATGCATTAGAAATAACCAACAGCACATAATTCAAGGCGGCGATGATCAGAATAATGATCACAAGACAGGCAAGCTGATAAATATTTTTTGCATCCGTATAGTGACCCCACGGATTGGAAACATTATAATGACAATCTGCGAAAGGCCTGAGGTACCAACTGTATTTTGAAAAATCAAACTCTTTCATGTATTTGCCAAACTCATCAACAAAAGGTTTCACAAAATATTTTTTCGACCAGTCATTTAATTTGTTTGTAAATGCTGATACGGAAACTCCGTCTTTTAATTCGATGAATAACAAATGTGAATTTTGATTAAAACCCTGTTTTATATTTTCTTCATAATCAGGGTCAGCTTTCAGAGGTGCAACAATTTCATATTGAATACTGGAATTGTCGGGAGCATTTTCAGCAACCGCAGCAACTGTAAAAAGATAGGTGGTATCACTTATAAGACTGATTGTTTTTCCAATGGGATCTTTGTCACCGAAATACTTCTTCGCAGTGTTCTCGGAAATAACCACATTTTTTACAGATGATTTTAAAGCTTCGGGATTTCCCTTTAAAATTTGGAAAGAAAAGGTTTTGAAAAAATTATTATCGGCGTATAAAATATGTTTGAGTTTATAAACATCCTTATTAAACTTCACCATACCATCGCCCTGATCCTGAAAGCGTACAATGTCTTTAACTTCCGGAAAATTCTGTTGAATATCCCTTCCAATAACAAGTGAAGTAACCAGTTCGTTATTTATATCGTTGTCTTTCGTGAGAAAACTGAATAGATGGTTGGACGGTTTGGGATCTGTGGAGGCCCAGGTATTTGTTCTTTCAAACCGAAACAGCCTGCCTTTATTTGCTGAGAATGTATCGTACGACTGCTCCTTACGTATATAAAAAAACAGCAGCAGGCAAAAGGCAATGGATAGAGACAACCCCACAATATTGATGATGCTGAATGTGCGGTTCTTTATCAGATTGCGCCAGGCGATTTTGATATAATTCTTGAGCATACCGTGTATTTGTGCAAAAAAGTTAATTCCTTATTCTGAAATGTCAATCAATAAGCCTCTATTTTTTTCAGAAATAAGATATGGAAAGAACATGGCGTCTATTTAAGTTTGTAACTGTCATCCTAATACAGATTGTATATTTAAGATCTATTATACAATGCCAATGCGACGTGTAAAGATAGCAGATGGCAAAAATCAGTAGCATATGTCTGAAAAGCAACATGTGATTCCTGCTTCAGCAATGAAAGGAATTGCAACGGGCCTTTTTATGATGGCCTTTTTTACGGGAATCTGGTCAGGCATTGCTTTTGGCGGATTGGCATCCAGTCCAGGAAGGTTTATGCTCGTTGTGTTTTTAATCCTGATCCTTTTATTTGTCATGAACGGGATCCGGTTTTTCGGGATTGCCAGACAATTTCCGAACGCCGTATCTCCTGAAGATGCAGCAGAAAAGAAGAGGATGAGCAAATGGTTCGGAATTATTTTTGGTGCTGAAGGATTAGGAATATTTCTGGCTGTAAATATTGTAATCAACCTCGGCCACCCTGATCTGATCATACCAGTCATTGCACTGATAGTCGGTGTGCATTTTTATCCGATGGCGAAAATATTCAAACGAAAAATAGATTACTGGCTGGCCACCTGGGCTACAATTATTGCCATTTGCGGGATAATTTTCACGTTAAATAAAACGATGCCTACTGAAAATATCCAGGCTTTTGTAGGAATTGGAATTGCCCTCGCCACTTCCTCCTATGGTATTTATATGATTTCAGAAGGCAAAAGACTTATTAAAATAAATAATCTCTGAGGTTTCATATTCCTATTTGTTCTCACTGTAATAAAATTTTTCTTATATCATTATTGCCAAATTCAATTACATACAGATTTCCATCCTTTGGATTATAGGCTACACCATCGGGAAAATGAAATGTAGCCGTGTTGTAATTTCCGTTCGTCAACCCCGGATTGCCCGTACCTGCCAGGGTAAGAATAGGAAGGGAGCCTCCTGATGTGGCCGGATCGGTGGTGGAATAACGGATCGCATGGTTGCTCGCATCCGCGATGAATAGTTCTCTGAGTCCTGTATTCCTGTCATATCCTATACATACGCTGTTCGGTCCATTGAAAGTAGTGGGGTTGTTCGTGAATCCCAGTGCATTATTCGGATCACCGGCGATTGTAATAACCGCTGCAGCACCATTGCTCATAAAGATCTCCCTGATCTTGTTATTGCTGTAGTCTGCAACAAATAAATTTACCGTTTCCCCTGTCCCTGATCCGACTGAAACCAATGCCAAACCCCTGGGACTATTAAAAGTGGCATTTACTGCATCACCATTAGAAATAACCCCATCTTTTGAACCTGGTTGTCCTGTTCCTGCGAGTGTACTTACATTGGCCGACGACAAATCAATCTGACGGATGGCATTGTTGCGACTGTCGGCCACGTAGAGCTGATTGGACGTTGCATCGATGGCTAAGCCAATAGGCTGGTCAAAAGCTGCGCTGGTTCCCTGCGCATCCCGAAATCCTACGAGTCCTGTTCCAGCAAAGGTTGTTACGTTACCCTGTGGATCGATTTTGCGAATTGCATTATTCCCTTCATCAGCAACAAATAAATTTCCCTGTGTATCAAAAACCAGTCCTGAAGGATTTTTAAAACTTGCATTGGTGCCCTGCCCGTTTGCAAATCCAGCCGTGGTTTTCCCTGCGAACGTACTTACGGTTCCATTTGGTGTGATCATCCGTATCAGATTGTTTCCATAGTCAGCGACATATAGATTTCCGTTGTTATCAAAAACTCCGTTTTCAGGTGCACTGAATGTTGCGGATGTTCCCTGTCCGTTTGCAGATCCACTCAATCCGCTTCCAGCAAATGTGCTCACGTCGTCGGGAAAGGTGAATGCGGGACCCACATAGGTACTTGACCCATTCGTCACGGAAATCGGACCGGTAGATCCATTATCAGGAGCGGTAGCAGTAATCATTGTGGTCGTAGCGCCTGACACAGTCGCTGTGACCCCATTAAACCTCACCGTGTCGAGGTTTTTACTGGAATTGAATCCAGATCCCATAATGTTGACGATTGTTCCTGCCGACCCGTTTGTTGGCGTTATGCTTAAAATTACAAATGGTATGCCCTTCCTGATTGACTGTCCGGTCGTTCCAATTTTTATAGGCGCATTGAGCAGCGTACTGGGATCTGTGGTTTCATCGTTAGTCGCTACGATCTGGGTGGAAGTTGCGCTGATAATTGTATAAGGAATGTTGTTCACTGAAAGTGTAAGCCCTGTTACGCCCGCTAAAGTTGGGAAGGTTCCGTTAATCGTGATGGAGGACCCGCCTGATGAGGTCATACCGAATATGGTACCAGTGATATCAAAACTATAAGGAAAATTTATTGGAATCGAGCCTCCGTTTATAATGAGATCGCCAGCTGTATATGCGCCCGGAGGTACCGAAGCGACAATGGATGTGGTAGTGGCCGACTGAATCGTGATGGTGTTGCCGTTAAGCGTTCCTGAAAGCTGGCTCGCATTGGTAAACCCCGTTCCCGTAATAATGAGGGTGTCGCCCGTTAGTCCAATCTGGAGGTCCACTTCGGAAATAACTGCATTTGCTCCCAGCGGATTGTTTTTACCGCAGTTGGCAATGAATAAAGTGATCATTAACAGAAGCAGGAAGTACTTTTTCATAATAAGGTTTTAGGTAAGGTTCAGGTTATAATAAATCCGAAAAAACATCATAGAAGCACGGACTAAAAAGGGAGGTTTAATGGCTGATTATTCCATCTTTTTAAATAAGTTTTATATCGGTGGAGCAGCAACTACGATCGCAGAAAAACGGTGGATTTTATCAGGGATATCTTTTGGAGCGGAATTTTGCACAGGAGCGTACTTTCATTTCAAATTCCTGTTTCAAAATTATAGTAAGGTGAATTGGTGCACAATACCGAGTTTTAGGGATGCCGTTGAAGATGGGCAAAAAAAAATCAGGTGAGATTTTCATAAATGGCCTTGGTAACTGCCTCCGTCATACTTGCCACGTGCAGTTTTTCATAGATCTTTTTAAAATGTGTTTTTACGGTCTCAAGACTGATCCCGCATTTGTCGGCAATCATCTTGTAACTCAATCCGTCGACCAGGCATTTTAATATTTCTTTTTCTCTTTTACTGAGATTGTAATTTTCAAGTTTTGCGGTATCCGGAAAATGTTTTCTGAAAAGATGGAGGATCTTATGTGCTATGTTGGGTGACATGGGAACGCCTCCATCAAATATTTCTTTAAGTACAGATGAGAATGAATCCTGCAGATGTCTTTTCAGAATATATCCGGAAGCACCCGCACAGATTGCAGCGAAAACATGATTATCATCTTCAAATACAGTTTGTATCAGAATTTTAATTTGGGGAAAGTTCCGCAGAATCATTCTCGTGGATTCAATTCCGTTGAGGGGTTTGATCCGGATATCCATCAGCACGATGTCGGGCGTATTATGTGTTAATTGATCAATGATATTTTCCGTGTCGGTATATATACCCGTAAGTTCTACATCTTCTGAAGCTTCGAGCATAATATGCAAAGCTTCTATGAATTTGCGATTATCCTCATATATAGCCAGTTTAATACGCATAACCCGCAAAGTTAGATTCCATAAGGAGTTTAAAGACTACCGATTTTTCGGTATCGCCATTGTCAAAACAACCGACAAACCGTTTTCTGCAGATATAAATTTCAATCTTCCTTTCATCTCATCTGCGCGTGTTTGCATGTTTAGTAATCCGTTTCCCGATTTTGATCTGTCGGGATCAAATCCATTTCCATTATCAGTTACTATTAGTACCATTTCACCAGATATAATGGAAAAACTCACAACGATCCTCGTTCCTCCGGAATACTTTATAGCATTGTTGATGGCTTCCTTACAGATCAGATAAATATTCTTTCTGATCTGCATGGACGTGATTCGTTTTTCAAGAGAGGGATCGCAGCTGAATGACAGATGAATGTTTCGTGACACGCAGGTTTCCAGGAAAGTATTTCTGAGTTTAACGATTATATCCTGCATATTATCGTTGTGCGAATTAACGGCCCAGACAATGTCCCCGATTTTTTCTACCATCTCCTGAGAGGAGTTATTGATCCGCGACATGATAGAAGAGGACTGTTCCTGTTCGCCTTCTTCCATTTTATTCTTCGCAACCTGACTCAAAATGCTGATGCTGCTGAGCGTGGACCCAACATCGTCATGAAGATCCTTTGATATTTCATTTCTCATGTGCTGTACCCGAAGTATCTGATTTACCCGATACTTATACAGCAGATATAGGGAAACAACCAATGCCGTAATGATGAGAAATCTGAACCAGAGTGTCTGCCAAAATGGGGGTGCGATGATAAAAGTTAATCTTGTAGTCTGTGCGCAGCTCAATCCATCACTGTTCTCACATCTGACTTCAAATGTATAACTGCCGGGTTGCAGGTTGGTGTAACTAACCAGTCTTTCCGTATTGCCGTTCACCCAGTTTTTATCAATGCCTTTAAGCCTATAGTGATATATTATCCGGTTTGCTTCAAGATAACTGAGTGAAGCATATTGCAGGGTTAAAAAATTCTGTTTGTAGGATAAAATGATTGTGTCCGATTTTTGAAGAAGTGAATCAACGGCGAGCATTTGATCAAAGATCTTAACACCCGTTATGGAAACATTGGACGGAGGATTCGCATTTTTTATACTGTCAGGATAAAAATAAAGAAAACCGCCTTTATACCCGACAAGCAATTTACCGTCTCTCAGCATATACATACGATGGCATCCGGAAAAATCGAGATTTCTGATACCATCTCCTGAGCCAAAACTGCTGATATGCCTGTTACTTAAATCAATTTTACTCAACGTGGTTCCCGTAGCGGCCCAGAGGGAATAGGGTGGTATGAAATACATTGCGGAAATATTATTGGAAGGCAATCCGTCGGCAGTATTGATAGATACAAAACGTTTCGTTCGTGAATTAAAAATATCAATACCGCCCGAGCCGGTGCCTATGGCAATCGTTGAATCATTGAGTGGAATCAGACAGTTTATCAAAGCACTGGATATGGAATTATTACCTGAAGAGGAAGGTGTAAATATTTCTGTAAACTTATTGGCAGTGAGATCAAATTTCTGCAAACCCAGACCCAGTGTGCCAACCCATAGATGGCCTTTATGATCAGGTAAGATATCGGATGCTGTGGCAGTACTTACTCCATTATAAGGATTGAAAGCATTGTATCGGACAGCATCAATCTGCTGGCTATTCCACTGCGCGATGCCTGAAAATAAGGCCAGCCAAATTTTATTTTCTTTACTGGCCGTCATATTCATGATCGTGACATGTCCCAGATTTACCGGTTTATAGTGTGTGAATTGAAACGTTTGGGTGTTGACGGTGGAAAGCAAACCTGCCTGATATCCTATAGCAAGTGTGTCGGCATTGTATTGTGCGAGGGACCACACCAGGTTGCCCGGTACGGGAATCGTGCCTTTATTATCCGGTTTGTAGGTAAAATGTTTCTTTGCAACAAATCCAGAATCAAAAACATTCAGTCCATTGCCCCAGGTAGCCACCCAGACGTCGCCCTGTTTGGACTGCAGAAAATCCATTGTTTCATTTCTCGTTTTAGTTACCGGATCAAAAGGATCGCTGTCAAAAAAATGAAACCGCTGTCTGAGTGGACTAAAAATATTTATTCCTTTATCCGTACCAATCCAGATGTTACCCTCTTTGTCCTGAAAAATGCAGTGAATATCTGTGTTGAAATTCAGCCCGTTTGTAAAAGTGGAAACAGAAGGAATTGATCTGAACGAATCCAGCAGGGGAATATATTGCAGCAAACCTTTGGTGCCGGCCGCGATCCATATATTTCCCTGCAAATCGCTGTACATAGTGGAAACAAAGATGGGTTGCAACTGACGTTGCTTTTGTGTATTCATCAGCCGTATGATACTGTTATCAGACTCATATAAAAAGTAGTTGAAAGTTATATTGGATCTGAGATTGTATTTAATCAAAAATCCATCATAACCGTGTACCCAAATGTTTCCTGCATTGTCTAGCAATATTTTAATGGCATTACATTTTATATTGAATAATGGAACATTATCGGGATTGTGATCGTGGTTAAAAAAAGTATGCTGGTTGAGATCATACATACACACTCCATTCTTTGCATCTGCCAGCCACAATTGATTTTTTCCAGCATCATATTGGGCGTCCATAAAGTACCCGTCATAATTTTCCGGCAGTATATTTTTCGGAAATGCCAGCTTTTCGCTGACCGAATTAAACAGTGCAATACTTTTAGAGGCAATCAGCCACATATTTCCCTGACGATCATTACAAATAGCATTTGGAAGAAAAAGCTGTTCGAAACTTTCTTTATTCAGCTCATTAATCCTAATACATTTTGATAAAACAGGATCGAAGCGATTGATGCCGGCGAGAAAAGAAATGGTCCAAATTTTGTCCTGATTATCTTTAGAAAGGACTAACAGGTTATCGGAAGAAATCGTTTCACTATCGACCGGATTGTGATGATAACTGGTAAATGAATACCCATCATATTTTTGCAAGCCGTTGTTTGTTGCAACCCAAATGAAACCTTTGCTGTCCTGTATGATACTGCGAACATCATTTCCCGAAAGGCCATCTTCTGTAGTTATGTGGCGGAAGACATATGGATTATTCTGGCCGCGTACGACAGAACTGCATGACAGAAGAACTGTTAAAACCAGTGAAAAAAGGCGGTGGATGAGGGGCACCTGTTGTAAGTTTTCAGACGATGACTCTTTAAAATTAGCTTTTCTGTAATCGGGTAAGAATTTTTAGTAATATTATTATCAAATAAGTCGGGGATTAGCATGAGAAATAAATGGATCTTCGTTATTCTTTTTGTTTCCTGCAGGAGTAATTTGAATACAAAAATGAGTTCGGCAGAAGTCTCCCGGGTCAAAGACAGCCTGACAGCGATGACCGATCGTATTTCCAGAGATCTTTCTGAGAGAGGTCCGGTAGCATGGTTGAATTACTTTGAAGAAAGTCCCAATTTCTACATGGCTTCGGACGGAGCTATTGCATTTAAAGACTATCAAACCGCCAGAACGTTCATTCGGGATACTCTGGTAAAGACATTTAAACAGATTCTATTGCACTGGGATCATATGCGCATAGACCCCCTGACCCCGGATCTGGCTTCCATAGGTTCAGATTTTCATGAAGAACTGAAGGATTTATCCGGAAAATCGGCTATGTCTGATGGGTATTTCAGTGCCATTGCGGAAAAAACTGCCGGTGGCTGGCAGCTTCGGAATGCTCATTTGTCAATTTCAAAACAAAAATAGCCTTCATTGGGGTCGTTTGCAGGTTATTTAACTGTTACATCATCAACCTTATTGACAGATCGGAAGTTTTTAACCATAATTAGACGAATTTTGAAATCCTGTTAAAAAAAACAACTTAAAATCTCAGTTATGAAGTCAAAATTAATCGCAGGTATCTTAATGGTTATCGTGATCTCCATGAGTTCCTGCAAGGCAAAGAAAGAACTTGCGGCTGCTCAGGATCAGATTCAGAAATTACAAACTGATCTGACATCCTGCAACACGAATCTTACGAACACGACGAATGCAAATAATGCAAAAATTTCGGACCTGAATAATCAGGTTTCAAGTCTTACAAGCCAAAATGCTTCACTCAGCAAAGACGCTTCTGCTTATCGTGATCTGAAAGAAGATTTGAAGGCGAGACAAGCTATGTTAAATGCAGCCCTTGCTGAACAAGGCACATCATTAAAGGAAATCAGAGAAAAAATTATTACCGGATTGTCTTCACTGGCAGATTCAGGGATTGACGTTGAATTCAAAAACGGATTTCTATATGTGTCATTACCAGAGTCTTTGCTTTTCGCGCAGGGCAGTGCAACACTGGGTAAGAAATCCAAGGATGCACTATCTCCGCTCGCTTCTGTACTGAATAACTATCCCAAAGTACAGATATATGTGATTGGACACACCGACACACTTAAAATACACAATGCAAAATTTGCCGACAACTGGTCATTGAGTACCGAAAGAGCAAATAGCATTGTGCGTGTGTTGAGGGACAGCTACAATGTTGATCCTGCCAGACTGTTAGCCGGTGGAAGAAGCAAATACAATCCGGTTGCTGATAATAGTTCACCTGCAGGGAGAGCTCAGAATCGTCGTATTCAGATTATTCTGAATCCCGATCTGACCAAATTATGGGATATGATGGGTCAATAGCATCGGCTGGTTAACAAATCGGTTCGAAAATGATAAATCTACATGGGCCGTGTAAATTAACAGTTTACACGGCTTTTCATTTCAAGCCTAAAGCGCAAAGCTTAACGCTTAACGCTTAACGCATAACGCTTAACGCAAAACGCTTAAGGCCCAAAGCTTAAATCGTAACTGTTAAGACTCACAATAAGAAGTTTTTGTTATCCCATACTCCCATACTCCCATACTCCCATACTCCCATACTTTCTTTATTGTTTTATTGTTTAATTTTATAGTAGATTATAATGAACAGGAATTTGAACATATTACTTTTTGTGAAACAGCTTAGATGGATTGCAGCAACAACGGCGATTATTTTATTTGTAGCCTGCCATCAGCCCGATCAGGCAAAAGAGGCTGTGAGCAAGATAGACAAGGAAAAGATATCAGGGGCCGTTTCCTGCACAGCCACGGGCCTTCCGGTTCAGGATAGTGCATTGTATATGTCGGGCGGCGGTGCTGAATTTCTTCCTACAGAAGTTGCTGAAACAGAAGGACCGGCTAAAAAAGTAGAGGGCATGGTGTGGATACCTGGTGGAGAATTCAGCATGGGTGGCGTGAATCCGATCGGCATGATGGATGGTGGTCATGAAGGTATGGGAGATGCCAGACCAGTACACCGTGTAAAGGTGGATGGGTTTTACATGGATCAGACAGAAGTCACCAATAAGGAATTCGCGGCTTTTGTTGCAGCTACCGGTTATGTTACGATAGCTGAAACAAAGCCCACTAAAAAAGAATTTCCCGATGCACCGGAAGAAAATCTGGTAGCAGGTTCCGTTGTTTTTACTCCGAAAGAAACCAATGATTTATCGAACAGTTATAACTGGTGGAATTATGTGCATGGGGCTAACTGGAGGCACCCAACCGGTCCCGGGTCTGATATAGCAGGCAAGGAAAACTATCCTGTGGTTCATATCGCAGAAGAAGACGCGGAAGCATACGCGAAGTGGGCTGGTAAAAGATTACCAACGGAAGCAGAATGGGAATTTGCTGCACGCGGAGGTAAAACAGGGGAGTTGTATACCTGGGGAAATACATTTAAGTTGAATGATAAATTCATGGCCAATACCTATCAGGGAAAATTCCCTTCGATGGATCTGGGTACCGACGGATTTATTGGTATTGCTCCTGTGGAACAATTCGCGCCGAATGCTTATGGTCTATATGACATGGCAGGAAATGTATGGGAGTGGTGCAGCGACTGGTACCGTGCTGACTACTACAAAACACTCGCAAAAAATAAAGTTAGTGTGAATCCCAAGGGACCGGATGATTCCTATGATCCTGCCGAGCCGGATCAAAAAAAGAAAGTGCAGAGGGGCGGATCATTTTTATGTACTGATCAATATTGTACTCGTTACATGGTGGGAAGTCGGGGTAAAGGGGAGTACCGCTCCTCTTCAAACCATGTTGGCTTTCGCTGTGTAAAAAAAACAGCCTAGTGGAAACTGAAGGCAGAAAAAGAAAACGATTGTTTGTTTGCATCCTGCTGTGCATGCCGATTTTTTTTGGCCACGCAGCTGCACAAAAGCCTTCTGTGGAAAAACTGCCCACATTTCTGGATACAGACCCCAACCCCTTACCCAATCACTTCGCAAAAGAAAAAGAGCATGGCAGCCCGTATCTCAGTACAAACTGGGTTGCAGGAAATATGGACCTCATAAATCATAAACATATTCCTGACTCAAACGAGGTTATTTATTTCAATTACGATAAGATCGAAAGTGTCGTTTACATCGTAACCAGTGAAGATAAAGTTTTATCATATCCGATTGATTCTGTAAAAGATTTTGAAATATTCGACAATAATAAAATATTTGAATTTGTAAAAGTGCCGTGGATCAGCACAAAATTTTATCTCACACCATTATATGAGTCCCCTAAAGGATACTCTTTATACAAAAGACTTGTTACCAATTTTTATTGGGCAGATTATTCCAGTGATGGTTATACCACAAAGGGAAAGAAGTACGACCAGTTTGTGGACACATATATTTATTATCTGACTTATCCCGGAGATACAGTTTATAAGAAAATAATGTTGAAACAAAATGTTATCAAACGGGACCTTAAGCAAGAATCCAGCCTCATAAAAGAATTCTTCAATTTGCATGAAGAAGAAATGGATGAACAAAGCCTTGTTGCACTTGTTCAATTTATCGACGACAAGAAATTTCCGGAATAATTCTTTTATCAAAAATATCCGTGGAGCTTTGGCCTTTTCGTTTCACCTTATTCTGAACGCAGACTGGCTGTTGGATTTGCCATTCCGGCTTTGACAGCTTTAAAACTTACCGTGACGATGGCGATGACAATCGTAATCATAGCAGCCAATAGAAATACCCACCAGTAAAGCGGTGTACGATAAGCAAAATTATTCAGCCAGTTATTCATTGCGGTATATCCGATCGGTATGGCGATACAAGTCGCAATGAGCACAGGCCTCAGCAAATCTCTCGACAATAAAACAACAATATTTCCGGTTGAAGAGCCGAGTACTTTTCGCACACCAATTTCTTTTGTTCTTTTTGCTGCTGTAAAAGATGCGAGACCGAATAAGCCAAGACAGGCAATGAATATAGCCAGTCCGGAAAAAATGGAGAGGATAGCTTGCTGTCTTATATCGGTTTTATAAAGCTTGTCAAATTTCTGATCCAGAAAAGTATATTCAAATGGATAAACCGGGGCCACACGGCTGTAGATATCGCTGATTGTCTTAATCGTCGCAGGAATGTTTCCCGGTTTTATTTTTATGCAAAAGACCCTCCTGTCGTCATTTGGTGCTATCACCAAACCGTCCATTTTTTCTTTCAGGGAAAGAAAATTATAGTCTTCGACAACACCTGCAATTTGGCGATAAGATGTATCTCTAAATTTATTTTTGATTTCTTTTCCTACGGCTTCTTCCGGACTCCATCCAAAAATTCCTGCCGCTGTCCTGTTTATCAGCACGGCTTTCGCAGTATCGGTTGGGAATGAAGATGAAAAATCCCTGCCTGCGATTATTTTTAAGCCGAGTGTTTTAACGAATTCGAAATCGGCAAATTCTGTTCTGATTTTAAAATTTTCTCCATTTTTTCCCTGCGCGCTGAAAATGAACATATCATAAAAGCCTCCTGGTTCGCCCGACATCATAGAAACCGAGCTGATATTGGGCTGTGACTGCAACTCATTCTTAAAAGTAAGGCGGTGGTTATAAATATCGTCGTTGTCGATCGGTACAACCACCGTTTGCGTTTCATCATAACCAAGATCCTTGCTTTTGACGAACCTCATCTGCATCATGATAATCATAGTACCGACGATCAGAAAAACTGAAATGCTAAATTGTAGCACAACGAGTGATTGTCTGAAAATGGAACCACTCTTGCCCAATTTCAGTTTACCTTTTAAGGCCTGGATGGGAGAAAACGCGGAAAGGAAAAAAGCCGGATAACTTCCCGCCAAAAAACCTGCAATGATGATTACTGAAATAAGAAATAGATAAATTGGCCAGGATTTCCATGAAACAGTTAATTCATATCCGAGCAGCTGATTATAAAAGGGCATTACGAGTTGCAGAATTCCAACAGCAAGAGCACATGAAATACACGTAAGTAAGATAGATTCACCAATAAACTGCCAGACAAGATTGTTCCTCAGTGCGCCCATCACCTTTCTCAGACCTACTTCCTTTGAACGCTCTACTGCGCGTATGGTAGACAGGTTCATAAAATTTATACAGGCGATAACTAAAATTAAAACGGCGATGGAAAGAAAAATATAAACTACTTTCTTATCTCCATGTTTCACGTTGTCGAATTCTGATGCATTTTCAAAATAAATATCTTTTAACGGAACAAGTGCGAGATCGAAATGGAAACCGTAGGCAGCCATATCCTTGCCCATATATTTTTCAATAAAAGCGGGCAATTGTTTTTCTAATACTTCTTTACTGGATTGTTTGTCCAGCAATACGTACGTGAAATAGTTATTATTTATCCAAACATTAAAGCCGTCCCTGTGAGAATAATTGGAAAGTGGAACAACCATATCAAAAGAAAGATGAGAGTTGGAGGGTGGATTTTTCGCAATGCCTGTAACTTTTAGATGCAGTTCCTTATCCATGTCCATTATTTTGTTCATGGCATTCTCCGGGCTACCGAAATATTTTTTCGCGGTGGTTTCTGTAAGCACTATACTGCCCGGTTCTTTCAACACTGTTTGAGGATTTCCGATAAGTAGGGGAAAGCTGAAGAAGGTGAAAAAGTCCTCATCCGCATCATATACGTGATGTTCATTGAAAGCCTTATTGCCAAAAGTTACCAGATCGTTGTTTACTCCCACGCGAACGGCTTTTTTTATCTGGTTGGGGTAATCGTTCAGCAGGGCTGTTGCATAGGGGCCGGATAAATAGGCAACCCGGGGTTTTGATTTGTCATAACCGCGCATTACGCGATAAATCAAATCTCCATTCTTATGAAAATTATCCACGCTGAATTCATTCATGATGAAAAGAAAGATCATCATGCATACAGTAATGCCAATGGTTAATCCGGTTATATTGATAAAAGAAAAAACCTTATTCTTCATGAGATTTCTCCAGGCGATCTTCAGATAACTTTTAAGCATGTGCAATGAGTTTTCCTGCGAGGTTTACAGCTTATTGTATGCCATCCGATATGAAATTGATATACAATGACTTGCCTCTATCGTTTCCGCTTTTAATTGTACGGATTTGATACACCGGTGTCCGGTATCAAAAATTTGAAAATCACAGTCATCAAGGCGCAAATGAATAATAATGGCTATTCCTGATTGTCCGTAAATAAATAACTTAACTTTCTGCCATCATTAAACGATCAACAATGAAGTATCTGAAAACGCTACTTTTTTCAATCGCAGGAGTTGTTTTTTTTGTCAGCGCATCTGCGCAGACCAAATTGTTAACAGGGCAGCTGGCGGCAACTCCTCCCATGGGATTCAATACCTGGAATACGTTCCAAACGAAAATTGACGAAGACATGCTGAAAGCGATGGTGGATGTGTATGTAAGTTCCGGGATGAGAGACGCTGGTTATCAATTTTTCGTACTGGACGACGGTTGGATGTCTATGGAACGTGATGCCAACGGAAGTCTGGTTGCAGATCCGGTAAAATTTCCTCACGGAATGAAAGCTTTTGCAGACTATGTCCATGCAAAGGGATTGAAATTCGGGATTTATAATTGTGCAGGCTCAAAGACCTGTGCAGGATATCCGGGAACCAGGGGGCATGAATATGAAGACGCAAGACTATATGCTTCCTGGGGTGTTGACTTTTTAAAATATGACTGGTGCAATACCGACAGCCTCAATGCGCCGGAAGCGTATAAAACGATGAGTTCAGCATTGAGAGCAACCGGAAGGCCGATTGTATTCAGCATCTGCGAATGGGGAGGACATGCGCCCTGGTTATGGGCAGGAGGGGTAGGTGAATTATACAGGACAACAGGAGATATCACACCCAGTTTCGTCATAGACAAAGATTATGGAAATTGGACAGCACAATCCGTGGTAAGTATTCTGGATAAACAAATTCCGATCAGAAAATACAATGGTCCGAATCATTGGAACGATCCGGATATGCTGGAAGTAGGAAATGGCATGACATACAATGAGGACAAATCTCATTTTTCTCTTTGGTGTATGTTAGCGGCACCGCTTGCGGCGGGTAACGATCTTCGAAAAATGTCGCCGCAAACCAGAGACATTCTTACGAACAAAGAAATGATTGCGGTAGATCAGGACCCGCGGGGTATTGCTGCCTTTAAAATGACGCTGGAAGACAGTCTTGAATTATGGATTAAACCATTAAAAAATAATGAAATAGCTTTCTGCTTTTTTAATCGCACTGCCACATCCAGAAAGCTTAGCCTGAACTGGAAAGACCTTAATATTGGTGATATACCGTCGGGACTTGACGTCCATTTCGATAATCAATATTTCACGCTCAGGGATTTATGGCTGAAAAAAGATGCGGGGAAAACGGACAGAAAACTGGAACGAGACCTTGCATCACACGAAGTAATTGTTTTCAAACTGACTCCCGTTTCCAAATAATAAGCAAATGTGATTTAATTTTAATGTAAGAAATAAATCACCTGATTTCTGTAAATTACCTGTCTAAATCTTTTTTTATGAACGCACTAATACAATCTCTACAGGACAAAATCGGACTAACTGCCGACCAGGCAAAAGATGCTGCCAATCATATGATGGACTATATCAAGTCGAAAGTTCCTGCTTCTATGCACGAACATCTTGATTTTGCAGCGATGGGAGAAACTATTAAGGCCAAGGGTGGAGAATTCCTGGCCGAAGCGCAGGCGAAGGGTGGCGACTACCTGGCCGAGGCCAAATCCAAAGGCGGAGACTTTCTTCATGCAGCGCAGGATAAGATCAATAACCTGTTGCACTCAAAAGAAAGCTGAAAACAAGTTAGAGAAGTATAAGAGTATAAGAGTAAAGGGGGTTTAAAAATCCACTCCTATACTCTTATACTCTTATACTCTCTCATACTTCCCCCAGGTCTTTCCTTATCAGCCTCCTTTCCCTCTCCGTTTTTGCAAGGCTCAGTGCCGTTTCCAGGTGAGCAATCGCTTTTTGCTTGTTATTGCCGCTATAAAGGTATCCCAGCAATACGTGAAACAGATGATTGTCCGACAAGCCAAGTTTCTCTGCTTCCACTATGGCAGCAGGTTTCCCATGCACTTTTGAAAGCGCGTAGGTTCTGTTGAGCGCCGTTACTGGCGAATAGCTTATTATTAATAGCTGGTTGTAGAGTTGTAGAATATGCTCCCATTTTTCTATCCCGTTGTCTTTTTGAGTGTGCCAGTAGGCGATAGCTGCTTCCAGATGATATTTGCTTATTTCTTTTCCTCTGGATGCATTGTTAAGATAATAGTACCCCTTAGCAATCAATTCCAGATTCCACAGTGAAATATTTTGTTCATCATAACGAATGATCTCTCCATTTTCATCAACTCTGGCATCGAAACGCGAGGCATGAAAACACATTATTGCGAATAGAGCTTCGGTTTTTGGTTCGTTTGTGTGATCATTTTCTGTGAGCAGCAGTGTAAGGCGCATTGCTTCAATACAGAAATCTTTTCTTAAAACTGAATCACCGAGACTGGAATAGTACCCCTCGTTGAATAAAAGATATAAGCTAGCCAGCACTGCATCCAGTCTTTGCAACATATCTGCAGGTTGGGGTAATTGGATTTTTAATTTGGAATCCCTGATTTTTTTCTTCGCACGGGTAAGGCGTTTATGGATCGTTTCTTTGTTAGTTAAAAAAGCATCTGCAATCTCTTCAATACCAAAACCGCAAAGGATTCTAAGTATTAATGCAATCTGCGACTCAGGGGAAAGTACAGGATCAGCAATGGCGAACATCATTTCCAGCTGGCTGTCTTTTATGTTTTTCTCAGATAGATCGATATCGAATTCCGGAACTGATTTTTCTTCGCGCGTGATATCTTTTCGGATTTTATGCTGGAAAATATGATTCCTTTTAATATGATCGAGGGCTTTATTTTTTGCAACGGTATATAGCCAGGCTACCGGGTTTTCGGGCAATCCTTTTATGCCCCAGGTTTCCGCGGCAATCAAAAAAGTATCACTCGTAATGTCTTCGGCGAGTGCCATCTGCTCAAATCCAAAATACCTGAGGAGCACCGAGATAATTTTACGGTACTCTTCACGAAATAAGTGAGGCAGCAATTCTTTTTCATGCATGTTGAATATCTTTAACCCAACTTCATGTATTCATAGGAATAATCGCGCGTACTTCAACGGAGCCACCGATAGCAAGAATAGGGCAATCTGTCGAGATCTGAGCTGCTTCTTCTACTGTTTCCGCTCTAACTACTATATATCCTCCAATTGCTTCCTTTAGTTCAACAAAGGGACCGTCGGTAATTAATCCACCTGGTTTTATAATCTTTCCCTCCATTGCCAGGCGGTTTCCGGAACTAACCAGTTTATTCTGGGCGGCGATATTGCCCATCCAGTTTTGCCAGACTTTCATCATTTGTTGCAATTGTTCAGGAGATGGTTGTACGCTGCGTGTAGCGGGGTCCTGTCTGAAGATTAATAAGAAATCATTCATTTTTTAAAGTTTTATGTTTTAAGTCTATGACGAATGAATTTCAACAAACTGGACAAGTCCAGGTTAATTTCTTCGAGAAAGTTAAATGGAAACAAGCGTTATGCAACATTTTGAGAATTGTTGTGTCTCTAACGGGGATGCTCTTAAAAATAAACAGACGGACACCGTATCGAAACCGGTCAGTTATTCTGCAGCCTATATAGTTAGTTGCCTGATTTCTAATTACTTGTTATTCTGGCATTGGGTTGGATTATATTCATTCATCTATTTAAAAATTCAGAACATGAGAATCATTTTTAGTTTTCTATTATTGGTTTCCGGGGTTTTTGCAGAAGCACAAAATTCCAGATCTCTTCTTTATCTAAATAAACCCTTGTCGGCCGAATCGATTAATGAAGTAGAAGCAAGAACGTCAGGCGGAGGTATTGAGGTGACGGGTGTAAGCCCTTCTGAAGCACGCATTGAAGTGTATATCAACGGAAATGACCGTCACGATTCGTACACTATGGAAGAGGCACAAAAAATCCTCGATAAGGACTATGACTTTTCAGTTACGGTTTCCGGGAACAAATTATCTGCCATTGCGAAACAAAAAAGAAATTTCAATAATGACTGGAGAAATTCAATTAGTATTTCTTATAAAATTTTTGTACCCACAGCCTGCGCAACGCATCTAAACACTAGTGGTGGTGGCATTAGTATTAGCAATCTTACTGGTGAACAACATTTTAGCACAAGTGGTGGAGGGTTGGACGTAAGCAAACTAACAGGTAAAATATACGGACGTACATCAGGCGGCGGAATCACTGTTTCGGATACTAAAGACAATATTGATTTAGAAACAAGCGGCGGCGGCATAGAAGCAAAACGCTGTTCAGGTGAAATACATCTGAGTACATCAGGCGGTTCAATTGATTTAAATGATTTAACCGGAAATATACGAGCCACAACAAGTGGTGGAAATGTGGAAGCTGAAAAAATATCAGGTGAATTAATTACCCATACTTCTGGTGGAAATATGAATGTTACTGGTATGAGTGGCAGTCTTGAAGCCTCAACCAGCGGTGGTAATATTGATGTTGAGATTGCAGAGACGGGAAAATTTGTAAAATTGAGTAATTCCGGAGGCAGCGTTCATTTGGAAGTTCCAAAAGGTAAGGGACTGGATCTCGATATTCACGGAGACAGAATCAAAACAGAGGGTCTGAATAATTTTAGTGGATCCCTCGAAAAAGAATCCATTACCGGAACAGTCAACGGAGGTGGAACTCCTGTCGATGTGCATGCAGGCAGCGGAGGCGTGACGTTGGCCATCCGATAAGCTTTTAAGATAAAGGCAAGTTAGCAGATAGTTGAGCAATAAGTAAAACGAGTGGGAGATATCTCACTCGTTTTTTTGTTTTTGTTGACAAGAAAAACATAAATAATCATTTGTGATCTTCATTTTAACGAAGCTTTTCAGTAAGAGAAAAAACGATCCCGGATATGTAATATGAATCTGGCATGGTTTTTTAAATAGGTATGGGGTAATAATTTTTAAGGTCTCTTTAATCAGAATAATAACTTTTAAACCTGAGGCGTAGGATTATTATTAAAATTTAAATTTTATTATTATGAAAAAAGCGCTCGTAGCTGCCTTTGCAGTAGTATGTGTAATTTCTTCCATTATGGCCGGATCGGGCAAGGAAGGTAAAATGGTAAGTGTTAAAATGGAAAACAGGATGCTGAGGGACACCGTTCCCGGTAAGACCGACACATCCCGTTGGCCTAAACATGATACGACCAATATGCCACGTCTAACAGACAGGCAATAAGTTAATCGTATCACTTCGGAAACAACTTGGGGATGAGCTCATCATTCAATAAAACAACGGTGATTTTAAAAGATCATCGTTGTTTTATTTTTCAGGCTTCATTTGAAACCGAAGGAAATAATTTTCTTCTGCGTCTTTTTCTATAAGTAAAGAAAACGGTGAGTACAGGAAGTAATAACATATATATCATTCCTGCATTTTCTGATTGTTCACCATTTAACAGGAAAGCAGCTACCATTGAACAAATACCGATTCCAACCATAATGATTTCTTTGTAGAGGTTGGTTTTGCAATTAAATAATTCAAATGGTCCAAATCCACGATTTGCTGATTTTCTATACGCATTTAAATACATCAGGAAAAAAAGTGTATATATCATGATGAAACCGACTGCATAAATCATCATCAATTTCGGCATCTGATCTGCACTAATTTTTAATGGTGAATTATTTTTCCCATAAATCTGATCACTGAATAACAGAGTAAACAGGAATTTCAGCGGATAAGTATAAAATAAGACGATAAACAGAAGGGCTCCATTTAGAAAAATCGTCAATCCGTCTTCCATTCCAAAGTTCCGGAAGAAACGATGTTGTTCTGTCCATATTGAAATAAGGATCGTGAAACTAATTCCAAATGCAAAAAAACCGCGCATACTAATCAATAAATCCTCAAAAGTTTTTGGTACTTCAAGTGATACAATCAGCAATGTTACCGCAAACGCAAACACACCATCACTGAATGTTTCAATGCGCTGGATTTCAAAATCTCTTTTTGATTCTTGTTCTGAACCTTTATTAACGCCAGAAGAGAGAAATTTTCTGATCATGAAAAATATTTTTATTGAACAATGGTATTAACCACGTAAGTGCCAGGCTTTTGGGCGCACAAAGGAATGGAGACCCGCATGTGAAAGTGTTACACCGAATCCTGAGTGATTTCTGCCACTCCAGGGCAGAGCTGCAGAAACGCGGTCGCAACAGTTCCAATATCCGGTTCCGACATTTATCTGCCGTAATATGTTTTCTGCTCTTTTTTTATCGGAGCTATAAACGGCGGCAGTTAAACCGTATTCTGTATCTCGCATCAGTCTGACGGCTTCCTGATCATCCTGCACTTTCATGATTCCGATAATGGGTCCAAAAGATTCCTCCTTCATCACCAGCATGTCGTGTGTTACGTTTGTTAAAACAGTCGGTTCGAAATAATTCCCTTTTTTATCTATACGTTTGCCGCCTGCAACTATCCGGGCCCCTTTTCTAACGGCATCAGCTATCTGATTTTCCAATACAAAAAGTTGTGCTTTCCTGGTAAGGGAACCGATGTAAACTCCTGTTTCTGTGGGCTCACCAATTTTCCAGGATGTTACTTCTTTCAGAAATTCCCGGAGATATTCATCATAGACAGATTCGTGAACATAAATCCTTTCTACTGCACAACAACTTTGGCCGTTGTTATAAAATGCACCGTCAGCAGTAGCCACCGCTGTTTGTTTTACATCAGCTGTATCATTTGCTACATATAAAGGATCTTTTCCGCCCATTTCCAGCTGACAGGGAACCATTTTTTTCGCGCATTTTTCATAAATATATTTCCCCGTATTATAGGAACCGGTAAAAAAGTACCCATCGAAAGCCATTTTCAGCAACCATTCGCCGACTTCTTTTGCTCCCAGCGCAACCTGAAAAACATTTTCCGGAACTCCTGCCTGTTTTAATAATTTTTCTATCTCCAACCCAGTTAACATCGCAAACTCCGATGGTTTATACATTACGGCGTTCCCGGCTATGAGGGCCGGAACAAAAACGTTCACTCCAACAAGCATGGGATAATTCCAGGCAGATATATTACAGATGACCCCCAGCGGATCGTATGAAATGATTTCTTCCAATCCTTTTTCACTGGTCATAATTTCATCACCCAGATATTTTTGTGCATTTCCTGTCAGCCATTTTATTCTTGTTACAGCTCCGTTGATTTCATTGCGACTTTGTTGTAAGGGTTTACCAACTTCAGCAGTCAACACGGAAGCAATTCTTTCGGTCTGGGATTCCAGTAGTTCTGAAAATCTTCTTAATATGTTAATTCTCTCCGTTAGCTCACCAGCTGACCAATGAGATTGTCCTTTTTTCAGGAGCTCAAACTTCACTTGTAAAGAAGCTTCATTTGTTATGGTTACTTCGCCTATTATTTCCTCCGTTGCCGGATTGATGATTTGCATATAGTAATTATTTAGAAAACTAAAGTGCTTTTAAATACAAACGCTTAAAATCTTCCCTGCTTACAGCTTTTGGGTTATTTGGATGTGCAAAATCTGCGATGGCCAGATCAGCCAGGGTCTCAATATGTTGCGGTAGAACGCCAATCTGACTGAGTTTCCTCGGTATATTTATCTTATCGTTCAACGCAAAAAGATATTCCACTACTGCTTCTCCCGATTCATTTTTTAAATGCAGTGCGCGCGCAATCTGTTTGAATTTATGTTCAAAACCATCGATATTAAATTCCATACCGTAAGGAATGTTCACCGCATTGGCCAGCCCATGGTGCGTGTCGAGTAACGAGGAAAGCGGGTGAGCCAGAGAATGCACCACACCCAGACCTTTCTGAAAAGCTACGGCGCCCATCAGGGATGCGATCAGCATCTTACTCCTGGATTCCAGGTCAGGTTGATTAACAGCCTTCTCCAGAGAATCGTGGATTAAAGAAATAGCTTCCAGGGCAATACCATCACACATGGGATGAAACATATTTACAAGAAAAGCCTCCATATTATGAGTAAGTGCATCCATTCCTGTGGCTGCAGTTATAAACGGAGGTAGTTCCATCGTGAGCAGCGGATCAGCAAAAACGATGCGGGCTAATAATTTGGGAGAGAATAATATTTTTTTCTGGTGTGTTTCGTCGTCTGATATGATGGCACTTCTTCCTACTTCACTGCCTGTTCCTGCGGTTGTTGGTATCGTAATAAAATGAGGCGTATCATTCGTAACATACACATCACCGCCTTTTAGATCGTCGTATGTAAAAAGATCTTCCCGGTGAAACACACGGAGTGTAATTGCCCTTGCAACGTCCAGCGCGGCTCCGCCTCCGACGCCAATAATGGAATCCCGTTTTGTTTCGTCATAAACATCAGTCCCCTTATACACGTCCGATTTTACCGGATTTTTATGAATACCGTAAAAAATTTCAGGGGAAATTTGATGATGTTTCAGATCATCTGCAATGGTTTTAAAGAAATCCAGTTGCGAAACGGTTGGATCAGTTACAATAAGTGGTCTGACCAATCCATTTTTTTTGAGATAGGCACCTAATTCCTTACTGGACCCGGCTCCAAATCTGATGATCGTCGGAAAATTGTACTGAACAACTTTATCAAAGTTCATAGATGTGTTTTCTTTAAATGATTTCGAAATATCTTTTTAGTTCCCAATCAGTAACAGATTTCAGGTGCTGTCGCCATTCCCATTCGCGTGTGCGGGTGAAATGTTCTACAAATCCTTCTCCAAGTATTTCTTTTGCAATGGCAGATTGATTCATCAATTTCGTCGCTTCTTCCAATGTGGTGGGCAGTTTACCACTTGACTGATCGAGATAACCATTTCCCGATACCGCAGGTTGCTTCAACGATAATTTATTTTTTATTCCATATAGGCCAGCTGCAAGAGCTCCAGCCATCGCGAGATAAGGATTCGTGTCGGCACCGATGACACGGGTCTCGAGTCGGCAGGATGTTTTGCCTCCATTTAATACCCGTAAAGCGACCGTGCGGTTATCGACCCCCCAGGTAAGCGTTGTCGGTGCCCATGCGCCCTCCACCAATCTTTTATAACTATTGATCGTTGGAGCAAACAGAGGCAAAATATGGGGCATTAACAGCAGTTGACCTGCCAGATATTGTCGCATGGTTTCACTCATTTTGAGGGGATCCTTTTCATCAAAGAAAACATTTCTCTTTTTTTCAGGATCCCAGAGACTCTGATGTACATGCCCTCCGCAACCAGGAAGATGCTCACTCACTTTTGCCATAAACGTGGCCATGATGCCATGTTTATAGGCGATTTCCTTTACAGCCGTTTTGAACAATACTGCTCTGTCGGCGGCTTCAAGAATTTCTGAATGAGTGATAGCGGCTTCATAGGTACCCGGACCTGTTTCGGTATGTAAACCTTCAATCGGAATCCCAAATTGACTTAACAACGAAAACAGGTCGGAAAAATAATCCTTTTGCAGGCTGCTTCTCAAAATGGAATAACCGAACATACCCGGTGTGATGGGTTGAAGACCGGTGAATTTTTTTTCATGAATACTCTGTGGTGTTTCGGAAAAATTGTACCATTCGAACTCCTGGGAAAAAGAAGGCAGAAATCCTGCCTCAGTGGTATCTGTGAGTATTTTTTTTAGTAATTGTCTGGGACAGACAACAGTCTTGTTTTTAAGCGGTTTCAGATCTGCAAGAAAAAAAGGTACGCCATTATCCCAGGGAATCTTCCTGAAGGTAGAAAGGTCCACACGTGCCGCAGCATCCGGATACCCCGTATGCCAACCTGTATAAGAAACATTGTCATAAGCAGTGTCTGCCATATCCCATCCGAAAATAACATCACAAAAACTCGTATCTGCATCAACGATGGAAAGAAATTTTTCCGTTGCAATATATTTCCCTCTCAAAATCCCATCAATATCGGTAATAGCAATTTTTACTTTGCCCAACTCATGATTTTTTACGTAGGAAAGAATTTCTTTTAAATCCATAAAATAAGATTTTAAATAGTACCCTTCTTTTTAAATAATTTAAAACTTACGAACGTCAGGAATATAATCAATATGTAAAATAACGCTAAGTGAAAATTGTAAATCGTCATTGCAATGATAGAAATACAGGCGATGGATAATGCAACAATAGGGGAAAGCGGATATATGGGAACCCGAAATGGCCTTTCAAGTTCCGGTTCCTTTTTTCTGAGTTTTAACATGGAAATCATGGCTATTATATAGAGGGTCAGGGCACCAAATACAGAAAGAATAATGATCTCATCTGTTTTTCCAGTAGCGAGCGCGATAATTCCCAGCATCATATTTACAATCAACGCATTGGACGGAGTATTAAACCGTGAATGAATTTTTCCAAGGAATGCTGGTGCGAATTTCACTTTTCCAAATTCATAGCTGGATCTTCCGGCGGATAATATCAAACCATGAAAAGAAGCGACTAATCCAAAAAGTCCGATGGTGATCAGCAAATGATAAAGCACATGATTACTCCCCGTAATATGCGCCAGTGCCAACGGAAGGGGAGAATCAGAAGTGGATCCGTCGGGTTTATAAACGATGGCTTCCCAGCCACTCACGCCAATTGAACTTATAAAAATGAGCACGCATAAAATGATTAGCGTGAGAATAGCGGATCCAAACCCCAATAACAGAGTTCTTTGCGGATGCACCACTTCTTCAGCCGTATTGGCGACCCCTTCTATGCCAAGAAAAAACCAAATGGCAAATGGGATGGCAGCCAGTATTCCCTGCCACCCATGAGGGAAAGCGTTGTGTTGAATATTCTTCATCTCGCAATGAGGCAATGTAATCCCGGTAAATAACAATAGTTCACCTACGGCGAACAACGTAATGATCAGTTCAAAAAAAGCAGCGGCCCGAACGCCATAAATATTCAGTGCAGTGAATAATATGTAAGCGAAAATGGCTATTGATAATATGGATATTGAGGGGAAAAATAAATTAAAATAGGCACCTATTGCAAAAGCAATTGCGGGTGGAGCGAAAATGAATTCTATATTCTGCGCCATACCTGCAATAAATCCCAGGTCTTCTCCCAGGGCGCGATGGGCATAATCAAAAACACCACCAGCTTTGGGGATTGCAGCGGCCAGCTCCGTATAACTGAAAGTGAAAGTGCTGTAAAGAATAATGATAAAAAATGTGGCAATTGCCAGTCCACCTGTGCCTCCCTTTTCCAAACCGAGATTCCAGCCGAAATACATACCGGATATTACATAACCAACTCCCAATCCCCATAGGAGAAAGGGATTGAGCGTTCTTTTGAGTGCCGGAGTAGACAATGGTGGAATTTAAGAGGGATATTATTAATAGAACTACCTGCTTATTCAAAAATAACCTGAATTCTGTCATATAAAATGCTTTAGTTAAATTGTTCATTAAATAATCATTTCATGCCTGAAACCGATCCAAGGGTTGACAAATACATCGAAAAAGCAGCCCCGTTCGCGCAGCCAATTCTCGTGAAATTGCGCAAACTGATATTTCTAGCCTGCCCTGAATCTAAAGAAACCATCAAATGGAGTTTCCCGAACTATGAAATTTATGGTTCGGTGTTCTGCAACATGGCCGCATTCAAAGAACATTGTTCTTTTGGGTTTTGGAAAGCATCTTTGTTGAAAGACCCGGACGGCATCCTCCATCTGGCGGATAGAAATTCCATGGGACATTTCGACAAAATACTTTCTGTAAAGGACCTTCCCGCTGATAAAATTATGATTGCATATCTTAAAGAAGCAGCGTTGCTCAATAAGAATAATGTAAAAGTACCGAAGCCGAAAGCCGTGCCTAAAAAAGAGTTGCCCGTTCCCAAAGCGCTGGCCGCAGAATTAAAGAAAAATAAGAAGGCGCAAAATTCATTTGATGCGTTTTCTCCTTCCCACCGAAGGGAATACATCGAATGGATAAACGAAGCTAAAACTGAAGAGACTGCTAATAAACGAATAGCAACAACATTGCAATGGCTGAAGGAAGGTAAGAGCCGGAATTGGAAATATAAATGAACTGTAGGCACAAGGCTTAAAGCTTAACGCGCAACGCAGAGATAATGAAATACAACAAATGTTTGTGCAAGAATAAAATATATTAAAATCAAACTCATTGCAAACAATATTTCACGTTGACCCGGATATATCGGTAGCCAAGACGCTGAACACAGATTTTTATACGGATCCGGAATGGTTTGAAATATCCAAAGAAAAAATATTTGCAAACAGCTGGCAGTTTATTGGAGATGATTCGCTCGTCGCTTTTACCGGGGCATGTTTTCCATTTACTTTATTAAAAGATTTTCTCGATCAGCCACTGCTACTTACAAAAGATTCACGCCAACAGGTTCATTGTCTTTCTAACGTATGTACACATCGCGGAACTACGCTTGTTGGGGAAGTTTGCCAGGTATCCCATTTGAGATGTCGCTATCATGGGCGACAGTTTCGACTGGATGGGACTTTCATGTCGATGCCAGAATTTAAAGAAGTGAAAAATTTCCCTACGGAAGAAGATAATCTTACCAGATTACCGATATATCAAATGGGACCCTGGATGTTTACCTCAGTTCATTTGAAAATAGCTCCGGAGAAATATTTTGAAGCAATGGAGAAAAGACTGAGCTGGCTGCCGTTGCGCGAATTTATCTTCCGGCCTGAATTGTCTACCGAATACATAGTAAAATCACATTGGGCTCTTTATTGTGAAAATTACCTGGAAGGATTTCATATTCCCTTTGTACACGCAGGATTGAATGCAGTGATAGATTTTGGGAATTATACAACAGAAATCTTTAAATCTTCCAATCTTCAACTCGGTCTGGCTAAAACAAATGAAGAAATATTTGATCTTCCGGTTTCCTCACCGGACTATGGAAAAAAAGTGGCCGCTTATTATTTCTTTGTGTACCCGAATATGATGTTTAATTTTTATCCGTGGGGATTAAGCATCAATCATGTACAACCACTGTCTGTTGATCGCACCAAAGTTTCTTTTTATACATATGTGTGGAAAGAAATGTTATTTAATAAAGGAGCTGGCTCACAATTGGACACTGTTGAAATGGAAGACGAAGAAGTAGTGGAAGCGGTACAAAAAGGTATAAAATCGAAGTTTTATCACCAGGGAAGGTATTCTGTCACAAGGGAGCAAGGTATTCATCATTTTCATCAGTTGATCTGTGACAGCCTGAAGGATAAGCCTTAACGCTAAAGGCTAAAACCTTCAGGCTAAAGGAGTAACAATCACAGATAATTTATATACCTACTAATTTTGTAGACTAAAAAAGTCTTTATAATTTTAGTACGAATAAGCGAAGTGATTTTAACCTTATCAACCTTGTATGAGTAATTCAAAAGATCTGAACTGGCTAAGTGCACCTGCTTTTTTTCTGATTATCGGGATGATTATTTTCAATTTAATAAACCGTAATTACCATAACCGGCAACAGGAGAAAGTAAAAATCCCGATTGCGGCGTTGCCCTCTAAAAAATAATATTAAAAATATAATCTTGAAATAGAATAACCCTGTTAGCAGGGTTTTCCTATTTGGTATCTGCTTAACGATTATTTTTTTAACTGGTGAATGGAATAGTTTGACGATTCTATTATCATTTCATTTTGTAATGTTCCCAGTCCTTCAATTTTCAGTTCTATTTTATCTCCGGGTTGAAGCCATTGTTCCTGATATTCCCTGTTCATTAATTTTCCGGTTCCATTGAGTTCCAGGAAGCAACCGGTGCCAACGGTACCGGATCCAATGATATCGCCCGGATATAATTCGACTCCGTAAGATGCCCTTTCTATTAATTCAGCGAAGGTCCATGCCATATCGGAAAGATTCCCCTCACTGACCTGCAGATCATTTACAAATGCGGTCATTTTTAGATTCCACGATTTTCCCGTATGATTTGGTTTACAGGGAGTTTCGAATGTTTTTAATTCATCTGTTGTGACCAGGTAAGGTCCCGTAGAACTGGCAAAATCTTTTCCTTTAGCGGGGCCGAGATTTAACATCATCTCATCCATCTGCAGACTTCTGGCGCTGAAATCGTTCAAAATCATGAGTCCGGCGATATATTCGTCTGCTTCCGCTGCCCGAATATTCTTACCTTTTTTTGAAATGACGATGGCTGTTTCCAGTTCAAAATCCAATTTCAAAAAATGATCCGGCATACAACGCACCGGACCCGGACCCAGGACTGTTCGATGATTTCCAAAATAGAAAACAGGGAAAGAATCAAAAACAGGCGTCATTTCAAGCCCCCTGTTTCTTCTGGCAGTTTCCACGTGCTGACGAAAAGCATATCCGTCACGCAGGGAAGGAGGATTGGGAACAGGAGCGAGTAATTTTACTTCACGCAGGGGAATACCACGTCGGCTAAACTCAGGTACACTTTTTATTTTCCTTAAGACGGCTTGCAATTGTGGATATAAAGATTCCCAGTTTTCCAATAATTTATTCATGTTGTCGGTGAATCCATCCTGCATCATAAAAATATCATACAGCATGCCTTCGTAAATCAGACCCGTGCATTCATTTCCATTTTTTAGAAAACTGACGAGTTTCATAAGTTACCTCTTTTTTCCTGTTCGTGTTCGATGGCTTCGAACAGCGCTTTAAAATTTCCTTTTCCAAAACTCGTAGCTCCTTTACGTTGTATGATTTCGAAGAAAACAGTTGGTCTGTCCTGAACCGGTTTGCTGAATATTTGGAGTAAATAACCGTCTGGATCTCTGTCGACAAGAATACCCAATTCTTTGAGTGGTTCAAGATCCTCATCTATTTTTCCTACCCGATTTTCCAGTTCATCATAGTAACTGCTGGGCACTTTTAAAAATTCAACGCCCCGACCCATCAGGTCAGTAACGGTTGCAACGATGTTTTTACTGGCCAGGGCCACGTGCTGTACGCCTTCTCCATCGAAAAATTCAAGAAACTCTTCCACCTGTGATTTGCGTTTGCCTTCTGCCGGTTCATTGATGGGAAATTTTACATATCCGTTGCCGTTACTCATTACTTTACTCATAAGAGCCGAATATTCCGTTGAGATATCGCTATCGTCAAAACTCAAAATATTTCTAAAGCCCATCGTCTTTTCGTAAAATGATACCCATTTATTCATTTGATTCCAACCGACATTTCCAACACAATGGTCCACATATAACAAACCTGTCGGATTGGGCTGATATGTGGAATCCCAGGGTTCATATCCAGGCATAAAAATTCCCCGATAATTTTTTCTGGCAACAAAAAGATGTGCTGTTTCGCCATATAATTTAATTCCGCTTAATCCCAGTTCGCCGGATGTATCGGTAAGTAAAACAGGATCCATAAAACTTTCAGCGCCCCGCTGCGTGGTTTCATTCCAGGCATTTACCGCATCATCTACTTCCAGAGCAATGAGTTTTACGGCATCTCCATGTTTCATTACATGTTGGGCAACAGGGTGTTCGGACCGTAACGCCGAAGTAAATACAAATGTTAGTTTGTTTTGTCGCAACACATAACTGGCTCTGTCTCGCACACCAGTTTCCGGTCCTGCATAAGCAATACCTTCGAATCCAAAAGCTGTTTTGTAATAATGAGCGGCCTGTTTTGCATTGCCGACATAAAATTCAATGTGGTCCGTGCCCTTCAAAGGGAGAAAATCTGTTTCCATAATAAAGATTTAAAAAAATAACCCGGAATGTTGTTCAAATCCTAAAACATGGAAACCACGATCCGGTCGCCAGGGATAACAGCAGAAAGATATATCGGCTGCGCTGATCTATAAATAATTTGCGGGCGTAGTCTGGACGCATGGAACCTAAAATTAAATAAAATATTTTTGTTTGAATTGGGTAAATGCGTCAGAACTTAGTAGTCAGGGAATATTAAAATTTGTTTTATGGCACATTATATCTGCAAAGGAAGTACGCCTCCGAAACGCCATACGCAGTTCCGTGATCCTTCCGGGAAATTATACTCTGAAGAACTGGTGTCAACTGAAGGATTTTCCAGTGATTATTCCCTGCTTTATCATATTTATGCGCCCACGGAGATATTGAGTACCGACAGGCCTTCTCCCGTAATAATCAATACGCCGGAAGAAAAAATGCTTAAGCACAGAAGTCTGGAAGGGTTTAAAATAACATCAGAGGGCGACTATTTAAAAAGCAGAAAGCCGATACTGGTAAACAGAGATGTGCATATCTCACTGGCTGCTCCGCAGAAATCACTTGATACCTATTTTTATAAGAACGCGGATGCAGATGAATTGATTTTTATTCATGAAGGAAGTGGTAAAATAAATTCGGTCTACGGAGAACTCGCGTTTGTTTATGGAGATTACATCCATATACCCCGGGGAACGATTTATCAGATTCATTTTGATACTTCATCCAACCGTTTGTTTATAGTGGAGTCTTTCAGTCCCATACGCTATCCCAAAAAATATATCAGCAGATATGGACAATTGCTGGAGAATGCTCCCTATTGTGAAAGAGATATTAGGGTGCCCGTATTCACTGCAGCCGTAGATGAAAAGGGTGATTTTCTTGTACAAATTAAAAAGCAGGGCGTAATGTATGGAATCCATTATGGTCATCATCCTTTTGATGTGGTTGGCTGGGACGGATGCTGTTATCCCTATATTTTTTCCATTCACAATTTCGAACCGATAACAGGCAGGGTGCATCAGCCCCCTCCGGTGCATCTTACCTTCGAGGGAAATAATTTTGTTGTGTGTAGTTTTGTACCGCGACTATTTGACTATCATCCGCTGGCAATTCCGGTTCCTTATAATCACAGCAATATTGATAGTGATGAATTATTGTATTATGTAGATGGAGACTTTATGAGTCGTAAACAGGTTAGTCGTGGCATGTTAACCTTACATCCGGCTGGCATTCCGCACGGGCCTCACCCAGGGACAGTGGAGAAAAATCTGGGCGCAAAGGAAACGAAAGAGCTTGCGGTGATGGTAGATACATTTCATCCATTGCAGCTGACTGACGTAGCTCTTTCCATTGAGAATCCAGGATATACTACGAGTTGGAAGCAAGAATAAGGCAACCAGGAAAGTATAAGAGTATAAGAGTATAAGAGTGTGGTAGTCAATAGCCATTGTAGTTTCACAAATCAAGAATGGAGTTTAAAAACAAAACAGCGATTGTTACGGGAGCTGGTCAGGGAATCGGATTTGAGATCTGCAGAAGTATCGCACGTGAAGGTGGACGAATCATTTTAAATGATATTGATCCCGAATTGATGAAAACTGCCACGGAGAAGATCAACCAGGAATATAAAAATTCCTGCGTCGGCATTGCAGGTGATTCAGGTGATATGGAGATAATTAATGAGCTGGTGAATGAATCTGTCAATAAATTCGGCAAGCTGGATATTGCGATTGCCAATGCCGGCATTACGTTGTATGGTGAATTTCTTTCTTACCCGAGAAATTCATTTAATAAATTAATGCAGGTAAATCTTGCCGGTTCTTTTTTTCTGGCACAAGCATCCGCCAATCAAATGAAACTTCAGAAAACGGGAGGATCCATTTTATTCACTTCATCGGTTACAGGACACCAGGCTCATAAAAACCTGGCCGCGTACGGCATGAGTAAAGCGGCATTGGAAATGCTGGCAAAAAATCTGGTGATTGAACTCTCGGGTTTTAACATCAATGTGAATGCCATAGCCCCGGGTGCCACACTCACCGAACGAACTTTAGAAGATCCTGACTATACAAAAATTTGGTCGAGGATAACACCCATGGGCAGACCGGCCAATACAAAAGACATTGCAGATACGGCACTGTTCCTGGTTTCTGACAGAGCAAAACATATTACGGGGCAAACATTGATTGTTGATGGAGGATGGACGGCAGTTAGCCCACCGCCCGATTGATTTCAACTTTTTCACAGCGTTTGATCCCTGTATTCATTTATTTTTATATGAACCTGATGGAAGAAATTGTCTTATCTCATCGTTGTTTACTGGGGGAAGGTCCTTTTTGGAATGAGAAACAGCAATCGATTTGCTGGGTAGACATTTTGCCTGGTGAAATTCATGAATATATTCCCTCGGAAAACATTCACAGGACCTTGTTTGCAGATCAAATGATTGGCGCTGTTACGATTTGCCGGGATGGAAATTACCTGGCGGCCATGAGAAACGGATTTGGATTTATTGACCGAACATCCGGCAACATACACATGATATCGGATCCGGAATTTCATTTGCCTGGAAATCGTTTCAACGATGGAAAATCAGATCCGTCAGGAAGATTCTGGGCAGGAACGATGTCGCACACCGATGAGCCACAAATGGGCGCGCTTTATATGTTTGATACAAATTTATCTGTATCAAAAAAAATTGACAGCATTTCTATTTCTAATGGATTGGCGTGGAGTGCCGACCACAGGACGTTTTATTATATCGATACCCCGACTTATGAAGTTGTGGCCTATGATTTCGATAATATCGACGGAATGATAGAAAATAAAAGATCCGTAATTAGTGTTGACCGAAAAGATGGATCGCCAGACGGGATGACCATTGATTCGGAAGGCATGTTATGGATTGCACACTGGGACGGGTGGCAAATCACACGCTGGAATCCGCAATCAGGGAAGAAATTAGCGTCTTACGCATTACCCGCAGCAAGAATAACTTCCTGTTGTTTCGGGGGAGAAAAATATCAGGATTTATATATCACCAGCGCCAGGGTAGGGCTGACTGATGAACAGCTGAAAGACCAGCCATTGGCTGGTTCATTATTTGTAATCAGGAACATTGGATTCACCGGAACACCCTCGTTTGAATTCAACAATCAGCAGTTTACTATCAACAGAAAACCCGCAAATGAATTGCGGGTTTAAATGAGTGGAGGATACCGGGATCGAACCGGTCACCTCTAACATGCCATGCTAGCGCTCTACCAGATGAGCTAATCCCCCCTGAAAGCCGAAGCATTTGCTGAATGTCCAACTTATGAAGAGCTGCAAATATATCCATTCTAAACAAAACCCATAGGGTCTTGTTAATTATCTTTGACAATAACACAATGGGAATCCTCCGCAAATTTGCTGAATACCTGTACATCAGGAAGAAAGATCCGAACGAACCGACGAGTAGTTGGATCAGATATATGAATACCATCAACCGGATATCCATATTTATGTTCCTGATTGGTATAGTCGTAATTATTTTCCGGATGATTTTTGGGAGGAAATAAATAACACCGTTCAATATATTGAATAAAAATCCGATGAGTCTCAAAGAGATTTATGCACTCGTGTATGTTACGATAATGTCTGCGGCTTTTTCTGATGCATTGCCGCCTTGTGAGAGTATGGTGTGTAATGCTTCATAATCATTTTTTATCTGATGAATGGTCACTTCATCAGATAATAAATTCTTTAATTCTGCAATGATATTTTGCGCATTCATATCATTCTGAATCAATTCTTTTACGACGGGTTTGTCCATGATGAGATTTACTAATGAAATATATTTTACTTTAATCAGTCGTTTGGCAATTTGATAAGAAATGTTGCTGCCCTTATAACATATCACTTCAGGAACGCCGAACAGTGCTGTTTCCAGTGTGGCGGTACCTGAGGTGACACAGGCTGCTTTGGCATGCATTAAAAGAGAATAGGTTTGATTTTTTACTCTGTAAGCCTGAGGATAATTTTTTATGATTCCATCATAAAATGAAGAATCCAGTCCGGGTGCTTCGGCGACTACAAATTGATGGTCGGGGAACGCCGTGCTCGCTTCCAGCATTACCGGAAGTTTTTTCAAAATTTCCTGTTTTCTGCTTCCCGGTAATAATGCTATTAAAGGAAGTGTAGGCTGAACGGAAACATTTCCGGCCATAAATAGTGCTGGTGGTCTGCCGGCATCTGGAGATTTTTTAAATTGGTCAATCACTTCGACGAGCGGATGACCCACATAAGTCGTTTCATAATTCCATTTTTGAAAAAATGCTTTTTCAAACGGAAGAATCACCAGCATTTTATCAATATAACGTCTAATATTCTTGACACGGCTTTCTTTCCAGGCCCACACCTGAGGGGAGATATAGTAAATAGTTTTATATTTTTCTTCGTGTGCCCATTCTGCGATACGGAGATTGAATCCCGGGTAGTCAATAAATATTATTGCATCGGGATTAAAGGAAACGATATCCGACTTGCAAAACTTAATATTTCTAAGGATGGTAGAGAGATTGCTGATCACTTCAGTAAACCCCATGAACGCCAGATCACGATAATCTTTTACAATGTTTGCGCCGGCTTCAGTCATTAGTGAGCCGCCCCAGCCCCTGAAATCCGCCGCTTCATCTCTTTTTTTAATTTCCCGGATGAGGTTGCTGCCATGCAGGTCTCCGGATGCTTCACCTGCGATGATGTAGTACTTCATTGAGTCAAAGATAGAAAACGTTGCTCGTTGATCATGGACCGTTGCAATTATCAAATGTAAATCGCAGGATCTTTCATCGTCCCGCATTAGGCTTAACGGCTTCAGCTTTTAGCCTTGAGCTTGTTTAAGAAACAAGCTTGTATACAAGCACTACGATTCCATAAATCAGCGTGGCTACGAATACACCCCTGGCGGTTTTATCTCGGTGTGTATTCACATAAATTGTAAAAAGAATAGCATTTGCCAGCAGCGAAATACTGCTGATGGCCGTCAACAATTGTTTGTTCGTGTGCAAAACGTATATGTATTCGGAGAAGCTGATTGTCCGGCTGAAGACCCAAAAATAATAAATTGTCATTGCCAATAAGGGACCAACAATACCGAGTAGAATACCAAACTTGAGGTTGTCTTTTTTGAATATCAAAATTTCCAGGATTTTTCGAGTTTGGTTTTCAAAACGTAATTTGTCAGATCAAATTGTACGGGTACAACACTGACATAATTGTGTTCAAGTGCCCACACATCTGTATCTCTTCCTTTGTCAAAATTTACAAATTCGCCCGTAAGCCAAAAATATTTTTTCCCGTTGGGGTCGCTTCTTTCCACAAAATCTTCTTCATATTTGGCATATGCCTGTTTACAAATGCGCACTCCCTTTATAAGATCGGTGGGAACGGCCGGAATATTCACATTTAAAACGGTATGTTTATCCAGTTTGGTCTTGAGCATATGTTGAACAATCAGGCGGGCATATTTCCTGGCTCCTTCAAAATCCGCTTCCACGCTGTGATCCAACAATGAAAATCCCGCTGAAGGAATGCTTTCAATAGCTGCTTCTACGGCGGCGGACATTGTGCCAGAGTATATTACGTTAATTGAATGGTTGGCGCCATGATTTATGCCGCTCAGGCAGATATCGGGTTTTCTGTGAAGTACTTTGTCGACTGCAAGTTTTACACAATCCACCGGTGTCCCGGAGCATTGCCAGGCTTCAACATCTTTAAAAAGTGTTACAGGATGTAAACGGAGCGGTAATCCAATCGTTATGGCATGCCCCATACCAGATTGCGGCTTATCAGGGGCCACAACTACTACTTTACCAAGATCTTTTACTGCTTCAACCAGACTGAGAATGCCAGGAGCCAGGATACCATCATCATTGGTAATCAGGATGACTGGCAGGTCTTTTTTCTTTGATTTTGACATAGTTATAAAGGGGTTGCAAAAGTACTGTTTTTTTCTTCCCGTCGGCCTAAAACCGGTCGGGCAGTGAACAATTAGTCATAAAATCCTTCCTGATTTTGAGTAGGTTGCGCTACCTTTGCAGCCGGCTTAAAATACCCATATGGCAGGACAACTTAAGGAAGTTCGGAACAGGATAAAATCAATCCAGAGCACCCAGCAAATCACCAAGGCGATGAAGATGATCAGCGCCACCAAACTTCGCAAAGCCCAGGAAGCTATCCAGCAAATGCGGCCTTATTCCAAAAAACTCCAGCAGGTACTTAGTAATATTGTCAGTAATTCAGACAGCGAATTAAGCTCTTCCCTTTCTGCAGCCAGACCTGTTGAAAAAGTATTACTGATTGTAATTACCAGCGACAGATCATCCTGTGGGGCCTACAATTCCAATTTGATCAAACTGGCGAAAGCAGCAATGCAGGATAAATATCCATCTCAGACAGCCAAAGGCAACACGGTTATCTGGAGCATTGGTAAAAAAGGTTACGAACATTTCCTGAAGAATAACTATAAAGTAAACGGAGAATTTCGCGATATATTTCAACATCTGAACTTTGAATCGGTACAACGCTGTGCACAGGCTGCGATGAAAGCTTATGAAAATCATGAATTCGATGTTGTGGAAATCGTTTATAGTGAATTCAAAAATGCTGCATCTCAAATATTCACGGTGGAACCTTTTCTTCCCATCCCGAAGACAAAAAAACTGCCAGGTACAACATCCAGCGATTTTATATTTGAACCCTCGAAAGAAGTTATCCTTGCAGAACTGATGCCTAAGATCCTCAATACGCAGCTGTTTAAAGCCGTGTTAGATGCCAATGCTTCTGAACATGGAGCCAGGATGACTGCCATGGATAAGGCTACTGAGAATGCCAATGAAATTCTGAAAAGCCTGCGCATCTCTTACAACCGCGCACGCCAGGCCAGTATCACCACTGAACTTACTGAAATCGTTTCCGGCGCCGCCGCCCTTCAGGGATAGGAAGAAAGTATGGGGGTATGGGAGTATGGGAGTATGGGAGTGGAGATATTTCAAAAATGTTAGTGAAATGTGAGCATTTCACGTCCCTGATATCTTCGGAGCTGAATTCTAATTACCTACTTTGCACTGGTAAACAGTAAACTATTTTTTCACAGTCCCATACTCCCATACACCCATACTCCCATACTTTCTTCTATGGATATTTCTGAATTAATTCCACATATCGAAGCATTGATTTTTGCAAGTGACAAGCCGCTTACTTCAATGGATATCACTGAGTTGCTGAATAATGCTTTTGGATTTATGGATGATAAGTTGACGCTCGACCAGATTTCTACCGGAATAGACGGCATTGTTGAAAAATATCGGGCTGAATTTTATGCGTTTGAAGTAAGAGAAAGCGGAGGCGGTTGGCAATTCCTGTCTAAAAAAGCATATCATAAAACCATCGCGCAGCTAAATGGAGATAAATTTTTGAAACGACTTTCAGTAGCTGCTCTTGAAACACTTTCAATAATTGCCTATAAACAGCCCATTACAAAAGGCGAAATAGAATCCATTCGCGGAGTGAATAGTGATTACTCAATTCAAAAATTATTGGAAAAAGAATTGATAATTATTATGGGTCGCAATGAAGATATGCCGGGCAAACCATTGATATATGCAACTTCAAAAACCTTTATGGATTATTTTGGGATCAACCAGACCGCAGATCTGCCACGTCTCAGAGAGGTTTTGGGAGAGAGCCTGGAAGAACCTTCTCTTTTGAATTATACTCCGTTGGCACCCGATATAAATCCTGCACTTGTTGTAAGTGAAGAAGGCGAGCTTCTTGAGAATAATCCCTTATCGCCAGGCTCGGAAGATGAGGAGAATAAGGCTTAAAGCCTAAAGCCTAAAGCTTAAAGCTTAAAGCTTAAAGCTCAAAGCTCAAAGGTGTAGATAGTTGAAAGTACATTCCCATACTCCCATACTCCCATACTCTCACACTTGCTTCATATATTCGCAGAACATGATGAATCCCCTTTCCCATGCCGATCTTATTTCGATAGCGGAGGAGTATGGAACACCGCTTTATATATATCATGCTGAAAGAATTAAAGCACAATATGGAAAACTTCGGGATGCCTTTAATAATACAGATACTGTCTTTTTCTATGCGTGTAAAGCACTCACAAATGTAAACATTCTCAAATACGTTATGAGCCTCGGAGCCAATGTAGACTGCAGCTCCATCAACGAAGTCAAACTTGCATTATATGCAGGATTTCCCTCCTCCCGGATACTGTACACATCGAACGGAATCGACTTCGCAGAAATTATTGAAGCAAAAAAACTGGGCGTATATATAAATATCGACAGCCTTTCCAATCTAACAAAATTCGGGGAGGCTTATGGCAATTCATATCCGGTAGGGATTCGCCTGCGACCGAATATCCTTGCTGGTGGTAATATCAAGATTTCTACTGGTCATGATAAAAGTAAATTTGGAATACCCGTAGATCAGATTAAAAAGATTCTGCAAGTGGTTGAAAAGTACCAGATGCATATCAGTGATTTGCATATTCATACAGGGAGTGAAATTAAAGACGTAGATGTTTTTTTAAAGGGCATTGAAGTGTTATTCGATATTGCAAATCATTTCGAACATCTGGAGTTCATAGATCTGGGTGGTGGATTTAAAGTAGCCAGCAAAGACGGAGAGGCAGAAACCGATATTTCCCTGCTTGCTGATAAAGTAAATCAGGCGTTCACAAATCATCCCTATAAAAATGGTAAAAAATTACAGGTTTGGTTCGAACCTGGTAAATTCCTGGTAAGTGCGGCGGGAAATTTTATTACAAAAGTGAATGTTTTAAAAGAAACAAGTGCCGCTGATTTTGTTAGTGTGAACAGCGGCTTCAACCATCTGATACGTCCGATGTTTTATGATGCCTATCATCATATAGAAAACATCAGTAATCCCGATGGACCGGTAAAAAATTATTCGGTGGTAGGAAATATATGCGAGACGGATACTTTCGCATGGGACCGACCCCTTAATGAAGTGCGTGAAGGAGATTTTCTGGTTTTCAGAAATGCAGGTGCTTATGGATTTGAAATGTCTTCCAATTTTAATTCCCGTTTTAAACCCGCTGAAGTGATGGTGGTAAACGGGAAAGCCCACATGATCCGCCGCAGGGACGAGTTCGATGACCTGTTGCGTAATCAGATTATTTTGGTATAAATTTTTTCCTTTTCTTTAATTTCAAAGACCTTTGAAAGAGGGGCTGTTATTTTTTCATCTTTAAATATTTTGGTATGCCTATACGCATGACGGATGATCCGGCTGAATCAGACGATAGTGGCGGAGGTTTTGAAGGTGGGGGAAACGGAGGGGGCAGAGGTGGCGGCGGTGGAGGTATATTTGGTTTGTTGCCACTGATATTCGGACTCATAAGAGGACCGAAAAGTCTGCTACTCGTTATTGTTCTCGGAATTGCCGGTTATTTTTTATTGGGCCGTGGTGGTGGTTGCAACGTGGCCTCAGTTTCCCAACAGGTTCAACAACTTGCTATGGGAGGCATACTTGACCCAAGAGTGTTTGATAAAGCAAAAGTCTACGAATCACTTTCTGACGATAACAATAAGAATCCACTGCCGGAGTCAGCTAATTTGCAAAAATATGCGCCGGCTGTAGGTGATCAGGGAAAACAGGGAAGTTGTGTTGCATGGAGTAGTGCGTATGGGGCCAGGACGATACTGGAAGCTGCAAGAACAGGTGAGGATCCCAATGCGTTAAAATTTAGTCCGGCTTTTTTGTATAATCAGATCGGTCTTGACGGTTGTGATGGTTCTTATATAAATCGCGCCATGGATTTTATGAGTCAGCGCGGATCGGTGCCTTATAGTGCTTTTCCATACAATGATCAGGATTGCAAAAGGCAGCCGGATCAGCAATTAATGAATCAGGCGAGTTTGTATCGCATGAGAGGCTCCAATCGTCTGACAGTTGGCGACCGAACAGATCAGATCGATTTACGAGCCATAAAAGAAAATCTCTCACAAGGTGCACCTGTTGTAATTGGCATGATGGTAGGAGGAAGTTATATGCAGCCAATGATGGGACAGGACGTTTGGAATCCTACTCAGGATGATGCCAGTATGATGGGGTTCGGAGGTCATGCGCAGTGTGTTGTGGGGTATGATGACGCAAAATATGGTGGTGCTTTTTTAATTATGAACAGCTGGGGACCGCAATGGGGTAATAATGGATTTGCCTGGGTACGGTATAAACACTTTAAATATTTTGTTCGTGAAGCCTACGGTCTTGAATCGATGCCTGCGGTAGGTGCCGCTGCGAATAAACCATTTGAATGTGAAGTTGGTTTGGTGCAGGTCAATTTCGATGGAAAGAAAACAGTGGCCGGTAATTATATTTCATTAAAAAAACTTTCCGGGAATGTATTTGAAACAAGTTCAACAGTAAGCAGGGGTACACGATTTAAAATGGAAATACGTAATGAGTCTGAATGTTATATTTATGTATTTGGTGAAGAAACAGATGGCAGCAGTTATACATTATTTCCTTATCCGCGTTCAGACGATCCCACAAAAACTAAATATTCCCCGTTTTGCGGTATTGCCGGGTATCGGTTATTCCCGAGGGATAAGAGTATGGAACCCGATAGCATAGGCACTAAGGACTTTATGGCAGTTGTAATCAGCAAAGACAGTTTAAACTGGAGTTCACTCAATGAAAAAATCAGTCAGAACAAAACAGCGGATTATGGAGAAAGGCTGAAAGCCGCTTTGGGTGTTTCAACCCAATATGTTCAGGCAGATCTTTCCGCCAAAGGAAATATTCATTTCAAAAGTGATGGCAGCAACGATAAGCTGGTTGCCTGTATCGTTGAGGTAAACAAATAAAAAAACAGCCACCGCAAGGTGGCTGTCCAAATCTGTTAAGGGTCATCAAAATTTAGTTTTCCGTCAAGAAAAGGTACAGATTTCAAAGGTTTTCGATACTGGATCTCGTTTGGTTTTCAGATGGATAAGCTAGGGTTTAGGGGTTGTCAACTTTTTTTCCTAAGATATTGGACTCGCTTTCATAGGTTAAATATTATTTAATGGTCTGATCAGTTTTATTCGGTTTTTCTCAGTTTGGATTCTCTCGGTTTTCTCAGGATTCGGTCGGTTTTTCTCGGTTTGGATTCTCTCGGTTTTTCTCAGGATTCGGTCGGTTTTTCTCGGTTTGGATTCTCTTGGTTTTCTAAGGATCGGATCATTCGCGCGCTTCAACAATACAAAGATGCGAAGCCTTTCACGCTATAAGTAACTTATTCGACCGGGATGTCAAAACCTTCGATTTTCGGGTCAAAAAGACCGTTAAATGAATTTTTAGACACTATGCCTAAGGGTAAACCCTTAGGAGTGAGGCTTTTAATAGATAAGACACATATACCAGGTAAATATTTACCCTTCAACCCATATCTGTTCAGGGAAGCGGTAAAAGTCCGCATATTTGCACAGAATTTTAAAAACCAAAGACAAGCCTTACCAGGTGAATTTTAACACTAGAAAATGAAAAAGACATTCCTCATTAGTTTGCTGCTGGCCAATGCATTTTTTCTTAGCGCCCAAAATGACCATGGTGATAGTATTTTGTATAACCCTCAGGATTTTTTTACTCCTCATTTTGATCCTTCACCAGGGAACGCTTTTCGTTCTGCCAGTGGTTCACCCGGACCGTTGTATTGGCAAAACGTCGCCAGTTATCTGATCCACGCAACACTCAGCGAAAAAGATACCAGTGTATCTGGTGACGTCACTATTTCTTACACCAATAATAGTCCGGATAAACTGGATTATTTGTGGTTACAATTGGATCAGAATTTATTCGATTCGAAATCAAGAGGTTCTGCCGCAACTCCCATCTCAGGCGACAGATTCGATGTAAAAGGATTTGACCGTGGTGGCTATCATATTACATCTGTAACGGTAACTTATAATGGAAAAACTTATAGCGTGGATCCAGTGATCTCCGATACGAGAATGCAGATTCGTTTAAACAATCCGGTGTTACCAAAAGGAGACAAAATTTCTGTCAAAGTAAACTACAGTTTTTATATTCCCTATCATGGTGCTGATCGTATGGGCAGACTCTATACCAAGAACGGTGTCGTGTATGAAATCGCAGAATGGTATCCCCGCATGTGTGTTTATGATGACCTGGAAGGATGGAACACGTTACCCTATATGGGGCTTGGTGAATTCTACTGCGAGTATGGAAATTTCGATTATTATATTACTGCCCCGGCTGAAATGATTGTTTTTGGATCTGGTGATTTGCAAAATCCGGCACAGGTTTTAACAGCAGAGGAAATAAAAAGACTGGCTGCCGCTGCTCAAAGCGATAAAACACTTTCCATAATTAATGAAAACGAAATCGGCAAGCCTTCAATGCGTCCTGTAACGGGCGGAAATCTTGTCTGGCATTTTACAATGAAGAATAGCAGAGATGTTGCCTGGGTAGCTTCCAAAGCACTGGTTTGGGATGCTGCCAGAGTTAATTTACCATCCGGACGTAAAATTGTGGCCATGTCCGCCTATCCAGCAGAAAGTATTGGCGAAGCGGCTTATTCACGAGGTACTGAATTTCTGAAAAACAGCATAGAAATTTATTCTAAAAGTTATTTTGAATATCCATGGAATTCAGCAGTGAATATTGGGGGTTCTGTTACAGGAATGGAATATCCCGGAATCATATTTAATTCTTACAAAGCGACGAGAGGGTTTTTATGGGATGTCATAACGCATGAAATTGGTCATAATTGGTATCCTATGATTGTAGGGTCCAATGAAAGAAAATATATGTGGCAGGATGAAGGGTTTAATACATTCATAAACTACCAGGCTGCTTTTCTTTTTAATAATGGTGAATTCGCTAAAGACGGGATGTTGAAAAATAGAATCTTTTCTTCTCTGAACCCTGCATCCATTTCGAGAATGAAAGATCCGCTGATGACGGTGCCTGAAGCAATGGGCCTGACACAATATGGACAGTATTATGGTAAGACTGCAATGGCATTGGTTTTACTGAGGGAAGAAATATTAGGTAAAGACCGTTTTGATTACGCTTTCAGAAAATATACCGGGTTATGGGCGTTTAAACATCCTTCGCCATATGATTTTTTCAGAACCATGAACAACGCAGCAGGCGATGATCTCAACTGGTTTTGGAAAGAATGGTTTTTTACTACCTGGACCCTGGACCAGGCACTAACCAGTGTGAAATACAAAGATGATAGTGATCCGTCCAAAGGAATATTAATTACCATTGTGAACAAGGGTAAAATGATTATGCCTGTGACCCTGAAAATTTTAATGGCCAACGGGGATTCAGATATCATTCATCTGCCGGTTGAAATTTGGCAACGCGGAGGAGTTTGGACCCTGCCTTATAATTCAAAAACAAAAGTAGATAAGGTGATTCTTGATCCTGAAAATACTTTGCCTGATATGGATAGAAAAAATAATGAGTGGACGATGAATTAAAAAAAAGTTGGCGGTTGGCAGTTAGTGGTTGGATGTATTGCTTTAAGCTTGAGCATTTGCCTAAACAATATTAAGCCTTCGGAAGACATCTGCTTTATTTGCTTTGCTTACCGGAATTTCGTTACCCTTGATGAACAGCAGGTTTTCCCGCATGTCGTCAATTTTATGCAGATTAACAATGTAAGAGCGATGGACTTTCAGAAAGTGCTGCTTGCTTACTTTTTCTTCAAGGTTCTTGATGGTATTATGCGTAATGTATTTCTTGCCGTCGATTGTTACAAACTTAACATAGTCACCCATACTTTCAATATAAAGAATGGAATCGTTGTTTAAGCGAATTAATTTGCCATCGGTTTTGATATAGATGTGGTCCGACGCGCTGTTGGTGGAAATCGTTTCTTTTGAGGGCTGAATTTTTTGAAGTGCTTCCATGAAACGCTGATATGTAAAAGGCTTCATCAGGTAGTCAGTCACATTATATTGAAATGCGTTATATGCGTATTCGGATTTAGCAGTTGTAAGAATAACTTTTGGAGAAAAGGCAATCTGATCGAGTAATTCGAAACCATTGGCACCCGGCATTTCAACATCCAGGAAAATCAGGTCTACCGTATTGCTGTTTAAAAAGGAAAGGGCATCAGTGACATTGCTGAAATGTCCCCTGACTTCCACCTGGCCGCTTTTTTCACAACAATTTTTCAGGTAATTGGCGGCTACCTGCAGATCTTCTACAATGATACAGCTGAGACTCATGAACAATTGCTATTAAACAGTTCCAATTTTTTCTTTTCTTCTTCTATTATCTGTTTGCATTGAGAAATTTTATTTTTCAATGTTTCAAATTCCCCCGATAGTTGGTCTACCGAGCTAACGTTTCCGCAAACTTTTTCAAAATGCTGACATAACTGTTGAACGGATGTCAATCCTACAAATCCAAAAACAGGTTTGATTTTATGTACAGAAGATTTTAGCGCAGTGAGGTTCCCGGATGAATAACTGTATTCAATATTATCAGTTAATGACACATATTCATCCAGGACCGTGTTGAACACTTCCTGCAGATAATTATAGTCGTCACCATAGAGGCTATTAAGGTAATTGGCATCTATTTCGGCGTTGAAAACGAATGCATTAGCGGTTTTCAGGTTATTCATGTATCTGGATTCATTTATATTAACGCTTTAAATAATAATTATTATGCTACGCCGTTTTAATATTCAAATTATTTCCTCTGATACCCTCCCTGAAATCCCGCCTATCGCCCGTATTGTGGTCTGTATATCAGGACATTGTATATTCTGGTTTGGATCCCTCCAATACGGTATCCCAGCGTAAGAAGATTGTCAGGTTCAATCAGTTTATCTTCCTAACCCTTTGCGGTACCCTTTTATCTGTTGTCAGCTATTTTACTTTAAGTCTTTATATAAGCGCATTAGTCAACTTGTCCGCAGGATACATATTTATCCTGGCTTTCCACCTCAATTCAAAGAAGCGGTTTGAAACAGCCCGTATTATAGCCATCGTTAATCTCAATCTGTATTTGATCGTAATGAATTATATGGAGGGATTGCGAGCCGGCGAATACCTTTTATATTTTCCTTATTTTCTTGTAATGACACTGGTTATAGACGTAAAGAGAAATTTTACCGAGCTGAAGTTTGTTTATCTCATCACGATTATTTCCGTACTGATATGTCTTAACCTGAGTCCCTTTGAAAATTATTACCAGGTGCGTATTGCAGGAATGTTTGCCCGACTATACAGTTCAAATCTTGCGATCTCACTTACACTCACAACTTTTTTCTCTTATTTTATTTTTAGGGTTAACCGGGACCATGAGGAAGCTATCCTGAAAGAAAAACATTTTGTGGACACTATATATAATACTTCCCTGGATGGTGTTTTGATTATGGACGCTGAAACAAGAAAGATTATTGGCTGCAACAACAGGGCCTGTGAATTGCTTCATATAAAAAATAAAAAAGAAATTGAGGGAACTGCCATTGAGGACTGGTTCACAAGTGAGCATATAAAATTATTCAAAACGATCGAATTGAATCTTCATACCCAACAGGCGAAAGACTGGCAGGGCGAGCTTGCAATTACATCGGCTGAAAGGACTTTTTTTGCATTTGTAAATATTGTGCCGTTTCTTGATCTGGGTAAAAGATTTCTTAAGATCAGCATTCTGGATATATCGGAAATCAAAACAGCACAATTTGAATTGATGAAGGCTAAGCAGAAAGCAGAAGTTGCTTCACAGGCAAAATCCCGCTTTCTTTCCAATATGAGCCATGAGCTGCGTACGCCTCTCAATGGGATTATTGGCACATCGAATTTATTATTACAGGAAGACTATTTGCCCGATCAGAAGTCTCATCTCGATATATTAAAATATTCTTCTGAGCACATGATGATGCTCATAAATGAAATCCTTGATTTCAACAAAATTGAAGTCGGAAAACTTCAATTGGGCGAGCATCCGGTGGATCTGAAGAAATTCCTGGAGAAAATCAACCTGCAGTTTTCCGCTCAGGCACACGCAAAGAATCTCGGATTCAAGATGGAGTTTGACAGCCTGGATATCGAGGTGATGACAGACGAAACCAGACTGAATCAGGTATTCAGTAATCTGCTTTCAAATGCCATAAAATTCACTCACTATGGTGAGATTACTGTAGTTGCAAAGAAAATATTTTCTACGAGCCAGAAGGCTACGATCCAGTTCATGGTTAAAGACACCGGGATCGGCATTCCTTCCAATAAACAGCAGGAAATATTTGAAAGTTTTACACAGGCCGATGTCGATACAACCCGAAAATACGGAGGAACAGGCCTCGGTCTCGCAATAACAAAAAAGCTCGTCAACTTATTTCACGGTGAGCTACAATTGGAGAGTGAAGAAGGAAGGGGATCAACTTTTCACTTTACACTAAAGCTGGCCATTAACGAAAATAAGAAGCATTACATCAACGAAGAACGGGTTAAACATTTAAATCTCTTCCCGGGTATCAGGGTAATGGTTGCGGAGGACAATGCCATCAATATGTCCATCGCAAGAAGATTTTTGCAGAAATGGGGAATAGAAGTGAAGGAAGCTTCCAATGGGAAACAGGCAGTCGAAATATTCTCACAACATAAATTTGATCTGATTCTTATCGACCTGGAAATGCCGGAAATGGATGGCATAACAGCCTTGGGAGAAATTAAAAAAATTGATCCTTCGGTCCCGGCCATTGCATTTACTGCAGCCGTTTACGATAACATACGGGCCGACCTCTTATCTAAGGGATTCATGGAATTTGTTCCCAAACCATTCCGTCCGGAAGATCTTCACAGTAAAATCTCCATGTTGCTGTCTGCAAAAAGCAGCGCAGTTTAATTCGATTTGATACATACGTCAAAATCAACTGTTTATCCGCGTGCTAAACAAACGAGGCGTCATAACGGAATGTTAACAAATTAATTTTAAGGTTCCGTTAAACCCTGGGCACGAAAACGCATCTCAGTAAAAAAATAATCGTCATTATGAAAGCAAATCTTATTCGCCGGATGGTCATTGCAATTTGCCTGCTATCCTGCATATGCATCTACTCCTGTAAGAAGGATAATTCTGCGTCTTCACAGGACACAACAACAACCGATCTAAGCACAACTGCCGATGATCAGTCCATGGTTTCCAACGAATCAGATATTATAAGCAACGATGCGAATACCGCATTGAACGGCCAGTCTGATTTTTCAGGTTCAACCAGCAGTTCAGTTTCGATGAGCGGTAATACAGCTGTTAACAGTGTAGGCGTGGAAGGAAATGCCGGTGTAAACAGCTTATTAAATGTGCATCAGCTTATCTGTGATGCGACTATTACTTACGACACATCGAACAATCAGCGCGTTATTACCATTGTTTACGATGGAACGAACTGCTCGGGTAACAGAACGCGTTCAGGTAAAGTAATTATAACCCTTCCGTTGGGACAGCATTGGAAAGATGCAGGTGCTACTGCTAATCTGGTAATTGACGAATTGAAGATTACACGCATCCGTGATAGCAAGAGCATCGTAATTAACGGAAACAAAACCTTTACGAATGTAAGTGGTGGACTTTTGGTTAACCTCGCATCTTTACAGACTATCACGCATACAGTTACGGGAACAATGTCAATTGATTTTGACAATGGTACGACAAGAGCATGGAATGTATCCAAACAGCGGGTGTATACATATGACAATGGTATTGTGTTAACTACAACAGGAACTCATTCCGATGGAACAAATAATGACATTGCTGAATGGGGTTTAAATCGACTTGGACAATCTTTCCAGAGTTTGATCAGTGCGCCGAAGATATTCCGTCAGGATTGTGATTTCAGATTAACAAGCGGTCAGAATACGGTAATTACAGATAAGGGAACTTCTGTGATTACTTACGGACTGGATGAAAATGGTAACCCAACTGGTTGTCCTGGTTTAGGAACCTACTATTATAAGTTGGTTTGGACCGGAACAAATGGTAAGACCTACACTGTAATCCTGCCTTATTGATCCGTACTTTTTTTCTAATAACCCCTCCAGAGCGCGGAGGGGTTTTTTTATGGGTTAAGAGTCAAGTATGGGAGTATGGGGGTATGGGGGTATGGGAGTATTAGGGTATGGGAGTATGGGGGTTTTTTATTATTTTACACACCCTGTTATGATATCAAAAGCCTCTATCGTCGGATTTTTTACGAAGGGTAAAATAATTTTTGCTTCAGTTGCTGCAGTGATCACATTTTCTATTACACTTTATAATCAATTTAAATCGGTACCGACAACTGAAATTTCGGGGTTTGTTTCAGCCGATAAAAATACCATTGTTCCCGTAGACGCGGTGGTAAAAATTATCAGTCCGATTCAAAGTCAAACGGAAACAGATGCCAAGGGTAGATTTAAATTTAAACTTCCCAATATTCAAAGCGATACCTTCCTGCTGATCATCCAGAATAAAAAAACAAACCTCGAGACCAAACAGGATGAATACATTGACGCCTCCAGTGGAAAGAAAGACATTTTTGTTTTGTTTAATTCCGATCAGGATCTCGCAAAAGCATATGTTCCACTTGGTAAGAGTAATTCTCCCGAATACGCGAGGAAGAGTCCTTCGGTTATCCGCGCATTACAACAGTTGCATTTTCCGAAAAGAAAGCCCCACCAGTAACATTTTTTAAAATGGACAGTCTTACACACATTGCCATAGGAGCATGTATCGGTGATCTTTTTCTCGGAAAGAAATTAGGAAAGAGAGCCATGTTGTATGGCGCCATTGCAGCCAGTTTACCCGACATCGATTTTATTGCGTCGTTCTGGTTAAACACCACCGATGATCTACTCGCGCACCGTGGGTTCACCCATTCCATCTTGTTTGCAGTCATCGCAACAGTTTTGCTGTCTTTGATTTTCCGAAAACCTCATTCTAGCCTCGGCATTCCATTTAAAACATGGGTATTGTTTCTGGGGACAGAAATTCTCCTGCATATTTTTTTGGATGCATTTAATGCGTATGGCGTTGGGTGGTTGGAACCCTTTAACCACACAAGAATTTCATTTCATGTGATATTTGTTGCGGATCCTTTTTTTTCGATATGGCCGGCTTTGGCGTCTGTTTTTTTGCTGCTGATAAAACGAAATCATATCAGAAGAAAAGTTATAGCGGTCACCGGACTTTTATTTTCTGCATTGTACCTGATGTACTGCGTGACAAATAAATTAAGGATCGACAACACAACGAGATATTCCCTGATTCATCAGGAGATTCATTACAAAAGATATTTTGCCACGCCTACATCTTTTAATAACTGGCTCTGGTATGTAGTGGCCGAAACAGATTCGGGTTATGACATAGGATACAGGTCTGTTTTTGACAGAAATGACGAAATAAATTTTCAATACTATCCGCGCAATGAGTACCTCCTGTTTCCCTGGAAAGATAAAAAAGATCTGAATGAGTTGATCCGGTTTTCACAGGGATATTATACTGCTGAACCCTCGGCTGAAGGAATTGTTTTTAATGATCTTCGATTTGGTCAGATCATGGGCTGGCAAAAAACGCATGCGTCCTTTGTATTTCATTACTATCTTCAGGATCCTGACGCAAATCATCTGGTTGTTCAAAGAGGAAGGTTTTCTAACTGGAACAAAGAAAATATCAAATCATTTATACAAAGAATACGGGGAGATTGAGCATAGAAGAATCATTTTCTGCGCCGATACATGAGATCATATGTTACGGAAATTGTCTTTCCGGCTGTGTCCATTACATCCTGATACTGCCTTACAGAGTCCTGATTTATGAAATAAAAAATGAAATTCCCCTTTACCTTTTGACCACCTGGATTTGTGGTTTCATATATAAAATGCATTTTCCCATCTTTAAAAACACCATTATAATATCGTTGTCTGTCACTGGCACCACCTGATCCAATCCAGTTCTGTTCCCAGCTACCAGCTACCGTGTCATAATAATTAAAACTTTTTCCGTCGTATGCCTGGACAGACGTAAAATTTTCCAAAATGGCACAACCGCCGGCCATAGATTCGACATGACTATAGCCCGAAAGTATTTGCGTTCCTGTCCTGTAACAGCTCCAATCTCCGATCCAAAAATCAAAATCTCTGTTTCTGGGTTCTTTACTGCAGGGATATACCATTTCATAAATCGTTTTCCTCAGGTCTTTGTATCCGGAAACTGCCCGAAGATTTTTAAAAGCATCCAGACTATCCAGGTCTTTTAAGCTATTGTATCCCAAACTGCTTGCTTTCAAAAGATAATCTGTTGCTTTTGTGGTTTCATTTAGTTTAGAATAGACCATTGACATTCTAAGCATTATTATACTTTTCAGCATCCCTCCCGGCTTGTTTGCCAATGCTGTCTGGTAATTTGAAATTGCTTCCCCGTATAGTTGCAGATTTTGATTGCAAAATCCCAGTTTGTTCCACAACAAACTATTTGATGAATCATTTATGAGAAGTTGCCGATAAACTGTCTTAGCTGATGCCCACTCTTTTTTAATAAATAGGGAATCCGCCACATCGGTATTTGCATCGTTTTGTCCAGATGTGGGTTCAACTACTGCAATAAAAAAAATTACGAATAAGATTAATGCTGGAAAATATTTCATGGGCTGTTTTGTTGGAAATGAAATTTCTCATAAAATGGAACGGCATTATTTAATTGTTACAAAAATCCCCCGGCAGGAGGGAGTATACAAAATACTCCTAAAAAAAAATTCCCCCTCGTTCTGCAGAAAATTAACAGAAACAGATACGGCAGCATATTTTATTTAAAATATTTCTACTGATAATTTATCGATCAGCAAAGGAAAATAATAGTTGAGGGTCTGTTTTTAATGCATTGAAAATATCGCGCCAAAACCAGTACAGCAATTTCTGCAATGCTGATGTCTTAACAAATGGAGTTACTTTTTTCGTAGTGATTTTTCTAAAACTCCATTTCAACGATTAAATGTAAAAGACTACTTATGCGAAATTTACTTTTCTTATTACTGGTATTCGTGTCGTGCGTTGTGTGTGCACAAAATGAAATGGCATCAGGTAAAGTCACCAATTCCAGGGGGGAACCTGTTTCATTTGCAACAGTTACTGTGAAAGGAACAAAGAATTCCGTTGTGGCTGCTGCGGATGGAACTTTTAAAATACATGCTTCCGCTGGTCAGACACTTGCTATTTCAGCTACATCTTATGCGACTACCGAGATTCACCTGGATCAGTTGATTGGAATTGATGTGGTTCTTCAACCGGGGTCGTCATCTTTAAGTGAAGTGGTTGTAGTGGCACTTGGTCAAAGTAAAAGCAAAGCAAAAATCGGCTATTCGACGGCTACATTCAATACAGATGCCATCAATAAAGTATCGCCTGTTAGTATGATGGATGGCCTTTCGGGTAAAGTCGCAGGTGCTGATATCTCCAATGTGAGTGGAACACCCGGCGGATCTACCAAAGTAGTTCTTCGGGGATTTGGCGTGATAGGAGGGGGAAATAATCAGCCACTGTATGTAATAGACGGAATTCCACTCAGTGATGCTTCCGTGAATGTTGGTGGTGCAGGAGGAAACGGACCGGCGCTCACTGATTACGGAAACGGAATGACAGACATTAATCCCAATGATATCGAATCCATAACAGTTCTAAAAGGAACATCTGCTTCTTCCCTGTATGGTTCTGTGGCGAAAAACGGGGCAATATTAATCACTACAAAAAAAGGTAAAGCTGGAAAACTCGTGGTTGGATTGGCAAGTTCTTTCAATGCATCAATCGTAGGTAAATTGCCCGATGAACAAACCGAATTTGGACAAGGTTGGGCAGGTGTGTCTGATCTTGGTCAGAATGGTAGCTGGGGGCCTGCATTAAATGGGAAAATGACAGCCTGGGGCGCAATTGTTGACAATTCGCAATTGATAAAACCATATGCTTTTCAGAAGAATAGTATCCGCGATTTTTATGAAACAGGAATTGAAGCAAACAATACCATCTCTCTTTCGGGTGGTAATGAAAAAACTAATTTTTATTTCTCCTATGGAAATGTTTCCAGCAATGGTATCCTGCCGGGAGATTATGATAAACTGCAGAGAAATAATTTTAATCTCCGTCTAAACACGACTTTTAATAATCTCACGCTGGGTGTCTCCTTAAATTATATCAACAGGCATCTGACTACACCGGCGAAATTTTCTCTGGCCGGATTGGGTAATGATTTATTCAACAATATTTTACAGATCCCAGTCGACATGCGCATCAAGGATTTCAGTCTGTACACCAATAAATTTTTCAACGTAGATAATTATTTTACACCGTTTGCTGAAAATCCATATTATGATCTTACACAAAATGGAAGTGAATCAGGTTCAGACCGCATATTTGGTAAAATAGATTTTACTTATAAATTCGATCAGTCATTGTCGGCTGAGTTCAGAATAGGCGGCGATTTTACCAACACGAGCACGGCTATCTGGAATGCAGTGAATGCACCTTCTCCAGGCAGTTGGAATTCTGGAAATAATGTGGACGGATCAGCGAGAGCTCCAGACATTGGTTCTTATCAGCAACAGGCCGACTACAACGGATTGATTGATGCAGATTTCATCGTAAAATATACGAAGGACCTGAATTCGAATTTTAATCTGGATGCACTTGTCGGAGCGAATTATTATCAATCAAAAACCACCAACCAGACTGCTGCCATACAGGGACTTACCATTCCTTTATTTTATAATTTATCGAATTCAAATAGTCCGCCAACTTCATCAAATAGTTTATTTGAAAAAAGACTCATAGGTATTTACGCACAGGCAACAGTGGGATATAAGGACCAGCTTTATTTAACGGTTAACGCAAGAAACGACTGGTCGAGCACACTGCCAATTGATAACAACAACTTTTTTTATCCGGGCGCCAATCTCTCCTGGCTTGCTTCTCAAACTTTTGACTTGAGAGGTAGTAAACTATCTTTTTTGAAATTCAGGGTGGCTTATGGAGAAACGGGAGCAGATGCATTGCCTTACCTAATATATCCAACCATTCAGCAGGGTAATATCCCATCTACTACCGGAATGCCATATGGATCTATTACATTCCCCATTGCGGGAGTAAACGGATTTACCATTACACCAAATATTGGAAATCCTGACCTGAAACCGATTATTACCAAAGAGCTGGAGTTGGGTGCCGAAGTCAAATTCTTCGACAATAGAATCGGATTGGATGCGACGGTTTACAATAAAGAAACGGATGGTCAGATATTCAACGTTCCCATTTCTCCATCAAGCGGCTATAGCGGATTAATCGAGAATATAGGAGTTGTCAGCAACAAGGGAATAGAAATAACCTTAAATGCAACACCGGTGCGCACAAGGGATTTCAACTGGACATTTAATTACACTTTTTCGAAGAATGAAAGTGATGTTGTAAGTCTGTCAAACGGATTGAATAAAATTCAGATAGGATCTGACGGGCTAACCGGCGGCATGGAATTCGATTTATTCCCTGGAAAACCTGTGGGAATATTTTATAGTCCTGCACCTGTGTATTCTCCCGATGGAAAAATTGTAGTGGATCCTAATTCAGGATTTCCGGTAGTAAACCCAAACAAAGCAGATATTGGAACTTCCCAGAGAGATTTCACCATGGGCCTGGTGAATACATTTACATATAAAAACTGGGCGTTTAGTTTTTCTCTCGATTTTAGAAAAGGTGGATATTTCTACAGTTCTACCGCTGATATCACTATGTTCTCAGGTAATGCCGCTATCACAACATACAACGACCGGAAACCTTTTGTGATACCAAATTCCGTGAATCAAATCACCGACGCGGGCGGTAAACCGGTGTACGTGGAAAATACAACTGTAATCCCGGAGAGCAGTTTTGACGCTTATTTCTATACGAACAATAACAAACCACTGGCTTATCCAATGCGTCTGATAGACAAATCTTTCCTTAAACTGAGAGACATCACCCTTTCTTATTCACTACCGGCAAAATGGGCAACCCCCATTCATGCCAGCAGTCTGATGCTTTCAGCTTACGGAAGGAATTTTTTACTATGGCTCCCCAAAGGGAATGCTTATATAGATCCTGAAGTATCGAATCTGGGCAATGACCTTCAAAGTGAATTCGGAGAATATTCTCCAACGGGGCCGACCACCGTTCAGTATGGACTATCACTAAAAGCGAATTTCTAAAAGAGTAAAACCATTTAAAAATTTCAACCGGCTATCAATGAAATGGAAAAAAATAACGGGAGCGAGTTTAATTATCAGTTGCTTTTCATTTTTGTCCTGCAAACAGCAATTGAATATTAACCAGGATCCCAATAATCCGTCAACGAGTCAGGCTACTGAACAATTATTGTTTCCCGCAGCAACTGTTTCTGCTGCTTCGGCAATTGGCGGTGAACTGGCAATCATCGGTATGTTATGGTCTGAATACACAACAGAAGATGTTTCTTCTTCGCAGTACCGGAATTTCGACTCTTATAATGTTGTAAGCACCGATTTGAATACGGATTACAATCAATTATATACGGGAGCATTGAATGACCTGCAACTAATACTTGAAAAAGCAAAAACCGCCCAGGACTGGAACTATAACCTGATGGCCACTGTGATGAAAGTTTATACATACCAGGTATTGGTAGATCTGTATGATCAGGTTCCCTATACAGATGCATTGCAAGGCGCTAGTGATCTGCAGCCTAAGTTTGATAATGGAGATAGTATCTATGAATCATTGTTGAGTTCTCTCGATTCGGCCCTGAATCAGGATTTCACGGCATCAACAAACTCAACGCCAGGTACCGAGGACTATTTATTTAACGGGGACATGTCACAGTGGAAAGCATTTGCCAACACATTGAAATTAAAAATGTATCTCAGAATGGTAAATGTGAAACCTGCAGAGGCGCAGGCTGGAATTGAAGCTTTATATAACGCAAATGCTCAATTCCTGACATCCGATGCAGCAATTACCCAGTGGACTACGGTTCCAAACAAGCAAAATCCTTTTTACGCACAAAATATTTTTGCTTTAAATACTCCTTCCAACCTGAAAGCAAGTGTAACGTTTATTACCTGGCTGACTAAAAATAATGATCCACGCATCGTCACCTATTTTGGTACTTCGACGCCCATTGGAATCGACCAGGGAAACTATCAGAGTAATAATCCGGTTTATAAAACTGCCACAACTTTTGTTCAGCATGCAACAGATCCTGTTCAGTTTATTTCCGGTCCCGAATCCTATTTTATGCAGGCTGAAGCCAGAGAGAGATATTTCGCGGGCGATCAGGCGCAGTCTTTATATAACGCTGGCGTGCAGGCTGCTTTTGCAGTGTATGGATTTGATGCGACTAGTTATATAGCACCTGGTGGTGCATACGCATATCCTGTAGGTGGAACACTTGATGATAAAATCGATGCCATCATCACGCAGAAATGGGCTTCCTTTCCAGGCTCGCATGCGCTGGAGGGATGGCTTGAAAGAAACAGGACGGGATTTCCTAAAACAAGTCCGGTTTATTCCACTGATCCTGCATATGTACCCGGGCAATTTGTTGTTTCTGCATCATCGGTCATTGGAAATGCATTTCCCAAAAGGATCGTTTTTCCTGACAATGAAAGATCGAGGAATATTAATACTCCGGCACAGGTTCCGATTACAACACCGGTTTGGTGGGGACAGTAATTTCTAATATTAAACAAGATATCATGAAGTATATTTTCAGCATTTCCTTTATCTGTTTATTGATTCTCAGTTACTCCTGTAACAAAGAAACGATCGTTGACACGCCAACACAGGTAGGTATATCCAAAGTTGCATATTACCCCTCCATTTCGATCAACGGGCCCAAATTTGTTGCCGTTACCGTTGACTCTGGGTATACAGATCCCGGAGCTACAGCTATGTTGAATGGTGATTCAATTACATACACTACCAGTATGACTATCGATGCCAGTACCCCGGCTGGCGTGTACACTATCAATTATACGGCAACTAGTCCTGATGGTTCAAACAGTGATCAGAGAATCGTGGTTGTTGTTCCTGCATCCGTAGTAACAGACCCGGTAATTATTTCACATGATTATTCAGGAACCTACCTGCGGGCAGCCACGGGTGTTACCAGCACCTGGACAAAAATCTATACGGGCGTATATACGGTTGAAAATCCGGGTGGTTCGTCCGGTGTTGGTCTTTTAGTAGTTGCCACTAATTATTCTGCAAACAACATACAAATACCTGTGCAGAACAGTCCTTATTTCGGAGGTGTGGTCAGCAGTTCTGAAACCACGTATGATCCGTCAGGTACCTATACATGGATTTATTATGCACCGGGTTATGGAACCGGACCAAGAACATTTGCAAAGCAATAAAACGTATTATATGAATAGAATGTTGAGAATATCTGCAATTTTGATTTTGTTTTCGATGTCCTGTACCAAGAAACTTGAAAATCCGGGTGCAACAGCAACCGTAGCTATGTCTAACGAATGGTGGGTGACACTCACCCTGAATGGAACGGATTTGATAGGAAAGCATGTGCTTTTTTCCACATATAATACCTCTCAGAATGTGGCAGATTCCCTTTGGCTGGACGATCTTCAAAATGGTTACGACTTCAAATGCAAAGTGTTGGCGGATCCGAAAAATTTGACATTTACTGCTGATTCATCCCAAAATCAATATTACAATATAAGGGTGCATATCGCAAACGGAAAGATTATACCCAATGGCGGTATGGGAAAATCCACAGGAAGTATCGTTGATAGTATATATATGGAAGCTTCTTTCGGAGACGATCCGGGTGATACATATATTATAAGTGGTGTTGCACGATCCCGCTGGGCACAGGATGATTACTGATCAGGAATGATTGAGTTGTGTTATCGGGTGGTCTGATTTTTCATAACAGTAAATTCATGTTATCGTAATGACGGCTTTATATACGGGATATACTTTTGCAAAACCCGTATAAATGAAACTCATTATTGCTTCTTTCAGTCTGCTCATTTCTGTAGCAGCCGCAGCTCAGTCCGAAGCCAGTACACAAAATATCTTTATCATCACTACCGACGGCCTTCGATGGCAGGAGATCTTTAATGGAGCTGATTCCGGACTTATAGGAAATATCAATTATGTTCAGGACACGGCGCTGAACAGAGAACTATACTGGGACAGCACAGCAGAGCTCAGACGGCAAAAGCTGATGCCATTTTTATGGAATATTGTCTCCCGACAAGGACAGCTATACGGAAACAGGGACTACAGGAACAGGATGAACGTGGCTAACATTTACAAAATTTCCTATCCCGGGTATAACGAGATGTTCACCGGATATCCCGATCCGATTTTCATACCCAATGTGCCGATATACAATCGCAACATTAATATTTTCGAATACCTGAACGCAGAAAAAGAATATGCAGGAAAAGTAGTTGCATTCAGTTCATGGAATATATTTTCGTCAATTTTAAATAAAAAGAGAAATAACCTGCCGGTAAACAGCGGATATGAATCGTTACCCAACGACAGCTCTGTTAATAATGAAATGATCAATGCTTCACAGGAATCGGTAACAGAAAAGAAACACACCAGGTATGATCTGCTTACTTATCTCGGCGCAAGGGAATATATCGAACATAACAAGCCGAAAGTAGTGCTGCTCGGATTCGGAGAGACGGATGAATTTGCTCATAGCAGAAGATATGATTTGTATTTACAACAGGCAGCCAATGTTGACAAAATGATTGCTGAGTTGTGGTATTATGTGCAAACAGATCCTTTCTACAGAAACAATACAACATTTATAATCACCACTGATCATGGAAGGGGAAAAACGCCGGCTACATGGTACAAACATGGAATTTTAACCAGAGGGTCCGGAGAAACCTGGTTCGCTGTAATAGGACCGGGTATTTTGGCAAAGGGAGAAGTAAAATCGGCCCAGCAAATTTATCAGAAACAAATCGCTTCTACGATTGCCCATTTACTGGGTGAGCAATTTGATTCGGGTGTAAACACAGCTCCTCCTATTTTTATTCCCATGGCAGCCAGCTATAACCTGGCACAGAAATGATCACTTTTATCAAAGTGCAGGCTGCATCGATTATTGGATCGATCGCAGATTATCTCGTTACGATTACATTAGTCGAAATATTTCATACCTGGTATGTATTTGCGAATTTAACAGGCAATATTTGCGGAGGAACAATTCAGTTTATACTTTCCCGGCGCTGGGTATTTAAAGCAAAAGGCGATCATACATTAATCCTCATAATAAAATTTATCATTTTCTTTGCCGGCAATTTAATACTCTCGGCTGCAGGTATTTTTATTTTTACCCACTTTATACATATCAACTATCTGATATCAAAAACGCTGGTGTCAGTTATATTGGGGCTTACCTATAACTACTTCGTACAAAAGAAATTCGTCTTTAGATGAAAAATGGTGGATTTCAAGGATAATCGGATAGGTTTTCCAGTGTATGGTTACTCAGATGTTAATTTCGGGTAATAAAAAGTCTGCCCACCACTAATTGAATTTCATTTACGTAATTGTAGACTAATTAGGTGCAGCTCAGTTATGAATATGCGCAATTTTATCTTTTTGTTATTCTTATTCTCGCTAACAACGGCATATTCACAGATTAACGGTCAGGTGCCTGCAAAAACCAGCATTTATGGATCAGTTAAAGGTGTTATTGCGGATTCGGCCGGCAAACTTGATATGAGTGAAGCGACCGTTTCCGCAAAACCAATCGGCGCAGACTCATCGGATATTCAATTTGTAACTACAGATGATAAAGGTGCTTTTAAGGTAAAAAATCTTCATACCGGATCCTATCATCTCGTGATTAGCTTTGAAGGTTATAAACACTATCGGAGAGATATAACCATCAGCAGCGCCAACAAGGACCTGGACATGGGAATTCTCTATTTGAAAAAAGCCACGGAAATGCTAGAGGAAGTTACTATTGAACGACCTCCGATGGCCATACATAAAGATACCGTGGAATATAACGCGGGAAGTTTTGCCACGAAACCGAATGCCGTTGCAGAAGACCTGCTTAAGAAAATGCCGGGAATCCAGGTTGATAAAAATGGCGTTATTACCGCGCAGGGCGAAACGGTATCGCGTGTTTTAGTTAACGGGAAAAGATTCTTTAGCGACGATCCGAAACTCGCAACAAGAAATCTTCCTCCTGATATTATAGATAAGATCCAGGTCTTCGACGACCTCAGCGATCAAAGTAAGTTCAGCGGTTTTGATGATGGCAATAGAGTAAAGACCATCAATATTGTTACTAAAAAAGACAAACGACAGGGGTATTTTGGGAAAGTGGTGGGCGGCGTCGGTACGGATGAAAATTACGACGAGAGCATCAATATGCATCGATTTGACAATGATCAGCAGATTTCCTTACTGGGTCAGGCAAACGATATCAATAAGCAAAACTTTACACCAGACGTAATTACAGGGGGGAGGGGTGGCGGTGGCGGCGGAAGTTTGGCAAATACCGCAGGTGTCACGACAGTTTGGGCAGGTGGCGCGAATTATAGAAATTCTTTCGGTCCTAAAACAGATTTCTATGGAAGTTATTTTTTTAACAGTCAGCATATTGCAATCAGTCAGCAGGATAGTACGATTAAATCGATCGTCGGTCAAACGGGGCAGGATAGTTCCAATACGACTGCAGGAAACCAGTCAAATATTCAGCGACTGCAAACACATCGCATTTATCTTAATCTGGAACAGAAGTTTGACAGCAATAATTCACTTGTTTTCAGGCCGAATCTTACATTCCAGCATAGTGACCCAACCAGTTCATCCAATTCTTCTACCGTTAACAATTTTGGCACGCCCGTAAATAGTTCCGTAAGTAATACGTCAAGTTATAATAGTGGTTTTAATATCAATGGGTCCAATCTTCAATTGCGTCATAAATTCAATAAGAAGTTTCGAACCATTTCTCTGGACATCAATGGAACTGCAAATGTGAATGAGGGTTATGGATACAACTATGCAGTGAATAATTTTTATGCGCTGGGAACATTAGATACACTGAATCAGTATATCGTTGATACGTTGCATTCATTTACTATCAGTCCGACTCTTTCTTATACCGAACCTGTTGGTAAAAATCAGATTCTCGAATTCAACTACAATTATAACTACCAGCATAATAATTCTATAAATAACACGTATGATTTTGTTGATTCTTTAAAGGGCTATAAATCATTCGACAGCCTGTTTAGCAACTCCTATAAATTTGTTTCCCAGTCAAACCGCTTCACATTAAATTATCGCATCCAAAACCCAAAATTCAATTTGTCAGTCGGATCCGGTTTGCAATTCACTGGCTTCACGAGTCTGAATACGACTAAAAATATAACGGTAGAGCAAAACTATGTAAATCTTACGCCGACTGTAAATTTTCAATACACGATTTCAAAAACCAAACATTTTCGGCTTAACTATTCGGGAAGAACAGGCACACCGTCTGTTACCCAGCTTCAGCCCTTGATTACAACTACGGATCAGATAAACTATCAGGAAGGTAATCCGGACCTAAAGCCTCAGTTCACGCATAGCCTGCGAATGTTATATTCGTCGTTTGATCCGGGTACTCAACATGTACTGTTCGCGACTATTAATGCGAGTACCATTGTAAATGACATACAATCCGCTGTGTATTATAACTCAAAAGGTGGTCAACAAACCACCTATGTGAATCTGAATGGTACGTACAATATTTCAGGTTATTTTAATTATGGATTTCCTTTGAAGACTCCTAAGTCAAACCTGAATTTCATAACCAATATTAACTATGGACAGAGTCAGACATTGCTGGCACAGGATTCCCTTGATGCGGCTGAAAATAATTACGCACATGTTTATTCTAAAAACACAGCACTGACTGAGACAATCTCCTGGACCACCAACATCAAGAAAAATTTCGACATGAATTTTAGTTCAGCCTCGAAATATAATATAAACAAAAGGTCCGGAGCGCCTGGCCAGCCTCTGAGTACTCAAAATAACCTGAACGCTTTTTCAGAAACTTTTTCTGCGGAATTTACTGCCTATACGAATAGTGGCTGGTTAGTTGCTGCTAACTTTGATTACACCTATACAAACAACAACGCTGCTGCCTACAATGCCAGTGTGCCATTGCTAAGTCCCAGTATAGCAAAACAACTCTTTAAAAAGAAGAATGGAGAAATCCGATTGTCTGTTTTTGATTTGCTGAATGAAAATACCTCAGTTAATAAATCAGTTACTTCAAGTCAGGAAGCATATACGAGAACGAATACACTTACCCGATATGCCATGTTAACCTTCACCTGGAATCTGAATAATTTTGCCGATGCAAAACAGAACAGAATGCCTGGTGTTTTTCCCGGCGGCAGAAGAGGCAACGGTGATTTTAATGGCGGAGGAGGAGGAAATGGCGGTGGCGGCAGAAACAGACCATAGTTCAGAACATACTCGTCAGGTTGAAAGTTTATTTACAATTTTTAGTAAATCGATTCCCTTTCCCATAACAGGTTTGAAGATATCGCCCTCGCTCTTTATTCTTTCCATGGCGTTGTAAATATTAAAGTCCTGCATTTTTAATCCTTTTTTTACTTCTTCCCAATGTAAAGGCATTGAAACCGTGGCGCCTGGTTTGGGACGAAGCGAATAGGGAGCGGCTATGGTTGCCTGTGGCCGGTTTTGAAGAAAGTCGATATACATTTTACCTTTTCTGGCTTTGACGATTCGTTCAATAGTTGTGAATGCCGGAAGTTCTTCGCTAACGAGTTTTGCAACCACCCGTGCGAATTCTTTTGACTGATCATAAGTAAACCTGGCACCCAATGGGATATAAATGTGAATGCCCGTTGAACCACTCGTTTTGGGGTATGACTTTACTCCCATATTCTCGAGAACGTCTTTTGTTACGCGTGCAGCTTGTATTACCTGTTCAAAAGAATTTTTTCCCGGATCAAGATCTATTATACACCAATCGGGATAATTTTCCGTTTTCACCCTGCTATGCCAGGGATTCATTTCAATACAGCCAAGAGATGCCATATATAAAAGACTGGCTTCATCTTTTGCTACGAGATAATGTCTGTCTCTGTTGTCGGATTCACTATGATAAAGGAATGTTTCCAGCCAGGAAGGAGCTTTGCCAGTTATGTCCTTAAAATAAAAGCTCTTACCTGTTATACCATTTGGATGCCGGTTCATAGATTGGGGCCGGTCATTCAGATAGGGTAAAATAAAAGGAGAAACCTGATAATAGTAGTTAAGTAAGTCTCTTTTCGATATTTTTTCTTTTGGCCAGTATAATTTACTCAGGTTGGTGAATTTCAGATCATGTCCATTAATTTTTTTCACCTGCGTTTCTTCTTTATCGTTGAGAAGAGATTTCCTTTCTGTTTTACCAACAGGTGAAATAATTTTTCGCCCTTTGATTTTGTTGGCCTTAGCGATTGCTTTTTCAGCAGGAACTGTTTTTTCCATAATTATATTTTTGGCATTTTTATCTTCACGCATGCCTTCAAATGAAGGATGGCGCATAACGCCGTCCCGGGTCATTTCTGCAAAACTAACTTCACATACCAAAACTGGTTTAAGCCAGGTAGCCAAAGCGTGCGGAGGATCAGGTCTGAAACGGGAAGCTTTGTTTACATCAGGGGTATGCTCAAATGGTGATTTCTTAATAATAAGTGGCTTAAACAAGCGGAGCAGATCTTTTTGCACTTTATCGCTGAAACCGGTCCCGATCTTTCCCTTGTAGGTAAAGTTATCTTTCTCATACACGCCTACCAGCAATGAGCTGAATGATTTACTGGTATCCTCATTTTTTGTAAAACCACCAATAACCATCTCCTGACGTTTATTGGCCTTGATCTTTAGCCACTCATCGGTTCTGTCTCCTGGTTTATACAGGCTGTCAGATTTTTTTGCCATAATTCCTTCGAGCCCTAATTTTTTGGCAGATTCAAAGAATTCTATACCTGAATGATGAAATGACTGACTCATTTTTATTATGCCCGATTTCGGAATCAGTGTTTTCAATACTTCTTTTCTTGTAAGCAAAGGAACATTTTCCAAACTGTATCCATTTAGCCAGATGACATCAAATACATAATAATATAATTCCCCGTCAGCCTCGCTTCTCCAGTTTTGCAATGCACCGAAATTTGAAATGCCATTGTTATCAACTACTACAATTTCGCCGTCCAGTACTACATTTATAGAGAGATCAGTCAAAGCCTTGGTTACCGGATAGAATTTATCATTGAACGATTTATCGTTTCTTGATTTTAAATTCACTTTATTATTCATTATATAAGCCACAGCCCGGTAGCCGTCCCACTTAACTTCGTATTCCCAACCTTCCCTGTCAAATGGTTTATTGACCAATACTGCCAGCATCGGTTTAATGAAACCCGGCATTTTTGATTTTACAGCTTCCGCCGGCATTTTAAAATTTTTATCTGGCGTTTTTAATTTTAAGGGTGCTTCTTTTTTAATGTTCGTTTTTTTTCTTTTACGTATATTAGTTTTTTTTCTTAGCAGCATAAGATTGTTTGATAAAGTCAAGCTCATGATTTCACAATGTATTAATTGCTAGGAAGCTTTTTTCTTCGTACTTGCAAGACTTTCTTTCAATTGATCCATTAAATCTCTTGTTTTTGAGTGTACAACCTTCAAAGGCTGAACTGCGATTTTTTTACCCGCTGCTTTTGCCTTAATTAATTTCATAAGCTTTGCAGAATAGGTATCCTTATATTCTTTTATGTCAAAGGGTTCTGACAATTGTTTTATAAGTGATAAAGCCATTTTCATTTCACCTGGTTTGGATGAAGATGCAGGAATATCAAGATCTTTATGATCTCTCAGTTCTTCAGCGAAACGAAGACGATGTAATACCAATACATTTCCATAGGGCCTTATAAGACAAAGGTGTTCTTTATTACGAAGTACAAAGGAACCCAGTCCGGCTTTATTCGATTTGATCAATGAAGCATTCAATAATGCATACGCTCTTTTACCCTGACTTTCCGGTTCGATAAAATAAGGGGATTCATACAACATTGGATTCACTTCGCTGACATCAACGAATGAATTGATGTCAATAGATTTTGTTTTTTCAGGCATGGCTTCCTGAAAATCCGTATCAGAAAGTACCACGTATTTTCCGTTGAGGTTATATGCCCTCACGATATTACTCCAGGGTACTTCCTTGCCTGTACTTTCATTCACTCTTTTAAATTTAATATTTGCGTGATCTTTTTTATCCAGCATATCCAGATCCAGATTGCTTTCTTCCACTGCGCTGAATAATTTAACCGGGATATTGACCAGGCCGAAGCCGATTGCGCCCGTCCAGATTGATCTCATGGGAGTTGTTTTTTATATTTTTGAATAGATTGAAAAAGCATACCATTCATTTTTGCGGGAGAATCCATACTTCCGGGGATTTAATTCTACAGGTAGTTAAGCCCGTTTAAAGCAGAATTTGTCTGGCCCGTTAATTGAACCATATATGAAAATACATTTTATGAACAGATTTTTAATGACTTTACTGGCCGGAGTGGCGATAGGTTTACTGGTGGCACCTGCTAAAGGGTCAGAAACCTGGAGGAAACTGGTGAATGGATTAAACGATTATAAAGATGATGTTGCTAATGAGGCCAACGATCTGTTGGATTCTGGCGCACAGGCTTTAAAGAATAGTAAATCCAAACTGGAAAGTAAAACAAATGATTGGGCTAACCGCGTGAATGCTTAAACAACAGGATGGTATCATTTCGATAAAAAAGGCAAGCAGTAAATGCTTGCTTTTTTATTTGGTGAGGAAAGGAATAAAAAGGGGAGATTTATTTCGCTGTTTTTTTCTTTCCGGCTTTTCCGTATAATGAAACAACCCATTTTCTTGGCAGAAATCTGATTAGGTCGGAGCTAATCTTAGCGAGCGTTCCAGGAACAATGATCAGCTTTTTCTTAAAGGTTTTTTTTACCGCAACTTCGCCTACAGTGCCAGGGTCTAATGCCATTTTCATTCCGAACCATCCCAGTTTTTCTTTAGTGTCTTTAATAATTTCCGGTTTGGTAAAAACGGGACCGGGGCAAAGGCAACTTACACTGATGTGTTTATCTTTTAATTGATATCTGAGCGAATAACTAAAAAATACGACTGCTGATTTGGTTGCAGAATACATGTTTTTTACAGGAATCGGAGCAAAACCGGCCATACTGGCAACGTTCAATATATAAGACGGCGCGTTTTTTTCTAGGAGTGGCAAAAGCGTAAGACTAAGCGCCATACAGGATTCAACGTTTAGCCTAACCATATACCTGAGTGAGTCGAGTGGAAAAGACAGATAATCATTTGCACCTCCGAGACCGGCGACATTGCATAGTACTTTGAGATGAATATTTCGATCGGTGCACCATTTTGCAATTTCATCAGCGGAGTTGTCAAAGCTCAGGTCGATGGCCAGCAATTCTACATGTACGTGGAAAGCCGATTCCAGTTTAATTTTTGCGGATTGAAGTGTATCGAAATGTCTCGCAATTAAAATCAAATTGTAACCCCTTTTAGCCAGGGCTTCTGCAATTCCGTATCCTATACCCTTACTTCCCCCGGCAACCAGCGCATATGGTCTGGAACTGTCACTCACCTGCTGAACGGTCGATTGGGCGAAGCAAATCAAACTTATGAAACACGTGAAAAAAACAGTAAGAAGTTGCTTTACGCCGCCTGTATTCATTTTTTAATGTTTTGAATATGCTGATGTTTTATTTTGGTGCGCGAAGAATAAACGCGAAAGCAAACGATTGGGTAGAATTCTCAGTAATAAGGAAATAAGACTTGCGAATTTGCCCGGTATAATAAACATTTTTTGTTTGAACATTCCCCGTACAGCCAATTCGCCTACCAGGTCGGCGTCCACTGCCATCCGATTCCCAAACCAGCCCAGTTGTGAAATGGTTTCTTCCTTAATGGAAGGTTTTGTAAAAACCGGACCTGGACACAAACAGCTGACTGAAATATTTTCGGATTTTAATAATTGTTTTAGCGAATAACTGAAAAAATGTATGGCAGATTTTGTAGAAGAATAAATAGCTTTGGAAGGAATGGGTGCGAATCCAGCAAGACTGCCAATATTTAAAATATAAGAAGGCGAATGTTTTTTTAGCAATGGAATAATCGTCGAACTAAGTATAACAGCCGATTCAAGATTTGTTCTGAGCATAACTCTCAAATCCTTCAACGGTAATGCTGAAAAATCTTTCGAACCGCCCATACCAGCCGCATTGCACAAAATATTGATATCGAACCCTTCTTTTACACACCATGCATAGATTGTGTCTGCTGATTCGGTTAATGACAAATCGCATACGAGTATCGCAGTCTGTATATTATAATTTTTCTCAAGAATGTATTTGGCAGCCGACAAATCCGTTGAATCTCTGGCTACCAAAGCCAAATTGTATTTCCTGCTGGCCAAAGATTGTGCTATACTAAATCCGATCCCTTTACTTCCTCCCGCTATAAGTGCCCAACTCATAAATGATTTATGAATATTTTCCTTGTCCCGTCGTTATGTCCTGCCCGTACATTCATGAATGCCTTTTAAAATATTGTACATCTTTTTCATGTTTTTCCGCTGCTGCCCTCGAACTAAATGTGCCCAGGTTGCGGCGTTTTTTTGTTTTAGGATTAATTTTCCGTGAATAGAGGCGGAATTCGCCATTTTTTAATTTTCGTATCATGGTATTTTTTCGAATACAATTGCAAAGACGATGCCCATGCGGACTTTGTAGTTAGATTTGCAGGGTTAAACCTTCAAAATGGAAAGGACCGATTCACTGCTTATTCTTAGAAAGTATCCCTTATTTGAAAAATTGAGCCATGGTGAGTACAAGGAGCTTTCTGTTTCAGACAACTACAAAGAAGCAAAACAGGGAGAGTTTATTTATTTTGAAGCATACCAGCATAATATGATTTACTTCATTAAAACGGGTCGCATCCGTTTGGGATATCTGGACGATGCCGGAGAGCGTATTACCAAAGACATATTAGGGCCGGGTGATTTTTTTGGACAAATCACATTGGAAAAAACCAATCTTGACGGAGAATTTGCACAGGCATTTAAAGCTACAGTCAGTCTCTGTTCATTCACGATCGATCACTTCAGCAAATTATTGAATAACCGACCGGATATTGCAGTAACTTATAGCAAGCTCATCGGCCTTCGTATGAAGAAGTTTGAAAATCGTCTGATAAATATTCTCCATAAGGACGTTAAAGAGCGATTGATTGCCTTTTTGCGCCAATTATTGCAGGATGCTGTAAACCCTAAAATTCTAAATGAATTTCATGTGATCATTCCAAATTACCTTACTCATGAAGAAATCGCGCATCTTATTGGAACGAGCCGGCAAACAGTTACAACGTTGTTCAATGAATTGGAGTTGGCTGGCATTTGTGTGTATGCGCGAAAAGAAATAACGTTCAATAATATCAAATTAATCAACCGGCATTAGATATTGCCCGGGAATCATCTGTCAGGGTTTTTCAACAGTAACATCCTGCGCCAGTACAGCTTCATCAGGCGTTGTTTCAAGATCCCGGTCAAATGCGTACAGAGCGCTGTCTGTAGCTTTCTCACCACCGGCAATTTTTATTTTGTCCAGCAGATCAATAGCCAGCGTCTCTTCTTCTGTTTGTTCTTTTACAAACCATTGCATGAAGTTCCAGGTGGCCCAGTCTTTTTCCTTCATGCTCATTTCAACGATACGGTAAATATTGGAGGTGTTTTCAACTTCTGACTTAAATACCTTTTCAAAGCAGTCGTTTACGCTTTTTGGATCAGGACCCGGACCAGGGATAGGAGCAACAACAACTTTAGCGCCCCTTTTTAAAATATACTCCAGAATTTTCATCATGTGATTGCGTTCCTCATTCTCATGCCGGAATAAGAAATTGGCAACACCGTCATAGCCTTTTTCACTGGCCCACGCTGCGTATGCCAGGTATATCTGTGCGTTGTGCGCTTCGTTTGTCATCTGAGTATTCAATTCCTTGGCCAGCGTAGGTGAAAGTCTGTTTGTGTCCATCTTAAGTTGGATTGAATTGCGAATTTAATGATTCATTCAAAAAGAACGTCAAATAAAAGATACATTTATAGCAATAAAGTTATCTTAGGCCGCATTAATTTTTTTACCTGAAGAGTCTAACATGAAAATACTGAAGAAAATATGGCGAGAAATAAGAGTTATCCTCCGTACCGCTGCTTATTTTGCTATTGTATTTATACTGATGATGGTAATGAAAAAACTGAACCTCAAAGATTACGATATTGAATTCAGCGGTATGTCGCAGGCAATTATAGGGTCGCTGGTAATGGCAAAAGTGATTGTGCTGATGGAGCTGATTTCGCTTGGAAGCTGGGTGCAAAGAAAACCACCCATTGTGGACGTTATTTTACGAACTCTTTTGTACACCCTGGGTGTTTTAATTGTTATTGTCCTGGAGAAAGCCTTCGAAAAACGACATGTTGTGGAAGGTTTTGGCAATGCGATTTCCTTTGTTCTCCAAAATCGCGATATATACCATGTCTGGGCCACAACTATTGGAGCTGCCGCATCCATATTTATATACAATGCATTTTCGACTATAAAGAAAGTTCTCGGTGAAAAAGGCCTGGCGAAACTTTTCTTTTCTACACCGCTCAGCCAGATAGATCATCTGCATGCATTGCCGGCATAACCGTCGGACCCACTATGATGTTCACAGGAAGATAAATTTCAAAACAAGAACCAATGTCAGGTCTGCCGATCGCTTTGATATATCCCTTATGATTCTGTACAATCTTTTTGCAGATAGCAAGACCTAAGCCAGTACCCTCATATTCGAAATGCGTGTGCAATCTTCTGAATAGTTCAAAAATACGATCAGCATATTGCTGCTCAAATCCGATACCGTTATCCTCTACTGATATTTTCCAAAAGCCGTTTTCTATGGAGGAAAACAAACGGATTTCAGGCACCCTGTCATTGTTTCTGTATTTTATGGCGTTTGAAATTAAATTCGTGAAAAGCTGATTCATTTGCTGGGGTATAGCCAGAATTGTTGGGAGTTGCCCGATCTCGATTTTTATTTTAGAATCTTTTACACCTTCCAGGAGACTTCCAACAACATCATTTAAAACTTCATTTAGATCCGTTTCTTTTCTTTCGATATGTGCAATATTCACTCTGGAATAGTTCAACAGCGAACTGATCATATTTTGCATTCTTTTGGAAGCATTTAATATGCGACGAAAATAGTCCTGTGTTGTTGCTGAAAATTCATTGTCTGTGGTCTCTGTTATTCTGCTGCAGAATATTTGGATTTTTCTCAACGGTTCCTGAAGATCATGAGATGCTATATAGGTAAAAGAATCGAGTTCCATATTGCTTTGCGCCAATTCAGAATTTTTTAACTCCAGATCTTTCTGATATCGAAGAATATCCAGCTCATGTTTCTTTTTTTCTGTCTGATCACTGATAATAATTCCGACTGTTGCCAGTTTCGGCTGAAGGGAAGTGAGGGACATATACACCGGAATTGTTTTTCCTCCTACATGGAGGTTTACTTCTCCCTTGCTTTTCCCGATAATCGCCTTTTCAAAAAGAAGATCGAAGGATTGCTTTGATCCGGCATCTATAAAATCGGAAATATATCGTCCGATCACTTTTTCATAACTTAATTGGAGCAGCTCCACAAAATATGTGTTGGTGTAAACAATCATTCCTTCTTCTGAAAGATTCACGGCGCCTTCACCGAATTCTTCAATCAGAACCCGATAAGCATAATCCCCACTCTGCAGCGTGTATATTTCAGGAGAGTCCTTCGTATTGAACGCAAATGCATCTACTTCTCCCGCTTTAATCGCTTCTATAAGCTGTTCGGATTCTGCCAATCTGTTTTCAAGATTTTCAATCCGGGCCAATAGAACTTCTCTGGATTCTTCCGACATGTATTATTCTTTGAACAAAATTCCCATTCCCTTAATTACTTTTTCAGAATCCGAAAAGGTTCCCACCATCGTTTTTTTTGGAGGCGGATGCGTTTTAATCAAAGACGGACTGAAAACAATCTGCTGTTCGGAAGCCAATTCGGGATGTTTATATAAATCGATGATTTCAAGGTCAAAAGCATTTTCAAGATGTGCCGCACATATTTTATTAATATTTTCGATGGCTTCCATTGATTTTGGCGACATGCCTGAAACATATAGCTGCAAAACCATTCTGCCTTCTGTAACTATTTTAGATTTAGTTTTTTTTGCCATCACACAAGTTTATTCGCAGCCATGGGCCGGATATTCAATCCCACTAGTACCTTTTCTTCATTCGACAGATCACCAATTATTTTACGCAAAGGTTCGGGGAATTTACGAACCAGTGTAGGTATGGCGAATATCTGATCCCCTTCCGCCAGTTGCGGATTTTTTAAAAGATCAACAATTTCAATCGTATACTGCCCCGACAAATGCTCCTGACAATATTTTGTAATATTCTTCAACGCGAGAACGGATTTTGGTGTTTGACCTGCGATATAAAGCCTTAGTTCCCATATTTCCTTTACCATACTTCCTTTGTTATTTTATTCTTTTATCAAGTTTTATGCCTTTGTCAGAAATCGTAAAATCAATCACCTGGTTAGAATGTCCCATTCCCCTGGATTTTATAATACATAAATTTCTCGTTCTGTCTTCAAGGTCAATGTCGTTCATAACCCGGATCCAGGTGTCAGCCAGAGACGAAACGGCATCCACCGTAAAATCGGCATTTTCAGCTGCATGAGGATGGGTCAGGGAAGTAAAAAATGCGTTGATCTGTTTTACCTTCAAAAGATCCATAAGTCTGACCAGCATGGCTCTCACTTCACTGCTGTTTCCCACAGTGACTAGACTGCTAATTGGATCTATAACAACCGTCTTCGGTTTGTATATCCTCAATAATTTATGTATCACCAGCAGATGCATTTCCAATCCGCTGAGAGAAGGTCTTGATGAATGTATAGTAAGTAACCCTGATTTAAGATAAGGCTTGAGATCGATTCCCACGGAAAGCATATTTCTGACAATTTGATCGGGAGATTCTTCAAATGAAAAATATAACACAGATTCCTTCCGCTTACAACTGCCCAGTGTAAAATAAGAGGCCAGGATCGTTTTGGAAGTGCCAGCGGACCCTGTAATAAGGGTGCTGTTGCCTCTGAAAAAGCCACCTCCTTTAAATAATTTATCAATCCCTGCGTGACCATAAGAAAGAACTTCTGTTGACGTTTTATGATCCAGTTTTAACGAAGTAATCGGGAGCACTGAAATTCCGGTCTCGTCTATCAGAAAGGGATATTCATTGGTGCCGTGGGTTGACCCTCTGTATTTAACAATCCGCAATCTCCTTGTGGCGATTTGATCTATTACTCTGAAATCCAGCAGTATTACACAGTCGGAAACGTATTCTTCCAATCCTTGTCTGGTTAAGGAATTTTCACCCCGTTCGCCCGTGATAATGGCCGTAACGCCCTTGTCTTTCAGCCATTGAAATAGCCGTTTTAATTCTGAACGTAACAGCGTTTGATTTTCCATTCCGCCAAACAACGATTCGATGGTGTCAAGCACAACTCGTTTGGCACCAATTTGATCGATTGCATAATTCAGACGTATGAATAAGGCTTCGAGGTCGTATTCGCCTGTTTCTTCTATTTCATTTTTTTCGATATGTATGTGATCAATGCGAAGTTTCTTTTCCTTTATGAGATGATCAAGATCAAAGCCCAGCGAGAGAACGTTTTTGGTAAGATCATCGATTGTTTCCTCAAAACTGATGAATACCCCCGGCTCGTTTTGTTCAGTAATTCCCTTAACCAGGAATTGTATTGCCATCATCGTTTTGCCGCAACCTGCACTTCCGCATATCAGCGTGGGGCGACCATGGGGTAAACCCCCACCGGTAATTTCATCTAAACCCTCAATTCCTGACTTTGTTTTTGGAAAAATTTCTTTTGGCACTATTTTCATGACCATTATACTTTGAGAAATAAATTTATTGATTAATATACATCAGGGAGCCCCTGCAATTCACTTTAAAGCATAAAATATGAAATTATCTTTTGAGAAAAAAAGGAAAAAGAGAATGTTCGCATTTAGTGTGGAAGAATGACCCCAACTATTACGAGATATTCCAAAAAGATAAGGCTGATAATGCTCGTCTTTTCCTTTCCTTCATTTTTGTTAGCGCAGAGTGCACCCGACCTGAGCCCACAGAATTTTGTTCAGATTGATACAACGCATCAGAAGGATATGATAGACGTGTATAAGAAATGGTTTGGAGTTCCTCCGACCCCCCAAAAACCACCATCTAAAAAGAAAGTATATTTCACTTTGAATCCGCTGGCCAATGCGCCAACCAGTTCCGGGAACGCATTTGTAACGAGCACGACCGCACATTTTCGTCTGGGTCCCGATTCAACAACCTTTCTTTCATTCGTAAATTTTGCGCCATATTTTAATTTCAACAGAAGGTTCGGACTTCCATTCAGATCATCCGTTTGGTTAAAAGACAATGAGTGGAATATTCAGGGTGATGTCCGTTTTCTCGTTTATCCCCAATATACCTGGGGGCTCGGTACTTCACACCCGATAAACGAAAAGGAATGGGTCAATTATAAATATATCCGGTTTTATCAGGCAGTCTTAAAACGGGTTGGTGAGCATCTCTTTGTGGGAATCGGATATGACCTGGATTATCATTTTAATATTGGCAGTGATTCAGGAGTCAACCTTCAGGAATTCACGGGATATCAATACGGACTTTCAGGAAATTCCTTGTCATCAGGATTAACATTGAATTTATTGTATGATACGAGAAACAGAAATGTTTATCCTTTCCCTGGTACCTATTTAAATGTCGTATTTCGTTCAAATCCAGGATTCATGGGAAATACAAATGCCTGGCAGTCTTTATTTGTTGATCTGAGAAAATATTTCGAGCTCAATTCGCCAGCAAGACCCTTTCAGCAGAATACACTTGCATTCTGGACTTTTCTTTGGCAGAATTTTTATAATAAAACCCCATATCTCGATTTGCCGAGCACGGGCTGGGATGAGTACAATCGCTCCGCTCGGGGATTTGATCAAAACAGGTTTAGAGGAAAATCTTTATACTACCTTGAAGGAGAATATCGAAGGGACATAACCAACAATGGTCTGCTGGGTTTTGTTGTATTCTCAAATATAAATACAGTAAGCGGATCGGGGACTATGTTTACATCATGGCACCCGGCAGGAGGTACTGGTCTCCGTATAAAGCTATCCAAAGCGACGCACAGCAATTTTGCCCTTGACTATGCTTTTAGTAAAGGCTATCGTACCGTGCTCTTCAATTTCAGTGAAACATTTTAATATCATGCCACTGGAATTTCCATCAAATGAATTTTAACATGTCTTTTAAGTGCATCTTTTTTACTCTGTTTCAGATATTGATGAAAAACAGCGGATGATTTGAAACATATGTGGATGTTTTTCATCGGTGAATCGCCTTTTATCAGAATGGCATGCTCAGCAAAGAATGGCATTGTTTTTTAGTGTACTGATATTATCAAACTTAAAATAAAAAGTGTATGTCACAGAAAAATGCAGCTAAAGATCAGATGGAAAATGAAGGGAAGATGAAAAATTCAAATAACCAGTCTTCCAATACAGGAACAGGACAAAAGACAGGACAACATAGCAACGGTAAAGATCAGAAGAGTAAACAGGATCTTGGAAAATCAAACAGCACTTCAACCAAGCAGAGCGGAAAAGATAACTGATAAGGTGAAGGGTTATTTGAAATCTGAACGGGGAAGGATTACTCTTTCCCCGTTTTTTTAATCCCAGTTAATAAATTATTTAAAATAATACCGGAATCGCAGACGGATGATATCTTCCTGTTCTTTGGCGAGTTCTCCTTCTATTGTATTTTTAGAATACTGAAAGGTATAGATGCCTTCGAAACGCCAATAGTCATTTAACTTGTATCCCAGGCCTGCCCTTAGTAATGCACGATTTGAATAACGTTCCTGTAAATCTTTGTCAACAGTGTAAAATATTTCGTAGTCTGAAAGTAAATAGTAGAGATGATTGTATTCAAACGAATTTCCATTGATGAAGTAGGTTCCTTCCAGTCGAAAACGCGATCGCAGATCGCTATTGAGATCCCATGTTTCGGTAGTAAATTGATTTCTCCATTCGAATCTCGCCAATGCTCTCAAAATCATTTTTGAAAAGGGTTTGAAATGGTATCTTAACCCAATACCGGTTCTGATTTCCCAGGTGTTGTAATCTTCCTGTTGGAACGTATTGATGGAACCCAGATAGAACAAGGCGTCCAGATGTCTGGTAAGTTCTTTTTCAACTTTGGGGATAATAACAATGCTGTGCCATTTACTGCTGTTACCGATATTGGTCCTGTATGAAATCTCATTGTCAAAAGAATATCCCTTTTTTAGTGGAACGGCAATTGTAAAATCGGTCCATAGTTGTGCAGAGTTACCCTGGGAGAAGGATAACATGGATAAGGATAGGAACACGGAAACAAAAAAAGGAACTTTTTTAACCATCAATCAGATCTTTTCACCTGAAATAAAGCAAAAGATAAAAAACATTTTTAGCATTTGTTATTGGGGCTCTTCTTTTGCTTTCTGACGGAAAATTTCAATCGAAGCACAGCCCGGTGTGATCAAGATTAACGTCGGTGTGCAGTTGGAAATTTAGTATCTGTTTATTAATACTTTATTTATTTAACACCACTTTGATGGTATCGTGCGGGTGCACGCATCCAGACTTCGACAGGCGCTGAATACATATTACGAGGATCGGGCAGTTGAAAACGAATGTGAGATTATTATTCCGAAAGGCGGTTATATTCCGGCATTCCGTTCGTATAAACTGTTGGACTTACATGTTCCTCAGCTAACAAATAACCGGACGGCGAATTTTCCCGATAAATCCGTGAAAATAGCCATTCTGCCATTTAAGACTTTTGATGACACAAATTCCAAGCTCGCTTTTACCGACAACATAGGTCAGATGCTGAGTTCCCAATTCAGCCATTTTCCCAATTCAAAAGTTTTATCGTACTACACCGCGCAACAGCTTCAATTAAAAAACAGGGAAATTAAAAGTATTGCTTCCGACTATGGGGTTCATTATGTGCTGGTGGGAAATGTTCATTTTGAATCTTCCAGATTAAGAGTCGTTATTCAATTTATCAATGCCAGCACGGAAATGTTGATTTGGTCCGATAAATACATGCACGACTTTAAGAAGAACAATTTATTCGAAATAGAAGACCAGATTGTTTCCAGGGTTATGCATTCGATGGCAGCTTTTGATGATCAGTTCATTATGCCAGCTGTGAAAGTTATCGAATGGAAGGGCAATCAAAGAACAAAAAAAATAGCGTCTTTATAAAGATTTTTAGGTTTTTTAGTGCAATGTTCTAATCAGTTCCACCTCTCCTCCACCCCGATGGTACCTCAATGCATTCTCGGCCGCCGACAACGCTCTGTCCAATATGTAAAATCTGATTCACCAGAAAATAGCCGCAATCCGTTATGGATCTGGGGTAGCATTAAGGTAGCATGGAGGCAGCATGAACGATAATGAACTCTATAAGGTCTCTATAAAGTCTCTGTAAGGTCTCTATATTTTACTGAAAATTATTATTTTAGGGTATGGCCAAATCCAAATCGGATAAGAAAAAAAGAAAAGTTCCACCCGAGATGATAACCGTAAACAGTAGGACTTATGGTAAGCATAAACGTGCGGCCAGAGGATCCTGGAAGAAAGTTGAGCTGAATGATGCGATGCAACGGCACAGCGAACGTTTGATTGGAAGTAATGCGCCTGCTAAACTCATCCTGGATGCACTTGCTCCGTATAGGGCGAATTTTAGAGGAGGACAGATTTGGCAAAAACTGGTGAAACATTTTGCAAAGCAGGCAAAGCAGTTTAAAGATTATAGTGTGCTGGGTATTGAACATTGGGACCTGAACCTAAACTATCTGACCAGCAGGATTATGGGGCCACAGGTTAAAATAGTGGCTGAACCGTCTTCCTCCATCTTGAACATAACCGTTAACTACGAATTCAGCAAACGTTTTCTCCAAAGAAAAAAAGACATCACCGGTTTTCGCATAACTATTATTGTTATGTTCCCTGATTTTGTCGGGAACACGATCATCACCGTACCTGTTGTCCTGCCCGACAAACGAATCGAAGACAATACGCCGTATTCATTCATCGTGCAAATACCAAAGGGAGCAACGTCATATCTGGTCTGTTTCAAAGCGGAAGCCTGCGCCAACAACTCGGTGATAGAGAATTCCGGAAATTGGGATAAAGCTATGAGTCTGGTAAAATCCGACTTGCTAACTATTTAGGAAAAATAGTTTTCCAGTCGTTCTTCATGCTGATCACTACCCAGCCTCTCTTTTTAGCAAGATCATATAATTCCTGGCTGAAAGTTCCAATTTGAGAATCGGGTAATCCCTGCGCGGGTCCGTACGCATATTCGCGGGTTGCATCATCATGGAGTACGAGCATACCCAATCTTGCACCACTGCCAGTTGTGGTATATTCGAGCATCTGTTGGTCACCCGCAGTATTTCCAAATGCAGCATAAGGACGCTTGCCAATAACCATTTGGATACCCTGTGGTTTCCCGCCTTTGTCGTCGTTCAACAACAATTTAGGAACCTTCATCAATGAAGATGTTCCTGCAGTGCTGTCATACACATATTGGGTTTCTCCAACAGATCCAACAACCTGTTCCGGAGGAACGCCATATGTCTGATTGGAATAGACCCGAACAAAATCCTGCCCACCACCAGTTACTATATAGGTTCTGTATCCGTTGTCTCGCAGGTATTTCATTACCTCCAGCATCGGCTGGTAGATGAGTTCGGTATATGGTTTTTTCCAGCGGGGATCTTTTGCCTTGCTTAGCCAGTCTTTTACCTGTACGGTAAACTGATCTTCCGACATGCCTGAAAGTGTATAACCAGCGATCTTTTCAAGATCAGGTAATGTTAATTTGGAAATGGCTGCGCGATCTCCGGAGATCACCGTTTTAAACGGCTCAACATTTGCCAATTCCGGTTTGGCTTTCACCAGGTCGGGAACACGGTCAAAGCAATACATCAACTGGCTGTATAACGGATGTTCTACCCATAACGTACCGTCCTGATCAAAAGTGGCAATGCGGTCTTCTGGTTGCACATATTGGGCGCTGGATTTTTCCGTTGTTGCATGAACGAATTCCTTGATAGCTGTTTTCGCGGGACCGTCGTTCCAGGAAGGAAGCGGATCAAATATTTTTTGTTTGGTTGTCCAACCCAGAGAAATGCAAAGGACAATTAAAAGCGTGGTAATAACGCCTATTGATTTTTTATTTAGTAATAGCTTCATACTTGACTTATTTTAGATTGAGTAAAATTTAATCCTGAATAAAGATATTTGAAAAATATGACCTCAATTAACTAATATCCCGAAGTTAAATAATTTAAATTCCGAAAAATGAACTGGATCCTCTTAATTATCGCCGGATTGTTTGAAGCTGCTTTTGCATTTTGTTTGGGAAAAGCAAAAACAGCGTCAGGCACTAACGTATACTTATGGTACGTAGGATTTTTAATTGCGTTAACGATTAGTATGGTACTGCTGGTTAAAGCGACTCAGACTTTACCCATCGGAACGGCGTATGCAGTCTGGACGGGAATTGGCGCCGTTGCAACCGTATTGCTTGGGATCCTGGTATTTAAAGAGCCGGTTAATTTTTGGAGAATATTTTTTATCGTGACGCTGATTGGTTCCGTCATCGGATTAAAATCTGTTTCATATTAAAGCAGGAGTGAGGTAGGGACTCCGGGAGAAAATTCAAAATCCCAAAGACTTCATTGCAATAAATAACTGATCGTTCAATTTTTTATCGTTGATAAAAGAGGAAAGATATAATCCGAAGTTAGCTGGTATCTCAGGAAACTGTTGCCTGATATCGGCAGCTTTTTTTTCAGCGAGCACCTTTTCTCCCAAATAAATATAACAGGTTGCCTCAAGAATATGTTCCCAGGGAATATGAGGCATGCTGATCTTTTTTGCCCAGATCAGTGCTTCGCTATATTCCGCTTTATGCAAATAATAGAAACTAATACCAGCGTTTAACCACCATTGATAATAAGGATTGAGTGAAATTGAATCATGTAACATAGTAAAACCTCTTTCATATTCTCCGCAGCAGATCAAACAAAATCCAATTCCACCATGAATACCCGACGAACTATAATTTAACAGCGACCAGTTGTCCGCGATTTTCAACACTTCCGCCCGATTGTGTAAAAATAAATGAGTCAGCGCCAGAGTCTGATATCCATGCTGGCAATGAGGATCAAGTTTGAGACTTTTTTGACCAAAATCTTCTGCATCTTTAAGCAGGTCCGGGCTTTTGGAACTTTTGTAGCCCATAAAATAAGCAGCTGTTTTTATCTCGCCAAGTACAGCCCAACCAAGCGCATATTCGGGATCGGTCTGAACAGCCTGATGCAGGGCTTCTTCTGCCGGGATAAAAATTGCTTCGTTGGTTTCATTCACGAAATGATAATACCAGAAAATCGCGTTGTGAATTTTTGAATCTTTGCTGCTCTTTTTTGTCGCGCGTATCAGGCTGCGAAAAATGGCACCATAATACCCTGCAACCTGACTAATTACTTTGCTGGCAATTTCGTCTTCAATTTCCAACAGGTCTTTCGCAGAAAATACTTTGTCAATGGTTTTGGCCCAAATCTGTTCATTGGTTTTACACGATACCAGAATGATTCTCACCCTCAGGTGATCGTTATCGGTATGCACCGTACCTGTGAGAATGAAATCGGCCTTCAGCAATTTCGCGACTTCAGCGGTATCTTCCATTTTTGATGCAAGAGATCTGCAGGAATAATAAGCGATAATGGAGAGTTCAGGGTACTGGGTCAGTTCCGTGCTGATATGATCCGCGAGGCCGTCAGCAAAATAAATATGGGGTGAATTCGGATTGATATTTCTAAAAGGTAATACCGCAACGATGGGTTTGGTATGCAGCGCAAATTCTTTGAGCATGGAATGTGAACCATGATCTGACCGCGAACCGAAAACAGGAATATAAGTTCCCTTAGGAACGGAAATTACGATGGGATCCTGTTTGCCTTCCTCCAGATAATAATCAGAAAGTGCACGCCTGAGCCTTCCTGCATTCACCCTTACTATCGGATCAAATTGCGGATTGAAATCTGAAGACTTTGAAAGAACGCTGGTAGCAATTACGTATTCTTTTATACTGTGCTGACGACCTTCAAGTGTTTGCTGAACGATAAAATGTAAAAAGGAAGAAAGCGTTCCTGAATGGACAAAAAAACGACTTTTTAAAATAAGTCCAACCTGATTCTTTATTTCGGAAGAAGTGAAATTTTTTACCAGCGTTTCCTCCATAGCCTGTGAAATCTTTTGTAGCTTTTTACTTATTTATTACCGTATGTTACTTAACCGAAGATAACAGTAAGGGTAAATTACATCCACAAATAAATAAAATATCAGTGTGTTATTCATACAACCATGCCAGCCCTGGAAATTAGGTGATATGAGCGCATGCCAAATTAAAGCAAATAATTTATTTTCAATCTATTAAAGATAGTTTCTGAACTTCGGGCGAACATCAGTTGAGCAAAAAGGCACATGAGATAAAATTTATAAACCAAACAAATGCAACGCAGCAAATTGTATGCTTTCTTTTTAACTGTTTTCGTTTCGATTATGTCTGGTTGCCAGCAGCCTGCGGCAAAAAAAGAACCGGAAGTTTTAAAGCCCAATATCCTTATTATCGTTGCAGATGATCTTGGTTTTTCAGATATAGGCCCTTTTGGAGGGAATATCGGAACACCCGTGCTGGATTCTTTGTCGAAAGAATCCAGACTTTTTTCAAACTTTCATGTGCTGCCAACCTGTTCACCCACCCGCTCTGCGTTGCTTACCGGCAATGACAATCATGTGGCGGGTTTGGGGATTATGGAAGAAGTGGATTATCCCCAGCTACATAATCTACAATTACCCGGATATTCAGGACATCTCAGCAACCAGGTCGTAACCATTCCCGAACTGCTGAAAGAAAATGGTTACCATACGTATATGACAGGAAAATGGCATTTGGGCGAGGGCGCGGGTAGGGATCCATATGACCGTGGTTTTGAGGAGACATTTATACTGGGTACCGGTGGCGGAAGCCATTGGAATGATAAAAAACCCCTTGCCCCGCCTCAACGAGTTAATTATACCAGAAATGGAGAAAATATGCTGCCGCCGGCAGATTTTTATTCATCTAAGAATTATACGGATTCGATGATTCAGTTTATTGACAGAAATAAACAGGACAATAAACCATTCTTCGCATATCTGGCTTACACCGCCGTGCATGATCCGCTGCATGTGCCAAAAGATTACATCGCCAAATACAAAGGAAAATTTGACACGGGATGGGATTCTCTCTGGTCGTTAAGATTTAATAATCTGAAGGCATTGGGAATTGTTCCCGCTGATATGAAAACGTTCAAAAATCCCGGCATTCCGGTATGGTCTTCACTACCGAAAGAAAAACAGGAAGAGTTTTCGAGAGACATGGAAGTGTATGCAGGTATGCTCGATTATATGGATATGAGCATCGGCAGGATGTTGGATTATTTAAAGAAGCAGGGTTTGTATGATAATACGATGATCATATTTATGAGTGACAATGGAGCCAATGGTGCAATGGCTACCAATTATCCGGGCAACGGTGACCATGTTTATCTCAACAGCTTCAATAATAAAATGGAAAACAGGGGTCTGTTAAATTCTTACGTGGAGCAGGGACCGGGATGGGCACAGGCTTCCACTTCGCCATTCAGATTTTTTAAAAGTTTCGCAACAGAAGGTGGAATTAAAGCGCCGTTGATTATCAAAATGCCAGGGAAAACGAAAGATGCGGGTCAGTGGAACAATGGTTTCGTGCATGTAACGGATATTATGCCCACGATACTTGAGCTGACCGGCACTTCATATCCATTGCAATACAAGGGCAAAAATATTCATCCTTTGATAGGCCGGTCTTTATTGCCGGTATTACATGGTGATTCAGTTACTGTTCATCCAAATGATGGCATGGGCTGGGAATTGTTTGAAATGAAGGCGTTTATTAAGGGCAAATGGAAGATACTTCGTCTACCCCGACCATTCGGATCGGGTCTATGGGAGTTATATGATATTGAAAAAGATCCTGGTGAAACCACGGATCTGACCTTGCAATACCCGCAGATTAAAACGGAATTGATGAGCGAATGGAATCGTTATGCCAAACAAAACGAAGTGTATGACCACAATGGTCATTTTGACTCATTGTATCGCGCAAATTATAAACCGGAGAATGACGACGATTGACCGCGGGAGTTGAAATTATCGTAAGGCTGTTATTTCAATTTTCATATAGGGATAGTAGGGCAAATTAGAAAGTTTTTCCTTCGCATGTGCTTTGTCGTTAGCCATCAAAATTAAATAAATTCCCGCTACATCTTCCTTAATAAAAGAATGCAGAAGTTCTCCATGCTCTTCCCAGCTTTTTATTATTTCCTGTTCTTTGGGCAATAGTTTTATTCTTGTTTCATTATCTATTCCCTGTAAAAGGATGTCGATCATAAATTTCTTCATCGTGATTTAATTTGAAATGATGCATCGGATATTCATTCCGCAAAGTTGCTATGATCGATGATAATAATTAGGTTACATACCGTAACAGCATGGGGGGAGGTTATATTATACAAATAAAAATCCGTCCCTGCAATGCTGAAACGGATTTTCCATCTTTGCTTTAAGCTTTGAGCTTTACGCTTTGAGCTTTAGAAGTACCGCGTACGGGATTCGAACCCGTGAATCATCCGTGAAAGGGATGCGTCTTAACCCCTTGACCAACGCGGCGTTACCATTAAAACAGGCAATGAATTGCTTGTTTAGGGCCTGCAAAGATATAGGCTGTCAGGATAACTTCCCAAATGTTTTTGTTTCGTAACTTTGCATCCTAAAATTAAACAATAAGCTATGAGCACAGTAAAAGTTGCGATCAATGGTTTCGGAAGAATCGGACGATTGGTATATCGGCAGATCCACAATATGAAGGGTATTGATATTGTTGCGATCAACGATCTGACTTCTCCAAAAGTATTGGCGCACCTGTTGAAGTACGACTCGGCACAGGGTCGCTTTAACGAAGATGTAAAAGCAACAGAAAATTCTATCGTTGTAAACGGAAACGAAGTAACCATATACGCACAGAAAAACCCGGCCGATATTCCATGGAAAAATCATGACGTGGATGTCGTACTGGAATGCACAGGATTTTTTACCGATAAGGAAAAAGCAGAACTGCATTTAAAAGGTGGTGCAAAACGCGTGGTGATTTCAGCACCCGCTACCGGAGAGTTGAAAACCATCGTATTCAACGTTAACCATCATATCCTCGACGGTAAGGAAACTGTTATCAGCTGCGCTTCCTGTACAACGAATTGTCTGGCCCCCATGGCAGACACACTGGATAAATCATTCGGTATTGAAATGGGTTTCATGACTACCGTGCATGCTTATACGAACGATCAGAACACGCAGGATGCACCACATCCGAAAGGCGATCTTCGTCGCGCAAGAGCTGCAGCCCAGAATATTGTACCAAATAGTACCGGAGCCGCTAAAGCCATCGGGCTGGTTCTTCCGCAACTGAAAGGAAAACTGGATGGATCAGCGCAGCGTGTTCCTGTGATCACCGGTTCCCTGACTGAACTTACCTCGGTATTAAAAAAGAAAGTAACCGTTGAAGAAGTGAACGCAGCCATGAAAGCAGCCGCCAATGAAAGTTTCGGTTACACCGAAGAAGAAATTGTGAGCACTGATGTAATCGGTATTCATTTCGGCTCTTTATTCGATGCCACACAAACAAAAGTGATTACTGTTGGCGACAAACAACTGGTAAAAACGGTGAGCTGGTACGACAATGAAATGAGTTATGTAAGTCAGCTGGTACGCACAGTAGATTATTTTGCAAGACTGATCAGCAAATAATAGTTTTTGACCCCGCATGCGTTATTTCTGTCAAACAGGATGGAAAGCAGTGCGGGGTTCTTTTTTTTATTTCTTCCCTTAAAAATCTTCGCATGTCAACATTCTCCCAATTTGATTTCAAAGGAAAAAAAGCATTGGTTAGGGTGGACTTTAACGTGCCCCTGAACGATAAAATGGAAATTACCGATGATAACCGTATGCGGGCATCTGTTCCAACCATCCGGAAAATATTAAAAGACGGCGGAAGTGTTATTCTGATGTCGCACCTGGGTCGCCCGAAAGATGGTCCGACCGATAAATATTCACTCAAATACCTGGTAAAACATTTGTCGGAATTGCTTGGAGGAACCACTGTTTTGTTTGCAAATGACTGCATCGGCGAACAGGCGAAACTTACGGCTGGTATGCTGAAACCCGGAGAAGTGCTGCTCCTGGAAAATCTTCGTTTCTATAAAGAAGAAGAAAAAGGGGACGAGGGGTTTGCAAAAAAACTCGCCAGTTTAGGAGATGTGTACGTGAACGATGCTTTTGGCACGGCACACAGGGCGCATGCGTCTACTGCGGTGATAGCCAAATTTTTTCCGGGCGATAAAAAAATGTTTGGCCTGTTGATGGAATCGGAAGTTAAGAGTGCGGAGAAAGTATTACATCAGGCTGGCAAACCCTTTGTGGCTATTATTGGCGGTGCAAAAGTTTCTGATAAAATGTTGATTCTTGAAAATCTCCTGGAAAAAGCAACGGACATTATTATTGGCGGCGGCATGGCGTATACATTTATGAAAGCAGACGGAGGTAACATTGGTAATTCGCTCTGCGAAGATGACCGCATATCAACGGCATTGGATATCCTGAAAAAGGCGGAAGAAAAAGGAGTGAGTATACATCTTCCATCAGATTCAATTATTGCTGATAAGTTCGATGCAAATGCACAGATTTCTACCGCTCCCAGCGATAATATTCCTGACGGTTGGATGGGACTGGATATCGGTCCCAATGCCAGCGAACAATTTTGTAATGTAATTAAAAGATCGAAAACCATACTCTGGAACGGGCCGATGGGTGTTTTTGAAATGGAGCGTTTTCGTCATGGTACCAAAGCAGTTGCACAGGCCGTAGCTGATGCAACAAAACTGGGCGCCTTTTCCCTGGTGGGCGGTGGAGATTCTGTTGCCGCGGTAAATATGTTCGGACTGGCTGATAAAGTGAGTTATGTTTCTACCGGTGGCGGGGCCATGCTGGAATATTTCGAAGGAAAGGAACTACCGGGCATAGCCGCAATCAATCAGGGTTCATAAAATGTCTTATTGAACTTCTTTCTCTGGAAATTGTTACTTTTATAACCTAACAAAAAACTTATCGTATGAGTACGCGTAACCTCTCGCTCATTATTATCGTAATTGTGATCCTGCTTTTCGGTGGATGTGCCTGCAGTGGATACAATAATCTGGTAGCCAAAGATGAAAATGTAAAAAACAAGTGGGCCAATGTGCAGAGTGATTATCAGCGTAGGAGTGATTTGATACCCAACCTAGTTAATACGGTTAAAGGTGCTGCTAATTTTGAACAGACAACTTTGACGAATGTAATTGAAGCCAGGGCAAAAGCAACTCAGGTGCAGATAAACGCCAATGACCTGACCCCGGAAAATCTGGCAAAATTCCAGCAGGCCCAGGCCGGATTAAGCGGAGCCCTTGGAAAACTGCTTGCTGTTGCGGAAGCTTATCCTGATCTCAAAGCAACCCAGAACTTCAGGGATTTGCAGGCTCAGCTCGAAGGAACTGAAAACAGGATCAAGGTATCCAGAAATGACTTTAATGCTTCCGTTCAGGACTACAATCAAACGGTAAGAAGTTTTCCGAATAATATATTCGGTAAGATGTTTGGATTCCAATCCAAAGCGCCATTCCAATCTGATCCGGGAGCCGACAAAGCGCCCGACGTGAAATTCTGACAACGCTAAAACATACGTGTTGAAAATTCCATTTATTTCAAAGCAAGAATTTTTTTCTGCCATAGAAAAAAACAAGATCGTCGCTGCCATTAAAGAAGCAGAACGCCAGACGAGCGGCGAGATTCGTGTGTATGTTGAAAGCCATTGCCGGTTCGTGGATGCACTGGACCGTGCCGCGGAGGTATTCGCGTTTCTTAAAATGAAGGAAACGGTTGGCCATAATGCGGTTTTGGTGTATGTCGCAACAAAAGACAGACAACTCGCTGTTTTCGGTGATCAGGCCATCCACGAAAAAGTAGGAGAGGTTTTCTGGGCAGAGAATGTAAAACACATGCTCGCTCATTTTCAGAAAGAAGGATGTGCCACAGCCATTGAACAGGTTGTGTTGGATATTGGTGCTGCTTTGAAAACTCATTTTCCTTACGATCGACAGACTGATGTGAATGAATTACCTGACGATATTGTTTTTGGCCGATAAAAGCCATACCCTTTCATGAAGAAATTATTTTTGTTCCTGCTGGTTTTTACAAGTCTTTTTGCGTCGGCGCAAAATATTCCTGCGCAACCCAACCCGCCAAGACTTGTAAATGATTTTGCAAACGTGATGACATCTGACCAGGTGCAGGATCTGGAAAATAAACTGGTGGCATATGACGACAGTACTTCGATACAAATTGCGGTAATAACTGTACCAACCACGGGAGACTACGCTATTGAAGATTACGCACTAAAGATTCTTCGTGATTGGAAAGTTGGTAGCAAAAAGACTAATAATGGAATGGTTGTGCTGGCAGCCATCCAGGATCATAAAGTATATATAGCTACGGGGTATGGCATGGAAGGATCCATCCCGGATATTACGGCTAAAGAAATTGTAGAAGATGAGATCGTTCCCAATTTCAAAGAGAATAATTATTACCGCGGATTTGATCTCGCCGCAGACGCCATTATTAAAGCATCACGTGGTGAATATGTAGCGCCGGCTGGTTACAACCAGCGTGGTCGCCATGATGGTGGTGGGGGAAACATCATCGGTATCATTATTTTCATAGTAATTATTTTGGTGCTGATTGGCCGCCGCGGTGGAGGAAGCGGAGGTGGCGGAATGTTCAGTGGCGGAGGCATGCTGCCATTCATCATTGGTAATATGCTGGGAGGTATGGGTCGCGGTGGTGGCGGATTTGGAGGTGGCGGCGGCGGCGGATTCGGAGGTGGCGGTGGTGGTGGCTTCGGCGGATTTGGCGGAGGAAGCGGCGGTGGCGGCGGCGCGGGTGGAAGCTGGTAAAATAATTATGGGTTATGAGTTATGGGATATGGGTTATCCATTATTCATAACTCATAACCTATAACCATATCTCATAACCATATCCCATAACCCATAACCATAACCCATAACCCATATCCCATAACCCATATCCCATAACCCATAACCAATTGCGCTCTTTACTTAATAAACGACCTTACATAGTCTGCCTGCACTTTTAAGCCTGCTGCTTCTTTACGGTCGGCAATTGGTTTCAGGAAATTGTCATTGATTAATTTGCTTATTTGTCCCTTTTCTGCTGCCGGAAGTCCGTCGCGGTATTTTACAATGGCATCAATGGCTTTTTTGAATTGATCCGTATTATCCATTTTCAAAGTCAATGCTGCAAATTGAGGGAAGGTTTCTACTTTTTCCAGACTGAGCTCAGGCATTTTACGAAATCCTTCAATTACGTAATCAAAATTCGAATCAATTCCTTCCTTGATGAAGATGGCAACAATGGCGGAATTCAATTCTCCTCTCGCAGGATATTTGTAGAATTGTTTTGCCAGCTGGTATGCCTGTGGTTCATCCAATGCACTTAACGCATACAATGCGTTACCCGAAACAGTATAGGAAGAATCAGTTGTATATTTTACGAAAAGTGGTTTGTACACCTCGTCTTTAAATGTGCCAATCAATCCGATGGCAGTTCCTTTCACGTTCCTGTCAGGATCGTTTTTGGCGACTTCAACCAAAACAGGTTCCATGGCTGACTTCACTTCCGGCTTATCAATTTCCAGGGAATTCAGTGTAAGGTTTCGCAACTCAAAATAGGGATCTTTCAAAGCCATTTTGAGGAGTGCCAATGCTCCGGCCTGATCCTGATGTTCCGCACAATATTCAATGGCCTCTCTGCGGTCCATATACAAACCAGCGTGCTTGTATTGAAAAATAAAATTATCGAGTGTTTTATGATCTTCTTTTTCACAAAGAATAATCTTATCGCCATCCACGTTGATCAGATCCGGCCGCTTGCCATACTTAAAATAAAAACTATCACTTTCACTATTGACCCATACCTTATGACGGATTTTCGAACCACTCTCATATACGTCGATGGCCAATGGAATACGGAAAAATTTCCCGGTATTTTGTACCTGGTTAATTACGACTTTGGCCGTTTTATTTAAATCATCGTAAGAATAACTGATATCAAAAATCGGATGACCGCTGCCGTAATACCACTGGTTCCAATACCAGTTGAGGTCCTGCCCGGTAATCTGTTCAAAAGCCAAACGCAGGTTTTGGGCTTCGGCATTTTTAAACTTGTTGGTTACCAGATAAAGATTCAGGGCTTTGAAGAAAGCACTATCACCTACATAATTTCTAAGCATGTTCAGTATACGGCCTCCTTTTGAATAAGTAACCATATCGAACATGTCTTCCCGATCCTTGTAATAGAATCGCACCAGATTTTTTGAAGGGTTAGAAGGATCTGCCAGATATTTTTCAATATCGTGATAGTTGGTGGCGTCGCCTGCATCTTTACCGTGTTTGTATTCAAACCAAAGTGTTTCACTGAAATTGGCAAACGACTCATTTAATGTCAGATTGCTCCAGCTTTCTGTTGTAACCAGATCTCCGAACCATTGGTGGAAAAGTTCGTGACATATAAAATCTTCATATTTATTTCCGTCAGTCAGCTCGCGTGCATCCTGCTGCAGTGCATCGGTATGTAACGTAGCGGTTGTATTTTCCATAGCTCCGCTTACATAATCCCGTGCTGTCATTTGGGAATATTTTACCCAGGGAAATTCAACTCCGAGTATACGGGAATAAAATGCCATCATTTCAGGGGTAAGTCCAAATATCTTTTTTGCAACGGGAGCGTATTCCTTTTCGACGTAATAGTTTACATCCTTGCCTTTGTAACTATCGTGAATGACGGCATAGTCTCCGACACCCATAAAAAAAAGATAAGGAGCGTGAGGCAGATCCATACTCCAGTTGTCGGTTCGCGTACCATCACTGTTTTTTATCTGGGAGATCAGTTTACCGTTTGACAGGGTAACATATTTGGCGGGGACTGTCATGCTGATTTCTTCCGTACATTTCTGATCCGGTTTATCAATGGTGGGAAACCATACGGAATTGGATTCTGTTTCACCCTGTGTCCAGATCTGAGTCGGTTTATCCTTGTCGGTTCCCAGTGGATTGATAAAATATAAACCTTTGGCATCCGTTATCGCTGCGCTGCCCTGAACTTTTATATCGTTGGGTTTGGCGGTATAATCTATATAGATCGTGTAATTTTCTGTATTCTGATACGTTTTATCCAGGTGTATGTAAAGACTGGTGCCATTGTAAGTATATTTCAGGGGAATTTTCTGGTTTCCGTTGTTCATTGAAACTTCTTTTATTTCCATTCCCTGGGCATCGAGTGTAAGTGAGTCGGTTGGGTAGAAATGAGGTTTCAGTGTGATCCAGGCTTTTCCATACATATAAGACCTGGAATAGTCGAAACGGACGCTGAGTTTGGTGTGCACCAGATCATTAATATGCGGGAAACTGGCTCTGTAAATTTGCAGGCCTGGATCTTTAGATTCACGGGCAGTATCCTGGGCATTCGAAGAAAAGATTGTTGAAAAAGAAAATAAGAAAAGCAGAATACGTTTCATTCGCGTCATTTTATTTAGATTGGACGTCGGGAACAGACCAGTTTGAATCAGCAAGAAATATAAAATAATGCATAAGCCCGGTCTCTTTGGGATGAACGGTTTGATGGCGCTTTTTTTCATTTGTTTATCTGTAGTTGCGCGCGCGCAGCAGCCAGGTTTCGCGATTTTAATAGAGGCTGAGAACAAACAGGCTTTTATAGTCCGTATCGGGGAACAATTATTTGCATCTACGGCTCAGGGACATCTGGTAATATCGCAATTAAAAGATAGCAATTATAATATTTGTCTTCGTTTTCCTAAAAATGATTTACCTGAACAGATTTTTCCCGTCGCCATGCACGGTAATGACCAGGGTTTCCAATTGAGAAAATCCGATAGTGTCTGGTTGTTGTTTAACTGGCAGAATAAGGAAACGATCCGGCCAACATTTGAACATGACAGTACGAGAATATTAAATAAAGGAATCAAAAGGGAAGATGGATTTTCGCGACTGATGGCAGCCGTAGTAAATGATTCATCCGTGATGTATAATACATACACGGGTACAGGTTTTAATCAGGACAGCCCCGCCGTTAAAACGCAGGCTGTAATCGTTAATAAGGATCAGCCGTCGGTCTCCAATCCCGTTTCCGTTTCCAAACAGGAAACGACACCATTAAAGCAGCCGCCGGCTTCCAATCCCGTTTCCGTTTCCAAACAGGAAACGACACCATTAAAGCAGCCGCCGGCTTCCAATCCCGTTTCCGTTTCCAAACAGGAAACGACACCATTAAAGCAGCCGCCGGTTGTTCCTGTTGTTGTTGCACCAACAGTCAGGACCAGCAAGGATAGTTTGTTTGCTACCAAGAAACCGGAGCCCGTCAAAGACAGTACGGGTATAACGAAGAAAGCTACTTCTTCACCGGACAGTTCGTTAAAAGTAAATCATCAACAGCCTGTCGTCGCTTCGGGAGTTAAAAAACTCCGGGAAGTCTCACTCAAAATTTCCAGGAAAATGGTTTTTCAGGACATTGGCAAAGACGGGCAGAAAGATACGATTACACTCTTTGTCTTTTTTGAGAATGAAGATACGCTTGTTAAAAAACCGAACGCGAGCACATCGGTTGCCGGAGCAAGAATGAACAAACCCGTCGACACGTTAGGTGTTAAACCGCAGGCTCCGAATAAGACAGTAGCTAAAACGACTGCAAGTTCCTGCATACAGATTGCTACAGATGAAAACGTGGCGGATGTGAGATCTGCCATA